>NZ_AJVF01000039.1 GCF_000262045.1 Bacillus siamensis KCTC 13613
TTATTTAAAACTTTGAATTAACAGGTACGTTTTGTCTTGTTTAGTTTTCAAAGAACTTTTTTGCTTCTCTTGAAGCGACCTCTTAATCATAACATTTTCAGTTTGATAGGTCAATACTTTTTCGAAAAAACTTTTTTTAGCAGACTGTCTTTATGTTGAAAAGACAACAAAAAGAATTATATCAGCATCATCGCTGTGTGTCAAAGCTTTTTTCGTTTCTTTATATAGAAAAAGCGCAGCCTGTTACAGCTGCGCTTTTTCATCTATTCTTCTTCCATTTCTTCCGGCTCTTCTTCATTCTTTTCCACTAGTGCCACAGTGGCCACGTGCTCTTCATCGGACATGCGGATCAGACGGACGCCTTGTGTTACACGTCCCGTAGTGGAGATATCGTTAATATCCATTCTGATTAACACGCCGCTTGCCGTAATAATCATTAAGTCTTCTTCGCCTCTTGTAGCTTTTACTGTTACTAGCGGACCGTTGCTGTCAGTGATTTTACATGTTTTAAGGCCTTTTCCGCCCCGGCTTTGGACTCTGTATTCTGAGGCCGGCGTACGTTTGCCGTAGCCGTTTTCTGTCACTATGAGAACATGGGAGTCTTCTTCAAGAATCTCCATGCCTACCACGACATCATCATCTGTCAGCGTGATGCCTTTGACACCTGCAGCGGTGCGCCCCATTTGTCTTACATCTTCTTCAGGGAAACGGATCAGCAAGCCGTTCTTCGTTCCGATGATGATTTGTTTCTTGCCGTCAGTCAGACGGACGGCCATCAGTTCATCGTCTTCCCGAAGACCTAAAGCGATCAGTCCGTTATTCCGTATATTCGCAAACTGGGACAGTGCCGTACGTTTCGACACCCCTTGTTTGGTCGTGAAGAAGAGGTAAAGCTCCTCATCAAATGTGCTGACCGGAATAATGGCATTAATCCATTCGCCTTTTTCAACCTCCAGGAGGTTAATAATCGGAATGCCTTTTGCGGTACGGCCGTATTCAGGAATTTCATATCCTTTTGAACGATATACCTTCCCTTTATTAGAGAAGAATAGAATCGTATCGTGCGTCGATGTAGAAATTAAGTGTTCCACAAAGTCATCTTCATTCGTTCCCATTCCCTGCACGCCTTTTCCGCCCCGTTTTTGGCTGCGGTATGTGGACGCTGGGAGACGCTTAACATAGCCGTTATGAGTCAGCGTGATGACGATGTTTTCTCTCTCGATGAGATCTTCATCCTCAATTGTTTCAAGACCGGACGTAACGATTTCAGTGCGTCTCTCATCATTGAACCGCTCTTTGATTTCGTTGAGTTCTTCACGGATGATCTCGAGCACTCTTTCTTCATTGGCTAAAATATCTTTCAGCTCGGCGATAAGCGCAACAAGTGATTGATATTCCTCTTCGATCTTTTCGCGCTCCAGACCGGTTAATCGCTGAAGACGCATGTCCAGAATGGCTTGCGCCTGTTTTTCAGTCAGTGAAAATTGTTCGATTAAACCCGTTCTCGCAATTTCAGCCGTCTGAGAACTACGGATAAGAGAAATCACCGCGTCTAAATGATCGAGAGCGATTCTTAACCCTTCCAGAATGTGAGCTCTCGCCTCCGCTTTGCGAAGTTCGTAAGCCGTTCTGCGTCGGATCACGACCTTTTGGTGATCAAGATAATGCTCCAGACATTCTTTCAGGTTTAATACCTTCGGCTGTCCGTCAACGAGCGCCAGCAGGTTGATTCCAAAAGACGTCTGCAGGGCCGTTTGTTTGTACAGGTTATTCAGAATGACGTGAGCATTGGCGTCACGGCGGATCTCGATGACGACTCTCATTCCGTTACGGTCGGATTCGTCACGCAGATCGGTGATTCCTTCGATTTTTTTGTCCCGGACGAGATCTGCGATTTTTTCAATTAATCTCGCTTTGTTGACCTGATAAGGAAGTTCCGTGACAATAATTCTTTCTTTTCCCGAGGATGTCTCTTCGATTTCAGCCTTAGCCCGGATCGTGATTGATCCCCGTCCGGATTCATATGCCTTGCGGATGCCGCTCCGGCCTAAAATCTGACCGGCCGTCGGAAAATCCGGGCCCGGAATATATTCCATCAGCTCTTGGATTGTGATCTCAGGATTCTCACTTACGGCAAGCACGCCTTCAATGACTTCTCCAAGCTGATGCGGGGGAATGTTTGTCGCCATTCCGACCGCAATACCGGCAGCTCCGTTTACGAGCAGATTCGGAAATCTCGAAGGCATGACGGCAGGTTCTCTTTCTGAACCGTCATAGTTGTCTTGATAGTCAATCGTGTCTTTCGTAATGTCACGCAGAATTTCCATTGCGATTTTTGACATTCTCGCTTCTGTGTAACGCATCGCAGCCGCAGAGTCGCCGTCAACTGAACCGAAGTTGCCGTGTCCGTCAACAAGCATGTAGCGGTAGTTAAAATCCTGCGCCATTCTGACCATTGATTCGTAAACCGCTGAATCACCGTGCGGGTGGTACTTACCGATAACTTCGCCGACGATACGGGCAGATTTTTTATATGGTTTGTCACTGGTCATGCCTAAATCATTCATTGCGTACAAAATCCGTCTGTGAACCGGCTTCAGACCGTCACGCACATCCGGAAGCGCCCGGGATACGATAACGCTCATTGCATAGTCCAGGAAGGATGTCCGCATTTCCTGGCTGATATTGACTTCACGTACTTGTGGTGTGTTTTGTTCACTCATTAAAAAAACCTCCCTGAAGTATCACATGAAATAATGTGGGAGTAGATTGTCCATTATGATCTTCAATACGATTTCACTATTCTCCATTATATCAATAAACTTGTGTTTATACACATTAATTTAGCAGAATATACGGGTTTTGCGGGTTTGCAGAGGCTGCTTGAAGCCGCTTTGAGAAAAAAGCCTTATTTCTTAACGAAAATAAGGCTTTCATGGTTAAATATCAAGGTTTTTCACATATCTGGCGTTTGCTTCTATGAAGTTTCTGCGCGGTTCTACTTTGTCGCCCATCAGCATTTCGAACGTCTCATCAGCATCCATCGCATCTTCAAGATTGACTTGCAGAAGCGTTCTGGTCGCCGGATCCATTGTCGTTTCCCAAAGCTGAGTCGCGTTCATTTCTCCGAGACCTTTATAACGCTGGAGGCCGGGCTTAGGCGATTGCGGAAGCTCTTTTAAAAGCTCGTCAAGCTGCTTATCGTTATAAGCGTATTCCACCCGTTTTCCCTGCTGCACTTTATAAAGCGGCGGCTGGGCAATGTAGACATAGCCGTTTTCGATGATTTCCCGCATGTATCTGTAGAAGAACGTTAATAAAAGCGTTCTGATGTGGGCGCCGTCGACATCGGCATCCGTCATGATGACTACTTTATGATAACGCGCTTTTTCAAGATTAAAATCTTCTCCGATACCCGTGCCGAGAGCCGTAATCATTGATCTGACCTCATTATTTGAGAGAATCTTATCAAGTCTGGCTTTCTCAACGTTCAGAATCTTACCGCGCAGCGGCAGAATGGCTTGGAAATGGCGGTCCCGTCCCTGTTTCGCTGATCCGCCCGCAGAGTCACCCTCTACGATATAGAGCTCGGAAATGCTCGGATCTTTAGAAGAACAGTCCGCCAGTTTGCCCGGCAGATTGGAAATCTCAAGCGCGCTTTTGCGGCGGGTCAATTCCCGCGCTTTTTTCGCCGCCATCCGCGCTCTTGCGGCCATTAAGCCTTTTTCAACGATTTTGCGGGCTGAATCCGGATTTTCAAGAAGGAATGTTTCCAGCGCAGCAGAAAACAGCGTATCAGTGATCGTTCTTGCTTCAGAGTTGCCGAGCTTCGTTTTCGTCTGCCCTTCAAATTGCGGATCAGGGTGCTTAATTGAAATAATGGCAGTCAGCCCTTCTCTCACATCATCCCCGCTTAAATTCGGATCATTTTCTTTGAAAATCCCTTTTCTTCTTGCATAGTCGTTTATGACACGGGTCAGACCGGTTTTAAATCCGGCCTCGTGCGTGCCGCCTTCGTATGTGTTGATATTATTCGCGAAAGAATAAATATTGCTTGTATAGCTGTCGTTGTATTGCAATGCAACTTCAACCGTAATGCCGTCTTTCTCGCCTTCGATATAAATCGGCTCTTCGTGAACGACTTCTTTGGAACGGTTTAAGTACTCAACGTAGCTCTTGATTCCGCCTTCGTAGTGGTACTCGTTTTTCCGTTCTTGTCCTTCACGTTTGTCTTCAATCGTGATGTTTACGCCTTTTGTCAGGAAGGCCAATTCGCGGACACGGTTTGAAAGCAGATCATAGTCATATACAGTTGTTTCTTTGAAAATTTCCGGATCGGGAACGAAGTGCGTAATCGTCCCGGTCTTGTCAGTGTCACCGATCACTTCAAGATCAGCCGCCGGAACACCGCGTTCATACGCCTGATAATGGATTTTCCCGTCACGATGAACCGTAACATCAAGAGTGGTCGACAAGGCGTTTACGACAGACGCCCCTACACCGTGAAGACCGCCGGATACTTTATATCCGCTTCCGTCAAATTTACCGCCGGCGTGAAGAACGGTCATGATGACTTCAACCGCAGGGCGGCCCATCTTCTCTTGGATACCGACCGGAATTCCGCGCCCGTTGTCTGTAACGGTAATGCTGTTATCTTTCTCAATCACGATGTTAATATCTGTACAATAACCGGCCAGGGCTTCGTCTATACTGTTGTCGACGATTTCCCATACCAAATGGTGAAGGCCTTTGCTGTTAGTTGATCCGATGTACATCCCCGGTCTCTTTCGAACAGCTTCCAACCCTTCTAATACCTGTATCTGATTCTCATCATAACTATTTTGCTGCTGTTCCATAGCCATGCACATTCACCTACACTTTTCTTAAACGATATATTCATTGTAAAGATCCGCTAAGAATCTATTTCTAACATAAATTGCGCACGTTTCTTCAGTGTGCCGGAAGATAAGGGAGAGTAATATATATTCTCAGTCGTGACTACGATAGACTTTGGCGTGCCGTTTACGGACGGCACTACTTTTTCTTTCTGTCTGTCCAGAAATTCTTCAACGATCGGCGATACATTGACCTTGCAGTCAAAAATGCCGACGATATCGCGTGTTGAAACGACAAAGTCGTCACCTAAATGAATATACAATCGCTCACCTCATTTCTTCACTTCACTAACGCACCGTTTTCCACACGGAACATTCCTGCTTGATGTAAGGTTTCGTGGTCAATGCCATCCACGCTCGTCGTGGTGACAAATGTCTGCACACGGCCTTGGATTGTATGAAGCAAATGGGACTGGCGGTAATCATCCAGCTCGCTTAGTACATCATCCAAAAGTAAAATGGGATATTCTCCGATTTCTTCATGAATCAAATCTATTTCGGCCAGTTTCAAAGACAAAGCCGTCGTACGCTGCTGTCCCTGCGAACCGTAAGTCTGCACATCGCGTCCGTTCACATAAAAAAGGACATCATCCCGATGCGGTCCGAATAAGGTGACGCCCCGTTCTATTTCTTTTTCTTTTAATTTCGAAAAAGACTCCTGGTAGCTGTTACCTATTTTCGACAAATCTTTAGGATCTGATACATCAAGCGCCGTGTGATACTTAAGCGTCAGTTCCTCAAGCCCCCGGGAAATGCCCGAATGGATCGGCTGCGCCCATTTTTCAAGCTGCGCCGTAAACTGCAGACGTTTGGCGACAACTTTTGCGGCTGCCTCAATCAGCTGATCAGTGAGAACGTCAAGCATAGTCCGGTCAGTCTGTTTCCGGCTTTGCAGCTGTTTCAGAAAATGATTCCGCTGGGAAAGGATTTTTTGATAAAGAGATAAATCATACAGATAAACAGCAGAAACCTGCCCGATCTCCATATCAAGAAATCTCCTCCTGACCTGCGGGCTGCCTTTGACGAGATTTAAGTCCTCCGGGGCGAACATAATGGTGTTCAGCGCTCCGACATACTGACTGAGTTTTTGCTGTTCTATGTGATTGACCTTGCCCTTTTTACCTTTTTTGGAGATGACTAACTGCATCGGGATGTCCCCGTTGCGCTTCATCACTCTTCCTTCTATTTTAGCATAGTCTTCGTCCCACCGTATAAGTTCTTTATCATTTGAGGTGCGGTGTGATTTTGCCATCGAAAGGACATAGATGGCTTCCATCAGATTGGTTTTGCCTTGGGCGTTCTCTCCGATGATCACATTCACCTTGTTTTCGAATTGAAGCTCAGCGCGCTCATAATTACGGTAGGATGTTAATTCTAAATTTTGGATATACAACCGCTGTCACCCGCTTTAATTGACGACTTGAAATGAACCAAATCCTTCAATCGCGACCACGTCTCCAACATAAAGCTTTCTGCCGCGGCGATTGTCAGGTTCATTGTTGACTGTCACCTCATGCTCGCTCAGAAACCATTTCGCCATACCGCCGGACTGAATCACATCGGCTAATTTTAAAAACTGGCCAAGCGTAATCATTTCTGTGTCAATCGAAATCGGATTTGCCATAATATCGACCTCTTTCAAATATCACTAATATCTAATTGTACTAAAAAATCCTGAAATAAGGAAAGGGAAAACTTGAGGGAGCTGGCTGATGAACAGAAAAGCTGCCGAACTAAGCCGGCAGCACATTCTGTTTGATTAATACGTTCGGACCGGAAGGATGAGCTGAACGATGGTTTCATCATTCGGCGTACGGATAAGAAACGGTCTCATCGCTCCCGTAAAGCTGATACGGATGTCCGCTCCTTCAAGTACTTTCAGTGCGTCCATCATATATTTTGGACTGAATGAAATATTTAATTCCTCACCGTCAATCCGGTCAGCGAGCACAGCTTCGACCACTTTCCCGATTTCAGGAGAATTTGATGAAATTTCAAGCGAGTCCGCCGGTTTGGCAGAAAGCTTTACAACGTTGTTGCGGCCTTCTCTCGCCAATAAAGAAGCACGGTCTATCGCCTGTAAAAATTCTTTTGTGTTCACGACGATTTCCGTTTTGCTTTCCTGCGGAATCAAGCTGGTCGTATCCGGATAGTTTCCGTCAAGCAGCCTTGAGAAGAACAAGACGTTTTTCGCTTTAAACAGAACTTGGGTTTCTGTAATGACGATATCCACCAGCTCTTGATTGTCATCAAGAATTTTGCTCAGCTCGGTTAAACTTTTTCCGGGGATGACGACGTTATAAGAGCTGTCTTCCGGAATATCAAGCTTTGCTTTTCTTAAAGCGAGCCGATGGCTATCCGTGGCAGTGCATAATAATTCACCGTTTTCCACTTTCCAGTTTACACCTGTCAAGATAGGGCGTGTTTCTGAGGCGGACACAGCAAACACGGTTTGACGGATTAAGTTTTTCAAAAGATCCGTCGGAATCTGAATGGCATGGTGCTCTTCGATTTGCGGAAGATGCGGATATTCATCTGCATCAAGACCGTTCAAATTAAATTCCGCTTTTCCGGAACGGATAATTGTTAAATATTGATTTTGAACTTCGATTTCAACCGTCGCCATCGGCAGTTTTTTAACGATTTCGCTGAAGAAACGCGCTTGCAGCACGATACTTCCCGGCTGATCAATCGTTACGATTTCTTTGTCATCATCTTCTTTCGGAATGAATGACTCGATTGAAATATCAGAATCGCTTCCCGTAAAAGATACTCCTTCATCTGAGGCTACGATCTTAATACCGGTGAGAATGGGAATTGTGGTTCTGGATGAAACGGCTTTTAGAACGTCTTGTACACTTTCAACTAAACGATCTTTTTGAATCGTAAATTTCATGTTTATCCTCCTAACGGATAATATAATTAATATATTTTAAAAATAGCAGTAGTAATAGTAGGGCCTGTGGATTTGTGGATAAGTTGTGAAAAAGACAGGAAACACAGCCTATCCACATGTGGACAGACTGTGCATGGCTAGCGAAAAGTTATTCACACTTTCCCCGATTCATCCGCGGGCTCTTTTATTTAAGCTGTTCTTTTATTTCTTTTACCTGCTGCTGAAGCTGCTCGTCATCAATCAGCAGTTTTGAAATCTTTTCATGAGCATGAATGACGGTTGTATGGTCTCTCCCGCCAAATTCTTCCCCGATTTTAGGCAAAGAAGAGTCTGTCATTTCTCTGGAGAGATACATGGCAATCTGCCTTGGGAACGCAACCGATTTCGTACGCTTTTTCGCTTTGAAATCTTCAAGCTTAATGTTGAACTGCTGTCCGACAATCCGCTGAATCTCTTTTATCGTGATGACCTTAGGCTTTGCGGAAGGAATAATATCTTTCAATGCCTCTGCAGCCAGGTCCGCATTAATGTCTTTATTGATTAAAGAGGAATAGGCAACAACCCGGATTAATGCCCCTTCCAGTTCACGGATGTTGCTGTCAATCTGATTCGCGATGTAAAGCATGACCTCGTTCGGAATATCAAGGCCTTCCGCCTTCGCTTTCTTTCTCAGGATGGCAATCCGCGTTTCCAGATCAGGCGGCGTGATATCCGTAATCAATCCCCATTCGAACCGCGAACGCAGACGGTCTTCAAGGGTCGGAATTTCTTTCGGCGGTCTGTCGCTGGAAATCACGATTTGTTTGCTTTCTTCATGAAGCGTATTGAATGTATGGAAAAACTCTTCTTGTGTTTGTTCTTTTCCGGCTAAAAATTGAATATCATCTATCAAAAGTACATCAACATTCCGGTAGCGGTTGCGAAAATCAACGGCTTTATTGTCGCGGATTGAGTTGATGAATTCATTTGTGAATTTTTCAGAAGACAGGTACACCACTTTGGCTGAAGGATTATGATCAATGACATAATGGCCGATTGCGTGCATTAAGTGGGTTTTTCCTAAACCGACTCCCCCGTAAATAAATAAAGGGTTGTACGCTTTAGCGGGTGCTTCCGCTACAGCCAGTGATGCTGCATGGGCGAATCGGTTTCCCGATCCGATGACAAATGTGTCGAATGTATATTTCGGGTTGAGCATGCTTTGGGGAAAATCAGACGGTTCCTCTTTTGCCGCTTTTTTCACTTGCGGTTTCGGCAAAAAGTCTTCTGCATCCTGATTTTGAGGAATGACAAATTTGACGCTCAATTCTTCCCCGGTCAATTCATATATGGTATCTGCAATGAGATGTAAGTACCTGGACTCCAGCCAGTCTCTGGCAAATTCATTGGGAGCGGTGATGGTTAAGGTATCTCCTTGCAGCGAATGGGCTTTCGTCGACTTCATCCAAGTTTCGAAGCTCGGTTTGCTTAACTTTTTCTCTATCTGAGCTAAAGCTTGATTCCAAAGATCTAATATATTCTCCATTATCCGGCACAGCCCTCCTTTTCTTTAAAATCAGCACTCTCCTCCTGTTATAGAACACAAAAAAAGAGCATATGGCTCTGACCATTCGTACACACGAAATGTTGAAAACATATAGTATAGTAGAAAAATAGCTTTTCGACAAATTCCACAAGTTGTGGACAACAATCTACACAAGCTGTGTGAAAACAATCCACAACTTATCCACACTTTGTGGATAAAGAGAACGGAGTGAATAAGTAATTAAGAGTTAAAACACAAATATAATATCAAATTAAGCGAGGACTTGCAATGGTTCTCGTAATCTTATCCACAAACCTGACAACTTGTTGAAAAATCTTTGTCCACAGGGGTTAGCAATGTGAAAATGTTGTCGATAACGGTTGTGGATATTAAAAAAAGGCCAAAAAATTATCCACATACCATTTTTTCTGGAGGGCGCGCGGCGTTTTTGCGTTAAAAAAAGGAATATGAAAATTAAGGTTTCTAATCTGGTTAAGGTATGTTATCCTATTATGGTTGTAAGAAATAAAAGCACTGCTGAAGTTGACAATGAATAGGCAGCACAAATATAATAAGTAAGACTGTCTTTAACAGCTATTCCTCGAGGGAGGTGTCATAAATGAAAAGAACATTCCAACCGAATAACCGTAAACGCAGTAAAGTTCATGGCTTCAGAAGCCGTATGAGTTCAAAAAACGGTCGTCTAGTATTAGCACGCCGTCGCCGCAAAGGCAGAAAAGTATTATCAGCTTAGGCCACTGAATAATGTCAGTGGTCTTTTTTCACATTAAGAGAAAAGAGATCATGCGTCGCCCGGTACTGGAGAAACTTCTTCAGTATTCCGGCGGCCCGTTTTTTTTAGATAGTAATAAAAGTTTCTGCGAGTGAATATCGGAGTGAATCAAAGTGAAGAAGCGAAATCGGTTAAAGAAAAATGAAGATTTTCAAAAAGTGTTTAAACGCGGAACGTCTATGGCAAACCGCCAGTTCGTGCTGTATACGCTTGATCAGCCGCAGCAGGAAGAGCTCCGGGTAGGGCTTTCTGTCAGTAAAAAAATCGGCAACGCCGTCGTGCGCAACCGGGTGAAGCGGTTAATCAGACAGGCGGTTCAGGAGGAAAAAGAGCTGCTCAAGCCGAAAGATTTTATTATTATCGCCAGAAAACCCGCCGCCGACCTCAGTTTTGAAGAAACAAAAAAAAGTCTGCAGCACTTATTCAGAAAAACCTCTTTATATAAGAAATCTTCGTCAAAATAGCTCATATTTTGTTTTCTTCACGTTTTTAAAAGCGCTTCCTTTTGTTTGGCGAAAAATGACCGCCATTTAAAACTGAAAGATGCTAAAATACATACAAGGTTTATAAAGAATGGTATAGGAGGAAACGTTCTTGAAAAGGAGAATATGGTTACTACTGAGTATGGTCGGTATGCTCGTCCTGCTGGCCGGATGCTCGAGTGTAAAAGAGCCGATTACGGCGAATAGTCCGCATTTCTGGGACAAATATGTTGTGTACCCATTGTCAGAAGTCATTACGTACGTAGCGAAACTGACGGGCGATAACTATGGTTTATCGATCATCATCGTTACGATTTTAATCCGTCTGCTGATTCTGCCGCTGATGATCAAGCAGCTTCGAAGCTCAAAAGCGATGCAGGCGCTTCAGCCGGAAATGCAGAAGCTTAGAGAAAAATACAGCTCAAAAGATCAAAAAACACAGCAGAAGCTTCAGCAGGAAACAATGGCCCTGTTTTCAAAGCACGGGGTAAACCCTCTGGCGGGATGTTTTCCGATCCTGATTCAAATGCCGATTTTGATCGGATTCTACCACGCGATTATGCGTACGCAAGCCATTTCACAGCACAGCTTTTTATGGTTTGATTTAGGAGAGAAAGATCCTTACTATATTCTTCCTATCGTTGCCGGTGTGGCCACTTTTGTCCAACAGAAGCTGATGATGGCCGGAAATCCATCTCAGAATCCTCAAATGGCAATGATGGTATGGATTATGCCGATCATGATCATCGTATTTGCGATCAACTTCCCGAGTGCGCTTTCTCTTTATTGGGTAGTCGGAAACCTGTTTATGATTGCTCAGACATTCCTTATTAAAGGGCCTGACATTAAACACGATCCGGAAACGCAGAAAGCGGGAGGAAAGAAAAAGTGAAGAAGGTGACTGCTGCGGGACGGAATGTCAAAGAAGCAGTTCAATCAGGCCTTCAGGAACTTCAACTGACGGAAGATCAAGTAGAAATAACGGTGGTGCAGGAAGAATCTAAAGGATTTTTGGGTATTTTCGGAAAAAAGAATGCGATCGTAGAACTGGAAGAGAAAAAAAATCCTGTTCAGGAAGCGAAAGCGTATCTGGAAGAAATCATCAATTCCATTGCGGGGCCTTCTGAGATTGTCACGGAAGAAAACAAAAAAACAGTTTGTTTTCATATTAAAGGTGAAAAAGCAGCGCTGCTTATTGGCAAAAGAGGACAAACACTCAATGCTCTGGAAACATTGACGCAGCTTGTTTTGAACTGCGGCTCCGGTCAGTATCGCCACGCCGTTGTCGACGCTGAAAATTATCGTCTGAAAAGAAGAGAAATTCTGGATCAGCTGGCAAACAGGCTGGCCAAGCAGGTGTCGAAAACAAAAAAAGATGTGCATTTGGAACCGATGCCGTCAGGCGAAAGAAAAATCATCCATGACGCTCTGTCGAGACACCCAAATATCAAAACTTTTTCTACCGGTGAAGGCCGGTACCGCCATCTCGTTATTTCCCATAAAGATAGCAGAAAACCGAAGTCCGGGTAAAATCGGAACTTCGGTTTTTTTATTGGCGAAAATGGCTCTATTCCTAAGCAGAATCGCATTTTTTGCGTTTAAGTTTTTTCTTTTTCGGTGTATGCTGTTGATAAAAAAGGTTTTAGGAAATAAAATTAATTGTTATTCACATGTGGATAAGTTAAAGTAATAAGGGATGAATTTCTGTCTTTGTGGATAACGTATCTTCCACTTCAAACCAAACTATGTTATCTTTTAATTTTGGCGTAAATCAATTTTTTATATAGATGGAAACAGAGATAAAGAGAGGTGAACAGCATGGATACAATTGCAGCGATTTCAACTCCGATGGGTGAAGGCGCCATCGCGATCGTTCGGCTGAGCGGGCCGGAAGCCGTGAAAATTGCCGACAAAATGTACAAGGGTCCGAAAGGCAAAACGCTCAGTTCGGCAGAATCGCATACCATTCATTACGGGCATATCGCAGACAGCACGACGGGACGGATTATTGAGGAAGTGATGGTGTCTGTTTTAAGAGCGCCCAGAACATTCACAAGGGAAGATGTCATTGAAATCAACTGTCACGGAGGAATTGTGACGGTTAATCAGGTGCTCCAGCTTGCTTTAAGAGAAGGTGCGAGACTGGCGGAACCCGGTGAGTTTACGAAGCGCGCATTTTTAAACGGACGGATTGACCTTTCACAGGCGGAAGCGGTGATGGATCTGATCAGGGCCAAAACGGACCGTGCCATGAATGTCGCCATGAACCAGATGGAAGGACGGCTTTCCGCACTAGTCCGCCGTCTTCGGGATGAATTGTTAGAAACACTTGCCCATGTTGAGGTTAATATAGATTATCCGGAATATGATGACGTCGAAGAAATGACACATCAGCTTCTAGTGGAGAAAGCGGGCGGCGTGAAGAAAGAAATTGAAGCGCTGCTTCGTACGTCTGAGCAGGGGAAAATTTTACGCGAGGGATTGTCTACCGTGATCATCGGCCGTCCGAACGTCGGGAAATCTTCTTTGCTTAACAGTCTTGTCCATGAAACGAAGGCGATCGTAACGGATATTCCGGGAACGACGCGTGATGTGATTGAGGAATATGTCAATGTCCGAGGCGTGCCGCTCCGGCTTGTCGACACCGCCGGAATCCGTGAGACCGAAGACATCGTCGAAAGAATCGGCGTAGAACGCTCACGCCAGGTTCTGAAGGAAGCGGATCTCATATTGCTTGTGCTTAACCACAGCGAAGAGCTTTCTGAGGAAGATGTGAAATTATTTGAAGCTGTTGAGGGAATGGACGTCATAGTCATTATGAATAAGACGGATCTTGAGGCTAAGATTGACGCTGAGCGCGTCAAGGAGCTTGCGAAAGGCCGGCCTGTCGTCACGACCTCATTGCTGAAAGAAGAAGGTATACAAGACTTAGAAGAAGCGATCCAGTCGCTATTTTATACAGGAGCGATCGAAAGCGGAGATCTCACATATGTCAGCAATACCCGTCATATCTCGATTCTGCATCAGGCAAAGCAAGCGATTGATGATGCGCTGAACGGAATTGAACAGGATGTTCCGATTGATATGGTGCAAATTGATCTGACAAGGTGCTGGGAGCTGCTGGGCGAAATCATCGGTGATGCCGTCCACGAAAGCTTAATTGATCAGCTCTTTTCACAATTTTGTTTAGGTAAATAAAAGGGAGGAAAAAACCATGGGGTATGAAGCAGGCCAATACGACGTAATCGTCATCGGCGCCGGGCATGCCGGTGTTGAGGCTGCCCTCGCATCCGCGCGCCAGGGAGCTAAAACGCTTGTTTTGACGATTAATCTTGATATGGTTGCGTTTATGCCATGTAATCCGTCTGTCGGCGGCCCCGCAAAAGGGATTGTCGTCCGCGAAATTGACGCGCTCGGCGGAGAAATGGCTAGAAATATAGATAAAACTCATATTCAAATGAGAATGCTGAATACAGGGAAAGGTCCGGCCGTACGGGCGCTGCGTGCGCAGGCGGATAAATTCCAATATCAGCATGAAATGAAGCATACGCTGGAAAAAACACCGAATCTGACACTTCTTCAAGGGATTGCCGAGCGTTTAATCATTGAAGACGGTGAGTGCCGCGGTGTCATTACGCAAACCGGTGCTGAATATAAGGCAAAATCGGTCGTGCTGACAACCGGAACGTATTTAAGAGGGCGGATCATTCTCGGAGATCTGTCTTACTCAAGCGGCCCGAATAACCAGCAGCCGTCTATTAAACTTTCTGAGCACTTAGAGGAGCTTGGTTTTGATCTCGTTCGTTTTAAAACGGGAACGCCTCCTCGCGTCTCAAGCGATTCCATTGATTACAGCAAAACGGAAATCCAGCCGGGAGATCCGGTTCCGCGCGCTTTCTCATATGAAACGGTTGAATACATTACCGATCAGCTGCCTTGCTGGCTGACTTACACGAGTCCTGAGACTCATGAGATCATTGACAGCAACCTGCATCGTTCACCAATGTATTCCGGTATGATTAAGGGAACAGGACCGAGATATTGCCCTTCCATTGAAGATAAAGTCGTTCGCTTTAATGATAAACCGCGTCACCAGATTTTCCTTGAGCCGGAAGGCAGAAATACGCAGGAAGTATACGTTCAAGGTTTATCCACGAGCCTTCCTGAGGACGTTCAGCAGCGGATGCTGGCGACCATTCCGGGACTGGAAAAGGTGCAGATGATGAGAGCCGGATACGCGATTGAGTATGATGCGATCGTACCGACGCAGCTCTGGCCTACACTGGAGACGAAAAAAATCCCTAACCTGTACACGGCCGGTCAAATTAACGGTACATCAGGCTATGAGGAAGCAGCCGGGCAAGGAATTATGGCAGGAATTAACGCAGGCCGCAAAGCGCTTGGAAAAGAAGAGGTTATCCTCAGCCGTTCCGATGCGTATATCGGCGTATTGATTGATGATTTGGTAACGAAAGGAACCAATGAACCGTACCGTCTGCTGACTTCACGGGCGGAATACAGACTGCTGCTCCGCCATGACAACGCGGATCTTCGTCTGACGGAAATCGGCCATGAGATCGGCTTAATTTCGGATGAGCGCTATGAAGCGTTTGAAAAGAAAAAAGCGGCGATCGAGGCTGAGAAAAAACGTCTCTGGTCTGTTATTATCAAGCCGTCTCCTGAGAATCAGGAATATATCCGTTCACTCGGCGGAAGCGAGCTGAAAGATGGAGTGCGCGGCACAGATTTAATGAAACGTCCGGAAATGAACTATGAAACAGTGACAAAACTTGCGCCTGCTGATTCTCCGGTTCCGCAAGATGTGGCGGAACAAGTGGAAATCCAAGTGAAATATGAAGGATATATCGAAAAATCCTTGCAGCAAGTGGAGAAGCTGAAGAAGATGGAAAACAAAAAAATCCCTGATCGGATTGATTATGACGCCATTAAAGGAATTGCTACTGAAGCCCGTCAAAAGCTGAAAGAAGTACGTCCTTTATCAGTTGCTCAAGCCTCCCGTATTTCCGGGGTCAATCCGGCAGACATTTCAATCCTGCTGGTTTACCTGGAGCAGGGCCGTATTGCCAAGGTAGCTGAATAGAAAGGATGACGGCATGAATATAGAGGAATTTACATCCAGTTTAGCGGAGAAAGGGATTTCCCTTTCTGACCGCCAGCTGGAGCAATTCGAGTTGTATTACCAGATGCTCGTGGAATGGAACGAAAAAATGAATCTGACGTCCATCACTGAGAAAAAGGAAGTATATCTAAAGCATTTTTATGATTCGATTACGGCGGCATTTTATATTGATTTTGAAAAGATCACCACCCTTTGTGACGTTGGCGCCGGTGCCGGTTTTCCAAGCCTGCCCGTCAAAATCTGCTTCCCGCATCTGCATGTCACCATCGTCGATTCACTGAATAAGCGGATTACGTTTTTGGAAACTCTCTCTGATGCTTTACAATTAGAGCATACGACATTTGTCCATGACAGGGCAGAGACATTCGGACAGCGGAAGGACGTCCGGGAAAGCTTTGATCTCGTGACCGCTCGTGCGGTGGCGCGTCTGTCAGTCCTGAGTGAGCTTTGTCTGCCGCTTGTCAAGAAAAACGGCGTATTTGCGGCACTAAAAGCAGCAGCCGCTGATGAAGAGCTGAAAGCGGGGCAAAAGGCGATTAAAGTATTGGGAGGAGAGCTTGAACAAGTTCATTCATTTACACTTCCCGTCGAAGAAAGTGAACGGAACATTATGATCATTCGCAAGACGAAAAGCACTCCGAAAAAATATCCGAGAAAACCGGGTACTCCGAATAAATCGCCAATTGAAGGGTAATTTAGACAGCCTGATGTGACAATTCCATCATATTTTCTGCAAAATTGATGAAGATACAGCAGGAAAAACCATGAGAAAATAGAATTATAAAAATGGCAGTTTTTAAAGGTGGTGTAGGTACATGAAGCATTCATTCTCTCGTTTCTTCGGGTTTGGTGAGAAGGAAGAGGAACCGGAGATAGCAGAGCATGATACAAACAAAGAAGAGATACTCGAAATACCGGTACATGCTATCGTTCCCAACCGTTTTCAGCCACGCACCATTTTCTCAGATGAAAAGATCAAAGAGTTAGCAATGACTATCCATACACACGGCATCATTCAGCCGATTGTTGTCAGACATACAGAAGATGAAGGACAATATGAGCTCATTGCGGGTGAAAGGCGCTGGAGAGCGGTACAGACGCTTGAATGGGAAAATATCCCTGCAATTATAAAGAACTTCTCTGATACGGAAACAGCTTCTGTCGCTTTGATTGAAAACCTGCAGAGAGAAGAATTGTCCTCCATTGAGGAAGCTCATGCGTACGCAAGGCTGTTAGAACTTCATGATTTAACACAGGAAGCCTTGGCGCAGCGCTTAGGAAAAGGCCAGTCAACGATTGCGAACAAGCTCCGATTGTTAAAGCTCCCTGAACCCGTCCAGGATGCGATTATGGAGAAAAAAATCACGGAACGCCATGCAAGAGCCCTGATCCCGCTCAAACAGCCGGAGCTTCAGGTCACATTGCTTGCGGAAATCATCGAGAAAAGCTTAAACGTCAAGCAGACGGAAGACCGAGTGGTGAAAATGCTTGAACAGAATAAGCAGAAACCGAAGCCGAGACGCAAAGCGTTCAGCAGGGATACAAGAATTGCGATGAATACGATTCGCCAGTCCTTGTCCATGGTGGAAGACAGCGGCGTCAGACTGAATACTGAGGAAGAAGAATTCGAAGAGTACATTCAGCTTACCATTCGGATACCTAAATAAAAACTCTCCTGATCAGCAGGGGAGTTTTTATTTTAGTCAAAAAACTATTTTAAAATAATAATAGATGTATTCTGCACTATGTATTATAAATGTAAAAATTTATCTTTTTGTGTCGCGAATTGTCTTTTTACAGTCAAAAAAGTCACTTTATCGGAGAATTTATAAGAGAAAGTGTCTTTTTTGTTTGCATTTTTTTCACTTGCTGATAAACAAATTATGAAAAAAATAAAACGCTTTACTCTTTTTTTGATAAGATAGAAACAAGACAGTACATGTTCATGTGAAGGTAGGTGACATCGTGGGAAAAATCATAGCAATTACGAACCAAAAAGGCGGAGTCGGGAAAACAACGACTTCTGTTAATCTGGGGGCTTGCTTAGCTTACATAGGTAAAAGGGTTCTTCTTGTTGATATTGATCCGCAGGGCAACGCAACGAGCGGATTAGGGATTGAAAAAGCCGATGTGGATCATTGTGTGTACGACATTTTAGTAGATGACGCAGATGTAACAGATATTATTAAACCGACTTCAGTAGAGAACTTAGATGTCATTCCAGCCACAATCCAGCTTGCGGGAGCGGAAATCGAATTGGTTCCGACGATCTCACGGGAGGTAAGGCTGAAAAGAGCATTAGAATCAGTGAAACAAAATTACGACTACATGATTATTGATTGTCCTCCGTCGCTCGGGTTATTAACGATTAATGCGCTTACCGCATCAGATTCAGTTGTTATCCCGGTTCAGTGCGAATACTACGCTCTTGAAGGATTGAGTCAATTATTAAATACAGTTCGGCTTGTGCAAAAACATTTAAATACAGACTTAATGATAGAAGGAGTGCTTCTGACGATGCTTGATGCCAGAACGAATCTCGGCATTCAAGTGATAGAAGAGGTGAAGAAATACTTTAGAGATAAGGTGTATCAAACCATTATTCCTCGTAATGTCCGTTTAAGTGAGGCGCCGAGTCACGGCAAGCCGATCATATTATACGATCCGCGTTCGAGAGGTGCGGAAGTATATTTAGATTTAGCAAAGGAAGTGGCAGCGAATGGCTAAAGGCGGGCTCGGAAAAGGGATTAATGCGTTGTTTAATCAAGTTGATTTGTCTGAAGAGACAGTGGAAGAGATTAAAATCAGTGATTTGCGCCCCAATCCTTATCAGCCAAGAAAACAATTTGATGATGAGTCATTAGCTGAACTGAAGGAATCCATCATTCAGCATGGCATTCTTCAGCCCATTATCGTGAGAAAATCACTGAAAGGCTACGATATTGTAGCCGGAGAACGCCGTTATCGCGCTGCAAAGCTTGCCGGCAAAGAAACAGTGCCGGCTATCGTGCGGGAGTTATCTGAATCGCTGATGCGGGAAATCGCTCTTTTGGAGAACCTTCAGCGTGAAGATTTATCACCGCTTGAAGAAGCTCTGGCATATGATTCACTGCTGAAACATTTGGATATTACCCAGGAACAGCTCGCTAAACGGCTCGGGAAAAGCAGACCTCATATTGCCAACCATTTGAGACTGCTGACACTGCCTGAAAGCATCCAAAACCTTATTGCAGAAGGTACGTTATCCATGGGGCACGGCAGAACCTTGCTCGGTTTGAAAAATAAAAACAAGCTTGAACCGCTGGTGAAGAAAGTGGTTGAAGAACAGCTGAACGTCCGTCAGCTTGAACAGCTCATTCAACAGTTAAACAATAATGTTCCACGTGAAACAAAGAAAAAAGAACCTGTTCAAGATGTGGTGTTAAAAGAGCGGGAATCATATTTGCAAAATTACTTCGGAACAACAGTCAATATTAAGAGACAAAAGAAAAAAGGGAAAATTGAGATTGAGTTTTTCTCAAATGAAGACCTTGAACGTATCCTCGAACTGTTGTCAGAAAGAGAAGCATAAAAACCATCTTTTTATAAAAGATGGTTTTTTTATATACGTCTTGTCAGCTTATGAAACGGACTGAGCCGTTCCTGCCGTTCTTCTGATTTATCCGTCAGCTGTAATCCCTCTGCCAAAACATTCGCCATGCTCATCACAAGATGAAGCCTCGTATTCTGCAGGACAAAATACTCCATAAACCCGCTGACATTGACGATTCCATTAATATGAACGTCACCGATCTCAGGAAGGTCTTTTTGAACACCGGCTCCGGGCTTCAGCGGTCCATCGCCAATTTGAAATGACCCTACACTTTTAACGCGGCCTAAACAAGCGTCAACCGCTATAATAAACGGATTTTTATGTATATGTTGAATATGTTTTAGTTTGTCTTTCATATTTACGGCGTGAACGGGGTCTGACAATGTTCCGTAAACGTGTAATCTGCCTAACTTCATGTTTTCTAACTTTGTTCCCACAAGCGGACCTAATGAATCTCCGGTTGATCGATCTGTACCGATACACACGGTGACTAACGGCCTGCCGCCTGCTTTACGTAAAGATGAAGCAAGGATCGCTTGTATTTGATTCGCGGCAGAGGAATCCGTGTGGGACACATATTGTTTTGCCCGTTCCTGAGAAAAAAGCCCGCCTTTTCGATTCATAGGGTTCACTTCCTTGTCATGTCATACGAGTATTACACTGATGTTTGTGGTGATGTATGGTTGTTTACAGTATATCCAGCACTGTCTTTTTTTATGCTTATGTCATAATCAATCTGCCGGGTAAAAAAATGAACCTGAAGCTGTTGTTCTTCAAGTTCATGAAAGGTATAAGACCATATGATCTACATCGACATATTGTTGGTGATCTAATTTCAGCGCTCTTTTTTCTGTAGAGAAGAGGATAAAACCTAACTGAGCGTAGAGTTTTTTTGCAGGTTCATTGGTTGAAGTAACCGAGAGGTGGAGCTGTTCCGTATCTTTCATCTTTTTTGCTTGGCTGATGGCTTCAGTCATTAAGGCTTTTCCTGCGCCTGATCCTCGATGTTTAGGAGAAACATACATAGAACCGATAACCGCAATGTGTCTTAGTTTATAAAGCGGATGATTGGATATTTTAATGATGCCTATAAGACTGTCTTTCTCAATGGCGCCAAGCACTATAGCATTGTCGGCTTCAAGCCTGGCTTTGAATTTTTCGGGCGGCCATTCTTTCTCCTCATCATAGCTGACCGCAAATGCGTCCGGGTGATCTTTTAATGCTTTGAGCCTGATGCTGGAGTAAAGCTGGGTGTCACTTGCGGTTAAACGCCTGATGTACATGATTTGAGCTCCTTACACGAATGAATTTTCTGTGTAGTCAATCATCTTTATCGTACCATATTTGTCCCGTTTGTATGAATGATTGCCGCTGTCGCTCAATATAGTAGCAATATGCGGGGATTATCAGAAATTTTATGAGGTGATAAGGTTGTGGAGAGCCGGAATGAGGTGGATGCTGCTCATATTAAGCAGCCAGATTGGAGCCGGGTATGCAAGCGGGCAGGAAATATGGCAGTTTTTCGGTGTTGAAAGCGGACTGGCCATTGTATTGTTTACAGTCATGTTCACCATTTCGGCTTATATTGTGCTGAAGATCAGCTATCAGGTCCAATCAACGCACTTTTTACCTGTGCTTGAGCATTTGATGGGGCCGGCTCTTGCCAAAATCTATGATATTCTTATCATGTTTTATTTATTTTCAACGACGACGGTCATGATTGCCGGTGGCGGTGTGACGCTGCAAATGTACAAGCTGCCGTTTTGGATCGGTATTTTTCTTCTGTGCATTGTGACCATCTGTTTATTCTTTTGGGATATAAAAGGAATATTATCTCTGAATAGCATTTTGATACCGATTCTTGTAGCGGGGCTGTTATATGCATTGATCTTTTTTCAGACAACCCATCACTATACGTGGACGATAGATTTGACCCGTCAATATAATTGGCCGGCGAGCATTACCTTTACATCATTAAATATCCTTTCTGTTGTGGCGGTTCTTTCTTCTGTCGGGAAGGATATGAAAGGACTTGGGGAAGCGAAAATCGCCAGTGTTGTCAGCGGGCTGATTTTCGGTGTGATTTCATTTGTCTACAATGAAACGCTTGTACAGCTCTCAGGCAGTCTCACACATTATGAGATTCCTCTCTTTGCTGTACTTGAAGGTGCTCCTTATCCGTTGTTTCTTTGTATGACAGCCGTGCTTTTTTTAGCCATTTATACGACAACCGTGACTGGTCTGTTCGGGCTGTCCAGCCGCATGCTTGTTTTTGTGAAATTGCCGAGATGGACGCTTGTTCTTCTTCTTTTAGCTGTGATGGTGCCTTTTACGACAATCGGCTTTTCAGATTTAATCGCCATTTTGTATCCCATTTACGGGCTCTTAAGTCTTTATTTGCTGGTATGTCTTCTTCTTTACCCTGTATTAGGGAGATGGAAAAAAGTATAATGCTCATTTTGAGTGCGGCCGTTGCTCTTATCCTGACTTTTTTTGTACAATGAATAAAGCAGTCTATGGAGAGAGGTGAAGGGTCTTGGCGGATAAAGACTTTGGCCTGAATGATATTGTTGAAATGAAGAAGCCGCACCCTTGCGGTGAAAACAGATGGAAAATCATTCGGATGGGAATGGATATTCGGATCAAATGCACGGGTTGTTCCCACAGTGTCATGATTCCGAGAAGAGATTTTGAGAGAAAGCTGAAAAAAGTACTCGTCAAGCATGAGGAGCCTACATCATAAAGGCTGACGCTCATGCTTTTTCATATAGAGGAGAGGAAGAGGCAAGATGAGCAAAGTGCATCAGTCAGCGTGTCCGCTGAATTGCTGGGACAGCTGCGGCTTTTTGGTGGCAGTTGAGGATGGAAAAGTGACGAAAGTAGACGGAGACCCGAGTCACCCCATCACAGAAGGGAAAATTTGCGGCCGGGGCAGAATGCTGGAGACGAAAACGAATGCACCGGAGCGGCTTCGTTTTCCTTTAAAAAAGAAAGATGGCGAATTTGTCCGCATTTCATGGGAGCAGGCGTTAGATGAAATTGCGGAAAAAATGGCGGAGATTAAGGAAACGCTGGGCACTGCCGCTGTGCTGCACAGTCATGATTACGCCAATAACGGTCTTTTGAAAGCGCTCGACCAGCGTTTTTTCAATGGATACGGCGGTGTGACGGAGATTGCGGGCAGCATTTGCTGGGGATCCGGAATTGAGGCGCAGCGCTGGGATTTCGGCCGTTCTTACGGGCATGGACCGCTTGATATTTATCACAGCAAGCATGTGATCGTATGGGGCAGAAACGTGTCACGGACGAATATGCACCTCTATCATCATTTGCAGCAGGTGAAGAAAAAAGGAGCGACACTGACGGTCATTGACCCTATTTTTAACCCGACTGCAAAGCTTGCCGACCGGTATATCTCCGTTAAACCCGGAATGGATGGCTGGCTTGCGGCGGGTGTTTTGAAAATATTATGCCAAACCGGCAGAACGGATGCCGATTTCATTCAAAAGCATTCGATCGGTTTTGAAGAAATAGAAAAGCTGCTGCACACGATTTCTTTGGATGAGATCATTGAGAAAACCGAAACATCTTTAGAAGTGCTTGAATATCTTGCTGATCTATATGCTGACGGTCCCGCTTCTACTTTTATGGGTCTTGGGATGCAGAGATATAAAAACGGCGGCGGGACGATACGCTGGATTGACGCTCTAGCGGCAGCGAGCGGAAATGTCGGTATTAAAGGCGGCGGAGCCAACTTTGGAAATGTCCAAGTCGGTGAAAGCTTTGCAAAGACCGAACTCACCCGTCCTGACCTGAAGAAAAACACGAGAACGTTTTCGATGATGACACAGGCCGAAGAGGCGCTGAACGCAGCCGACCCGCCGATTGAGATGATTATCGTGACGTGCGGCAATCCGCTGACACAGGTGCCGAATACAAAAAAAGTGAAGGAAGCGTTTGAAAAAACACCGGTCACAGTGGCCATTGATTCGGTCATGACCGATACGGCGAAGCTCTGTGACTATGTACTGCCGACGGCCGTTGTTTTTGAAGAAGAAGATATTTATTACTCCAGCATGTACCATCACTATGTTCAGTATGGCAGAAAGCTTGCGGAACCGCAGGGAGAGGCGAAATCAGACCGCTGGATCTGGACGGAGCTCGCCAAGCGTCTCGGATTCGGAGAGCTGTTTGATTACAGTACGGAAGATTTCTTGAAAATGGGGCTCTCTTCTTTGGAGAAAGAAGGAATCACACTTGAGCGATTAAAGGAAAAAGGCCATATGCCGCTTCCAGTCAAACAGGTTCCATGGAATGATTTCCAATTTTTAACCCCGAGCGGAAAGTTTGAATTCGTTTCGTCACTGGCAGAAGAGAAAGGATACAGCGGCCTCCCTCAATTGGAAGTGCCGGAAGAATCCGTTTATCACGACGCCGGGCTGGCCGGGAAATATCCGTATACGCTGCTGTCCATTCACCCGCAGCGCTCCAATCATTCACAGCACGTGCCGTTTATTGAAAAGCTTCAGCAGATTCAGGTGGATCTGTCGCCGGATATCGCCGAGGAGCTTTCACTTCAGGACGGAGATACGGCAGAGGTATACAATGACCGCGGACGTCTGCGCGGCAGGGTGAAAATCATGAAGCAGGCTCACCCGAAGACGGTGAATATAGATGAAGGCATGTGGTCGGCATTCGGAGGTTCGGTCAACATGCTTACAAAAGATTCAAATTCCGATAATGGAATGGGAAGTACGCTTTTTGACTGTCTGGTAGCGGTTAAAAAAGGATAATCTAAGGAGAGAGAGGGCAGGAAATGCTTTTTTCTCAGCTTGTCTTTTCCTATGAACCTCCTTATAATTGCTCTAGGTTTACAATACGTTTAATACGATGATGGTTTGATATAGAGGAGATGAAAGAATGGCTTTAACTGCTGGAATTGTCGGTTTGCCGAATGTGGGAAAATCGACGTTATTTAATGCAATTACCCAGGCTGGTGCCGAATCAGCCAACTACCCGTTCTGTACAATTGATCCGAACGTGGGAATCGTGGAAGTGCCTGATGAACGTCTGCAAAAGCTGACTGAATTGGTGAACCCGAAAAAAACGGTGCCGACTGCGTTTGAATTCACTGATATCGCGGGGATCGTAAAAGGCGCATCTAAAGGTGAAGGGCTGGGAAATAAGTTTCTTTCTCATATCCGTCAGGTAGACGCGATCTGTCACGTTGTACGGGCATTCGCGGATGACAATATTACGCACGTGTCAGGGAAAGTCGATCCGATTGATGATATTGAAACGATCAATCTTGAATTGATTCTTGCCGACATGGAGACAGTCGAAAAACGCATCACACGGGTAAGCAAGCTTGCGAAGCAAAAAGACAAAGAAGCGGTTATTGAATTTGACATTCTGTCTAAATTAAAAGAAGCTTTCGAACAAGAAAAGCCTGCACGTTCCGTTGAATTTACGGAAGAACAGCAAAAGCTTGTGAAGCAGCTTCATTTGCTTACGTCAAAACCCGTGCTTTATGTGGCGAATGTAAGCGAGGATGAAGTGGCTGATCCTTCAGACAATGAATACGTTGCGAAAATCCGTGAGTACGCCGCGGGTGAAAATGCCGAGGTCATCGTCGTCTGCGCGAAAATCGAGTCTGAAATTGCTGAATTGGAAGGCGAAGAAAAGCAAATGTTCCTTGAAGAGCTCGGCATTGAAGAGTCAGGCCTTGATCAGCTGATTAAAGCGTCATACTCTCTTCTCGGCCTTGCGACATACTTTACGGCGGGCGAACAGGAAGTGCGCGCTTGGACATTCAGAAAAGGCATGAAAGCTCCTGAGTGTGCAGGTATCATCCACACTGACTTTGAACGCGGCTTTATCCGCGCTGAAACGGTTGCTTATGAAGACCTCTTGGCAGGCGGCGGAATGTCCGGAGCCAAAGAAGCCGGAAAAGTGCGTCTGGAAGGTAAGGAATATATCGTCCAAGACGGAGATGTCATTCATTTCCGATTTAATGTATAGGACACAGTTGTAAAGGGACAAGAGCTTTGGTATAATATAAACTTGTGAGTAATAGAATTATTGCTCCTTGCCCATTTAAGGGCCGCTTAGACCAAAAGGAGGTGCAAACAGATGAAAAAGTACGAAGTTATGTACATTATCCGTCCAAACATTGACGAAGAGTCAAAGAAGGCAGTTATCGAGCGTTTCAACAACGTTTTGACTTCTAACGGAGCGGAGATCACTGGAACAAAAGATTGGGGTAAACGTCGTCTTGCTTACGAAATCAACGATTTCCGTGACGGTTTCTACCAAATCTTAAACGTTCAGTCTGAAGCTGCAGCGGTTGCTGAATTCGACCGTTTAGCTAAGATCAGTGACGATATCATTCGCCACATCGTTGTTAAAGAAGAAGAATAAGCAATTTGAAATATATAATGTTAAAAGGTGGTCTTTCATATGCTTAACCGAGTTGTATTAGTCGGAAGACTAACAAAAGACCCAGAGCTTCGTTATACGCCAAGCGGTGCGGCTGTCGCCACGTTTACTCTTGCTGTGAATCGTACTTTCACGAACCAGTCCGGAGAACGTGAAGCCGATTTCATTAATTGTGTCACTTGGAGAAGACAAGCCGAAAACGTTGCAAACTTTCTTAAAAAAGGAAGTCTTGCCGGCGTAGACGGCCGACTCCAGACGAGAAATTATGAAAATCAGCAGGGACAGCGTGTCTTCGTGACAGAAGTCCAAGCTGAAAGTGTTCAATTTCTTGAGCCTAAAAGCGGCGGTTCTGGTTCAGGCGGATACAACGAAGGAAACAGCGGCGGAGGCCAATACTTTGGCGGAGGCCAAAATGATAATCCGTTCGGCGGAAATCAGAACAGCCAGAGACGAAATCAAGGGAACAGCTTTAATGATGATCCATTTGCCAACGACGGCAAGCCGATTGACATCTCGGATGATGATCTTCCGTTCTAATAGATTATCGCTATATTCATAACAAGAAAGGTGGGAAATGACAATGGCAGGAGGACGCAGAGGCGGTCGTGCGAAACGCCGTAAGGTTTGTTACTTCACTTCTAACGGCATTACGCACATCGATTACAAAGATGTAGATCTTCTTAGAAAGTTTGTTTCTGAGCGTGGTAAAATCTTACCTCGCCGTGTAACTGGAACAAATGCGAAATACCAACGTAAATTGACTATCGCGATCAAACGCGCACGTCAAATGGCTTTACTTCCATACGTAACTGGCGAGTAAGCCGAAAGAAAAGAGCAAGAGCCTGCGGGCTCCTGCTCTTTTTTTATTATTCCGTCCCCATCCTGCCGAAATGTTTCACATGAAACATGGAAGGGCTTCTTACATCCGTCTTTGTTATCTTGCTCGCCTATTCAAATATGCGTACTTATAAAATGAATTTGTTTATACTGAAGAACAGGGGGTGACTGAGATGGAAACGGAAAGAAATATCCTGACAGATGAGAAGTGGAACACAATCATACACAATGATGTTTCCTATGACGGGGTATTTTATTATGCGGTAAAAACGACGGGGATTTTCTGCCGCCCTTCTTGTAAATCGAGAGTTCCGAATAAGAAAAACGTACTGGTGTTTGATACGGCTGAAGCAGCGATAAAGAGACATTTTCGTCCTTGTAAAAGGTGCCGGCCAAACGGCCTTCGCCTCCCAGATGAAGAATGGGTTGCGCAAATCACTGAGTATATTGACGGCCATTATCATGAACCCCTGACTCTGAGCGTACTGGCAGATATGTGTCACGGCAGCCCCTATCATTTACAGCGGACATTTAAAAAAATCAAAGGGACATCTCCGATTGAGTATATACAGAAAAAGAGACTCGCGAAGGCGGGGGATCTTTTAATGCATACTGATAAAACAGTTATGGAGATCGCTCTGACTGTCGGATTTCCAAACACAGCGCATTTTGCGACCCTTTTCAAAAAGAGAACCGGAAGTTCGCCCACAGAATACAGAAAAACTGCCGGAACGAGACAGGGAGGGTCATTATGAGTAAAGAGACGATGATCTATTGGACACGCTTCACATGGATGGATTGGAGCCTGTATACAGCCGCTACTTCTAAGGGGCTTTGCTTCATAGGTTCAAATCATGGGGACTTTGAAGAACTTGCGCAGTGGGCAGGAAAAGCCATGCCGGAATACCGATTGGTGCGTGATGATGAAAAACTGGCGCCTTACACAGCAGAGCTGTCTGAGTACATCAAAAATGACAGATCGGTATTTTCCGTCCCGCTCGATCTTTATGGGACGGAATTTCAGCTTGCTGTATGGAAAGCGCTTATGGACATACCGTATGGCGAGACATACTCCTATTCGGATATAGCAGAAATGATCCGGAAACCGTCAGCCGTAAGAGCCGTGGGCGCCGCAATCGGGAAAAATCCGGTATTGATTACGGTTCCGTGCCATCGTGTCATCGGGAAAAACGGGAAACTGACCGGATTCAGAGGCGGTTTAGAAATGAAAAAACAGCTGCTGGCATTAGAGGGCAGGCACAATAAAACATGGAAATAGACACATGCTGAATGTTAATACCGGCTGAGCCGGCGGGAGGGAACACATGAAACTGATTTCTTGGAATGTAAACGGCTTGCGTGCCGTGATGAAAAAAAGAGATATCAATACTTACGTTCAGGAAACGAAAGCCGATATTCTATGTCTGCAAGAAACAAAAGTACAGGACGGACAAGTATCATTACAGCCTGAAGGATATCATGCCTATTGGAACTATGCGGTGAAAAAAGGCTACTCAGGCACGGCTGTTTTCTCGAAAGAAGAGCCGCTGCACGTGTCCTATGGGTTGGGAATTGACAGCCATGATCAAGAAGGACGGGTAATCACGCTTGAATTTGAGCACGTGTTCGTCGTCAACTGCTACACGCCAAATGCCAAACGCGGATTAGAGCGAATTGATTACCGTCTTCAATGGGAAGCGGATTTTAAGGATTATCTGCAGAAGCTTGACCGGAAGAAGCCTGTGATCTTATGCGGCGATTTAAATGTCGCACACAGGGAGATAGACTTGAAAAATCCAAAAGCCAACCGAAAGAACGCCGGTTTCTCGGATCAGGAGCGGGAAGCGTTCAGCGCTCTGCTGAACGCGGGATTTACCGACTCGTTCCGCTATTTATATCCCGATCAGGAAGGCGCGTATTCCTGGTGGTCTTACAGGACGAATGCACGCGAGAAAAATATCGGCTGGCGGCTCGATTATGTTATTGTTTCAGACAGGCTGAAGCACCGGATCAGCCAAGCAGCCATTTGTGCCGATATCATGGGTTCTGACCATTGCCCTGTTGAAATGACAGTGGATTTATGATGAGATAGCAGTAAGAGAAATCCACTCTTGCTGCTTTTTTATTATCGAAAATGGAGGAGCACATGGCAAATATAAAAGAGATTGCGAAACTGGCGAATGTGTCGGTGGCCACCGTATCACGCGTGTTAAACCAACACCCGTATGTATCTGAGGAGAAAAGGCGTCTTGTGAATCAAGTAATGAAGGAGCTGGATTATACTCCTAATCGAACTGCCATTGATCTGATTCGCGGAAAGACCAATACGATCGGCGTAATATTGCCGTACAGTGACCATCCCTGCTTTGACAAAATTGTAAACGGTATCACGAAGGAAGCGTTTGCTCATGATTACGTGACAACCCTTCTCCCCACCAACTATGACCCCGCTATAGAGATGACGTATTTCGAACTGCTGAAAATGAAAAAGATTGACGGGCTGATTGTCACCTCCCGCGCGAATGAATGGGAAACAGCCGTGCCTTACCTTGAATACGGACCCATTGTCGCTTGTGAATATACACAGCACGAAGAGATTCCCTGCGCTTATAACGACAGACAGGCGGCTTACAGAGAGAGCTTTATGTATTTGAAAAACCGTGGGCACCAAGATGTTGCTTTTACATGTGTGCGGGAAGCGGAAAAAAGTCCGAGTACGGCCGACAAGGTAAATGCATATAAAGCGGTTTTCGGTTCTCTTGATGAAACCCGCATTATGGTCGGTTGCCATGATATGGACGATGGAAAGCGTGCGGGTGAGCATTTCTGGGGGTTCAGCAAGTCGCCGACGGCCGTCTATGCGCATAGTGATGATGTGGCTGCCGGCTTGTACCAATTTGCGAAAGAACAGAAATGGGACGCGGAGATCATCGGTGAAGGAAATTTGAGCGTCAGCCGGGTTTTGAATATTCCATCTCTGGAACTTCATTTAGAACGGGTCGGAAAAGAAGCATTTTTGCTGTTTTTGCACGGAGAAACGGCTAAAAAACAAATTATGCACCAATTTCAGCAGAAAAAGTCTTGAGCTGAAATGGATTTCATGCCTTATAACTAGATTGAGGAAAAAAGGGAGGCGGACATATGCGAATTGAACATGCAGCGATATGGGTGAAAGATTTAGAACGGATGAAAGAATTTTATGAGAAATACTTCGGGGCAAAGGCCAATGACCTTTACCATAATGAGAAAAAGGATTTCAAATCGTACTTTCTTTCATTTGACTCCGGATGCAGGCTGGAACTTATGAAAAAAGGCGGCATTGATGAAACTCCGTCACAGAATATGACCGGATGGGCGCATCTCGCATTTTCTACAGGCAGCAAGGAGCGGGTGAATGAACTGACGGAGACGTTTAAAAATGACGGATTTCAGGTTGTAAGCGGCCCGCGCGTAACGGGTGACGGATATTATGAGAGCGTGATAGAGGATGGGGAAGGCAATTTGATAGAAATCACAGTGTAACAGTGCGGGGTGAACCCGCACTGTTTTATTGATTATATTTGCTGTGCATTTGTTTTCGGGCCGAAGAGGATTAACAGAACGGAACATAGAAGCCAGCAGCCGCCGATAAACAAAAAGACACTGATGTATCCGAGTTTTACGGCAATAAATCCGACGAGCAGGGAACCGAATATGTTGGAAAAACGGCCGAGCCCGTACGCCAGCCCGCTGCCCGCCGAACGATATTCCGTCGGATACGGCTCTGATGTGTATGCGTATAAATTTGAGGTGAAAACCCGTTCCGTGACGTTGACGACAAATCCAAACACAATAATCATCACGGGAATAAATGTCATGCCGTACAACAGTCCGGCAATGGCAGTCAGAAAAGCGCTTGCGGCCAGAATCCATTTCCTTTGGAACTTTTCGGATATCATGGATCCGAGCAACGCGCCAAGCGGGGCGCCGACAGAGTGAAGCACATTGTACCACAGCGTTTTTTCCATGGTGATGCCGTTGCTTTTCAGCAGGCTGGGCACCCATGAGGCAAAGCCGTAAAAGCCAAAGGTTTCAAGAATCCATACTGCAGACAGGATGATGGTGATCTTTAAATTCCTGCCCTGAAACAGCCCTAAGTAGCCGGCGTGCTTCACTGTATGTACTTCTGCTGCTTCTTTTGGCGCGGGGAGCGGACCTTTTTCTTTCTCTACGCGGGCTTCAAGCCGATTCATAATGGCGTCTGCCTGATCATATGCCCCCCGATTTTCGTGCCAGCGCGGCGATTCCTCAAGCCGGCGGATAAAAAAGAAATAAATGAGACCGGCCGCGCCCCATACAAAAACGAGCCGCCATCCCCATGAGCCTAACGGAATGACAAAAGCGGATACGACGTTTGTCACGGGAACGCCGATTAAGCCGATCATGGCGCAAAAGGAAATGTATTTTCCCCGAACGGAGGATGGGAAGAATTCCGCCAAGTAGCTGTTAGTGACAATCATGGCGGCCGCGACGCCGAGACCTGTCAAAAACCTGAAAATCATTAAGGAAGGAATGTCCCATGCCAGCGCATTCAGAAAAGATGAGATCGAAAAGATAAGAACAAAACAATTCAGCGCTTTTTTCCTGCCGATCCGATCGGACAGCCTGCCGCCGAGCGAGGCGCCCAAAAACATGCCCAGGAAGGACGCAGCCGTGATGTCGGCAATGGTAGACAGCTTCACGCCCCAATGCTCAATCAGCGCAGGAGCCACGTTGCTGAGCGTAAACAGATCAGCGAGATCGAAAAAATAGATGATTCCGAGAGCGGTTAATACTTGATAGTGCACACGCGAAATGGGGAGACGGTCTAATCGGTTCGCTACATTTGAGAATGTCTGATGTTTCATAAAAAACCCCCTGACTTGGCAAAATGTAATCAGAAAATACTGTAAATTCATCTGACAAATACATTATAAAGGTCTTTTTATGGCAAAAACAGAGTGCAAATAACCAGAGCTGAAGGAAACAGCATAGCGCTTTCTTCTTAAAAATATATAACATTTCCTATATCTGATTCTGTTTATATTGTAAAATGTTGAAGGAAAGGAAGTTGATGCATAAATATGAATATGTTTATAAGGCCCGCAGAAGGAAGAAATAGTGTGTGGAGATATCTCCTTTCTCTGTTGGTCATTGCGGGTTTGTTCATTTTTGGAAGCATATTGACCGTGTTTTATATGTTTCTCACGTCCGAGTTCAATCCTTCATTGACGATAGATTGGGATGAAGCGGCATTAAGTGACCCGCTGGCGGATATTTATTTACAGCATATCGTCTATTTCATAGCCATCCCGGGCATTTGGATAGCGGTTCGTTTCATTATGAAACGGCGGTTTTTATCCATCATCACACCGAATCAGTCGCTGAACTGGAAGCGGATTTTCTTTGGATTCGGCACTTACTTTTTGTTGATGTTTATGGCGGGGCTGATTGATTTTTCAATCCATCCGGGTCGCTTCACGCTTCAGGAATTCCATGCTTCACGCTTTCTGCTGCTGTTAGTGGCATCCATCTTTTTGGTGCCGATTCAAACCTCCGCGGAGGAATTTCTCTTTCGGGGTTTTCTGCTTCAGTTCGCCGGAAAACTGACAGCAAATGCGGTGGTTTTGACTGTCATCGTCGGCGGATTATTCGGCGCACTTCATTTCGGAAATCCGGAGATGGAAAACGGGGCGCTCTGGGCGGGAATCGGATATGTCACCATCGGCATGATCTGGACCTTTATCACGATAAAAACAGGCAGTCTGGAGATGTCCTTGGGCGGTCACGCTGCCAATAATATGTTTTTATTTATCTTTCTCACAGAGGATCATTCGGTGTACAGCGGCATTCCGTCGCTATTTGCAACAGCAGCCGGCGGCTATGAAATATATGATTGCATATCGACTCTGGTGATCAATGTCATCTTCGCATGGCTCGCGTTCCGTTTTGTGAAAAAAGAAAAGCAGCAGGCCGCCTAGGCTCTGCTGCTGATTTGTAATGTGTTCATCGCTTCATCAATATCCGTCGTCGGCCTGCGGCAGGTAAAATTTTCACAAATGTAAACCGTCGTTTTACCGTCAATCATTTGATAGCCCGCGGCAAAATCAGAAATGCCTGCAAGCTCTGACGGATGTTCCGCGGCGAGAATCGTATAGGCGGGAGTGAAATGTTCCTGAAGCGCCTCAATGAAACGCTTTCTGTCCGGATCATCTTTGCTTCCGAACACAACGATTTCTTTTTGCGGCATTGTATACGCCAGTACGCTTTGCATGAAGAAAGCGTTGCTGCTCGGGTAGGCCTCTATTTCCCGTTTGAAAACAGAAAACATGGCTTCAGCTTTTTCGATCAGTGATACATCACCCGTCAGGCGGCCGAGGCGAAGCAGCTGGACGGCAGCCGCGCTGTTTCCGGAAGGCACGGCTCCGTCATAAACTTCTTTTTCCCTGACAAGAAGAGTCTCGGCGTCATTCCCCGTAAAGAAGAAACCTCCGTGTCCTTCATCCCAGAACAGATCGAGCATGCTTGTACATAACGTTTTCGCTTTTTGCAGATAAGACGCATCAAAATCCGCTTCATACAGGTCAAGGTAAGCCCAAATGAGAAAAGCGTAATCATCGATAAATCCTTTGTTTTTCACTTCGCCCTCACGGTAGCGGACCATGACGCGCCCGTCCGGCATGAGGTGACGTTCGAGAAAGCGGATCGCTGTTTCCGCCATGCTGAGAAAGTCCCGATCGTGAAATACCTTTGCGGCTTTTGCCAGCCCGGCAATCATGAGCGCGTTCCATGAGGTCAGCACTTTGTCATCTGTGTGCGGATAGCTTCTGTTTTCCCGCGCCTCCAGCAATTTTTTTCTTGCGCCTTCAAGACGTTCGGTCAGCTCATGTCCGGTGAGGCCGGTTTCTTCGAGGATGGCCTCACGCCGCGTGAAAATAAGGTTCGGGATGTTTTCTCCTTCGAAATTGCCTTGATCTGTGATGTTATATACCTTGCAATAAAGCGAGCCGAGTTCATCACCGAGAAGATCCATGATTTCTTTTTTTGACCATATGTAATATTTCCCCTCACGGCCTTCGGTATCAGCGTCTAAGGCTGAGAAAAAGCTGCCGTCTTCATGCATCATTTCCCGCTGAATAAACGTCACGATCTGCCTCGCAACCTGTTTGTAGCGCTCATTGCCCGTGACTTGATAGGCTTCGGTATATGCGGTCAGGAGAAGGGCGTTGTCATACAGCATTTTCTCAAAGTGCGGCACGAGCCATTCATTATCAGTCGAGTAGCGGGCAAAGCCGAACCCGATGTGGTCAAAAATACCGCCGTTCGCCATGCCGTCGAGTGTCTTGGTTACGCCTGCCAATGCCTGTTCCTTACCCGTATAGCTGTAGTAGCGAAGCAGAAACATGAGCATATGCGGCATCGGGAACTTCGGAGCCTGGCCGAACCCGCCGTACACCGTATCAAACCCGCCGGCCAGCTGGCGATACGTGTCATGGACCGCCTGTTCGCCAAGCATGCCCTCAGCCGGGTGAACCTTGACTTCAAGATGAGCGGCGGCGTTTTCAGCAATATCCTCGACATGCTGCCGGTCGTTTGCAAACGTTTCGGACAGATGTTCAAGCACATCGATAAAGCCAGGGCGGTTAAATTTGCTCGTCTTCGGAAAATACGTCCCCGCATAAAACGGCTTCTGATCAGGTGTGATGAACACATTCAGCGGCCACCCGCCCTGCCCCGTCATCAGCTGGCAGATTCTCATATACACGGAATCCACATCAGGCCGCTCCTCACGATCAACCTTGATGGCTATAAATTTATCATTTAGAATACCGGCGATCTCTTCGTCTTCAAAGGACTCGTGAGCCATTACGTGGCACCAGTGACATGTCGAATAGCCGATGCTGACAAGAACCGGCTTGTTTTCGCGTTTCGCTTTTTCGAAGGCTTCTTCTCCCCAAGGGTGCCAGTTTACGGGGTTGTGGGCGTGTTGGAGGAGATATGGAGACTTCTCTGTGATTAAACTGTTGGGTTTGCTATTGTTTGGCATGGGATCACCTTCTTTCGTAGTAAAGATTATTATTTAATTTATTATGAGCGATCTCCCTAATTTTATAACATAATTTCAACGATTACTTTCGTGAGGGTAATCTTTACTTGAATTTTTGCTCTAATAGCGCGAAAGCTCTTCTATAAGTGAAAAAATCACCCCATTGACAACTAATGTTGTTGATTTTATAATAAATTCAAATTTGAATAATAAAACCTTTATTTAGGACGTGGATTTTTCTAGAGAGAACTCTATTTTCGCCACACAACTGTCAGTAGACAATTGTGTGGTTTTTTTTGTGCAAAAAAAAAGGAGGGGGAAACTTTGAAGAAATGGCATTATGCGTTAATTGTTTTTTTAGGTGGATGTTGTTATGGAATATTATCTATGTTTGTTAAACTAGCTTATTTAGCAGGGTATTCGGTGACAGAGGTAACAGGCGGACAATATTTATTTGGAACCTTAATTACTTGGATTCTTGTTTTATTTACAAAAAAGAAAAATGTCACCCGAAGTCAAACACTCAAATTACTGTTATCGGGAATTCCTTTCGGTCTGACAGGTGCATTTTATTATCATTCATTACAAACTCTTAATGCGTCACTGGCTATTATCTTACTATTTCAATTCATTTGGATTGGTACACTTTTCGAGCTTATAATCTATAAGAGAAAACCAAACAAAGAAAAACTTATATCAATATTTATTCTTTTAGTGGGTTCCATACTAGCAGGAGGTATTATTTCTGAAGGCGGAATTGAATTATCATGGCAAGGTACAATTTGGGGACTTTTATCTGCTTTAACATTTGCAACGTCACTTTTTCTCAGTGGTTCAGTAGGGAAAGATACTCCCCCATTACTAAAAAGTGCATTTCTTTCTACAGGTGCTTTAGTGGTTGTATTCTTGATATTCCCACCAATTTATTTATTGGACTTACCCACGCTAGCGGGAGTTGCACCGTATGGATTTATACTAGGTTTGTTTGGAGTTTTCCTCCCTCCTCTTTTATATTCCATAGGAATGCCTCATATTGGTCCTGGACTTGGGACAATTTTAACAGCATCTGAACTTCCAGTAGCTGTTTCCATGTCTGCATTGGTCTTGGGTGAAAGTGTAGGTTGGTCGCGATGGATGGGAGTTATCCTTATATTAAGTGGAATTATTGTTAGTAATGTTAGACAATCATAAAAAACAACTGCAATTAATGCCGGGACAAGATAATCAAATTTGAAGATTGTCTTGTCTGTTTTTTTAAGGGTAGTTATACGAACGTGGCATCAATGACAAGTCGAATAGCCGATGCTGACAAGAACCGGCTTGTTTTCGCGTTGCGCTTTTTCGAAGGCTTCTTCTCCCCAAGGGTGCCAGTTTACTGGGTTGTGGGCGTGTTGAAGTAAATATGGGGACTTCTCCGTGATTAAGCTGTTGGGTTTGCTTTTATTTGGCATGGGATCATCCGCTTTCAATTTGTTTTTCATTCTTACTGTACCACAAGTATAAAATTAAATACTTTAAATATTTCCCCTTTCAAACGTGAAGGTGTTTTTCATTTATCCCATATTATGGGTTAGTCCCCACTGGTCTGCGACAGTTTTATTGTGGTGTGTTCCGGAAAGAGTGGTTATGTTAAGTTACGTTGCAAATAAACAAATTACTAATTCTGTTCTTTTGTTAGCTTTGAGCTTTTGTGATATATGATTTAACTGAAGGAGATTATATGTATTGAATTGATTTAATAAACCTTTGGTGACGGCGGCCGACTTGGTTAAAGGAAAAGAAACAAAGTTGGAAGAGTAGACTTTATGTCTGCTCATTTTTTTGTGCTTAAAATCTGTCAAAAAACAATAATATTGAATAGCACATTTTTAGTAAAAGAAACATAAGTCCAATTCGTTAAGATCGTTTTTTCATATTCTATAAAAAAACTGGAGGTGTATTTTTTGTCAAGTTGGTACGAGGGATTAATCTAAGAGTTGCATAAGAAGCGAGATATAAAATAGATGAAATAGCCCGTCCATACACTTAATTCAGTGCAAGAATTCAAAGCAGCCGCTTGAGTCAAGAAATGAGTTGCTGTTTCTGAGAATATTGCAAAAAACTGAACTATATCCTGAAACTGTATTAACAATGTTATGCGTGTTGCCAACTCTAGTTACGGTAATGAGAGAATGGCTAGGTTCGCCGTTCTTACAGATTGGGCACACTGGGCATTCCAATGCTGTTTTCCTTTTTTTGCTCATTGAGGAAGAGGAGTGAATGGTTGGGGAATTTGGTTTAGGAATTGATCCAGTTCTTTCGGTGTGGAACCTCGGGAAACCACTTGATGGTATTTAACAGTAACGAATGAAAAAAGTAAAAAAATTGAGCGTGTGAGAAAATAATTATTTATTCAAACAGATCATGATATTCATAGTTAGTAAGCAGATTAAATGAGAGGAAGTGGTATGTTTGGTTGTTATCGTACGTGGAACATGCGTAGGAGTGTCATACCGAGCGAGCAGCGGAGCTTCATGCAGGAATGGCTATTGTGTTCATAACGGAAGATTGGTAGGTGGCGTCACAAGTATAACGAACAACACCATCAATGTAACCACAAGTGTTCAAAACACAAACTTGTCGGCTTATCAGGGCATTCTTCTCAGTCACTTAGCGGTTAATCCTATAACTGGTCAAGTCACCCAGCAGTATTTATTCATTAACAGAAACCGATTACAAAGTGTTAGAGTAACTCCTTATACGAAATATAGAGATGCCAATTGTCACCGGGAAAGCCATTATAATATACCTGACATCATTTATCCAGGTGAATGTGTCGGAATTAGGTTTTTTGTAAATAATCGTTATGAAATCAGTAATGGCAGATACCTATATTGGCAAGGGGCAACGAACCACTGTAGATTCAATGAACGCCCTCAGAGTACGAACAGAAGATATGTAAGACAGATCTGGTATTCTCATTGGATACTTAATCCAAATAATCCTGCGGATATTATTGATCAAAAAAAATCAAGAGGGCGAGGGGCTCCTGGAAATGAGCACCGAATTTATGTTTTTAAACTGAGAGATCCATTTAATGGCGAGATCATACCAGTAACTCCAATACTCTCTAATAGAAGGAATTTAAGAATTATTTATCATTAGGTATGACAGAGAGTTAATCTTTGAGGGGGGCCAGTGCAGAAAGGAATTCCTAAAAACAGGCATGCTGGTTCCCCTCTAATAAAAAAGAGAATTGTTTCTTACTAATAAATAATTTAAAGATAAATGTAAATTGGCAATGGTTCCGATTTTGGAACGGAAACGCATATGCGTTAAGAAAGAGCTTTATACACTTATTGTAACTTTCTAGTTATAGTGACACCAATGACAGTCGAATAGCCGACGCTGACAAGGATGGGCTTGTTTCGTGTTTTACTTTTTCACTGTTCCCTGCGTCTGCCTAATGATTGAAGCAGGCTCAAGAGGTAAATCAGTTTGAAATTATTTTTACATACATCCCTTCCTCAGCTTTTTTCTTAGCATTTTCGTTCATCGTTTTAATTTCTTTTGATAATGCAGAGGAAGCGATAAGTTTGTCATCATAGAATACAGACGGATCAATAATCCTCATTTTATTCTTACGATGCAAATGATAATCAGCCTTATCTTCTTTAACAATGACTCGTCGATGTAAGCGGCTTACAAGATTTTTCACATCTATATCCCCGGAAGAACGCAAGATGTTCATTACTTCTTCATCTGTTCCGAGCAGTGTGCTTATGTTAATGATTTCTTTATCCAAAGCGGTTTTTAAAGTCTTAGCCAAATAATCATAACCGTAAATATTAAGAGGATTCATAAAGAAATCAATAACCTCTTTATAATAAATTCTTACAAACCATTCAGCAGTTTTTATATCTTTTAAGTATATTTTTCCTTCTTTAATTATTAGATGATCTAAGAAATGATCAACTTCCTCCATTGTGATGTTTTCGTACCGATACATATCTCTTAAGGTATAATCGATTCTGTCAGCGCATAACTCAGGAGCTGGCTGTTCGAGCAAATTCCAATTAGAGTTGTCTAATAGAATGTCTTTGTAATTTAATCCATATGTACTGAGAATATGGGGGATTTCTGAATCAGTTATGATATGATGATAAATGTTTTCGTGATAATCCTCATTTTTATTGTTAAACACAAAATCAATAACGTGTGAAAATGCAGTATGAGATACATCGTGAAGTAAACCTGCGATTTGTTCTTCTAAAGAGCCGCCCAATTTTTTTATGAGAAGCATTACGCCTATGGAATGTTCATACCTCGTGACATTCCACTTTTGATTCACAACATAACTTGCTCCTCCTTGGTAAATACCTTTTAGTCTTTGTACTGGATGACTGAAAATAAGCTCTTCAAGAATTCCATCTACAACATAATCGCCATAAATACTATCTGTTATCTTCATTTTCCTTACACCCCTTTTATGCGCCAAGCATGGCAAAGAAGCTGCAACCTATCGCATCATGGATTTTCTTTCTTTTAATATTGATATACTTAACATATCACAATTCTGAAAAATTCAGTTAAGCCTGATTTTATTTGCTTCCAAATAGATAAAACACACCCCGACGACTGTAACTGTTCCGCCTAAAAGAGAAATAAAGGCGGGCGCTTCGCCTATCCAAAACCAGGAAATGAGTAAGGATAAAGCGGGTGTTGCGTAAAGTGAAATGGATGCTTCTGAAGCGCCGACGATTGAAGTGACGTATGCAAGTGCAAAGTATGGGATAACCGTTGGGGCGGCCATTTGTGACAAGCACCGGCTGCGAATACATTCCTTTTAGTTGTGGGTTTCAGGATAAGAAAAAAAGCCTTTATAGAAGGCTTTCGGTAAATAATTCATACAGCCGTTTTGCTGTTATTCGGTTAAACCAACTCTTTTGTCATTAAAACATGCGGGATACCGTCTTCCATAAATTCCGGTGAATCTGTCTGATATCCCAGTTTGTGATAAAAGCCTTCCGCTTGTGTTTGTCCATGCAGTTTACATTGAGTGATGCCTTTTTCTTTTATCATGTTTTCTAATTCGCTTATGATTGCTTTGCCCAACCCGTATTTGCGGTAAGGCTTCAGGATGCAGATTCGTTCGAGCTTGCCTGTATGGTTTACGATGCGGACGCGTCCTGTGCCGGCAGGCTGATTTTCATGATAAACCAAGACATGCCCGCATTGTTCCTGAAGCGTATCAAACTGATCAAACTCATCGGATTCGGGTACTTGCTGTTCCTCAATGAATACTGCTTTTCTAATCTCAAGCGCTGCTTGTAAATCAATTTCCGTCGTTATTCTTTTTATCCTCATCATTAACCAATCCTTTTCACATATTAGTCTGGACTGCACGGCTTGCTTGTGGTCTTATAGAAGTAACGATAAAACAATTATATTGTAAATGCAACAAAAATACGAAGGGTTTGAAAAGATATGACTGATATTTTGCGGGAAATCGGCATGATTGCACGGGCATTGGATTCCATCAGCAATATAGAATTTAAAGAATTAGACTTAACAAAAGGGCAGTATCTCTATCTTGTTCGTATATGTGAAAACCCGGGAATAATACAGGAAAAATTGGCGGAAATGATTAAAGTTGACCGAACAACAGCGGCGAGAGCGATAAAAAAACTGGAAATACAAGGGTTTATTGAAAAGCGTCCTGATGATCAAAATAAAAAAATAAAAAAACTGTTCCCGACCGAAAAAGGAAGAAAGGTTTATCCGTTATTGCAAAGAGAAGGAGAGCACTCTGCGGAAGTAGCCTTGGCCGGCTTTACATCTGAAGAAAAAGAAACCATTTTCAGCCTTCTTCAGCGGGTGAGAAAAAATATAGAACATGATTGGGAATATGTGAAGAAGGGAAACAAAAGGGATTATTAATGGATAATAATTACTTTTACTGTGTGGTTGTGTTTTGAATGATTAAAGCCGTAAATGGATACTTTATCTGTAAAATCACCTTCCTCGGTTCCTGCTTCACAATCGGCTGATCGGCTTATTTTTAACGAAAAGTATCAATTATGGTATATTTAAATAAGACAAAATAATTGAAGCGGGGAATGATATGAATACAATCGAAAAACAAAAACGTAAGAAATTTAAAGCAAAATCAATCGTACGGGCCATCATGGTCATCATCGGCGGTATCATTGCCGCGTATGGGCTGGAAACCGTATTGATTCCGAATAGTGTATCTGACGGAGGGGTGACCGGACTCAGCATTGTCGGTTCACAGCTGTTTCATTTGCCTCTTGGGATCTTAATTGCGGTGATCAATATACCGTTTGTCTGGTTGGGATATAAGCAAATCGGGAAAGGCTTTGCGTTCCTATCCATTATCGGCATTGTCTCACTTGCCGCGGGTACAAGCTTTTTCCATCACACGCCGGCTATCATCGAGGGAGACACCCTGTTAATCACCGTTGTCGGCGGGATTATTCTCGGCTTGGGAATGGGCTTGGCACTGCGTAACGGCGGCGCATTAGACGGAATTGATATGCTGGCCGTGCTGCTGTCACGGAAATTGCCGTTCGGCACGAGCGACCTCATTTTATTTTTAAATATCTTTGTGTTTATTTTTGTTTCTTTTGTATTCGGGCTGCAAGGCGCTTTGCTTTCCGTGATTGCTTACTACATTGCGTCTAAGGTGATTCATGTGGTTGAGGAAGGCTTAAGCGGTTCGAAAACATTTCAGATTATCACCAACGAGCCTGCATTAATGGTCGAAACCATTCGTGAGGAATTAGGCCGAAGCGCTACGTATAAAGAAGCATACGGCGGTTTTTCTCATGAAAAATTCAAAGAAATTACATGTGTCATCAACCGTTTGGAAGAGACCAAACTGAAGGAAATTATTAATGACATTGATAAGCACGCCTTTGTAACGGTATATGATGTGGCTGAAGTAAAAGGCAGTAATTTCAGAAAAGTTCATAATCATTAAAAAGCGAGCTGCCGTTCACCGGCAGCTTTTTTTAAAAAGGAGAAAACACTTGCCAAAAAAGAATAACAGATGTATATTATTGATATATCAAACATTGACTAGTCAATTAATTGCGCAAAAGAAAGTAGGGATGGGTTTTGACAGCATGTTGTTCAGAGGAAGGCGAGATTTTATATCAGCTTCAATCACTGCATAAAGTAATCGGAGCGAAGTTTGAAGCGTGCACCGGAATCAGCCAATCCCGTCTTGAGCTTCTCGCCGTGCTCTTTCACGTCGACGAGATCAGTCAAAGCGATCTTCAGAAAAAGGTGAATATTGATGGGGCGGCTGTTACAAGACACTTGAAACAGCTTGAAACCAAAGAAATGGTCACAAGAAGGCGCAAACCTGAGGACAACCGCATTATACTTGTCCGGCTTACTGAACAGGGACGGGAGAGAATTGAGACTTCCAAAAAAGAGAAGGAGCGTTTCATAAAGGAAATGCTTGCCGGTGTCAGCGCGGAAGAACGCAGTATGTTAAAAAACGTATTGTCGCAGATGCAGAATAATATAGAAAATATGAAAGCATAGGAGTGTATTACACATGAAAACAGAACTGAAAACAAACGACTTTATGGACATTATGAAAGGCCGCCGTTCCATTCGGAATTACGATCCGGCTGTAAAAATCAGCAAAGAAGAAATGACTCAAATCTTGGAAGAAGCAACGACAGCACCGTCTTCAGTTAACGCGCAGCCATGGCGTTTCCTTGTCATTGACAGCCCTGAAGGAAAAGAAAAACTCGCGCCGCTTGCCAGCTTTAACCAAACACAAGTCAGCACATCATCTGCGGTGATCGCGGTTTTCGCAGATATGAACAGTGATGACTATTTAGAAGAAATTTATTCAAAAGCGGTCGAACTGGGTTACATGCCGCAGGAAGTAAAAGACAGACAAATCGCTGCGTTGACGGCACACTTTGAAAAACTTCCGGAGCAAGTGAACCGTGAAACGATTCTGATCGACGGAGGCCTCGTTTCCATGCAGCTGATGCTCACGGCACGCGCGCACGGCTATGACACAAACCCGATCGGCGGCTACGATAAAGAAAAGATCGCCGAGGTTTTCGGAATGGATAAAGAGCGTTATGTACCGGTCATGCTGTTATCAATCGGTAAAGCGGCGGACGAAGGATATGCTTCCTACCGTCTTCCTATCGAAACGATCGCACAATGGAAATAAGGTTGAAGTGAAGCTGAGAGGAGAGAGACAGTGGACATTATTGCAGCTGTTTTCGTCGGAATTGTAGCTTTAGAACATGTATTTATCATGATACTTGAAATGTTTTTTATCAATTCGAAGGCTGCCAAGCGGTCTTTCAAATTGCCGAAGCATTTAGAAAGTGATCGGAATGTGGCGGTCATGTTTGCAAATCAAGGTCTGTATAATGGATTTCTGGCTGCCGGCCTCATTTGGGGGCTGATCCTCGGAGCTGATCCGATTGGCCATATGATTCAATTGTTTTTCGTCATCTGCGTGGTCATCGCCGCTCTTTTCGGCGGCTTTACTTCAAACAAATCAATTATCGTAAAACAAGGACTTCCGGCTGTTTTAGCGCTTATTTTTCTTTTAGCGGCGTAGCAGACGGAGTGAGGGCTTCCTTCTCGGAAGCCCTCTTTTTTTATTCTGTTTTGAAGAACAGGTTCGGCCGCCGATGCTTGCGCGCATCGGCTTTTTTTTCGTCAGGACGGCATTGTTCAGCCGAAATGTTCAATCACATGCTGTTTGAATGTTTCAGCAACAGGAGATAAAAATCTGCCTTCTATCCAGGCGAGGCCGATCACGCGCTGGCATTTTGGCCAGCTGATGCGTATTTTTGAGAGGTTGCTTTGATCCAATCCTTTTAAATCAGGCAGGATGGAAACACCGAGACCGGAGGCCGTGAAGCCGGCCGCAGTTGCCGCCTCTTCACTTTCGAACATAATCTTCGGATGGATATCCGCCTGTTCAAATAGCTGATCAGCCGTCATTCGAAGCGCATACCCCTCTTTCAGCAATATAAAAGGTTCTTCGGCGAGTTCATCCAGGGTGACGGTTTCACGATGCGCCAGCCGATGTCCTTTCGGTACATATAAAAAGAGTTCCTCACTCCATAATTGCACCCATCGAATCGACTTTTCGGGTTTAGTGGATGCGAGAAGGCAGAGATCAAGCTTACCTTCTTTCAGCTGATCGAGCAGCCAATAGGAATGATTTTGTCTTAATGTAATGCTGATTGCGGGGTGTTTTTGCTGAAAGGTCTTGATGACATCCGGAACGATGGCTGTCCCGAGTGTATGTAAAAATCCAAGAGAAACCTCTCCTTGATCCGGCTGCAATAAAGCCTGAATTTCCTCTCGGCCGTCAGTATACTCTTTCATCATGGTCTGAACCCGTTTTAAAAACATTGCTCCGTATTTGTTCAATGTAATCGAACGGCCCTGTCTGTCAAACAGCGGAACGCCTAAGTGGGTTTCCAATCGGGAAATTGAGCGGGAGAGTGCTGGCTGTGAGATGGACAATAGCTTTGCGGCTTTTGTGACATGCTCAGTTTGTGCGAGCGTTTGGAAATATTCAAGCTGTTCCCATTCCATCAATGTCACCTCTTTCATTTTATTACTTATAGGCATTATAGATATATGTATTATGCATTATACATCATAAGGGGCAGGTGCCAGTATGGCAATGGCATGTATATGAAGAGCACATCGTCTTTTAACAAAATAACCTTTCTTTTCTTGAAGGATGATTTAATAATACTTTATTGAGTACAGCCCTTCATGGAAGTATTTACGCGGGAATTCAGCATTTCTCCGGCGGGGGCGCAAACCTATTATGGCATTCTCCATGCTAGCGGCTTCGTTTTATGTGCGGCAGCGGCATTCAGTCCGAATTATCACGTGCTCAGGTTCTGCAATGTCTAAGAGTCCTTCAGGGAATGGCATTGGAAGAAATGACTTCGTTGCTATGACGCTGATTTCTTTATTTCATTGAAGCCCGGAAGCTCTTTAAACAGCATGAGTATTTGCTGATTTGCCTAAAAACAATAATGCCACTGACTAAATGCTTAGGGAATACCTTATACCCAAAAAGGACTTGCACTAATAAAATTCATGCCATTCATCGGTTATTATTTTTTCGAATAATTCTATAATTTGTTTTATCAAATACGTAGAGAGGGTGCTTTAACCATGATAGAATTATTTGAACACTCGGAATTTGATAAATGGGATCAAAGGAGAACATCCAGAAGATTGACTCAAGATTTTGAGGTTGAGGTAAGTGCGGATAAATTATCACAACCGATTGATGTTGATGTTTATTTACAGGGCAACACCACCAGGGAAATGAAAAATATGGATGATTATCCTTATCGTTCTGTTGAAAATTCAATTGAATTTATAAAAGAGGTAAGATCTCATGGGATTTATTCGATAACTCTCCGTCTTGTCGGAAAGCCCTCTGATAACTGCTCGGATATATATGATGTCTTAAAGGACCATGTTGATGCGTTTAAGACAATACGAGCACGTTATCCTAAGGGGACTCTCCATATCACAGTGGATCCATTCAGTATTGGATTAAATGAGGACGGAACATGGGGGATTAAACACAGTTCCGGTCAATTAGATTACCTGCAGACCATTGAATTAATTTCTAATATTACTATGAGTTTCAGTCAAGCAGGAACTGACTCTATTTTAACTTTGGGAAGAATTGAAGGTGAGGTCGAAGTAACAAAAAGAGTATTAGAGAAAGTTGGTGCAGACACCACAATCACCTCGTTTTCACAAAATACAGAAACAAAAAATGCTTATATGTATTTAGAAAACACACCAGCACGCTTGGACACAGGTCAAAAAATTTTAGTTGGAAACATCACAGAGATGAACTTACATACGCTTATTGATATTTATGAAGGGACAGATACAGTTATTATAAAACCTATCGAGAATTTCCATTTAATCACATTTACCTCTTTGTTTTTGAAAGATAAATATAAAATCATAGATTTTCTAACCGCTGAAAAAGTAAAAAAAGCACTAAGCAGTCATCCTTCTATGAGAGAGAAAGTTTTAGACATTCTTTTTAATATTGATGATTTTTTTGCAAAGTGCAAGAAAGTCAAAATAGGTGGTTACACTGTTTCAGGTACCTATTATTTACAAAAAAACTTTGAAAATGAGAAAGGAAAGTATTTTTCATTTGGCGTTATTGATGAATTGTTAAAAAATGCTGTTTCTGCTTCAGACTCTAGTATTTCTAAAATTATTGATAGAAATGCATTATGGTATATAAAACAAAAAGGGAAACTGCTTACAGAATCGAAATAAATGATATTAAATTAAATGTATGATAAAAAGAATAACCTTGAGCACCTTGCGCTATGAGCCAGGGTGTTTCATTTCTTTCATACTAAGGAAAGGTGTAAATCTATGAGCAAAATCGAAGTGAATACTCCGCCAAAACTAAATCACCCGTTTCTCGCCGGAATGTTGTTTATGATTGTTGGTACGCTATGTTTTGCCTCAAAGTCGATCTTTATTAAGTGGGCTTACTCATTCGGAGCCACTCCGGAGTCAACGCTATTTTTCAGGCAAGTGATTGCAACCCCTCTTTTTTGCATCATTTTTCTTATATATCGTGCAAAATTATCTGAAAAACCGGCAAAGGCTGATATAGTCAGAGCAGGAATCACGGGTCTGCTCGTTTTTTTTCTATCTCCGCTGTTGGACTTTATCGGGCTGCATTATGTTTCAGCTATTGTAGAAAGGATGCTCGTTATGAGTTATCCGATTTTTGTCATGATTATCTCGTTTTTTGGAAAAATGGAGAAAATCACCGCTGCAGACATCATTTCTGTCGTTGTGGTCAGCATAGGAATCTTTTTTTCCATTGGCGGCTGGAATCTGCACGAATTGAGTGCGAATATATTTGGCGCTTTTCTCGTTCTTCTGTCGTCCGCGGTTTACGGACTTTATTTGGTCCTGTCCGGTCAGCTTGTTCGCAAAGTAGGCAGTATCCGTATGAATGCATATGGGATGTCCTTAGCAAGCATTGCCATGGTGCTTTTTTTAATCATCAGAAAGGGTTTTGGCTATCAGACAGAGTTATGGTCGTTTCAGCCACCCGTATATTTCCTTTTTTTAATCATTGCTGTATTTACAACAGTCGTTCCTTTTTTATTTATGCTGGAAGGTATCAAACGGATTGGGGCAGTAAGAGGGTCTTTGATTTCAATGATGGGCCCGATCATCACAATCATCTTTGGCGCCTTTTTCCTGGGTGAGCGCTTAACAGGGATACAGTGGATAGGTTGTTTCATTGTCCTAAGCATGATTACTTTTTCGGAAGGCAGGAAGATCAAATTAAAAATGAAAACCTGACATGTGAAAGCCTCCCATTTAGGGAGGCTTTCACTGTATTTATTTCATATAATGAATAATGTTTTTAATAATTGTTAAGCCAACCTGATGCTGCGCTGACATGATCGATTCGGGATGAAATTGAATAGCTGCGATAGGAAGATTCCTATGTTCAACTGCCATCACAATGCCCTCATCTGAGATCGCTGTAACCCGAAGGTCTTCAGATACGGACTGTGCAAAAATGGAATGATAAAGGCCTGCCTCAAATTGGTAAGGCACATCTTCGAATAATTTGGAGTTTCCGGTCAGATGTACCAGATGCTTCCTACCGTGTCTCGGTTCATCTAAAATACCAAGTGATCCCCCAAAGTATTCAACAATCGCTTGAAGTCCTAAACAGACACCGATAATTGGGATTTGTTTGCTTATACATAAATAAATGGTTTCATTCATCATAAATTCTGAGGGAAGCCCTGGACCAGGGGAGAGAAAGACTAAATCAAAGTTTTCTTCTTTTAAGATTTTACGAGCATAGCTGTGTCGCATCGTGACCACATCAGCTCCGAACTGCCTTAAATAATTCGCCAGTGTATGAACAAATGAATCCTCATGATCAACCAGAAGAATACTTTTAGAGGAAAGGACTTTGTTTTCCTGACACTTTTCTTCTCCAGCTCTCCTCATAACTCCTCTAATCGCACTCTTGAGAGCCTGTGCTTTTAATTGAGTTTCTTTTTCCTCTTCATCTGGAATAGAATCGTATAATAAAGTGGCACCCACTCTGATTTCCGCCTGATTTTCCTGCATATATATTGTTCTAAGTGTAAGACCGGTATTAATATCGCCATTAAAAGAAATATGTCCGACTGCCCCCCCATACCATTTTCGGGGTGTCTCCTCATGTTGTTCAATCCATTTAACAGCTGACCTTTTAGGAGCTCCTGTAATTGTTACCGCCCACATATGCGTAATAAAGGCATCCAGAGAATCAAAATCCGGTTTTAACTGCCCTTCTATATGATCCACTGTATGAATCAAATGTGAATAGATTTCAGGCTGTCTTCTGCCAATCACCTTGACCGTCCCAGGAACACAAATTCTCGATTTGTCATTCCGGTCAACATCAGTACACATCGTTAGCTCAGATTCATCTTTGTTCGAATTCAACAGCTTAAGGATTTGCTCTGCATCTTCTAACGCATTCTCGCCACGCTTTATTGTACCTGAAATCGGGCAGGTTTCTACCCTTCTTCCTTCTACTCGGACATACATTTCGGGGGATGATCCGACTAAGTATTCCCCGCCTAAATTAATGATGAATCCATAAGGGCTCGGATTCAAATGTTGCAGCCTAAGAAATACATCTGACGGATTATCAGTATACTTTTCATAAAAGCAGTGCGTCGGAACAACTTCGAATAAATCACCCTTTATAAAAGATTGTGCGGCAGTGCGGACCAAATCCGCATATTTTCCTTTCACATACGCTTTCGGCTGGATTTTTACAGCGGGATGTTCATCTTGAAAATATAAATGATCACGTACCAGCGAATTTGTATCATATGATTTATATGAAAATTCATATTGCAGTTGATATGCTGTTGACAGTCTGTGATCGACTATTAAAATTTCGTCAGGTATATAGAGCAGCAGATCGTTTTGATTTTCATTTCGTTTATGTTTTAATTCTGTAGGTTCAAATTGAAAAATCAGATCATAGCCAAACGCTCCATAAAACCCGAGGAATGAATCCTCCGGGGAAAAAAACAAACTCATTATATATTTTATTAAAGTAAAAATGGATGGCTGTTTACTTCTGTTTTCCTCAGAAAAAATTCCTTGTGGACTAATAATTTTTCCCTTCAATTCGGTATTTTTTTCTACAGAGATGTCATAGATTTCTTCAAAATCTGAAAGATGATCGTTTATATATTGTAAGAGCAATTTCCCTCGGTTATTTAAGGCGCGTATTTTAAATGAATCCTTGAACGACCGCAACTCAATTGGCGGATTAACAAACCCCATGTCCCAGCGTGAATAGCGGCCCGGATACTCATAACCGCTTGAAAATAAAGCGCCTTTTTGTGTGTCAACACCTTTTACAATTGTATCAACATGTTCGGCTGCTGTTGCACAATTAAGCAATTTCTGAGTCCGAGTGATGACTAAACCATTTTTTGTGTAATATTGCTTACTTCCATTCTTCAATAACGGGAAGTCTTTAAGAATACTCATGTATGGTTCCTCCTTAATTTACAGGAGAAAACTGAGTTAAACAGTATAAGATTTTTCTACTTTCCTCAGCTATCCTGTCTCAACTAATCTAAACTTTGCTAATCTGTATCTTATTTTATATAACATGATTGAATATTGCAAATTGACTAAAATTAGTGTTTTTGTAATATTGACTCGGAATATACCGTTATTCTATATTTAACCAAAGAATAAATTACCAGTCGAAAAAAAGAGTTTAGAATGAGAATTAGAGGAGCTTAGTTAAGGAGAGAAAGTAAATGGAGATAAATCTTTTGTTAGTCGACGTCTATCCTTTGTTTGGTTATGGAATGAAATCAATGCTTGAAACCAAAAATGATATGGAATCAGTGAATACCCTTTATGTAAAAAGTAAGGAATATTCAATAATAGATGAGTTCCATTTTGAAATTATTGTAATTAATATAGAGCATCATAATATTAGAGAATGTATTGCTTTTTTAAAACAGCTTCAAAGCACAAGATATCGTTTAACGTCCAAAATTGTTGTAATAATAAAAAAGGGGTTGTTCCCAACCTATTTTGATGAATTGATAAACCTTGACGTCAAAGGCTTTATGACTGCCGCTTCGGATGCAGATGGCATAGCCGAGATGTTTTATTTAATTCAAAATGATCAAATAGTAATCAGCAAAGAACTATCAAAACATATGAATAAAAACAGCAACAAAAATTTAACAACTAAAGAAATACAGATAATAAAATTAATCTATAATGAAAAAACAAATAAAGAAATTTCTCATATTCTTAACTATTCGATAAGTACGGTAGAATATTATATGACTATGATTTTTAATAAACTCTCTGTTAAATCAAGAGTTGGCGCAATTAGAGAGGCGAACAAACTGGGGATATTAGCCAACAAATAATATTCAATATTCCTCATTAAGCACACAGTACAAAACAAGAGCCGATGCGCGCAAGCATCGGCTCTTGTTTTGTACGGAATCGAGGCGTTATTTAATCTTTCATCGCCTTCAAAATATCACGATAAGTGCCGATTTCTTTTTCGTTAACGAAATAACATTTCGATGTCGGCCAGCTGTTTTTCCAGCTTGCTGACGTGTTTCGTTAAGATCTCTACCTTCGTTTTGAGCCAAAGCAAAGTCTCTGGTGTGAATAAAATTCAGTCATCTCTTCAATAGAGAGCCCCGTCTTTTTTTAGCTTTGTAAAAAGGATTGGGTGTCGATGTCTTTTTGAAAGTAAATGCGTACACCGCTTTCTTTTCTTTGCGGCGGGGGCAGCAAGCCGATTTTTAATAACGAAGGATATCGTTATCAGCTTTTTCCAGTCTTTTTTAGCCGGAAGCCAATCTTTCTTACGTATGAATTGTATAAGGAACAAAGGCAGATCTCCTGTAAAAAGCCGCAGGGCTGTAAAGAAAAACGGTGAAATATAACCGAGTCCGATTTTGGTGGGCACCCACAAATACCCCGCACGAACGTAACGATGATAATCGCATTGATGATTTTAAACATATGTTACTCAATCCTTTTTTATTTTTTTACTGAAAGTTTCCTTTCTGCTTATAAAGACTAATAGATGGAGTGAACTCTGTTTTTTAAGAGAGCTGATCGGCAAATATGGTATGATTTACATAATCAGGGAGTGAAGCTTTTGGAGAAGATAATATGAAGAGGGCGTATTACTCTATTTTATACAGCCAGACCGCTATCAATTTAGGATTCTCACTTTATACAATGGCTGTTATCTTGTTTTTGTTTACAAAAACCGGTTCGACGGCGGCGGCCTCTCTCATGACGTTCGTCAGCATTGTATGTCGCGTATTGGGAAGCGCCGTTTTGCCGCTGGTCACCGGCCGGTTTACGCTTCGGTCTTTGTTGATCGGTTCTCAATTGATGCAGGTGACACTGTTAGTCTGTTTGTTTTATGTTATCCAAACCGGTTCATCGGCTTTCTTTTTTCTGCTGCTTTGTCTGATCGGAGGGATTTCTTTTTGCAACGGCTGGTTCGCTCCGATAAAAAGCGCACTGATTGGAGAAATCATTCCTCCTGATCAAAGGGCGAAGGCGAACGGCTTATTATCTGCGGCGGATCAGACCGTTCAGTTTGCCGGATGGTCTCTGGGCGGCGTCATCATCGCATTTTTGGGAGAAAGCTATACAATAATCATCACTGTAATGTTACTGGTTTCTTCGGTTTTGGGCATCATTCTGTTTCTTCAAGTACGCATCTGTGCGACGGCAGCAGTCAGGGAACGTTCACTTTTTGCAGATGCGGCAAGCGGCTGGGTGTATTTATTTCAGCAAAAACAGCTGCGGGCCCTGATAGTGATGGATGTGGTCGAATCGTGGGCAGGCATGATATGGATCGGATCTGTGTCCTTAACTTATGTGCATGACGTCCTTCAAAAAGGAGAAGCGTGGTGGGGATATGTGAACGGAGCCTATTATGCAGGGACGATGATCGGCGGCTTGATCATCTATAGGTTATCCGGTAAGTTTCAGCGAAGCCTCATTCCGCTTATGCTGACGGGAGCCTTGGCGTATGGAATGCTCACTTTTATTTATGGATTGACCAGCAGTGCCGTTCTGGCCCTTTTTCTGGTGCTGTGTATGGGGCCGGCTTGCGTATTAAGAGATCTGACGCAGGAAACCTTTCTTCAAAACATCACGACTGAACAGACACGGGTCAATATATTAGCGGCGAGATCAGCATTCATTCAATTGATCTTTATGTTTTCCATTATTGGTACGGGGATGATCTCGGATGTATTCGGCGTGCGGTTTATTTATATAAGCGCGGGGATTCTTTTATTATTTTCAGCCTTTATCGGGTTTTCTCAGCTGCAAATGAAGAAAACGGTACAGAGCCGCATGTAGCGTGGTATAATCGGGAACGTACGTTCTGTATCGAGAGAGGAGAGGGTTTTGTGGGACATCTGGCACTGCAATTGTATGATTATCATCTTTGGGCAAATCAGCAAATATTCACCCGGCTTAAAGAGCTTCCGGAGGATGTGTACCGTAAAGAGATTCAAAGTGTCTTTCCGTCGATAGCCGGTGTATTGACCCATGTGTATCTGTCGGATAAGGGGTGGTTTGATATGTTCTCCGGAGAGCGTCTGGAGGATACGCTGAAATCAGCTGAACAGCAAAAAGAGGACATCTTGTCTAAAGAGATAGAAGAGCTGGAAGATCTATTTTTGGAATTATCAGACCGATATCAACTATTTTTGCAAAAGGAGGAAAATATCAATCTCTCCCTTGAAATAGAACATCCGTCAGGTGACATCATGAAAACCACGGCGGCCGATATGATTCTCCATGTTGTGAACCACGGAACGTATCATCGCGGGAATATAACAGCCATGCTCAGACAGATGGGGTATGCTTCTGTGCCGACGGATTACGGTATTTATTTATATATAAACAAAAAGTAAACAAGACAGCCAAGTCGGCTGCCTTGTTATATCCGTAAAAAGCCAGATCATATGATTTGGCTTTTTCGTTTGCTAAGACATGTTCTGCAGACGTTCTAAACTGTTTTTCCAATTCGCTTCAAGCGCTGCAAGGGCAGCGGCGTCGTCCTGCTGTTCTAATGCGTGAATGATAGCAGCGTGTTCATTGTAAGATCTGGTCAATGCATCATCTTCGCTGAAATAGCGGATCTCCATTCTCTGGATTTTTACCTTAAGCCCCACAAGCAATTTGCAGAGTTCGGCATTGTCTGTAAGCAGAATGATGCGATGGTGAAATGCATTATCCGCTTCCAGAATGGCCATTTTATCGCCGGCCTTCACCGTTTGAAGCAGCTCTTCATTAAGCTGTTTCAATTCCTGAATCACTGCAGCGTCCATATGCGGGAGGGCTTGCTGCAGTGCGAGTTTTTCAAGCGTCCAGACAATGGAATACAAGTTTTCCGCTTCTTTTAACTCAATCGGAGCGACAAGCGTCCATCTGTTTGCCTTTGTCATGACCAAGCCGTCATCTTCTAAGCGCAATAAGGCTTCCCGTATCGGAGTGCGGCTGATTCCCAATGTTTCCGACAGTTCCTTGTCCTTTAACTTTGTTTCAGGTTTGAGCCTGCCCGTTATGATCCAGTTTCTGAGCGTGTGATACACTTCGTCCCGCATGATGGTTCTTTTCAGCACAGGTTCTTTGTTTTGATTATCCAATGGAACACCTCATGAATCGTAGTATACATACAAGCATTTTAACACAGTCTGAACGCCGGTTAGAAATGAAGAGTGATCTAAGGATGAATGGAACCGAGATGCTTTATCTCAATATGCTGAAAGTCAGCGGAACCGCCTTCAGAATAGAGCGTGATTCCCTGATCTTCGGGTTTTGGAAACACTTCATTTGTGAGAACGGTTTTTCCGTCATCTGCAAATACTTCAATACTCGTTTTATCCACGAGAATTTTCAGATGAACGCGCCCTTTATTTCCGTCAAATGGCGCTTTGCTTTCAGTATATGTCCCGGTTTTATCAGGCTGATCTGTAAATGATCTGTTCACATAGGCACAGCCGTCTTCAGCTGAAATACCGACATCAATATGCCGCTTTTGGTCTGCTGATTCTCTGAGTCTGACGCCTGCATTTTTGATATCGGACCAAGAGATATCCATGTCAAGCTGATACGTATCACCCTTGATCGGCAGTGTTTCAGAACCGTTCACCTGTTTGTCTTCAGTGCCGTCCGTTGAAGAGGTTAATTGGTTCAATGCTTCAACCGGCTCTGACATCAGGCTGTAGGTGCCGCCATCCTGCTGCTGAAGGCGGATTTCACGAACGATAGAATCCGTGCCGTTAAAGCCGTTCTTTAGTGTCGGAGTTTCATTGGGATAATCCCAATTGTTCATCCATGCCAGTGCATAGCGTTTTGTCAGCGGATCTTTGCTATTGCCGTCCTCAAATGTGACGCCGCCGTACCAGTCAAACCCGTAATCGAGCCATTGCGGTTCCGCTTGATCGGCAGTAAATTCTTTTCCGTCAAAGTTTCCGGTCCAATAAGCGTACGTATTCGGTTTGCCCTGAGGTTTGCCGTTTGCGCTTGCGCCGAGAATCCACTTGGCCGTGCCGTCATCTGCACGCATCATATAAAGGTCAGGGCATTCGATGAGGCCGATCTGCTGGGTAATAAAACCGCCCGTGTAATGCCAATTCTTTAAATCGGATGATTCATAAAAGCCGATTTTTTCGCCCTCGGCCATGGCCATCACCCATTTATTATCCTGTTCATCCCAGATTACCTTCGGATCCCGGAAATCTTTAGTGCCCGGGTTTTTCATGACGGGCTGATCACTATAGGATGTAAATGTTTTTCCTTTATCCGTGCTGTACCATAAATATTGTTCCTGTGCTTCGGTTTTGGCCGTCGGCTGCGTTGTAATGGCGACGAGTGCGTTTTTGCCGAAGCCTGCCGTGTTGTGTTTATCAATGACGACAGAACCGGTCCATATATCACCGTTTGGGTTGGTGTATTTCGGAATAGCCGTGCCTTCGTCCGTCCAGTGCACCAAGTCCTCTGATACGGCGTGCCGCCATTCTGTGCCGTTGCCGTTCGGATAATCCCGATTATAAAGATAATAGTAATGATATTTCCCATCGAAAAAAATGGGTTTTTGAGGGTCGTTTTTCCATTTGTCCGGGGTTGTAAAATGATATGCCGCCCGGTAATCGGGTTCATTCTTCGTGTTTGTTTTAGAGGAATTGTTGCTTTTGTCCGGCAGTAAGCCGACAAACAGGAACGCACCCAGAATGAGCAATATTGCAATGGGCCATTTTCGTGCCATGATTGAATTCACCATCTTGTTTAGAAATAAAAGAAAATGCCAATGAAATATGGCATTTTCTTTTTATTATGATTAGTTGTTAACCGTAAGCTGTCCTTGTTCAAGGATGCTGTTTTTGACAACGGATGTTTTCTTGCCTTTGATGTTCATTAAGAAGCTTGGCGCAAAAGTTGCCTTTTTATCCTCAAAGAAGCCTCTGTTTGTCATGTAGCTTGTGATCACGACATTGTTGCCTTTGGCTTGAGGCACTGCGAAGTGAGAGTATGTGAACGTCACATCGTTAGGATCAAGACCCATTTGCAGTACAAGACCTGTTTTGTTCAGCGGCTTGTAAGGACCTGTTAAAGAGTTTGATACATAACCAAGCATGTAAATATCGTTTGAATTAATACCGTCGATTGTCATTTTTGAACCGCGTGAATCAGTGAACAAGTACCATTTGCCGTTCATTTTGAAAACGTTCGCCCGCTCGATTTCATCAGTTACCGTGTTTGAAGTGATCAGCGGCTTCATGACTTTTTTCAATGTGTAATCATTATTTAACTCTATCATACCGAGGGCGCCGTTCGCTAATTCAGCATCGCGTTTTTTAGCACTCTGCTGAAGCTTCTGGCTTTCTTTACGGAAGAAGTTCGTGCTGCCGCCGTAGTACGCTTTGTTAAATAAAGATTCTTCGCCTTGGTATCCGTTTTCTGTTCCTGTATTGGCTTCGAATACAAGGTATTTATGGCCTTTGTCTTCAACGTAGTGAGGGTCTCTCAGCGTATGGTTGTCGCCGGATGTATAGTTGCCTTCATCGATAAACTGCTGAACGTTCTGATATGTTTTTCCGTCGCCGTCAAAAATCGTTTTGTGATCTTCCACTCCGTTGATGTTGAGCGTGCTGTCGGATTTTGACACATTTACCTGCGCCGTTGTAAGACTTTGTTTACCGTAATGTTTACCGGAAAAGTCAGTGTAGAATAAACGGATTTTTCCGTCAGAAGTAAGGGTAGCAGAACCGGACCATTCTTGTGTCTGTTCTTTCAGGATTTCATCGTTGGCGTCGAACTTATCGCTGTCTTTAAAGACACGGCCCGCGTTTTTCCAGCTGTCAATCGAGTTGTCGCCGACTTTTTGATAAAACATGTAGATTGATGTGTCATCAGCGTCTTTCGGGCTTCCTGCAAGTGCAAACACGACGTGATAGCCGTTGTATTCAGCTACTGTTCCGTCAGCGTTTTGGAGCGGCCAGCTGTCCCACACATCCAGTCCTTTTGCAGATTCAATATTTTTAATCGTTGATTGATCGAATTGAGGCACTTGGTATTTTTCACTTTGCTGCTGTTTAGGGATCTGCAGCATATCATGGCGTGTGATATGAGAGACGCCGTACGTTTCTTTGTAAGGTTTTTGGGTATTTTCTTTCGCGAAGGCTTGAGTTGCTCCCCCTGCCAGAAGTGCAGTTGTAAAAGTTAGAACTGTGGCTCGTTTTGCAAATTTTTTGATGTTCATGTCCATGTCTCCTTTTGTATGTACTTTTGTTGCGATCTGCCGATTCGATCCTCCCGCATTCATGGATGGCAGGTTTGTTACAGAAAAAAAGACCTAAAATATGCAAGGGGTGACGCCAAAGAATACACTTTGCCCTTAACACATTTTAGGTCTTGCCTGCTTTATCAGTAACAATCCTGCATGATTTACTTGTCGACATCATTCTATTAGACTCTGAATCTATTGACAACTGGTCTAATTTCCTCTTTTGGAAGATAGTAAAATGAAAAAAGGCCCTTTAATATATGGGTAATTGAGACTAAGGGGTGCTCCAGGCCTAGGAAAAAACCTCTCTAAAAAAAGAGAGGTTATTTTTTCTTGATAGATAATAAAGCGATGGTGGCTAAAATCAATAAAGTACCCAGCCATTCTGATATTCCGAAGGGAACATGCAGCCAGATCACCGCTAAAAAAGCTGCCGACAGCGGCTCTGCGCAGGCGAGCAGGCTGGTTTCAGAGGCACTCAGATATTTCAGGCTTTCCAAGTAGCAATAAAAAGCGATGAGCGTTCCGAAAATGATGATAAATACAATCGCGGCATATGCGGATAATGACCATTGGCCTTCAAACTTCCAAGGCGGCCGGACTAAACTGAGAGCGGCTCCGCCGATCAGCATGCCCCATCCGACAATAATGGCGGAGCCCCATTTCTTCAAAAGCCGATGCGGCTGAAGAGTGTAAAACGCCAGCGCAAAGGCTGAGCTGATCCCCCAAAAGACGGCCAGGCCGGATATGGAGAGGCTGCCGGCATTCCCGTGCGTGACCAAAATAAATGTGCCTGCAGCCGCTAATAAGACGGCGAGCAGTTCTTTTCCTGAAGGCATTCTCTTTGCGCGGATCGCTAAAAAGCATGTAATAATCGCCGGCCCTAAATATTGGAGAACGGTAGCGGTGGCCGCATTGCCGTACTCAATTGCCGCGAAATAGGTGTATTGAACGCCTAACATTCCGAAAATCCCGAATAAAAGAAGGGGAACTATGTCCTGTCTGTCTTTCCAAACAGCCCATATGCGTCCTTTTTCTTTGCGGTACGCGATTCCGAGCAGAAGCGCCCCTGAAAGCAGCAGCCGTACAGAGGTCAGCCATTCGGTATTAAAATGGCGGTCCTGAAACAGATACTGGGCAACTGTTCCTGAGACACCCCATAAGATAGCTCCTGTAAGCACAAGCCAAATTCCTGTTGTTCGTGAATAGGAAAGAGCAGCGTGTTTTTCCAGCGCAGAACCCTCCTCGCTGTTTTGATTTACAATGAATAGAAAAAGGCGCCTTTCATGTGATATATTATATATTACATACTAAAACGCGTCAAAGCGATTTTTTGGTGAGCGCTTACAAAAAAAGCCGTAAAAAAACACCCCGGGAACCCGCCGGGGTGTTTTGGTTATTCTGCAATCGCGTCTGTTAAAACAGGAACGACTTGTTTCTTTCTGGATACAACACCTTTTAAAAGAGCCGTGTTGTTTTCTAAAGTGACGTTGAATGCTTTTTCCACTTTTGACGCCTGATCGCCGATGGCAAGCGCAAGAGAATCGTTTTCCAAAATGTCCGTAATCACGAGAAGGAACAGATCAAGGTTTTTCTCAGCAATGACTTTTGAAAGGGCCGCTTCTAATTCCGGCTGACGCTTTTTGACATCTTCAATATCAACTGTGTTGACTTGGGCGATTTCGACTTTTTTGCTGCCGAGCGTGAACTCTTTCGCATCAAGGGAAATCAGCTCTTCCACCGTTTTTTTGCTTAAGTCGGCGCCTGCTTTAAGCATGTTTAAGCCGTACTCTTCCGCATCTACGCCGGCAATTTCAGCAAGCTCTTTTGCCGCCGCGATATCCTGCTCTGTGCAAGTCGGAGATTTAAATAAAAGTGAGTCGGAAATAATCGCTGACAGCATAAGACCGGCAATTTCTTTCTCGATTTTCACGTTATTTTCTTTGTACATTTTGTTTAAGATCGTAGCCGTACAGCCGACCGGCTCTGCACGATAGTAAAGAGGCTCCGCCGTTTCGAAGTTGGCGATACGGTGATGGTCAATGACTTCAAGAACCTGAACGTCTTCAATATCCTTGATGCTTTGCTGGCGTTCATTGTGGTCAACAAGGATGACGCCGTTTACTTCGTTTGCGGCTGTTTCCACGAGACGCGGGCTTTCCTGCTTGAAATAATCAAGCGCGTATTGAGTTTCGCCGTTGACTTGTCCTAGGCGGACAGGCTCAGCATTGAAACCGAGTTTGTTTTTAAGATCAGCGTAGGCAATGGCAGAGCAAATGGTATCTGTGTCTGGGTTTTGATGTCCGAAAATAAGAATTTTTTCCATAATAACTCCTTGTCCTTTTTTGTAGTGTAAACAATCTTTTTATAGTTTAACACGTCTTGCGGAGGGTGTAATCTTCAAAACCTTAAAAATTGATGTGAAAAAGAAGCATTTTTGTTGAGAGTGGGAGCAGATTGCGAGTAAAATACTGGGTAAGTCAGATGCTAATCAGCATGTAGTATCAAAAAAGGTACTATGGAGGATGAATTATGAACATATATCCGAATAAAGAAGGTTGCCCGGTTGAGCTGACACTTTCCGTTATCGGGGGAAAGTGGAAGGGTATTTTGTTTTATCATATGATCGGCGGAAAAAAGCGGTTTAATGAGTTTCGGCGCATCTGTCCCAGCATTACGCAGCGTATGCTGACGCTTCAGCTTCGGGAGCTTGAGGCGGACGGCATCGTGCATCGTGAGGTGTATCAGCAGGTGCCTCCAAAGGTTGAGTATTCACTCACCGAATTCGGCAGGTCGCTTGAACCGATCGTGCTGCAAATGAAGAAATGGGGAGACGCCAACCGGGAATTTCTCGAAACATACCGGGAAAAAACGTCGGCTCAAGATCAGTCCGCTCAAAAATAAGAAGCAGCAAAGGATGAGAGTCCTTGCTGCTTTTTTTTATTTCATGGCAATGGCTTTTCTGGCGTTGCGGACGTCGTTTTTCAGCAATTCGCTCAAGTTATAAGCCGGATATTGACCGCGTTCTTCCATATACTCAAAGACCATTTGGTGCCACTTGATGGCCGCGTTTAAGTGCTTGACGAAGACGATTCTTAATTGAGGTGTGGCCGTTTCTGTAATGGCTCCGGCGTAATTGCGGACAGATGTTTTGGCCATGCTCAGCAGGCCGCCGCTGTAAAAGGAGGAATCAGCCCGCTCTTCTGTCTCATCTTCACGAAAGCCGGGGGCTTCAGGGAAGAAGGGAAGCAGTTCACGCAGATTTTGTTCCAGCGAATGGATGGAAAATCTATAAAGCTGTTTTAATCTGGCATCGCTTACTTCACGTTCCGTTCTTTTTAATTTCACAAGCCCGTTTGCCTGGAAAGCCACTAACTCGTGCAGTTCTAACGTTTCATGCCATGCTAATGTTCTCCGCTCAGTCATGGTGTGAGAATCTCCTTTATCCTTCATTTTCACTATCAGCATATGCCCCGGTCCCGATGTTGTTCCTGATGTTTTGAAGTTTCCAGAAAGGGAAACTCAATGTAAAGGAAATACGAAGCAGAGGTGAAACTATATGTGGGACATGATAAAGAACTTCTTCCTTTTCAGCAGCGGTGTTTTACAGGCAACCACTCTCTTACTTATCGTTATCGTCTTGTTATTTGTACGGAAAACCAAAAAGAAAAACAGAGATACTTCTGGTTTCATGGACGATCAGGATCATTGATACAACGGGCATTCTTTCACTAGGATGTCCGTTTGTCTGTTTTCATGTTTCACATGGAACATTGGAGCCGTCTGTGCTCATTTTACTTACGATTTTGACTTATGTTAGAATAAATACGTGTATTTTGGAGAGTTTATGGAAAATTCAGGTCTTGGAAGAGACATTGCGGCGTCAAAAGAGCAGTCGTCTAAGCTGCTCTTTTCTATTCGTATGTTCTGAATGATACAAGGTTTGAGGTGAGTAAGTGAAGAATACAAGGGCTCTAATAGAAGGCGCCATTTTGATCAGTATTTTTGCAATCATTTCCCTTTTGGTCGTGTACCTCCCTTTACTGGGGGCGATTCTTCTCTTTGCTTTGCCGTTGCCGATCATTCTTTATACTATTCGGCACGGTTTGAAGCCGGGGATATGGATGGGTCTTGCCAGCCTCCCTGTCAGTTTTATTGTGAGTTCGTTTGCCGGGCTTACAGGCGCGTTTACGGCGGCCTGTACGGGGATCGCTATGGGATATTACTTTAAAAAGAAACAGCCCGGTTATGCGGTTGCGGCCGGCGCTATGGCGTGTATGCTGTGCGGTGTCGTTATTTTTGTGTTCAGCATCGTGTTTCTTAATATGAACGTGGTTGATAACACTATGTCCCAGCTTCGAGAGTCGCTGTCTTTAGCAGAAACCATGTCAAAACAGCTGGGTTACGGAGATCAGTTCGGGAAGCAGACCAAGCTGATGGAAAGACAGCTGAGCACGCTTCAATATCTTTTTCCGACTGCGCTTATACTGACCAGCATTGTTTCTGCTTTCCTCAGTTATGCTATGGCAAGGCCGTTTTTAAGGAGGTTTTTCCCTGATCTTCCGAAGATGAAGCCTTTTAGAGAGCTCAGACTCCCGCAAGTCGTTGTTATTTTGTACTTTGTTGTGACGATATTAGGGTTTCTGCATTTAGAAAAAGGGCATATGATGTATTCGGTTTCATTGAATGGGGGATATATTCTCAACTTGCTGATTTGTATTCAAGGGTTAGCGTTTATTTTTTTCTATTGCCATGAGATGGAGATGCCAAAAGCGGTTCCTGTATTAGCGATTGTGCTGGGTGTGCTTTTTCCGCTCATCATGTCCGTGTATCTCCTCTTAGGCATCATTGACATAGGCTTTAACATAAGAAATAAGGTGACGCGAAATTGAGTGTGACTTACAGGTGGGGAGTTGATAGAAATGCCTAGTTTTTATGAAAAGCCGTTGTTTCGGTATCCCATCTATGCATTGATTGCATTGTCAATCATCGTAATCCTCATCAGCATTTACTTTAACTGGCTGATAGGAGCCGTCGGCGTTGTGCTGCTCGCCGTGATCTTGTTTTTCATTAAGCGTGCGGATTCTTTGATCAGAAGAGAAATTGACAATTATATCTCCACGCTATCCTATAGATTGAAAAAAGTAGGCGAAGAGGCATTAATGGAAATGCCTATCGGGATTATGCTGTTTAATGATCAATATTACATTGAGTGGGCGAATCCGTTTTTGTCTTCCTGCTTTAATGAAAGCACGCTCGTCGGGCGCTCGCTGTATGACACATGTGAGGCCGTCGTGCCGCTGATCAAGCAGGAGGTCGATTCGGAAACGATCACCTTGAATGAGCGGAAGTTTAAAGTGGTGATTAAAAGAGATGAGCGCCTGCTTTATTTCTTTGATGTGACGGAACAGATTCAGATTGAAAAGCAGTACGAAAATGAGAGAACCGTGCTGGCATATGTCTTTTTAGATAACTACGATGATGTCACACAGGGGCTGGATGACCAGACGAGAAGCACGATGAACAGCCAGGTCACCTCATTATTAAATGCGTGGGCGCAAGAGTACGGCATTTTCCTGAAGCGGACGTCCTCGGAACGGTTTATCGCGGTGTTAAATGAACACATATTAACGGAGCTTGAAAACGCGAAATTTTCGATTTTGGATGAAATCCGTGAAAAAACATCTGTTCATACGGTATCTTTGACCCTCAGCATCGGGATCGGCGCATCGGTTTCTTCCTTGAAGGAGCTTGGAGATCTGGCGCAGTCTAGCCTCGATTTGGCCCTCGGCCGCGGAGGCGACCAAGTGGCGATCAAAATGCCGAACGGCAAGGTGAAATTTTACGGCGGCAAAACGAATCCGATGGAGAAGCGAACAAGGGTGCGCGCCCGGGTGATTTCCCACGCGCTCAAGGAAATTGTCTCAGAAAGCAGCAATGTCATTATTATGGGTCATAAATTTCCTGATATGGACGCAGTCGGAGCCGCAATCGGAATATTAAAGGTGGCGCAGGCCAACGGCAAGGAAGGCTACATCGTCATTGATCCGAATCAGATCGGATCAAGTGTTCAGCGCCTGATTGAAGAAATTAAAAAATACGAAGAGCTGTGGTCGCGGTTTATCACGCCGGAAGAGGCGATGGAAATTTCAAATGATGACACGCTGCTTGTCGTCGTGGATACACATAAACCGTCCTTTGTGATGGAAGAGCGTCTCGTGAACAAAATCGAGCACATCGTTGTGATTGACCACCACCGAAGAGGCGAGGAATTTATTAAAGACCCGCTGCTCGTTTATATGGAGCCATACGCTTCATCCACCGCAGAACTCGTGACGGAGCTGCTTGAGTACCAGCCGAAGCGGCTCAAAATCAATATGATTGAAGCGACGGCCCTGTTAGCTGGTATAATAGTGGATACGAAGAGCTTTTCCCTTCGCACGGGCTCGCGGACGTTCGACGCCGCTTCTTATTTGAGAGCGAAAGGCGCAGACACGGTTCTGGTGCAGAAAGTCCTCAAAGAATCAGTCGGTTCTTATATCAAGCGGGCGAAGCTGATCCAGCATACAACTCTTTATAAAGAAAATATCGCGATTGCTTCTCTTCCTGAAAATGAAGAGGAGTACTTTGACCAGGTGCTGATTGCGCAGGCTGCTGATTCCCTCTTGTCGATGAGTGAAGTGGAAGCTTCATTTGCCGTAGCCAGACGGGATGAGCATACGGTGTGCATCAGTGCGAGATCGCTTGGCGAGGTCAATGTGCAGATTATTATGGAGGCGCTGGACGGCGGAGGGCATTTAACCAATGCGGCAACCCAGTTATCAGGCATTTCTGTTTCAGAAGCGCTTGTCCGGCTGAAGGAAGCCATTGATGAATATTTTGAGGGAGGCGTTCAGAGATGAAGGTTATTTTCTTACAAGATGTAAAAGGTAAAGGGAAAAAAGGCGAAATGAAAAACGTAGCAGACGGTTATGCACATAACTTTCTCATTAAAAAAGGCCTCGCTGTCGAAGCAAATGCGACAAACATCAGCGCATTGAAAGGACAGAAAGAAAAAGAGAAAAAAGAAGCGATTGCAGAGCTTGAAAGAGCGAAAGATTTAAAAGAAACGCTTGAACAGCTGACTGTTGAGCTGAGTGCCAAATCCGGTGAAGGCGGCCGCCTGTTCGGATCTGTCACAAGCAAGCAGATTGCAGAAGCGCTGCAAAAGTCGCACAAGATTAAAGTGGATAAGCGGAAACTGGAGCTCCAAGACGGTATCCGCACACTGGGATATACAAACGTTCCTGTAAAGCTGCATCCTGATGTTCAGGCTGTGCTGAAGGTTCACGTAAAAGAAGAAGCGTAATATATAATAATAGAAAAACCCGCCGATCCGGCGGGTTTTTTTATGTCAGCAGCGTAAGAAAATGATGAGAATGTTTCATGTCCGATGCTTATCAGATTGCATATGATATTACAACATAACGAAGGATGTGTCGGTATGATGCGATTTTTTTCTGAAACATATTTTAATGATCCGGAAAATAAAAAGACGCTGGAACACTATCCGCTGATCGGGAACGGAAAAGACGGGGAAGTCTATCGCTTAACACACAACAAATGCTTAAAGTATTTCTTTGAAATAGAGACATGCGAGAAGGAATTGGCAGCTTTGCAAATCGGACAAGGTTCCCCAGTGATTCCAAAACTGTATGAATACGGAGATCGTTATATTGTGATGGAATATGTTCAAGGCACCTCCCTTGCCCGCCATATTAAAACAGAAAAATCCATTTCCGAAAAACTGGCGGCTGATATTTTAAATATGCTGGATGAATTAAAGAAAATCGGTTTTACCAGATGGGACGCCGAAATCAGGCACATTCTAATCAACGAACACGGTAATCTTAAAGTCATCGATCATAAAAGAGCCTTTTCCGCAATTGCCCGCTTTCCTGTAAAACTATTAAAAGGATTGAACCAATACGGCCTGGCGGATGAGTTTTTGGACACCATAAAAAAATTAAATCCGTCACGTTACCTGGAATGGCAGCTGCACATGTAAGTTTCTGAAAATCCGCACATGTAAGTTTCCTTTTTTTAGGGTCGTCATATGATACTTGTAACAATTGTTTGGTGGAGTGTGGAAAAAATGGAAGAATACATTATGGTTATCGGCGCTCATCCTGATGATGAACTATTGGGATCAGCGGGCACCATAAAACGGCTGATCAATGAAGGATATAAAGTAATTTCCGTTATTACGGCATTAGGAAGAAAAGAAGAAGCTCATCATATTAAACAATTAGGCGAACGTGCGAATCAAGAGCTTGGAATTGAGAAAGTCATCTTTTTGGAGCATACGAATTTAGAATTGGAATGTATCCCTCTTCATAAGCTTGTCAAAGAATTAGAACAGCTCATTCGCGTCTATCAGCCTGATAAAATCTTTACTCATCATTACGGCGATATCAATATGGACCATCAGAAAACATTCCAAGCAGTTTTAACAGCCGCCAGACCTCTTCCGGATCAAAAGCCGATTGAACTGCTTACGTTTGAAACGCTGTCTTCAAGCGAGTGGGAGAGGAATACGGCTGATAAACTCTTCAAGCCCAATTACTTCGTCAATATCACAGACACGATGGATGCCAAACTCGCGGCGCTTCACCACTACGACGTAGAAATGAGGGATTACCCTCATCCCCGTTCATATGAAGGCGTTAAACATTTAGGAAGAGTCAGAGGGATGACAGCGGGTGTGGAATACGCCGAAGCATTTGAAGTGGTGCGGAGGATCTGGAAATGAACAAGACATTTTCCGTCCCCTATCCGTATATGGTCCAGACGCTTGACCGCTACTACGGGGTCAAAACGCGCCCGCAAAAAAAGAAAGCCATAAAGACACAGATGAAACATGCAGATCAAATTCCGCCGGTATACAGGAAAAAGAAGAAGTTATCCATTTTGATTGCCACGTTTTGGGACTACCCGCACACGGGCGGTTTATCAAACTATATTAAAACGCTTAGTGAAGGCCTGAAAAAGAGAGGCCATAAGGTGGATGTCATATCCCCTAATCTGTTTCCTTCCGACAAAGTAAAAGAACTGCGGGATGCTGTTGTTCCGAAATTAAAAGATTTCTTTAAAGACAGATACGGGGATTATAACGATCATATTTTGAGAAATAATCGGCTGATGTTTGTATACGAGCAAATGCTTCAAAAGATTCCTTTGGAAAGATATGATGTGTTCCACGCTCAAGATTTATTTACAGCCAATATGTTAGGCAGGTTCAATCAAATCTATAAGAAACCTTTATTTTTTACACCGCATGGCATGTTTACTTTCAACAGACTTAAATTTCACATATTTAAAAAAGGCTCGGTAGAAGAGATTTATTATAAAACATTAGAGATGAAAGCCATTGAATACGCAGACCGCCTGATTATTATCAGCGATACGTTCCGCAGGCCGCTCATGAAGCTCGGGGCCGAACAGAAAGACATGACAACGGTGGTCACGGGAATTGATTACGATACAAAAACAGGCTGGAAAAAGAAAATCCCGTTACCGAAAAATAAGATTATCATCTCGTGTATTGCAAGATTAGGCCCGAGAAAGGGACATAAGTATTTGCTGGAGGCACTCTCGCGAATTCCGTCTGATGTACTTGATGATGTGGAAGTGCTGATCGCAGGAGACGGAGAGACAAGGAGAGCCCTGGAGGAACAGGCTCGAAAACTGAAACTATCAATGGTCTCCTTTTTAGGAAAAAGAGACGATGTTCCCGCTATTTTGAATATGACGGACATATTCGTACTGCCGACCATTAATGATAGTCTGCCCATTTCGATTATTGAAGCGATGTTCAGCAGTACGGCTATCATCGCGACCGATTGCGGGGGCATCCCGGATCTCATCCGCCATAACAAAACAGGGCTGATTGTCGAGCCGGGAAATGCAGAGGCGCTAGCCCGGGCTTTAACGTTTTTTATCTCTAACAAATCTGCGCGGAAAAAAGCTGCTTTAAATGCAAAGGCCTACGCAGAGAAGCATTTAAGCAGCGAGACGATGATAAGAAATATTGAATCCATTTATCAAAATACCATCAAGCTCGGAGGGAGATTATGAAACACGAACATGCGGCCGTTGTACTTGATTTCAGTGCAAACGGGATCGGGATGATTCAAAGCCTGGCCCGAAGAGGAATAGATATTTACGCGTTTGACACGGAGGAACCTTATCGTATCGGAAAATCAAGATTGGCAGATTGCGGGGTCTGTCCCAGCCCTTTAACACAAGAGAAAGAACTGCTGACATTTCTGACTGATTTCGGGAAGCGATTTCAAGCAAAACCGGTTCTGTACGCAGGATCTGATGATTATGCGGGATTCATATCCAAATTCCGCGACACATTAGCCGGTTTTTTTTTATTTTTGCTCCCGAGCCGCTCTCTGTTAGAGACGGTTTTAGATAAAAGCAAAGCATATGAATTAGCGATGAAGCACAACATTCCCTGCCCGAAAACCTTTTTTCCGAACAATCAGGATGAACTGGAAGAGGCCATCGCCAATATTGACTTCCCGTGTATTTTAAAACCGGTGGCCGGCCATGAATACAGAAAAAAAGTAAACAAAAAAGCAATAGTGATGAAGGATGCCGCACAATTGCGCAGGGAGTTCAGCTCCTACAGAAAAAATGGAGAACTGCTCGTGCAGGAGATCATTCCCGGAGACAATCAATGTTTTTATAAAGTGGCGACTTTTTATGATGACCAAATGAAATTAATGGGCTTGTTTTCTCTGCAAAAAAACCATCAATTTCCCGCTGATTTTGGCGCTGGGGCTCATGTCGTGAGCAAACGGGTTCCTGAATTAATTGAGAAGACCCTGCCGTTTTTTGAAGCGATTCAGCTCAAAGGAGTAGGCATGGCGGAATTTAAAAAGGATCCGCGGGACAATGTTTACAAGTTTATAGAAATAAATCCGCGCTTTTGGCTCAGCCATAGCCTGACGGAATCTGCAGGCGTTCATTTCGTTTACATGTACTATCTGTATTTGACCGGACAAAATGTAAAGCCTCAGCTCGAACAAAAAGAAGGAATCAGTTGGATTTATGAGGTGCGTTACTTCTTAACGTTTTTGAAGAAACGAAAAAGAGGAGAAATGACATTACGGCATTTTTGGAGAGGATTTAAAGGAAAAAAAGAATATGCCCTTTTTGCTTGGAATGACCCGATGCCGTTTATCAGAAACACTTGGTCCCATCTCAAAAACAGCTGGAAACGGAAGCGGAAGGAAGATCGGCATGTATGAAAAGGATCGTTTGTATGCTGCGTTTCAGAAACTGAGAATTGACGAAAAACTATCGTATTCACTTGGCGAAAAGGCGGCTGTGAATCCGGACGGCATCACATGTCTGAAATCAACGGACAGAAGCGCCATTTATAAACTCCTTGTGAAAAAGAAATCCGGGACCGTACCGCTGATTTTGAAGGTGTATAAATCTTCCCGTGAAAAAAACGCGGTCGAGATTAATATATACAGTAAAGCCCGTTCTGTCTTAGGGGATTTGCTGCCGGAAATCTATCTTATCGAAGAAAGCAATCATGAAACATGGATATTTATGGAGTTTGTCAGCCAGATCAGGGGACAGCTTACATTTCATCCTCAGCATTTCAAATATATTATTCCGTCTGTCGCAGAACTGCACAGCCGCACCTTTGAAAACAAGAAAATTTCTGACGGAAAATGGCGGTCATGGCTCCCGGTATATGAATCGGAAACGATGAGGAAGGGGCGTAAAAAGCAGATCAAAAAGACAGCGGAATTATTGGATAGGGCCCTTAAAGATGAACGTACAAAAGATATCGTCAAGCCTCATTATCGGCAGATCTCTCACTTGCTGGAGCAAAAAGGACCGGATTTTTTCCCTGAATTGATACAAAACGGCTCGGCCATTACACATGGCGACCTTCATATGCAGAATATCTGCACCCATGACGCGTCCGGCCATGAACCGTGGGACATTCAATTCATCGATTGGGAATCAGCAAAATACGCGCCGGTTTGGTTCGATATGACGGTTCTGGTTGAGATTCTGCTCGGCTTCAGAAAAGATTGGAGCCGCCACGCAGAAGACATTCGGACGTTTTGTGTAAAAGTGTATGCGAAAGAAATGAAAAAGCGGGGCATTCATTTTGAGACGCCCCCTATGACGCTTTATAAAATGGCTTATGTGCAGAGAACCCTTGAGAAAGGGCTTCATACCCAATTGCGGAGAATATTCGACAATCGGGGAGGAGAGCTGCTGCCCTATCATGCAGACAAAGTGTCACAATGGGGACTGGAATTAGGTTTATAGGTTTGAGAGAGGGGGAGCGGGTTTGAGAGAAGAGATCGGGAGGCCGTGCAGTCTGGTGCCTCCTGCCTTATTGCGCGTCATGGATCAATTTTATGGCATCGGCCATCAAGATGAACAAGAGCTGCATTCATTTTGTGCGGAAAGAAAAAGCTCCCCCAAACGAAAAAGGCTGTTGCGTATTTTGTACGCAACTTTTCTCAAGTACCCGAATGTCGGAGGATTGGCGAGCTATATCACGTCAGTTAAGACAGGTTTTGAGCGCGCCGGTCATCAGGCGGATGTCATCTCGCCCCTTCAAATGCCGCCATCGTTTTTTCAGGAAGATATTCCGCGTGCGGCTGATGCAGTCAGAGTGTTTCTTCTTGGCAGATACGGCGCCGCAAACGAAAAACTCGTCAAAAATCTCAGCTATTTACATGTATTTCAACGATTTTTGATGGAAAAGGATTTAGAGCAATACGATCTGTTTCATGCGCAGGATTTGTTTGCGGTATTTTTGCTGGGACATCTTAATCAAACGGTTCGGCGTCCTCTTTTCTTCACGCCGCATGGACATTTTACGAAAAGCCGGATGAAGTTTCATAAAATCCAAAAGGGCTCAATTGAAGAGGCATACTTCTCTGAGATAGAAAGACAGGGCATTCGGGCTTCGGATAAAATCATTACCATCAGCGACTCCTTTCATGCGCCTCTTCTGGAGTACGGTGCAAAAGAAACACAGCTGACGACTGTTTATACCGGCATTGACATCCGGGATGCACCCGAGCCAAAACGTGCTGAGAAGCTCGTGATTGCGTGTGTTTCCCGCCTGACAGAACGAAAAGGACATGACGTGCTGCTGGACGCTCTCGCACAAATCCGGCAGCACTTATCCGGAGTTGAAATATGGATAATCGGAGACGGGAACATGCGGGGTTTTCTTGAAGAGAAGAGACGGAAACTGGGTCTTTCAAATGTGTTTTTCTTCGGAAAACGGCGTGATGTGCCGGCGCTTTTGGCTGAATCGTCTATTTTTGTTCTGCCTACATTGAATGATAATTTTCCCATAGCGATCATCGAGGCGATGTTCTCAGGTCAGGCCATTGTCGCAACTGACTGCGGGGGGATCCCTGAGATGATCCGGCATGAGATAACAGGCCTTATCTGTCAGCCCGGCAGCATACGGGAGCTTGCCGATGCCCTCTTAAGACTGATTACGGATCAAGCTCTCAGAGAACAGTTTGGAAAAGCAGCAAAGACCTATGCCGGCCAGCATCTGCGTCAGGAGAACATGGTTTCACAAATAGACAGTATTTATCAAACATTTTTTTTAAATGAGTGATTAAGAGCAAAGCAAAGAGACTGGGTTTTGATCTCGTCTCGTCCGGCCGCCATTCCTTATTTACCTATAAGAAAAAGAGGCGGAAAGCCATTGCTTCCGCCTCCCGCACATATATATGAGGGAACAGCCTTTATTTTTGATCGTTCTCTTTTTGGACTTCAGCTAATTTGGCAAGCAGAATGTGCTGAGGCATGTGCATGATTCTTTCAAGCGGCATATTCAGTGATTCTGCAAGCTTTTGCGCCGTTTCAGCGGAAATTTGCAGCGGTTTCATGTGATCACTCCTTCCGTTTCTTTATTGTACTAAAATCAAAATTCTATCGTAAGAGGATATGACAAAGAAATGGAGGTTTGATAAGCCTGGCTTTATAACAGAATGGGGGAGGTTTTTTATGCAATCGCCATTGATGTTATTACAGCTGAAGCTGGCTGATTATCAGAAAAAGGCCGCAGAACTGCGGACAATTGACGAATTTATCATACTTAAACAGACATTGCAGGAAATGATGAAAGTATTTGCCGCCTGTGAAGAATGGGATCTGTATCAAAAAACGGCTGATCTCATGGCGCAGACAGTGCTGCAGATCCGCTTCATCGAATAAGAAAAGCCCTCGCGCGGGCGAAGGCTTTTCTTAAAAGGAACGTTCCTCTTCAATGTTTTTATGCTGATCATAAATGACAAGCTTAGCCGGGCTGTTCTCTTTCGCCATCTGCTCCGCTTTTTCGATTGCCGCGTCCTTTGATGTACAAAGAGCCGTCGGCGCCACATTTTCTGCCTTCACAAACCATCCGTCTGCATCAATACTTGGCGTTACTGCATATGTCTTCATCCTTCTTCCCTCCTGGGTTTGGTTTGTTTATTTGTTTCCCGGCATTCGGAACGGCAAAACACATAACCCTCTCCTGACAAATACAGGGAAAGTGATATTTTTCTATTCTTTTTCATGAGAAATGGTAAAATGGAGTTTGGATATTTTTTAAGGAGAGGACGGTGCTTAGCATGACAGACCTTCTGAATGATCGGCTGCCGCCGCAAAACATAGAAGCTGAGCAGGCCGTGTTAGGTGCTGTTTTTTTACAGCCGTCTGCGTTGACACTGGCTTCTGAAGTGTTGATTCCGGATGATTTCTACAGAATGTCACATCAAAAAATTTACAATGCCATGCTCGTGCTCGGAGACCGCGGCGAACCGGTTGATTTGATCACGGTAACGTCAGAGCTTGCGAATACCGATTTGTTAGAAGAGGTGGGAGGCGTTTCTTACCTGACGGATATCGCGAATTCCGTTCCGACAGCGGCTAATATAGAATATTACGCGAAAATCGTTGAGGAAAAATCAATTCTCCGCCGTTTAATCAGAACGGCGACCTCGATCGCCCAAGACGGGTATACGCGCGAGGATGAAGTTGAAGATCTATTAAGCGATGCGGAAAAAACGATTATGGAGGTTGCGCAGCGAAAAAACTCGGGCGCCTTCCAAAATATTAAAGATGTGCTTGTGCAAACATATGACAATATTGAGCAGCTTCACAACCGGAAAGGCGATATTACCGGGATTCCGACCGGCTTTATTGAGCTTGACCGGATGACGGCGGGTTTCCAGCGAAATGATCTGATCATTGTCGCAGCCCGTCCGTCCGTGGGGAAAACGGCGTTCGCCTTAAATATTGCGCAAAACGTGGCCACCAAAACGGATGAGAGCGTCGCGATTTTCAGTCTTGAGATGGGAGCCGAGCAGCTTGTCATGCGTATGCTCTGTGCCGAAGGGAATATTAACGCCCAAAATCTCAGAACGGGAAATCTGACGGAAGAAGATTGGGGCAAGCTGACGATGGCGATGGGAAGCCTGTCAAACAGCGGTATCTTTATAGATGACACCCCAGGCATCCGCGTCAGCGAAATCCGTTCAAAATGCCGCCGGCTGAAGCAGGAAAACGGATTGGGCATGATTTTAATTGACTACTTGCAGCTCATTCAGGGAAGCGGCCGTTCAAGCGACAACCGCCAGCAAGAGGTATCGGAAATTTCACGGGCGCTAAAATCGCTGGCACGGGAGCTTGAAGTTCCGGTCATCGCCCTGTCTCAGCTCTCCCGGGGTGTTGAGCAGCGGCAGGATAAACGTCCGATGATGTCAGATATCCGTGAGTCAGGAAGTATTGAGCAGGATGCCGACATCGTCGCCTTCCTGTATCGTGATGATTACTATGATAAAGAATCGGAAAACAAAAACATCATCGAAATCATTATTGCCAAACAGCGTAACGGCCCGGTGGGCACCGTCTCACTGGCTTTTGTGAAGGAATACAATAAGTTCGTAAACCTGGAAAGACGCTTTGATGACGGCGGTGTTCCGGCAGGTGCGTAAAGCCTCAAGCGATGTCTTGAGGCTTTTTTTCATCCGAAAGAATGAGAGAATGCCGTCCGTTCTGCAGTCGATAAAAAGAAAGCGCTTTTATATAATAGCATCAAGGGAGGAATGATGATGACAATTGCATTTTCGCAATTCCAAGCGGCGCAAATCCGGATTGCCCGGCCGACCGGACAGCTCAAAGAAATCATCAGGTTTTATGAAGAGGGCCTCGGACTGAAGAGGGTCGGCAGCTTTTCCGGACATAGAGGCTACAGCGGCGTCATGTTCGGCCTGCCTCATACGCAATATCATTTAGAATTTACCGAAGAAACGGGCGCGTCTCAGCCGGCGCCCGTTCCGCACGGCGACAGCCTGCTTGTCTTTTACATCCCGGATTCTCAGGAGGTCATTCGCATCAGCACGAGGTTAAAGCAGATGGGATATGAAGAGAAAGAACCCGAAAATCCGTACTGGGAAGAAAAAGGCGTGACCATCGAAGATCCCGACGGCTGGCGGATCGTTCTAATGAATACAAGCGGCATATAAATGACTGTCTGGAGAACCCGGGATACGGGTTCTTTGTTATGTTAAAGTATGAAAGTTTCGGGAGTAATAGATAACAAATGAAAGAGAAAACGCTTTTAAACGGAGTTAAGGCGAACAAATATAGAATGATAAGATTTTAATGTTCGGATTTACGATTGACTTTCTGTTTCGGCACTGATACACTTAATTTGTTTGAATGAGATATCGTTTTGAAAGGTTAACGGAGGTGCACGGATATATGTCTTCAGTAGTCGTAGTAGGTACGCAGTGGGGCGATGAAGGAAAAGGTAAAATTACAGATTTCCTATCAGAAAATGCAGAAGTGATCGCACGTTATCAAGGCGGAAACAATGCAGGACATACCATCAAGTTTGATGGCGTCACGTACAAGCTTCATTTAATCCCATCAGGAATTTTTTATAAAGAAAAAGCGTGTGTCATCGGGAACGGAATGGTTGTTGATCCGAAAGCGCTCGTAACGGAGCTTGCGTATCTTCATGAACGCAATGTGAGCACGGATAACTTGAGAATCAGCAACAGAGCCCACGTGATTCTTCCGTATCATCTGAAACTGGATGAAGTAGAGGAAGAACGCAAAGGGGCCAATAAGATCGGCACAACGAAAAAAGGCATCGGACCTGCTTATATGGACAAAGCGGCGCGGATCGGCATTCGGATCGCAGACCTGTTAGATCGCGACGTGTTTGCAGAAAAGCTTGAGCGGAACCTTGAAGAGAAAAACCGTCTTCTTGAAAAAATGTATGAAACGGACGGCTTCAAAATTGAAGATATTCTGGATGAGTATTATGAATACGGCCAGCAGATTAAAAAGTATGTATGCGATACATCCGTCGTCTTAAATGACGCGCTGGATGAAGGCCGCCGCGTCTTATTTGAAGGCGCTCAAGGGGTTATGCTTGATATTGACCAAGGGACATACCCGTTTGTCACTTCATCTAACCCGGTCGCCGGAGGGGTGACGATCGGTTCAGGCGTAGGCCCGACAAAAATTCAGCACGTCGTCGGTGTATCGAAAGCGTACACAACCCGTGTCGGTGATGGTCCTTTCCCGACTGAGCTGAAAGACGAAATCGGAGATCAAATCCGTGAAGTCGGACGCGAATACGGCACAACGACAGGACGCCCTCGCCGTGTCGGTTGGTTTGACAGCGTTGTTGTCCGCCACGCCCGCCGCGTCAGCGGAATCACAGATCTTTCTCTGAACTCAATTGATGTGCTGACTGGCATTGAAACGCTGAAGATCTGTGTCGCTTACCGCTATAAAGGTGAAGTGATTGAAGAATTCCCTGCAAGCCTGAAAGCTCTCGCTGAGTGTGAACCGGTATATGAAGAAATGCCTGGCTGGACGGAAGATATTACAGGCGCAAAAACGTTAAGCGACCTTCCTGAAAATGCGCGCCATTATCTGGAACGCGTGTCTCAGCTGACAGGTATTCCGCTTTCTATTTTCTCTGTCGGTCCTGACCGTTCACAAACGAACGTCATCCGCAGTGTATACCGTGCTAACTAAGGATTTGCAGCAGACAAGCCTCCGTGACCGGAGGCTTGTTTTTTCATGTAGGAAAAAAATAATAGATTTTTTTCAAAAAAGTAGTTGCCACTTTCGAATATTCTATGATATTATAAATCTCGTTGTTACGGAACAGCTTCAATAGAGTACTGCAAGAAAGCTTTTGTCTGAATGCTCTATGATACATAATCCGACACATCAAGAGCCATTAGCTCAGTTGGTAGAGCATCTGACTTTTAATCAGAGGGTCGAAGGTTCGAGTCCTTCATGGCTCACCACTTTTTATGGCCCGTTGGTCAAGCGGTTAAGACACCGCCCTTTCACGGCGGTAACACGGGTTCGAATCCCGTACGGGTCATTGATTTACTTTAGCGTTATTGCTAACTCCTTATTTGTCCTGGGAGGGCCGCCACGATACGGTTCCCCGGACAAATTACTGTAAGGTCCGGTAGTTCAGTTGGTTAGAATGCCTGCCTGTCACGCAGGAGGTCGCGGGTTCGAGTCCCGTCCGGACCGCCATTTTACTTTACTTTATAGTATAGAAAAGAAACATCTGGCTCGGTAGCTCAGTTGGTAGAGCAACGGACTGAAAATCCGTGTGTCGGCGGTTCGATTCCGTCCCGAGCCACTTACCCAAACGCATCTGCAATAGTAGGTGCGTTTTTTCTTTGTGATAAAAAAAGGGAGAGCCGGCTTTTCAGCCGGCCCAGAAGAAGACGTCAAACAGTAGACGGCGTTTTTTTTCGTGAGGTTTCAAAAAAATATTATTTTTTAAAAGAAAATAAAAAACATGACAAAAGGATGGCAGTTCAATACGTTTTTGCGCTGTTCTCTTTAATTTTTTTATCTTTTGACCTGAAACCGTTATAATAGACGGGGAACGTTTTTCACGATCCGAATTGTGATCATCATGAAACATCAATAGATGAAATGAAGTCATTCTGGCAGGAGGAAAATCAAGATGATGGATAAGAAAATCCTTGTAGTCGATGATGAAAAACCGATTGCAGATATATTAGAGTTTAATTTAAGAAAAGAAGGCTATGACGTGCACTGTGCGTATGACGGAAACGAAGCCGTAGAAATGGTGGAGGAGCTTCAGCCCGATTTAATTCTATTAGATATTATGCTTCCGAATAAAGACGGAGTTGAAGTGTGCCGGGAAGTCCGGAAAAAATATGATATGCCGATTATTATGCTGACGGCAAAAGACTCGGAGATTGACAAGGTCATCGGACTTGAAATCGGAGCGGATGACTATGTCACTAAGCCTTTCAGCACGCGTGAGCTTCTGGCCCGCGTCAAAGCAAACCTGCGCCGCCAGCTTACGGTTGCGCCGGCTGAGGAAGAATCAGCTTCAAATGACATTCATATCGGTTCCCTCGTCATCTTCCCTGACGCTTATGTCGTATCAAAAAGAGAAGAAACGATCGAGCTGACCCATCGTGAATTTGAATTGCTGCATTACTTAGCTAAACATATCGGACAGGTCATGACGCGTGAGCATCTGCTGCAGACTGTGTGGGGCTATGACTATTTCGGTGACGTGAGAACGGTGGATGTGACAGTTCGCCGCCTTCGCGAGAAAATCGAGGATAATCCGAGCCATCCGAACTGGATCGTCACAAGACGGGGTGTCGGTTATTACTTGAGAAACCCTGAACAGGACTAACCGGCGATGAATAAGGTTGGTTTTTTTCGGTCGATTCAATTTAAGATCACGCTGATCTATGTGCTTCTTATTATCATTGCCATGCAGATTATCGGCGTGTACTTTGTGAAACAGGTGGAGAATTCTCTTCTCAAGTCCTATGAATTATCGTTAAATCAGCGGATTGACAACCTTTCCTATTATATTGAGCAGGAATATAAAGGGGACAATGACGGCACCGTCATTAAGGATGACGTCAAGCGTATTTTGAATGATTTTACGAAAAACAATGAAATACGGGAAATTACCTTTGTTGATAAAAGCTATGAGGTTGTCGGTTCTTCGAGGCCTTATGGCGAGGAAATAGCGGGGAAACAGACGACAGACCCGATTTTTAAACGGATTTTCTCTACAAAACAGGCCTATTCAAAAAAATATTATGATCCTAAAAGCAAAAACAGAGTGCTGATTTCGGCAAAACCGGTCATTACAGAGAATCAGGAAGTTGTCGGCGCGATATATGTCGTGGCCAGTATGGAAGATACTTTTAACCAAATGAAAACCGTCAACTCGATCCTTGCTTCAGGAACAGGCTTAGCCCTCGTTCTGACGGCTCTTCTCGGTATATTTCTCGCCCGGACCATTACCCATCCGCTGTCGGATATGCGTAAGCAGGCGATGGAACTGGCAAAAGGGAATTTCTCCAGAAAGGTTCGAAAATACGGGCATGATGAAATCGGTCAGCTCGCAACAACTTTCAACCATCTGACGAAAGAGCTTGAAGATGCCCAAGCCATGACGGAAGGGGAGAGAAGAAAGCTTTCTTCCGTTATTGCGTATATGACGGACGGCGTCATCGCCACGAATCGCAACGGGGCTATTATTCTGTTAAACAGCCCTGCGCTTGAGCTGCTGAATGTTTCACGTGAAACGGCTTTAGAGATGCCGATTACGTCTTTATTGGGCATAAAAGAGAACTTTACATTTGAGGATTTAGTAGAACAGCAGGACTCCATGCTGCTGGAGATCGAACGTGACGATGAAACGACTGTGCTGCGGGTCAATTTCTCCGTGATTCAGAGAGAGCACGGAAAAATTGATGGTTTAATCGCGGTTCTTTATGATGTCACCGAGCAGGAAAAACTCGATCGCGAGCGCAGAGAATTCGTTGCGAATGTGTCCCATGAACTTCGGACACCGCTGACGACAATGCGAAGCTATTTAGAGGCGCTTGCAGAAGGCGCGTGGGAAAACAAAGAGATTGCTCCGCGTTTCTTAATGGTGACCCAAAATGAAACTGAGCGCATGATCAGATTGGTGAATGATCTGCTTCAGCTTTCTAAGTTCGACAGCAAAGATTATCAGTTTAATCGAGAGTGGATTCATATGATCCGCTTTATGTCTCTGATTATTGACCGTTTTGAAATGACGAAAGAACAGCATGTCGAATTTATCCGCGAGCTGCCGGACAGAAATCTGTACGTGGAGATTGATCAGGATAAAGTGACGCAGGTTCTCGATAATATCATTTCTAACGCATTGAAATACTCACCGGAAGGCGGACATGTCACCTTCTCAGTTGATGTGAATGAGAAAGAAGAGCTGCTCTACATCAGCGTAAAAGATGAAGGGATCGGCATTCCGAAAAAAGATGTGGAAAAAGTATTTGACCGTTTCTATAGGGTGGATAAGGCGCGCACGAGAAAGCTCGGCGGCACCGGACTCGGCCTTGCGATTGCAAAAGAGATGGTTCAGGCGCACGGCGGTGACATTTGGGCCGACAGTGTAGAAGGCAAAGGCACGAAGATTACATTTACTCTTCCATATAAAGAAGAGCAAGAGGATGATTGGGATGAGGCGTGAAAATATAAAAACAGTCATACTGTCGGTGCTAGTCGTCATTAGTCTTGTTTTAACATGGGGAATTTGGACATTCCAGCCCAATTTCTCAGAAGGCACGGCCTCAACCAAATCGACTGTCCGGGAAAAGCATAAAATTGATAAAACGAGCCAAAAAATGTCGCAAACGGTAAAACCCCGGGATATGTTCATTCATACAAACGGCTCTCATTATAAAGTGGTTGATGAAACGCTCTTTAATGACCTGTGGGCGGATTTGCCGCAATGGGAAGTAAAAGGGATGAAGGATATTTCTGATCAATACGACAAACTCGGTTTTAAAAATTGGCTTTACGGCAGAAATGGGAATTCGGCAAAGCTCGATCTGCAATTCAATGACACCATTCCGATTGATTTCTTCCAATCGATGTTTAAATGGTCGAATCCGTCAATGGAATACAGCTCATTTGACCATATTGTCATTCCGTTTAATGAGAATAAGCCGAATAAGAAGATTTACATGGTCTCTTACAGCAAACAGCTGATTCTGGAAGTGACTGTCGAGTCTGCAAATTACCGCAATCTGATGAATGAGCTGTACAGCAAAAAATCGAGTATGCCGTTATACCACCTCTATTCGGTCGGAAAAAGCAAAGAATTTCTCATGCCGAATGCGCGGTTTAATATGAAGGAAAAAGAATTTATCACTGAAACCATTAAGACGAACCTGTTTAAGCAGACACTCTTTAATGATCCGAGCACGGTCAGAGAGGACCCGAATTACAATCGGAACGTGCTGACTGACGGAATCAGCCGTCTGGAAATCAATTCGACGCAGCGGCAGATTCAGTTCCAGCACCGGAACCTGGCGCAAAGCGCTTCTTACCAAACGGGAGAGCTGATTAAGAAAAGCTATAAATATTTAGAGGATACGGGGAGCTGGACGGATCATTATCAATTTTTCAATGTGAGTGATAACCAGCAGCTGAGTTTCTACATGTTTAAAGACCAAATGCCTGTCATCAACAGCATGTCTAAGCCTTTCGGGTCCGGGCCTGTTATGACCCTGCAATGGGCCAATGACGAGGTTCTCAGCTACAAGCGGCCGAACTATGTTCTCGGGCCGAATCCGATTAAAACAAAAGACGTAAAAATGATGAGCGGCAATGAGATTGTGTCTCTGCTGGAGCAGCAGGATAAATACGATGTCAACAAAATCGACCAGATCTTCCTGTCCTATCAAATGGTATCTTCGTCAACGAATGATCTTGTTGAGCTGGAACCCGTCTGGAGTATGAAAATCAACGGGAAGATCGTTCCGATTACGAAAGATCTGCTGGGGAAGGAGGAGGCCGATAATGGAGTGGAATAAGACAAAAACGATCTTCATCATTGCCTTCCTCATCCTCGATATTTTTCTCGGCTATCAGTTTTTTGAAAAACGCTCAAGCAGTGAATACGAAGTGATTAAAAATTCAAATGTGGAAAAAGACATGGAGATGGATCATATCACATTCGGCAACCTGTCTTCTGATTCCGCGACGGGCTACCGGCTGACGGCGGGCCAAAAGGTATTCACCGCGGAAGATATTGATGCCTTGAAGGATCAAAAGCCTTTAATGGAGATGCCGGCGGATGATCACAAGGTCACGACGCTGAAAATGAAATTTACCGATCCGGTCGGTTTATCGAAGCAAAAACCGCAGGATGATGCGGAATCGCTTGTGAGCTCTAAAATAACCGGCGGTGAAAAATATAAACTGTGGAAAGTCGACAAGGATCAAAAACAGATCATTTTTTACCAGACGTATGACGGACAGTTTATTTATCAGGATTTTGACTCGTCCACTGATGCGATCGGACAGGTGATTCTGCATCTGAACGATAAAAACGAGGTCGTGTCTTACGAGCAGACCATGCTGGAGTCATTCAAGCGAATCCAGACGGAAAGCCTGATTCCTGAGCTGGATGCGGTCGAATTATTGTATTCTCAAAATTACTTAAAAGCGAATTGCGCCGTCAAAAGCGTCAAGTTCGGCTATATTGCCCAATACCCGCTGACAAGTACGCAGGTGCTGGCGCCGGTATGGAGAATCACAATTGAAGATAAGTCAAAAGGGACGAAGAAAAAGACACAGCAAACGTACACTGTGAATGCATTGGAAAGCACAGTCATTGATAACAATCAAAATAAATAATGGAGTGAGAACAAATGAGCTTGCAATTTAGCGTTCTTGCGAGCGGGAGTACCGGAAACGCGTTTTATCTGGAGACAGAGGAGCACTCTTTTCTGGTGGATGCCGGCCTGAGCGGTAAAGCGATGGACGGGCTGATGGAGAGAATCGGCCGCAAGATAGACGACGTGGACGGCATCTTTGTCACTCATGAGCACAGCGACCATATTAAAGGGCTCGGCGTCATTGCGAGAAAGTACGGTCTTCCCGTCTACGCCAATGAAAAGACGTGGAAAGCGATGGAGAATCAGATCGGCAAGCTGGATACCGGACAAAAGTTTTTGTTCCCGATGGAAAGCGTGAAATCTTTCGGAGGGCTTGATGTTGAGTCATTCGGCGTCTCTCATGACGCGGCCGAGCCGATGTTTTATGTTTTCCATTACCAAGGCAGAAAGCTCGCGCTGATGACGGACACCGGATATGTGAGCGACAGAATGAAAGGCATTATCCGTTCGGCCAATGTATTTGTGTTTGAAAGCAACCATGACGTCGGCATGCTGCAAATGGGCAGATACCCTTGGAGCATTAAGCGGCGGATTTTAAGCGATGTCGGCCACGTCTCAAATGAAGACGCGGCGCTCGCCATGACCGATGTCATCGGCGACGGCACATCACGCATTTATTTGGCGCATCTGAGCCAAGACAACAATATGAAGGAACTGGCGAGAATGTCCGTGCAGCAGACATTGGCTGCGAAAGGATTTGTCGCGGGGGAAACGTTTCAATTATTTGATACCGATCCGAAAATCCCGACGCCGCTGTGCGCCGTGTAATTTTTCCAAATGAATCATGATTATTAATCCGCGATATAACCCACACTATAAGCAAATTGAGTTCTCTTGAAAGGATTTGAGATAGGGTGGATTATAATCGCGATGATGAACAGTACGCCCCCGAACAGCCCCGCCGCAGCAAGAGAGGATACTTCCTTTCTAGTCTGATCGGTGTCATCGTCGGGGCCGCGCTCATGGCTTTACTGCTGCCGTACTGGACAGGCGGAGACCATGGTGAAAGCAGCAAAGGCGCCAATCAGCGTATCGGAAGCGAACAAGTGAAAACAGTCAACGTAAATGTCAACGATGCTGTCACGAATATGGTCAGCCGTGTATCGGATTCGGTAGTCGGCGTTCTCAATATCCAAAAGACCGATATTTGGGGAGAGGGCGGCGAAGCGGGAAGCGGGTCCGGTGTCATTTACAAAAAGAACGGAAACACTTCCTATATCGTAACCAATCACCATGTCATTGAAGGTGCGACTGAGATTGAGATCAGTCTGAAAGATGACTCGCGCGTGCCTGCCGATCTGATCGGGAGCGACCGTCTGATGGATCTGGCCGTGCTGAAGGTGAAGTCTGATAAAATCAAATCGGCCGCCCAGTTCGGCAATTCCGATCAAGTCAAAGTCGGAGAACCGGTCGTGGCGATCGGAAATCCGCTCGGGCTTGAATTTGCGGGATCAGTGACACAGGGAATCATTTCTGGCAAGGAAAGAGCGGTGCCCGTTGACTCAAACGGCGACGGACAGCCGGACTGGAATGCGGAAGTGCTGCAGACTGACGCCGCGATTAATCCCGGCAACAGCGGCGGCGCTTTGATGGATATATCGGGTAAGGTGGTCGGCATCAACTCAATGAAGATCGCCGAATCCGCCGTTGAAGGAATCGGCCTGTCCATCCCTTCAAAGCTTGTCATTCCCGTTATTCAGGATTTAGAAAAATACGGAGAAGTCAGACGGCCTTTCCTCGGTATCGAAATGAAATCTTTAACGGATATTGCGAGCTACCACTGGAGCCAGACGCTGAAACTTCCGAAAGGTGTTAAAACCGGGGCGGTCATTATGGGTGTCGACGCGTTTTCACCGGCCGGCAAAGCAGGGCTGAAAAAGCTTGACGTGATCACCGGTTTCGACGGTCATAAGGTCAACGACATTGTGGATCTTCGTGAACGTCTGTATCGCAAAAAGATCGGCGACCGTGTGAACATCACGTTCTACCGTTCAGGAAAGAAAAAAACAGCGGAAGTCAAACTGACAGAAGCAGATCGATTACAGAAATAAAAAAGCAGCCCGGACATCCGGGCTGTTTTTTATTGTTTTATTTGTTAATATGATGAAGAAAAGGGGAGGTGAAACACATGAAAACGGCTGATGTGATCATCGTATTGAATGAAATCGAGGGTGAATGCGAAGGAAGAATTATTTTAGAATGCAGAATTTAAGAAAATGAAACATGTCATATCAAACGTCCTTTTTCAGGGCGCTTTTTTTATGCCGTTTTTTCCTGAAGGCGGGCCGCAACACGCTCAATTGATAATAGGCAGAAACAGACTGATGCTGCAAAATCGAAGCGGCAGGTGAAATTATTGTGATGTGCAGACTGCACCGTTTTAGGCGTTGACTTTAACCAATTCAGCTTAGATTCCGTTTTGTTTCAGATAAAAGCGAATAATAGAAGAGGAAGCGAAAAAAATAAGCACAGGCTGATACATCTAAGGAGAGACTGCATCATGAATAAGTTGAAAGGCATCCGGCTGCTGAGTGCAGACGGCGGGTCTGCACTCATTGATTTGATAACGATGGGGGAAGACAATACCATCGAGGCACATATCCGCTCTTTACGCGAAAAGCTGAAGGACAAAGAGCACAAGGTGCGGGGCGCCGAATGCAGGGCGGACCTGGGATGAAGCGGAGAAAGCTGTTCAGAACCCTGCGATTCCAGCTCCTGTTCAGGTCACTGGCGATTTTGGCCCTGCTGTTATGCTTCATCGGAGGCACTCAGTACATGTTTATGGCACGGACGATGTATGAAAATCAGGCGGCCAGCATCCAAAGCTATATCCATTCAATGGATCAAAGTGTATGGAGGTCAATCAAAACCCTTGCCCGTTCCGAAACACCGGCTCACCCGAATTTGATTTCCCCCGGGATGACGGCTGCTTTTATCAATCCATCATACAAGATGTCTGTTTTATCAGAAGACCCGCAAGCGGGAGCCGCCCCATCTTTTCCGAAAAACGTGTATCGGGATGCGCTGACAGACCCCATGGCGCTTCACTATCAGGTGGCTCACAATAAAGCGGGTAAGGAAATCATCGTCGTGTTTCAGGCGATTTCCGTTGACGGAAGACAGGCGGGAGTTGTGCAAATGAGTACGCTGACACAGCCTCTGAATGATTCGCTTTTCCGCCAGATCGGCATTTTTGCGGTGCTTTCCTTTGCGGCTCTGGTTATCGGGCTGTTTGTTTTCTTACCGATGATCCGGCTCACACTCAAGCCATTATCGCGCATTAGGCGTATGGTGGATGACATCAATGCCGCCAGTCTCGATAAACGGCTGCCGATTGATAAAAGGCAGGCAGAAATGGAGTCGCTGGGCATATCCATCAATCAGATGCTGGGACGGATTGGAACCGCGTTTCAGGCTGAAAAAGAAGCGAAGGAGCGCATCCGGCAGTTTGTATCAGACGCGTCACATGAGCTGAGAGCACCGCTTACCTCCATTCACGGCTTTATTGAAATTTTAATGCGCGGAGCGGCGGAGAAGCCGGAGCAGAAAGAAAAAGCGCTTCAAAGCCTGTACGCGGAATCCGCCAGAGCGAATAAGCTGATAGAGGACCTTCTGTTTCTAGCGAAGATGGACCGGGAGCCGAGCTTTGAAATGAAAAAAGGCGCGCTGGGAGACGTCATTTTGGAAATGGAGGCTCAGCTGAGGCTGCTGGCGGGAAACCGGAAGCTCGAGTTTTTTGTCGATCAAAAGATTGAAGCCGTTTTTGACAAAGACAAAATGAAGCAGGTCATTCTCAATCTTTTTTACAATGCGGTACAGCATACGGATAAAGAAACGGGCGTCATCACCGTCTCCCTGCAGAAAGACGGCGGAATCATGCTCATGATGGCGGACAACGGAGCGGGCGTCGCCCCGGAGCATGTGCCTCATTTGTTTGATCGGTTTTACAGGGCACAAACCTCCCTATCCCGTAAATACGGCGGCGCCGGGCTGGGTCTTGCCATTACAAAAACCATTATCGACAGCCATAACGGAACAATTGAAGTGAAAAGCGAGCAGGGAAAAGGCTCCGTGTTCGTAATCCGGCTGCCGGGGTAAGCCTGTTGATCAAAAAGATCCCGCTCATACAAGAAGAATAATAAAATTCACCCGGACTATTTAGAATAGGAAAAACGGATGGAAGCCGCAGGAAAAAACCGATCCGAATCGTGTATGCCGATTATTATCCGAACGCGGGCCGGAGCGGACGTATCTGTCCCCCGCGTCAGCCAATTCAATGATTTAAGATTTGAAAACAGTGAACACGAAACGCAGACGGTCGGTGACATCTAAAGGAAGTCAAGGACTTCTTCAGGCTGAACAAAGCCTTTAAATATCTGGTGCTGTCACTCTCCGTTTTCTTTGCGATTACATCGGTTTTTTATATCGGAAGGGCTGTCCGTGCGTCACATATCCGTTATTTTTGCGGGACTGTCCATCTTACAGGCGCTGTGCTCCATCTTTTCTTCAAAGCCGGCGGAAAAATTCACGCCGAGGCGCGTGCTTCTGCTGACATTCTGCATCATCGGGGCGGCCTATCTGTTTATACCTTCGGGCAGCCTGTACGTGACGATAGCCGCTTTTGTCGTCATTAACACGCTCTATGACGTGATAGAACCCGTCTCCAGTCAGGCGGTGAACAATGAGATTCCGTCAAGAACGAGAGCCACGCTGCTGTCGATTATCAGTTTGATGACCTCGCTCTTCATGTTCATTGCCTTTCCGTTTATCGGATTCTTAACGGACTATTTTGATTCAGCCTTGCTGCTGACCGCAATCGGGGTGTTATCCATCTTATTGTCGCTGTTTATGATGCTCAGCTTTTACAAACTGAAAGCGAGCGTCGCCATCCAGTCGAGAATACGGAACATACATTGGCAGTGAGCGAAAACTTTTGGTTTACCGGGGAGCAGCTCGCCAATCAGACATAACCAGACGAAAGGCTGAGGAGCATCTCAGCCTTTTTTCAGTTGGATTCATTTCATCCGGTCCAGACCGAATTTTTTCAGGCGGTATTGCAGGCTTTGTCTGCTGATTCCGAGCTCGTTTGCCGTTTTGGATATGTTATTGCCGTGTTTTCTCAGGGTCTTTTCGATCATATATTTTTCGAAGTTCTCCATTTTATCTTTTAAATCAGTGCCGGGCTGGGTGCTTGCGGCGGCTTTGGCGTCCGTGTCAGCCGGTTTGATTTTCATGCGGTATTGATAAGGAAGGTGGGCCGCCGTAATTGTCGTTTCATCCGTCATAAAGTTCATGGCGCCTTCAATCATATGTTCAAGCTCGCGAATGTTGCCCGGCCAGTCATATTCCAGGAAGAATCGCTGTACATCGTCACTGATCGAATCGACATGCATTTGGAACAGGTGATTGTTTTTCTGGATAAAGACTTCGGCCAGAGGCAGAATGTCTTCTTTGCGCTCCCGGAGCGGCGGAATAATCAGCGTGACAACGCTTAATCGGTAGTATAAATCTTTGCGCAGCCGCTCTTCTGAAATGGCGGTGATCGGGTCTTCATTCATCGTGGCGATGATGCGGACGTCGATCGGTTTGTCCTGCGCTGATCCGATGCGCCTGATTTTCTTTTCCTGAAGGGCGCGGAGCAGCTTTGCCTGCAGGCTGAGATTGAGAGAATTGATCTCATCAAGGAGAAGTGTGCCTCCCTGCGCCTGCTCAAATAAGCCCGGCTGGTCGATGGCTCCGGTAAAGGCGCCTTTTTTCGTGCCGAATAAAATGCTTTCGACCAGACTGTCCGGCAGGGCGGCGCAATTTTGTGATATGAACGGGGCGCCTGAGCGCTGGCTGCCGTTGTGAATGCTTTGGGCGAACAGTTCCTTGCCCGTTCCCGTCTCACCGGCCAAAAGTACGGACGATGACGTGCGGGTTGCCCGTTTCGCGTTTTCGATGACTTCCCGGATAACCGGGCTGCTGCCGAGAATGCTGTCAAACGTGTAGCTGTTTTGTTCTTTTCTGTGCATATTCTCCCTGATCAGCCGTTCGAGCTTGGTGACGTCTTTGGCGATCTCCACGGCGCCTTTGATCTCGCCGTTTTGCACAATCGGGAAGGTGTGGTTGATCGTCGTGATTTCCTGGCCTTTGTTATTGAAATAGCTTTGCTTTACATTTTTAATCGTTTTGCCTTCCTGAAGGGCTTGGACGAGTGTGCTGTCCTGCTGACTGGAAAACATAAATACATCAGTCAGGTTTTTATGCAGGACGTCCCGTTCATCCATATCTTCAATCTGCATCATTTTCTTATTGTAAATGACGGTGCTGCCCTTTTCGTCCACCACATGCAGCCCGACATCAATCTCTTCCAGAATGCTTTGTAACACGAGTGTGAAAAATTCGCTGGTTGTGTGCAGGTCAATTCCCCCTCCCAATCGTCGTAACATTCATTATTTTAAAATAAATTGATCAGGAAACGCAAAAAAATTTTGCGCTTGCCTGAAGTTTGCACGCAAACTGCCGGAAAATTTTGCAGGATGAGAAAGAATGCTGGCGAAATATCCCGTTTTTTCGGATTGGCACGGAACTTGCTTTATAAAAAGGGAAAGCAAGATCTTATGTTGAATGATATACAAAACAAGGGGGAATCAGATTATGTCAGCTTTCACAAAATCTCAAGAGATTATCAGCCAAACTTCACATTACGGTGCGAACAACTACCATCCTCTTCCGATCGTTATTTCTGAAGCGCAGGGTGTTTGGGTAAAAGACCCTGAAGGCAATCAATATATGGATATGCTCAGTGCTTATTCTGCCGTGAACCAGGGACACAGACATCCGAAGATTATTCAGGCGCTGAAGGATCAGGCGGATAAAATCACTTTGACGTCACGCGCGTTCCATAACGATCAGCTCGGCCCGTTTTATGAGAAAACAGCCAAGCTGACGGGAAAAGATATGATTCTGCCGATGAATACGGGGGCGGAAGCTGTTGAATCCGCTGTCAAAGCGGCGAGACGCTGGGCATATGAGGTCAAAGGAGTAGAAGATAATCAGGCGGAAATCATTGCGTGTATCGGCAACTTCCACGGCAGAACGATGCTTGCGGTATCCCTTTCTTCAGAAGATGAGTATAAACGCGGTTTCGGACCTATGCTTCCTGGTATAAAATTAATTCCATACGGAGATGCGGAAGCGCTGCGCCGGGCGATTACGCCGAACACAGCCGCTTTCTTATTCGAACCGATTCAGGGAGAAGCGGGCATCGTCATTCCGCCGGAAGGATTTTTACAAGAAGCGGCCGCTATTTGTAAGGAAGAAAATGTGCTCCTGATTGCTGATGAAATTCAGACGGGACTCGGCCGGACAGGGAAAAGATTCGCGGTTGACTGGGAAAATATCGTACCGGATATGTTTATCTTGGGCAAAGCGCTCGGCGGCGGGGTCTTCCCGATTTCGTGCATCGCGGCGAACCGTGATATTCTCGGCGTGTTTAATCCGGGTTCCCACGGCTCGACATTCGGCGGAAACCCGCTCGCTTGCGCGGTATCGCTCGCATCTCTTGAAGTCCTAGAGGAAGAAGGGCTGGCAGAGCGTTCCCTTCAGCTTGGCCGGTATTTTAAAGAAGAGCTTGAGAAAATCGATAACCCGATCATAAAAGATGTGCGCGGCCGCGGCCTGTTTATCGGCGTGGAACTGACTGAAGCGGCCCGCCCGTACTGTGAAAAGCTGAAAGGCGAAGGGCTTTTATGCAAAGAAACACATGATACCGTGATCCGGTTTGCACCGCCGTTAATGATTTCCCAGGAAGACTTGGACTGGGCGGTCCAAAAGATCACAAACGTGCTTCAAAACGCGTAAAACCTTGATATAGCAACGCTTTCCCTCGGCTTGTATGGAATTTACAAATAAAAAATTCAGCACACTCTATTTGCGCGGCGACAGTATTTTAGTATAATGTATCTTTATGTACGAAAATGAATTTCATATAACTTTCATATACAAATAGAGGCTCTTTGGACAGCAAATCGGTTTCAAAGCACCGGCTTGGTTCCAATACAAGTTGCTGAAGGGGTGCAGAATAGTGAATACAAATCAAAAAGAGAATCAGCTTCAGCGCACAATGAAATCGCGCCATTTGTTTATGATTTCATTGGGCGGAGTAATCGGCACCGGGTTTTTCCTGAGTACCGGATATACAATCAACCAGGCGGGACCGCTGGGCGCGGTTCTGTCTTATCTGGTCGGCGGTTTTATTATGTTTTTGACAATGCTCTGCTTAGGCGAGCTTGCGGTTGCCCTTCCCGTATCAGGGTCGTTTCAGACGTACGCCACCAAATTTATCAGCCCCGCTTTCGGTTTCGCATTCGGCTGGCTGTACTGGCTCGGCTGGGCGGTGACATGCGCCATTGAGTTTTTATCTGCGGGACAATTGATGCTCCGCTGGTTTCCGCATGTTCCCGTATGGGTGTGGTGCCTCGTGTTTGTCGGGCTGATGTTTCTTTTGAACGCCATTACCACAAAAGCGTTCGCTGAGTCGGAATTTTGGTTTTCCGGCATTAAAATTTTAGTCATTCTGCTGTTTATTATTTTGGGAGGCGCCGCCATGTTCGGCCTGATCGATCTGAAACACGGCGAGCAGGCACCTTTCTTCTCTCATTTTTATGAGGATGGATTGTTTCCGAACGGCATGAAGGCGATGCTTGTTACGATGATTACCGTAAACTTCGCGTTCCAGGGAACGGAGCTGATCGGGGTTGCCGCGGGAGAAAGTGAAGACCCCGAGAAAACGATTCCGCGCTCTATCCGGCAGACGGTATGGAGAACGCTTGTCTTCTTCGTTCTCTCTATCATCGTCATTGCCGGCATGATTCCGTGGAAGCAGGCGGGAGTGGTCGAAAGCCCGTTTGTCGTGGTGTTTGAACAAATCGGAATCCCGTATGCCGCTGATATCATGAACTTTGTTATCTTAATTGCGCTGCTGTCAGTGGCCAACTCAGGCCTGTTTGCATCGACGCGTATCCTATATGCCATGGCGAACGAAGGACAAGCTTTTAAAGCGCTCGGCAAAACAAATAAACGCGGCGTGCCGATGAACGCGCTGATTGTGACGCTGGCCGTCGCCTGCCTGTCGCTGCTGTCTAAAGTGGCAGCGCCGGAAACCGTTTATATGTTTCTTTTATCATTAGCCGGACTAAGCGCGCAGGTCGGCTGGATTACGATTTCTCTGTCGCAGCTGATGTTCAGACGGAAATACATCCGCGAAGGCGGCAAAGTGAAAGACCTTAAGTTTAAAACACCGCTGTACCCGGTGCTGCCTATTGTCGGGCTGACATTAAATACGGTCGTTCTGATCAGTCTCGCATTTGATTCAGAACAGCGGCTCGCCCTTTATTGCGGCATCCCGTTCATGGCGGTGTGCGTTATCGTCTATCATCTGTATGTAAAAAAGCATAAACAGTCAGAAAAACAGATAGAGCTTTAAATCTTTTCGTGTCCAAGTCATCTTTGAGAAACCCGCACAGGACAACATACAACATGTTGAGGTGGAAAAACGGATGAACAAGAATATCTCAGTTATTGGAATGCCGATGGATTTAGGACAAGCACGACGCGGAGTGGACATGGGCCCAAGCGCCATCCGCTACGCGCATCTCATTGAACGGTTATCTGACATGGGGTATGCGGTGGAAGACTTAGGCGACATCCCCGTCAATCGTGAAAAACTCAAAAATGATGAAGAGCTGAAAAATCTGAACTCTGTGCTTTCGGGGAACGAGCAGCTCGCCCACAAGGTGGACAGCGTTATTGAGAATGAGCGGTTCCCACTCGTCTTGGGCGGCGATCACAGCATCGCGATCGGAACGCTGACAGGAACGGCCAAGCACTATAAACAGCTCGGCGTCATCTGGTACGATGCGCACGGCGATTTAAACACGCTGGAAACATCGCCGTCAGGCAATATTCACGGAATGCCGCTGGCCGTCAGCCTCGGCGTCGGGCACGACACATTGGTGAATCTGGGCGGCTATGCCCCGAAAATCAAGCCGGAAAACGTCGTCATCATCGGCGCGAGATCGCTTGACGAAGGCGAGCGTGAATACATTAAGGAAACAGGCATGAAGGTCTATACGATGCATGAGATTGACCGCCTCGGCATGACGAAGGTCATTGAAGAAACCATTGACTACCTGTCAGACTGTGACGGCGTTCACCTCAGCCTTGATCTCGACGGCCTCGATCCGAGCGACGCGCCCGGCGTAGGGACGCCTGTCGTCGGCGGCATCAGCTACCGTGAAAGCCATTTGGCAATGGAAATGCTGCATGATGCCGACATTATCACCTCAGCTGAATTTGTCGAAGTCAACCCGATCCTCGATCACAAAAACAAAACCGGCAAAACAGCGGTTGAGCTGGTGGAATCTTTGTTGGGAAAAAAACTATTATAAAATATGCGCCTCCGCACCTGCGGAGGTTTTTTTGTTGCCACGAGGAAACTAGCAGGCTGTCACCCTCTTTTTGACCCTGTAAATATGATATATTTATTACACAAAATGGGAAAGGGAGGTGTCCTGACAGATGGCTGAGGTGATGGCCCACGAAACTGTTGCGAAAAAAATCAGTGACTGGTATGAAGAAATCAAAAAGCACAACACCGAATCGGCTGAGGCATTAAGAGAACAACTGCTTACAGATCTGCAAAATATGACACAAAATCAAACGGTGCTCCTTTATTTTAATTTAATTGATTCCCGCTATAAGCTATTGATGGAAGAGTATGAGAAAACAGACGGCATTTTAAAAACGATCCAGCTGACCGCTGATAAAGAAAAAACAGACCAGATGATTCAATACTATTATTACTTTTTTTCCGGAATGCACGAGTTTTACCAAAAACGGTTCATGAACGCCATTAATTTTTACCGGATTGCTGAAAGCAGGCTCCGGCACATACCGAATGAGATTGAAAGAGCCGAGTTTAATTATCAAGTGGCGATTGCCTATTATGAAATCCGCCAAAACTACTTTGCGATGAACCATGCGGAAAAAGCATTAGAGATCTACAAAGCGAACGAAATGTACGCGGTCAGAGAAGCACAGTGTTTAATGGTGATCGGCTGTAACAGAATGGACCTGTTTCACTACCAGAAAGCTGAAGAGCTCCTGCAGACGGCAGTCCATCAAGCCGCCAAAGCGGGCGATCCGCACATTGAAGCGCTCGCCCACTTTAACGCAGGCATTTGCTATGAAAGACAGGAGAAATTGGAGGAGGCGCGAGTCGAATTTGAAATGGCTCTCGATCAAAAGGAGCATTTGCGATCAGCGTATTCGGTGCGGAGTCTGTACATGCTGGCCAGAGTATTATTGAAGCAGGAACAGACGGATGAGGGACGGTTTTGGCTGCATAAAGCGCTGAATGCCGCAGAAGACAAAAACGAGCCCGTATATACCCAAAAGCTGCGCATCTTACAGCATGTATTTATTGACCACAGTGAAGAAGCGCTTGAATCAGCTTTCGCCGAGTTAAGAAGGAAAGAGCTGTGGAGTGACGTTTCCGATTTATCGTATCAAGCCGCAACGCATTTTAAAAAACAGGAGAATTACAAACTGGCGGCGAAGTATTTTCAGGAATCAATTGATGCCAATGACCAAATTTTGAGATTGACGGAGGGGATTCGTAATGAAAACATGTAAATTCATTGTACTCTCAGCAGCTTTAGCAAGTCTCATTTCGATTGGATTATTTGCGCAAACTGGTTCAACGGCACAAGCCGAACAAATCATAAAACCGGCGGAAAACGGAGCCTTCGGATAATACTTCATGAACCGCTTTCAGTCTGTGTTTTGTAAGGAGTGATTCAATGGCTATCACGCTGCAGCCGATGACAGGACAAGAATTTCAGTCCTATCTCGCTCATTCAACAAAGCATTACGCTGAAGATAAGGTAAAAGCAGGAACGTGGCTGCCTGATGAAGCGCCGGAATTAGCGGAGCTGGCGTTTGAAGACCTGCTTCCTGACGGCCTGGAAACGGCCGATCACTATTTATGGACGCTGACATTAGACGGTAAGGAAAATGCCGGCTGGCTGTGGCTGCACGCCGATCCGGATCACCCGCAGCACGACGCATTTATTTATGATTTCGGCCTTCATCCGCCCTTCCGCGGCAAAGGCTATGCAAAAGAGGCACTCGCAAGGCTGGAGGACAAAGCCAAAGATCTGGGTGTCCGCAAGATTTCTCTCCATGTATTCGCTCATAACGAAACGGCGCGGAAGCTGTATGAGAAGACGGGATTCCTGGAGACCGATGTGATTATGAGCAAAAAGCTGTCATGAAAAGAGGCCCGCACGATGGGCCTCTTTTGTTATTCATTTCCCGGGCAATGGCGGTAAGTTTTTGGACGGGCTCCGTATTGGCAGCTAAATGAAATCGCGGCGTTTCATCGGCGTCAAGCTGATCCGCCTTTACCGAGCTCACGGCAGGGGGACGCCTTTGATCAGCCGTCCTCCTTCATGGCGCCGACGGTTTCTTCAATCGGCATCCGCGGATCAAGCAATGCAGATCATAAAGGTGCTTTTCCGACAAGCTCTTCATTTGATCCAATCCACATTGATCACCCCGAGATGAACGGCATGACTCACTCTGGCTGCCGTAGTCCTTCCTGCATGCCCATGCACCCTAACCCCAATGAGAAAACCGCAACGACCCGATTGTTATGTATTTGATAAGACGATTATGCATATATTTTACTGTTGTTATAAAATTTTTAAAAATCTGTAAATTGGCTATTTTTTTATCGCAATTCCGTCATATAATGCAAATGTGGAAAAATTATACTTTGAGAAAAGAGGCGAAGTAATATGTGTAAAAAGCTGTTCAAAGCTGTCCTCCCGTTTGCCCTGTCGTTCACCATGGTTCTGTCGTTCTCCGGTACGAATGTCAAAGCGAAAGAAACAGAAGCAGCCCGCTACGCAAAAGAAATCGCAGAGCTTCAGCAGGGCACAACCCCGCAAGACGTTATCCGATCCGCCAAAGAGCTTGCCGAGCAGAAGCACGTTTCAACAGAAGCGATTCTCAAGCAGTTTCATCAAGAAATCACAGCAGATAAGGTGCAAGGAAATGTAATCGCTTCCAAAGACGGACTCTCTGCAATGGGCGGATCATCAGGCACAAAAAAACTTCCGAAAAGCACAAAAGGCAATATTTATTACACGAACTCATACACGGCTTTTTACAACCACGGGCATGTCGGCATGTATTCATCCGCTGATAAAATTGTCGAATCCGTGCCGGGGGACGGCGTCCGCCAGATCGCTTATAATGGAAGAGAAGTCGAAGACAATTCAATCGTCCAGACCTTGAAAGTCACTGATGCCCAAAAACAAGCCGCCGCTGACTGGGCTGTATCAAGAGTGGGTGATGAATACTCCTTCAACTTCGTCAATAACAGAAATACGGGCCATGAAGGCGCCAAAAACTGCTCAAAACTGCTGTGGTCGGCATTCCTTTTAAAAGCCGGGATTGATATCGACTCTAACGGCGGCTTAGGCGTATATCCGCGCGACATCACAAGCTCGTCTTACACGACCACGATTCTGACCATTCGCTAAGGGGAACAACGTGAAAAAAATTATCTGGATACCCTTAGTGTTCATCCTTGCGTCAGGGGTCTTATGCTTCTTCTATTTCCGTACGGAAGAGCCTGCGGAGGTTGCGAGGGACACATTAAATGACCCTGATTTTCTGAAAGATAAAGAAGCGCTGCTGTATTTCTCCACTGCGGCTGATCAAGACACATTCGGCGGCGGAAAAAGCTATGCCCTCTTCGCCGATAAAAAGGGGCGGCTCTCTTCTTATCAAATGAAGGGGCTAGAGCTCGGATCGGCCAAAGTGAATGACGGCAGCGTGCTGCTGGAGGACAAAAAAGGAATCTACACCGTTCAAAATGGTCTTCACATATATAAAAGAGCGTATCAGCATACGGGAGACAGCGCCGGGTATATCGAACGGACGAAAGGCTTTTACACGCTGTACAATTCGGGCTACGACAAGAGCGGCGGCAGCTATCGCTCAGAGCTGTACCGCCAGATTGACGGCAGGTGGAAGCAAGACGTCATCCCGCACTATATCCGCGCTTCAGGCTTTTTTAAAGATCATCTTTTCGCGCTCACGCCGACAGATGACGAAAAAGGATATCACATCCAAGACATTCAGGCCGATAAAGAAAAGCTCCATACAAAATCCATCGCGACATGGACGTATAAAGAAGGCACGTCAGTCGAATCCCAGCTCGCCGCGGACGACGGCGGCGTCTGCTTTGTCACCAGAGGGGAAAAAGCAGAACACATCTACCAAATGGTGAAAGTTATGAGAAAGAGCGGCGCGATCAAAACATATGACATCGCCGCTTATAAAAATGACGAACAGACTATCTATGACTCCATGCCGTTCAGCTTCAAAAAAAGCTTTTTCATGGAGCGGCGCAGCTTCTATTTCGTTGACGGCTTCGGAAACGTGTACCGCATCAACCCTGAGACCGGAAAAAGCAAAAAGGCCTTCACCCTCCCCGCATCACGAATGAAAGCCGACTTCAAAGACCTGACGCATCAAAACGAAAAGCTGTATCTGTTCACATACAGCTACAAAAAGACCGCCAAAATCGAATCCTTCGACCTGAAAACGGGCAAAAAACTGAACGACCGGACCATTCCCAGCCTGCAAGACATCGTGACACCGAAAAGCCATCTCAAGCTGTACGATGTGCAGGTGATGGGCGGGTTTTGAGAAGGAAAAGCAGTCATCATAATGAAAATATAAACTTTGGATTATATAAACAAAAAAACCTTTTATTGGTTTACTTGTACTCATTTCAGGATATAGAGTAGTAGACTGAATAAAAGGAGGATATATAGTGAAAAAACGTTTCAAATGGTTTGTGGGAGTAGTTATTTTTGTTTTCATGTTCAGTTTTTCAGGTGTGACAGAAGCTATTAGTACAAAGACAATAAAGGATGAAATCACATGCCCTGTCTGTGATAAAACGATTAAGTCTGAAGGCAGTAAAAAAGACAGACAAAAAGCTTTGGATATCGTCAAAGACAGAGATGATTTGGATATGGATAAAACAGAAGTCTTTGTAACTGTTTTAAATAATAAAGATCATAAGATTGCATTGGTTCATTATGAAGACCAGCAAAATCATTCATTTGCGCAGAGGTATATTAATTTAAACACTAAGCAAATCGTTTTATCAGTAGAGGGTATAGGAAAATGGGACAAAGAAAAAAAAGAAGGAAACTTCAAATTAAGAGTTGGAGATAAAGAAATTATTAATGAAGATTTTAATCAAGATGGATTAAAAGGCAAGGGGAATAATGCTTTAGTGAACTCTGTCAAAAAAGCATCTCCGGCAAAATCAAAATTGGAGTCCTGTAACGATTTAGTCACAAAAATGCTGGGGCTGGGATCCAGTATTGCTTGTGCAGGTGCTTGTATGGCTGTCGGAGGTGCTGTCGGCGCAGTAGTGTGCTCGCCCTTATGTTTAGCAATTGAAAATGGAGTTGGCGAAGCAGGTGCTAAAGAAATTTGCGAACAATTCTTTGGTTGAAATATGCAGATTTGAAAAGAGCTTGCCGCTTTTGGTAAGCTTTTTATAATGAAACGTTACTGCAAGAAAGAAGGTGTTCATTTGAAATCATTCAGTCTCTTCTTATTGTTGTCCGTCATTTGTATAACCATTGTTTTTGTCATAATGAATATGTTGATTGGATACCCGGATGTGAGCAACGGAACATTGATTATGATTGTATATATCGTTGTGACCCTCATAATCAGGCTATATAGCAAGAAGAAAGCCGACCGAACATAGAAATAGAGGAATTTGCACCGTAAAAGCAGAAGACAGTCAGATGAAGGAGGGAGCCGATGAAGAAAAAGCTTGCCGCGGTGACCGTCACCATTCTCCTGGTTTCGGTGATAACCAACTCTTTTTTAAACGGCGGAAAGCCGGACTGGATTGATGTATGCTGTACGCTGCTGGCGTGTCTATTAGGAATTCTGTTCGTCCTTCGCTTAGAAAAAAGAGAAAACACGTAAAGAGCCGGATGCTGCAAACGCCGGCTCTTTTTGCGCGTGATTTGCCGAATTGTGGATAAAACTCAGCCCGAAGCACTACTAACATGTGTATAAATAGGTTATATTGAGAAGAGAACAATTGCCGCGCGCAAAAGAAAACCGGAGGATGTAACAATGAAAACCGCTTATTATTCTTGTGAAGAACATATCGAAACCGTGCTGGACATGTACATAGATGATCATGAGCTTCCGCCCGAAATCAGAAAAATCGAACATACTAACAGTTTATCCACAGCCTGTGAATTATGTGGGGACACTGCAACATATCTAGTAGGGAACGAATGATCCTACACAAAATACAGAAAAGATATCCACAATTGTGGACAATATATATGAATAACTTGTTTCTAAAGTGGGGATGACCTGTGAATATCAATATTGTGACCATCGGAAAGCTAAAAGAAAAATACCTCAAGCAAGGCATTGAAGAATACAAAAAACGACTCTCAGCCTACGCAAAAATCGACATCATCGAACTTCCGGACGAAAAAGCTCCGGAAAACTTGAGCGACCAAGACATGAAAATCGTCAAAGACAAAGAAGGCGAACGCATCCTGGCCAAAATCAGCCCGGACACCCACGTCATCGCCCTCGCCATCGAAGGAAAAATGAAAACATCCGAAGAACTGGCCGATACAATAGATAAGCTGGCGACTTATGGAAAAAGCAAAATCACCTTCGTCATCGGCGGCTCACTCGGCCTAAGCGACGCCGTCATGAAACGGGCAGACGACAAGCTGTCATTCTCAAAAATGACATTTCCTCATCAGCTCATGCGGCTGATTTTAGTGGAGCAGATTTACCGGGCTTTTCGAATTAACCGTGGGGAGCCTTATCATAAGTGAGTGAGGTTTTTAATATAATGATTCAATATTTTTTTGCTGATACAAATGAAGAAATAAAAAAATGTATATATAGATAAAAATATGTCAAGAAGAGCTATACCACAAATAGCGGTAAAATAAAGGTGGAAATTGTTATTGAAAGAGAGAGGCTAGAAAAATTGCGAGGTTTATCAAACAAATTGATAGGTCTTTTTCTTTATTTTAATCAGTAATCTTGGTGTTAAATTAATCCGAAAACCAAACCTTAATTTTTAAAAAGAAAGTGAAAATATATAAGAACTTTAAAAGGTCAAGGTTATAACTTCGTTCTCATTAGTAATCTAGGACAAAGATTATGATAAAATAGGAATAAAGTTGGGATTTTAAAAGTGTTCAGGGGGATTTAATTAATGAGTATCAAAGCAGATATAGATTTTCAAAAGGATTTATTTGATGCGGCAACTAGGATGAGAGGAAGTATCACTCCATCAGACTATAAACATTATGTATTACCATTGATATTTCTACGTTATGTATCATTACGTTTTGATAAGCGAAGAGCACAAGTTGAGGTAATGGCTAATGACCCAAAGAGTATTTGGTATTCAGAAGACCAAGAAGTAAGAGAAAGTATTCTAAATGATCCAGACCAATACAAATCAGAAAATGTATTTATGGTTCCAGAAGAAGCAAGATGGTCTTATCTAGTAGAAAAGGCTAATGACAGTAATATTAAAGGTATTTTAGATAATGCTATGAAATTAATTGAGCAAGAAAACCCTGAATTGGAAGGGATCTTGCCACGTATTTTTCAAGGTTCTAACTTACCCGCAGAAAATGTGGCGGGGCTTATTGAAATATTCTCAAGGGATGTATTCAGTGCACGTCATGAAGATAGTGTCGATGTACTGGGCCGTACATATGAATATTTCATTGGGAATTTTGCATCTAGCGAAGGAAACAGAGGAGGGGAGTTCTTCACACCTTCCTCAATTGTAAAACTTCTTGTTGCTATGATGGAACCTATTGAAGGAACAGTGTTTGACCCGGCTTGTGGTTCTGGAGGAATGTTTATTCAATCAGAAGCATATTCAGACATGGGAAATGCCCTTTCATTTTATGGTCAAGAAAATGTAGAAACAACTTTACGATTAGGAAAAATGAATGTTTTACTTCATGGCATGAATGCAGAGATTAGACTCGGAGATTCTTTATTAAATGATCAGTATCCAGACCTAAAGGCGGATTATGTTATTGCTAATCCACCTTTTAACGTCGATACATGGGGAGCAGAAAAAATTTCAAAGGATGACCCTCGTTTAATTGGACCAGTTACCAACGCGAATGCAAACTATATGTGGATGCAACACTTCCTTTACCATTTAAGAGATGGTGGTACAGCAGGTTATGTAATGGCAAATGGTGCAATGACAACAAGTGTTACAGGTGAAAAAGAAGTACGTCAGAAATTAGTTGATGACCAATATATCGATTGTATAGTTCAACTACCTGAAAAACTATTTTTCACAACAGGAATACCATGTTGCTTGTTTTTCTTAAGTAAGAATAGGGACGGGGCTAATGGATATAGGAAACGTTTAAATGAAATTCTTTTTATTGATGCTAGAAAAATGGGCTCATTGGTTAGCAGAAAGCAAAAAGCGCTATCACAAGAAGAAATTGAAAAAATTGCGTCCGCTTACCACCAATATCGTAACTTAGATGATGATTTTATAGAGGAAACAGGATTCGCCAAAGTAGCCAATATTGAAGTTGTAAAAGAAAAAAATTATAAATTAACTCCGGGTATCTATGTTGGTACTGTTCAAGAAGAGGAAGATAATGTTCCATTCGAAGAGAAAATGGAGGGATTGAAAAATTCCCTTCGCGAACAATTTGCTGAAAGTAATCAACTCCAAGAAAAAATCTTAAACGATTTGGAGGATTTAGTTTGATTTTTCAAAAAGTTAAATTAGGTGACGTATTAACTTTTAAGAACGGTAAAGCGATTAATGATGAAAAAAGAGATAAAGACGGAAAATATTTGATATATGGTTCAAATGGAATTATTGGAAAAACCAACGAGGTCTTAGTTGAAGGGGAAAATATTATAATAGGCAGGGTTGGAGCATACTGTGGATCTCTTAGGTATATAAATCAACCGTCTTGGATAACGGATAACGCTATTTATGGGATTTCTAGTGAAGAGGTTGACGACAGATACATGTATTTGCTTTTAACTACCTTAGATTTAAGGAATTATGCTGGGGGAAGTGCGCAGCCATTACTAAATCAAACTGTTTTAAAGAATATTTCAGTCAATATTCCCCAGAAAGCAATTCAAACCAAAATTGCAGATATATTATTTAACTTATTGGATTATATAAAACTTAATAATAGTATTAACGAGACTTTAGAGACATTAGCATTAACATTTTACAAAAAATGGTTTATGGATTTTGGTCCGTTCCAAGACGATGAATTTGTTGAATCTGAATTAGGTTTAATTCCTAATGGGTGGGAAGTAAAGGAATTAAAGGATATCTCAAACATCTTAATGGGACAATCGCCAAAATCGGAATTTTATAACCAAATGGGCGAAGGGTTGCCATTTCATCAAGGTGTTACGAATTTCGGTAATAGATTTCCAACAAATCTAACGTATTCTTCAAAACTTTTAAGAGTCGCTGAGGAAGGAGACTTTCTTATTAGTGTAAGAGCACCTGTAGGGAGAATAAACATTGCTCATACAAAAATGGTTATAGGCAGAGGGTTAAGTGCAATCTCCTCAAAAACAAATACACCTTCATATTTATTATATACACTAAAAGTAATATTTAATGAAGAGGATAGGTATGGTTCTGGAACTATATTTAATTCAATAAATAAAGGGGAGTTAGAAAGCCTAAAGGTTATTGTTCCAGACCAAAAAATAATGAACGAATTTGAAGCTAAAGTATCCAAAATTGATCAGTTGATTAAAATAAACCATGAACAAACGATAATTGTAACTAACACAATGGACTACCTTCTCCCGCGTTTAATATCGGGGGAGATAGATATTTCAGAAGCAGCAGAAAAAGTAAGGGAGGTTATATCAAATGAGCAACCGGAGCCGTCTGTATGAATCTGACTTTGAGGAAACAACGATTGAGAGGCTAAAAAATTTAGGTTATGAATATATTCCTGCCTATGGGTGGGGGACACGTTCATCATTATCTGATGTTGTTATGGAAAAAAGGTTGGAAAAGTATCTTTATGATACTTATCCTACCTTTCCAAAAGAACATATGCCTGCATTAATATCTCAGATTACTAATGTAGACGGAGTTACAGTTGAACAGCGAAATGAAAGATTTCATGAAGTGTTAACAAAAGGAATAGATTTTAAAATAGAGCAAGAAAGTGATGAAAACCAATTTTACCATATCTCCCCTATCAATTGGGAAAAGCCTTTAGAAAATGATTTTGTGGCAATGAATCAATTGGCTATCGAAGGGAGAATGTCACGACGACCAGATATCATTGTTTATATTAATGGATTACCGCTTATACTTTTTGAATTAAAAAGCCCTTATATAGAGAATACCACAGTTCAAGATGCCTACACACAAGTGAAAAATTACACCTACGATATAGCCCAACTATTTAATTATAATGCGTTTTCTGTTATTTCAGACGGTACAACAACTTTGCATGGAATGCCATTTGCACCAATCGAGTTTTTTGCCGCTTGGAAATCTATTGACGGCGTTAGGATAGACAATAATATCGCAAATACAATGAAAACCCTTATAGAAGGTTTATTCCAAAAAGACCGTCTACTAAACTATATTCGTAACTTTATCGTCTTTATGGACAACGGCAAAACAAAAGCAAAAATTGGAGCCAAGTATCATCAGTTTTTTGGTGTGAACTTTGCTATCCAAGAATCTATTCGAGCAACAAGACCAAATGGAGATAGAAAAATTGGAGTTGTTTGGCACACTCAGGGATCAGGTAAATCAATATCTATGTTATTCTTTGCCGGTATCTTAATACGCCATAGTGAAATGAAAAATCCAACTGTTGTGATTCAAGTGGATCGAGCCGATTTAGACAATCAATTACATGACACATTTGTTGAGGGAAGAACCCTCGTAGGTCATGTTAAACAGGCTGATTCTGCCAGTGATTTAAGACAACTCTTAAAAAATGAATCTGGCCAAATAATATTTACCACTATTGAAAAATTCCGTTTGAAAGAGGCGGAAGGTGTTCATCCAGTTCTTTCTGAACGAGAGAATATTATCGTGATAGCAGATGAAGCGCATAGAACACAATATAATGATGCTGGATATGCAGGCCATATAAAAACGGCTCTACCCAATGCCAGCCATATCGGTTTTACAGGTACTCCGGTTGATTTTGCAGGAAGAAGTACGAATGAAGTATTCGGTCATACGATTCATACCTATGATATGCTTCAGGCAGTTGAGGACAATGCAACAGTTCCAATCTATTATGAATCACGTCTAATTAGATTAGGGGTGACTAACGAAGAATTAGATAATCAAATTGATGAGTTAGGGACTAGTGAAGGTAATGATGAATTTGAGAAACACCGTAGAGCATGGGCTGCTCTCGCGAAGTTGGCTGGAACTAAGGAACGTGTCGAGGAACTAGCCAAAACAATTGTTGATCATTTCGTTGAAAAACAATCAGTAACACCTGAAGCAAAAGGCATGATTGTATGTATGAGTCGTGAAAACTGTGTTGCTCTTTATAATGAAATGCGTAATCTACCTAATTGTCCACTAGTTGAAATTATTATGACTGGTGATGTATCAAAGGACCCAGAAGAATGGCGTCAAAAACAAGAGGGTAGTGATTACTCCCATATAAAATCTAAAGAGGAGCAAGAGGCTGTTAAAGCACAGTTACGTGATTCAGAGGACCCGCTCAAACTTGTTATTGTTCGGGATATGTGGCTAACTGGCTTTGATGCAAAACCTTTAACTTATCTGTACGTTGATAAGCCTATGAAAGGGCATAGTCTTATGCAAGCAATTGCACGTGTAAACCGTGTATTCCCCGGTAAGCAAGGTGGAACAATTGTAGATTTTATTGGAATTGCAACCCAACTAAGAGAAGCAACCAAAAAGTATACTGATAGTGGGGGTAAAGGAGATCTAACCTTTGACATTGAACAAGCAGAAGGTTTGTTTTGGGGCCTTTTACAAGAAGTAAGGGAACTTATCCCTCAAAAACTTTATTCAAACAACCTGTCCTTAAATGAGTGGCGAGCACTACCAAAAGTTGAACGGGAAGATTTTATTGCTGAGGTGGTTAATCACTTTTTAGGTGGTGAAGAAAAGGTATTTTTAGAAGCGCAAGTCAAACTTGCTAAATCCCATAAACTTGTTTCTCACCTTTCCTCTGTAACTGCAGTTTCAGGAGAAGTATTATTATATGACATTGTAAAGACACAACTTCGCAAAATATCTCAACCAATTGGTGGAGATGGCCAGAACGATAACAATTATGAAAAGAAATTAGGACAAATTGTAAATGAAAGTGTAAGTTCTTATGGTGCCTTGGATCTGTTTGAAATTGCAGGAATTGAAAAGCCTAACATATCAGTACTAGACGAGGCCTTTTTAACAGGGTTAGTCGAAAACCCCCATATTGATTTACGAATGAAATTGTTGAGGCAACTTTTGGAGGATGAAATTAAGGTTAAATTTAAAAAGAAGAACCCAAAAGGTAAACAGATGAGTGAAATGTTAAAGAAAACGATCGAAGAATATCACAACAGAGTAATATCAGCAGCAGATGTTATTCGTTTTATGGTTGAGATGAGAAATAACCTAGACGAAGAGACAAAGCGAAGAATGGATTTAGGGCTAACTGAAGAGGAAGTAGCGTTTTATGAAATAATCGCAAATATGGAAAACGCTACATTCGATAATCAGTTTATGGCAGGTTTAGTTCATCAAGTTGTGAAAAACATGAAAAAAGAATTTCAAGTTGATTGGACCAACCCACACCGCCAAGATATCTTATCAAAAGTTAATCTCGCAGTAAAAGCTACATTAATAAAAAATAAAATAAAGCCTGAACAATTGAAGTTTTTGACCAACGCCTTTGTAGAGGAAGCGAAAGAACAGTTTAAAGACTGGCCAATTGATGCTTAAGTAGCGATATAAAGTTAGAATGCACGGGAACAGTCATGAATTTAATTTTTCAATATATCTTTATAAATAATTTAGAGTAGATTTTTATTCTACTCTTTTTTTGTGAAAAGGAAATATACGCGTGTATAAATACATATTAAATACTAAAACTAATTTTCTGATTCTTGATGACAATCAAAGAAAAAAGAGTGAAGACTAACTCTAATTCTTTTATGGATATGAGATAATACTATTGCGAAAAATTGCAAGAATATACATAGTTAATGGTTTTAACTCTTTTTAGTAATGACTGTATGACCAAATTCTAACAATATAAACCTATTCCTTATTTGGAAATGCTTTTGTATAGTTTTTAGTATGAATATATTTAACCAAATAGTATAGAGAATAGAGTGAAGAAGTAGAAGTAAAGTTTAGAGATAAACATATGGCTATAATCGAAAAGAGAATATGATAGAAAGTTCAAGGTATTCTGGTGGACAAAAAGTACTCCACCAATACGAGTAGTTTTAAAAGTGAGTTTGTATTTTCTAGACAGATTTTAAGCATACTTCAAGAAATACCACCCCCTAACATGACTACGATTAGATAAGTTGTATGGTTTAAGGTTCTATTACCATTAAAAGTATATATATAACTTAGAAGAAGTAGCACCGTCTCTAACGTCGCACAATACCCGAATGGATAAACAAAATAATGTATCGTAGGATCCTACTAAAAAAATGCGTTCTCACCTTCAAAACGAAGCGGCTTTATCAGACTCATCCTTCTTTTTCATGTTTATAAATAACATCAAAGAAATTCCTCTTCGGGTTGGTTTGGCATCGGTTAATTCAATTTTTTAAATTTGTGTTCGTTCAAAATAACGTCCTCCAATAATTATATTTGTATTATTTTACGATTTATAAATTTAATTGTGGAAAAAAATTCTATGAGTAAATGACCAGACTTGACAGCAATTTGCAGAGTTAAATGAGATATTGAAAAAACCCTAAGAAAAGAGCCCAGAGGTGTCACCTCTGAGCCTCACATCCCTCACTCCATATACCGATACTCCCGCAAACTCTCCAAAATCGCAACTTCCTGCAACAATTCCTCACCAACATTCGTTTCCTTCACTTTCTTCCGCTCAAGCTCCTTGTCCACTAATCGTTTCACCGTTAAGACATCGGTGCCGGTGCTTAGGACCTCTGCCTTTGAGTTAAAGTGTTTATGAGCAACGAGCTGCATGCCGTAGGAGTTGTATAGCAGCGTGTAGCCGGCGATGCTTGTTGTGGATTGGCACGCTTTGGAGAAGCCGCCGTCGATGACGATGATTTTTACGTTCCCAATGTTTCCCCAACCCCAAAAAGAAGCCATCATTCAAGAATCCCTCTTTGAATCACAGCTTCTTTTTTGCTATATCAGTATAAATCCCTTTGCGCAACGGAAACCTAGTGGAAAAGGTTTCTGAAAGGAGGGGGCGTATGATGAAGAAAAGTAAAAAAAACCAAAATAAAACATCCTTGGTTTGGAAGATGGCGATTGCCTCTGCGGTTTCTTGGGAAGCGGCAAAACTGGCGGGTTCTAAACACCCGTATTTGGCTCCTCTATCCGTTATCTTATGTTTGCAATCAACCATAGATCAGTCGGTTCGATTTTCTTTTCATCGGATTGCGGGAACGGTCATCGGAATCATGTTAACCTCTTATCTTGTCAGTTACTTACAAATGAATGGCTGGATGCTGGGGCTGTTACTATTAGGCGGGACTTACATTGCAAAGTGGTTGCGAATAGATGAAACGGTTCTGCATCAGGTAGCCCTCACCATTTTATTGGTATTTACGTTTGAACGACACTCTAAAGATTATGCAATGGATCGGATCATCGATACGGTGATCGGCGTCGTCATCGCGATTCTGGTTCATATGTTTCTTTTTCCGCCGGACTATACAAAAAGGGCAGCGGACTCATTTCAAACATTGGCTCATCAGCTTTCTGACACACTTTTAGACCTTTCCCAATGGGTGCAATCAGAGTGGGGACAAGGAAAAGGGACGCTCATGGAAGATAAAGTGAATAACCTTCTGCAGGAGCTGCATACGGCAAAAGAGATGCTGCAAACAGCCTCTGAGAGCTTGAAATTCAACCCCATCAGAAAAAAACATAAAATCATTCTTGCAAGATATCAAACAGAGATGCAAAAGATGAATGCTGGATATGAGTATATATCCAATGTCGTGAAAACGTTAAAAGAATGGGAAAGGGAAGGAGCTTTATCTTCAAGTGACAAAAGGGAGCTGGGCAATGATTTACAAGTGTTAAGTGAATTTTTTGCGGGTTTTAAAGGAATACAGCTCGGTGAAACAGACAATTGGAAACAGAAGGAACAGAATGTGCTATTGGAATCTCTCCGTTCCGGCATGCAGTCGCACCCGCCGCCCGGTCATAAGGTCTATAAAGACTCTTTTTTTTTAGAAACGAAGAAATTGCTGAAGAGTTTGTAATGTTCTCTGGAAAAAAAGAATATGGATATACAGATGATCAGGTAAAAACGGGGGAAATCAAATGGATGATATACACCGGATTTTGGATGTCATCGCGGCTTCTGCGAAAGCTAAGGTACTGGCTACCATCATTAAAACAGAGGGGTCCGCTTATAAGAAGGAAGGGGCCTCCATGTTAATTTTAGGGGACAAAACAAGAGTCGGAATGTTATCCGCCGGTTGTCTGGAGGAAGATCTTGCTGAAAGGTCAGAGCAGGTCTGGGCTGCGGGAGAGCCGTTGATTGTCCGCTTTGATATGAGTGCGGAGGACGATTTATCCTGGGGGCAGGGTGTTGGCTGTAATGGTGCTTTGACGGTGTTGCTTGAGCCTGTAAAAGGGGAATTGGAACGAAATCTGATGACAGTCAAGACATGCTTAGATGAAAAAAAGTCTGTGACCCGAGTGAAACGATTCACTGAAACGTTAGAGCCGAAGGAAGATCTGTATATAGCTGAAGACGGCAGAGTGTTTGGAAGCGGGGATATGGAACAAGGCTGTATTCAAAAACTGAGACAGACAGAAAAGGGAATCAAAAGGGATGAACATACATCTGATTTATTTTTTATCCATCAGATGGTTCCAAAACCTTGTCTATACGTCTTCGGAGCAGGAGAAGATGCAAGGCCGCTCGTTTCGTTGGCGGCTCGTGCGGGCTTTCATGTGACGGTGATTGACTGGCGTCCCGCTTTATGTCATCACGGCCATTTTCCTGAAGCCGGCCATTTGATAACGGGAGCGCCGGAAGAAGTCATAGAAGGCCTGAGCATGACCCAAAGGGATTTTGTTGTTATTATGACGCACAGCTTTCAAAAAGATCAGATCATTTTACATACATTAAAAAATAAGAATGTGTTTTATAAAGGTGTATTAGGCCCCAGAAGGCGCACCGAGCGGCTATTAGGCGGAGCTGAGATTCCAGAGGATATTCATTCCCCTATCGGCCTTCCCATCGGGGCACAAGGGCCTGAGGAGATTGCTGTAAGCATTGTCGGCGAGATGATTAAAGAAATGCGAAAACAAAGGGCTCGCTTATGAAAACAGCAGGTATTTACCTGGCAGCCGGTACAAGCAGACGCATGGGGACGGATAAGCGCAGCTTATTTCTCAATGGAGTCTCCCTCGGAAGTATGGCGCTTAAACATGCCCTGTTATCTGAATTAGATCATATTTTTGTTATAACGAGAAAGGGAGATTCACTGCATTGGCTTTCGGATTATTTCTTTTTAAATCCCATGTCAAATAAGTGGAGTCAGGCAGAATGTGAGCAAGCGGGTAAGGGCCAAGGCCATTCTATACAATGCGGTTTGAAAAAAGCGGCAGCGTACGAGGCTGACGCCGTTATCATTCTCCTTGCAGATCAGCCGTTTGTCACCGCAGATATCATCAATACGTTGATTGATTCTTATCAAAAGGAGCGCCGCTATTCATTTATCGCCGCTGAAAATCAGCATCTTCCTATGCCCCCCATTTTATTCTCAAATCAATGTTTTCCAGTATTGCATCAGTTAAAGGGAGATCAGGGCGCCCGGCACGTGATCCGTGAAAGTATGGTCAAGACGGGAAAAATGATCAGCTTTCAAGACCCTTTGCTTTTTTATGACGTAGACACGGCTGAAGATTATACTTTCCTGCTGAATAAATTCGGGGAGTGAATGAGTTGGAGTATATCGGGAAAAGTGTCATTCGGAAAGAGGCCCTTGAAAAAGTGACGGGTAAGGCGAAATATACGGATGATTTACATGCAACAGGCACATTACACGCAAAAATGCTGATCAGCCCATATGCTCATGCCGATATTGTGTCTATTGATTTTTCAGAAGCCTGGAAGATTCCCGGAGTGAAAGCGATATTGGGCGATGAACCTCTTCCGCTTGCAGGTGAAGAAATTAAAGACAGGCCGCCGATTGCTTATAAAAGGGTCAGATACCACGGTGAGCCGGTTGCTGTAGTTGTGGCGGAAAATCCAATCATAGCCAAAAAGGCCGCGGATGCCATTAAAGTGTCCTATAAACCTCTTCCCGTCGTCAATTCCCCCCGTGAGGCTTTTCAAAAAGATGCTCCCCTCGTCCATGAACATGTTGACCGCTATGAGAAGAAGGCAGGTGTATTCCCGGTTCCGAAGACAAATATCGCGAACCTGGATAAAATCAGAAAAGGAAATATTGAAGACGGGTTTAAGGAAAGTGATGTGACAGCAGAATTCCAAATTTCCTTTAACCCTTCTGATCACGCAGCTATGGAGACAAGGTGCTCGATTGTTGAAATTCGGGCTGATGAGGAGATTATCATGACTACATCCTCTCAAGCTCCTTTTGCCATTAAAAAATTAATGGAGTGGTACTTTGGAATTGAACCCGGAAAGGTTATCGTCAAAACCCCTTTAGTAGGAGGGGCGTACGGGGGAAAAGCAGCCGTTCAGTTAGAGGTCATTGCCTATTTGGCATCAAAAGCAGTCGGAGGCCGGCCCGTCAAATTATTTAATACGAGAGAAGAGGATATGATCACATCTCCTGGTCATATAGGATTGGATGCCATTGTTAAATTAGGGGCCACAAAGGATGGAATTTTAAAGGCGGCAGACATTCAGCTTTTATTTGATGGCGGAGCATACTCTGATAAAGGAGTGGACATCAGCCGGGCTGCGGTGGTTGATTGTACGGGTCCGTACGCTATCGATCATATATCGTGTGATTCATATTGTATGTATACGAATCATCCATATCCAAGCGCATTTAGGGGCTACAGCCATGCTGAAGTGTTATTTGCCTTTGAGCGGACGATGGATGTATTGGCGGAAAAGCTGAACATGGACCCGTTAGAACTCCGCTATAAAAATGCCATTCGTCCCGGTGATACTACACCTACTCAAGTTCGTCTCAATTCAAGCACGGTCGGAAATGTGCCGAAATGCATTGAGAGATTGAAGGAATTAATGAATTGGTCCGAGGGACAGAGAATTGAAATCGACGGCCGGAAGATACGGGCAAAGGGGATCAGCTGTATTTGGAAAACCTCAACATTTGATACAAATGCAACGTCCGGGGTGATTTTAACCTTTAATCCCGATGGAAGCATTAATTTGATGTCAGGGGTAGTGGAAATTGGAACAGGGACTAAAACAGTGTTAGCCCAAATCTTGGCGGAACGAATGAAAATGGATATAAGCAAAATTCACGTAAAAATGCTTGTAGACACCCAAACAACGCCCGAGCATTGGAAAACCGTGGGGAGCAGAGGGACGTTAATGGCCGGAAGAGCCGTACTGAATGCAGCGGAAGAAGCCATTCGAAAGCTTAAGGAAGTGGCATCATGCGTGTTGCGGGTTCCTGTCGAGGAATTGGAAGTGGCAGACGGAAAAGTTTATTTTATAGATTATCCTGCTGTACATGTTGACATAAAAGACATTGCTTACGGATATACGTTTCCAAATGGAAATACCATCGGCGGCCAAATCATTGCGAGCGGCAATTACACATTAACCCGGATGACGAATTTAGACAGGGAAACGGGAAGAGGAAAGCCGGGACCCGAATGGGCTGTAGGTGCTCAGGGAATTGAAGTTGAGTTGGATAAGCGGGATTATACGTATCAGATCACAAAAGCCTATTCTGTTGTAGATATAGGAACTGTACTGAATGAAAAAGCTGCAAGGGGTCAAGTGATGGGAGGGATGAGTATGGGAATCGCATTTGGAGGAAGAGAAACCTTTGTATTTGATCCGTATGGCAGAGTATTAAATCCTCAACTCAGAACATACAGACCCCTTCACTATGGAGAGCAGCCTGAATATATCATTGAATTTGTTGAAACCCCGCATGTGATTGCGCCTTATGGAGCGCGCGGCGGCGGGGAACACGGACTGTTGGGGATGCCTGCAGCATTAGGAAATTGCCTTTCCGCCGCTTTAGGAGTCCAATTGAATCAACTTCCTCTCATTCCCGAACAATTATGGAGGACGCAAATGGGGTGGAAAGATGATACCGTTTGATTTCGACTATTTTAAGCCGAAGACCATACAAGAAACAACCCGTCTGTTTCACTCGCTTGCGGCTGAAAAGAAAACACCAATGTATTTTTCCGGCGGCACGGAAATTATCACGTTAGGAAGGCTGAATATCGTCTATACGGATGCAGTGATAGATATGAACGCACTTCCGGGATTTCACGCCATCCGTTTTTATGAACATGATCTGGTGATCGGAGCGGGCGTGTCATTAACGAAACTGGAGGAAGAAAATCCATTTCCGCTATTAAGTAAAACAGTAAGTGAAATTGCGGATCGGACATCTCGAAATAAAATCAGCCTGGGCGGAAACATTTGCGGGGGCATCTATTACCGTGAGGCCGTGCTGCCGCTGCTGATTTCTGATAGTTTGCTAGGGATTGCAGGGAGAGCGGGGATTCATTACCGTCCCATAAATAAAGTATTTAACAAGGAAATACAGTTGCGAAAAGGAGATTTTTTATTTCATATCGTTGTCGATCGAGCGTATGTTGACTTGCCGTTTGTCAGTATCAAAAGAAGACAGCAGTGGAATGTCGGCTATCCATTGGTGACAGTCTGTGCGCTGAAAAAAGATGATGAGATCAGAATGGCCTTCAGCGGCGTATGTCCATTTCCTTTTCGTTCTGCTGAAATGGAGGCTGTGCTTAACGATAAAAGCGGCACAGCAGAAGATAGAGTGCGCAGGTCTTTACAGTATGTACCTAAACCCGTACTTGATGATGCAGAAGGCTCAAGTGAATATCGGATATTTGTCTTGCAGCATACAATCTTAGATGCCTTACAAGAATTAGAAGGAGGTTCCCATGTCTGATCCTATTACGTTGAAAGTAAATGGCGAAGAAAGACAGATTACGGTCAGACCGGCCGATACTTTGTTATTTGCTCTCCGTCTTCGTCTCGGATTAACTGGTTCAAAGCCGGGCTGCTTAAATGGTGATTGCGGCGCCTGTACGGTATTAACGGACGGGATACCGATGAAATCTTGCTTAATGCTTGCGGCAGAAGGGGAAGGAAAGGACATTACGACAATTGAAGGACTTATCAATACGCCGATTCAAAAGGCTTTTATTGAAAAATTTGCGTTTCAATGCGGATATTGCACACCTGGTTTTCTCATGAATTGTCATGCTTTAGTGAATACTGAGCCGAATGCAAGTGATGAAACGATTAAAAATTGGCTGGAGTCCAATATTTGCAGATGTACGGGTTATAAGGAGATTGAAGAAGCGGTTAAATCGGTTTTACATACAGGGAAAGGGGATCATTAGCCGTTGTTACGGGGAATCATAAAAAAGAGCCCAGAGAATCATCCCTGAACTCCATATTCCTCAATTCATATACCGATACTCCCGCAGTTTCTCCAAAATCGCGACTTCTTTCATCAGTTCTTCACCGACATTCGTTTCTTTCACTTTCTTACGCTCCAGCTCTTTGTCAACTAATCGTTTCACTGTTAAGACGTCGGTTCCGGTGCTCAGCACTTCGGCCTTGGAGTTAAAGTGTTTATGGGCGACGAGCTGCATGCCGTAGGAGTTGTATAAGAGCGTGTAGCCAGCGATGCCTGTTGTGGATTGGTAGGCTTTGGAGAAGCCGCCGTCGATGACGATCATTTTTCCGTTTGCCTTGATCGGATCTTCGCCTTCGATTTCTTTTACCGGCGTATGGCCGTTGATGATATGGCCATGATCCGGGTTGAGCCCGAATTCCTTCAGGATGTTTCGGCAGGCTGCCTCGTCTTCACGCAAATAGTAATACGGGTTTTTCTTTTCTTTATGCGTTTCCTTCTCTTTGATGAAATACCGCTCAAAGGTGGTCATGGCGCGTTTTCCGAAGAGGGAGGAATACTCGCCTGTCCATAAGTACCAGACCATATCTGTCGCCAGGTCATCGGTTTCTTCCGGATGGGCAAACGCTTCCCGTAAGAACCGTTCAAATACATCGAGAAGCTCACGGCCCGCATAAGCTTTATCCTCAATCATCATCGTTTCCATATTGCCGTTTTCGTCAACAGGAATACAGCCGTGAATCAACAGGTTGCCGTTATATTTTAAATACAGGCTGCCTTTTTTCATCATAAAATTCATATGGCGGCCCAGCTTTTCGGAATTCTGGACAGAGAACAGCAGCTTGTCCATGACTTCTGCTTCTTCTTCTAATAGCTGATCGGGCTGTTTGGGATTCACTGTCGCGAAGCAGGTGTTTTCCAGTTGATACGTTTTTCCGTTCAGCGTGATTTCATTGCGGTCATAATCAATCTTTTCCAGTAACAGCCGTTCTTCCATATTAAAATCCGGCCGTCTCTTAATAATCGGGCTCTCAAGCTTGAATTGGATCATCGCGATCGCCTGATGGATTTTTGTGATTTGCTTAATCTCATCTTCCGGTCTGTTTTCGGTTGCTTTCGGGCGGAAAGCCGGGTTATCATCATAATATTTTTCGGCAAGGTTCAATAGCGGTCTCAGATTGATGCCGTAGACGTCTTCAATAATGTCCAGGTTGTCATAGCGGGCACAGATACGGATAATATTGGCCAGACATACTTTGGAACCGGCATAGGCGCCTATCCAGAGAACATCGTGATTCCCCCATTGAATATCCACTGAATGATAGTTGATCAGTTCTTCCATAATCCTGTCCGGCTGCGGTCCGCGGTCATAAATATCGCCGACAACATGCAGATGGTCGACCACCAATCGCTGAACGCTGTAAGCAAGCCCGCTGATCAGCTTATCAGCTTGGCCGAGCGCGATGATCTGTTCTATGATTTCGGAGTAATATTGTTCTTTGTTGGCGGCTTGTTCTGTTTTGTACAGCAGCTCTTCGGAAATATAAGCAAATTGGGCAGGCAGCGCTTTGCGCAATTTGGAGCGGGTGTACTTGGAAGAACAATATGAAACGAGCTTAATCATCCGATGAATCGTTTCTTTATACCACTCGTTTAATGCCGCTTTCGTATCAAAGTCATGTTTGATCAGCTTCAGTTTGTCCTCCGGATAATAAACCAAAGCTGCCAGTTCATCAATTTCTCTATCGTAAATGACGCCGCTGAAAATATCGCGGATCTTCTCTTTTACTCTTCCTGAACCGTTCCGCAGCACGTGCTGGAATGCCTGATACTCTCCGTGCAGATCACTGACGAAATGCTCGGTTCCTTTCGGCAGGTTCAGTATCGCTTTCAGATTAATGATCTCTGTGACCACTTTTTCTTCACAATCGTATTTTTGTGCGAGCAGATCTAAATATTTGGTTTCCAATCTCGTCCATCCCCTTTTTATTTACGAGCGATTGCATGATAAGGTGAATTTAAAGTATGACATAATGTTTACATCATTAGACCTTATATGATAGTACCTCATAAGTCCTTTTTGAGACAAACAAAACAGAAAATACGGCGCTTAAGGCATCAACATATACCTTCCGCAGACAGCTCATCACCCTATTGACAAATGATTAAACTTCCATTAAAATAAAAAGTTAGCTGATAGTTATTTCTATCGGAAACTTAATACGTAGCAGGCTATGATTGCTGTGGGTCGCACTACAGCAGGAGCGGCTTCTGGAGAGACCGCGGGTTTTCCGCGGCGCCGAAGGGTTCACAATCTCAGGCAAAAGGACAGAAGAGTACCGAATATGTATTTGGCATGCTGTTGATTGTCAGCGGCGCAAATATAATTTGATATTCTTATGACCATGAGATTGGAGGGCATCCAATCTCTTTTTTTATTGGCTTTATTTTCTCGTCGTTCATCAAAAAGTAAGGAGGAGTCAGGTGTGGAACAGCGAGAGCTAAAGAGGGACTTGTCGAATCGGCACGTGCAGCTGATCGCCATTGGCGGCACGATCGGCACCGGATTGTTTTTAGGGTCTGGTAAGGCGATTCAGCTGGCGGGTCCTTCTATCATCTTTGCGTATTTTATTGTAGGTATTGCGCTTTTTTTCGTCATGAGGGCGCTGGGAGAACTGCTGTTATCTAAAGCGGGGTACCAATCATTAACGGATATTGCCGAGGCGTATTTAGGGCCGCGTGCGGCGTTTGTCACCGGCTGGACTTATTGGTTTTGCTGGATTATGACGGCTATGGCGGATGTGATCGCCGTCGGTGTATATGTGAAATATTGGTTTGACATTCCGCAGTGGGTTCCTGCACTTATCTGTTTGCTCATTTTATTAGGGCTTAATCTGTTAACGGTCAAGATTTTTGGAGAATTGGAGTTTTGGTTCGCCTTAATTAAGGTGATCACGATTCTTGCGTTAATTGTCATCGGTGTAGTTTTGCTGGTGATTGGGTTCAAAACGCATACCGGAACGGTTTCAGCGGCGAATCTGTGGGAGCACGGCGGCTTGTTTCCAAACGGGTTTTCAGGCTTTTTGCTGTCGTTCCAGATGGTGATCTTCGCTTATGTCGGTGTGGAATTAGTGGGTGTGTCGGCAGCGGAGACATCAAATCCGAAAAAAAACATTCCGTCCGCTATCAACAAAATCCCCTTGCGTATTTTATTTTTCTACGTGGGGGCATTGATCATTCTTTTATGTATTAACCCTTGGACGCAGCTGAATGCGGCGGAAAGTCCTTTTGTGAAAACCTTCAGCTTAGTCGGCATTCCGGTGGCCGCGGGGATCATTAATTTTGTCGTATTAACGTCGGCCGCTTCTGCTTGTAACAGCGGGATGTTTTCTACAAGCCGGATTTTGTATAACTTAAGCAAAACGAAACAGGCGCCGGCAAGTTTCGCGAAGCTGAATAAAAACCATGTGCCGAGCAGCGCATTATGGGTATCGGTCATTGTGCTGTCAGCGGGCGCTCTTTTAAGCAAATTGATACCGGAAGAAGCGTTTGGCATCGTGACCACCATCAGCGCAATTTGTTTCATTTGGGTGTGGGGCGTGATCCTTGTCTGTCATATCAGATACAGGAAAACCCGTCCGGACTTACACGCAAGCTCGTCTTTCAAGGCGCCGTTCGCGCCGTTTATCAATTACGCCGTGCTGGCGCTGTTTGCCGCCATTCTGGTGATTATGCTGTTTGCGGATGCGACGCGCCCGGCTTTGCTGCTGACGCCGCTATGGTTTATTGGACTGTTTCTTATCTATCGGGCGAGAGGGAGCAAGACATAAAGGTTATGAATGAAATAGTCATCAGAATTTCACGAAAAAGACAGCATACCGCTTGCAGTATGCTGTCTTTTTCTTTCGTTGACCAGGCGCATATAGGAAACAAGCTATTTGTGCCTTAAAGGGAACGGTGGATAGCGACAAGCCTTATATAAATAGATTAGAGAGTCAACAACTAAAAAAGACTCGAATCATTTTATTAAAAGAAAAAGTATGCCTCCCAAAATACAAATTAAAAAAAAGAAAATGGATGAGTCAGTAAAAGACTTTCTTTGCAATTCAAATAACCCCTTTCTAATTAAAGGAAAAAAGTAGTAGATATAAATGGAAATATATTGATATTTTAACAAGGGTAATGTTAACATTACCCTTAAAATTCAAATGATATAGAAAACAGGCGAAAAAGTGGGAGCAGCTGCAAAACGATGAGGAAAAGCATGTGTTGGCGGAGCAAACCCTAACTGATAACATAAAAAGCCGCCATTCATATGGCGGCTTTTTTACATTAATTCCGGATCAAATAATCAAATGCGCCTAAAGCGGCAGTTGCACCTGATCCCATTGAGATAATGATTTGGTTGTACGGGCCGTCTGTGCAGTCCCCTGCGGCGAATAGGCCGGGAACGCTTGTTGCGCCGCTCTTATCGACGATGATTTCGCCGATGCGGTTGCGTTCGACAGTTTCGTCTAACCATTCTGTATTAGGCACGAGACCGATTTGGACGAATACACCTTGAAGTTCAACGTGTTTTTCTTCGCCTGTTTCACGGTCAACGAACGTAATGCCGTTTACGTTTTGGTCGCCTGTGATTTCTTTCGTTTGTGCATTTTTGTGCACAGTGACGTTTGGCAGGCTGTAAAGACGTTTTTGCAGGACTTCGTCTGCTTTCAGTTCAGGCGCGAACTCCAGCACAGTCACGTGATTGACGATACCTGCAAGGTCAATCGCCGCTTCGATTCCGGAGTTTCCGCCGCCGATAACGGCTACGTCTTTGCCTTCAAACAATGGTCCGTCACAGTGCGGGCAGTATGCAACACCTTTGTTCTTGAACTCTTGCTCACCAGGTACGTTGACATTACGCCAGCGGGCACCTGTTGACAGGATCACTGTTTTACTTTTCAGTACAGCGCCGTTTTCGAGTTCAAGTTCGAAGAAGTCTTTTTTCTCAAGGCGTTTCGCGCGCTGAAGGTTCATGACGTCAATATCATAATCTTTCACGTGCTCTTCAAGGCTTGCAGCGAGCTTCGGTCCTTCAGTCGCTTTGACGCTGATGAAGTTTTCGATGCTCATGGTGTCGAGTACCTGGCCGCCGAAGCGTTCAGCGACGACACCGGTGCGGATGCCTTTACGCGCCGTGTAGATCGCCGCGCTTGCGCCGGCAGGTCCGCCGCCGACAACAAGAACGTCAAACGGCTCTTTGTCGGCAAACTCAGACGCATCTGCGCCGCTGCCCATTTTCGCGAGAATCTCTTCGATGGTCATACGGCCGCTTCCGAAAGATTCACCGTTTAAGAAAACAGTCGGAACAGCCATAATGTTTTTGCTTTCTACTTCTTCTTTGAATGCCGCGCCGTCAATCATTGTATGAGTGATATTCGGGTTGAGCACGCTCATCATGTTTAATGCTTGGACGACATCAGGGCAGTTGTGGCACGTCAGGCTGATATAAGACTCAAAACGGTATTCTCCGCTGATGTTCTTAATCTGGTCAATGACCTTTTGATCAGCCTTAGGCGCTCTGCCGCTGACTTGAAGCAATGCCAGCACTAATGATGTAAATTCGTGGCCGAGAGGAACACCGGCGAATGTAACGCCTGTGTCTTCTCCGGTACGATTAACGCTGAAGCTCGGTGTTCTGTTTAATTCAGTTTTTTCAACTGAAATTTTAGATGACATGGAAGCCAGTTCGTCAACGAGAGCCAGCATGTCCTTAGAAGTGTCATCATCACCGGCGCTTACTTTGAGAACAATGTCGTTCTCAATTAGCTGCATGTATTGATTTAATTGTGCTTTGATATTTGCATCAAGTACCAATTGAATGCACTCCTTAGATTTTACCTACCAAATCAAGGCTAGGTGTAAGTGTTTCGCCGCCTTCTTCCCATTTAGCCGGGCAGACTTCACCTGGGTTTTGACGAACGTATTGAGCTGCTTTTACTTTGTTTACAAGGTTGCTTGCGTCACGGCCGATACCGCCTGCATTGATTTCAACTGTTTGGATCACGCCATCAGGATCGATGATGAATGTTCCGCGGTCAGCAAGACCAGTTTCTTCGTCAAGAACGTCGAAGTTGCGGGAGATCGTTTGAGATGGGTCACCGATCATTGCGTAAGTGATTTTGCCGATTTTTTCAGAGCTGTCATGCCAGCCTTTGTGTACGAAGTGAGTATCTGTAGAAACAGAGTATACTTCCACGCCTAATTCTTTCAGTGCAGCGTATTGTCCTTGAAGATCTTCAAGTTCAGTCGGGCAAACGAAAGAGAAATCTGCTGGGTAGAAGCAGAAAACGCTCCATTGACCTTTCAAATCTTCGTTTGTTACATCGATGAATTCACCGTTTTTGAAAGCTTTTGCTTCGAATGGCAGTACTTCTTTTCCGATTAAAGACATAATATCTTCCTCCTGAAATGTGATTTTAAAATATATTAAAAAGACAAAGCATTCACTTTATCTTTCAATAATAATTCTAATTATATATAGATTATTAAATAACATTTATTTTTTGTCAAGCTATATGAGGTATTATTTTCTGCTTTTTTTGCTTTATACGTTAAAAATCGCTTGGTATAAGCGGTTTGGCGCTGTTTATCACGTTCAGCGCCGGGCGGAAGGGGGATTCTCAATTGGTGAAACGAAATAGTGGGATTCAACCCCTCTATATGGCAGTATAAACCAAAGGGGGTATGATCATGCAAATAAATAACATTACTTTGTACAGTTGTGCTTTAGAGGAGACGAAAGACTTCTACGTAGGGGTGTTGGGTTTTTCTTTAGCGGGTGAGTCCGATGATTCGTTTACAATCAAGGCGGGAGAAAGTGAATTGGAATTCAGGCGCGCCGATTCTCAATCTCATCCGGCGTATCATTTCGCGTTTAACATTCCGAATAATCGTTTTGATGAGGCGAAGGCGTGGATAAAGGATAAAGTCGTTTTTCAAACGGAAGATGGGGAGGATGAGGTGTATTTCTCTCATATACATGCGCGTTCCTTTTATTTCAAAGATCCGTCCAACAATCTGGCGGAATTCATCGCGAGAGACACATCGCCGGCAAGCGCGGAACGTTTTTCGATTGAGTCCGTCCTGAATATCGGCGAGGTGAATCTGACGGCTGCCGAGGTGGTATCGACCGGGAAGGAGCTGCAGCGTTTCGGTATACCGGTGAGAGACGGCGCGCCTCTTAAGGAGAACGGGTTTCATTTTATGGGTGATTACAATGATGGGGCGTTTTTGCTTTTAGGGCGGAACGGGCGCCGCTGGATTTTTTCTGATCAGCATGCGGAGTTTCATCCGCTGTCTGTCATTGTGAACGGGACGATCCGCATTGAGGCTGACGGAAAAGGCGGCATTGACATCAAGCCGGCGCAGCCGTCATAAAAAAGCCCGGGCTCAAAAGGCCCGGACTTAAGGACATTATTTATAAACAACCCGGGTGCTGCACATGATGTCGTGCAGCGTTTTTTTCTCTCCGAAGGCACCCATAATGAAACCGATATAAAGAATGACCTTAGATATGATATAAGCGAAAGCGCGTCCGAAGGCCTGGCCGATGGAAACGCGTCCGCCATCTTCATTGACGACCTTAAGGCCGAGCAATGCTTTTCCCAGTGTCCCCTGCATCTTTGAGGCTGTGAGCAGGCTGAAATATAAGATGCTGATCACAAAAGAGCTCACAAGAATCGGGATGACGCCGAACACCAGAAAAGAGATGTTAAACTGATTTTCGGTCATGAAGGGGTCAGCCGCCGCAACGCCTGCCGCAAATAAAAAACTGACTGCAAATTGAATGATAAAAATCGGAATTCCTATAATGATCTGATCAATGACATACGCCAGAAACCGAATCCAAAATCCTGCCGGTCTTTCCATGTATCTTTTTCTCTCCCTTGCTTTAATCTGCCATATTATACGTAATCATGCCGGATTTTGCAACGGAGCTTAAGCTTCTGCGAGCGGCCTCTTTCCCCATGCTAAGCGTCCCATGATCAGCCCGAAAGCCAGAAGGGCAAACATGATGCCGCACCACATCAGCTGATGGATTCCCAAATGTGAAATAAACCAGCCGCCCGCCGCCGTTCCGATGGTGATGCCGAGGTTGGAAAAGGAGACAAACAGGCTGTTGCCGAATTCGGGGGCCTCCTTTGCTTCAGCAGTAAGCCATGTCTGACTCACAATGAGACCGCCGGAATGAACGGCGCCCCATACGAAGACAAGGACGGCCATCGGTGCGAAAGACGTCCCAAACCCATATATGAGCAAGTAGGCGGCTGTATAAAGAAGCGGAAACAGGATGACGGTCTTTTTCATATTTTTGTATAACAAAGCGCCGAAGACGAAATTCCCGGCTATCATAATCACCCCGAAGCTCATCAGCATGAAGCTGACCCATGTGCCGTTCATATTGGACACCCGTCCGAGGTACTCCGCAAAATAGCTGTAGACAGAAAACATGGCCGCAAAGAGACAGGTAACGGCAGCGATATTAAGCCACAAGGCCGGTTTGCGAAGGATGCCGAGCTGGCTTCTGAAAGACATTTTTTCTGTGACCGGCATGGATGGCAAAAAGAGAAGAATGCCCATGAACGCGATGAGACTGACGATCGCGCCGAATAGGAAGGCTGATTCAAGGGAGAGACGCTCAGCCAGATAGGATGTGAAAGGGACGCCGAACGCAAAGCCGGCGGTGATGCCTGAAAAGACTTTCGTTACGGCTTTTCCGGATTGGCCGGCGGGAACAAGGCGGGCCGCGGCCGCAAGCGCTACAGAAAAGAACACGGGGTGGCATAAAGCCGGAATGATCCGAAACGCAAGCATGACACTGAAATGCGCCGTATACGCGTAGACTGCATTAGAAACGGCAAACATCAGCACCGCCAAAAGCAGAATGTATTTCCGGTTTATACCTGAGGCAAGCAAGGTCAAAAACGGTCCCGACACAGCGACGATGAATGCGAAAATACTGACAAGCCACCCCGCTTTTGAAGCGGCCATTTGAAATCTGTCCGCCACTTGCGGAAGAACGCCGATAATGCCCATCTCGGTCGTGATAATCCCGAAAACCCCTAGTGCCAAAAATAGAATGAAGATGGAACTGCTTTTTTTCATTGTTATGTATGCCTCCTTTTATAACTACATATACAGAAAAATAGATATGTTAGAACAAAAAAAGCCCTCCTTTCATGGTTATAGCTGGTGCTGAACATAGTCAGCGAAGGCTTTAATTTGTTTTTCATTCCTTCTGTAATAGGTCCACTTTCCGATTCGTTCAGATTCCAGCAGGCCGGCTTTTTGCATCGTCAGCAGGTAGCTGGAGATGACGGACTGCGCAAGCCCCGACTTTGCCTGAATATCACCGACGCAAATTCCGGTGCGGAAACTGAGGCCCTGCTCAAGATAAGGCCTTTCATCAAAATGGTCCTCCGGGTGTTTAAGCCATGTCATAATATCACTTCGTGTTTTGTTAGATAGCGCTTTATGAATCAATATCGGTTCCATAACGTTTATTATATCTATTTTTCTGGATTTGTAAATTCGTTTTTGGTAAAACATTCTCAAATTAAGTAAATATCGTGTTAAAATATAACATATTATCAGATTACCGGTAAAAAATCCGGGTATTTGTCAGGAGGATATTCACATGAATCAAAAGAAAAAAGGTACGGTCACGGTGACCTTGCTGTCCGCTCTGATGTTTTGTCTGTTGCCGGTCATCGTCTCGCTTTCTCCGCTTGCAGAAACGGGGCCGAACGCGAATCGTTTTAACTCCGCGGGCATGTGGGCCGCCGTCGGTCAGATCCTTGTTATATATGCGGTCCCGCTCATTATGTATGTTCTCGGTGTTCGTGGCATGAAAATCATCATGGCCGTTTTTTGCGGAATCGGGCTTATCATTTGCGCGGCTGTCTTGTTGGTGGCGTTATTGACCGCCATTTCCTTAGGGCAGGAGCTGTCTCTTTATTACGGTCTTCTCGTTTGGTCAGGCGCGGCTTTTATCGTCAATGTGGTGTGGTACATTGCCGCGTTTCGTTCCTCTCCGAAACATCAGCAGCAGTCTATGTGACATTTGTTCTATAAATCTACTTAAAATACAAATATTTCATAGAATGATTATGGTATGATTATAGCGGTATAGCAGTTTTTAATAGAAACGGGAGGAACTTACATTGAAAAAAAAGACAGCTTCACTTCGAATGAAAACATTGGCAGCCGGCGCTGCGGTTGCTGCGGCTTTATCTGTGGGAGCGGTTTCTGATCTGCCGGGGGCAAAATGGCTGCATCCGGCGGCTGCTCAAGCTGCGGAAACGATATTTAAACAAAATCATGCGGCATCCGGTTTCTTGACGGGACGGTATGACGCGCAGGCCATGTCTCCGACGATGTTCAACTGGTCAAGGGAAAGCCGGTTCACAAGCACTGCCGACGGCGCGTTAAAATGGGAAAAGAATGTCCCGGCCAACCCTCAAAACGGTGCGGGAGCCGCGGTTGACGGAGACGGCACCGTATTTATTCAATCAAAAGACGGGAAGCTGACGGCATATCATCCGGACGGTTCTGTGAAATGGGTGACGGAAAACCTCGGGACAACTTATACGCTGACTCCGGTGCTCGGAACAAACGGTGTCATTTATCTTCCTTCTCACGATAAAAAACTGTATTTCATCGACAAAGAAACCGGAAATATTTTAACATCGGTTCCGCTGAGCGGAGCGCCGAGTTCCGATGCGGCTATCGGCTCTGACGGCACGCTGTATGTGTCGACGCTGGATAACTATATCTATGCGATTAAACCGACGTCGCCTTCGACATGGACGCAAAAGTGGAAATTTAAAACAAACGGCGTGGTCGGCTCCGCTCCCGTGTTAGCATCAAACGGCACGCTGTATACGGCAACGTACAATAATATCTTTTACGCGATCAATTCCGGAACGGGCCAAGTGAAATGGTCAAAAACGACGTCCAACGGGTTTAAAGGTTATCCGGTTATTGATAGAGACGGCACCGTTTACGCCGGAAACCAGGACGGCAGCTTATACGCCTATACATCAACGGGCGCTGTAAAATGGACGTTCCCGTTAAACGGTTTCTCCAGCTCTTCATTAGCGATTGACCATAACGGCAATGTGTATATTGGTTCGGGAAGCGGCGAGCTGTTTTCCATCAGCAAAACCGGTAATATGAACTGGTCTTTCTATACGGACGGGCCTGTGAGAACGGCGCCGCTGATTGATGCAGACGGCAATGTGTACTTCGGCTCTGACGATAAAAACGTCTATGCGGTTGACGCTGACGGTAATGAAAAATGGCGCTATCAAACAGACAGCAATGTCATTTCCTCCCCGGTTCTGGCTGAAGACGGCACGCTTTACGTCGGCACTTATACGAAACTGCTCGCATTCGGGGCAAAAAAATAATAAAAAAGAATCCGCGTCATCTGCGCGGATTCTTTTTTTATTTAGAGGCTTGAATAAAAACGCCTTTTTCATGAGAAAATTCTTTAAAGCCGTACACACCGTGATATGAACCGATTCCGCTCGTATTAACGCCGCCGAACGGAAGGTTAACGTCAGTGAAATGAACGACGACATCATTGATAGAAGCGTTGCCGGACGTCGTGTGCTGCAGGACATAATCGATCAGCTCCTGATTACGGCTGAATACATATAAGGCAAGCGGCTTGTCCCGGTCAGTGATGTAATCAACGGCTTCACTGATATCTTCGTAATTCATAATCGGCAGAATCGGTGCGAAAATCTCCTCCTGCATGATCTTCATATCAGGCGTGACGTTTGTCAGCACGGTCGGAGAAATCGTGCGGTCATACGCATCGAATACGCCGCCGAAGGCCGTTTTCGCCCCTTTTTCAATGGCATCATCATATAGAGCTTTGACACGGTTAAAGTTGCGCTCATTGACAATCTGCGTGAATTTATTGCGGTCAACCGTATGATCATCCTCCATAAAACCTGCATTGACAATGGTTTGCAGGAGATCTGTAAAGGTGTCCTGTACATCTTCCTTCATAAGGAGATAGTCAGGAGCGATACATGTTTGCCCCGCATTGACAAATTTGCCGACGGCGATTTTTTTCGCTGCGTCCATTAAATCATAGCCGCTGTCAATGATCGTCGGGCTTTTTCCGCCAAGCTCAAGCGTGACGGACGACAAGTGCTTCGCCGCTGCCGTCATGACGATTTTGCCGACATTCGTGCTGCCGGTGAAGAAAATGTGGTCAAACGGCTGGTCGAGCAGTTCTGTCGCGACATCAACCTCACCTTCAAAAATGGCGACTTCTTTTTCATGAAATGCTTCACGAATGACTGTCGCGGCAATATGGCTCGTCTCCATCGTAAAGTCAGACAGCTTCACAATCGCGCTGTTGCCGGCCGCAATGGCGGCGGCAAGCGGAGCCATCGTCAGCATAAATGGATAATTCCATGGGCCGAGAATTAAGGTGACGCCTTTTGGCTCGTACATTAATACGCCGTCAGCGTCGGGGCTGACGGATGAGCCGACGCGTTTCGGCGCCATCCAGGTGTCGAGATTGTTCATATTATCTTTAATCGCCTTGATCGTTCCCTGCGTTTCCGCTCTTTTCACCTCATGATAAGGCTTGCGGACGTCCCGTCTGATCGCCTCGATGATTTCTTCTTCATGAGCGGTGACGGCATCTAAAAAGCGCTGAAGCTTTTCTTTGCGCTGCTCGGCTGTTGAAGCACGCAGTGTTTTTTGATTTTTTTTCTGAAGCTCAAAGACGCGTTTGATGTCTGCTTTTATATGCTGATCCATCGGTCTTCCTCCTCTGGTTGCTTTTTTGTTTCTTCAGGGCCTATTATAGTGTGATGTGATTTTGCGGCAAAGACAGCGTAAACGCATCTATACGTTACCGTACAAATTGCGGTGATCTGTCTAATGAAAGGAGTGTCTCTTATGCCGGATTCTGTGACAACTGACATCAAACAAGCGCTCTTGGTTATGCTTGGGGAGCGGGATATCCGCCGTGTGACCATGAAGGATATCGCCGAACGGGCGCACGTGAGCCGGGGGACACTGTACCTTTATTACGAGGATAAATATGCAATTTTAGAAGATATAGCGGAAGAAATGAAGGACGGGCTGAGTGAAGCGCTGTATGATTCGCTGAAGCATAAAGATGTGCTTCATTTAAATGGCGGCTGGCAAAAAGTGCATCCGACCCTGTCTTTTGTTGACCGGCACCGGGTGTTTTTCCAAACGATGATGGATCGTCAAAAAATGCCGTATTTTCACTTTCATGCGTTTTTTAAAGATGTATTCCGGCATGATGTGCTTTTGTCACCGGTGAATGCAAATTTCTCACCGACCGAACAGGATATGTACATTCATTACCGCTCTTTATACACGTATGCCATTGTGTTGTACTGGCTGAATGAGGAGCCCGGGGCATCACCGGAAGCGATCAGCGGGCAGGTGTGGGATTTGATTTCTCAAAAACGGTTTTACTGGCTGTTCGGCCGCCGGGTGCCGGAACAAGAAGAAAAAAAGCCCGCCGACCGGCGGGTGGCACGGACGAGGCAGGCCTTGCAAGAGGCTATGATCGGCTTAGCAGCGGAAAAAAAGGATTACGCGGCGATTACGATTTCCGATATTGCCCGTCAAAGCAACCTCCGCCGTGCCACTTTTTATGACCATTATGCCAACAAAGAAGCGTTGCTGAAAACGATCATTCATCAATCATGCCGGGAGCTGATCGGATTATTGACGGTAAAGGGAGATCCTGCTGACTGCTCCATGGAAGAAGCGGAAGCTGCGCTCGTCAGACTTTTTTCCGCACTGTCGGAAGGCATGCCGCTCGTCCATTTTTTGAGAGAGGGTTCCGGAGTGCCTGACGTCATCCCGGAAATGTTCAGAGCGCTGCAATCGTTTTATCTTCATCAGCCTCTGCACATTCAGGCGGGCAAAAAGCTCTATGCATACTATGTCGCATCCATGCTCGTCGGTCTGATTCAATATCGCCTTCATGAAGGAAAAGACCACGCGCCGGACATGCTGGCCCGGGAATTTCTCCAGTTTTTGGATGTGAAGAAGTATCGGGTGATTTTGCTGTGAAGATGATGAAAAAGAACTCCAAAACAGGCGGAGTTCTTTTTTTCTGTTTTCTTTGAGAAGTGCCGATATGAAGTGTCCGGCTAAAAAGAAAACCTGCCATATGACGCCAGATCAGCATTTCTGCTGCCAAACATGACAAATGTCATATTCGGGGCATGATGGCTGCTACTACAAAAGCGTCCGGCGCCCCGTTATACTTGGGATCATAATGAAAAAGAAGGGACGTGACATCCATGATCAATCACGCCGCAACTCAAAAACAAGCGTCTTTAAAAAAGCAGGTTGCCGCATTTTCCGGCGCCGATACAAAGCATAGTGTCATTCAGCTTCTCAACACGTTTGTACCGTTCTTTGCCCTTTGGTTTCTTGCTTACTTCAGCCTCGATGTCTCCTATTTTCTGACCCTCGCCTTTACTGTAATAGCAGCGGGATTTTTGACAAGAATCTTTATTATTTTCCACGACTGCTGCCATCAATCCTTTTTCAAACAAAAGAAGCTGAACCGGCTGTTTGGGTTTATTTCAGGTGTGCTGACACTGTTTCCATTCTCTCAATGGCAGCGCAGCCACTCCATTCATCATGCGACAAGCAGCAACTTAGATAAACGGGGAACAGGCGATATTTGGATGATGACCGTCAAGGAATACAACGAAGCGTCAGCCTGGACAAAAGTACGCTACAGACTTTATCGCAATCCGTTTATTATGTTTATTCTCGGCCCGATTTACGTATTTCTGATTAAAAACCGTTTCAATGTAAAAGGCGCCCGCCGCAAGGAACGCTGGAACACCTATTTCACGAACGCGGCGATTGTCTTATTGGCTGCTGCGACATGCCTGCTTGTCGGCTGGGAAAACTTTTTGCTTGTTCAGGGTCCGATTTTCCTTATTTCGGGGTCAATCGGCGTCTGGCTCTTTTATGTCCAGCATACGTTCGAGGATTCTTATTTTGAAGCCGATGAGCATTGGGACTATGTGCAGGCCGCGGTAGAAGGAAGCTCCTTTTATAAGCTTCCGAAGCTTTTGCAATGGCTGACGGGCAATATCGGCTACCATCATGTCCACCACTTAAGCCCGAAAGTGCCGAATTACAAGCTGGAAGCGGCTCACGAGGGGCACGAGCCTTTAAAAAATGTACCGACCATTACGCTTAAAACAAGTCTTGAATCCATGAAATTCCGTCTGTGGGATGAGGATGAAAAGCAATTTGTCACCTTTCGGGAGGCGCGGAAAACACCGCCGCCCCAGCAGGTGCCGAAAGAACCTTTAAAGAAAAATGCCTGATATGGCGCGCGGCTCTTTCTGTTATCAGAAAGGGCCTGCTCTTTATGTGTGAGGATGCAATAAAGGCGGCGTTTTGGTAAAGTGATGGTAGACACAAGCGGCAGAAGGTGGAATAAGGATGAAGAAATATTTTAAATTTCAAAAACTGAATGGGATTTCTCCTTATATATGGACGATTTTTTTCATCTTGCCTTTTTATTTTATTTTTAAAAGCTCTTCTACCTTTGTCATCGTGGCCGGCATCATTTTCACGCTTGTTTTCTTTGGCGCATATCGCTTTGCATTTGTTGCAAAAGGCTGGCCGGTTTACTTATGGGCGCTTCTTCTGATCGGCATTTCGACCGGATCAGTCATGCTGTTCAGCTATATTTATTTCGCTTTCTTTATCGCCTACTTCATCGGCCATATCCGGGACAAAGTTCCATTTTACATCTTATATTACATTCATATCATCAGTGCGGCGATTGCCGTCAACTTCAGCCTTGTTCTGAAAAAAGACTGGTTTTTGACGCAAATCCCGTTTATCGTCATTACTCTGATCAGTGCCATCCTGCTTCCGCTCAGCATTCGAAGCAGAAAGGCACGAGAGCGCCTCGAGGAGAAATTAGAATATGCAAATGAACGAATCGCGGATCTTGTGAAGCTGGAAGAAAGGCAGCGCATCGCCCGGGACCTTCACGATACACTTGGACAAAAGCTCTCCTTAATCGGACTGAAAAGCGACCTTGCCCGGAAGTTGATTTACAAGGACCCTGAACAGGCCCGCACTGAGCTGAAAAGTGTTCAACAGACGGCCCGCACCTCCTTAAATGAGGTCAGACAAATTGTCTCGTCGATGAAAGGCATCCGATTGAAGGATGAGCTCAGCAATGTTCGGCAAATTCTTGAAGCGGCAGGAATTGAATTTGTGTATGAAGAAAAAGAAGCGCCAAAACATATCTCTCTGCTGAACGAAAACATCGTCAGCATGTGCATTAAAGAAGCCGTCACCAATGTCGTGAAACACAGCGGCGCCAAAGTATGCCGCATCACCATTCAGCAGCTTTGGAAAGAGGTTGTCATTACGGTAGAAGATGACGGCAGCTTTCAATGCAGAGAAGATCGCTTTTTTTCACAGGGAAACGGCCTGCTTGGAATGAGAGAACGGCTTGAATTCGCGAATGGCAGTTTAGCCATCGATACAGCTGCCGGAACAAAGCTGACCATGAGAATCCCAAATGATTCAAAATCAAAAGAAAAGGATGGTAGCAGATGATCAACATCTTCATTGCCGAGGATCAGCAAATGCTGCTTGGCGCACTCGGTTCGCTGTTGAATTTAGAAGAGGATATGACGGTTGTCGGCCAAGGCACAAGCGGCCAGGATGCCATCGATTTCGTCGAAAAACACGCTCCTGACATCTGTCTGATGGATATTGAAATGCCCGGGGTATCAGGACTTGAAGCGGCGGAAAAACTCAAGGACAGTGATGTGAAAATCATCATTTTGACGACCTTTGCCCGCTCCGGCTATTTTCAGCGGGCGCTAAAAGCGGGCGTCAGCGGTTACATGCTCAAGGACAGTCCGAGTGAGGAGCTCGTCAGCGCCATCCGCAGCGTTATGAAAGGAAGACGCGTCTACGCCCCTGAATTAATGGAGGACATCTATGGTGAAGAAAACCCGCTGACTGAACGGGAAAAAGCGGTGCTCGAACTCGTCGCAGACGGGAAAAATACGAAAGAAATCGCAAACGCCCTCAGCATCAAAAGCGGTACAGTCCGCAATTACGTTTCGATGATTCTGGATAAATTAGAAGTGAAAAATCGAATTGAGGCCATTACCCGATCAAAGGAAAAGGGCTGGTTTAAGTAACCAGCCCTCCTTGTTCAGCCAGTGTTTTTGCACTGGCTTATTTCTTTTTCGCCGTCACTCTGTCTCTTCCTTCCACTTCTTATCAATCAGCATTTTCCCCGGCCATGTGTATGCCATGATGCCGCCGTCTGCTGTGATGTCTTCTCCTGTGACGTAAGAACTGTCGTCTGAAGCGAGGAAGAGCGCGACAGCCGCCATTTCTTCCGGTTTTCCGAGCCGGCCGAGCGGCGTGATCCATTTGTTGGCTTCACGGAACGCCTCGCCCATTTCGTCTTCTTTCGTGCCTGCCAATTTATCAATGAGCGGCGTTTCAATCGTGCCCGGCGATAAGGAATTGACACGGATTCCGTTTCTGGCGTAATCAATGGCCATCGCTCTCGTCAGGTTCGTGATTCCGCCTTTTGCGGCGTTATAGCCGGAGCGGTCAAGGTCTGCAGCCCGGCCTGACATGGAGGAGGTGTTAATGATAGAGCCTCCCTTTTCGAGCATAAGCGGAATGAGATATTTGCTGCACAGAAATGTGCCGCGCAGATCGACGGCGATGATCCGGTCAAAAAGCTCGACCGGGTATTCATGGACTTTGCCGCCCTCTTGGTCAACACCGGCATTGTTAAAAAGAATATCAATTGTTCCGTACTTTTGCTGAATGCCGTCTGCAAAAGACTTTACGTTTTCTTCATCTGATACATCAAGATGAAAGGCCTCTGCTTCTCCGCCGTTTTTTCTGATGGCGCTGACGGTTTCATTCAGTTCGCTTTCATTGATGTCACCGCAGATCACGCGGGCGCCTTCATCGGCGAAAACCCGTGCCGTCGCTTGTCCGATGCCTGTCGCGGCCCCTGTGATGATTGCGGTTTTGTCTGTTAATCTTCCCATATTGCGATTCCTCCTTTTTCTATATCTGTTCCCGCTGAATAGGGGGATAAACATATAGAACTCCATTTCTAAATACCTATTAAATATGTTAATATTATGTATATACATCATTGGGAGGCTTACATATTTTGAAGATACATCATAAGAAGGAGATAGCGTTTTATTGTTATACCGTTGTCCCTATATGGTTTGCTATCTCCATCGTCATCGCTATTTTTTCTCATGACATCACATTTCCTCTCACCGTAAGAAATGTTCTGCATGAGTTTTTGCGAAACATGGGATCTCTTCTCTTATTTAGTTTGTTTTTCTACCCGTCATACATATGGATGAAGAAGGAATTCGGCCGCTGGAAAGAAGAAGAAAAGAGAGGATGATCAGCATTCTCTCTTTTTTATTGATAAAATGGGTGAAATGAATCCATTAACATGTTAAATTTACAATATATGCATCTGCTGATTCAGTTGACAATTGTCACCGCATATGATAAATAGATGCTGAAAAGATTTTACATACCATCAAAGCATAATTAAAGGAGAGATCTGAAGTGCGGAAAAAAAAGTTTAAAGCAGAATCCAAGCGTTTGCTGGATATGATGATTAACTCCATTTATACGCAGAAGGAAATTTTTCTCAGAGAGTTAATTTCCAATGCGAGCGATGCGATTGACAAAATCTATTACAAGGCGCTAACCGATGATTCTTTAACGTTTGATCAAGACAATTACTACATAAAAGTGACGGCGGACAAAGATGCAAGAACGCTCACTGTCACAGATACCGGTATCGGAATGACAAAAGACGAGCTTGAACAGCATCTCGGAACGATTGCGAAAAGCGGTTCACTCGCTTTCAAGCAAGAAAATGACACGAAAGACGGCCATGACATTATCGGCCAGTTCGGCGTCGGGTTTTATGCGGCGTTTATGGTGGCTGATAAAGTCACGGTGAAAAGTAAAGCGCTCGGCAGTGACGAGGCGTATGTATGGGAGTCGGAAGGGGCTGCCGGCTACACGATCGAGCCGTGTGACAAGGAAACCGTCGGTACTGAAATCACCCTGAAAATAAAAGAAAACACAGAAGATGAAAGCTATGATGAGTTTTTAGAAAACTACCGCATCAAAGCGATCGTGAAAAAGTACTCAGACTTTATCCGCTACCCGATCAAAATGGAAGAGACGGTCAACAAGCCGAAAGAGGGCAGCGAGAACGAGTTTGAAGAGGTTCAGGAAGAACAGACGGTCAACAGCATGGTGCCGATCTGGAGAAAAAACAAAAGCGAGCTGACGGATGAGGATTACGAGGCTTTTTACGCTGAAAAGCATTATGGCTTCGATAAACCGCTGACCCACGTGCACATCAGCGTCGATGGAGCGGTGCGCTACAATTCGATTTTGTTTATTCCGGAAAACATGCCGTTTGACTATTATACGAAGGAATTCGAAAAAGGATTGGAGCTGTATTCCAACGGCGTGCTGATCATGAACAAATGCGCCGACCTGCTTCCGGATCATTTCAGCTTTGTAAAAGGCATGGTGGATTCTGAAGATCTGTCGCTGAACATTTCCAGAGAAATGCTGCAGCATGACCGCCAGCTGAAGCTGATTGCGAAAAACATCAATAAAAAAATCAAAGCCGAGCTGAAGAGCCTGCTGAAGAACAAAAGGGAAAAATACGAATCTTTCTATGAATCTTTCGGCAGACAGCTGAAATTCGGCGTCTACAATGATTTTGGCGCGAATAAAGACGTATTAAAAGACCTGCTTCTTTTCTATTCTTCTAAAGAGAAAAAGCTCGTCACACTGGATGAATATGTGTCCAGAATGCCTGAGGATCAAAAATATATCTATTACGCGTCCGGCGATTCATATGAGCGGATTGAAAAGCTGCCGCAAACTGAAATGGTGGCGGACAAAGGCTACGAGATTCTATATTTCACGGAAGATATTGATGAGTTCGCGATCAAAATGCTGACAAGCTATGAGGAAAAAGAGTTCAAATCCGTATCTAGCGCCGACTTAGGCATCGACAGTGACGAAGATGAAAAGCAGACTGAAGCCGAAGAAAACGAATATAAAGACCTGTTTGAAAGCATGAAAGACATTCTTGCGGATAAAGTCAAGAATGTCAGAGCATCAAAACGCTTAAAATCTCATCCGGTCTGCTTTGCGACAGACGGCGAAGTGACGATCGAAATGGAGAAAGTGTTAAACGCCATGCCTGACAGCCAGCAGGTCAAAGCGGAAAAAGTGCTGGAAATCAACCCGAATCACGAAGTGTTTGAGACGTTAAAGAACGCGCACGGACAAGATCGGGAAAAGCTTGCTTTATACACAAATCTTCTCTACAATCAGGCGCTGCTGATTGAAGGGCTGCCGATCCATGATCCGGTCGAATTTACGAATGATATTTGCAAAGTTATGGTATGACGCCAAAAAAGGAATCGCCCAGCGGGGGCGATTCCTTTTTTATCACAGCGTGCGCTGTTTAAGAATTTGATTTTGTTTGCTGCGCTTCTTTAAGGAGAACCGTTTTTTCAAGTGCGTTTCGATTTCTTCTAAACTTCTGCCCTTCGTTTCAGGAACGATGTAAGCGGCGAAGAAGAAGGATGTGAGGCAGATGACTGAGAATATTCCGAATACCCAGCCAATGCCCATGGCGCTCAGCATAAGCGGGAATACCAGTGAAACGACCAGGTTTGTTGCCGACAGAATCAATGTCGTAAATCCGGTTGCCGCCCCGCGTGCGTTTGACGGGAACAGCTCCGGCATCAGGACCCATACGACGGGACCCCATGTCGCCTGGTAAAAGACGATATAGATTCCGAGAAACAGCACGGTCAGCCAAGCCGTTGAAGCTGACAGGCCGGCCAGAAGGAGAATGGCTGATAATGACGCCAGGCTCAAGGTGATGCCGATGCTTCCCCACATCAGCAGTTTTTTCCGGCCGATCCGGTCAATTAGGATCATGGCGGTGATACACATGATGACGTTTAAGACACCGATTCCCATTGTGCCGAGAACGGACGCCGAGGTGCCGAGTCCGGCCTTTGTAAAGATGGTCGGCGCATAGTAAATCACCGTGTTGATACCGACCGCCTGCTGGAAGATGGCGAGGCCGATCCCGATCAGCAGCATAGGGCGGATCCATTTTGCTTTCAGCAAGCCGAGCGTAGATTCTTTTTTCTCAGCTTCACCTTGTTTCATTTCCGCCAATTCAACGGCGATATCCTCTTTGTCGTGCGTCATTTCCATGACTTGTCTGGCTTCCTGTTCACGGCCGCGTTTGACGAGCCATCTCGGTGATTCCGGCATAAACGCGATTCCGATTAATAACAGCGCCGCCGGTACTGCGGCGAGACCGACCATCCAGCGCCAAGCTTCAAATGGGGTGAATATGTAATTCACAATATATGCAAGTAAAATTCCGGTTACAATCATTAAGTTATTCAATGTGCCAAGCGTTCCGCGTATTTTTGTCGGAGCCATCTCAGAAAGATAAACGGGAACAAGCGCCGTTGAACCGCCGACGGCTAATCCGAGAATGACACGTGAGATGATCAGCATGGTGACGGTTTGCGAAGCTGCGCAGGCAAGCGCGCCAAGAATAAAAATGAGTGAAAGGACGAAAACGACTTTTCTCCGGCCCCATCGGTCAGAGCATGTCCCGCTTAAGGCGGACCCGAAAATCGCACCGAGCAGCAGCATGCTGACGACCAATCCCTCAGTCAGCGTGTTTAAAGGAATATCATTGTTGATAAAAAGCAAAGCCCCTGAAATCACGCCGGTGTCATAACCGTAAAGCAGCCCGCCTAATGCTCCGAAAAAGTAAATCAGGTATTTTTTGGTGTTTTTCTTCACAGATGATCCTCCTCATCTTTTTGGAACGCATAATAGTTTATTTAGATAACTATTTCATTCCCCTGTGAAAAAAATATAAACCTTCAAAAAAAACACGCCCTTTTAAAGGCGTGTTTCTTTTTTCTTAGGAAAACAGCTTGTCGATAAACGCGATTTCTTCCGCAGAAAGCGTAATGGAGGCTGCTTTCATATTGTCTTTTAATTGATCCGCGCGTTTGGCGCCCGGAATCAGGATGTCGATTTCAGGTCTGGCCAAATACCAGGCAAGCACGATATGTGCCGTGTCGGCATTGTGCTTCTCGGCAATCGGTTTGAGCTGGTTGACTTTTTTGATGTTTTCTTTAAACTGCTCCCCTTGGAAATGCGCCTGATCATTGCGCAGATCGCCTTCAGGGAAGGTGGTGTTCTCGTCGTATTTGCCGGCTAACAGTCCGGATACGAGCGGGAAGTACGGGATGAATGAGATGCTGTGTTCTGTCGTATAAGGGAAGAAAGTCTTTTCCGCCTCGCGGTTCAGCAGGTTGTATTCCCCTTGAATCACATCGACTAAGCCATTCTTATTGGCTTCTTTCAGCTGCTCCAGAGAGAAATTGGAGACGCCGATGGAACGGATTTTTCCTTCTTTTTTCATCTCATTCAATGCTTGGACAGCTTCGTCCTTCGGCGTGTGCTCATCCGGGAAATGGATGTAGAATAAATCAATGTAATCAGTCTGCAGACGTTTCAGGCTGTCTTCAACTGATTGTTTCAAAAAGGCCGGTGAATTGTCGAAAACAAAGTCATCGCCTTCTTTTCTGTGCGCGGCTTTTGTGGCGATGAAGACATCCTCGCGGTTAAACTCTTTCAGCACCTCGCCGATTAATTCTTCAGAACGGCCCACCCCGTAAATATAGGCGGTATCTAACATGGTAACGCCGCTTTTAATCGCTTCCCGGACCAATTCTTTTCCCGTCTCTTCATTCAGATTCGGATAGAGATTGTGTCCGCCGACCGCATTTGTTCCCAAACCGATCGGAAATACTTGTAGGTCAGTTTTGCCGATTGTTACTTTGCTCATGTTTTCGCCCCCTGAAAAAGTAAATTAGGATATCACAGCGCCTGCCGGAAAAATACGGAAGCGCATTCTCTATTAATTGTAACGCTATGCCAAGTGAATGTCGATTTGGTGCTCTTGACAATACTTTGTATATTCCTCATCAAGCTGCTGAGAAGTGACGATGCTGTGAAGCCGATCGAAAGGCGCGTATGTCAGAAGCGTGGATTTGCCGAATTTGGAATGGTCCGCGAGCAGATACACTTCGTTTGCCTTTTCGGAAATTTTCTTTTTCACCTCGTATTCCAGCAAGTCGGAATTCGTCAGGCCGTGGGTGATCGTTGTCCCGGTAGCGGACATGAACGCCTTGTTAATATTGTATTTATTGAGGGTGCTCGGATCATCAATGCCGACAAATGACCTTGTCTTCCGCTTGTAGTTGCTGCCGATAATGATCAGGTCGACATTTTTCATGGATGAAGCGGCGTTAATAATATCAAGACTGTTCGTCAGCACCGTCACATTCTTATCCGGATCAAGCGTCTCCAGCATCGATTTGGTCGTCGTGCCGGAATCAATAAACACAAGATCGTGATCCTCGATAAACCGTGACGCATAACGGGCGATTTTGATTTTTTCATCCTGATGTTGAATGGTGCGGTTTTCAAAAGGGACGAGCATGGATTTTTCTGCTGATGTCACGCCGCCGTACACCTTTTTGATCACCCCTTTTTCCGCAAGCTTATTAATATCGCGTCTGACCGTGTTTTTAGAGACGTTGAAAACCTCGCACAGCTCATCCAGCGAAGTGGCTCCGTGTTTGAGAATGTATTCTTCCATCTCCTGAATCCGCATCAGTTTCATAAAAAAACTCCTTCTAGAATTCTTAAAGTAATTAAAATATATAATAAACACCAAGAGTTAATCAATAGTTACTTAACAAATGATAAAAAAGATGGATCTCCCGTACGATTCGACACCATTCTTCAAGTTCCTGTTTTCCTGCTCTAAAAAGGTATAATGAAAATAATGAAAAAATTTTGATTTTTTAGATTGACTTGAAGTGGTGTGGGGATTAAAATGTAACCAAGAAATGACCAAAATGTAACCCGTAAAATTAAAAATGATAGATGTAACCGTTTGCTTGGGTCGGTACATGACCAACTTTTACATGGGAAGAATGGGAGACACCATCATTTTAGCATTTGTAAGCGTTTAATTCATGTCTTTTGTATGTAAAAGATGAATATATCCATCCGTTATTACCCAGCTGAACAGGATGTTTACTATTTAAGGAGGCAATGAGCATGGCAGAGATCAGAAAACTGAAAAACTACATCAATGGTGAATGGGTTGAAAGTAAGACAGATCAATATGAAGACGTTGTCAATCCGGCTACAAAAGAAGTGATGTGCCAGGTTCCGATTTCTACGCGGGAGGATGTGGAATACGCCGTCCGCTCAGCGTCAGAAGCGTTTAAAACATGGTCAAAGACGGCAGTGCCGCGCCGTGCGAGAATTCTATTTAACTATCAGCAGCTTCTTCAGCAAAACAAAGAAGAGCTTGCCCGTCTGATTACTTTGGAAAACGGTAAAAACACGACAGAAGCACTCGGTGAAGTGGGACGCGGAATTGAAAACGTCGAATTCGCAGCGGGCGCGCCGTCACTCATGATGGGCGATTCACTTGCCTCTATCGCCACAGATGTAGAAGCGGCGAACTACCGCTATCCGATCGGGGTGGTCGGCGGCATCGCACCGTTCAATTTCCCGATGATGGTCCCGTGCTGGATGTTCCCGATGGCCATTTCGTTAGGAAATACGTTCATTCTGAAGCCGTCTGAGCGCACGCCGCTGTTAACGGAAAAACTGGCAGAGCTGTTTGAACAGGCCGGTCTGCCGAAGGGCGTCTTCAATGTCGTGCACGGCGCGCATGACGTCGTAAACGGCATTCTTGAGCATCCGGAGATTAAAGCCATCTCATTCGTCGGTTCAAAACCTGTCGGCGAGTATGTTTTCAAAAAAGGCAGCGAACATTTGAAACGAGTGCAGGCGTTAACGGGGGCGAAAAACCACACGATCGTGCTGAATGATGCCCACCTTGAAGATACAGTCACAAACATTATCGGAGCGGCATTCGGTTCGGCAGGAGAGCGCTGTATGGCATGCGCGGTTGTGACCGTTGAAGAGGGAATCGCCGATGAGTTTATGGCGAAATTACAGGAAAAGGCCGCGGACATCAAGCTCGGAAACGGACTGGATGACGGCGTGTTCTTAGGCCCGGTTATCCGCGAGGACAACAAGAAGCGTACGCACAGCTATATTGAAAAAGGCATCGAAGAGGGAGCGAGACTGCTTTGTGACGGCCGTGAACATGTAACGGAAGACGGCTATTTCGTCGGACCGACGATTTTTGATAACGTGACGACAGATATGACGATCTGGAAAGATGAAATCTTTGCGCCCGTTCTGTCGGTCATGCGTGTGAAAAACTTAAAAGAAGCGGTTGACATCGCCAACCAGTCTGAATTTGCGAACGGCGCCTGCCTGTTCACTTCAAATGCGAACGCGATCCGCTACTTCCGTGAAAATATTGACGCGGGAATGCTCGGGATCAACCTTGGCGTCCCGGCGCCGATGGCATTCTTCCCATTCTCGGGCTGGAAGTCTTCTTTCTTCGGCACACTGCACGCAAACGGAAAAGACAGCGTCGACTTTTATACACGTAAAAAAGTCGTGACGGCACGATACCCGTCTCCTGACTTCAATTGATCTGACAGCCGGCCCGGACGGCTTTGTGATTCCGTCCGGGTTTTCTTTTACCATCAATTAAGGAGGAATACACATGAGTCATTTGCTGCGCAAACCGCAGGCCGATGAGATTTCTCAAGGCGTGAACATCATACATGACGTCACTTCAGCCAATTCAGGCCTCAAATACGTCGGATTTAAAGTCGTTGATCTCGCTCCCGGCTCAACATATACAGAAGATTTGAAAAAGACGGAGTGCTGCATCGTGGCGGTCACGGGAAAAATCACCGTCACAGATCATGATCAGACATTTGAAAGCATCGGCACCCGTGAAAGCGTATTTGAAAGAAAGCCGACGGACAGTGTTTATGTGTCCAATGACCGCTCCTTTGACATCACAGCCGTCAGCGGGGCGAGGGTCGCGCTGTGCTACTCTCCGTCCGAACACCAGCTTCCGACAAAGCTGATTAAAGCGGAAGACAACAGTGTGGAACATCGCGGCAAGCTGGCAAACAAACGAACCGTTCATAACATTCTCCCCGATTCAGATCCATCGGCAAACAGCCTTCTCGTTGTTGAAGTTTACACGGACAGCGGCAACTGGTCGAGCTATCCGCCGCATAAACATGACCAAGACAATCTGCCGGCTGAATCCTTTTTAGAAGAAACCTATTACCATGAAACGGACCCGCCGCAGGGGTTTGTCTTCCAGCGTGTGTACACGGACGACCGCTCGATTGACGAGACGATGACCGCAGAAAATGAAAACGTTGTCATCGTGCCGGCGGGCTATCACCCGGTTGGTGTTCCGGACGGGTATACCTCTTACTACCTGAATGTAATGGCGGGACCGACACGAAAATGGAAGTTTCATAATGATCCGGCCCATGAATGGATTCTGGAACGCTGACAAGTGAGGAGTGGCAGATAACAATGAAATATACATTTAATGAAGAAAAAGAGTTTGATATTGTCGCGATCGGACGCGCGTGTATTGATTTGAACGCAGCGGAATACAATCGGCCGATGGAAGAAACGATGACGTTTTCTAAATATGTCGGCGGTTCCCCGGCAAATATTGCGATCGGCAGCGCCAAGCTCGGATTAAAAGCCGGTTTTATCGGCAAAATCCCGGACGACCAGCATGGCAGATTCATCGTTTCCTATATGCAGGGAAAGGGCGTTGATACGTCACAAATGGCCGTTGACAAAGAAGGGCGCAAAGCCGGACTCGCTTTTACGGAAATTCTCAGTCCCGAAGAGTGCAGCATTCTGATGTACAGAGATAACGTGGCGGATCTGTATCTTGAGCCGTCGGAAGTCAATGAAGGCTACATCGCAAACGCGAAAATGCTGCTCGTATCAGGCACGGCGCTTGCAAAAAGCCCGTCGCGCGAAGCTGTCCTAAAAGCGGTGCATATCGCAAAAAAACATGACGTAAAAGTCGTTTTTGAGCTCGACTACCGTCCGTATACATGGCTATCGGCAGAAGAAACCTCCGTGTATTACACGCTGGCGGCGGAACAATCCGATATCGTCATCGGAACGCGTGACGAATTTGACGTGATGGAAAACCGCAGCGGCGGAGACAACGATGAAACCGTCCGCCGTTTGTTTGCGCATTCCGCCGATCTTGTCGTTATTAAGCACGGGGTTGACGGATCATACGCATACAGCAGATCGGGAGAAGTTTTCCGGGCGCGCGCCTATAAAACAAAGGTGCTCAAGACATTTGGAGCGGGTGATTCCTATGCGTCTGCCTTCATCTACGGACTTGTCAGCGGCCGGGATATTGAAACGGCCTTAAAATACGGGAGCGCTTCCGCTTCCATCGTCGTCAGCAAACACAGCTCGTCAGAAGCCATGCCGGCTGCCGATGAAATCCTCGAACTGATTGAAGCACAGCACAGCCTGAATGGTAAATAGAACGTGTAAAAGGTGGGATCGTTTGTGGGCAAGACAATTCGCTTAACGACAGCACAAGCGCTGATTAAATTCTTGAACCGGCAGTATATTCATGTTGATGGGAATGAAGAGCCGTTCGTTGAGGGCATTTTCACGATTTTCGGCCATGGAAATGTGTTAGGGATCGGGCAGGCGCTTGAGCAGGACGCCGGGCACCTGAAAGTGTATCAAGGCAAAAATGAACAAGGCATGGCGCATGCCGCAATGGCATACAGCAAGCAGATGCTGAGAAGAAAAATTTACGCGGTATCGACATCGGTCGGTCCGGGTGCCGCAAATTTGACGGCTGCCGCGGGTACGGCGCTGGCCAATAACATTCCGGTGCTGCTGCTTCCGGCTGATACCTTTGCGACGAGGCAGCCTGACCCGGTGCTTCAGCAGGTGGAGCAGGAATACAGTGCCGCCGTCACGACAAACGATGCGTTAAAGCCCGTGTCCCGCTATTGGGACCGCATCACCCGCCCCGAGCAGCTGATGAGCAGCTTAATCCGGACCTTTGAAGTGATGACGGATCCGGCAAAAGCGGGACCGGCGACAATCTGCATTTCTCAGGATGTCGAGGGAGAAGCATATGATTTTGATGAACGCTTCTTTGAAAAACGCGTTCATTACATAGATCGGATGCAGCCGAGCGAGCGTGAGCTGAGAGGCGCCGCGGAGAGAATCAAGGAGAGCAGCCGTCCCGTCATTTTAGTGGGCGGCGGCGCGAAGTATTCCGGGGCACGCGAGGAATTGATTGCGCTTTCTGAAACATACGGGATTCCGCTTGTCGAAACGCAGGCCGGAAAGTCAACGGTTGAAGCCGATTTCGCCAACAATCTGGGCGGCATGGGCATCATGGGCACACTCGCCGCGAACAAAGCCGCCCGTCAGGCTGATCTTATCATCGGTGTCGGCACACGGTATACGGACTTTGCGACATCCTCGAAAACGGCGTTTGATTTTGACAAAGCAAAATTCCTGAATATCAATGTCAGCCGCATGCAGGCTTACAAGCTTGACGCATTTCAGGTCGTAGCCGATGCGAAGGTGACGCTCGGCAGACTGCACGGCTTATTAGACGGATACAAAAGTGCATTCGGCACGGCGATTAAAGACTGGAAAGATGAATGGCTCGCTGAACGGGACCGGCTCGGCAAAGTCACTTTTACACGTGACGCATTCGAACCGGAAATTAAGAACCATTTCTCACAGGACGTGTTAAACGAGTATGCCGACGCACTCGAGACTGAGCTGCCGCAAACAACGGCGCTGTTGACCATCAACGACACGATTCCTGAAGACAGCGTCGTCATCAGTTCGGCGGGCTCTCTTCCGGGAGATCTGCAGCGGCTGTGGCATTCCAATGTCCCGAATACGTACCATCTGGAGTACGGCTATTCCTGTATGGGATATGAAGTATCAGGCACACTCGGCCTCAAGCTGGCCCACCCCGACAAAGAAGTCTATTCACTCGTCGGTGACGGAAGCTTTCTGATGCTGCACTCAGAACTGATTACCGCGCTTCAATATAACAAAAAAATCAATGTCCTGCTCTTTGATAACTCCGGCTTCGGCTGTATCAGCAACCTGCAGATGGATCACGGCGGCGGCAGTTATTTCTGCGAGTTCCGCACAGAGGACAATCAGATTTTAAACGTTGATTACGCGAAGGTGGCAGAGGGCTACGGTGCTAAAACATACAGAGCCAATACGGTTGAAGAGCTGAAGGCGGCGCTTGAAGATGCGAAAACGCAAGACGTATCCACTTTAATTGAAATGAAGGTTCTGCCGAAAACGATGACGGACGGCTATGACAGCTGGTGGCACGTCGGCGTGGCGGAAGTGTCTGAGCAGGAAAGCGTTCAGTGGGCATTCGAAGCGAAAGAGATGAAGCTGAAGTCTGCGAAGCAGTACTAGAGGGGAGGCATCACGATGGGCAAACAAGATATTCTGTGGGGTATCGCCCCCATTGGATGGCGCAATGACGATATGCCGGAAATCGGAGCCGGGAATACGCTGCAGCATCTGTTGAGCGATATTGTCGTCGCCGGCTTTCAAGGAACGGAAGCGGGAGGGTTTTTCCCTGAACCTTCCGTCCTGAATAAGGAACTGGCTCTCCGGAACTTGCGGATTGCGGGGAAATGGTTCAGCAGTTTTATCATTCAAGACGGTATTGAAAAAACGGCTGAATCATTTACGGAACACTGCGATTATTTGCAGAAAGTCGGAGCGGATGTCGCCATCGTTTCTGAACAGACGTACAGTGTCCAGGGCTTGGACATTGATGTTTTTAAGAAAAAACCGCACTTCTCAGATGAAGAATGGGTTACGCTGTGCAATGGCTTGAACCGTCTCGGGAAAATCGCGGAGGAATACGGGCTGAACCTCGCTTTTCATCATCATCTCGGCACAGGCGTCCAGACGGCGGAAGAAGTTGACCGGCTGATGGAAGGAACGGACCCCCGGTATGTCCATTTACTTTATGATACCGGCCATGCCTATATCTCCGATGGAGACTGCATGACGATTCTCAACAAGCATATGGATCGGATCAGACACGTTCATTTCAAAGATGCGCGGATTGACATTATGGAGCGGTGCAGACAAGAAGGCAAATCATTCAGGCAGTCGTTTTTACAGGGCATTTTCACGGTTCCCGGAGACGGATGCATCGACTTTACCGAAGTGTACCGGACGCTCATCCGTCATGATTATTCAGGCTGGATCGTCATTGAAGCCGAACAAGACCCCGCAATCGCCAATCCGCTTGAGTACGCGCTGATAGCGAGAAAGTATATCGACAGTGAACTGCTTGATCCTGCAAATTAGAGGGGGGCTTATATGAATCGTGCCATGGCGGAATCAGCTTTCAGCAAAAGGGCCATCTATGACCGGTATTTTGCTCATATGTGTGACGGCCATCGGGCTTGTCTTCACACCGAATACGTCCGGCAATCCGCTTGAACAGATTCAGCAGGAACTGTACGGTGCTCCTCAGGACGGCAGCGACAAAAGAAAGACGAGAACCATTATTTGATTATCAGAAGGAGTGGCGATCAATGAACTTACGTATAGGTGTTATCGGAACCGGTGCTATCGGAAAGGAGCACATCAACCGCATCACAAATAAGCTGTCCGGAGCGGAAATTACCGCTGTAACAGATGTGAATCAGGAGGCCGCGAAGCAGACCGTTCAGGATTTCGAATTAAACGCCTCCGTTTATCCTGATGACGACAGCCTCCTCGCTTCTGAAAATGTGGACGCCGTCTTAGTGACAAGCTGGGGCCCGGCTCACGAGTCCAGCGTTTTGAAAGCGATTCAGCACGGAAAGTACGTGTTTTGTGAAAAGCCGCTCGCCACAACGGCAGAAGGCTGTATGCGCATCGTCAAAGAAGAAATGAAGACGGGCAAACGTTTAGTCCAGGTAGGCTTCATGCGCAGATATGACAGCGGTTACATTCAACTGAAAGAAGCGATCGACAATCGTGCGGTCGGCGAGCCGCTGATGATTCACTGTGCGCACCGCAACCCGACAGTCGCATCGAATTATTCAACAGACATGGCCGTCGTCGATACGCTCGTTCATGAAATTGATGTCCTCCACTGGCTCGTCAATGATGATTATGAATCCGTACAAGTCATCTATCCGAAGAAATCAAAAAATGCGCTGCCGCATCTCAAAGATCCGCAGATGGTCATCATCGAAACAAAAGGCGGTATCGTCATCAATGCCGAAATCTATGTGAACTGCAAATACGGCTATGACATTCAATGTGAAATCGTCGGGGAAGACGGTGTTATCAAGCTCCCGGAGCCATCAAGCATCAGCTTGAGAAAAGAAGGAAAACTCAGCACCGATATCCTGATGGATTGGCAGCGCCGATTTGCGGCTGCGTATGATGCGGAAATTCAGGACTTCATTGAGTCGATCCGGAAAAAAGGCGAAGTCAGCGGTCCGACGGCATGGGACGGTTATATTGCCGCGGTGACAACTGACGCGTGCGTAAAAGCTCAGGAATCCGGACAGAAAGAGCCAGTGGCGCTGCAAGAAAAACCGGCATTCTATCAATCCTTTACGACTGTGAGCAAATAATAGATTTGGAGTGAAAACAATGAAACTGGCCTTAGATCCATCCATGTACCGTGATGATTTAACGTTAGAGGAAATGGTCTATAAAACGGCGGAGCTCGGATACGAGTATATCGAACTGTCCCCGCGCGAGGATTTCTGTCCTTTCTACAAATATCCGAAAGTCGATTCAGCAAAAATCAAACAATTGAAGCGTCTTTTAAAGGATACAGGCGTGAAGCTGTCCTCTCTTCTGCCGCTTTACCACTGGGCGGGGCCTGATGAAGACCGCCGCCAGGCCGCTGTGCGCAACTGGAAACGGGCGATCGAAATTGCGGTTGAGCTTGAAGTGGATTTGATGAACAGTGAATTCAGCGGTTCAAAATATGATCCGTTGACAAGTGAAGAAAAATTCATCAAATCCATGGATGAGCTGCTGCCCGTCTTTGAAAAAGAAGGCGTTAAACTCAATCTGCAGGCCCATCCATACGATTTTATCGAAACGCACAAAGGTGCGATGAATATGATCCGCGCGCTTGATAAGGATTGGATCAATCTTGTCTACTCGACGGCGCATACGTTCTTTTACGATGACGGCAAAGGCGATATTGCGACTATGTTTGATGAAGCCGGCGGCCGCCTCACACATGTTTTATTTGCAGATACCTTTAATCATAAAGCGGCTCACGGCCTGCGTTACATCGTCAATCCGCCTGATGCGAAAGTAACGGTTCATCAGCATTTGGACATCGGGCAAGGCGAGGTTGATTTTGATACGATTTTCAAAAAAATGAGAGAGATGAAATTCGACGGAATTGCGACGAATGCCGTTTTCGCTTGGGTCGGCGAAAGAGCGGATGAATCAAGCAGGTTCATGCTTAAGAAATTAAAAGAAGAATTAGGTATGGCATAAGCTTTAGTACGGAGTTCGGCGGGGCGGAAAGGCTCCTCAGCTAAACGCAGATGGGAGAGGCTGACATGAAACTTTGCTTTAATGAAGCGACTACGCTGGAGAATTCAAACTTGAAACAGGATTTAGAGTTGTGCGAAAAGCACGGCTATGATTATATTGAAATCCGCACAATGGATAAGCTGCCGGAATACTTAAAAGACCATTCACTGGCCGATCTGGCGGAATATTTTCAAACCCATCACATTAAACCGCTTGCCCTGAACGCACTGGTTTTCTTCAACAACCGTGATGAGCAGGACTATAGGGAGATCATTTCGGAATTCAAAAGCATGATGGAAACGTGCGAAACGCTCGGCGTGAAATATGTGGTGGCCGTGCCGCTTGTGACAGAGCGGAAAATCTTGAAAGAAGAGATCAAAAAGAGCAGCGCAGAGGTGCTGACTGAGCTTTCGGACATCGCGGAGCCGTACGGCGTAAACATTGCCCTTGAATTTGTCGGCCACCCTCAATGCACGGTCAATACATTTGAACAGGCGTATGACATCGTGAACGCTGTCGGCCGCGATAATGTCGGGCTTGTGTTTGACAGCTTCCATTTCCACGCGATGGGCTCCAATATTGAAAGCCTGAGGCAGGCGGACGGAAAGAAAATTTTCATCTATCATATCGACGATACAGAAGATTTCCCGATCGGATTTTTAACGGATGAAGACCGTGTCTGGCCGGGGAAGGGAGCGATTGACTTAGACGCCCACCTGTCAGCGTTAAGGGATATCGGATTCAATGATGTTGTCTCCGTAGAACTGTTCAGGCCTGAATATTATAAGCTGACCGCGGAGGAAACGATCAAAACGGCAAAGGAAACAACGGAAGCCGTCGTATCAAAATACTTCTTGAAGGAGGCGTGAACATGGCTTTTGTCACCATGAAACATCTTCTTGCAGAAGCGAAACGGGAGCAGTATGCAGTCGGCCAGTTTAATATAAACGGTCTGCAATGGACGAAGGCGATTCTGCAAGCGGCGCAAAAGGAGCAATCGCCGGTCATCGCCGCGGCTTCCGATCGTCTGGTCGATTATTTAGGCGGCTTTAAAACGATTGCCGCCATGGCCGGCGCATTAATGGAGGAAATGGCCATTACCGTTCCCGTCGTGCTTCATCTTGATCACGGAAGCAGTGCGGAACGCTGCAGACAGGCCATTGACGCCGGATTCAGTTCAGTGATGATTGACGGCTCCCATCAGCCGATTGACGAGAATATCGCGATGACAAAAGAAGTCACTGATTATGCCGCAAAGCACGGTGTGTCAGTAGAAGCCGAAGTCGGCACGGTCGGCGGCATGGAAGACGGTCTGGTCGGCGGTGTCCGCTATGCCGATATCACAGAATGTGAGCGGATCGTCAAAGAAACCAGCATCGACGCGCTGGCCGCCGCCCTCGGCTCCGTACACGGCAAATATCAGGGTGAGCCGAATCTCGGATTTAAGGAGATGGAAGCGATCTCCCGCATGACTGATATTCCTCTCGTTCTTCACGGGGCATCCGGAATTCCGCAGGATCAGATCCAAAAAGCCATCACGCTCGGCCACGCGAAAATCAATATCAACACGGAATGTATGGTCGCCTGGACAGACGAAACACGCCGCATGTTTCAGAAAACCAGCGATCTGTATGAGCCGCGCGGCTACATGATACCCGGCATTGAAGCTGTAGAAGAGACGGTGCGAAGCAAAATGAGAGCGTTCGGATCAGCCGGAAAAGCCGCTAAGCAGCCGGTCGGCTGAATGAAACCACCAACCGCCGGAATGGCGGTTTTTTTGTGCGGTGTTGCGTCCGTACGCCCGAAACGATTATGATGATGGCAACAGCGTAAAAACGGGAGTGGTTCAGTTTGAATAAAATCATGATAGTAGAAGACAGTGAAGACATTCGCGGACTATTGCGGAATTACCTTGAAAAATACGGCTATCAAACCGTGGCCGCCGATGATTTTACAGCTGTTCTTGATGTTTTTTTGCGGGAAAAACCTGATGTGGTGCTGCTTGATATCAACCTGCCGTCCTATGACGGGTATTATTGGTGCCGGCAGATCCGCCAGCATTCCACAAGCCCGATCATTTTCATCTCAGCCAGAAGCGGGGAAATGGATCAGGTGATGGCGATTGAAAACGGCGGAGACGATTATATCGAAAAGCCGTTTTCCTACGATATTGTGCTCGCGAAAATCAAAAGCCAGATCCGCAGAGCATACGGAGAGTACGCCGCCAAGCAGGGAGAGAAAGTGGTTGAATATGCCGGTGTGCAGCTCTTTGTCGAACGGTTTGAACTGCGCTTTCAAGACGAAAAAAGCGAGCTTTCTAAAAAAGAAAGCAAGCTTTTGGAGGTGCTGCTGGAGCGGGGAGAAAAGGTGACGGGGAGAGACCGGCTCATGGAAAAAACGTGGGACACCGACATTTTCGTCGATGACAATACACTTAACGTGTATGTCACGCGGCTCAGAAAAAAACTGCGGGAGCTGAATGCGCCTGTTTCCATTGAATCGGTGCGGGGTGAAGGCTACCAGCTGAGGGCGCTGTCATGAAGCTGTTTCTCCGTTCCCATGCCGTGCTGATTCTGCTTTTTCTCCTTCAAGGGCTGTTTGTCTTCTTTTATTACTGGTTTGCGGGTCTTCATTCTTTTTCCCACCTGTTTTACATATTGGGCGTGCAGCTTCTTATTTTGGCAGGGTACCTGGCCTATCGCTGGTACAAAGACCGCGGCGTGTATCATTGGCTCAGCTCGGAGCAGGAAGGGACGGACATCCCGTATCTCGGTTCTTCAGTGTTTTGTTCAGAGCTGTACGAAAAGCAAATGGAGCTGATCCGGATGCAGCACCAGAAGCTCCATGAGACCGAAGCCAAGCTCGACGCGCGGGTGACGTATATGAATCAATGGGTGCACCAAGTAAAGACGCCGCTGTCGGTCATTAATTTAATCATTCAGGAAGAGGATGAACCCGTCTTTGAACAAATCAAAAAAGAGGTCCGGCAGATTGAATTCGGGCTGGAGACGCTCCTTTATTCATCACGGCTCGACCTGTTTGAGCGGGATTTTAAAGTCGAAGCGGTTTCCTTATCAGAGCTTCTCCAATCGGTCATTCAAAGCTATAAACGGTTTTTTATTCAATACCGAGTCTATCCGAAAATGGACATTCGCGATGATCATCAGATTTACACCGATGCCAAATGGCTCAAATTTGCGATCGGCCAAGTGGTCACAAATGCGGTCAAGTATTCGGCAGGCAAGAGTGACAGACTGGAGCTGAATGTCTTCCGCGATGAAGACAGGACGGTGCTTGAAGTCAAAGATTACGGTGTCGGCATTCCCTCGCAGGACATCAAGCGGGTGTTTGATCCTTATTTCACCGGCGAAAATGGGCGGCGTTTCCAAGAGTCTACAGGAATCGGTCTCCATCTCGTCAAAGAAATTACGGGCAAGCTCAATCATACGGCGGACATCAGTTCGTCCCCCGGTGAAGGGACATCGGTTCGATTTTCATTTCTTACAAAAATGTAAGACTGCGTTAAGAAAACAACATAGCTCGTTTTGCTTCCCCTTGATAACATGGATTCATGTCAAGGGGATTTTTTATGCTGAACGCCCCGGCACTACATGAAAGCAGCCCTGATCAACAAGAATAAAACCATAAGGAGGATTCTCATGGCGAATATGCTTGAAGTCAAACAGATAAATAAAACCTATAAAGGACAAGTATCCTATCAAGCCTTAAAACAAATTTCATTTTCAATAGAAGAAGGCGGGTTCACGGCGGTGATGGGACCGTCCGGCTCCGGAAAGACAACGCTTTTGAATATCATTTCAACGATTGACCGTCCGGATTCAGGCGATATCCTGATTCACGGAGAAAATCCGCACCGGCTGAAGCGGACAAAGCTCGCCCATTTCCGCCGCAAGCAGCTCGGATTTGTGTTCCAGGATTTCAACCTTCTGGACACGCTGACGATCGGTGAAAATATCATGCTGCCGTTAACGCTTGAAAAAGAAGCGCCGTCTGTCATGGAAGAAAAACTGCTCGGCATCGCGAAAAAGCTCGGAATCGAAGACCTGCTCAACAAACGGACGTTTGAAGTATCCGGCGGACAGCGCCAGCGGGCCGCCATCGCAAGAGCGGTCATTCATAAGCCGTCACTCATTCTCGCCGATGAACCGACTGGAAATCTTGATTCCAAAGCGTCAAAAGACGTCATGGAAACGATGCAGAGCCTGAACCAGGATGATCATGTCACGGCTTTGATGGTGACCCATGATCCGGTTGCGGCAAGCTACTGCCGCCGTGTCATCTTTATAAAAGACGGCGAGCTGTTTAATGAGATTTACCGCGGGGAAAACCGCCAAGTCTTTTATGAGCAGATTCTTGATGTGCTGTCTATGCTGGGGGGAAACGCAAATGACCTTTCTTCAGTTCGCTTATAAAAACGTCACGAGAAACAAAAGGGCCTATCTTGCATTCTTCTTGAGCAGCGCCTTTTCCGTGTTGATTTTCTTTACCTTTGCGATGTTCCTGTTTCATCCGGCACTAAAGGAAGGCTACCTGAATAACATCGCCAGAAAAGGCTTAACCGCAGCGGAATGGATGATCTTTGTTTTTTCTTTCTTATTTGTTCTGTATTCGGTTAATGCCTTTTTGAAATCGAGAAATAAAGAATTCGGTATTCTGCTGATGCAGGGCATCACGCCGGTGCAGCTGAGAAAGCTCATTACGGCGGAAAACATGATCATCGGCGTCATGTCGATCGCAGCCGGGATTATCGGCGGGTTCATTTTTTCGAAAACGTTCTTTACGGTCGGCGCTTATATTTTAGAAATGGACGCGCTGCCTCTGTATATGCCTTGGAAAGCGCTCGGCATGACGGCCGGCGGATTTCTGCTCTTATTTTTCCTTTTATCGCAGTTCACGATCCTTTTTGTCAGATCAAATACAGTGATCAAATTAATAAAGGGCACTGACAAGATCAAGCCGGAGCCGAAGCCGTCCGTGCTTCTGTCCTTATTCGGCATCGCCTGCCTGTGCGGCGGATACGGCATGGTTCTGAAAGGCAATGTCCACGGGACTGAACCGTTCATCATTTTACTGCTTACCGTCATCGGCACGTATTTCTTTTTCAGCCAAAGCAGCATCTGGATTCTGCGCGCGCTGAAGAAGTGGAAAACCTTTTATCTGCGCGGGAAAAATGTCATTTGGGTTTCTGATCTTGTCTATCGTTTAAAAGATAACGCCCGCCTGTTCTTTATCGTCAGCATTATTTCCGCGGTAGCCTTTACGGCGACGGGCGTGCTCGCGATGTACAAAGCGACCGTCGGGGCGGAAGAGTCCGCCTATGAGATGGAGTATGTATCTTTCAGCAGCAATCCAAAAGAAAAGACTCATTTGAAAGATATTGACCATGAATTGAAAACACACGGCTTTACGTATAAGAAAGACAAAATAGATGTTTCCTATGTCCGCTATCAGGAAGGGGATACTGTTCCGCCTGTTTATATGATCAGCGAATCGGAGGCGGCGAAGTACTTCCATGTTAAGCTGAACGGCCTGAAACATGGTGAGGCCGTCTATTTCCCGGGCACGTATGACCGCAATTTCAAAAACGAAGCGCCGGATCAGCTGAAGCTGCTGAACCAAAAAGGCAAGCCGTCCGGCCAAAAACTGTCGGTAAAAGAAGTCGAAAAACCGCTGATTTCATTGAATGCCATCATCGCGGTGAACGATCAAACCTTTGATCGGCTGAAATCACTTGGTGATAAAGCGTCATTATACGGCTACAGCTACGATCATTGGAAAGACAGTCTTGGGATCAGCCAATCCTTGAAAAATGAGATTTACGGCAACTATATTGACGTGCATTCTGATTTTATGGCAAAAGCGGGCACCTACTATGATACGGTGCAGCTGCCGAGCTTGAGTTTATTCATCGGCCTGTTTATCGCGATTGTCTTCTTTGTCGCGGCAGCAAGTTTCTTATATTTCAGGCTGTTCACCGATTTAGATGACGACCGGGAGCGCTACCGTTCATTGGCCAAAATCGGTCTGAGTGAGCGTGAAATGTCACAAAGCGTGACGATACAATTGGCGATTCTCTTCTTCTTTCCATTTGTCATTGCCGTCATGCATACGCTGTTTGCCTTGAGAACATTGGCTGTGGAAGGTTATTCCGATGTAGCGGGGCCGCTCAGTCTGACCATCGGAGGATTTTTCATTTTTCAGCTTCTGTTCTTCCTTGCGGTGCGGTCAAGCTATTTGAAAAAACTGAACAAGTAAGGGGAGTGTAAAGATGAAAAAAGCATTGGCAATCTTGGCCGTCTTGGCGGCCGCTGCCGTCATATGCGGGCTTCTCTTTTTTCATAACGATGTTACAGACAGATTTAATCCGTTTATTCACCAGCAAGATGTTTATGTACAGATTGACCGAGATGGCAAACATCTTAGCCCGGGCGGTACTGAATATACATTAGACGGATACAACGCATCCGGAAAAAAAGAAGAAGTGACCTTTTTCGCCGGGAAAGACCTCCGAAAGAATGCCTATTTGAAGGTGAAGGCGAAAGGAAAGTATGTCGAGACTTGGGAAGAAGTCAGGTTTAAAGATATGCCGGACTCCGTACAGTCGAAATTAAAGTAATCATACAAAACGGCACAGCGTCAGACTGTGCCGTTTTCTTATTTTTTATTTTCTTCGGCCCGTTTGATCAGCATGTCGGTTATGATATCCATCTGTTTGCTGACGGCAATCGGGTCATACGGATAGAAGGTGTTGTAGTCGTTGATAAAGACACGATTGTTCTTTACGGCGTCGAGATTTTTCCAAACGGATGAATCTTTCAGACGCTCAAATGTTTTGCTTTCTCCATTCGGATTGTAATCAGTGATGAACATATAATCAGCCGCATATTGAGGGATGACCTCTTGGGAAACCTGTTTCATGGCGCCCGTTTTCATGATGTCTTTTTCAATATTGGCCGGCGCTTTTAATCCGAGTGCGTTATAAACGGCTTGGCCGCCGCGGCCGGAATTGTCATTGAAAATCCAGATCTCGCCTTTATCCGTCGTTTCATAAAGGCCGACTGTCTCGTCTTTGCCGATCACACGTTTGAGGCGCTTTTGATCGGCTTCGGCTTTTTTGTTGAAGTCTGCCATAAAGCTTTTGGCTTTATCCTTCGCCCCGGCAATATCGCCGAACAGGCTGACCGTATCTTTCGTATTTTTTGCGGTGTTAAAAGGAATGACAATCGTCGGCGCGATTTTCGAAAGTTTTTCGTATTGATCATCCTTCATCAGCACGATTAAATCAGGCTTCAGCTGCATTACTTTCTCCACATTGACGGGATTGCCGATGTCCGTGGTGTTTTTCAGCTGTTTTTGGATAAATGGATTTTTGAAAGCCCATGAGCCCGCTCCGACGACATTTGCGTCAACGGACAGCAGCTCACCCGCATAAAAGTCAGTGACGATCCGCTTCGGATGTGCGGGTATGTCAATTTTTCCTTTTGTTGATTGATATGTACGCATGTCTGTTTTTCCTTTGCCTGATGCGGAGCCGCTGTTTTCCTTCGCGCCGCTGCAAGCGCTTAAGGCGAAAACAAGCAGAAGTGCCAGGCCGATCAGCCACGATCTTTTCTTCATCATGATCCCCCTATTTTAGTGATAATGATTATCATTATTAATATAGCAGGAAGACCTTATTCCGTCTATGTTTTTATAGAAATCCTTTCTTGATTATCCATGTTATAGTAGTAAAGGAGGAGGAATGAATGTTGATTACGAAAAGAGGAACTTGGTGGGAAGTGCTGCACAGCTGGTGGCTGCTGCTGACTTTTGCGCCGTTTGCGCTCACCGCTTTCTTGGCCTTTTTCTATATCGGCTACCGGGCCAAGAACAAAAAATGGCTGAAATACGGACTTATCTATTTTATTATTTTAGCAATTGCTTTTGTGCTGCCGAGCACACTCGGTGTGTATATCGTGCTGCCTCTATGGGTCATCGCCATCATCCACGGGCTGAAGGTGCGGGCGTCTTATTTGATACAGCTTGATGTGTTTAAACAAAACGTCGAAGCGAGAGCGTATGAAGCGGTTAGGCACGAGGCGGAGGAAAAATTCGGCGGAAAACCCGCTCAGCGCATTGACCTGACAAAACAGAGATAAAGACAAATGACAAAGCCGGTATCCTTGTGCTTTGTCATTTGCGTGATCGGGCTATTGCTGGTATGAATGCTGCTGGAACGGTGTGTGATGCTGGGTTTGCGGGAATGATGAAACGTTAGCGTTTGTCATCGGTGAAGTCAGATGTCCGCTTACTTCCTGCTGCAGCTGGTTGCACACATTCACGATTTGCTGACATTTTTGGATGGCCATTTCATGACCCTGCAGCGCTTGCTGAATGGTATGAACGGCATGCTGCTCATGGTTCAGCATCTGCTGAAGCATTTGAATGTTTTGCTGTTCCTGCTGGAGCATTTGCTTGTACTGCTGGCTGCTTTGCTGTGTCTGCTGAATAAGCTGCTGTGCGGTTTGGCGGCATTGCTGCAGCTGATTTCCGCTGTATTGGTTTTGGTACATCATGAAAACCTCCTGGAGTGATTGATTTTACATATTTATCATGTGAAAGAAAATGTGAGGCATTCATGCAAGAATGGCATTCAAATATTTACCTGTTATGTACAGAGCGGAATACAAGGCTCGGGAATGGCCTGTCGAGCTTTGTATTCCGGCCCTTTTTCTCAGAAGCCGCCTTCTGTAGCGTGAAAAGGGATATTGAGTCTGTTTTCGACTGCACGCAGGCGCTGATTCAAACGGTTTAAGCGGCGGGTATGGATTTCAATGGACTGGCTCAGCCGTCTGATCTGCTCATTCATCCGCGTGATTTCCCGGTTTTGGCGCTGGTCTTCTTGTGAGAGGCGGGTAAGCTCTCTCGTTTGCTCGGCATTTTGTCTTTCAAGCTGGGCAACTCTCCGTTCTAAACCTGTCGGCTGCCGCTCTTCGGACTGGTAGGGCGCATAATAGCTTTCCTGCTGATACGGCTCATACTCAACGCGGTTCACTTCGTATTCCTGCTGCTGAGGGAAATAGGCAGGCGGGGTGTAGTACTGATATGGGTTCATTCATCATTCTCCTTATCTAGTGAAGTCTTTATACACTATGTAGTCAATCGCACAGTGCCACGGCATCCGCCTAACTTACAGGCGTAAAAAAAGCTGCAAAGGAAGGTGATCATGTTGCGGGACATACGGATTTTCATCATGATGGTTCTTGTTTTCGGATGCGTCATGATAACAGGCTGCTCGCAAAAGAAAGCGGACGAGACCCCTTTTTATTACGGGACATGGGATGCGGGGCTGAAGCCGGGCCCGATGGACGGAGTCAGATCTGAAACCGTCACGTTTACGAAAGACAGCGTGCTGACAAAGCAGGTCATTAAAGGCCGCGGCGAGGTTCCTATGCCCTCGGATGCTTACAAGGTGATCTCACAAAACACGGACGGAACGATCGAGATTGAATACCTCGGACATCCGCATCCCGTCAAAAGCACGTTGAAAAGAGGAAAAAACGATACGCTCATTTGGAAGATATACGGAGAAACAAAAACAATGACAAGAATAAAAACCGGCGGGGAGGATGCACATGAGAAATAAAGCTGCCGACAGACTCGTTTTGACGGGTGTCATCGTACATATCATTCAATGGTTTTCACTGGTATGGTTATTTTTTATGCTTTTAGATCAGTTCGGGCGTTTTACTATTTATAATCCCAATGTCGTAAACGGCAGCATGCAGTCTTTTTCATTCTTTGATATGATGCGCGCTCTTCTGTTTTCCGGCACGCTGCGGAATACGCTCCTGCTGTTTCTGTTTGCGGCGCTGCTCATTTACTTATGGGTGAACGCCCTGTTTATTCTGCTAGAAATCGTTTCTTACATCATGATCAGGCGGAACAGCCGTTCATTATGGGCATACTTTCCCGCAGCGATGGGAATAAAGCTTGCCCTTCTGGACATAGCGGCCGTCCCTTTCTTTGCGGCGGGGTTGATTCTTTTAAAGCAGAAAACAGAAAACGGCGCAGAACAAACCGATAAGAGGACAAGACGGCCCCGTAACCGGAGACAGATCCGGTATAAGCAGAGAAGGCGGAGAAATCCGTCCGTTTAATTTTTCTTTGAAACGAAAAAACGATATGATGAAAGCATAAGACGAAAAGGATACAAAGGAGATGCAGGATGTACAAGTTAATCGCAATAGATATGGACGGAACACTATTAAACGATCATCATGAAGTGACGGCTGAAGTCCGCGGGGCGCTTGATGCCGCTAAAGCGGAAGGGGTCAATATCGTCCTGTGCACGGGCCGGCCGATCGGCGGCGTGCGGCGGTATTTGGAAGAGCTGAACTTACAGGAGGAAGGCGACTTTGTGATTGCTTATAACGGCGCCCTCGTCCAAAATACGTATACAAACGGTGTCGTGGCCGAGCAGTCATTAGGTTATGAGGATTTGAAGTCCCTTTACGAGCTGAGCTTACAGCTGGACACTCCGATGCATTACTTTGACACAGCTAATCTGTACACGCCGAACCGGGATATCAGTGAATACACGGTTTACGAATCATATATTACGAAAGTGCCGCTTCATTTCCGCACGATTGATGAGGTGCCGAAGGATATTCTGATTCCGAAAGTCATGTTCATCGACGATCCGGACAAGCTGGAGAAAACGATCGCTTCCATCCCGGAATCATTCACGGAAACATACACAATGGTCAAAAGCGCGCCGTTCTTTCATGAGATTCTTCACCCGAAAGTCAGTAAAGGAAACGCGGTCAAGCTGCTGGCTGAAAAACTCGGAATTGAACAAAAAGACGTCATGGCAATCGGCGATAACGGCAATGACATGTCTATGATTCAGTGGGCCGGCTGCGGTGTCGCAATGGCCAATGCCATCCCGGAAGTAAGGGAAATTGCAAATTTTGAAACAAAATCAAACAACGAACACGGCGTAGCGCATGCGATTCAGGAGCTTGTGCTGAAAAAATAGGCACCCCATCAGAGGGTGCTTTTTTACCGCGTGTTTTGGTGATATGATAAGCGGAGAGGGGAGGCGCGATATGGATCGTGAAAAACAGCAGCTCAGCATAGAAGCGGCAAAACTATATTATCAATCAGATTACAGCCAGCAGCAGATCGCCGAACGGCTTAATCTGTCACGCCCCACCGTTTCGAGGCTGCTTCAGTACGCAAAGGAAAAAGGATATGTCCAAATTCGCGTCATGGACCCGTTTGAGGATCTGGACGAGCTCGGCGCGAAGCTGGAAGAAAAATACGGGCTGCTTGAGGCGCACGTCGTCTTTTCTCCAAGTGACGATTACCAGGCCATTACACATTACTTAAGCCGTTATGGCGCAGACTATATGCATAAAACCGTAAAGGACGGCGATATACTCGGCGTAAGCTGGGGGACGACGATGTACCAGATCGCAAGCCGCATGGAGCCGAAGCAGGTAAAGAGCGTTGAAGTCGTACAGCTGAAAGGCGGCATCAGTCATTCCAATGTCAATACGTATTCGTCAGAAACGATTCAGCTGTTCGCCGAAGTATTTCAGACCATGCCGAGGTATTTGCCGCTGCCGGTTATATTTGACAGCGCCGATGTGAAACAGATGGTCGAGCGGGACAGACATATTAAGCGGATCATTGAAATGGGCAGACAAGCCAATATCGCGCTGTTTACGGTCGGAACCGTCCGGGATGAGGCGCTGCTTTTCAGACTCGGCTATTTCCGGGAAGAAGAGAAACAATTGCTGAAAGCGCGCGGAGTCGGCGATATTTGTTCGCGTTTTTTTGACGAGGAAGGCAGGATCTGCAGCAGCAGCATTAACGGCCGGACGATCGGAGTCGAGCTCAGCGACTTGAAAATGAAAGAACGTTCGATTCTGGTGGCGGGCGGCAGCAGAAAATGCAAGGCCATTCACGGGGCCCTGAAAGGAAAGTACGCCAACGTTTTGATTACCGATCAGCACACGGCCAAAAAACTCATTCAAGAATTGTGACAATTCATGAACATAATTTCAATAACCAATTTACATATGTTCAAAATTCGGTTATTCTAAACGTATCCTAGGAAAAAGGAAGTGCATACAATGTCAATTGCAAGTCAAATAGACCATACTGCTTTGAAACCGCATACACAAAAAGCAGATATTTTACAACTGATAAAAGAAGCAAAAGAGTATAAATTCGCATCCGTTTGTGTGAACCCGACTTGGGTCAAACTCGCAGCGGAGGAGCTGAAGGGCACGGGAGTTGACGTTTGCACCGTTATCGGATTCCCTCTCGGCGCAACGACATCGGAAACAAAAGCATTTGAAACGAAGGATGCCATCTCAAAAGGAGCCACTGAGGTTGACATGGTCATCAATATCGGCGCATTAAAAGACGGTGATGATGAGGCTGTTGAGGCTGATATCCGCGCGGTAGTTGAAGCAGCTGATAAAAAAGCGCTCGTCAAAGTGATCATCGAAACATGTCTTTTGACAGATGAAGAAAAAGAGCGCGCGTGCCGTTTGGCGGTATCCGCAGGCGCCAATTTCGTCAAAACGTCTACCGGTTTTTCGACAGGCGGGGCAACGGCTGAAGACATTGCTCTCATGAGAAAAACAGTCGGACCGGACATCGGGGTCAAAGCATCAGGCGGCATCAGAACAAAAGCTGATGTTGACAGCATGATTGCAGCGGGCGCGAGCCGGATCGGCGCAAGTGCGGGCGTCTCTATCGTGAGCGGCGGAGACAGCGGCAGCAGCGACTATTAATCAGCAGTGCGGAAGCTGAAAGCTTCCGCCATCCTCTTTCTTTGTTGATGCATAAAAAATTGTAAGCGAATACAAATAAAAGGAGAACACATATGAAGTATCTCATCGGAATTATCGGTATCATTGTGTTTTTAGGTCTTGCCTGGCTCGCCAGCAATGGCAAAAAAAGAATCAGAATCCGGCCGATCGCGGTCATGCTCGTGCTGCAGTTGATTCTCGGTTACATTCTCCTCAACACCGGTATCGGGAATTTTCTTGTCGGCGGTTTTGCAAAAGGATTTAACTATTTGCTGGAATATGCATCAGAAGGGATTAACTTTGTATTCGGCGGACTTGTGAATGCGAAACAGACGACGTTCTTCATGAGCGTGCTTCTGCCGATCGTCTTTATATCCGCTTTAATCGGAATTCTGCAGCATTGGAAGGTCCTCCCCTTCATCACGAAGTATATCGGTCTTGCGTTAAGCAAGGTGAACGGAATGGGGAAAATCGAATCTTACAACGCTGTCGCCTCCGCAATTTTAGGGCAATCAGAAGTGTTTATCAGCTTGAAAAAACAGCTCGGCTATCTTACTGAACAGCGCTTATACACGCTTTGCGCATCTGCTATGTCGACGGTCTCAATGTCGATCGTCGGTTCTTACATGATGATGCTGAAGCCGGAATACGTCGTGACGGCGCTTGTGCTGAACTTATTCGGCGGATTTATCATCGCTTCTATCATCAACCCGTACACCGTCAGCAAAGAAGAGGATTTGATTGTCGTTCCTGAAGAAGAAAAGCAATCCTTTTTTGAAGTGCTCGGTGAGTATATAATGGATGGATTCAGAGTCGCCGTTGTCGTAGCGGCGATGCTGATCGGATTTGTCGCACTCATTGCCCTGGTCAACGGCGTTTTTAACGCGGTCTTCGGCATTACATTCCAGGCGCTGCTCGGCTATGTCTTCGCGCCGTTTGCGTTTTTAACCGGTATTCCGTGGAATGAAGCGGTGAGCGCGGGAAGCATTATGGCGACGAAAATGGTATCGAATGAATTTGTGGCGATGCAGACGCTCTCATCCGGCGATTTCCATTTCAGCGCGCATACTCAGGCAGTGGTATCGGTATTCCTTGTCTCATTTGCGAATTTCTCCTCTATCGGTATCATTACGGGTGCGGTGAAAGGGCTGCATGAAAAGCAAGGAAACGTCGTCGCGCGGTTCGGGCTGAAGCTGCTGTACGGCGCAACGCTCGTCAGCTTCCTGACAGCGGCGATCGTGGGATTGATTCACTGAACATAATTGAAGGACAGGTGATAGATCATGAGAATGGTAGATCTTATTGTAAAAAAACAAAACGGAAAAGAACTGACAACAGAAGAAATTCAATTTTTCGTAAAAGGATATACGGACGGAAGCATCCCTGATTACCAGGCGAGCGCCCTTGCCATGGCGATTTACTTTCAGGATATGACAGATCGGGAGCGCGCCGATCTGACAATGGCGATGGTCAATTCAGGGGAAACGATTGATCTCTCCGCCATCGAAGGCATCAAGGTCGACAAGCACTCTACGGGCGGTGTCGGCGACACGACGACTCTCGTACTCGCACCGCTCGTCGCGGCGCTCGGCGTTCCCGTTGCTAAAATGTCCGGACGCGGCCTCGGCCATACGGGGGGAACCATTGATAAACTGGAAGCGATCGAAGGCTTCCACGTGGAATTGTCAAAAGATGAATTCATCAAGCTTGTGAATCGTGACAAAGTAGCCGTCATCGGACAAAGCGGCAACTTGACGCCTGCCGATAAAAAGCTGTATGCGCTGCGTGATGTAACGGGTACGGTGAACTCCATCCCGCTGATCGCAAGCTCCATTATGAGTAAAAAAATCGCCGCCGGAGCAGATGCGATCGTGCTTGACGTCAAAACGGGCGCCGGCGCGTTTATGAAAACGGATGAAGACGCCGTGAACCTCGCCAAAGCAATGGTCCGCATCGGAAACAACGTCGGCCGCCAGACGATGGCCGTGATTTCTGACATGTCACAGCCGCTCGGTTTTGCGATCGGGAATGCCCTGGAGGTTCAAGAAGCCATTGATACGTTAAGAGGGGAAGGCCCTGAAGACTTAAACGAACTCGTCCTCACGCTCGGCAGCCAAATGGTCGTATTGGCGAAAAAAGCCGAGACATTGGAAGAAGCGAGAACGAAGCTGCAGGAAGTCATGAAAAACGGAAAAGCGCTTGAAAAGTTCAAAGAGTTCCTGAGCAATCAGGGAGGAGACGCTTCCGTCGTTGACGAACCGTCCAAACTTCCGCAGGCGGCGTACAAAATTGACGTCCCGGCAAAAGAAGCGGGTGTCGTTTCAGAAATCATCGCTGACGAAATCGGCGTCGCAGCGATGCTGTTAGGCGCGGGACGTGCGACAAAAGAGGACGAAATCGACCTTGCCGTCGGCATCATGCTCCGTAAAAAAGTCGGTGACAAAGTCGAAAAAGGAGAGCCGCTCGTCACCCTTTACGCCAACCGCGAAAACGTTGACGACGTGACCGCCAAAGTCTATGACAACATCCGCATCTCAGAAAAAGCGGAAGCACCGAAGCTGATTCATACGCTGATTACGGAATAAGAAAAAAAGGCACATACCCCTTAAGTATGTGCCTTTTTTTATGGCATGGTTTTATCCAAATGAATGTCACGAAAGCGATCGGAACGAGAGGATATAACGGCGTGCGGAAGGTCAGATCTGTGAGGCGGCCGCTGTTTTTTACATCATGCTTTCGAAATAAGAGCTGAGACAGGGCAATGCTCATCCACACCACGACGCCGGCAAATCCGGCTGCAGCGTCGTACTGCTGCGCAGGAGAACCGGATACACATATCGGCAGCCGCCGCGGCCGGAACCTGCAAACTCATCCAGCATGGAAAAGCCATCACAGCCGCCATCAAAACCCCCAAAACCATCCGGCTTAACTCCAACGGCACCATTTCCGGGGAAATGACCAGAACCTGAACAATAACCGGCAGCAGCAAAGCCCGAATCAACCTGAACGGCACAAATTATGACGGCGTCTCCTGAAAGAATGGGACTCAGGCAAGTGAGAAGGAAGTCGTAACGTTCAGTGTGCTGAGCAGTGACGGCGAGGCTGTTTGGGGAGTGGAGTGAACCAGCACCAGTTCTATTTGGAGGGTGCTTTTTTGCTTGCTAATTAGGAAAATGACCTTCTATTGCTTTTAATAAACTATTTGAATTATGATGGATTCAACCTCTATCGTTTACTGAAACAGTATAAATAGAAAACTCAAAATATGAATACATATCTAAGAAAAACGAAAGGAAGTTTAATTTTGAAAAAAACAATAAAAGTAGCCGCCGCAGTTATACAAAATGAAAACAATGAAATTTTATGTGCTCTACGTTCGCCAAAAATGTCTCTTCCTAATCTATGGGAGTTCCCTGGTGGAAAGCTTGAAGAAGGGGAGAATGCACAGGAAGCACTTGTGCGAGAAATTGAAGAGGAACTGGACTGTAAAATTGTTGCAGGCGATGTGATAGCTGATATTCATCATGAATATGAGAAGGTCATCGTAAATTTAATATCAATAAAAGCGAAGATTGTATCAGGGAAGCCGGTAGCGAAAGAGCACGCAGAATTCAGATGGGTGCCTATCCATGAGCTTGAATCACTAGAATGGGCACCCGCTGATCTTCCGACAGTTTCTGCTTTAATTCGTTAAATCCACATACAAGTTTTCTGGGACAGGCTGATGGAGCTTCCATTTGACATTCATTGGCTTGTCTCCGTGGCTTGATACGTAATCTGCTTCTCCTAAATAAATAAATGGTAAAGTAATGTTGTGCATTTCAGTGAATTTCCTCACAAATAAATGAATATGGTATCCTTTTTCCTTATGATGAATAAAGTTTTGCCCTACGCTTGAAGCATGTGAGGTTTGATTTTGACTTTGCCAGTGAAAATGGCTAGGATCAATAAAATAATCTTTATATAGCAAATGATCTTCTACTTTTTCTGACTTATTCAAATTGATAAAGATTAAATAGTGATTTTTAACTCTACGTACACCCTCTCGCCAAGTCCCTTCCTGATCAGTTGACTGAAAAAGATAAATGAGTTCATTTCTAGTATAGGTTTGATACATTGTAAGCTTTATCTCTTTTGAAGTCAGGGTTTCAATATTATTCATTCTACGATACTCCATAAGGCCGAATTGCACACGCTCCATGAGATAGTCCCCAAAAATAGGATCTTCTAAGATTTGGTTCACTTCAGGGGCTACCTCAAATGTATGATCTTTAAAAGAGCCGAATGACCAATTCTGTTTCTGAACGGGCTTTGCTAAACGCTCCATTGCCCGTTCAATAAGATTATCATGAGTATTTGTTGTGATTTTGATATGAAATTGTTGCTCTAATGTCTCTTTTACTTTTTCGACCGTAATGATATTAGCATGAAAGGCACAATGCAAAATCAACCATTCATAAGGCCATTTAATAGGTAATTGCTGCTCTAATCTGGCTACCATTTCTACAACCATTGAATGATTGAGAATGAGCTGATCTGATTCGTTCAAATCGTCCATTTTCTTTTTTGTCTGTACCCATGACTTGTATTTCTTTATAAAAAAGGTAAGCCCAGGTGCCTGTTCGGAGTATAGAAAATCAATTAACTCTGGAGAGCGTCCTAGCTCTTGTTTAAATTGCTTGTATAACGTTTTCAGCATGGCATCTGAATTTAGTTTAATATGATCGATCTTATTCAAAATTTCTTTCTTCGTTACAGCTGAAAGGTCAACATATGATCCTCCAGGTAAATCTGCAAACTCATGCGTCACGGCCACTCGGAGGGAATCTTTATCAAACGATTTTTGGCTTGTTTGTCCAGATAGTGCGAGTGGAATAACGAATGACTTTTGATAGTTTCCGATAAAGTCCAGTATCGTTACAAACTCTTTGTCATCAGTTTTTCTTAGTCCCCGTCCTAATTGTTGAATAAAAATCGTTGGTGATTCTGTTGGTCTAAGGAACAATAGTAGATTGAGTTTTGGAATATCTATTCCTTCGTTGAAAATATCTACTGTAAATATAAGTTCTAAACTGTGGTGCGGGTCCTCCAATTGTCGAATGATCTCTTGTCTTTTTGAAGGAGAATCATTTCCTGTTAAGTAAGTTGTATAAAATCCCAATTTGTTAAATTCATCACTCATGTATATTGCGTGTTCGACGTTTGTACAGAATCCTAAGCCAACCATTTTCTCGCCGTGAAATCCATACATGTTGATCATCTTAATGATATATTCTACTCGTTTATGAGTTTTTAAATGATTGACTAGAGATTTCTCTTCGTACAGCCCATTTTTCACTTTTACTTTTTCGTAATCTACAGTATGATCTGAAATTCCGAAATAGTGAAATGGCGCAAGTAGCTCTGCCTTTAGAGCGTCGCGAAGCCTGATTTCATAAACTACATTATGATCACAAATCTGAAGCACATCTTTACCGTCAAGACGCTCTGGTGTTGCAGTTAAACCTAATAAAAACTTTGGTGTAAAGTAGTCTAATACAGCTTGATAGGTAGATGCTTCAGCATGATGGAATTCATCAATCACAATGTAGTCAAATTCATCTGTTGAAAAGGATTCCAAAGTTTCTTTTTTGTGTAATGTTTGTACAGTGCTAAATAAAAAGCGCTTATCTCTTTCTTTTTTTGTTCCAGTCAATAAACCAAAGTCTTTATGATTATTTGTGACTTTCTGGAATGTTTCGATTGCTTTTGTAAGTAACTCTTCCCGGTGGGCAAGAAAAAGATATTTATTTGGTTTAAATTGCTCAAAATCAAATGCTGCTAAAAATGTTTTTCCAGTGCCAGTGGCGGCGATGATGACGGCTTTTGTTTCCCCTTCGTTTCTTGTTTTTTTAAGGTTTCGTAATGCTTCTTTTTGCATAGCATTCGGGGACATTTTCGTTTTGTAAAGAGAGTTTTGAGCAACAAAGGAAGCACTTACTTTTTGGCTTCCTGCTTGGAATTCCTCATAGGCTTGTAAAAATTGTTCGTCAACAGGCTGTGTCTTTTCATTCCAAACCGTGTCAAACAAATCTTTTGTTTGTTGATAAACAGGGAGATATCTGGTTTCGGGTAGTCTAACATTTAACTCATACCCTGTCGTAAGGGCAGCTTGCGATAGGTTTGAAGACCCTACAATGACACTATGCTGTCCAGAACAGCGTTCAAATAAGTATGCCTTCGTATGGAAGGATTTTTTATATTCATTTACAATTCTCAACTGAACATTCTCAAATTGAAGAAGATGTCTTAATGCCTTTGGCTCTGTAATACCCATATAGGTTGATGTAATGATGCGTACAGGGACGTGTCTTTTAGCAAGCTCCTGAAGCGGAGGAATCAGGAGTTGAACACCAGACCACCTTGTAAAACTAACCATAAAGTCTACACGGTCTGCCGTTAACATCTCGTGTTTTAATGCTTTGAAAAAGTTATCATGAGTTTGATGATTTCCTAGCAGTTTCAGACGATGCAGAGAAAATTCATCTGAAACAGGAAGTTCCATTTCATTTAAGCTGTAGAGCACTGTGGAAAGCGGTAATGAGAAATTCGTATGTTGTCCCAGCTGAGATGAAATCTTCTCGCTCAGTTGAATCGCTTGTTCATACTGATTTTGATCCACAAGTGCTTGAAATGTCTCGCTGAGTTGTTTTGCTGTATGTAAAGTCAAAACCTCTGTATATTCTTTTGGGTTAACTGGTTGAATGTGATGTGGTGTTGGATAATGTTTTTGCTGTTGCTGAATTTCCTCATGGAAGCCTCTATGATTTCTCATCATAATCTCCTTTTTTATATCAATAATTCCATTTTATCACTACTTTTACCAATAGGTAATACTGAAAAAGGAGAGAATAAAGTCCTATTAAGCGTTTATAAAAATAATGCTGAGGTAAGTTTGGTGGAGTATTCTTATATAGCAAAGGAGGATCAATACTTTATATTTAATTGGTACATCCGTTAAAATGTAAGCGTTGACACCCCATAAATCCAGTGCTAAAGTATACATATCAACCCAATATCATTCACCTAGGATTGTTACTGCAAACCGCAGGCAAAACCTAAATTGCGTCAGACCGGGGAAGACCTCCGTGTGCTGTGCAGTTTAGGTTTTTTTTATACCCTTTTTTGGAGGTGATGCTGATTTCATAACAAAAAAGCCGGAGAAAGGCGGCCACCTTTCGTCCGGCAGTTCCCCCATTTTTAAGGAGGTAGACTCATGGACTATCATAAAATATCAAAAGAGATATTACAACTTGTCGGCGGGGAGGAGAATGTTCAGAGTGTCGTCCATTGCATGACGCGGCTTCGTTTTAATCTGTATGATAATGCGAAAGCAGATCGGGACGGGCTGGAACAGACGGAAGGCGTGATGGGGACAAATATCAGCGGCGAGCAATTTCAGATCATTATCGGCAATCATGTGCCGAAGGTGTATCAGGCTTTAATGGAGAGCAGCGGGCTCAACAATGAAAGCGCAAACAAAACTTCAAAGCAGAAGAAAAATGTGCTGAGCGCCGTGTTTGATGTGATTTCCGGCGTGTTTACACCGATTCTGCCGGCCATTGCCGGAGCGGGCATGATAAAAGGACTTGTCGCGTTAGCGGTGACATTCGGCTGGATGTCGGAGAAGAGCCAGACTCACAGCATTCTTACGGCTGTCGGTGACGGTACGTTTTATTTTCTGCAGATTTTGCTTGCGGTAAGCGCGGCGAGGAAATTCAGATGTAATCCGTACGTGGCGGCTGCTGTGGCGGGTGCGATTTTGCATCCGGATTTGACGGCCTTGCTTGGGTCTGGGAAAAGCATCTCCTTTATCGGTCTTCCTGTAACCGCTGCCACGTATTCATCGACAGTCATTCCGATTTTGCTGGCGATCTGGCTGATGTCCTATGTGGAGAAGGGAATCGATCGAATCACTCCTTCTTCTTTGAAATTGATTGCTGTTCCGATGCTTACGCTTGTGATCGTCGTGCCTGTCACACTGATCACAGTCGGCCCGCTCGGCGCGATTCTCGGAAATGATCTGTCTGTCGGCGTCAATTATTTGTTCAGTCATGCGGGGATTGCCGCAATGATTCTGCTGGCCGGCACATTTTCGCTCATCATTATGACGGGGATGCATTATGCGCTTGTGCCGATCATGATCAATAACATCGCTCAAAACGGACGTGATTACATTCTGCCTGCGATGTTTTTGGCGAACATGGGGCAGGCCGGCGCGTCATTTGCGGTTTTCTTGAAATCAAAAAACAAAACCTTTAAGTCACTTGCGTTTACGACGAGCATTACGGCTTTGATGGGCATAACCGAACCTGCCATGTACGGCGTCAACATGAGATTGAAAAAACCGTTCGCGGCTGCTTTAATCGGCGGCGCGGCAGGCGGAGCTTTTTACGGTGTAACGGGCGTCGCTTCCTACATTGTCGGCGGAAACGCGGGTCTGCCGAGCATTCCGGTCTTTATCGGGCCGACGTTTCTTTACGCGCTGATCGGGCTTTTTATCTCGTTTGCGGCGGGTATGGCGGCGGCACTGCTGATCGGGTTTGAAGATGTACAGTCTGAACGGGACAAAGCATCTGAAACGCCGGGTGTGACGGCTGGCGGAGAAATCATTCACAGCCCGATTAAAGGCGAAGTGAAAGCATTAAGCGAAGTGAACGACAGCGTGTTTTCCGGTGGAATGATGGGAAAAGGTTTTGCGATTCTGCCTGAAGAGGGCGCGGCGGTTTCTCCCGTAGAAGGCAGGGTGACAGCCGTATTTAAAACAAAGCACGCCATCGGCATTACGAGTGCCCGGGGAGCCGAAATTCTCATTCATATCGGGCTTGATACGGTACGGCTGGATGGCAGGCATTTTGAAATGCACGTCAAAGAAGGCGATGCCGTCGCGCTGGGAGATCTGCTGATTACTTTTGATATCGAAGAGATAAAGGCTGCCGGCTTTGACATGATGACGCCGGTCATCATTACGAATACGGATCAATATTTATTTACAGACGTGAAAAAACGCGGAATGGTCAAACCGAACGAAGCGCTGCTGGCGTTATCCTGAAAAAGAGGTGGAGAAAACATGAAGAGATTTCCGGAAGGTTTTTTATGGGGCGGCGCAACGGCTGCCAATCAGATTGAAGGAGCTTATAAAGAAGGCGGCAAAGGACTTTCTACGGCGGATGTCTCCCCGGACGGCATTATGTCTCCGTTTCATGAGACGGACGATGCACTGAATCTGTATCACGACGCGATTGATTTTTATCACCGCTATCAAGAGGATATCGCCCTGTTTGCGGAGATGGGCTTTAAAGCGTTCCGCATCTCCATTGCATGGACGAGAATTTTTCCGAACGGCGATGAAACAGAACCGAACGAAGAAGGGCTGCAATTTTACGATCGTCTTTTTGACGAATTGAGGAAACATCAGATCGAACCGGTCGTCACGATTTCTCACTATGAGATGCCGCTCGGTCTGGTAAAAAACTACGGCGGCTGGCGAAACCGCCAAACGGTCGATTTCTATGAACGGTACGCCCGCACGGTTTTCACCCGTTATAAAGACAAAGTGAAATATTGGATGACCTTCAATGAAATCAACGTCGTTCTCCACGCTCCGTTTACAGGCGGCGGTCTTATATTCCGGGAAGGCGAAAATAAACAAAACACGATGTACCAAGCAGCCCACCACCAATTTGTGGCGAGCGCGCTGGCGGTAAAAGCCGGCCATGAGATCATCCCGGATTCACAGATCGGCTGCATGATCGCCGCGACGACGACATATCCGATGACGCCAAAGCCGGAGGATGTAGATGCGGCAATGCAAAAAGAGCGGAGCACGCTGTTCTTTTCTGATGTGCAGGCGAGGGGCAGCTACCCGGGCTACATGAAGCGCTTCTTTAAAGAAAACGGAATTACGATCGAGATGAAGGAAGGGGACGAGGCGCTCCTGAAAGAACATACGGTGGATTACATCGGCTTCAGCTACTACATGTCGATGACGGCCAGCACGGCGCCTGAGGACCTGGCGCAGGCTAAGGGAAATCTCCTCGGCGGCGTGCAAAACCCGTACCTGAAATCTTCCGAATGGGGCTGGCAGATTGATCCGAAGGGATTGCGCATCACCTTAAACACGCTGTACGACCGTTATCAGAAACCGCTCTTTATCGTCGAAAACGGCCTCGGCGCGGTTGATGAGCCGGAGGAAGACGGAAGCATTCAGGATGAATACCGCATCGATTATCTGCGTGATCATTTAATAGAAGCAAGAGAGGCGATTGAAGACGGCGTCGACCTGATCGGCTACACGTCGTGGGGGCCGATTGACCTCGTCAGCGCCTCAACAGCAGAAATGAAAAAACGCTACGGCTATATTTATGTCGACCGCGGCAATGACGGAAAAGGCACATTTGAAAGAAAGAAAAAGAAAAGCTTTTATTGGTATAAAGACGTCATCGCCACAAACGGAGAAAGTCTGTAAACATAATGTTCAGGAGAAAGCCGGCAAGATTGACATTCAGCAAAGAGAGGAGGACAATAAAAGCAGAAAGGCGGGATTCATATGTTTAAAAAAATTCTTGCAGCAGTAGACGGTTCAGACATGAGCAGCAAAGCTCTGGATGCAGCGATCCATCTGGCGAAAGAACAGCAGGCGGAACTCACCATTCTCTATGCGGGACGTGAAGCCGTTGTCTCCACAACAGCCTTAACCGGCATTGTCTATGTTCCGGAAAACTTCATTGAAGACATCAAACATGAAGTCGAGCAAAAAGGAGCAGCTATTCTGGAAGACGCTAAGCAGAAAGCGGCGGAAAGCGGAGTAAACGCGGAAAGCCTGTACGTTCAAGGCGAACCTGCACATCAAATTTTAAACATAGCGAAAGAACAGCATTTCAATCTGATTGTCGTCGGAAGCCGCGGAATCAGCGGATTTAAAGAAATGATGCTCGGAAGCGTGAGCCACAAAGTCTCACAATTGTCTCCTTGCCCTGTACTGATCGTTCATTAAACAGACGGCCCTGCTGATGCGGGGCTTTTTTTAATGTGATAAAACCGCCGTCTTCGAAAAATAGGATGAAATCTTCCTCTGAATCAAGTAAAATGGCTGTTAGTATTTGTCTGAATAAACAGTCAATGATATGGGGGACGCGAATCAATGCAAGCTAAACAAACATCAAATGCCGTTATCAAAATGGTCATTTCCATGGTCATTTTCGGATCAATCGGCTTTTTCTCAGAACATACGAATGTGCCTTCAATTGAACTGGTCTTTGTGAGATGTCTGTGCGCCTCATTGTTTCTGGGCGTTTGCTGGTTTGGTTCCGGACGGTACCGCACCGAACAATGGAACCGGCGTGAGGTGCTGCAGACACTGGCCTGCGGATTTTTTCTCGTGCTGAACTGGGTGTTTTTATTTAAATCATTTGAGGAAACATCAGTGACGATAGCGATTTCCGTTTATCATTTGGCACCGGTTCTCGTCCTTCTTCTAGGAAGCCTTATATACCGGGAAAAACTGCATCTTGTGTCCGTCAGTTCCATCGTGATTTGTTTTCTGGGCACCGCTCTGATTTCCGGCATCAACGGAAATACATCATTTTCTCAGCTGATGGGATCGGGTATTATTTGGGCCGTGCTGGCCGCCCTTTTTTACGCCTTTACGACACTGGCCGGGAAAGGTATTAACAGCCTCAGCCCATATGCCGTCACCTGTTTGCAGACCGGATTGGGCGTCATCATTCTTCTCCCGTTCGTCCGTTTCGGCGCTTTTTCTGATTTGTCGCAGGTGAACTGGATCATGATTGTATCGACCGGTATCATCCATACGGGGATTGTGTATTTGCTCTTTTTTGACAGCTTGCGGTTTTTATCCACCCGGTTTATTTCAATCATCGTATTTCTTGATCCGGCAGTGGCGATTGTGCTTGACACCGTATTTACGGGATTTCGCCCCGACCTTTATCAATCTTTGGGGATTGTGTTGATTTTTGCGGGAATGGCGCTGTCCTTGATTCGAAAGCATAAAGCCGTGCCTGCGGAGGCTCAGGCAGACAGCACCCGAATATAGGCGGCCGTACCGGCTGCTTTTTTATTTTGGGGCTTTTCAGCCATAACGAAAAAGCAGACAAACAGATCATGGAAAAAGAGGATAGTAATTGTATAATACTTCATGTGTTTACAATTTAAGAGATTAAAGGAGTGAAGGGCATGAAAAAGAAGACGCGTCATCTCGCTTTCTTGGCTGCACTCGGCTTTGCGCTTTGTCTGGCCATCGTATGTTCCGCATCCAAGCAGGCAGAAGCGGCAGCGGCGTATCCGGATGTGATGCAGGGACTTACCGGGTTTGCGGGAAATGCGAAGGATCATAACGGAAAAGCAAAACCCGCCGTATCGGGAGGCCAGGGCGGCCCCGTCGTCTACGTCAGCAATCTCAATGATTTGAAAAACAATGCGGGCGGGACAGACCGCAAAACCATTGTCATCACAAGTGATATTTACTCCCCGGGTAAAGCCGTTGTGACAGTCGGCGCCAATAAAACCATCGTCGGCTCGTATACCAGCCACAGGCTGATCAACATCTATCTGACAACAGGCTCCGGCTCAAACAATGTGATTTTCAAAAACCTCATTATCAGCCATAGTGCAGCCATTACGGGCAACAACGACATTCCGATGTACATAGCGAACGGACAGAATTACTGGATTGACCACGTGTGGTTTGAAGGGCACAGCTACAATCCGAACAGCCACAGCGATTTGGGAAAGCTTCTGTATGTCGGCGCCAAAGCTGATTTTGTGACGCTGTCTAATTCTAAATTCTCCGATCATCTGTACGGCCTGATTCTCGGTTATCCGAATGATGATAACGAAGGACGCAATTATATCGGCTATCCGCACATGACGATCACCAACAACTATTTTAATAACGTCTATGTCCGTTCACCGGGCCTGATGAGATACGGCTATTTTCACGCGAAAAACAACTATGTAACCAATTTCAATTTAGGGTTCACCATTCATACAAACGCGACTGTCTTCTCAGAAGCCAACTACTTCGGCAACGGAAATGAAAAAGGCGGAATGATAGACGACTACGGGACGGCCCAATTTACCGACATCGGTTCATTCCCGTCGCTCATAGCCCCGAAATCACCGCGCACCGGCTGGAATCCGAGATCCAATTACAGCTACGGCACGCTTTCAGCGCAGGATGCCAAAAACTTCGCCCAATCCTACGCGGGAGCACAAAATACAAATCTCCGCTATCCATAATACGAAAAACCGCCCTAGCAGGCGGTTTTTTTATATGAGTCAAAGGTTAGAAGTTCCTGTACTCCCTAAAATAACCTTTAATGTCTACTTGTATTATGGATTTGTATTACAAGTGGGGTATCTGTAAAATTTAAAAAAAGAACAAGTGAAAAAGCAGTCCCCGAATGTTCCGGCAAAACGTCAGGGTAAAGCGGCGGCGTTTCGCGTATAATGAGGGGAGCCTGACAGAGAAGGAGTTTAGTCATGAATGAGTTTAATGAATACGCGATCAGCCCCGATATCCAACGGGCGCTGAAAGGATTGCAATACACCGAGCCGACTGAAGTGCAACGGCGCGTCATCCCCGCCGCGCTGCAAAAAAAAGATCTCGTCGTCAAATCGCAGACGGGGAGCGGCAAAACAGCGGCCTTCGGCATTCCGATCTGCGAGCTTGCGGAGTGGGAGGAAAACAAACCGCAGGCCCTGATTTTAACGCCGACCCGCGAGCTTGCGGCGCAGATTAAAGAAGATATCACAAATATCGGCCGTTTTAAACGGATAAAAGCCACGGCGGTTTTCGGAAAAGCTTCTTTTGATAAACAGAAAACCGAACTGAAGCAAAAAAGCCACGTTGTTGCCGGAACGCCGGGACGAGTGCTTGATCATATAGAAAAAGGGACGCTGCCGCTTGAACGGCTGGCGTATGTGGTGATTGACGAAGCGGACGAAATGCTGAATATGGGATTTATTGAACAGGTGGAAGCCATCATTCAGCATCTGCCGAAAAACAGAGTCACCATGCTCTTTTCAGCGACGCTGCCGGACGACGTCGAGAAGCTGAGCCGCACATATATGAAAGACCCTGAATTGATTGAAGTAAAAGCGGAAGGCCTGACGACAAAAGATATTGAGCATTTTGTCACCGGAACAGCAGAAGAGGACAAATCATCATTGCTGCGTGATGTCCTGATCACCGAAAATCCGGACAGCTGCATCATATTCTGCCGGACTAAAGAAAGAGTCATCCAGTTAACCGATGAGCTGGACAGGCTGGGCTATCCTTGCGATAAAATTCACGGCGGCATGGTGCAGGAAGACCGCTTTGACGTCATGAATGAGTTCAAGCGCGGCGAGTTCCGCTATCTCGTTGCGACCGATGTTGCCGCCAGAGGAATTGATATTGAAAACATCAGCCTCGTCATCAATTATGATATTCCGCTAGAAAAAGAAAGCTATGTGCACCGCACCGGCCGAACGGGGCGCGCCGGACACCGCGGCCGGGCCATCACGTTTGTGACGCCGTTTGAATCGCGGTTTCTGAATGACATTGAGACATATATCGGTTTCCGCATCCAAAAGCGGGAAGCACCGTCAGAAAAAGAAACAGCAGAACGGAAAGCGGCTTTTGCGGAAAAATTGAACGCCCGCCCAGACGTCAAAACAGACAGAAGCGAACAGTTAAACAAAGACATCATGAAGCTGTATTTTAACGGCGGGAAGAAAAAGAAAATCAGAGCCGTTGATTTTGTAGGAACGATCGCCAAAATCGACGGTGTGACAGCTGATGACATCGGCATTATCACAATCATGGACAACGCCTCTTACGTGGAGATTTTAAACGGAAAAGGCCCTCAAGTTCTTAAAGTGATGAAGAACACAACCGTCAAAGGGAAAAAGCTGAAGGTGAATAAAGCGAATAAATGATGAATGACCTGCTCCCAGTTAAAGGGGCAGGTCATTTTGCTGCTGGCTGATATCGGCATTGTTCTCCTCAGGCACAAATGCAAGGATGGCGATCCCGATCACAAATAATAAAATCAGGCTGAACACGGCGGCTGACGAATTCCCGGTCAGCTGGGCGGTCACGGCAATCAAAAGCGGGCCGATAATCGAAGCGAACTTGCCGAAGATATTGTAAAAGCCGAAAAACTCATTGGCGTGCTGTTTGGGGACAAGCTTGGCAAAGTAAGAGCGGCTCAGCGCCTGAATACCGCCTTGGGAAGTGGCGACAAGCATAGCCAAAACCCAGAAATCAAAAGCGGAATCCATAAAATAAGCATACGTGCAGACAATCATATACACGCCGATCCCGGCATAAAGCATCGTTTTTCCCTTAAACCGTTCGGCCAGCCGCCCGTACAAAATCGAAAAAGGCGCGGCGATAACCTGTGTGACAAATAAAATAATCAGCAGATTTGCCGCGCTGATGCCGAGGTCTGCCCCGTATGAGGTCGACATCGTAATGATGGTGCCGACCCCGTCAATGTAGAAGAAATAGGCGAGCAGAAACAAAAACAGCGCCCGGTACTTCCTGATCTGCTTCAGCGTGCCGGCCAGCCGTTTAAAACTGCTGACGACAAGCCGCGGCTCTCTCTCGATATAATAGCGCTGGCGGACGCGGCGAAGGAGCGGGATCGAAAACAGTCCCCACCAAGCAGCCGTAATCAAAAAGGCAATGCGGCCCGCAGTCTGGGCTGACAGCGGAATCACCCCCGCTTGTGCTGACAGAATGACGGCAATGCTGAGGAGAAAAGGGATCGTGCTGCCGATATAGCCCAGCCCAAACCCCCTGGCCGACACCATATTCATCCGCTCCTTTGCGGCCACATCAACGAGAAACGCATCATAAAACACATTAGACCCGGCAAAGCCGATCGTGGAAATCGTATAACAAATTAATAACAGCATCCAAGATTCGCCGGGAATCAAAGCCAGCGCGGCGGTGCCCGCCACACCAATCAGAAAAAAGAAGGCAAAAAACCGTTTCTTGCATCCTTTGTAGTCGGCAATCGTTCCTAAGACGGGGCTGAGCATCGCCAAAATAAAAGTCGCGGCGGCAATCGTATACCCTAAATAAGCGGTGGAATCCGCCGCGCTGACGCCGTTTTCCGCCGCGGCCGCTTTAAAAAACAGGGGAAATACCGCCGTCATAATAATGACCGAATAAGCTGAATTGGCCCAATCATACAGCATCCAGCTGCTTTCTTCTTTCGAAAACCGTTTCATCACACACGCTCCTTCTCAAAAACCGGTTCTCTGCATTATATGCGCCTCATCTGCATCGTTGGACAATGTTTTCTGCATCCTGTTTTCTGATTGACCTGGAGATATTGACCTAGTACAAAAAGGATGTACAATCAAGGTGTAGCAGGTAAATGGTCAGGCGGGAGGGAGACGGAATTGAAGATTGCGAAAGTCATTAATAATAATGTCGTCAGTGTGCTCAAAGAAGGCAATCAGGAATTGGTCATCATGGGCCGGGGCATTGCTTTTCAAAAGAAAACGGGAGACCCTGTAGATGAAGCCCGCATTGAGAAAGTGTTCACGCTCGATAACAGAGATGTATCCGAAAAGTTCAAAACCCTTTTGTATGATATCCCGATCGAGTGTATGGAAGTATCCGAAGAGATTATCAGCTATGCGAAATTACGGCTCGGCAAAAAGCTCAACGACAGCATTTATGTGTCGCTGACCGACCATATTAACTTTGCCATCCAGCGCAATAAGAAAGGGCTGGATATCAAAAATGCCTTGCTGTGGGAAACAAAAAGGCTCTACAAAGACGAATTTGCAATCGGAAAAGAATCGCTGATCATGGTAAAAAACAAGACTGGCGTGTCTCTGCCGGAGGATGAAGCAGGCTTTATTGCGCTGCATATTGTAAATGCCGAGCTGAATGAGGAGATGCCCAATATCATCAGCATTACAAAAGTCATGCAAGAAATTTTGAGTATCGTAAAATACCATTTTAAGATTGAATTCAATGAAGAATCGCTTCACTATTATCGGTTTGTCACGCATTTAAAATTTTTCGCACAGCGTCTTTTTAACGGCACGCACATGGAAAGCCGGGACGATTTTTTGCTGGAGACAGTGAAAGAAAAATACCACCGGGCGTATGAATGCACGAAGAAAATCCAAACCTGCATTGAGAGAGAGTATGAGCACAAGCTCACCAGTGACGAGCTGCTGTATTTAACGATTCATATAGAAAGGGTAGTCAAACAAGCATAATGAGAGCGTTATCATTTATTCATTTTACATATGAGCCTAAATTACAATGAGTGCGGATTATCTCTTACTGTGCTAATGTAATTTAGGTTTTTTAAGATTGATTATTATCATTATTCTGACCGATGTTCCCTTTAAAAGAATGATGTATGATCAGAAGAGAAAACGCTTTCGAATAAAGGGAGGGGAATGCCGACATGCCTTATCGTATGAAACGGGTGCTGCTGCTTCTTGTCACTGGATTGTTTTTGAGTTTGTGTGCGGTCACTTCTAGTGCTTCGGCTCAAACAGGCGGATCGTTTTTTGAACCTTTTAACAGCTATAACTCCGGATTATGGCAAAAAGCAAATGGTTACTCGAATGGAGATATGTTTAACTGCACTTGGCGTGCAAATAACGTATCCGTGACGTCATCAGGTGAAATGCGTTTGGCGCTGACAAGTCCGTCTTATAATAAGTTTGACTGCGGGGAAAACCGTTCGGCTCAAACATATGGCTATGGACTTTATGAAGTCAGAATGAAACCGGCTAAAAACACAGGGATTGTTTCATCGTTCTTTACTTATACAGGTCCAACGGATGGGACTCCTTGGGATGAGATTGATATCGAGTTTTTAGGAAAAGACACAACAAAGGTTCAATTTAACTATTATACAAATGGCGCGGGAAACCATGAGAAGCTGGCGGATCTCGGATTTGATGCAGCCAATGCCTATCATACGTATGCGTTCGATTGGCAGCCAAACTCTATTAAATGGTATGTCGATGGGCAATTAAAACATACTGCGACCACCCAAATTCCGTCAGCGCCGGGGAAAATCATGATGAATTTGTGGAATGGTACGGGTGTTGATGACTGGCTCGGTTCCTACAATGGCGTAAATCCGCTATACGCACATTACGACTGGGTGCGTTATACAAAAAAATAATGTATAGAAAAGGATTTCCGCTTACGGAAATCCTTTTCTGATTAAAACGAAATAATCCCAATCAAAAGCGCCGCAATTGTCATGACAATCGTTGTCCCCACGGCCCATTTAATGGTGAATTTTTGATGGTCGCCAAAGCTGACGCCCGCCATTCCGACCAATAGATAGGTGGAAGGCACAAGCGGGCTGAGCAGATGCACCGGCTGGCCGAGCAAGGAGGCCCTTCCGATTTCAGCGGCGTCTATTCCGTAAGCGGAAGCGGCTTCGGCAATGATGGGAAGGACACCGAAATAAAAGGCGTCATTTGACATGAAAAAGGTGAACGGCATGCTGGCAATCGCAGTGATCAGCGGCAGGTGCGGGCCCATGGCATCAGGAATGAGTGAAACGAGAGAATGCGCCATCGCATCCACCATTTTTGTACCGGAGAGAATGCCTGTGAATATGCCTGCCGCAAATACCATGGACACAACGTTTAACGCGTTCCCCGCATGCGCCGAGATCCGCTTCTGCTGCTCTTTGACATTTGGATAGTTAACCATCAAGGCGATGGCGAACGCGGTCATGAAAAGAACAGGGAGCGGGAGCAGGCTGGTGATCAGAGCGGCCATCAGAGCGACAGTCAGCAGCAGGTTAAACCATTGGAGAGCGGGACGCTTGAGCGGCGTCGCATCCGGATCGGAGGACGGCGCGTGATCAAGCGAAATGACGCCGAGCCGCTTCCGTTCTTTCTTTCCGAGGAGATAAGCAACGGCGATCACCCAAAGAATGCCGGCAATCATGGCGGGAATCAGCGGAGTGAAGACCTCTGACGTGTCCAATTTCAAGGAAGCCAAAACCCTCGCCGTCGGCCCGCCCCACGGAATAATATTCATGACCCCTGAACCGAGCATCGCAATCCCCGCTAACACCAAACGGTTCATGCCGAGCCGTTTATAAAGAGGCAGCATCGCCGCAATCGTAATCATATAGGTCGTTGTCCCATCTCCATCGAGCGAAATGGTCATCGTCAGGACCGCTGTGCCGACGGCGATCTTTAACGGATCTCCTTTGACAAATGATAAGATTTTGGCTATGAGAGGGTCAAACAGACCTGAGTCAATCATAATGCCGAAATATAGGATGGCGAATAACAGCATGATACCGGTAGGAGCGAGGTCTGTCACGCCCTGAATCATCATCCCGCCGAGATCTTTGCCAAATCCGCTGATCAGGGCAAACACAACAGGAACGACAATCAAGGCAATAAGAGCGGAAAGCCGGTTAGACATAATAAGGTACATAAAAACAATGATCATCACAAAACCGAGTATGGCAAGCACGATAGGACCTCCCTTTTTCAACGGATGTTTTGGAAAGCGCTTCCATGATTTCTTTCTGTCACGAAGGCTTATTTCAAATGTGTATGACCGCATATTTAGATATAGACCTAAAATCCTATTGAGCCGATCAGCAGTTTATATAGGGAACACCGCGGGTAAATGTGCTGTAGAATGTTTCGTTTTAAAAAGGGGGAACTGACATGAGTGATGATCAAAACAAACGAGTAAATGAGCACTCAAAAGACGAGCAGCTTGAGCAGTACAGGTCCGATAACAGCGGGAAGAAAATGACGACCAATCAGGGACTTCGTGTGTCTGAGGATGAGCATTCTTTAAAAGCGGGTGTCCGCGGCCCTACGCTGATGGAGGATTTTCATTTTCGTGAAAAAATGACGCATTTTGACCACGAGCGGATTCCGGAGCGGGTCGTTCATGCCCGCGGGTACGGCGTTCATGGGCATTTTCAGGTGTACGAACCGATGACGGAATATACACGGGCGAAATTTTTACAGGATCCGTCTGTCAAAACGCCTGTCTTCGTCCGTTTCTCAACAGTGGCGGGCTCCAAAGGGTCAGGCGACACAGTCCGTGACGCCAGAGGATTCGCGACTAAGTTTTATACCGAAGAAGGGAATTACGATCTCGTCGGCAACAATATTCCGGTATTCTTCATTCAGGACGCGATCAAGTTCCCGGATCTCGTCCATGCCTTTAAACCGGAACCGCACAATGAAATGCCGCAGGCAGCGACGGCTCATGACACGTTCTGGGATTTTGTCGCCAACAATCCTGAATCCGCGCACATGGTCATGTGGACGATGTCTGACCGCGGCATCCCGCGAAGCTACCGAATGATGGAGGGCTTCGGCGTGCATACATTCCGTTTCGTCAACGAGAAAGGAAAAGCGCGTTTCGTGAAATTCCACTGGAAGCCGGTTCTCGGCGTGCATTCTCTCGTATGGGATGAGGCGCAGAAAATTGCCGGGAAAGATCCCGATTTCCATCGCCGCGACCTGTGGGAGACCATTGAAAACGGCGGCAAAGTCGAGTATGAGCTCGGTGTTCAGATGATTGACGAAGAAGATGAATTTAAATTTGACTTCGATATCCTTGATCCGACGAAGCTGTGGCCGGAGGAACTGGTTCCCGTCAAGCTGATCGGAAAAATGACCCTCGACCGCAATCAGGACAATGTCTTTGCGGAAACGGAGCAGGTCGCATTCCACCCGGGGAATGTCGTACCGGGTATTGATTTCACCAATGACCCGCTCCTGCAGGGACGGCTTTTCTCTTATACGGATACACAGCTCATCCGTCTTGGCGGACCGAATTTTCACGAGATTCCGATCAACCGGCCGGTCTGCCCGTTCCATAACAACCAATACGACGGCTACCACCGGATGACGATTAATAAGGGCCCTGTCGCCTATCATAAAAACTCTCTGCAGAACAATGATCCGTCGCCGGCCTCAGAAGAAGAAGGCGGATACGTTCATTATCAGGAAAAAGTAGAAGGCAGAAAAATCCGCCAGCGCAGTGAGAGCTTCAATGACTATTTTTCTCAGGCGAAGATGTTCTGGAACAGCATGTCTCCCGCCGAGAAAGAACATATCATCTCCGCGTTCAGTTTTGAGGTAGGAAAAGTGAAAAGCAAGGATGTGCAGCAGCAGGTGATTGATGTCTTCAGTCACGTCGACGCTGATCTTGCCGAGCGCGTTGCGAAAGGAATCGGCGTGAACCCGCCGCCAAAGGACCGTGAATCTGATGAAACTTTCACTTCTCCGGCCTTAAGCCAGGAAAATACGGTAAAGACGGCAGCCACAAGGCAGGTCGCGGTTTTAGCCGATCACGGGTTTGCCGATGAGGAAGTCAAACAAGTGCTTGACGCATGCAAACAGGCGGGAGTCAGAGCCGATATCATCAGTCCTGTGCTTGGAACGATCAAGGGAGAAAACGGCACGGAGCTCGAAGCGTCAGCCACTTTCTTGACAGCGGATTCCGTCCTGTATGACGCTGTTTTCATTCCGGGCGGACAACAAAGCACTGACAGCCTCAAAGCCAAAAAATCGGCTAAAGATTTCGTCAGTGAAGCCTTCAGCCATTACAAAGCGATCGGCGCCTCCGGTGAAGGAAAAGAACTTCTCGCCCTCGCCGCCGGAACCGAAAACGGCCCCGGCCTTGTTCCGGACGGAAACTGCGAACAATTTCTGAAAGCCGTGGCAGCGCATCGGCATTGGGACAGGAAAATATAAGAATGAAAAAGCGCCTTTTTATGAGAGGGGCGCTTTTTTTCTTGTGAAAGTGAACGATCGGAACGAAGCATTAATATGGGAAGAAAACGAAAATCGCTTCCGTGCAATCCGCACCTTCCGCTGTGAAATAATATGTTTCACCCTCTTTGGTTTACTTCCGCTCTGTGTTTGTGTATCTTAGGGATAGATTTTCTGGAGGAGCGAATGATAGTGAAGCCGTTTACCGAAAAACAACTCGAAGAATATTACCGGCGTGACGAAAACATGATGATTTTGGTGTTTGCCCAATGGTGTGTCAATCATGACCTTGATCCGATGGCGATTTACAGCAGGGCCTATCCCGGACAGCCTTTAAACGAAGAGCTGCGAAAAACGGCTGAAGAGCTTGTCGTGCCGAAGGAGGAATCAGAACCGATTCCTGATCAAACCGTCATCGGCGTTTTGGAGATGTTCGGCAACTCCGATCTGGCGGAAGCTGTTTATGAAGCCATTGCGCAAAGACCTTCACGGTAAAAGAGGCATGGATGATCCATGTCTCTTTTTTTATGGAGAAAATGTGAGGGAAGGCCCAGAAACAATTTCCTGATCTGCGCTGTCTATAGTGTGTAACCCGTTTTCAAAAAGGGAACGGGTAAATGAAAAGGAGGAGTTGTGATGAAAAAGACATTCAAAATGATGGCAGCCGTGCTTTTGGCAGTGCTGACAGCCGCGCCGTTCGGAGGTTTCGCCCCTTCAGCCGAAGCTGCACAAACCGCCAAGCCCGTTGTCAAAAGCCATACGTATAAGCATGTAAAGCAGCTGACATACCCCGAGGTCACAAATACGGGAAACGCATCTTTTGAAAAGAAAATCAATCAGGACTTCAAACGCTATATTGAAAACTCGTACAAAGAATATGTGAAAAACAAACAAGACGGTGAGAAACAAGGCTATAAAGCGGAATACCAAGCAGACTTCAAGGTGAAGTATAATCAAGGCGGAAAGCTCAGCATTCTGACGGAAAACTACATTTACACAGGCGGCGCACACGGGCTGACATCCGTTCAGACCTTTAATTACGACCTGGCCGCAAAAAAACGGGTCACACTCCATGATGTGCTGAATACGAAAACGAAAGGTAACAAAACGAGAGACTATCTTTACGGCTACATCAAGAAACATGACGATCTGTTCGATCAGGACGTCAAAAAACAGGAGATCATCCTGAACAACGAAAGACCTTTCTTCTTTACGAAAAACGGCATTGCCGTTGTGTTCGGACAATACGATCTCGGGCCGTATGCGGCAGGAATCCGGGATGTTTTCGTGCCTGCATCCGTCTATCAATAAAAAAAAAAGCGATATCGCTCCAAAACGGAGCGGTATCGCTTTTTTTCTTTTACCAGACAAACAATCCGACAATCGCCGCGCTCAATAAGGAAACGGCAATTCCGCTGACAAGCAGCTTCCAGACATTTTTCCCGATGATGGCTGATTTTTCACCATCAAGCAGAGATTGATAAGATCCGTAGATCATACCGATGGTGCTGAAGTTTGCGAATGATGTCAGGAATGTCGTCGCAACGGCAATCGTGTGCGGCGGAAGTGATTTCAGCTGCCCTTTCAGATCGGCCATCGCCACAAACTCGTTCGTCGCGAGCTTGATGCCCATCAGCTGTGCGACATACATCGCGTCATGTCCGCCTAATCCGAGAAGGAAGGCAAACGGACTGAAGATGTATGAGAAAATCTTTTGAATGGTCAAACCGTGCACGAACAGTCCGAGCACGCCGTTTAACGCGGCGGTTAACGCCACATACCCGATCACCATCGCTAAAATGACAATCACCATGTTCATGCCGACAAGCATACTGTTAGAAATCGTGGAGAAGAAATCCTTTTTCTCCGCTTTTGAAGGTACGTAAATGATATCGTCCTCTTTAGAAACGTCCACGGGATTCAGCATATTTGCGATTAAAAGCGCATTTAAGCAATTCAGCGGGATGGCTGTAAACACATAAGTGGACGGAACCATCGTCAAGTACGATCCGATGATCGAGCCGCTGATGCTGCTCATACTCATCAGCCCGAATGTCAGAAGCCGATTGTTGTTGACGGCGGCAAGCTGCTGGCGGATGACGGCTAGGGCTTCCGTATTTCCTAAAAACATCATCTGAATGGAGAAAAAGCTCTCCAGCTTCGGCAGACGGGATATTTTAGAAATCAGCCAGCCGATTTTATCAATGAGCCACGGCAGAATACCGAAATACGACAGCATATCAAAGAAGGTCACGACGAAGATAATCGGCAGCAATGCGCTGAAGAAAAAATCAACCGTCGGATTGGCCATGACAGACGGAAAAGCGAACGCAATCCCTTGACTGGCGCAGGAAATCAGCCATGTAAAGAACGCGCCGATCTTCCCGATGACAAAGCCGCCGACTTTTGTCCCTAACATAAACCAAGTAATCAGAAACTCAAAGACGAGGAGCATGACAATCGGACGCCATTTAATCTTCTTCTTGTTGGGAGAGCATAAGAAAACAACAGCCATGACAACAATGAGACCGACAATGTTCAATAAAAAGTACATGTGAGCAACTCCTATAAGGGTATTATGGAAATAAAAAAAGCTCTTATTCGTCACAAATTCCTGAAAGCCAGAAAGTGTGATAAATAAGAGCCAAAAGAAAAGAATAGACTGACAGCATCATATGCTTTTCACTCGTTCAAATTTATGCAAACTTTCTTGTAGTCTAGTCTTTTACGGCACTAGGTAGAAACAATCAGACCATATTACTGATCATATACAAGAATAACGATATTACATGAGATAGCAGTATTTTATCGTTTCAATTTTTGAAAATCAACCTTTTTAGATATTTTCAAAATAATAAATTTATATTATAAATAAAGAAAATAAAGGATATGTAAAAGTAATTGGATAATAAAGGTATAATATGCTCCTAAAAACCGTTCCGGTTCATTGTAAAGGCTGGATGCAGCTGGTAAAATGGATCTGAGGGCACAGCCTTCAAAAGACGGCAGAAAAGGGGTCATTTTCGTGATCATCCAGTTCATTCGTTACAGATAATGAGAGGTATAGATAAATAGGTTAAACTTCCAATTTTGCGAGGTTTATTTGTCTATGCCTTTTTCATTTCATCGAAATAACGAATGAATGAGGTGTTTTTATTGACGTCTATAAAAAGAAAACGCGCGGAATTACTGCAATCGTGCCAGTCCGTATTCAGGTGTCCGCTATGCCGCATGGCCATGGCGGTCTCACAAAATCAAAGCTTGATATGCGGAAACGGGCATACATTTGATATATCAAAACAAGGATATGTGAATTTCCTCAATAAAGCGGTCAAAACACGCTATGACAGGCAGCTGTTTGAAGCGAGACGCGAGCTGTTTGACAGCCGGGAGTTTTTTGCGCCGGTTCAAAAAGAGATCGCCGCCATCATCAGCCGCATTCAATCTCCGCAAACAACTGCGGCGATATTGGATGCGGGATGCGGAGAAGGCTCTCATTTAGCCGCCGTATGCAAATTGCTTCAGCCCGCTTTTTCCGTGACGGGAATCGGCATTGATCTCTCGAAAGAAGGTGTGCTGCATGCCGCAAAGGCCTTCGGAGATCATTTGGTTTTTGCCGTCGCTGATGTGGCGGGTGCGCCGTTTGCCGACAGCTGTTTTGATGTCGTGATGTCTGTTTTATCACCTTGGAATTACAAGGAATGCAGCAGGCTTTTACGAAAGGGCGGCACAGTCATTAAAGCGGTGCCGCGGCGTGATTATTTGAAGGAAGTAAGGGAATTCTTTTTCGGAGACAGTCCCCGGCGGAATGACACCGCCGATTCAGCGGCCTGCCGTTTCCAAGCGGGCTTTCAAACCTTTGAGCGCAAACGGCTGCGTTACAAGAAGACGTTATCGCAGCCTGATCTTGAACGGCTTGTGAAAATGACGCCCCTAACATGGAAATGCACTGAAGAAAGCATTCAGCGGTTTATCGGCCGGAAAGCGGCTGATATCACGATAGATATCGAAATTTTAATCGGGACCGATCCACTGTAAAACGGAAAAGACACGCGATTAGCGTGTCTTTTTTTTATTTCCAGACTTCACCGGCAATATCGACGACATTGCGCAGTTTTGCCCATTGCTGTTCTTCTGTGATCAGGTTTCCTTCCTCAGTGGAAGCGAATCCGCATTGCGGGCTGAGGCAAAGCTGATCCAGGCTGACATATTGAGAAGCTTCTTCAATCCGGCGTTTAACCGCGTCCTTGTCTTCGAGATCGCCGTGTTTCGACGTAATCAAACCGAGCACAAGCTGGAGATCAGAGCGCTTGACATAACGGAGCGGTTCAAAGCCGCCGGAGCGGGAATCATCATATTCCAGGAACAATCCGTCAAGGTCAAGCCCGTCAAAAATCGTTTCCGCCGCCGCATCATATCCGCCTTCAGCCGTCCATGTGGACTGGAAGTTGCCGCGGCAGATATGCATCGTAACCTTCAAGTCGGCAGGACGGTCTTTGATGGCGTCATTAATAGAAGCTGCGAACAGCCCGCGCAGCTCATCCGGCGTCGTTCCGAATGCTTCAATCTGACGAAGCCCCGCTTCAGATAAGAAAACGGCCCATGCGGTGTCATCGAGCTGAAGATAGCGGCATCCGGCGTCATAGAAAGCTTGAATCGCTTTTTTATACGCCTTTGATACATCATGCTGAAATTGTTTGTAATCATTCTGATACGCCGCTTTTTCCAATTTTCCGCGGAAAAACAGCATATTCGGGCTTGGAATCGTCATTTTTGGAACAGCATCGCCGGCAATGCTGTGAAGAAATTTATAATCTTCGAGCATCGGATGCTGAGAAAAATCAATATCTCCCGTTACTTTAATGCCGCGCGCTTTCGTCTGTACATTGTGAAACTGAATGCCGCTATCTGGTGTAAACGCTTCGACGCCGTCTAAGTTTTCGAGAAAATCAAAATGCCACCAGGCCCGGCGGAATTCGCCGTCAGTCACGACATTGAGGCCGGTTTCTTTCTGCTTTTCCACGCTGCGGATGATTTCTTTGTTTTCGATTTCGCGCAGCTGTTCTGCCGAAATCTCACCCGCCGCTCTTTGCAGGCGGGCTTGCTTCACAGCCGCCGGCCGGAGCAGGCTTCCGACCTGATCCGCGCGAAACGGCGGGTTTTTTCTAAGAAGAGTGTGCAATGATTGTTCTGTGTTTTGCTGTGACATGAACGATTCCTTCTTTCCTCAATGAAATATAAAAAGCTCTTCCCTTGGATAGGGAAGAGCTTGCGTCCGCAAATCTCAACCTTATCTTCAGGATTTAGCACCATTCTGCTGAACAGCGGTTGCCGGGTATCATAGGGCCAGTCCCTCCACCTCTCTTGATAAGGAAATATGCTATTTTTCAGAATAAACTGTAATACTCTTAATCTTAGTATATTATCTTATATTGTCAATATATTTCGATAAATATTTTTATTTATCACCCTCAAATAGAATCATATCTATCACGATTGCGATCGCAAGACAAAGAACAATATCCTCTTCATTTTCAATCTCCAGATGATAGGAATCACCCCAGCTCATCCATGATTTGGTGACGGTCATCCGGTTTGATTTCCCGTCTGTCACTTGAAAATTCCGTCCCCACACATCGCCGGTAATATCCCAGCCGACTCCGGAAATTTCAAATTTCGGTTTGAAAAACGTCACTTTCTTGATGACTTGGCATACAGGCTTGCCGCCGACGGAAATTTCGTAACGGGGAACGAGCGACATCAGTTTCTGACTGACACTGGCGAGCGTGCGGCCGTCCAAATCGGACAGCTTCAGTTCGTCACCGAAAGAAAACAGCTTTCCCTCCACATTGAAAACTTCTTTTCCGCTTTCAAGAAACACTTGAAACCGATTCTTAAACGTAAACATCCGCTCTTTGATATAAAAATGATACATAAAAAAACTCCTTTTTTATGTTGTACGTAAAAAGGAGACGGATGGTTTCATATTCGAGGGGTGCACAAAAAAAGGCTGCCGATTTTGCGGCAGCTGTCGTTTTTATGATAGCGGCATCCGGCGTTTCTGACGGATCGCATTTAAATCAATGATGTTATTCGTGTCGGCAGCTGTCACCAGCGGGCTTGTCTTTGGCGTTTTCCGGCGGTTGTCCTTACTGAAAGAGAAAACCAGGTATCCTGTCAAAGCAGCAAAAATAAGTAGCATCATTTTACATACCTCCCAAAAAAAGTTTTGGTATTATTATTGTACGAAAAAACAAACGAAAAGTATTCAAACAATTGTCACTTTTTTAAAAAATAAAGACATTTTCCGTAAAAATGACTATGATCTGCGGTTGATTTTGCTCTTGTTGTGGTTCTATAGATTGTATCGGCTGCTGAGTGATTATCATTTATATAACTTTTTCACTATTTTTTGACAGTGCCGAATTAACTATACATTGTTTTCGTTTGCCTTGTGTTATTCAGTACCCTAAAAAATCCTGCGATATGCAAAATAACTGCTTCTAACGGAAGATTATGATTTGATAGCGCTTTCCTTACTTTTTGTAAGAAAACGAGATGTTATCTTACAAAAAATCGTCTGAACATTTTCCGCAGCTTTTTAAAAGGGTTCGATTTCGTCTCCAGAACGCGGGGGTCTTTTAAGGTTTTTTTCAATTCTCTTGCTACAGTGCCTCTTGCCATAGTCTTCACTCCTTCTTTCCAATTCATACCTTATATACGGAAAGAAAGAAGGAAAGGTTTCATGTGAAAGAAAAAAACCAAAGCAGGGAGCTTTGGTTTTACGCGCGTTCTTCAAATAGCCTGGCGATCTCAACAATGACGTTTACCGCCTTTTCCATATGGTCGACGGAAATGTATTCATATTTTCCGTGGAAGTTTTCGCCGCCCGTGAAGATGTTCGGTGTCGGCAGTCCCATGTAAGAGAGCTGTGATCCGTCAGTTCCGCCCCGGATCGGTTCGATAATCGGTTCGATGCCGAGGTTTTTCATGGCTTGATAGGCGATGTCGACAATTTCTTTGACCGGTTCGATTTTTTCTCTCATGTTGTAATATTGATCATGCAGTTCAAGCTTGATGCTTTCCTTGCCGTATTTAGCTGCAAGCGCGTCGGCGGTTTTCTGCATAAATTCTTTTCGTTCTGTAAAGCGGTCTCTGTCAAAGTCTCTGATGATGTACGACAGGGCGGCTTCAGAAACGTCTCCGTTCATTGAATTTAAGTGATAGAAGCCTTCATACCCTTCCGTATATTCCGGCGCTTCTTCTTTCGGCAGCGCGTGATGAAATTCCATCGCGATTTTTGAAGCGTTGACCATTTTGTTTTTCGCCGTTCCGGGGTGAACGCTTTTTCCGTAACAAGTAAGCTTTGCGGAGGCTGCGTTAAAGCTTTCATATTGCAGTTCGCCGAGGGGGCCTCCGTCTACCGTGTAGGCGAATGCGGCGTTGAAGCGGCCGACATCGAATTTGTGAGGTCCTCTGCCGATTTCTTCATCCGGCGTGAATGCGACCCGGATCGTCCCGTGTTTGATGTCCGGATGTTTGATTAAGTACGCCATTGCCGTCATGATTTCGGCAATGCCCGCTTTGTTGTCGGCTCCGAGCAGCGTCGTGCCGTCGGTTGTAATCAGCGTCTGGCCTTTATAGCGGGAAAGCTCCGGGAATTGCTCAGGCGACAGGATGACGTTGAGTTTGTCATTCAGAACGATATCATGTCCGTCATAGCTTTCAATAATCTGAGGATTCACATTTTTTCCGGTGAAATCAGTCGCTGTATCTACGTGGGCCAGAAAACCGATCGTCGGCACGTCTTTATCCGTATTTGCCGGAAGAGTCGCCATGACGTATCCATTGTCATCGACTGTGATTTCTTTCATGCCGATCGACTTTAATTCATCTGCCAGCATGTTGGCCAATGTCAGCTGTCCGGGGGTTGATGGACAGTTTTCATTGTTTTCGTCAGACTGTGTATCGACTTTTACATAAGAAGTAAAGCGTTCAATGATTTCGTTTTTCATACCGTCATCTCCTTTGTCTTATCTTACCATGTGCGGGGGAGGGATTTCTATTTCACTTACCCGTTTGAATTACGCGAATGAAAACAAAATATGAAGAAACGATGACTAAACGATTAAACTTTCTGAAAATGGATGATTGAGGAAGAAAAAACCTATATAATATGGTCAATTCATTCAATAGGGAGGCTTTCTTCATGGCGATTTTAGTGACAGGCGGAGCGGGTTATATCGGAAGCCACACATGTGTCGAGCTGTTAAACAGCGGCTATGACATCGTGGTTCTGGATAATCTGTCAAATAGTTCACCGGAAGCATTGGAGCGTGTGAAAGACATTACCGGAAAAGGGCTTGTGTTTTATGAAGCGGATCTCCTTGACCGTGATGCCGTTCACCGGGTGTTTGCTGAAAATGAGATTGAAGCCGTCATTCATTTTGCGGGTTTAAAAGCGGTCGGTGAGTCTGTGGCTGTTCCGCTCCGTTATTATCATAATAATCTGACGGGGACGTTTATTTTATGTGAAGCCATGCAGGCACACGGTGTGAAAAAAATCGTCTTTAGCTCATCAGCAACGGTTTATGGCGTTCCGGAAACAACGCCGATCACCGAAGATTTTCCGTTAAGCGCGACCAATCCTTACGGGCAGACCAAGCTGATGCTGGAACAGATTTTGCGCGATCTGCATAAGGCGGACCCTGAATGGAGCATTGCGCTGCTCCGCTACTTTAATCCGTTCGGCGCGCATCCGAGCGGCCGGATCGGAGAAGACCCGAACGGCATCCCGAATAATTTAATGCCGTATGTCGCCCAAGTCGCTGTCGGCAAGCTTGAGCAATTACAGGTGTTCGGCAATGATTATCCGACAAAGGACGGCACCGGCGTGCGGGATTACATCCATGTCGTTGACCTTGCCGAGGGTCACGTCAGAGCGCTTGAAAAGGTGCTGGACACAACGGGCGCCGACGCCTATAATCTCGGCACGGGAAGAGGCTACAGCGTTCTTGAAATGGTCAAGGCGTTTGAAAAAGTATCAGGAAAAGAAGTGCCGTACCGTTTTGCCGACCGGCGCCCGGGAGACATTGCCGCATGCTTCGCAGACCCGGCAAAAGCGAAGGCAGAATTAGGCTGGGAAGCAAAGCGCGGCCTTGAAGAAATGTGCGCTGACTCTTGGAAGTGGCAGTCCTCCAATGTGAACGGGTACCAAAAGGTATAAAAGAAAAGAGACCTTCAAATGATGAAGGTCTCTTTTGCTATGATCATTATTTAACTTTTACTTCAACATCGTTGCTGAATTTTAATTTCCAAGTGCCTTTAGAGTATGCGTTTTTATCAACTTCAAAAGCTTTTACGTCAGTAACTTTAATGTTCGGGTTCAAGTCACTTAAAATTTTACTGTTGTCTACTTTTGTTTCTGTTGCATAGCTTGAAGAAGCATCAATATCTGAATCATAGGATGTTCCTTTAGAATCTACTAATTTCGCTCTTGGAATGGAGAAAGAGCTTAACGGCTTGTCTGACACATTTTTAACTGTGTATTGAACAGCTACGATAACGCCGCCGTCAGACGCTTTTTTCTCGACAAATTGAGAGCCTACTGAATCTCTTTTTTCCACTTTCGTCACAGTCACTTCTGTTTTTTCTGTCTTAACAGTATCACCGATGTTATACAGTTTTTCCTTGGACTCCGCAGCTTTTGAGGACGCAGTTTTAGATGATGAAGATCCGCCTCCGCCGCCGATATTTACGAGAATGATAATAACCACTACTGCCAGAAGCAATGTGATGATTTTATGTCTCATAAAAAAGTTTCTCTGATCTTTACCGCAGTTTGGGCATTTTTTAACGCCTTTAGCGATTTCTTTGCCGCATGCCTTACAAGACACTAAGTTGCCTGCCATAATATTTCCTCCTATGTAAACTATTTCTTAAAAACTACATACTATAATGCCTGTAAAATAACCTATAGTCAATACAATTTTGAGAAAAATAGTATTTTGATGATTTTTTAGTCATATATTTTAAGGGCCTTTATTAGTATCGGCAGGCCGTTCGAATTTTTCATAGGTTTATGGAAAAAAGAGTGGTTGAACATGTTCGTGATTTCCCGTATAATCTTGAAAGAAATATAAAAACTGAACATAAAAAACAGTGGTTTTCTAGGGTTCCGCAATGTGAATTGGTCTGGACCGAGAGAAAACACACAGCAGGTTCCTGCTGTGACACGGTGGGATAAAAGCCCGGGAGTTTCTGCTCTTTTGATGAAGAGTGCTCTCCCGGGCTTTTTTGATTTTATAAAAAGGGAGTGTCTGGGATGAAAAAGAGGTTGCTGGATGTGCTGATGCTGATGATTGGGGCTTTTATCTTCGCATTGGCCGTTAATTTATTCGCCATTCCGAATGATCTTGGAGAGGGCGGGGTAACGGGGATTACCTTGATCTTGTATTATGTGTTTGAATGGTCGCCCGGGGTGACGAATATCATTTTGAACGGGATCTTATTGATCATCGGATATAAGTTTTTAGACGGTAAAACAACGCTTTATACGATCATTACCGTTGTCGCCAACTCGCTGTTTCTGCATCTGACGCATGACTGGCACTCGCCGTCACATGAACTCATTATTAATACTATTTTTGCGGGTGTGTTTGCCGGTGTCGGAATCGGAATCATTATCCGAGTCGGAGGCACGACTGCGGGATCTGCCATTTTGGCGAGGATTGCGAACAAATATCTCGATTGGAATATCAGCTATGCGCTTTTGTTCTTTGATCTGATTGTCGTCTTCAGTTCTTATTTCATCATCGGTGCGGAAAAAATGATGTTTACCATTGTGATGCTGTACATTGGAACGAAGGTGATGGACTTTATCATTGAAGGGCTGAATACGAAAAAAGCGGTGACGATCATATCTGAGCATAAGCACGAAATCGCTGAGCAGGTCAACACGCTTATGGACAGAGGGGTGACGCTGCTGTCGGGTAAAGGGAATTACACGGGACAGTCGAAAGAAATTTTATACATCGTCATCCAGAAACAAGAGCTCTCCATGCTCAAGAAAATTATTAAAAGCTGTGATACAAAGGCATTTGTCATTGTTCACGATGTGCGGGACGTCTTTGGTGAAGGCTTCGTCGATATCTCTAAATAAAAAAGATCCCTCTGCCGGTGCGGAGGGTTTTTTTATATGCCGGGGAGAAACGGTAATGATCCGTTTCCCGGGAAATAGCCGGAAAGCTGTTTCTAAAATGAAGTAGATACAACCCGCAGGACGTTTTATACTGAAAATATAATAGAGCGATAGAGAGGAGCGCATATGAACCCGTTATTGGCAATTTACCCGAGGGCTGTGCTGTCTGATACGTGCTGTACGGCAGAGGATGTCTTTTGTTTTTATGATGAGAAGAGGCGGGTCTATGTCGCCATTCCGAAGGAGGATATCACCCCGAAGGAGAAACTGCTTCTGGAATCGTTTTTGACACCTGCTGAAGAGAAAGGCGTTTTTTTTGCGGAGACGGCGGAAGCAAAGAGGTGGCGGCGTTTTCTGCTGGAAGAGGGACTGGTTCCTGACGTCAAAGAGTCTCGTGTCCGTTTTATTCATTATGACTTAATGGGGGAACGGAACTGGGGGGCGTTTACGGAAGCGTTGCGTCATTTCTGGCCGATGCCGTATACGGTTGTCCGGACGGGAAGGGATCAGGGTGTGATTGTAGAGGAAGAAAAGCTTGAAGCCCCTGATCCGGGTGATATCGCATCTTTTGTGAAGGTTTCTGAATGTGATTTTTATTTCAGTGTCCGTTTCTTCATCGGTAGGTATTACGGTGCCGGGGAACGTCTGCGCCTTCATTACCGGAGAGAACAGCAATATTTTCAGATTGGAAGGCGTCATCTCCCGCAGCTGAGCACGCTGACCGCGGAAACGGTATTTCCGGCCATGCTCTCGGAAGAAAGCAGAGAAAAGCTCTCTGCATTGCTTCACGAAGAGGCGGTGTTGCTGTTTCAGAAAGAACCGGAGCTGAAGCATACGATTCAGACTTTTATTGAACATAACTCAAACATGTCGCTCACATCGAAAAAACTGCATTTGCACCGCAACAGTCTTCAATATCGGATTGATAAATTTGCGGAACGCTCAGGTATTGATATTAAGACATATCGGGGCGCCCTGCTGGCTTATTTCATTTGCCTGCAGTATGAAAAATCACATTAAATAGGAAATGTGCACGAAGGCTGCTGGCTTTTTTTATGAACATTGCCTATACACGCCGCCGCCGGACGCTGTTACAATCCTATTTAAGAAAGCGTTTACAAATAAAGGGGGATATACATGGCGGAACTTCGGCTCGAGCACATTTATAAGTATTACGATCAAAAAGAAGCGGCTGTCGATGATTTTAACCTTCATATTAAAGATAAAGAGTTTATCGTGTTTGTCGGTCCGTCGGGATGCGGAAAGTCGACAACATTGCGGATGGTTGCCGGGCTGGAAGACATCTCGAAGGGCGATTTTTATATCGGAGACACGAGAGTGAATGATATCGCTCCTAAAGACAGGGATATCGCCATGGTGTTCCAAAACTATGCGCTGTATCCGCATATGACGGTCTATGATAATATCGCTTTCGGTCTGAAGCTGAGGAAGATGCCGAAACCGGAGATTAAAAAACGGGTCGAAGAAGCAGCGAAAATGCTGGGGCTCACAGAGTATCTGCACCGCAAACCGAAGGCGCTCTCCGGCGGGCAGCGGCAGCGTGTTGCATTAGGACGGGCGATCGTCAGGGACGCCAAAGTGTTTTTAATGGATGAGCCGCTGTCAAATCTGGATGCAAAGCTTCGGGTGCAGATGCGGGCTGAAATTATTAAGCTTCATCAAAGACTGCAAACAACTACCATCTATGTGACTCACGACCAAACAGAAGCGCTGACGATGGCGACACGCATTGTAGTCATGAAGGATGGGAAAATTCAGCAGATCGGCACGCCGAAAGAAGTCTATGAACATCCGGAAAACGTTTTTGTCGGCGGGTTCATCGGCTCCCCCGCGATGAACTTTTTCAAAGGAAAGCTGACAGACGGCGCCATTCAGATCGGTTCAGCCGCTCTCAGCGTGCCGGAAGGGAAAATGAAAATGCTCCGGGAAAAAGGGTATGCCGGCAAAGGTGTTATCTTCGGCATCCGCCCGGAAGACATACATGATGAGCTGATTGTGGTAGAATCCTATAAGAATTCATCCATCACAGCTAAAATCAATGTCGCGGAATTGCTCGGGTCAGAAATTATGGTTTATTCCCGGATCGGGGATCAGGATTTTATCGCCCGGATTGATGCCCGCCACGACATTCATGCCGGTGAGGAATTGACTGTCGCTTTCGACATGAATAAAGCTCATTTTTTCGACAGTGAAACAGAAATCAGAATCCGCTCATAACGCAAAGCCGGACAGCTGGATGTCCGGCTTTTTTGATGTAACAATTTTTGCCCGTCGACCGATATAAAAAGTAAATAGCAGACAGAAAGCAGGAAAACCATGAAACGCATAATCACGTGCATGTGCCTTTTGGCTGCTCTGTTAACGCTTGCCGCCTGTTCTGACCATGAGGCAAGTGCCGAAGAGAGCATTCCGAAGGCAGAAGCGCACCACGATAAAAAGTCTGTAAAGCGCCAAATCAAAAAGGAGCCGGATACGTCCGCCTGGGTTAAAACGAAAGGAACGGCGAGACTGCCGATTCTGATGTACCACAGCATTTCTGAGGGAAACAGCCTGCGTGTGCCGAAGGAAGAATTCCAGCAGCATATGAAGTGGCTTCATGATCACGGCTATTATACGATGACTCCGGAAGAAGCCTATCTGATGCTGACGGAGGATAGAGAGCCGCGTGAAAAATGCGTTCTGATCACATTTGATGACGGCTATACCGACAATGTGAAAGCGGCGTATCCTATTTTAAAGAAATATAAGATGAAAGCGACCATCTTCATGATTGGTAACTTTATCGGACATAAAAATCACTTGACTGAGAAGCAGATGAAGGAGATGGCCGCACACGGCACTTCCATTCAAAGCCATACGATGAACCATCTCGAATTGAACGGGCTCACGCCTCAGCAGCAGCGACGCGAAATGGCGGACTCTAAGCGTTTATTTGATCAAATGTTCGGGCAGCGGACGTCTGTAATCAGTTACCCTGTCGGACGATATAATAAGGAAACATTAAAAGCCGCACCTGCTGCAGGCTACCGTATGGCGGTCACGACGGAGCCGGGAGCGGCATCGAGAGATCAGGGGCTTTATGCGCTTCACCGTGTCCGTGTGTCGCCGGGCATGTCCGGTACGGCATTCGGCTCTTATATCCAAAATGTGATGAAATAACAGAGCCTCCGCATATGGCGGAGGCTTTTTCCCGTTTAATAGAATTGATGAAGCAATAGGAGGGTGACGCTCACGGTAATCGCCCCGCCGATTCTGGTCGATACTTGGGCAAACGGCATAAGCTCAAGCCGTTCAGCGGCGCTTAAGATCGCGACGTCGCCTGTGCCGCCCTGACCGGAATGGCAGGCATTGATGACCGCCGTCTCAATCGGGTACAGGTTCAGCCATTTACCGGTCAGAAAACCGACGGCTATCATTGTAATGACGATGGATAAAATGGTAATGATATTGCTGATATTAAACGCCGCAATCAGTTTGTCCCACGGTGTCATTGAAACGCCGATCGCAAATAAGAGCGGATAGGTCACGGCTGTCGAGAAAAAACGCGAAACGCCGAAAGCTCCGTTTTCAATCGAGGCCGGCGCCAGCCTGAACAGCTTAATAAGCACGGCAAGGACGAGCATCACGACAGGAGCCGGAAGCTGAAAGAAATCATGCGCCAGCATGCCGACCAAATACAGAGAAACCGCTAAAATCCCCCCCGAAGCGAAAAAAGACAGATTAAACGCATTGTCATTGGCCGGCTGTTCAAATACAGGAGCGGATTGATCAGACTTATCAACCTTCCCGTTGCCCGTCCATTCCGGCTTGCGTTTCCCGATGACATTCAGCAAACCCGATAACATAATGGCGCACAGGCTGCCGAGCATGATGGACGGCAGCACAAGCGCAAAGGCGTCTCCCTGGGACATCGGCATAATATCGGAGTAGCCGATGGATAAAGGAATCGCGCCTTCACCGACACCCCCCGCCATAATCGGAACGACGATATAAAGCAGCGTGTGCTGAAAGCCGAGCCCGAGCAGCGTCCCGACGCATAAGCCGACGATGGCGGCCGCGATAGAGCCGGCGATCAGCGGAATAAAAATCTTAACGAAAGCTTTGACGAGCGTCTCTCTTTTCATCCCGAGAATACTGCCGACGACGATACCGGCAATAAATAGATAGAGAAAGTTGGAGCTTTCCGTGAATTCTGTTGTTGATGTAATAATGTCTTTCGGAAGCAGGTGGTAGTAGACGACAGCGGACGGAATAAAGGTTGCGAGGATCGCAGGGCCGCCGATGGACCGCACGATCGGAATGGATTTTCCGATCTGGCCGAAGGTAAATCCGAAAAAACTCATGACGGCAATTGATGTCAGGATGTCGCTTTTTACATCGTGTTTCATGACAAACACCGTAATAAGCAAGAAGAGCAGGATATAGATAGGAAGAGGAATAATGCCGATTCTTATATTCATTGCTCTGGCAAACCAATTATCAGTCCGTTGCTGTTTTGGGATTGAATCCGTTTGCAAATTTGGTTGAAGTTCTCCCATGCTTGTTCCCCCAGTCGTTATGTAGTAAAAAACATCCCCATTTAAAGTATACTAAAAAATTTAAATTGTTCATATATTATGAATTTACTAGAAAACATACTTTCACCTCATTTTCTTTCTTAAAAAGGCGATTTGGCGGCCTTTCCCGCTGAATAAAGCATTTTGTTCGCCACACGAATAAAAAAGAGGTACGATATGGAAGGGACAAAAATCCTAGATGCCGACATAAAATCTCTACAAATTCGACATTAATCGGTCACAATTTCAGCCTATTTTTAGGTATATCGATCTTTTTTTTTAGGCGGAATCGTTGTAAAGTAATGATATTGAATCATTTCTATGACAGCCGGCTGCCCCCCCAGGGAGTGCAGGCTGATAATTCATTAGTTTTGACAAATTTGTGAAACGTTGAGCAAATATATCATTTCTTGTGAAATACCGAGCAATGGTTTTGTCGTGTTTGTGAAATGTTGAGCAATTTACCAGATTGGAGGAAAAACATCATGAGTGAGTTGGTTTTAGCCCGCATACAATTTGCATCTACAACATTGTTTCACTTCCTGTTTGTGCCTATGTCTATCGGGCTTGTGTTTATGGTTGCTTTGATGGAGACGCTTTATGTTGTCAAAAAACAAGAGACCTATCTCAAAATGGCTAAATTTTGGGGACATCTCTTTTTAATTAACTTTGCTGTCGGCGTCGTCACAGGGATTCTTCAGGAATTCCAGTTTGGATTGAACTGGTCTGATTATTCCCGTTTTGTCGGAGACGTATTTGGCGCTCCACTTGCGGTTGAAGCGCTTTTGGCGTTCTTTATGGAATCTATTTTTATCGGATTATGGATTTTCGGCTGGGACCGTTTATCTAAAAAAGTGCATTTGCTTTGCATTTGGCTTGTATCCTTCGGGACGATTATGTCATCTTTCTGGATTTTGACGGCAAACTCATTCATGCAGGAGCCGGTCGGCTTTGCGATTAAAAACGGCCGCGCGGAAATGAATGATTTCGGGGCGCTTTTGACAAACCCTCAGCTTTGGGTTGAATTCCCTCACGTCATTTTCGGGGCGCTTGCAACGGGTGCTTTCTTTATCGCCGGTGTCAGCGCATATAAATTATTGAAGAAAAAAGAAGTGCCTTTCTTCCATAAATCTTTCAAGCTTTCTATGATTGTCGGTCTGATCGCCGGTATCGGCGTTGCGTTCAGCGGACATATGCAGGCTGAGCATTTAATGGAATCGCAGCCGATGAAAATGGCCGCCAGTGAAGCGCTTTGGGATGACAGCGGTGATCCTGCCGCGTGGACGGCTTTTGCGAACATTGATACGAATAAAGAAAAAAACACATCAGAAATTTCAATTCCTTACGCACTCAGCTACTTGGCTTATCAGAAGTTCAGCGGCAGTGTTAAAGGGATGAAAACTCTTCAAAAAGAATACGAAAAAACGTACGGAAAAGGCGACTATATCCCGCCTGTTAAAACGACGTTCTGGAGCTTCCGCATTATGGCGGGTGCAGGCGCGCTTATGATTTTTGCCGCGATTGCCGGCTTTATTCTGAACCGCCGCAAAAAGCTTCATACGAGCAAGTGGTATTTACGGGGCATGATCGCACTGATCGCATTCCCGTTCATTGCGAACTCTGCCGGATGGATTATGACTGAAATCGGACGCCAGCCGTGGACGGTCATGGGGCAATTGACGACCGCACAATCCGTTTCGCCTAACGTAACGACGGGATCTCTGCTGTTTTCAATTATCAGCTTCGGCGTCATGTACTTGATTTTAGGCGCGCTGCTTGTTTTCCTATTCGTTCGTGAAATTAAAAAAGGTGCGGACCATGATGATCACAAGGATGTTCCTGTATCAACAGATCCGTTCAGTCAGGAGGTCTACCATGGGGTCACTTCATGATCTTTGGTTTATACTCGTTTCGATTTTGTTTGTCGGATTTTTCTTTTTAGAAGGTTTTGATTTCGGTGTCGGCATTTCGACCCGATTTCTTGGCCATAATGAATTAGAACGCAGAGTGCTGGTTAACACCATCGGCCCGTTCTGGGATGCGAATGAGGTGTGGCTGATCACAGGTACGGGAGCGATTTTCGCGGCATTCCCGAACTGGTATGCAACGATGCTCAGCGGATATTACATTCCGTTTATCATCATTCTTCTTGCCTTGATGGGCCGCGGCGTGGCATTTGAATTCCGCGGGCAAGTGAACAATCTGAAATGGGTCAAAACATGGGACTGGGTGATTTTCTTCGGAAGCCTTATCCCGCCGTTTTTATTCGGCCTTATCTTTACAAGCTTGTTCCGCGGTGTGCCGATTGACGGACACATGAACATTCACGCAGGTTTTTCAGATATTGTGAACGTGTATTCCGTTCTTGGCGGAGCAGCCGTCACCCTTCTTTCATTCCTGCACGGTTTAATGTTTATCACCTTGCGCACGATCGGTGATTTACAAGAGCGTGCGAGAAAAATGGCAAAACGCGTAATCGGTGTTATCTTTCTTGTTGTACTTGCTTTCTTTGCGATGTCTGCATACGATACGGATATGTTTACACGCCGGGCAAACATCACGATTCCAATATTCGTGCTGATTGTCATCTGCAACGTTCTTGCCATTGTGTTCATGAGCAAGAAAAAAGACGGCTGGGCATTCGGTATGACCGGCGCGGGTCTCGCTTTGACAGTCGCGATGATTTTTATCTCCCTGTTCCCGCGCGTCATGGTCAGCTCGCTGAAAAGCGCGTATGACTTAACAGTAGCTAACGCGTCTTCCGGTGATTATTCACTTAAGGTCATGACAATTGTCGCACTGACTTTGCTGCCGTTTGTCATCGGCAGTCAGATCTGGAGCTATTATGTCTTCCGGAAACGCGTCAGCCATAAGGAGCCTATGACTTATTAATGGGAAAAGACCTGTTTCTTTATAAAGGAATGAAGCGGATTCTTGCGATCATTACGGGATTAACGATCATACAAACGGCCGCCATTATCTTGCAGGCGGAATGGCTGAGCCAGGCGGTAACCGGATTATTTAATGGGAAGCGGATTGCTTCTCTTTATCCGGTTATCGGTTTTTTCCTGCTTGCGTTTTTGGTCCGGCACGCGGTGACAACGGTCCGGCAGAAAATCGTGTACCAATATGCCGCGCAAACCGGCGCAGACTTAAGAAAAAGATTTCTTGAGCAATTGTTCCGTCTCGGCCCCCGCTTTGCGAAAAAAGAGGGGACAGGCCGGATGGTGACGCTGGCGATGGAAGGCATCAGCCAGTTCCGCCGCTACTTAGAGCTGTTTCTGCCGAAAATGGTCAGCATGGCGATCGTGCCGGCTGCCGTTGTCATTTACGTGTTTTTTCAGGATAAAACATCGGCTTTGATTCTGATTCTTGCGCTTCCGATTTTGATTGTATTTATGATCCTGCTCGGACTTGTCGCACAGAAAAAAGCCGATCGCCAATGGAAGTCCTATCAGACGCTTTCCAATCATTTCGTGGATTCGCTCCGCGGACTGGAGACATTGCGGCTTTTAGGATTAAGCAAATCACACAGCAAAAATATTTTTCATGTCAGTGAGAGATACCGCAAGGCGACGATGAGCACACTCCGGGTCGCGTTTTTATCATCATTCGCCCTTGATTTCTTCACGATGCTGTCGGTGGCGACAGTGGCGGTGTTCCTCGGCTTGCGGCTGATAGACGGGCAGATTCTTCTCGGTCCGGCATTGACCGCGCTGATTCTTGCGCCTGAATACTTTCTCCCGGTCCGCGAGGTGGGAAATGATTACCACGCGACATTAAACGGGCAGGAAGCGGGAAAAACCATTCAGGCGATTTTGGCGCAGCCCGGTTTTAAAGAAGAAAAGCCGCTCGAGCTTGATACGTGGACTGACGGAGATGAATTACAGCTTACGCGTTTGTCCGTCCGTGAATCGATGTCTGAATTTAATCTGTCCTTTAAAGGGAAGAGAAAAATCGGGATTATCGGGGAAAGCGGCGCGGGAAAATCGACTCTCATTGATGTGCTGGGCGGCTTTTTAGAGCCTGCGTCCGGTGAGATCAAGGTAAACGGTGAATCCCGCTCGCATCTGCAGTCGGACGGCTGGCAGAAGCAGCTGCTCTATATTCCGCAGCATCCGTACATTTTTGATGACACGCTTTTGAATAATATCCGGTTTTATCATCCTGATGCTTCCCGTGAGGAAACGGCGCAGGCCGCTGCTTCGGCGGGTCTTTCCGAACTGATTCGTGATCTGCCCGGCGGTCTTGACGGCCGGATCGGCGAGGGCGGACGGGCGCTCAGCGGAGGGCAGGCTCAGCGTGTCGCGCTGGCCAGAGCCTTTTTAGGAAACCGTCCGATTCTCCTTTTGGATGAGCCGACCGCTCACCTTGATATTGAAACAGAGTATGAAATAAAAGAAACGATGAAAGACCTATTTGAAAATAAGCTTGTTTTTCTGGCCACTCATCGTCTTCACTGGATGCTTGAAATGGACGAAATTATCGTGCTTGATGACGGCGCGGTGGCGGAAATCGGCACCCACGACGAATTGATGGCGAAACAAGGCGTATACGCCAAACTTGTAGAGGCGCAACTGGGGGAAAGAACATGAGGAAAGAAGAATGGATTCTGCCGTATATTAAGCAAAATGCCCGTTTGTTTGTTCTTGTGATTTTTTTAGGCGCGGTGACGATTTTTTCGGCGGCCTTTCTCATGTTTACTTCCGGTTTTTTGATCTCAAAGTCAGCAACTAGGCCTGAGAATATCCTGCTGGTGTACGTTCCGATTGTGGCCGTGCGCACCTTCGGGATCGCCCGTTCAGTTTCCCGGTATGCCGAGCGTCTGACGGGGCATCATATCATTTTGAAAATCGTGTCCGACATGCGGGTGCGGCTTTACAATCTGCTGGAGCCGGCCTCTCTCATGCTCTCTTCCCGTTTCCGGACGGGCGACATGCTCGGCATTTTGGCTGAGGATATTGAGCATTTGCAGGATGCGTTTTTAAAAACGATTTTCCCCGGGGTTTCCGCTTTGCTGCTCTATGCGGCATCCGTTATCGGGCTCGGCTTTTTTTCCTGGCCGTTTGCCGCTCTTGCGGCGATTTACCTGTTTGTATTGGTTGTCTTATTTCCGGTTGTGTCGCTTCTTGTGACGAGAGCGAAAAACATGAGGCTAAAAAGCGGACGGAATACGCTCTACAGCCGGCTGACAGATGCCGTGCTCGGCGTGAGCGACTGGATGTTCTCGGGACGTCAGGCCGCCTTTATTTCCTCTTATGAAGAGAAAGAAAAGGCATGGTTTGACCTCGAGAGCAAACGTCAGCGATTTACGAGGCTGCGCGATCTCGCCGCACAATGCCTTGTCGGCGGCTTCATATTGATCATGCTGTTCTGGACGGCAGGTCAGTATGCGGACGGCAGCATCGCCAACACGATGATCGCGGCCTTTGTGCTTGTTGTATTTCCATTGACGGAGGCGTTTTTGCCCCTTTCGGATGCGCTGACGGAAGTACCTTCTTATCAGGATTCGATCAGAAGAATGAGTAAGGCGGCTCCGGAGCTGCGGGGGCGTGAGGTGAAGCAGTCAGATGAGAAACTGGATGTCACTGATGTGACACTGGCGTTTGATAACGTGTCATTTTCTTATGATCAGCACAGTCATGTGCTTGACCGCTTTTCCTTCACTCTCCGCCAGGGTGAAAAAATGGCGTTGCTCGGCAGGAGCGGCTCCGGTAAGTCGACCTCTCTCGCTTTAATTGAAGGCGCCTTAGTTCCCGATTCAGGCAAAGTGACACTGAACGGGCTGGAAACTGCGGCCGTGCAGGATCAGATTTCCTCAGCGGTAGCCGTTTTGAATCAGAAGCCTCATCTCTTTAATACGAGCATTATGAACAATATCCGGCTCGGAAACGGCAAGGCGAGTGATGAAGATGTTAAGCGTGCGGCGCGGCAAGTGAAGCTGCACGACTATATTGAATCATTGCCTGACGGGTATGAAACATCCGTGCAGGAGACGGGGATTCGTTTCTCAGGCGGGGAACGTCAGCGGATCGCACTTGCCCGCATTCTGCTTCAGGATACGCCGGTCATTATTCTTGATGAACCGACGGTCGGCCTTGATGCGGTCACTGAACGCGAATTGCTTGATACGATTTTTGACGTCTTTAAAGAGAAAACGATTCTCTGGATTACACACCATCTAGCAGGTGTGGAAACAGCTGATAAGATTGTCTTTTTAGAAAATGGAAAAGCAGAAATGGAAGGAACCCATCAAGAGCTGCTTGCAGAAAACGAACGGTACCGGAAGCTTTACCGTCTTGATGTTCCGATCAGAACATAAACAGCCGCAAACGTGCGGCTGTTTTTTTGTGCGGTTTAAAATCTCTTCTTGTTTGGAATATAAATAAGAGACAGAAGAGGAGGTACAGAGATGAACATACTGGATTGGACGGAACGGGATGTGAAAGATACATTGCCAAAGCGTGAGGCAGACAGCCATAAGGGGACGTTCGGGACGGCGTTATTGCTGGCCGGAAGCGATGACATGCCGGGAGCCGCCCTTCTTGCAGGTTTGGGCGCGATGAGAAGCGGTGTCGGCAAGCTCGTCATCGGTACATCGGCAGGCGTCATCCCGCTCATTGTCCCGGTGCTGCCGGAAGCGACGTACTGGCGGGACGGGTGGAAAAAAGCCGCGGCGGGTCAGCCGGAAGAAACCATCCGGGCCGCGGCCATCGGGCCGGGGCTTCCCCAAACGGACGAAGTGCAGCAGGCGGCTGACCAGCTGCTTTCTGCCGAGTATCCCGTCATACTGGATGCGGGCGCCATAACAAAAAGAACCTATCCGGAAAGGAAAGCCCCGGTGATCTTGACGCCTCACCCCGGCGAATTTTCAAGAATGACCGGCCTTCCGATTCAAGAGATTCAACAGAATAGAGCGGCATATGCCGCGGAATGGGCGGAGCGGCTTCATGTCACGATTGTCCTGAAAGGAAACGAAACCATTATCGCTTTTTCTGACGGGGAGTGCCGCCGGAATACAACCGGAAACGGCGCGCTTGCAAAAGGCGGGACCGGCGACACGCTGACGGGAATGATTCTTGGCATGCTGTGCTGTCATCAAGACCCGAAGCATGCCGTATTGAACGCCGTCCGCCTTCACGGCGAATGTGCGGAGTTATGGACGAAAGAGCACTCCGCACATACCTTATTGGCGCACGAACTTTCCGAACTGCTGCCGCGTGTATGGAAGAAATATGAATAAAGAAAAGGCGTCTTCATAGGGAAGGCGCCTCTTTTTGTTTTAACCTTGATTTCATCAGAACATAATACAACAGCGACGGAACGGCCAGCCCGACAACCCAGGCGATGTCGCCTCCGCCGAATATTTCAGCGAGCGGCCCGATGTAAAAGGACGTATTGATAAACGGGATTTCTAGTATGATCGACAAAACGAAGGCGGCCGCTGTAATCCAGTTGACCCTGCCGTATTGTCCGTTGACGTCAAACATCGATTTGACGTGGTATTTTCCGCGGCGGACAAAATAGTAATCCACGAGGTTGATCGCTGTCCATGGAATTAAGAAATAACTGATGAAAAAGATGAAATTTAAAAACAGTTCCATGAAATTGCTTTGGCCCATGAGACTTAATACAGTACCCGCTGCCGTCACATAAAGGATCATTACCACTCTCGTTTTCGGCGTCACCTTCAGTTTTAAAAACGGCTCCAAGGTGGTCGTGGTTGACATAAAGGCTCCGTATAAATTAAAGACGTTGATCGCCATTTGTCCGAACAGGACGATGATCAGCATAATAAAGGAAAACGGGCCGAACAATCGGACAATTTCATTTCCGGCATTAGCAGTGAATCCCGGGAGCGCCGTCGTCAAAATAGCGCCGAGAAGCATCATCCAGATAGAACTGACTGACGTACCTGCGTAGCTGTACCAAAAGGTATGCGATGCCGGTGTTTTGACCGGCAGATAACGGGAATAATCTGCGACATATGGCGCGTATGCCAGCTGCCATGTGGCCACCGCGCTGACCGCCACTAAGAAAACAGGCAGATCTAATGAGCCGGGCACCCAGCTTCCTGAGGGAATCGGCAGTTGAAAAATAAGAATCGTTGCAGCAAAAAAAACGGCAAAGGAGGTCCAAGAGAGGATTTTCTGCATTTTGTGAATCAGATCATGACCGTAGATCGTGAGTAAAAAACAGATGGCGCTTAAGCCGATAATACACCATGAAGCCGGAATCGGGACAAAGCTGCTCAGTGTACCGGCTGCGAGAATCGTACTGCTCGCAAAGAAGCCCAGGTAGATAAACATGACCAAAAAGAGGGGCAGAATCGCTCCGATCACGCCGAATTGCGCGCGGCTTTGAATCATTTGCGGAATTCCGAGCTGAGGTCCTTGTGCGGAATGAGACGCCATAAAGATTGCGCCGATAAAGGTTCCGATCATAATGGCGGCGATACTCCAAAAGAGATCGAGTCCCATTGTAACGGGCAGTGTGCCTGTGACTAACGTTGTTATATGCATATTCGCCCCGAACCAAACGGGGAATAAATCTTTGGCCTTTCCGTGTCTTTCGTGATGCGGAATATGTTCAATCGTTCGCCTTTCTACTTTCAATAGATAATCTCCTCCGTATGTCTTCTTTTAACATAAAGTCATAGCTTAACAGATTGACTTACCGTTTACAAATTCCAGTACACAGGAAAAACATTGTAAAGCCTCGCTGACAGCCGTTCTGAGATTTTTTGTGAAACTGAACAGACACTGCCGCCAAAACGATTTACCGGGGTTTAAAAGGCATGGAGATGCTTACGGACTAATATGTATGAAGGAGAAATGTGTCAATCTTTTGACGAATGGAGCTATTATTCGCTAAGCTTTAAGAATAGTTTACTTTGTGTAAATTTCATAAACGAAAAGGGGATTGATGATATGTGTACAAGTCTTACATTGAAAACGGCAGATGGTAATCACCTATTGGCGCGAACGATGGATTTTGCTTTTCAGCTCGACACCGACGTCATGCTGTACCCTCGTCAGTACAGCTGGAAAAGCGAAGCTGACGGCAGGCTGCATAAGACGAAATACGCATTTATCGGCATGGGGAGAAATCTCGGCAATATTCTGTTTGCCGACGGCGTGAATGAAAAAGGGCTGTCTTGTGCGACGCTGTATTTTCCGGGATTTGCGGGATACGAGAAAGCGCAACGGGAGGGCACGTGCCGCATCGCTCCTCATGAGTTCGTCACATGGGCCTTATCAAACTGTGAATCTCTTGAAGACGTAAAGGAAAAGCTCGCTTCACTGACAATTGTAGAGAAGAAGTTAATGTTATTGGATACGGTGCTGCCCCTTCATTGGATTTTATCAGACCGCACGGGTGGCTGCATTGTGATCGAGCCGACGCCGGAAGGTATGAAAGTCTATGACAACAAACCCGGAGTGATGACCAACAGTCCTGAATTTCCTTGGCATGTGACCAATCTGCGCCATTATATCGGAATCAGGCCGCAGCAGTCAGAAAGCAAAACATTGGGCGGAATGACATTAACCGCATTCGGCCAAGGGTCAGGAACGATCGGGCTTCCCGGTGACTACACGCCGCCATCCCGATTCATCAGGGCCGCTTACCTGAAAGAGCATTTAGAGCCTGCCGCTCATGAAACAGATGGCGTTACGGCCGCTTTTCACGTGCTGTCCAATATGAATATTCCAAAAGGCGCCGTGATCACCGAGGAGAATGAAATTGATTATACACAGTATACGTCCGTCATGTGCTGTGACACGGGGAGCTATTACTTTCATCTGTACGACAACCGGCAGATCCATAAAGTAAGTTTATTCCATGAAGATCTTGACCGTCCGGAGCCGAAAGTATTTGCTGCTGTGGCGGAGCAGAATATACAGGAGCTTAATTAGCTCAAAAAAAACAGGACGCGATTGTCCTGTTTTTTTGTTTAATACGGATCTGACGGATGGCTTTCCCGTTCAGCCTGCTTTGCCGCCTGTGCCGCATCCGTAGTGCCGATCGGCCCGCCGCTGTTGCTTTCGGAGGCTTTTTTCAGCCCTTCAGCCACGCGTTTTCCGTAGTCCGGATCTGCTTTTGTGAAATTCTCAATCATTTGGTCCTGAATGTCTTTCCGGCAGGAAGAGAGCGTATTGACCAAGTTTGTGATCAATTCGTTCCGTTCAAATTCTGAAAAACGGCGATACGTTTCTCCAGCTTGGCCGAAGTTATTCGACCGGTCGATCGCTTCCCGCTTCACATCGCCTTCGACATGAGGCGTATGGTCTTTCCCATCCTGCTTCGCTTCTTTAAGTCCGCCCATAATAGACGGCTCATAATTGACGTGCGGGTTTTGCCCTTCTGCCCGATCGACCCGATACTGCATTTGCCCGCCTTCCTGGTTGGTGGCGACATGCTTTTTCGGCGAGTTGATCGGAAGCTGCAGGTAATTTGCGCCGACGCGGTACCGCTGGGTATCTGAATAGGCGAATGTCCGCCCTTGAAGCAATTTATCATCTGAAAAATCAAGCCCGTCCACCAGCACGCCCGTTCCGAATGAGGCTTGTTCCACCTCGGCATGGTAGTTTTCCGGATTTTTATTGAGCACCAATTTGCCGATCGGCTTCCAAGGAAAATCGTCTTTATACCACAGCTTTGTCGGGTCAAGCGGATCAAAATCCAGTTCGGGATGCTCGTCATCAGTCATGATTTGGGCATACACTTCCCACTCCGGATAATCGCCTTTTTCAATCGCGTCATACAAATCCTGTGTCGCATGGTTAAAGTTTTTCCCCTGAATCTCTTCCGCTTCCTTCTGTGTCAGATTGCGGATGCCCTGTTTCGGTTCAAAGTGATATTTGACGAGCACGGCTTTTCCTTCTTCATTGACCCATTTGTACGCATGGACGCCTGAGCCCTGCATCTGCCGGTAGTTGGCCGGGATGCCCCACGGCGAAAACAAGAAAGTGATCATATGAGTCGCTTCCGGTGATTGGGAGATGAAGTCGAAAATACGCTCACCGTCCTGTATGTTCGTAACCGGATCAGGCTGAAATGCGTGAACAAGATCCGGAAACTTCAACGGATCACGGATAAAAAAGATTTTCAAGTTATTGCCGACCAGATCCCAGTTGCCGTCTTCCGTATAAAGCTTAACGGCAAAACCCCGGGGATCACGCAGTGTTTCCGGCGAGTGCTTTCCGTGATTGACGGTTGAAAAGCGCACAAACGCCGGTGTTTTCGTTCCTTTCTTTTGGAACACCTTCGCCCTTGTGTATTTTGAAATCTCCTCGTCTCCAAAACTTCCGTACGCCTCAAAGTATCCGTGTGCACCGGCGCCGCGCGCGTGAACGACGCGCTCCGGAATCCGTTCACGGTCAAAGTGGCTGATTTTCTCCAAAAAATCATAATTCTCCAATGTCGTCGGCCCTCTATTGCCGACTGTCCTGACATTCTGGTTGTCAGTGACCGGATGGCCCTGCCGGTTTGTCAGCGTGTCTTCTGACTCGCCTTTACCGGTCGTCTTACTGGAAAGCGCTTCTTCGCTGTCTTTGTTATTTTCCATTGCTGAACCCTCCTTTTTGAACGGTATCAATATGCCCAGCAGAGCCATTTTTTAAAACCCGTTTTCAAAAGAAGAGGTTATTCCGCAATCGGCGTTAAAGATCCGCCGTTCCATACTCAGGCCAGCCATAACAGCCATAAATAAAGCCCGATCAGGGTGATGAATAACGTCGGAACGGTTAATATCAGACCTGTTTTGAAATACATTCCCCAGGAAATTTTCACGTTTTTCCGGCTCAGCACATGGAGCCATAACAATGTCGCCAGCGACCCGATCGGCGTGATTTTCGGCCCGAGGTCCGAACCGATAACATTCGCGTAAATCAATGCTTCTCTCATCAGCCCGTGAGCGTCCGTTCCGCTGATGGCTATGGCGTCAATCATCACCGTCGGCAAGTTATTCATAACGGAGGACAGAACCGCAGCGATAAAACCCATTCCGAGTGTCCCCGCAAACAGTCCGTGATCCGCCGCTTTCTGAATAAGCTGAGAAAGAAGATCCGTCAGTCCGGCATTCCGCAAGCCGTACACGACAACATACATGCCGACAGAAAAAAACACGATGGCCCACGGGGCGTCCCTGATGACTTGTTTTGCAGGGACGGCGGGGCTTCGCTGCGCCAGAATGAGAAAAATAACCGCGATGGAGCCGGCAACGAAGGACACAGGGATCGACAGCAGCGCGCTGACGAAATACCCGATCAATAAAACGGCCAGGACACCCCATGATAACCGGAAAAGGCGCTCATCCTTAATGGCGGATGCAGGATGTTTCACAAGGCCGGTGTCAAACCGTTTCGGAATGTTTTTTCTGAAATAGAGATACAGCACCAAAATGCTTGCCGCCAAAGAAAAGAGGTTGGGCACCAGCATACGTGATGCATATTCAATGTATCCGATATGAAAGTAATCCGCGGATACGATATTGACCAAATTGCTGACCACGAGCGGGAGCGAGGTAGTATCGGCGATGAACCCTCCGGCGATAATAAACGGTAAAATCAGCTTTTCAGGTAAATCTAAAGCCCGCACCATCGCCAGTACGATCGGCGTCAAAATGAGCGCCGCTCCGTCATTGGCAAACAGGGCGGAGACCACAGCCCCTAAGACGGAAACATAGAGAAACATCCGCAGCCCGCTGCCTTTGGCCGCCATGGCCATATGCAGCGCGGCCCATTCAAAAAATCCGATGCTGTCAAGAATCAATGAAATGATAATAATGGCGATAAAGGCAAGTGTCGCATTCCAGACGATTCCCGTCACTTCCGCGATATCATGCAGGCTGACTGCCCCCGCAATCAAAGCGAGGACCGCTCCGCCGCAGGCAGACCAGCCGATTGATATGTGTTTCGGCTGCCAAATGACAAATACAAGTGTCAGCACAAAAATCAGCGCTGATAAAACCGCAATTCCCAAGAATATATCCTCCTTATCGGCATGAAACAGCGACTTCTTTTTGCCGCAATGTCTGTAAAACGCCGTCCTTTTCGTCTATCTGCTGCAGAATGGAGCGGACCAGCGCGTATTCCGGACCGGACGGATGAATGGCATAGTACCGCCACTGGCCTTCCCGCCTTTCCCGCACAAGCCCGGCGTTCTTTAATTTCCGCAAGTGCTGGCTGATGCCGGGCTGACTCATGCCAAAAATGGCCGTCAGCTCACAGACACAATATTCTTTCTCCTTCAGAAATTTCAGCATCAAAAGCCTTGTCATGTCGCTGAGAAGCTTGAGGCATTGGCTGACCCCTTCGGAACTTAAGGCGTTATGCTGTCGTTGCATGCTCTCACTCCTTTTTTACATCATTATATAAGCATCTGTTTATATAAGTAAATAACAATATAAAAAAGCCGGCTTTGCACGTTTTGCAAAACCGGCTCATGTTTATTTTTGGAACAGCTTTTTCGCTTCATCCATTGCTAATTTATTTCCCAGTGCCGAATAATCAAGCCAAGGCTGATCGGCAATCTTATAGACGTGGTTTGCTTTCACGGCCTTCAGCCCTTTCCATACAGCGCTTTTTTGCAATTCTTTAAAAGCTTGCTGTGACTTGTCGTCTCTGTTAACGACCACGAAAATCGCATCTGCGTTGTAATCCGGCAGCACTTCTTGAGAAATGACCTCATAAGGGCGGGAGGTGTTCATGTCTTTAATGCCGTCAGCAGGCTTCAGTTTCAGGTCATCAAACAGAATCGGACCCATCGGGCGGCGTGTGCTGAAGACGCGAAGTTCTTTTGCATTCACGCGGATCGCCATGACTTTGGCGTTTTTCCCTAATTCCTTATCGATCATAGATTTGACTTGTTTTGTTTCATCTTCGTAATCTTGAATAAAGGTTTTCGCTTCTTTTTCACGGTTGACGATTTTTCCGATGTCTTTTAAATGATCGCGCCAAGTGCCTTTATCAAGGTCGAAAACGTGTGTGTTTCCGATTTTCTTGTATTTTGACACATCTTTTCCTGCAAATTCTTTATCAAGATAAATGTTGTCAGGGTTCAGTTCGAGTAACGCTTCCATATCCGGATCTGAGGCAGGGCCGAGTTTTTTCGTGTCTTTCAGCTGATTTTTTACATGAGGGAGAAAATCTTTTAATTCTCCGCCCACGACGGAACCGGCCGGTGTAATGCCGAGAGCCAGCAGGTCATTTGTCAGGTGAATGGACATCGAAGCGATTTTATGATCACCGGATGCCTTTTTTGTCTCTGGCTGTGTTGAATCGGATTGGCAGGCTGCCAATAAAAAAATACACATGAAACTGACGAGGGCAATTATTTTTTTCATGAGAAGACTCCTTGTTTTATGTTTTGATTTTCATAACCAGATAGAGAAAATACGGCGCGCCGATGGCTGCCGCAACCACCCCGGCCGGAATGGCGTTCGGCTGAAACAGGGAGCGGCCGATGGTATCGGCCGCGACAAGAATGACGAGGCCGATTAACCCCGCAATCGGGATGATATGCTGATGCATGGTGCCGACGAGCCGTCTCGTCAAATGTGGGGCGGCAAAGCCGATAAAGCCGATTCCGCCGGCCATCGCCACACTCGCGCAAGACAGGCCGACCGCTATGGCGATCAGCATGATCCTTTTTCTCTGCACGTGTGCGCCAAGCCCCGCGGCGGCCTGGTCACCGAGCATTAAAATGTTCAAAGACCGGGCGTTAAGCCATGCAAGCGGTGCGAGAATGCCGATCCAGGGCAATAGAGACCATACGTGAATCCAGTCCCTGCCCCAAACGTTCCCCACCAGCCAGCGGGAAGCGAATGTATAGGTTTCTTCATTCAGACGCAGCGACATAAACAATGTAACGGCGCTGAAGCCTGCGGAAACGGCGATCCCGACTAACAGCATGCGGATCGTTAAAAAGCCGTTCAGCCTGTCGTACGTGAGCACTACGATCAGCAGAGCGGCGAGGGTTCCGCCCGCAAACGTAAATAACGGGATGAACATCGACGCCTGCGCCTCAAGTGAATGAAAGAACGTGATATACATCATCAGTCCGAACGAAGCCCCGGCATGAAGCCCAAGGATTCCCGGATCGGCAAGCGGATTCCGGGATACGCCCTGCAAAATAGCGCCCGACACGCCTAAACCGATACCGGCCAGCATCGTCACCAGTATCCGGGGGAGCCGGTAATCGAATAAAACGGTTGTACTTTGAAACGTGCCGTATCCGAACAGCGTTTTTCCCACCGTAAAGGGAGAAAGCCGGAATGAGCCCGTATGCAGCCCGATCAGAATAATGCAAACGGCGATGATCAGCAGAATGAGGCCTGCCGCCGCCGCTTTTTTGGTTTCCTTCTGCACCTTCATTTATAATTCTCTCCCTTCCTTGCGGGCAATATAAAGAAAGAAAGGGACACCGACAAGGGCGACCATGATGCCTATTGCCAATTCTCTCGGGGGACTGACCGTTCGCGAGGCCAAGTCGGCCAAAATCAAAAGAATCGCTCCAAGCAACGCGGACATCGGAATAATCAGCCTGTACGTAACGCCGACGATCTTGCGGGCGATATGGGGGATGACCAGCCCGACGAAGCCGATTGCACCGGCAGCGGAAACAGACACACCGGCAAGAACAACGGCGATCATTAATCCCGCGGCACGCGTCAGAGCAGTGTTCACCCCTAAATTCGCCGCAACGTCATTTCCCATTGAGAGAAGGGTGACGGACCGGCCCATGAATGTCGCGAGAATGATGAAGACCGCAATCACGGGAGCAAGGACTTGTAAATGAGCCCACTTGATTCCTGAGACCCCGCCGGCGTACCAGAAGGCCAAATCCTGGCTTAAATCGTAATAAATCGCCACACCTGTGCTGAGTGAATGTAATAGAGCGGCTACAACCGCCCCGGCAAGCGTCACTTTTAAAGGTGTCATGCTGCTTTTTCCCGCCGCGCTGATAAAGAAAATCAAGCCTGTGCTTGCCAGTGCGCCCAAAAACGACATTACCATCAGCAGGGCGTATGACAAATGAGGGAAAAAAGCAAAGCTGAGCGCAACAACAAACATGGCTCCTGCATTTACGCCTAAGACACCCGAATCGGCAAGCGGGTTTCTCGTGACACCTTGCATGAGGGCGCCGGCTGCTGCAAAGGCGGCGCCTGTAACGGCCGCGCCGAGCACTCTCGGAAGGCGCAATTCATGAATGATCTGCTGGCCCGTCATGTTTGGATTGTAATCAGCAATCGCCGACCACACCGTATGTAAAGTAATGTCTTTCGCGCCGAATGAGACGGCGAAAAAAATAGACACAAGCAGTCCGATTACCGCGATCAGGAAGAAAATCCCGTTTTTTAAGATGCTGATCAGACGGCTTGCGGACGTGACAGAATCGCTCAAAAATCAATTCACCTACTTTTATGATCATTGTCCGGTATTTATTGAACATGAGAATCATTTTCATTTGAACCATCATATTATAACCAGCCGATTTTCAAAACGCAATAGAGTGTTCAACAATGATGCCCTTTTTTCTTTCATGTTTATATTGTAAAAAAGAAGTGAAAAACGTGAAAGAGGAAATTGAATATAATCAGAAAGGGGGGAGACAAATGGCGGGAGAACGAAAGCCTTTGCCGATTGAATTTTACCAAAGACCGTCAGTAGAGCTTGCTCCTTTATTGCTCGGCTGTCTCTTAGTAAAAGAGACGGATGAGGGAACGGCTTCAGGCTTTATCGTGGAAACGGAAGCTTATATGGGAGCGGATGACCGAGCGGCGCACAGTTTCGGCAACCGGCGCACGAAACGGACGGAAATTATGTTCCACGAGGCGGGCCGCATTTATACATATGTCATGCACACCCATACATTAATGAACGTCGTCGCCGCTGACATCGGCATTCCGCAGGCCGTGTTAATCAGGGCGGCAGAGCCCCATGAAGGTCAGTTCCTGATGGAGCGCAGGAGACCGGGCAGACCCCCGAGAGAGTGGACAAACGGCCCGGGGAAGCTGACGAAGGCGATGGGCATTTCAATGAACGACTACGGCGGCATGATCACGGAACAGCCGCTGTATATTACGGAAGGCTTTACACCGGAGCATATATCAACAGGCCCGAGAATCGGGATTGACAACAGCGGAGAAGCCCGGGATTATCCGTGGCGCTATTGGGTGACGGGGAACCGGTATGTCTCACGCTGACCATGTTTACAGCCGCTGATAACAGGGGAAAGACAAGGTAAAAGAAAGGGGATTCAAACATTGAAAAAATTTTTCAAAACAATTATCAAATGGGCGCCCGTCATCTATCCGATCATCAGAAAAATCGTAAAAGAACGGAAGTCATCTAAGCGAAACCGCATGTCCGCTTCCCGAACAGCCGGCTGATCCGGCTGTTTTTTTACGGGCTTTGCCTCAGGCTGCTGCATTGACTTGAAAACCTCCCCATTATAGAATTTACATACATTTACCCCTTTTTCATCCTTTTTGCCTATTTTTTACGTCTGCATCTGATCTGATAGGAGGTTTTTCTCATGCTTCATGGGCGGCTTCGTGAACTTCTGCGCTTGCTTTTAGCTGCTGAAACACCGGTTACAAGCTCAGTCATCGCTGCAAAAGTAAAGGTAACGACGCGGACGGTCCGCAATGACATAAAGGAACTGCAAACCATTGTCGAAAAACACGGCGCTTCCATTCAATCTGTCAGAGGGAGCGGCTATAAGCTGCTGATCCGGGATGAGCAGCCGTTTAAAAACTGGCTTCAGGACAATTTCCAGCAGAACAGCGCCGTGCCGATTTTTCCCGAAGAACGGATAAATTATCTGATGAAAAGACTGCTTCTGACCGACGGCTACCTCAAGCTGGATGACTTGGCAGAAGAATTGTTCATCAGTAAATCCACGCTTCAATCCGATCTGAAAGAAGTAAAAAAACGGCTCCGCCCCTATGACATCATTTTGGAAACAAGGCCGAACTACGGCTTTAAGCTGCGCGGCGAAGAGCTCCGTCTCCGTTATTGTATGGCGGAATACTTAGTGGACGACCGCGAGCCTGAGCCTGATCTCCTGAGTGAGAAGGCCGGTATTCTGCCGAAAGACGACATTCAAGTGATCCGATCAGCCATTATGAAGCAGGTTCGAAACCATAAGATCCCGCTTTCTTTCTTCGGCCTGAACAATCTCATCATCCATATCGCCATTGCCTGCAAACGAATCCGGACAGAAAACTATGTATCTCTCATTCCGGAGGATCTTCATGATATTAAGCTTGAAACAGAATATCAGTCAGCGGAAGCCATCGTCAAAGAGCTTGAATCGGCGCTATCCGTCACCTTTCCCGAACAGGAAACCGCCTATATCGCCATTCACCTGCTCGGGACAAAACGCATGACCCAGTCACAAATGGAAGGAAAAGAGCTTACAAGGCTGATAGACGGGGAGACCAGCCGTTTGACGGAGGCGATGATTGAAGCCATTGAGCGGGAGCTGAAGCTCGGAATCACGGACGACAATGAGCTGAAAGCGGGTCTGGCGCTCCATATCAAGCCGGCGATTAACCGAAACCGGTACGGAATGAACCTGAGAAACCCGATGCTTTCCGCTATAAAGGAAAATTACCCGCTAGCATTTGAAGCGGGAGTGATTGCGGGAATCGTGATTAAGGAGCAAACCGGCATTGATATTCATGAAAATGAGATCGGGTATTTGGCGCTTCATTTCGGAGCGGCCATCGAAAGGAGAAAGACAGAACGGCCGCCTAAGCGCTGCTTGATTGTCTGTGCGTCCGGCGCCGGCAGTGCACAGCTTTTAAGAGAAAAGCTGCGTTCACGGTTCGCAAAGCGCCTTGAAATCGTCGGCACAGCTGATTACTGCAGCCTTGACCAGCTTTCTTTTGAGTCGATTGATTTTGTGGTCAGCACAGTGCCGATCAAAAAAGACCTGCCTGTTCCCGTATTAAAGGTTCATACACTGTTGGGCGGCGGGGATTTTACAAAAATCGACGCCATGCTGGAAGAAAAGCGGGAACAATTGAACTTTCTGAAACCGGAGCTGGTATTTTTGCAGCAGGATCTGGAGACGAAGGAGGACGTCATCCGTTTTCTCGGACATCAGGTTGCAAAAGCCGGCCTCGCTTCTGATACTCTGACCGATTCTATTTTTGAAAGGGAAGCGATTTCCCCTACGAGTTTCGGCAATCTCACGGCGATTCCGCATCCGCTCGTTCCGCAGACAGACACGACGTTTTGGGCGGTGTGCACGCTGAAGAAACCGATTGACTGGGCGGATAAGCGTGTCCAATTTGTCTGCCTGCTTTGCGTCGAGAAAGAAAGCAAAGCCGACCTCCAGCATATGTACAAATGGCTAGGGGGCATGCTAGATGATCCGGCTGCGGTGAGCCGTCTCTTAAAATGCACAAACTATCACGAGGTTTTACAAGTATTCAGAGACAAACGATCAGAGAAAGACCGGGATACACCTTTTTTCCGTTAGCAGCGGAAAAAGCCTGAGTAGTTATGAAAGCGATTTCATAATATGATGGTACTAACACCGAGACATACAAAATATCAAACTTTCAGGAGGTCTTTTACATGAATATATTACTCGTTTGTGCAGCAGGGATGTCAACAAGCTTACTCGTCACAAAGATGGAAAAAAGCGCGCAGGAACAAGGAAAAGAATATAAAATCTGGGCTGTGTCAGGCGATTCAGTCAACCAGCATATAGATAAAGCGGACGTATTGCTGCTTGGGCCTCAAGTCCGTTATTTGCTTCCGCAGCTGAAAAAATTGGGTGAATCAAAAGGAGTGCCGGTTGAAGTCATTAATACCGTCCATTACGGCACATGCAACGGAGCGGAGGTTCTGAAATCAGCAGAACAGCTCGGAAACGCATCGTAGAAAGGGGCGGGCCGTGTGAATAAGGTGAATCAGTTTTTAGAAGAGAAAGTCATGCCCATTGCCGGGAAAATTGCTTCCCAGCGGCATCTGCAAGCATTGCGTGACGGGATCATCCTCACCATGCCGCTTATCATCATCGGTTCGTTTTTTCTGATCATAGGCAACCTGCCGATTCCGGGATACGCGGATTTCATGGCGAAGACGTTCGGAAGCGCGTGGTCTCAAAAACTGCAATATCCGGTTGATGCGACCTTTGAAATCATGGGCCTTGTCGCCGCTTTTGGAATCGCCTACCGTCTGGCCGAAAAATACGGGGTGGACGCTTTATCGGCCGGTGCGATATCTCTGGCGGCGTTTCTTTTGGCAACGCCGTACAAAGTTCCGTTTCTGCCGTCCGGCGCAAAAGAGGAAATCATGGTCGGCGGCGGCATTCCGCTTTCTCTCATGGGAAGCAAAGGGCTGTTTGTCGCGATGATCATCGCCATGCTGTCGACGGAAATCTACCGCTTGATCATCCAGCGGAATTTCGTCTTCAAAATGCCGGACGGCGTGCCTCCGGCGGTCAGCAAATCGTTTGTCGCTTTAATTCCCGGTTTTGCCGTCGTCTTTCTCATCTGGGGTGCGCGTTTAATCGTCGAAGCGACGCCGTTTGAAAGCCTTCATAATATTGTAAGCGTTGTACTGGGGACACCGCTTTCGATTCTTGGCGGAAGTCTCGGCGGAAGCCTGGTAGCTGAAGCGGTTCAAATGCTCTTGTGGGCGTGCGGATTACACGGGGCGAACATTGTCGGCGGCGTCATGGCGCCGATCTGGTTCGGAGCGATGGATGCCAACCGGATTGCATTTCAGGCGGGTGATGCGCTGCCGAATATTTTCACCCAGCAGTTCTTTGAAATCTGGATCAACATCGGCGGAAGCGGCGCGACACTGGCGCTCGTGGTCACCATGTTTCTCCGCGCGCGAAGCAAGCAGATGAAGCAGCTTGGGAAACTCGCCATCGGGCCGGCTGTCTTCAATATTAATGAGCCGATTATTTTCGGAATGCCGATCGTCATGAACCCGATGCTTCTCATCCCGTTCATCATCACACCGCTTGTCACACTGACTCTTACTTATATCGGCATGAGCACAGGCCTCGTCGCCAAACCTGCCGGCATTGCCGTCCCGTGGACGATGCCGCCGATTTTCTCCGGCTATCTGGCCACAGGCGGAAAAATATCAGGGGCTGTCATGCAGGCGATTAATATCATCGCAGCCTTTATAGTGTACTATCCGTTCTTCAGAATGTGGGATTCGCAAAAGCTGAAAGAAGAAAACGAACTTGAACAATCGCAGGCGCCAGCCGTACAGGGAGACGAAAAAGCCGTGCTTTAGAGAAAGGGAGTGAAACACATGAATGAGAAAATGGAACAGACCATTTTTCAGATCATCCTGCATGGCGGCAATGGCAGAAGCGCATCAATGGAGGCCATTGCCGCCGCAAAGCGGGGAGACAGAGCCCTGGCGGAAGAAAAGCTTCAGGAAGCCGCAAGGGAACTGACTGAAGCCCATCATTATCAGACAGAACTGATCCAAAATGAAGCCGGCGGAGAAAAAACAGACATGACGCTTTTGATGGTACATGCGCAAGACCATTTAATGAATGCGATGACCGTGAAAGACTTGGCCGCAGAGTTAGTCGAGATTTATGAAAAAGTGAGTCTGCAAGGGGGAGCAAAAATATGACAAAAGGAATTAAAATTGTAACGATCGGCGGAGGTTCAAGCTATACACCGGAGCTTGTGGAAGGCATCATTAAGCGCTATGATGAACTGCCTGTCAGAGAATTATGGCTCGTCGACATTCCTGAAGGCGAGAAAAAGCTCAATATCGTCGGCACGCTTGCAAAACGCATGGTCGAAAAAGCGGGGGTTCCGATAGAGGTTCACCTGACGCTTGACCGGAGAGAAGCCTTGAAGGATGCGGATTTCGTAACAACTCAATTCCGCGTCGGTCTTCTTGAGGCCCGCGCCAAAGATGAACGGATTCCGTTAAAATACGGCGTAATCGGGCAGGAGACAAACGGTCCGGGCGGTTTATTCAAAGGGCTGCGCACCATTCCGGTTATTCTGGAAATCGCAAAAGACATCGAAGAGCTTTGTCCGAATGCATGGCTCGTGAATTTCACAAACCCTGCCGGCATGGTTACCGAGGCCTTGCTCCGCTACTCGAATCTTACAAAAGTCGTCGGCCTCTGCAATGTGCCGATCGGCATTAAAATGGGCGTCGCAAAAGCATTGGATGTCGATGTCAGCCGGATCGAGGTGCAATTTGCCGGGCTGAATCACATGGTCTTCGGATTAGATGTTTTCTTAGACGGCGTCAGCGTGAAGGATAAAGTCATCGAAGCCATGGGAGACCCGGAAAACGCCATGACGATGAAGAACATTTCCGGAGCGGAATGGGAGCCTGAATTCCTGAAAGCGCTCGATCTGATTCCTTGCGGCTACCACCGCTATTATTTCAAAACGAAAGAAATGCTCGAGCATGAAATAGAAGCGTCACAGACGGAGGGCACACGCGCCGAAGTCGTGCAGAAGGTTGAGAAAGAACTGTTCGAACTGTATAAAGATCCGGATCTCGCCATCAAACCGCCGCAGCTTGAGAAACGGGGCGGAGCGTACTACAGTGACGCGGCCTGCAACCTGATCAGCTCCATCTATAACGACAAACATGATATCCAGCCCGTCAATACGATAAACAACAGCGCGATCGCCAGCATCCCGAATGACTCAGCAGTCGAAGTGAACTGTGTCATAACGAAAGACGGACCGAAACCGATCGCCGTCGGTGATCTGCCGGTATCCGTCCGGGGGCTCGTCCAGCAAATCAAATCATTTGAACGCGTGGCCGCTGAAGCAGCCGTCACGGGAGATTATCAAACGGCGCTCCTTGCGATGACAATCAATCCTCTCGTCCCGTCAGACTCCGTGGCAAAGGCTATTCTGGATGAAATGCTTGAAGCGCACAAGGAACATCTGCCTCATTTCTTTAAGTCAATTGAAGCATAAAAGCACCAAAAAAACCCGGAAGCGATTCCGGGTTTTTTGTTTATTTTGATTCGCTTAATGAGGCGACTTCCGTCGTCCAGCCGAACACGTCGGCTTCTGCGCCTTTTTGAATGCCTGTAATGGTATCATACAGTTTCTTCGAGATCTCTCCGGTTTCACCGCTGCCGATGACAAGACTTTCATCATTCCAGATCAGTTCGCCGACCGGAGAAATGACCGCCGCCGTACCGGTTCCGAACGTTTCTTCCAATCGGCCGTCACGATGCGCCTGAATGACTTCATCGATCGAAATTTTCCGCTCAGACACAGTCAATCCCCAATGTTTGAGCAGGGTGATGACGGAATTTCTCGTAATTCCTTCAAGAATGCTTCCGTTCAGCTCGGGCGTCACAATTTCGCCGCTGATTTTGAAAAAGATGTTCATGCTGCCGACTTCTTCGATGTATTTTTTCTCAATGCCGTCAAGCCATAGCACCTGGGAAAAGCCCTTCTCCTCCGCAACCTGCTGCGCCTTCAGGCTTGAAGCGTAGTTGCCGGCCGTTTTCGCGTTTCCCGTACCGCCTTTGACAGCGCGCACGAACTCGTTTTCCACGGCGATTTTCACCGGTTTAATGCCTTCTTTGTAATAAGAGCCGACCGGCGACAGAATGATAAAAAGCTTGTACGTATGGGATGCCGCTACACCGAGGAAAGGCTCGGTCGCAATGATAAACGGACGGATATAAAGGGAAGTGCCTTCCGCTTTCGGAATCCAGTCTTTGTCGATGGCTACGAGCTGTTTCAGGCCTTCAAGAACAAGCTCTTCATCAATGAGCGGGATGCAAAGACGGTCATTTGACTGATTCAGGCGCTCCATATTTTTCTCCGGTCTGAACAGAAGCACCTCCTGATCCTTCGTTACATACGCTTTAAGCCCTTCAAAAACGGTTTGGCCGTAATGATAGACCATAGCCGCAGGATCCATTGAGAAGGGCTGATAAGGGATAATTCTCGGATCGTACCAGCCTTGGTCCGCATCGTAATCCATAACAAACATATGGTCGGTGAAAATTCGGCCGAACGCAAGGTTATGGGGGTCCGGTTTAGGTTTTTTGGCTGAAGTCAATTCAACACGAATGTCTTGTTTCATAATGTTCTGTCTCCCTATTGGTGTTATTGTCAAACTTATTTGAAAATAATTTATATTCTATTGTATACCTTCAACAAATATTCGCAATAGTTTTCCTCAAATTTGTGAAAAAATCAAATCACACAAAAAGCAGGGGAAAGAATCCCCCCTGCGTGTTCGTTTTTTCTGTATTCGGTCATCACCGTGCTCAGTGAACCGTCACTTTGCCGGTTTTGTAAAACTGCTCCATCGCTTTATCGACGTACACCCAGCCCTTCCAGGCGATATGGATGGTGTCTTTCATAAAGTACGGATCATATTCGTGCCCGGATAAGTCGGCAACCTGAAAGCCCTTCGCTTTAATTTGCTTTGTGACTTTTTTGTAGTAATCAGTCCGGCCTTTTTTCGGGAAGCCGGTGTAGTCATACCATTTTCCGTTGACCGGAATAACCACGAACATCGGTTCAGCGCCGGCATCTTTCAGAATGTCCAGCATATCCTCAAAGTCGTGATATTCGACTGATTTGGCGTATGTTCTTCCTTTGTTGATTCCTTTCACTCTCTTTAACTTCGGCTTAATTTTTTTATAAGAAGTGTCATCGATATAGAAAGGATTGGACTTGGAACTCCGTTTTCCTAATTGCGCGGCGGCTGTTTTTAACTCTGACCACGATTTTCCTTTTAGGTTTTCAGAGATCGTCCGCTCAGGACCCTTGGTTTCTCCCATTGAATAATAAAGATCTTTTTTCTCAAGCAGAGAATAGTAAGCCTTGGCGGCCGGCATGACCGTTTTCACTTTCCATGATTGGCCGTTGACCATTCCTTTGTACAATTCAGAAAGGACGGCATCATGCTGAACGACTTTAAAACGAAGCATGCGTTTCATCATGTTCTTTTTGACCGCGGGATCAATCTGGTCATTAAATGCTAAATCCAATGCCTGAAGTGATGAAAAATTCGGTGCAAAGTGCTGTTCATCAGAACCTTTTTTAATAAACCATTGAGGAGAAACAATGAATACCAGTTTTTTGCCTTTCAGCTGCTGGTAATGCGCCGCAAAGTTTACGGCGTGTATCAGGGATTGATCCCCGCCTTTTCCGACAAGATAAGGCGTAAAGCCTTGGTTGTTCACTTGAAAATAGTTGGACGGGTGAAACTCATCTAATCTTGAAAGCTCGGAAGAACCGAAAATCGGCAGATACTTCGAGTCTTCGAACATTTTGTTTTGCAGATAGAGCCCTTGGAACATATTCGGGTTTAAGGCCGCTGCCGACTCTTCGACACGTTTTTCAGGAATGAAGCGCGTAAGCCATGAAGCCGGAACTGCGATAGCTCCGACAAACAGGACAAACGCTAAAATAATTGGTCCAAAGAAACGCTTTTTCATTTACTTCAACTCAGTCAGTTTGTTTACAATGTTGTTTGGCGTATTCCACTCGTCACGGTCAAACTCAGTGATCGGCACTGTAATGCCGAAGCGGTTTTCAATGGCAACAAGCAGCTCTACAGTTCCGAAAGAATCAAGCAGTCCTTCTTCAAAGATTTCAATATCAGGATTTTCTTTCACAGCGTCCTCCTGACAAACTTCAGCTAATACGTCTAATACTTCCTGTTTAAATTCCATGTGTTTTCAATCTCCTTTAGTGATGAAATGGTTTTCCTGAGAAAATATAAAATCCGAAACATACGAAATGGAATGTGATGACGATGGCTAAAAACGCCGTAAAACGATTGGCGGGCAGCCACTTGTATTTCTTATTCCATTTCTCAAAAAAGTTATACCCCGTCATTAACACGGCATGGTACAGGCCGTACACAATATATTGCAGGGCGAGCCCGTGCCAGACGCCCATCAGCATGAACAGCAGGAAATACCCGATGTTCGAGACGGCCATCCGGTTCTTTATCCATTTTTTCTTTGTCATCCAGAAAACAAAGCGCATAAATACGTAGTCTCTGAACCAAAAGGATAAGGACATGTGCCAGCGGTTCCAGAAGTCTTTAATGTTTCTGCTGATAAACGGCTTATTAAAGTTTTCCGGAGATTTGATACCCATAATGTAGCTGACACCGACGGCAAACATCGTGTAGCCCGCAAAGTCGAAAAACAGGTACAAGCTGTATCCGTACATGTACAGCACATTGCTCCACAGTTTGCTGTGGGTGATATGAGACAGATTCATAATGAAATACGTGTTAATCGCATATCCGATAATGAATTTGTACAAGAAACCGATAAAAATTTTATGAATGCCGGTATACAGTAAATCAGCATATTCTCCCTTTGTCCATACTTTCTGTTCGTCCTTGGCAAATCTGCGGTATCTGTCGATCGGACCGGAAGAAATGGTCGGGAAAAACATAATAAAGTACAAAAGGCGGTGAAGCGGCATTTTTTCTTTAATCAGCCCGTCTCTCGTTTCCATGATCAGCTGGACGCCTTTAAATGTCAAATAAGAAATTCCTAAGAAACTGATCAGGTTATGAACCGGATGGTGAGGCACCGGCGGAAAGAAAAACGGCCATAATTTAGATAAAAACAGGGGTAAAATGGACGCGATCACGGCCATGCTGAAGACAAAGCCGCTGTTGGCTTTCAGTCTGTAAGCGAGATACCCCCTGATTAACAGCACCTGCCACAGCGTAAAGATACATAGTGCAATGACGCCGTGCAGATCATGCGAGAAAATCAAAGCCAATACGATGATGGATATAAACATGTTGTATCCTTGGAATCTCTTGCCGTTCAGCCCTAAAATAATCGTCGGCAAGAGAAGGATTCCAAGTAAGATAAAAAAGAAAAACGAGCTGTAAGGCGTCATACAAGAACCTCTTCGCCAATGCGTTTACGGTCGATTTTTCCGTTCGCAGTCATTTGAATGTGATCCTGATAAATGAATTTTCTCGGAATCATGTAAGCCGGAAGCGAAGCGGCCAGCTCTTTCTTAATAGCGCTTGTCAGCTGGAATTCTTTTTCGAAATCATGTTTTTCAGGCACGATGGCGGCAATTAGATATTCGACAGGTCCGTTAGGCTGATACGGGATGACAACCGCTGAGCGTACATATTGAGACTGCCTTACATGCACTTCGATTTCCTCAAGCTCCATTCGGTAGCCGTGAAGCTTTATCTGGAAATCCAGGCGTCCTTGGCAGAAAATCTGACCTTCTTGAGCATAACCGGCATCACCCGTATGATATGCCCACTGTCCGTCAACAGAGAAAAACGCTTTTTCCGTCAGAGACGGCTCGCCGAGATACCCTTTGCTTACGCTCGGGCCGGCAATGATGATTTCCCCTTTTTCTCCGTCCGGAAGCTTATTCCCGTTTTCATCCATGATGAAGATATTCATATCAGGTTTTGCAAATCCGACGGGCAGAGATTCATTTTCATCGATGACCTGCTGCGTGATTTCAACGGAGGTGACGGCAACCGTTGTTTCAGTCGGGCCGTATGTATTGAATACGCGGGCCTTCGGAAAACGGTTTAACAGTTCCTGTGCCACGGCAGCCGGAAGCGCTTCTCCGCAAAACATAAATACTTCTGCGTCAGGCAGGAGCTCCTGCGTAAAGCCGGGGTCCATCAGACACATTTGGACGAAAGACGGCGTCGATGTCCAGACGTTCAATTTGGATTTCTCCAGCTCTTCAAATAGTACTTTCGGTTTATTGATTTTGTCTTTTGTTACACAGTGCAGCGTACCTCCCGTTTGAAGCGACGGGAAAATGTCCATGACAGATAAATCAAAAGAAAACGGAGCTTGGTTTAAGAATGTCTTGCCTTCGCCCACAGGAAAATCCCTGCAGATCCAGTCTGTGAAGCTTTGCAGGTTATCAGCTGATATCTGCACGCCCTTCGGATTTCCCGTGCTGCCGGACGTGTAAATAATGTAAAACGTGTCCTGATCTTTTACCCAGTTCTCACGGCTGAGGTCTGCATCTCCGTCAGCTGCAAGCTCTTCGGGTGTAACGGTTTTAATCAGATTGCTCCCCGTATCGACTGCATCGCCCGATACGCTGATGAGCAGCTCTGCGCCTGAGCTTTCAATGATTTTGACGATCCGCTCTGCCGGAATGGACACATCGACAGGGATGTAAGGGCGGCCCGCTTTGACGCTTCCTAAGAAAGAAACGATCATATTCGGCTCCATATGTCCGTAAACCAGGACAGGTGTTTTCGAACCGTCAGCCGTATGTTTTTGAATGCCGGACGCAACCCGCTCCGACAAATCCCATAATTCCCCGTAAGTGAGGGAATGATCTAAGGAACGAAACGCTTCTGCCTGAGGCTTGGCGTCTGCATATGTTTTTATAGCATCAAGTAGTTTCATAGTTATCCTCCCCGATTAGAAATCGTTGTAAATATAAGTGCCGGTATTGGCTGTATGAAATCCATACATCCAAAAGAGCAATACTAATATCAGAAAATAAAAGCCCGTATGAAACGTCCATTTAACCAATGTATTTTCATAAGCACGTTTTAATTTTTGCATCATGTTAAAATTCCTTCCCCGCGTATTCAATAATTACACCAGTATATGACGATTAGATTAACAAAAAGTTTCAAAATATGTCTAATATCCTAAGCTTAAAATTTCCTTAAAAATGAATGAGAAACAAAAGGATGGAAAATACGCATGTATAAATTGGCAAATGATCATACTAAAAAAGCGCATGTTCAGGCGGGATTTTTAACTTATCGTAAATATAAATGAGGTAAAAAAATTTCGGCGGCTTTTTCTTACGCAGGCTTGTGCCGAACCCCAATGGGGAAGGGCGGAAAGCCGTTTTCGGCAGCAAAGCTGACGGAGCGCCGCATCTTGTGAAATGGGGAAGAAATTATTATGATAGATAAGGTAGCAGAAAACATAAAAACCCCAATTCAACACTACTGTTATCGGCTGACTGTGAAAGCCTTTTAATAGAAAGGAAGAGGAAAATGAATCAAAACAATATGGGAGGCAGCCAAAAGACGCCTGAAAAAGAAAGCATGGGCCGCATTTTATGGCAGTTAACCCGCCCTCATACATTGACGGCATCGTTTGTGCCCGTACTTCTCGGCACTGTATTGGCGATGTTTTACGTAAAGGTTGATTTCCTGCTGTTTTTGGCCATGCTGTTTTCCTGCCTTTGGATCCAGATCGCCACGAACTTATTCAATGAATATTACGATTTTAAACGCGGTTTAGATACGGAGGATTCTGTCGGTATCGGCGGAGCGATCGTCCGCCACGGCATGAAGCCGAAAACGATTCTGCAGCTGGCGCTCGGCTCTTATGCGATTGCCCTCGTGCTCGGTGTTTATATCTGCATGAGCAGCAGCTGGTGGCTTGCGGCAATCGGCCTTGCCGGCATGCTGATCGGCTACCTGTATACGGGCGGCCCGCTGCCGATTGCGTATACACCGTTCGGTGAACTATTCTCCGGTATTTGCATGGGCTCTGTGTTTGTCCTTATTTCTTTCTTCATTCAGACTGGCGGAATTAATGAACAGAGCATTTTGATTTCCATCCCGATCGCCATCTTGGTCGGCGCGATTAACCTGTCCAATAATATCCGTGATATTGAAGAAGATAAAAAGGGCGGACGTAAAACGCTGGCGATTTTGATGGGGCATAGGGGAGCCGTCATGATACTGGCCGCGTCCTTTGCTATCGCCTACATCTGGATCGTCGGTCTTGTTATCATGGGATATACAAGCCCGTGGCTGTTCCTGGTCTTTTTGAGCGTGCCGAAACCCGTTCAGGCCGTGAAAGGCTTCGTGAAAAACGAAATGCCGATGAACATGATTATTGCGATGAAATCAACGGCGCAAACCAATACATTCTTCGGATTCCTGCTTTCCATCGGACTCCTGATCAATTATTTCCTGATCAAATGACAAGGCAAATGCCATAACGGCATTTGCTTTTTTTATGACATAATCTTCACGATTTTGTAAAGAACCTGACCGCCGACCGAACCGTCTGATATGTGGACAGCAAAGCAAGGAGATGAAAAAAATGGACTTGTCAACAGCCCATATGGATGATTTAAAAACGGTCATGGAAGATTGGAAAAATGAATTATTAGTTTATAAATTCGCTTTAGATGAGCTGGATACGAAGTTTTCTATCATCAGTCAGGAATATAATCTGATTCACGGGCATAACCCGATCGAGCATACAAAATCACGCGTTAAAAGTTTCGAGAGTATCGTCAATAAACTGATGCGCAAAGGCTGCGATGTGACGACGCAAGAAATGAAAGAGCATATTCATGATATCGCAGGTGTCAGGATTATCTGTTCTTTTATATCAGATATTTATAATGTCGCTGAGGTTTTGAAACAGCATAAGGACCTGAAGATCGTGAAGGTGAAGGATTATATTAAACATCCGAAGCCGAACGGCTACCGCAGCCTGCATTTGATTATTGAAATTCCCGTCTATTTGACGAATCGGGTGGAATATGTGAAGGCGGAAATCCAAATCCGCACCATCGCCATGGATTTTTGGGCGAGCCTTGAGCATAAAATTTATTACAAATTAAATAACGAAGTCCCGAAGCATCTGACTGACGAGCTGAAGGAAGCGGCGGACATCGCCCATTATTTAGACGAAAAGATGCTTGGGATTAAGAAAGAAGTCGATTAACCGATTGGCGCATTACAAACAGCCGGACTGCAAATAAAAGCGGTCCGGCTGTTTGTTTATCCAATGACGCTCACCGTTTTTCGCTGTCGGCCTTGATGGGCTTGCCGCCGTTCACATAGACCTCGCCGCTAAGATCATTTTCTTTCCTCACTCCAAACAAAGAAGAAAGATATCAACTCGTCAACAGCACATTCCCGCAGAAAAAATGTGTAAGATCGGGGTTTACTTTTGAAAAAAAGGGAAAGAAAATGATACAACAAAAAGGGAGATGAATATCAGTGGGAAAGAATGAAACAATGCATATCGTATCATGTGCCGATGATAATTATGCTCGTCATTTGGGTGGGATGTTCGCTTCTTTATTGATGAATATGGATAAAACAAGGAATGCCAAATTATATGTGATCGACGGCGGAATTACTGCCGAAAACAAGGACAAGCTTGAACAGACTGCGATGTCATTCGGAACGCCGCTTGAATTTTTAGAAGTGGATGCTGATCAATACAAACATGCGGTCGAAAGCAGCCACATTACAAAAGCGGCTTATTACCGCATTTCCATACCTGATTTAATTAAGGATGAGTCCGTAAAGCGGATGATTTACATTGATTGCGATGCAATTGTGATGGAAGATATTTCGGTTTTATGGGATTTGGATATTTCCCCGGCAATAGTTGCGGCAGTAGAAGATGCCGGACAGCATGAAAGACTGAAAAAAATGAATATCAGCGACACGGCCAAGTATTTCAATTCCGGCATTATGATTATAGATTTTGAACCTTGGAGAAAACAGAATATTTCCAAAAAAGTGATTGATTTTATCAATGAAAACAGTTCGGAGGATTTTCTCGTGTTTCATGATCAGGACGCGCTTAACGCGGTCTTATATGATCAATGGCATGAACTGCATCCGCGCTGGAACGCGCAGACGCATATTATCATGAATGAGAAAACGCCTCCTGAACTGATCGACCGTATACGTTACAGAGAAACACGGGCCGAACCGGCCATCGTCCATTTCTGCGGCGGAGACAAGCCTTGGAATACAGGCACCGCGCACCCGTACCGTGATCATTATTTCCGATATATGTCCTTTACGAAATGGAACACGATCGATCGCCCGGCCATGAACCAATAGGCAGATGGGAGAAAAACGCTTATGAAGCCATGATGCGGCTCATAAGCGTTTTTTTAATGTTTCACCCGAATCGCACGCACGCGTTTTTGCAGGCTGGTCTTTTCAGCAGATGGCTTCAGCAGGCTGACCGCCGTTTGGGCCGCTGATTTTGCCTTTTTCGTTTTGGTTTTTTCGGCCGTTTTCACTTTGTCCCTTGCCTGCTTCCGGTTGAGTTTCTCTTTTATCCGGTCAAGCCGTTTTTCCAGAGCGGTTTTTTCTTTTCCCGGCTGAAGCTCGCTGACTGCTTTTTTGGCTTTTGCAGCGTTGGCCTCAGAGGTCTTTTTTTCGGCCTGTCTGACGCTGGCCCCAGCAGTTTTCAAAAGGCCTGAATTGACAGCGTCAAGCCGCTTTTGCAGCCCTTTTTTCTCTGATCCGGCCGGTAATTTCCGGATGGCGCTTTGTGCCGCATTAACGGCGGTTTTTTTCTTTTGTTTTTCGGCAGTCCGGACTTTGTCTTTGGCGTCCGTCACATTTCTTGCTGTCTGAACTTTATTGATTCGGGACTCGAGGGCGGTTTTTCCCTTTGACTTGGAAAGCTTGCTGACGGCCGTTTTTGCTTGATTGATATCTGCCTGCTTTTTCGTTTTTTCCGCTTTTATTACGGCCCGTTCGGCAAAGCTCTTTTGCTTTGCGTGATATTGCGCCAGCCCGTACCCGAATTGGCTGTCACGTCCGGGAGCGCCCAGATCTTTGATGTTTTGCTGCATCTGCTGCCGGAGCTGTGTATTTGTTTCTTCCGGATATTTTTGCTTGAGCAGTGCGAACATTCCGGTGACGTGCGGCGCGGCTTGAGATGTGCCGTCAGCCACGGCGTACATTTGATTCAGGTACGTGCTCGTAATATTGGTGCCGGGTGCGGTAAATTCAATTTGTTTTCCGGTCGTGGAAAAAGCCGCAAGACCGTTTTTTTCGGTTGACGCTGAGACTGCCGTTACGCTGCTGTAGGCGCCCGGATAATTGACGGGTTTTTTGTTGCCGTCGTTTCCTGCGGCGGCTACGATCACAATGCCTTTTTTGTATGCTTTGTCGACGGCGTCGTGAAGAATTTTGCTGTCTGCGTTAGTTCCGAGACTCATATTGATGATGTCCATTTTGTTGGCGATGGACCAGTCGATCGCTTTAAGAAGGCTTTTGAGATCTCCCGCGCCTTTTCTGTCCAATGCTTTAACCGCATATAACCGGACATCCGGCGCGATGCCGTCAATGCCGTATCCGTCATGTTTGGCGGCAATGATGCCGGCGACATGCGTACCGTGCCCGTTGTCATCTTTGTATGAAGATGTATAGCTGACTGCGGAATAGCCTCCCGCAATGGAAAGGTCATCGTGAGGGTAAATGCCGCTGTCAATGACAGCCACTTTCACCTTTTTTCCCGTCAAGCCTTCTTTCCAGGCCTGCTTGACCTGAGTGGGCTCTATATCCCATTGCGGCAGCGTGTAACTGCTGCTTGAGGCCGCTGTTAACGGGTGGATATCAGAACCGCCTGCTGCCTGAAAGGATACATTGTCTTCAACATATAAAATGTCAGGATCATGTTTCAGGTCTTTCACCGTTTCCGAATCAGCCGACACGGCGACTGCGGGAAGATGCTGATAGGTCTGTTCTACATCCGCTCCGCTGTCTATGGCGGACTCCTTGCCGTTATTATTTTTGTAGACCACGATAACGTCCCGGTCCTGTGTCTCGGCGTGAGCGGGTGCCGCGGCGGCGAACAGGGTGACGCACAAGGCCGCGGCCATGATCGGTTTCAGGGTGTGATACATTGTGATTCCCCCTTTTTCTTTATATATCGGCAGTGCGGAATTCTTTTTTTCCTAAGGGATAAGGAAAATTTCTGTATGCAAATGTAAGCGTTTCCAAAATATGATGGAGAAAATGCTTTAAGACATCTGCGCAATGAACTCAAAAAGGGGGGTTTTTTGATAAATGAGTACGTTTAATCGGGTAATGGAAGAAAAAATCATGCCTGTCGCCGGAAAAGTCGCCGGCCAAAGGCACTTAAGAGCTTTGCGGGACGGCATTATTTTGACTATGCCGCTTATTATCATCGGATCGGTTTTTCTGATTCTGACGAGTCTTCCGATTCCCGGTTATGCCGATTTTATGGCTGGTCTTTTCGGTGAAAATTGGGTTGAAAAGCTTGGGTATCCCGTGAATGCGTCCTTTGACATTATGGCGCTTGTCGCCGCCTTCGGGATTGCTTACCGGCTTGCGGAAAGCTATGAGGTCGATGCCCTGTCGTCGGGAGCCATTGCCCTTGCCGCCTTTTTATTGGCGACACCGTATCAGATTCCTTTTATTCCTGACGGCTCGTCAACAGAGATTATGGTGGGGGGCGGCATTCCGATTTCGCTGCTCGGAAGCAAAGGTCTGTTTGTCGCGATGATCATAGCAATGCTGTCTACGGAAGTGTACCGGTTTATCGTACAAAGAAATATCGTCATTAAGATGCCTGACGGAGTGCCGCCTGCGGTCAGCAAATCGTTTGTTGCGCTCATCCCCGGTTTCATTATTATTACGCTCGTATGGCTGGCCCGTCTGTTTATTGAAATAACTCCTTTTAAAAGCCTCCACAATGTCGTAGGCGATCTGCTGGGCACCCCGCTGTCTATTTTGGGCGGGAGTCTCGGCGGAAGTCTTATCGCCGAATTCGTGCAAATGCTGCTTTGGTCGTGCGGCATACACGGCGCGTCCATTATCGGCGGCGTCATGTCGCCGATCTGGTACGGGGCGATGGACGCCAACCGTTTGGCTTTTCAGGCGGGAGAAGCGCTGCCGAGCATTTTTACGACACAGTTCTTTCAAATATGGATCAATGTCGGCGGAAGCGGCGCAACGCTTGCCCTTGTGCTGACCATGCTTGTGCGCTCCAGAAGCAAACAGATGAAACAGCTCGGCCGACTCGGCATCGGACCCGCGATCTTTAACATTAACGAGCCGATTATTTTCGGGATGCCGCTCGTCATGAATCCGCTGTTAATCGTGCCTTTTATCATCGCACCGCTCTTGACCATTACGGCGACGTACATCGGGATGAGCACGGGAATGGTGGCAAAACCGGCGGGAATCGCCGTGCCGTGGACGATGCCGCCGCTGATTTCCGGTTATCTGGCGACGGGCGGGAAAATCTCCGGTTCGGTCATGCAGCTGATCAACCTCCTGATTACATTTATCATTTATTATCCGTTTTTCAGAATGTGGGATCTTCAAAAATGGAGAGAGGAACGGGCAGCAGAACAAAACGTCACAGAAGAAATATAAAAAAAACGGGCGCTTCTGCCCGTTTTTTTTAACGCTGGAAAAATTCGATCCATTCGCCGTCAGGTCCTTCAATGTAAAAGTAGCGGTACCCGTTCGGAAGCGTCGTGATTTCTTCATCGATAAATACGGCGCCCTGACGCATTGCATGCGTGAATTCCGCCGCGATATCTTCAGTTAATAAAGCGATATGATGCACTTTTCCTTCTGCGGGGAGCTCGCTGCTGTAGCCTTGAATCAGCTCAATCTCCGTCTCAGGCCCTTCCTGAAAGCCGAGAAAAGCAAGTTCAATAATGCCGTTCGTATGAGTGATACGATCCTTTAACTGCATACCGAGAACGTCTTGGTAAAAAGCAATGGATGTTTCAATATCTTTGACCATAATGCCTGTATGGTCGATTCTTTTGGCTGTCATGGTTTTCCCCCTGTTTTGAATTTTTCGGGACAATGCATGTTTTATGGTACGATAAGAGAAAGCAAAACGAAAGAGGAATGCACAATGAAGCTACTTACAGTGAAAGATACATTTGCCGGAAAGCTGAAAAAAGGATTCCCCCTGATTGAAAAAGACGCTCTGTCCGGAAGCTCGGCTCACTTAACAGAGGGCGATCTTTTTGATGTAACATCCGAGAAGGGCGAATTTATCGGGAAAGGCTATTACGGTTTGCAGAATAAAGGAGTCGGCTGGGTGCTGTCCCGTGCGAGAGACGAACAAATCGACGGACGTTTCTTTCTGAACAAGCTGAAAAAAGCGGCTGAAGCAAGAGTCCATCTGTTTGAGGCGCCCGATACGACGGCGTTCCGTCTGTTCAACGGTGAGGGCGACGGCATCGGCGGCGTCACCATTGATGTCTATGACGGTTATCTGCTGATTCAGTGGTACAGCAAAGGCATTTACGCATATAAGGACAGTTTGATTGAGGCGATTGACGGCCTGGAGCTTTCTTATAAGGCGATCTACGAAAAGAAACGGTTTGATACCGCCGGACAGTACGTGGAAGACGACGACTTTGTCAAAGGTGAAAGAGGAGACTTTCCAATCATTGTCCAAGAAAACGGCATACAGTATGCGGTGGATTTAAACGACGGGGCGATGACAGGCATTTTCTTAGACCAGCGTCATGTACGCAAAGCGATTCGGGACAAGTATGCAAACGGCAGACGGGTGTTGAATACGTTCTCTTATACGGGGGCATTTTCGGTTGCGGCGGCGCTTGGAGGAGCTGAAAAAACGACCAGTGTCGATGTCGCCAACCGCAGTCTTGCAAAAACGATTGAACAGTTCAGCGCCAACGGAATTGATTACGAAGCACATGATATTAAAGTCATGGATGTTTTCAAATACTTCGGCTATGCGGAGAAAAAAGGGCTGGCGTTTGACCTCATCATCCTTGACCCGCCTTCTTTCGCCCGTACAAAAAAACGGACGTTCAGCGCGGCGAAAGATTATAAAAACCTGCTGAAGGAAACGATCGCCATCACCGCAAAAAACGGCATCATCGTTGCATCGACAAACAGCAGCGCCTTCAATATGAAGAAATTTAAAGGCTTTATAGAGACCGCCTTCAAAGAAACAAACGAGCGTTACGACATTTTGGAAGAATATACGCTTCCGGAAGATTTCAAAACGATTCCCGCGTTTAAAGAAGGGAACTATTTGAAAGTTGTTTTCTTACGGAAAAAATAAACAAAAAAAGCCGGGCATGCAGCCCCGGCTTTTTTTCTATTCAATAATCTGCTGGACCCGGCCGATTCGCCCGTCCTCCAGGCGAACCTTAATGCCGCGCGGGTGGAAGCTTGAGTTCGTCAAAATATCTTTCACGATTCCTCTTGTCAGCTTTCCTGAACGCTGATCGGCTTTCAAGACGATATCGACTTCAAGCCCTTTTCTGATGCTGTTTCGCTGCTGGCCGTTCATATGACACATCCGTTCTTCAGACTTTTTATTTCATGTCTTATCATATCGTGTTTTCGTCTTTTTATGAAGGACAGACTGATTGATCTCTGGCAAATAAAAAAGACCGCTCTGTCAGGAGCAGTCTTTTATGACATAAACGAAAGCAAAATCGGGGCCGCGCACAGCGTCATAATCGCGGCGAGAATCATGGACACGCTTGAGATCGTACCTGAAACGGAGCTGAGCTCAAATGCTTTAGATGTTCCCGCTCCGTGTGCGCTTGTTCCGAGCAGCACGCCCCGGGCAATTTCGTTATCAATGCGGAAATAGCGGATGACCATCGGCCCGATGATCGTTCCCAATAAAGCCGTTAAAATGACGAAAACCGCTGTAACGGCCGGCATCCCGCCGATCATTTCTGATACGTTCATGGCAATCGGCGTCGTCACTGATCGCGGCACGAGACTGTCGACTAAGCTGCTGCCGAGATGGAACCATTTTGCGATAAAGGCCGTTGACAGAATGGCGATACATGAACCGACCGCTACGTTCAAAATAATTTCCACGGCGTATTTCTTTAAAATCGGGAAATATTTATAAAGCGGGATGGCGAACGCCACTGTTGCCGGCTGAAGCATATCGGTCAGCAGTCCGCCGCCGAGATTGTATGTCTGATACGGGACATTGACAAGAAGCAGCAGTACGACCAAAACAGCGGGCGTAATCAGAAGCGGCGACGTATACACCCGCGGAAAACGAATGTAGAGTTTTTTCGCGCCCAAATACACTAAGACAGTTAAGAATAAACTTATGATTCCGATGAACACGTTTGTTTTTTCTCCTTTCTTTTTGCTATCAGCTGTGTAAGCGTACCTGTTGAAACCATCACGACAAATGTGCTGATGATGACGACAAGTAAAATGCTTACACCGAATTTAGACATAATATCTCCGTATTCAATCACTCCGACGGCAGACGGGATGAAAAACAACAGCAGCTCACCAAGGAGCCATGCTGCGCCAAGCTCGATCCATTCAAGCTTGATAATCTTGAAATGCAACAATGTGAAAAGAATCACAATCCCGATTATACTGCCGGGAATATTTATATGAAGAGCCGCCGTGACCCAATTGATCAGACGCGCAAATATAAACAGCAGAGCGATTTGAATAACGGTAAGCAACAATTTTTTCATAATGATGCCTCCCTTATATTTATATTGTACATAAGGTTTTGCTATAGGTAAAATATATATAAAGAATAATATGTATTCCTTTTGTCTATAGAAAGGATGAAATGAAATGGACATCCGGCACTTAACGTACTTCTTGGAAGTGGCCCGTTTGAAAAGTTTTACGAAGGCTTCGCAGTCACTGTATGTTTCACAGCCGACAATTTCAAAAATGATTAAAAATCTGGAGACGGAGCTCGGCATCAAGCTGTTTTACCGCAATGGCCGGCAGGTTGAACTGACTGATGCCGGACAGAGCATGTATGTGCAGGCGCAGGAAATCACAAAGTCATTTCAAAACCTGACATCAGAGCTGAATGATATTATGGAGGTAAAGAAAGGGCATGTCCGCATCGGATTGCCGCCGATGATCGGGTCGGGCTTTTTCCCGAGAGTGCTCGGTGACTTCCGCGTCACATATCCCGATGTGACGTTTCAGCTCGTAGAAGACGGCTCTATTAAAGTGCAGCAAGGTGTGGAGGACGGCTCGCTTGATATCGGGGTCGTCGTGCTTCCCGCGAATGAAGAGATTTTTCATACGTTTACAATCGTAAAGGAAACCCTCATGCTCGTCGTCCATCCGTTACATCGGCTCGCGGACGAGAAAGAATGCAGTCTTCACGAATTGAAAGAAGAGCCGTTCATCTTTTTCAGGGAGGATTTTGTCCTTCACAATCGAATTATGACGGAATGTGTGAAAGCCGGGTTCAGGCCGCACGTCATTTATGAAACGTCACAGTGGGACTTTATCAGCGAAATGGTATCGGCCAATCTCGGCATCGGCCTGCTGCCGGAAAGAATCTGCCGCGGCCTTGATCCTGAGAAAGTCAAAACCATTCCGCTCGTTCACCCGGTCATTCCGTGGCATTTAGCCATCATTTGGCGGAAGGACCGCTACATGTCCTTTGCCGCCAGAGCCTGGCTGGAACATACAAAATCGTACTTGTGGAATCCGAAAAAGAGAAAAAAGGATGATTAAGCATGGATGCACAAACCGCAGCTCAACACTTGAGTAAAGTGCGGGAGCAATGCCCGCTCGTTCACAGTATCACCAATAACGTCGTCACGAACTTCACCGCTAACGGCCTGCTCGCGCTCGGCGCATCACCCGTTATGGCTTATGCAATTGAGGAGGCCGCCGACATGGCGAAAATCGCCGGAGCGCTCGTCCTGAATATAGGCACCCTCAGTCCGGCATCGGTTGAAGCTATGATCGCCGCGGGAAAATCAGCCAACGAAAACGGCGTTCCGGTCATTTTTGATCCGGTAGGCGCCGGCGCCACGCCGTTTCGGACGGCATCAGCCCGCAAAATCATACAGGAGGTCCGCTTGTCCGTCATTCGCGGAAATGCCGCGGAAATCGCCAATATTGCCGACGTATCCGATTGGAAGATAAGAGGCGTGGATGCTGGGGAAGGCGGAGGAGATACGCTTCAGCTCGCCAAGACGGCTGCAAGCGGGCTGAAAACGGTCATTGCGATTACCGGAAAAACTGACATCATCTCTGACGGCACCGACACATACGCCGTTCATAACGGTGATAAACTGCTGACGAAGGTGACGGGGGCGGGATGCCTGCTGACGTCTGTAATCGGAGCCTTCTGCGCAGCGGGCCAGGATGTTCTGCAAGCGGCGGTTTCAGCCGTTTCTGTATACGGAAGCGCCGCTCAGCTTGCCGCTTTGGACACGTCTCACAAGGGCCCGGGCAGCTTCCAGATTGAGCTTTTAAACAAGCTGGCAAGCATTTCAGAACAAGAAGCGGTCGAGCTTGCTGCAATTGAAAGGATGACAGAAAAATGACGCGTATTTCTCGGGAAATGATGAAGGATATGTTATCGGTTTATTTTATTATGGGATCAAATAATACTGACGCAGACCCCGTGTCTGTGGTGAAAAAAGCCATAGAGGGCGGCGCTACGCTTTTTCAATTTCGGGAAAAGGGGAGCGGTTCTTTAACAGGGGAGGAACGTGTCCAGTTTGCAAAGCAGGTGCAGGATGTCTGCAGACAGGCCGGCATTCCTTTCATCATTAATGATGATGTTGAATTGGCCTTGCGCCTTAAGGCGGACGGAGTGCATATCGGCCAGGATGATGCAGACGCTGCAGAAACGAGAGCGGCAATCGGTGATATGATTCTCGGTGTATCTGCACATAATGTCTCCGAGGTGAAGCGGGCGGAAGCTGCCGGAGCCGATTACGTCGGAATGGGACCGGTCTATCCGACCGAAACGAAAAAAGATGCTGAAGCTGTGCAGGGCGTTACATTGATTGAAGAAGTGCGGCGTCAGGGCATCACGATTCCGATTGTGGGAATCGGCGGCATTACGGCGGCGAATGCGGCGCCCGTCATTAAAGCGGGAGCAGACGGCGTCAGCATGATCAGCGCTATCAGCCAATCCGATGATCCAAAAGAGGCGGCGCGCAGATTTTTTGAAGAAATTCAGCGTTCCAAAGCAAAAAGCTGACATGTTTCTGTCAGGAGGGCTGTCCGGGGAGGACGGCCCTTTTTTTGTATGCGCAACTTTTTATTGACAAAGGCCGAGATCGGACTATGATTATGATATATAATGATAATCATTTTCAACTACAGGAGGTGCATGATGGCACGGAAGCTTGCTTTCATGTTATTCAGCCTGCTCGTCATAGCCAGTTCTTCTGCCGTGGCGAAAGGCGCTGATCCCATCGCTTCACTTATCAGCCTGAATCAGCAAATGATTCAATCTGCAAAGGACGGAAACCTGCAATCCGCCGAAAAAACATTTTCACAATTCAAAACAGTATGGAAAAAAGAAGAGCCTGCTATTAAAAAAGAAAATCTATCTTCCTATTCAAAAATGAACTCCAATATCGCAATGATTTCACTTTCTTTGCTTAATAAAGACACCAAAAAGGTACAGGCGGAGCTTTCTGAGCTGGGGTCCCATTTAGAAACCTACCGGCAGGCCGTCACATTAAAAGGCGCAGCCGGCGGGAGCTCAAGGCTTACACTCTCAGCCTATATTCAAAGCTTAAAAGAGACAAAACAGCTGATCAAAAGCAGCCAAAGTGCTGAAGCCCAAGCAAAAATCGATCAGCTTGTCACGAATTGGCTGGCTGTCGAAGGAGACGTCGTATCCCAATCCAAAACGGCCTACACGACCTCAGAAGAGAATCTGGCACTCATGAAGGCGGAAGCCGAAAACCGCCCGGATCAGGCCGTTAAACATATTGACGAAATGATTCAGCTCCTTGAGCCGATTGCGTCAAGCAGCTACAGCTGGCTGGACGCCGCTCTTATCCCGATAAGAGAGGGAATGGAGGCGCTTCTTGTGATCGGCGCGCTGTTGACGATGACGAAAAAAGCCCGGGTCACCCGTTCATCCGCTTGGATCTGGGGCGGAGCGTCACTCGGCATGCTCGTCTCTCTCGGGGCGGGAGTCGGCGTCACCCTGCTGTTTTCCTCAAACATTTTCGGAGAAAACAATTTTCTGCTCGGCGGCGTGACCGGCATTCTGTCTGCCGTGATGCTCCTGTTTGTCGGCGTCTGGCTCCACCGCAACGCTTCAATGGATAAATGGCGGGAAAAAATCAATACACAAAAATCGCAGGCGCTTAAAAAAGGAAGTCTGCTGTCCTTCGCGCTGATCGCCTTTTTGGCAGTGGTCAGAGAAGGGCTTGAAACGGTAATCTTTTTTATCGGCCTCGTCGGCAAGCTGCCGCTTACCGAATTAATAGGAGGAACCGCAGCGGGATTGCTGATCCTTACGGCAGCGGGTTTTCTCATGATTAAGCTCGGAATGCGGATTCCGTTAAAGCCGTTCTTTCTGCTGTCCATGGCCGTCGTTTTGTATATGTGCGTGAAATTTCTCGGTACGGGCATCCACAGCCTGCAGCTGGCGGATATTCTCCCGTCTGACGCTGAAAGCTGGCTTCCGTCGGTATCGTTTCTCGGCATCTATCCGTCGGTTTTCAGCACCATTCCGCAGCTGTTCATCATTGGCTTTTTAGCCGCAGCACTCATCATGGAAGCCGTAAAATTAAAATCGAATAGAAGGGAAGTTGCAAAATGAAACAGATCCGGAAAGCGGCTTTATCAGCCGGCTTACTCCTCGCTCTGTGCTCGGGCTGCGGCGCTCAGCAGTCAGCGTCTGACAAAGGAGCTGAAAAAAACAGTGTAAATCAGGACATCAAAGCATCAGTGGACAAAATGGAGGATATTCTGACCAAACTGAATGAATCCGTTAAAAAACAAGACCGGAAAGGCATTCAGCAAAAAGGAAAAGAACTGAACAGCTACTGGCTCTCATTTGAAAATAAAATCCGCGGAGATTATCCGTTTGAATACACGGATATCGAAAAGCACCTGCAGCCGATTTATACAGAAGCACAAAAAGATAAGCCTGATACAGAGAAGATTAAATCGGAATCTATATCGCTGACAGCCTCGCTGGAGGAGCTGACGGGCGCTGGAAAAAGCAGCAAAAAGGCCAGTGGCCAGCTCAAGAAAGCGGCGGGTGACTATAAAACATATGTCAAAGAACAGAGCGATCAGCTTGTAAAATCGACCGAAGCGTTCACAGACGCCGTCAAGGCGGGTGACATCGATCAAGCGAAACAACTTTACCCGAAGGCGCGCGTCTATTATGAGCGAATTGAACCGATTGCCGAAAGCCTCGGCACGCTTGATCCGAAAATCGATGCCAGAGAAAATGATGTGGAAGAAGGCGGCAAATGGACGGGCTTCCACAAGCTTGAAAAAGCGCTCTGGAAGGACAATCAGATTTCTGGCGAAAAAGAAACGGCCTCCGTCCTGTTAAAGGATGTGAAGAAGCTTGACGGTTCTATCGATTCTCTCAAACTGACACCTGAACAAATCGTCGCTGGCGCCATGGAGCTTCTGAATGAAGCGGGCATCTCAAAAATCACGGGTGAAGAAGAACGTTACTCCCGCATTGATTTAACAGATCTGGCCGCCAACGTCGAAGGCTCAAAAGCCGTCTATGAAACAGTGAAAAGCGCGCTTGTGAAAGATCATTCCGGCGTCACGGAAAAACTTGATACGGAATTCAGCGAATTTGAAGTTTTGATGTCGAAATACAAAACGGGCGATCATTCGTATACGCCTTATGATAAATTAAGTAAAGATCAAATCAGAGAGATAAGCACGAAGCTGACGGCCCTTTCTGAAACCATGTCGAAGATTGCCGATGTGCTTTAAAAGGAGTTATGACACAGCATGAGCGATGAACTAAACAAGGAAAAACAGATCCACAGACGGGATGTCCTGAAGTGGGGCGCCGTAGCGGGCGCCGCCGTCGCTGTGGGAGCGAGCGGCCTCGGAGGACTCGCTCCGCTCTTCAAACCGGCGGCCACCGCTTCAAAGAAGAGTGAAGGAAAAAGTGATAATGATCAAATCGTTCCTTTTTACGGGAAGCACCAAGCGGGAATCACAACGGCGCATCAGACGTATGTGTATTTTGCGGCGCTTGATGTCAAGTCAAGCGACAAAGCTGATGTCATCTCCCTCTTCAGAAATTGGACCAGTCTGACGCAGCTGCTGACCTCAGGCGCCGCTTTGTCAGGCGAGCAAAAAAATAAATATATGCCTCCGCAGGATACCGGTGAGTCGCAGGATCTGGCACCGGCGAATTTAACCGTTACCTTCGGCTTCGGCGCCGGATTTTTTGAAAAAGACGGGAAGGACCGCTTTGGGCTGAAGGATAAAAAACCGAAGCACCTCGCTGACATTCCGCCGATGCCTAACGACAAGCTCGATCAGAAACAAGGCGGCGGTGATATCGTCATTCAGGTCTGTGCGGATAATGAACAAACGGCGTTCCACGCGGTGCGCAATCTGATTAAACAGGCTGTCGGCGTGTGTGAAGTCCGTTTTCTCAATAAAGGTTTCTTAAGCGGCGGGAAAAACGGCGAAACTCCGCGCAATCTTTTCGGATTCAAAGACGGCACCGGCAACCAAAGCACAAAGGATGAAAATCTGATGAATTCAATCGTTTGGGTTCAGTCAGGGGAGCCGGACTGGATGACGGGCGGCACGTACATGGCGTTTAGGAAAATTAAAATGTTTTTAGAAATATGGGACCGTTCATCCTTGAAGGAACAGGAGGACACGTTTGGGCGAGTGAAAAGCTCGGGCGCTCCTTTCGGACAAAAAAAGGAGACTGATCCCGTCAAGCTGAATCAAATTCCCGCCGACTCGCATGTCAGCGTGGCGAAATCAACCGGCAGACAGATTCTGCGGCGAGCGTTTTCTTATACGGACGGAATCGACCCGAAGACGGGCTATGTTGACGCAGGCCTGCTGTTTATCAGCTTTCAAAAAGACCCGGACCGCCAATTTGTCCCGATGCTGAAAGCTTTGGCGGCAAAGGATGCGCTGAATGAATACACACAAACGATCGGCTCTTCTTTATTCGCCTGTCCCGGAGGCTGTAAAAAAGGAGAATACATCGCCCAGAAGCTGCTGGAATCGTGACACCTTCCATATGGAAGGTGTTTTTAAAAAACACTTGTAACTATTTTTGTTACAATATAAAATAAAAAGGAAAGGAGACATACAATGACACTGCAGATTAAAGTATATACTGATTATGTATGTCCGTTTTGCTTTGTCGGCAAAGCGGCGTTTGAAGAAGCAATCAAGGACAAGGACGTACAGGTGGAATGGATGCCGTTTGAATTGCGTCCGAGTCCCTCACCGAAACTTGATCCGGTAAATGATCCCGCAAAGCGGCAGATGTGGAAAAATTCAATTGAACCGATGGCACAGTCTTTAGGCGTTGAGATGACATTCCCCCGCGTATCACCGCATCCCTATACGGATTTGGCGTTTGAAGGTTTTCATTTTGCGAAGGAACATGGGAAAGAAAGCGAATACCATACACGCATTTTTCAGGCATTCTTTCAGGAAGAACAAAATATCGGTTACATAGACGTGCTGACAAAGCTCGCGGAAGAATCCGGACTTGACGGCGTCGCGTTCAAAGAGGCGCTTGAGACAAGAGCGTACAGGGACATGCAGCGGGAAGCGCTCCGCCATGCCTATGAGGAAGCCGGCATTACAGCAGTGCCGACGTTTATCATCGGCGATGAAAGAATCCCGGGCGTTGCGGGAAAGGAAACTTTTGAACAAATCATTGAACGGGAATTGAATAAACGTTAATCCGTAAAAAGCCCTCTTTGCATCAGCAAGAGGGCTTTCCTATATAGTGTTGGACAAATATTTGTCTGTCCGCTTCATACGCCGCGGCGTCAAAGGAGTCACCGCAAAAATGAAGGCACCAAGGGTCTTTCTGGCAGGCGACGCCGACTTGATAGCCGTGTTTTTGAAATTCGAGCGACTGTGATGTGTCATAAAAATGAAAGCCTTGAAACAAATCCTCCCGCCACTCCACGTCATATTGAGAGGCCATTAACAATCCGTCAATGGCGTCAGCGGGCATAAACAGTCCGTCTTCATCACCGTTCTCGAATTCAAGCGGATGGTAAGCATTCCCGCGGTATTCAATCACTTTCCCAATCCGCTGCCCGCTTTCCCGCCAAATGCCGTTCGGCGGAAGCGTTTTGCAGCCCGCGACACCGAGAAGACCGAGCTCACGGTGAGATTGAAAGATATGAAGCATGTCTCGCAGGAAATGCTGATAAATGATAAATGTATCCCGATGCAGATAAATTTTATATTTTGGAAGGGTGTTACAGCGCTTTGTTGTAGGAGGAGGCCATGCTTTCTGAATCGTATATCGGCATGATATCAACGGAATGTGAGAGGGGAACGGTAAGCTTCAGAATATGGTTTTTGCATCGGGAGTAGAGCGACTCGTCATTCACGCAAATGACAAACAGAAATGAATGTGCATCCATTACATGCTCCTCTCGGCCTCAATCACGTATTGATAGGCCGATGCTTCTGTCAGAAAATCATGTCTTATGCCAAGCTGTACGCATACTTCGTGCAATGAGGCGATGGCCCGGTGATAAGAGGGATGATCAACGCGGATCGCCTCAATGCGTTTCACCTCGTAGCCTGCCGCTTTAAATAATAAAAGAGTTTCTTCCCGGGTAAAAAAACGCAGGTGGGTCTGATCCATTAACCCGGCGTCCCTGTAAGTCCATTTGCCGGCTAAAAGCTCCAACACCACTGAGATGTGACCGACATTCGGTATGCATGCAAGCACCGTGCCGTCTTTTTTGACATACGGGCGAAGCTTTTTCAGCACTGACCACGGGTCGACAAGATGCTCCAGAACGTCTCCGAACAGCATACAATCGAATTGTTCTGATTCGTACGGAAGAATGGCGGATTCAATGTCGCCGCAAAGCACATGGCTCAATTTACTTTCCGCCTTTTTTGCTGCTTCAGGAGACGCTTCAATGCCGTAAACCGTTATTCCGCGGTCTTCAATCGCCGCGCCTAAATTGCCCGTGCCGCAGCCGACATCGAGCACTGTCCGCCAGTTTTTGTCTATTTTGTTTAATAAATAAGGATTCAGGCCTTCGTAGTAGCTCTGTTGTTTTTCATCATAATAGGGATTCGTATCCATCCGTGTATCACCTCATAAATGGGCATAATACACAAGATATGCAGCGGGGGGATCTCATATCACCATGTTTGGCTGTTCAGGTAGCGGAATGGGGCGGGAATGGTTGTCCGTTCACGGTTTTGTACTCTGATTCCCCTCTTAAGATGGCAGTGTTCCTTTGAAAACTCGGGTGAAAGGATCCGCCTGTAAATCTTACTGCTGGCGGATGGTGTTTTTCATTGGTGTTTTTTTCTTCACCGCTTTTTCAGTATTTAAGAATCGCCTTACATCGTCAATGTGCAAACCCATGATTCTAGCTTCTTGAATTAACAATTGCCAATCTTGATCTATATTCTTCATTACATGAGTTTTCATAAGAACCTCCAATTGAAAAAATGATTTGCCCAGCTACAGCAGCCAATGTGTAACAAATATCACACATAGTTGGCCGGTAATCCCAAATTGAAGATGAATTCACCTACCTATTCCCTAAAAAAATGACTGAAATAACCAAAATCCTTCAAGAATTCTTACGTATAATAATAAACAAATAAATACTGACTGGATAGTATGTAAATAAAAATAAATCATATGACCTATTAACATTTACCCTTTGATCGTCGACTAGCATATTCTTTTTGTATAAAAAATACCGCAAAAGAATGATTCGGTGTAAGATAAAGTGAATGATCAAACAGCTGGGGTAAAAAATGAAAAAAAACAAATTTCAAATTAAGAGAGAAGAAACATTTGAAAGTTTTATTGACGCAGGCCTTCATCTTCTGATTGACAGAGCTTACGATTCAGTCTCAATCGATGACATCAGTAAAGCGGCGGGTTTCAGCAAAGGCGCGTTTTACGTTCATTTTGAAAGCAAGGAAGATTTTCTGAAGCATTTGTTAGACAGGCGTCAGATTAAAAAAAGGATCATCACGGGCTATCTCGACGAATTAGAAAAGCAAACAGCGCGGCCGTTGACGCTTTGTGAAGCCGCGGCAAGCGCAGCAAGCCTGTTGATGCGGTTTGTAAACAGCAAGCCTGCCTGGAATGTGGTGTCTTTTGCCGTTCATATGCCTACTTACAAAGTCGTCAGTGAATATGAGGCGTATATCCGCCTGTATAAGTTATGGATAGAAGAAAGCACCATGTACATAAATTGGCTCAAATCGAGAAATTTAATAGAAGACCATATAGATACCGAGCATACCGCTAACATGATGTGCGCGCTCATCGACGGGATGATTAAGCAATCCAATGTGCTGGGAAGGCCGGTTGCTTTCCGCAGCATGTTTGACGCGTTCTATGTTTTTGTCAGCGGCAGAAAATCAGGGTAACGTTCTTCTTGATTTGACAAAAGGTTTAGAAAAGTTTTTCAGAAAGCGAGGAACTGCCATGCGTTACAGAGAAATTATGATGTATATCATTATGGGTGTGTTCACGACGATCGTGAACATCGTCAGTTTTTACATTCTGACGGCGGTATTTGAGATGGATTACAAGGCGGCGACCGTCGCCGCTTGGGTTCTGTCAGTTCTATTTGCATATGTCACGAATAAACTGTATGTATTTCAGCAAAAAACCGCGGGGATGCGGAGTCTGATGAAAGAATTGACTGCCTTTTTCAGCGTGCGGGTTTTGTCTCTCGGCATAGATCTCGCGATGATGATTCTTTTGGTCAGTCAATTTCACATGAACGAAACGTTGGCGAAAATCGCCGATAACGTCATCATCGTAGTCGTCAACTATGCTGCCAGCAAGTGGATTGTTTTCAGAAAAGCAAAAGAAGGGGGCGTGTCATAACGGTTTCTTTCCGCGCCTGGGGGGAAAGAGTAACGGTGAAAGGGGATGCGTATGAAACACAAAATAAAGAAAGCGTTTGCGGATGTATTCGGGGAATCGGAAGGCCTGCGTCTTTTCTTTGCGCCCGGCAGAGTGAATCTTATCGGGGAGCACACAGATTATAACGGGGGCTGCGTCTTTCCGTGCGCGCTGACGATCGGTACATATGCAGCCGTCAGAGAAAGAGGGGACAGGCTCGTCAGAATGTACTCTCACAATTTTAAGGAAGCAGGCATAAAAGAATGCAGCCTCGATGATATCCGCTATCAGAAAGAGGACGGGTGGGCCAATTATCCGAAAGGGGTCATGGCGGAATGCCTCCGCAGCGGTTTTTCCCTTCCGCACGGCTTCGATATTGTATTCTGGGGAAATATCCCGAACGGCGCAGGGCTGTCATCATCAGCTTCTATTGAACTTGTCACGGCGGTCATTCTCAAGGAATGTCATGAGCTTGATGCAGATATGCCCGATTTGGTGAAACTGGCTCAAGCGGCGGAAAATTCCTTTATCGGCGTCAGCTGCGGCATTATGGATCAATTCGCCGTCGGGATGGGAAAGAAAGATCATGCGATCCTGCTGAATTGCGGAACGCTCGCCTTTGAATATATTAGACTCGGGATGTCGGGACTGTCGATGGTTATTGCGAATACCAATAAAAAACGGACGCTTGCAGACTCAGGCTATAATACGAGGCTCAAGGAGTGCCGGGAAGCGCTTTATGATCTGCAGAAGCACCTTTCCATTCAGTCGCTGGGGGAGCTGTCTCCCTCCGCTTTTGATTCGCATGCGGAGCTGATTCAGAATGAAGTGAACAGACGCCGGGCGAAACACGCCGTCTATGAAAATCACCGCACCAAAAAGGCAGCCGGCATGTTCAGTAACAATCAGCTTCATCATATCGGTGAATTAATGAGGGATTCGCATCTCTCGTTACGCGATGATTACGAGGTGACAAGTTTTGAGCTGGACACACTGGCTGAAGCGGCCTGGCGCCACGAGGGGGTTGTCGGGTCAAGGATGACGGGAGCCGGTTTCGGAGGCTGTACGGTCAGTATCGTCAAGGATGATGCGGTTTCAGATTTTATTGAAACGGCAGGAGCCTGCTATGAGGAACAGACCGGGGGAAAGGCCGATTTTTATACGGCGGACATCGGAGCCGGAGCGAGAGAACTAAGGGGGGATGACGATGGCGATTGAGCGGCATGTGGAACGTTTAATCCGGTACGGACTGCAAAAAGAGCTGATTTCCTTTCTTGATATTGAATATACAAGAAACCGTTTATATGAAACTTTGCATATCACCCATCCGGCACCATCAGTACGGACGGAAAATGAATCGGAGGCATCTCTGCCGGACATATTGGCCCCGATTTACGAATGGGCGGCAGCAACAGGCCGGATTGCAGCCGATACAGACACATATCGCGATCTGCTGAGTGCGAAGATCATGGGATGCTTTGCCCCGCAGCCGTCTGAGATTGTCCGGCGCTTTGAAGAAACAAAGGCGGTGCACGGGCCGGAGCAGGCGACAAAGGCATTTTACCGATTTTCAGAGGATGTGTATTATATCCGTTCGGACAGAATTCAGCGGAATATCGGGTGGACGGCTGAGACAGCTTACGGAAAGCTGGATATCACGATCAACCTTTCAAAACCTGAAAAAGATCCGAAAGCAATTGCCGCTGCCAAAGAGCAGCCTCAATCCGAGTATCCGAGATGTGTTCTCTGTAAAGAAAACGTCGGGTACGAAGGGAGGCCGGATCACCCCGCCCGTCAAAACCTTCGCGTCATTCCGGTGATTCTCGGCGAGGAGCAGTGGTTTCTGCAATTTTCTCCGTATGTGTATTACCGGGAGCATTGCATCGTATTGAAAGACCGGCACGAACCGATGAAGATCAGCAAAAAAACGTTTGACAGGCTGCTGGCGTTCGTCAGCCAGTACCCTCACTATTTTCTCGGTTCCAATGCTGATTTGCCGATTGTCGGCGGCAGTATTTTAAGCCACGATCATTTTCAGGGCGGCGATCATGAATTTCCCATGGCGCAGGCGGAGACAGAAAGCCGTTACAGGCTGCCTGATTATCCGAAGACGAAGATGGGCATTGTGAAGTGGCCGATGTCGGTCATCCGTCTGCAAAGCGAGAGCGCATCTGAGCTATCTGACGCGGCGGACACCATCCTGCGGGTATGGCGCGGCTATACCGATGAAGCGGCGGATATCCTCGCTTATTCAGGGGAAACACCGCACAATACAATTACGCCGATAGCCCGGCGGAGAAACGGTTTATTCGAATTAGATCTCGTCCTCAGAAATAACCGCACCTCTGATGAACATCCGCTGGGAATTTTTCATCCTCATCAGGAAGTTCATCATCTGAAAAAAGAAAATATCGGACTGATTGAGGTGATGGGGCTGGCGATTCTGCCGGGGCGTCTTGAACAAGAGATGAAACGCACGGCTGAAGCGCTGTGCTCACCGGACCCGGATGCAGCCTTAACGGCCGATCCTTTTGCGGCCAAGCATAAAGATTGGGCGCTCGGCGTGCTGCATAAGCGGAAGGTAACGAAAGAAAACGCGGAACAGATTCTAAAAGAAGAAATCGGCCATGTCTTTGCGCGGATATTGGAGCATGCCGGCGTCTTTAAACAGACAGAAGAAGGCAGAGCGGCTTTCCGGCGGTTTATCGGCCATTTGCACGCTCTGCCTGAAAAAAGCCTCATCCCTTAAGGGACGAGGCTTTTTTTTATCCTCTGCTTCTGGCGATCAGACTGAATAAGAATACCACGATCGCCGCTCCGATGATTGCCGGAATGATGGCAAAGCCGGCAAGGTGCGGGCCCCATGTGCCGAGCAGGCCGTGCCCGATCCATGCGCCGATCAGACCTGCGATCATTGACCCGATAATCCCCCCGGGCATACTTCCTTTTACAAATAAACTTCCGATCCAGCCGATAATAATGGCAACAATCAGAGATACGATAAAACTCATAAATATCACTTCCTATTTTTTATTATTTATGCCTATATGATTCCTTCGTTTTGTCTATATTAAACATAGGAATGTGTTTTTTATAATGAACATATCAAGGCGCGTTCCGGTCTTTTTTTTCCCTATGCGTTGCGTTAAAATGGTAACCGTGTGAAAAGGTGAGAGCAAAGGGAAAAATATTTTCTTTATGGAATGGTTAACAAAATGAAACTTTTTGTTGACCCGCGTTTTTTATTGTGGTAAACCTTTATTTGGTATTATTCATTCTCACTATCTTTTTTCTCTATATATGCTAAATGATCTAAAACTTTTTATGTTTGATTTACGCAAGTGAAAAAAGTTCATGCATTTTTTGACGATTTTGTGACATTAGGGCGAAAAAAAGATGAACTTTAGAAAAAAATAAAGCTAATAAGAGCAGATTTTGATAGCATAACAAGGTAGATAGAGAAAAGATTTTGAGAAAGTACATTTCAGATTCACTACATCAATAGGAAGGATGGTGATCTTCTTGTTCAGAGCATTTAAACCGTTACTTTTATTAGCGATGTTGGCTGTTGTTTTCGTACTGGGCGGATGCAGCGACATTTCCGTGTTAGATCCGAAAGGACCTGTAGCAGACCAGCAAAAAGATCTGATTCTCTTGTCAATCGGATTTATGCTGTTCATTGTCGGCGTCGTATTCGTACTATTTACAATCATTTTAGTGAAATACCGCGACCGCAAAGGCAAAGACAGCGGAAATTACAAGCCTGAGATGCACGGCAACACGTTCTTAGAAGTAGTCTGGACAGTGATCCCAATTTTAATTGTCATTGCACTTTCTGTGCCTACCGTACAGACGATATATTCGTTAGAAAAAGCGCCTGAAGCGACTAAGGATAAAGAACCGCTTGTCGTTTATGCTACTTCGGTAGACTGGAAATGGGTATTCAGCTACCCTGAGCAGGATATTGAGACGGTAAATTACCTGAACATTCCTGTAGACCGTCCGGTATTATTTAAAATTTCTTCAGCAGATTCAATGGCGTCGCTATGGATTCCTCAGCTTGGGGGACAAAAATACGCGATGGCGGGAATGCTGATGGATCAATACTTACAGGCTGACAAAGTGGGAACATATGAAGGCCGCAACGCGAACTTCACCGGCGAACACTTTGCCGACCAGAAATTCAACGTAAAAGCCGTTACGCAAAAAGACTTTAACAGCTGGGTGAAAAAGGCCCAGAGCAATTCTCCAAAGCTGACGAAAGAGAAGTATGACGAACTGATGCTTCCGGAGAATGTCGGTAAATTAACGTTCTCTTCTACACACTTAAAATACGTTGACCACGGCCAAGATGCCGAATATGCGATGGAGGCGCGCAAACGCCTTGGCTACAAAGCCGTATCACCGCACTCTAAAACAGATCCGTGGGAAAATGTAAAGAAAAACGAATTTAAAGCATCCGACGATAAACAAGATTGAAATTGAACAAGAAAGGAGGAAGCCCGAATGAAATTGAGATGGGATGAATTTTTTGTAACAGGTGACCCATTAATTCTGGGCGCACAAGTTTCCATTGCGCTTTCCACTATTGCTATCATCGTTGTACTCACATACTTCAAAAAGTGGAAATGGCTCTGGTCTGAATGGCTTACGTCCGTAGACCATAAGAAACTTGGAATCATGTACATTATCTCTGCTGTTATCATGCTGTTCCGCGGCGGGGTAGACGGCTTGATGATGCGTGCCCAGTTAGCGCTTCCTAATAACAATTTTTTAGACTCAAACCACTATAATGAGATCTTTACGACTCACGGTACGATCATGATTATCTTCATGGCGATGCCGTTTTTAATCGGTCTGATCAACGTTGTCGTACCTTTGCAGATCGGTGCGCGCGACGTAGCATTCCCGTACTTGAACAACCTGAGTTTCTGGACGTTCTTCGTAGGTGCGATGCTATTCAATATTTCTTTCGTTATCGGGGGTTCTCCGAACGCAGGCTGGACGAGTTACATGCCGCTGGCAAGCAACGACATGAGCCCTGGGCCTGGTGAGAACTTCTACCTGCTCGGTCTTCAGATTGCCGGTATCGGTACGCTGATGACGGGTATCAACTTTATGGTGACAATCCTGAAAATGCGTACGAAAGGCATGACGCTGATGCGTATGCCGATGTTCACATGGACGACGCTGATTACAATGGTTATTATCGTATTCGCCTTCCCTGTTCTGACAGTGGCATTGGCGCTCTTATCATTTGACCGTTTGTTCGGCGCTCACTTCTTCACGCTGGAAGCCGGCGGTATGCCGATGCTTTGGGCTAACTTATTCTGGATTTGGGGACACCCTGAAGTTTATATCGTTATCTTACCGGCATTCGGTATTTTCTCTGAAATTATTTCAGCTTTTGCAAGAAAGCAGTTATTCGGTTACAAAGCGATGGTCGGCTCTATTATCGCCATTTCCGTCCTGAGTTTCCTTGTATGGACACACCACTTCTTCACAATGGGGAACAGTGCGTCTGTTAACTCTTTCTTCTCGATTACAACGATGGCGATTTCGGTTCCGACCGGGGTTAAAATCTTTAACTGGCTCTTTACGATGTATAAAGGCCGAATCAGTTTTACAACACCGATGCTGTGGGCGCTTGCGTTCATCCCGAACTTCGTTGTCGGCGGGGTAACAGGGGTTATGCTCGCGATGGCTGCAGCGGATTATCAATACCATAATACGTACTTCCTTGTATCTCACTTCCACTATGTGCTGATCGCGGGTACGGTATTTGCGTGTTTCGCAGGATTTATTTTCTGGTATCCGAAAATGTTCGGCCACAAGCTGAACGAAAGAATCGGAAAATGGTTCTTCTGGATCTTTATGATCGGATTTAATGTATGTTTCTTCCCTCAATACTTCCTGGGGCTGCAAGGTATGCCTCGCCGTATTTACACTTACGGACCGAATGACGGATGGACTACATTAAACTTTATTTCAACTGTCGGAGCCTTCATGATGGGTGTCGGATTCTTAATCCTTTGCTACAACATCTACTACAGCTTCCGCTACTCTACTCGCGAGATCAGCGGAGATTCATGGGGCGTGGGACGTACGCTTGAGTGGGCGACTTCATCTGCGATTCCGCCGCACTACAACTTTGCGGTGCTTCCTGAAGTGAAATCTCAAGATGCGTACCTGCAATTGAAAGAAGACAAAACGGATATTCATCCGGAAAGCAAATTCAAAAAAATCCATATGCCGCACAACTCCGGCAGACCGCTTATTATGTCAGTCGCGTTCGGTTTTGCAGGCTTCGGTCTTGTATTTGAATGGTTCTGGATGGGCATTGTCGGCTTGATCGGCATTCTGCTTTGCATGGTGCTTCGTTCATTTGAATATGACAACGGCTACTATATACCTGTTGAGGAAATAAAAGAGACGGAAAGAAAGATTTCCGAATAAAGGAGGCGTGATTTATGGAACATGCAGAACACGGCAATTCTAACGCGCCTATGGAATATCAATCTGAAACCGGCAGACTCAATATTCTCGGGTTTTGGATCTTTTTAGGGGCAGAGATTGTGTTGTTCTCAACACTATTTGCAACCTTCTTCGTTCTTCAAAGAAGAACAGCAGGAGGGGTCTTACCGGCTGAATTATTTGAAGTTAAGCTTGTCATGATCATGACATTCCTGCTTCTGATCAGCAGTTTCACCTGCGGGATCGCTGTTCATGAAATGCGTCGCGGAAGTTTAAAAGGCGTCGTCATTTGGACGATCATTACGCTTCTTCTCGGCGCGGGCTTCGTCGGATGTGAGCTTAACGAGTTCATCCACTATGTACATGAAGGAGCATCTCTCGGTACAAGTGCTTTCTGGTCTGGATTCTTCGTCCTTCTGGGAACGCACGGAACGCACGTAACGATCGGTATCTTCTGGATTGCCGGCATCTTACTGCAATTGAAGAAACGCGGATTAACGCCGCAGACGTCTTCAAAAATCTTTATCTCAAGTTTATATTGGCACTTCTTAGACGTTGTTTGGATTTTCATCTTTACAGGCGTCTATCTCATCGGATTGGGGGGACTATAATATGGCAAACAAATCTGCTGAACACAGCCACTTTCCGTGGAAGCATATCGTAGGTTTTGCGTTGTCTATTATTCTGACCCTGCTGGCCCTTTGGGTTGCGGTATATACGGAATTAAGTCCATCAGCAAAACTGTGGATCATTTTCGGATTCGCATTTATTCAAGCCGGCCTGCAGCTTCTCATGTTCATGCACATGACAGAAAGCGAAAACGGCGGAATCCAAGTCGGAAACACGCTCTTCGGATTTTTCGGAGCGATTGTCATCATCCTTGGTTCTATCTGGATCTTTGCGGCGCACTACCAACACGGTGACCATATGGATGGAAACCCTCCAGGCGGTGCGAAACAACATTCCGAACATCAGGAATAAAAAGAAACCCTCTTCGTTCAGGCGAAGAGGGTTTTTTGTGCCTTTATCGGCTTCTTCTCCGGCGCAGGTGCGGAAGACCGTAAATGATAAAGGCGGCGATATGGGCAACGATGACGTTGACGGCAAACAGGATGATCATGAGTGTGTGGCCGAGAGGGGATAGACTGCTGGTTGCGTAAAAGTAGAAGAAAACCCACATTAAAATGATTGGCGGTATGGCCGAGAGGGCCACTTTTTTGTTATCCAGCCAGATAAAGAGGGGTGTTGCGCTTGCGACCAGTAAATAAGCAAAAAACATGTCCATCTTACATGTCTCCTTTCATTTTATGGCAACGTTTCCAAAATGAAATACAGAGAATAAAATGTGTCTGTTTTGTGGTCGTTTTTTGAACATTTTGTTACAATTATTATACCATGTTTTCCAATTTTTGATACCGCTTTTTCGAGAAATGTATTGCAACTATTGCCTCATTTTTGGATAGGTACAAGAAACCGGAAAGGTCAAATACCCTGTCACATTTCCGTACAAGGGAATGGCGCAGGATGTGAACCTTTGCTATGGTCAAAGAAAACATGCACAGCAAGGGTGTGGTTGAAGTGCACGTAAGGAAAGAAGATGTAACAGCGCCGGATGTCATTGCGCTTTTGCAGGCGCATCTGAAGAGCATGACCCTGCATTCTCCCCCGGAGAGTATACACGCGCTCAATGCGGACCGCCTGCGCCAGCCTGACGTGACGTTTTGGAGTGCGAGGGAAGAAGATGGCGTCCTGCTCGGCTGCGGCGCCTTAAAGGAGCTGAACAGCCGGCACGGTGAGGTGAAATCAATGAAAACCTCTCCGCAGCATGTCAGAAAAGGCGCGGCCAAACGAATCCTTCACCATATAATTGAAGAAGCAAAGCGAAGAGGCTATCAGCGGATCAGCTTGGAAACCGGTTCTATGGATGCTTTTCTCCCCGCCAGACGCCTGTATGAAAAAACCGGGTTTCAATATTGCGGACCGTTTGCGGACTACAATGAGGATCCGAACAGTTTGTTTATGACTTTAAACATGAGATGAAACCCCCTTTTCTGACGAGAAGGGGGTTTTTTATCGGAAAAGTTTCATCATGACCGAAACATTTCCTTTTCTGACACGTCATATGTCGTGTAGTCCCCAAACCGTAAAAAGAAACAACCTCATCATGTTTTCTTGAACGGTGTTCATGTATAATAAACAATAGTGACTTCCGATGAAAATGTAAGGCGGGATAGAATGAGTCGATATAAGAAACAGCAAAATCCCTATTATCAGGGGGATTTGATTTTTATATTTGGTGTGTTTTTAATAATTAGTGTTGCGGCGATTTATGCGGCCGGACAGTTCGGGCAGTATGGAAGTGATGCCTGGATGAGACAGATCGTCTTTTATGTCATCGGAGCCGGTCTCATGGTCGGTATTATGTATTTTGATTTAGAGCAGCTTGAAAAACTGAGTCTGTACGTATTAATTGCCGGCGTGCTGTCACTGCTTCTTTTGCGTGTCGCACCGGAATCCATCGCCCCGATTAAGAACGGGGCAAAAAGCTGGTTTAAAATCGGAAGCTTTACCCTCCAGCCATCTGAGTTTACGAAAATAGGAATTATGATGATGGTCGCGTCCATTATATCGAAGGCAAGCCCGAAAGATCAAAGATCACTTCGGGAAGATGTGAATCTGCTTTTGAAAATTGCGGCATGGACAGTGATTCCGATCGGACTGATCGTTTTGCAGGATGCCGGAACGGGAGCGATCTGTCTGTTTATCGTTATGGTGATGGTGTTTATGTCGGGTGTGAACTGGAAGCTGATCACCATTATCGGCGGATCAGCCGCCCTTGTTGTCGCCCTTTTCTTAGCGCTCGTAATTGAATTTCCCCATGTGGCGAATTCAATCGGCATTGCGGACTATCAAATTAACCGGATTACATCGTGGATGTCTGATTCAAGCGCGGCTACGACACAGGCAGAGAGTGACAAAAGCTGGCAGGTGGATCAGGCCGTTATGGCGATCGGATCGGGCGGTATTACCGGAAACGGTGTTCATAATCTGAAAGTGTACGTGCCTGAAGGACAGACCGACTTTATCTTTGCGATTTTGGGTGAAAGTTTTGGGTTTTTAGGCTGTGCCATTGCGGTTGTCATGTTTTTCTTTTTAATTTACAGGCTTGTGGTGCTGATTGACCGTCTGCATGCCTTTAACCGATTTGGCGCGTTCTTTTGCGTAGGATTTACTGCACTTATCGTGATCCACACCTTCCAGAACATCGGGATGAATATCGGCATTATGCCGGTTACCGGAATTCCGCTGCTGTTTGTCAGCTATGGAGGGAGCTCGGTGCTATCTACATTGATCAGCTTCGGGATTGTATATAACGCAAGTGTGCAGCTGACGAAATATAAAAGTTATTTGTTCAATTCATAATGTCAGACGGCTCGTTTTTCGGGCTGTCTTTTTTTGTTCAGAGCATTTTGCTTTTGACATGATTCTCTTTGGGATATGATATATAGAGAAGGAGGCTTTTATATGAACAATACCATCGAAACTATACTTAATCATCGGTCGATCCGATCATTTACTGACGAGCTGTTGACAGCAGAAGAGATAGATACATTAGTGAAAAGCGCCCAGGCGGCGTCAACATCCAGTTATGTGCAGGCTTACTCCATCATCGGCGTAACCGACCCGGAGAAAAAGCAAAAGCTGGCGGCGCTGGCCGGAAATCAGCCTTACGTCGAGAATAACGGGCACTTGTTTGTGTTTTGCGCTGATTTGTACCGTCATAAAAAACTTGCTGAAGAAAAAGGCGAAAACATTACTGAGCTTCTTGAGAATACGGAAATGTTTATGGTCAGCGTCATTGATGCCGCACTTGCCGCACAAAACGTAAGTGTTGCCGCAGAATCAATGGGCCTTGGCATTTGTTACATCGGAGGCATTCGGAATGAACTTGATCAGGTGACGGAAGTGCTCGGTACACCTGACCATGTGCTGCCGCTGTTCGGTCTGGTAGTCGGCCACCCGGCTCATCCGTCAGGTCAAAAGCCGCGTTTGCCGAAACAAGCCGTATATCATGAAAACACGTACGATACGAATGAAGAAAACTTCCGCAGTTATATGAAGGAATATGATGAAACCATCTCCGCTTATTATGATAAACGGACAAACGGCAAGCGGGTTGAAACATGGTCTGATCAAATTCTGCAGTTCATGAAACAAAAACCGAGAACGTATTTAAATCAATATGTAAAAGATAAAGGCTTTCAAAAAAATTAAGAAAAAACCTCTCCTGTCAGGAGAGGTTTTTTTCATGTTTCACGTGTAACATATTTCGACAAAATGGAACATCTGCGATTATGTACAGTTCCAAAATTTGATGAGTTGCCGTTCCGGGTTTTGAACTTTCGTCTTTTTGATACGTCTCGGAAGCATACTTTCAGGAACGGCATATTTCATAAATAATCGAGACTACATTCAATACACAACAGAGCTGCTCTGTTTGCCTTAGCACATCTTTGATCCGAAGTTCTAAAACAGAGAATAACATGAATACGGCTGATCTCTGTATATAAGTAAAGTTACTTAATTGGCAGTCATTCCTCATCGTCTTATTATAATTCATAGCAAACGGACGCCTGCGTCTCCAGAACCGTGCTAATAAACTTAGCGATGTCTTGATGAACCGGGTGTGTAAGGTACTCTTCCATATCCCCCAAGGAAGCAAACTTAGTGATCAGAATCAAATCATATCCTGAAGGGGCAGGGCGAATGTTAGCTTCAACCTGAACATCGAGAAGAACGTCTATTTTTCCCTTCATGCCCAGCAGAACGGTTTGAACTTGCTTGATATGCTCTGGGCTCATGTCCTTCAGCTTCAGCAGCACGTTATTTACTATCATTTTTATGTTCCTCCTGGTTTCTTACCTGGATTAGCGTTTCTGTTTGTTCGGGTCCTTTAGAAAGTTGGATCGCAAGCTGCTTAATCTTGTGGTTATGAATCTGAAAATAAAAATCCAAATAGAGAGGGTTCGGCAGGCTGGTTTTGTCAAAATCGCCGTCAACCTTAAAAACCGCCGTGATTTCCGCCTTATCCTGTCTATGCCTTTGTAGGTCAAGCGTTACGTTTGCATCAAAATGATGTTCGTCACTCCATTTTCTTATAGCGGATTTGCCTGCCCACACTTTACCTTCATCAAAAATCAAAGCATCCTCCGAAAAACAGTTGATATAGGCATCCGGATCGGGTTTATTGGAAGCGGCTATAAAATCTTGTATAACTTGCGGAAGAGCACTAGGCTCCATAAAATCAACTCCTATGTCATTTCGTTAAACGGTGCGGATGTTTCCGCCGTCAATAACATATTCACAACCCGTTACATAAGAGGCTCTGCTTGACGCAAGGAATGCGGCAAGCTCGGCAACCTCCTCAGGTTGAGCCGGACGGCCGAGGGGAATGCCGCCAAGCTCGTCCATTAACTGCTGACGGGCGGCTAGATAGTCGGTTCCGGCTTGTTTAGCCATTCTCTCAATTAACTGTTCAGCTGCTTCTGTTTCGGTAAACCCCGGTGCTAGTGCGTTGATTCTTATCCCCTCAGGACCGAATTGGGTCGCCAGGTTTTTACTGTAGTTAACTAGAGCAGCTTTGGCAGCCGAATAAGGCATGGTCATGTTGCCCGGCAGCTTTCGTTGTATAGATGATATATGGACAATCACTCCGCTTTGCTGCTTGACCATGTAAGGCAGAAATCCGCGATCGAGGCGGACGGAAGAAAACAGGTTTGCGTTAAACGCTGTTTGCCAATCCCCGTCTGTTAAAGCTAAAGCCCCTGCCGTGCTACTGGAGGAACCTCCGACATTATTAATCAAAATATCCAGACCGCCGAATTTATGAATTGTTTCCTTAATGATATGATCTGCGCCTTCCGGAAGGCAGACATCGGCCTGAATAAACCCTGCGCCTTCAGGCAATGCCTCGGGTAATGATCTTGCCGTAGCTATAACTTCAGCTCCTGCCGCATGCAGACGTTTGACGATGGCTCTGCCGATTCCACGTGTTCCGCCGGTCACTAGGACCCGTTTACCTGCAAATTCTTTGCTCATATTTAATAAGTACGGACTGTTTTCCATCGTTCTGCTGAATCCTCCTTCAAATGTTGAGTACAAGGCTAGTTTAATCAACAGAACCTGACAGCATCGTGTCCAGTTACCTCAAATATTTTTCGGCCATTCTGGCAGTGCGGTTTTTCATTTCAAGTCTGACAGATGCCGGCTCAATGACTTCCAGTAAATCTCCAAAGGAAAGTAGATAGTGATAAAGCCATTCACCGGGAGGAATCTCTGAAGTGACCCGGAAAGACCCGTCTTCCAGTTTTAAAATGTCCTCTTCTTTAAACTCATCCACGATTCGATAGGCTCCCGCTTGGTCTATTTTTAATACCAGAGGGATTCTCTGCGGTTTTTTAACCGATTCTTCTGCAGAAGAAGTCACGGAAGGCTCCGACCAGCCATGCTGAAGGTGAAGTCCCATCTCCTCTCCGTTTAAAAGTCGAACATTCGACATTCTGTTAATTTTAAAGGTTCTTAAAGCGTTTTTTTCGAAACTGAAGGCTTCAATGTACCACGCTCTATCTTTAAAAAGCAGTTTCATTGGCGCGGCTCTCCGGCTTTTTTGTTCTCCGGCAGCACTCAAATAGGTAAATGAAATCAATTTCTGCTCCAAGATTGCCTGTTTCAGAAGTACAAACAGCTCTTTTTGTTTTTGCCCGCTTCCCCATGAGGAAAAATCCACTTCAATCCAGTTGATGCTGTTTTTCCTGAAAAGGCTGCTCAATTTCTCAAAAATCGCATTGGAATCAGGGTATTGGGCAGCGGCTAAGCTTTGGAGAGCAAAAAGGATCTCATCCTGCTCCTTGTCGGTAAGCATAGATTTGTTCAGAACAAACCTGTCGGAAAGGGAAATGCCGCCCCCTTTCCCTTGTACGGTATAAATCGGAATTCCAGCTTGGCTTAAAGCCTCAACATCCCTATAGATCGTTCTGACAGACACCTCAAATCGCTCAGCCAGCTCTGGTGCCGTAACGGTTCCATTTTCCAATAAAATATAAATCACTTGAAATAATCTGCTGATTTGCATCCACTCACCTCTGGGTTTTTAGTATATCCATTAAAACTTGACAACAAGATGTCAGGTTAAGATAATTTCTTAAAATCTCCCTCTTTGTAAATGTTAACATGGCTGAAGTTCCGGGCCACTCGTCTACGGACACACAGCCAGCATGCCGATATCGCTTGTAATGGAAACAAAAGAAGCAATCAGGTGGTATTGCAGTATTCCTAGAGGTTAAAGATAAAGGCAGTCCGTTTGGCATTTGTGAGGTCGCGAGGAAGCTAAATCATCGTAATAACAAACCAAGATGACGAAGAAAGTCGCCAGACTTCATATGATCGGCTTAGCAGTGGTACGATGTTGAGGAGGTGACAGTGATGATTTCATTAAGTATATTAGACCAATCTCCTGTATCAGAAGGGAGTACTGCAGAGAGTGCGCTGCGGGATACAGTGAGGCTCGCGCAGGAGGCGGAGAAACTCGGATATAAGAGGTTTTGGGTGTCAGAGCATCATTTTTCAGAGCGGTTGGCGGGTTCAAGCCCTGAAGTGCTGATCAGTCATATTGCGGCGAAAACGAACAGAATCCGTGTAGGCTCGGGCGGTGTCATGCTTCCGCATTACAGCGCATATAAGGTGGCGGAGAATTTCCGCGTGCTTGAAGGTTTGACGCCGGGCAGAATCGATCTCGGATTGGGACGGGCGCCGGGCGGAATGCCGATCGCGTCATGGGCGCTGAATGACGGCAGGAAGCGGAATGCTGATCAATACCCGCAGCAGATTCGTGAGCTGGCGATGTATTTGCATGATGAAGCCGATGACAATCACCGTTTTCCGAATCTGACCGCATCACCCCTTATTAAGACGGCGCCGGAAGTCTGGCTTCTCGGTTCTTCGGGGGAAAGCGCGCTTCTGAGCGCAGAAACGGGAGCGGGCTATATGTTTGCCCATTTTATTAATGGAGAAGGCGGAGAAAGCACGACGGCACAATATAAGCGCCGATTTAAACCTTCTGTGTTAGGAAAAGAACCAAAAACGGCCGTGGCGGTATTTGTACTGTGCGCGGACACTGAAGAGAAAGCGGAGGAACTCGCGGCCGTCATGGATTATACGCTTCTTGCGGGTGAACAGGGGATTCCGATTCACGGCGTACCGTCTTACGAAACCGTCCGCGGCAATACGTATACACCGTATGAACAAAGACGAATTGCCGATAATCGGAATCGAATGATCATCGGAACAAAGCAGCAAGTGAAAGAACAGATTCTGGCTCTCAGTAAAGCATACGGAACGGAAGAAGTGATGGCTGTGACCATTACTCATCATTTTGAAGATAAACTTCAGTCGTACCGGCTGCTTCGCGAAGCCTTCGCCGATTGATCAGAAAGAAACCCTGCTGATGCTTCAGCAGGGTTGTTTGGTTATTCAATGATAAAAGGTTTTTCAGCCAGCACCTGGCTTGATTTCCCTTTGTTCGCGGCATAGGCCAGCATGTAATATTCTCCTGCCGGCAGTGCGGTGTCACCATTGACTCTGCCGTTCCAGTCGAAATATTGATAGCCTTTATCCTGCTTTTTGTAAATGCCGGCTTGGCCGACAAAGTCAAGATTGCTGTCATATACAAGGAAGGCAAGCTCTTCGGCTCCCGCCGGAAGATAGGTTTCAATTTGGTAGGTTCCCTGTGTTGTGCCGTCCTGCACGTCGATTGATGTCACCCGCGGGTAGTCCGGCTCTTTTACAATCAGCAGCGTCGGCACTTTTGCGACTGTTTTTCCGCCTTCACGCACTGTGACTGTTCCCTCATAGGTCCCTGCCTTTACTTTTTTGGCATTGACCTTTACCTTCGCATTGAACTTTCCGGTTTGATGAGCGGGGATCACGGCCCGGTCTGTGCCCGAAACGGTAATGCCCGTGCCGTTGAAAGAGTACTCGAGCTGATATGATTTTCTGATGGACGATTGGTTTTCAATCGTAAAGGTTTCTTTTTTCGTTTCGTTGCCTTTGTCTTTCATAAACGTTCCGTAAGAATAACTTCCCGGGGTGACAAGGGAGTCTGCTTTGATCGCCTTCATGATTCTGATGCTTCCGGCACCTTGCGCATTATGCGGGTATACATCACCGTCCGCGTCCGTTAAGGTTTCTGCCGTATTCATGAGAGCGGCTTTTATTTGTTCCGGACTCCATTTCGGTTTGGCCTGCTTGATGACGGCAGCTGCGCCGGCTACGTGCGGGGAGGCCATGCTCGTTCCCTGCTTCGATCCGTAGCCGTACGGGTTGGCCGGATCATGCGTCGGAATGGTGCTGACGATGTTTACGCCGGGAGCTGAGACATCCGGTTTAATCATCCATGTGTCCATAACAGGACCGCGAGACGAGAAGTCTGCCATTTGTTCAGTGAGCGATTTAGCCACCGATAAATGGAATGTCGCTTTTGTGCTGCCCGCTTTTAATTGGCTGACGAGCTGTTCGCCGTCTTCTGATGAAAGCTTAATGGTCGGCACGGACATGCCCGGTACGTTGGCTTCAATTTCTCCCGGGGCATTGTTATACACAACCATACCGATCGCGCCCGCTTTTTTGGCGTTGTCGGCTTTATCCACAAAGGCGATGCTGCCCCGTTTGACGACTGCGACTTTTCCTTTCAGATCTTTGCCTTCAAAATCCTTTTGCTCGCCGATACCCGCTTCTATGAGCTCTGTTTCTTTTTTATTCAGTGCTTTTATGTCATCTTCTTTGTTATAGCCCATCACTTTCGCTGAGGAATAAGAACCGAAGGAGACGGCGTATTCATTCAGCGGCAGCTGTGTCGCTCCGACGGAGATGGCTTCTCTGGACGTTCCCGGAGAGCCGACGGTCCAATTGTTCGGCCCGCTGTTTCCGTTTGATGTAACGGCCGTGACGCCTTCTGACATCGCCCAGTCAAGCGCCGTGCTTGTCGCCCAGTCCGGGTTATTCACAGAATTGCCGAGCGAGAGGTTCATGACATTCGCTCCGTCCTGTACGGCGCGTTCGATACCGGCAATGACGTTCTCAGTTGTTCCGCTTCCGCCGGGACCGAGCACACGATAGGCAAGGAGCGTTGCATCGGGCGCGACGCCTTTAATCGTTCCGTTTGCGGCTACTGTGCCCGCGACGTGAGTTCCGTGGTCAGTCGCCGCGCCTCTCGGATCACCGGACGGCGTTTCTTCAGGATCGTAATCGTTATCCACAAAATCATATCCTTTATATTGTCCGAAATTTTTCTTTAAGTCAGGGTGTTTATATTCGACGCCCGTATCGATAATGGCAACTTTGACGCCTTTACCCGTATAGCCGAGCTTCCACGCGTCATTTGCCCCGATATAAGGCGCACTGTCATCCATCTGCGGAGACACGGCATCCTTAGCAAGGGTGATGTCTTTATCTTTCAGCTGATCGGTATGATAGGTGACATTCGGATAAACCGCTTTGACATCCTGATCACTCAGCAGTTTCGGGATTTCATTGGCCGGGAGTTTCATGGAGAAACCGGAAAACACTTGCTCATATTCCCTGTTGATCTTTCCGTGTTTAATGGTTTTGAGCGCTTTGTTTTTTACTTTTGCGCGTTCGCTTTTCAGCTTGCTTTTTGATTGTGTTTTACCGAGTTCCTTTGCTTCCGCCAGTGACTTTTCCTTCAGCTCTACAATGACCGTCGTTTGTTTGCCGGTGGTCATATCAATGTCACCGAACACCTCAGCCTTCTCAAGATCAGGTGCCTGAGATTTTGAAGCCGGCGCCGCCTGTGAACTTGTGGATAAGGTAAAGGATAAGACAAAAGCCGGAAGAAGATAACGGATGATTCCTTTTTTCAATCGTGTTTCCCCCTTTTTCTTTATCTAAATTAGAAATCTAGTATATATTTCTCGAAAATTCAAAATATTCCTTGTGACATAGGACTCATTTCTGGAAATTGTCCTGTGAATAAGGAGGGAGTTATACACAGAATCCTGTGCATAACTGAATAAATTTGTGTATATATATTGTTGGGAACGAATGTTCCTATACAAAATATAGATCGTGTTTGTGGATATGTGGATATCACTTGTGTTTAAGCTGTGCTTAACCAAGGGATAAAGTGTGTATAACTTTTTTAATCGCTTCTCCATTTTTCAGGTCATTTCCATCAGCTTTCAACAAAACTTCTGAAAACTAGTTTGTTTTTTCACTCATATTGTGACAAACAATTCGCCCGGCCGCGTCTATCATAGAGTCATAGGGTTGCTAGACCCGCTAGTTTTTAGCGGAGAAGGATCGGCCGCCTTTTCCGTTAAAGCGGAGAGAAAACAGGCCTGCGAACAAGCTGTCTGTCAAAAAGAAGCGGAGGGATGATTTGCAATGAAACGTTTGCTGGTATCTTTACGGGTGTGGATGGTCTTTCTGATGAACTGGATGGCGCCGGGTAACGGAAGATATCAATTAGCCGCTGTGTATGGAAACCAAGCTGTCTATCATAAGAAAGCGAAACGGACGGCTGGGGCATTTTCGTTTGTGAGCCGAGTCCGATCGGCGGACTTGACCGATGAGACGAAATCGGCCTGCGGCAGGCTGGATAAAAACCGGTGGGTGCCGGTCCGCAAAGAATTGCCGAAACGGGAGCGCGCAGGTCCGGTGCCTTTACATCATATGAAAAAGAGGGTACAATCCCACTAAACATATGAACGGGAGCGAACCTCTTGAGAATAGACAAAGTATTAAATAACAATGCGGCGTTAATAAAAGAAGACGGACGGGAAAAGATCGTAATGGGTCCCGGAATCGCTTTTCAAAAGAGAAAAAATGATGTGATTCAAAAGCATAAAATTGAAAAAATATTTGTCGTGCACGACGAAAATGAAAAGTTCAAACAAGTGTTAGAAACGCTTCCCGAAGAGCATATAGAAGCGGCTGAGGATATCATCAGCCATGCGGAGGGAGAGCTTGCGGCGCCTTTGAGCGATCATATCCACATTGCGCTGGCGGACCATTTATCCTTTGCGATCGAAAGGATTCAAAACGGCTTTCAGGTGCATAACCGATTGCTTCATGAAATTAAGGCGCTCTATAAAAAAGAATATGAAATCGGCCGTTGGGCGGTCGAACACGTGAAACGAACCCTCGGTATATCATTGCCTGACGATGAGGCGGGGTATATCGCGCTTCATATCCACACTGCCAAGGCGGATGCCAAAAGCATGTATTCGGCGATGAAGCATACAACCATGATCAAAGAAATGATCGAAAAGATCGAATCCTTTTTTGAACAGAAGGTTGATGAAGACAGTATTTCCTATCAGCGCCTCGTCACGCACTTGCGGTATGCGGTCAGCCGGTTGGATTCAAATGAAGCTCTTCACTCCATGGACGAGGAGATGCTTTATTTCATCCAAAAAAAGTATCCGTTTGCTTATCGGTGTGCGCTTGAACTGGCGGCGTTTTTAAAAAATGAATATGATTTGGAACTGCCGGAATCCGAGGCCGGCTATATTACGCTGCATGTCCAGCGTCTTCAAAAAAACCCGGAATAACGTGTCTGTTTGGAGAAACAGACTTTTTTTTGAAAATATATTGACGAAAGCGCTGTCATGAAATAAAATGATAGCGCATTATAAAACTGAATCAGGCGGGATTGTGACTGGTTATGCAGGCAAGACCTAAAATTTGCGTACATGAAAAAGGGATCATGCTTACCTTTTTCGTTGGCGAATTTTAGGTCTTATTTGATTTCGGAAAGGGGGAAACGTAATGGATTATCAAAAAACGGCAAAACAGCTTATCAACCATATCGGAGGGGAATCAAACGTCATCAGCGCGACACATTGCGCGACGCGGCTCAGGCTTGTCATTCAGGATGAACAGAAGATCAGCCGGGCTGGCATTGAAGAAATAGAAGGCGTAAAAGGGGCTTTCAGCAGCTCGGGACAATATCAGATTATATTCGGCACCGGCCTCGTGAATAAAGTGTATGACGCTTTTTCAAAAGAAGCCGATTTGGGGCGGGAAGATCGCGAGACCCATCAGGACGCAGCGAAAAAAAAGCTGAACCCGGCCGCAAGATTGGCGAAAACACTGTCTAACATATTCGTTCCCATCATTCCGGCTATCGTGGCAAGCGGTCTTTTAATGGGACTGCTCGGCATGATGAAGGCCTTTCATTGGGTGTCTGAACAATCTCCGCTGTTTATTCTTCTCAACATGTTTTCAAGCGCGGCTTTTCTCTTTCTGCCTATATTCATCGGGTTCAGCGCTGCAAAGGAATTTGGCGGAAATCCCTATCTCGGGGCGGTGCTCGGCGGAATTATGATTCATCCGGCGCTTTTGAATCCGTGGGGGCTTGCGGATTCAGCGCCTGATTTTATGGAACTCTTCGGCTTCCACATTGCGCTTCTCGGCTACCAAGGAACGGTCATCCCCGTACTGTTAGCCGTTTATATTATGAGCAAGGTGGAAAAAGGCACGAGGAAAATTGTGCCTCACGCTTTAGATTTATTGGTCACGCCGTTTGTCACGGTGATGGTGACCGGATTTATCACCTTTATCGCAATCGGTCCGCTTGGCAGGGCGATTGGATCAGGCATTACCGTCTCGCTGATGTATGTGTATGATCATGCGGGCATTGTTGCAGGACTTCTTTTCGGAGGGGCTTACCCGCTTATTGTGCTTACCGGTGTGCATCACAGCTTTCATGCGATTGAGGCCGGCCTCATCGCTGATTTGGGCAGAAACTATATCCTTCCGATCTGGTCGATGGCGAATGTCGCCCAGGGCGCGGCGGGACTGGCTGTATTTTTCCTGACGAAAAAAGTGAAAATGAAAGAAATCGCTCTGCCTGCCGCATTTTCCGCTTTTCTCGGCGTAACCGAGCCCGTCATTTTCGGAGTGAACCTAAGATACCGCAAGCCGTTTATCGCGGGAATGATCGGCGGAGCGCTGGGAGGCGCCTATGTCGTGGTGACCGGTGTCGCTGCCAATGCCTACGGTCTGAGCGGAATTCCGATGATTGCCATCACGGCTCCGCTCGGTTTAGGAAATCTCATAAACTATCTGATCGGAATGGGCATCGCCTCTGTGACGGCGTTTATTGCCGCTTACATTATGGGAGCTAAAGAAAAGGAGGCCGCCAAATGAGTACACTGGATCAAGAGCTGCGCATGCAGGCTGAGGAAGCAAAGAAGAAGCGCCGAGAAACCGCTGCATCAGATCCATACCGCCAGAACTATCATATTATGCCGCCGGTCGGGCTTTTAAACGATCCGAACGGCGTGATCCAATGGCACGGCGAGTATCACTTGTTTTTTCAATGGCAGCCATTTCATACGGGGCATGGCGCGAAATTTTGGGCGCATGTGACGACGAAGGATTTTGTTGAGTGGAAAGAGGAAGAAATCGCGCTTGCGCCGGGCGAATGGTATGACAAGAACGGCTGTTATTCCGGAAGCGCCATTGAAAAAGACGGCCGGCTCTGCCTGTTGTACACAGGCAATGTCCGTGACGGAGAAGGCAATCGTGAAACATATCAATGCCTCGCCGTATCCGAAGACGGAAAAGTGTTTGAAAAAAAAGGAGTCGTTGCGCGTCTCCCGGAAGGCTATACCGCTCATTTCCGTGATCCGAAGGTTTGGAAGAAGGACGGGACGTATTACATGGTGCTCGGCGCGCAGACAGAAAATCTCACCGGAAGCGCTGTGCTGTTCACATCAGAGAACTTGACGGATTGGACGTTTCTCGGTGCGATTGCGGGGGCGGATTGCGGCGGTCTCGGGTCATTCGGCTATATGTGGGAATGTCCGGACTTGTTTTCTCTGGACGGAACCGACGTGCTGCTCGTATGTCCGCAGGGGCTTGAAGCTGACGGGATAAAATATCATAACAGCCATCAGGCGGGCTATTTCCTCGGCAGACTGGATACAGAGCAGCTTGAGTTTAAGCACGGTGAATTCACGGAGCTTGACAGGGGATTTGATTTTTACGCGGCGCAGACGCTGGAAGACGATAAGGGACGGAGGATTCTGTTCGCGTGGATGGGTGTCCCCGATCAGCAGGAGGACAAACATCCGACACATGCGTATCACTGGGTTCACTGCTTGACGATGCCGAGAGAGCTTTCACTGTCAAACGGCAGAATCATACAGCGTCCGCTTCAGGAAATGAAATTACGCCGCACGGATGAGAAAAAGCGCCGTCTTCAATTGAATCGATCGTCAGAAACCCTCCCGGTGAAAGAGGCGTCCCGGGCTGAAGTGCTGCTGGAAGACATGACTCATGAATCGGGTTTTGAAATCTCTATTCGGGGCGCGTCCCGGTTTATATTTCATCAGGAAGAGGGGCTTGCCGTGCTGGAGCGCACCGCTTTCAGCGGAGAAGAAAAAGAAATGAGAAGCTGCGCCATCAGTGAGGTGCGTTCCGTCCAGCTCTTTTTGGATGCATCCTCCATCGAATTGTTTTTAAATGACGGAGAAGAGGTATTCAGCGCCAGATATTTTCCTTTCCCGGGAAATGATGAGGTAATGGTTACATCGAGAGGAAGAATGGAAATAACCGCCTCTATTTGGACACTTTTGTAGAAAATCGTTCTTTTTTCTTATGTGAAACCTATGCCATCTGTGCTAATCTTCAACGAAAGACTACTATTTTCAGGAATAAAAGGAGTTGTTTTCTCAGTTTTGAATAATCAGAAGATGACGCCGAAATGTTTACTTATCAAAGCCGCAGAGCAAGTGGAAGATAAGCGGGAAGAATATAAAGAAGTATTGCTTCAGCTGAAACGCATGCTCAGGAGAGCCGAGCCGCACAACGAATGGAGTGATCGGCTGAGTCATACATATGAACAGATGAAGGAATATGCGCTGTTTGTGCAATCGATTGAGATGTTTTTACGTTCATCTGCGAAAAAAATGAAATAATCCCCCTCGGTGATGAGGGGGATATTTATTTTATTTTCCGCTAAGACGCATCGCCGAATGTTTAGTCGGACCGATGTATTGGTTCAGCGGGAAGGACTCTTTGATGGCAGCGGTGATAAATTCTTTTGCCGCGTAGATGGCTTCCTTCACTTCAGCGCCTTTGGCCAATTCTGCCGTAACGGCGGCGGAGAATGTGCATCCGGCTCCGTGCGTGTAAGGCGTATCAATCATTTCGCTTTCTAATACTTCCGCGGTTTCCCCGTCATACAGCACGTCGACCGCTTTTTCATGTTTCAGCTTTCCTCCGCCTGTAATTAATACATATTTCGCGCCGAGTTCGTGAATTTTCTTGGCCGCTTCTTTCATGTCTTCCACCGTTTTTAATTCATCCATGCCGCTCAGCTGGCTTGCTTCGAACAGGTTTGGCGTGATGACGGTTGCCAGCGGGGCCAATTGGGTGCGCAGCGCTTCGGCGTGCTCCGGATACAGCACTTCGTTCGCTCCTTTGCAGACCATGACCGGATCGATAACGACATTTTTCAGCTGTTTTTCTTTAATCGTTTTCGCCGCAAGCTCAATGATCTCCACGGTAGGAAGCATTCCCGTTTTCATGGCGTCTACGCCGATTCCGTCAACGATCGTCGCAAGCTGTGCGCGGATCGTGTCGGCATCAATCGGAAATACTTGATGATCCCAGCTGTTTTCCGGGTCCATCGCTACGATAACGGTCAAAGCCGTCATTCCGTATACGTTTTTTTCTTGAAATGTTTTTAAATCGGCCTGAATTCCCGCGCCGCCGCTGGAATCAGAACCGGCAATAGTAAGTGCTTTGTGCATTGACATATCAATGGCCTCCATCAGTGTTTTATACCTCATTATAGTTAGAATTTCTCCCGATCACAATACGAAAGGCTTAGAGGAATGATTTGACAGTGAGGGATGCGCGCTTGTCCCGCCGGCTTTTGTCTGTTTGTGCACGTGCTATGCGATGGTGTTGGTGCCTGTTTATCAATCAAAACTTTGGAATGTCATGGAGGCGGGCAGACTTAATGCCAAGGCGCTTTGCGCTGTTTGGGGAGATCTTCTGATCATTCTGGTTTTGCTGGCGGGCATGACCATGATTTGTTTCTGAATGGGCTGAAATCAAAAATCCCCCCTGATCTCTCCGCCGCTTTATGTTTTAATAGAACATGAGAAAAAGCAGAAGGAGCGGATCATGAATATATCAATTGTCATAGTCACGTATAATCGGATTCCGGCTTTATGTGAGCTGCTGGAGTCGATTTCCAATCAGACCGTAAAGCCTTATGAAGTAATCATCGTAAATGATGCCGGGGAATCAGTCGAGGAGGCGAAGAAGCTGTACAGCGATCTGCCGATTCAGATTATTGATTTAGAACAGAATGCCGGACATGTGGAAGCGCGGAACGCCGGTGTGAAAAAAGCGTCAGGTGATTGTATCATGCTGTGCGATGATGATGATTTCATTACGCCGTGCCATTTGGAAAGAATGGCGGCTGAGCTCGCTGATGCTGACTTGGTTCATTCTGATGCGGAAATTGTGTCATTTGAAGAACGGGACAACACGAGATTTCCGGTTTCACGAAAGCCATTCGCCTATACGGCCGATTATGAGGATATGCGGGTGTTTTCCACGTATGTCCCGTCAGGCAGCATGTACAAGCGTTCTCTGCATGACACGTTAGGATATTTTGATCCGGATGTCCATAATTACTGGGACTGGGATTTTTATTTACGCGCTGCGAAACAGCACCGTGTGAAGCGTGTTCCTTGCGCGAGCGTCATATATGCGTTTTTTGAGGGAGGCGGCAATCAGTCTGCGGACCTCGGCGCAAAACGGAAGCAGTACTTAGACCGGCTAAGCGAAAAGCATGGGCTTGGGGAGCTCCCGACGAAAAATTTCGCGGTTCTTCTTGAAGAGCCGGACATGAAGAGGCGGGAGGCCCCGACGGACATTGTGTGGGACGGAAAGCCCGTCTATTCAAGACTGCACACTTCATAAGGGGGGACGGACAGTTTGAAACAGCTTTTAAAGGACAGCTGGTGGAATCAGCTGAAAGATGAATTCGACAAACCGTATTATCAAGAGCTGAGAGAGATGCTGAAACAAGAATACCGCAGCCAAACGGTGTATCCTGACAGCCATGATATTTTTAATGCCTTGCATTATACGTCCTATGAGGATGTAAAAGCGGTCATTCTCGGGCAGGATCCGTATCACGGGCCCGGACAGGCGCACGGGCTTAGTTTTTCCGTTCAGCCCGGCGTCAGACAGCCGCCGTCTTTGAAAAATATTTTCATAGAGCTTCAGGATGATATCGGCTGCCCCGTACCGAATCACGGATCACTTGTCAGCTGGGCGGAGCAGGGAGTGCTTTTGTTAAACACAGTGCTTACGGTTCGCCGCGGTCAGGCCAATTCCCACAAAGGCAAGGGGTGGGAGCGGCTCACTGACCGCATCATTGATGTGGTGAATGAAAGAGAAAAGCCGATCGTCTTTATCTTGTGGGGACGTCACGCACAGATGAAAAAAGAGCGTATTGACACATCGAAACACATTATTATCGAATCGACTCATCCGAGCCCGTTTTCGGCAAGGAACGGTTTTTTCGGGAGCAGACCGTTTTCCCGGACAAACGCCGCCCTTGAAAAAATGGGGGAACAGCCGATCGACTGGTGCATTCCCGACTTGCCGCAATAAATGGTGTTTTGAGGCGCTTCCGCCCGGCGGAAGCGTCTTTTTTGACGTTCCGGGCGGTATGTTGTCAGAAAAAATAACAAACTCAATTCTGCGATTGGTTCAGAAATTTGATAAAATGCAGGAAGAAGACAAATTACTGTTGGAGGATTTACTCATGAACATACATATCTCTGCTTTGATTCAGAAGATGGAAGAAGAACTGAGGCAGGCGAAAACGGCATCCCGCGCCGAGGATGTCAAAATGCACGCGGCCGCCATCCGCTCTTTGTGTGACGTCGTGCTCGGCACCCAGACGGATACCGCTCAGGCGCCTGTGCAGAATCCGATTCCGAAAGCGGTGCCGAAGCCTTCCGCGTCACCTTCGACAGACCCGCTTCTGCTTGAAAAAATGATGGGCAGCGCCGGGCTGAGCCAATATCAGAAAAAAGCGAAAGACGAACGTGAGGAAGACGGAAACGGGGATTCCATTTTCGATTTTTAACAGGAGAGGTTGATTGATTTGAAACTGATACTCGGGGGGTTGCAATGGACGGCATTCATGATTGCGGCTGCAATTGTGGTTCCTGTCGCCATCGCACAATCATTTCACTTGAACCATGCTGATTCTGCCGTATTGATTCAGAGCACATTTTTTGTGCTTGGCGTCGCTGCGGTTATCCAATGTCTTCAGGGCCATCGTCTGCCGATTAATGAAAGTCCGGCAGGCTTATGGTGGGGCGTATACACGATTTACGGCGGATTGACGGGCACGGTGTTTGCGACATTCGGCGAGACGCTGCGAGCGCTGCAGGGGGCGCTGTTATTAAGCGCTGTCTTTTTCTTTTTGTTCAGCCTTTTTAAAGTGATTGAACGGCTGGCCGTATTGTTTACACCGGTAGTGACGGGCGTGTATCTGCTGCTTTTGGTCATGCAGCTGAGTCAGCCGATTGTGAAAGGCCTTTTGGGCATCGGCTATTTAAAAAACAGCGTCGACGGTCTTGTCTTCGGGCTCGCCATGGTTGTGACGGCTGCGATGTTCATCATGTCCCGATCAAATGTTACTTTTTTAAGGCAGTATGCGATTCTTCTTTCGCTTGCCGGCGGCTGGCTCTTGTTTGCCGTCTTCGGCGCTGCCAGACCGATTCAAATACCGGACCGCATGATTCAGCTTCCGACTCTCTTTCCGTTTGGAAAACCTGCGTTCGACAGCGGGCTGATCATTACGTCACTCTTCATTACAGTGCTTTTGATTGTCAATATGCTCGCGAGCATCAGAGTTGTTGAAGCGGCTGTGAAAAAATTCGGCGGCACCGTGGGGAAGCGGCGTGAGCGTCCGGCCGGGTTTGCGGCCTCGATCAGCCACCTTTTAAGCGGACTTTCGGGAGGCATTGCGCCTGTGCCGATCTCAGGGGCGGCCGGTTTTATTGAGACGACGAAGCTTCCTTCGAAAAAGCCGTTTCTTTTGGGCAGTGTATTTGTCATCATCATCAGTATGATCCCATTATTTATGAATGCGTTTGCGAGTCTGCCCTCACCGGTCGGCTTTGCGGTAAACTTCGTCGTTTTCTCAACAATGGCGGGTCTTGCCTTTACAGAGTTTGATTCTTATGAGAAAGCGGAGCAAAAACGAATTCGTTCCATTATCGGTCTGGCACTTCTGACGGGAGTCGGGGTGATGTTTGTGCCGGAGAGCGCATTATCAGGGATGCACCCGATCCTGATTTCGCTCTTAAGCAACGGCCTTGTGCTGGGGACGCTGCTGGCGATCGCGATTGACCGAACCCAGCTTATCAAAAAGAAAAAATCCGACAATCTCGTGTCATCGGAGGACGGACGTTGAATTTTGCCGATGTTGGGTTATGATTGAAATGGAAACTTTAACGAAAAGGCGGGAGAAAATAGATGAAAGTGTTTATTATTCTGGGCGCGATTAACGCCTTATTGGCAGTGGCGCTGGGCGCTTTCGGCGCACACGGGCTTGAAGGGAAAATCCCCGATAAATATCTGCAGGTATGGCACACAGGCGTGCAATATCATATGTATCACGCGCTCGGCCTTCTGGCTGTCGCCTTTTTGGCCGAGAAGCTCTCCGGCGCAGGCAGCGTTTCGGTTGCAGGCTGGCTGATGTTTGCGGGCATCGTTCTGTTTTCAGGAAGCCTGTACGTATTGAGCGTGACTCAGATTTCCATTCTCGGAGCGATTACACCGCTCGGCGGCGTGGCGTTTATTATTTCATGGATCATGATTATCGTCGCAGCCGTCAAATATTTATAAAGAAAAAAAGCCAATCCTCTGCCAAGTGAGCGATTGGCTTTTTGCTTTATCTCGGAGAATAGGAAGACATGGAGAACGGGTAAGTATAGGCAATTTCTTCATCAAACGTGATGTAATCAAGGTAAATGGTCAAAAGCAGATAGCGGGTGCCCGTTTTCGGGTCGCTGATAATGATATGGTCACGCCCCGCCGCCTCAATCACACCGCGGAAAATCTTTGAATTCCATTCTTTGCTGTTTTCAAATGTCATATAAATCGTCGCTGTTTTGCCCCGGTTCAACCGCAGAATATTTTCAATGTATGATTCTTCAATCGGCAGCATGCCGGGAACGCTTTGTGATGATGATGGACCCGACGGGATCTGAAACCCGCCGCCCTGCTGCTGCGGCTGGCCGGAGAACCCTCCGCCGAAGCCCTGCTGGCTTTGCTGCATCGGCATTGGCATTGGCATTTGCTGCTGCATCGGCATCATCTGTGATCCTTGGCCCTGAGGCTGCGGATAAGGATTAGGCCCGAGCTGCGGCTGGTATCCCTGCATATCCATTCCCATCCCCATCCCCTGCATTTGCTGATATTGATTCTTTTTCGGTTTCATATTGTTCCTCCTTTGATGAAAACCTCTTGGTGCTGGAACCTCCTGACAAGTATCAGACAGCCTTAAATCGGCTGCCGTTTTTATCTATTCCACCATATGAGCCCATAGAAAGATTTATGCAAAAAAAGAAACACGCTTCCTTTAGTCCGGCCATCAAAGCCGGCTTTTTTGTGTGAAGAAAAGCTGACTTTTCACACAATAGTCTGTAATCCTAGCGCATCTTTGACATAAGAAACATATGATAGCGGTAGTTTCAGGTACGTAAAGGGGGTGACGAGTTGCCTAAAGTGTCAGTGATCATGACGAGCTATAACAAAAGTGACTATGTGGCCCGCTCTATTAAAAGTATTCTGTCCCAGACGTTTACAGACTTTGAGCTTTTTATTATGGATGACAACTCAAATGAAGCGACATTGGCGGAAATACGCCCTTTTCTCACCGATCCCCGCGTCCGGTTTTATCAAAGCGATGTATCGGGCGTCAAAGAAAGGACGGAAAAAACACGCTACGCCGCCTTGATTAATCAGGCAATAGAAATGGCGGAGGGCGAGTATGTGACGTATGCGACCGACGACAACACATATGTGCCGGACCGGCTTGAGAAAATGGTGAAAGAGCTTGATGCCGATCCGGAAAAAGCCGTTGTGTATTCAAGTTCCAAAACCTATCATCTGAATCAGCAGAAGGAGACGGTGAAGGAAACGGCCAGGCCCGCCGACCGGATCGTATGGAATGCGCCGTGTGCCATTGACCATTGCTCAGTCATGCATCGGTTTTCCGTGTTGGAACAGGTCAAATCGGCATTCGGTTCCTATTGGGATGAAAGCCCCGCGTTTTACCGCATCGGTGATGCCCGTTTCTTCTGGAGGGTGAATCATTTTTATCCGTTTCACCCGATTTCTGAGGAGCTTGATATCAATTATATTACCGATCAATCCATTCATTATCAGCTTTTCGCGGCGGAAAAAAATGAGTTTGTGAGCAGCCTTCCGCAGCAGGCCACGTGCCGGGAGCTGAGGGAATCATTAAAAAAGCTTGGAAAGGGGTGAGGGCTTGTCGGCATACTTAGCGAACTATTGGGTGCTGTACCGGCAGTATATTGACCTTTTTCAGTCACTTCGCTACAAAGACATTCCGCTCGCGTTGATCAGTAATTTTTATCAATATATCAGCCCGGCGCTTCGTGAGAGCATGGAACAGAACCCAGAGCTTTTCGGTTCCGCCGACCGGCATATTCCTGAAGCCGATATTCAGTCTTATTTTGATCAAAAGAAGCAATCCATTAAGAAAACAGGTGAGAAACCGGTAAATGGAAAACTCATTCTGCATTTCGACCATCTTCGGTTCACCGAGGAAAATTACCGGCAGTTTGATCCGGCAAAAACAGCGGTACTGGCCAGATGGAGTCTGCCTGACCATCACGGGCTTCCCGTTATCTGCAAATTGGAATTGGCAGGAATGGGCCAAAAAGGGAACCCCGTCCCCTATATTGAAAAAGCCCATGCCATTCTGAAAGAGCTGCACAGCCATCCCGCTTTCGGAAACAGAGAATTTCAGGAGCGATTATATAAAGATATTCCTTTATTTATTGAAGCGATTGATGCGCTTGATATTTTGTTTACGGCTGAGCCCATTTCCGCCGTTGTGGTCGGCACAACAGAGGATATTTACAGCCGTGTGCTGGCGCTGATGTGTGCGAAAAAAAACGCCGTCAGCATCTGTCTTCAGCACGGAGCGCTCATGGGAGATGAAGCGTTTCTGCCCGTGTTTACGGACTATCAGGCTGTATTCGGGGCTTATGAAGCGGAGTGGTATAAAGCGAAGGGCTGCAGGGATGAACAAATCATCATCACGGGGCATCCCCGCTTCGATGAGATCTTCTCAAGAGAACCGATAGATAAAGACACGTTTTACCGCAAGCTTTCCTTTCTCCCGTCGCAGCGGACGGTGCTGATCGCCACGCAGCCGTTCTCTGATGACTTTTACACGAGGGTGCTTGATGAACTTGTCAAGCATAAGAACATGCAGCTCATTATTAAACCGCATCCGTGGGAAATCGGCAAAAACAAGCTGGATGCTTACAATCAGGTGCTGCGGAAATACAAAGCCGGCAAAATCATCAAGAAAGAAATGGGGCTTTACGATATTCTCCCGTATGTTGACGCCGCGGTGACACAGACATCAACGGTCGGTCTTGAAGCAATGCTGTTTCAAAAACCCGTGCTGATCGGAAAATCAGCGGGAACCCGCCAATACCCTTATTATCATTCACTCGGGGAATTTGCCTTTGAGGACCCGCAGGCACTGGCTCAGGAATTAATCCGGGTATGCGAAAGCCCCGCAGCATATCAAAAGGCGGAACAGGCGCGCCGGGCTTTTATCGCGGCGAACTACCCGGTTCAGGATTCGCTTGCGGCTTTATGTCAGGTGCTTCAGGAAAAAACCGGAGTTGGCTTCAAAAAGGCTGACTCGTCATAAAAACGATAGGAGCGCAAAGAAAATGGTGCAAAAAAGATCAGCTTTTCTTCCCTATTCATTGCCCATGATCGGGAAGGACGAAATTCAGGAGGTTATTGATACGCTAGAAACGGGCTGGCTTTCAAAGGGACCGAAAGTGGAGGCGTTTGAAAAAGCTTTTGCCGCCTGGACGGGAGCAAAGCACGCGATCGCGCTGAACTCATGTACCGCCGCTTTGTTTTTGGCCTTGAAAGCGAAAGGAATCGGTCCCGGCGACGAGGTCATCACGTCTGCCGTGACGTTCAGTTCAACAGCCAATACCATCGTGCATACAGGCGCCGTTCCGGTGTTTGTTGATATTGACCCGCTTACGCTGAATGCGGACCCTGAGAACATTGAGGCGGCCGTCACTCCGCGGACAAAGGCGATTGTGCCCGTTCATTTCGCCGGCCAGTCGTGTGATATGGATCGGATTCTGGCCATCGCTAAAAAGCATCAGCTGTTTGTCTTAGAGGATGCCGCACATGCCGTGTACACCACGTATAAACAGAAAATGGTCGGATCAATCGGGGACGCGACGGCATTCAGTTTCTACGCGACAAAGAACCTGGCAACCGGTGAAGGCGGCATGCTGACGACCGATGATGACGGGCTTGCCGATCAGATCAGGGTGCTCAGCCTTCACGGGATGAGCAAAGGCGCGTGGAACCGCTATTCTTCAAACGGAAGCTGGTATTACGAGGTCGAAGCGCCCGGCTATAAAATGAATATGTTTGACCTTCAGGCAGCGCTTGGGCTTCACCAGCTGAAACGGATTGACAGCATGCAGCAAAGAAGGGCTGAAATTGCAAGCCGCTACCAGGACGCTTTCAGAGACATGAAAGGGCTGACCGTCCCATATGTCAGTGATGACGGGCGGCATGCATGGCATTTGTATGTTCTTCAAATAGAGGAGCAGGAAACCGGGATCAGCCGGAACGATCTGATTTCCGCTTTAAAAGATCAATATAACATCGGCACAAGCGTTCATTTTATTCCGGTTCCGTTTCATCCGTATTATCAAAAAACGTACGGATATAAGGAAACTGATTTTCCGGCCGCGGCCGCGTATTATCACCGCACCGTATCACTCCCTCTTTATCCGTCAATGACAGATGACGATGTTGAATACGTCATTGCGGCCGTTACGGATATCATCAAAGGGGCTGATTAGGTGTACAGACTGAAGAGAAATCTTGCACAGGATGTGATTCAAGCTTTTCTGCAACAGAAGGGCATTCAGCCGGAGGCCTATGAGTCGTCACTCTGTTTATTGGAAGAAAACAGCCTTCAAGGCGTGATTTTATATGAGAGCTCTTCGTGGGAAAGTCAATTGTTCCAAAAAAAAATCATCAATGTGAAGCTTGCAGCCGCAAACAGCACCGGTCAGCTCAAAAGGCTGTTTCAGGAATTTTACGCGTCAAGGCGGGCGGACGGCACTGATTTTATATTTATTAAAATACCGGCTGAGGATGTCGGCGCGATGCAGGTCGTGCAGCAGCTTCCAAATGCTTGTTTTGTCGGGAGTCTGTTCAAACTCGTCAGCCCGGTGCGTGTATTTAACAGCACGCCGCCATTTGAGATTGCAGAAGCCGGTCCCGGCGACGCGGAAGCGATCAGCCGGCTGGCCCGAGATGCCTTTACAAAAAGCAGGTATTATCAGGACCCCCATCTCAGCTATGAAAGTGCAAACCGCCTGTTTGAAGAGTGGGCGCGGAATAACGCGGAAGGCAGGGCTTCGTTACAATTCGCCGCCAAATATAAGGGAGAGACCGTGGGCTTTGTGCAGGGGCTTTCTAAAGGCGATGAATTCGTCCTTGATCTGATGGCGGTAAAGCCGGGATTTGAAGGAAAAGGAGCGGGATACCATTTAGCGGCGCGCATTATTGAACAATCACTGCGCTTTCAGCATAAGACTGTATCAGCGGGCACGCAGCTCCACAATGTAAGAGCCATCCGTTTGTATGAACGAATGGGCTTTAAAGCGGATGCATCTTATTATTACTATCATGTGTGGCCCGGGAAGGGGGCGGACTGATGGCATCATGCAAAATCGGATCGAAGTCAATCGGCGGAGATTCGCCCGTTTTCATTATCGCCGAAGCCGGGATTAATCATGACGGAAAACTGAACCAGGCGTTTGAATTGATAGATGCGGCCAGTGAGGCCGGCGCGGATGCGGTCAAGTTCCAAATGTTTCAGGCTGACAAAATGTATCAGAAAGACCCCGGTCTATACAAAACCGCTGCGGGAAAAGACGTCTCTATTTTTTCACTCGTGCAATCAATGGAAATGCCCGCTGAATGGATCGAACCGCTGCTTGAATATTGTAAGAAAAAAGGCGTGCTGTTTTTAAGCACGGTATGTGACGAAGGCTCTGCCGACTTACTCTATGCGACTTCCCCGCCCGCCTTTAAAATCGCCTCCTACGAGCTGAATCATCTGCCGTTATTGAAATATGTGGCGGGGCTGAAGACCCCGATTATCTTTTCAACCGCGGGTGCTGATATTTCAGATATTCAGGAGGCTTATCAAACCATTACCGGCGAGGGGAACAAAGAAATTGCAATCATGCACTGTGTGGCGAAATATCCCGCTCCGCCTGAACACAGCAATCTGAGCGTCATTCCCATGCTTGCCGCCGCTTTCCCTGATGCTGTGATCGGTTTTTCTGACCACAGCGCGCATCCGTATGATGTGCCGTGCGCGGCTGTCAGGCTCGGAGCGAAACTGATTGAAAAGCATTTTACGATCGACAAAAATCTGCCCGGCGCTGATCACTCCTTCGCCCTCAACCCGGATGAATTAAAAGAAATGGTTGCGGCGATCCGGTCAGTTGAACAAGAGCTGCGGCAGGGGCATCACGCTCCGGTGCCGGAAATGCTGTCGGGAAGCTCCCATAAGACCACGACACCGATTGAAGGGGATATCAGAAAATTCGCTTACAGAGGCATTTTTTCAACAGCGCCGATTCAAAAAGGCGAATGTTTTACGGCGGATAATCTTGCCGTCCTTCGTCCCGGCCAAAAACCGCAGGGGCTTCACCCGAGGTATTTTGAGCTTTTAATTGACGGGGCGCGTGCGGTCAGGGATATCCCTGCCGACACGGGTATCACTTGGGATGACCTTTTGACGAAAGGCAGCTCTTATGATGACTGACATTTTGTTCATCATTCAGGCGCGGATGGGGAGCGGGCGTCTTCCCGGCAAAGTGCTGAAACCGATCGGCGGGTATACCATCCTCGATATGATTGTCAAAAGGGTTCGGCAAAGCGCGTATTATGATCAAGCGCGGGATAATTTGATTGTGGCCACGTCCGACAGCAAGACCGACGACATTCTGTACGCGCACTGCCTCAGTAAGCACTACCGGGTGCACCGGGGCAGCGAACAGCGCGTGCTTGATCGGTTTGCGCAAGTCATTGAACAAGTAAAACCGGCCATCGCAGTCAGACTGACTGGGGATAACCCGTTTGTCGACCCTTCGCTGCTTGATGTTCTGATTCAATCGCATTCAGACCAGCATGCAGACTACACGTATATCAGCGGTACGGCGCTCGGCATCGGCGGCGAGGCGGTTAACGCGCGCCTCCTAACGGAGATCAATGCCGACAAAACGCTGGCAGACAAATATCAGGAGCATGTCACGCTTTTAATTAGAGAATCTCCTGAGAGGTACCGGCTGCTTTTTCCCGAACCCCCGCAGGAACTCCGGGCTCCTCATTTGCGGCTGACCGTCGATACCGAAGAGGACTACAGGCTGGCCCGCGAGCTATACGAAAAAGCAGGCTCGCACCCTGATATTCCGGCAAAAGAATTGATTCATCTGCTGAATAGCGATCCTGAACTCAGGGCCATTAATCAAATGATCCGGCAAAAAGAGGCTGATTAGGATGCGGGTTTTGATATTCGCAGATGGGGGCCGTGAAATCGGTATGGGGCACGCCGTCAGGATGAAGCTGCTTGCCGGCGCCATTTTGAATAAATGCTCAATCACGTTTTACACCAATAAAGAGGCTTCTTCATACCTGTCTGCTGATCAATGGGAAGTGATCATCAAGCCTGACACGGGACAGAAGGAATTTATTGTCCGGGAAATAAACAGGCAGGCTCCTGACATGCTCATATTCGACGTGCTTGATATGCCTTCTGACTGGCTTGAAGAAATCAGACGGCATTCATCGGCACGCATCGTCTTATTTGAAGAAAAGCGGGAGCATGTCATTCATTTATGTGATGCCGTCATAAACGGCATATATGGCGGGCTGAAAAGCCGGACAATGAAAATGGGCAGAGCCGTTATATATGAAGGCCCGGAATATATCATTCTTCATCCGGAATTTGAAAAAGCCAAACAGCTCTATCAGCTGAGAAAAGAATGCCGGACCATTTTGATTTCTTTAGGAGGAAGCGATCCGAAGAAGCTTGTCTTTAAAGTGATAGAAGCATGCCGCCGGATTCCGGATATTCATCGAAAACAAGTGATTATTGTCATGGGCGGAGCTGCGGCTCACGCTGATGACGTGCGCACGCTTATCGCGCAAATGCCTTATGCCGAGATGGTAAGGCAGACAAATGACATGGCCGCACTTCTTACGAGGGCTGATATGGCCGTCGTGTCCGGCGGCATCACTTTATATGAAACCATTTGTACGGGTGTGCCCTGCATCGTTCTTTCTCAAGTGGCGCATCAAACCGTGACGGCTGAAAAATTCGCCGCACGCGGCGGCGCCGTTCATCTCGGCCTGGGAGAACACACCCCGGCGGACGTGCTCGCTCGGCATATGTCTGAGCTGGCTGCTGATTATCCGAGACGGCTCGGGCTTCATCAGAACGGAACGCCGCTGGTTGACGGGAGAGGCATCAAACGGGCGGCGGCGATTCTTTATGATTTGTGATAAAACCACACGTAAGGAAGTGTTCATGTGAAAGGTGTTATCTTAGCCGGAGGTACTGGCTCGCGCCTTATGCCGCTGACGAAAGCGGTTAATAAGCATTTACTCCCTGTCGGTCCGTACCCGATGATTTACTGGTCGATCATGAAGCTGGAAGAAGCGGGAATTACGGATATATTGCTGATTACGCAAAAAGAGTATATTCCGCAATTTCATAAGCTTCTTGAAACCGGAGAAGAGCTCGGCGTGTCGATCACATACCAGGTTCAGCCCGCCGCATCAGGGATTTCGGACGGTTTATCGTACGCAAAGCGGTTCACCGGACGCGACCCCTTCGTCCTGCTGTTAGGAGATAATATTTTCGAAGATTCATTAAAACCTTATACGGAACGTTTCGCACAGCAGGGAAAAGGGGCAAAAGTGCTGCTGAAAGAAGTTGACGATCCGGAGCGCTTCGGCATCGCCGAAATTGATGAAGAAAACAAACGGATCAAGTCGATCATTGAAAAGCCGGAGCATCCGCCGACCAGCTTATGTGTCACAGGGATTTACATGTACGACGCAGAAGTGTTTTCTTATATTGAACAAATTTCTCCATCAAAACGCGGCGAACTGGAAATTACCGATGTCAATAATTTATACATTGAACACAGCGAGCTGACGTATGATGTGTTAACGGGCTGGTGGGTGGATGCAGGCACGCATGAATCGCTCTATCTCGCCGGAAGCCTGGCGCAGCAGGCAATACAGAAAGGACAGGAACATTAATCATGCCAAAATCATATTTAATTACAGGCGGCGCAGGATTTATCGGCCTTACCTTTACAAACATGATGCTGAAAGAAACGGACGCGCAGATTACCGTCCTGGATAATCTCACGTATGCAAGCAGGCCGCTTGAAATAGAAGCCTTAAAAAAGCACGGCCGTTTCCGTTTTATCAAAGGTGACATCTCCAAAAAAGAAGACATTGATAAAGCCTTTTCCCAAATGTATGACGCTGTCATTCATTTTGCGGCTGAATCCCATGTAGACAGAAGCATTAATCAGGCAGAGCCGTTTATCACAACAAATGTGATGGGCACATACAGACTGGCGGACGCGGTGTTACAGGGCAAGGCCGGCAGGCTGATTCACATTTCCACAGACGAGGTGTACGGAGATTTGGGGCCGGATGATCCCGCTTTCACAGAGACGACGCCGCTTTCTCCAAACAATCCGTATTCCGCAAGCAAGGCGGGCTCAGACCTGCTCGTCATGTCTTATGTGAAAACCCATAAGCTCCCTGCGATCATCACGAGATGCAGCAACAATTACGGGCCTTACCAGCATCACGAGAAAATGATTCCGACCATTATCAGGCACGCCGTAAACGGTACGCCGGTTCCGCTGTACGGCGACGGGATGCAGATCAGAGACTGGCTGTTTGCCGAGGATCATTGCCGCGCCATTAAGCTCGTGCTGGAAAACGGAACGCTCGGTGACATTTATAATATCGGCGGCGGAAATGAACGGACGAATAAAGATCTGGCTGCATTTATCATGAAGGAGCTCGGAGTGGAGGAGCGGTTTGTTCATGTCGAAGATAGAAAAGGGCATGACCGCCGTTACGCCATCAATGCCTCAAAGCTGAAAAATGAGCTGGGCTGGCGGCAGCAGGTCACATTTGAAGAAGGAATGAGAAGAACCATTCGCTGGTATACAGACAGCCAAGACTGATCGGAAAGAAGGGGATCCGATTGACGAAGGTATTAGTAACCGGAGCTGCCGGCCAGCTGGGGCGGGAATTATGCCGCCTGCTGAAGCGGGAAGGGTATGAGGTGATCGCCCTGACAAAAGCGATGATGAATATATCCGACCAGCGTTCGGTGCGGCACTCATTCAGCCATTACAAGCCGGATATCGTCGTCAATACGGCGGCATACACCTCCGTTGACAAATGTGAAACGGAGCTCGACAAAGCGTATTTAATAAACGGAATCGGCGCTTATTATGCCGCGCTTGAGGCTGAAAACACCGGAGCGAGATTCATTCACATCAGTACCGATTACGTTTTCAGCGGCAAAGGAACACGGCCTTATCGGACGGATGATCCCGCAGACCCCGGCACGATTTACGGAAAAAGCAAAAAACTCGGTGAAGAACTGATCCGGTTAACGGGAAAAAATCATACCATTATCAGAACATCGTGGGTGTACGGCAGCGGCGGGCATAACTTTGTCAATACAATGCTGAAGCTTGCGGATACACATAAACAAGTGCGTGTCGTCAATGACCAAGTCGGCTCGCCGACGTATACAAAGGATTTAGCCGAAACGGTGATCGGTCTGTTTGACAGGCCGCCGGGCACGTACCACGCCGCAAACAGCGGAGTGTGCAGCTGGTATGAATTCGCCAAGGCCATTTTTGAAGAAAGCGGCAGGAACGCCGCCGTGCTGCCCGTGACGACGGAGGAATACGGAAATGAGACGCCGCGTCCCGCTTACTCGGTGTTAAGCCTTGAGTCGATCGAACGGCAGGGGCTCGGCATGAGGCACTGGCGGGATGCGCTGCGTGATTATTTACAAAGGGAGGGGCAATGCAAGTGATCGAAGGCGTAAAAATCAAAAAGCTGACCAAACACAGTGACGACCGGGGTTTCTTTTCAGAACTCGTCCGCGACGATGAACATCTCTTGGAGCGATTCGGGCAGGCTTCCTGGTCCAAAAGCTATCCCGGCGTCATTAAAGCATTTCACTATCACGAGAAACAGGATGACCTGTGGTTTTTCCCGACGGGCCACGCCCAGGTCGTGCTGCATGACCTTCGCGAAGAGTCAGCAACCAAGGGAGAAACGGATGTCTACTACATGGGAGAAGACAATCCGATGCTCCTTCTCATTCCCAAAGGTGTCGCGCACGGGTACAGAGTGCTGGGAGAAACGCCGCTGACCATTATTTATTTCACGACAATGTCCTACAATCCGGATCAGCCGGATGAAAAAAGAATCCCATGGAACGACGAAACCATCGGATTTGATTGGCAGACGGCCCATCGGTAGCGTACAAGACGAAGACAGCGGATGTCTTCGTTTTTGTGTTTGCCGGTGAATAAGATACGACCGCCCGCTATATCATGATTGCTGGCCTGAAGAACAATTTCATCAAAAATGTCTTGGAAGATGGCGGACAGTTAGGGACCTGAAATTTAAGAGATCCTCCCTTTCTTCTCCTATGGACATCATGCATCCTAAAAAACAAAAAATGATTTACAGAATGGGGATAAGATTTAATTAGAAAAATCTTAAGAAAAAAGTAATATTTGCTTAAGAGAAAAGAGAACTTTCCTTTATATAGTAGGAGTATATAGGGAAAGGGGAAAGCGAATGACATACATCTTAAAAACGAGTCAGCTTACAAAATCATTTAAAGGAAAAGAAGTTGTTTCCGGAGTTAATATGCACGTAAAAAAAGGAGAAATTTATGGATTTTTGGGGCCGAATGGTGCAGGTAAAACAACCATTATGAAAATGATTACAAATTTAATCAAGCCTACAAGTGGTGAAATCGAAATTTTCGGTGAGAAATTAACAGATACATCATTTGAAGTTTTAAAAAGAATGGGCACCATTATTGAATATCCCATTTTCTATGACAACCTCACTGCTAAAGAAAATTTAGATTTCCATTGTGAATATATGGGCTATTACGATAAAAAATCCATCGACCACGCTATCGAGCTTGTAAAGTTACATAATATTGATAATAAAAAAGTGAAAGAGTTTTCTTTAGGAATGAAACAAAGGTTAGGAATAGCCAGAGCTATTTCTACAAGACCAGAACTTCTCATTTTAGACGAGCCAATTAATGGCCTGGATCCAATAGGTATAAAAGAGTTGAGGGATCTCTTTAAGTTACTTTGCAGAGAATATGGAATTACATTATTAGTCTCCAGTCACATTTTAGCCGAAATGGAACAAATGTCAGATACTATTGGTATCATACAGAATGGCAAGTTAATAAAAGAAGTTTCTATGAAGAGTATAAACGGAAAACAAACAGAGTATATAGAGGTAAAAGTCCAAAATATAAAAAAAGCGTTATATATTTTAGAGCAAAATCTGGGGATAAGAAATTTTAAAATGATTGATCAACAATTAATTCGGATCTATGAAACAGCAGTTACACAACAAGAAATCTCTAAAGCACTTATTCTGAATGACATTGGTATAGAAAGTATAAATAAAAAACACAGTTCTTTAGAAGAATACTTCTTAAATTCTATGAATGGAGAGGGAATACACACTAGATAGAATGCCCGTCTGTGTTATGCACTTTATTTGCATTGTCTTAAATTCTTCTGCTGGAGGCTATTAGCATGTTAAAACTTATGAAATTAGAGTACAAAAAACATCACTTATCACAGTATTTTAAATGGGTGGCACTTTGGATATTCATCATCTTTGCCTTAGCGGCTCTTATGGGATGGGAATCTAAAAATGAAAATGAACTTATGTTTCGTGATTATGCAGATTTTATATCTCTAACTAATATTCTTATTAGAATTGTATTTATTAGTTTTTCTGCTGTGATTTTATCCCGTTTAGTTATTGATGAATATAAAAATAAAACAATACAATTGCTGTTTACTTATCCTTTACAAAGAAAAAAATTAATGCAAGCTAAACTATCTATTGTCTTCCTATTCTGCTTTGTAAGTATTGTTATTGCTACTTTTGTTATTAACTTGTTAATTCTCTTCGTGAGTCCGCACTTATATTTATTCGAGAAGCCTGTTGAAATGAGTGAAGTTATTTCCGCTATGCCATCGACTCTTCTCACCGCTTTTATGATGGGAGGAGTGAGTCTGATTCCTTTATTTTTCGGCATGAGAAAAAAATCAACTGCTGCTACAATCACTTGGGCTGTCATAATCGGGTTCTTTATTAATGCAACAGTTTCCGACGGAGGAGAAACAGTCAGTTTAAGTCAATTTATTATCATTCCAATTATACTTTGTTTATTTGGTCTTTCAGTGGGTTATCTTTCTTACCGTAAAATAGAACAAAAAGATTTAATATAAGTGAGGAGAAATTACATATTGAAGAAAATTATGGCGATGTCAAGGATTTACTTTTGGAAAACAGGGCGGCACAATCTATATTAATGTTCCCGATTCAGGTATGAACAATATTGAAATAACCCAGTAGTTCTAATGTAAAGGTTTCTTCTATAGATGGGACGGTTTCAATCAAGGACATAACAAAAGGAAAATCTTTATCAGTAAATACGAAATCAGGAGATATAGGTGTATCTTATAAAAAAGCGCCAACTTCACTTGCTGTTTTTGCTCAGAGTAATTCTGATGTAACGCTTGATCTAGATGATGGCGTAAAACTGAAAAAAGGTGAAATTGGCGCGGGAAGTAATAAAGTAAGTCTATTTAGTGAAGATGGTTAGATAAAGGTTAGATAAAAAGAGAAAAACACAAGACAACAATTCCCGCTATTGAAGAATGGTTGTCTTATTTGTTTGTATTTAAAATGTTTTGGAGTATTTATCTCCTTTTGGATAAAAAAGAATTATAATGAGATTAATTATCTGTATATTGATTGAAATAAACAGTGAAATAAGAATATCAGTTTTATATTTAAGGAGCGGAAAGCTTGGGTTACAAAATATTAATTGTAGAAGACGACCAATTCATAAGCCATATGGTAAGCGAAAGCTTAACAAAAGAAGGGTTTGAAGTAACAGCAGCTTTTGAGGGTGAAGAAGCTTTAGACATATTGAACACACAAAAGTTTGAGGTTATATTATTGGATTTAATGCTTCCGAAGATAGATGGTATGGAATGTTTAAGAATGATTCGTTCTAAAAGCATGATTCCAGTTCTTATCATGTCTGCAAAAGATGAAGATGTAGATAAGGCACTTGGTCTCGGCCTTGGAGCTGATGATTATATTTCTAAACCTTTTTCTATGCTGGAAGTATTAGCTAGAATTAAAGCAACCATTAGAAGAGAAAGACACTATAAGAGCTCCCTGTCTCCAAAGGAAGAAAAAATCATTAAAATAGGTGATTTGAGTGTTGACCTGCATGGCTTTTCTGTTAAAAAATTCAATGAAAAGATTAATCTCACGGCAAAAGAATTTAATATTTTAAAACTCTTTATTTCTAATCCTTCACAAGTATATACTAAGGCTCAACTTTATAAATCCGTATGGGAAGATGAGTATCATGGAGATGAGAATGTAATTAATGTTCATATTAGACGGCTTAGAGAGAAAATTGAGGACGATCCATCTCATCCAATGTACATAAAAACTTTGTGGGGAATCGGTTATAAGTTGGGAGATTTTTAAATTGTTTTATATGTTGGTTATTTTATTCATATCCTCTGCAGCAGTAAATATATTTCTTTTCCGAAGCCGATTACATCTAAGGACTGAGATTAAATATATTAGAAATAAACTTCGAAAAGTTGTTAATGAAGAGACAGGCGAAAGATTATTGCTTAACACGGATGATAAATATATAAAATCCTTGTTAATTCAAATAAACCGTCTTTTAGACCATAATCAAAAGATCAAAGGGAACTACAATAGTATTGAACTGTCCATGCGAAAAATGTTATCAAATATTTCACACGATTTAAAGACGCCTTTAACAGTTATACTAGGTTATATTGAAATTATAAATAACGATAAAAGTCTGACTTCGGAAAAGATTATGAGTTTACTAAAAACAGTTAATTTAAAAACGGTCGAGGTATTAGCGCTAATAAACCGTTTTTTTGAACTTGTAAAATTAGAGTCAGGAGATAAAAAATTAAACTCTTCACGAATTGACATATGTGAAGTCAGCCGAAAAATAATTTTGGATTACTACGAAATTTTAATAAGCAAAGAATTTGAAGTAGTGATTGATATACCCGATGATCCTGTATTTGTTAGCGGAGATGAAGATGCAATTGAGAGGGTTCTAAATAATTTAATTACGAATGCAATTCAATATGGTTCTGATGGTAAGATGGTGGGTTTAAAGATCAGAATAACTGATCATGATGTTTTTGTAGAAATATCAGATAAAGGAAAAGGGATAAATGAAATGCATAAAGACCGTGTCTTTGAACGAATGTACACATTAGAGGACTCGAGAAACACCAATTATCAGGGAAGCGGATTGGGGCTGACAATTACTAAGAGATTAGTAGAGCAAATGGAAGGAAGTATATCTCTAAATAGTGTTCCCTTCAAAGAAACAACGTTTTCTGTACGTTTAAGACGTATTAGATTTTAATAAAAGCAATAATGTTTCTTCTGTATACGTCTTCAAATCTTCCTTTCTCTTTAATCTGAGAGGCTGACAACAGTCTCTTTTTTTATGCACAAAAGGCTGGCATGAATCTTGCATATAAAAAGGGACGTAACGACTATGTGAAAGGAACTGATGGGTCTTGGTGTAAAAACGCTTACAATTTGTTCTGCCGGTAATTGAAGCTTACACGTAAAATACGATGAGGTGATAAAACATGTCAGCCAACCCGCTTTCTAAAAGCAATCAGAAAGACGAAGAAAAAGAAGTTCTTGATTTGTTCCTGTCAACACAATCGATCATAAAAGAGGCCCTGCGCAAACTGGGCTATCCTGACAATATGTATGACCTGATGAAAGAGCCGATGCGGCTTTTGACCGTCCGCATTCCGGTCAAAATGGACAATGGATCAGTACAGGTTTTCACGGGCTACCGCTCGCAGCACAATGACGCTGTCGGCCCGACAAAAGGGGGCGTGCGGTTTCACCCGGAAGTCAGTGAGGAAGAGGTCAAGGCGCTTTCCATCTGGATGACCTTAAAATGCGGCATCACAAACCTTCCTTACGGGGGCGGAAAAGGCGGCATCATCTGTGATCCGCGGACAATGTCTTTCGGTGAACTGGAACGGCTGAGCCGCGGATATGTGCGGGCGATCAGCCAGATTGTCGGTCCGACAAAGGATATTCCGGCTCCCGACGTATATACCAACTCGCAGATTATGGCTTGGATGATGGACGAATACAGCCGCCTGAGAGAATTTGATTCACCGGGATTCATTACGGGCAAACCGATCGTTCTCGGCGGTTCACAAGGGCGGGAAACAGCGACCGCGCAAGGCGTCACGATTTGTATTGAGGAAGCCGTTAAGAAAAAAGGGATTCCATTGGAAAATGCGCGCATCATCATTCAGGGGTTCGGAAATGCGGGGAGCTTTCTCGCTAAATTTATGCATGACGCCGGCGCCAAGGTGATCGGCATCTCAGACGCTCATGGCGCTTTGTATGATCCTGACGGCCTTGACGTTAATTACTTGTTGGATAAGCGGGACAGCTTCGGCACGGTGACGAATCTCTTCTCAGATATCATAACGAACCGGGAGCTGCTGGAGAAAGACTGTGATATTCTCGTGCCTGCCGCAATCTCCAATCAGATTACAGCTGAAAACGCCCATCACATTAAAGCCTCAATCATTGTGGAAGCGGCGAACGGGCCGACAACGATAGACGCCACGAAAATTCTGAATGAAAGAGGCGTGCTTCTCGTGCCGGATATTTTGGCAAGCGCCGGCGGCGTGACGGTATCTTATTTTGAATGGGTGCAAAATAATCAAGGCTTTTACTGGTCTGAGGAGGAAGTCGCCGGAAAACTGCGCAGCGTCATGGTGAATTCGTTTGAATCCATTTATCAGACAGCGCATACCCACAAAGTCGATATGCGCTTGGCCGCCTATATGACGGGCATCAGAAAGTCGGCTGAAGCGGCCCGATTCCGCGGCTGGGTATAAGGGTGATCTGCAAAAATATTTTACGTCTTTTATATAGGAGATCGCAAAATTTCTTTGCATTACTGAATGCAGCCGACAGATTCAGACAAGCTTCGTCTGCTTTCGGCTAATTGTTATGCTGGTATGCTTCTTGCATCTTCATAAAGCGTGAGCACACATTACAAAATACAGGGAGGAATTCTAATGACAGTTTCATACGCACACGAACCATTTACAAATTTTCAGGAAGAGACAAATAAACAATCGTTTCAAAAAGCGCTTGCTTATGTGAATTCACAGCTCGGCAAGCATTATCCGCTTATCATCAACGGTGAAGTGATTGAGACGGATAAAAAGATCATTTCCGTCAATCCGGCAGATAAAAAAGAAATAATCGGCTCTGTATCGGCGGCCGGAAAAGAACATGCGGAAAAGGCCATGCAGGCTGCGCTGCAGACATTTCAAACATGGAAAAAAGTACGGCCGGAACACCGTGCGAATGTGCTGTTTAAAGCGGCGGCGATCATCCGCAGAAGAAAGCATGAATTCTCCGCGTATCTAGTGAAAGAAGCCGGAAAACCGTGGAAGGAAGCGGATGCGGATACGGCGGAAGCGATCGACTTTTTAGAGTATTATGCCCGTCAGATGCTGAAGCTGAAAGACGGTTCCCCTGTAAAGAGCCGTGACGGAGAATATAATCAGTATCATTATGAGCCGCTTGGGGTGGGGATCGTCATTTCTCCATTCAACTTCCCGCTTGCGATCATGGCCGGAACGGCGGCAGCAGCCATCGTAACAGGCAATACGATACTGCTGAAACCGGCGGATGCGGCGCCTGTCGTGGCGGCGAAATTCGTTGAAGTGATGAAGGAAGCGGGCCTGCCGGACGGCGTGCTCCAATTCATACCGGGCGACGGAGGAGAAATCGGCGACTACCTGGTTGAGCATCCGAAAACGAGATTTGTGTCGTTTACAGGCTCCCGCGCGGTCGGATGCCGCATTTATGAACGAGCCGCAAAAGTGCAGCCGGGCCAAAAATGGCTGAAACGGGTCATCGCCGAAATGGGCGGAAAAGATACGGTGCTTGTAGACAGAGATGCTGATCTTGATCTTGCCGCTTCCTCAATTGTGTATTCCGCCTTCGGATTTTCAGGCCAAAAATGTTCAGCCGGTTCCCGTGCGGTGATTCATCAGGACGTCTATGATGAAGTTGTCGAAAAAGCCGTCGCTTTAACGAAGTCACTCACTGTCGGAAGTCCGGAAGATTTTGATACATACATGGGGCCTGTCATCCATGAAGCGTCTTATAATAAAGTCATGAAGTATATCGAAATCGGCAAAACAGAAGGAAAGCTTCTGACGGGAGGCGAAGGTGATGATTCGAAAGGATATTTTATTCAGCCGACCATTTTTGCGGATGTTGATGAAAACGCCCGCCTGATGCAGGAGGAAATTTTCGGGCCGGTCGTCGCGATCTCAAAAGCCCGGGATTTCGACCATATGCTTGAGATCGCCAATAATACGGATTACGGACTGACAGGTGCACTGTTATCGAAAACCCGCGCGCACATTGAACGCGCCCGTGAAGATTTTCACGTCGGAAATCTATACTTCAACCGCGGCTGTACCGGAGCGATTGTCGGATACCAGCCGTTCGGCGGCTTCAATATGTCAGGAACGGATTCAAAAGCCGGGGGACCTGACTATCTGATTCTTCATATGCAGGCGAAAACAACGTCTGAAGCCTATTAATCTTTCGGAAATAGCGCGATGAAAAAAGAGTCGCGCTATTTTCTCTATATGAGGGTAAGGGGGATGGAACATGTATCAGCAGCTCAGCAAGATGCTTCCGGAGGAGAAAATAGAAGCCATTACGAAATCACTGGTGGCGTTAAACAGCATCAACGGCACATTGGGAGAAGGAAAAAAAGCCGACTATATCAAAGATATGATCAAGAGCTTTCCCTACTTTCAGGAAAACCCGTCACATGTGTGGGAGCAGGCGATTCCTGAGGACCCTTACGGCCGCAAGAATATCTTCGCGTTTATTGAAGGAAACGGTGACAGCCTGAATATGGTCATTTATCACGCTCATCTTGATACGGTCGGCATAGAAGACTTCGGCCCTTTAAAAGAGATCGCTTTTGATTCCGATCGTCTCGCGGAATATTTCTCAAGCTATGAATTTGATCGGGACGTGCAGCGGGACGCCCGCTCAGGCGAGTGGATGTTCGGAAGGGGTTCTGTTGATATGCAGAGCGGTATTGCCGTTCATCTCACCAATCTGCTTCACTTTTCTGAACGGTGCGATCAGCTGCCGGGCCATATTCTGTTCATGGCAAACCCGGATGAAGAAAGCCAGCACTCCGGCATTTTAACGAGCATTTCTGAATTAAAACGGCTGAAACAAGAAAAGCAGCTTCGATATTTAGCAGCGATTAATAACGACTTCATCACCCCGCTGTATGAAGGTGACACGACAAGGTACATCTATACGGGCGCGGCAGGGAAGCTTTTGCCTTGCTTTGCGATTTACGGGCGGGAGGTGCATGTCGGTGATACGCTGTCCGGCATCGATCCGAATTTGATCGCCTCAGAAATCACCAGAAGAATCCACAACAATATTCATATGGCGGAAAACATTGAAGGGGAGCTTGTGCTGCCGCCGACCTGCCTCTACCAGCGTGACAACAAGGAAGCGTATAACGTGCAGACCGCCGTCAGCAGCCATGTCTATTTTAATTACTTTATTTACGAAAAAACCGCCAAAGAAGTCATGGATCAGCTGACTGCCGTGGCTGAGGAAGCCTGTAAAGAGACAGAACAAAAATTATCTGATTATTATGACGAATACTGTGAGAGAACGAGCCTCCCGAAAAAAGACATCACATGGAACGTTCAAGTGTACAGTCTGGAAGATTACTTGAAAAGGCTGAGAAGCCGCGGCATCGACCCTGCGCAGTGTATAGAGCAGGCATTTAAAACATATGAACATCTTGAACTGCGGATGAGATGCTTTAAAGCCGTCGAGGAACTGCAAAAACTGGATCCTGAGCAGGGCGCCAAGGTTATTATTTTTTATGCGCCGCCTTACCTTCCGCACAATTATCTGAAGAAAGAGAGCACGCGGGACCGGCTTTTGCAGCATGTCATTCAAGAAGCCGTTGATAAAACAGCGGCGTCAACGGGGGAAACATTCATCTTTAAAAAGTTTTTCCCTTATTTAGCGGACGGAAGCTTTTTATCGCTGCATGAAACAGACGCGGAGGTCGCCGCCTTTACCGATAATTTTCCGGGTTGGGATGTCATCGGGACGATTCCTTTTAAAGAAATAAGGGAATTAAATATTCCGTCAGTCAATATGGGGGTATACGGCAAGGATGGCCATAAATGGACGGAACGGGTGTATAAACCGTACACATTCCATGTTCTGCCGAAACTCATTCAGCAGACGACGCTGCACCTTTTGCACAGCTATCGATTAGACATACGCACAAACGGCTGACATAACGGAATAAGGGGGATGTATATGCAGGGAGATACCAATCAAAATGAATTGCAGCGTACGATGAAGGGCCGGCATTTGTTTATGATCGCACTCGGCGGCGTGATCGGGACGGGGCTGTTTCTGGGCTCCGGTTTTACGATTAGTGAAGCGGGACCAATCGGCGCGATATTGGCTTATGTGATCGGCGGATTTTTAATGTATCTGGTGATGCTTTGTTTGGGGGAGCTTGCAGTCGCCATGCCGGTCGCAGGATCATTTCAGGCGTATGCGGCAAAGTTTCTCGGGCCGTCTACTGGTTTTACGATCGGGTGGATGTACGCATTCAGCTGGGCCAATACAGTGGGGCTTGAGCTGACGTCGGCGGGGATTTTAATGCAGCGGTGGTTTCCGGCCGTTCCGATTTGGGTGTGGTGCCTTGTATTCGGTGTCGTCATTTTCTCCATTAATGCGCTGTCGGCACGAAGTTTTGCGGAAATGGAATTTTGGTTTTCCAGCGTCAAGGTTATGGCTATTGTATTATTTATTATTCTCGGCTGCGCTGCCGTATTCGGCTTTGTCGGTTTTAACGGCGGGCAGACAGCGCCGTATCTGTCAAACTTTACGACGGACAAAGGGCTTTTCCCGAACGGGGCTCAGGCCGTGCTGTTTACGCTTGTCATGGTGAATTTTTCATTCCAAGGAACCGAACTGGTCGGAATCGCCTCGGGAGAAAGCGAAAATCCGGAAAAGACGCTTCCCCGCTCAATCCGAAACGTCATATGGCGCACGCTGTTTTTCTTCGTGCTGGCGATGTTTGTTCTCGTGTCCATTTTGCCGTACCAAACGGCAGGGGTCATCGAAAGCCCGTTTGTGGCTGTGCTGGATAAAATCGGTGTTCCGTACGCGGCTGACATCATGAACTTTGTCATTCTGACCGCCATGCTGTCGGTGGCGAACTCCGGGCTGTACGCTTCGTCCAGAATGATGTGGTCTCTATCAAAAAGTAAAATGGGCCCCGCTTCCTTAACAAAACTGACGAAAAAAGGCGTGCCTCTGAAAGCACTGTCCATCACCATCGCCATCTCAGGTTTATCCCTGCTGACAAGTGTAGTCGCGGCTGAAACGGTGTATGTGTGGCTCATTTCCATCTCGGGTATGATTACCGTCGTCGCGTGGATGTCAATCTGCGCTTCACAATTCGTTTTCCGGAGACGCTTTCTGGCTGAAGGAGGAAATCTGAAAGACCTGGCATTTAAAACGCCTCTTTATCCGATCGTGCCGATTCTCGGATTTTCAGTTTACGGTCTTATCTTAATCAGTCTCATCTTTATTCCGGACCAGCGTATCGGCCTGTACTGCGGCATCCCGCTGATGATCATCTGTTACGCGTATTACCACTTCGGTATCAAAAAACGCCTGAAACGTGAGCCGGCTTCTTCGGAAAAAGGCGCAGCAGGATAAGAAAAAAAGCCCTCCGTAAAAAGCGGCGGGCTTTACTTTGTTTTTCGTTTTGCCGACAGCACGTAGGAAAGAACGGCAAAGAGCTGAAAACCGAAAATGCTGACAGCCATCGGCCAGGCGTTTTCTTCTCCGGCAATACCGACCAGGGGAGCGGCAAGCGCACCGCCAATAAAGGGCAGGAGTCCGAGAAGAGCCGCTGCGCTTCCCGCGCCTTTCTCCTGTTTCTGCATAGCCAAAGAAAACCCTGTCGTCGTGACGATCCCGACAGAAGAAACAATAATAAATAAAGAAATGCAGACCGCCGTCAGACTCAAACCGAAAGCAAGCGATAAAAGCAAAGCGATGCTCCCGATGACGGCAATGACCAATCCGGAGACAAACAGCTTCCGTTCATCATGTGTTTTGGCCATCCGTCCCGTCATTTGGGTGGCGCATATGATTCCCGCGCCGTTTACGGCAAACAGCAGGCTGAACATTTGCGCCGATACGCCGTAGATGTTTTGCAGCACAAACGGCGACCCGGCAATATATGCGAACATGCCGGTCATCACAAATGCCTGGCTGAGCGCAAATCCCATAAACATCCTGTCATCGAGCAGGCCGCGAAACGTCATCAGCGTCTCCCTGAGTCCGCCGTTTGTCCGCCTTTCCGGCGGGAGTGATTCAGGCAATGCCGTAAGCACGGCTGCAAAAATAATACAGCCGATCACCGCCAGCACGATAAATACGATTTTCCAGCCGGCAAACTGAAGGATAAATCCCCCTGTAATCGGCGCTAAAATCGGCGCCGCCCCATTGACGAGCATCAGCAATGAGAAAAAAGCCGTCAATTCTTTTCCGGAATACATATCGCGCGCGGAAGCCCGTGCGATGACAATGCCGGCCGCTCCTGTGAATCCTTGAATAAACCTCATGACAATTAAAAACGAAACAGAAGGGCTGAAGGCGCATAATAAAGATGCCAGCGTATAAAGCAGCAATGACAGAATCAGCGGTTTCCGGCGCCCGATCATATCACTGAGCGGTCCGACAACGATCTGGCCGACCGCCAGCCCCAAAAGACAAAACGTCAGGCTCAGCTGCGCAAGGGACGCTGTCGTATGGAGATCGGCCGCCACTTCAGGCAAAGCGGGCAGATACATATCGAGCGAAAGCGGCCCGAATGAAGCGAGCGTCCCGAGAATCAATACCATGCCGAAGCTTGCGCGGGCGGCCTTTGAACCAGCATTATTCATTTCATGACCCACCTTAACGAATGATTCTATCACTATAGCATAACCGGAAGGTATATTTTATATCATTTATCGAATATAAAATAAATGGATTATTTAAAATCTGAATGCAAATAAAAAAACAGAATTTTTTTTCGAATGAAATGTAAAATGGAAAATAAGGATGCTAAACTATGAAATAACAAATGTTAAAAAGTTTTACGGAGGAAGTGTTCAAAGAGCATGAACAGCAAACAAATCGATCACATCGAAATGAAACGCCGATTTCCGCTCTGTCTCGCGCTTGCTTTGACATTAGGCGTATTTGCCGCGGGTTCTGAAGAGCTGGTGATTTCCCCGCTGCTTCCGGATTTAGCACGGGCTTTCAGCTCGGATGTCAGTGTGCTGGCGCTTTCCATCAGTATTTACGGAGTGATGATTTTTATCGGCGCGCCGCTTCTGGTTCCTCTGGGAGATAAATATTCCCGGGAACTCAGCTTGATGGCAGGGCTGCTTATATTTACGGCCGGCACGGTGATCTGCGCGCTGGCGCACAATCTCTTTTTCTTCTTTCTGGGCAGAGCGCTTTCCGGACTTGCGGCGGGGGCGTTTGTTCCGACAGCATATGCAGTCGTCGGCGACCGTGTGCCTTATGCGTACCGCGGCAAGGTGATGGGACTGATCGTTTCAAGCTGGTCGCTCGCTTTGATTTTCGGCGTCCCCATCGGTTCTTTTATCGGCGGTGTTTTGAATTGGCGGTGGACATTTTGGATTTTCGCCCTGATGTCTGTTCTCGTTGCTTCGCTCATTTTCATTGAGGCGCGCCGCAGCACGGCAGACGGGAACAAAACAGAAGAGGAAAGCGTACGGCAGGCAGGCACCTTCAGGGATGCGCTGAAGGTGCCCCGCGTCCCTGTATACCTCACGATCACCTTCTGCAACATGATCGGTTTTTACGGCATGTATTCCTTTCTCGGCACATATCTTCACCGCGTGCTGCCGGGGGGAAATACAGCTTCCGGGCTGCTGATCATGGTGTACGGAATCGGTTTTTCCATGAGCGTGTTCACGGGGAAAATCGCAGACAAGGCGGGGAAAATGCGCTCTTTGATCGCGGCATTGGCCGTGATCAGCATATGGCTTGCCTGCCTCGCCTATGCGCCGTCATCAATGCCGATTTTGGTCATCGGGTTATTCATCTGGGGCTTGATGCAAAGCCTGACGGTGACCTTGCTCAGCACCATTTTAAGCGATTGCTCACATAGCCGCCGCGGCAAAATCATGGCATTTTACAGTCTGGCGTCCAATTTGGCCGTGACCTTGGGCTCGGCTGTCATGGGTCCGGTCTATGTCGGATACGGATATGCAGCTGTCGGGTTTATCTGTGCGGCCGTCACCCTCATCGGCTTTGTCCTCAGCGTTTTTGCTTACAGAAGATATGGCAGTTATGAGCATAAGGCCGACCAATCATTGTATCGGTAAATAAAGTTTATAAAAAACACCCCGCTGACAGCGGGATGTTTTTTTATATGCTTTTCATGCTTCCGCCGTCGGCCGACACTTGCTGTCCCGTAATATAAGAAGCTTCTTCCGAGGCGAGAAAGGCAGCCAGCGCCGCGGTTTCTTCGGCGGTTCCGACACGCTTCATCGGAACGTCCGAGGCAATCCGTGCTTCCGCTTCCGCTTCGGAAATTCCGTTTTTCTTCATCATGTTCTGCACAAATTTTTGATAACGATCCGTGGCGATAAATCCGGGATTCAGACAGTTGACAGTGATGTGAAAAGGCGCAAGCTGAGTGGCGATATTTTTGCTGGCATTAATTAAAGCGGCGTTCATCATGCTGTTGGTGAACATGTCGGCGCCGGGTTCTTTCCATAGGTTTCCGACGATATTAATGATTCTGCCGGATTCGTGCTGCTTCATGATCGCTGCGGCCGTTTTCATAGAGTCGATATAGGCGATTGTTTTATTCGTAAAAGTATTGGTCATATTCTCTATATCACAGTTTTCAAAGGTATCCGGCGCACCGCCGGGAATGTTGTTGATCAATACATCAAGCCGTCCGCATTTTGATCTGATGTCCTCAAAAATGCCGGTTCTCGTCTTCTGATCCGACATATCCCCGGCCAGAACGGTGACGCCCGCGTCCGGATGCTTAGCGAGGATCTCCTCTTTTACCGATTCAATATTTTTGGGAACCCGTGAATTAATGACGGTATGAAAGCCATTGTCCGCCAGTTTCAAAGCAATCGCTTTGCCGATCCCCTGACTGGCGCCCATAATAAATGCAGTTCGTTTTGACAACTGTCTGCACCCCTTTACAAAATGGAATCTCCTTAACATCGTAAAAAAAATAATAAAAACAGCAAATCTTATTTAAATTCTGACAAATAAAAAAACCCGCCGGACAGGCGGGTGGGTGTTACACGTATTGAGGAGTTTAGAACAGAATATATCGATAAATTATATTAAGGGGATTGCAGTTTTAATAAATGAACAAGATTTAGAATAATGCTGTTATTTTAAAATAATAAGCGAATTTAACCATAGTTGAAACTAAAATTTCAATAATCAGTATGGTGTCATTTTTTAAATTAAATGAAAAATAGTTAAAAATACCCTTTTTCTGAAAAAGTCCTTGCTTTAATATATAAAATATTCAAAAAATAAACCAGTGAAGAGAATGAAGAATTAAAAAGGAGGTTAGTTTTAATGAAAAAAAAGGAGCGAATAATTATTATAATATCAGTCTTCATAATATTTTGTTCATTGATAGCAGTTGCATCAAATATCTATCAAAAAAAAGATAATTTATATGCTGGGCAGGCTACTACAAATGAAGTGAGAAATGCAATAAAAAATCAAAATCGTGTATTTGTATACTATTATCAAGTAAATTGTCTTCATTGTAAAAGAGTTTCACCATATCTTATTCCGATGGGAGAGAAAATAAACGGAAAATTCCTTATATTAAATATCGAAGGTGATCAAAAATCTTGGGAAAGTTATAAGATAAATCAAACACCGACATTAGTCGTTTATAAAAATGGAAGGGAAACAAATAGAATTGAAGGAGAACAGACTAAGAATAGATATAAAAACTTTTTTAATTCGGAAAGTTGAGCACGTATCCATAGCAATCATATCAATAATAATGCTATATTCTGGTTTTATGAAATTATTTGATGTATATAGTTTTATATTTTCGCTACAATATTATCAATACATACCCGAATCAATGTATCTAATAGTAGGATTTGCAGTCCCTATCATTGAAATAATGATTGCGTTTTTGATCTGGGTGAAAAGATTTCGATATTTTTTTGTTATATTTTATAAACTGTTAATCACGATATTTCTCATTCTTCTAATGGCTAATTTCGGTAGATATTTTCCGTATGGTTGTGGTTGTTTTGGTAATGGAAATGCAGAAACAATTGGTTATTTAACGATTTTCAGAGAGGTTTTGTTTTTGATTCCAAGTTCTTTGTACTTAATCTTAAGGAAATATTGAATATATAAATATTTTCGGTTAACCGCAAGTTTTTTATATTATTATTACAAAAAAAGGAAAGGGAGAGATCGTATGATTAAAAAAATTTGGGATTCAAAGCACTACCTATTGTTGACTTTATCAATTTTATTGGCAATTTCGTGTATATTACCTAATTTTGCATCAGCGGATTATGAGCCAGGAGATGAAAAATTAAGTAGAGCATCCAAATCTGAAACATTAAAAATTGATGACTGGATTAAAGATTGGGGAAAAAAAGATGAAAAACTGGCATTGATGAGGAAATATAACAAAAATATAGAGTTTGATAACAGCAAAAGACATATGATGAAAGTTGAGAATTATGGAACTAAAACGCTTTATTATGCTTATTATCCTTTAAAAGGAGAAAACGTCGAAAAAGATAGCAATTTTATCGTTATACTAAATGAAAATGGTAAGATTATAGAAGACTACTCTTTATTTGGTGTAAAAGAGAAATCAGGGAAAGTTGCTTCAAAGGTGATTAAAAATAAAAAACTCATTTATAATGCTGAAATTAATAAATCTGGAGAAGTTGAATCAGGTTATGTTATTAAAGACAATGGTGAAAAAGTTGATTTAACAAACAGCATGTCTTCTCAAGGATTTAAGCAATGGTGGAACTGTTTTAATTCTTGTTTGTCAGGACAAGGAGTTGCTTCGTGGGCAATTGCTGCATTAGCCACATTATGTGGTGTTGCTTGTGCTAGCACTGCTGGTGCTGGCTGCTATGCTTGTCTCCTGGCCGCTGATGTGGCCACTGGTTCTGTAATAGGAGTTTGTTATGGACGATGTAAAAGTAAATTCTGAATTTGTAAAATTAGCAGGGGATTGCCCTGCTAATTTTTTATAAAAATCAAGTAAATATTGGGCTCAGTAATTCGTTTTTATATTATAAATATAAGGAGCCAAGGTATGGTAGCATGTTTCCAAAGATTTTGTTTTAAAGGAGTTTTCAAAGATGAACAATATAACGAAAACAGAGAGTGAAATCATTGAACTAATAGCTAAAGAAAAATCAAATATAGAAATAGCTGAACAATTAGGTTATTCTCAAAGAGCTATTGAATATCATATAGCAAAAATACGCAAAAAGTTAAATGTACGAACTCGAGTTGGAATTATAGTAAAAGCTTTCAAAAAAGAATTAATTTAATTTACTGTATTTATTGTTAATATTTCTTATTTAGAATGAGTATTGATATAAATGCTGTACTTATAACTAACGAGGAAAATAAGAGTAAAATCTGCTCTTTGTCTAAGTTGATTAAATTAAAATAATAAATTGTCAAGAAGATGAAAAGATAAATTAAGGTCAGCATAAAAGTACAAGCTAAGCTCTTTTGTATAATAAACTTTCCTCGTTCATCTCTTTTTAATGGTAAGGATGGGGAGATAGCCCAAAGAACATAGCTTATAATTGAAAGAGTTAACGTAGAAAAAGTGATTGAGGGTAGTTTTGTTTGTGTAAAGATTGATAGTATGATGAAAGCTCCTGAGACGATAATAAAAAAAACAAATGATATTAAAAAAAAGTTTCTCTTCATTTCTATTCCTCCTCTAACAAAAATATATTCTCTACACTTTCTCTGAAAATCTTTGCTATTTTCAAAGCTAAAGGCAGCGAGGGATTATATTTCCCATTCTCAATTGAAATGATCGTTTGTCTGGACACTTTTAATTTCAAGGCTAAAGTTTCTTGTGAATAAGAATGTCTTTGTCTCATTTCTTTTAACCGATTTTTCACTCATATTTCACCTCATTTCGATGCAACAATTGCCTGGAGTGTAAAGTTTATTTGACGTTAAGTATACTTTACGTCAATTCCAATATTTTGTCAATGTTTTTCTTTTTTATGAAAAAGCCTGATTTTTAAAATCAGGCTTTAACAACTTATTACACGTGCAAAAACTTCGGAAGCGTGTCGAGAGACAATCGGTTTCCGACAAAGAATGAGCCGAATTCGCCGTAGCGCGCGCTGACCTCGTCAAAACGCATTTCATACACAAGCTTTTTGAACTGAAGCACATCATCACTGAAAAGCGTGACGCCCCATTCATAATCGTCAAAACCGACAGATCCCGTGATAATCTGTTTGACTTTGCCTGCATAGCTCCGTCCGATTAAGCCGTGGCTTCTCATCAGGTTTCTGCGTTCATCCATAGAAAGCATGTACCAGTTGTCATTTCCGCTTCTTCTCTTATCCATCGGGTAGAAGCAGACATATTTCGCTTCCGGCAGCTCAGGATACAGGCGGGCGCGGACATGCGGATTTTCATACGGATCGCCTTCTCCGCTTGCCAGATAGTTGCTCAGCTCAACCACGGACACGTAAGAATAAGCCGGGATTGTAAATTCAGCAAGCTTTGATTTATTAAATTCAAGCTCGATTTCGTTCAGCTCTTCCATTGTCGGGCGAAGAATCATCAGCATAAAATCAGCTTTCTGTCCGACGATGCTGTAGATGGTTTGCGAGCCTTTGCCTTCTTTTTGGGCGACGCCCCATTTTTCAAGCAGTCCCGTAAATTCGTGTATAATCGACAGGCGCTCATCGCTGGATAACTGCTTCCATGACGTCCAGTCCATTGTGCGGAAATCGTGAAGCGCATACCAGCCGTCAAGCGTTTGTGCGGCCTCGTTCGTTTTTTGCTGCTCACTCATGTATCTTCACTCCTATATCTTTTCATTGATGCCTTCACTATATCACAGTTTAACCGTTTCGGCTGTGGAGAAACCTTGAATAATCCCACCCCTTGTATCAGAAACTAAGCCGTAAACTACCCGTCAGTTAAATTAGTTAGAAAAATAAGATTTCTTATTGAAAGCGCTATAATAGAAGTTGGTTATTTGAATTTAGCTGGAAGAAGAGTATGCTGTAAAAGTAAGCGTTTTTTGTCAACATAGAGGAGGGTATATCGTGGCAGATTTATTTACAAAAGTACAAGAAAAAGTAGCAGGAAAAGATGTGAAAATCGTATTTCCTGAGGGGTTGGACGAACGTATCCTGGTTGCGGTCAACAATTTGGCGGGCAACAAGGTATTAAAGCCGATCGTAGTCGGCAATAAAGAAGACATTCAAGCAAAAGCGAAAGAATTAAATCTTACACTTGACGGCGTTGACATTTTTGACCCGCATACATATGAAGGCATGGAAGAACTCGTTCAGGCTTTCGTAGAACGCCGTAAAGGCAAAGCGACGGAAGAACAGGCCCGCAAAGCTTTGTTAGACGAAAACTATTTCGGCACGATGCTTGTGTACAAAGGTCTCGCGGACGGACTTGTCAGCGGAGCTGCACATTCTACTGCTGATACGGTGCGCCCTGCACTGCAAATCATCAAAACAAAAGAAGGCGTGAAAAAAACATCAGGCGTCTTCATCATGGCCCGCGGTGACGAGCAATATGTGTTCGCTGATTGCGCGATCAACATTGCCCCTGACAGCCAGGACCTTGCCGAAATCGCCATTGAAAGCGCCAATACGGCTCAAATGTTTGACATTGACCCGCGTGTTGCCATGCTCAGCTTCTCTACAAAAGGATCGGCAAAATCTGATGAGACGGAAAAAGTGGCAGAAGCGGTGAAAATCGCGAAGGAAAAAGCGCCTGAGCTTACGCTTGACGGCGAATTCCAATTTGACGCTGCATTTGTGCCGTCTGTTGCGGAGAAGAAAGCGCCGGACTCCGACATTAAAGGAGACGCGAATGTATTTGTATTCCCAAGCCTTGAAGCAGGAAACATCGGCTACAAAATCGCTCAGCGTTTAGGCGGCTTTGAAGCGGTCGGACCGATTCTGCAAGGATTAAATATGCCTGTAAACGATCTTTCCAGAGGATGTAATGCGGAAGACGTCTACAATCTTGCGTTAATTACGGCTGCTCAAGCGCTGTAATCCGAAAAAAGCCGGCCTTTTAAGAAGGCCGGCTTTTTTTATAGAAAGAAAGCCACTGCGGCCCAGCCGAACAGCGATAAACAGAGAGAGCCGATCAAGCCAGCCGCGAGCGCCCGCCAGCCATTATGACGAAACGCCGATATATGAACGTTCAAACCGAGACCCGCCATTGCCATGCCGATTAAAACATAGGACACTTGAACAAGAAACGCGGAATGCGCGGCGGAAATGATGCCTGATGTGTGGATGGCGCTCATTCCGAGAAATCCAAAGATAAACCAAGGGATCGGCAGTGAAGCAGCAGAGGCTGTCTCTGATCTCCCGCCGCGGCGCGCCCGCATTCCAAGCATGAATGCGGCCGGGACGAGCAGCGCGACCCGCGTCAGCTTGACGATCACCGCCATCTCGACGGCTGCTTTTCCTCCGGCGCTTCCGGCCGCCGCCGCATGCGCCACCTCATGAAGCGTTGCCCCGCAAAAGGCGCCGTAAGCAGCAGGAGAAAAGCCCAATACATGATAAGAAAGAGAATATACAACAGTAAAAACGGTTCCTAATAACGAAACGGCGGCTGCACTGATGGCTGTCGCATTTTCGTTTGACCTGATCTGCGGCGCGATCGCGGCAATGGCAGCCGCCCCGCAGATCGCTGTGCCGCAGGCTGTTAACATGCTGAGTGTCTGATCAATGCGGAACAGCCGGGACAGTCCGTATACGACCGCACCCGCAACCATCATACAGCAGACGGCAATTGCAAATACGTGCCAGCCGGCATGATAGATATCCGTCAAGTTCAGTCTCATGCCAAGCAGGATAATGCCGGCTTTCAGCAAGTATTTGCTTGAGAATCCAATCCCCGGCTCCAATGCCGCCTGCTGTCCGAAAACGGCGCGCCAGACCATTCCGATCAGCATCGCGAGGACAAGCATTCCGAGCAAATTTAAAAACGGCAGGCGGCTGGCATAGAAAGCCGCAAACGCAATTCCTGCGGTAACTGAAACACCCTTTACCATCTTCATCTCAGTCACTTCCCATTAGGTTGATAACTCCACTTTACTGCGGTCTTAATCATTAGTAAAATATATTTATATGATCTAAACGATTAGAAAAAATAATGATAAGGGGCGATGCTTTTTGTATTATGGGGAATTGAAAACATTCATTGCCGTCGTCGAAGAAAAAAACTTTACAAAAGCGGCGCAGAAGCTGATGATTTCTCAGCCGAGCGTCAGCCTTCACATTAAAAATCTGGAGAAAGAATTCCAAACCGCCTTGCTGAACCGCTCCCCGAAGCACTTTACGACTACGCCGACGGGGGACATTCTCTATCAGCGCGCCAAGCAAATGGTCTTCTTGTACGAGCAGGCGAAAACCGAAATTTACGCCCATCATCATTATGTCAAAGGGAAGCTCAAAATCGCCGCGAGCTTTACCATCGGCGAATATATTCTGCCGCCGCTTCTTGCAAAGCTTCATGACGAGTATCCCGAACTGAACCTTGACGTCATGATCGGGAACACGGAGGAGGTCAGCGAAGCAGTTCGGATGCTTCAAGCCGATATCGGATTAATAGAAGGACATACGGGGAAAAACGAGCTCGACATTCAGCCGTTCATGGAGGATGAATTATGCATTGCTGCTCCGAACGGGCACCCGCTCGCCGGCAGAAAAAACATCCCGGTCACCGACTTGCAAAATCAAGCGTGGGTGACGAGGGAGAAGGGTTCGGGGACGAGGGAATATTTGGACCATGTCCTGCATTCAAACGGACTGCGGCCGAAATCCATGATGACGATCAGCAGCAACCAGGGCGTCAAGGAAGCTGTGATCAGTGGAATGGGTCTTTCCGTTCTGTCAAAAAGCGTACTGCAAAAGGATCTGCTCCACGGCAGCATTTCCGTGCTTCAGATCAAAGGATTTTCCTTAAAGCGGAAACTGTCTATCATTCAATCTTCCATTATGGAGAACACAAAAAACAAAGAAATCTTCATCGCTCTTTTGAAAAGTCAATTTCAATCATCTTAAGCGGAATGATATAATAAATGCATGGAAAGCCTATGACGAAAGGGATTTAATATAGATGGGAAAGCAACCGATTGATTTATTGATGCAGCCGAGCTGGAGAATCATTGACCAATCCAGCCTCGGTCCTTATTTTGATGCGAAGCAGTCATTCGCAATGGATGATACGCTGTGCGCCTCCGTAGGCAAAGGGGAATCGCCTGCGACAGCACGCTCTTGGGTGCACCACCGGACGATCGTGCTCGGCATTCAGGACACACGCCTGCCGTTTTTAGAGGACGGCGTGAAATTGCTGGAGGACGAAGGCTATCGTGTAATTGTCCGCAATTCAGGAGGCCTCGCGGTCGTTCTTGATGAAGGCGTATTGAATATCTCGCTTATTTTTGAAGACGAGAAAAAAGGCATCGACATCGACAGAGGCTACGAGGCGATGACGGAGCTGGTGCGGCGGATGCTGCGTTCGTACAATGCTGAAATTGAAGCCTATGAAATTAAAGGATCGTATTGTCCGGGCAGCTATGATCTCAGCATCGGCGGGCGGAAATTCGCGGGAATCTCACAAAGGCGCCTGCGGGGCGGAACCGCAGTTCAGATTTACCTCTGCGCTGATAAAAGCGGAAGCGAACGCGCCGATCTGATCAGACGTTTCTATCAAGCCGCTTTAAAAGACAAAAGCAATGACACAAAAGGCGTGTACCCCGACATCCGGCCTGAAACGATGGCTTCCTTAAGCGAATTGCTGCAAACGGACATTACCGTGCAGGACTTAATGCTGTCGCTTTTAACCGAACTGAAAGAACGCAGCGGCCGCCTGTATGCAGCCGGATTATCGCCGGAAGAAGAAATGGCATTTGAAAAAAATCTGACCCGAATGCTGGATCGGAATGAGAAGGTGTTCGGTACGCAGGAAAGCTTGGACTAGGTCCGGGCTTTTTTATTTTTAGTAATTATATACTAATTAGTTATAGTGAAAAAAGAATCGTTATTCTAAAACTAGTTTACAATTTATCCCTTATTTGATTAATATATTGTTGTAGGTTCCAAATAATTCTATAAACTAGAGGAGATGGAGATATGAATTTTAAAAAAATAAAAGAGGAAAAAAGAATCACGATCCCGACACATTTGTTAGCCGGAGATGCTGAGCAATCAGGCAATAGCTTTGCTTGGAGCGGCTGGGTGCTTGTAGTACCGAGCCAAGAAGACAATCAAAACCCGAATTTGAATTTCAATGATTTAGCCGTTCAGAATTAGATTCAACCGTTTGGAACCTACGCATCTTAGAAAAGGCGGTGAGAGTTTGACACAAGAGTATATAAGAGAAATTAAGCGGGGAGCACTGTCATGGATTGTTGAGAATATCCATTATTTTGATATGAATCATAAAGTAGCGAACGATTTCAGATGGCGGCTTAAAACATTTATAGAGCTTATTTTTCTTACCAATTACCTGATTAGAAATCAGGCAGATGATAAGGAAGTTGCTGTTTTAACGGAGTTTATTACAGAAAGGCTCCGTAATGATCAGCTTGAAGAATTTATTCATTTTGATCCGGACGGCCTTGCCGGATTGGCTATTGCAGGTGAATTTCTTGTCTTAACTGATCACCCGACACGGGCTTCAGTGATATGGGAGCTGGAAAAATTCACGGCGTCTCGTTTTGATGAAAGCCTTGCTAAAATTCCCTTTCGAAAAATGGATCTGAAGTACAGTCTGCAAAGAGCAGGCGTAAATTTAGAAATGCCGGATTTTTCTGATTTATACTGCTACACGGCAGCCGGTCAAAATATCCCAAATACATATATGACTGACCATGATGCGTACAGTATCACTCATACGATTTTTTATATAACAGATATGGGATGTTCTTCGCTTACAGATAAAGAGTATCATCTGCCCTCCTTAAAAGAAAAGGTCCTGAAATTTCTCGGGATTTATATATGTCTTGAGAATTTAGATATTACCAGTGAATTATTGATGTGCAGCTCTTTTTTACATATCGACATGGAAAAAGAAAATCATAAACCGCTCTATGAGGCAGCCTGGAATAAAATATTTCAGGGCCGAATGAAAGAAGGGAATATCCCGAGCATCACCTATCAACATAAACCCGGTTTGAAAGGTGAACAGCAAAGAGAAGATGTGTTTAAACACTGCTACCATACAACACTTGTCGCCGCGGGTGCCGCGCATGCTTGTCTTAGAGCAGAAAGGAACGATTAACTTGAACAGATTAGCTGAAGAGACAGATCAATTTTTATTATCTTTTGCTGAACAATCGCTTCCGGATATGAAGAGCATTCAGCTGTTTGCCGGCTTCTGCAAATACTACAGGAAGACGAGCCATTCTTCCGTTCTAAAAGAACATATTGAAAGGATTGCGGCAGCCTTCGTTGATAAGTCATGCTGGGAGGATCTGTTTCACTGCAATACGGCCATAGTCAATGAATTGATTCATATCTATTTAACATCAAAAACTTATAAAAAGAAGCAGGGATTGCAAGCGGATGATCAGATCATACGTCATGGATTGCAAAACGGATATCTTACAAAAAAAGAATGGCCTTATTTTAAATACGCCGAATTAGTCGGTTTGCTGAACGAACTGGAAATGCCATTTGATCAGGAAAAAGTCCGTTTTTACAAAAATTCGATGTTTCAGCCTTTGCTCCGCGACGCATGGAAACGAACAGCTGAAAACGAGCTTGAGTTTATTGAGTACTGTCTTCTTCATTTGAATAAGGGGGAGCATCAGCTTCATCCCGGCTTGAAGGCTTCCATTCAAAAATGGCTTGTGTTTTGTCTCAGCAGCCGAAAAATGAAACAGCTTTGCACTATGTTATTGATCCAATCGTGTATCGATCCTTTTTTTTATGGCTGTCAAGCAGCCCTTCATTACATAAATAACGAGAATCCATCCATTCATTGTGCTCCGGCTCTTCTGCCGGCGATTGAGATTCTGAATCTGGAGTGTGGAACATGCAGATAGTAAAGGGACATTTTAATATAAAAAAAACAGAAGAATGGCTGCTGGGTTTTTGGAAGAACCTTCAGCTGCAGCCGGAAGAGATGGAAGCTGATGACCTTATGCACCTGTTTTGCGGTTTAGCGGCATGTCATCATTTTGAAAGCAGAAAGGATACAGAAGAAGTTATTCTATTCCTAGACCGTTATTTCGGAGAAAAAACGCATGAATGCCACCCCGTCCTGTTCGCGTATGCGTATCATGTTTACCGCAGGATGGATGCCGCAAAAAGCATTTTTTTTCATAACGGATTTGAACAAATGGTCCGCGGTTTACAAGAGGAACTGAAATCAGAGCCCGCCTCTATGATCCTCATGGTGTTAGCTGCTTATTTTGGGGCAGTGACCCTGGAAGAGCTGATCATTTTCTTAGAAACCGCAATGAAACGGGAGGCCGATTTGCTCACGGCACCGGGCGGCATGCAGGAAGAACAGGCGGATGCCCTTTATGCCGTCTCTTATTTGCAAATGAAAGAATTACAGCCTTTTCTCACAAAATGGTACAAAACATCGGACTTTGCTTTCTCAGGTTTAATGTTAGCCGAGTGCAGAAAGTATCACATTGATGCCGTTGCGAAATACACAGCCATTATGAAATTTCTTCGATTCGATGAGGCTCTTTTTATACAGGAAGGGCGGGAATTTCTACGCTTTCAGCAGCGAAGCAGCGGGAGCTTCGGTTATTTGAATCCATTAGCGATGGATCAAGGGAAGGTCAGCGGCAAATTGCTGGACCGTCAGTATTTTCTGCCGTCCGCTCATTATGCCGCCGCCTCTCTGTCTATGCTGTAATGTCTCTCCTTTGAAAGACGGAAAAAGAAATCAATAAACAAATAAGAAAGTAGATCGCTATAACCGTCACGGAATAGGGAATGTTTAACGTTGAAATTGCATCACCCGCGTTTTTATTTACATAAGCAACGAGATTTAAATGCGGAAATAGTGTGAATTTATACCACGTAAATTGGGCAAGCAAATCTGTTCCGCCCAATATACTGCCGGCAAACAGCAGTAAAACGGATAAGCAAAGGGAGAGAGCTTGGCTTTTGAACAATACTGACAAAGTGAACGCGATGGTGACAATACTTATAATTGAAATGAAACGCAAAAGAAGAATGATCCCTGATGCTTTTATGGAACTGATGGTATACAGACTGTCATTTAAATGAGTATAGACGAGCGGATATGAAGCATTGGAAAAACCGAATAACACGCCGCCGATCAGCAAACAGCTCACACAGTAAAACAAATAAACCATACCGGTAAACAGAAGGGACGCGAGAAATTTTGATGCTAAAATCCGCCATCTTCGGTTCGGGCTTGTGGCGATAAACTTAATCGTCCCAAGGGCAAACTCTTTAGAAACAACCCCGCAGACGGTTAAAATCGCGGTTAAGCTTACGAAAATCTCAAGCCCGTTTGAAGTAACCGTGCCGAAAAACCTCCAGCCGTTCCATTCATAGGGGTTGATGTTATGCTCCAAGTAATAGTCTTTATTCTTAACATCAGCAGAATAATAAACGCCTGTCGTTTCAGCCGGTTTATCAATTTCTTCCTGTTTTTTTTCGGCGAGAAGCCGTTCCTTCCAATTGTTATCCGAGGAAGCATCTAACTCATGATTCATAATAAGGCCTGCCAGCAAAACGATGAGAAACAGGAAAAAAAGAGATAAAAGCGTGCTTTTTTTTCGGGTTATTTTTATGAATTCGTTCTGCGCCAGATGAAATATGCTCATACCGCGTCCTCCTGATCTGTAATCATCATGTATTTTTCTTCCAATGACAAAGTTCTTGCAGAAACGCGGGAAATCAGAATCTCTTTCTCTGCCAAAGATTTAATGACATACGGGATGGTATCTTCTTCCGCTTCCAATTCAATAATGCGGCTGTCTTTTTGCTGTACTTGAAGAATACCTTCCTGTTCCAAAATTTCTTTCGCCCTTTCAGAGTGATTGACCGTGATGGTAAACAGCTTTTTCTGGGCAGGGTCATTTCTTTTCTTCATGTCTTCAATTCCTAAAATCCGTCCCTTTTTGATATAGGCAACTCTGTCGCAAATTTCCTCCATTTCAGATAATAAATGGCTTGATAATAAAATAGAAACCCCTTGCTTCGCTAAATCAGAAAGAATGGTGCGCAATTCTCTCATTCCTTTAGGATCGAGGCCATTCATCGGTTCATCCAGAATTAATAACCCGGGATTGTGAAGAAGAGAATAAGCGAGCCCCAAGCGCTGTTTCATACCTAATGAGAAATGTTTCACTTTTTTACGGGCAGCCTGCTCTAATCCGACTTTTGCAAGGATATTCATGAGGTCATCCGTTTTCATCGAGGTGCTCCGCAGTCTGGTGAAATATTTCAGGTTTTGCAAAGCGGTCATATTCGGATACATGTCTGGGCCTTCGATGATAACCCCGATATGATTCATAAAATATTCAAAGTCGCTGTCCGGTCTGCCCCTGAACGAAATGGTTCCTTCCGTTTTTTTAATAAGCTGTACGATCATTCTGAAAATAGTGGTTTTTCCCGAGCCGTTCGGTCCGAGAAGGCCGAAAATCTCACCTTTTCTCACATCGAAAGAAATTGACTGTACAATCGGAGTATGATTGATGGTTTTAGAAACATTTTTCAATATCAGGGCTGGTTCAGTCATAATATTTGCACACCTTCCTTATGAATTAGGATAAAAGCCGTCAAAACCGAAGAACATGCTTCCGATCAGACCGGCTGCGATTAAAATGAGAGCAATGCTATACCACATTTTCCGTTTCAATGTTTTCCCTCCTTACAACGCTGACATTCCATTTGAAATAGCGCAAAAAGATGCGGAATATCAGTTTCGAAAGATCAAATCCGGCCATAAACACTGCCATACCGGCTCCGAGGACAATACATCCGTTAAAGATGGCTGTTACAATCGGCACTTTTACGAGGAGAAAGAATGATCCGGTCATCAGCATAAGGCCGATCGCCATCAAACTTAACACCGTAACAGAGGCAAAAAGAAACGGTGTCAGCATAAACATGAAGTTGAACATGCCCATACCCAGCAGCAGGCCGAATGCCTTGAAAAAGGAGCGCCATGTCTTCTGCTCCTGGGCATTATTGATGAAAATATCCGCTTTTAGAGTGCGCGCAAGTGTTTTTGGATGACCTAAATTGCCGGCGATTTGTTCATCGCTTTTTCCTTCAGCCCCGCCCATGTCAAATATTTCGCTGATATCCGCGAGTATCTCTTTTTGCTCAAATTCCGGCAGATCTTTTATTTCCCGCCGGAGATGTTTTAAATATTGGTCTTTACACATTCATTTTCCCTCCTTAATGATGCTGTTCACTTTTTCGGACAGGTCAAGCCATTCCGATTTTAATGTGTGATGATAAAAGGCGCCTTCTTCTGTTACTTTGTAATATTTGCGTGACGGGCCTTGATCTGAAGCTGCTGTATACGTTTTTAAATAGTTATTTTTTGTGAGTCTTCGTAATATGGGGTAGATGGTGCCCTCCGATACAGGGAACGTTTCACTTATGATCTTGATTAATTCATAACCATATAAATCTTCATAAAGAAGCAGGGATAACACACAAAGTTCCAACGCTCCTTTTCGTAATTGGCTACTCATTTACTATCATTCCCATCATATCTAATAATTGTATTATTTATACAGTGTATTGCACAGTAGTAAATCAAGCAATAATTCCCAAGAACCATTTGGGGTGAGGAATTGAATCTTTATGCTTATGTGCGGGCGGGAACCGAGATATGCAGGCCTTGCGGGAAGAAGACCTCATGAACAATGTTTACATTAATATAGATCAGGTTGTACGTCATTGACAAATGGCAAAAACCCCTTTTTCCATGACAAGGAAAGGGGGTTTTTCCGTTATTCGGCCATTTTTTCTAAATTGCCGTTCCGGTCCATTTTGAAGGACGGGGAGGCGTGTTCGTCTTCTTCAAATAAAACTAGTTTTCTGGCTCTGTTCATAATTTTAACCAAGGTTTCGTAGTCTTCCTGAATGGTTTTTTGGTCTTTTTCAAGCTTTTCGACGGCCGCTTCCAGCTGCTCGGTTTTAGACTGCAATTCTTTGTTTTCCCGTTTTAAACGGTCATTTTCCATTTGCAGGGCGGAAGTTTGCTTTCCGCTGCCTTCATAGCTCTGCAGAAATTGAATGACGTCTGCCATTGTGAGCTCCGCCTTTTGGCTCGGCTGCTGAGGCGCCAGCAAATGTGATAAACTAGCTAACTCTTCCTTGAAGCTTTCATCGACATAAGGCATATGTTCGCCGGACATGACGGCTTGCCGGTCTTCTTTAGGCGCTTCTGCTTGAACCGTCTCTTCGGCTGCGGTTTCCTGCATGATATCCGCTTCCGGAGCAGGCGGCTGATATAATAGTTTCTTCTTGGCCGGCTGTCCGTTTCCGAGCGCGCGCATCCGCTGTTTCCGCTGTTTTTTGGCGAGCTGAAGCGCTTTTTCGTATTGATGGCGGACGACGGCATTCCATCTGAATCCGCACGCTGCCGACGTTCTGTTTAACTTATCGCCTACCTCTTCAAAGGCGTTCAGCTGCGTGCTTCCTTCCCGAACGTGACGGAGCACGGTTTCCGCAAGCAGCAGGTCGTTTTCCTCTGACCAGGCGTCCTGTCTTTGTTTTGTCAATGTTCTCAACCCCCAATATCTTTGATGGTATTAGAATGTCCAGATTGGAAAATATTTATACAAATTGGCTGAAAGAATGAGAGATACCCAGAGCCTTGCAGGATAAGATGAATCCTTGTACAATGAGATGTGATGTGATTTTTTTCGTTTTTAAAATTAAGATTTAACATAGAGGAACATTGAATGAAGGGAAGCGTACATCATGGCTAATGAATTCCGAGTGTGTGATGATTGCCAAGCCACCAATATTAAGACATTGCTGCCGCGTTTAAAAGAAGCTGACCCGGATGCAAAAGTGGAGGTCGGCTGTCAGTCATATTGCGGGCCCGGACGCAAAAAATCGTTTGCTTTCGTAAACAACCGCCCGCTGTCGGCGCCGACTGAGGACGAGCTGATTGAGAAAGTGAAAAAGAAGATCAAAAAGTAAATGTGTGTTTCGACAGCCTCGCCCGATGGGTCAGGCTTTTTTGCTTCAAAAAAATCAGTTTCGGAAAAAGTGGAACAAAACGCCGGACAAATTCAAGGATGTTTTCAAAAGACTGAGCCGATATAATAGAATCACGGCTAAAAAAAAGAGGGAATGACGATGGCGTATCCAAATGGAAAATTATCAGAAGAAAAAGTGTTTAAAGATCCCGTTCACCGCTATGTACATGTGCGGGACAAGCTGATCTGGGATTTGATCGGCACCCGTGAATTTCAGCGGCTGCGCCGGATCAAACAGCTCGGTACGACGTATTTGACGTTTCACGGCGCGGAACACAGCCGTTTTAACCATTCTCTCGGCGTCTATGAGATTGTCAGAAGAATGGTTGACGATGTTTTTAAAGGGCGCCCTGAATGGGATGACAATGAACGCGAACTCTGTCTCAGCGCCGCGCTTTTGCACGATTTGGGACATGGGCCGTTTTCGCATTCCTTTGAAAAGGTTTTTCATCTGGATCATGAAGACTTTACGAGAGAAATTATTCTCGGCGATACCGAGGTGAATCAGGTTCTCAGAAAGGCGGGTCCCGGATTTCCGCAGGATGTTGCAGAAGTCATTGCTAAAACATACAGAAACAAGCAGGTGGTCAGCCTGATTTCGAGCCAGATTGACGCCGACCGGATGGATTATCTTCAGCGGGACGCGTACTATACGGGCGTCAGCTACGGACATTTTGATATGGAACGGATTTTAAGGGTGATGCGTCCGCGTGAGGATCAGATCGTCATTAAGCAAAGCGGCATGCATGCCGTCGAAGACTATATTATGAGCCGCTATCAAATGTATTGGCAGGTGTATTTTCATCCCGTGACGAGAAGCGCTGAAGTCATTTTGACGAAAATCCTCCACCGTGCGAAGCAGCTCCATGAAGAAGGGTATATCTTCACGCATGCTCCCGTTCATTTTTATTCCATCTTTGAAGGGAAGCTGACGCTTGAGGATTATCTGAAGTTAGATGAAGCTATCATTTTATATTATTTCCAGGCTTGGGAGGATGAAGAGGATCAGATTCTGTCCGACTTGTGCCGCCGCTTTATTAACCGCCAGCTGTTTCAGTATGCCGAATTTAACCCGAATGAGGAAATGTCGGCTTATTTTGAACTGACTGCTCTGTTTAAAGAGGCGGGAATTGATCCCAATTATTATTTGGTGGTCGATTCTTCATCGGATCTGCCGTATGATTTTTACCGACCGGGTGAAGAGGAGGAGCGTCTGCCGATTCATCTGTTAACGCAGAACGGCCAGATCAAAGAGCTGTCCAGGCAGTCCGCCATTGTCGAATCCATTTCGGGAAAACTGCGGACGGATCATAAGCTGTACTATCCGATGGACCTCATTTTTGACGATTCAGAAAACCCTGAAGCGAAATTAAAAATCCGGCAGCTGCTGGGACTGACATAAAAGGATTTTGGTAAAGAAGGAAAAGGAGATGTCGGGAATTTGTTGAAAGAACATGCAAAACTGATGAAGGTGTTCTCGGATTCTGGAGAAATCATCGGGCGGAAAAAGCTGCAGAAAATCATTTATATCGCAAAGAAAATGCAGTATCCTTTCTACGAAAAATATGATTTTCATTTTTACGGCCCGTATTCCGAAGAACTGACGCTTCGAATTGAAGAGCTGTGCAATCTTGGGTTTCTGGATGAGGTGAAGGAAAAAAAGGGCGGCTACTTTCAATACCGGTATTCGCTGACGGAGACGGGCGCTGAGTTTTTACATCACGCGGAGCTGACGATGCCGGATATGAAGAAGTACATCGACAGCGTCAACAGCCGTTCATCCCGGTTTCTGGAGCTGGTGTCTACGATTTTGTATTTTGACGGCCTTGAAGCTGAGGAAAAGAAAGAGAAAGTGTTTACGATCAAGAGCAAGCAGAAATATACAGATGAAGAATATGATGAGGCGCTTCACTACATAGAAGAGCTGAAACACATTTGTTAAAGGCGATGGCTTTCGTCTTTTTTTATGTAAAAACCAGGCCGCAACATGCGGGCCTGGTTTTGTTTATTGTCTCAATTTGCTGTGCTTGTACGAATATAAAAAGTAAACGATCACGCCGATGATCAGCCAGGCGGCAAAATAAAGCCACGTTTTCAGCGGCAGATTGACCATTAAAAACAAACAGCAGATAATGGCCAAAATCGGCAGTACGGGAACGAAAGGCACTTTAAATCCCCGAGGCAGATCCTTATGAGTGCGGCGCAGAATCAGCACGGACAGACTGACCATGGCGAATGTCAGCAATGCGCCGATGTTTGAGAGATCCGACAGTTCTTTCAGATCAACAAAACCCGCAATGCATGCACTGATCAGTCCGATCAGCCACGTATTAAAGATCGGCGCTCCCGATTTCTTTCCGACAATGGTAAAGACTTTCGGCAGCATTCCGTCTCTTGCCATCGCCAAGGATATGCGGGTCGCTGCATACGTATGCGCGAGAATGACGGCCATCAGCCCGATCACCGCTCCTGCAGCGATCACGCCCGCCACCGCATTTTGTCCGACAGTCTGCAATACATAAGACATGGCTTCCGGCACATTTAGCTGTGTATACGGAACCATCCCCGTCATGACGAGACAGACAATGACGTATACTAATGTACAGATCACCAGTGAACCGATAATGCCGATCGGCAGGTTGCGCTGCGGTTTTTTGACCTCTTCAGCCGAAGCGGAAATCGCGTCAAACCCGAGAAACGCAAAAAAGACGGCAGAAGCCCCTGTGATGACGCCTTTCATTCCAAAAGGCATAAAAGGATGCCAATTGCCCGGCTTTACAAAAAAGCTGCCTGTGATGATAAACAGCAAAACAATTCCGATTTTTACGAGAACCATTATATTATTAAATGTTTTGCTCTCTTTGGAGCCGCGTGACAGAACGACCGCAATTAATAGAGTAATGATGATGGCAGGAAGGTTGACGATGCCTCCCTGGCTCGGCACGTGCAGCAGACTGTCCGGCAAAGGCATGCCGATTTCGGCTAACAGATTATTGAAATAGCTTGACCAGCCGCTTGCGACCGCGGATGCCGTCACCATATAAACGGATAAGAGCGTCCAGCCCATTAAATGGCCGATAATTTCTCCCATCGTCGTGTAAGAGTAAATATAAGCACTTCCGTAAACCGGGAGAACAGAAGCGATTTCGGCGTAACATAATGCTGCAAGGCTGCAGACAACGGCTGCAATGATAAAAGAAAAGATAACGGAAGGCCCGGCGTTTTTCGCGGCCGTAATGCCTGTAAGGACCATGACACCCGTCCCGATGACGGCGCCGATGCCCAGTAATGTTAAATCAAATCCACCCATCGTTTTGGCAGTCTGCCTGTTTCTGCTTTGTTCAAGCAGCTGGGTGATGTCTTTTTTTTGTAGGATATTCCGCAACACGCATCCCTCCATCCGAAAGCAAAAACCAAGAGGAGCTCTTTGGCTTTTACCCGTGTCACATCTTCTGTGTAATCAACAATCCTGTGTTCTGTTTCCCTGTCTGTTTCGTTTCTTTTCCATTCATATTGTCTGCCGCATCCGATCAGATCAGCCACCTTTATGATTTTACCTGAATCGTGTCTATAAAACCAGCATTGCATAAAAGGATATGGTAAAAAAGAGGGAGACAAAAGTCTGTACAGGGCAGGATAAAAGTTGCGGGCATTCCGGCCGGAATTTTGACTTTCTCCGCAAGGTATCAGTAAAATGTAATAAAAAACTAACAAATGATGATGGATGCATCTTGAAATGGGGAGTTTCTGCATGAAGCACGATAACTTGCAAGCAAATGTACTGGATTACGCTCTTACAAAGTATTTAAAGAGCACGAAAAAGCTTGACGAGGCGACAATTCCGAAGAGTATCAACAATATCAGAGGATTTATTCTGAGGATTATTTACCGGCACGGCACGTGTACGATTAAAGATATATTGCAGGAGGTTACATTATCACCTTCCGCCACGACAACCGCTCTCAATCATTTAGAAAAAGAAGGGTTCGTGGAAAGGTCGAGAAACAACGAAGACCGCCGCACGGTATGGATGACGCTTTCCGAATCGGGGAAAATGGCGGCCATGCAAATGATTGAAAACCGGCAGCTGCTGATTGACGAACTGTTCGAAGCATTGACAGAGGAAGAAAAGAAAATCTTTTTCAGCCTGGTTGAAAAGATTGTGAAATAAGCCGGCCTGCGTACAGCATTGCCGGCCTTTATCAAGGATTACTCCGTATCGCTGATCCGTTTGCCGGCGACGGCGTAATGATCCTTTCTCATTTCTTCAATCATGACAATGATCTTTTCTTCGGCTGCGCCTGTCGTTTCTTTGACGGCTTCTGTTACTTTTTCAACCAGATTCCGTTTTTGTTCATCTGTGCGGCCTTCAAGCATTTTAACGGTTACGAGCGGCATGGTGCTGATCCTCCTTTATTGTTTCCTCTCTTTGGAAGAGAGATCACTTATAGTATACTGAATGAAGGACAATCTTGCATTTTTAAAAAAGGGGATTTTTACATTTGGACAGATTTTTATATTATCCGCTGGAGCTTATGCCCTATGTCGTCATTACGCTGATCGTGGCATTTACGATGCATGAACTGGCGCACGCGTATGTCGCGTATCGGTTCGGTGATGATACAGCGGCGAGACAGGGAAGATTAACGCTCAATCCGATTAAACATCTTGATGTTTTCGGAACCATTCTTATTTTGGTCGCAGGTTTCGGCTGGGCCCGTCCGGTGCCGGTGAACCGCCGCGCCTTTAAAAGACCGCGGCTGGCCGGGGTGCTGGTTTCCGTCGCGGGGCCTGTAAGCAACCTGCTTCTTGCCTTTATCGGTTTCTTTTTGCTAGTGTTGATGCATGCTTACGGAATGGAGCTGCTTTCGGCATTCAGCATGGGGCTTGACCGCTTTTTCTCTATATGGATTCAGCTGAACCTCGCGCTTTGTTTATTCAACCTGCTGCCGCTTCCTCCGCTTGACGGCTATCGGATTATTGAGGATCTCGTGCCGCCGCGGGTGCGCGCGAAAATGACTCAATTTGAGAGCTACGGGATCATCGTGTTTCTCGTGCTGTTTGTGACACCGGTCGGCTCTTATGTCGTGTGGCCGCTGTTAAGCGAGGGAAGAGACTGGATTCTCAAGGTTTTTGCCATTATATTTCAACCGCTTTTGTAGGAGGGTATTTTCATGGAAGAAAAAAAGAAAAAAACAATCGGATTTAATATCATTAAAAGTGATCCGACCGACGGACATGGCGGTTTCGGCGCCGGATCGCTGAGCCTTGACAATATTTCTCCGGTATTTGTCGATGTGGAAGAGAAGGAAGCCTTCGTCGATATCGGCGCCATGCACGCCCGCAGTGTCGTAGAAAAAGGGATCAAATTCCTGCCGAACAAGGATGAAGTGCCGAACGGAAAACCGTACTGGCTCGTGTGGGTCACCATTGACAGAAAAGAAGAAGGCCCTTATTACGCGGGTGTGACGGCTTGTGAAATGACAGTGGACAGAAGTATCCGCAGAGGTTATAAGTCATTGCCGGAGCATGTGAATTTAATGGATAAATCAATGAAGCGCCGCATTATCGTGGATAAAATGGATGACAGCTCAAAGCAGGTGCTTGCTGAATTTCTTCAGAAGCATGACCAAGGGCTATGGGACCGTTCATCTGATGAATTGAAGACGGGTCTGCTTCCGGAAGAAAAATAATTTGTGAACTTTTTGTGAACTTTATAAATATTTGCACTATTTTACATTTTTACTGAGTAAACTGTTGATACAGAATCAGGACATGGAAAGTCCCGAGCCGAACCAAGACTCGGGGTTTTTCATGTTTAGCGGAGGTTTCATCATGTTCACCGTATTTGAAATCGGGCCTTGGGTCATTGAAGCAGATGCGGCGGAAACGAGAAAACAATATGAAAAATCATGGGCTGATCCTTGCGATTGCGGGAGCTGCCGGAACTTTTCCGAGGCGATGAATCTCCTTCCCGCCGAGAAAACAAGGCTGTTTACGCAGTTTGGGATTCGTCCGGCTGTCTGCCGCGACTTGGGGGAGCATGGAAAGGAAAACGGCCTGCATCATTATGCGGGCAGTTATCCGATTGTCGGCAGGCTTAGGGAAGGCTGGCCGGAGTATCATATTGAGAGAGCGGGAGATATCCGCTTTTCATTTTCTTTGCCGAGTACAACATTTTTTATACCGAAGGATTTTCCCGATCCTATTATCCATCTCGACTTTTCACTCTTGCTCCCGTGGGTGCTTGAGGAAGATGCGGAGTAAAGCCCGGCGCTAAATGCACCGGGCTTAGTCTTTTTTGCCGAGCCACTTATCCCACCACTTTCTGCGCGGAGGTTCCTTGCGGGCGGGAGCGTGTTCCTTTTCTTTTTTAGACGGTTCCGGTCCGTAGCACACATCGGCGGGCTCTGTGCCCGCGATAAAATACGTATAATGCTTTGCGGCGCATCCGGGTCCCGATGTGTAGCCGGAAGCGGGATCGATATAGACGCCCGTGACGCCCTTCGGCGGTTTAAGCGCTATTTCCGGTTCTCCTTCGAGCGCCTTCTCCATAAAGTCCGCCCAAATGGTCTTTGCATAGCTTTTTTCCTCTACGGAATCTATCGTGCTGCTTTTGTCATAGCCTGTCCAAACACCGGCAGCAAGAGCGGGATTAAAGCCGATCATCCAGCTGTCCGCGCTTGTGGTGCCTGATTTCCCGCCGTACGTCCGGGTCAGCCTGTCTGAAATGGTGCGTCCTGTGACGGAAGTATAGCCGTTTAAATCCTGATCAAACATGCCCGTCATCATGCTCGCTGTCACAAATGCGGCTTTTTTATCGAGCGCCTGCTGATGTCTGCGCGGCTGTTCATACAAGACATTGCCGGCGGTATCCGTCACTTTTGTGATAAAGGAAGGGGTGATTTGTTTCCCCCCGTTTGCGAGCATCGCGTAGGCATTGACCATTTCAATCGGGCGCACGGGTTCAGTTCCGAGCGCCAGAGACGGAAGGGGCTTTAAATGTTCGCTGATGCCGAATTCCTTTGCCGCCGACACGAGCTTATTCATGCCCAGAAAGAGATGGGTCTTCACGGCATAGATGTTGTCTGATAACGCAAGCGCCTGAAGCAGCGTAATCGGTTTATTGGCGTAGTAGCCGTTGTAATTGCTTGGAGAATAAGTATCTCCGTTATCGTCAATCTGAAACTCTGTTTCTTCGCTTTTCATCAGCGTGACCGGAGTAAAGCCGCTTTGAATCGCTTTGTAGTATAAAAGCGGTTTGATCGTGGAAGCCGGCTGGCGTTTCGCCTGTGTCGCCCGGTCAAACGGGCTTTTTTCGTAATCACGTCCGCCGATCAGCGCAAGTACGCGCCCTGTTGCCGGATCAATCGCGGAAAAGCCGACCTGAATGTCAGAGCCGGTACGGATCGTATGTGCCACAGTGTTTTCTGCGATCCGCTGCATGCGCTTATCAAGCGTTGTATAAACACGCAGCCCGCTTGTTGTCAGCTGTTCGCGCGTCATCCCGAGCTTTTTCTCGAGTTCTTTCATCGCATCATCGTAAAAATAAGGCGCCGTTTTTGCCGCGGTTCTGTTTTTCAGCGGCTGATAGGCAAGCGGTGTTTTCTTGAGTTTTTCCGCCTTTTCTTTTGAGATCATTTTCTGTTCGGTCATCAATCGGAGAATGGTTTCCTGGCGCTGTTTGGCCTTCTTTTCACTGACATAAGGCGAATAGCCGGACGGGCCTTTCGGTATGCCTGCCAGAAGCACGGCTTCCGCATCGTTCAGATCTTTGGCGTGTTTGCCGAAATACAAGCGGGAGGCGGCTTCGATTCCATATGCGCCGTGGCCGTAATATATCGTATTTACATAACCTTCTAAAATCTCGTTTTTAGAATAGTTCTGTTCAAGGCGGATCGTATAAAATGCTTCATTCCATTTTCGTTTCCATGTCTTATCATGCTCAAGATAGAGGTTTCTTGCGTATTGCTGGGTGATGGTGCTGGCGCCCTGAACCTTGGCCATTGCTTTTATGTCGGCAAGCGCGGCAGCGGCCATCCGCCGGTAATCAAATCCGTGGTGGCTGTAAAAGTTTTGATCCTCTACCGCAATGGCGGCCTGCACCGCCATCGGATTAATATCTTTTAACCGGACCCAGTAGCGTTTTTCACCGAAATCGGTCTCTCCCAGCTTTGAGCCGTCATTTGCATAAAGAATCGTAGACTGAGGGACCCGGACGGAGGGGGCGCCCTGCCATTTCGCTGCAAGAAGAACGGATGTGAAGCAGACACCGGCCAGCATTCCGCCGATCAGTGTCAGAAAGATGCAGGCGCGGATGATTTTGAGCGTGATTCTGAGCTGTTTTCCAGATACTTTATCCACTTTTGGGAACCCCCTTTTTCATGATTCTATTATTATGTGAAAAAAGGGGGTTTTTTAAACATATCAAACCCGACACTTCTTTACTTTTTCCCCGCCATCCTCTATACTTTTTCCTTAGGTGAAAATGAGATTTTAACCGGAATAAAAGCGAAACAGACGCTTACAATAAATGAAATAAGCCTTGAAAGGGAGATGACAATTGAGCGAGCTTTGGTATACGGAGAAGCAGACGAAGAATTTCGGCATTACATTAAAGGTGAAACAAACATTACATACTGAACAGACTGAATTTCAGCATCTGGAAATGGTAGAGACAGAAGAATTCGGAAACATGCTGTTCTTAGACGGAATGGTCATGACTTCTGAAAAAGACGAATTCGTTTATCATGAAATGGTTGCGCACGTACCGTTATTTACGCACCCGAATCCGGAAAACGTCCTCGTTGTGGGCGGCGGAGACGGCGGTGTCATCAGAGAGATTTTAAAGCACCCTGGCGTAAAAAAAGCGACGCTTGTCGACATTGACGGCAAGGTCATTGAATACTCTAAAAAATTTCTTCCGTCCATTGCGGGCAAACTTGATGACCCGCGCGTCGACGTAAGAGTCGATGACGGCTTCATGCACATTGCAAAATCAGAAAATGAGTATGACGTCATCATGGTTGATTCAACAGAGCCGGTCGGACCGGCCGTCAATTTGTTCTCAAAAGGCTTCTATGCCGGAATTTCCAAGGCGTTAAAAGAAGACGGCATCTTCGTCGCGCAGACGGACAACCCGTGGTTTACGCCGGAACTGATTACAAACGTACAGCGTGACGTGAAAGAAATCTTCCCGATCACCCGCCTGTATACGGCCAATATCCCGACGTACCCAAGCGGTCTGTGGACATTTACAATCGGTTCTAAAAAGTACGATCCGCTTGAGGTGGAGGACAGCCGTTTCTTCGACATCGATACGAAGTATTACACGAAAGAGCTTCACAAAGCGGCATTTGTTCTTCCGAAATTTGTGAGCGACTTAATCAAATAAAAATGTATGGCGCAGGAGCGAATCTTGCGCTTTTTTACAGGAAAGCGAGGGTATTATAGATGAGATTTGATGAAGCTTATTCAGGAAAAGTATTTATCGCAAGCCGTCCCGACTGGAAAGAGGCGGACGCCATCCTTTACGGCATGCCGATGGATTGGACGGTCAGTTATCGCCCGGGCTCACGCTTTGGCCCAAACAGAATTCGCGAGGTGTCTATCGGTCTTGAAGAATACAGCCCGTATCTCGACCGTGATCTGGCTGATTTGAATTTCTTTGACGCCGGCGACATTCCGCTTCCGTTCGGCAATCCGCAAAGAAGTCTTGATATGATTGAGGAATACGTGGACAGCATTTTAGAAAAAGGAAAGTTCCCGCTCGGCATGGGAGGGGAGCACCTTGTATCATGGCCTGTCATAAAAGCTATGTATAAGAAGTTTCCGGACCTTGCCATCATTCATTTTGACGCGCACACTGACCTGCGCACGGATTATGAAGGCGAACCGCTTTCCCACTCTACTCCGATCCGCAAAGCGGCCGAGCTCATCGGGCCGCAGAACGTATTTTCATTCGGCATCCGTTCCGGAATGAAGGAAGAATTTGAATGGGCGAAAGAAAACGGCATGCACATTTCTAAGTTTGAAGTGCTTGAGCCGCTGAAAAAAGTGCTGCCGCAGCTCGCGGGCCGTCCTGTTTACGTCACCATTGATATTGACGTTCTTGACCCCGCTCATGCGCCGGGAACGGGCACGGTTGACGCAGGAGGCATCACGTCTAAGGAATTGCTCGCCTCCATCCATGAAATCGCGCGCTCAGAAGTCAACGTAAAAGGCGCTGACCTCGTAGAAGTCGCACCGGTCTATGACCACTCAGAACAAACCGCAAACACGGCAAGCAAGATGATTCGTGAAATGCTGCTTGGGTTTGTGAAGTAGAAAGAAAAAAACCCGGAATAATAGGGCAGAAGAAGCCTTTGTTCCGGGTTTTTGTAATAGAATCTATCTCTTGAATAAAAAAACTCAAGGGAATTGTCACCGCAAACCTAAAGTGAAATCTTTCATTATAAATTCAGATCATTGCACGTTCAGATATATAATAATGAGGAGTTAAACTATTCGTTATTCCTGCTGATACTAATAGCGTACTCACAGCAAAACAGACTATAAGTAATTTATACTTCAATTTCATATAAATTCACTCCTCCTTCGATCTGCTGTCTGGCTTCTTCAACTTTTAAAAAGTATACAGAAGCTTTTTTATATTCTTCTTTTGTGTAATAATATTTAGCTACATCAAGGGCTAATTCCTCAATATCAGCATACATCAATTTACTTTCAAGAAAATGCAGACAATCGTTTATTAACGTATCTCTTGGATCCGGCATATACAAACATTCCAAAAATTTAAACTTTTCCTCGTAAATTATATCATCTATTTCCTTACATATTGAGATACCTTTTTTATGATAATCGTACGCGTTATCTATATTTTCTAACTTAAAATAAATCTGTGTAAGTAAGAAGTAGGGCTGCGGAAGTGAATGACTCATTTGAGCTTTTTCAAAAACAGCTATGGCTTCTTTTAAATGAGGAATGGCTTCATCTTTATTATTTTGATTATTGTAGCATAAAGCGATGTTAAAAAGTGTTCTCCCCATTAATTGAGGCTGCTGATCCAGTTCAGCCATCGTATATGCTTTTTGAAAGTGGGATATTGCATGATCATATTGCTTTACATCAAGATAATTAGCGCCAAACAAAGAATGGCACTGAGTCAACCTAATGCTATAATTATCCCCATTTTTATAAATTAAATAAGCTTGCCGCGCATAGTCCATTGAAACATAAGTTTGTTTCATATAGTAATAGACTTCTGACATCTTAAAGTAAAATTCCGCTTTTTCTATCTGATCTGTAACGTACGTCAATTTGCTTTCAGCTTTCTTAAAAAACTGAATAGCTGAAAGATACTCACGGCATTCCAGCTCATACATCCCCCGGAAAAAATTAAAATAATAATCAAGGCGTCCGGTCAGCCGGGCCTGCTTTTTATCAATATCCGCGAGCAGATCCGATAGTCTCGGCTGTTCTTCTATCCGCTGCGATTCCAGCGGTTCGAGGTATTCGAGCATCAGATTGTGGCGGAATTCCATGAGAGAATAGTACAGATGAAGATCCTGGTCATCTTCCAGGCTTGCAAGCTCTTCTTTGATTTCTCTCCGCAAGTACTCGGCGTCCGGGATGCTGAACCTTCGAATATACATATACCATTCGTTGATTTTTTCTCCAACCGCTGAAGACGATACAACACTCGCCACTATTCCGAATCCCTCCCTTCCACGTTATGTATATGACATATTTTATCATTTTCATTCGGAAGGATAGCGCAAAAAAACCGCAATGTTTTCTTTCGTTAAAACTGCATGTCTGCGGATATCATTTCAAAAATCCGCTATGATCCCCGACAATTTGTACAAGCAAACAAGTGCATCTTCCATATTCTGTTGTATCTGCGTGAGCAGTGTATGTCTGAAAAGGAAGTGAAGATATGAGAACTAACAAGCTTTCCTTTAAAGAAAAAGCAGGAGCCGCACAAGAAGAATGTTTATGTTTTTGCGAGGAAGAAGCAAGCCGTGAAGCGATGTTTCAAGCGCCAATTGAATTGCCTGAGGGGTTTGTCGTTGATCCGGCTGAAGCTGTTGCAAACGTGACGTGGAATGCAGACAGCCTTTCTTGTGTCATTGAACGCTGTTTCATTGAGACGGGGCCTGAGCCTGATGAAATCGGTGTTCAATTCGCAGTGCGCCTGCAGGGAACTGTTACGCTTCTCGTCAGTGTCTCACCAGTGCGAAATCAATATGGACAAGGGAACGGGTCTGTTTCTGTCATCCGCAATGCAGAGATTGACCAAGTCGTCTATTATTCTGATGAACCCGATGATTGCCCGGATGTCAGTGACATTACCATCGAGAACCTTGTTGTCGTTCCGCCATTCTATGGCAGTCCTTTATCGGTGACGGGCACGATTGTGTTTGTTCCTGAGCCGGAACCCGTTTATGCGTTTACAGCGAATCCAAATGATCAATCAGTTTCTGTGATTGATACAAACACTCATACTGTTGTGACAACGATTGCTCTGCCGTACCGGCCGACAGGTATTGAAATAACTCCGGATAAAAGCGCTGTGTTTGTTTTGCACTTCGACAATAATGTGATTTCTGTCATCGATTATGACACTTTAACAGTGACAGCATCCGTACTGCTGGATCAGCCGCCTAGATCGATAAAATGTATCCCAAATCATGAGTTTGCTTATGTTCTCGGCGTTACTGCGATTTATGTGATTGGAATTGATACGTTAACTGTGGATAGGTCGATTCCTGTGGAAGGGTTTGATTTTGCAATTGATCCCAATGGGTTATTCGCCTATGTTCTTGATTTTGGTTCAGTGCAAAAAGTGGACCTATTCACCGGTGAAGTCACAGGAACGATTGAACGAGAGCTTATCGTATCATCCATAGAAACAAATTGGCCGGAGCGGTATGCGTATGTCTTAGAACAAGAATTCTTGTTCAATTATTTGACGGTTATTGACTTAAATACGTTTACGGTCAGCATTACCCAAGAGCTGGAGCCTGATGGCCAATATGTAATGTTTACGAGTGGATCAGGGGTGTATTTACATGACAGCTTCACTGGCAATTTATATGCTGTCAGTCCGAATGGTGCAGGCGTTATAGGAAATGTTCCGCAATCGGCAAGAGACTTTGCGTTTACTCCGAATGGCGAATTTCTGTATGCTGCTCATTTTTTAGAGCAGAACATCACTGTTTACAACACGGATGATAATTCTGTGGAAACTGTGATATCTCTTGGGGTTTCACCGGGAGATATTGTGATTTAACCAACTGCATGCTGTACATTTCTAAAAGGACGTGAATTCATGAAAAAGAATGATCTTTCTGCTTTACAGGAAAATTGTTTCTGTTTTTGTGATGAGGAAATTAGCAGAGAAGCGCCGTTTCAAGTGCCGATTGACATTCCCGAGGGGTTCACTATTGATTCTGCCGAAGCAGCTGCGGCGGTTACATGGAGTACTGCTCATTTATTATGTATCAGTGAGCCTTGCTTAATCCAGACTGGGCCGGAACCAGAAGATATCGGTGTTCGATATGCCGTGAGAGTAAAAGGTACAGTTACGCTTCTTGTCAGTGTGTCGCCTGTACGAAATCAATATGGACAAGGGGACGGGTCTGTTTCTGTGATTCATACTGAAGAGATTGATCAAGTCGTTTATTATGCAGCGCAGTCTGGCCGCTGTCCTGATTTCAGTCAAATAACAGTGGAAGATCTTCTCATTGTACCGCCTTTCTACGGCAGTCCGCTTACGGTGACCGGGACACTTGTTTTACCGCCATCGCCAGACCCTCAATCGTATGTGTTTACAGCCAATTCAGGAGACAGCACGGTTTCGGTTATTGATGCAGATTTAAACACTGTTGTAAAAACAATCCCTTTTTCTGACGTGCCAACTCATCTAGGCGTTACTTTTGATAAAGCTTTCACGTTTGTCCTCCATGGGAATACCAACCTTGTCTCAGTGCTAGATAATAAAACATTAACCATCATAAATACCATTACTGTTGGAGAAGGGCCGAGAAAGGTTGAATTTGATTCAACAGATGAGTTCGCGTACGTGATGGCCGCCGGATCTATATATATGATCAACATGGCCTCTCAATCGGTCATTGATGTCATTCCGATACCCGGCGCTTTAGACTTTGCTCTTGATCCGAATGGACAGTATGTCTATACCGCTAATGGAAGCAGTTGGTCGGTTGATAAATATGATGTAAATACTGGGCAGTTGGTAGAAAGTATCATAGATACATTTGAATTTCCCAGTTTAATTGCCACTCCTTACGCTGGAAATTTTGCGTATGTGTTGAATGGTGAGCTGCTGCCGAAAGGTGTAACGGAGATCAGTTTGTCACCATTAAGCAGGGGAGGCGACTTCAACCGTTTATTTGAAACTCTGAGGACGATTGTATTTTCTCGCGATAGCACTAGGGCTTATTTTCTAGAGCCATATAGTGAACCGTTCCTCATTAATAACTTATACGTAGTTAATACGGCTAGACAGAGGATCATTGCAAACGTGTCTCTCCCCGGCGCTTCTGACCTCGCCGTAACACCTGATAATCAGTACATTTATGCAGCGCAGCCCGACGACAATACCGTGACCGTGTACCGCACGAGCGATTATACAGCTGTGACGGTGATCCCGGTTGGCGCGGGTCCATCTGCGATTGCAATGTAGCTTATTTCATAGGTTGAGAGAAGCAGAGCTGCGATAAGACAATCGTTTATAAATAAATGAGCCGAATCAGTAACACCGCGAGTCCCATTAATACGGCAAGGGGCGTGTGAAAGCGGAAAGGGACGGCTTTGACGATTTCGAACACGCAGCGCTTTGACATCGTTGGCATAGCTGCTGCACAATCTATGTTGCCGGAAGTCGCAGCAGCTTCGATGAGACTGTGTGAGTTTCTGAAAAGCTGCTGTCATGTTTTTCACGGATTGGGTGACATAGTGATATGATTTTCTCTTCTTATAAGGAACTGCTTTTTATGAGGTTTATCTTCAAATCTAATGAGCAATGATGGTAAGATAGAAGCAGTTGAAGTTTACAAGCTGAATGATTATACTATTCAAGTCAAAGTGGAATGATGAAAAGGACGTGTCAAAATGAAGCAAGAGACACCGATAACACTCCATGTGAAGTCTGTGATCGAGGATGACGGAAATGAGGAAGTCATCGAATTCCGTACTACCGGATTTTACTATGTAAAACAACAAAAAGTGTATCTATCTTATTATGAAGAACACGACCTAGGCAAAGTAAAAACGATTGTGAAGGTGAGCGAAGGCGAAGTCCTGATCATGAGGTCAGGTGCTGTTAAAATGAATCAGCGTTTCATAACGGGAGCTTCCACAATTGCGAAATATAAAATGTCATTTGGTGAGCTTGAGCTGGAAACAAGCACAAAATCGATTCAATCTGATCTCGGTGAAGAAAAAGGCCGAATCAGCATCGCATATGACATGCATGTCGGAGACGAGCAGCAGCATTTACATAATATGACGATCACGTATGAGGGAGGAACTCACGCATGAACATTGCGGAACAAATGAAGGACGTGCTGAAGGAAGAAATCAAAGCGGCCGTTCTGAAAGCGGGCCTGGCGGAAGAAAGCCAGATTCCAAGCGTACTGTTAGAAACACCGAAAGACAAAACACACGGTGATTATTCCACAAACATGGCGATGCAGCTGGCGAGAATCGCAAAAAAAGCGCCGCGCCAAATCGCCGAGGAGATCGTGGCGTCATTTGATAAAGGAAAGGCTTCCATTGAAAAAATGGATATTGCGGGACCGGGCTTTATCAACTTTTACATGAACAACAGCTACTTAACAAAACTGATCCCGTCCGTGCTTGAAGCGGGTGAACATTACGGTGAGACAAACGTCGGACAGGGCGAAAAGATTCAGGTTGAATTCGTGTCCGCCAACCCGACGGGAGATCTTCACTTAGGCCATGCGCGCGGCGCGGCGGTAGGTGACGCGCTGTGCAGCGTGCTTTCTAAAGCTGGCTATGATGTGAGCCGCGAATACTATATTAATGATGCGGGCAACCAGATTAACAATCTGGCGCTTTCCGTTGAAGTCCGTTATTTTGAAGCGCTCGGTCTCGAAAAACCGATGCCGGAAGACGGCTACCGCGGGGAAGATATTATCGCTATCGGGAAAAAGCTAGCCGAAGATTTCGGCGACCGCTTCGTCCATGAAGAGGAGAGCGAACGCCGGGCATTTTTCCGGGAATACGGCTTAAAGTACGAGCTTGATAAACTCCGCTCCGACCTGGAGAATTTCCGCGTGCCGTTTGACGTATGGTATTCTGAAACGTCACTGTACGAAAACGGAAAAATTGATCAGGCGCTCGAGGCGCTTCGCGAAAAGGGCCATGTATACGAAGAGGACGGTGCGACATGGTTCCGTTCCACAACGTTCGGCGACGACAAAGACCGCGTGCTGATCAAAAAAGACGGCTCATACACTTATCTGCTGCCGGATATCGCATACCATAAAGACAAACTTGACCGCGGATTCGACAAGCTCATCAATGTATGGGGCGCGGATCACCACGGCTATATTCCGCGTATGAAAGCGGCAATTGAAGCGCTCGGTTACGAAAAAGGAACATTGGAAGTTGAAATCATTCAGCTCGTTCATTTATATAAAGACGGCGAAAAAATGAAGATGAGCAAACGTACGGGGAAAGCCGTCACGATGCGTGATCTGATTGAAGAGGTCGGCCTTGACGCAGTCCGTTATTTCTTCGCGATGCGCAGCGCTGATACGCATATGGATTTTGACTTGGACCTTGCCGTATCGACATCTAACGAAAACCCTGTGTATTACGCGCAATACGCACATGCCCGTATTTGCAGCATGCTTCGCCAAGGGGAGGAGCAGGGACTTAAACCGGCGGCGGATCTTGATTTCAGCCATATTCAATCAGAAAAAGAATATGACCTGCTGAAAACGATCGGCGGCTTCCCTGAGGCAGTGGCAGAAGCGGCGGAAAAGCGAATCCCGCACCGTGTCACAAATTATATTTATGATCTGGCTTCCGCTCTGCACAGTTTCTACAACGCGGAGAAAGTCATCGATCCGGAAAATGAAGAGAAGAGCCGCGCGCGCCTTTCTTTAATGAAGGCGACGCAAATTACGCTGAACAACGCGCTTCAGCTGATCGGCGTATCGGCTCCGGAAAAAATGTAATCATTCATGAAAGGACAAAGTCTTCGGGCTTTGTCTTTTTTTTGTATATAAAACGTGTGATGTACTTCACAATCCCGCACACCGAGTTTTTGTATGATAAGACTGATATTGAATCAGTGAAAGGGGCAAGCCGAATGATCAATCGTCAACATATTCAATTATCGTTGCAGTCATTAAGCTTAGTGGCGGGGTTTATGGTGTGGGTGCTGATTTCATCGCTCATTTCCCAAATGACATCAGATATTAATTTAACCAAAGGCGAGATTTCATTGGTGACGGCGATTCCCGTTATTCTCGGATCGCTTCTCCGCATTCCTTTAGGGTATTTAACGAACAGGTACGGCGCGAGGCTGATGTTCATGATCAGCTTCATCCTGCTTTTGTTTCCCGTGTTTTGGATCAGTATGGCGGATTCTCTGTTTGATTTAATCGCGGGCGGCTTTTTCTTAGGGATCGGAGGGGCGGTATTCTCCATCGGAGTGACGTCGCTTCCGAAATATTATCCGAAAGAAAAGCACGGTGCCGTCAATGGGATTTACGGTGCTGGAAACATCGGAACCGCCATTACCACTTTTGCGGCGCCGGTTATCGCTCAGGCCGCGGGATGGAGAGCAACCGTGCAGATGTATCTCGTTTTGCTGGCTGTTTTCGCATTACTGCACGTTTTGTTCGGCGACCGGCATGAGAAGAAGGCCAAAGTTTCCGTAAAAACCCAAATCAAAGCTGTTTACCGAAATCATGTGCTGTGGTTTTTGAGCATGTTTTATTTTATTACGTTTGGCGCTTTTGTCGCCTTTACCATCTATCTGCCGAACTTTTTGGTTGAGCATTTCAGGCTGAGCCCCGCGGATGCAGGGCTGCGGACGGCCGGCTTTATTGCGGTCTCTACGCTGCTCAGGCCAGCGGGAGGATTTCTTGCCGATAAAATGAACCCGCTCCGCATTTTGATGTTCGTTTTCGCAGGGCTTACGCTGTCAGGCGTTATGCTGTCTTTCTCGCTGACGATCGGCCTCTATGCGTTCGGATCACTGACGGTGGCAGTCTGCTCAGGGATTGGAAACGGGACGGTATTTAAACTGGTGCCTTTCTATTTTTCGAAGCAGGCGGGGATTGCCAACGGTATTGTGTCTGCTATGGGCGGACTGGGCGGTTTTTTCCCTCCGCTGATTCTGGCAAGTGTATTTCAGGCAACGGGCCAATACGCGATCGGGTTCATGGCGCTTTCAGAGGTTGCGTTAGCCAGCTTTGTTCTTGTGATCTGGCTGTATTGGCAGGAAAGAATGAAAACACATACGGAGAGAAACAGTCAGAGCCTCAATTCATAATGATCCATTCACAAGATTGTTAGTTTTTTCTGGGTGAGTGCAAATCAAGTCACGTTACAATATATATACGCAACGTGACTTTCTTCGAGGTGAGCTCATGAATATTCTCTCTGTCCGAAAATCTGATAAAGAACTTCTTTCCCGTGAACTGCATGAATTGCTGGAATCAATCAGCACGAAAAAGAAAATGAAAAAACACACCTATTTGTTTCAAGAAGGAATGGATGCAGAAGAGCTTTATCTGATTCAATCGGGGCTCATTGAAATCGGCAAGCTGACGTCTGACGGAAAAGACCTGACACTTAGAATCTGCCAGAAACACGATATCGTCGGGGAACTGACACTGTTCACAGAAGAGCCGAGGTATATGCTCAGTGCAAAAGTGTTAGAGGACGGCGAGGTGCTCGTCATTAATAAAAACAAGCTGGAAAAGGAATTGATTCAAAACGGTAATTTGACGTTTGAATTTATGAAATGGATGAGCACCCATCTGCGAAAAATCCAGTCTAAGATCAGGGATCTGCTTCTTCACGGCAAAAAAGGGGCGCTCTATTCCACCCTTATCCGTCTGTCAAACAGCTACGGGGTGGAACGAAGCGACGGGATTCTGATTAACATTGTGCTGACAAATCAGGATTTGGCAAAGTTTTGTGCGGCGGCACGGGAAAGTGTCAACCGCATGCTGGGAGATCTGCGCAAACAAGGGGTTATTTCGATAGACGAAACGGGAAAAATTATTTTGCACAAGCGGGACTATTTACGATGTGAGATTGAGTGTGAAAACTGTCCGCTGGAAATCTGCAATATTGACTGAAAAAACAAGGACAGCCGGTGTCCTTGTTTTTCAATTTGTGATACATATACACATGACGGCGAAAAAGAAGCCGGCATTTGCAATTTCCAGCATGCCGATCGTTTTCGCGGGCCAATTTCTCCCGTGAAAAAACCACGCCCGCAAACTGCTGGGGATAAAAGCGAGAAATGCCCAGCCTGCTCCGAGAAGACACGATAAAAAAGGGAGCAGCAGGTGATAGCCCCAAGACCAGTATGCAAATGTTCTGTTTTTTTTCTCCCGGATGACCGACTTCACATAAAAGGAACTTCCGATAAAAAATAAAGCAGATTGAGAGAGAATAAACCAAGCCCAGCCGTCAAGGGTTCCCGTCCCCAGCCAGCAGCTCGCAAGCCCGCCTGAACAAAAGAACAAAACTCCCGCCATATCATTCACGAGCGCCCGTTCGTTTTTTCGGCGGGCATAATGCATATGGATAAGAAACAGCGGCAATAAAGAAAGGCCGACCCAGACGAGCTGCGGTTTATGATAGATAGAAATGATCAAAAAGCAGCAGGCCGGAAAACCGTAAATAGATATCCACTTTTGATAGGGTTTGAGCCGTTTCTTTTTCAAGGCAAGCGAAACGGGATAAACCGCCAAGTAAAGGAAAAGCCAGCCCAGAAAGAGCGGAATATGCCAGAAAACCGGGCCTCCTTTGACCATGCCGAGTAAAAACGGAATCAGCAGCATCGCCCATGCGCCGTGCTGATTCGGAATCATCACCTTCATCGAAATCCTCCTTTTGTATGTCATTATAAATGCAGGCATCCTCCTGATAAGTGATATTCATCATACAAGCTGTGAAATACATCACTGCCGCACAGGCTCAATCGGGCTACACTAAAGCTATCATCAGCACAGGAGGCTTTCCTATGAATCAGTGTGACTATTTATTATTTCTGAAACAACTTCCTATGTTTAACGAAGTGCCCCTGTCCATTGTCGAAACTTTGCTGAAAAACGGGACGTTTATCAGCGGATCATCTGATCAGTCCCCATCCTTTCTTCATTCACAATCCGTTTATATTGTATTAAAAGGCAGTATCCATTTTAAGGACAGCAGGCTGCCTGAAGGATCGCAAACCGTTGCGCTGTGGGAAAAAGGCGATGTGTTTCCGATTGATGAAAAAGGCGGGCATTCTTTATCGCCTTTTATCTCAGTCAATGCCTCACCGGACATTCTGGCACTACATATTCCATATTCCATTTTTAAGCAGATGATGTCTTACCATCCGCAGCTGCAAATGAATTTTTTGGCGATGCTTCAGCAAAATGTCTTTTGTTCCTATCAGTTGTTTTTGAGGTATCTGCATACATCACGCGATGAAAACGCTGAACCCGGTTCTTAAATAGGACCGGTTTTTTTCTTTGAAAGAAAACGTCCTGCCATGAACGCCGCCGTCTTTCCTGCTCCTTTGTGTGAACGTTTTGTGAAAAAAGCAGAGTGTGTGACATAGTTCACAAGGAAATGCGCTCTCTCTGTTTATAGTGTACGTAGCATCACCTGACTCGGAAGGAGTGAACGATCATGAAGAAAAAGAAAATGAGTCCGCTGTTCAGGAGATTAAACTATTTTTCTCCTATCGAACATCATTCAAATAAACATAGCCAAACCACTAGCGAAGATCGTGATTGGGAGAATGTATACAGAAACAGATGGCAGTACGACAAAGTCGTTCGCTCCACCCACGGCGTCAACTGCACGGGTTCTTGCAGCTGGAATATTTATGTGAAAAACGGAATTGTCACGTGGGAAGGACAAAACTTGAATTATCCATCAACAGGCCCGGATATGCCTGATTTCGAACCGAGAGGCTGTCCGCGGGGCGCCAGTTTTTCGTGGTACATCTACAGCCCGCTCCGTGTGAAATATCCGTACGTGCGCGGTGTGCTGGTCAATTTGTGGCGGGAAGCACTGCAGGCGCATCAAAATCCGCTTGATGCCTGGAAATCAATCGTTGAAAATCCTGAAAAAGCGAAGTCTTATAAACAGGCAAGAGGGAAAGGCGGATTTGTGCGCGCTGAATGGTCTGAGGTGCTGAAGCTGATTTCAGCCTCTCTGCTGTATACAGTCATGAAATACGGACCTGACCGGAATGTCGGCTTTTCTCCGATTCCGGCGATGTCCATGATCAGCCACGCATCAGGTTCGCGATTCATGTCTTTAATCGGCGGCCCTATGCTCAGTTTCTATGACTGGTATGCGGATCTTCCGCCGGCGTCCCCGCAAATTTGGGGCGACCAGACGGACGTTCCGGAAAGCAGTGATTGGTACAATTCAGGCTATATCATCACATGGGGTTCCAACGTTCCGTTAACGAGAACGCCTGACGCACATTTTTTGGCGGAAGCCCGCTATAAAGGCGCTAAGGTCATTTCGATCAGTCCGGATTTTGCGGAATCCTCAAAGTTCGCCGATGACTGGCTCAGTATCCGCCAAGGGACTGACGGGGCGCTTGCGATGGCTATGGGGCATGTCATTTTACAGGAATTTTACGTGAATCAAGAGACGGAGCGGTTTATCAAGTATGCGAAGCAATACACGGATTTTCCATTCCTCGTCACTCTGTCAAAAGAAAACGGCGTATACACAGCGGGCCGCTTTCTGCATGCGAAGGACATCGGGCGGCAGACAAAGCATGATCAATGGAAGCCTGCGGTCTGGAATGATCAGACAGGCGCTCTTGCCATACCGCAAGGAACAATGGGCTCCCGCTGGGACGGGCAGCAGAAATGGAACCTGCATATGATCGATGAAGACACCGGGGAACCGATTGAACCCCGACTCTCTGTGCTTGGAATAGAGGACGAAATCGGCTCGGTGCGCATTCCGTATTTTTCAAATGACGGAAACAAAGTGCTCAAGCGGGATCTTCCTATTAAAAAACTGGATCTGAACGGCGAAGAGACGTACGTCACGACCGTGTTTGACTTGATATTGGCCAACTACGGGGTGAACCGGGGCATCGGTCAGCAATCAGCTGTCTCTTATGATGATCCTGAGCCGTTTACACCTGGCTGGCAGGAACAGATGACGGGAATTAAAAGAGAAGCCGTCATTCAGATTGCCAGAGAGTTTGCTCAAAATGCGATTGATACTGACGGCAGATCCATGATTATCGTCGGAGCGGGGATTAACCACTGGTTCAATTCCGACACAATCTACCGCGCGGTGTTAAATCTTGTTTTACTCGTAGGCGCCCAAGGCGTAAACGGCGGAGGCTGGGCTCATTATGTCGGTCAGGAAAAACTCCGTCCTGCTGAAGGGTGGCAAACGATCGCAAATGCAAAGGACTGGGAAGGCGTGCCCAAGCTGCAAAACGGCACCTCATTTTTCTACTTTGCGACAGACCAGTGGCGTTACGAAGACCAGCCGATCAGTGACTTGGCTTCACCGATCGCTTCTTCATCCCGCTACAAGCATCACGCCGATTACAATGTGCTGGCGGCGCGATTAGGGTGGCTGCCGTCCTACCCGACTTTCGATAAAAACGGCATTGACCTGTACAAAGAAGCTGAAAAAGCGGGGGCGGAGACACCTGAAGACGTTGGTGCGTACGTCGCCTCGCAGCTTCAAAACAAAAAGCTGAAATTTGCGATTGAAGATCCAGACAATGAAGCCAATTTCCCGAAGAATCTCTTCGTATGGCGTGCCAATCTGATCTCAAGCTCAGGAAAAGGACATGAATATTTTCTCAAGCATCTGCTGGGGACGACGAACGGTCTGATGAATGACGACAGCGACAGCATCCGCCCTGAAGAAATCAAATGGCGGGAGCAGGCACCGGAAGGGAAGCTCGACTTATTAATCAATCTCGATTTTCGAATGGCGGGTACGGCGCTGTATTCCGATATCGTGCTGCCGGCGGCGACATGGTATGAAAAACACGATCTCAGCAGCACGGATATGCATCCGTTCATCCATCCTTTTGCTCCGGCGATCTCGGCACCGTGGGAATCGAAGTCAGACTGGGATATTTTCAAGGCCCTGTCAAAAGCCGTTTCCGATCTGGCGGAAGAAGTCGAGATGGAGCCGGTGAAAGAAGTGGTTGCAACGCCGCTCCTCCACGACACAATGCAGGAATTGGCCCAGCCGTTCGGCAAAATCAATGACTGGAGCAAGGGCGAATGTGAAGCCATTCCGGGAAAAACAATGCCGAACATCCATGTTGTTGAACGGGATTACAAGCACATCTTTCATAAAATGACCGCGCTCGGGCCTCATACGGCTTTAAAACCGAGCGGCACAAAAGGCATGAGCTGGTCGATAGCCGATGAATATGAATCACTCAAAAAGAGACTTGGAGAAATCACCTCGGACAGCGTCGCAAAGGGGTGTCCGAATATAAGTGAAGCGAAGCAGGCGGCGGAAGCGATTTTAACCCTGTCGTCCACCTCCAATGGAAAAGTCGCCGTAAAAGCATGGGAATCACTTGAAAACATCACAAATCTGGAGCTGAAAGACCTGGCGGAAGAACGGGAGGAAGAATGCTTTACGTTCGAACAAATTACAGCCCAGCCGAAAACGGTCATCACCTCTCCGGCCTTTACCGGCTCAGAAAAAGGGGGACGCAGGTACTCGCCGTTTACGACGAATGTAGAAAAATTAATTCCGTGGCGGACACTGACCGGCAGACAATCTTATTATGTCGATCATGAACTGATGATGGAATTCGGTGAAACGATGGCGACATTTAAACCGATCCTCCAGCATCGCCCGTTTCTAAGCAAACGGCCTGACCAAGAGGGCAAAGAAATCGTCCTTAATTACTTGACGCCGCATAATAAATGGTCCGTCCACAGCATGTATTTTGATTCCCTGCCGATGCTGACGCTGTTCCGCGGCGGGCCGACCGTGTGGATGAATAAAGATGACGCCGCGGATACGGATATCAAAGACAACGATTGGATTGAATGCTTTAACCGAAACGGCGTTGTCGTCGCGAGGGCGGTTTTGTCTCACCGGATTCCTAAAGGAATGGCGTTTATGCACCATGCCCAGGACCGCCATATCAACGTGCCCGGCACAAAACTGACAAATAACCGCGGCGGCACCCATAACAGCCCGACAAGGATTCACGTCAAGCCGACACAGATGATCGGGGGCTATGCCCAGCTCAGCTACGGCTTTAACTATTACGGCCCGACGGGAAACCAGCGCGACCTGAATGTCGTCATCCGCAAGCTGAAGGAGGTCGATTGGCTTGAAGATTAAAGCGCAAATCGGGATGGTCATGAACTTGGATAAATGCATCGGCTGCCACACATGCAGCGTCACCTGCAAAAACACGTGGACAAACCGTTCCGGTGCGGAATATATGTACTTCAATAATGTAGAAACAAAGCCGGGCATCGGCTACCCGAAGCAATGGGAGGACCAGGGCAAATATAAAGGCGGCTGGACATTGAAAAAAGGGAAGCTTGAACTGAAATCCGGCCCGAAAACAAACCGGCTTGCAGGCCTTTTCTATAATCCGAATCAGCCGACAATTGATGATTACTATGAACCTTGGAACTATGATTATGAAACATTAACAAACAGTCCGCAGAAAAAACACCAGCCGGTGGCACGGCCGAAATCGTCACTGACGGGGGATTTCATGAATATCGAATGGGGCCCGAACTGGGAGGATGATCTCGCGGGCGGCCACATTACAGGGCTTGAAGATCCAAACGTTCAAAAAATGGAGGAATCGATCAAAACGGAGTTCGATGAGGTCTTTATGATGTACCTGCCGCGTATTTGCGAACACTGCATCAATCCGGCATGCGTGTCATCCTGTCCGTCCGGCGCCATGTACAAACGCGAAGAAGATGGCATTGTGCTCGTGGATCAAAACGCGTGCCGTTCATGGAGATATTGCGTGTCATCGTGTCCTTATAAAAAAGTCTATTTTAACTGGCAAACGAACAAAGCGGAAAAATGCACACTCTGCTTTCCACGCTTAGAGGCGGGGCTGCCGACCATCTGCTCCGAGACATGTGTCGGCAGAATCCGCTATCTCGGTGTCATGCTGTATGACGCGGACAAAGTCGAGGAAGCGGCATCTGTTGAAAATGAAAAGGATCTCTACCATTCCCAATTGGACGTTTTTCTTGATCCGAATGATCCTGAGGTTGCCAAACTGGCAAAAGAACAAGGCATCCCGGCTGAATGGATAGAGGCCGCGCAGCAATCGCCAATCTATAAAATGATCATCGATTGGAAGATTGCGCTGCCGCTTCATCCAGAGTACCGCACACTGCCGATGGTTTGGTACATTCCGCCGCTGAGCCCGATTATGAATCTCTTTGAAGGAAAAGGCAGCCAGCAAACAGCGGAAGATATTTTCCCGGCTATCGACCAAATGAGAATTCCGATTGACTATTTGGCGCAGCTATTAACAGCTGGTGATACGGATCATATTCGGTCCACGTTAAAGAAAATGTCTGTTATGCGCCAATATATGAGAGCGGTTCAGACGAATAAATCCATCGACCCGGCACTGATCTCCAGCGTCGGTTTAACAGAACAGCAAATTAAAGACATGTATCGGCTGCTGGCGATCGCCAAATATGATGACCGCTTTGTGATCCCGAGCAGCCATCGGGAAGAAGTGTCTGATTTATACGCTGAACAAGGGAGCTGCGGCTTATCATTTTCAGGCGGCCCAGGCTCTTGTTTCTAACTTTTGATAAATGAGGTGGAACAAGATGAACCCCATGGACCGGCAAATTACGTTTTCTGCTCTTTCCTGTCTTCTTTCTTATCCTGATGAAGAATGGAGAGCCGAGCTTCCTGATTGGAAGTCTCTTATTCTTGAAATCAGCAGCCGGAAAATCAGAGAGAAGCTGCTGCACTTTTTAGAGGCGGCAGCCGGATTTTCTCCGGAAGCGCTGATTGAACACTATGTCTATACGTTCGATTTCGGGAAAAAAACGAATATGTACGTCACCTACTTTAACTCAGGCGAGCAAAGGGAGCGCGGGATTGAACTGCTGCAGCTGAAGAACGCATACCAGCAATCCGGTTTCCTGCCGACAGAGAAAGAACTGCCTGATTACCTGCCGCTGATGCTGGAATTTGCGGCTGCTGCGGAGACTGAAGCGGCGAAAAGCGTGTTTGAGAAATATCTATCCAATGTGAGGGAGCTGGCATCCCGCCTTGAAAAAAATGACAGCATATACGCCGGGCTCTTGCATGCCCTGCTGGCCGCGCTGGACACTCTCGGCGTGCGTGAATGCATTGAAGAAGGGGCTGTTCAGGCATGAGCGAGCGGATCCTGTGGGGGATTATGCCGTACATTGTATTGACGATTTTTATCGGCGGGCATATTTACCGCTATCAGCATGACCAGTTTGGCTGGACGGCGAAATCAAGCGAGCTGTTAGAAAAGAAAAAACTCGCGGCGGGCAGCACACTTTTTCATTGGGGACTGCTGTTCGTTGTCGGCGGACATGTCATGGGAATTCTGATTCCGGAAGGCGTGTATACTGCACTTGGCATTTCAGAGCATATGTATCACAAAATAGCGATTGGCGCGGGACTGCCGGCAGGGATTGCGGCATGTACCGGACTAGTGATCCTGACGTACAGAAGGCTGTTTGACAAAAGAATCCGCAAAACCAGCTCGCCATCGGATATCCTTACGCTCATCCTGCTTCTGTTCATGATGCTGTCAGGCGTTGCGGCCACGTTTCTCAACATTGATTCGAAAGGCTTTGATTACAGGGCGACAGTCGGGCCGTGGTTCAGGGAAATCGTTTTGTTCCGGCCTGACGCTTCTTTGATGGAGAGTGTCCCGCTATGGTTTAAGTTTCATATCATCATTGGGTATGTTGTTTTTATCCTCTGGCCGTTTACAAGATTGGTTCATGTGTTCAGCCTGCCGCTCAAGTATTTGACCCGCAGCTATGTTGTTTATCGGAAACGCTCATGAAAATCCCCCTTGCAAGAGGGGGATTTTTATGATGAAAAAAATAAAAATATAAGATATTTTCTGCCAATGTAATGGCTGGGCGGCCGGGATTCCTGTTATGTTTGATGTGAAATAACATGCAAAAAAGGAGAGTGAAGAATGAAGCGGGTTTTCTTCATTGTAGCTGCTTGTCTCATGACAAGCGCCGGCATCCTGACACTCAGACATTCTCATATATTAACCGGCGGCACGGCCGGACTGTCACTAAGCTTGTCATATTTGTTTCAACCCTCGTTTGCCGTTATCTTCTTTCTGATTAATATCCCGTTTTATGTATTTTCCCTCATCAGAATGGGCATTAAATTCACTCTATCTACCGTTTTTGCCGTCACAGTGCTGACTATGTTTACAGGCGCAGATCACTGGCTGCCGCCGTTCTCTGTTTCACCGCTTGCCGGGGCGATTTGCGGCGGATCGCTGATCGGGTTCGGCCTGTCGCTCATGTTTTACCATCAGGCATCGCTCGGCGGGGCCAATATCCTCGCTTTATTTCTGCAAAAGCGCTGCGGATGGAATCCGGGTGCGGTTAATTTCCTCTTCGATTTTGGCGTAGTGCTGGCCGGCATTTTCTCTGTCGGATTGCTGAGAGGGATCTTCTCCTTAGTGTCGATTGCGGTCACGGGCCTGATCATCGGCATTTTTAAAAATAAAATCAAAAACAGCAGCTCCCTCAAGCCGGTTTTGCTTCATAACCTCACGACGGGGCAATCACAGGAAGCCTCATCGTAAGCCTTTCCGCTCGTTCGGAGAGGCTTTTCATATGTTTACAGGCCGGAAAACAGAGGGTATACAGAGATATCGGATCAGATGGGGGAGAGTCGGGATGCTGAAAAGGAGACTGGAATTTTGCTTTTTATATATGATGCTTATCGGAGCATATGTCATATGGTTTTTTCCGGTTTCCAGGCTTGAGTTTTACGGCGGATTGCTTTGCTATGCAAGCATTATTTTGTTCAGCATTTATTCGTTAATCCTAGAAAACCGCACCTCGCAGCACACGCTGTTATGGATTCACATTCTTGTCTTTTTTCCGATCGCCGGGTACTTATTTTACCTTTTTTCCGGCCAGCTTTATGAAAAAGGCAAGCTGTTCAGGTCGAAACGGACATATAACCGGGAAAAGCTGAGGACGATATTTGATATGGAGCAAACTCCCGACTTGTCCGGATTGAAAGGAAATCAAAAACGTTTCTTTCAGTATTCAATCAAAGCGGCCCATATGAATATCAATACAAAAAGCAGGCTGACGGTGCTCAAAAACGGGGATGAAACATTCCCTGAGCTGTTTGAGGCGCTTCGGGCGGCAACGTCATTTATACATATTGAGTATTACATGTTCAAATCAGACATGCTCGGGCACAAGATGATGGAGATTATGATGGAAAAAGCCCGTGAAGGTGTGGAAGTGCGGTTTTTGTTCGACGCGGCCGGCAGCTTGAAGCTGGCCGGAAAAGACATTAAAAAACTGAAACATGCGGGTGTGAATATCGTCCCGTTTCTGCCGCTGAAATACGGCTTTTTCAACCAGAAATTCAATTTCCGAAATCACCGTAAGATCGTGATCGTTGACGGGAAAACCGGTTTTGTCGGCGGTCTGAATGTCGGCAAGGAATATATCAGCAAAGACCGAAATGTCGGTTTTTGGCGTGACACCCATATGAAAGTCGAAGGAGAAATTGTTCAGACGCTCCACAGCATTTTTATGCTTGATTGGGAATACGTTTCGGATGAGGTGCTTATTGATCAGAAAGCATACAGCCGCCCGGTCCCTGCAGAAAGCGGCGGCATCTATCAAGTCGTTCCGACAGGCCCTGATATGAAGGAGCGGATGAGCGACCTGTATTATGCCATGATTGCGGCAGCCGAATCGTCTGTATGGATTGCGACGCCTTATTTCGTACCGAATGAGCCGATCCGCACAGCGTTAAAGGAGGCAGCTGCCAGAGGCGTCCAGGTGCGTGTTATGGTGCCGGAAACCAATGACGGGTTTTTAACCCAGTACGCGACGAGATCGTATTTCCCCGAGCTTCTTCGCGAAGGAATCGAAGTCTACTCCTATCAAAAAGGCTTTATGCATCAAAAGGTGCTCATCACTGACGGAAACCTCGCTTCTGTCGGGACGGCGAATATGGATATGAGAAGCTTTCAGCTGAACTTTGAGGTCAATGTCTTTTTTACAGATCAAAAGGCGATCAAAGATCTTGAAGCGCATTATCTGGAGGATATGAGAGAGTCTGAGAAAATCAGCCCCGTCCGTTTCTATAAGCGCACATTATGGGAAAGAACGAAGGAATCCTTCGCGCGGTTATTTTCCGGCGTTTTATAAAAAACGCTTTTAAAACTCCTTGTGTATAGTATAATTGAGAAATATTATCATTAGGAACGAGGCACAAGGAGGACGGAATCGTGCTGCGACAATTTTTTTCTTATTATAAACCGTACAAAAAGCTGTTTTTTCTCGACTTCTTTTCTGCCATTGCCGGCGGATTGATGGAGCTGAGTTTTCCTCTGATTGTCAATTACTTTATCGATACATTGCTCCCGGGCCGGGATTGGAGTCTGATTATTTTGACTTCCGCTGCTTTATTCGGGGTCTACGCCCTCAGCTCGGCACTTCAGTATGTTGTGACGTATTGGGGCCATATGCTCGGCATTAACATTGAAACCGATATGCGGAAAAAGCTTTTTGACCATCTGCAAAAGCTTTCCTTCAAATTTTACGATAACAATAAAACGGGCAGTTTAATGTCCAAGCTCACCAATGATTTGATGTATATCGGAGAAACCGCCCACCACGGGCCCGAAGATCTGTTTATCGCCATCATGACGATTTTGGGCGCGTTCGGCGTCATGCTGTTCATTAACTGGCAGCTCGCGCTGTTGACGTTTATCATCATGCCGGTCGTCATTTGGCTCGCTCTGTATTTCAATAAAAAAATGACCTCTGCATTTACAAAACTGAACAAAGACGTCGGGGATTTCAGCGCGAGGGTCGAAAACAATATCGGCGGCATCCGCCTTGTCCAGGCTTTCAGTAATGAAGCGTTTGAACAGCAGCGGTTTGACGTGAACAATCAGCGTTTCCGCAAAACAAAGCTGACGTCATATAAAATCATGGCGAAAAACGGCTCAATCAGTTACATGCTGACAAGATTCGTCACGCTGTTCGTCCTGTTGTGCGGCACATGGTTTGTCATCCGCGGATCATTATCCTACGGGGAATTCGTCGCTTTCGTGCTGTTGACAAACGTTCTCTTCCGTCCGATTGATAAAATCAACGCGATTATTGAGATGTACCCGCGAGGCATTGCCGGTTTTAAAAGCTTTATGGAAATTCTGGAAACGGAGCCTGACATCAAGGATGCCCCGAATGCGAAACATGTGTCGGGTTTAAAAGGGAATATCCGCTATGATCATGTGTCATTCGGCTATGAAGAAAACAATCCGGTGCTGTCCGGTATTAATTTGTCCATTCAAGCGGGGGAGACGGTTGCATTTGTCGGGCCTTCGGGAGCGGGGAAATCAACGCTGACAAGTCTGCTGCCGCGTTTTTATGAACCGTCTGAAGGCGCGATTTCCATAGACGGAATTGATATTAAAGACATGACGCTGTCATCTCTGCGCGGACAAATCGGCGTCGTCCAGCAGGATGTCTTTCTGTTTTCCGGCACATTGCGGGAAAATATTGCTTACGGACGGCTGGACGCTTCCGAGGAAGAAATCTGGCAGGCCGTCCGCCAGGCGCATTTAGAGGATTTGGTAAACGGGTATCCTGCCGGTTTAGACACGGTGATCGGCGAACGCGGAGTGAAGCTGTCAGGCGGACAGAAGCAGCGGCTTTCCATCGCCAGAATGTTTTTGAAAAACCCGCCGATCTTAATTTTGGATGAGGCTACATCGGCTCTCGATACAGAGACGGAAGCCGCCATTCAAAAGTCTCTGCAGGAACTTTCTGAAGGCCGCACGACACTTGTAATCGCCCATCGGCTGGCTACGGTTAAGGATGCGGACCGGATCGTCGTCGTCACGAAAGAAGGCATCGCCGAACAAGGGCACCACAAGGAACTTCTGGCATCCGGCGGCATGTACCAAAGACTCCATCAGGCGCAATTCGGCGAACTGATTCATTAATATAGAAAAAGGATAGACGAACGGGGGCCGAGGCGCCTCCTGTCTATCCTTTTTTATGTAGTCCGTATTTAATGGGCTTCTTTATGCGCAGGTTCGATGATATGTTTGAAACGGTCAATGAGCTGCACCGCTTTCTTTCCTTCCACTACAATTAAATATTCTTGTTCTTTATGCGCCATTCTGAACGTTTCCAGTTCGATGATGTCTTTGATTTTGCACATCGTTTTTTTAGAGTAGATATACAGCTCGTGGCCTCCCGTGTGGCAAAGCTGATAAAGCTGAAGCATATTTCGTAAAGTGAACTTCTTAGCGGCTATTTTCAAAGATGTTATATTTTTCATATGTTTTCTCCTCCGTCTGATGATCTGTTATTTCGGAAATTCCCCATATAAACCGGTGATAAACCTGGTTATGCTTTCCACCTCAGCACGCCTCCCGCCAGGCGTTTGACTCCGCGGATAGCGCTTAATTCTTCGACGAGCCGAAGCAGCGCCCGGTCTTTCTCTTTCGCTTCAATCATGAAGTCGATGTCCGTCTCCCATTGTCTGAACCGCTCCAGCACCGGCAGAATAAAATTCGCATCCACATAGTCCGCATGACTGCGCACGGCTGCTTCTGATTTTGGCGAGGAGAGGTGGACCTTCGGCTTTAAGCCGATCCGCTGCCATGTTTTCATCATCCGCGGGAGAATGTCATCTAAATCAGCGTCATCGGCCGGATTGGCGTAAAAATGATGATAATCAAACACAAACGGAATGCCCTCTTGTTCACATACACTGAGTGTTTCTTCAGATGTATACGTTTTATCATCGTTTTCCAAAGTCATCCCCTGTTTGATGATATCGGGGAGTTCTTTCAGATTCATGCTGAAACGGTCAAGCGCGCTTTGTTTGTCGCCATAAGCGCCTCCGATATGAATGTTAATGACGGAGCGGTCCGCGATGCCCATGGCGTCCAGCATGTCATAATGATAGGCCATATCCTTGACCGCATTAGCGGTAATCTCCCGTTTCGGGCTTGTGAAAAGGGTGAATTGGTTCGGGTGAAAGCTCGTTCTGAGATCATATTTTCTGACCAGCCCGCCGATCTCACGGAACTCCTGGCGAAACGGCGTGACAAAATCCCACAGTACATCCGGGTGCGTGGCGAGCGGCACAATCGAGCTTGAGAACCTGTACAAAGGGATGCCGTGTCCGACCGCATAGTGGAGGGTGCGCAGCGTATTGGTAAGATTTGCTTTCGTCACAGAAAGCAGGGCTTCTTTCCGCTCGCCGGGTGAAAGTTTTGTATAGCGCGCATATGTTAAGGTTTTGGCGGGGGATGCGTCCCAAAGGCACATGGCGTTTGAAACGAAACCGAATCTGAACAGCATATGGTTTCTCCTTTATAAAAAATAAGATATGGCTTTTCCCAGCCATTCTGCAGGAAGCTGTCTGACGGAGCGCTGTTTCACTTTTTCTAATGTGAGAAGCTCGGATTTTTCGATGTCCTGCTTTATGGTTGAGAGCACTTCTTCCGTAAAGGCCTCATCGTTAATGATGACATTCACTTCTTCATTCAAGAACAGGCTCCGTTTATCAAAGTTCGGCGTACCGATAATGCTGATGCGGTCGTCTATAATGAAGGCTTTGACGTGATAAAAGCCTTGATAATACCGGTAGATGAGACAGCCTGCTTTCAAAAGCTCGGGATAATAGGTAAACGCTGTTTCCCGAACGAGCGGATGGTCTGACTTCATCGGCACGATCAAAGTGACTTTGACGCCTTTTCGGCAGGCTGCAATAAGCGCTGCTTGAAGCCTTTTGCTCGGTACATAATAAGGCGTGCCGATTATGATTTTTTTCTCCGCCTTAAGGATGCAGTTTTCATAATGCGATTCAAGCGAAAAACCGTCCGACGCATATGTCCTATGAGAGATATTCCCTTCCGGCAACGGCGGATAAACCTCGGGTGACTCGGGTGTTTTTCCGGTGTTTCGTTTCAGGTCGCTTAAAAAAAGAGTCTGGAGATCCGCCGTGCCTTCGCCGGTCATCCGCAGATGATAATCCTCCCAGTTTCCGAACTTCGCTTTTTTGCCGAGATACTCTTCCGCGATGTTGAATCCGCCTACATAGCCGATTTTGCCGTCAATGACGGTTACTTTCCGGTGATTCCGTTTTTGCAGCCTGAAAAAAAGAAATGGAAATCCGGGTTTGTTCAGAAAATGAACGTGAACGCCGGCTTTTTTCATCGTTTGAATAGAAGGCTTTTTCACTTGGCGGCTGCCCGCCCAATCAAGCAGCAGATATACGGAGACGCCGGCCTGCGCCTTTTCTTTCAATAAATGAAACATATCAAGGCAGACTTGGTCGTTCTTCATAATAAAAAACATCATATGAATAGAAGAGACGGCTTGGCGGATATCGGCCGTCATTTGCTGCACCAGCTCGCCGCCGCAGTGAATGAGTCTGATATCACTCTTTTTCGGGTCAAAAACGGGCTCATACGCCTGTTTTTTGTACGCCGCCCGGCCGAGCAGCATATCAAACAGCATAAGTGCGATTAAAATGATAAAAATGATAAGCAACACAATAAAGACCTTCATACCGACGCTCCTTTCCGAAGTATCCGTAGTGTGCCCTGAGAATGCGAATTTAATTATTGACTGAACACTCATTCATTATTTATGATAAAGTAAAGATATGACAATGCAGAGGGGAATCAGAACAAAGGGGGAGACAAGATGAACGCTTTTCTCATGGTAAACGCGCTGCTGTTCTTAGCTGTAACCGCTTACGCCGTTTATTTATTCATTTACCTGATCAGAACGAGGATCGCTTATATTAAGCTCGGCCAAAGGGAAGAATTTGATAAACGCCTGAAAGAACGTCTGCAAATGATATGGGTGAATGTGTTCGGACAGAAAAAATTGCTGAAAGATAAAAAAAGCGGAATCATCCACGTTCTGTTTTTTTACGGATTTATACTCGTTCAGTTCGGCGCAATTGATTTTATTCTGAAAGGGCTGCTTCCCGACCGGCATTTGCCGTTCGGCCCGCTTTATCCGGCCTTTACCTTTTTTCAGGAAATCGTCACGTTTCTTATTTTAATCGCTGTGGTTTGGGCGTTTTACCGGCGCTACATTGAAAAACTCGTCAGACTGAAACGCGGGTTTAAAGCGGGGCTTGTCCTGCTGTTCATCGGCGGACTGATGGTGACGGTGCTTCTCGGGAACGCCATGAACCTTTTATGGCACGATCATTCTTTGTCCTGGACGGAGCCGATCGCTTCCTCCATTGCGTTTGTGCTCGGCGGTCTTTCAGCACCGGCCGCAGCCGCCGTGTTTTATGTTTCATGGTGGCTTCATCTGTTGTTTTTGCTCAGCTTTTTAGTGTACGTGCCGCAGTCAAAGCATGCACACTTAATTGCGGGTCCGGCGAATGTGTTCCTCAGCAGGCTGGATTCAAAAGGGAAACTGGAAAAAATTGATTTCACCGATGAAACGAAAGAAAGCTACGGTGTCGGAAAGATTGAAGACTTCCGCCGCTCCCAGCTTGTCGATCTTTATGCCTGCGTCGAATGCGGCCGCTGTACAAATATGTGTCCTGCTTCCGGTACGGGCAAAATGCTTTCACCGATGGATCTCATCTTAAAGCTGAGAGACCACCTGACGGAAAAGGGCGCTGCCGTGACATCAAAATCTCCGTGGGTGCCCGCGCCCGTTTTTCAGCATACGAAGGCGAATCAGCTCGCGGCGGCTTCCTCAGGGGGAGGGTCGCGTGAAGCGGCGGCAGCCATTGACTACAACCCGAGCTTAATCGGCGAGGTCATTACGGAAGAGGAAATCTGGGCGTGCACCACATGCCGCAACTGTGAAGATCAATGTCCGGTCATGAATGAACACGTTGATAAAATTATCGATCTGCGCCGCTATCTTGTGCTTACGGAAGGGAAGATGGACAGCGATGCGCAGCGGGCCATGACAAGCATTGAAAGACAGGGAAACCCGTGGGGCTTAAACCGGAAAGAGCGGGAAAACTGGCGGGAGCAGACGGATACAGAGATTCCGACAGTGAAAGAAATGAAAAAACAAGAGAAAGAGTTTGATTATTTGTTTTGGGTCGGTTCAATGGGTTCTTATGACAACAGAAGCCAAAAGATCGCCGTCTCATTTGCAAAACTGCTCAATGAAGCGGGCGTATCCTTTGCGATACTCGGCAATAAAGAAAAAAACTCAGGCGATACGCCGCGCCGTTTAGGCAACGAGTTTCTGTTCCAAGAGCTGGCGGAACACAACATCGGCGAATTTGAAAAACACGGGATCAAAAAAATCGTCACGATTGACCCGCACGCCTATAATATGTTCAAAAATGAATATCCGGATTTCGGATTCCAGGCTGAAGTCTATCATCATACTGAATTATTAGCCGAGCTGGTGTCGCAGGGGAAACTAAAACCGCTTCATCCGGTGAATGAAACGATCACCTTCCATGACTCATGCTATTTAGGCAGATACAATGAAGTGTATGAGCCGCCGAGAGCGATCTTAAAAGCCATCCCGGGCGTTCAATTGAAGGAAATGGAGCGCAGCCGCGAAAACGGAATGTGCTGCGGCGCCGGGGGAGGCCTCATGTGGATGGAAGAAGAAACGGGAGTGAGAATCAACACGGCCCGGACTGAGCAGGCGCTTTCTGTCAGCCCGACGGTCATCAGCTCCGGCTGCCCTTACTGCCTGACCATGCTCGGTGACGGTACAAAAGCGAAAGAAGCCGAAGACGCGATCGGCACTTATGATGTCAGTGAATTGCTCGCCATGTCTGTATTCGGTACGGAAAAACAAGAGTCTTCATAGAGAGAAGCAGGCCGCCCGCGCATATGCCGGCGGCTTTGTTTTCGCACATCGGCCGAATTATGAAGGGACGCCTCTAAAATTTCTTAAATTACACTGTTAAGGGTAGCATATTCTGTTTTAATTTGTTTATAATGAGAGGTATGGTTTATGAACAAAACAATACAAAATCGTTCTTATTATAGGATAGAAACAGATACATATAAGTAATAGAAAGGGAGTGTCCGACCTTGAGTATCAAACAATATTCTCAGGAACAGCTGAAGCAGATGGCTTTAGTTGAAATCGCTCACGAAATTTTCTCAGAACATAAAAAACCGGTTCCGTTCCAGGAGCTGCTGAATGAAATTACTTCCTTGCTCGGTGTTACGAAAGAGGAACTGGGTGACCGCATCGCCCAATTTTATACCGACCTCAACATTGACGGCCGCTTTATTGCTCTGTCAGATCAGACTTGGGGGCTTCGCAGCTGGTATCCGTACGATCAGCTGGACGAAGAAACACAGCCGACTGTAAAAGCGAAAAAGAAAAAAGCGAAAAAAGCCGTTGAGGAAGATCTTGATCTTGACGAATTCGAGGAAGTTGATGAAGATGACATCGATCTCGATGAATTGGAAGAAGATATTGATCTTGAAGCAGACAGCTTTGACGACGAAGATATCGACGATGAAGAAGATGACGACGATCTTGAGATCGAAGAGGATATGCTTGAAGAAGATGAGGAAGATGATGAGGATGAAGACGAGGATCAAAAACGCTGATTTCATAGCAGCAAAACGATCTTGACTTTCATTGTCGAACTATGTAGTATGTATTTTGGGCTCTTCAAAAAGAAGAGAATTCATAAGAGTGCTACGCTCCCTTTCAAGAAATTGAAAGGGAGCTTTCTTATTTTCATCTCCCAAATTCTTTTATACATCATTTGTTTTTAGTGAAATGATTTTCTATAAAACGGCACATTTTAAAGAATGTAGCGCAGACCGAAGAGAGGAGCAAACGAAATGACGAAATATATTTTTGTAACCGGGGGAGTTGTATCTTCACTCGGAAAAGGAATTGTGGCAGCATCACTGGGCCGCCTGTTGAAAAACAGAGGCATGAGCGTCACCATCCAAAAATTTGACCCTTATATCAACGTTGACCCGGGAACGATGAGCCCGTACCAGCACGGTGAGGTGTTCGTAACCGATGACGGCGCTGAGACTGACCTTGACTTAGGGCACTACGAGCGTTTCATTGACATTAATCTGAACAGATTCAGCAATGTGACGACCGGTAAAATCTACTCTGCTGTATTGAAGAAAGAACGCCGCGGGGACTACCTCGGTGGAACGGTTCAGGTCATTCCGCATATCACAAATGAACTGAAAGACCGCGTTTACCGCGCCGGCAAAGAAACAAATGCAGATGTAGTCATTACTGAGATCGGCGGAACCGTGGGAGATATCGAATCCCTTCCGTTCCTTGAAGCCATCCGTCAAATGAAAAGCGACATCGGCCATGAAAACGTAATGTACATTCACTGTACGCTTGTTCCGTACATCAAAGCGGCGGGCGAGCTGAAAACAAAACCGACGCAGCACAGCGTAAAAGAGCTGAGAAGCCTCGGCATTCAGCCTAATATCATCGTCGTGCGCACAGAAATGCCGATTTCTCAAGATATGAAAGATAAAATCGCGCTCTTCTGCGATATTGACACGAAAGCGGTTATTGAATGTGAAGATGCGGACAACCTTTACTCCATCCCGCTTAACCTTCAGGAGCAGGGACTCGATAAGCTTGTCTGCGATCATATGAAATTAGAGTGCAAAGATCCGGATATGACGGAATGGAAAGACCTTGTCACAAGAGTGAAAAACTTGTCTAAAACCATTACAATCAGTCTCGTCGGAAAATACGTCGAGCTTCAAGATGCTTACATTTCAGTCGTTGAATCACTGCGCCACGCGGGCTATGCGTTTGACGCTGATGTGAAGATCAAATGGATTAACGCCGAAGAAGTGACGGAAAGCAATATTCAAGAGCTGACTGACGGCACAGACGGAATCATCGTGCCCGGCGGTTTCGGAGACCGCGGTGTAGAAGGGAAAATCATCGCCGCCAAGTACGCGCGTGAAAATAAAATTCCGTTCTTCGGCATTTGCCTCGGTATGCAGATTGCATCCATTGAATATGCACGAAACGTATTAGGTCTGGAAGGGGCTCACTCTGCGGAGATCGATCCGTCCACTCCTTATCCGATCATTGACCTTCTTCCTGAACAAAAAGATGTCGAGGATCTCGGAGGAACGCTTCGTCTCGGTCTGTACCCTTGTAAGCTTCAGGAAGACACGAAAGCTTTCGAAGCATATGCGGATGAAGTGGTATACGAACGCCACCGCCACCGTTATGAATTCAACAATGAATACAGACAGCAAATGGAAGAGAACGGTTTTGTGTTCTCAGGTACAAGCCCTGACGGCCGCCTTGTGGAAATTATCGAGCTGAAAGACCATCCTTGGTATGTCGCTTGCCAATTCCACCCTGAGTTCAAATCAAGACCGACAAGACCTCAGCCTTTATTCAAAGACTTTATCGGCGCTTCCGTACAAGCTGCCGAACAGAAGTAATAAAAAAAGACTTGCCTCCGTTAAAAGCGGCAAGTCTTTTTTCTTCATCAGTCATATTCCTGCACCATTTCCTTTAATGTAAAGGACAGTGCGTGATAGACATACAGGCCTGTCATTAATGAAGGAAAGCCGTATCTTGTTCCGTCTTCATCGGGCAGAAGCGGCATTTTTAATTTGCTGTCAATATGAACATCACAAAATGCCTCAATCCCGGTTTGATCCTTGATGACGGGAGACACGCACACAAGGCCGATCCCTTTTTCATAAAGCTTTTTTGCCAGCGCCTGTTCTTCAGCCGTACCCGGGCCTGAACAGAACATCAGCACCCTGTCGCTTTCTGTAATCGAATCAGCTGTATCCGGAAACGCCTTGACCGAAGGCAGCGGTTCAGAACCGAGTTCCGCCTCGCACAAAATGCCCTGCATCTCATTTGCGCCGTATAAATAGATGGAATGGCCGCTGACGGCAGCCTGAGCCAGCAGCCGCGCGCCGTCTTCTATTGCTTCAGATTCCTTATCCTGAATGCGGGAAAAAATGCCTGCAAGCTGCGTCGTAAAGATCTTTAACATGAGTGAAACCTCCTTTACACTTACAAGAACAGTATACAACAAAAGAGAAAATGCTCAGAAAATGTCGGAAAGTAGACTATTATAATTAAAGGAAATGTGAAAATCAAACAGAATACATTAACAACTGCTTCCTTTTGACGAAAATGATAATATTGGGGTGTAAAATGATGAATGAAAAGATTTTAATCGTAGATGACCAATACGGTATACGTATATTGCTCAATGAAGTGTTTCATAAAGAAGGGTACCAGACGTTTCAGGCCGCCAACGGCATACAGGCGCTGGACATCGTAACGAAAGAACGGCCGGATCTTGTGCTTTTAGATATGAAAATCCCCGGCATGGACGGAATCGAAATTCTCAAACGCATGAAAATGATCGACGGCTCCATCCGCGTCATTATTATGACCGCTTACGGAGAACTCGATATGATTAAGGAATCAAAAGAGCTCGGAGCGCTGACTCATTTTGCAAAACCTTTCGACATTGACGAGATCAGAGACGCGGTGAAAAAGTATTTACCTCTAAAATCGAATTAATAAAATTAGAAACAATTATGTCATTGTGTTGCCGATTTGTCGAAAAGTTGGTATCCTAGAGATGGAGAAAAAGCGATCTGTTGTTTTACATATGACAGGTTTTTATGGTCATGCTATAGGGTGGAAAGCTTTTTTCGAGAAGAAGCAAATCAGGCTACATAAGGAGGACTTTCGACATGCCTTTAGTTTCAATGACGGAAATGTTGAATACAGCTAAAGAAAAAGGATATGCTGTTGGACAATTTAACCTAAATAACCTTGAGTTCACTCAAGCTATTTTACAAGCAGCAGAAGAGGAAAAATCCCCGGTTATTCTAGGTGTTTCAGAAGGCGCGGGACGCTACATGGGCGGCTTCAAAACAGTCGTTGCCATGGTTAAAGCTCTTATGGAAGAATACAAAGTGACAGTACCTGTTGCCATTCACTTAGACCACGGTTCAAGCTTTGAATCTTGTGCGAAAGCGATTCATGCAGGCTTCACTTCTGTAATGATCGACGCATCTCACCATCCGTTTGAGGAAAACGTAGCAACTACATCTAAAGTGGTTGAGCTTGCTCATTTCCACGGCGTTTCAGTTGAAGCTGAGCTCGGAACTGTCGGCGGACAGGAAGATGACGTTATCGCTGAAGGCGTAATCTATGCTGACCCTAAAGAGTGTCAAGAACTTGTAGAGCGCACTGGCATCGACTGCCTTGCACCTGCATTAGGTTCTGTTCACGGCCCTTACAAAGGCGAACCGAACCTCGGTTTCAAAGAAATGGAAGACATCGGCAAATCAACCGGCCTTCCGTTAGTACTTCACGGCGGTACAGGAATTCCGACTGCCGACATTAAAAAATCAATCTCACTTGGTACGGCTAAAATCAACGTAAACACTGAAAACCAAATTTCTTCTGCAAAAGCTGTCCGCGAAACATTGGCAGCTAAGCCGGACGAATACGATCCTCGTAAATATCTTGGACCTGCTCGTGAAGCGATCAAAGAAACGGTTATCGGTAAAATGCGTGAGTTCGGTTCTTCAAACCAAGCTTAATCCGGTGTAACATCCATAAACCGCCTGACAGCATTGCCAGGCGGTTTTATGTCTTACCTTTAGAAAGCGCAATCATGTTTTACAGTTCTGAAAACTTATTACTGGGGAGGCTTTCCTTATGTTATTTTTCATTGATACAGCAAACATTGACGAGATTAAAGAAGCTTACGAACTTGGCGTTCTTGCCGGAGTGACGACAAACCCTAGTTTAGTAGCAAAAGAAGCTGACGTGACTTTCCATGACAGACTTCGTGAAATTACGGAAGTCGTGAGCGGATCAGTAAGCGCAGAAGTCATTTCCCTGAATGCTGAAGAAATGATTGAAGAAGGTAAAGAACTTGCGAAAATCGCGCCGAATATCACGGTGAAAATCCCGATGACGTCTGAAGGGTTAAAAGCCGTAAAAGCGCTGAGCGACCTGAACATAAAAACAAACGTAACGCTCATCTTCAGCGCCAACCAGGCGCTTTTAGCCGCAAGAGCCGGAGCGACTTATGTATCTCCGTTCTTAGGCCGCCTGGATGATATCGGCCATAACGGCCTTGACCTGATTTCAGAAGTAAGACAGATTTTTGACCTTCATGACATTGATACACAAATCATCGCAGCTTCCATCCGTCATGCGCAGCACGTGACTGAAGCGGCTTTGCGCGGTGCACATATCGGTACGATGCCGCTGAAAGTCATTCACCAGCTGACAAAACATCCGTTAACGGATAAAGGCATTGAGCAATTTTTGGCAGACTGGAATAAATAAGGGTGTAATGGGCGGCAAACCGGTTGCATCCGTTTGCCGCACCCTATTTCCTGTTTGACGGCGGGCCTTCATATCAAAGTTCCCCGGAATGTGAACCCGGCGGGTCTCTGTGCATCCTGTGTAAAAAATGCCCCGTAAAGCTTCGCTATTTTCTTCCTGTTATTTTATAATGTCCTTGTATTCTTTCTCTTCGAATTGGCTACATTTTGGACAAGAGCTTTATTTGCAGAGACAGAATAAAATGCCATTTTATTTATGCTCCGCAGCTATCTTCTTATGGAAGGAGACTATCATGGAAAAGTTGAATATTGCCGGCGGCGATCCGTTAAACGGAACCGTACATATCAGCGGTGCGAAAAACAGCGCCGTCGCATTGATACCCGCAACCATTCTGGCAAATTCCGAAGTAACGATCGAAGGGCTTCCGGAGATCTCAGATATTGAAACGCTGCGTGACCTGCTGAAAGAAATCGGCGGAAACGTCCATTTTGAAAAAGGAGAAATGGTCGTGGACCCTTCACCGATGATCAGCATGCCGCTTCCCAACGGCAAAGTGAAAAAACTCCGTGCTTCTTATTATTTAATGGGCGCGATGCTCGGCCGCTTCAAACAGGCGGTCATCGGACTGCCGGGCGGGTGCCATCTCGGGCCTCGGCCGATTGACCAGCATATAAAAGGGTTTGAGGCGCTTGGGGCTGAAGTCACCAATGAACAAGGCGCGATTTATCTGCGCGCCGAAAGGCTGAGAGGCGCACGGATTTATTTAGATGTCGTCAGCGTCGGGGCGACGATCAATATCATGCTTGCCGCTGTGCTCGCTGAAGGAAAAACCGTGATAGAAAACGCCGCCAAGGAACCTGAGATTATTGATGTTGCCACACTGCTCACCAGCATGGGCGCAAAGATAAAAGGCGCGGGAACCAATGTGATCAGAATCGACGGCGTGAAAGAGCTGCACGGGTGCAGACATACCATCATACCGGACAGAATTGAGGCGGGCACCTTTATGATCGCCGGCGCGGCGATGGGGAAAGAAGTCATTATTGATAATGTCATACCGACCCACCTGGAGTCTTTGACGGCGAAGCTCAGGGAAATGGGTTTTCACATCGAGACGAGTGACGACCAGCTTCTTATGCTCGGCGGGCAGAAGCAGATAAAACCGGTCGACGTAAAAACGCTTGTTTACCCGGGATTCCCGACTGACCTTCAGCAGCCGATGACCTCTCTGTTAACGAGAGCGGGCGGCACGAGTGTCGTGACTGACACCATCTACTCGGCCAGATTTAAGCATATTGATGAGCTGAGACGGATGGGGGCCAACATGAAAGTGGAAGGCAGGTCGGCGATTATCACCGGTCCGGCCGAGCTGCAGGGCGCAAAAGTAAAGGCGAGCGATCTGCGTGCAGGCGCTTGTCTGGTCGTAGCAGGGCTGATGGCCGACGGCGTAACGGAAATTACCGGTCTTGAGCATTTGGACCGCGGCTACAGCAATCTTGAGAAAAAACTCGAAGGTCTGGGCGCCACAATCTGGCGGCAGAGGCTGACGGACGAAGAGATAGAACAGCTCCAAAATTCATAGAAATGCGGACTTTTGAGAGGAGATCGTGTTGAAATGGAAAGAAGCTTATCAATGGAATTGGTTCGGGTTACTGAAGCGGCGGCTTTAGCATCTGCCAGATGGATGGGCCGCGGGAAAAAGGATGAAGCCGATGATGCGGCGACAAGCGCCATGCGTGACGTGTTTGACACGGTGCCGATGAAAGGAACGGTCGTTATCGGGGAAGGCGAGATGGACGAAGCGCCGATGCTTTACATCGGCGAAAAGCTCGGAAACGGATACGGCCCCCGCGTCGATGTCGCCGTCGATCCTCTTGAAGGCACTAACATCGTAGCCAGCGGCGGCTGGAATGCGCTGACGGTGATCGCGGTCGCTGACCATGGAACACTGCTGAACGCTCCTGATATGTATATGGAAAAAATTGCGGTTGGACCTGAAGCGGTAGGCTGCATCGATATCGAAGCTCCTGTCATTGATAACTTAAAAGCTGTTGCGAAAGCGAAAAATAAAGACATTGAAGATGTCGTGGCAACCATTTTATATCGCGACAGACATGAAAGAATCATCTCTGAATTGCGTGAGGCCGGCGCCAGAATCAAACTGATCAACGACGGTGATGTCGCGGGCGCCATCAATACGGCCTTTGACCATACGGGCGTAGACATTCTCTTCGGCTCAGGAGGGGCACCTGAAGGCGTGCTGTCTGCCGTTGCGTTAAAAGCGCTCGGCGGTGAAATCATCGGCAGGCTTCTGCCGCAAAGTGCGGAAGAGCAAGCCCGCTGTGAGCGGATGGGCCTCGATGTCTCCAAAGTGCTCCGGATGGAGGACCTTGTGAGGGGGGACGACGCCATTTTTGCGGCAACGGGCGTAACGGACGGAGAGCTTTTGAAAGGCGTTCAGTTCAAAGGCACAGTCGGCACGACCGAAAGTCTGGTTATCCGGGCGAAATCAGGAACGGTCCGATTCGTTGACGGAAGACACAGCCTGAAGAAAAAACCAAATCTTGTGATCCGGCCATAAATAGAGAAAAGCGGGACTTTCCGTCCCGCTTTTCTTTTGCAAAAAAGAGTCAACCCTATCATTTATATGTCAAAGCATTATTTAAGTTGAATAATTTTTTAAAATGAGGTAAAAATAAAGAGTGCTGCGATTTTTCTGTGTCATTCCTTCTTTTGAGTACTGGGAAATTTTCAAATTCTACCGCATACAGACGATATAAATATTGATCTTCTCAAGTTTTTGTCCTCGCTTCCTTCAAAACTCATTAAGACAATCCTTTTTAAAAAAAGCGCCGATCATGGGTGGAAGTGTTACCGATAGAAGTTCCTGAATGTTTTATAAAAGAATGTGCTTTGGCGGAATCATGCAAAGCAGCCGATTTGAATGAAAACAGCAATACATTGACTATGAAAAGCGTGGTGTTTTTTATGAAAGACGTATCTATTTCCTCTTTGGAAAATATGAAATTAAAAGAACTGTACGAACTGGCAAGACATTATAAAATCTCCTATTACAGCAAACTGACCAAAAAAGAATTAATCTTTGCCATACTGAAAGCCAACGCCGAGCAGGAGGATCTTCTGTTTATGGAAGGTGTGCTCGAAATCATCCAATCGGAAGGGTTCGGCTTCCTCAGACCGATTAATTACTCGCCAAGCTCAGAAGACATCTACATTTCTGCTTCCCAGATCCGCCGCTTTGATTTAAGAAACGGTGACAAAGTTTCCGGCAAGGTGCGCCCGCCGAAAGAGAACGAACGCTATTACGGACTTTTGCACGTTGAAGCGGTAAATGGCGATGATCCGGAATCCGCGAAGGAGCGCGTTCATTTTCCTGCGCTGACTCCGCTTTATCCCGACCGCCAAATGGTGCTTGAGACGAAACCGAATTATCTCTCTACACGAATTCTCGATATGATGGCTCCTGTCGGTTTCGGCCAGCGCGGTCTGATCGTGGCGCCGCCGAAAGCCGGTAAAACCATGCTGTTAAAAGAAATCGCTAACAGCATTACGACAAATCAGCCTGACGCTGAATTGATCGTGCTCTTAATTGATGAAAGACCGGAAGAAGTAACGGATATCGAACGTTCCGTAGCGGGCGATGTCGTCAGCTCCACGTTTGATGAAGTGCCGGAAAATCACATCAAGGTAGCGGAGCTTGTGCTTGAACGGGCGATGCGTCTCGTTGAACACAAAAAAGACGTTATCATCCTGATGGACAGCATTACCCGCCTGGCACGCGCCTACAACCTCGTTATCCCGCCAAGCGGACGTACGCTTTCCGGCGGTATTGACCCGGCTGCATTCCATCGTCCGAAGCGCTTTTTCGGTGCCGCGAGAAACATTGAAGAGGGCGGCAGCCTGACCATTTTAGCGACGGCACTCGTAGACACGGGCTCCCGGATGGATGACGTCATCTATGAAGAATTTAAAGGAACGGGCAACATGGAGCTTCACCTTGACCGTTCTCTTGCGGAAAGACGGATTTTCCCGGCGATCGATATCCGCCGCTCCGGTACACGGAAGGAAGAGCTGCTCGTGCCGAAAGAGCATCTTGACCGTTTATGGGCGATCCGCAAGTCGATGTCTGATTCTCCGGACTTCGCAGAGAAGTTTATGAGAAAAATGAAAAAAACGAAAACAAATCAGGAATTCTTCGATCTGATCAACCAAGAATGGAAGCAGGCGAACCTGTCATCATCAGCCCGCCGCTGATAAAAAATGTATTTGCAAATGCAGTAAATGACTGATATAATTCTCTCATATGCGTTCCGGATTCGCTCCGGAATAATAACTCTGTTTCCACATGGGATTCAGGGCGGAAGGAGATGGATACAATGAAAGCAGGAATTCATCCTAATTTCAAAAAAGCAACAGTTAAATGCGCTTGCGGAAATGAATTTGAAACAGGCTCAGTAAAAGAAGAGGTACGCGTTGAGATTTGCTCTGAATGCCACCCATTCTACACTGGACGTCAAAAATTCGCTTCTGCTGATGGTCGTGTTGATCGCTTTAACAAAAAATACGGTCTTAAGTAATAATAGATTTTACAGGCAGGCAAGAATTGCTTCTTGCCTGTTTTTTATGTCTATAAACAGGAAAAAAGGGGAGCGGATAGCCTATGTACATAATGAAGCAAAGCGGATGGCTTGAGCTGATATGCGGCAGCATGTTCTCTGGGAAATCAGAAGAGCTGATCCGCAGAGTGAAAAGAGCGACATATGCGAAGCAGGAGGTTAAGGTATTCAAACCTGCCATTGATAATCGCTACAGTGAGGAAGCCGTCGTTTCCCACAACGGCACATCCATGACAAGCCACGTCATCTCGTCTTCGGCTGAAATATGGGATCATATCAGTGAAAGCACGGACGTCATCGCGGTAGATGAAGTGCAGTTTTTCGGCGAATCGATCATTGACGACTTATCCCGGCTTGCCGATAAAGGCTATCGTGTCATCGCGGCCGGACTTGATATGGATTTCCGCGGAGAGCCGTTCGGCGTTGTGCCGAATCTGATGGCGGTTGCCGAATCGGTAACGAAGCTGCAGGCGGTATGCTCTGTCTGCGGGTCGCCGGCAAGCCGTACGCAGCGTTTAATTGACGGGAAGCCCGCTTCCTATGATGACCCGGTCATTTTAGTCGGCGCATCAGAGTCATACGAAGCGAGATGCAGGCATCATCACGAAGTGCCGAAAAAACAGACTGATAAATAACCCTTTTCATGAAAACATCGGTAAAACTTCCGGTGTTTTTTTGACGTTTTTTCAAATATTGTAGTTAAATAACTTAAAAAAGAGTATGAAAAAATTAAGTAATTTTCATCTCTTGAATTTTCATTTTTACAGGCATAAAATGACTAAGTAATGTAAATAGTTATGAGACATTGTTCGAATAATTGTCAAAAAAAGATATAGCAGATCGCGATCACATTAACCAAATTGGGTAATTACTTAACTTTGTTAACTATTTGAAGAAAGAAGGAGATTTTCTTGAATAATATTAAAGTAACGAAGGAAGGCAACTTAGAAACTACTTTAAGAGGAAAAGAAGTTCTATCTATCCCTACTTTAAATAAAGGCGTTGCGTTTTCAGCAGAGGAAAGAAAAAGCCTTGGATTAGACGGGCTGCTTCCTCCGACAATTCTGTCTCTTGATGAACAGGCTAAACGCGCATACGAGCAGTTTCAGGCTCAGCCGGACCGCCTTCGCCAAAACGTATATTTGAATGATTTGCAAAACCGTAACGAAGTTCTTTTCTTTAAATTGCTTCAAAACCATCTTCGCGAAATGCTGCCGGTTGTTTACACACCGACTGTAGGTGAAGCGATTCAAGAATACAGCCATGAGTACAGAAGACCTCAAGGGATTTACCTTTCTATCGACAATGTGGAAGGCATTGAAGAAGCATTTGAAAACCTTCATGCCACTGCCGGCGATATTGATCTGATCGTTGCGACAGACTCAGAAAGCATCCTCGGAATCGGTGACTGGGGTGTAGGCGGAATTAACATCGCCATCGGTAAATTAGCTGTATACACAGCCGCTGCCGGTATTGATCCAAGCCGTGTTATTCCTGTCGTTCTTGACGTCGGTACGAACAATGAAAAACTTCTGAACGATCCTTTATACATCGGTAACCGCCATGAACGTATCCAAGGCGAACGTTACGAAGCTTTCATTGACGCTTATGTAAAAGCTGCGCTTAAATATTTCCCTAAAGCTCTTCTTCACTGGGAAGACCTTGGAAACAAAAACGCGCGCAATATCATGAAGAAATACAATCATGAAATTCTTACTTTCAACGATGATATTCAAGGTACTGGTGCGATTACGCTTGCAGGTGTGCTTGCAGCTATGAAGAAAACAGGTGCTTCTATTAAAGATCAGCGTGTGGTTGTCTTCGGTGCGGGATCTGCCGGAATCGGAATCGCTGACCAAATCCGCGACACTATGGTGCTTGCCGGTCTTTCTGAAGAAGAAGCCAACAAAGCATTCTACACAATGGACTACAGAGGCCTGTTAGTTGAAGGTATGGAAAACATTCTTGATTTCCAAGAGCCGTACCTGCGCACAGCTGAAGAAATTAAAGATTGGAAACGCGATGAAAATGGACAAATTCCTTTCATTGAAGTGATCCGTCAAGCAAAACCGACGATCTTAATCGGTACTTCAGGCCAAAGCGGCGCATTCAGTGAAGAAATCGTAAAAGAAATGGCAAAACATGTTGAGCGTCCGGTCATCATGCCGATGTCTAACCCGACACCGCTTGCTGAAGCCGTTCCTAGCGATCTTTTCAAATGGACTGACGGTAAAGTTCTTGTGGCAACAGGAAGCCCGTTTGACAATGTTGAGTACAATGGCGTTTCTCATGAAATCGGACAATCTAACAACGCATTCGCGTTCCCTGGACTTGGCCTCGGTTCAATCGTTGTAGAAGCGAAAGTGATTACTCCTGCAATGTTTGCGGCAACTGCTGACGCAATCGCAGAAAGCGTTGATTTTGAAACACCGGGTGCAGGTCTTCTGCCGAGCATGAGCGACTTACAAGAAGTTTCAATTAAAGTTGCGATCGCCGTAGCAGAAACTGCAATTAAAGAAGGCGTGGCAAACCGCATTCCTGAAAATGTAGAACAAGCCGTTCTTGATGCAATGTGGAAACCGCAATACAAACAAGTTGTAGCTAAATAATTTTACGATTAATTTTACAGTCCGAGGGAAAGCTTTTATATAAAGGCTAAAGTATACGGACATTAAGGATTTGGAGGAGAATATTTTGAGCTTCTTAGATATTTTAATCCTCCTGGCACCGATCTTTTTCGTGATCGTGCTGGGTTGGTTCGCAGGTCGCTTCGGAAGTTATGACGCGAAGTCAGCAAAAGGGGTAAGTACCTTAGTTACGAAGTACGCGCTTCCGGCGCATTTTATCGCCAGTATTTTAACCACTTCAAGAAGTGCGTTTTTAACACAGGTTCCTTTAATGATCGCTTTGATCATCGGGATCGTCGGATTCTATATCGTCATTCTGCTGGTTTGTAAATTCATCTTTAAGTATGATTTAACGAACTCATCTGTATTTTCTTTAAACTCAGCACAGCCGACATTTGCATTTATGGGTATTCCTGTACTCGGAAGCTTATTCGGCGCAAACGAAGTAGCGATTCCTATTGCCGTAACGGGTATCGTGGTTAACGCTATGCTTGATCCGATTGCGATCATTATCGCTACTGTCGGTGAGTCATCTAAGAAGCAAGACAGTGAAAATGAGAATTTCTGGAAAATGACTGGTAAGTCTATTCTTCACGGTCTTTCCGAACCGCTTGCGGCTGCACCGCTCATCAGTATCATCCTTGTGCTGTTCGGTGTAAGTCTTCCTGAGCTCGGCGATAAAATGCTTGAGCAGCTCGGAAGCACAACATCAGGTGTTGCGCTCTTCGCCGTCGGTGTAACTGTCGGTATCCGCAACATCAAGCTCAGTGTGCCGGCTTTCGGTATCGCTTTGTTAAAAGTTGCCGTTCAGCCTGCACTGATGTACTTGATCGCTCTTGCAGTCGGACTTCCGGCTGACCAGATCACAAAAGCGGTATTGCTTGTTGCATTCCCTGGATCTGCGGTAGCGGCGATGATTGCCACACGTTTCGAAAAACAAGAGGAAGAAACTGCGTCTGCGTTCGTGATCAGTGCGATTTTATCTCTAATCTCACTGCCGATCATCATTGCGCTGACTGCATAATGAAAAGCTCCCTGCTTCAGGGAGCTTTTTTAATTAGAATTGAAATTTAAAAGGCGAAAATCTCGTTTTTTTTCTGGGTTTCTTATGTTCTGAAGAAGCGGCTGTTTCTGAGAGGGGAGCTGTCTGGGCAAGTTCCTGGATGCGGGAGGCCAATGTCTGCAATTCGGCATTGAGGTCGTCGATTTCCCGTCTGTGCTGTAGAAGCTGATAAGACACACCTTCATCCGCCTTTTGTTTGAGCTGGCGTTCCAGCTCAGCTATTCTTGATAGCAGTTGGTTCCCGTCCTGTTTCTCTTTCGTGAGAATATCCAGTTTACGTTCCAGCTCTGCCAACCTTTGTTCGGCGCCGCCGCTGGTTTTCGGCCGCTGCAAAATAAAGCCCGTCCGTTTTTTCGGCTGCCGGGGCACTTGCACGTCCAGCAGAGCAGTGCCTTCAGAAATTTGCCGTTTGACCGATTTCAGTACATCAAGGTCCTCAGGCGTAAAGGAATAATGCCCGAGCTCATTTCGTTCAGCCGGAAGATTCAGCTGCTTGACCCACCTTTGCACCGTTTTTGCGGAGACACCGAGTTCTTTCGCGGCCATGTTTGTATTCATGATCACATACCTCCTTTTTAGCTAGGTATTCGACCATGAGGCGGCGTTCCCTTCATGTTAGACAAAACAAGAAGGAATTCGCCAAAGAAAGCAACATTTCTTCAAAAAACGTTACGCTTCATACAATTCCAGCGGAAGCTTGTCGGGATCGAAGAAAAAGGTAAAGCGTTTCCCCGTCAGCGGATCGGTTCTGACCGTTTCTGTGTCGATGCCCTTTTCCTTTAACTCCCTGACAGCCGCTTCAAGATCGTTTACAGTGAAGGCGAGGTGCCGGAGACCTGCTGCTTCAGGACGGGTCGGCCGCTCGGGCGGATCGGGAAAGGAAAACAATTCAATCACATATGTGCCGTCCAGCGCCAGATCGAGTTTATAAGACCCGCGCTCCTTTCGATAGGTTTCTTTTATAATGCCGAAACCGAGCGTTTCGGTGTAAAAAGCTTTCGACTTTTCATAATCAGAGCATATGATTGCTATATGGTGGATGGATTTCAGCATATCCGCTCCTCCTTTTTTGTTTCAGTATAGCAGAGGCCGATTGCTTTTGACTGGTGATAAGCCCTATACTATAATGAGAATGTTACGCACAGGAAAACAGAGGTGAAGACCGTGTTAGACCGTTTACAGTCAATTGAACAACGATACGAAAAATTAAATGAGCTTTTAAGTGATCCGGAAGTGGTCAACGATCCGAAAAAGCTTAGAGAATATTCGAAAGAGCAATCTGATATACAGGAAACTGTTGAAGTCTATAGACAATACAGAGACGCATCAGAACAGCTTGCCGATGCGAAAGCAATGCTTGAGGATAAGCTTGATGCCGATATGAGAGAAATGGTGAAGGAAGAAATCTCCGAGCTGCAGGGAGAGACCGAAACCTTATCAGAGCGTTTGAAAGTGCTCCTCATCCCGAAAGACCCGAACGATGACAAAAACGTAATCATGGAGATCCGCGGCGCAGCGGGCGGAGAAGAAGCCGCGCTGTTTGCGGGAAATCTCTACAGAATGTACTCCCGCTATGCCGAAATCCAAGGCTGGAAGACCGAAGTCATGGAAGCAAACGTGACCGGAACGGGCGGTTACAAGGAAATCATCTTTATGATTACGGGAAAAGGCGCGTACTCCAAGCTGAAGTATGAGAATGGGGCGCACCGCGTGCAGCGGGTGCCGGAAACGGAATCAGGCGGCCGCATTCATACGTCTACGGCGACGGTGGCGTGTCTTCCGGAAGCGGAAGAAGTAGAAGTGGACATCCATGAAAAGGATATCCGCGTCGATACATTCGCATCAAGCGGACCGGGCGGACAGAGCGTAAACACGACAATGTCGGCCGTACGCCTGACGCATTTGCCGACGGGTGTCGTCGTATCCTGTCAGGATGAAAAATCTCAGATTAAAAACAAAGAAAAAGCGATGAAGGTGCTCCGCGCCAGAATCTATGACAAATTCCAGCAGGAAGCCCAGGCTGAATATGATCAGACACGCAAATCAGCCGTCGGTTCAGGCGACCGTTCTGAACGTATCCGCACATACAATTTCCCGCAAAACCGTGTGACGGATCACCGCATCGGACTGACGATTCAAAAGCTGGACCAAATCCTTGAAGGGAAGCTTGATGAAGTGGTTGAAGCGTTAATCGTAGAAGACCAGTCAAGCAAGCTCCAGCAGGCGGAAAATTAAGATGAAGACCATTTTTGAAGCCCTAAGCTGGGCTTCTTCTTATTTAACCGAAGCGGGAAGAGAAAAAAACGCGGCCGAGCTGCTGCTGTTAAATGATACGGGAATGGATCGGAGCAAGCTTCTCGCAAGTCTGCAGGAGCCTGTCGGCGAGGATGAGCTATACCGTTTCAGACGGCATGTGGAAATGCATAAAGAAGGCATTCCGATTCAATATATTATCGGGAAAGAACAGTTTTACGGCAGGGAATTCTTTGTGAATGACGATGTTCTCATTCCGCGTCCGGAAACGGAAGAAGTCGTCTTTCATCTGCTGGACAGACAGAAGCGGGTGTTTTCTGAGGGAGAACGCCTGAATGTAATTGATATCGGAACGGGGAGCGGAGCCATTGCAGTGACGCTTGCGCTTGAATGCGGACATTTTTCAGTATCGGCTTCGGACATTTCAAAAGAAGCGCTTCAGGTGGCGGAAAGAAATGCGCAAAACCTCGGAGCGGACGTCCGCTTTTTGCAGGGAGATCTGTTGACTCCTTTTATTTCATCAGGAATAAAATCGGATATTATTGTGTCCAACCCGCCGTATATTTCTGAAGAAGAGATGGCGGAGTTATCCGATATCGTCCGTTTTCATGAGCCGCTTCATGCTCTTACGGACGGCGGAGACGGTTTAAAATTCTACAAGCGGTTTATGGAGGAGCTGCCTCTTGTCATGAAAGATAAAGCGCTTGTCGTCTTTGAAATCGGATATAATCAGGGAAAAGCCGTGAAAGACCTGTTCCGTCATTCCTTTCCGAATGCGGAAGTGGAAGTCATAAAGGACATCAATGGAAAAGACAGAACCGTATCCGCGGTCATCACATCATGAAAAAAGCCTGCCGGTGACGCACACGGCAGGCTTTTGTTACAATGGAAAGAAAATGAAAGGGGTATCCGCCTTGAAAAAAGCATTTGCTTTCGGATGTATACTGGCCGCCGCAGCTTATGCGGCGGGGTTTGTTCTGCCGTTTGGCTTTGACGGCATTTTCGGTGCCGTTACGGCCGTTCTTATCATCACAGCGATCATCGTTTCCGGGTTGGCCGTAAGCGGAGCAGAACAGCGGGCCAATTATCATTCTGAAACAAAAGAAGGCCGGCACGCCCGTTTAAAGATGGCAGCCGTTTTCTTTTGCGCCGCTCTGCCTTCAGCCGTCTGTCTGCTGATTACGCTTCTGTAGCCGGACTTTGTCTTTGCAGCAATACGGAATCCCACACCCAATAGACGGCGGCTGTTAAAACCGTAAAAATATAAAAGGCCGAATTAGAAAACAGAGATTGGCCTGACGGCTGCAACAGACCGAAGATGATCCCGTTTGCGACAAATGACGTTCCTAAATAATAAAGGAAATAAAGCGGATGGAATCTCTTCGGCTTTTTATTCAAAAAGTATTGAAGCGGCAGCGCAAAAATCAAATAGGGAAACAAAAAATAAAATGCCATCGAAATGAAAGCCGCGAAAATAAATTGATGAACATACAAAATAGAATAAATGACAGACATACATGCCGCCGACAGCAGCACGGTGTAATTATATTTCATCTAAAACCCTCCTATCAAAATAATATCGTACCATATTCTGAGTCTGTCAATGCAGATTATCAGCTTGCTAGATTTTTTTCTTCCCGCCGGTTTAAACCTTTTCGGTCATGTCCATAATGAGACTAGATAAAAAAGCACGGAGAGGAACGGTGGGGACCGATGAAACAGACAATGATGATCTGCATATATATTTTTCTTTTATTATCAGGAGCGCTTGCGGGCTTGACGAAAGAAGAAACGGCACGGGCGTCAGCCAATGAGCCCGTTGTCATACCGGATGAAGCGATACGGCTTCGGATCTTAGCCAACAGTGATAAAGATGAGGATCAAAAGCTCAAGCGCCAGATCAGAGATGCTGTAAACAAGGAAATCACAGGCTGGGTGAAAGATATCACTTCTATTGAAGAAGCGCGGCGGCTCATCCGTTCAAAGCTTCCTGAAATTAAAGAAATCGCCAAACAAACAATGAAAGAAAAAGGTGCGCATCAATCCGTTTCAGTTGAATTCAATAAAATTTCGTTTCCGACAAAGCTTTACGGCAATATGGTCTATCCGGCCGGAAAATATGAAGCGATTTTAATTACCCTCGGCAATGGCGAGGGCGCCAACTGGTGGTGCGTCTTGTTTCCGCCGCTGTGCTTCCTTGATTTCTCAAACGGTGAAGCGGTGAAAGATCAGGAAGACGGCGGACAGAAGCAGGAAGAAACGAAAAAACAGACAGAAAAAGTGATGGATGACGTCAAAGCGAAAGCTGATAAAGCGAAGAAAGAAAATAAAGATGACGATGATACAGAAGTGAAGTTTTTCCTCGTCGATTGGATTTCAGATCTGTTTTCCTGAAGCAAAAAGGCATAAATCCGGATTCGATTCATAGATTGGAAGAAAGAGTTGATCGAAACGGAGGGGAAAGATATGTTTTATCAGCTGAGAGTGGCAAGAGATCAAGATACGGAGGCGCTGGAGGCCTTTTTGAAAAAGGCTGATACGGCACATGCGGAAATCGATCAGCAGATCAGCCGGTTTATCATGCTGGAGGACAGTGAGAAAGAGATTGCCGCCTGTCTCGGGATCGAAAAATTCAGCGGCGGAAAAGGGCTTCTCCGTTCACTCGTTATGTCGGACAGGCTGAACCAAAGCCATATCGTTACGCTGTTTCAAAGTATGGATGTGCTGTGCAAAAAACATGAAATTCAAGATGTCTACTTAGTCGCCAATCAGCCCTCATCTGCTGAATTTCTGAGTGTGATGGGATTTGAAGAATGCGCCGATGTGCCTGATGAACTGTATACGTCCGAGCATTTCCGCAATTCGTTATGCACAGAAGGTTCGTTTTTGATGGTGAAAACCTCTGCATAACCTCACTTATGCACAAAGTTATCCACTTATCGAAAAGTGTTGTCCACAGTTTGTGGATAACACTTGTTTTATTAAAGGACATCTTTTATACTTTCAAAAGGAATACATGAGAGAAAATAAAGTTTTACCGCTTTAAAATAAGGAGTTTGGTTATACATGAAAACAAGAAGATGGTTTGTGGATTCTTCCGCAAAATTATCCACAACCGATCCCCAGATTACACAAGCCGCGGAATTGCTCCGGCAGAATGAAGTTGTGGCTTTTCCGACAGAAACCGTTTACGGACTGGGCGCTAACGCTGAAAATACGGAAGCCGTAACGAAAATTTATGAGGCGAAAGGAAGGCCGAGCGATAATCCGCTGATTGTGCATATATCTGACATCAGCCAGCTTGATCGTTTTATCAGCCATATTCCTGAAACGGCGAAAAAGCTCATGACGCTTTTTTGGCCGGGCGCGCTGACTCTGGTCTTGCCGTGTAAGCCCGGCGTGCTGTCCCCCCGTGTCACCGCGGGACTTGAGACGGTAGCGGTCAGAATGCCTGATCATCCGGTGGCGTTAGCCCTCATCAGTTCGGCCGGACTGCCGATCGCAGCGCCGAGCGCCAATTTATCAGGAAAACCGAGCCCGACGAAGGCCGAGCATGTGGCTCATGATTTAAACGGCCGCATTGCCGGCATTGTGGACGGCGGAGCGACCGGAATCGGAGTGGAATCAACTGTTCTGTCCTGTACGGGGAAACAGCCCGTGCTGCTTCGTCCGGGCGGCGTGACAAAAGAACAGATTGAATCCGCAGCCGGTCCGGTTCTTGTGGATAAAGGGCTGACCGAAGAAGATCAGGTTCCTATTTCTCCCGGTATGAAATATACACACTATGCGCCTTCTGCGCCGATGGCTATTGCCGACGGCGGCGCCCTGAGAATTCAAGAGCTGGCTGACGAATATAAAAGCCGGGGAAAACGGATCGGCATTCTGACAACAGAGGAGAATGCCGATAGGTACCAGGCTGATTTTATTAAGGTATGCGGCCGGCGCGCCGACCTTGAAACAGTGGCGTCCGCCTTGTACGATGCGCTCCGCAGCTTTGATGATGCAAAAGTGGATATGATTATTTCTGAATCCTTTCCGGACACCGGAGTGGGACTCGCCATTATGAACAGGCTGATGAAGGCTGCGGGCGGCACCGTTATCCATTAACTTGTTCTACCCCTTTTCGGACATGCATAAGCTAAACAAGCGGGCACGTCCAAGGGGGTTTTTTATTTCATGTCGAATCTATTCATCGGGGAGCTTGTCTCCTTAAGCATCATGGCATTTGCTTTGGGGACGGATGCTTTTTCCGTCGGGCTCGGAATGGGAATGATTCAGCTGAAGAAAAAACAAATCTTTCATATAGGAATTGTCATCGGGCTGTTTCATGTCATCATGCCGCTGGCAGGAATGGCAGCCGGGCATCTGCTGTCCGGTTTTCTGGGGATGCTTGCCGTTTACATCGGCGGGTCTCTTCTTTTCATTTTAGGAGTGCAAATGATCATCGCTTCGTTTAAACAATCGGACGGGCCGCTCATATCTCCGGCAGGCTCGGGACTGTTCTTATTCGCGGTCGGTGTCAGTCTTGACAGTTTTTCTGTCGGGCTCAGCCTCGGGATGAACGGCTCCAACCCGATGCTGGCCGTTGCGCTGTTCGGAATCTTCAGCACCGTTTTAACATGGGCGGGGCTCTTGGCGGGAAGAAAGGTGCAATCATGGCTCGGCTCCTACAGCGAAGCCCTCGGCGGAGCCATTTTGATCGGATTCGGGCTGAAACTGCTTTTACCGATATAGGGCTGAGTAAAAAAGAAACGAAGATGCCGTTTCTTTTTTCTTCATTTATAATAGGCAGTAAGAGGTGACGGATATGAAAATAATCTTTGTTTGTACAGGCAATACGTGCCGCAGTCCCATGGCTGAGGCTCTTTTTAAATCCATTGCAGTAACGAAAGGGCTGGACGTCAGCGCAAGCTCTGCCGGAGTATTCGCGTCCCCGAACGGAAAAGCGTCGGCTCATGCCGTGGAAGCGCTGTTTGAAAAACGGATCGCTCTCAATCACAGTTCATCTCCCTTAACGGAAGAACATATCGAGACGGCCGATCTGGTGCTGACGATGACCGAACAGCATAAACAGCTGATCGAAAGCCGATATCAAAACAGTCATGGTAAAGTATTTACCATTAAAGAATACGTAACGGGAAAAAACGGCGATATTTCTGACCCGTTCGGCGGTCCGCTTGATGTTTATAAAAGGACGCGGGACGAACTGGAGGAACTGCTGACCCTTTTGGCTGACCAATTGCTTGACGGAAAAAGCAAGTAATCTGTCAGAAAACTGCAAACAGGTCATTTGCAAAACGAATATGAAAGAGTAGAATAAAATCAACGGATTTCGTAAAAAAGGACAAGCACACTGGGCTCTGTCTTCGCCCAGCCACACCTAGGAGGTAAATGAATGAAAGTAGCTATTGCGTCAGATCACGGCGGCGTCCATATCCGCGAAGAAATCAAAAGTCTGCTGGATGAATTGCAGATTGAATACATTGATATGGGCTGTGAATGCGGCAGCGGTTCTGTTGATTATTCTGACTACGCTTTTCCGGTAGCGGAAAAAGTGGTGAACGGTGAAGTTGACAGGGGAATTTTAATTTGCGGCACAGGCATCGGCATGAGCATTTCCGCAAACAAGGTAAAAGGAATACGCTGTGCGCTTGCGCATGACACCTTCAGCGCAAAAGCGACGCGGGAACACAATGATACGAATGTTCTTGCGATGGGGGAGCGCGTCATCGGCCCGGGTCTGGCGCGCGAAATCGCAAAAATCTGGCTGACGACTGAATTTACGGGCGGCCGCCACGAACGGCGGATCGGCAAAATCGCAGATTACGAAGAAAAAAATCTGTAAGAGGTGCTGGACAATGGAAGAGATGAAGCGAAAATGGACGGACATGCTGACTGAATTTCAAGAGCAGGCCGAACTTAAGGACGGCAGTCTGCTGGTCATCGGGTGCAGTACGAGTGAAGCCGCCGGAAGCCGGATCGGCACCGCGGGGAGCGGCGATTGGGCTGAATTGATTTACGGCGGACTTGCCCGGTTCAAGGAAAAAACGGGTGTTCATCTTGCTTTTCAATGCTGCGAGCATTTAAACAGGGCGCTTGTCATTGAGGCGGAAACGGCCGAGCGGTTCAGGCTCCCCATCGTTTCAGCCGTCCCCGTCCCGAAAGCGGGCGGAGCGATGGCTTCATATGCATACCGGCAAATGCAATCTCCCGTGCTCGCTGAATCGATTCAGGCTGACGCCGGAATTGACATCGGTGATACGTTCATCGGCATGCATTTAAAACCCGTTGCCGTCCCTGTCCGGATATCAAGCCGTGAGCTCGGAGAAGCGCATGTGACGATGGCCCGGACAAGGCCGAAGCTGATCGGCGGAATTCGCGCCGTTTATGAATGCGAATGATGAAAATGCTTTTCCTATATAATGTTCGTGTTTTCCAATTAAATATTGTGTTTTTTTTAAATAAGCTGTTACATTCACCTGAAAAACCATGTACAATAAGGGTGGTAAAAATAAAGAACAGGAAACGGATAGGAGAGGATTTCGCTGATGAAACATTTACCTGCACAAGATCAACAAGTGTTTAACGCCATTAAAAATGAGCGTAAGCGTCAACAGACTAATATCGAATTAATTGCTTCTGAAAACTTCGTGACGGAAGCGGTAATGGAAGCGCAAGGCTCTGTTTTAACAAACAAATATGCTGAAGGCTACCCCGGCAAACGCTACTACGGCGGCTGTGAGCACGTTGATGTCGTCGAGGACATCGCCCGCGACCGCGCGAAAGAGATTTTCGGAGCTGAGCATGTAAACGTTCAGCCGCACTCAGGCGCTCAGGCGAACATGGCTGTTTACTTCACGATTTTAGAGCACGGCGACACGGTGCTCGGGATGAACCTCTCCCACGGCGGCCACTTAACACACGGAAGCCCGGTTAATTTCAGCGGCGTTCAATACAACTTTGTTGAATACGGTGTCGATAAAGACACGCAATATATAGATTATGAAGATGTTCGTGAAAAAGCGCTGGCGCATAAGCCGAAACTGATCGTTGCCGGAGCAAGCGCGTATCCCCGCACGATCGACTTTAAAAAATTCCGCGAAATCGCTGATGAAGTCGGCGCTTACTTCATGGTCGACATGGCGCACATCGCGGGTCTTGTCGCGGCCGGCCTTCATCCGAATCCGGTTCCTTACGCTGACTTTGTAACGACAACGACTCACAAAACACTTCGCGGACCGCGCGGAGGAATGATCCTTTGCCGTGAAGAGTTCGGCAAAAAGATTGATAAATCCATTTTTCCGGGCATCCAAGGCGGACCGCTTATGCATGTCATCGCGGCCAAAGCCGTTTCTTTCGGGGAAGTGCTTGAAGAAGATTTCAAAACATATGCGCAAAACGTCATCTCGAACGCGAAGCGTCTTGCTGAATCTCTGACCAAAGAGGGCATTCAGCTCGTATCAGGCGGAACGGATAACCACCTCGTGCTTGTCGACCTCCGTTCTCTCGGTCTGACCGGAAAAGTCGCTGAACATGTTCTTGATGAAATCGGCATTACATCTAATAAAAACGCGATCCCTTATGATCCGGAAAAACCGTTTGTCACAAGCGGAATCCGTCTCGGTACGGCAGCTGTGACAAGCCGCGGATTTGACGGTGACGCACTTGAAGAAGTCGGCGCCATCATCGGCCTTGCGCTGAAAAATCATGAAGACAAAGCAAAGCTTGAAGAAGCAAGACAGCGTGTATCTGCCTTGACTGAAAAGTTTCCTTTATATAAAGAACTGGACTATTAATAAGGAAGAAATCCGCCGGAAGCCTAATCCGGCGGGTTTTTTTATGATTTTCTTGAAACTGTTTGTCTTTTTCTGTAGAATCAATAGAAGTGTGAAAAAGTTACTCGGACAACAAAAAAGGAGCTGAACACAGTATGGGAAAGGTTTACGTATTTGATCATCCTTTAATCCAGCATAAGCTGACATATATTCGGAATGAAAATACAGGCACAAAGGATTTCAGAGACCTTGTGGACGAAGTTGCATCACTGATGGCGTTTGAAATTACACGTGATCTTCCTCTTAAAGAAGTGGAAGTGAAAACACCTGTTCAAACAGCCACATCCAAAGTGATTTCAGGGAAGAAACTCGGTATCGTGCCGATCCTGAGAGCGGGTCTCGGAATGGTTGACGGCATGCTGAAATTAATCCCTGCGGCCAAAGTGGGACATGTCGGATTATACCGTGATCCGGAAACCTTAAAACCGGTGGAATACTATGTTAAGCTTCCTTCTGATGTGGAAGAACGTGATTTTATTGTCGTGGACCCGATGCTTGCAACGGGAGGCTCTGCGGTTGAAGCAATAAACAGCCTGAAAAAACGCGGGGCGAGAAACATTCGTTTCATGTGTCTCGTAGCGGCTCCTGAAGGCGTGGAAGAGCTGCAGAAACACCATTCAGACGTTGATATTTACATCGCGGCCCTGGATGAAAAGCTGAATGAAAAAGGCTATATCGTTCCGGGTCTCGGTGACGCGGGTGACAGACTGTACGGAACAAAATAAATCGGAAAACCTCATTCAGAGGTTTTCTTTTTTTATCCAAATTTTTGCTGAAAGGGGAGAGTTCATACATTTATAGGTGAATTTGTGAACATTCTGTGTATGCTTCCGGTATAAAAAGTTTTTTAACTTTAAACAGATTGACACATGTTAGGGGCTATTGTATGCTAAACGAGGGTATTATGAGAAGGTTTTCATTCCTTTCATTTCTAGTATCCATCCTCATTTTAAATCCTCCAAAAAAACCCGTTATATGAGGATTTATCTAAGCGAATGAAACAGCATCCCGCATCAGGAGGATGAGTGGTTTTTTCGAACAGGCCGTTTTTTTGCGGGACAAAAAAGGCCTTCTGCAAAGGGTTAACCGCATGTATGCCGTATCCAGGAATTATATTACTTTTTCATCAGGAGACAGATAGTTGATGGACGATCCCAATCTTACATTCAGCAGACAACGGAGATATGTATTTGTGATCTTGGCAATCTATTTGCTGGGATATGGTCTTACGGCGTATAAAACTGTTTTTCTAGGCCTCTTTTTGGGAACTGTTTTCAGTTTGTTTAATCTGTGGCTCTTGACCAGAAGAATGAATGCTTTTGACAAGGCCGTAGCGAAAGGAAAGTCCATACGATCACTCGGGAGCGCAGCGCGTTGGTGCAATGCGATACTTGCGATGGCTATCGCCTTTAAATATCCCGACAAAGTCAGTGTGGCAAGTGTGATTATTGGATTAATGACAATTTATCCCGTCATTATGATAGATTCCATTATTCAGCTCAAACGTTCATCAATGGAAGAGAGGTGAAAACCCATTGAATCACGATTACAGAACTATTGATTTGTATGGTCTTACTTTTAATCTGACAAACATTCTGATGATTACTGTGGCAAGTGTGATTGTGCTGCTGATTGCGATTCTTACTACGAGAACGCTGTCCATCCGTCCGGGAAAAGCCCAGAACTTCATGGAATGGATTGTTGATTTTGTCCGCAATATTATAGGCAGTACAATGGATTTAAAGACAGGGGCTAACTTCTTGGCGCTTGGTGTAACCTTGCTGATGTACATATTTGTATCAAATATGCTGGGGCTGCCGTTTTCTGTAACGGTCGGACACGAGCTTTGGTGGAAATCACCGACGGCTGATCCGGCTATTACTCTGACTCTAGCCGTTATGGTCGTGTCATTAACACACTATTACGGCGTGAAGATGAAAGGTTTGAAGGAATATTCTAAGGATTACCTCAGACCGGTTCCGCTTATGTTCCCGATGAAGATCATTGAGGAGTTTGCGAATACGCTGACACTCGGACTTCGTCTTTACGGTAACATTTTCGCCGGGGAAATTCTTCTTGGCCTTCTTGCAAATCTGGCGACGAATTTCTACTCAAACAGTTTCTTTCTCGGTTTGGTCGGCACAGTCGGAGCCATTATTCCGATGCTTGCATGGCAGGCGTTCAGCTTGTTCATCGGTACCATCCAGGCATTTATCTTTACGATGCTGACGATGGTGTACATGTCACACAAAATCAGTCATGATCATTAAAATCATATATCCAATTCGGATAACATTTTAAAGGAGGAACTTTTTCATGAATTTAATAGCAGCTGCGATTGCAATCGGTTTAGGTGCACTTGGTGCAGGTATTGGTAACGGTTTGATTGTTTCACGTACGGTAGAGGGAATTGCCCGTCAGCCGGAAGCAGGAAAAGAACTTAGAACTCTTATGTTCATGGGTATCGCATTGGTTGAGGCCCTTCCAATTATCGCTGTCGTTATCGCGTTCTTAGCGTTCTTTGGCTAAGCATAAAAGCCTTATATGAACTAAAAATGGCGAAGATCACTCTAAGAGAACCTTCGCCATTGCTTTATGTCTGATAAGCAGGCCGTCTTGAAACGGCTTTTATCAGCAGAGAAAACCTGCAGAAGGGAGTTGCCGTAGTAGATGTCTCAATTACCTCTTGAATTAGGACTGTCGTTTAACGGCGGAGATATCCTATTCCAATTGTTAGCTATGTTAGTTTTATTAGCGCTTCTCAAGAAATTCGCTCTTGGACCGCTATTAAATATAATGAAACAGCGTGAAGATCATATCACCGGCGAAATTACGTCCGCTGAAGAAAGAAATAAAGAAGCGCAGAAGCTGATTGAAGAGCAGCGCGTTCTTTTAAAAGAAGCGAAACAGGAATCACAATCACTCATTGAAAATGCGAAAAAACTGGGTGAAAAGCAGAAGGAAGATATTATCCAGGCTGCGCGCGCCGAGTCTGAAAGATTAAAAGAAGCGGCGAGAACCGAAATTGTCAAAGAAAAAGAACAAGCGGTTTCCGCACTTCGCGAGCAAGTCGCATCACTTTCTGTCTTAATCGCATCGAAAGTGATCGAAAAAGAGCTTGATGAACAAGCCCAGGAGAAACTGATTCAGGACTATCTTAAAGAGGTAGGAGAGAGCCGATGAGTGGATCTGCTGTCTCTAAACGATACGCGTCAGCGCTTTTCGACATTGCCGTTGAGACTTCTCAAATCAATGAAATCGAAGAAGAGCTTACCGTACTAAAAGAAGTTTTCCGGAACGAAGCCGGATTACAGGAAGTGTTAAGCCATCCGAAGGTATCGGCTGCTAAGAAAAAAGAGCTGATTCAGCAATCGTTCGGCGCACTGTCTGAGTCTGTGCTGCATACGATTTTTCTTCTGATTGACCGCCGCCGGTCTTCGATTGTGCCTGATCTCACAGACGAGTTTATCAAACTTGCCAATCAGGCCCGTCAGACAGAGGATGCGGTTGTTTATTCAGTAAAACCGCTGTCAGAAGCGGAAATGTTATCATTATCTCAAGTGTTTGCAAAAAAAGCCGGAATCGCTTCGCTCAGAATCAGAAATGAAGTGCAGACGGATTTAATAGGCGGCATTAAAGTCCGCATTGGAAACCGGATTTATGACGGAAGCGTGAGCGGAAAGCTTGAGCGCATGGAACGTCAACTTGCCGGAGGAAATCGATAGAAGGGGTGAAACCTAAGTGAGCATCAAAGCTGAAGAGATTAGCACGCTGATAAAGCAGCAAATTCAAAATTACCAATCTGAAATTGAAGTTCATGACGTAGGTACAGTCATCCAAGTCGGAGACGGTATTGCGCGTGTGCACGGCCTTGACAATTGTATGGCCGGTGAACTTGTTGAGTTTTCAAACGGCGTTTTGGGTATGGCTCAAAACCTTGAAGAATCCAACGTAGGTATCGTTATCTTAGGACCTTACAGAGATATCCGTGAAGGTGATGAGGTCAAAAGAACGGGCCGCATCATGGAAGTTCCTGTAGGTGAAGAATTAATCGGACGTATCGTCAACCCGCTCGGACAGCCGGTAGACGGAATGGGCCCGATTCTGACAAGCAAAACCCGCCCGATCGAAAGCCAGGCACCAGGCGTAATGGACCGTAAATCGGTACATGAGCCGCTGCAAACGGGTATCAAAGCGATCGACGCGTTAATTCCGATCGGCCGCGGACAGCGTGAGCTGATTATCGGGGACCGTCAGACAGGTAAAACATCTGTTGCGATTGATACAATCTTAAACCAAAAAGACCAAGACATGATCTGTGTGTATGTAGCGATCGGTCAAAAAGAATCTACAGTACGCGGCGTGGTGGAAACACTTCGTAAGCATGGCGCGCTTGATTACACGATTGTTGTGACGGCGTCTGCTTCACAGCCGGCTCCGCTTCTTTACCTTGCACCGTATGCAGGGGTGACAATGGGTGAAGAATTCATGTACAACGGCAAGCACGTTCTCGTCGTATATGATGATTTATCCAAACAAGCGGCCGCTTACCGTGAGCTGTCATTGCTTCTTCGCCGTCCGCCGGGCCGTGAAGCATTCCCTGGGGATGTATTCTATCTTCACTCCCGTCTGCTTGAGCGCGCAGCCAAGCTGAGTGACGCTAAAGGCGCAGGATCAATTACGGCGCTGCCGTTCGTCGAAACACAAGCAGGAGATATCTCCGCTTATATCCCGACAAACGTCATTTCCATTACTGACGGACAGATTTTCCTTCAATCCGACTTATTCTTCTCAGGCGTGCGTCCTGCGATCAATGCCGGATTATCCGTATCCCGTGTCGGCGGATCAGCCCAAATCAAAGCGATGAAGAAGGTAGCGGGAACATTGCGTCTTGACCTTGCTTCATACCGTGAACTTGAAGCATTCGCCCAATTCGGATCTGATCTTGACCAGGCGACTCAGGCGAAACTGAACCGCGGTGCGCGTACAGTTGAAGTGCTGAAACAAGACTTGAATAAGCCGCTTCCGGTTGAAAAACAGGTAGCCATTCTTTATGCGCTGACAAAAGGATATCTTGATGATATTCCGGTTGCGGATATCAGACGTTTTGAAGAAGAGTACTACATGTACCTTGATCAAAACCATAAAGATCTGCTTGACGGCATTGCGAAAACAGGAAACCTTCCTGCTGATGAAGACTTCAAAGCTGCAATCGAAGGCTTCAAACGCACATTTGCACCAAGCAACTAACCCTTAGAAGATGAGAGAAAAAGGTTCTCTTTTTCTCTCTTTTTACGCAAATGAAGAATAAAGGTGGTGAAATCTTTGGCCTCATTACGCGATATTAAGTCAAGGATCACGTCAACGAAAAAAACAAGCCAGATTACAAAAGCCATGCAGATGGTATCCGCTGCGAAGCTGAACCGTGCGGAAACCAACGCGAAGTCATTTGCTCCGTATATGGATAAGATCCAGGAGGTTGTGTTTAACGTCGGAAAAGGCGCGAAAAACGCGAAACACCCGATGCTTGTCTCAAGAGAAGTGAAAAAGACGGCGTATCTCGTCATTACGTCTGACCGCGGGCTTGCGGGTGCGTTTAACAGTTCGGTTTTGCGAAACGCTTACCGCACCATTCAAGAACGCCATCAGTCTAAAGATGAATACACGGTGATTGCAATCGGCAGAGTCGGCCGCGATTTCTTCAAAAAACGGGAAATGCCGATTTTGTCTGAGTTAGTGGGGCTTGGCGACGAGGTCACTTTTGCTCAGATTAAGGATTTGACCCGTCAGACGGTTCAAATGTTTATCGACGGCGCTTTTGATGAACTGCATTTGGTGTATAACCATTTCGTCAGTGCGATTTCACAGGAAGTGACGGAGAAAAAAGTGCTGCCTTTAACGGATTTCGGAACGAGCGGCGGGAAGCGCACGGCTTCTTACGAGTTCGAACCGGATGAAGAAGAGGTGCTCGAAGTGCTGCTTCCTCAATATGCGGAAAGCTTAATTTACGGCGCGCTTCTTGACAGTAAAGCAAGTGAACACGCTGCGAGAATGACAGCAATGAAAAATGCGACTGATAATGCGAAAGAACTCATTGATTCACTTTCGCTTTCATATAACCGCGCGCGTCAAGCGGCGATTACACAAGAAATTACCGAAATTGTCGGCGGTGCAGCCGCTTTAGAATAGAAAGATTTTGTCAGGAGGGATAGCGATGAAGAAAGGACGCGTAAGTCAGGTGCTTGGACCGGTTGTCGACGTACGTTTCGAGGACGGCCACTTGCCTGCGATTTATAATGCGATTAAAGTTTCACAGCCAGCTACAGGCGAAAATGAAGTAGGCATCGATCTAACGCTAGAGGTTGCTCTTCATTTAGGCGATGATACAGTCCGTACAATTGCCATGGCATCTACGGACGGAATTCAGCGCGGAATGGAAGCAGTTGATACAGGTGCTCCGATTTCCGTTCCTGTCGGTGATGTGACTCTCGGACGCGTATTTAACGTACTGGGAGATAAAATTGATTTAAATGAACCGCTGCCTGCGGATGCTCAAAAGGACCCGATCCACAGATCAGCTCCTTCATTCGATCAGCTTTCAACTGAGGTTGAAATTCTTGAAACGGGAATTAAGGTCGTTGACCTGCTCGCTCCTTACATCAAGGGCGGTAAAATCGGATTGTTCGGCGGTGCCGGTGTAGGTAAAACCGTATTAATCCAGGAATTAATCAACAACATCGCGCAAGAGCACGGCGGTATTTCCGTATTCGCCGGTGTAGGAGAGCGTACTCGTGAAGGGAACGACCTTTTCTACGAAATGAGCGATTCAGGCGTTATCAAGAAAACAGCCATGGTCTTCGGACAAATGAACGAGCCGCCGGGCGCACGTATGCGTGTAGCACTGACTGGTCTTACAATGGCTGAGCATTTCCGTGATAAACAAGGACAGGACGTACTGTTCTTTATCGATAACATTTTCCGTTTCACACAAGCGGGTTCAGAGGTTTCCGCGCTTCTCGGCCGTATGCCTTCTGCGGTTGGTTATCAGCCGACGCTTGCGACAGAAATGGGTCAGCTTCAAGAGCGTATTACGTCTACAAACGTTGGTTCAGTTACATCTATCCAGGCGATCTACGTGCCTGCCGATGACTATACTGACCCGGCTCCGGCGACGACGTTCGCTCACTTGGACGCAACGACTAACCTTGAGCGTAAATTAACTGAGATGGGTATCTACCCTGCGGTTGATCCGCTGGCTTCCACTTCCCGCGCGCTTGCTCCGGAAATTGTCGGAGAAGAGCATTATGCGGTGGCGCGTGAAGTTCAGTCAACGCTTCAGCGTTACAAAGAACTGCAGGATATTATCGCAATTCTCGGTATGGATGAATTGGGTGAAGAAGACAAGCTTGTCGTTCACCGCGCACGCCGTATCCAGTTCTTCCTTTCTCAAAACTTCCACGTAGCTGAGCAGTTTACGGGACAAAAGGGTTCTTACGTGCCTGTTAAAGAAACAGTTAAAGGCTTTAAAGAAATCCTTTCCGGTAAATATGACCATCTTCCGGAAGATGCATTCCGTCTTGTGGGACGCATTGAAGAAGTCATTGAGAATGCAAAAGAGATGGGTGTAGAAGTTTAATCTGGTCCTAGGAGGGTAAAAGCATGAAGACCGTTAAAGTCAATATCGTTACTCCCGACGGCCCAGTATATGATGCTGATATTGAAATGGTAAGCGTAAGAGCCGAGAGCGGTGATCTCGGTATCTTGCCGGGCCATATTCCGACCGTGGCTCCGCTTAAAATCGGCGCTGTCCGCCTAAAAAAAGACGGACAGACTGACTTGGCGGCTGTCAGCGGCGGATTTTTAGAAGTCCGCCCTGATCAGGTCACTATCCTTGCACAAGCCGCTGAAACTGCGGACAGCATTGATAAAGAGCGCGCCCTTGCTGCGAAAAAGCGGGCGGAAGACCGTTTGAACAAACGATCAGATGATACTGACATTCGTCGGGCTGAGCTTGCGTTACAGCGGGCTGTAAACAGATTGGATGTTGCAGGAAACTAAAAAAGAATCCTTCTCGGCTGTCTGAGAAGGATTCTTTTTCTATATTAACGCATAAGAGATTCATAGACGCCGATAAGCGGATGATCCTCTTCTTTTTGCAGATATAAATGTTCACAGCAGTTGTCAGTGTGCCACGTTTTGTTTCCTCTTCGCACGCCCGTCGTATAGGCGCCGTCCGTATACGGATAAGGTTTAACGACCCATTCGGCATCGTCATGGTGTCTGATGGCGCAATCAATGACATACACACTGAGCATTTTCTCAAATTCGTCAATCGGCAGATTCCAGTCCGCCAATAGCAGCTCTTTTATGCTGCGGAAGTAGAGAGCTTCTAATTTCTTCAGGCTTCCGTGTGAATAATCAAGAGAAATGTTGAAAAACTGACATAATTCTTTCAGTTCCTCTGTTTGAGACTGTCTATAATCATAGTAGAATGCTATCGCTTCCCACTCGTGGTCAAATACGGGCAGTGATTCTCCATACTGCTTTTCCGGATGAAAAAAGGAATGATTCATATTCCCATCTCCTTTCCAAAAAAGTATACCATGCGGGAGAACGGACATTTAAGCGGAGATTGCCCCTAATTTTGGATAAAAATTCTGCTGTGAAAATGATCATCTTTCTCTTTTCTTCTTATATAATAAGAGAGGATATGAGGGGCGGAAAAAATGAAAGGAGATGGAATGTGTGAATGTATTGGGGCAGCAGGCCGCAATCAGCATTCTGGTTCATCTGGTATGCATTGCGGTGACATGGTGGGCGCTTCAGGCCGTCAACTTTGATCCGCTGATCCGAAAAGGAAAAATAGTGCAGGCAAGGCTGCTGATTATTCTTCTTACCATTGCGATCGGAACGGCAGTCGCTGACTTCTTTTTAGATTATCTTACCTATTCGAAGCAGCTTCCATACTTGTTTTAAGGTTTTTCGTCAGTTGAAATGAAGGGAATCGCTGGGGGAGAAACCAATTTTTCTTCACCCGTTTGGCGAGTTTTGACGAAGTTTTCCATGTATCGCTTTCCCCGGCTCCGGCAAAAATGGGAGTAAGGGGGAGAGATCGATATGAAGAAAAAAAGAGCAGGCCGTATCATCTTGTTTTTTGTTTTTTTAAGCGCCTTAATTGCGGTATTTCATTCCATTCATGCAAGTGAGCTGTCTCCGCTTGCCCAGATTGCTGAAGGAATGGAGCGGCAGCATGTCACTGTAGATGAGTGGACGCTTCATGCGAAAGAAAATCTGAACCTGTCACTGAGTGAATTTGATGACAAGGTGAAAGAACTGAAGACGCAGAATCCGCAATATCAGTGGGAAACCGCTCAAGAAGATAAAATTGTAAAGGCTGTCGGCACGTATTCTGACAAAAAAAATCATACAACTTTTAAACTGCAGCTCGTCACTACCCTCAAAAACCAGAACCCAACTTCGTATTTATTATATGAGCAAATGAGCCCGGAGCAACCGGAAAACTGGAATGATACATATGAACAGTTTGAACGGCAGGCACATGACATATTTCAAAATAAAGTATTTATTTTTACTTGTCTAAAGGGTCATTTAAATGATAATATGAGTATTGTTTTGCAAAAAAAAGCAGAACAGCTCATGAAAGAATTTGAAGCAAGTCCAGTTGAACATGTAGTTGAGCCTCATTTCGTTTCTGTTTCTGCATTTACATATAAGTGGACAGATTACATCATGACATCTAAACATAAGATGAATGTGCAAATTGCGCTTAGAAGTGCGGGAATGGGCGAAAAACATACCGTTACGGTTGGCACACCAATCGTGACAACTGAATATTAATATAGAGAATATAGGGACGCGGAGGGGAATACCTTGGAAAAAATCATCGTCCGCGGCGGTCAGAAGTTAAACGGCACAGTGAAAGTTGAAGGAGCAAAAAATGCCGTTTTACCTGTTATCGCTGCATCTTTATTAGCAAGTGAAGAAAAAAGCGTAATATGTGATGTACCTACGCTCTCCGATGTATATACAATTAATGAAGTGTTGCGTCATTTAGGAGCAGATGTGCATTTTGAGAATAATGAAGTTACCGTAAACGCTTCTTACGCTTTAGAAACAGAAGCACCTTTTGAATATGTGCGTAAAATGCGCGCGTCAGTGCTTGTAATGGGCCCTCTATTAGCCCGTACGGGTCATTCAAGAGTAGCGCTTCCGGGCGGCTGCGCTATCGGTTCAAGACCGATTGACCAGCATTTAAAAGGCTTTGAAGCAATGGGTGCAAAAATCAAAGTAGGCAACGGCTTTATTGAAGCGGAAGTGGAAGGCCGTCTGCAGGGCGCAAAAATCTATTTAGATTTCCCAAGTGTGGGTGCGACAGAAAACTTGATTATGGCAGCTGCATTAGCTGAAGGAACAACAACGCTTGAAAACGTGGCAAAAGAGCCTGAAATCGTTGACTTAGCGAACTATATCAATGCGATGGGCGGAAAAATCCGCGGAGCCGGCACAGGCACCATTAAAATTGAAGGTGTCGAGAAGCTTCGCGGCGTAAGACATAATATCATTCCTGACCGTATTGAAGCGGGTACTTTTATGGTGGCTGCGGCTATCACGGAAGGAAATGTATTAGTAAAAGGTGCGGTTCCTGAGCATCTTACGTCTTTAATTGCGAAGATGGAAGAAATGGGAGTCAAAATTACGGATGAAGGAGAAGGCCTTCGTGTCATCGGTCCTGCCCAGCTGAAGCCGATCGACATCAAAACGATGCCTCACCCCGGATTCCCGACTGACATGCAGTCGCAAATGATGGCGCTGCTTCTCCGTGCGAGCGGAACAAGCATGATTACTGAAACTGTGTTTGAAAACCGTTTTATGCATGCTGAAGAATTCCGCCGGATGAATGGCGACATTAAAATTGAAGGACGTTCTGTGATCATTAACGGTCCTGTACAGCTGCAAGGCGCAGAAGTTGCCGCTACGGACCTGCGTGCGGGCGCGGCGCTGATTCTTGCGGGATTAGTGGCTGAAGGTCATACACGCGTTACGGAACTGAAGCACTTGGATCGCGGTTATGTGGATTTCCATAAAAAACTTGCGGCTCTCGGCGCTGACATTGAGCGTGTCGTTGATGAAACGGCCGCTGAACAAGAAAGCAAAGAAGCCGTTACTGACTTAAACGCATAAAGGTTATAAAAACAGTATGTCAATCTGGCATACTGTTTTTTTTATAGGGTTTATCATCATTATTATGCTCTGATTTTCAAAAAAGAATACGTTTTTGGCGTGAAAAATCGAATAAAGATTCTGTCCAAAAGGAAGTCATATTAGCTTGTCCCTGCCCATAAGATGAAGTAGAGTCGAATCCCAAGCAGGAGGCAGCTGATATATGAAACCCATTGTATTTCTACTATCCGGGCTATGTGTACTTATTCTTCTTGTTCCCACCATTCTCGTTCTTCCGTTTCAGGCAGAAAAAGGAGCGGCCGCGAATAAAGAGCCCGGACACAAAACAGCACACACCATACGAGAGACAAAAGGAGCAGAAACATTGAAAGAATCACCTGTATCCATTCCGGTTTATCGGACATCCAAACATTCTGTAGAGAACATTCCGCTTGAAGAGTACGTGACCGGAGTTGTAGCTTCCGAAATGCCCGTTGACTTTAAACCGGAGGCCTTAAAAGCCCAGGCGCTCGCTGCCCGGACATTCATCGTCAGACTGATGGTCGCTGACTCAGCCGTTCAGGCGCCTAAAGGATCGCTGGTGGATGACACACAGATGTTCCAAGTCTATCAAAGCAAGAGCCAGCTGAAAAAAGAATGGGGTTCTGAGTACGCACAAAACCTTAAGAAAATCACAAACGCGGTGGCCGGCACCCAAGGAAAGATTTTAACGTATGACAACAAACCGATTGAGGCATCTTTTTTCTCTACAAGCAACGGCTACACGGAAAATGCGGAAGCCTATTGGACAAGCGCCATTCCTTATTTAAAGAGTGTGAAAAGCCCTTGGGATAAGAAATCGCCTAAATATCTCGCCACCCAGACCTTCAGTGTGTCTGAGTTTCAGCAAAAGCTCGGCGTGCAGCTTTCAGGACAAAGCACGGTGGGGCAGATTACGGCCAGAACACCGGGGCATCAAGTGGCGACGGCCGTCATAAACGGCAAGAAGCTGAAGGGCAGAGACATCCGGGAAAAACTCGGACTCCGCTCTGCCGACTTTGAATGGAAACGAAACGGGAGCAGCATCACTATTACGACAAAGGGGTTCGGCCATGGCGTGGGCATGAGCCAGTACGGAGCCAATTACATGGCGGAGCAGGGAAAATCCGTGACGGACATCGTCAAGCATTACTATCAGGGAGTGAACATTTCCGAGGCCGCTTCATTTTTAAACAAATATATGGCGAAAAAGTAGACGCTGTCATCAGCGTCTACTTTTTCGGAAAACTATTCCATAAACGGTAAAACAACCAACGGACTCATATAACGAAAGGCTAAAGGCTGACAATTGCGGATAGATGGCTGCGCACCGGGTGAAAATCACTGATAAAAATGCCGCTTCTATGTGAATGTACGCAAAAATAATGAGGAAGCCCGTCCTATTTATTTCCCTTTTCATCTCATTTACGATAAATATTGTTCAGCGTTGAACGTAAATCTATTGAAAAGGGGAAAAAGCAATGAAAAAAACATTTTCACTCATACTTATGCTCGGATTGATGCTGACTGCTGCATCTCCTGCTTTTGCTGCTGAGAAAGCAGACGAGAACACTTTTTTATTCAGAAACAATACCGCCATTTTACTTGATGCGAGCGGCAGTATGGCGAAACGGATAGACGGCGTATCTAAATACAATATGGCAAAAGATGAAATCATCCGTTTTGCGGATCGAATTAAGTCTACATCACAAGTCAGAATGACGGTTTTCGGTTCGGAAGGCAATAATAAAAATTCCGGAAAAGTTCAATCATGTGAAGCCATTCGCGGTGTGTACGGGTTCCAAAAGTTTGACAGACAAAGCTTCCTCAACTCTCTGAACGGAATCGGGCCTACAGGCTGGACACCGATTGCAAAAGCATTAGAAGATGCGAAGGCTTCTTTTAACGGTGTTCATAAATTCGGCTTTAAATCCGTTTACCTGTTGACAGACGGTGAGGAGACATGCGGCGGAGATCCTATTAAGACGGCGAAAGAACTTCGCAAACATCATATTAAAGTCAACGTGATCGGTTTTGACTTTAAGGAAGGCTTCAACGGCCAGCTGCACGCGATTGCCGGAGCGGGCGGAGGAAAATATTACGAAGCTCACAGCCAAAAGGATATGAACCGTATCTTTACAATGGAAGCGAGATCATTAGCGGAATAAGAAAAAGGTGCCGTTTATCGGCCCTTTTTTTATGTTTGATTTAACAAAATTTTCATGAAGAGATGAAGAGAAAACTGTAAAAAGAATCAGATCCCGGACTTATATTACAAAAAGGGCGAAAAAGGCATTAAAACTGTCATCATTTAGCCAATCTTTTTAGGATGATGCGCATAATTCTGTTCATTTTTGGTCATATATCGCCGTTCTTACAAAAGGCATCACGCCCTATATCTTTTTCCAAATAGCTAAACTAGCATAGAGAAGAGCCGGGGCCCATCGGCAAAAACAAATGGAGAGGAATGAAGGAAATGAAAAAAATGTTTACTGCGGGGATTGTCGGACTTTTGACGCTCTCACTCGGATCACCTGTTTTTGCGGCTGAGAAAAAGCAAGAGGAAACCAACGTCGCTGTGCTGTTTGATGCAAGCGGAAGCATGATACAAAAAACGGGGGGAGAACGTAAAATAGATGTTGCGAAAGATGCTGTCACCTCTTTTGCGAAAGTTCTTCCTGAAGACACGAATCTGATGCTTCGGGTATTCGGCCATAAGGGCAATAATAAAAACTCCGGCAAAGCCGTATCATGTAACGCGACAGAAACGTTATACGGACTTCAGCCGTACGCCGTGACTCCGTTTGAGCAATCACTCAGCAAAATTAAACCGACAGGCTGGACACCGATAGCAAAAGCGCTTTCTGATACGCGCGAAGAATTTGAGCGGGCCGGCGCTAAAGGGAAAAACGTCGTATACCTGATTACAGACGGTGAAGAAACATGCGGCGGTAATCCTCAGGCTGAAATTCAAAAGCTCCGTAAAGCGAACGTCAACACAATCGTCAATATCATCGGCTTCAACTTCGGCATGAAAGGAAGCGAAAGCCTTGAAAAAGCGGCGGAAGCAGGAGGCGGGACGTATGTCTCAGCTGACAGCGCGGACGAGTTCAAACAGGCTTGGGAAGACGCTGCAAAGGATTTAGCAAAAGAATAGGCTGAAAAAGGACGCCCGCGCGGCGTCTTTTTTGTTTAGAAAACGGAACCGCGGGAATGATACGACTAAAAGGAGATGAACGCTGTTGTTAAAAGGAGCAGGCATTATATTAGTGCTGGCGGCAGTCGTTTTTGTACTGATAGGAATTTTTCTGAAGCTTGCCGCCTTCATATTTGTCAGTATATTGGCCATTATCGCCGCAGTTATTTTATTCACCATTTTGAGCAGACATCATCGCAACGAAACATAGAGTCCGAAGAGGGCTCTTTTTTTAAACCGCAAATTCGACAAAATACAGGGATTATGGAAGAATAAAAGAGAAGGATACTGCGGAGGGGAAAACAGTGGATGAAAAAACAACGGCGGTAAGAGAAATATACCGCTATGAAAAAGGGGTATTAACAAAAACGGCAGATCGGATGGTATCAGAGTATCCATTGACTGTCATGGTGAACGGGCAGGAATTTGTTACGCTCGTCTGCACGCCCGACCACTTAGAGGAACTCGTTATCGGATTTCTCGCGTCAGAAGGCGTCATTCGTTTTGAAAAAGAGATCAAAAGCTTTACGATAGATGAAAGTCTCGGATTTGCATATGTGGAGCTGACGAATCCCGAAGTGCTTGAGCAAAAAGACTATACGAAGAGAGTGATCGGTTCATGCTGCGGGAAAGGCCGCCATTTTTACTTTCAGCAGGATGTGAAAACGGCCAAAACCGCCGTCAGCCGCATCACCATAACTCCTGAAACGTGTCTTCGCCTCATGAAGGAGATGCAAAGCGAAAGCGGCACATTCCAGGAAACGGGCGGCGTCCATAATGCGGCGCTGTGCGATACGGAAAAGATGCTCTTCATGAGGACGGATATCGGGCGCCACAATGCGCTGGATAAGCTGTACGGCAACTGCCTGAAAAACGGAGTGCCGGTCCGTGACAAGCTGATTGTCTTCAGCGGACGGATTTCCTCAGAGGTTTTATTGAAAGCCGCAAAAATCGGCGTGTCGATTGTCATTTCAAAATCGGCGCCGACGGAGCTTGCGCTGCAAATGGCGGAAGAGCTGAACATGACGGCGATAGGCTTTGTCAGAAACGGATCGTTTAACGTATACACACATCCTGAACGGGTTGAACAATAGAAAGGGGTCTTGGGCTTATGAATACAGAAACGCGCCGCGTGTCAGACAAAAGGGAAAGGCCGCTCAGGGATCTCCGTATCTCTGTAACCGACCGCTGCAATTTCAGATGCACGTACTGTATGCCAGCCGAACTGTTCGGACCGGATTATCCATTTCTGCAAAAGACGGAACTGCTCTCATTTGAGGAGCTTGAACGGCTTGCCAAACTGTTTGTCGGCCGCTTCGGCGTTGAAAAAATCAGGCTGACGGGCGGGGAGCCGCTGATGAGAAAAGATATGCCTGAATTGATCAAAAAGCTTGCGCGCATCCCGGGGCTTAACGATATTGCGATGACGACGAACGGCTCTCTGCTTCCCGTGTATGCGGAAAAGCTGAAGCAGGCGGGGCTGCATCGCGTGACCGTCAGCCTTGATTCTTTAGAGGATGAGCGGTTTAAGGCCATTAACGGCCGCGGCGTCTCGGTGAACAAGGTGCTCGAGGGCATTGAAGCGGCAAAAGCGGCCGGACTCGGTGTGAAAATCAATATGGTTGTTCAAAAGGGCGTCAATGAAAAAGACATCCTGCCGATGGCCCGCTATTTTAAAGAAAAGGGTCATATTCTTCGGTTTATTGAATTTATGGATGTCGGCAATACAAATCAATGGAATAAAAAAGACGTCATCACGAAGGCTGAGATCATTGATCTGATCAATCAGCACATGCCGGCGGAGCCGATAGAAGCGAATTATAAAGGAGAGGTCGCTTCCAGATTCCGCTATCTCGACGGTTCCGGCGAAATCGGCGTGATTTCCTCCGTCTCGGATGCATTTTGCGCCTCCTGCAACAGAGCGCGTCTGTCGGCAAGGGGCGAGCTTTTTACGTGCCTGTTCGCTTCTAGCGGCTTCGATGTGCGGAAGCTTGTGCGCGGCGGCCTGACTGATGACGAATTGACGGAATCCATCGCCTCTGTCTGGAGAAATCGCACGGATCAGTATTCAATTGACCGCGCGCTTTCTAAAACAGATGGGAAAAAGAAAGTGGAAATGTCGTATATAGGCGGATGAATAAAGGCTTGCCCGAACAAGGGCAGGCTTTTTTATTCAAATGAAGCTCCGGCCTGTTCAAAAAAAACCGATGCCGGCCGAAATATATGATAGGAATTTTGATGCAGGACGATCAAGTTATTCAATTCCAAAGCCATACAATATGTTAAAATATAACCAATAGAAATTAGAAAAGGTTGTGAAAGGGGCATGACCGCATACGAGATTCCGTCATCTCAAGTTGGAGTCAAGATCAACAAATGGTACAAGCACATTTTAGCGTTTCAAGCGGCTGATGCCATTAAGCTGAAAGAGGAAATTGATGAGGATATACAACGTATGGAGGAAGACCAGCTGCTGCTGTTATATTACCAGCTGATCAGCTACCGCCATCATATTATGCTTGATTACGTCAAGCCGGATTTCACCGAACAATCTCAAATTCAGTACAGCGAGCTGCAAAAGACGATCGAAAGCACGGACAGCATATCGGGACTGTCCGAGTATTATTTCCATTTGTTCAGAGGAATGTATGAGTTCGATCAGAATAACTATGTTGCGGCTATTTCTTTTTACCGGAAAGCGGAAAAACTCCTTTCATTTGTCGAGGATGATATAGAGAGGGCGGAATTCCATTTCAAGATGTCTGAAGTGTTTTACGTCATGAAGCAGACTCATTTCTCCATGAATCACGGGATTCAGGCGCTGGATACATATATGAAACACGATTTTTACAGAGTGCGGAGAATACAGTGCCATTTCGTCATCTCAGGAAACTATATCGACTGCAAAAACTACGACAAAGCGCTTGAGCATTTAGACGAAGCGCTCCGCCTTTCTTTGCTTGAAGGACAGCCCCGCCTGATCGGGTCTTCGCTTTACAATCTGGGGAATTGTTATTCTGAAAAGCGTGATCTGGCTGAAGCGGCCCGTTATTTTAGAAAAGCGGTGCCCGTTTTTGAAGAACATCAGCTTGAACAGCTTCCGAAGGCGCTGTTCAGCTTAACACACACCCTTTTCAGGCTGCGTGATGACGAAGCGGCCCTTACTTATTATGAAAAAGGGGTCACGATCGCGAAGGAACGCGGCGACCGATTCAGTTTAGAGAAATATAAGTTTTTACAAGCGCTTTACCTGGAATCCCTCAATATGGACTTAATCCATGAAGTGTTTGACTATATGAATGAAAAATCGCTGTATGTGTATATTGAAGATTTCGCCTTGGAGGCTGCCATATACACAAGCGCCCATGAGCAATATAAAGAAGCGGCGTATTTTTATGAAAAAGTGATTCACATGAGAGAAAACATTCAAAAAGAACAATGTTTATACGATATATAAATTTTCTAACCATCTGATCGGCAGATGGTTATTTTTTTATGCACATTATGAGGTTTGAGCGTTGAAGAAATCGGAAAAATCGCAAAAGAGGGAAAAACGGACGATTGAAAGGAGGGATTTGTTGTTCGGATTTAATGATATGATAAAGTTTTTCGTATCCTTTCTCATCATTTTACCGATGGTGTCTGTCATCCATGTGTCAGGCCACAGCTTTATGGCGATGCTGTTCGGAGGCAAAGCGTCATTGGATATCGGTATGGGGAAACGTTTTTTAAAAGTGGGGCCGATTCAGGTGCGGCGTATCTACTTTATAGATTCTTTTTGCCAATTCGGCGAATTGCGGATAGATAACCGTCTGACGAGCGCGCTCGTCTATTCCGGAGGCTGTCTGTTTAATCTCGCTTCTATTTTTATAATAAATCTGCTGATCATGAAAGATGTTCTCGAGCCAAATTTATTTTTTTACCAATTTGTCTATTTTTCAACGTATTATGTATTCTTTGCCCTTCTGCCGGTCAAACACGGGGATAATAAGCTGTCAGACGGATTGGCCGTTTACAAAGTGCTCCGCTACGGGGAGCGCTGTGAAATCAATAATTGAGAGTTTACATGTTTGCGATAATGCTGAAAGGGAAGAAAACAAGTACACAGAACAAAAAAGGAGCTGAAGAGATATGAGTCAAGATAACGGGTTAAAAGACAAAGTAAAAGGCGGCATGAACAAAATGAAAGGGGAAGCGAAGGACAAAGCAGGTGACATGGCAAACAAGTCCGACTTAAAAGCGGAAGGGAAGAAGGACAAAGCGAAAGGCAGCCTGCAAAAGGGTGTCGGCGAAACGAAAGATAAACTCAGTGACGATTAATTTGATATCGAAACAAAGCAAAAGCCCAAAATATTTTGGGCTTTTTGTTATGAGAAATGACAAAAATTCCAGTTCGTTTGGTTAATATTCACTAACTTTTTAAATATTCTATAAATTTTACGATAATTTCTTTATAATATTCACAAAGAATGTGATCTCTCTTCACATTTGATTAAACGTTTGTTTTAAAAAAATAAGAAATCTGGAATTTCTGCAAAAGGAATCAGGCCGTTCACCGTCGAATACTTTTTATCACTTAACATTTCATGAGGTGAAGGGGGTGGTAACCGCCTGCATCGTCTCGGTATGACCATGTGGATTGCGTTTGACTATCACTAAGGGGGAATACAGATGAAACTGACACCGGTTGAACAAGAAAAATTGCTTATTTTCACAGCGGGAGAGCTCGCAAAACAGCGGAAAGAGCGCGGCGTTCTGCTGAATTATCCTGAAGCTGCCGCATATTTGACCTGTTACCTGATGGAAGGCGCCAGAGACGGAAAAAGTGTTGCTGAGCTGATGGAATCCGGCCGCAGCGTATTGACGGAAAAAGACGTTATGGAAGGCGTTCCGGAAATGCTGGACAGCATTCAGGTGGAAGCGACGTTTCCGGACGGGGTCAAGCTTGTCACCGTTCATCAGCCCATCAAAGCGGAGGTGAAGTCATGAAGCCGGGAGCCATTCAAGTCGCAAAGGGGACCATCACCATTAACGAAGGCCGAAAGACGCTGGAGGTATCAGTCACCAATCATGGAACGCGGTCAGTGCAGGTAGGGTCGCATTTTCATTTTGCGGAAGCCAACGGCGCCCTGTCCTTCAATCGGGAGAAAGCAATCGGCATGCGTCTTGACATCCCGTCAGGCACCTCAGTCCGTTTTGAACCGGGAGAAGAGAAAACCGTCACACTCGTGGAAATCGGAGGACGAAAAACGGTCAGAGGCCTGAACGGCATGGCCGATACGTATATGGATGAGCGGGGAAAAGAAAAGACTCTGTCGAATCTTAAAAAAGCCGGATGGATGGAGGAAGCGATCCGATGAAAATGTCACGTGAGCAATACGCAGAACTGTTCGGACCGACAACGGGAGACAAAGTCAGACTCGGAGATACGGATTTATGGATTGAAGTCGAAAAAGACTTCACGAATTACGGAGAAGAAATGATATTCGGCGGAGGAAAAACAATCCGGGACGGCATGGGGCAAAACGGGCGTATCACCGGGAAAGACGGGGCGCTTGACCTGGTCATTACAAATGCCGTCGTTCTGGATTACACAGGGATCGTCAAGGCGGATATCGGGGTGAAGGACGGCCGGATTGTCGGTGTCGGGAAAAGCGGGAACCCGGATATTATGGATGGGGTGGACCCGCACATGGTCATCGGCGCCGGAACAGAAGTCATTTCCGGCGAAGGAAAAATCGTAACGGCCGGCGGCGTTGATACGCACATCCACTTCATCTGCCCGCAGCAGATGGAAGTCGCGCTTTCTTCAGGCGTGACCACGCTTCTGGGCGGCGGAACGGGCCCTGCGACGGGAAGTAAAGCGACGACCTGTACATCCGGCGCATGGTACATGGCGAGAATGCTGGAGGCGGCTGAGCAGTTTCCGATCAATGTCGGCTTTTTAGGGAAAGGGAATGCCTCTGATAAAGCGCCTCTCATTGAACAGACAGAAGCCGGCGCGATCGGCCTGAAGCTGCATGAAGATTGGGGATCAACGCCAAGCGCCATTAAAGCATGCATGGAAGTCGCGGATGAGGCGGATATTCAGGTGGCAATCCACACAGACACGATTAATGAAGCGGGCTTTTTAGAAAATACGCTTGATGCGATCGGCGACCGGGTTATCCATACATATCACATAGAGGGAGCCGGCGGAGGCCATGCACCGGATATTATGAAACTCGCTTCTTACGCCAATATTCTGCCGTCCTCTACGACGCCGACGATTCCGTATACGGTCAACACGATGGACGAGCATCTTGATATGATGATGGTCTGCCATCATTTAGATTCAAAAGTCCCTGAAGACGTGGCGTTCAGTCATTCACGCATCAGAGCGGCCACCATCGCGGCGGAGGATATTCTGCACGATATCGGCGCGATCAGCATGACATCATCTGACTCGCAGGCGATGGGCAGGGTGGGAGAAGTGATTATCCGGACATGGCAGGTTGCCGATAAAATGAAGAAGCAGCGGGGCGCTCTTTCAGGAGAAAGCGGCAATGATAATGTGCGCGCCAAACGCTATGTCGCCAAATACACGATCAATCCTGCCGTCACTCACGGCCTGAGTCATGAAGTCGGTTCCGTTGAAAAAGGAAAGCTCGCTGACCTCGTATTGTGGGATCCGGTTTTCTTCGGCGTCAAACCTGAACTTGTGCTCAAAGGGGGCATGATCGCCCGCGCCCAGATGGGAGACCCGAATGCTTCCATTCCGACGCCTGAGCCTGTGTTTATGCGCCAGATGTACGCATCCTACGGGAAAGCAAACCGCAATACGTCTATTACATTTATGTCCCAGGCCGGTATCGCAAACGGCGTACCGGAAAAGCTCGGGCTTGAAAAAATGATTTCCCCCGTACGGAATATCCGCAAGCTGAGTAAGCTCGACATGAAGCTGAATGACGCGATGCCGAATATACAAGTCGATCCGAAAACCTATCAGGTGTTCGCCGACGGTGAAGAACTGGCATGCCAGCCTGTCAGCTATGTTCCGCTCGGACAGCGTTATTTCTTATTTTAATCCCTCTCCGGCCGGTTTCCGCCGGCCTATTTACACCTCAATTGTCAACTTGATTTCATCCTGCCGCGTATTTTAGTGTATATTAATAATTGAAAAACAAATGAAATGTAACCATAGTGGTTACACCGGTGGTGAAAAACATGATTAACAGCCGTCTTGCTGTGGCCATTCACATTCTTTCGCTGATCTCAACGGATGAACGGGCATCGTCAGATATGATTGCGGACAGCGTAAACACCAATCCCGTCGTAGTGCGGAGAACGATCAGCCAGCTGAAAAAAGCAGGTCTTCTGACATCCCGGGCAGGTGTTGCGGGAGCCAGCCTGAAAAAAGATCCGTCGGAGATTACCCTCTTAGAGGTTTACAGGGCGGTACAAAATAAGGAAGAGCTTTTTGCGGTTCACGACAATCCGAATCCGGACTGTCCGGTCGGCAAAAATATTCAGCACGCGCTTGATGAGACGTTCGGAAGCGTACAGCGGGCAATGGAGAATGAACTGGCGAACAAATCTCTTTATGATGTAATGAATCATCTCTTTTGTTAAAAAGAGATGGGTTCATGCCGTCACAAGTGTAATGAAAATGGTTACAGATAATAAGGAGGAAAAGCGGGAAGAGCCTTTATGATAGAAGCGAAGGAACGCAGGCATGAAATGACAGCCATCGGAGACATGTATCAAACGTAAAAGATCAAGAGGCTGCGGTTTTGGCTCCATATTTGGAGTCCAACTAAAAGACCGTCGCCTCTTAGCACTCACAATCATATTGATTTTAAAATTTCTCAAGGAACGATCAGCAGCCCGTTAGCTGCCCCTGATTAAAGATGATCTGTTACCACACTGTTACGTTAGAACTCCCGCTGCTTTGGTATCCCTCTGTCGCTAAGACTTGGTAAGACCAATTACTGCCCAGATTCATTCCATGACTCTTCCATGCGTTAACATGATTGCTGAAAGTGATTGTAGCGTTGCTTCCAGTTGGTCTCTTTGTCTGACGGACACTCCAGTACTGCGTAAAAGTAGTGTTATCGCCATCAATGGAAGGTGCGTTATAACGTGTCGTTGTATAGATGTCATATGTACCTCCATCACTTTTTACAGTACCTTTATACGCTCCGGTAGGTCTGTAAGTACCCCATGAATCCACTACATAATATTCGATGAGAGGTGATCTCGTCCAGCCATATAAAGTCAAATATCCATTGCCATTCGGCGCCCAAACTCCGGCATTATAGTTTATGGTCCTGAATGGGGAACCTGTCGTCCAGCCTTTACCAACAACGAAATTTCCGGTATTGGACCAATTGACACTGTAATTCCCGCCAGACCCATTGACAGCGTTTACGATTCCGCCTCCATCAGTCCAATTTTGCCAGTAGTCTGTGCCGGCAGCAGACGCAGTTGACGAAAACAAGCTAATACCCATTAAAGCTGTCGTTAATCCAACTAAGAACTTTTTTTTAAATTTAAACATATGTGACCTCCTATAATATTTTTTCTGACTTTGACGTGAGGCAGCACCCGTATAGATTTAAAACCTTCTTAATGACTAACGCCAAAGCTTTTGATCGCCCCTTCAATATCATATCACGAATGCATAAGTGAAGATTATGAGTATTTGTAATTTAATTACAAAGGCCTAAAAAATACATTATGGGCGGTCCTGTTCCGCCATAGCCTTATTCTTTTTTCGCAGAATCACAATTCTTGTTTCTGAATCTGACGGAGTCATCTGTCATGTTTTACTTTGTATTCGATGTAAGAGGGGATTTAATCGCCAATACCTGCAGAGGAATGGCCAGCCTCTTCAAAAGGCAATAATGGAGCTGCAAGCCGTATAAGAAAAAATCCCGGGCTCACGCGCCGGGATTTTTAATATGTATTTGCATCAATGTTATCAAACATACCGTCAACAATGCCGAACGTCATGAGGACAATGAAGAGAATGATGCTGAGAACGGACAGGCCGATCGTTACAATGAGGTAGATCCCCTGCATTTTCACGAATTTTGCGTAATTCTCCAGCATATGTTCCTCTGTCAGTTCATTGAACTGTTCCGCCATCTGTCCGGCTTCTTTTGCCGAGCGCATCAGAAAAATGCCGGCAATAATCTGCAAAACGCCGGGAATGGCTCCGATTAAGAAGAAAAACGCACCCCCCAGCGCCGCAAATGCGCCCATAATAATGAATAAAATACCTGTCGCTTTTCCCCATTTCGAAATAGAAATAAGCGAACGATTCACTGATTCAGGTTTCAAAACATGGCACTCCTTTACAAAAAAATACTCACTTTTCATTTATACACTATTCGGTCATTCTTTTGAATATAAAATGTGTTTTTTTCCTGCTGTGCATCCGTTTCTATATGATAAAATTCCCGGGATACACCCGGGAATTACAAAATTGGCGACAGAAGCCTTGAAACCGATTCTTTAATGCGGATCCACAGCGAACGCTCCTGATATTCTTCATACGTATATTTTCTGGAGACGAGCAGATCTTCTTTAAATGAGGAAATGAGCTTTTTCGCGATGGTGACGTCATAAATAAAGGCGTTGACTTCAAAATTAAGCCTGAAGCTTCTGACGTCGATATTCGCGGTACCGACCGAAGCCGTCTCATCATCGACGACAATCGTTTTCGCATGAATAAAGCCGTTATCGTAAATGTAGACCGAGGCCCCGGCTTTCAAAAGATCGCCTATGTAAGATAAAGTCGCCCAGTAAACGAAAGCGTGATCCGGTTTGTTCGGGATCATGATTTTGACGTCGATGCCTGACAGACAGGCTATCCTGAGGGCGTCTAGAAGACTGGAGTCAGGAATAAAGTAAGGCGTCTGAATCAGGATCGACCGTTTCGCCGTTGAGATCATCTTAATATAGCCGTTTTTAATTTGTTCCCATTCTGAATCCGGTCCGCTTGTGACAATCTGCATCCCGACATTGCCCTTCGGCTCGCATTCCGGAAAATGATTCGGAACGTAAGTGAGCGTATGGTGATGGGAGGCTTGGTTCCAATCGAGGATAAACCGTGTCTGAATGGCATGTACCGCCGTACCTTGAAGCCTGAGGTGCGTATCCCGCCAATAGCCGAATTTCGGATTCAGGCCGAGATATTCATCTCCGACGTTAAAGCCGCCGACATAGCCGGTTTCGCCGTCAATAATCACGAGCTTGCGGTGATTCCGATAATTGAGCCGCAAATTAATCGGCCGAAGCCTGGAAGGAAAGAAGACTTCCACATGGCCGCCGGCGTCCCGCAGCGGCTTGAAGAATTTTTTTCTGAGTGATCGTGAACCGAGTTCATCATATAACACTCTGACCTTTACGCCTTCCTGTGCTTTTTTTACTAAGGCGTCACGCAATTTTTTTCCCAGCTCATCACCTTTATAAATATAGTATTGAAGGTGAATGTGATCTTTTGCGTTGGAAATGTCCTGCATTAAACGTTTGAACTTATCGCGCCCGTCCGTTAAAATCTCAACCGAATTATCCTCTGTAAAAACCGCGTGGTTGTTCATGACAAGCATATAGATGAGATCTTTATTATCCACGGTCGCCCTGTTGTTAAATTGGAATTGCCTCGACTTCAGATCTTTCAGCTGAGACTTCAGCAGCTTTTCAATCCCGATCTTTTTACGGTCTTCCCATTGAAACAGGTGCTTGCGTCTCAGGTTATGGCCGAATAACAGGTATAAAATAAACCCTAAAATGGGAATAAAAAAAAGAACCAAGAGCCAGGCCCATGAAGCGCTGGCGTCGCGTCTTTCTTTGAAAATCATGATGACGGCCAAAAGTATATTTAAAACGAAAAAAAATCCGAATAAAATAAATGAAATGCTCACTTTGCAACCCCGCTATATCATATTTATCAAGACTGTGCCCATTAGTATTCCGACAAGTGCAGCAATCTGATTCCCATTTCAAATTATAACATTGACAATTTAAAAGAATAAAGAGCCGGAATCAAAGATGGATGCAGTTTTCTTTCAAAGAAAGTTCCGGGTGCGGTAGAATAAGCATATATGAAAAAGAAGACAAAAATGACAGCAAAGGGGAGAGGGTATGAAGCTGGAACATGCGGAACAATTGCCGGGATTCATAAAAAAAGAAATTCAGAAAATACAAATCGCCATCGCACCGCTGATGAAAAAAAGCATCATTTACCGTTTTCTCGCTTTCCCGCTCGCCGCTTTTAGTCTGTTTCATCTGGCATCGCTTTTGATTCAGGCTCCTTCCGGGAGAGGAGCTCTCGTGTCGGCCGGCATTTTTGCACTCCTTGCGGCTCTGGGTCTTGCGTTTTTTAAAGAAGCCGGCTACCAGCGGAAACAGGTGCAAAAAACGATCCGCCTGTATATGCTGAACAGAATCAGAAAAAGCAATATTCTGTCCGAGGAACGGAAAAGCGCCTATACCCGATTGGTAGCGGAGGAGCCGTCTGCGATGAAAAGCTTTATTGAATTCTTAACAGAAGAAGATCGAAAAAAAGAGATGCTGTATTAAAAAAGAGCTGACGCGCGATCAGCTCTTTTTGTCATTCAAACACAGGGTGTTCTCATAGTAATATGAATCAGGCGCGTCATACGTATTAGTGCTGTGGTAAGCCACAATTCCGATGACAGCGAAAATGACGAATAAAATAAAAGCGATAATGCCCAATGCCACACTCGATACCGCGTAAAAAAACTGCATTTTGATAAAGGATGCGTAATGTTCGAGCATATTTTCTTCCGCGTTTTCTTCTGATTCTTCCTGAAGGGCGGCTGCGGCTTTTGCCGAGCGCATCAGCATGACGCCGGAAATGATGAGCAAAACACCCGGTATGGCTCCGAGCAGCGTCACAATGGCTGACAGAGCGGAAAGAGAGCCCGTGATGATCAGAAATACGGCGGTGATCTTTCCCCATTTGGCGATGTCGGCAAGGGAACGGGCTTTTTTATTGAGCGGCTGGTTACCGTCTTTTTCTTCTTTATCGATGCTGATCATGACAGTTCTCTCCCTAAAATGTTCAAGTCATATCGTTTTCCGTCCATTTCGGCGATACCCGGGAATACGCCCCATTCGGTAAAACCGAATTTTTCAAACAGCTTAATGCTCGGCACATTATGGCCGAAGATAAAAGCCATCAGATTACGGATGCCGATCTTCGGAGCCATCTCAAGGGCTTCTTTCAGCAGAAAGCTTCCCGCTCCTTTGCCCCGGCAATCCTGGTGCAGATAAATACTGATCTCCGCCGTTTTGTCATAGGCCGGACGGCCGTAAAACGTTTCGAAGCTGATCCAGGCCGCCACTTTTCCGTTTTCATCTTCCGCGACCATCAGCGGGCGCCTGTCCGTGTGCCGCAAAAACCAATCCATCCGGTCTTCGGGCGTCACTTCTTCCGTATCAGCCGTGACCATCCTTGAGGCGATCGTCGAGTTGTATATAGCCACAACCGCATCTAAATCTTCCAATACGGCTTTGCGCAGGGTCAAATTCATATTCCGGGATCTCCCTTCACATTTCATTACATAATTATGAGCAATCTGCACATACTACTTCAAAAAAGTTTTTTTATGATGTGTATATATTTTCAGAAAAGTGTTCAGAATGTTGCTGAGGTGATGAACAAATGAGAGAGGAAGAAAAGAAAACTTCTCAAGTCAAAAAACTTCAGCGATTCTTTCGCAAACGCTGGATATTCCCTGCAATTTACTTAGTCAGTGCGGCCGTCATTTTAACAGCTGTCCTTTGGTATCAATCCGTTTCAAATGATGTGAAGGACAATCTGACGAATAACGGCGGAAACTCCGCGTATGACAGCGGCAAAGACGATGCCGTCGAAGTAGGAAAGTCAATGGAAAACGTCGCAATGCCGGCTGCTCATTCTGAAAATGTTTCTGTTGTGAAAAAGTTTTATGAAACGAATGCCGCAAAAAAAGAGAAAGAAGCAGCACTTGTTAACTATAATAACACGTACAGCCTAAGTAAAGGAATTGACTTAGCTGAGAAAGACGGAAAATCATTTGACGTTTCCGCTTCTCTGAGCGGTACGGTTGTGAAAGCTGCTAAAGATCCGGTACTGGGATATGTGGTTGAAATTGAACACTCAGACGGCCTGTCTACTGTCTATCAGTCTCTATCTGAAGTCAGCGTTGATCAGGGCGACAAAGTGAAGCAGAACCAGGTTATCGGAAAATCAGGAAAAAACCTTTACAGTGAAGAAAGCGGAAATCACGTACACTTTGAAATCCGCAAAGACGGCGTAGCAATGAATCCGCTGAACTTTATGGACAAACCGGTAACATCTATTGAAAAAGCGGCAGCTGAAGAGAAAAACGCTGTAACAGAAGAAACGGAAGGGTCCATTCAGCAGTCTTCCGAGAAAAAAGATGTGACGCCTAAACAAGAAACCGAGGAAAAACCCGGCGGTAAAGAAGACGGCACAAAAGACAAGACAGATGGTAAAGATGACGGTTCAATGAAAGATTCAGGCAAGTAACTGTGATCCCTAAGCGCCTATCAGCTCTGATAGGCGCTTTTCATTTTGCCTCATATGCCTTTATACTAATAGAAAACGAGGGAGATGCTGAATGAATAAATGTCTGGCGGCAGGATGGCTCGTCTTTATTTTCATTTCTGCTTTGACTGAAAGCTTTCACGATATGATTGTGACGAAGACGATGGCCTTCCGTTTCACGCCCCATCCGGATGCATCCGGTTTCTTTGTGTTCGATATGGCGGAGCTCACCGTACCTGAAGCGGCGATTCAAAAGCTCGGGCACGCGTTTTCCTTTTTTGTGCTCACCTGTTTGTTTTTCAGAGAGCGCAGACGCATGAAGAGGGCGGTGCTCTATGCATTGGCCGCCGCCTTCCTGTCAGAAATCGTCCAGCTCTTTTTCGGCAGAAACGGCTGCCTCCGTGATGTGCTGATTGACAGTCTCGGCATTGCTGTATTCTGTGTTTTACAAAGGAAAAAAGTGAGAATGCTCCATTTTTACGAAGCAATCAGAAGTACACCACTACTACAGCTTCCGCAAGTCATTATTTTAGTTTCTCTAATTCTTCTATAGTGTATGTAGTAACAGGAGCCGCTTGATCATCATCTTTTTCCCTCCATCCTTTCCACACTCGTTGATTGTACTTATCTTTTCTTTTTTGTTCCCATTTTTTTTGTTCCTTACTAGTACCTGTTGTATACTTTCCTTTTTGTGCGAATCTTTTTCTTGTTTTTTCGCTACTCTTGCTAAGTGTTTGTCGTACATTATTCATCGAATACAGTTCTTCCTGTTTCAATCTCTTCTTTTTCTCTATAGCTTCAGGAGACTTCTCTCTGGCTCGTTGTTTTTCTCTAATCTCTCTCCTTTTTCTTTGACCTAAGGTTTCATTTTTAAATTGATTTTCTTCTCTCATTTTAAACTAGCTCCTTCCACTAGAATATTTATGCAAAACTTAAATCACTTTTATTATAAACAAATGATGTTTTTCTCTCACTTATATCTTGTTGTTATTCCTGATATGATGCTGGGTTTTTCGTGACCAAGGCAGACAACGGAACGCGCCTTGGCTGCAGCTGAAGGAGTTGTGCGGCAGGGCGACCGTAAAAACATAGCGCCAAACATACAAAAACCGGCAGTCTGTGAAAGACGCCGGCTTTTTTATATATGATGGTTTGTCGATTTGTTTTTATGAACGATACTTTCGTAGATTCGCACGATCAGGTCGACAATCGGACGAAGCACATTTGAAAATCTGAACAGCAGGAATCCGACAACGAGGGAAACGATAATGCTTCCGAGTACATCAATCGGATAATGGTGGCCGACCCAAATTCTTGAGAAGCCGGTCAAAAGGCCGAAAATCACCAGCGGCCAGCCGAGTTTTTTGTTGCGGAACAGAATCGCAATTGAAATGGCCAAAGCGCCTGTCGTATGGTCACTCGGAAAAGAAGCATCCGCGGCATGAGGGATCAGCGTATGAACCGTATGATCGACAAAGGGGCGCGGCTCGACATAGACTTTCGTGATGAGGTAGTTGATGATAAGCGCCGCAACACCCGTGAAGCCCGCGTACAGGGCGTTTTGTCTGCCTTTTGTGTTTCCAAACAGCCACATGGAAAGCAGGAAAAGGGCGTAGGCGTAAATGGCGTATTCCGTTATAAATACCATGATAGAGTCGAGAATGGCACTATGGTGCGACAAACCATTGATCGCTTTAAATAGTTCGTAATTCACAAATATCACCTTTTATCTTTATTTTATATGAACAGTGTAATGCTTTTTTCTATGAGACACAATTGGTATTAAAAATAATTATAAAAAAGTAAACAGAATGAAACGTGACTGTATTACTGTGCGTCAAGTATGAGGGAAAAGAATAGCCGAAGGAGTTTTGTCCGTTGCTGAAACGTTTGAAAAACGCCGATCTGCCGCTTGTGTTTGTCATCATGCTGCTTTGCGGATTCGGTTTGTTAATGGTGTACAGCGCCAGTGATGTGATGGGGTCTCAGCGATACGGAGATCCATCCTATTTCTTCCATAAACAGAGAACCTCTTTGCTGATCGGAATATGCTTATTTTTATTTGCAGCCTGTCTGCCGTATAAGCGCTATGCCCGGCTTGTACCGCTGTTTGTGGTCGGATCACTGGTGTTGCTGCTGCTCGTATTGATACCGGGAATCGGGCTGGAGCGGAATTTTTCCCGCAGATGGCTGGGAGCGGGGCCGCTTGTCATACAGCCGTCTGAATTGGCGAAGATCGCGATGATTTTGTATTTCGCTGCGATTTACACGAAAAAGCAGCCGTACATTCATCAATTTGTGAAGGGGGTTCTGCCGCCTTTAGTCATTTTGGGAACGGCTTTTCTGCTGACATTGGCGGAGCCTGATTTAGGAACGGCTTCCTTAATTCTGGCGGCGTGCGGGTCAATTTTATTATGTGCCGGCTTGAAAAAGCGCCATTTGCTCGTGCTCGGCGCGACGGCGGTGTCGGGAGTCGTTTATCTCGCATTTTCCGCTTCCTATCGTGTGAAGCGCCTTGTTTCCTTTACCAATCCGTTTGGTGACGCGAACGGGGACGGCTATCAGCTGATTCAATCTTATTTCGCCATTTCCGGAGGCGGATTTTTCGGAAGAGGCCTTGGGAACAGTGTTGAAAAAATGAATTACCTGCCTGAGGCGCACACTGACTTCATTATGGCTGTGATCAGCGAAGAACTGGGGATATTCGGTGTTCTGATCGTTTTGGGATTATATTTCGCGTTAATGCTTCTCGGCGTAAAAACAGCCATGCGTGCTGATGATCCGTTCGGGAAGCTTCTCGCCATCGGAATTACGTTCCAATTGATGTTTCAGGTTGTATTGAATTTGGGAGCGATGAGCGGACTCCTCCCGGTTACAGGTGTGCCGCTTCCGTTTATCAGCTACGGCGGTTCTTCATTGATTATGACGCTGTTTTTGTGCGGCATACTGGTCAATATCAGTACATATTCAAAAAAACAAACCGTACGGCATAAGCGGCCTGTCCTGCATGAAAAAAAGGCTTCTTCTTTTTAATGAAGCACGAAAAAAAACGCCCGGGACATGCTGTCTCCGGGCGTTCTGTATGTTTATAAAGCTCCTGGTCCTTCTTCTCCGGTGCGGATATTAATCGTATTTCCGATTTCATAGACAAATATTTTGCCGTCGCCGGGCTCTCCCGTTTTCAGCACTTTTTTCGCCGTTTCCACCACTTGATCAACGGGGACCTTGCTGACAACGATTTCCACTTTCAGCCGTTCATACACATTGCTTTCAATTTTGACTCCGCGGTACAGTTCGGTGTGGGCTTTTTGAAGGCCGCAGCCGTGTACGTTGGAGAAAGTCAGCGATGTGACTCCGATTTTACCGAGTTCCTGCTTCAATGTTTCAAACTTAGCCGGACGCGTAACGATTTCTACCTTGAACATTTGACCGCTCATCTAAGTCACTCCTCACTTTATAAGTCCTGATATGCTTTTTCCCCATGCATCGTTAAATCAAGCCCGAGTGATTCTTCTTCTTCACTGGCGCGGAGGGGAATGAACAGACCTACAATTTTAATGATAACGAAAGTGACAATAAATACAAATACATAGGTTGCCGCAATGGCCGCAATCTGTTTCCAAAGCAGTCCCGGATCGCCGTAAAACAGCCCGTTTGCCCCGCCGTCATTGACGGAAGTGGTGGCGAATAAACCGGTCGCGATGCCGCCCCATGTCCCGCCGATTCCATGCAGGCCGAAAGCGTCAAGCGCATCATCGTATCCGAAAGTCTTTTTGAGCCAATACACGCCCCAAAAGCAGACAAGCCCGCCGATAAAACCGATCACGATGGAAGAAAACGGCGTAACGAACCCGGCAGCCGGCGTAATGGCGACAAGTCCGGCGATAGCGCCTGATACAGCACCCAGCATAGTCGGTTTCTTGTTCAGCATCCATTCGATTAAAATCCAGCCGATAATTCCGGCCGCAGCTGCGGTGTTTGTATTAATGAAAGCAAACATCGCGATACTGTCAAGCGTCAGGGCGCTGCCGACATTGAAGCCGAACCATCCGAACCAAATGAGCGCCCCGCCCAAGAACGTATAAATTAAGTTGTGAGGAGAAGCCGCCGTGCCGTCCTTGCGTTTCCCGAGGACAATCGCCAGAACGAGCCCGGCAACTCCGGAAGAGATGTGAACAACATTTCCGCCCGCGAAATCAAGGGCGCCCATTTGGCCGATCCAGCCGCCGCCCCATACCCAGTGCGCAACGGGTGTATATACGAGGGAAACCCACAAAAAGGAAAATAAAAGAAAAGCACTGAATCTCATGCGTTCAGCGAATGCTCCGGAAATAATCGCCGTCGTCAGGACTGCAAATGTCATTTGGAACATCATGAACAATGAATGCGGGATCGTATCACTGTAGCTTCCGGGGTCAAAACCGATTCCCTTCAGCCCCGCCCATTCAATGCCGCCAAGCCATGTATTGCCGGGAGCAAAAGCAAGTGAATATCCGTACAAAACCCAAACGACGGATACGATGGCAATGGAAGAAAAACTGTGCATCGCCGTGCTGAGCACATTTTTGCTTTTTACCATTCCGCCGTAAAATAAAGCCAGCCCGGGGGTCATCAGCCACACGAGTAAAGCGCAAAAGAACATAAATACTGTATCGCCCATCTGCATGTTGTATTCCTCCGTCTCATTCAGAATGTAATTGTGATTAATTCATTATTATAGAGAAAAAAGAATGATAAAACATTTTCGTGTAAGGTTATCTGACATGGTTTTTTGCGTTCATCATGTCGCTTTTCAAATGAACGTCATGTGACTTTATATCCATAAAAAGAGCATCGGAGCACGGAAGAAGAAATCCTGTCCGGGAAAGAGTAAAATAATCGGGGTGAGAAACACTAACTGCATCAGGAGGAATTGAATATGACAACATCTTTGAATCTGCAATTTGAAAAAACGGCTTTGGTCCTTATTGATTTACAAAAAGGCATTGTGCCGATGGATAAAAGCGGGGCCGTTGTGCCAAACGCGAAAAAATTAATTGATGTGTTCCGGGAAAAAGGCGGTTTTATCAGCTTTGTGAACGTTGATTTTCATGACGGGGCTGATGCGCTGAAGCCGCTGACGGATGAAGGGGCGGCGGGCCATTCGGCTCCGGCGGCGGATTGGGCTGAATTTGTGCCTGAAATCGGAGTGAAAGAAGATGATTATACGGTGACAAAACGGCAGTGGGGCGCGTTTTTCGGCACGGATCTGGATCTTCAGCTCAGAAGACGGGGAATCGACACGATTGTATTATGCGGGATTGCGACAAACATCGGTGTGGAAAGCACGGCGCGGGAAGCTTTTCAGCTCGGGTATCAGCAAGTTTTCGTGACTGACGCGATGGCGACGTTCAGCGATGAACAGCACGAAGCGACACTCAAGTTTATCTTCCCGAGAATCGGCAGAAGCCGGACGACGGAAGAATTTATCGCACAGACAAAATGACAATCTCCAAAAAAAGCCGCGTTCTGTTTTTGACAGCCGTGGCTTCGGGGACGATGCTGAACCCATTGAACTCGTCGATGATTTCTCTTGCGCTTCACAGTATTCAGCATGAATTTCACCTGTCGTTTACAACGGTGTCCTGGCTGATATCGTCCTTTTATCTGGCCAGTGCGGTGGCGCAGCCTGTTACCGGAAAGCTCGGTGATATGCTCGGCAGGAAGAAGCTGTTTTTGATCGGGCTTCTGCTTGTTGCCGTCTCGGCCGTCGGCGCGCCGTTTGCGCCGACTTTCATGACGTTGTTAATGATGAGACTGTTTCAATCGATCGGAAGCAGCGCGATATATCCGTCCGGCGTCGGGTTGATCCGTTCGAATATACAGGAGAAGCAGGCGTCGGCGCTTGCCGTCCTGTCGATCTTTGCATCAGCTATGACGGCGCTCGGTCCGACGCTCGGCGGTTTTCTGATCGTTTGGGGAGGGTGGCCCGCGATCTTTTTCGTCAATCTGCCGTTTATCATTCTCAGCTTTTTTCTCGGGATGTATATGTTTCCGAAAGATGAAAAGCGCGAGATCGGCGGCTTGAAAGCCGTGCTCCGCCAGCTTGATACGATCGGGATACTCCTGTTTGCCGGGGCGATTATTCTGCTTTTGTCATTTTTGTTGTCCTTCAGTACGAAGCCTCACTATACAGAAGGCGTATTCGGGCTTTTGTTTGTCGGGCTGTTTATCTGGCGCGAGCTGAAAACGGAGAAGCCTTTTATTGATGTCAGGCTGTTTAAAACGCATCGGAAACTATCGTCGGTGTATATTCAATTTATTCTGCTGAATATATTCTTTTACTGCATCTTTTTCGGACTTCCGAGCTATTTTCAGGATGAAATGCATTTGTCCGTCCAGACAAGCGGAATGATTATGCTGTTTATGTCAGGCATGAGCATCCTGGTGTCGCCTTTGACCGGAAAATGGATAGATAAAAAAGGGGTTCTTCAGCCGATTGTTGCCGGAACCTGCCTGACTGCGATCGGGGCGGTGCTGTTAACGTTCTTCTTCCTTCAGGCGCCTATGATAGGTAAGGGGCTGATTCTGTCCGTCCTGGGTGTCGGTTACGGCTTCGGCAATGTGACGTTTCAGGCGGCCATGCTGAAAACAAGTCCAGCCGACATGGTCGGAACAACGTCCGGCCTGTTTCAGACCTGCCGGTATCTCGGTTCGATTTTATCTTCCGTCATTTTGGGCATTCTTTTCGGAAAAGAAATAACCGCCGGCCATTTTCATATGCTCGGCACGATTCTTATCATTGTCGGCGTCGTAAGCCTTTTGATGGCGTTCCGGTTTTCGGTTCTTCTCAAAAAGGCCTCTTAACAGCCGCATCAAAAAGAGACGGGTACTTCCCGTCTCTTTTTTTATGTGCAATGTGCTCAAAAATCAAAACGAAAATTGTCGATAGCGCCCAATGTTATTTACGGAATTTTCAGTTATATTCTTTAACATGATATGTGAGGAAACCGTACATACAGGAGGGTGAAGATGAAAAAACCAACGAATGATCGGCTCAGCAACAAAGATTTACTGCCTTTAGAAGAAGGAGAACGGACATGGAAAGCGGTGAATTTTGCATCTATCTGGATGGGCTGCATTCATAACATCCCGACCTATGCGACTGTAGGCGGGCTCATTGCGATCGGCCTTTCTCCATGGCAGGTGCTCGCCATTATCGTGACAGCATCACTCATTTTATTCGCCGCTCTCGCCTTAAACGGACATGCCGGAACGAAATACGGGCTTCCCTTTCCGGTCATCATCAGGGCTTCTTACGGAATATACGGCGCAAACATTCCGGCGCTTCTCCGGGCGTTTACGGCCATTATGTGGCTCGGAATTCAAACATTTGCCGGGAGCACGGCTTTAAACATTCTGCTGCTGAACATATGGCCGGGCTGGGGAAGCCTCGGCGGAGATTGGAATATATTCGGGCTTCATCTGTCGGGCTTTCTGTCGTTTATTTTCTTTTGGGGCATTCATCTGCTTGTGCTGAGGCACGGCATGGAATCGATCAAAAAATTTGAAGTGTGGGCGGGACCGCTTGTTTATCTCGTATTCGGCGGCATGGTCTGGTGGGCGATAGATATTGCCGGCGGGCTCGGTCCGATTTACTCGCATCCAGGAAAATTTCATACCTTTTCTGAAACGTTTTGGCCGTTTGCGGCGGGAGTAACGGGCATTATCGGAATATGGGCGACATTGATTCTGAATATTCCTGACTTCACCCGGTTCGCCGCGTCGCAAAAAGAACAGATCCGCGGCCAGTTTTACGGCCTGCCGGGAACGTTTGCCCTGTTTGCGTTTGCAAGCATTACAGTGACATCCGGATCACAGGTTGCATTCGGGAAACCAATTTGGGATGTGGTGGAGATTTTGGCCCGGTTTGATAATCCTTTCGTTATCGCTCTTTCGGTCATCACACTCTGCATCGCCGCCGTCTCGGTCAATGTGGCGGCAAACATCGTGTCACCGGCCTATGACTTGGCGAATGCCCTGCCTAAATATATTACGTTCAGAAGGGGAGGGTATTTGACCGCCGTTCTGGCCCTGTTCACAATACCGTGGAAGCTGATGGAGAGCGCCACGAATGTATATGCGTTTCTCGGACTCATCGGCGGGATGCTCGGACCGGTGGCCGGGGTGATGATGGCTGATTATTTTCTCATCAGAAAAAGACAGCTTTCAGTTGAAGACCTTTATTCGGAAAACGGACAGTACACTTATTACAAAGGCTATAATTACCGGGCTTTTGCCGCGACCTTTCTCGGCGCGTTTATTTCCTTAATCGGGATGTACGTCCCGGCGTTCGCCGGCATCTACGATATTTCCTGGTTCGCGGGTGTGATTGTGTCATGTCTCGGTTATACAGCGCTTATGTATTTCCATCCGCCTTATGCGAAAGCGGCGGGACAAATGGTGCGGGAAAGAGCGGCAGAATAAAAAAAGCCGGGGGGATGCCCCCGGCTTTTTGTCATATCAGTCTGCGATTGAAACGTTTCCGTCCGCTTCAAGCGGCGTTCTTTTTTTCTGGCTCCAGCCATACAGAAGTAAAGCAATCAGGACGAACAGCCCCGCTGCCAGATAAATCGAATGGAATCCGGCCGAAGCAACGAAGAGGCCGAATACATAGGACCCGCCGGCAATCCCGCTGTCAAAGAAAGTGAAGAAGGTAGCCGTTGCGAAGCCTGAACGGTGTCCGGGCGAGTTCTGAATCGCCAAAGTCTGCATACACGGTACGATAGAGCCGTAGCCGAGACCGATGACGGCGCCTGATAAGAGAAGCATGAGGGCGCTGTTTGTCATTGCCAGCATGCAAAGCCCTGCGGAAAACACGATAATCGACGGGTAGATGACAATTCCCGGCCCGATTTTGTCAAACAGCTTTCCTGTGAAAGGACGGGCTGCCATCATCGTCACGGCGAAACAAACGAAGAAATAGCCGCTGACATCCAACAGATGGATCGTCTTTGCATAAACAGATAAATATGAAGTCACACTTGAATAACAGAAAGAAATGGACAACCCGACAATCGCGATTTTAAGCGCGCCTTTTTCAAACATGTCGGAGAAAGAAAAACGGAAGACAGTCGTTCCGCTGTTGTGTTGATCCGGCACGCGAATCATGAAAGCAATTAACAAGCCTAAAGAAACAAACACGGCGAAAATCGTAAAGAAAACCGGGAATGAAATGACTTTCACAAGGCTCAGCCCGAGAAACGGACCGATCGCCATGGCAAGGTTCATAGACATCGCGAAATAACCGAGTCCCTCGCCGCGCCGCTTGGCGGGAATAAGGTCAGCGGCAATTGCACCCGTGACCGTCGTTAAAATGCTGAACCAGATGCCTTGGAAAAAACGCAGTCCGAGCAGCAGATAGAAATTGTGTATCGGCAAATACAGATAAGAAGACAGGGCGAACAGCGCCAGAGATACAATCGTCATTCTTTTCTTGCCGAACCGTTCAATAATCGACCCTGAAAAAGGACGGGTAATAATAGCAGATAACAGGAACAGGCTGATCAAAAGCCCTCCTTGCGATTCACTGCCGCCAAGCTCCTGAATCATATAAATAGGCAGCACGGCCAAAAATGTATAAAAGAACACAAAGACAAATAAATTCACGAGTACGACCATAATAAAATCTTTGGTCCAGATCGAGTCAGATTTACTCAAAAGTACAGCACTTCCCTTTCTTTTTTATTTCGTTAAAAACACATTCAGAAACTCAGAAAAAGCTTCCTTATCTCCATCTTGGAAATCCGCAAGCATGTCTTCCTCGAACTTCAGCATCTCTTGATTGATGCAGTCGTATTTCAATTCAGCTTCCTTCGTCAAGACGACGAGCTTTTCCCGCTTGTCTTCTCCCTGTTCCCGCTGAATCCAGCCGTTTTCTTCAAGGCGTTTGATCGTTCTGGTAACGGTCGGCGCCTCCACATTCAGATAGGACCAGATTTCTTTTTGGGTCATCGGTCCGATCGTTTTCAAGCAATATAGGATTGACCATTGAGAGGAGTACAGGCCGAATGGTTCCAGCCGCTCATTGGCTTTCTTCGTAATCAGGCGGGCGCATTGATTGATTTGATGAATGAGGCGTCTGTTGACGGGGATCATTTCCGTTCTCCTTTTCAAAAAACTTACCTAAGTAACTAATTGCGCTGTTTCATTCTACAGCAGGATCGCGCGGATGTAAAGCCCCTCGTTCAAAAAGCAGAAAATTGCGATCCGTCCCTTGTCCTTATTGAGTTTTTAGCATATTCCCAATTCATTGCTAATACACTGTTACAAACCTATCAAAGAGAGTGTTTGAGGTGAGGGATCGTGGGCATATTTCAAAAACCTTCTTATATAATCGGACAACAAAGAAGCTGCATCATCAGTGAATCTGTTACAGAATACGGATCTCATTTCACACTTCTCACATCCAACTGGGGAGGTCGAGTGGTGTGCACGATTACATCAAAGAGCGAACAATCAAGATTGGTAAGTATATCGTGGAGACGAAAAAAACCGTTCGTGTCATTGCGAAAGAGTTTGGTGTTTCCAAAAGTACCGTACACAAAGATCTGACAGAGCGCCTGCCTGAAATCAATCCTGACTTGGCGAATGAAGTAAAAGAAATACTCGATTATCATAAATCCATCAGACATTTAAGAGGGGGAGAGGCGACGAAATTAAAGTACAAAAAAGATGAAATTCTAGAAGGGGAGCCCGTTCAGCAGCCGTAGCGTCTGACGTCTGCCGGCTCCCTTTTTTTCCTCCTGGCGGTTTCGCGAATATCCGCAAAATTTTGTCAAGAACTTATCTCGTTCAGCAGCTTTTTTTTGATAAATTATGATAATATATATAATTAGGGCACAATGTGGATATTTTACTGTGAAACAGATATCAAGGAGGATATAAATAGATGTTTGCAAGGGATATTGGAATTGACCTCGGTACTGCAAATGTACTGATCCATGTAAAAGGAAAAGGAATTGTTCTGAATGAGCCGTCCGTTGTGGCGCTTGATAAAAACAGTGGCAAAGTGCTGGCGGTCGGCGAAGAAGCCAGACGAATGGTTGGACGTACACCTGGGAACATTGTTGCGATCCGTCCGCTGAAAGACGGCGTAATCGCAGACTTCGAAGTAACAGAAGCCATGCTGAAACACTTCATTAATAAACTGAATGTAAAAGGACTTTTCTCAAAACCGCGTATGCTGATCTGCTGCCCGACGAATATTACGTCCGTTGAGCAAAAAGCGATTAAAGAAGCCGCAGAAAAAAGCGGCGGAAAGCATGTGTACCTTGAAGAAGAACCGAAAGTTGCCGCTATCGGCGCAGGTATGGAAATCTTCCAGCCGAGCGGTAACATGGTTGTTGACATCGGAGGCGGTACGACGGATATCGCAGTTATTTCTATGGGCGATATTGTCACCTCCTCTTCTATTAAGATGGCTGGGGACAAGTTTGACATGGAAATCTTAAATTATATCAAACGCGAGTACAAGCTGCTGATCGGTGAGCGTACCGCTGAAGATATTAAGGTGAAGGTCGCAACGGTTTTCCCAGACGCACGTCATGAAGAAATCACCATTCGCGGCCGTGACATGGTTTCCGGTCTGCCGAGAACGATTACAGTAAACAGCAAAGAAGTGGAAGAAGCCCTTCGTGAATCAGTTGCCGTCATTGTGCAGGCCGCCAAGCAGGTTCTTGAAAGAACACCGCCTGAATTGTCCGCTGATATCATCGACCGCGGCGTCATCATTACCGGCGGGGGAGCGCTTTTAAACGGACTTGACCAGCTTCTTGCCGAAGAACTGAAGGTGCCTGTTCTTGTCGCTGAGAATCCGATGGATTGTGTTGCGGTCGGAACCGGCGTCATGCTTGATAACATGGACAAGCTTCCAAAACGCAAACTGAGCTGATCATAAAACCTCATTCTTGAAAAAGAATGAGGTTTTTTCTGTAAAACCCTTCACGAAAGGGAATGTAAATCCGATAATAAGAAAAAATGCTGATCTTCATTATAGAACAAATGTTCCGGTTAGACAACTGGAAATCATGCTATTTCAGAGGTGGAAGACTTGTTAAAAGGATTATATACCGCAACGTCCGCAATGATTACACAGCAGAGAAGAACGGAAATGCTGTCAAATAATATCGCAAACGCGAATACATCAGGGTACAAAGAAGATCAAGGTTCAATCCGCGCCTTTCCCGAAATGCTTTTGAGCCGAATAGAAGGCGACAAAAAAACGAAAATCGGTTCCGTCAACACAGGCGTGTACATGCAGGAGCTGAAACCATTGTTCACGCAGGGAAGCCTGAAAACGACCGATCGGCCGACGGATATCGCGCTTATGGAGAATCAGGTTCCCAAGAATGCCAAAACGAATGAAAACGCCGAGCTGTTTTATCCGGTTCAGACTGCGGGCGGCGTCCGCTATTCAAAAAGCAGCACTTTCTCATTAAATGAAAACAATCAGCTTACGATAAACGGAAACCTTGTTTTATCAACAAACGGACAGCCGATTACAGTCGACAATGAAAAATTCACCGTATCAGAAAACGGCACGGTCACAACAAACGGCCGGCCGGCGGGACAGATTGACATCAGAATGGAAGAAGACGTGCGCAATCTGAAACGGGACGGCAATGACCTATACAGCACGGCCGACGGCTCTGAACTGCCGAGTGCGGCGGCGAATCCCCAAGTCTCGTATACCTTAAAACAAGGCGTCTCGGAGCTTTCAAACGTGGACGTGACAAGCACGTATACAGAAATGACGGAAGCATACAGATCATTTGAAGCCAATCAGAAAGTCATTCAGGCTTACGATAAAAGCATGGATAAAGCCGCAAATGAAATCGGCAAAGTGTAATAAAATGGGGGACGTTCAATTATGATGCTCAGATCAATGCTGACGGCTTCAACAGCCTTAAACCAGCTTCAGCAGCAGATGGATACAGTCAGCAGCAACCTTTCAAACAGTGATACGACAGGCTATAAAGCGAGGGACTCCCGCTTTTCCGAGCTGATCAGGCAGCAGTATGATCAAATAGATGATAAAAAGGAAAATTCGCCGAACATGCGGAAAACACCGCCCGGCCTGCGTCTCGGCGCCGGAGCGATGATGACGCCGCAGCTGGATTCAGGGCAGGGAAGCATCAAAAAAACCGACCGTGATCTTGATATCGCGTTCACATCACCATATCAATATCTCCAGGCAGAAGCGGACGGACGGCGGGTGTATACAAGGGACGGCTCACTCACCCTCAAGCCGGCCGGCGGAAATAACCGGGTTCTGCAGCTGATGACGGCGGGAGGCAATCCCATCCTCGATGAGAACGGTCAGCCCATCCAAATTGACAGCTCGCTGACTAAGCTGAAAATCAGCAAAACCGGAACCCTGACAGCTTCAGACCAGGCAGGGACCCGTTCTCAGACGTTTAATCTCGGCATCGTCAATGTCAATAATCCTCAGGCGCTTCATGCGGAAGGGGATAATCTGTTTTCCGTAAACGGTGCGGGAGCTTCAGCGATTGAAGAGCTGACCGGCGCAAACCGGCAGGGGATCGGCATGGAGCAGGGGGCGCTTGAAAATTCAAATGTCGATATGTCTAAGGAAATGACCGACTTAATCGTGTCGCAGCGTTCTTACCAGCTGAACAGCCGCACGATTACATTGGGAGACCAAATGCTGGGCTTAATCAACTCAGTTCGATAAAAGAAGGGGCGTTTTGATCAGCCGCGCATGATGAAAAATGCGGCTTTCTCAAAATCGCCCTTTTTTTTGTAGTAATCCGTAATATCCTGAAGCAGCACTTCCAAATCCACCCACGCTTCAATTTTCTGCAGCTCCAGCACGAGCTTCTGCAATCGGTCGTACGGATCTTCCTGAGAGGTATACAGTGTTTTGAGCGCGGCCAGCTTCAGTTTCATGATGTTGTTCTGCACTTTGTCAGCTATGTATAATCCTTTCTGCAGCACGGTTTGTCCTTCGGCGGAGCATCCGGTTTTAAAAAGTGCTCTGACCGCTTCGTATACACAATGAAGGTAGGAAACGGGAGACTCCTTTTCAAAACGCTGATTGCCCAATACCTTTTTGTAAAAAGGAAGCGCCTCTTTATCTTTTTTCTGAGCGGTCTTTAAAAAACCAAAATTGTAATAAGCGTGGCACAGCAGGTTATTGTCATTGATGCGGTCTGTTATTTTTATGGATTCATTGAAGAGCTGTTCAGCGTCTTCATAGCGTGCCTCGTCTATGTAATTTACGGCGAGAAGCAGCTGGCAGCTGAGCGTTTTTTTGATGTAGCCGAATTCATTTTGATAGATCTTCAGCGCTTTGTTGACATATTGAATGGAAAGCGGAGGCGACTTCATCATGTAATAAGCACCCGCTGTTTTATAATAAAATTCAGCGGCTTCAATACGGTTCTGGATGGCCGGCAGGTACTGTTCGGCTTCTTTAAAGCGGCAGACAGCCCGGTTCGGAGTGCCGTTCACCATATGGAATAATCCTTTAAAAAAATGGAAATAATAAGTTAATTCATGATCCATCTCATCTTTGCGCCGCTTCAGCTCACAGAACAGTTTAACCAGCCCGTCTTTTTTCTCAAACAGCAGCTGAAACCGTGCAAAAAACAGCTGATATCTGAGATTGAGCTTTGCATTCTTTTGTAATTTGGGGAGATGCTGATTGATTTGTTCGTGAAGGGAACGGGCTAGATCGAATTGGCGTTTTCCCATGGCGTCATACCACTCATTCAGCATCACCAGCGTGCGTTTTTCAGTAAACTTAGCAATCATCTTCCAACCTCTTTGCTTAGGGTAAAAATCTTTATTTATCATAACACATTAATGGACGAGGCTCATTGCCAGCTGGTTACAGTTTATAGCGCGGTTGAAAAAGAAATTGATTCATAATATACTTCCAAATGTACAGATTGGTTACCACTTATACCTTCTATACATACTATTGTCGATGAAGGAGATGTCAAGAGAATGCTTGATACTCAGCAAATTAAAGAAATTATTCCCCATCGCTATCCGTTTCTTCTGGTAGACAGAATTACGGAAGTCGAAGAAGGAAAACGGGCGGCGGGATATAAAAATGTGACGGCGAATGAAGATTTTTTTAACGGCCATTTTCCTGAATACCCTGTTATGCCGGGCGTATTAATCGTAGAGGCTTTGGCGCAGGTCGGAGCTGTGGCGATGCTGATTAAAGAAGAAAACAGGGGCAGACTCGCGTTTTTTGCGGGGATTGATAACTGCCGTTTCAAAAAGCAGGTAAAACCGGGTGACAAGCTGGAGCTTGAAGTGGACATTACACGTGCACGCGGTACGATCGGACGCGGCAAAGGCGTTGCCAAAGTTGACGGCGAGCTCGTGTGTGAAGCCGAATTAACCTTTGCACTCGGAGAATAAAAATAAACAAATGGGCTTATAAAAAAGCCCATTTCGTGTAGAAAGGGGTGAATGTAATGTGGTCAGAATTTAAAAGCTTTGCGATGAAGGGCAATATTATGGATCTGGCAATCGGTGTTGTCATCGGCGGCGCTTTCGGGAAAATCGTGACGTCACTCGTTGAAGATATCATTATGCCGCTTGTCGGTCTTCTTCTTGGCGGCCTTGATTTTTCAGGACTGGCAGTGACATTCGGCGACGCCCATATCAAGTACGGAAGCTTTATACAAACGATTGTGAACTTCTTCATTATTTCATTTTCTATTTTTATCGTGATTCGCACAATAGGCAAGCTGAGACGTAAAAAAGAAGCTGAAGAAGAGGCGGAAGAAGCCGAAGAAACAGATCAGCAGACAGAACTGCTGACTGAAATCAGAGATCTGCTGAAACAGCGGGCGCATCACAATGACTAGGGCATAAAAAAAGGCTGGATGATTAACGTCCGGCCTTTTTCATGATTATAATTTTTGTTTGAACGCTTCAATCAGCCGGCTGCCTGAGTATCCTTCTTTCACGAGCGACTCCAGAATGCTTTCTGATCCGGGGTGATTTCTTGACACCATTTGACCGTAAATTAAAACTTGTATACTCTTTTCCAGCTCGACGATATTTTTGATGCTTCCCGTCAGCTGGGCGGGACGGTTGCTTTTTTTCGTAATCGTTACAAACACCTTCGCTTCTTTCTGGCTTTTCATCAGCATGTCAAAAAAAGAAAAGTGTTCGGCCGGGACCAGAGCTTCAATTAACCAATGGTTTTCACCGTCTTCTTTATTGATAATCAATCCGTCTAAAAGGGGAAACTGTTCAATCGGCCGATCGTCTTTATCTAAACGTTCCACATTCAGATCAACCAGTTTAAAGGTTTTCATCTCTATTTTCACCCCTGTTGTCCATGTTTTTTCGTTCATTTATTATAACACATATCACTTTTTCCGGGAAAATGCTGTAAGACATGCTTCATCATTTTTGTAGGCGGTCAACATTTAATCATTTCTATTTTTTCATTATAATGTAAAAGAATATAGTCATGGAGAGATGCTTATGAATCAATTGCGCCTGAAGGAAATTTATATAGAAGACGGCTTAAGGCGGGAAGACGATCATTCCTACTTAGTATCCAAAAAGGAAGAGTGCGAGGTGCATCTTAACAGAAGAGGGAATGTCGTCTTTTTGTATGAAACAAAAGACCGCATGGAACAGTATAAAATTCAGCTTTCACTGGCTGATAAAAAGCTGAGTTTTTACTGGTTCGCATGGGACGGCGGAAAGTTTGTCAGGATGTTTGAGAAAAACTGGCTTAAAACGAAACTTTTTTCGCGGCTGCTCAAAAATACATATTACATAAGCGGTCAAAAGAAAAAGTTTTTTTTATCTGAAAGAAAAGCGAAATCATAAGAGAGGCATAAACGGATAACGGTTTTTTCCGCTTTTTGCTTTCAGGAGCTCTTGTACTACAATGAAGCCACCCTCGAAAAGAGAGGAGGATAGGGCTTGTTTAACCACGTGATGCTTGTCGGCCGGCTGACGAAAGACCCGGAGCTCCGTTTTACATCAGCGGGCATTGCCGTGGCTCATATTACCTTGGCTGTCAGCCGCAATTTTAAAAGCGCGTCAGGTGAAACCGGAACTGACTTTGTCAACTGCACCATTTGGAGAAAAAGCGCTGAAAACACGGCATTGTACTGCCAAAAAGGGTCATTGGTCGGTGTGAGCGGCAGAATCCAGACGAGAAGCTATGAAAAGTCAGACGGCGTAAAAGTTTATGTGACCGAGGTCATGGCTGATACCGTTCGGTTTATGGATCAAAAACGGAAAGAGCCGCTGGCTGAATAACATGCTTTTTTTCCTCTTTTTCCTGCCTTTTGGCGGGCCCCGCAATACCCCCTTCCTATACGCCAGTCGAAAGACTGGTTTTTTTGGTTCGGGGTCTAAAAAATGGTTAAAAAGAAGTGATTTCACTTATAAACACTTAAAATAATTGAATGTTTTAAGATAAAAACTTATAATTACTTACAGATAAGTGACGAAAAAAGGAATGAGGACGTGTATCAAGAAGAAAGACTGATTGCGATAATGGAATATTTGAAACAGCATCGGCGGATCACCGCTGAACAGATATGTTCGCTGCTTCATATTTCAAGAGACACCGCAAGACGGGACCTTGTCAAGCTGAAAGAGCGCGGGGCCATTATCAGAACACGGGGCGGCGCGATTCTGCCGTCTGTGCATCAGGAAGTGCCTGGCTATTCCGGCCGGCTGAAAACCGTTTCTGAAGAGAAAAATAAAATCGGCAGACTGGCCGCCTCCCTGATCCATAAAGGAGACCGGATCATCCTGGATACCTCCACAACCGTGCAGGCCTGCGCCGAACATTTAAATGTCACCGGCTGCACTGTTATTACAAATTCGATCAATCAGGCCGATATCCTCTCTGCAAAAGAGGGAATTGACATTCATCTGCTCGGCGGAAAGCTGCAAAAGGAACACCGGTTTTTATACGGCGCTTCTGTGGTGGAAAAACTGGGGGATTATCACGCCGATAAGGTGCTGATCGGCGTTGTCGGCATCTCGGAAAACGGTCTGACGATACCGCATGAAGAAGACGGCATGGTCAAGCGTAAAATGATCCGGCAGGCGGAACAGGTGATTGCGCTGAGCGATCATTCCAAGCTTGGCCGTACGAGTTTTTATCAATATGCAGACCTGCACGAGGTTGACCTGCTGATCACCGATCGGCTGCCTGATCAGGATTTTTGCGATCTGCTCGACCGGCACGGCGTAGAATTGCTTGTAACTGATTCTGAAGAAGAGGATGAGGACATGTGAAACTGATTGCCATAGATCTGGACGGCACACTGCTGAACAGCAGTCATCAAGTAAGCGATGAAAACGAGCGGGCTTTAAGGGAAGCCCGGCAAGCGGGAATTGAAATCGTGGTGTCCACGGGACGCGCGCATTTTGACGTGCACTCCATATTCGAACCGCTCGGCATAAAAACTTGGATTATCAGCGCAAACGGAGCCGCCATTCATGCTCCTGACGGCAGCCTGTACCATTGTGATGCGATTGAAAAAACAAGGGCCCGGGGGATTTTGTCCTGGCTTGAAGAGAATCAATATTACTATGAGGTGTTTACAAACAAAGCCATCTATACGCCTGAAACCGGCAGGGAGCTGCTCGATATCGAAATGGATCGGGTAAAAAGCGCCAATCCGGAAACCGACCTTTCTATTTTGGAGCAGGCGGCTTCTGTGCAATACAGCCAGTCGGGCTTTGCTTACATTCAATCATACCGTGAGCTCTTTGAGAAAGAAGAACGTCTGGATTTTTACAACATTCTCGGGTTTTCGTTTGATGAGCGGAAGCTGAAAGCGGGCTGGGACCGATTCAGTGATCAGAAAGACCTCACCCTTGTCAGCTCTGCCGATCACAATTTTGAACTGTCGGCGCGACATGCTTCTAAAGGGCAGGCGCTTAAACGGCTGGCGCAAAAGCTCGGCATTCCGATGGCTGAAACCGCAGCGGTCGGTGACAGCTTAAATGATTACTCAATGCTTCAGGCGGCCGGAAAAGGCATAGCGATGGGAAATGCGAGAGAAGACATTAAAGAGATCGCTGACGCCGTTACATTGACAAATGATCAAAACGGCGTTGCGCATATGATCAGGAATTTACTTTAAAAGGTTTGGCGATACTGTTCACGACTGGCGTGACGCATTCATGGCAAATGCGGCGTAACAGTAAGGACGGCATTTTAAAAGACCGGCTCTTCCGAGAGAGCCGGCCTTTTTGCGTTTAATGTGATTGCGCCGATGCGCTGAGGGTGAATAATTCTTCAAGCTCATCGGATGACAGCTCGGTAATCCAATTTTCACTTTGGATAATCTGATCGTTCAGCGTTTGTTTCGTTTCGAGCATGGCATCAATTTTTTCTTCAATCGTTCCCGTCGTAATTAATTTGTGCACGTGGACGAACCGCTCCTGGCCGATTCGGTAGGCGCGGTCGGTCGCCTGGTTTTCCACCGCCGGATTCCACCATCTGTCATAGTGAATGACGTGATTGGCAGCCGTCAGGTTCAGACCGGTTCCGCCCGCTTTCAGTGACAAAATCAGCGTCGGGTATTCTTTCTTCTGGAACCGTTCCACAAGGGAATCGCGTTCCTGCTTGGACAGGCTTCCGTTTAAAAACTGAACAGGCTCTCCAAATGTTTTTTCCAAGAGGCGCTTCATCATGTTGCCCATCTGAATGTATTGGGTAAAAATGAGGCAGCTTTCCCCTTGTCCGCGGATCGCCGCCATTAAGTCAAGCAGCTTTTCCAGTTTGACGGATCTCCCGTTTAACAGCTCTGTCTGTTCTTCCTTCAAATAGAGCGCAGGATGGTCGCATATTTGCTTCAAGCGGCCGAGCATGCTCAAAATCAGCGCTTTCCGCTGCATGCCGGTCAGAGAAGCCATATGTTCAAATGTATCTTTGACAAGCTGCTCATAAAGGGAGGCCTGTTCGGCCGAGAGCGGGATAAACTCTTTTTGTTCCAGCTTGTCAGGGAGATTAAGCGCCACTTCTTCATCCCGTTTTGTCCGGCGCAGTAAAAACGGCCGGATTAACTGCTGAAGCTGGTTGATTCTTTTTTCGTCACGGTCTTTTTCAATCGGCAGCACATAGCGTTTATGAAAGCCGGTCAGGCTGCCGAGATAGCCTTTGTTCATAAAATCAAAGATCGACCAAAGTTCTGTCAGGCGGTTTTCCATCGGTGTTCCGCTCAGCGCGATATGATGGACGCCTCTCAGCTTTCTGATCGCGCGGGACTGCTTCGTATGCGCGTTTTTAATATTTTGCGCTTCATCAAGGCAGATGGTGCTCCATGTCACGGAAGAAAGCTCTTCCTGATCGGCGTGCGAGAGGCCGTAAGAAGTAAGAACGACATCCGCGTCTTGATAGGCCGGGATAAATGCTTCCTCCTTCGGTCGGCGGGGTCCGTAATGAAGCACGGCCTTCAGCTGCGGCGCGAAGGTCTGGAGCTCACGCTGCCAGTTGCCGAGCACCGATGTCGGCGCAATGATTAAGGCAGGCGCTTTTTGCCGGCCGCTTTCCTTCACATGAAGAAAATAGGCGATCATCTGAATCGTCTTTCCAAGTCCCATATCATCTGCGAGACAGGCGCCGAAGCCGTTTTCCCGCAGGAAGAGAAGCCAGTTCATGCCGTACACCTGATAAGGGCGGAGCTGTCCCTGAAACGCGGCGCTGACTTCATGCTCCGGCAGATCCCGGGCATCCGTCAGTTTGCGGATCAGGCTTCTGAGCTGCTTTGATAATTCGATCTTGATCCCGGCAAATGCCGATGAGTCAATGATGTCCGTGTCCTCGGCTCCGTTTTCCCCGTGATCCATCAGTTCGCGCGCCAGCACGTCGGACATGTGGAGACCCTCAGATTCCGCTTTTTCCATCAGTTTTTTCATCTGTTTAATAAATTGCGGATCAATTTTCACCCATTGGCCGCGGATGTTGACGAGACGTCTGTTGTTTGAGACAAGCTCATTGAATTCATCCTCTGTCAGCTCAATTCCGTTTGTGGCGAATCTCCAGTTGAAATCAAGCAGGGCGTTCATGCCGACGAAGGACTCGCCCCGCGGCGAGGATGACACTTTTGCTTTGAGCATCATATTGCTTTCCCGGACAATCTGCCACCACGATGGAAGAAGAATCTCCACGCCCATATCGACAAGCGTTTCACTCGCTTCCGATAAGAAGATCCAAGCTTCTTCTTCAGAAATGAGCGTCGTTCCCGAATCAAATGAAAGCCAGGGAACCGTTCGGCGGAAGCGGTCCTGTTCACGCGCGATTTTTCCGCTGTATGCCTGCCACGCTTTTTTCATCCCCTTCAGTCCGTCGAAAAAGGTGATGGCTCCGGTTTTTTTCTCGCGTAAAAACATTTCGATTTTCCAGTCGTCACCGTCAAAATCAGGCTCGTTTAATCGCAGCCCGACGGTAAACGGCGTCAGATCATCATTCCAGCCGATTCCCTCAAGAAAATCATCTTCGTCCAAAAAGGAGCCTTTAAACGTATGAACGGCCGGCGAACGGGTTTCGATCTGCTGCCATTTTTCCCGCAGGTCATCGTTGTACTGAATGTAGTCCTGAACCGCGGCCGAGAACCAGTCTGCCGTAAAGCCTTCCAGCAAAAGCTCGCGGTCTTTGAAGCGCAGGACGCCGTTTTGCCAAGCGTCATAATCCGGAAGAAAATCGCCGTCGGCTATAAATTCGTAGATCGTCGAAGCAGCTTCGATTAATGGTTCTGTTTCCTTTGTCAGCTGAATGGTGCTGAATGAATTGAACGAGTTTTTTCCGAGCAGCTCGACGGTCATCCACGGGCTGAGCAGAACAGCCGGAGTGCCGATGAAGCTGACGTCTTCAAGAAACGTTCCGTAAAAGGTGGACTCATGCCATTGGAACAGATGAGTCTTCATCTGACTGAGCGTAAGCGGCTGTTCTTTCTCATCATGGCTTGACAGCGTAAATGTCCAATCTTCCATTTGTTCTACATGAATGAAAATTTCCTTAAGACTCGCCATCAATCAACTTTCCTTTCTGCAATTCTTCTTGAAGGGCGCGCAGCCTCTTGTAGCTTGCGCTCAGCTGGCTGATATACCGCTCCCAAACCTGCTGTTTTTTTGCCTTTTTATAAAGCGTCCGCAGTTTTTTCAGATGGCGCGCAGCCTCTTTATAGGCGCTGCGGTTTTTTTGGTCGATAAAAAAGGCCGCCGCCCGGTGATAGGAGGGGATGAGCGCTTCCGGATCACTGGCGGCAATTTCTTTCAGGATGTCCTTTTCGATTTCCCAGACGGAAAAACCGACGAGGCTGTGAATTTCCACCCACTCCGCATACCGCCGTTTTTCGTACAGATACTGGCTGTATTCTGTAAAGGTATAGGGAAGGCAGCCGGAGGCAAACCGTTCAAACAGCTGATCATCCCGTGAGTGCCGCGCATAATCCGCCAGCAGCACAAACAGCTCTCCGATAATATCGCGCATTTCTTTAAACGGCTTATCAAGTTTCGTGTAGTTCACGGCAAGAGGTTCGATCTGACCGTACCATGTTTTCAGCCGTTTCCAGTCTTTTTTGGCGGTGAGCTCACTGAGCCATTGAAAGGTATAAGGCAGCGCTTCGGAAGGGAAGCGTGAAATATCTTCAAAGACCGCTGCATCATCTTTTTGCAAAAAGGCCAAATGAAGCCGTCCGAACCGTACTTCCGGCGAAAAACGGCGGCCGCTTTCCTGTGCGAGAATCTCCTGTTCACGCGCGACCCATTTCGGCCGGTTCAAAAGCGCGCTCCAAACTTCACCGAATACCCGGAGGCGTTCGTATTGAAAAAGCTCCTCTTTCAGCAGAAGCCTGCGGATCACCGGAGGCGTCCGGTCCAAAAAGGGATCAAGCGAGAAAGACAAGGCATACGTTTTCAGTCTGTCAATGGAGGAGTAAATCGTATCCATCAGCTGTTCGACGTATGGATTGATGCTGTAATAATCTTTTTCGGCATCCAGTCTGCCTGACTCAATCAAAGTAAACATGTGAAGCCAGACGGCAAGCGCTGAATGAATCTGATATAAGCTTTTGAGCTCGGGTTTTTTCGGGGCATGTTTTTTGAGCGCTGACAAATAGCCGTAATAAAGCCCCTGCATCGTCTGGCTTCCGGCCGGCGTCCGCGCCTCCCACAGCGAGAATTCCGAATCAAAAAAAGCGAGCCAGCTTGACAGCGACTCTTCATTCGGCAGCACTTTTTCCTGAAACTGCCGGCGGACAAGCTCCTTGCTTTCCTCAAGCTTTTCTCTTTCCAGCCAATGCTCGGTAAAGGAACCGACCCGTTCAAATTGGGCATATACGTAAAGAAAAACGGCCAGCACGTGGCGGCAGATCGCCTCAGACGGGCATGCGCAGCCGCTTTTCACCATGAAAAATAAGTTCAGCGTGACCCTTACAGGCACAACATCCTGCACATACGCGGAAACCTCTGTCGGGGTTTGAACCTGTATACGATAGACGGAATCCTGCCGATATAAAATGAGTGCTTTCTTCATCAGCTGAACATTGTCTTCATTGTAAGGAAGAAGTTCTTTAAGCTGTTCAGCCGCTGCGAGCACATCTTCTTTAGCAATCATATCCTGAAGCATGATTATCGCTCCTAACGAGTCACAAAATAAAAAGATTCCAATTCCTCTATTATATCGCAACACATGGTCCGGAAAAAGTTTTTCCTAAAAAAGGACATAAAAACCCGAGTGTGTCGAATGATGTATTAGAGATTGCAAAACAGCACCCGACAGCATATAATAATCTTGTTTTCAATTTAATGGAAGCCGAAAGGAAACGAATGATGAAGAAAACGAAGTTAGATCAAGAGGAGTTTCTGAAGATTTTAATGCATGCGCACGACATCGGTGAGCAGTCCTCTGAGATGACCACTAAAGAAATGCTTGAGAATTTGATTTCTCATATTAAAAATGGATATGCAACATAAAGTCCCGCGGGCTCTTGACCGCGGGATTTTTTATTGTTCCTGTAATAACAGCGTATAAAACGCTTACAAAAATAAACCGAATAGAAGTGTTTATATATTTTTGTCGAATATTGTCATTTGAAAAGGTTAGAAATGACAGTTCAAAGCTGTATAATCGTAATTGGAAAAGTTCATTGGAGGGAATAGGAATACACGGAAAGTGATATGGAGGTTATATGGGAGAATCCGCAAGCATAAAAGAAATATTCGCAATACTGAGAAAGCGTCTGCTGTTTATACTTATTATCACCGCGGCGGCATCTGCCGCAGGCGGACTCATCAGTTTCTTCGCTCTTACGCCGGTCTATGAAAATTCAACGCAAATTTTGGTCAGTCAATCCAAAAACAATCAAAAAGAAGTCCAATTCAATGACGTTCAAACCAACCTCCAATTAATCAACACGTATAATGTCATCATCAAAAGCCCGGTCATCCTCGATGAGGTGATTAAAGAGCTGAATCTGTCCATGACTTCGAAAGAGCTGGAATCGAAAATCACGGTATCCAGCGAGCAGGATTCACAAGTCGTGACGATCGCCGTGCGGGATACGGATGCAAAGCGGGCGGCCGTTATGGCAAATACGGTTGCAGCCGTTTTTCAGGACAAGATCACGGCCATCATGAATGTGGATAATGTCAGCATTCTTTCAAAGGCCGAAGCGGCGGACAGCCAGTCACCGGCAGAGCCTAACCGTAAGCTGAACATCGCGATTGCGTTTGCTGCCGGACTTTTGGGCGGAATCGGTCTCGCCTTTTTGCTGGAACATCTGGATAATACGATCAAATCGGAGGAACAGCTGGAATCGCTGCTCGGCATCCCGGTCTTGGGAACGGTTACTTCAATCAGCGCAAAAGACAGCGTTGCCAAAAATTTGAGGATGGCAGAAACCAAACAAGCGGGAGGCGGACAAGTTGACGCGTAAAAAAGACAAGCCGGCAAAACGAAGCGTGATTACGATGTCAGAGCCGAAGTCCATCAACTCAGAACAATATCGGACGATCCGTACAAACATTGAATTTTCTTCCGTCGATACGGAGGTGAAGTCCCTTTTAATCACATCCGCAGGTCCGGAAGAAGGAAAGTCGACTACCGCGGCCAATCTTGCCGTCGTATTTGCCCAGCAGGGGAAGAAGGTGCTTTTAATTGATGCGGATCTGCGCAAACCGACGGTTCATTTCACCTTTAAATTGGATAACGGAACCGGCTTAACATCGCTGCTGTTACAACAGATTCCATTTCAGAAAGCCGTCCTGCGGGCTGAGGAAGCCAATCTGGATATTTTAACGAGCGGGCCGATCCCGCCCAATCCGGCGGAGCTTTTATCGACGGGGGCCATGAGAGATCTTCTGTCAGAAGCATCCCTCGTTTATGATAAGGTGATTTTGGACACGCCTCCCGTTTTGGCCGTAGCCGATACGAAAATATTAGGCAGCTATACTGACGGGGCCATTATGGTGATTTCAAGCGGGAAAACGGACAAGGAAAAAGCGGCCAAGGCGAAAGAAGCGCTCGATTATTGCCCGTGCAAGCTCCTCGGAGCCGTGATGAACGGAAAAAAACAAACGAAACACTCGGACTACGCCTATTATGGACAGTAATGTCATAATGGGCGCGGTCCATTCTTTTTAAGAAGGAGGGATTAAAATATGATAGATATCCATTGTCACATCCTTCCTTCCATAGACGACGGCGCGGCGGATGATACAGAAAGCCTCGAGATGGCGAGAGAAGCGGTCAGACAGGGAATTGATACGATCATTGCGACGCCGCATCACGTGAAATACCGCTATGACACGGACCGGCATACGGTCAAAGAAGCGGTCAGACTGTTAAACAAACGTTTGAATAAGGAAGGCATTCCGCTCACCGTTCTGCCCGGCCAGGAAATCAGAACAGACGGAGATCTGCTGGCAGGTCTTCAAAGCGGCCCGCTTATCCCGCTCCATGATACAAAGTATGTGCTGGCGGAGTTTCCGGCCGATCATGTTCCGGCCTATGCCGAACGGCTATTTTATGAATTGCAGCTGAGGGGATATGTCCCTGTCATCGCCCACCCGGAGCGGAACAGAGAAATCCGCGAAAACCCGTCCGTCCTTTACAGTCTTGTAAAGAAAGGCGCTGCTGCCCAAGTGACGGCCGGCTGCCTTGCCGGAGCATTCGGTCGGAAAGCGAAGAGCTTTTCACTGCAGCTTATTGAAGCGAATTTGATCCACTTTCTCGCATCTGACGCCCATAATCTCGGGTCGAGAAATTTTTATTATCAGGAGGCGCTCGGTGTTCTGAAAAAAGAAGCCGGGGCGGAGCTGGTTTACATGCTTACGGAAAACGCTGCGCTTCTCGTTGAAAACAAAGCCGTTTATAAGGAACCTCCGCTGCCTGTGGCCCGCCGTAAGCGCTGGGGTCTTTTTTAACCATCTTCCCTACCCCGTTTAAATGAAGCATAAGCGGCTGTTTTGCAAGATGATCTTTTTATGCTTATGCTATAATCAGCGGCCGGCGCCGTTTTTTCTATCATGACCGCAGGCTTCCGGCATTCTGCCGGCGCCGGGATCATATGCTAATAACGGTAAGCTGCCCAGCAGCAATTTCTAAACGGTTGGGGGAACACGATGAAAATAACAGTGATCGGAACAGGCTACGTCGGTCTTGTGACAGGAGTGTCTCTTTCAGAAATCGGCCATGACGTAACATGTATAGATATTGACGAACGTAAGGTTGAGCAGATGAGAAAGGGAATATCCCCTATCTTTGAACCGGGCCTTGAAGATATGATGAAACGAAACATCGGCCGGCATCGGCTGGCCTTTGAAACGAGCTACGAAAAAGGGCTTGCGGAAGCAGAGGTTATTTTTATAGCGGTCGGAACGCCGCAAAAAGAAGACGGGCACGCAAACCTTACCTATATTGAAAATGTCGCCGAACGGATTGCCGAATCTATTTCTAAAGATGCGATCGTCGTGACAAAAAGCACGGTTCCCGTGGGAACGAATGACAGGATCAGCGAAGTTATTCATTCACGGCTGAAATCGGACGTAAATATTTCAATCGCCTCGAACCCGGAATTTCTCCGTGAAGGTTCGGCGATTCACGATACCTTTCACGGCGACCGCATCGTAATCGGAACTGAAGATCGGCAGACGGGAGAAACGCTTGACCGGGTTTTCGCGCCGTTTGCCATTCCGGTTTATCATACGGATATCAGAAGCGCCGAGATGATCAAATATGCATCGAACGCTTTTTTAGCGGCAAAGATCAGTTTTATTAATGAAATTTCCAATATATGCGAAAAAGTCGGTGCGGATGTGGAATCAGTCGCACACGGAATGGGATTGGATAAACGGATCGGCAATCAATTTTTAAGAGCCGGCATCGGCTACGGGGGGTCCTGCTTCCCGAAGGATACAAACGCCCTCGTGCAGATCGCGGGACATGTGGAGCATGATTTTGAATTGCTGAAGTCCGTCATTAAAGTCAACAATAACCAGCAGTCCATGCTGGTTGATAAAGTGCTGAACAGGCTCGGCGGAGTGACGGGAAAAACCATAGCGTTATTAGGGCTGTCTTTTAAGCCGAATACCGATGATATGCGGGATGCGCCGTCCATTGTCATTGCGGATCGTCTGGCGGCTCTTGATGCCCGGATGACAGCGTACGATCCGATCGCTTCATTCCGGGCTTCCGAGCTGCTTCCGGCCGGGGTTTCCTATCGGGAGTCTATAGAAGAAGCGGTCAGGGGAGCGGATGCCGTTCTGATTTTGACAGACTGGGAAGATATTAAGCATTTTCCGCTTGAAGCCTACAAAGAGCTGATGGAAACTCCGGTTATTTTCGACGGGAGAAACTGCCACTCGCTTAAAGAAGCGGAACAGGCGGGCGTGGAATATATCTCAATCGGAAGAAAAGCTGTCCTGCCTCAGACTGATTCTGTCACTTGAAAGGCCGGCCTCCGCGCCGGCCTTTATTATATTTATAATGATGATACACGGCAAAGGAGACGGTTATTGATAACCGGCTCCTTTTTTTAGGGAATTTATCATGGATATATAGGGGAGATCTTTGAATGAACATGCCGGTTGCATGAGTCTTTTGGCGTTAATGAAAAGCATCTCGGCTGCTGAAAATAAGCCGTTTAACCTATTTAAGCTGCTTTCTGTCTATTTTAAAATATAATATATGGAAATATAGTATGGAAAAGTCTGTGCTTTTTGTACGACTTTTTGCGTAAGACGAGGTGAAAACAGATGAGCCATTCAAGCACATTAAGCCATATTAACAGCACAATCAGCCATAAACTGGGCGAGATCGAACACCAAATTGATAAATTAAAAGAAGCGAAGAGAGATATAGAATCTCTGCAGGAAGAGGGCGTGTCTGAAATCAAAGACATCCTCAGACCGCACTTGGATCATCATTGGACCGGCACTTTCGCTGAGGAATTTGATGAGCGGCGCGATCAGGCCCATACAGAGGCATACAGAATCGTTACAGACAAATACGACGGGTATATTTATCGGATCGGCTTAAAGATGACACAGCTTGAAATTGAAAAAGGAGGGCTCCTTGCCGCCAGAAGCATCGCGAGAGAAGCAGAGCACCTGCTGACGCTTGGTGAAGAAGCCCTTGACGCCGTGGGAGACAAAATACAATCAATCAAAAGAAGCTGGAGTTGGTTTTAATGACAGAAATAAAACTCAAATACGGAGCCGTCATGAAACAGCTTGAATCCGTCAGCAGCGCGCTGGAGGCCGTTTCGATCGGGAATGCGGGTTCAAACGGTAAAAACAAGCTTGACTATACCTCCAAGTATCACTCCCGCGAGGCAAAGCTTGTATCCATGATCAGCGAATATAAGCAAGCCGTTCATAAGAACATCGCGGACGTAAAAGACAACGTAGATTCCCTGAAAGAACAGGACGAGGCGATCGCCGTAAAATAACGAAAGAAAGGACTTGCCGATGAGCAAAGTGTTTGAATCACAATCGTTAACGGATGAAGCAGACAAGAGGAAGAAACAATACGAAGCTCTTGAAGAACAGCTGAATGCGCTCAAAAAAGCCTTTCAAGGCATGGCTGATCTGGGTGATGCTTTGAAAGGGAAAGGCGCAGACAATATAAAGGATTTCTTTCAGGGACAAGCGGAAATCGCCGAAAGCTGGCTGACGCTTGTTTCTGCTCAAATTGCGTTTTTAAACGGCATTTCAGGTGATATTAAAGATCAAGAACTCAGCGATTCATATGTGGAGACTTCGTTTTTGGAGCATGAGCTGCCCAACGCGGACTTGAAAGCTTCAGAGATTGTCTCCGCCCATAAAGCCGAAATCGACTCCATCTTGTCAGGCATCAGCGATATTATTCATCTCGACACGTATACGCTTGATGATTACGCAGATAAGATGGGCGATGCCCAGAAAACCAGACGTGACACAATCACGGCAGTCGATAAGCTTGATGAATCCCTGACCACTGAATATCAAAATTTAGAATCTCTGGACAACGCGGTTCTCAGCAAATATTCCGTTCTCATGCAAGCCACCAGCAACGGGAAAAGCGCATCCCCTATGTACTATGACAAAAAAGCCTTCCACAGCAATGAAATCTACAAAAGCGTCATTGAAGCAGAAAAGCAGGGAACGGACTATATTGATGCAAAAGCCCAGCAGGCCGAAGCAAGACGGCTTCAGGAAAAGGCTGAAAAAGAAGCCAATAAACCATGGTACGAGAAAACATGGGACGGTATCTGCAACTTTACCGGAGAAGTCACTGGCTATTATGATTATAAAAGAGCAGCCGAAGGCGTTGATCCGGTGACCGGAGAAAAACTCTCCACCGCAGAACGCGTCACAGCGGGAGCAATGGCCGCCGCCGGATTCATACCGGTCGTCGGGTGGGCGGGCCGCGCTTTCAAAGGCGGAAAAGCCATCTACAAAACCGGAAAAACCGTCATGGCCGCAGAACACGCTTTAGACGTCTATAAAACCGGAAAATCCTTAGACATTCTCAAAATGACAGAAATGGGCGCATACGGCCTCGTCGCCTCAAATGGATTCTCAGAAGCTGTCACAGGCAGGGATATGTTCGGAAACAAAGTGTCTGAGGAGAAGCGGAAAACGGGTGCGCTGGAAGCGGCGTTGAGTTTGGTTGGTGCCGGCGCATTGGCGAAACATGTAAACACAGGCATCCCGCTTGCAACCCATTCAAAAGTTCAAACAGCTAACAAGACACTAGAAAAAGTAAAACAATTCAAAGTCCCAACAAATGTCCGCGTGTACGCAGAACGCCCTGTAACTCCGGATGGCTTCACATTCGGAATCCCGACAGTACGTGTAGATGTGGAAAAGACGGCTGTTAAGGATCTTGGGATTGTGAAGATGGCGGGTAAATGGAATAATGACGGAAAATACGATCGAATTAGAGGATATAAAGGCAGAGAACTATCAAACTACGATAATAAGTATTTAATTGATCCTAGGCTTGTAGTAGAGATGAATTTTAAGGGGAAGGGGAAATCTGGGACAAATGCTGCTGGCTGGGAGAGAAATGCGAAAAAGTTTTTTAACACGCTGCTAAAAAGTAATCCTGAGTTTTGGAGTGTTGAAAATACTGCTAAGATTAAAAGAGGAAGAGTCCCAGTTGTTGATGAACAATTTATAAAACATTTTCCACAGTATGCAGATTACTTAAAAGACCCAATGAGACATCATCATATTGGAGAAGGAGGCCAGGCCGCGGCTTTACCTAAAAGTCTTCACCCTGGGTATGGTGGTATTCATAATGTTGAGAAAGAATGGGGAATTACTGGGGTAGACGATCAAATTGCGAATAGACTAGAAACATTCAGAAAAGAATCAGGAAGGTGACACGATGTTATTACCCGAAGAATTTAATCGAAGTTGGGATGTTAATAAAAATGGTCCGATATTAAAGTTTCCATATGATGATTTAGTAGAGACTCCTTTTTCGGAGGAATTTAAAAAATTTATTTCTTTAGGAGGTTTACCTGAAACCCCTCCGCCATATTTGGATTTCACTTCTTTTCAAACATCATTTAAACCAATTACAAGTATCTTTGATGTGTCGGAAGCGTTTCGAAAATATTGGTTGTTAGGTTCTACTGGTTCCGGAGATCCAATTTGTATTATAGAAAATAACGAGAGAATTGTTTATTTAGATAATGGTAATGAATATAAAGAAGTATTTATTAACTCTTCAATAAATCAATTTGCAGAAAGTATACTGCTTTTCTCAGAAATGATTGACAAAGCTATTCAAATTAATGGAGAAGATGCTTTTATCGACAATGATATTCCTGAATATGTAATTGAATGGTTGAAAGAAGAACTGAAAAGAGTAGACTCAAATTGTATAAATGAAGGGAGCTTCTGGGGTATTGAAATAGAAAGTTTATATGAATAATGAATTTTCATTTTGATGCGTTGAGACCTGATCAGAGAAAGATGTCTTAACAAAGGATATTATTTCATCTCATATAGTTAAAGTAGATGATTGCTTCTGGATTTAGCGTATGAGTTTAACTGATAGTCCTTTAACTTATGCAATTTATGTAATGGATAATAATTGGAGCGTCATTTGAAATAAAAATTTCCTGAGCATAAATTTGTTGTAAAAAGCAGGTATTATACTGTACCTGCTTTTTAGTTTTTGCTTTTTATGAAAACTGGAGAGAAACCTTAACCTTGGAGTTACTAAAAAACTATAGAACTCCTACTTGGAGTGGTTTTACGCTTTTCAGGTTTTTTATAGGTATGAAACTAAAGAGGGGAGGATAAAACAAAAAGCCTTCTTTTTTGCAAAGAGGAGGGGGCTACAGAGGAATTATGGGAAAGGTGGTTAAATAAATGAGTAGTTACGGTAAATATAGCGATTTAGTGGAAGAGGTAATTGACTTTATTAAGCACGGGGAATTATTTAAGAATAATAATCGGAATTTGTCTGATATTACACTTATAGAAGATTTTGAGATAGCGCAACAATTAGCATGGTCTCAAGATACTGATGAAGTTGAAGTAGTTTGGCAAGATGTAAAATCAAATGAAAGCGGACAGTTATTGGGTATAATTTTAAGTGATGATCACTTAAAAACATTAGATGAAGAATTGTCGAATATTTTCAATTCTGATGATAACTATTCTGAAGATTTCATTCCTATGGATTTTTGGGATATTGCTGAAGAAGTAGAGTCAGATCTGTATAAATGTGCAATCAATCGTCTGGTAAACGGTAATAAAGACAATCTTTTTGAGAAAATGTTTCAAGTGTATAAAACAGGCGGATGGCCTTGTGGGTGGAAAGGTATATATCCTGAAGGTCAATTAGTCGCTTTTATACCCCCTAAAGATATGAATGATTAGTTTATTTGGGGTGTACCCAGAAGGAGATTGAACCGGAAGTTATAGCATTGAACCTTATAAAAAATAAAGCTTAGGAAATTAATAGTTACTAAACAGAGGTTCTCATGGAAAGAAAACATATTAAATTAGATGTCCCAAAAGCTAATATACATCCCTTAAGAATAACACAAGGTTGGAAAGTGAATTATAATCATTTTGTTGAAATAGATCCAAGAACTTTAGAACCGAATGATGATTCCTGGTTTTTGTTCACAGACAGTTTGTTGCAGCTTTATCATGAACAATCCTCAATAACGCTTGATTTAGGCTGGGTTCCTGACATTTCTCCTGAAGGTAACTATCTGGTTTTGCTAGTCAAAGATAATGATTGGGAAGATCCTATTAAAGAATTTTCATCAGATGATTATAAAAAAGTGATTTTATATATTGAATATCATTTAAAACAAGTAACAACTACTTGGTGGAAGTAGTTAAATAATAATGGATGAAATAGTTACAAATGAAACATGGAATCAGATTTATTAATGAATACCCTGAAATCGGTGAATTGCTTCATCGTCTATTTGTGAATAGGGAGTTAGACGAATGGTACAAGAGCAAATGCGCAGAGAAAATAAAAGTACCTGATGAATTTACTCAAATAAAAGGTTTGAAAAAAATTGAAGTTAGGGATTTAAACAATCCTTCTGGAGAAATTGATATTCATTTGCAAGATCTTTCTGGGGAAAATGGTTTTCATTTAGAACAGCAAATTAATATGAAAGTATCTAAATTGGTTCCTGTTTATGTACTAGATTATAGTTATTCCCTTAGACATGAATTAATCGATGGGGCTTATGAGGTTGTTGGGACCGCTGAATCTTTAGAATTGATTCAGGGGACCAACTATATTAATAAAATAATGCATGAGAAAGGATTTATTGAACTCAGTTATTTGTATGATTACTATGATACTGTGTATGAGTGGAGTGAATTGCCACATATCCAGCCTTTCGACAGAAGATTAACATTAGGAGATGCCTTGTTTACTGATGTATTAGAATTGCTGTAGTTAAAACTTGCCGTGTTGTCATCGGCAAGTTTATTTATAGATAGTATAACAATGTGGAGTACAAGGAGAAACTGGATGGACAGAGACCATATTTCTCAATTGCTGCCATTAAAAATCTGTGATGGCTGGTCTGTAGTACTGAACAATTTAAGTTCAGAAAGAAGGATGCAAGAAAAATGTGAATTACTAATACTGCAAAATGAAAAACGAAAGGCCTTTATTAAGGTAATTTATGAAAATGATCAATACCATGTCATAGTAACGGGCTTAAAAACAGATAAGATTTATGAAGATGAATCTTTTGATGAGATAGAACAATTATTAGAAGAGTTAGAATATCAAATCTGGACTGTGGGAAGCGGGGTTTTAGAGGGTTTGCAGCCGCTAAGCCAACATGTTCCCAATTTCTTAAGGCTTAAGATACCGGCGGGCTGGACTGTTGATTATATTACATTAAAAGAAACTGATCCTAAAAATCTAGAGGAAAATGATGATGCTTGGTTATTTGACTTTAATCAAGATCTCCTGCAGATTTCTCATAAAACTAAAAGTTTGCTGCTTGATGTAGGGTGGTACCCAGAAGGGGATCCAACCGGTAGTTATGGCATTGAACTGATAAAAAACGAAGATTGGGAAAATCCTCTAGAAGATATGATGTGTACTGAACTTAAAGAATTAATTACACAATTGGATTATATTTTTATGAAAGAAATGAAAAATGAATATTAACAAAAAGCAGATGATACTATCTGCTTTTTTTCAATGAAGCATAATTTGCTGAAGGAGTCTTCGCTAGATCGAAACACAGGAAGATTGAGCGCGAAGAGAGGAAAACAAGTGAAATGAAAATACATCAAATTCACGATTTTCATCTAAAAGATGAAGCGGATTTTAGTCAAATACAACAATCCCTTATACATAAAATCAACCTATCCCCCGCCATCCCTCCAAACTCCGTCAACACCTGCGCAGGCGTCGACCTCGCTTATTGGGAACAGGACGGAGAACCATACGGGGTGTGCAGTATCATCGTGATTGACGCTGATACAAAAGAAGTCATTGAAAAGGTGCACAGTATGGGGAAAATCAGCGTGCCGTATGTGTCCGGTTTTCTTGCGTTTCGCGAGCTGCCTTTGATCATCGAGGCGGCGAAAAAGCTTGAGACGGAGCCGGATGTCTTCTTGTTTGATGGCAACGGGTATCTGCATTACAATCATATGGGCGTTGCCACCCATGGGGCTTTTTTTCTGGGGAAGCCGACGATCGGGATTGCGAAAACCTATCTCAAAATCAAAGGCTGCGATTTCGAGCTGCCTGAAAATGAAGTCGGCGCATACACCGATATTATCATTGGCGGCGAAGTATATGGCCGGGCGCTGCGGACGCGGCGGGATGTGAAGCCTATTTTCTTGTCTTGCGGACATGACATTGATTTAGAAAGCAGCTATCACATCACGATGAGTTTGATCAATCATGAAAGCAGACTGCCGGTCCCTGTCCGTCTGGCTGACCTTGAAACACATGTCTTGCGAACGTTTTATCAGGAAAATCACGTGTAACACTTGGGGCTCTAAGCCGCCAAGTGTTTTTTTTGTATGCCTGGTGTCTGCTTTATTAAAAACCTTGTCGTCCTTGCGGATAAGGTTTTTATTTGAATGTTTTTCGCGTCAAATCGATAAAAGCCTTTAATGGTGCAGACATCCACTTGTCCTTGTGCCATGCCAGTTGAGTAAAAACAGGGCATTCATTCTGCCAGTTGAGTTCTTTCATCCGTCCTTCGGCAATATCGTCTTTTACTGTCATTTCAGGCAATAGTCCAATTCCAAGTCCGGCCATCACGCATTGTTTGATGGCTTCTATGCTGACAAATTCTAATTTATTAGGGTAGACTCCGGCGTCTTGTAAAGTGTCCTCAAAGAGCGTGCGGTATGAGCAGCCGTCCTCTGTCAGCAGAAGGGTTTCGTTTTGAAGATCCTTCAATGTTACTGGTGAATCTGCTGGAAAAGGATGGTCATTGGTGGCTACCATTTTGATCTCATCCTGAATCAAAGATTCAACGTGCAGTGCGTCTTCCGTTCGGTTCACATCTAAAATGAAGGTGATATCAAGCTGGCCCTGTAAGAGCTGTTCTTTCGCTTGTTCGTTGGAAATATACGGTTTGAATATGAGCTTTACTTGAGGAAAAGCTTGTTTAAATTCTTTTATGATAGGCGGAAGTCGATATGTGCACTGGCTTTCCGTCGCCCCGATTTTCAAGGTTCCGGTTGTTTCTCTTACTTGATTTGCGGCCATTTTTGCTTCTTCTGTTAACGCAATAATCTTCTCCGCATAGGATTTGAATGTTTTGCCGGCTTCTGTCAGGATAAGCCGCTTGCCGAGCCGTTCAAATAAAGGAGTCCCGATTTCTTCTTCAAGTGATTTGATCTGAGAGGTAACGCTTGATTGTGCATAGTTAAGCATCTTGGCGGTTAGGGTGAAGTTTACATGTTCTGCTGCGGTAATAAAGGTGATCAGCTGCTTCAATTCCATTTGATCTCGCCCTTTCTAAATCGGTTTTATCGATTGAAACAATCGAAATAATCATCTGTATTGATTGATGAATCCATTATATGATGAAGAAAATCATTCGTAAACAAAGGAGCAGATGCATCATGAAAATTGCGGTTATTAATGGCGGAACTCGGTCTGGCGGAAATACGGATATTCTTGCGGATAAAGCTGTTCAAGGATTCGATGCGGAGCACATTCATTTGCGGAAATATCGGATCCAGCCAATTGAAGATCTGCGCCACGCCCAAGGCGGCTTTCGTCCTGTTCAAGATGACTGCGATTCTATTATTGAACGGATATTGCCGTGCGATATTCTCGTCTTTGCCACCCCAATTTATTGGTTTGGCATGTCAGGGACATTAAAGCTGTTTATTGATCGCTGGTCACAGACGTTGAGAGATCCGAGATTTCCTGATTTTAAACAGCAAATGTCAGCGAAGCAGGCCTATGTAACAGCAGTGGGAGGAGACAATCCTAAACTAAAAGGGCTGCCGCTGATTCAGCAATTTGAACATATTTTTCATTTTATGGGGATGCCCTTTAAAGGCTATGTGCTGGGAGAAGGCAATCGTCCCGGTGATATTCTTCATGATCATCAGGCGCTGAACGCTGCGAGCAGCTTACTGAAAAGAAGCGATGCGTTATGAAGTTTTCGCTGTCGGTCATTGCTGGCATGCTGATTCTTGCGTTGTTTTTATTTTGGAAGGTCCAGCCGCCTGTTTGGATACAGGTTGAAACCAATTCGCCTCAGTTGAAGCAATCTGTGAGAATGGCAGGAACCACGCTGCAAGTCAAGCACATCACCAAGAGTGATGCAGGAGAAGAAATAACTGTCATATCAAACGGCATTTCCGGGCCTAAATAAAAAAGCACCTGTCCAGGTGCTTTTTTCTACAAATGAGGAACCACAAGGCCTCCATACAAAAACGCGGCGATAATCAGAAAGGCCGGATGCAGCTTGAATTTTGTCAGGGCAAGGAGGGAAATCCCCGCAATGACTAGTGATTGAATCCAGCCGATCGCTTTGATGCCGTCTGCGCCGATTTGCCACGTAAGAATGAGCATCATGACGGCGATGACGGGCTGGACGGACAGCGTCATGCCTTTGATGACGGGTGATTGGCGGAAGCGCTGAATGATGCGAAGCAGCACGATCAATGCGAGCGCTGACGGTACGACGGTTGCGATCAGCGCAATCATGAAGCCGGGCCATCCGCCTGCGCTGTAGCCTACATACGCGGCGATTTTAGTGGCGATCGGGCCCGGCAATGCGTTCGCAAGGGCGAGCATGTTTGAGAATTGATCGTTTGAGAGCCAGCTGTATCTGTTGACGACTTCTTCAAACATGAGCGGGATAGACGCAGGGCCGCCGCCATATCCGAGTACATTTGCAATAAAAAACGCCATAAATAAATAGATCATCATCATGAAGCCGACATTCCTTTATCTTTTGAACGTTTATTTGTGATTTTGTCTTTCAATTTAAAATGAAACGCGCCGTATGCTAAGAAAATAATAATGACAAAGCCGGGATTGATCTGCAGCGTTTGCAGGCCGATAAAAGCGATGATAAAAAACAGGATGCCGGTGACCCAGCCGAAACCTTTTAGCGCTTTTTGGCCAAACTCGTACGCCATGATGCCGAGCATGACGGCGATAACCGGCGTGACGGCGCCAATCATGCCGGCAACAACCGCTGAGTGGCTTAACACATTTACAGCGGCAAACAAGCCTACCATCGCAAGGCATGTAGGCAGAATGTGGGCGAGGGTTGCCAAGATTGCGCCTAACGTGCCTTTCAGCTTGAAGCCCAGATACGCGGCCATTTTCGTGGCAATCGGTCCGGGAAGCGCATTTGCGATCGCTAATATTTCTCCGAATTCATCATCATCTATCCACTTGTATTTATTGACGGCTTCATGGCGGATGAGCGGAATCACGGACGGGCCGCCCCCGAATCCGAGAATGCCTGTTCGCACCATTGCCGCCGTAATGTCCCAATAGGGGTTTTTCATTGCCGTGTCCTCCTTACAGCTTCATGCCCATTCTGCTTTTATACCGTTTAATCAGCATTTGGCAATCGACGCTGACGACGCCTTTTTGCGTATAGAGCCGTTTTGTCAAAAACTCTTCCATCTCCTGATCATTTGCGAAAATGCCGTGCATATGCAGCTTGCTCGGTCCGGTCATGTGATAAAGGCTTGTCACGGCCGGCTCCTTTTCAAGCTTTAACGCTGTTTCCTCCAAATACTGCGGCTCCACTTCCACATTAAAAAACACGGACACATGGCGGCCGATTTTCGCCGGGTTGATGACAGCGGTGAATTTTTCAATTACGCCGGCATCCATTAAATGCTGGATGCGGTGCTGAACCGCCACACGCGACAGATTAACCCGCTTTCCTAAGTCTGTATAGGAAATCCTCCCTTCCTCGTGCAAAATCGAGAGAATATGTTTATCCGTTTCATCAAGTACAAGGTTCGGAATGCTGTACTCATGTTCCAATCGGCTTCACCTTCCTTCATCTGGTAGACATTATTGTATCATGAAATCTTACGGTATGAAGGATAAATTTTTTAATTGTTTTCGTTACGTAATAAATATTGATTTTTTCTTAACGGAAAGAAAATAGTGTGTGAGATTTTCTCTCAGAAAAGTGGATGCCGTCGGTGCCGCTTTTTATACTTGAGAAAATTTGTAAAGGGGCTTGCCATGAATACTTCTACCATCGGAACGAAACAAATGGTCGTCAGTCCGCATTATCTTGCTTCCCAGGCGGGGGCCGGCATTCTTGAAAAGGGGGGAAACGCGTTTGATGCAGCGGTGGCGGTCAGCGCCTGCCTGGCAGTCGTTTATCCGCATATGACGGGGCTTGGCGGAGATTCATTTTGGCTTACATACCATCAAGAAACGGGGCGAATCAAAGCTTACAACGGGAGCGGCCGCTCAGGAAAACATGTGACGAGAGACTTGTATCGAGGCAGAGAAGCGATACCGATGCGAGGGACAGAAAGCGCCATTACCGTTCCGGGAATGGCGGACAGCTGGGATGCCGTGCTTTCGGCGTACGGGCGCCTTTCGCTCGCTGAGGTGCTGAAGCCCGCCCTTGATTATGCGGCAGACGGATTCCCGGTGTCCGCCGACCAGTGCGCCCACACAGAACGAAATCTCGCTCTTTTAGCCTCAACACCTTATACCTCAGCCATTTTTACGAGAAACAAAAAAGCGCCCATGCCTGGCGAGCGGTTTGTCCAGAAGGATCTGGCGGCCAGCTTGGAGCAGCTTGCCGAAAAAGGCAGGAGCGCTTTTTACGAAGGGGATATCGCCCAAAGCATCACATCATTTTTGCAAAACAACGGCGGCCGTCTGACGCTTGATGACTTTAAAGCCCATCGCGGCGAGTGGACGGACCCGGTATCCTCTGATTACCGCGGGTACCGCGTCTATCAGGCCCCCCCGAATTCACAGGGGTTTACAGGCTTAATGACGCTTAATATATTGGAAAACTATGATTTTTCTAAGATCGAACACGGCTCCTTTGAATATTATCATTTGCTGATCGAAGCGCTGAAAAAGAGTTTTCAGCATCGGAATGAAGTGCTGACTGATCCGGCGTTTTCTCATATTCCGCTGGATCGGTTACTTGATAAACAATATGCAAAGCAGCTGGCGGAAGAAATCGGTTACACGGCTGCGCCGGCGGTAAGCCGTCCGGTCGGAAGCGACACTGCTTATGCCGCCGTCAGAGATGCGGAAGGAAATGCCGTTTCCTTTATACAGAGCCTTTATTTTGAGTTCGGGTCAGCCGTTACGGCGGGGGAGACGGGCATTCTGCTGCAAAACCGCGGGTCATTTTTTTCGCTGGATGAATCTCATGTCAATACGCTCGAACCCGGCAAACGGACCTTCCACACCCTCATGCCGGCGATGGCCTGTAAAGAAGGGAAGCCGCACATCCTGTACGGCACCCAGGGAGGAGAAGGCCAGCCGCAAACTCAGACGGCGCTGATTACACGCATTATTGATTACAACATGGACCCGCAGCAGGCGGTCAGTGAGCCGCGCTGGGTGTGGGGGCGGACATGGGGAGAGGCGTATGAAGGGCTGAGGGTCGAAAGCCGGATCAGCCGTGAAACGAGAGAAGCATTAAAGCAAAGCGGCCACCGCGTCGAGACGGTTAGCGATTTTGACCGGATCATGGGACACGCGGCAGCGATCGTCATTGATGACGAAGGTTTTCTCCAAGGCGGGGCCGACCCGCGCGGCGACGGTGCGGCCGCAGGGGTATAGAGCATGATCCGTTAACGGATGAAAAAAATAAGTACGCCGAGTGCGGCAGATAGACCCGCGTAAAACGAATCGTACACATATTGCTTTTTCCCCCGCCGGTGCCGCCGTCGCAGAAAAGCATGGAAACAACTCCCACAAATACGTACATTTCATTGAATAATGACACCGCTGCGATGCCCGAAATAAGCAGTGTGATTTCGATTAATCGATGTGTGCCGTTTATCGGCTTCTGCTTTTTAACAGGCTTTGGCAAATGGAGAACTTTGACGGCAAATACGTGAAACATAAGGCTGAGCAAAATAATACGGCTGAAAAAATCAGTAACTGAATGAAATCCATCGTCTGCCCCCTAAACACTTGTCATTCGTTTAGGACCTTGTAAGTTTCAATCTTTTATAAGACATTAGACTGAGTTAAACAGTCAACAGATAAAAAAAGACCCCTTTTAAAAGGGGTCTTTTTGACTAGTTTCTTCTATTATATTGGCTCCTGTTTCAGGTCGGGCGGACAAGTGTATATGTCTTCCCGATTCTGGCGTATTCATTCCCCGCGAGCCTCGCCGCCGGCTGCAGTTCATCGGTCCGTATGTAGCCCTTATCGGCATCATATACTTGATCATTCAAATGAAAACAAACGACTCTGCCGATGATGAGGTCTGTCGTCGTTTCTCCGCCGTCATTTTGGAACGGAAGGTGGCGTTCGAGTATACATTCAAACCTGACCTTCGCTTCTTTTATACCGGGAACGCTGATGCAGGTGCTGTCTGTTACGGAAAGGTCTGTCAAGTCAAGCTCGCTGACATCAGGGCCAAGCCTTGCCGCCGTTTTGTTAATGTCTTCAATGATGGACTCATCACTGACATGCACGACGAATTCCCGATGAGCGATTATGTTTCTCGCAGTGTCTTTCTGCTGTCCCTCCGCGCGGTTTACAGAAATGGCAAGAAGCGGCGGATCTGCGGAGACAACGTTATAAAAACTGAAGGGCGCCGCGTTTACGGCGCCGTTGATAGATGAACGCGTAGTGACAAATGCAATCGGCCGGGGAACTACTGTGCCCGAAAGCAATTTGTAGGTATCTTTCGCGTTTAATTCGTCTGCTCGTAAGATATGCATCATGTCAGCCGCCTTTCTTTTTCGTATGACCTGATTATACCGAAAGAAAATTCGGAAGCACAACAAAAGAAACCCGGATGCATATCTTATTTCGTGGCATATATCTGTTTGAGGAAAAAGGCTTCCGTTTAGCCGGCAGCCTATTTACAAGTGATATTAGGTTGTTGGGGGATTACTTCTTATAGTTTTTCTTTACAACCCAGACATTTCCGTCTTTCCAGTACTCTGTTTTGGTGCAGTAATCGTCTTTTTTATGGCTTTGTTTTTTATGAGAACGGTAAGGTTTTTTCTGAGTGCGTTTTTTCTTGCGGCGGCACGATTTTTTCTGACTGCGAGATTTTTTGTGAGAACGCGATTTTTTCTGACTGCGAGATTTTTTGTGAGAACGCGATTTTTTCTGACTGCGGGATTTTTTGTGAGAACGGCACGATTTTTTACGGCTGCGGGATTTTTTGTGAGAACGTGATTTTTTATGGCTGCGGGATTTTTTGTGAGAACGTGATTTTTTATGGCTGCGGGATCTTTTGTGAGAACGTGATTTTTTATGGCTGCGGGATCTTTTGTGAGAACGTGATTTTTTATCGCTGCGTGATTTTTTGTGAGAGCGGCATGATTTTTTATGGCTGCGAGATTTTTTGTGAGAACGTGATTTCTTGTGGCTGCGAGATTTTTTATTTTTGCGGGACTTTCTTTTCTTACTGCTCTTTGGTTCTTGGTACAAATAATCTTTTAATCCCTCGGTGCTTGCGGACTTTACTGCTTCTTCGATATCAGAATGGGAATAGTGGCCCATTTTGAAACCTCCTCTTGATATATGTTTTAAGGATGCGATCCTTACTACCACATAGTACGCATGGATAAAAAAAGTGTATGTGTGTTCCGCTGAGTTTTATCGAAAAAGCACAGCCTAAATTAATACAAGGAGGTTTTCAGGTGAAAGACCAATCAGCATTGCCTTTATATCAGCTGTTTATTCACCCGAAAGACTTGTTGGAGCTGAAAAAAGACATTTGGGATGATGATCCGGTGCCCGCGGTGCTGAGAGTGAATCAAAAACGCCTTGACATTGATCTGGCGTACCGCGGCTCTCATATTAGAGACTTTAAGAAAAAATCGTATCACGTCACTTTTTATTCGCCGAAAACATTTCGCAGGGCTAAAGAAATACATTTAAACGCCGAGTACAAAGATCCGTCGATGATGCGGAATAAGCTGTCTCTCGATTTCTTCGCTGAGCTTGGAACGCTGTCGCCAAAGGCGAATTTCGTATCCTTGCAGATCAACGGCAAATATGAGGGGGTGTACCTTGAGCTGGAGTCAGTAGATGAATATTTTCTGGCGAAACGGAACCTGGCTGACGGCGCTGTTTTTTACGCGGTGGATGATGATGCAAATTTCTCCCTCGTCAGTGATTTGGAGCGGGACACGAAAACATCGCTCGAACTTGGCTATGAAAAGAAAACGGGAACGAAAGAAGACGATTTTCATCTGCAGGATATGATTTATAAAATTAATACCGTGCCGAAGTCAGAGTTCAAGGGGGAGATTGTCAAACACTTGGACGCGGATAAGTATTTGCGGTGGCTTGCGGGCATCGTGTTTACCTCAAACTACGATGGGTTTGTTCATAATTACGCCTTGTACCGCAGCCATGAAACGGGACTTTTTGAAGTCATTCCGTGGGATTACGATGCGACGTGGGGAAGAGATATTCACGGTGACCGGATGGAGGCTGATTATGTCAGAATACAAGGATTTAATACCTTGACCGCAAGACTTCTGGATGAACCGTATTTCCGCAAAGCGTATAAACAGCTTTTGGAAGAGACGCTTCAGACCCTGTTTACTATTGAACATATGAAGCCGAAGGTCATGTCGCTGTATGAGCAGATCAGGCCGCATGTCGCGAAGGATCCTTATAAAAAAGATGAGCTTGACCGCTTTGACCGGGAGCCTGATGTGATTTGCGAATACATTAAGGAACGGTCTGCTTTCATCAGCAGCGAGTTAGAGCAGTGGAATATCTGATTTGGGAAGGAAGAAAGGTTTTTTACAAATAGGCTGGTGAACCAGTTCCCGAAAGGAATCGGGATACGTATATATGCATTATGTTTGACATTAATGAGAAATATGACTAGGAGGACAATAGATGAAACGCAATACGAATCGGCATCGGTCTGATGACAACTTTCTGCATGCGATGGAAGGAAAAGTGATTACTGTCTATCGGGGAGGCCCGGAGTCCAAGACAGGAAGATTGGCAGACATTCAATCGGATTATATCGCTCTTCAGGTTGATAATAAAATCGTTTACTATCAATGGAAGCACGTGAAAAGCGTTACGGAAAATACGAGTGAGACCTTATCGCCGGTTGAGCCGGCAGAATGCGAGAGAGCTGATGATTTTCAAGACCTGATCAGCAGGATGACCAATCGCACGGTGCAATTGAATCAGGGAGGTCCCGAATCGAAAAGAGGAAAGCTTCACGAAACAGGGGATGATTTTCTCGTGCTGGAAACGGAAGATGACGGAATCGTATATTTTAACGCCGACCATGTCAAAAGCATCAGCGCGGAACAAGAAGAGGACGGCCAAGAGGAGGAGCGCCCGGAATTTGAAATGGCTGATGATTTTCACGGCATATTTAAACGCCTGATCCACAAATGGGTATCCATCAACCGCGGAGGTCCTGAAGCCGTTGAAGGTATACTTGTGGATAATTCTGACGGCCACTATACTCTTGTGAAAGATAAAGAAGTGCTGCGGATCTATCCTTTTCATATCAAGAGCATCAGCGCAGGGGCAAAAGGAGCGGCCAAAAAAGACGAGAATCAAGACGAGAATAAAGATGAGAAAGAGTGCGCTGAAGAAGAATCACATGAAGAGCAGCAGACGTCCTCTAAAAAATCGAAAAGATCATCAAAGTCCGTACGATCCTCAAAACGGGAAGAAGATGAATCTTATAGCTACGCCACTGTATTAAGAACAATAGATTACCGGTGGAAACGCGGCCGTAAATGACCGGAAAGATTGTCCGAAAACGAGGGAGAGGGGAGGATGAAATGGCTGGGTTAAGCAGATTTCTGGATAAACAAGTCGATATTGAGATATCGGGAAATACTACATTTTCAGGAACTCTTTTGGATATCGGTCATGATATCATTGTGATCCATGACGGCCGGACTTTTCTTTATATCCCGCTGCTGCATCTGCAGCGGATGACTTTGACTGTGCCGGACGATGAGAGTAAAGGGCCGCACACAAGAGAAGAAAGTCCGCATCCTGAAAAACAGGAACATTCATTTTCTTACCGGAATACCCTCCAGCATATAAAAGGCAGATTTACAGAAATATTCGTTACGGGAGACCGGTCCATTCATGGGTATGTAACAAGTGTTTTAAACGATTATTTTGTTTTCTTCTCTCCGGTTTATAAGACGCTTTTCATCTCAATGCATCATTTAAAATGGCTGACACCATATTCCGATGAGCAGACGCCGTATACATTAAACAGCTCAGAACTGCCGGTCGTTCCTGCCAGTGTGCCCCTTGTCCGGAATTTTGAGGAGCAATTAAAAAAATATACCGGCAAATTGATTATTCTGGATTTAGGAGATATACCGAATAAAGTGGGGCTGTTACAGGACGTCTCAGATAACATTCTTGAATTGACCAATGCGGACGGAGATACGGTCTTTTGGAAATTGAATCATTTAAAAACCATGCACCTCCCATAAATAATAAAACTGCCTCTCTTATACAGCAGGCAGTTTTTTTCATCGGAGCTAAAGATAGATCCAGCTGATCCAAACATATAAAACGGTAATGGTAAATACAACGGTGAGAGGGACAACGACAATGGTCGTTTTGATATATTCTGACCAAGAGACTTTTTCGCCGTGCTGTCTGATGATATGCATCCAGATCAGCGTGGCTAATGTCCCGATTGGCAGAAGCAATGATCCGATATCACTGCCGATAATATTAGCCAAATAAATGATTTTTACGGTTAATGGGTCAATTGACATTTCAGTTAATGTCAAGGTGCTGATCATTAGGGCAGGATGGTTATTAAACAAATTAGAGAGGACGGATGTAGCAATACCCATAATAGAAGCCGCGTGGGCAATGCTCTGTGAGACATAAGGCTCAATATACTGAACAAGCCATGCGGTCAGTCCGATATTATGCAGTCCGTAGATGATAATGTACATCGTGAAGGCAAAAACAAAGATATGCCAGGGCGCTTTCCTTAATAAGTCTGCCGGACTCATTTTTAAATGAAACCATCTCCAGGCAAGCAGGATGACTGAACTGATGACTGCCACAAGTGAAACGGATATGCCGCTGTATGAAGCGGCAAACAGACTGACCCGCACTAACAATACAAACGCTAAAACACAAAACATGATTTTCGTACGGCTGTTTTGGGCCTGATCTGGCGGAGGCTGAAGCGGATGATATCTTTTGTGTTCCAGTGAATCAAAATGAACCGGAATATCGGGGAGCTGTTTCGGCAAGCGGCGGTAAAAAACAGCAAACAGCAGAAAGGCCATAAACACGAGCCCCAGCGTGCCGGGGATAAACATCATATTGGTGTACAAATAAAGGTCCATGCCTATCATTTTGAGAGAAATTAAATTGACGATATTACTGACGCCGATAGGAGTGCTTGCCGCCGTCGCAATTAAGACGCCGCTGATTAAATAGGGCGTTTTATGATGTTTTTTAAGTCCGAGATACTTTAATACCAACAGTAAAATAGGAGTGGTGATTAAGACGCTGCCATCATTATTCAGAAAGAGCGTCATTGAAAAACAAAGCAGGTTGGTCAGCCAAAACAGCCGGATGCCTGATCCTCTGGCGCGATGGAGCAGCTTGGCTGCCGCCCAATTAAAAAAACCGAAGCTTTCGAGCGCGATCGCCATAATCATTGTGGAAATAATGGTGATCGATGCTCCGGTGACTTTAGACCCTATATCTCCTAAATCATGAAAGGAAACGGTTCCGCATAACAAAACGAAAATGGCGCCCAGCGATGCCGGAACGGCTTCATTTAATCCCCGGGGTCTCCAAAAAATAAGAATAATGGTCACAAAGAAAGAAATCAGGGTCAATATGACGCTAATATGTGTAATATGTTCTGCCTCCTTTTTGGATGGGTCATTGCCGCCCCGTTATTTTTATCCCTCCTGATCAGTTGTACTGTATGTATACGAGTACAGGCCGAAAGGTGTACTGAGCGTTTCTACTAATTTAGTAAAATTCCATTAAAGCACAAAAAAAAAGAGGCTGCTTCTCGGCGTCCTCTTTTTTATACTTTTTCCTTATCCGCCTGCAATAAAGCCTGGCGTTTATTGATAATCTCCAAGAAATGTTTCAGGATCGGGTTTTGGTTGTCCTTGCGGTAGGCGATGACCCAATCGGCGGTAAGCTGAACCTGATTGATGTCGCGATAGGCGACTTCGAGATTAAACAGTTTTTTAGCTGAAGAAGGCACGAAGGTTACACCGATTCCGGCGCTTACCAATCCGATCACCATTTGATACTCCGTCGCTTCCTGAACAATTTTCGGTTTAAAGCCCGCCTGCTCGCAATAGTTTACAAATTCCAGGTATAAAGTAGGCCATGTTTCTTTCGCCAGTGTGATAATCGGTTCATTTTCTAAATCCTGAATGTCGATTGTCTCTTTGGCGGTAAGCGGGTGCTGCTTCGGCAAGGCCAGAATGCAAGGACTGCTCTGCACCTTTTCCATATGTAAAGCCGAATGCTGTAAAGGCGGATGAAGGATGCCGATATCAATGTTGCCTTTCAGAAGCTCTTCCTGCTGTCTGAAAGAAGAGATTTCACGCAGATCAAGCTTGACGGAGGGGAATTTTTCGCGGAATTCCCGAATGATCGGCGGCAGAAATTCATATGTGGCTGAGCCGACAAAACCGACGACAAGCCGGCCGAGCTCTCCCCGCGCTGTCCTCTGCGCCATTTCAATCGCTTTTTCTATTTGTTCGATCGCGTTTCTGCTGTGTTTCAAAAAACTTTCTCCGGCAGCAGAAAGCTCTACAACCCGTTTCGTGCGCTTTAATAAAGTCACGCCGACTTCTTTCTCAAGCTGTTTGATCTGCTGGCTGAGAGGCGGCTGTGTCATATTTAACCGAAGCGCGGCTTTGCCGAAATGAAGTTCTTCAGCAACGGCAATAAAGTATTGAAGATGGCGAAGCTCCATCCTTATCCATTCCTTTCCCTTTGTTAATTATTCGTGAAACATATTAATCATACGGCGAATTGATATTGGAGGTCAATTTCCAAAGGGTGTATAGTGAATAATATCACAAATTACTTAAAATTTTATATTTAATATGCATAATAAGGAGTGAGGGTGTTGGCAAAAGCAACAAATGAACTGAGAACCTCTGGAAAAAATCGCGGGGCGGAGCTTGTTGTTGATTGCTTAGTGGAGCAAGGTGTCACACATGTTTTTGGCATTCCGGGTGCAAAAATTGATGCAGTATTTGATGCGTTAAAAGATAAAGGACCTGAACTGGTTTTATGCCGTCACGAACAGAACGCTGCGTTTATGGCAGCGGCTGTCGGAAGACTGACAGGAAAACCTGGCGTTTGTCTCGTTACTTCAGGCCCGGGGGCATCCAACTTAGCGACCGGCTTGTTAACGGCTAATACAGAAGGTGATCCGGTAGTGGCACTGGCGGGAAACGTGATTCGCGCGGACCGGTTAAAACGGACACACCAATCATTAGACAATGCGGCACTATTTCAGCCGATCACAAAATACAGTGTAGAAGTACAGGAAACAGGGAATATACCAGAAGCGGTAACAAACGCCTTCAGGGCAGCGTCAGCAGGTCAGGCAGGCGCGGCTTTTGTGAGCTTTCCGCAGGATGTTGTGAATGAAATCACAAATGTTAAAAACGTACGCAGCGTGCCGACGCCGAAACAAGGCCCCGCACCGGAATCAGCGGTCAGCGCGGCTATCGCCAAAATCCAGACGGCGAAACTTCCCGTTCTGTTAGTCGGCATGAAAGGCGGAAGACCGGAAGCGGTAAAACAAATCCGCAAACTGCTTGCCAAAACAAAACTGCCTTTCGTTGAAACGTACCAAGGGGCCGGCACATTGTCCAGAGAGCTTGAAGACCAATATTTCGGCCGGATCGGACTGTTCCGCAACCAGCCTGGCGATCTTCTGCTTGAACAGGCGGATGTCGTATTAACGATCGGTTATGATCCGATTGAATACGATCCGAAGTTCTGGAACGTAAACGGCGACCGTGCTATTATCCATCTTGACGAAATTCAGGCCGATATCGATCATGCCTATCAGCCGGAATTAGAGTTATTAGGGGATATCGCCGCAACGGTTAAACAAATCGAGCACGATGCGGTGACATTCGATATGGGCAGCCGTGAACAAGAAGTGCTGAGCGAATTAAAACAAATGCTGACAGACAGCGAGAAGGCGCCAAGCGATCATAAATCCGACAGAGTGCATCCTCTGCAAATCGTCCAAGAACTTCGCAGCGCGATTGCTGACGATGTGACCGTTACTTGTGACATCGGTTCTCACGCGATCTGGATGTCCCGCTACTTCCGCGCTTATGAGCCGCTGAAGCTGATGATCAGCAACGGCATGCAGACATTGGGCGTAGCGCTTCCTTGGGCGATTGCTGCCACATTGGTGAATCCGGGTGAAAAAGTCGTATCCGTTTCAGGAGACGGAGGATTCCTGTTCTCCGCAATGGAACTGGAAACGGCAGTCCGCTTAAAAGCGCCGATCGTTCACCTTGTATGGAATGACAGCACATATGATATGGTCGCATTCCAGCAAATGAAAAAATACAACCGTACATCATGCGTAGATTTCGGAAACATTGACATCGTAAAATATGCAGAAAGCTTCGGCGCCACCGGCTTGCGTGTCGAGTCACCGGAACAGCTGGCAGACATGCTGCAAAAAGGCTTGAACACAGAAGGCCCTGTGATCATCGACATTCCTGTCGATTACAGTGACAACGTTCATTTATCAAGTGACATGCTTCCGAAGCAATTCAAAGAAAGAATGAAAGCAAAAGCTCTCTAGCACTCTGCGCACCATGACCTGTTTTCTAAAACAGCCTAATTTAAAAGGAGTGAAGAGAATGAAAAATGCAAACGACATCCAAGTGATGAGCCGCGGAGAAAAAGGCTCACCTGAGGATCAGATCTATCAAGTATCAACAATGACATCTCTGCTGGACGGAGTATATGACGGAGATTTTGATATGGCTGACATTCCGAAGTTCGGTGATTTCGGAATCGGCACTTTCAACAAACTGGACGGGGAATTAATCGGATTTGACGGACAATTTTACCGTCTGCGCGGCGACGGAACGGCTACGCCTGTGAAAGGCGGAGACCTGTCACCATTCTGTTCATTCACATTTTTCACACCGGATATGACGCATACGATCGACGGCGAAATGACCCGTGAAGAATTCGAACAGGAAATGGCCAGCCTTCTGCCTAGTAAAAACTTATTTTATGCGATCCGTTTAGACGGTGTATTTAAAAAGGTGCAGACGAGAACGGTAGAACGTCAGGAGAAACCGTACGTTCCGATGATCGAAGCGGTGAAAACACAGCCTGTGTTCAACTTTGACGACATTCAGGGAACGATTGCCGGCTTCTGGACGCCGGGTTACGCAAACGGCATCGCTGTTTCCGGGTATCACCTGCACTTCATTGATGAAGGCCGCAATTCCGGCGGACATGTGTTTGACTATATCATTAAAGATTGCAAAGTGACCATTTCTCAAAAAATGAACATGAATCTCAAGCTTCCGAATACGGCGGACTTTTTCAACGCGAATTTAGATAATCCGAATTTCGCGAAGGATATTGAAACAACCGAAGGAAGCCCTGAATAAATGAAAAAAGAAAGCCCGTTTTTCTCCCGGGCTTTCTTTTTATTTGGCTGAATCGGCAATGATTAGGTAAAATACAGTCAAAAGGGAAAGGTGTGGTAGCTGTGAAAGTTTTGGTATTGGCGGTTCACCCTGACATGGAAAACTCAGTGGTCAATAAGGCGTGGACAGAAGAGTTAAAAAATCACGATGACATTACGGTCCGTGAGCTTTATAAAGAATATCCGGACGGGAAAATCAATGCGGAAAAGGAACGCCAGCTGTGTGAACAGTATGACCGGATCGTATTTCTATTTCCGCTCTACTGGTATAGTGCTCCTCCGCTTTTAAAAACATGGATGGATCATGTGCTGTCGTACGGCTGGGCTTACGGCTCCAAAGGCAAGGCGCTGCACGGCAAAGAATTACTGCTGGCTGTTTCCGTAGGTGCCGGGGAGGATGCATACCAGGCAGGCGGTTCCAACCACTTTACATTGAGCGAGCTTTTAAGGCCGTTTCAGGCAATGGCTAATTTTACGGGTATGACCTATTTGCCGGCTTTCGCGCTGTACGGTGTAAATGGGGCGGGTGCGGCAGATATTCGTGACAATGCGAGAAGTCTGGCGGATTACATAAAGAAATCATTTTAAAATGATCCGCTGATGCAGTATGCATTCGTCTTTATGTGACAATATTTCCTGAGAAATATTTCGAATCCCCGACAATTTTGACTGTCAGAAAGAAAAAAACGGATTTCGCGGTGAATGTGCGAAATCCGTTTTTGAAATTATGTCAGTTTTTGCAGATCTTTTGTGCTGATGTATCCAGTTGCGCCTCCGTAATCGACAAGCGCCCAGCCAAAATCAATGCCGCCGCCGGCAGTTTTTTTCCATCCTAAGAAAGAAACGCTCGTATTTTTAGCAAGGGAAGCTTTGACTGCTCGGTTTTCTGTAAATACTTTAGTTTTTGCGGTCGTTTTTACGGTTGTTGCTGCTTTAACAATATAATGAGTAGATACAAATCCTGTTTTTCCGTTTTTATAATGAACTTTTGCCCAGTCTGCGTTCTGGAATGAAATGATTTTTAAGCTGTCGCCTAAATGAAGGACATCAGCTTTCGGGCTGACAGCCGATGCTTTTGTTCTGACGTTCAATGCTTCCGCGGAAACGAGATAAGAGTCAAGCGGATAGCTGTACAGATCGTCAATCTTGACCGCTTCTTGCGCGTGTGTCTCAGGAAGAGGCGTTATTCCGGCAGCTGAAGCCGCTGATATTCCCGCTGCAAGGGTCAGGATGGATGCCGCTTTGGCTGTTTTCTTCATCTCTATCTCTCCTTTTACATCTTCTTTTCACGTTTTTCCGGAAATCTAAACATCGGACGGTTACTTTTGCGTTTGAAGTTTCAATGGAGCGGAAATGGTTTTTTTGATTTTTTCTCCTTTCAGCACCTGTTCCGCCGCTTCCGCCGCCAGTTTTCCGATCAGCTCCGGCTGTTGGGCGACCGTGGCTGTCAGCTTCCCGTTTTTAATGGAGGAAATCGCATCCTTATTTCCATCAAAACCGACAACCAGAATGTGTTTGCCTGAGCTGTTGATCGCTTCGAGCGCACCGAGCGCCATTTCATCATTATGGGCGAACACGGCTTTGATGTCAGGATGGCCCTGGAGCAGGTTTTCCATGACGGTCAATCCTTTAGTACGGTCAAAATCGGCCGCTTGCTTCGTGACGACATTCAGCTTTTCGTCGGCGATATGATGAAAGCCCGTACCGCGTTCCCGGGTCGCGGATGCGCCCGGAACTCCCTGCAATTCCGCGACTTTGGCGCCTTTTCCGAGCTGATCGGCGAGGTAGCCGGCTGCCATTTCTCCTCCTTTGACATTGTCAGAAGCGACAAGCGTTTCGACTTTGCCGTGTTCGGCTGAACGATCAAGCGCAATGACGGGAATGCCGAGGGAATTTGCAGATTCGACGGCGGTTGAAATCGCTGATGAATCGGTCGGATTGATCAGCAGCGCATCGACTCCCTGCTGGATCAGGTCTTCTACGTCATTCGACTGTTTTGATGAATCGTTTTGGGCATCGACAACGATGACCTTCATGCCCCGTTTTTTGGCTTCTTTTACCACGCCGTCTTTTAATGAAACGAAGAACGGGTTGTTCAAAGTGGAGACGGAAAGTCCGAGTGTGAATTCTTTTTTATGTTTGGTATTTGACGGTTTTGCCCATTGGGGCGGTTCAAGTGAACAGGCGGACAGTAAAAACAGTGATAATGCCGCAATCGCGATGATGGCCTTCTTCATAATGCTCCTCCTACTATGCCGATTTTTTGCGGTCCAGCAGCACCGCGATTAAAATGACGATTCCTTTGACGACGAGCTGATAAAAAGACGATACGCCGAGAAGGTTCAAGCCGTTGTTCAGCGTACCGATAATCAAAACCCCGATCAGCGTACCGATGATGCGTCCCCGTCCGCCGGACAGGCTCGTTCCGCCTAAGACGACCGCTGCGATGGCGTCCAGCTCGTATGATTCCCCGGCCGTCGGCTGTGCGGAATTTAAGCGTGATGTTAGAATCGCTCCGGCCAGAGCCGATAATAAACCTGTCAGAGAATAGATCATGATCTTGATGCGGGGCACTTTGATACCGGAAATCAGCGCCGCTTTCTCATTGCCGCCGATGGCGTATGTCCGGCGGCCGAACGGTGTTTTGTGCAGAAGAACCCATAGGGCCGCAAATGCAATCAGCATGGTAATGGCGGGTACGGGGATGCCGAGAAAATAACCGCGCCCGAATAATTGAAACGCGTAATTTGTACCGAGTCCCGTAATCGGATTTCCGTCCGTATAGACGAGGGTCAGTCCGCGAAAGACCGTCATTGTCGCCAAAGTGGCGATAAACGGAGCCATTTTTCCTTTTGTGATTAATAAACCGTTCATCATGCCTAGTACGGCGCCGATCGCGCAGCCGATGATAACGGCTAAGATCGGGTCGATGCCTGATACCATCATACCGGCGACCAATGCGCTCGATAAGGCGAGGATGGCTCCGACAGAAAGATCAATGCCTCCCGTTAAAATGACAAACGTCATTCCGAAAGCGATCAGCGCGTTAATCGCAACCTGCCGAAGAAGATTGAGAATATTGAGCGGTTCAAGAAAACTCGGGTTTAAGACGGAAACGATCAGCACAAGAATCAGTAAGCCGAGAAACGGACCGAGTTTTTGCGTAAAGGTATGAATGGAAAAACGCTGTTGTTCAGTTGATGTCATTGGTTCAGTTTTCATTCTGCTGCCCTCCCGTGGCAAGTGTCATGATGTGTTCTTGTGTTGCGCCGGCCGCATTGATTTCTCCATTGATGCGTCCTTCATGGACGACGATGATTCTGTCACTCATGCCGAGAATTTCCGGCAGCTCGGAAGAAACCATGATGATGGCGACGCCTCGGTCGGTCAGCTCATTCATTAATGAATAGATCTCCCGTTTCGCACCTACGTCGACGCCTCTTGTCGGTTCATCGAGGATGAGAACTTTTGGGCCGATTCCGATCCATTTGGCGATGACAACTTTCTGCTGATTTCCTCCGGATAAATGACGCGCGGCGGTTTCCGGAGACGCGGTCTTAATGGTCAGCCGCTTGATCAGCAGCTCGACGAACTCCGCCTCGCGTTTTCGGTCAATGATGCCTTTCGGAGAAAAACTGGTCAGGTTCGGCAATGAGATGTTTTCACGAATGGACGTATCCAGAAGCAGTCCTTCATCTTTCCGGTTTTCTGTAATCAGGCCGAGTCCCTTGCGGATGGCATCAGCCGGACCCCGGATGCCGATTTTTCGGCCGGAAATCCAGATCTCTCCGGAATCGAGCCGGTCAATTCCAAACAGCGCCCTCATGATTTCTGTCCGTCCGGCACCCATTAAGCCGGAGACGCCAAGGATTTCCCCGGCGCGCACATGGAAACTGACCTGTGAAAACCTTCCTTTTTTTGAGGCGTTTTTCACTTCGAGCACCTTATCGCCGAGTGACGGTGTGCGTGTCGGATACCGATCAGTCAGCTCCCGGCCGACCATTTTTTTGACCACTTCATCAAAATTAGTATCTTTTAAATGCGCCGTATCGACAGTGAGGCCGTCCCGCATAATGGTGATCCGGTCGCAAATTGAAAATATCTCTTCCATTCGATGCGATATATAGACAATTGAAACGCCGTCTTGCTTTAACGCCGTCATTACGTCAAACAGCTTGCTGATTTCCCGTTCGGTCAGCGCCGCGGTCGGTTCGTCCATAATGATGACTTCGGCGTTTGTCATCAGCGCTTTAGCAATCTCAATCATCTGCTGCTGGCCGACGGAACATTGTCCGGCTTCCCGGTCAAGAGGCAGAGAGACTCCCAGTTTTTCAAGCTGTGATTTTGCTAGCGCTTTCATTTTCTTCGTCTCCAAAACGCCGAATGCCGTCGTCAGCTCTTTGCCGATAAACAGGTTTTCAAGCACCGTCATGTCCGGCCATATATTCAGCTCCTGGTGGATAAAGGCGATTCCGTGCTTTTCGGCTTCTTTTGGATTTGAGAAGGTCATATTTGTTCCGTTTATCGTAATGTTTCCCTTGTCGAGGCGGTGCAGTCCGGTGAGCAGATTCATTAAAGTCGATTTACCCGCTCCGTTTTCTCCCATTAAAGCGTGGATTTCTCCCGGCAGGAGCTCAAATGTGACGCCGGAGAGCACTTGATTTTTCCCGAATGCTTTATGAATGTCTGTCATGCCGATGTGCATGCTGGATCCCTTCCTTCTAGAAAATCACTCCCGCCTGCAGGATGCAGTTGGCGTATGGTGTCATTTCACCCGTTCGGATGACGGCTTTTGCTTTCTGTGTGAGCCGTTTGAATTCTTCGTGGGGCATGTACTCGATTGTCCGCTCTGAGAAATAGCTTTCTAGAAAACTTGCATTCTCAGGATTGGCGTCTTTGATTTCGGAGGCGGCTATCACCTTTTCGACTTCCATCTCCCCGGCCACCAGGCTGGTCACGTCCTGAAAGGCGGGAACGCCCGCCGTTAAGGACAAATCAATTTTAGGGACACCGTCTGGGACGGGGAGACCCGCATCGGCGATCGCGATGAGGTCTGTATGCCCGAGATCGGCTAATACTTTGTCAATGTGGCTGTTTAACATTCCGTGTTTCTTCATGACAGCAACTCCTCGACTGCTTTTCTGTCCGGCATGCCGCCCTGGGCGCCGAAATGCTGCACGGATAGGGAGGCGGCGCGGTTGGCAAACAGAAGCGCTTGTTCAATGTCCTGTCCTTCCGCGAGTGCGACGGCAAGTGCCGCATTAAAAGTATCACCGGCTCCCGTCGTGTCGACCGCTTCCACAGGGAAGGCGGGAACGAGCCGCTCTGCAGTGCCGTCAGAATACCGCACACCTTGTTTCCCTTCGGTAATAAACAGTTTGCCGGGATAGCCGGCTAGCGCCTCTTCTTTCGTCCGGCCAGGAAATAAAATGGATGCTTCATGTTCGTTCGGCGTAAGATAAGCGGCATCCTCAATCGTTGATTGTTTCAGCGGACGGGCCGGCGCCGGATTAAGGATCACCGGAATTTGATGCGCGCGGCAGTAGCTGCACACTTCTTCAACGGTTTCTTCGGGGATCTCCTGCTGGATCAGCACGATATCAATGCCGGGAAGTTTCGCGAGCGCGCTTTTGGCATCAGCGGGGGAGATGTCATCGTTTGCGCCTTTTACGACGACGATGCTGTTATCTCCTTCTGCGAGCACAATATGAGCCGTTCCGCTTTTTTGATGTGTAATCGTTTCCATATAGTCCGTATTGACACCGTTTGCCTGCAGGTTTTCAATAATCGCTTTTCCGTAGCTGTCCCTGCCTACTTTCCCTACCATATATACGTCAGCACCCAGACGGGAAGCGGCTACGGCCTGATTAGCGCCTTTTCCCCCGGGCACGGTTTGAAAGTCTGCGCCCAGTACGGTTTCTCCCGCTTTCGGACGCCGTTCGGATGTGACGACAAGATCCATTGAACAGCTTCCGATAACACAAATTTCACTCACTTGTACTCATCCTTTCTCGTCGTTTGTCTTTCCATGTATGTGACTGGCATTTGAATAGACGTCTCTTTTGGCGGCTCTTTCTTTATTAATTGCAGCAGCAGGCCTGCCGCTCGTTTTCCCATCTCATATGCAGGCTGGCGGATCGTTGAAAGAGACGGGAACAAGAGACTGCTCTGCGGAATATCGTCGTATCCGATAATCTGAATCTCCTTGGGAACTTTTTTACCGAGCCGCAGCGCCTCATGAAGGACGGCCGCCGCCGCAATGTCGTTGCTGGCAATGACGCCGTCAGTTTCCGGGAATGCGGCAAACAATTCTTTCGCTAAAATGGCGGCATCCTTGATGGAAAATGAAGCGGCGGAGATGACATTGAACTGCGCGCCCGCTTTTTGCAGCACGTCACGTGCGCCGTTAAAACGTTCCTGAGCGGTCGGAAGGCGGCCGGGGCCTTTGACGAGCGTGATGCTTGTGCTTTTGCCGCGGAGCATTTCCTCAGCCGCCCGTTTTCCGCCTGCCCGGCCGTCACTGAATACGGAAGGAGCGCCTTCTTTTGCCCGGTCCAGAAATACGACCGGGTAAAGGCTCCCGCTGTATTCGGGAAGATCGGGGTAATTGGTGGCCGCCAAAATCCCGGCAACTTGATTTTGTTTAAATGTCTGCAGATAGTCGAGCTCTTTTTCCAATTCCTCATCGCTGTTGCCGATCATCAGCCGGTACCCCTCCCGCTGCAATTCGTCTTCAGCGCCGCGGGCAAGCTGCGGGAAAAAGGGATTCGTAATATCTGGAAGCAAAAGTCCCACCAGTCTGGATTCTCTTTTATAAAGAGAGCGGGCAACTTCATTCGGATAATAATTCAGCTTCTCCATGGCAAGCATGACCTTCGTTCTTGTATCTTCATGCACGTAGCCGTTGTCATTGAGGACACGCGAGACCGTGGCAACAGAGACGCCGGCAGCGCCTGCGACATCTTTAATCGTTGCCAACAAACACTCCTCCTCTATCTATGTAACCGTTTACACAAAAAGAGTATCACGAATATTTTCGCTTGGCAACAAAAAAAGAGGCTTGAGCCTCTATTCATTCACGATACCGATTTGAGAGATGTTCACTTTGATATCAGGGACAATCTCTATGAAAGGATAGATCTCACGCCCAATTGAGATGCTTGCTCCGCTCGTTCAGATTGGCTGAGGCTTGTTTGTTCATTTTGCCGATAGCCGCATAGGAATTCAGCTTGTCTTTCATATATTCCAAGGCACGTGCATTCAGCTTTAAATGAATTTTTACTTTCAGATGCCGGCGGGGATCATTATCCATTCCTTTTTTATGCATTTTATAAATTAGAGGAATTTCTTGATGCTGCTTGCTGTTTTTCCATAAACTCCACAATTATGGATGAACTTTTCTTGAACGAATTTAAAGATTTATTAAAATTATTTCAAAAGAGTGAGAAATGGCCTGTAAACGGAACGAAAGCAGATAGGCTTTCCGCATATAAAATGTATATTTCTTGTAAACACTCCGGACCCGTCTGTTTCTGTCATGTACAAGACATCCCAATAGTTATTTTGGAATGGGACTGACAGCAGAATACAGGGGAAAAATGAATGACTTTAAGACCTTATTCTTAACAAAACAGGAAGTGTGCATCCAGCGGACAAAGAGTCAGAAAACGTATGCGCAGTGCGGAAAACACTGGTATAAAAGGCTGGATAAGATGGATTATGATTACATCTTTTTCTTCCGGAACGCGAATAGTTCTATTAGTCCAAATAAATAGACGAGGGAAAATGTAAACGCATTCATTTTTTCTAAAAAAAATTGAAGTAAGTTCTAAGTCCTGCCGATTCCCAAAAAAATCAATTCGATAATAGGAAGAATAGCGTCACTAATAGAGAAGTTTGGCTCAGTGAAAGCGGGAAGATTATGTTACATAATGCCGATTGAGAATTCATAGTGAAGCTATATACTGATGAATGAATTTATCAATACAGAAGGAGATGTCAAAAATCAATGTGGTTACTCATTATAGCCTGTGCTGCCGTACTAATCATCGGAATCATTGAAAAAAGGCGGCATCAGAAGAATATCGATGCTCTGCCAGTACGCGTCAATATTAATGGTATCCGCGGAAAGTCAACCGTAACGAGGCTGACGACCGGAATACTGATGGAGGCGGGCTACAAAACAGTCGGAAAAACGACGGGAACAGATGCAAGGATGATCTATTGGGATACACCTGAGGAAAAACCGATCAAACGGAAACCGCAGGGCCCGAATATCGGCGAGCAAAAAGAAGTAATGAAGGAAACCGTAGAACGGGGCGCCAATGCCATTGTCAGTGAATGTATGGCGGTAAACCCGGATTATCAGATTATCTTTCAGGAAGAACTCCTTCAAGCCAACATCGGCGTCATCGTGAATGTGCTTGAAGACCATATGGACGTTATGGGGCCGACGCTTGATGAAATCGCTGAAGCATTTACCGCGACGATTCCTTATAACGGCCATCTTGTGATTACAGACAGTGAATACACAGATTTCTTTAAAGAAAAAGCCGCAGAGCGAAATACCGAAGTCATTATTGCGGATAACTCTAAAATTACTGATGAATACCTGCGGAAATTCGAATATATGGTCTTTCCTGATAACGCTTCACTTGCGCTCGGCGTTGCCCAGGCTCTTGGTATAGATGAAGAAACGGCGTTTAAAGGCATGCTGAATGCGCCGCCTGATCCAGGCGCCATGAGAATTCTGCCGCTGCTCAGCACAAAGGAGCCCGGTCATTTCGTAAATGGCTTTGCCGCAAATGATGCATCTTCTACTTTGAATATATGGAAACGTGTAAAGGAAATCGGCTATCCGACAGATGAACCGATCGTCATCATGAACTGCCGCGCCGACCGCGTGGACAGAACGATTCAGTTTGCCAATGACGTGCTTCCGTACATTAAAACGAAGGAACTCATTCTCATCGGCGAGACGACAGAACCGATCGTCAAAGCTTATGAAGAAGGCAAGATTCCTGCCGATACCCTGCACGATCTCGAATACAAATCTACAGACGAAATCATGGACGTGCTGAAAACAAGAATGCAAAACCGTGTCATATATGGCGTCGGCAACATCCACGGTTCAGCGGAACCATTAATTGAAAAAATCCAAGAGTATAAGGTGAAACAGCTCGTTAGCTAGGAGGAAAAGGATAAATGTTCGGATCAGATTTATATATTTCACTTATTTTAGGCGTGTTAATCAGTTTAATTTTCGCGGAAAAAACAGGTATCGTACCTGCCGGTTTAGTTGTACCGGGTTATTTAGGGCTCGTTTTTAACCAGCCGGTCTTTATTTTACTCGTATTGTTAGTAAGTCTTCTTACATACGTGATCGTCAAATACGGTTTATCCAGATTTATGATTTTATACGGACGCAGAAAATTCGCAGCTATGCTGATTACGGGAATCTGCTTAAAAATCGCATTGGATTTTCTCTACCCGATCGTACCGTTTGAGATATCAGAATTCCGCGGAATCGGTATCATTGTACCGGGTCTGATCGCCAACACCATTCAGAAACAGGGATTAACGATTACATTTGCCAGCACGCTGTTTTTAAGCGGCGCCACTTTTGCCATTATGTTTGCTTACTACTTAATCTAATGTAAGGTGTGTCAAACGATGAAAAAACAATTAAGCTTTCAAGAGAAACTGCTGAAGCTGACCAAACAGCAGAAAAAGAAAACCAATCTTCACGTTTTTATCGCACTGCCGATCGTCTTTTGCCTGATGTTCATCTGCATCCTGACAGGGAAGGCGGAGACACCGAGTGTGAAAAGAAATGCCGATGACCTTGTATCAGCCTCGTTCGTCGGAGATATTATGATGGGCCGGAATGTGGAGAAAGTGACAAAGCATAACGGAACGGAAAGCGTCTTCCGCTACGCAAAGCCATTTTTTGAAGCATCTGACTATGTATCGGGAAACTTTGAAAACCCGGTTACATATAAAAAGAACTACAAAGAAGCAGACAAAAATATTCACCTTCAGTCAGACAAAGATGCCGTAAAAGTATTGAAGGACACAAATTTCACCGTTCTGACGGCAGCCAACAACCATGCGATGGATTACGGCCCTCAAGGAATGCGGGATACTGTTGAAGAATTTTCAAAGCAGAACCTTGAACTTGTCGGTGCGGGCCTGACGCTTAAAGAGGCTGAGCAGAACATTTCATATCAAGATGTAAACGGAATCAAAATCGCAACACTGGGATTCACCGATGTTTCCGGAAAAGGCTTTGCAGCTAAACGAAATGCGCCGGGTGTGCTTCCGGCCGATCCTGAGCTGTTCATTCCGATGATTTCCAAAGCCAAAAAGAAAGCCGATCTTGTCATTGTTCAAACACACTGGGGACAGGAATACGATAATGACCCGAATGACAGACAGCGCCAGTTGGCAAGAGCAATGTCAGATGCCGGAGCGGATATCATCGTCGGACACCATCCGCACGTGCTTGAACCGATCGAAATGTACCACGGCACCGTTATTTTCTACAGCCTGGGCAACTTCGTATTTGACCAGGGATGGACAAGAACGAGAGACACGGCGCTTGTACAATATCATTTGCAGAAAAACGGCACGGGACGCTTTGAAGTCACGCCGATGAACATTCATGAAGCGACGCCTGCGCCGGTTAAAAAAGGCAGCATCAATCATAAAACAATCATACGAGAACTGACGAAAGAATCGAATTTCAATTGGAGCGTCAAGGACGGAAAGTTAACGTTTGATGTGGACCACAGCAATATCTTAAAAAAGAAAGCGGAGGGAAAAACAAATGAAAATCATTAAAGCCGGATGGCCGTTTGCCGCGATCATTATGGTATTTATGTTTATGTCAGCTTTTAAATACAATGATCAGCTCACAGATCAGGAAAAACAAAAAATTGACACGGAAATGCAAAAAATTCAGCAAGAGGACACAGCGGGCGCAAAATAAGCGCATGATTCCGCTTGCCGGCATATTGTTTGCACCGAATCCAGTAAAGAATGCCTGATATGGGCATTCTTTTTTTATGCTCTCTAAACATTTGTTAAAAGTTACCGATGTAAAAACTACTAAAAACAAGGAGAGTGAACAAAAAACATGCTCACAAGCTGGAGGAAGTACATCCTTGCCGGCCTTATGATTTGTCTTGTGGCACCTGCAGTAACGAGAACGGAAATTGCTGAAGCGGATTCTCAAGTTTCTGTCCTGATCGTTTCAGACGCACAAAAACTTGTCGGAAATAAATATGTTTTTGGAGGCGAAGAGCCTGAGGACGGGTTTGATCCGTCCGGATTGATCCATTATCTTTTCGGCAGACAGAACATCCATCTGCCGAGAACGGTCAGTGATCAATGGAAAGTCGGAGCTGCCGTCAAAGAAAATGACCTTTCACCGGGAGATATTGTTTTTTTCAAAAAGTCGGATTCAACAAAAAACACGCCCGTCCAAGACGGTCTTTATATCGGAAACGGAGAGATGATACACAGTTCTCCGTCAGAAGGCGTGACGATCACGCGCTTTCAAAAAAGCAGTTATTGGATGAATTTATATCTTGGCGCGAGACGGATTAAAAAAGATCCGGAGCTGGCTGATAATCCGATCGTTCAGGAGGCCGCCCGTTATCTCGACATTCCGTATGTATTCGGCGGCAGCACGCCTGAAGCGGGATTCGACTGTTCAGGGCTTGTCCAATATGTTTTCGAAAACAGGCTTCACATTTACCTGCCGAGATCTGCGGAGCAGCAGTGGCTGGTCGGTGAGAAAATCAAATTGAGCGACATAAAGCCCGGGGACGTGATTTATTTCAGCGACACGTATAAAAAAGGAATTTCCCATGCAGGCATTTATGCGGGAGAGGGAAGATTCATCCAAGCGAGCCGCTCCGAAAAAGTCACCATTTCTTATTTGGCGGAAGATTATTGGAAAAAGCATTTTACAGGAGTGCGCCGATTCAGCAACCTGACTATTTCTAAAGATAATCCCGTTGTGTCAACAGCGGCTGATCTTATCGGAATTTCTTATCTGAAAGGCGGCGTTTCACCGGAAAATGGCTTTGATACAGCCGGATTTGTTCAATACGTCTATCAAAAAGCGAAAGGAATCAGCCTGCCGCGTTACGCGGACAAGCAGATGCAGGCGGGCGCTCCGGTCGATAAACAGGATCTGAAGCCCGGCGATCTGGTCTTCTTTAAAGCGGAGAGCTTAAATCCGGCCATTTACATCGGGAACGGACAAGTGATTCATGTCACTGTGTCCGCAGGCGTAACCATAACAAATATGAATACAAGCGCTTATTGGAAGGACAAATATGCGGGCAGCATCCGGCTCCCGTAAAAAAAGACGTCAGAGAGTGTCTCTGACGTCTTTTTCTTTTACCGTTTCGGGGCTCTGAATCCGGCCGCTTCCGCTTCTTCTACAGAACAGAACATTTCCACTGGATCTGTCGTCCGATCGTAGTATGTACTTCCCGGCGTGTGATAAATGCCGTTTCGGCTGCCTTTAATGTCGCATCCCTGTGAGGTGTCGGCTGCTTTCGTCCCGGCATGTCCGCCGGAGGAAGGGGCGGTATTTTGCGCCGTTTCCGTGTGCTCGGATGTTTTTGTTTCTTCTTTTTGCCGCTTTAATGTTTTATTTTCTGATTGAAGCGTTTTGGCGGTCTTTTCGAGTTTCTTTTGTGAATTTTTTAATTTCTCGTTGTCTTGTTTGAGTGATTTGTTTGTTTTTTTCAGCTCGTTTATTTCTTTGCTGAGTTTGCTGAGTTTTTTCTCATTGCCTGCTTCGGCTTCGGATTTCTCTTTTTCAGCCGCGGCACTGATGCTTTCATATTTTTTCTCAAGCGCCTGGTGGTCCTTCGTTAATTTTTGATAAGCCGTATCCAGTGTGCTGTATTTCTCCTCTGCCTTCGCGGCTGAGGTGTCCGGCTCTGCCGAGGAACCGCCTGTCAGGAGCAGAACAAATCCGCCGATGAGAAGGGGCCAAAACAGCTTTTTTGAAAAACGTTTTTCTTTTTTTGCCGCTTTGCATATGAGATGGAATATTCCGTATCCAAGTGCGAAGAGAAAAGCCAAAAATCCAATAATAGCGATTGCATTCGACATAATAACGCTCCTTTTTTCTTTATTTTACAATTTATTTTCAATTTTGGAAATTAATTTTTGGAAAACATGAAAAAGCCAGGTCGTGAAAGACCTGGCTTTTGACGGACGGATTTTTTATTGTTCGTTGTCGAGAAGCCGGTTGATGAAATGGGCAACGCCGTTTTCATCGTTGCTTTTTGTAATATACGTGCTTTTTTCCTTCAGTTCATCAATCGCGTTGCCCATGGCGATGCGGTTTCCGGCTGCTTCAAACATGGAGAAATCATTCGGGCTGTCGCCGATGGCGTAAATATCCTGTTTTTCAATTCCGTACAGTGAAGCAAGCTCCGTCAGGGCCCGTCCTTTACCGGAACCGGCAGGGAGGATTTCAATGATGTGTTTTCCGGAAGAAGTCTGGGATAATTTCGGATGGTGTGTAATTTCTTCTTTGGCATTTTTCAGTTTTTCCATATCAAAAGAGAAACAAAGAAGCTTGTAAATATGTTCGTCTCCGTTAAAAATGGCCTGTATATCCTGCACGGGTTTGATGCCGAATTGTTTGAACTGCGTCTTTGCGCCCTCCCATAATGTCTGAATATCTTCCTTCGGGTTGGCGCTTTTCAGAATGTCCAGTTCTGCCTGCAATTTGGACTCGCCGTCAAACGGGGACAGCAGGTGATGATCTGTATAAACCTCGAAGTAAATGTCTTTTCCCGTTAAATAAGCGGCGATATCCTTACCGGCCTGCTGATCCATTAAGAGCCGGCTGACGAGCCGGTATCCTTTGTCGTGAACCGTCCCGCCGTTTGCGGCAATGATCGGAATATCCAAATCTTCCAGGAGTGATTTTACATCAAAAGTGGCTCTGCCGGTGCAGATGGCCACAAGAACGCCCGCTTCATCCGCTCTTTGTAAAGCCGCTCTGTTTTCCGGAGAAATCACACTGTCCGAGTTCAGTAATGTGCCGTCTAAGTCAATGGCTATCAATTTCATATGTATGGATGCCCTCCTTAAAAATAAAGCTGCTTCCTGTAGTATGTTCAGCTTTTTGCGAAATCAGCAGAAAGCCGTCAATTAAAAGGCTATACCTTCATGTCCTTTTTTTCAACAGAAAAACGGCGGGGATTCTGAAACCCCGCCGTGACATCTTACTCGTTTAAATCATTTTTTAATTTCGTTTTTACTTCTTGAAGGTTCTCCTCATTCAGTTTGAAATAATAAATATTTTTGCCGTATTGAGGAGTGTAAATATAGCTGTCTGAACCTGTCAGCTGTAAAGAATTCACTGATTTCAGCGATGTGATAAACGGGAACAGGCCGATGGCGTCATTCAGAGATAAGTTCATTTTTAAGTTTTTCCCTAAGCTGTCGACGATATCGTCATAAGAAGGGATCGAGCTTAACGATTTAGATTTTTTAATAATGGCGCTCAGCACTTCCATCTGTCTTTGTCCGCGCATCAGATCGGTGTCCGCTTTACGTGTTCTTACATAAGCCAGTGCCTGCTCGCCGTCAAGCGTCTGAACGCCCGGCTTCAGCACGACTTTTCCTTTTGTATCGACTTTAATACGATCGGCAATTTTCTGGCTTTTTACATTTACCGTAACGCCGTTCAATTCATTGACGACATCGCGGAACGCGTCGAAGTTGCTCTCAACCACATAATCTACCGGAATATCAAGCATGTTTTCTACTGTTTTATAAGTTAAATTATAACCGCCGTAAGCATGTGCGTGCGCGAATTTGTCATAGCCGTGACCTGGGATGTTGACATAGGAATCCCGCGGAATGCTGAGCATTGTCGCTGTTTTCTTTTTCCGGTTGAAGGTGACGAGCACGTTGGCGTCACTTCTTGCGTCATCTACTGATTCGCCCTTATTGTCACGGGCGTCAATTCCTAAAAGCAATACGGTGAAAGAATCCTTCTTCGGATCAAATTCTTTAATCCGTTTCACGGACTGGTCGCCGCGGTCAAGACTGACGTGCGCTTCCTTGGTCGCATTGTTCAGTTTCACAAATGCGTAGGCGCCGACGGAACCGGCAATCACCAATAAGAAAGCGGCAAAAACCAGTACGAATTTCACCCATTTTCTGAGGCGTTTTTTCTTTTTTCTGCGTTGAGATCGTTCTTCCATATCATTACCTCTCGTTTCTATTCTTTGTGAAGCGTACCATAATTGTTGGTTTGGAACAACTCTGTAAATGAGAAAATTCCAAATCTTTCTCTCTATTTCGACAACATCTACTGTTATTTTTACATCAGGTTCACATTATATTGGACGGCAGGAAGCGGAAAATGTTTCGTCGGGTTGTAAAAAATAATCAGTAAAATAATGGATGTTAACCGTCGGAAGGTTTGAAACGATCGGAATCAGGCAAAAGAAGCAGTAGAACAATTCCTCGCGGATACAGCGCAGGATGAGGGGAGTCTATATCACATGAAAAGCATACACTCGAATAAATGGCTCTATTTTTTCGGCGCTCTAGGCGGCGCGTTATACGGATATGATACCGGAGTCATTTCCGGGGCTATTTTATTTATGAAAAAAGAACTGGGACTGAACGCCTTTACAGAAGGCCTCGTCGTCAGTTCGTTATTGGCGGGGGCGATTCTCGGTTCGGGATTCGCCGGCAAACTGACCGACCGGTTCGGCAGGCGGAAAGCCATCATGGGAGCGGCGCTGCTGTTTTGTATTGGCGGGTTTGGGGTCGCTTTTGCCCCGAATACACAGGTGATGGTTCTATTCCGGATCATTCTCGGACTGGCTGTCGGAACATCTACAACGATCGTTCCGCTCTATTTATCGGAGTTGGCTCCGAAGCATAAACGGGGGGCGCTTTCATCACTGAACCAGCTGATGATTTCGGTCGGAATCCTCGTTTCGTATATCGTGAATTATATATTTGCCGATGCAGGCGCTTGGCGCTGGATGCTTGGTCTTGCGGTCGTGCCGTCAGTCATTCTGCTGATCGGAATATTATTCATGCCGGAAAGCCCGCGCTGGCTGTTTACAATCGGCAAAGAAGATAAAGCAAGAGAAATTCTTTCGTCATTGCGGGGAACGAAGAATATTGAGGGCGAGATTGACCAGATGAAAGAAGCGGAAAAGGAAAACGAAGGCGGTTTGAAAGAATTGTTTGAGCCGTGGGTGAGACCCGCGCTGATTGCCGGCCTCGGGCTAGCCTTTTTACAGCAATTCATCGGGACAAATACCATTATTTATTACGCCCCGAAAACATTTACCAGTGTCGGGTTCGGCAATTCCGCGTCTATCCTGGGAACCGTCGGCATCGGCGCCGTCAATGTCATCATGACGCTTGCGGCTATCAAAGTCATTGATAAGATCGGTCGGAAGCCGCTGCTTTTGGCCGGAAATGCGGGCATGGTCATCAGTCTGCTCGTATTGGCCGCGGTCAATCTCTTCTTTGAACATTCAGCAGCCGCATCATGGACGACGGTGATTTGTTTAGGTCTGTTTATCATCGTGTTTGCGATCAGCTGGGGGCCTGTCGTGTGGGTTATGCTGCCGGAATTATTCCCGCTCCATGTCCGCGGTATCGGCACAGGTGTCTCGACTTTGATGCTGCATGTCGGAACATTGCTTGTTTCATTAACTTATCCGATACTAATGGAGGCCGTCGGCATCAGCTATTTATTTATCATTTATGCCGTGATCGGGATAATGGCATTCCTGTTCGTTTGGTTTAAAGTGACCGAGACGAAGGGGAAAAGCCTTGAAGAAATCGAACAGGATCTGCGAAGCCGTAACGGAGACTCGGAATCAGAATCCAATCGGCAGACAGTTCATCCTTAATTCCAGTGTGAGAGGGGGCGGTTATACACCGGCCCCTTAAAACTGCGTCCCGCGCCCGGTCACATAAATGACAGGAATATGTCATACGTTAGTATAAAGTCACGATAAAGGCGGGGATGCCGGTGAAAACGAGCATTATTATCCTTACATATAATGAGCTGGAACTGACCAAAAAATGTCTGACCAGCATTGATCAATACACCGATAAAGAAGAGATAGAGCTGATCATCGTTGATAACGGTTCATCAGACGGAACGAGAGAGTACATATCAAATCTTCCTGACGTCAAAGTCATCCTAAATGAAAAAAACCTCGGGTTCGCCAAAGGGTGCAACCAGGGAATCGAAGCGGCGGCGGGGGACAATCTGCTGTTTTTGAACAACGATACGATAGTCACGAAAAATTGGCTCAGCGCCATGCTGAGAGTGCTGTATCAATCTGAAAAAAACGGCATGGTCGGTCCCGTCAGCAACTATGTCAGCGGCGCGCAGATGATCCATGATGCGTATCAATCGCTTGATGAACTGGAGTCATTCGCGGAGGCTTATTGTGAAAGGGAAAAGCATAACACGAAGCGGGTGCTCCGCCTTGTCGGATTCTGCCTTCTGGTGAAAAAAAGCGTCATTGAAGACATCGGCCCGTTCGATGAACAATTCGGATACGGTTCTTTTGAAGATGATGATCTATGCCTGCGCGCCCTGCAAAAAGGCTACAGCCTGCACATCGCCCTCGATGCCTTTGTGCATCATCACGGGCACGCGACGTTTACGGCTAATCAGGATATCAATATCAATCAATTATATTTGGAGAACCGCCAGCGTTTTACGGAAAAATGGGGCACTGATTTTACGTACTTTACCCACCCGAGACCGGAAATTGCGGAGCTTGTTCCCCGGGAAGCGAAAAGGGTACTTGATGTCGGCTGCGGCGCGGGTGCTACGGGACTGGAACTTCAAAACAGACAGCCCTGTGAACTGTACGGAATAGAACTGCACCCGCTGGCGGCGCAAGCGGCAAAAGGACACTATGAAGCGGTTCTGCAGGAAGATGTCGAAGAAGTGAAGCTCCCGTATCCGGAAGGCTTTTTTGATTGCATCATTTTTGCAGACATTCTTGAGCACTTAAAAGACCCTTGGCGTGTCATTGAAACGTACTCAGCCTATTTGGCGCCTGCCGGATCAATCGTTTGCAGCATTCCGAATATTTCTCACGCCGAAGCGCTGTTTCCGCTTCTGCTCGGTGACTGGACATACAAGGACGCCGGCATTCTCGACCGCACCCACTTGCGGTTTTTTACGCCGCAGACGGTCCGCACGCTCTTTCCGGAAGAGACATTTGACGTGAAAAAGCAGTCCTATACGTATGTTCACGTTGATGAGCGGGTGCAGCTGTTTTTACAAGAAATCACACGAATGGCGCAGGCGATGCAATTTCCGGTAACACAGCTGCCCGAACAAAGCCGGATTTATCAAATCCTCCTGCGTGTCGAAAAAACACGCTGAAGGCTACCGGCCCATCGTTCCGAAGTTGACAATCTGAATGGAAACATCATAGTCAAAGGCTGCTTCGGAAAAGGTCTCATCCCAATGATTCTTCACTTTCTTCCAATAGTCGGGATATTGAATGCGGACTCTGTCAGAAAAGAATACAGGGTCCGTTTCATATTGATTCTGAAGCTTATCAATGACTTCTTTTATATCGCTTTTCAGTTTTTTTTCGAAAATCTTTTCGAGCCCGTTTAAATAATGCTGATTGAATGAATCCTCGCCGGCATATTGATCCTCCGACAAGATGCCTTTTGTTTTTACCGATACGTGAAATGACAGCTTCCCGTTTTTCAGCCGGGGGGTGATGGAGGATGTTGATTTTTTGATCTCGAAGGTAATCGGGTGCCCTCCTTTATCCAAAGCGGGCAGCACGCCGCCCTGTATCGTTCCCGTCAGCCAATTCAGGCTCTGTACTTCGTATGATGACAGGAATCCCGCCAGTCTGTTTTGTTTTTTGTTTTTGATGATGGCCGCTCCGTCATACACCGTTTTTCCTTTTTGATTGCTGACGGCCTGCATGAGAAAGCTGAGTTTATTATGGCAGTAAATCGAAGCTCTCCCGATTCTGAGCGGCTTTAAAATTTTTCCGTTGTAGCCGCCGTTGTTTGTGAGGTCGATGAGCTTTTCCGCGGCCATGGGCTGCTGCTGATTCGGCGTCGGCTCCGTCAGAATGTCGGACGCTTTTCCTCTTGCCGCGAAAAGATAGCTGCTCCGCCTTAATTCATCATCACGGATAAAATGATTCATCATCTGCAGTATATTTTGGTCGGCCAGCAATTTGTCGCTGAATATCAGCACTTTTAAATGATCGCTGTAAACGGGCGGATCTTTTAAGGAGACTTCACTGACGGCTTCAAGAATGGTATCCCCCCGCGTCGTCACATTGACAAACACGGGCCGGCCGGAAGCCTGGCTGTTTTCACTTTGGGGCAGCAGGTTTTGATAGGTTAGTTTATATCGGCGGTCACTCGTCTCGTCTATAGCCACTCCCCGGGCGAAAGATAGTTTTTCGACTTCCTTCGCGTCCCAGCATCCTGAAAGCATTATCAGTATGAAAAGCGCCGCCGCCCATTTTATGAAATGTGTCATGACGTCTGTTTCCTCCCCGCTATTTTCTTCATCCAGCTGACAAACCAAATGAGAAAAGGAATCATAATGACGGCAAAAAACGCATATCCGAGAATATTAGCGAATGCAAACACACTGTTGATATCATCGGGGTACATTGAAAGGCCGAATGTCACCGCCAATAATCCCCCCAGCAGCCAGCCATTGTTTTTATTTTTCAGCCTGAAAATGGTGTTGAATCCGAGATGCGCTCCTTTAAAAGAACCGAGCATACAGGTGAACTGCTGGCATGTCCACGTAATTAAAAGAAAGATATCAAATCTTTCGATGAAAATACCGCGGATTTCCAAGGCGTGAATCAGGGAAATTGTCGGATACGTCACCGTTTTGGCTTCAGCAACCGACATACAGCCGATCACGATAAGCAGTATAAAGCTGTAAAATAAGCTCGCGCCTGCGATGCCGAAGACAGCCGCCTTTTTCGCCTGCTTCGGGTTTTTCATAAACGGCACCAGAAAAAGAATCACTTCAAGCCCCGAAAAATACAGAAGGGTTCGCGGAAACAGCTCAAAAAAGCTTTTGTAGCCCCCATCAAAGACCGGGCGGACGAAATCCAGCTTAAACAGTCTCAGGCTGAATATGAGCAGTGTAAGCAGAATGACGATCGAAATCGGAAAGAGATAAGCATAGAGCTTTGAAATGGGATAGACTCCGCCGGTCACATGGTAAATGCCGACCGCCAGAAAAATGAATATGACGACACCCATCGGCGTATTTTTCAGTAAAAAGTAATTGATGACTTCACCGAGAAACCGGGCTTGAAAACAGACGGTGACGACAAAATAACAGCTGATGAATAAATTCAAAAGAGAACCGATAGCGCGGCCCATGATGCTTTGATTCAGCTCATAGATGGTTTCCCCGCTGTTCTTCTGCAAAAACGGCATAAAGAGCAGGACGATGCCGATAAACACGACACTCTGCAACAGAATAATGATCCATCCGCTCGGACTGTCCGCTGTTGCGGCCGAGCGCGGCAATGTTAACACGCCCGCTCCGATCATTGTTCCGCTTACCATGAGAAGGGTCTGCATAAAAGACAGCTTGTCTTCTGGTTTTATCATGGGGATCACCTTTGTCTGATTTTATCTTTTGTCTCTTTTCGGGTCGGCCGTTTTTTAAAAAGCGGTGTCGGCAGCCTGACAATCGTATCCTTTAAGTCCTGTCCCGGCTGCGCCATGATCGGAATAATATAATCCTGGCCGAAGCTTTTCAGGCGCATCAGATGGCCGACGACCAGCAGATAACACATAATCAGTCCGTATAAACCTAAAATCGCCGATAAAATCATCGAAAAAATACGGATGAGCCTCAGCGGGAAATTGAACACATAGGAGGGCGCCGTAAAAGAGGCCAATGCCGTAACGGATACGACAATCACCATCATCGCGCTGACGATATTCGCCTGTACGGCGGCCTGGCCGATCACGACTCCCCCGATCAGGCCGATTGTCTGGCCGATCGGCTTCGGCAGTCTGAGTCCGGCTTCTCTGATCATTTCAATCGTAAAAATCATAATAAACGCTTCAACAAAAGGGGGAAACGGGACATTCAACCTGCTTCCGGCAATCGTCACCGCCATTCTCGTCGGCAAAAGCCCGGTATGAAACGTAACGAGCGCGATGTAAAGGCCGGGTAAATAAATCGTGATTAAAATGCATGAATACCGAAGCAGCCTGAGAAAGGTAACCGGAACCCACCGCTGATTATAATCGTCAGGGGAGTGGATAAATTCATCAATGGTAGCGGGCACCAAAAGGGTAAATGGCGTTCCGTCTACAAGAACGGAGACCCTTCCCTCTAAAAGAGCGCCCATAACCCGGTCAGGCCGTTCGGTCGTCAAAATGGTCGGGAAAATGGAATACGTGTTATCTTCAATGAGCTGTTCGATCGATCCTGATTCCGGAATATCATCAATGGTGATGGACTCCAGTCTTTTCATCACTTCTTTTACGACATCATCAGGCGCGATATCCCGAATGTAGGCAACGGCGATCCGTTTTTTTGTCCGTTCGCCGAGTGTCAGCTCCTTGATCTGGAGATTGGGGTCACGGGACTGCTCACGCAAAAGCGCCGTATTCGTCCGAAGTTTTTCGACAAAACCTATCCTCGGCCCGCGTTCCAGCACTTCTGATGCCGGTTCTTCGACATCCCGCATTTTAAATGTTTCCGTATCAAAGGAAAGGGCCTCCTTCCATCCCTCCGCAAGCAAAACCGATTTGCCGGAAAGAATGTCTGCCTCAACATCCTTAAGTGAAGAAAGCCGGGTGTGGTGATACCCGAAAGAAATGGATGCCGGAGGTGTTTCAGCCGGTTCCTCTTGATGCCGGGCGGCCGCCTGCACGGGCGAAATAATATATTCGGCAAGCAATTGATTTTCAGTCAGTCCGTCTATATACACAAGACAGGCGTCACATTTGCCGTTTCCGTACGTAAATGAATAAAACATCATGTCATCGCTTTGGCCGAACCGTTTTTTCAGCGCTTGAAGGTTTTGTCCGAGCTCAGCATTTATCGTCACAATGTTTCCCCCCTTTCATCAGTTATTTTAATTTGCGACAAACAAGGGATTTTATTCTGGAATAGGAAATGACTGAGCATTCCGCCCCATCCGAATGGTATAATGAGCAGGTCAGCCATTTATACATATTGTTTTTAACTGGCGGCTCTCTCCGTGTTTTAAAATAGGTACAGGGGGAATGGGATATGAGCCGCTTTTTAATGGGAGGGGAACGAACATGACGCAAGAGCCGATTTTTTTACAGCCTGTATGTAAAGAAAAAATATGGGGCGGCACGTTATTACGCGAACGATTCGGATACAGTATACCTTCAGAAACAACCGGCGAATGCTGGGCGATATCAGCCCACCCGCACGGGATGAGCACGGTCAAAAGCGGTCCGTATCAAGGGAAAACCCTGATCGAACTGTGGAATCAGCATAGAGAATTATTCGGCGGAACGGAAGGGGACCGCTTTCCGCTGCTGACGAAAATACTGGACGTCAAACATCACCTGTCCGTCAAAGTCCACCCTGACGATTATGATGCCGAGGAGCATGGACTGGGCGAAACGGGGAAGTCTGAGTGCTGGTACATTATCGACTGTAAAGAAAATGCGGAGATAATATACGGTCATACGGCCCGTTCGAAAGCAGAGCTTGTCACCATGATTAACAGCGGTGATTGGGAAGGCCTGCTGCGCCGCGTGAAGATCAAACCCGGCGATTTTTATTATGTGCCGAGCGGAACCATCCATGCCATTTGCGCCGGGGCGCTCGTACTGGAAATACAGCAGAATTCAGATGCCGCCTACCGGATATATGATTACGGGCGCACAGATCAAAACGGCGAGGCGCGTGAGCTGCATATCCGCGATGCCGTCAACGCCGCCACCGTTCCTCATGTGGACGGATTTTTAGATGAATCAACTGAAACGAGAAAAGGCATCACCATCAAAACCTTTGTGCAGGGAGAATATTTTTCTGTTTACAAATGGGATATCAGCGGGACGGCGGAAATGACCCAGGACGCTCCGTTTATGCTGTGCAGCGTCATAGAAGGAAGCGGCTCCATCACTTGTGAAGGCAAGACCGCAACAATTGAAAAAGGCGCGCATTTCATACTGCCGGATCAGATGCCTGACTTTACGATAACCGGAGAATGCACAATCATCGTTTCTCATATATAAATCACCGAAACTTAATCCCAGCGATGGGATTAAGTTTTTTTTATTTGGATAATTGGATGATTTCTCTCTGTAAAAATGAAGAAAGCCGGCCGATAAATAAACTAGTTTGATAGAAACCAATTGAATCAGAAAGAGGAGAAGGAATGAAAAAGAGATTCGTTGCACCTATGTTATTGTCCGGCGTTTTCCTTGTCTTTAGCACCGTTACACAGCACGCCCAGGCTGCATACAGCGACTATTCCGTTTATGAGCTGGAAACGAAGCAGCAATTCGCTTCTGAGAATGAGGCGCTTCAAGCGGCAGCGAAATTGAAAAAGGATACGGGGTGGCAGGCTGACGCAAAGAAAGCCGGTAATGCGCTGCTTGCTTATCAAATCTCCGTCTCAGGCTTACACGATGAAACGGACGCGAAAGCCGTGCTGAAAGATTTTACGAAGCAGACGGGTGTGGCCGGCACTTACAGCGCAAGCGGAAGCAAACAGCCGTACGTGACCGTCACATCAGGAGTTCTATCAGACGGACAGCAGGCGAAAAACCTTCTTGCCAAATTGACGAAAGAAACGGGCGTGACCGGCGCCGTCAAGGAGTCGGGAACGAAGCAGACGTACATGCAGGTCGTGACTTCTGAGATCGCAGCCGAAGCAGACGCGAAAACGCTCACTCAAGATTTAACGAAGCAGACGGGCGTGAAGGCATCATACCGTCCGATCAAGCGGGAAACAGCCCAGTTTCAGATCCAATCAGGAACAATTACCGGCGATCAAAAAGCTGCTCAAATCCAAACTGATTTTCAAAAGGAAACAGGATTACAATCGTCGCTGAAGGTGATAACAAAAGGAAGCCCGAATATCACCGTGACAGCTTCCGGCATCCCGGATACAAATAAAGCGGCAGGCTTAGCGAAACAGCTGCAGCAGAAAACGGGCATCAAAGGGAATGTTCAAACATATGCCCAAAGCAAAACAGCTGCCGTGTACAACGTGCGGTCAGGGTATTTTAACGGAGTAAGCGCCGTGCGAAATGCCGTCAGCCAAATCAAGAAGAATACGGGCGTCAGCGGCAGTTATCAAAAAGCCGGCACGAAAAATAATTATACGGTCGCGATGAGCGGACTGACGGCTCAGCAGCTGCAAAGCGTTCAATCCTTCTTTAAAAAGAAAAAATGGCATTGCGACACAACGTCTGTCAAAAAGACAGCGTCAGCGTCCGTTTACAGGATTACAGCAGGACAGCTTACTGCCGCACAGGCAGATCAAGCGGAGGCGTTTTTCCGCCAGCAGCATGTAAAGACGGCAAGAACTGCGGCAGGAAAAACAGCAGAAAACCAATATCAGCTGCTTTCTCAGCAGACGGCAGACCAATCGAAGATTAAAAAAGGATTGAATCTTCTGGCCGGATATAAACTGAGTGCCGTTTCCAAAACAGCAGCCAAGCAAACGGGAACAACGTACCAAGTCACAACTGAATCACTGCTTGATACGGCAAAGATCAATCGTTCGCTGGATTTCTTCAAAGGGAAAAAAGTATCCGCTTCTTCACAGAAAACAGGTGAAACAGCGTATACACAATTCAGGATTGAAACGGCCCCGCTGCTTAAGAAGGAAGACATTGACCGCGTGACTGCCTTTTTCAAACAAAACAAAGCGGCCGGCACTGTAAAGGAGACGGGGAAAACCGCCTATTCACAGTACGTCATCAAAACCGAAAAGTTCACTGGTAAAACCGTTTTAAATAAAAGCATGAGCTATTTCAGCGCCAAACAATTGCAGGCCGGCTATACGAGTGAAAGCCATCCGGTTTATGAGCTCCATCTCCGCGATCAATTCACGGGCTCGCAGTCTGCGGACGCCGCCTCTCAAAAGCTGAAAAAGCTGTACGGATGGACGATGACTATTTTGAAAATAAAAAACGGACCGCAAATTATGAATACCAATTACAACATCTCGCTTGCGGATATGGTCAAAAAACAAATGACAGTCAGCCCGCAGACTGATGCCTCGGCTTACGCGTCGCTTACTTACATCAATACGGCTTCCGGGACGGTCACAGCCGACGTACTGAACGTCCGCTCAACTCCGGAAGTCAGCTCAGGCAATATTATCGGGCAGTTGAAAAAAGGCGATAAAGTCAGCATCACCGGCCAGACAAACGGCTGGGCCAAACTCAGCATGGGCTGGAGAAACGCCAGCAGTGATGAAGTCGAGCAATACGTCAATCCCGATCACTTCGCACAAGACAGCAAGTATTATTTTCAATTTCTGAAGCTCTCTCAGACAGCGGGATTGAACGCATCTGAATTGAATCAAAAAGTGCTGGTCAATAAAGGAATTCTGACAGGCAAAGGCCAAGCCTTTATTACAGCCGCCGGAAAATACAGCATCAATGAAGTGTATTTGATTTCGCATGCTTTGCTTGAAACGGGCAATGGCACGTCAGAGCTTGCAAACGGCATTACGTATAATGGAAAAAAGGTTTATAACATGTACGGCATCGGGGCTTATGACAGCAACCCGAATTATTACGGCGCACAATACGCATATAATCAAGGCTGGTTTACTCCGGAAGCCGCGATTATCGGCGGAGCCCAATTTATCGGTGCGTCATATATTCACAACTCCGCATACGAACAGGATACCCTGTATAAAATGAGATGGTCTCCAGCCGCATCCCATCAGTATGCGACAGACATCGGCTGGGCGTATAAGCAGGTAAACCGCATGTACAGCTTATACTCACTTCTGGACGACTACACGCTTTACTATGATGTTCCTGTGTATATGAAAGTGTAAAAAAAGGCTGAAGTTGTTGCTTCAGCCTTTCTTCATGCAAAAAAAAACACCCGCCTCGGATTCAGGCAGGTGCTTCAGCACAATTTTTCATTTTTGTTTCCGCAAATTTCAATAACGCTTCACTCGAATTCCCATTTGAATACATATTCCATTTGTCCGAGAACCGCTTCATTTCTTCTGCATGAAATGGCTTTTTCGTCATTTCCTCGAGAAGGGCTTTGCTGTCATGACAAGCTCTTCCGGGGATGACCGAAGCATAATTGTCGATCAAACCGCGTTTTTGATCGTATTCCTCCAGATCATAGGTGAAAAAGAATATCGGTTTATTTAAGAGTGCGAATTCAAAGGGCACGGAAGAGTAGTCCGTAATTAAAATATCAGCCGCTTTCAAAAGGTCATGAAGACGCATGTCAGACACGTTCTTGATCGATTCGCTTTCAAACGAAGCTGAAATATGATGCAAAACGGCTGGGTGAAGCTTTACAAGCAGCATATACTCTCCGTTTAATTCGTTTATGAGCTGTTCTTCGGTGAATGGGAGCCGGAAGGATTGCATATCATAATCTCTGAATGTCGGTGCGTACAGAATGATTTTTTTCGGCCATTTGCGCTCCGGTTCCGGCTTGTTTTCTTCATAATAGACGTCAGTCAGGGGAACTCCCGTTTTTAACAGCTGGGCATCCCGTATACCGAACGACTTTTTAAAAACGTCAGCCATCTCATCTGAACCGACGGTGACAAAATCAAACGAACGATACACTTTTTTAAAGCGGCTGATATCTGATGCCGGCCGGCTTCGGTTCGTCACGTCCTCAAGGCCGAACTTTTTCAAAGAGCCGTTCGCATGCCATACTTGAATGCATGTCGTTTGCGGCCGGCGGTTTAAGACGCTTGTCAGGAGAAAATAGTTATCCGTTATGACCACTTTGCTCTTAAAAAGGATGAAAACGACCTTCACAAGATGCAGAGGGTTTTTTTCGTTCAGATAAAAAGAGCCGAGACCTTCCAGCTCCTTTTTCAGACTGACGGCATGTCTCGTATACAGAACCGTCACTTCATAAGAAAGCGATTCAGCGTGCGCCTTGTAAGAACGGATGAGAGCCTGGGCATTCTCTTCAAAAGATACCAGCAGGGTCAGGTGATTCTTTGGCTTTACAGGCTTGAACAAAACGCCGAGAACCGACAGATATATAGAATAGAAAGCGGCGAATAAAGATCGCAAGTTCATAGATTACCAATCTCTTTTGCTGTTTTATTTGTTTAAAGCTGTTTCGTTTGATCTTCAGCCTGCTTGGAGTACAGGCTCTTATTTGATTTATTGTTTCTCAAAACGGTAAAAGCATACTTCGGAATGTTCAGCATCCTTTTCCATCTCCACGGATTTGTCACCAGTCTGTACAGCCATTCCAGATTTGTTTTGATCATCCATTCAGGGGCGCGTTTCACCGTTCCGCTGAACACATCAAAGCTTCCGCCCAAACCGATTGAAACAGCCTGAGGAAAAAGATGTTTGTATTCATAAATAAATTGCTCCTGATGCGGATATCCTAAGGCGACAAACACGATATCGGGTTTCGCCCGGGAAATCTGTTTGGCGACGAAGCGTTTATCGGCTTCATAGCCGTTGCTGGCTCCGACAACCTCGATATTCGGATACTCTTTATCGATCCGATTCAAAACGGCGTCAAGCACGTCTTGCTTAGCTCCGTATAAAAATATTTTTTTAGACTGCCGGTTTGCGAGACCGAGCAGCGACAGAAACACATCGAATCCCGCAATTCTTGATTTCAGCGGGTGCTGCGTCAAACGTGACATTAACACGACGCCGATACCATCCGGCAGGACGAAATCCGCGGAAGAAATGACTTGATGATAACCTTTGTCTTTCGCCGCAGCGTATCCGATCTCTGGATTGACCGTCGCAATGACGGCTCCTTGCTTTTGTGCGATATAATAAGTGTCTAAATATGAAATAAACTCCTGTAAATTTCCATTAACATAAGAAAGGTTGTGCACCATTTCAGTCTGCATCTGCCGTCCTCCTTTTTGTACGGGATTTTCTTTCACTTTTTCGTGACTTAAGCTAAGCTTTATTTTAACATAATACCTTCAGATAAACTTAACAATAGTTTTACAAAAATATAAATAAGATAACAATTTCTTTAATCATACGCGCAAAAACCCTGCTAAACTCCTATTGCAATAACATTTGTTAATAAGTGGAATTTAACTTCGTTTTACATTAGCTTAACCTTTTCAGGGCTATGTGATATAATGAGGTTCCATGAGTACGAAATTGGCACTTTAGTGATTAAGGATACAGCTGCACAGCATTTCAGGGCAGTTGCTTGTTATACGTATGATGATAGAAAGGAGCTTTTGTTTCATGAAGAAGGTCATTACTTACGGAACGTTTGATTTACTGCATTGGGGTCATATTAAACTGCTCGAGCGCGCGAAGCAGCTTGGAGATTATCTTGTCGTTGCCATCTCAACAGATGAGTTCAACCTTCAAAAACAAAAAAAGGCCTACCACAGCTATGAACACAGAAAGTTAATTCTTGAAACGATCCGTTATGTCGACGAAGTTATTCCGGAAAACAGCTGGGATCAAAAAGTCCGGGACGTAGCGGAGCACAACATCGACGTGTTCGTAATGGGAGACGATTGGGAAGGCAAGTTCGACTTCCTTAAAGATCAATGCGAAGTCATCTATCTCCCTAGAACCGAAGGCATTTCCACTACTCAGATTAAAAAAGAAATTGCCGGGGTGTAATTGAAACATTCGGATATGCAGATGATAAAGAAGTACTCCCTCCGGATAGGGAGTACTTCTTGTAATATAAGGTTATTTTCGCTATATTTGTTATGCGCTTTTTTTAAAAAAGCTAGACAATAAGAGGAGAATTTAAAATGAATCTTAGTAACTTTTTTAAATTGAATAAAAAAGAGTCCAAGCCGTCCATAGAAGAACGTGAATATACCATTTTAAACAAAGAAGCATTGGCGGATGAAAAGAAGGTAGCGGTAGTCGTTCCTGTTTATAATGCAGAAGAATATGTGCGGAAAACAGTTGATTCAGTGATCCTTCAAAATATCGGCTTTCAGCATATTTCTTTAATTCTGGTCGATGATTGTTCAACTGATGATTCCAGAAACATTCTGACTGAATACGCCGAGCTGTATGAAAATATTACGGTCGTATTTCTGAAAGACAATACGGGAACCCCCGCTTATCCGAGAAACTTGGGAATTGAGCTTGCAAATGCAAAGTACATTACCTTTTTAGATGCGGATGATTGGTTTGCGCCGAACGGAGTTAAAATTTTATTCGACATGCTTGAAAGAGATCATGTGAATTATGCGGTCGGAAAAACGATCGAAATGCAGGTGAACGGGCAAAAAACAATCGGGAAACATGAGTCCTCACTGAACAGAGCGAAAGTATCGCCTTTTTCAATCCGGCATATTTTCTATCATCTCGGCCCGCGGGCAAGAATGATGAACTTACAATTTCTAAGAGATAATGATATCAGATATCCGGAAATGAAATTTGCTGAAGATAAGCAATTTTTTATGGATGTTCTTTTGTCGTGCGGAGATATTTCAACGTCAACAGAACCGGTTTATTATCTGAACAGAATGGACAATAATGAGTCGCTGACAAAAAAGACGAATATTATGGAAAAAACCGATACGAACATAGCCGTAATGAAGTATATTCTGAACAAAAAATTAGATACTGAGAAAGAAAAGATGGCGATGAACCGCCTGATTGAATTCGATTCCATTACGCGGCTTTTCGATCGGATGCACTTCCTGAAAAGCGAAAATAAAGAAGCTTACTACAATAAATTCAATGAAATTCTGAATGTATTAAAGAAGACGAAGTACGATATTTCCGAGACGTTTTTTCATCCGATCCATAAAACAGCCTACCGCCTGCTGATTCAAAAACGGTATGATGAAGTTGAAAAGCTGTTCCGATGGTCTAAAAAAGAGCCCAATAAAAACATCGTGACCCGGGACGGACTGGCTTATTTAGAAAGCCCGCTGACGGATGAAGAAAATAAACTGGTCGAACTGCGCATGCACGGGGAAACGGAAAGCGCGGTGTTCGCCGATGATAAATTCAGCATTACGTTCCGCTTGTTCGGACAGGACAGAAATAATGCCCAATATATTCAGTTTCAGCACAGAGAAAAAATGAAAGTATACCACCAGTTTCCGGTACAGTCACTGGGAGACGGGCGATACGTCCTTGAAATCCCGTTACGTGACATTGAAAAAGTCGGACTTGGCGGTTATATTATGTATGTCATTTATAACGATTATGAACGGGTCATGTTAAACAGAGAAGACGATGAAAAGGTAACAGCAGAAGCGAACGGACTGCACTATCAATTCTACCGGACGGTGAAGGAGAACCTATCGCTGAAAGTATCAAAATGATGATTATGATTGGATATGTTTAATTGAAACAGAGGAGTAGACTTATTTTATGGGTATAGAAAATCCTGTCAGATACAAGTTAAAACATCTTAATATAAAGGACGATACATTCAGTATTACGATATCCTGTGAAAATGCCGCTTTAGAGGAAGAGCCTTCTCTTCAGATTATAAATCGTAAGACAAAAGCGGAACTTTCCGTCCCTCTGAAACGGTTGCCCGGAGAAGACGGGGAGTACCATGCTGTCATGGGCACGGAGCTGCTTTCTGAACATACGGACGGCAAAGGATGTCTTGATTTCTATGTCTCCTTTATCAATGATGACAGTGATATCAATAAAAAACGGTTAAAATCCAGCCTTGAACCTATTGAACTGTCTTCTTATAAAGATGAGGCTCATCATATGTTCTTTTTCCCTTATACGACCAAGAAAGGGAATTTCTCCTTAAAGCTGCTGCAGAGAAAGTTCGTCACGCGAATTGATGAAATGGAGCTTGAATCTGACGGCAGCTTACATCTGAAAGGTTTTGCATTCCGGCTGAATGCAGCAGAAAATTTAAAGATAAAAGAAAAAAACCTGATTCTGAAAATGAAAAAAGGAAAAGAAGAGGAGCCTCTCATTCTGAAGTATCCGCTTCATGACGTGCCGAGACACGACCTTGATGAATATGTTCAGGATACAACGGCACTTGACACGATAGGCTTTGATACAAAAATTGATTTGAATGCCATTTATAAAGAATTGAATCAGCAGCTTATCTTTCAATTCCATATTCAATTCATTTTTGAAGATGCCGGAACGGGTGAAGAGGTTATCACCAACAGCAAGCCGTTAAAGGCACTGAAATCTGAACAAGTAAACCCTAACCAATTCACGATTCTGAAAACGGAAAAAGGACCTGCCAGATTTCATGTTTTCACGAAAAAGAAAACGAAAAATCTCCATCTGAGAATGAATGATTACAGTTTCAGCACCCGTGTGGAGTATTTTGTAAAAGGAAAGCTGAAACGGGGCGCATCATTTATACGCAAAAGAAAGAATAAGCTGAAAAAGTTTATTGAGAAAAGAATACAAAACACTTATAAAGCAGGATTCAGGCTTGCAGGGAAACTGCCCGTCAAACAGAAATTTGTCATGTTTGAAAGCTTTGCAGGAAAACAGTACAGCTGCAATCCGCGGGCAATTTACGAATACATGAGCAAAGAAATGCCTGAATACCGTCTGTGCTGGAGTGTAAATCCCGCTTATTCACAGACATTTAAAGATAAAGGGATTCCTTATATCGAACGTTTTACGTTTAAATGGCTGTTTGCCATGGCAAGAGCCGAGTTCTGGATTGTCAACAGCCGTATGCCGCTGTGGATCCCGAAACCTGAGCATACGACATATGTTCAGACATGGCATGGCACGCCTTTAAAGCGTCTTGCCGTTGATATGGATGAAGTGCATATGCCGGGAACAAACACTGAAAAATATAAGCGCAATTTTACGACAGAGGCTTCAAAATGGGATTATCTGATTTCACCGAACGCCTATTCAACAGAAATTTTCGCTCGGGCGTTTCAGTTTAATAAAACCATGATTGAATCTGGATATCCGCGGAATGACTTCCTTCAGACGGATAACAGTCCTTCTGTCATCAAAGCGCTGAAAGAAAAAATGAACCTTCCGCAAGATAAAAAAGTGATCATCTACGCACCGACATGGCGGGATGACCAATTTTATAAGAAGGGAAAATACAAGTTTGACCTTGATTTAGACCTTCACCAATTAAGAGAAGCGATCGGCGACCGTTACGTCATTATTTTACGGATGCATTATCTGGTTGCGGAAAACTTTGATCTCGGACCGTATGAAGGTTTTGCATATGATTTCTCCAGCTACGAAGATATCCGTGAGCTGTATATGGTCTCTGATTTACTCATAACGGACTATTCATCTGTCTTTTTTGACTATGCAAATCTGAGAAGACCGATGCTGTTTTATGTGCCTGATATCGAAACGTATCGGGATAAACTCAGAGGGTTTTACTTTGACTTTGAAAAAGAAGCGCCCGGCCCGCTGGTCAAAGAAACGGGTGACGTTATCAAGTGGGTGAATGAAACGGAATCAGACAATTATAAGCTTCCGGATTCGTTCGGGCCTTTTTATGAGAAGTTCTGTTATTTAGAGACCGGGGAATCGTCTGAAAAAGCCGTAAAAGTGATTTTCGGGGACAAGTAAATAAGTGCAAAAAAGCATAATTTAACCACGTTAATTATGCTTTTTTGCTTAAAAGACGGCATGTTGCGCTCACCGGACGAAGGCTTGTTATGAAGTGAAAAATACATCGTAATCTGTTACAATTATGAGCGGTGCTTTTGTAAGTCAAAGCTATGACCAAAACTTACGACTAAGGAAGATTAGAATGAATGCATTGGTAAAAATTCTGAAAGAGCAATTCAACTCATTTCCGCTGATTATGCGGCTTGCAGTGTACGAAACGAAATCAAAGTATCAAGTGAACTATTTGGGTATATTGTGGCAGTTTCTCAACCCTATGATTCAAATGCTGGCTTACTGGTTCGTATTTGGTCTCGGGATTCGCGGCGGACATGATATGGTGCTTGGAAATGGAGACAGCGTACCGTTCATCGTCTGGATGCTGGCCGGCTTAATTCCTTGGTTCTTTATCAGTCCGACGATATTGGATGCATCTAACAGCGTTTTTAAACGGATAAATTTAGTATCGAAAATGAACTTTCCGATCAGTTCACTGCCTTCTGTAGTGATCGCATCGAATTTATTCAGTTACTTTGTGATGATGGCGATTTATATTATTGTGCTGCTGAGCAACGGACTGTTTCCGACGCTTCACTGGCTGCAATATATTTATTACTTGTTTTGCATGATCAGTTTTATGTTTGCTTTCGGCCTGTTTAATTCGACCATCAGCGTATTAATCAGGGACTATCAGTTTTTGCTTCAGGCCGTCACAAGGCTTCTCTTTTTTCTTCTGCCGATTTTCTGGGACATTGCCGAGAAATTTGGAAACAGACCTGAAGTTTTGACCATCTTGAAGTTAAACCCTCTTTTCTATATTATCGAGGGCTTTAGAGACAGCTTTATGGAAGGGCAGTGGTTTTTCCACGATATGAAATATACGCTGTATTTCTGGTTCGTCACACTGCTGTTGTTAACAGTCGGTTCACTTCTTCATATGAAATTCAGAGATAAGTTTGTTGACTTTCTTTAATATAGTAAGGAGATTATACGATGAAACTAAAAGTTTCGTTCAGAAATGTTTCAAAACAGTATTTTCTATATAAAAAACAGTCTGACAAAATTAAAGGGCTGTTTTTCCCAAACAGAAATCAAAAAGGTTTTTTCGCTGTCCGAAATGTTTCTTTTGACGTCTATGAAGGGGAAACGATCGGATTTGTAGGAATCAACGGTTCGGGAAAATCAACGATGTCCAATCTGCTTGCAAAAATCATTCCGCCGACAAGCGGTGAGATTGATATGAACGGGCAGCCGTCTTTAATCGCCATTTCTGCCGGATTAAACAATCAATTAAGCGGTAAGGACAACATTCGTTTGAAATGCTTGATGATGGGTCTCAACAATAAGCAGATAGACGAGCTTTATGAAAAAATCGTTGAATTCGCGGATATCGGCGACTTTATAGATCAGCCTGTTAAAAGCTATTCAAGCGGTATGAAATCCCGTCTCGGTTTTGCCATATCGGCGCATATGGACCCTGACATCCTTATTATCGATGAGGCGCTCTCAGTAGGGGACCAGACTTTCTATCAAAAATGTGTGGACCGCATTACGGAATTTAAAGAACGCGGCAAAACAATCTTTTTCGTCAGTCATTCAATCGGACAGATTGAGAAAATGTGTGATCGGGTGGCTTGGATGCATTACGGCGAAATGCGTATGTTTGATGAAACAAAAGCGGTTGTGAAAGAATATAAAGCTTTTGTGGATTGGTTCAACAAGCTTTCCAAGAAAGAAAAAAAGAAATATCAAAATGAGCAGATTGAAGGCAGAACGCGGGCTGCCGAGGAACAGAAAATCTCTCAGGCGCAGCAAAAGAAAGCGAAGCCCAAATTCATTGCCAATACGATTCAGATTACGCTGCTTGCATTGCTGGCTGCAGGAGCTGCCGCTTCGATGTTTTCAGACAAGCCTCTGCGTGCGATCGCCTCTTTCGGCGACGTCAAACAGAGCGATGCCGGCCTTTATGAGTCTGTGAATAAACCTGCTTTGGTAAAAGCTGAAAACGCGGATCTTTACGCCGGAAAAGATATAAAAGGGAAAATCTCGGCAAGTGTAAATTTCGGTACGAAGGTGCGGGTAGAAGCCGAGAATAACCAAGCGGCCAAAGTGAGATTAAACGATAAAGAGTACTTTATGAAAAAGGCTGATTTGCATAAAGTGAACGCTTTAAAAACGACGGATGTTCAGCTCAGCGATTTCAGCAGCAGTTTATCAAGCGAAACGACAGAAGAGTTTCTCTCATATATCAATAAGAGCCTTGACGACGTGCGGAGTAAATTGAAAAATCCAGCTGACGGGCAAACGGATGACGGACGGAAAGTATTAAAAGTATCCGATGCGAAAACGGATTTTGTGATTGACAATGATACAGTCTCCGAAGTGATTTTTCATTTATCGCGTCCCGCAGACATCTCAGCTTTAAGTAAAAAAGGCGGCAGCAAAATCAATCAGAACTTGTTAATGCTTAAAAACCAGAAATATACTTTCTCTGTGAACAATGCTGATCAAACACTGACCGTAACATCTAAAAAGTAAAGATCACATAAAAAAAGCTGCCGGATTCGGCAGCTTTTTCTATTCGTCAGCTTCTTCTTTTTCAAGAAGATCCTTCATAAACGGAATTAATTTATGACGGATATCTTTGTCCTGTAAGGCAAATTCAAGCGTCGTTTCGATGAACCCCAGTTTTTCCCCGACGTCGTAACGTTTTCCTTCGAAATCATAAGCGAAGACACGCTGAATGTCATTGAGCTTTTGAATGGCGTCCGTTAATTGAATTTCTCCTCCTGCACCGACTTCCTGCTGTTCCAAATACATGAAAATTTCAGGAGTGAAAACGTATCTTCCTAAAATCGCCAAGTTGGAAGGAGCTGTGCCTGCTTCAGGTTTTTCTACGAAATTTCTGACTTGGTAACGGCGTCCTTCATTTGTTAACGGGTCGATTATTCCGTAGCGGTGTGTATCACTTTCAGGAACTTGCTGAACCCCGATAATGGAAGACAATGTTTTTTCATATTCGTCCATCAGCTGACGAAGTCCCGGTTTTTCAGCCTGGACAATATCATCGCCGAGAAGAACGGCGAAAGGTTCATCGCCGATGAAGTTGCGTGCGCACCAAACGGCATGACCGAGTCCTTTTGGCTCTTTTTGGCGGATATAGTGGATATCCGCAATGTTTGATGATTTTTTCACTTTTTGCAGCAGTTCGATTTTACCCTTCTCTTCCAAATTGCGCTCCAGTTCAGGCGCATTGTCGAAATGGTCTTCAATTGCTCTTTTTCCTTTTCCGGTTACGATAATAATGTCTTCGATGCCGGATTCGACAGCTTCTTCGATAATATACTGAATTGTCGGCTTATCAACGATTGGAAGCATTTCTTTAGGCATTGCTTTTGTGGCAGGCAAAAAACGTGTGCCTAAACCTGCTGCCGGAATAATGGCTTTGCGTACTTTCTTCACTGAATAACACCATCCTTGTTTCTGCTGAATCTTTTTTTCAGAACTATAACCTAGTCTTTTTCCACTTTACCACAATTGATTAAAATTCACACCTTTTAATCCGCTTTCAAAGAGTCTTGTAAAGGATTTTGCTTTGTTTGCCGTTAAGCTTTACAATATCTAAGAAACGGCATAAATATGTTAACATGAAGGCAATATCCGACATATAAAACGAGGTGCAGACAAACCGTTGAAAAAACTAAAAGTAATGACCGTATTCGGTACAAGACCTGAAGCAATTAAAATGGCTCCGCTCGTGTTAGAGCTTGAAAAATATCCGGAAATTGATTCACTGGTGACTGTAACCGCACAGCACAGACAGATGCTGGATCAAGTGCTTGAAGCATTCAGCATTAAGCCTGATTATGATTTGAACATTATGAAAGAGCGTCAGACGCTTTCTGAAATTACATCTCATGCCTTGCTGAAACTGGACAAGCTGTTCCAAGAAGTAAAACCAGATATCGTTTTGGTCCACGGAGATACGACGACAACTTTCGCGGGAAGCCTTGCCGCCTTTTATCATCAAATCGCCGTCGGCCATGTGGAAGCCGGTCTGCGTACGCAAAATAAATACTCTCCTTTCCCTGAGGAAATCAACCGGCAGATGACGGGCGTGATCGCAGATGTGAATTTTGCGCCGACAAGCCAGGCTGAACAGAATCTGCTCGCGGAAAATAAAAAGCCGGATTCCATATTTGTCACGGGAAATACGGCGATAGACGCGCTTCAAACGACGGTGCGGGAAGATTATTTTCATCCGATTTTTGATAAACTGGACGGAAGCAGGATGATCCTCCTGACAGCGCACAGACGTGAGAACTTAGGAAGACCGATGGAACAGATGTTTAAGGCTGTCAGAAGAGTCATTGAAGAGTTTGAGGACGTACAAGTCGTTTATCCCGTCCATTTGAATCCCGCAGTACGTGAGGCCGCAGAAGCCCATTTCGCTGATTCGGACAGAGTGCATTTAATAGAGCCGCTGGAGGTTGTGGATTTCCATAATTTCGCTGCGAAAGCCCATTTCATTATGACCGACTCGGGCGGAGTGCAGGAGGAAGCGCCTTCCCTCGGTAAGCCGGTCTTGGTGCTCCGGGATACAACCGAACGCCCCGAGGGAGTGAAAGCAGGAACATTAAAGCTTGCGGGCACCGATGAGGAAACCGTGTATCAGCTGACAAAACGGCTTTTAACCGATCAGGCTGAATATGAACGGATGTCAAAGGCGTCCAACCCTTATGGTGACGGATCTGCCTCAAAGCGGATTGCGGAGGAACTGCTTTATCGGTACGGCTATAGAAAAACCCGTCCGCAGCCTTTTACAGAATAAAAAACTCTGCATCGCATGCAGAGTTTTTTATTATTTCAGGCTTTCTTTTAATTCTTTTTTGACTGAAGCGAGGCTTGCTTCATCTAATTTGTAGTAATAGATATGGTTGATTATCGTTCCCGTTCCCTTCAGTTCATGCTGATTAACTTTGCCGCGGGCGTTTTTATAGTCAGTCATGACCGTCCACATATCATCGAATGACATGTTTGTTTTCATATTGTTTTCAATAACCTTAAACATATCGCCGAATTTCGTGACAGACGAAATATTTGCCCCTTTAGCGATAATCCCTTCAATCACTTGGCGCTGGCGCTGCTGCCTGCCGAAATCCCCCCGGGGATCTTCTTTTCTCATACGCGTGTAGGCAAGTGCTTCTTCACCGTTCAGGCTGATGTTCCCCGTTCCGAATGAGTGCCCGTCGTAGTTGAAGGCAAACGTGCTGTTCACCGTAATCCCGCCGAGTGTATCCACTGTATCTTTGAAGCTCTCCATGTTTACTTTCACAAAATAATCTACCGGCACATCGAGCAGGTCCTCGACGGTATCCGCGGCCATCTGCGTCCCGCCGAAAGCATAGGAGTGGTTGATTTTATCCATCGTACCTTTGCCGGGGATTTTCGTATACGTATCACGCGGAATGCTGACCATTTCTGTTGTATTCGTTTTAGGGTTGACGGTCATATAAATCATCGTATCCGCGCGTCCCTTATCATTTTTCCGTTCATCGACGCCCATGATTAAAACAGAAATCGGGTCCTTCTTTCCGAGATCTATATCTGTGTCGCGTTTGTCCGATTTTTTTAAGTCTTCCTGAATGCTTGCCACCGTTGAAGCTGCTTTATGCCACAAGTAGTAGACGTAGCCTCCTGATGCTAAAACTAACAGCCCGATGATCGTTACAATTGTCAGAAGAACTTTTCTCTTCTTTTTTTTTCGTTCAGCCCTCATTTGTCATCACCTTTTCTATTAACTTTCACGATGCAATTTACTAATCTTTATAAATCCAGTCATATTTTTACTTCTAACCGTGTAATAGACGAAATTCTTAAAAAAAAGGTTACAAAAAGACCTTAAAATTACCTTAAAAAAAAGTTAGTATAAGACGATAAATAAAGATGAGGTGAAAAAAATGAAAAAAACTGTTGCAGCTTCGTTCTTAATACTGCTTTTTTCAGTTGTGTTAGCAGCATGCGGAACGGCGGATCAATCAAAGAAGGGAAGCGGTTCTTCGGAAACGCAGGCTCAAAAAGAAACGGCATATTATGTCGGTATGGCGGATACGCACACAATTGAAGTAAAAGTCGATGATCAGCCTGTCAGCTTTGAATTTTCTGACGACTTCTCTGATGTTCTGAATAAATTCAGCGAAAATGACAAAGTCAGCATTACTTATTTCACAAATGATAAAGGCCAAAAAGAGATCAAGGAAATCGAGAAAGCAAAATAATACATCATGATCAGCAAAAGGCGGGATAAAAATTGAAGAAAACAATATGGGCTGTCTGTTTTTCTGTGATATTCAGCCTGGCTTTATTACCGGAAAGCACTTTTGCGGCCAGTTCGGATATCTCAGTAAAACTGACGAATTATATTGGTAATAAATCGACTCTGAATATCGAACCCTCCGGAACTTATAAACTGACGGGAAGCGGTGTGTCTTCCGTTGTCAGATTGGGAGGCGCATCCAAATATGATACAGCAAACGCCGCGACATCAAAGTATTGGAAAAATCCGTCCAACGTAGTCGTCGTTAATACGGATGCTTATTTTGCGGACACGCTTTCCGTCATTCCTTTAGCGAATAAACTGAAAGCGCCTGTTCTGCTGACTGAATCGAAAAAACTCAGCAGCAGCACGGAAGCGCAAATCAAAAAATACAACCCGGATAATATTTTAATCATCGGCGGGGCGAACAGTATTTCGTCAGCCGCGGAAAAAACATTGAAAAAATACGGCCGCACGAAACGGATCAGCGGAAAAAACAGATATGATCTGTCCAAAAATATCGCGGCCGAAATGGGCAGCTATGACCAGGCAATCGTAGTAACCGGAGATGTTTATACGGATGCGCTGGCAATCGCACCTTATGCCGCGCAAAACGGCTATCCGATTCTCCTGACGAAAAAAGACTCCCTCCCGAGCTACAATCTGCCTAAAAAAGTGATCATCATGGGAGGCACTTCAAGCGTCAGCAAAGATGTGGAGAATCAAATTAAAAAGAAAGCTTCAGTGACAAAAAGAATTACCGGTTCAAACAGATATCAAATATCAGCAAATGCAGTCACTTCGCTGGGCATGGATGCAAGCAAAGCAGTTGCTGCCAACGGGACAAAATTAGCGGACATCGTTGTCGGCTCGAATATTGCCGCCGCAAATCATATGCCGCTTGTATACATCAAAAAAAGTGAAACGCCGGCCGACGAAGCCAGCCTTTTTAAAGCAAAAGGCACCTATTCTTATACATTAATAGGCAGCACGAATTCAATTGCAGATTCAGTTAAGGATGCTTACGCAAAAGAATTTTATCTCGTAAACGGAAAAACGTACCGCATTGAAACATCCGGCGGCAAACTAGGCGTTGCCGGTATTAACAGCGGAAAAACGTCTTTCAAGGCGGTTCCTGAAAAATATTCAACATCGAACACAATCAGCATTGACGGAAAACCGTATTTGGGGAATATGAGTTTTTCTGCGGAATCCGGCAAATATGTAAGACCTGTAAATGAAAACATTCCTTTTGAGGATTATTTGAAAGGTGTCCTGCCGAATGAAATGCCGGGAAGCTGGCCGACAGAAGCGCTGAAGGCTCAGGCTGTTGCCGCCCGCACCTACTCTATCAGCAAGACGGGACAAACAGTTGCGGATTCAACGGCTTTTCAGGTGTACGGGGGATACAGCTGGTATCCAAACGCCACCGCAGCCGTTGACGGAACAAAGGGGAAAGTGCTCACTTATTCCGGCAGATTGATAGATGCCACCTACTCGTCAAGCAATGGCGGCTACACTGAAGCGGGCGATGAAGTATGGGGCTCAAAAGTGCCGTATTTAGTAGCCAAAAAGGATACAAAAGATCCGGAAATCAGCTGGTCTTTAACATTGCAGAAACAGCAGCTGCCAGCCGGTCTGGATATGAAAAACCCCGCATCCTGGTGGTCCAAAACAAACGAAGCAAATGCTGCGCAGCTCAACGGAATAAAAAATTGGCTGATGAAAAATAAAGAAACCAATGCAAATTCCATAAAAATTGCAAGCATCTCTGATCTCTCGCTCACCGGAAAAACAAAAGGGCAGCGGGCAGAAGACGCCGCGGTGAAGGTGACATACCATGTGAATGACAAGTTGAAAGGCTATGTCATGAACAAGACTGCGTCCTTTGAGGTGAAGGCGTCAGAACTCAGGACGATGATCGGAGCTTCATCTTTTAAAAGTACATACGCCAGTGCGTCCGCTGATTCTGCGAAAATCACGATATCAGGAAAGGGATACGGACACGGCGTGGGAATGAGTCAATACGGAGCGAGAGAAAGGGCAGAGGCCGGAGAGCCGTATACTTCTATTCTTGCGTTCTATTATCCTAATACAGCACTTACAAACTACTAAACTTCTGTGGAGGAGATCGGATTGAAATTCATCATAAAATGCCTCCCCGTTTTCATTCTCGGGGTCATTCTATTTGTCCCTTCCGCTTTGGCTGACAACACGGTTAAAAGGATAGGCGGAAGCACCCGGTATGATACGGCTGTACTGGCGGCAAAACAATCATGGGGTGAAGCGAAAACGGTAATTATCACCGGCGGAACTTCATATGCCGATGCAATTGCCGCTGCGCCGCTTGCATATCAAAAAAATGCGCCGCTGCTGTTTACAAATAAAGATCAGCTGTCTGCGGGCACAAAAAAGGGATTAATTGATTTAAAAACGAAAAATGTGATTATCGTAGGCGGCACACCTGCCGTTTCGAAAAATACCGCAAATCAAATTGCTAAATTAGGCATCAGTGTCAAACGATTATCCGGGAGCACGAGATATGCCACAGCCGCAAAAGTGGCGGGTGAAATGACAAGATCTTCTACAGCTCTTGTGGTCAACGGGTTTGTTGATGCAGATGGAATGGCTGCGATTTCTTATGCGTCCGCTAAAAAATATCCGATCTTATTCACCAATGATTCAACGTTAAATGGTTCTACGTCCAATGCGATCAAAAGCTTAGGGATTAAAAACACGATTGTCATCGGCGGGACAAGCAGCATCAGCAGCTCACTTTACAATAAGCTGCCGAATCCTTCAAGAGTCAGCGGCAAAAACCGCTATAACCTGTCTGTGAATCTTGCGAAAAAGACAGGCCTCAGCACAGGCTATACGTTTATTACTAATGGTTTTAAAGAGCCGGATACCATTGTCGCAGGCGTTTTAAGTGCCAAACAGGGAAGAGTTCACCTCATGACGAATGGGGACAGTCTGTCAAAGGACGTCCGGACGTATATCGGAAGTAAACGCATCACCAGCTTCACCGTCATAGGGAGTGCATCATCTTTAAGCAACAATGCGGCATCGCAGCTTAAAAATCCAGTTGTCGGCAAAACGGTCTTTATTGATCCGGGACACGGCTACCAGGATTCAGGAGCAACGGGCAATGGCCTGCTTGAAAAAAATGTGAACCTTGATATCGCAACACGCCTAAACAATCAATTATACGGTGCTGGTGCGCTTACTGTAATGTCGAGGACGGGCGACACCTTTGATTCGCTTGAGGAGAGAGTGAACAAAGGGGCGAAGGCGAACGCCGATATTTTCATCAGTGTTCATGCAAACGCGAATGATAACAGCAGTGCAAACGGTACGGAGACATATTATGATCCAACCTACCAATCCGCAAACAGTCTGAGACTTGCCCAAAATATTCAGCCGAGAATGGTTTCTGCTCTCGGCACGCGTGACCGCAGTGTGAAAACTGCCGGATTTTACGTCATTAAGTATTCTAAAATGCCGAGTGTCTTGTTAGAAACCGGTTTTGTCACAAGCCCGATTGATGCCAATATTTTAAAACAATCTACGAAAAAGGACAGACTCGCGGCGGGGATCACTCAAGGCGTCTCCTCCTATTTCAGATAATATTTTCCATTTAAAACAGACCGATTCATACCGGTCTGTTTTTTTATTTTTTCATTATGCTTTGACTCAAATATGGATATGAATAGATTTACAATAAAAAAACAATAATCGAAACATTCTAATAAACATTAACGTTTCCTTTACTTCCAATTAACATCCATCTGCTAAACTCACGGCATAGGTCATCAAACATCCCAACAAATCGTGAGGTGTGTGTCAGTGGGAGCAGAGAAAAGCATGAATGTAAATAATAACTATGCAGTGCGGCAGGGGACTTCCGCTGCCGTAACGGAAAAAACGGCCCGTTATTTGGCTTTTAAGCGATTCATGGATATTGTGTTTGCGCTTGCGGGGCTTTTGGCGGCGCTTCCGATAATAGGCCTGTTCTCCATACTGATTCGTTTGGAGTCGCCCGGCCCGGCTTTTTATAAGCAGGAGCGGGTAGGCAAAAACGGGAAGCCGTTTTATTTGTATAAGCTCCGCTCTATGAAAATAGATGCTGAAAAATCAGGTGCGGTCTGGGCGCTGAAAAAGGATCCCCGCGTGACAAAGGTCGGCGTTTTTATCAGAAGGACCCGTATTGATGAGCTGCCGCAGCTGGTAAATGTGCTTCGGGGAGAAATGAGCCTGATCGGCCCGCGCCCCGAACGGCCCGTGTTTACGGAACAGTTTCAGGCAGAAATCCCGGGATTTACGGAGCGGCTGGCTGTTAAGCCGGGATTAAGCGGCTGGGCGCAGGTCAATGGGGGATATGACATGACACCGAGGGAAAAGCTGATGTTTGACTTATACTATATCCGCAACCTGACCTTTTCATTGGAACTGAAGATTATGCTCAAAACGTGCAAAGTAATCTGGACCGGTGACGGGGCACGATAAAAATTCTGGTCAGCAGACAAAAAGTAGGGAAAACGATGCCTAGTATTACAAATCAAATTTTGAGCGGCGCCAAATGGACAAGTATTTCGACAGCGTGTATTACGGTTATTCAAATCGTTCAATTTGCCCTGCTCGGGCGGGTCATGTCACTGGCTGAATTCGGCCTTGTCGGCATGATCACAACGGTAGCGGTGTTTGCCCAAATTGCGCTTGATATGGGGTTTGGCGCCGCGCTCATTCAAAAAGATCATGTCACTGAAAAACAGATGTCTTCCTTGTACTGGCTGAATATCATAACGGGGCTTGCACTGTTTGCGCTGCTGTTTTTCAGCAGCCCGCTCATTGCTGATTTTTATCAGCGGGAGGAGCTTGACTATTTAGTCCGCGTGCTGGCCGTCATGTTTTTAATCGCACCGATCGGTCAGCAATATCAGTATATGCTGCAAAAAGCGCTGGCATTTAATTCGTTAAGCAAAATTGAAATCTTTTCAAATGTGCTGTCCTTCGTTTACTTGGCGGCTGCGGTTTTTTATACGGACCCGATTCTCGCATATGTGATTTCCCAGGTGCTGCTGCAATCGTCGAAAGGGATTCTGTACTGGATGGCCTGCAGAAAAACATGGCGTCCGTCGTTCGTTTTTGATCTGAAGGGAATGAGAGGCTTCTTTTCTTTCGGCGCCTTTCAGCTGTCTTCCCGGCTTGTGAACCGGCTCGGGGCGAATATTGATATGATTCTGATCGGCAGTTTTATCGGCGCCGAGGCCCTTGGCATTTACAATCTGGCCTATCAGATCGTCACGCTTCCGGTATTAAAAATTAATCCAATCATTACAAGAGTCGCGTTTCCCGTCTTTGCGAAAAACAAGCATGAAAACAGCGCCATCAGAGAAGGCTTTCTCAATATGACCAAAATGCTCGCGCTGATATCCTTTCCGCTTTTGCTCGGTTTGGTTTCAGTGTCGGATGCATTCGTGGCTTCGGTATTCGGAGAAAAATGGCTGGCGGCTGTCCCGGTCTTAAATGTTCTCGCCATTGTCGGGATTTTAAGGGTCCTGATGAACCCGAACGGATCTGTGCTGCTGGCAAAAGGGCGGGCCGATCTGGCGTTTTATTGGGACGCCGGGGTGATGCTGCTGTATGGTGCATCATTGTACGCTGCCGTGCTGTCCGGAAATCTCTTGACGGTAGCCTGGACGTACGCATTCATCAGCATCTTGAATTTCCTGATCGGCCGCTGGCTGTTGGCATATGTCATTAAGCTGCGGCTGTCGGCTTACTTCAAAGCCGTGGCCAAACCGTTTCTGCTTACGGCGGCGATGGGTGTCATCGCCTTTACAGCCAGCCTCGGAACGGAGCGGATCAGCCTTGATGTAAAGCTGCGTCTGGCGATCTCAGTAGCCTGCGGCGCATTGTGTTATTTATTTCTTTTAATCAAAGCTTATCCGCAGATGAAAAGTAAATTAAGAAAAGGGCGTTTGCTATGAAGGTATTGTGGATGACAAGTGTCTATCCGAGCAGTGAAAAGCCGGGGGAAGGCGTTTTTCATGAAACACAGGCGCAAGAACTGAGAAAGCTTGGCGCGGAGATGACCGTCATCTGTCCGCGGCCGAAACTCGCCGCGCCATTCCGGCTGCTGAAAAAGACATATCGGCAAAAGGATATAAGGCCTGCGCATGAATGGCGGAAAGGCGTGTCCGTACACCGGCCGTTTTATCAGGCGGTCCCCGGGCAGCTGAAATGGGCGCAGCCGCATAAAAGAATGGCGGCATCGGTTCTTTCTGCGATCAAAAAGAACGGCCTGAAGCCTGATCTGATTCACGCGCATTTCGCCATGCCGTCAGGCGGAGCGGCCGCCATTGTGTCAAAGGCTCTGGGAATTCCGTATGTCCTGACCTTGCATGGCAGCGATGTCAATGTCTATCCGCATTACAGCAAAAGCGCACATCGCGCATTTACATTTGCGGTGCGGGAGGCTGCCGATATTTATGCCGTCAGCGGCAGTCTGCGGGAACAAATGAAGAAGATCAGCGCAGCGGATTGCAGCGTGCTTCCGATCGGCATCACGCTTGACGCCTTCCAAAAAAGAAACGAGACGAAAGAAGCCATCAGAAAACGGCTCGGCCTTCCTCCGGATAAAAAGCTGATCGCGTTCATCGGCAGGCTTGTCAAAGAGAAAGGCGTTTTCGACTTATCAAAAGCCGTTCAGTCATTGGATGAAAGATTTGAAGCCGTCTTTGTCGGTGACGGACCCGCCGCATCCTCATTGCGGGAAGCCGCTCACATCGTCACGGGGCAAGTGCCGAATGACAAGATACAGGACTATCTGCTGGCGTCGGATATCATGGCCCTGCCGTCCTACAGTGAAGGCATGCCGACTGTGGTCATTGAGGCGCTTGCTCTGAAGGTGCCGGTGCTCTGCACTGATGTGGGAGGAGTGGCTTCTTTATTCGGTAAACACCGGGGGCTGCTGATCAGACCGGGCTCACCCGAAACGCTGGCGGAATCCATCCTGCAATATGAAAAAGGAGAGGCATGGACAACGCAAGCAGCCGAAGAACTTTATCAAACCGTCCGCACGTATTTTGACGCAAGCCAAAACGCAAAAGCGCTGAAAGAGAAATACCGGGCCGTCATGAACCGGGCCGGGCAAGAGGAGAACCTTTCGAAAGAGGGATGAAGCTGTGAAAAAAATCGCTGTATTAGGAACAGGGTATGTAGGTCTCGTATCTGGAACTTGTTTTGCGGAAATCGGCCATCATGTGACTTGCTGTGACATCAATGAAGCGAAAATCAGAAGCCTGCAAAACGGAGTCATCCCGATATATGAACCGGGGCTTGAGGAATTAGCTGAAAAAAACGTCAGTGCCGGGCGGTTATCCTTTACGGCAGAGATTGGGCCGGCTGTGAAAGCCGCTGATATCATCTATATTGCCGTCGGTACACCGATGTCAAAGACGGGTGAAGCCGATTTGACCTATATCAAGGCCGCGGCGCAAACAATCGGGGAACAGCTGAACGGATACAAAATCATTGTCAGCAAAAGCACCGTTCCGGTCGGGACGGGAAAGCTCGTTTACCAAATCATCAGCGAAGCGTCAAAGGGGAAATATCCGTTTGATGTCGCGTCAAATCCTGAATTTCTCCGTGAAGGCTCGGCGGTGCGGGATACGATGCAGATGGAGCGTGCGGTCATCGGCGCCACAAGCGAACATGCCGCTTCGGTTATTGAAGAGCTTCACAAGCCGTTCCGTACGAAGATCGTTAAGACCAATCTTGAAAGCGCGGAAATGATTAAGTATGCCGCAAATGCTTTTTTAGCCGCCAAAATATCTTTTATTAACGATATCGCAAATATTTGCGAACGTGTCGGCGCGGACATTTCTCACGTGTCAGAAGGCGTCGGCCTTGACAGCCGGATCGGGAATAAATTTCTCCAGGCGGGCATTGGGTTCGGCGGATCCTGCTTTCCGAAAGATACAACGGCTTTATTGCATATCGCAAACAGCGCCGGATATCCGTTTCAAATGATGGAAGCCGTCATTGAAACCAATCAGAAGCAGCGGGTTCTCATAACGGAAAAATTAAACCGCGCCATCGGTTCTGTAAAAGGGAAAACCGTGGCCGTACTGGGGCTGGCCTTTAAACCGCACACAAATGACGTCCGCTCCGCCCCGGCTCTCGATATCATTCCGCATCTTAAAGAGCAGGGCGCTCACGTAAAAGCGTATGATCCGATCGCGATTCCCGAAGCGTCTGCGGCATTAGGAAACGGCGGCATTGACTATTACACAGAGCTGTACAGCGCCATCAAAAATGCGGATGCATGCCTGATTACAACCGATTGGCCGGAAGTCAGGGAGATGGATCTTCAGAGGGCGAAGCAGCTGCTCAAACAGCCGGTCATCATTGACGGCAGAAATATGTTCCCGCTGGAATATATGCGGGTTTCAGGATTCACTTATCATTCCGTCGGACGTCCGGCGGTTCATGCCGATCGGCAAATAAAAGAACTGGCAAGATAGAAAAAGATTTGTCTTCAGGCTCTCGGCAGTCCGGCTCGGCTGCCGGTTTTGGAAAGGGGTTTGCCATGTGATTATCAAACGTTCAGCGGCACATGTTCTTGTGCTGCTTGCCGCTGTCATTACTGGAGGATTTATCATGGTGGAGGCGGTCAGGGCGGATGCCGGCTTCGGAAAAATCACCGTGATGCTGCTTGCCGCCATGATCGGGATTGCCGGTCTTGCTTTGCTATCGGCCTTTGCCACAAACGGTCAGATGTTTATGGGGCTCATTTATGTTCTGATCGCGTGTACATTTTTAAATCAGGCCTTCTTTGCGATCCATCTCGGGTTTTTCAGCTTATTTATATACCGGCTGTTATTAATCGGAGCGGGCGCTCTTCACATCGCCGGCATCCTGACAAACCGTCATCATATTGACAGATGGAATCGAGTGAATGTAAAAGGCATCCTGATGTTTTTCGCCTTATGGTTTACATACGGTCTCATATCGTTATTGTGGGCAAAATCCGTGACGTACGGGATCAAATATTTAGCTTTAATGGCGATGGGCATGTTTCTGATTTATCTCATCGTCATGTTTATTCAGCGCTTTGATCAGCTGATGGTTTTTTACGGCATCTGGCTTGTGATGACCATTTTTGTGATGGCGATCGGCTTTTACAACCATTTTACTCACCACCAACTGCCGAGCTCAACGCTTTATAACGGGCCGCAGTACAAACAGCATTATCCGACGTCCGTTTTCTTTAATCAAAATGATTTTGCGACATTTTTGTGCATCAGTTTCTTTCTGTACGCGGCGGCGGTGAAAAATGTGAAAAACGGCTATGTAAAAGCCGTCAGCCTGCTCTTTGCGATCAGCGCTTTGTATTTAATCATGTTGACCGGTTCGCGCGCGAGCCTGCTGGGCATATGCGCGGGGGCGGCTGTATACGTCTTTATCCTGCTGCCGTCCCTGCTGAAAAAACTCGCGCTGTACGCAGCGGGAGCGGGTGCTGCGCTGTTTGCGGTTTTATTTGCGGCCCGTATCACAAATGCCGTCTTGAATCTGTTTTCAGCTCCGCAGGCGATGCCGGGACAGCACCCGCTTCCATCGAACCTCGCGCGGGCGAATCTTTTAAAGAACGCCTTTTACTACGTAATTGATTCCTGGGGGTTCGGAGTGGGTGCCGGAAACGTCTCGTACTATTTAAAAGCCGAGCCCGTTTATGATACGGGCGGCGTAGTTGAGGTGCACAACTGGCTCGTCGAGATTATGGCGAACTTCGGCGTGCTTGCGATGCTCGGCTATTTGACAGTCTATTTGTACCTTTTTTGGACACTTTATAAATGCCATGAAAGAAAATCGGAAAATCAGTCAAGACTGATCACAGAAGGACTCATCACGGCAATGGCCGGTTTTTTGGTAAGCAGCATCAGCCCAAGCTCCGTTTCAAATTTATTTTTCCACTGGGTATTTCTCTCACTCGTGATTGCGGCGGTCAATATTCTGAGACGTTTACAAAAGGAGCCTGCCGTTACGGCGTACTATGAAAAACAGGGAGATGCGAGATGAAGGATATGTTGACAAGAATAATCCGGCGTATCAAAAAGAATATCATTTGGATCATTGCGCTGCCCGTAGTGCTAGGGGCGGCGGGTTATCTATTGCCGTCAAAAATCACCGGAAGCAGCAGTTTCACATCGGAAGCCGCGATTGCCGCCGGAAACTATGATCATCCGCTTTATAACAACACAAAAGAAATTCCGCTCCTTTTGACGAGCGATGCTTTTTTAAAACAGGCTCTGCCTGACAAAACAGACGAAGAAAGGACGGCCGTGAAAAGTAAACTGACTGTCGAAACACAATCAGATTCATTGATCACGGTCAGCTACAGCGATCAAAACAAGCAGGCGACCGAATCGGTGTTTCAGGCCGTCATGAAGACTTTTCTGAAGAATGATCAGGAGCTGTTTGAGAAACGGGCAAAAGTGGTCCGGCAGAGCATTGATGCACTTGAAGGAGAAACCGTCAGCGCGGATGCCAAAGTGGATAAGGAAAGATTTTTATACGAATTGAAAAATACACAGCTGAATCTGAAATCAGCCGGCGTCATCAATTCAGAGCCGGTGAGTGAAACGGCGGGACAAGGCATGCCGCCGAAAAAGAAAGCGGTTCTGGGTGTTTTGATCGGCATTGCAGTTGCATTTATGTTCATTGTCATTCCTGAGTTTTTTAGAGAGTCCTTTTAAAAATCTGCGATGGAGATGTGACCATGACAAACTGGAAACCTTTCGTATCTGTCATTACACCGTCTTATAATGCAAGTGAATATATCGAAGACACGATTCAATCCGTTTTACACCAAAGCCATCCGCATTGGGAAATGATCATTGCGGATGATTGTTCAACGGACGGAACGAGAGATATTTTACGGCAATATGAACAAAAGGATGAGCGGATCCGCGTCGTTTATTTAGACGAGAACAAGGGAGCCGCTGCTGCCAGAAATACAGCCCTCGAGCATGCCGAGGGGCGTTATGTCGCATTTTTGGACAGCGATGACAGATGGAAGAAGGAAAAGCTTCAGAAACAGCTGGCGTTTATGTCAGAGCGGTCCTGCGCCTTTTCATTCACGGGCTACAGCGTCATGGAGCAGGACGGAACGCCGACGGATAAAACGATTCAAGCGCCTGAAAGCCTGTCATATGATGAAGCTTTAAAAAACACGATTATCGGATGTTTAACGGTCATGATTGACAGAGAGCAGACGGGGCAGATTCAAATGCCTGATATCAGAACGCGGCAGGATTTGGCGACTTGGCTTTCCCTGCTGAAAAGGGGATTTACAGCTTACGGTTTGAATGAGTGCCTTTCAGAATACAGGCTTGTGCAGAATTCGATTTCAAGCAACAAGTGGAAAGCCGCCAAAAAAACATGGTTTGTCTATAGAGAAATTGAGCGCTTGCACTTTATCAAGGCTTCATGGTGTTTTATGCAATATGCGAAAAACGCGGTCATGAAAAGGCTGTAGGCGTCAGAGGGGCTGGGTGATGAAGGTGGAACCGATTGTTCACGTAATCGTCGGAGCGGCGGAATGGGGTCATGACCGGCTGAGATACAGACGGCACCGGCTGGCTGAATTTCTCGCCCGGCAAAAAGAAACGAAAAGCGTCATTTGGGTATGTCCGTCTCCGCGGGCAAATGACGGACAGATGACCGAAATTTCCGAGGGAATCCGGCAGTTCGCCGTAAAGGATCTCTTCCGGCAAAAAGCATTCCGATTCGGCAGGTATACAGATATGTGCTACAGGCATAAGCTTTCACCGTTGCTGGCCGTGCTGAAGGAAGAAGGAGAAGGGGCCCGCTGCTGCTTATGGTACACCTTCCCCGGTTTTCCGCTTCTATCAGATCTTTACCCTTGGGATGAAGTGATTTACGATTGCAGCGATCTGTGGGCCGCTCCGATCAGCGGCCGTGCCGGTGTGCTGTCAAATGTCAGAAGAAACATCATTAAACAGGCGGAAATGAGAATCATTCAGCGGGCGGATTCCATTACCTGCACATCTGACTTTCTGCACCGGGAGGTCGGAAAAAAGCTGGAGAATCCGCGCCAGAAAGTGTTCACCATTGAAAACGGAGTGGAATATGACCTGTTTTCACGGGAAAATAAACAGCCGGATGAAGACATTTTACGGGGAAGAAACGGAAACGTTCTCGGTTTTATCGGCGGAATCAAACCGAAGCTTGATTTCGCGCTTTTGGCGGAAACCGCAGATTTACGGCCGGAATGGACGATTTTATTGGTAGGCCCGAACACGGCTCACGATGACCCGGATTTCAAGTCGCTTCTGGAACGCCCGAATGTTATATGGACGGGACCCGCCGCGCCGAATGAAGTGCCGTCCTATATGCAGCTCGTCGACATCGGCATTATGCCTTATAAAAATTCACCTTATAATGACGCGGTATTTCCGCTCAAGCTTTTTGAATTTTTAGCCGCCGGGAAACCGGTTGTCGGGTGCAACCTTACTTCTACGGCAAAAATCAAAAGGCCTTTCGTTTATGAATACGTTGAAGGCGGGGACCCCGCAGATTTCATTGCGGCCTGCGAAGCGCTTCTGGCATCGGAACGGAGCGGATCATATGAGGCGTTGCGCCGTGAATTGGCCCGGAGACGGGATTGGAACGTTTTATTCGGCCGAATGCTCGAATGCACGGGTATATTGAAAAATGCGCAATCCCATTAAAAGGGAAAGCGCATTTTTTGATTTGCGTGTTTCTTTTTGATGATGCTTGTTATAATAACTAGTAAGAATTATAATGGAAGGAACGGTTCAATATCAGAAAAGACTTCATATAATTCCAAAGGAGACTTCTTTATGCTTGACGAACGCATGTTTCGCATAGTTGTTGCGTTTTTTGTCTCTCTGCTAACGGTTTTAATCCTAACTCCTATCGTGAAAAAAATTGCGATCAAAATAGGTGCAGTTGACCAGCCCAGCAACCGAAAAGTACATGATAAAATAATGCCCCGTATGGGCGGATTGGCTATCTTTATCGGCGTAGCGGCAGGGGTGCTCGCGGCCGGCATATATAATGAAACGAAGATGACCGCCATCACGGTGGGCGCGTTTATTATTGTTATTTTAGGAATCCTTGATGATAAATACCAATTAAGCGCAAAGGTAAAGTTTTTCGTCCAGTTAGCCGTGGCCATTATGATTGTGAGCACGGGACTGAAAATGGACTTTTTCTCCGTGCCGTTTTTAACGGAACGTTTAGAATTGGGATGGGTCGCTTACCCGCTGACTGTGTTATGGATCGTCGGTATCACTAACGCGATGAACCTGATAGACGGTTTGGACGGACTCGCTGCGGGCCTGTCAGTCATCGGACTGTCTACCATCGCAGTAATGGCGTTATCCGGAGGCAAAATCCTGATTCTGTCACTTTCGCTCGTAGTGATAGGAAGCACACTCGGATTTTTATTTTATAATTTTCATCCGGCAAAAATATTTATGGGAGATACCGGATCGCTCTTTCTCGGATACGTCATCTCAGTACTCTCATTATTGGGTCTTTATAAAAGCGTTACTTTATTCAGTATCATCATTCCGATCATTATTTTGGGCGTGCCGATTTTTGATACGACATTCGCTGTCATCAGGCGGATTTTAAACAAACAGCCGATCTCGGCGCCTGATAAGTCACATATACACCACAGGCTGATGGCCTTCGGGCTTTCACACCGTACGGCTGTCATCATCATTTATTTAATCGGCTTTATTTTCAGCGTCAGTGCAATCCTGCTGAAAAGCGCGACCATATGGCTTTCGCTGTTTATTATTTTTGTATTGATTGTATTTATGCAAATCATAGCAGAGGTCACAGGGTTAGTAAATGAACAATTTAAACCATTTACCAAGTTTTACAAGAGGTTGGTAAAGAAAAATTAAAAAGAGCAGATCATGCAAATGGTCTGCTTTTTTATGGATTCTGCTATTCTCTTATTATATAGAAAAACCCGATCCTTCTCAAAGGATCGGGTTTGCTGTTAATAGCCTGTTGTGCCGCTTGAATTTGTGCTGCCAGACTGTGTGCTGTCCGTTCCGTTTGCACCTGAAGTACCGCTGGTTGAATCGGTTGCGCCGTCTGTTCCTGTGCTGCCGGAAGTCGAACCAGTCGTGCCGTCGTCTGTTCCTGTGCCGCCGGAAGTTGAACCAGTCGTACTGTCCGTTCCGGTGCTGTCAGAAGCAGAATCGGTTGCGGTGCCTTTTCCAGACGGATAATCTAAATGTTTCTGCAAGGTTTGCCGTACCTTTTCGAGATTGACCGGGTCCGCTTGGAAATAATACGTTCCGCGCGTAGTTGCGGTTCCGCCTAAATATAAATCTGACCCTGTTATGGTCAGTGTATCAATCTTTTTGCTGGTAAAGCCGCTGTAAATCTGCTGAAGAGCGAGTCCTTCAGTGATTCGGATATTCGTTTGTACGTTATTGCTCGCTGTTTCAGCGATTTTATCGATTTTAGCAATATTTCCAGCCTTAGACATTTGGTCGATCAGAGCATTGAGGATTTGCTTTTGACGATCATTCCGGCCGAAGTCTCCGCGCTTATCCTGCTTTCTCATCCGCGCGTAGGCCAGAGCCTGCTCACCGTTCAAATGCATGTTTCCTTTCTTGAAGTAAATCCGTTTCTTTTTACTGACGTCACTCATCTCGTCGAAGTCAAACGGCACTTTTACATTGACTCCGCCGACTTCATCAATAACATCCTTAAATCCGTTAAAATCCACAGTGACATACTTATCAATCGGAATGTCTAATAAGTCCTCTACGGTCGCCACGGTTTCATCCGCTCCGCCCTTAGCAAAAGCCGAGTTGATTTTTGTTTTTTTACCGGTTGTGTCGCCGGCAAGCGTCACCCGCGTATCACGCGGAATACTCAGCATTTTCATTGTTTTATTTCTCGGATCAAGGGTAACGACAATAAGAGAATCTGATCGTCCGCCTTTTCCGCTAGTGGCATAATTCTCGATCCCCATAAACAAAATGGAGAACGGTTTTTTCTTCATATCGATGACTTCATCCCTCAGTTTTGATTTATCTCCGCGGGAAAGGGCATCATATGCATTATCTGCCGCATTGATCGTTTTGTATACTTTGTACCCGCCGAACCCGGCAGCGACTAACAAAACGAGGGTAAGCAGCAGCAAAATCCGCTTGAAAATAATCTTTCGTTTGCTTTTCTTTTTCTTTCGAACACGCACTCTTACACGTTCAGCCATTACATTAGTCTCCTTTAGGGCTGACGTCTGTTTCTAAATACGTCAGTTCTCCCTCTGTATTCTTACTCTTGCCGTTCGTCAGTTCTGTCATCCATTTTATAAACTCGTCTTTGTCTTTTTCTTCAACGTACGTTTCAAATTCGACGTGATCTGCATAATGGATATCCTTCAGTAAAAAAACTGACTCCCTCAATTCATTCTCTATCTTGCCGAGCCACGTATAATCCGCCGATGTATGCATAATCCGCATCAGCTTCCGCTCCGTAACTCCTATATGATTTAACCCCTCAGACACTGACTTCCCGTATGCACGAATCAATCCGCCTGCTCCGAGCTTTATTCCGCCGAAATACCGGGTAACCACCGCGCAGGTATCTTTCAGGCCGCGTTTTTTCAGCACTTCCAGCATGGGTACGCCTGCTGTGCCGCTTGGTTCTCCGTCATCATTCGCCTTTTGTATATGATCCGTTTCTCCGATCAGATAAGCTGAGCAGTTATGAGTCGCATTCCAGTGCTGTTTTTTAATCTTTTGTATAAATTCCTGCGCTTCCTCTTCAGAAGCAGCACGGCTCAGGTGGCAGATAAAACGTGATTTTTCAATCACAATCTCGTGTTCACCCGTTTCTTTAACAGTTAAATAGCTGTGCAGCATGATTGCTGGACCCTCCTGACAAGCATTAAAAGACTTGTTTCTACAAATTCGAACAGACTTTAGAATTTTTGCGCATATTTTGGTATCATGAAAGAGTAAGATACTATATAAAAATGTTTTTTTCTAGAATATACGCATTCTTTCATTATAATTCGACATAAATTGCAGTTCAATTACATTTATAATAAAAATACATAACAACACCGTTACGGAGGGAGACCGATGAATAAATCGAAGATGGACTCCAAAGTTTTGGATTCTATACTTATGAAAATGCTGAAAACCGTGGACGGGAGCAAGGACGAGGTTTTTCAAATCGGAGAGCAGTCGCGCCAGCAATATGAACAGCTGGTCGAAGAACTCAAACAGATCAAACAGCAGGTCTACGATGTCATTGAACTGGGAGACAAACTTGAAGTTCATACTCGGCACGCAAGAAACCGTTTGTCTGAAGTAAGCAGAAATTTCCATAAGTTCAGCGAAGAAGAGATTCGCAACGCCTATGAAAAGGCACACAAACTTCAAGTGGAACTGACGATGATTCAGCAGCGTGAAAAACAGCTGCGGGAGCGCAGGGATGATCTGGAACGCCGGCTTTTAGGGCTACAGGAAATCATTGAACGGTCAGAATCATTGGTCAGCCAAATAACCGTCGTTCTGAATTACCTGAATCAAGACCTTCGCCAAGTAGGGCTTCTGCTTGCCGATGCGCAGGCTAAACAAGATTTCGGTTTAAGAATTATCGAAGCCCAAGAGGAAGAAAGAAAAAGAGTTTCCAGAGAAATTCATGACGGTCCCGCGCAAATGCTGGCAAATGTCATGATGAGATCGGAATTGATAGAACGGATCTTCCGCGACCGCGGCACGGAGGACGGCTTTCAGGAAATCAGAAATCTTCGGCAAAATGTGCGGAACGCTCTTTACGAAGTCAGAAGGATTATATATGATTTAAGACCGATGGCATTGGATGATCTCGGGCTGATTCCGACACTGAGAAAATATCTTTATACAACTGAAGAATACAACGGAAAGGTGAAAATACATTTTCAGTGCATCGGAGACACGGAGAACAAAAGGCTTGCCCCGCAATTTGAAGTGGCGCTTTTCCGTCTCGCTCAGGAAGCCGTTACAAATGCCCTCAAACATTCAGAATCAGAGGAAATTACGGTAAAAGTGGAAATAACCGCTGATTTTGTCGTTCTTATCATTAAGGACAACGGAAAAGGCTTTGATATTAAGGAAGCTAAACAAAAGAAAAACAAGTCATTCGGCTTGCTGGGAATGAAAGAAAGAGTAGATCTGCTTGAAGGAACGATAACGATAGACTCTAAAATAGGTCTTGGGACATTTATCATGATTAAGGTTCCGTTATCTCTCGGCCTATAATTTGTTAAATAGAGCCAAAAGACATATTGACCGAACAGCGGCGTATATAGAACAATAGGATAAGGAGGCGTAGCGTGTGACTAAAGTAAATATTGTTATTATCGACGACCATCAACTATTCCGTGAGGGTGTAAAAAGAATATTGGATTTTGAACCTACCTTTGAAGTGGTAGCAGAAGGTGACGATGGAGATGAAGCGGCTCGTATCGTCGAGCATTATCATCCCGATGTCGTCATAATGGACATCAATATGCCGAATGTAAATGGAGTAGAGGCTACTAAACAGCTTGTTGAGCTGTACCCTGAATCTAAGGTGATTATCCTCTCCATCCATGATGATGAAAACTATGTGACCCATGCTTTAAAAACAGGCGCAAGAGGGTATCTCCTGAAAGAGATGGACGCGGATACTTTAATTGAGGCAGTGAAAGTGGTAGCCGAAGGCGGTTCGTACCTTCACCCGAAAGTAACCCACAATCTTGTCAACGAATTCCGACGTCTTGCGACAAGCGGAGTTTCCGCTCATCCTCAGCATGAGGTTTATCCGGAAATTCGGAGACCATTACATATATTAACGAGACGGGAATGTGAAGTGCTGCAAATGCTTGCAGACGGAAAAAGCAACCGCGGAATCGGTGAATCATTGTTTATCAGTGAGAAAACAGTGAAAAACCACGTGAGTAATATTTTGCAGAAAATGAACGTTAACGACCGGACACAAGCCGTTGTCGTAGCCATTAAAAACGGCTGGGTAGAGATGCGTTAGTCATGTATGAGAAGACTTGCCATAATAGGCAAGTCTTTTTTTACCGCTTCATATCTATTAAAATACTTATTAAGTACTTAATAAGGCAGGTAAAGTGATGAATATTGCAGTTGTAACAGACAGTACAGCATATATTCCGAAAGAGATGAGAGATGAACATCATATTCATATGATTCCTCTTCAAGTGGTTTTCGGTGAAAAAACATTCCGCGAAGAAACAGAGCTCGACTGGAGAAGCTTTTATAAAGAAGTAAAAAATCATGATGAGCTGCCGACTACGTCACAGCCTTCTTTCGGTGAATTGATCGCATTGTACGAAGAACTGGGCAAAACATATGATGCGGTCATAAGCATACACTTGTCCAGCGGAATCAGCGGAACTTATAACAGCGCCGCTTCGGCAAACGCTATGGTTGATAATATCGAAGTTTATCCTTTTGATTCAGAGATCAGCTGTTTGGCGCAAGGTTTTTATGCATTAAAAGCGGCACAGCTTATTAAAGACGGTGTTGACTCTCCGGAAGAGATTTTAAAAGAGCTGGAAGAAATGAAGAAAACAGTCCGTGCGTATTTTATGGTTGACGATTTATCACATCTGCAGCGGGGCGGGCGCCTAAGCAGTGCTCAGGCATTTATCGGCGGTCTGTTAAAGGTAAAGCCTATTCTTCATTTTGACAATAAGGTAATTGTTCCTTTTGAGAAGATTCGGACACGCAAAAAAGCGATTTCTAGAATTTTTGAGCTGTTTGGCGAGGATGCAAGTAAAGGAATCCCGATGCGGGCAGCTGTCATTCATGCAAACAGGGAGGAAGAAGCCGCGGATATTATTCAAGAATTAAGCGGTAAATACCCTCATGTCGAATTCTATAACAGCTATTTCGGTGCCGTGATCGGAACGCATTTGGGCGAAGGCGCCATCGGAATCGGCTGGTGCTTTAAAAACTAAGTGAAAATCTCCGTTTTCAAGGGCGGAGATTTTTTTATTTTTTAATTTTCGGGATTCGACAAAAAAATTCCCGGCAGGCATACTTTGAGCAGAAAGGAGGCAGAGAGATGTCCGAAGATGCTTCAGAATTTTCAGAGGTGCGGGATTTCTTTTACGGCAGGCATTTGTTGAGATCTGAGATACCGTTTTCAGATCAGCGTATCAATCCTTTTATAGAAAAAGAATATATAACGGCCGAGCCGTCTGTCATCCGCAGGAAAAACCGTTACGTCTGCCGCCGATGCGGCCAGTCTGACCAATCCTGCTTTGCCGCATTCTGGGCGCCTTCTGCCAAAAGACATATTACCTATTGCCGTGCCTGTGTCGTCATGGGAAGGGCTGATGAACTGACGTCAGTATATTCTTGGAATCAAACCTCAGAAAGCAGCTGGGAGCCTGTAAAGCTTGCTTGGGAAGGAACACTGACAGACGGACAGAAGCAGGCGGCCGGCGCGCTTATAAAAGCGATAAAAGAGAAACAAGAGCTGTTAGTGTGGGCGGTTTGCGGATCAGGGAAAACAGAGATGCTGTTTCCGGGTATAGAGTTTGCGCTGAATCACGGATTGCGGGTCTGTGTCGCAACTCCGCGTACAGATGTCGTGCTTGAACTTCTGCCGAGACTGAAAAAAGCATTTGAGAATGTTGAAGTTTCAGCTCTGTACGGCGGCAGTGAAGACAAAGGCAGTTTAACTCCGCTAATGATTTCAACCGCTCACCAGCTGATGCGCTATCGTGATATTTTTGATGTCATGATAATAGATGAAGTGGATGCATTTCCTTTTTCAGCCGATGAGACATTAAGATTCGCGGTTGATAAATCCAGAAAGAACAACAGCGCCCTTGTTTATGTAACGGCAACTCCTTCAGACGCATTAAAAAAGAAGGCTGAAGCCGGTTTGCTGAAAAGCGTCCGCATACCGGCCAGATATCATCGGAAACCTCTCCCGGAGCCGCGTTTTTTATGGTGCGGCAATTGGAAGAAGAAGCTCGAGAAAGGAAAACTGCCGCACTCAGTAACGGATTGGGTCCGGCAAAAACTTCAATCACGGCTGCCGGTTTTCTTATTCGTTCCGTCTGTACATGTATTGAAAAAGACAACGGATTATTTTCAGAAATTAAACGTAAGGGCAGAAGGCGTACATGCGGAAGACACATTCAGAAAGGATAAAGTGAAACGGTTCAGAGACGGCCGGCTTGATCTGCTGGTAACAACTACGATTTTAGAAAGAGGAGTTACCGTACCCAAAGTTCAGACATGTGTCCTCGGCGCAGAAGCACCTATCTTTACTGAGAGCGCACTCGTGCAGATCGCAGGCAGAACGGGAAGGCACTATAAACATTTCAGCGGTGATGTCGTCATGTTTCATTTCGGAATGACAAACGGAATGAAAAAAGCAAAAAAACATATAGAACATATGAACAAATTGGCACAAAAAAGTAAATTGTTGGACTAGTTAATTTCAGAAAACGTGATACAGTATACTCATACTTTCCTATGAGGAGCTGTCAACATGCTTGTCAATTCTAAAGAAATCATATTAAGGGAACTTCTCGACCGCCATATGCCTCAGCTTCATATGAAATGCACATGCCGCGTATGCAAAAATGATGTACTGGCTCTTTCATTAAACCGGGCTGAACCGGCATATGTTACTGATAAAAAGAAAGTTGCTTATGCAAAAGCAGAGATGGTTGATAAACAGAAAAATACGGCGCTGCTTGTCATTCTGGCTGAATCAGCCGCGATTGTTTCAGTTAAACCAAGCGAGTTCTGTGAAAATCGGGAAGGAGCGTAATCTCTGAATTGTTTATTGTGTGATTCACCAATTTCAAGTTCACTGACCTGGAGATCTCTATTTTCCCTTGCGCCGGAACAAGAGGTATGCAGCGCATGCAGCAATCAATTCGAAAAAATTGAAGGTCCCGTATGCTGTTTGTGCGGAAGGTCTCAGGAGTCAAATGAAAAATGCGCTGATTGCATGTCGCGGGAATCAAAAACGGAAAAGCGTTTTTTGCTGCGGCAGAACCGTTCGGTATATTTGTATAATGATGCGATGAAGGATGCATTGGCCCGGTTTAAATTTCGGGGTGATGCGAAAATCATTCAAGCATTTGAACGTGATTTTGCTGCCGGCTTTAAAGCGGCATACCCGGCAAATACACATACCCTCGTCCCTATTCCGCTGAGCGGCGAACGGCTGGCGGAACGCGGATTCAATCAATCCGAGCTGCTGGCCTCTTTGCTCGGAATGCCCGTCATTTACCCCCTCATCCGACTGAACAATGAAAAACAATCCAAAAAAAGCAAAACAGAAAGGCTCTCCGCAGAAAAAAAGTTTTCAGCTGCTGAAAACTCCGTCGAAGGTATGAACGTCATTTTAATAGACGATATTTATACGACGGGCGCCACACTGCATCAAGCTGCCGAAGCTCTGCTGACAGCAGGCAAAGCGTTATCGGCCTCCTCTTTTACTTTAATCAGGAGCTAAATCATTCATTTTTTCTGCCGATATAATTGATAGAAATATAAGGCAGATAAATGAAGGAATAGGAGTTAAAACGATGGGTGAATTGGCAAATTGTCCAAAATGCAATGCTCTATTTTTTAAAACGAACCTGCAGACCGTATGCCAGGCATGTATTAAAGAAGAAGAAAAAGCATTTGAAACCGTCTATAAATTTTTAAGAAAGCAGATCAACAGACAGTCGACGATGCAGCAGATTACTGAGGAAACAGGTGTGGAAGAAGAGCTGATCCTCAAGTTTATCAAACAAAAAAGGATTCAAATCAGCCATCTTCCGAATTTGGCATACCCTTGCGAAAGGTGCGGAAATCCGATCAGGACGGGGAAATTCTGCAAGTCCTGTCAGACTGATATCGAGTCGCAATTAGATCATATGAACCAAGAAACAGCTGCTGAATTCAAAGAGAAAAATGGTACTAAAGACACATACTATGCCTATAATACCAAAAACACCTGATTCCCTAAACTAACTGATAACGCAGTCGATAAAAGAATTAGACTGCGAACAGAAAGCGAGAGGAATCCAATGAAAATCAATCAGTACGGAACACAATCCGTTAATCCATACCAAAAAAATTACGAAAAGCAAGCCGTACAAAAAGAGGCTGCAAAGCCGAAAGACAAAGTGGAAATTTCTTCTCATGCAAAAGAGCTTCAAAATGCGTCAGATGCGGTCACTAAAACACGTCAGGAAAAAATCGCTCAGCTGAAAGCGGATATAGAGAGCGGAACATATAAAATAGATTCAAACAGCATCGCTGAAAAAATAATGAATTTCTATAAAAAGCAATAAAAAGGAGAAAGCCAATGTCAGCAAAGCCAATTATCGATCAACTGAAGCGACTTTGCGCACTGCATGAACATCTGCTCACGCTGTCTGAGGAGAAAACGGAAGCGCTGAAAGCAGGTAAAACAAAAGAGCTTTCCAACATATTAACCAAAGAGCAAAAGTATATTCAGGCAATCGGGCAGACTGAAGAAGAGCGAATCAAGTTAACTTCCCAGTTTCTCAGCCGCGATGAAGATAACACAATTGCTGCATGTATCTCAAGAACTTCAGGCAGTGAAAAACAGGAGCTTGAAGGATTATTTCACTCTTTATCTGCGCTTCTTAACCGTCTGAAAGAAGTGAACGAGATGAATAAGCAGCTCACGATTCAGGCTTTGCAATTCATCTCAGGGGCATTCGATATGATCATGCCGGATGAAAAAGAGAATATGAATTATAAAGAGCCGCAAGCTTCGCGCCAGCCTGTCAGCCGTTTGACATTATTCGATTCAAAAGCTTAGAACGGAGGATTTTCAATGCCATCGACATTTATGGGGCTCGAAACAGCAAGACGTGCACTGAGTGCGCAGCAGACTGCATTGAGCACAGTTTCAAATAACGTTGCAAATGCAAATACAGAAGGATATACAAGGCAGCGCGTCACATTACAATCGACGAGCCCTTACCCTGCTGTATCAAAAAACAGTGATCTGACGGCCGGCCAAATCGGAACCGGGGTCAAAGCCGGTTCAGTGGAGCGTGTCAGAGACAGTTTTTTAGACTATCAGTACAGAACTGAAAATACAAAATTAGGCTACTATACAGCCCGTTCCAATTCATTGTCGCAAATGGAAGGCGTCATGAAAGAGCTTGATGATAACGGATTAAACGGATCACTCAGTTCGTTTTGGAATGCTCTTCAGGACCTGGCGACGAACCCGGAAAATACGGGAGCGCGCTCAGTCTTGCAGGAGCAGGGGAAATCTCTTGTCGAGAGTTTTAACTATATATCAAGCTCTTTGACTAACATTCAGGGGGATATTAAAAAGAACCTGGATAACACAGCGGATCAGGCCAATTCAATTTTAAATCAGCTGAATGACCTTAATACTCAAATAGCGGCAGTTGAGCCGAGCGGTATGCTTCCTAATGATTTATATGACCAAAGAGACAGATTGATTGACCAACTATCTTCTATGGCAAATATAAAAGTTTCATATAATAAGTCTGGCGGACATGCCTTGGCGACTGCTGAGGGCACGGTCAACGTGGAATTGCTGAACGGAAACAACAATTCTCTCGGAACACTGCTTGATGGTAATACAAAAACCGTTTCAGAAATGAAAATCAACTACGACCAGGACAGCGGTCTTGTGTCAAGCGTATCCGTCGGCAGCAATGCGGTTAATGCGGATGCATTTACCGGCAAAGGCTCACTTTTAGGTCTTATTGAGTCATACGGCTATATGTCAAATGGAGAAGAAAAGGGCCTTTATCCTGAAATGATGACTGCTCTTGATAATATGGCGCTCTCCTTTGCTGACGCGTTTAATGCAGTTCACGAAAAAGGAAAGACCTATACAGGCGAACAGGGCGCAGCATTTTTTGATTTCAGCGGTGATGAAGCGGTGCCGGTAAAAGGGGCGGCAGCCAAAATAAAAGTCAGTGACAAAGTCCTTGCGTCTACAGACAATATCGCAGCGTCGTTAAACGGAGAAAAAAGCGACGGCACAAACGCGACAAACCTGGCAGCCGTGCAGAACAGCAAGCTGACAATTAACGGTGAAACCACTACAATTAATGACTTTTATGAATCCCTTATCGGCAAGCTGGGCGTTAATTCACAAAAAGCGGCCAATCTTATGAACAACTCTGAAAGCAACACCCTTTCGGCCGATCAGCGGAGACAATCAGTCAGCGCCGTGTCATTAGATGAAGAAATGACAAATATGATTCAGTTTCAGCACGCTTATAATGCCGCTGCGCGAATCATAACGATGCAGGATCAAATATACGATAAAATTATTAACGGTATGGGCACCGGAGGAAGATAAGGAGATAAGTAAATGAGAGTAACTCAAGGGATGATCGCAAAAAATTCTCTTCGATTTATCGGCTCAAGTTATGACAAGCTCGATCGGCTTCAGCAGCAAGTGTCTACGGGGAAAAAAATCACCAAAGCTTCTGATGATCCGGTCGTCGCAATGAAGGGAATGCAGTACCGTACTCAGCTTGCGCAGGTCAACCAGTATCAGCGGAATGTTTCGCAAGGTTTCACATGGCTGGAAAACTCGGAATCCAGCGTAAACTCAGAGACGGATATTATGGGGAAAATCCGAGACTTGATGATTAAGGCAAAAAGTGATTCGAACGGTGAAACGGAATTAAAAGCAATCGGTACAGAAATCGGCCAGCTGAAAAAGCAGCTCGTTTCTGTCGCGAATACTCAAGTGAACGGGCGTTACCTGTTTAACGGAACAAATTCAGATGTCCCGCCGATCACTGAAAATGCCGACGGCACGTATACGTACAACTATGAAAATTACACGAGTGCTTCGGATGTTAATATCAACATTTCGAACGGGGCAGTGCTGAAAGTGAATTCTGACCCGAAATCAGCTTTCGGGGGCGTCGCTCAAAATGGAGATAATGTATTTGAATTTCTCAACTCATTAGAAGCTTCTTTAAGCAAAGGTACGCTCTCTGAAGCAGATTCAAATCAAATTCTGTCAGACATCGACGGTTTTACTGACAAAATGAATGCTGAAAAATCCAATATCGGCGCCCGAACAAACCGTTTGGAACTCATTAAGACAAGGTTGGAATCTCAAGCTGCTACCGCTGAAAAAGTATTGTCAGATAATGAAGATGTAGAAATGGAAGATGTGATTGTTGATTATTTATCTCAGCAGACGGTTCATAAAGCTGCGCTGTCAGTAAATGCGAATATCATTCAGCCGTCACTGATCGACTTCCTGAAATAATAGATGAAACGTCTTATATATATATAAAAAGCGACTCACAACAGGGAGATCGCTTTTTTTACTAGAACACTCTAAAGAGGAGGGGTCTCTATGCAGATGCCGAGATTGATTATTGACAGTGTGCCTGCTAAAATCGGTATAACCTTTCAGAAGGAAGAAATCGAGATGGAACAGCCGCCCGCTGACCTGGAAATCGAGCAGCCGCCGGCAGAGCTGAACATTGAAAGCACGCCGGCCAAACTGACGATTGATCAGACGAGGGCGTGGGAGAACTTAAATCTGAAATCATTTGAGAAGCTGAACGCTGAAGCCGCCCAGAAAGGTGCGCAAGCATGCAGTGAGTTTATTGCGAAAACAGTCAGAGAAGGGAAGGAAATGGCGGCTATTGAAAAGAAAACCGGCAATGTGATGGCCCGGCAGGTAGCAGATGTCAGTCCGCCTGATCCATTTGGCGAATTCAGCGATTTTCTGCCTGCGCAGTTTCTCGTTGACATTGACTGCATTCCTTCAAAGCTTACGGTTGATATTGAAGCCCGCAAACCTTCAATTGAAGCCACCGCCCATAAACCGGTATGGAATTACACACCGGGGAAAGTTCAGATTGATATGAGGCAAGACCCTAAAGTGACGATTTCGGTTGACGACGGTAATACAGAATAAAAGATGAAAGTGGTAAAGGATTGTGAAGCATGATTATTAAAACAAAATATCACGGAGAAATCAGAATAGACGAAGGGCAGATTATCTCATTTGAAAACGGGCTGCCGGGATTTAATGACGAGACTCAATTTGTTGTTCTTCCTTTGTCGGAAGATTCACCGTTTTTGGCGCTGCAGTCTGTCAAACAGGAGCATATCGCCTTTATTGTCGCCAGTCCGTTTATTTTCTTTAAAGGATACGAATTTGACATTGACCAATCGACTCTGGAGCTTTTGCACATTGAAGATATAGAGGACGTCGAAGTGATGGCGATTTTAACGCTGGAAGAGCCTTTTGAAAACACGACCGCCAATTTAAAAGCGCCGATTATCGTGAATAAAAAGGAAATGAAGGCGAAACAAATCATTTTACATGATGCTTCCTATGAAACAAAACATTTGATAGGAGGAGGATCATGCTAGTTCTCTCGAGAAAAGTGAATGAGTCCATTCAAATCGGGCCGGATATTGAAATCAAGGTGATTGCCATCGAAGGAGAGCAAGTGAAACTGGGAATTGAAGCGCCGCAGCACGTGGATATTCATCGGAAGGAAATATACTTGTCTATCCTGGAAGAGAATAACAGAGCTGTATCTTTTAATACTGATTTATTACTTAATTTATCCTCACAAAAAAAGTGAGGATTTTTTTATTTTCAATATAAACAATAGAAGCGGCCGTCCGATATATATAGTGTAGCCAATGAGAGGAAAATTTTCTTCAAAAATGATGCTGCACAAATGCACAAGGACGTGCGAAAAACAATTCAGGGAGGAAATACAAAATGAGAATCAACCACAATATCGCGGCTCTTAACACTAGCCGTCAGTTGAATGCAGGTTCAAGCTCTGCTGCAAAAAACATGGAAAAATTATCTTCAGGTCTTCGCATCAACCGCGCTGGTGATGACGCAGCGGGTCTTGCGATCTCTGAAAAAATGCGTTCTCAAATCCGCGGTTTAGACATGGCGTCTAAAAATGCTCAAGACGGAATCTCTCTTATCCAAACATCTGAGGGTGCATTGAACGAAACTCACAGCATTCTTCAGCGTATGAGCGAGCTTGCTACACAAGCGGCGAACGATACAAACACAGATTCAGACCGTTCTGAGCTTCAAAAAGAGATGGACCAATTATCATCTGAAGTAACAAGAATTTCTACTGACACTGAGTTCAACACGAAGAAACTTCTTGACGGAACTGCGAAAAACCTTACGTTCCAAATCGGAGCTAACGAAGGCCAAACAATGAGCCTGTCTATCAATAAAATGGATTCTGAAAGCCTGAAAGTCGGTACAACTTATACAGCAAATGCTGACGGATCTAAAATTACAGATAAAGATGGAAATGAAGCAACACTTGTAACTGACGGTTCTAAAGGACCGAATGGCTACTATGATGCTGCTGATAAATTAGTTTATCAAGCTGACAGTGCTGTGGCTGGAGATTCTAAAGTAACAAAAGGTATCGACATCTCATCTTCAGCTAAAGCTGCGTCTTCAGCTCTTACAACAATCAAAACAGCTATCGACACAGTATCTAGCGAGCGCGCTAAACTTGGTGCGGTTCAAAACCGTTTAGAGCACACAATCAACAACCTTGGTACTTCTTCTGAGAACCTGACTTCTGCTGAATCACGTATCCGTGACGTAGACATGGCTTCTGAGATGATGGAGTACACGAAAAACAACATCCTTACTCAGGCTTCTCAAGCAATGCTTGCGCAAGCTAACCAACAGCCTCAGCAAGTTCTTCAATTGCTTAAAGGTTAATGACGGAAAGATCCTGGTTCTCCAGGGTCTTTTTTTATTTCTGCAGCTTTTCCCCCTCATCATGCCAAAGAACCCTATTGACAAAATGAAACGTTATAATTTGCAGTTAAATTATTGAAAACCTTTTAATCTGACCGATATAAGAATAAGATCATACATTTATGGAGCTGTGATATGATAAACAGTCGGAAACTCACTGTTGTCATAGAGCCGTCTACGACTAAACGCCGAAAAGGAGAGGGTACATATGGTCACAAGAATCACAGGCCTTAATTCCGGTCTTGATGTAGATTCTCTGGTGAAAAAAATGATGGATGCCGAAAAGCAGCCGCTTAATAAATTAAACCAGCAAAAGCAGACGCTTGAATGGAAGCGCGATGCTTATCGGGAAATGAATACCCAGATTGCTGACATGTATTCCACTACATTTAATAATATGCTGATGTCCACAAACTGGAATAAAAAAACAGTAACAAGTTCGGATTCCAGTGTCAGCGCGGCGGCTGTCAGTGCTGAACAGAATATTTCAACGAGCATGTCTGTACAGCAGCTGGCTACGCCGACGACTTATAAATCCTCAGGGGCCATCAATTTCACTTCGGGTCAAAGCCAAACATTGAAATTCAATGTCACAAATCCGGGCGAAACGAAGCCGACTGAGGTAAACGTCACGATCGCCGCAACCGATACGATTGATGATGTGGTCACCAAACTAAACAGCTCGGGCCTCGGGGTGACGGCCTTAAAAGAGAAAATCTCCAACGGCACGGATTATGTGGATACGATCGCGTTTACTTCCAATAAAACGGGAGAAGGGTTTGCCCTTGCCGCAGGTGATGACGCAACTAAAAGCTTCCTGAAAGATCAGCTCGGTTTTGCCGTTGATGATACAACGAATGAACTTACGGCCAATGCCGAAGGGAAAAACGCGAAGTTTACGTTCAACGGGCTTGAAATGACAAAAACGTCAAATAACTTTACGATCAACGGCATCAAATACACGCTGAACAGCGTGACGGACAGCAATAAAACGGTTACGATTAACAGCACGACTGATACGGACGGCATTTTTAACAACATTAAAGATTTCGTTGATAAATACAATACGTTAATTAAAAGCGCAAACGAGAAGGTGACAGAATCAAAATACCGTGATTATACGCCGTTAACCGATGAACAAAGAGAAGCGATGACCGATAAGCAGGTTGAGCAGTGGGAGGCAAAAGCCAAAAGCGGTTTATTACGGAGCGACAGCACGCTGCAGAACGGTTTGGCGGAGATGCGGCTTGATCTGTACTCAACGGTTACGATTGACGGAAAAAAATATCAGCTTGCCGATTTCGGAATTGAGACGTCTGATAGTTATACGGATCAAGGAAAGCTTGTCATTAAAGACGAAGCGAAACTGAAACAGAAAATTACCGAGAATCCTGCTCTCGTGGCTAAACTGTTTAATGCAGACAGCCCTGATACAGCGAAAACCAAAAACCCGGAGGAACAGGGGATTGCCCGGAGATTAAAAGACACATTAAATAAAATGCAGATTCAAATTTCAAAACAGGCGGGTACGGAAAGCTCGGTATCAACCAGCTTTGCCATCGGAAAAAGCCTGGATGAAATAGAAACAAATATTTCCAATATGAAAACGAAGCTGGATGACATCGAGACGAGATATTATAAAAAGTTCAGCGCACTGGATACGGCATTGGAGAAATTGAACAGCCAATCTTCATATCTCACGTCAATGTTAGGATCTTCAACATCATAACCTTGGAGGTTTTATAAAAATGGCAATAAATAATCCTTTTGCTGCTTATCAGCAGACATCCGTCTTTACAGCCGCTCCGGAAGAGCTGACCCTTATGCTTTATAACGGCTGCCTGCGATTCATTAAGCTGGCAAGGCAGGCGATGAAGCAAAACAACCATGAAGCCAAAAATGAAAATATCGTAAAGGCGCAAAACATCATTCAAGAGCTCAGCATCACGTTAAACCGGGAGATTGAGATTTCTGAACAAATGTCATCAATCTATGATTACATACGCCGCCGCCTGATTGAAGCGAACGTGCAGAATAATGAAGGATTTTTAGATGAAGCGGAAAAGCTTGTTACTGAATTCCGCGATACGTGGAAACAAGCCATGCAGAGCGAACGGAAAAACAGCCACGGTGCGGGCGGCCTTGCCTGATGAACAGCAATGTCCTTTCTTTGTATAACGAAACGAAGAACATGCACGCCGCACTGAAGGATGCCCCGGAAAGCGACGGCCTCATCAGCAGCTTTACAGCATTTACGGAGAAAAGGGAGGAGATGCTTGCGGGCATAAAGCCGCCTTTTTCCGAAGAAGAAAAAACGCTGCTTCAGCAGGTGGCCGTGATGGACCGCTTGATTACCGGGGAAGTGAAACGGATCCAGGACGGCATCCGAAATGAAATAAAAACACTCAAGAAAAAACGGGTGTACCATAATACGTATTTTAATCTGTATCATCAAACGACAAGTGACGGCCGTTATTACGACAAACGCAAATAGGTGAGTGTTTTGAGAAGTTTGAACGATTACCATTTGGTGTCAGCATACTACCAGCTTCTTTTTACCATTGATGAGGGGCTCTGCTACCTATTGGATACGCAGGATGATTTTTTCAAGACGGAGGGCGAGCGGATTTACAACGATTTGATTCAGGCTTTTTTTCATCTCGATTCCTCTCATGCGCTTCTCTTGTCTATCGTTGAGTGCCGATGCGTGGAGACGGCGATTCGGTCATTTGACGAGATTTTTCAGGATTTCAGCATGTTAAATGATTATGATTTCCCGTCCGCTCCATTTCAGGAGTTTTTAAAAACCATCTTTCTGCCGCATTATAAGGTGTGGATGGAGCAGACGCACGACTGCATCAAACCGTATGTTCTTCACTAGACCTGCTGCAAGCGGCAGGTCTTTTGCCTGCGTCCTCTGCATATACTGATAATCCTGCCGGAAGCAGCGGATATAAGCCGACACCATTCGTCATCGTTCACCGAATTTACACATTATTTTAACGTTTCAGCAGGGATCAGAAGGGGAAAAAGAGAAATAGTTACATATCCTTAGATAAAGGGAGGCGTTCTTTGATGAACTACAATATCAGAGGAGAAAACATTGAGGTTACACCTGCGTTAAAGGATCATGTGGAAAGAAAAATCGGCAAGCTGGAACGATATTTCGAGCAGAGCGTCAATGCCGATGTGAACGTCAACTTAAAATTCTATAATGATAAGGAATCCAAAGTTGAAGTCACCATTCCGATGACTGATCTGGCGCTTCGTTCTGAAGTGCATAACGAGGATATGTACAATGCAATTGATCTCGCAACAAACAAGCTGGAACGTCAAATCCGAAAGCATAAAACAAAAGTCAACCGAAAATTCCGCGAGCAGGGTCTTCCGAAACATTACTTCGAGAACGGAAGCGCAGCTGATACAAACGTAGCGGTTCAGGACGAAATTGAAGATGACAGCCCGGAAATTGTCCGTCAGAAACGTTTTAATTTAAAACCGATGGATAATGAAGAAGCGATTCTCCAAATGAATATGCTCGGACATAATTTCTTCGTATTCACCAACGCGGAAACGAATCTCACAAATGTCGTTTACCGCCGAAATGACGGCAAATACGGATTAATTGAACCGACTGAATAAACCATCCAGCCTTCCGTGAACGCGCGGAAGGTTTTTCTCTATACTTTATCTGCAAATTCTTTGGAAATAACCAAAGGTATGTTATGATAATGAGAGGTATACATGGACAGAAAATTATCATTTATTCCATGCGAAATCTGCATGTGAACATAGAGGAGCGTTATAGATGCTTGGGATTTTAAATAAAATGTTTGATCCGACCAAACGTGCGCTGAACAAATACGAAAAAATAGCGAATGACATTGATGCTGTAAAAGGAGATTATGAAAATCTCTCTGACGATGCGCTTAAACAAAAAACGGCAGAATTTAAAGAGCGGCTTGAAAAAGGAGAAACGACGGATGACCTTCTTGTCGAAGCGTTTGCCGTCGTTCGTGAAGCTTCACGCCGCGTAACCGGCATGTTCCCGTTTAAAGTGCAGCTGATGGGGGGCCTTGCCCTTCATGAGGGGAATATCGCAGAAATGAAAACAGGGGAAGGGAAAACGCTGACGTCAACCCTTCCGGTATATTTAAACGCGTTGACGGGAAAAGGTGTTCACGTCGTGACGGTCAACGAATATCTGGCAAGTCGTGATGCTCAGCAAATGGGAGAAATTTTCGAGTTTCTCGGGCTTACAGTCGGCCTGAACCTGAATTCGTTGTCAAAAGACGAAAAACGCGAAGCTTACGCGGCCGATATCACATATTCAACGAATAATGAACTCGGCTTTGATTATTTGCGTGACAACATGGTGCTTTATAAAGAACAAATGGTGCAGCGCCCGCTTCATTTTGCCGTTATTGATGAAGTCGATTCCATTTTAGTCGATGAAGCGAGAACGCCATTGATTATTTCCGGACAAGCTCAGAAGTCCACAAAACTGTACGTGCAGGCAAATGCGTTTGTCCGCACACTCAAGCAAGATCAGGATTATACGTATGACGTCAAAACGAAGGGCGTTCAGCTGACGGAAGAAGGAATGACGAAGGCTGAAAAAACGTTCGGCATCGACAACCTGTTTGATGTCAAAAACGTGGCGTTGAACCACCATATCAACCAGGCTTTAAAAGCCCATGCGGCGATGCAGAAAGACGTGGATTATGTTGTTGAAGACGGCCAGGTCGTCATCGTCGATTCCTTCACCGGCCGTCTGATGAAAGGACGCCGCTACAGCGAAGGCCTTCACCAGGCGATTGAAGCGAAAGAAGGCCTGGAGATTCAAAATGAAAGCATGACTCTGGCGACGATTACGTTCCAAAACTATTTCCGTATGTATGAAAAGCTTGCCGGCATGACCGGTACCGCAAAAACGGAAGAGGAAGAATTCCGCAATATTTATAACATGCAGGTTGTGTCCATTCCGACCAACCAGCCGGTCATCCGTGAAGACCGTCCGGATTTGATCTACCGCTCAATGGAAGGGAAATTCAAGGCGGTGGCGGAGGATGTCGCCCAGCGCTACATGACCGGACAGCCTGTTCTTGTCGGTACGGTTGCCGTTGAAACATCTGAATTGATTTCTAAACTTCTGAAGAATAAAGGAATTCCGCATCAGGTGCTGAACGCGAAAAACCATGAGCGTGAAGCTCAGATCATTGAAGAAGCGGGACAAAAAGGCGCTGTCACAATTGCGACCAACATGGCAGGACGCGGAACCGACATTAAACTCGGTGAAGGCGTAAAAGAGCTTGGCGGCCTTGCAGTCGTCGGTACGGAACGCCACGAATCCCGCCGGATTGACAACCAGCTCCGCGGACGTTCAGGGCGTCAGGGAGACCCGGGTATCACACAATTTTATCTTTCAATGGAAGATGAATTGATGCGCCGTTTCGGAGCTGAACGGACGATGGCGATGCTTGACCGGTTCGGTATGGATGACTCCACGCCGATTCAGAGCAAAATGGTGTCACGCGCCGTGGAATCGTCTCAAAAACGTGTCGAAGGAAACAACTTCGATTCACGTAAACAGCTTCTCCAATATGACGACGTGCTCCGTCAGCAGCGCGAAGTCATTTACAAGCAGCGTTTTGAAGTCATTGACTCTGAAAACCTGCGTGACATTGTGGAAGGCATGATCAAGTCTTCACTGGAGCGTGCAATTGCCGCTTATACGCCGAAAGAGGAGCTTCCGGAAGAATGGAATCTTGACGGCCTCGTGGAGCTTGTGAATACAACGTATCTTGATGAAGGCGCGCTTGAAAAGAGCGATATCTTCGGAAAAGAACCGGATGAAATGCATGAGATGATCATGGATCGTATCATGACAAAATATAATGAAAAAGAAGAGAATTTCGGCACCGAGCAGATGCGTGAATTCGAAAAAGTCATCGTATTGCGTGCCGTCGATTCAAAATGGATGGATCATATTGATGCGATGGATCAGCTGCGTCAAGGGATTCACCTTCGCGCCTATGCGCAGACAAATCCGCTGCGTGAATATCAAATGGAAGGTTTCGCTATGTTTGAGCACATGATTGAGTCCATTGAGGACGAGGTGGCGAAATTCGTCATGAAGGCCGAGATTGAAAGCAATCTGGAACGCGAAGAAGTTGTTCAGGGCCAAACGACGGCTCACCAGCCGCAGGACGGCGGTGAGGCCAAACAAGCGAAAAAAGCGCCGGTGCGCAAAGTCGTAGATATCGGACGCAACGCGCCTTGCCATTGCGGAAGCGGAAAAAAATATAAAAATTGCTGCGGCCGGACAGAATAGTCACGACTGTATGCATCGAACATGACCGGGTCTGCGTCTTATGGCGCCCCGGATCTTTTAATGAGGTGAATGGAATGGAATTATCAGAAATCAGGGCAGAGCTCGAAAATATGGCTTCTCGTTTAGCGGACTTCAGGGGGTCTCTTTGACCTCGAATCAAAGGAAGCCCGCATTGCAGAATTAGATGAAAAGATGGCGGAACCGGAATTCTGGAATGACCAGCAGAAGGCCCAAACTGTCATCAACGAAGCGAACGGTCTGAAGGAATACGTGAACTCCTATCATCAGCTGAGCGAGTCTCATGAAGAGCTCCAAATGACACATGATCTTTTAAAAGAAGAACCTGATACGGATCTTCAGCAGGAGCTTGAAAAAGAGCTGAAGTCATTAACGAAGGAATTGAATGAATTTGAGCTTCAGCTGCTGCTCAGTGAACCATATGACAAAAATAACGCGATTTTAGAACTTCACCCGGGTGCCGGCGGTACAGAATCCCAAGACTGGGGTTCCATGCTGCTCAGAATGTACACCCGCTGGGCGGAAAGACGCGGATTCAAAGTTGAAACGCTTGATTATCTGCCAGGAGATGAAGCCGGAATTAAGTCGGTCACACTGCTCATTAAGGGCCACAATGCATACGGCTATTTAAAAGCGGAAAAAGGCGTACACCGACTCGTGCGGATTTCTCCGTTTGATTCATCAGGCCGCCGCCACACGTCATTCGTGTCATGTGAAGTCATGCCTGAATTCAATGAAGAAATCGACATTGATATTCGTACCGAAGATATTAAAGTTGATACGTACCGGGCGAGCGGTGCCGGCGGACAGCACGTCAATACGACTGATTCAGCCGTTCGGATCACCCACCTGCCGACAAATGTAGTCGTCACGTGCCAGACGGAACGTTCACAAATCAAAAACCGCGACAGAGCGATGAAAATGCTCAAAGCGAAGCTGTATCAGCGCAGAATTGAAGAACAGCAGGCGGAGCTTGACGAAATCCGCGGCGAACAGAAAGAAATCGGCTGGGGCAGCCAAATCCGCTCTTACGTATTCCATCCGTACTCCATGGTGAAAGACCACCGGACCAATACGGAAATGGGGAACGTACAGGCGGTTATGGACGGAGATATTGATATCTTCATTGATGCCTACTTACGCTCAAAACTGTCTTAATCCGGGAACACACCTGCCTTTGGCATGGTGTGTTTTTTTATCCGTTCTCTTTGTCCATTTTTCACAATAGCGCTTTAGCAAATTAATACGGTATTTGGCTGTTATTTACTTCTAAGCCGGGAAGACTTAAAATGCTATCGAGAGAAAATCGGAGAACGGAGGATTTTTGCATGGATGTGAATCACAATAAGCCGCTCCGGCAGATCAAAGATTACATATATATCATGATCGGCGCGGCGATTACAGGGGTCGTGTTTAACGTATTTTTGCTGCCGAACCGTATAGCGGCGGGCGGAGTAAGCGGAATCAGCACCATTTTGGAGACGTTTGGTTTTGAGCCGGCTTACGTGCAGTGGATCATTAACATCCCCTTGTTTATCGCCGGAGTGATCATTCTCGGCGGGAAATTCGGAATGAAGACACTTGTCGGTTCCATCGTTCTGCCGCTTGCCGTCTTTTTAACAAGAGACCTGCCTGCCGCGACGACCCATGAATTGTTGGCGGCGATTTTCGGAGGCGTCGGGATCGGCGCTGGGATCGGCATCGTGTATCTCGGCAAAGGCTCCACGGGGGGAACGGCACTGGCGGCGCAGATCATCCACAAATACACGGGGCTTTCACTGGGAACGTGCCTTGCCATCATGGACGGATTAATTGTGCTGAGCGCGATGCTCGTTTTCGGAGTGGAACAGGGACTGTATGCGATGCTTGGGGTATTTATGTCAAGCAAAACGATTGATGTCGTGCAGGTCGGGTTCAACCGCTCCAAAATGGCTTTAATCATAACACAGCATGAAGAAGCCGTCAGGTCGGCTGTGTTTACGGAAATTGACAGGGGTGTGACGAAGATTTCCGCAGTCGGCGGGTATACGGAACATGACCGGCCGATCTTAATGTGTGTCGTCGGCCAGACCGAATTCACAAAACTGAAACAAATCGTCAAACAAATTGATGAGTCAGCCTTTGTCATTGTCGCAGACGCAAGCGAGGTGCTCGGCGAGGGTTTCAAACGCGCGTAAACGGGGTTATAATAGCGAAGGGGTGCATCTTACATATGAAATCAAAATGGGCGCTATTGGCGCTGGTTCTGACCATGTCCGTCCTGTTGGCGGCATGCGGCGGAGCCAATGAATCGAAAAAAGAAAGCTCTGACAGCTCAGGCGGATCGAAAGCATCTGCGTCAGCGGGCGAAGAGCTTTATCAGCAAAGCTGTATCGGCTGTCACGGTAAAGACTTAGAAGGCGGCGGAGGTCCGAATTTACAGGAAGTCGGCGGGAAGTATGATGAAGCTAAAATTGAAAGCATCATTAAAAACGGACGCGGCAATATGCCGAGCCATCTTGTAAATGATGAGGAAGCCGCGAAGATCGCAAAATGGCTGTCACAGAAAAAATAACAGAAAAACCTTGCCTGTTATAGGGGCAAGGTTTTTTCACGGCCTGGGAATGAAAAGAAACTGTAATAGTAATATGTCTAAATTTGACGTATAATGAAGTGTACTGAGGAAAAGGAACTTTCAGATTTTTCATCTGTTTCCTGGTAGATCGGCCATAAACCGCAGTATTTTTGCGAACTCTATGGCTGCAAGACATAAATAAAAGATTAGGTGATTTCATGATAGAGATGAAAGAAGTATATAAATCCTATCCGAACGGTGTAAAAGCGATTAACGGGCTGTCAGTCATGATTCATCCCGGAGAATTTGTATATGTCGTAGGACCGAGCGGAGCCGGTAAATCTACTTTTATTAAAATGATTTACAGAGAAGAAAAACCGACAAAAGGGCAAATATTGATTAATCATAAAGATCTCGCGGCTGTGAAAGAAAAAGAGATTCCTTTCGTGCGGCGTAAAATAGGTGTTGTTTTCCAGGATTTTAAACTTCTTCCGAAATTGACGGTATTTGAAAACGTAGCGTTTGCGCTTGAGGTTATCGGAGAGCAGCAGTCAGTCATAAAAAAACGCGTGCTCGAAGTGCTCGATCTGGTGCAGCTGAAACATAAAGCGCGGCAGTTTCCCGACCAGCTTTCCGGAGGAGAACAGCAGCGTGTTTCCATCGCAAGATCCATTGTCAACAATCCTGACGTCGTTATAGCTGACGAACCGACGGGCAACCTTGATCCGGTAACATCATGGGAAGTCATGAAGACGCTGGAAGAGATTAACAACCGCGGAACGACTGTCGTGATGGCGACACACAATAAAGAAATAGTAAACACCATGAAGAAACGGGTCATCGCGATCGAAGACGGAATTATTGTGCGTGATGAGTCAAGAGGGGAGTATGGTTCTTATGATTAAAATTCTCGGGCGCCATTTGCGTGAGAGTTTTAAATCTCTCGGAAGAAACACATGGATGACATTTGCATCCATCAGCGCTGTTACCGTTACATTGATTTTGGTCGGCGTGTTTTTAGTCATTATGCTGAATTTAAACAATATGGCTAAAAATGCTGAAAAAGAAGTGGAAATTAAAGTATTAATCGATCTGACGTCAAATAAGAAAACGCAGGATACGCTGCAGAATGAGATCAAAGACATCTCGGGAATCCAAAGCGTAGAATTTTCATCTAAAGATAAAGAGCTTGATCAATTGGTCAAAAGCTTCGGCGACAGCGGAAAGGCCATGAAAATGCAAGATCAGGAAAACCCGCTGAACAACGCGTTTATCGTCAAAACGACAGATCCGCATGATACGCCGAAAGTCGCGAAAAAAATTGAGAAGCTGGATCATGTGTATAAAGTGACATACGGGAAAGAAGAAGTCAGCCGTCTGTTTAAGGTCGTCGGGGTGTCACGCAACATCGGGATCGCGTTAATCATCGGCCTTCTGTTCACGGCGATGTTCTTAATTTCAAATACAATTAAAATCACGATTTTCGCCAGAAGAAAAGAGATTGAAATCATGAAGCTTGTCGGTGCGACAAACTGGTTTATCCGCTGGCCGTTTTTCCTTGAAGGGCTGCTGCTTGGGGTATTTGGTTCTGTCATACCGATCGCTCTCGTGCTGAGCACGTACCAGTCGATGGTCGCTTGGGTGGCTCCGAAAGTTCAGGGCTCATTTGTTTCACTCCTGCCGTACAGTCCGTTTGTGTTCCAAGTATCACTTGTGCTCATTCTGATCGGCGCGGTTATCGGAGTATGGGGAAGCCTGACGTCCATCCGGAAATTCCTTCGTGTATAAATGCAAAAGCCAGTCTTTATCAGACTGGCTTTTTTTGATGGTTCTGTTATTGAATGACGGGCAGGGCCGGTGATCCCGGCTTTAATGTAAAGTCATAAGACGATTCGTCACGGTACATCGGATCGGCATATATGGAATTCGAATCATTTGCCGATCCTTTTTTGTAATCTGCGAATGAATCATATTCTTTGTTCTTCCAATTCCAAATGCCGTCTTTTCCCGCTTCTTTGTGATAGACGTTATGATTAACGGTATTGCCTTCGTTTTTCGTATAATCATTTGCGATAAAAATCCGTGAACCGCTTGCCGTCAAGATGTTCTTTTCGATGGTGTTCCCTTTTGTATCGTACTGGAGCAGCAGCTGGCCGCCGTCAAGGTCCTTCGTGTCATTTCGGTACATAATATTGTGAGCGATCACGGAATTGATTGTGCCGCCTCGTTTTGTGTCATATCCCCCGATTGAAATACCCGTGTAAGCATTGTTGTACACTTTGTTATCCGTAATCCGTATATCTTGTGCGTACTTCCCTTTATGCTCGGAAGTGGCTTCAATGCCGAGGTCATTGTTGTAAACGGTGTTTTTCTTAATGTCCACATGTTCTGCGCCGTCAACGTATATACCGCCCGCGGAGTATTCATTGCCGTAGGCGGGGTTTCCGTAAGAAGAGTTATGGCTCACCGTATTGTTTTCAATGACGCCGTTTCGCGCATAGTCGTTTTGCTTGGAAGTTCCTTCGTAGCCGATCACGTCAATCCCGATATTGTTGTTGTTCCGGATGGTATTGCCGGCGATCTTAAAACCGTCAACATTCCCGTTCAGCACGACCGCTTCGCTTGCGCCGAGCGTCAGTTTTTCAACCGTGTTATTTGTGATGCTGACATCCTTCATGGCGCCCGAGCCGTAAAACGCGATGCCGTGTGCATTTCCCTCATCAGCCGTTGTTTTAATGTTCCGGATATGGTTGCCGTCAATGGCGATATGACTGCTTGATCCGGTGACATAGATGCCCATGGCTGTCGCATCTTCTGATGAGACGGATAGGTTTTCAAGCGTAATGCCGTGAATGGTAATGTACTGTTTATTGCTGATTTGAATTAATGGTGTTTCAGAATCGCTTTTAGGTGCAGATTTGCCGCTGATGGTGACATGCTCATTCTGATAGTTCTGAAATGTAATCGGCTTTTTCGCCGTCCCGCTGTGCTTTACTTCAAATGTTTCGTCGTACGTTCCTTCCCGAATCAATACTGTTGTTCCGGCCTCCGCCTTTTCCGCCGCATGCTTCAATGTGCGGAACGGCTTTTCTTTCGTTCCGTCATTTTGATCGTTTCCCGCGGGAGAAACATACAGAGCGTCAGCCTGTGATTTTTCATTGGCCTCTGTTTTTTGCCAGACAAAGGCGGTAATGCCTGCGGCCAGCACCGCCGCGGATAAAATCGATAATTTTATTTTCATATCGCATTCTCCTGTATATTTAATGAATTGCATACAAATTATTATACGTTACCCATTTATATGAAACAATCTATCGGTTCCGTTTTTTTGTTGCCGTTACATGAATTCTTTTCAGTTTACACATACTATCTCCAGGTTTTCGTAAAAGGACTAAGAGGAGGTAAACGATGAAGCAGAAAATAATCGCAGCGATAGCGGCCGTCAGCATCTTGTGCGGCGGAGCCCATATTGCCGGGGCGGCACAGCAGAAATCATCAGAAGCAGAAAGAAGCCAGGCAATGGAAAAAATTGAAAAAGCATATGAGCTGATCTCGAACGAATATGTGGAAAATGTGGATAAAGAAAAGCTTCTTGAAGGAGCGATTCAGGGGATGCTGTCTACATTAAACGACCCTTATTCCGTTTATATGGACAAGCAGACCGCCAAGCAGTTTTCCGATTCTCTGGATTCATCTTTTGAAGGGATCGGCGCTGAAGTCGGTATGGAAGAGAATAAAATCATTATCGTATCACCGTTTAAGCAATCTCCGGCTGAAAAGGCAGGCCTCAAGCCGAATGATGAAATCATCAGTATAAACGGCGAGTCAATGAACGGGAAAGATTTAAATGAAGCCGTGCTGAAAATCAGAGGGAAAAAAGGATCGAAAGTTTCTATTAAAATACATCGTCCGGGCACTGAAAAACAGCTGTCATTCCGGATTAAAAGAGCGGAAATCCCGCTGGAAACCGTATTTGCTTCCCGTAAGGAATCAGGCGGGCATCATGTCGGCTACATCGCTATATCGACATTTTCCGAGCATACTGCTCAGGACTTCGCCGCGGCGCTGAAAAAGCTTGAGAAACAAGGGATTGACGGACTCGTTCTTGACGTAAGAGGAAATCCCGGCGGCTACCTTCAAAGCGTCGAACAGATTTTAAAGCATTTCGTCACAAAAGACATGCCGTATATCCAAATCGCGGAACGCAACGGAGATAAAAAACAATATTTCTCAACTTTAAAACATAAGAAGCCGTATCCCGTTAATGTCATTACGGATAAAGGAAGCGCTTCTGCTTCAGAAATTCTTGCGGGCGCGCTGAAAGAAGCGGGGCATTATGACGTTGTCGGTGATACCTCCTTCGGTAAAGGAACGGTACAGCAGGCCGTGCCGATGGGAGACGGCAGCAACATTAAATTGACGCTTTACAAATGGCTGACGCCGAAAGGCAATTGGATTCACAAAAAAGGCATTACTCCGACAATCGCCGTAAGCCAGCCGGATTATTTTGCGGCGGGACCGCTTCAGCTGAAACAGCCGCTTCAGCCTGATATGAACAGCGCAGATGTCAAACACGCGCAAATCCTGCTGAAAGGTTTGGGTTTCGACCCGGGCAGGGCGGACGGCTATTTCAGCGGCACAATGAAAAAAGCCGTCATGGCGTTCCAAGATCGGTACAAACTTGATAAAACAGCTGTCATTGACAAACAAACAGCGGAAAAAATGAATCAGCTGATGAATGAGAAGAAATCTGACGAAAAAAATGATATACAGCTGCAAATGGCGTTAAAATCATTATTTGTTAAATAAATGAAAAGGAGGCTTTTTTTAAGCCTCCTGTTTCTTTTATCATGTCTCATAAATGAACCAAAAGACATATAATTATGACGATTTTGACAAGATATTAAAAAAATTTTCACATTTAAACATTTATAAAGGACAAACATTACCCGATATTTATATGGAAGAGAGACTTTATGCCGAGTTAATATGTATTCAAAATGAAACTTTTGAAAGTTGCCTCAGTCAGTTTTAGTTCTTACAATAAAAGAAGGTTCTAATAGAGAACAGTTTTTTAGTTTGGCAGCTGCATTTCAGTATTGAAAGCAGAAGTGTTTGCGGCGCTTCAGCACGGCAGCTGTAATCACCCGTGCTTATCTGGATAAAAAAATGGGGGTTCACAATTGAAGAGGGCAAGTATTGTGCGTGAAAAAAAATATTATGAATTAGTGGAACAACTAAAAGACCGAACAAAAGACGTTACATTTTCATCAACAAAAGCACTAAGTCTTCTTATGCTGTTCAGCAGATACCTGGTCAATTACACAAATGTTGAATGTGTTCACGATATCAATGAGGAGTGTGCAAAGCATTATTTCACCTACTTAATGAAAAACCATAAGCGTTTAGGAATCAATCTGACGGATATTAAACGGTCCATGCTTTTGATCAGCGGTGTAATCGAGGTGGAAGTCGACCACTATCTGAAAGATTTCTCTCTCTCAAACGTGACGTTGTGGATGACGGAAGAGAGATAGACGTTTGAGATATTCAAGCCAATGATTATTTGGTAGAATAGAATTAAAATGTTTGGCTTGAGGCGGTGAAAGCAATGTCTGTTCAATGGGGAATTGAACTTCTGAAAAGTATCGGTCTGTTTTTTTTGCACCCGATGTTTTGGTTTTTTATCATCATAAGTCTCGCATGCGGATATTTGCGGATTAAACGTGAACGCCATACGTTTCATACAAAAATCGCAGATATGTATGACGAGCTTATCTTTACATACATAAAAGGGCTTATACCGGGTATTCTTCTCTCCATATTATTTTTTGGACTGGGAATTTCGATTCCATTCGGTCTTCTCGGCATAATTGCGGCTGTGACGGCTTTGGCATCGCTGACGTTCCGTATGAACTGGCTGTCATCAGCTTATATTGTCAGCGCCGGCATGTTGATTGCGTTTATCCTTCAGTATACCCACACAGTGCCGTTTGCGGATCGGTTTCCGCAGGCATTCGGCGTGAATTGGGCATCAGCGGCCGTGTTTATGGGCCTTTTGATCATCACGGAGGGAGCGGCTGCTTACCGTTCAGCGCACCTGAAAACATCTCCGGCGCTTGTCGTCAGCAGCAGAGGTCTGCCCATCGGCCGTCAATTGGCGAATCGCGCATGGCTGCTTCCGCTTTTCTTATTGGTGCCGGGCAGCGGGCTTGAGTCACACCTTTCTTGGTGGCCTGTCTTTACCGTGCCGGGCGGCTCTTTCCATCTGATCTGGATTCCTTATATCGCCGGCTTCGGACAGCGTGTGCAGGGATCCCTGCCAGAAGTCAGCATACGGATAACGGCGAAGCGTGTCATGATTCTCGGGATTATCGTCACCGCGTTCGGGGCAGCGGCCCTTTGGTGGAGTCCGCTTGCCGGTGCTGCCGCTTGTATTGCGGTGCTCGGACGCCTGTTCTTATCATTGAGACAGCGGCTGAACGATAACGCGGCTCCGTTTTATTTCTCTAAGCGGGATCAGGGCTTAATGGTGCTCGGCATCATTCCGAATACGCCCGCGGAAGATCTTGAGCTGAAGATCGGTGAGATTATAACGAAAGTAAACGGCATTCCCGTAAAGCATGTATCGGATTTTTACGAAGCACTTCAAAAAAACCGCGCATTTGTAAAAATGGAGATCATCGGCCTGAATGGTGAGATCCGGTTTGATCAGCGCGCGTCCTATGAAGGCGAACATCATGAATTAGGTATTTTATTCGTTCAGGATGAACATGAGCAAGAAGAAATGACAGCATTATAATGTGATTTTTCATAATTATTCGGAATAGTTTCAAGAACTCCTAAACTAGATTTCAAAATCAGTTAGAAAGTAAAACAGCTAAGAAAATTATATTTTCTTAGCTGTTTTATTTTGAAATAATAAAAAAATAAATGAAGGAGAGGTATGGCTTATTGGAAAGGTTATTGCTAACTCCAAAACCTTTAGAAGATGAATCTTTAGAAGGATATATATTAAGAATAACTGATTATAATGGTTATGTTGGATAGGGGGAGTACATTATAAAAAAGCTTTTACTTAAGAGATTACCGTTGATTTCACTTGGAGTTATAGCTTACATACTGACAAAATACGCGCAGAACCATCAGGATTGGGCGGAGAAATACAGTAGGTCTGTATATCCGTTATTGTCAAAAACAGTAGGACTTGTACCTTCTTGGGTCACATTTTCTGTTAGTGAATGGCTCGTAGTGTTGGTTGTGTTACTTTTTCTATTTTATATCGTTTATTATGTGCGCAAGGTTATCATGAGTAAAGGTGTACGTAGGATGGTAGTTTATCGTGGTGCTCTAGGAATAGTTACGATCTGTAGCGTGATATATTTTTGTTATACTATTTTGGGTGGAATAAACTATTACAGATATTCTTTTTTGTCTCATACCGAATATAAAGAAGAGAACTACAGCAAGGAAGAACTGGTTAAATTGAGTAAGTCACTTGCCGTTGAAATGGAATTGGCAAGGGAAAAGTTAGCGGATACTGATCTTTTGGCTCATGTACCAGAGGTTTTTGATTATTATGCACAACACGCAGTGTTCTCGATGCAAATGTTATCAAAGAAATATCCTGTTTTGGAGCATTCATATTCAACACCAAAACCAGTGGTGATGTCAAAACTAATGTCGCATGCAGGGATACATGGTATTTTTGTCCCTTTTACTTATGAATCCAATATCAATGTTAATGTGCCAGTTTTTTTGGTGCCTGCTACTATGGCGCATGAATTGGCACATCAGAGTGGTTTCATGCATGAGGATGAGGCTAATTTTATAGCTTATCTGGCATGTAAGCAGCAGGATGATCCAATGATACTATACAGTGGTTTATTTCTGGCATTTGATTATTCTATATCTGAGCTAAAGAAAGTGGATCCAGATCAGGCGTCTGATATAATGTCCAGTCTGTCCAAAGCGGTGCGGCATGATATAGAACAAAATGAGCAGTACCGGGATAAGTATGAGGGTGTTATTTCAAGTATTTCAAGAAATGTAAATGACGTATATCTGAAGGCAAATAATCAGACAGACGGTTTGAATAGCTATAGTGATATGGTGAGTTTGTTGCTGGCAGAGCAGCGAGAGATAGAGAAGTACAATTAAATGTACAGTGGGGGAGTGAGGTGACACTTTGAGAGAGAAAAATAAGAAGGAAAACTAGAAAAGGTTCCGGAAAGCGGGTGCTCACGGAACCTTTTTTTGTTTACGCCGAATGGCTTTTTTTCGTATCAACGGTTTCGCCGGACTTAATTCCCAGCGATACGAACAAGCCGATCACAGATACGCCGATCAATATTATAAACAGAATGTGAAATCCGGAGATTAAACCGATCAGTGCTGAAGAAATAATGCTTCCGAAATAACGGAAGGTGGAAAAAATCCCGGATGCGATACCGGACATGCCCGGTTCTACCGTCGCAAGAGAAGACACCTGCATGCTCGTCAGCCCCGCACCGGACGCGATGCCCCCCACAATAAGCGATGCCATAAGGAACGGGACGGAATGGGAATAAACCAAAAGCAGAAATAAAAGATTGGCTCCGGCCATCAGCCCGAAGGACAGAAAAATCATTCTTCGCGCGCCCCATTTGTGATGCAGCTGAGCTCCGCCCCAGTTGCTGGCGGACATAAAAATGGAAAAGACTGAAAGAGCCATACCGCTGTGCGACGTATTCATGCTGAAGTGGCCGGTCATAAAGAGCGGCATAATCAATAACACGGCATACATCATTAAATTGCTTAACAGAACGGACAGATTGGCGCTTGTAAAGGTTGTGTTTTTAAACAGGTCAAAATCAATAATCGGATGTTTCGTGCGCAGCTCCCGCCTGAAAAATAACGGAACAAATAAAAGAATGAGCAGCGCGTACACCCAATAGCCCAAAGAGCTTTCATTTTTCGTCAGAAGAATAATAGAAACAATGCTCCCGGCAAGCAGAACGGATCCGATGATATCAAGCGGCGCGTCAGAGGTTTCTTCTTTATATTTAGGAAACATGATAAATGCCGTCCCGAGTGCGATCGCCAGAAACGGAATGTTGACCCAAAAGATCGAATGCCAGCTGAAACTCTCGATTAAAAGTGACCCGATAAACGGACCGAGAGCTGCGCCCAGCCCGGCACCGAGGCCGAAAAAACCAAATACTTTCGGAAGCCGTTTTTCGGACACGACATGGCGGATGATGGCGATGCTGTTTGGCGTAAGCAAAGCGCCGCCGGCAGCCTGAAGCGCCCGGAAGAAAATCAATAAGAAAAGACTTGGCGAGAGGGCGCACCCCAATGAAGCGATCAGAAAAAGGCCGACACCCCATAAATACATTTTTTTATTTCCGTACATATCACCGAGCTTGCCGGCAATGGGCTGTGTCACGGCCATCACAATTAAATACACCGTCACGACCCATGTGATGCTGGCAATTGATTCGCTGAATGAGCGGGAAATGGATGAAAGAGCGACTGCGATCATCGTAGAATTGATGGGAACGAGTATGGCTCCCAGCAAAAGCGAAACGATCAGCGCCCATTCTTTCTTTGAACTCATCCTTCATCCTCCTAGGAGCCGGACATTACCGGCTGATAATTCCTTTAATAAAAATCTCAGTGCTGTGTTTCAGCATCGTTTCTTCAGAAAGAGTGATGACTCTTTTCCCCAGCTGCAGCCGGTGCATAAAATAACCGAAAATCATTGTCATAAAGACGTCTGCATTAGCTTCTTCGCTGCCGGGGCTTATCCTATTTTTCTTTGTCAGTTCCTTAAAGTAAACGATTAAATCCTTTTTCACGGATTGCGGATATACGACAATATCCTGCAGGACGTCTTCGAATAATTCCGGTTCGCGCAGGCAGATGCGGAACACCTCTTTTTTTTGTTCCAATCGCTGCAAAAGGGTCGTGGCGAAATGAAGAAGATCCTCATACAGATTGCCTTCCGCCTTGGTGATCACGCTTTCCGGTACCGGTGCCTGCTGCTCAATCATGGCTTTCATTAGTCCTTGCTTGTTTTTAAAATTACGAAAAATCGTTGCTTCACTTACATTCGCTCTTTCTGCGATTTCTTTTGTTGTCGCGGCGCGGTATCCTTTTTGAATGATAAGATTCATCGCAGCGTCAAGAATTCTCTTGTTCGTCGTTCTCAACATGTTTCACCTCGCGTAAATACTGGCAGGACAAGTATACACCCGCCCTGCCCGTCAATAAAGAGGGAAACCTAGCATGAAGCGCGTTTGACTATCGTAATCTGTCCGTTTGTGCCGTCTACCGAGACGATATCTCCGTCATTGAGCCTGTCAGTCGCGACACGTGTGCCGAGAACAGCGGGAAGCCCGTATTCTCTTGCGATGATCGCCGCATGTGACAGGATGCCGCCCGTATCCGTAACGACGGCCTTTGCATCCTGAAACAGACTGGTCCAAAGCGGTGTCGTCATTTTGCAGACAAGCACATCTCCTGATGAAAAACGGGAAAAATCACTTGCGTCACGAATGACTTTCACCGGGCCGCTTGCGATTCCGCTTGACGCTGCAAGTCCGTAAATATGATGTTCAGTGTTTTTTTCATCTTCTGTGATGGCGCCTGTAACCTGCTCAGCGGCTTTCAGCTGTTCGGGCGTCGGTGTGCCGAGATAAGCGGGCGCTTCAAGCAGCTGATATTGCTGGAAGAGCTGTTTACGTTCAGCGGTTTTTTCCTTCATTGGAACAGGCGTAACCAGCGCTTTCTCGACTTCATCGCTGTATAAGTACCACATATCCTCCCGGTCATCGATCACGCCTTGTTTTTGCAGCAGCTCGCCGATTTTCAAGAGACAAAGGCGCGCTTTGGCGTCCAGCATCGCATCGATATAAAAATGGTGATCATCTATGATGACGGATGCAGATAACGCCCACTGATAATAACGGTCAAACGTCTCCCGGAAGCCGTCATCTTCAATTCTATTCATGAAGGCGGCGTAAAGCTGTTTGCGTTTTTCTATCGTTTTATGAAACTCACTGTCAAAATCGTAGCCGTTCCGGACATAGTTTTGAATGTTAGCCAAAGCGAAATAAGGATTTTCCGCCCACGTTTCTTCGATCAGATCATGGCTTTTTACTGATCTCCATCCGTATTCTTGTAAAAATTCGCCGACTTGTTCGAGAAAGCGTTTTCCTTCATCTGATTGCAGAAGCGTCTGATGAAGCTCGTCGGCCTGAAAAGCAGTAAAAACGCGCAGCAGTTCAGGATTGTCTTTTACTTGTCCGGAAAGCAGCCAAAGCTGTCTGTCGGTTTCCAGTGATTTATTCATGACGCCGGCCAGCATTTCATACAGAAGGGAGGCGTTGTCTTTTTCAATCTGTCCGTACATGGACTCCAGTGTCATATTTAACGCAATTTGCGGAAAGACAATGTTGAAATGTTCTTCATATCCTTTTAAATAGAATTCTTGCAGGTTTCGGAACGCCTCAAGGGCAGTCTCCGGTGTATGATTTTTATGCGCCAGTCCGTCCAGCTTTTGATAAAAAGGCAGAAAGGTTTCATGAATAATATCATACATGCGGTCAGCCAAAACGGGAAAAAGCGCTTCTAACTGTTCTGCGGGCAGGTTGTCGTCCGTCTTATGCTGTCTGGAAAAAACATGGCCCTGGTGGAGCTTGACACGCTCAATCTCGATGCCCATCACAGGGAAGGCCTTCGTACTCTCTTTGAGGCCGTATTCTAAAGCAGGCACAATGAGAGAGGCGAATAACGGGCTGATGGGGCCTTCTATATTGGACTCCATATTGAGCCAAAAATCTTTCTGGTCCCGAGGCGTCATGATAAATTCCCGTTCTTCGTCTGCCGCTTTCTGATCCTGCGCGATCGTTGTAATCGGTCTGGCCTGAAGCAGATACAGCTTATTTTCGGCAAATCCGAATTCAAGATCCACGGGATAACCGTACAGTTCTTCCGTCTTTATCGTCAGCATGGCAAGTTCTTTGATGCTCTCGTCATCAAGGCAGAAGCGGTTTCTCATGTCAGCGGACGTTTCTTTTTCGGTTACGCCTTCCTTTTGAGAAACGATATACATTTCTTTTAAACCGATTTCTTTGTCAATCCGGAATGTGTCTTTATTGACGATAAATGTGTCGGGCGTCACGCTTCCGGAAACGATTGCTTCTCCGAGACCGTAGCTCGCGCTGATCATCAGTTCTCCGTCATCATGTGTGACGGGGTTTCGGCTGAAAATGACCCCTGATACCTCAGAATTGATCAGCCCTTGGACGACAACGCCCATTAGCGGTTCTGCAGTGTCATTGTTCATTTTCTCTTTATAACCGCTGACCCGAGCCGAAAAGAAGGAAGCCCAGCATTCTTTCACTTTTCCGAGAAACTCTTCTTCTGTTTTGATATTTAAATAGGTTTCGTACTGGCCCGCGAAAGAAGCGCCTTCAAGATCTTCGGACGCAGACGAGGAACGTACGGCAACAGAGGCGTATGATTCTCTCAATTCATAAAAAGAGGCAATCAGCTCATCGCGGAGCTCTTTTGAAAACGTGCCGTTTATAATGGCGCGCTCCATCTCTTCCTCTTCTGCCTGAAGCCGGTTATCTTCCATAAAACGCGTCAGCGCATTTGTCTGAATGACAAAACCGTCGGGAACGGGCAGGCCGTTTTTCGTCAGTTTAATCAGGTTCATTCCTTTTGCGCCTGCTGAGCGGCTCGATTCTTCCGCTTTTTGAAATCGTACTGAATACATGCGGTATAACCCCCTTTTTTCTTCATCCAAGAAAATGATAGTAAACACTATCATTACATTGTAAAGAGGGAGGAAGAAACTGTCAAAGACACAAAGACCTAATCCTTCTCCTCCTTTCGGCTGAAGAAAGGCAATTTGGTTCATTTCATTAATGGTTCAATAGATTTACATTCACATTTTTTCTGACAGATGATTGAAGACTGCTGAAAAAGGGTATTGTGAAAGCAGGGGAACGATTGTCCGATTCTTCATTTTTTACTATAATCAGATGAGATGAAGAATTCCCGAGGAGGGTTTTTGTGATTACAAAAGCCGTTTTTGCATTATGTTTCCCTTTTATGCTGGTCGTCCTTTTTACGCGGGTCACTTTTAACCACTATGTGGCGATCGCTCTCACAGCCGCACTGCTTTTCGCATCCTATTTAAAAGGTTACACCGAAACGTATTTCATTGTTGGATTGGATGTCGTATCATTGGTAGCCGGCGGGCTGTACATGGCCAAAAAAGAAGCAGACAAAAAGAAAGACAGTGCCTGACATGGTGAATATGAAATGGAAGCCTGCTTTTACGCCATAAAAGCAGGTTTTTTATACAAAAATTGACTTGGTAAAAACAAACCATCGAACTTTAGTTCGTATTTTTAGTGATTTTGCCCGTCATTGTGTTACTATATCAATAGGAAGATTTCGTAAAGAAACGGAGGCTTTTTTGTGAAAGATCGTTTTGAGTTAGTCTCGAAATATCAGCCCCAGGGAGATCAGCCGCAAGCGATTGAGAAGCTTGTCAAAGGCATACAGGAAGGCAGAAAACATCAGACTCTCCTGGGTGCGACAGGGACGGGCAAAACCTTTACCGTGTCCAATCTGATTAAAGAAGTCAATAAGCCGACATTGGTCATTGCCCATAACAAAACCCTTGCCGGACAGCTGTACAGCGAGTTTAAGGAGTTTTTTCCGAACAACGCTGTCGAATATTTTGTCAGCTACTACGATTACTATCAGCCGGAGGCGTATGTGCCTCAAACGGATACATTTATAGAGAAAGACGCAAGCATTAACGATGAAATTGATAAACTGCGGCACTCCGCGACATCCTCTCTGTTTGAACGGAGAGATGTCATTATCATTGCGAGTGTGTCATGCATATACGGTCTCGGTTCGCCTGAAGAATACCGGGAGATGGTCGTGTCGCTCAGACCGGAAATGGAGATTGAGCGGAACGAGCTGCTGAGAAAGCTTGTGGATATCCAGTATGCCCGCAATGATATCGACTTTAAGCGGGGGACGTTCCGCGTGCGCGGCGACGTTGTGGAAATTTTCCCGGCTTCCCGTGACGAACATTGTATCAGAGTGGAATTTTTCGGAGACGAGATAGAGCGGATCAGAGAAGTTGACGCTTTGACCGGAGAGATTCTCGGCGACCGCGATCATGTCGCGATTTTCCCGGCTTCCCACTTCGTCACCCGGGCGGAAAAGATGGAAAAAGCGATTCTGAACATTGAACAGGAGCTTGAGGAGCGCTTGAAAGTCATGCGCGAAAACGGCAAGCTCCTTGAAGCGCAGCGGCTTGAGCAGCGGACGAGATATGATCTTGAAATGATGCGGGAAATGGGTTTCTGTTCGGGCATTGAGAACTATTCAAGACACTTGACGCTCCGTCCTCCGGGGTCTACGCCGTATACGCTGCTTGATTATTTTCCGGACGATTTTATGATCGTCGTTGATGAATCACATGTGACGATTCCGCAGGTGCGCGGCATGTTCAACGGTGACCAGGCAAGAAAACAGGTGCTTGTCGATCATGGGTTCCGCCTGCCGTCAGCGCTTGACAACCGTCCGCTCCGATTCGAGGAATTTGAGAAACATATGCACAATATCGTGTACGTGTCGGCTACTCCGGGACCGTATGAGATTGAGCATACGCCGGAAATGATCGAACAGATCATCAGGCCGACGGGACTGCTCGACCCTCTCATTGATGTCCGGCCGATCGAGGGACAGATTGATGATCTGATCGGCGAGATTCAGGCGAGGATAGAACGGAATGAGCGCGTGCTCGTAACGACTTTAACGAAAAAAATGTCAGAGGATCTGACCGATTATCTGAAAGAAATCGGCATCAAGGTCAATTATCTGCATTCCGAGATTAAGACGCTTGAACGGATTGAAATCATCCGTGACCTCCGGCTCGGAAAATATGATGTGCTGGTCGGCATCAACCTGCTGAGGGAAGGTCTTGATATTCCGGAAGTGTCGCTTGTCGCCATTCTGGATGCGGATAAAGAAGGCTTCCTCCGTTCTGAGCGTTCGCTGATTCAGACGATCGGACGGGCAGCGAGAAACGCAGAAGGCCGGGTCATCATGTATGCTGATAAAATCACGCATTCGATGGAAATCGCGATGAATGAAACGAAGCGCCGCCGGGAACAGCAGGAGCATTTTAACGAAATCCACGGCATTACGCCGCAAACGATCAATAAGGAAATCCGCGATGTGATCCGCGCGACGCAGGCCGCTGAGGATAAAGAAGAATACAAAACAAAAGCCGTGCCTAAGCTGACGAAGCTGACGAAGAAAGAACGCCAGAAAGTCGTTGAGCAAATGGAGCATGAAATGAAAGAAGCGGCCAGAGCGCTTGATTTCGAGCGGGCGGCAGAGCTTCGTGATTTACTGTTAGAGCTAAAAGCGGAAGGATGATGAACACATGGCAATTGACCGGATCGAGGTGAAAGGGGCAAGGGCGCACAATTTAAAAAACATTGATGTAACGATTCCGCGGGATCAGCTCGTCGTCGTGACGGGTCTGTCCGGATCGGGAAAATCATCCCTTGCTTTTGACACCATTTACGCGGAAGGACAGAGGCGGTATGTCGAATCGCTTTCTGCCTATGCACGCCAATTTTTAGGGCAGATGGATAAGCCGGACGTTGATGCGATCGAAGGGCTTTCTCCGGCCATCAGCATTGACCAGAAAACGACAAGCCGAAATCCGCGGTCAACCGTCGGAACGGTAACGGAGATTTATGATTATCTCCGGCTCTTATACGCGAGAGTCGGTAAGCCGCACTGTCCGGAGCACGGCATCGAAATTACGTCGCAAACGATTGAACAGATGGTTGACCGGATTCTTGAATATCCTGAGCGGACGAAGCTTCAAGTGCTTGCGCCGATGGTCTCAGGCAGAAAAGGCGCCCATGTTAAGGTCCTTGACCAAATCAGAAAGCAAGGGTATGTAAGGGTGCGGATTGACGGAGAAATGGCCGAGCTTTCCGACGATATTGAACTTGAAAAAAACAAAAAGCATTCCATTGAAGTAGTCATTGACCGGATTGTCGTCAAGGAAGGCGTTGCCGCCCGGCTTTCCGACTCACTGGAAACCGCCCTCCGCTTAGGAGAAGGCCGTGTGATGATAGATGTCATCGGCCAGGAAGAGCTGATGTTCAGCGAGCATCACGCCTGCCCGATTTGCGGTTTTTCCATCGGAGAGCTTGAGCCCCGGCTGTTTTCGTTTAACAGCCCGTTCGGCGCCTGTCCGACTTGCGACGGTCTCGGTTTGAAGCTTGAAGTGGACCCGGAGCTCGTCATTCCAAATCCTGAGCTCTCATTAAAAGAACACGCCATCGCACCGTGGACGCCGATCAGTTCACAATATTATCCGCAGCTGCTTCAGGCGGTCTGCCGCCATTACGGCATCGATATGGAGACTCCGGTCAAAGACCTGCCGAAGCATCAGCTTGATAAAGTGCTGTACGGCAGCGGCAATGAACGGATCTACTTTAAATACGAGAATGATTTCGGACAAGTGCGGGAGAATGAAATTGAATTTGAAGGCGTGCTGCGCAATATTGAGAGACGGTATAAAGAGACAAGCTCCGATTATATCCGTGAACAGATGGAGCAATATATGTCACAGAAGCCGTGCCCGACATGCAAAGGCTACCGGCTGAAGAAAGAAGCGCTGGCCGTTTTGGTCAACGGACGCCACATCGGAACCATTACCGAACTTTCCGTCGGCGATGCGCTGGAATTTTTCGAAAACCTGACGCTGTCTGAGAAAGATATGCAGATTGCAGATTTAATTTTAAGAGAAATTGTGGAACGGCTCAGTTTCTTAGATAAAGTCGGTCTTGATTATCTGACGCTGAGCCGGGCGGCGGGTACGCTGTCAGGCGGCGAAGCCCAGCGTATCAGGCTTGCGACGCAGATCGGCTCCCGTTTGTCAGGCGTCCTGTACATTCTTGATGAGCCGTCCATCGGTCTGCATCAGCGTGACAATGACCGTTTGATCAGCGCGCTGAAAAACATGAGAGATCTTGGCAACACACTGATTGTCGTCGAGCATGATGAAGATACGATGATGGCTGCCGATTATCTGATAGATATCGGACCGGGCGCCGGCATTCACGGCGGCCGTGTTATATCTGCGGGCACGCCTGAAGAAGTGATGAATGATGCGGATTCTCTGACCGGACGTTATTTGTCAGGGGCTCAATTCATCCCGATGCCTCCGGAGAGAAGAAAGCCTGACGGCCGATACATTGAAATCAAAGGCGCTACGGAAAACAACCTGAAAAAAGCGAACGCCAAATTCCCGCTCGGCACTTTTACGGCGGTGACAGGGGTATCCGGTTCCGGAAAAAGCACGCTTGTGAATGAAATTCTGCATAAGGCGCTTGCGCAAAAGCTTCATAAAGCCAAAGCGAAACCGGGAAGCCATAAAGAGATCAAAGGCCTCGACCATCTTGATAAAGTGATCGATATCGACCAGGCGCCGATCGGCCGGACGCCGAGATCAAATCCGGCAACTTACACGGGTGTGTTTGATGACATCCGCGATGTGTTCGCGCAGACAAATGAAGCAAAGGTGCGCGGCTACAAAAAAGGCCGATTCAGCTTTAATGTGAAAGGCGGGCGCTGTGAAGCCTGCCGCGGCGACGGCATCATCAAAATTGAGATGCATTTCCTTCCTGACGTGTACGTCCCGTGCGAAGTGTGCCACGGCAAACGTTACAACCGGGAAACGCTTGAGGTCACATACAAAGGCAAAAGCATTTCTGATGTTCTGGATATGACGGTGGAAGATGCTCTGTCTTTCTTTGAAAATATCCCGAAAATCAAACGCAAGCTTCAAACGCTTGCCGATGTCGGACTCGGGTATGTGACGCTCGGTCAGCCTGCGACGACGCTCTCAGGCGGAGAAGCGCAGCGCGTCAAGCTTGCTTCTGAACTGCATAAGCGCTCCACCGGCCGGACGCTGTATATTCTGGACGAACCGACGACAGGCCTCCACGTTGATGATATCGCAAGGCTTTTGGTTGTGCTTCAAAGACTCGTCGATAACGGAGATACCGTTTTGGTTATTGAACACAATCTCGATATCATTAAAACGGCGGACTACATCGTCGATCTCGGACCTGAAGGCGGCGCGGGCGGCGGCACGATCGTAGCCTCCGGGACGCCTGAAGAAATTATCGAAGTGAAAGAATCATATACGGGCCGCTATCTGAAACCGGTAATGGAACGTGATAAAAAACGGATGAAAGCATTGCTGGCCGAAAAAGAAACGGCAGCCACTTAACAGATACAAGAACAGCCCAAAACCGATCGGTTTTGGGCTGTTGTGCTACAGGCTTTTCTTCTGTTGGGGAAGCTGTCTGCTTAAATGCATTAAGTCCTGCAGAATATGAGTGCTGCTGCTGTCCAGCAGCACTTTTATATATTGAATATCATGAGAAATGGGAAGAGGCGCCGCCTTGATCTGTTCCAGTTCAGCCAGCATTTCGCTGTTCATTCTTTTCTGTTCGCGAATCAATTTTCGCAGACTTTCTTCCGTTACTTGGTCGTTTCCGGGATCTTTCTCCATTTGGTATGTCCTCCTTGCATACGGTCAGGCTTTGTTACATATTGTAATCGGTTAGGGGAAAAGATTCTATAGTGAAATCTCTGAAATGAAAAATTACGTATAACGAAGCATGTCCTTTAGCATGAAAATGAAACCCGCCCATTCGTCATACGTATGTATAATGAAGGGCCTTTTACATTACCGCACAGGGAGTGTTTTTATTGAATCGAAACCAAGCGATCATCGCATCCATCTGTTATTTCAGCGTGTTTTTCGCGCCTCTTATTCTTCCGATTGTGGCTTACTTCGTCGTCGATGAAAAAGAGACGAAGCGGCATGCCATGCGCGCCCTGATTTCTCACATCATTCCGTTTGCGGGATTGCTGATTGTGATTGCCGGTGTTGTCGGAGGAGCGATTACGGCTCAGGGGGAGAGTATGGTTCCGGTTTTTGTTATGATAGCAGGAGCAGCTGTTTATTTTCTGATCCTCATCGGAATGGTCATTTGGAATATCGTGCAGGGAATAAAGGTATTACGCCAGGTGTAAGAAAAGTCGGGGGAGGAGTTTTATATGAAACAGGAGAAAGAACGGATTTTAAAGCTTGTGGAAGAAGGCAGGCTGACGGCGCAGGAAGCTTTGACGCTCATTGAAAAACTGGATCATGAATATAAAGAAAAAGAAGAGCAGATCACCGCATTATCAACGGAGGTCCAGGAACCTGCGGAAGACTTCAAAAGCGGGACAAAAGAAAGCCAAAAGCCGTCGCTCGGTGCTAAGCTGTTCGAGTGGATTGATTCGGCTGTCAAAAAAGTGAAGGAAGCGGATCTCGATCTGAATTTCGGCCACGCACACGACGTGCAGCATATTTTTCAATTTAAAGACAGTGAATTCTCAGCCATTGATATGCAGATTGCAAACGGCAGCGTCAATATCATACCGTGGGCGGATGAAGATGTCAGAGCGGAGTGCCAGGCGAAAGTGTACCGGGCGGACAGTCAGGAGGCGGCGCGCACCGCATTTCTTCAGCACATTGAGTGTGAAATGAAGGGCAATAAGTTTTTTGTCCGCACGGAAAAGAAAACGATGAAAACCAATGTCACGCTTTATGTTCCTCAGAAAGAGTACGATAAGATAAGAGTGAAACTGTTTAACGGACCGATCAGAGGGGAACATTTACATGTAAAAGAATTCTCGGCGAAAACGACAAACGGCGTTCTGTCGTTCTCTCATCTGACGGCTGAGAAAGCGTCGGCGGAAACGGCTAACGGACAAATCAAGCTGGCCGGCCATCAATGCGGCGCGATCGAAGCAGAAACAATTAACGGCTTGATTGATTTGCGCGGATCGAGTGAATCTATAGACGTCCAAAGCTTTAACGGCAATATCATCCTTACCGTGACAGCGCCGCACTGCCGCTCCATCTACACAAAAACGACGACCGGAAATGTGGAGATCGCCCTGCCTGATGACTCGGCGGTGAAAGCGGAGCTCAAAAGCAATCTCGGCTCTCTCAGCCACGAGCTGATTGATGCGGAGATTTTAAAGGAAAAGAATGATACCATTCAAAAAGAACTGATGCTGGAATCAAATCAAGCCCATGATCAGCATCTCTCGATTTTCTCAGAATCGTTAACAGGAGCCATTAAGCTCAAGCATACTCAGAGGTGATTGGATGAAAAGACTTTACCGTTCAGAAAAAAACCGTAAAATCGCCGGTGTCGTCGGCGGTTTGGCGGAGTACATCAATATGGATGCGTCGCTTTTGCGCATCATAACCGTTGTATTAGCGCTTGTCACGAGCGGAATCGTGCCGATTGTATATATTATCTGGTGTTTTGTCGTACCTTTAGAAGGAGATTTGAAATAAATGATCAAATGGGCAGTCAGCATTTTAGTAAATGCTTTATTATTAATCGTTATCGCGGGATATTTTGATTCCGTCCATATCAGCAGTATCGGAGCGGCTGTCATCGCCAGTGTGATTCTTTCTGTGTTAAATGTGCTGATCAAGCCGATCATCGTCATATTGACATTGCCTGTCACGGTTGTGACCCTCGGCCTTTTTCTGTTTGTCATCAACGCCATTACGTTAATGATGACTGCTGCCTTGATGGGAGACAGCTTTCAGATTGACGGGTTCGGCACCGCCATTTGGGCATCCGTCGTGCTTTCCGTTTTCCACTTGCTGATTCAAAAAGGCATATTGGAGCCGCTTAGAAAAGGATAAAAAAAGAGCTGTCCCCGAGGGGGCAGCTTTTTTATGTGCGGTTACATAAGCGGAGGCCTCCTGACGCAACATAATGCATAGGGAGGTAATGAGATGAAACTTGTGATGACGCTCTTTTTTCTGATTGGTTTGCTTTGTGTGAGTCCTTCTGCGGGTGCGGCGCGCAAAGAATCGGCAATCCCGGTGAATCAGCAGGAATTCGGACAGCCGCCTCATTACATACCGCTTCTGGAGAATCCTCCCCAAATCGAAGTAAAGGCGGAAATGAAAAGAAACCTGTTCATACAGGCTCATGTACAGAATGCCGATTATCAAGCGTTTTCGGCGTTTCTTTTTTATAAACAAAGCAATGAGCTGGGATATAAGATGGTGCCGATGGAGCCCACTCCAGGCGCAATCCGGCTGTTTACGGCCCAGGTTTCAAAACGGGATATCTGGAATGGAGAATTGGAATATTACCTCGTTTTCACCAACGGCAGACAGCGGGCGGAATCGGAGAAAAAGCGGCTGAAGCTGGACGGCTATCAAGCCGATTTGAATCATATTCCCGAGCTGATGATTACGGAGCTTGCCGTTGATACGAAAAATGAAGACGGCGCTGATGCCTATGAATTTATCGAGGTGTATAACACGACGGACAGACCCATTCACTTTAAGGATTATCATATCCGCTACCGCTACCCGAAGGAAGGGCCGGATTCAGATGTGATATGGAGGCCGAGAGAAGATATTGTCATTCCGTCAGGCGGCGCTTATGTGCTTTGGCTGAGGCGCGCCGGATCAGAACTGACGGCAGATGATTTCAACCGCTATTACGGAACCCGCCTGAAGGAGGGAAAACATCTCGCCGTCATCGAAGGGACGGACGGAATGTCCAACGCCCGCCCGCGGACGGTGGTGCTGTCAGCAAACACCGGAAAAACCATCGCCTCAGCGCATTACCGAAAACATGCATTCCGACGGCTGACTTCTTTGCTGTACAAATATCCGCTGAACGGAACGGGAGAATTGCTGAAGATCTCCACAAGCGAACATAAGCCGTCACCGGGCTCCGTTTTTCAGGCGCAGATCCCTCAGCAGAAAAGAGTGATCAAACCGGACAAGGAAAAACCGGTCATTGAAGACCTTACAGACAAAAAGCCGGTCCGGCCGGCAGAAAGCATTGAATTAAAAGCGGACATCCGGGACAAAAACCTTGTCAAAACAGCCGCGTTTTATTACAGAACCAATGAGAACAAACCATTCAAACGGATTCTGGCTGAAAAAGACCGCAACGACAGCTTATACCGTCACATTATTTATTCTCCGGAACTGCTCGGCCAGGATCAGCTGGAGTATTATATCGCAGCCGGTGACGGGGAAAATGAAGCGAAAACACCCGTCAAGATGATTGACATTGAACAGACGAGTAAATCACACGGACTCAGAATGAACATTGAACCGGAAGATACGATATCGGGCACCTATCTGCTCAAAGCCACATCTGACGCCGGCGCGGATAAGATCAGGCTGTGGATTGACGGCAAGCGGCAGGAGACCCGGCCGGCGCTGGAAAAAGAGGTCTATTTCGCCTTCGATGCCCGGAAAACCAATCTTTATTTCAAAAACACCGTCATGATGGAAAACGAGGTGCTGCACATTTTTGACGATCCGGCTCACCGCTACAGAACGTATTCGGTTCTGCTTCCGGAACGTCTGCTGCAAAAAGGGGGCAAAACGCAGAAAGTATCCATCCGCGCGGGCTCAAAGGTTTCTCCGTATGACACGGGGGAGAATCGGGATGATTTTATCGTAAAAAATGCCCGCCTGGTCCTTTCAGACGGAACGTTGATCAAAGACGGGAAGCGGGATCCTGCTGAGCAGCTGTTTATCGGTGACGGGAAGCGGGCGAATCAGAGCATGACCTTCTCATTCAGCCTGCCGGATCATTTATTTACGTCGCGGCTTTTGCCATGGAATACGGCGAAGCTTTCTGAAGGCTATCACCAGATTTTTGTAAGCGACGGTGAGGAGCAGCTCAGTCAGTCTGTGCGGGTGGACAATACAGGGCCGAAAATTGTTCCGGGTATCAAAGAAGGCGCGACATTGAAAGGTAACTTTGAGCTGAAAGCGGACATCCGTGATAAATGGAGCAAGGTGGAAGAAGTCAAAGCGTTTTTGGACGGAGAAAGTATCACGCTCCCGCATCATACGTCATCAGCCGATCTTAAGCCCGGAAAGCATACGCTTACCATCACTGCGGCAGACCTTGCCGGAAATGAAACAACGTCCGTCCGCACCTTCCATATCAAACGGGAGGAGCCGGATCAGCCGGAGCTTGCCGATCAAAACATTAGCGCCCATAAAGCGAAGCTGTCCGTCCGGGTAAAAGATCCGACGAAGGATGAGATGAATGTATCATTTTACCGGGGATTCCGTTACACCGCGCGGAATCCGGGCAGCGTGAGAGTGTATAAACACGCCTCATTAACAGAACCGCCGCAAGGCATAAAAGAAAATGAAATGCCGTTTACACTGCCGGAAATGAACCGTATCTCGGCAAATGACGGAAAAACAGTCTCATCAGAAAGCAAGGAACGTTTCCCTTATCACCGATTTGAAGTAACCGTTGACCCGTCTATTGACGAAACGGATCTGGCCGAGGCGGTCTGGAAAGGAAGCTCTCTGCCCGGCCGAAAGGTAACCATGTATATTTGGAATTACCGGACAAGCCGCTGGCAGGAGGCGGACAGCGTCCTTGCCAAAAATAAAAAGCCGTTTACGTTAAAAGCCGCCGTGTCTGCAGCGGACGCGGTGAAAAACTCAAAGATGAATGTCATCGTTCAGGATCAAATCCCGGCAAAAGGCAATTACTCGTTTGTCTGGATGTCCGATACACAGTATTACGCACAAGGGCACCCGAACATTTTTGACAAAATGACGGAGTGGATCAAAGAAAATAAGGAAAAGCACAATATCAAATATGTCTTTCATACCGGCGATATCGTCGATGATTCAATGGTGATGAAACAGTGGAAAAACGCCGATCACTCCATGCGGACACTTGATAAGGCGGGGATTCCGTACGGAGTGCTTGCCGGCAATCATGACGTCGGCCATAAAGACGGCACATACCGCACCTTCGGGGATTTCTTCGGAAGCCGCCGTTTTGAAAAGAACATGCATTACGGCGGGTCATACAAAAACAACCGCGGGCATTATGATCTGCTGTCGGCAAGCGGGAACGATTTTATTATGATTTATATGGGCTGGGGCATTACGGATCAAGAGATTGACTGGATCAATCAAGTGCTTAAGCAATATCCGGACCGAACCGCCATATTATGTTTTCATGAGTATTTGCTTGTGAGCGGAAACCGAAGCCCGATCGGGGAGACGATCTACCAAAAAGTCGTTAAGCCGAATCGCAATGTGGCGATGGTATTGAGCGGCCATTATCATAATGCCATGAAAAAAACCGATGCCCTTGACGATGACGGCGACGGAAAACCGGACCGTCTCGTTCATCAAATTCTGACTGACTATCAGGATGGTCCTGAAGGGGGCCAAGGCTATATGCGCATCATGCAATTCGATCAGGCCGCCGATCAGGTTCACATGTTCTCCTACTCGCCGTATACGGATGACATCAATTACTATGACACCGATCTGTTCGCTGATAAAGACGAATTTTCAGCTGAAATGGATTTACAGCCGAAAATGAAAAAGGTAGCGACCGATTATTTTGAATGCAACGTTTATACGAACGAACTGCTCGGTCATCAAAAACACGTAAAAAGCGGAAAAACCGCAGAGTGGGTCTGGGACGGCCTGCAGCCAGAATCAGTTTATTACTGGTACACCGTCGTCAAAGATCCGTACAACGGCAAAACAATATCACCGATCTGGATGTTCAAAACGGGAAATACGCCGTATGCTCCAGCTCCGGATCAGCTTGATTTCAGGCATGTCTCCAACCCATAACAGTGAAATACCGCCTGCTGATCGCTCAGAACGGAATCTGACGGTCAGCAGGATTTTTTCTGTACGGAAATGGCGGCGCCCTGCTGTAATAAGTGCTTTTGACTTTTTTATGTCCCTTTTCTATACTAAAATCGATTGGTTTTCTTAAATGCAGGAGGAAACATAATGAACAGTAAAACCGGGACAAAAGAAAGAATTATTCAAACCTCTGCATATCTTTTTCAGATTCAGGGATACCATGCGACAGGTTTGAATCAAATTATAAAAGAGAGCGGAGCACCCAGAGGGTCTGTGTATCATCACTTTCCAAACGGAAAAGAAGAACTCGCCATTGCGGCAATCAGACATACGGGAAGATGCGTTGAAAAGAAAATACAGAATAGTATGTCTGAATTCGGGGACCCTGTAGAAGCCATTCAGCACTTTATTCATGTAACGGCTGAACAGTTTAATGATCCTCAGAATATTGAGGGCGTGCCGGTTGGATTGCTGGCGGGTGAGACCGCTCTGATCAATGAAACGTTAAGATGCACATGTGTTGAGGTGTTCAAGAAGTGGACGGATGTGTTTGCGGCAAAATTTCTTGAACATGGGTTTGAACAAGAGGAAGCGGAGAAGCTTGGGATGACAATCAACTCGATGATTGAAGGCGCAATCATGTTTTCGCTGGCTCACAAAAACAAAGAACCGCTGCTGCTGATTTCAAAGCAGGTTCCGTATATTGTCCAAAACAGAGGGTAGCATTTTAGTACTCTTTTCTTTATAAAATTAGATACCAGAACCCCAGCCTCTCCGTTTTGACAGAGTCATAGAGAATTGATTTGAAAATGGCAGATCAAAAAAACATCTCCAACCCGTAACGGTTGGAGATGTTTCATTTCACCCTGTCCATATAATGCACGAATGTGTAGCGGTCGCCTCTGTAGGCGGATTTCACATGCTCAAAGGCAGTGCCGTCCTGCAGATAAGTGGTCCGCTTGATATAGAGGACGGGCGCGCCGGGCTGGATCCCGAGCAGTTCGGCTTCTTCCTCGGAAGCGGCTCCCGGTTCAAGCTCTTGTTTTGCCCGTGAGATCGGCATCTGATTGTACGCTTCGATGTGCTCATACATGGATGATTGAAAATGGGAGGCATCCAATTTCCCCGCCTTGTCAAACGGGATGTACGAGGCTTCAATCGCCATCGGGATATCATTCGCCAGCCGGACGCGGATGATTTTATGAAGCGTTGCCGGACAGCCGCATCCCAGGATAGAAGATAATTCTTCCGTCGCCTGAATCAGCTGGTATTCGGCAAGTCTGCTCCCCGGCTTCATGCCCCGGCTTCTCATATCTTCGGTGAAGCTTGTCAGCCCTTGAAGCGGCTGCTCCATCTTCAGTTTGCTGACGAACGTTCCCCGGCCTTTCTGTCTGTATAAAAATCCTTCATTCACCAAATTGGAAAGCGCCTGGCGCACCGTCATGCGGCTGATGCCGAATTGTTCGGCGTATTCCCGCTCCGACGGAAGCAGCGCATCCGCTTTCAGCTCGCCGTTTTTGATTTGGGTTTTCAATTGTTCCATAATCTGAAAGTAAATCGGAATCGGAGATTGTTTATCAATCTGCATAGGTCAAATCCTTTCAATCGCCGCCCGCAGCCTCTTCATCAATCAAGACCGTCACATCCGGGTGTTCGTGCAGGGCGGAGGCGGGGAATGCTTCACTGACACGCCCGTCCAGAAGCTGCTTCACCGCTTGGGCCTTGCTTTTTCCGGATGCCATGATCAAAATCCGTTTGCCGGACAAGATCGTCCTGATCCCCATTGTCACGGCTTTTTCAGGAACTTGATCGATTGACGGAAAGTACCGCGCATTCGCCCGCCTTGTCTCTTCATTCAGCTCAACGACATGGGTTCGGGATTCAAATGGCGTCCCGGGCTCATTAAAGCCGATATGGCCGTTGTGTCCGATGCCTAAAAGCTGAATATCCGCTCCGCCGAGTGTTTGAATCAATCGGTCATAGCGTTCGCATTCAGCCTCAAGATCGTCTGCCCGTCCGTCAGGGAGAAAGTGGCGGTCCTTTTTGCTGTCGATATGTGCAAAAAAATGTGTATTCATATAATAATGATAGCTGTTTTTGTCCTCGGGAGAAAGCCCGGCGTATTCATCAAGATTGATCGTCGTGACATCCCGGAATGACAGGCCCTCGGAGCGGTGCATCCGCACAAGCTCTTTGTATACGCCTTCAGGGGTGCCGCCCGTCGCAAGGCCGAGAACGGCATCCGGCTTTTGTTTAACTGTTTCAGCAATCATCTCTGCGGCTTTTTCGCTTAATTCTTCATAATGTCTGCATGTGATGACGTTCATATCCAATCAGCTCCTCCTGAGATATATGCGGTGTTTCCTCGGCAAATCGTTGCCAGCACGCCGCACTGTCCGTCCGTCAAAACAACGTCGGCGTCTTTTCCTTCTGCAAGGCTTCCTTTACGGTCAAAAATGCCGAGCCGGCGGGCTGCATTTGCCGCTGTCATATTAGCTATATCCAGCCATGAGCAGTTCGTAAACCTGTGCATGAGCGCCGCGCCTTCATTCATTTTTAAAATGGAACCGGCCAGCGTCCCGTCAGAAAGAAGCGCTTTGTCTCCGCAAACGGTGACTCTTTGTCCGCCGAATTCGTATTCTCCGTCCTTAAGCCCTTTTGCCCGCATGGAGTCTGTAATCATGATCAGGTTTTGGCTTCCTTTCGCCAAATAGGCAAGCTTTACAGCCAAAGGATGAGAATGAATGCCGTCAGTGATCAGCTCCGCCGTGATGCGGCCGCAGGCGAGCGCCGTTCCGATGCCCCCCGGCTCACGGTGGTGAAAGGAGCTCATGGCGTTGAAGAGGTGTGTCATATGCAGTGCTCCGGCATCCGCCGCTTTTTCTAAAAGATCGGCTCCCGCGTCTGTGTGTCCCATTGACGGGATGATGTTCCGGTCTTTTAAATAACGGATCAGGCTGAAATCAGGATCTTCTTCCGGTGCAAGCGTCACGATTTTAATCAGTCCTCCGGAGAGACGCTCCCATTTCTGAAAGAGCCCGGCATCGGCCGGCGTAATCCATTGTTTCGGCTGTGCTCCCGCTTTTTTCGGAGAGACAAACGGTCCTTCTAAATGAATGCCGATCAACTCAGCGCCTTTATGAGCCTGCGGTGAGGAGTCCGTCCATTCCTTGGCGTTTTTAAGCGCTTTTTCAATGTTTTCGTGCTGCTGTGTGATCGTGGTCGCTAGAAAAGCGGTTGTTCCTTCTTCGGGCAGCCGGGCGGACATTGTATCAAGAGCCGCGAGATCGGCATCCATCGTATCCGCGCCGTAACCGCCGTGAATATGGATATCTATCATTCCGGGAAGCGCATACGAACCCGCAGGCGCCTTCCATTCCTTCTCATACGTTTCCTGCGGCCTTGTTTGACCCGCGTAAGAAATGATGCCGTCTTTTATGCCGAGAAATCCGTTTCGGATGATTTCCTCTTCTGTTACGATGTCCGCACCGCTGATTAACAAGCTTTCAGCCACTTTAAAACACGCCTTTCTTGTTAGTTGTTAGTTTTATTTTACTCTTTTTCAGACTAGTTATCTATACCAGTTATGCCGGAATTGTATAAATCTGTTTTGGTTCAGACGGTAAAGTGATAAAATATAACTGTTCAAAGCTCGGAACATCCCAGAACAGGAGGAACATATCTTGGCAAAGGTTCGGACCAAAGACGTAATGGAGCAGTTCCATTTAGAATTGATCAGCGGAGAAGAAGGGATTAACCGCCCGATTACGATGAGTGATTTATCACGGCCCGGTATTGAAATCGCCGGTTATTTTACATATTACCCGAGAGAACGGGTGCAGCTTTTAGGAAAAACGGAGCTGTCATTTTTCGATCAGCTTCCTGAGGAGGATAAAAAACAGCGGATGGAATCGCTGTGCACCGATGTGACGCCGGCTATCATACTTTCCAGAGATATGCCGATCCCGCCGGAGCTTGTAGAAGCATCCGAGAAAAACGGCGTGCCGGTGCTGAGATCCCCTCTGAAAACAACCAGACTGTCAAGCCGGCTGACGAATTTTCTTGAGAGCCGTCTCGCGCCCACAACCGCCATTCACGGCGTGCTTGTGGATATATACGGCGTCGGTGTGCTCATAACGGGAAAAAGCGGCGTCGGTAAAAGTGAAACGGCCCTGGAGCTCGTCAAACGCGGCCATCGTCTTGTCGCGGATGACTGCGTCGAAATCCGGCAGGAGGATCAGGATACGCTCGTCGGGAATGCGCCTGATCTGATTGAGCATCTGCTTGAAATCAGGGGTCTCGGCATTATAAATGTCATGACGCTGTTCGGAGCGGGCGCCGTCAGAAGCAATAAGAGAATTACAATCGTCATGGACCTTGAGCTTTGGGAGCAAGGGAAGCAATACGACCGTCTCGGACTTGAAGAAGAAAAAATGAAAATCATTGATACGGAAATTACAAAACTGACCATTCCAGTCCGCCCTGGGCGAAATCTCGCCGTTATTATCGAGGTTGCGGCGATGAACTTCAGATTGAAGCGGATGGGCTTAAATGCCGCCGAGCAATTTACGAATAAGCTGGCGGATGTCATTGAAGACGGCGAACAAGACGAATAGGAGTTGGCAATAATATGAACGAAGCAGGAACACCAATCAATCCGATTGCCTTGCAGCTCGGGCCTTTATCCGTGCACTGGTACGGGATCATTATCGGCGCGGGTGCGTTATTAGGGCTTTGGATGGCCATGAGGGAGAGCGAAAAGCGGGGGCTGAAAAAGGACATTTTTATTGATCTTGTTCTTTTCGCCATCCCGATCGCAATCATTTGCGCACGGGCATACTATGTGCTTTTCGAGTGGAGCTATTACTCGGAACACCCCGGGGAAATCATTAAAATTTGGAAAGGCGGCATCGCGATTCACGGCGGATTAATCGGCGCGATCGCAACAGGCGTTGTTTTTTCAAAAGTAAGAGGGATCTCATTCTGGAAGCTGGCGGATATTGCCGCGCCGAGTATTCTGCTCGGTCAGGCCATCGGGCGCTGGGGAAACTTTATCAATCAGGAGGCTCACGGCGAAGCGGTCAGCCGTTCATTTTTGGAAAGCTTGCACCTTCCGGATTTCATCATTAATCAGATGTACATAGACGGACATTATTATCACCCGACGTTTCTGTATGAATCGCTATGGAGCTTTGCGGGTGTCGTGATTCTGCTTCTGCTCCGCCGCGTGAACCTGCGCAGGGGCAATCTGTTCTTAACGTATATCATCTGGTATTCGATCGGCAGATACTTTATTGAAGGAATGCGCACGGACAGCCTGATGCTCACGAGCCAGCTTCGGATCGCGCAGGTCATTTCCATTGTGCTGATTGTTCTTGCGATTATTTTAATGGTTTTCAGACGCGTTAAAGGGTATGCCGATAAGCGGTATGCGGATACGGACTGACGTCTGAAATCGGAAAGGACATAAGATGACTGATAAACGTTTAACCGCCATTTTATTCGATCTCGACGGCACGCTGATTGACACGAATGAACTGATTATCGCTTCTTATCTTCATACGCTTGATCATTATTGCCCGGGACAGTATAAACGGGAAGATGTGCTTCCGTTTATCGGCCCGCCTCTGTACGAAACATTTTCAGGCATTGATGCCGAAAAGTGCGATGACATGATCAGCATGTACAGGGCATTCAATCATGAGAAGCACGATGAGCTTGTCACGGAGTACGAAACGGTTTATGAAACGCTCGATGAATTGAAAAAAGCGGGCTATCAGCTCGGGATTGTTACCACAAAGCTGAGGGATACAGTCAATATGGGAGTGAAGCTGACAGGCATTGGTGAGTTTTTCGATACTGTCGTCACGCTTGATGATGTAAAGCATCCGAAGCCTGATCCCGAACCTGTGCGGCTTGCGCTCAGCCGGCTGGGGTGCGATCCGTCGGAGGCCATGATGGTCGGTGACAATTATCACGATGTCATGGCGGGCAAAAACGCCGGCACGAAAACAGCCGGCGTCGCGTGGACGATTAAAGGCGCACAGACGCTTTCCGCGTATGAACCCGATTATATGCTTGAGAAAATGAGTGATTTATTGCACATTACCGGAGTGAAGTAATCCGTGAGAAAAACAGACCGCCATCCGGTTGCAGGTGCAAATTCATTGTGGCATGTATATCAGACGGTTCCCTTTCTGAAGGTGATAAAAAACTTCATCATCATCCAGATTGCAAGGTATACGCCGTTTCTAAGCGTGAAGAACTGGCTGTACCGAACCTTTTTGAAAATGAATGTCGGAAAACAAACCTCATTCGCGCTGATGGTGATGCCGGATATTATGTTTCCTGAAAAAATCACTGTCGGAGAAAACAGCATCATCGGCTACAATACGACGATTTTGGCCCATGAATATTTAATACATGAGTACCGGACCGGTGATGTCACAATCGGTGACGAGGTAATGATCGGGGCAAACACAACGATTCTGCCCGGCGTCACCATCGGGAGCGGAGCCGTTGTATCAGCCGGCACGCTGGTGCATAAAGATGTCCCGGCCGGGGCGTTTGTCGGAGGAAACCCGATGAAGCTGATCTATACGCACGAAGAAATGAAAAAACGAATGGAAAACCCCGCTGATTAACGTCAGCGGGGTTTTTTTATGACTTGATTACAATGGCCTGGCTGCCCATCTGCTTCCAGGCTTTTTCGAATTCAGTCCGGTCCGTTTTTCTGTTTTTATAGCCGTAAGGGTCATTGACGTATACATAATCGTGATCATAACCGGTGACGGCTACGCTGTGCATGCTGAACGTGATGTCGACCTTTCCGTTCGGCGTATTCCAAGTCTGCATATGATCAACCGGTTTAAAGGAAGTGGTGATAATCACCCAGACCGGCCGTCCCTTTTCAAGCTGGCGGTACACAGCAGAAATGTCTTTTCCTGTCAGGTCGTATACTTTGTTTCCCGCATACTCTTTGGCCAGTTTAACAATCGGCTCATGATAAACGCCTAAACCCGGGCCGTTTTCCATGTCTCCGGCAAATCCTTCATTCGGATCTCCTTTCAGCCCGCTGCTGTATGTGAGCGGAACTTTATTGATTCGATCCGCCAATGTATTTTTTGATACATGATATCCGGCATTGTTCAAAATCATAGCAAGGCTTGTCACCTCACAGCCATTGTACAGTCTGGGTGAATCCATCTGTCTGTACAAAACGACATTCAGCGGTGACGCGCTCCCTTTTAACGGTGTTTTCTCATCAGGCTCGTCGGACTGCTGATTGAAAAAATTCAAATGAATATCGTTTGTATAGATGTTATATCCCAGATAGACAAGGACGGCTGTCAGAATCAGCACACATAATGTTCCAAGCGTCTTCATTATCAATTATTCTCCCTTGTTTCTGATGAAGCTATTCTATGTATTATAGCACTTCTGTTCAATATGATTAGATTGTTCTGTTATGTTTACAGATTTGTTCATGATTTAGTCATCAATATGGGAAAGAATAGGCGGACATTGGGCATTGCAATCCATTCTTTTATCTGCTAACATATTATCATATTAGCGAACTAAAGGATTCGGAATTTTCCTTCAGACAAAGCGGAGGTGCAAAAGGCAATGTTTATGTTTGAGAAACCGCATGGCATGAGAGATACGCTTCCTGGTTTATACGAAGCAAAGAAGAAAGTCCGTTCCACACTGACGGATTTAATTGATAAATGGGGTTATCAGTTTATGGAGACTCCGACCCTCGAATTCTATGAAACAGTGGGTGTCCAGTCAGCCATTGAAGAACAGCAGCTGTTTAAGCTTCTCGATCAGGACGGAAAAACGCTTGTGCTTCGGCCTGACATGACCGGACCGATTGCCCGGGTGGCGGCGTCTAAGCTGCACAAAAATAATCATCCGCTCAGAGCGGGATACGCGGCAAGCGTCTACCGCGCTCAAGAACGGGAAGGCGGACGTCCGGCCGAATTTGAACAGGTCGGCGCGGAGCTGATCGGCGACGGATCAACAAGCGCGGACGCTGAGGTGATTGCACTCGCGGCCGGCGCGTTGAAAAACGCGGGATTGCACCAATTTAAAATCGCGATCGGCCATGCAGGACTCGCAGATGAGCTGTTTGTCGAGGTGCTGGGCAATGCCGAGCGGGCGGATGTCCTGCGGCGCTTTCTCTTTGAAAAGAATTATGTGGGGTACAAAGAACATGTCAAATCGCTTCCGCTTTCTTCAATAGACAAAAGCCGGCTGCTCGGACTTTTGGAATTGCGCGGCGGAAAGGAGATCTGCGCCAAAGCGGAGGAGATCATCGGCATCTCCGGGCAAAACGTGATTCAGGAGCTGGAAGACCTATGGGACATTCTTGAAGATTACGGGTGTGCCGAGCATATCCGCCTTGATCTGAACATGGTCAGCCATATGAGTTATTACACGGGAATTTTATTCGAAGTGTATGCGGCAAATGTCGGGTTTGTCATCGGAAGCGGCGGCCGCTATAACAATCTTCTCGGCCATTTCGGCAGCCCTGCTCCCGCCACGGGCTTCGGACTCCGTATCGACAGGCTGATTGAAGCGCTCGGCATCCAGGAAGAAACAAGCGAGGCGGACGCCGTTATTTTCAGCAAGGAGCAGCGGGCGCAGGCCATTTTATTCGCGGAGGAAGAAAGGGCAAGAGGCAGAAAGATCGTCCTGCAGGATTTGGCGGGCATTGAAAATATCGATCATATGACAAAATCATTCACAAACGTCACATACTTTATCGGTGCCAGAAAGGAAGAGCAAAATGGGTAAGGTACTCACAATGGCAATGCCAAAAGGGCGGATATTCGAAGAAGCGGCCGGATTGCTGCGGCAGGCCGGATACAGGCTGCCCGAGGAGTTTGAGGAATCAAGAAAGCTGATCATCGATGTTCCTGAAGAAAATCTCCGCTTTATTTTAGCGAAGCCGATGGACGTCACGACTTATGTCGAACATGGCGTCGCTGATGCCGGTATTGCCGGAAAGGATGTCATGCTTGAAGAAAAGCGTGACGTGTATGAGGTGCTCGATCTGAATATCAGCAAATGCCATCTCGCCGTTGCGGGGCTTCCGGGAGCGGATTGGAACGGTGTCGCCCCGAGGATCGCGACGAAATATCCGAATGTTGCGTCAAGTTATTTCAGAGAGCAGGGCGAGCAGGTGGAAATCATCAAACTGAACGGCTCCATTGAGCTGGCACCTTTAATCGGGCTTGCTGACAGAATCGTGGATATCGTATCAACAGGGCGGACATTAAAGGAAAACGGACTCGTTGAATCAGAACACATTTGTGACATCACATCGCGTTTTATCGTCAATCCGGTCAGCTACCGTATGAAGGATGACGTAATCGACGAAATGGCTGCCAGGCTGGCCAGGGTTGTGGAAGGAGAAACGGCAAAATGAAAATAACCGCAATAAATAAAAGCGAGCGGTTTTCACTGAAGCGTTCCATTGACAGCGGAACCGAAGAACAGCGGAAAACCGTCAGGGCGATTATTGAAGACGTCAGAAAAAACGGCGACAAAGCCGTTTTGGCCTATACAAAAACATTTGACGGCATCAGCCTGGAACAGTTGGCGGTGAGCGCAGAAGAAATCGCAGCGGCGTACCGTCTGCTTGATGATCAGCTGCTGGAAGTGATCAAGCAGGCAATTTCCAATATTAAAGAATATCACGAGCGCCAGCTGCAATCCTCTTGGTTTTACCATCGTAAAGACGGCACGATGCTCGGGCAGAAAATAACGGCGCTTGATTCCGCGGGCGTATATGTGCCGGGCGGGACGGCCGCTTATCCGTCTTCCGTTTTAATGAATGTCATCCCCGCTCTCGCTGCGGGAGTGGGGCGGATCGTTCTTGTCAGTCCGCCGGGAAAAGACGGCAGCCTTTCGCCGGGCGTTCTGGCGGCAGCGTCTGAGCTCGGCATAAAGGAAATTTACAAAGCGGGAGGCGCGCAGGCGATTGCCGCGCTCGCTTACGGAACGGAAACGATACAGCCTGTTGATAAGATTACAGGTCCCGGCAATATTTTTGTGGCGCTGGCGAAGCGCGAAGTCTTCGGCGATGTGGATATTGACATGATAGCCGGGCCAAGTGAAATCGCAGTCCTGGCAGACGATACGGCGGTGCCCGAAGAAGTTGCCGCTGACCTGCTTTCTCAGGCCGAACACGATATGCTCAGCTCATGCGTGCTTGTCACCGACTCACGGAAGCTTGCAGAAGCGGTATCAGGTGAAGTGGATAAACAGCTTCAGACGCTGCCGCGTAAAGAAATCGCCGAAGCATCGATCAAAGATCACGGCCATATTTACATCGCGGAAACGATGGAGGATGCGGTGGACACGGTGAATGCGCTGGCGCCTGAGCATTTAGAAATCATGACGCATTCGCCGGAGGCTTTGCTTGGAAGCATCAGGCACGCGGGAGCGATTTTCTTAGGGCGATACAGCGCTGAACCGGTCGGCGATTATTTTGCGGGACCGAATCACGTTCTGCCGACAAACGGGACGGCGCGGTTTTCAAGCCCGCTGAATGTCACGGATTTTCAAAAGAAATCGAGCATCATCTCATACAGCCGGAAGGCATTTGAAACCCACGCGGACAGCATTGCCGCCTTTGCGAGACTGGAAGGGCTTGAAGCGCACGCAAGATCGATTGAAGCGAGAAACGGAGGAAATGACCGATGAGAAAAGCGGAACGCGCCAGAAAAACAAATGAGACGGATATTAAGCTGGCTTTCGGTATAGACGGAGAAGGAAAAGCCGATATCAGCACGGATGTGCCGTTTATGACGCATATGCTTGATTTGTTTACAAAGCACGGACAATTCGATTTAACCGTTGACGCAAAAGGCGATACGGAGATAGATGATCACCACACGACTGAAGATATCGGCATCTGCTTAGGTCAGGCTTTTTTGGAAGCGCTCGGTGATAAAAAAGGAATCAAACGGTACGGGTCAGCGCTTGTGCCGATGGACGAAGCGCTCGCCCAAGTCGCCGTAGACCTGAGCAACCGGCCGCACCTTGAGATGCGCGCTGCATTTCCGCAAGCGAAAGTCGGAACGTTTGATACCGAGCTGGTACATGAATTCTTATGGAAACTGGCGCTCGAAGCGAGAATGAATCTGCACGTCATCGTTCATTACGGCACGAATACCCATCATATGATAGAAGCCGTGTTTAAGGCGCTTGGCAGAGCGCTGGACGAAGCGTCATCCATTGACCCGCGCGTCAAGGGTGTGCCGTCTACGAAAGGGATGCTGTAAATGATCGGTGTAATTGATTACGGAATGGGCAATTTATTCAGCGTGTCGAAGGCGCTGGAACGCGTCGGCGTCCCGTATGTCGTTTCAGACCGGCCGGAAGAGCTCGAAAAAGCGGATGCTTTTATTCTCCCCGGTGTCGGATCATTCAGTGACGCCATGGACAATTTACGCAGCACGAAGCTTGATCAATTCATACACCGTATGGTTGACGAAGGGAAGCTGCTTCTTGGCATCTGCCTCGGCATGCAGCTCATTTTCGAAGAAAGCAGCGAAAACGGCTCTGCAAAAGGACTTGGTTTATTAGCCGGAAAAGCAGTGAGACTCAAAGACAGGGATGCCGAAGGAAATAAGCTGAAGGTGCCGCATATGGGCTGGAACCGGCTGACGGTTCACCAAACATCTCCTTTGCTTTCGGAAGCGGGAGAAGGCTTTGTTTACTTTGTCCATTCCTATTATATAGACGGGATGGAAGAAGGCGATCTTCTGGCAAGCGCTGAGTACGGCGTTCGTGTTCCTGCGGTCGTCGGGAAACGCAATGTCTTCGGAGCGCAGTTTCACCCGGAAAAAAGCGGCACGGCCGGAATGGCGATCTTAACGCAATTTACAAAAATGGCAGCGGAACAGAAGGTGAAAAAATGAATGCTTTTACATTATATCCGGCAATTGATATGAGAAACGGCAAATGCGTCCGCCTCATTCAAGGTGATTACGGCAAGGAAACGATCTACGGAGACTCACCTTTAGACATGGCGGCGCAATTTGCAAACGAAGGTGCTGAATGGATTCATCTCGTGGATCTTGACGGTGCGAAAGAGGGCAGGAAAGTAAACGACAGGCATGTTCTGGACATCGTCCGGCAGCTTGATGTCAAGGTTGAGATCGGCGGCGGGATCCGTTCTGAAGCGGATGTGTACGGCTACTTATCACAAGGCGCTGATCGCGTCATTCTCGGCAGCTCGGCCGTTTCCGATCCGGCGTTTGTGAAAAGCATGCTGAAACAATACGGCGGGAAAATCGCCATCGGTCTCGATGCGAGAAACGGGTATGTCTCGACGGAAGGGTGGCTGGAAACATCTTCGGTAAGAGCGTCCGATTTGGGCCGTGAATTGGCGGAGGAAGGAGCGGAAATCTTCATTTTCACGGATATTGCGACTGACGGCATGCTGTCAGGCCCGAACATCGAAAGCACCGTTCAGCTCGCAAAAGCAACGGGGAAAAACGTCATCGCCTCAGGCGGTGTCAGCTCAGTCTCCGACCTCAAAGCGCTGGCCCGCTTCAAAGACGCCGGCGTATCGGGAGCGATTATCGGAAAAGCGCTGTATACAAAACAATTTTCATTGGCTGAAGCGCTCAGCGGGGTGAAGGACGCATGATCACGAAACGAATCATTCCATGTCTCGATGTGAAAGAAGGACGCGTCGTCAAGGGCATTCAATTTCTCGGGCTGAAAGATGCGGGCGATCCTGTCGAGCTGGCCGAAGCCTACGACAGGGAGGGCGCTGACGAGCTTGTTTTTCTCGACATTTCCGCCTCTCATGAAGGCCGGAAGACGATGACTGACGTCGTTGAGCAGGTTGCGGCAAAACTGGCGATTCCGTTTACGGTCGGCGGCGGAATCAATCAATTAAGCGATATGAAAAGAATGCTTCGCGCGGGCGCTGATAAAGTATCCGTTAATACAGCGGCCGTCCTCCGTCCCGAGCTCATTACGGAAGGAGCGGATTTTTTCGGCTCGCAATGCATCGTAGCGGCGATTGACGCAAAGTATGACGAAGATTCGGATTGCTATAAAGTGTACACACACGGCGGCAGAAAGAAAACCGAGTGGGAAGTCACGGCTTGGGCAAAAGAAGCCGTCAAACGGGGAGCGGGTGAAATCCTGCTGACAAGCATGGACGCTGACGGGGAGAAAACAGGCTTTAACCATATGCTTACAAAACTTGTCTCACGTGCCGTCCCGGTGCCTGTCATTGCCTCAGGGGGAGCCGGCAGCGCGCACCATATGCTTGAAGCCTTCACGATCGGTGAAGCGGACGCCGCGCTTGCAGCTTCCATTTTCCATTACAAAGAGACATCTATAAAAGAAGTGAAAGATTATATGAAGAAACACGGGGTGAATGTGAGATGAAACGGGCAGATGAACTGCGGTTTGACGAGGCCGGGCTGATTCCCGCCATCGTACAGGATGCGGCAAGCAAAGAAGTACTGACACTGGCTTATATGAATCGTGAATCCTACGAAAAAACGATAGAAACGAAAGAAACCTGGTTTTACAGCCGTTCACGCGGGGAGCTGTGGCATAAAGGAGCGACGTCGGGGAATACCCAAAAGGTGAAAGCCATCCGCTATGATTGCGATCAAGATGCCCTCATTGTGCTTGCGGAGCCTTCAGGACCCGCATGCCATAAGGGAAGCTACAGCTGCTTTTCTCCGGAAAAAGCGGACGCACAGGATCGTTTCGGCATCTTAAACGAACTGGAAAGCGTAATCGCCAAACGGCAGGCGGAGATGCCTGAGGGAGCCTACACAACGTATCTGTTTCGGGAAGGCGTCGATAAAATTCTTAAAAAAGTCGGCGAAGAAGCCGCAGAGGTGATCATCGCCGCGAAAAACCGCGACCATGAAGAATTGAAATGGGAAGCGGCAGATTTGCTGTATCATTTGCTCGTTCTTCTGCGTGAACAGTCGCTTCCTTTGGACGACGTGCTTGACGTTCTTGCGAAACGCCATTCAGCATCTGAGTAAAACAAACCTCACGGAGAGCTCCGTGAGGTTTTTAAATATGCCCGAACTTAAACATTCAATAAAATATTCCTTATTTCGCAACCGGAGGCAGATGAATTTGATAATATTGACTAATAGAGTTTATTTTGGTTTTTATCAAAAATGTACGTTTTGTTCATATTCCGTTCATGCACATCCGTTATAGTATAAACAGTGATATAGGAGGAAAACATATGCCGAATAAACAACCAAAACCTAAAGGGAAATTCAGCTCATTCTTTTCATTAGTCAAAAAAACAAAACCATCCTACGGAATGCTGGCCTTCGCGCTGTCTCTCAGTATTGTGACAACGCTCGTCAGCCTGCTGATTCCGCTGTTGACAAAGCAGCTCGTCGACGGCTTTTCCATGTCGTCGCTGTCAGGCGTGCAAATCGGAATCATCGCAGCCGTGTTTATCGTACAGGCTGCATTAAGCGCCTACGCCACCTACGCCCTGAACTACAGCGGCCAGAAAATCATCTCGGGACTGCGTGATTTGTTGTGGCAGAAGTTAATTAAACTGCCTGTCTCTTATTTTGACAAAAACGCCACGGGAGAAACGATCAGCCGTGTCACCAATGACACGATGGTGGTAAAAGAGCTGATCACCAACAATATCAGCGGATTTATTACCGGAATCATTTCCGTTATCGGGTCACTGACGATCTTATTTTTCATGAACTGGAAGCTCACATTGCTCGTGCTGATCGTCGTGCCGCTGGCTGCGGTTATTTTAGTGCCGATCGGCCGGAAAATGTTTAAAATTTCTCGGGAGACACAGGATGAGACGGCGAGATTCACCGGATTATTAAACCACATCCTTCCGGAAATCAGACTTGTGAAAGCCTCAAACGCTGAAGAAGCGGAATACGGCCGCGGAAAAGCCGGCATCATGGCGCTCTTTAAACTCGGTCTGCGTGAAGCGAAGGTGCAGTCGCTCGTAGGCCCGCTCATTACACTTGTATTAATGGCGGCGCTGGTCGCTGTCATCGGGTACGGCGGAATGCAGGTGTCATCCGGTGAACTGACAGCCGGCGCGCTCGTTGCCTTTATTCTGTATTTGTTTCAGATCATTATGCCGATGGGCCAGATCACTTCATTTTTTACACAGCTTCAAAAATCGGTCGGCGCAACGGAACGGATGATTCACATTCTTGCAGAAAAAGAAGAAGATATCCAAACCGGAAAAATCATTGAAAATGCAGATCAGCCGATTAAGCTTGAACAAGTCTCATTTGGCTACAAAAAAGATCAAACCATCTTAAAAGACATTACGGCAACGATTGATGCCGGCAAAGTCACCGCGATTGTCGGACCGAGCGGCGGCGGGAAAACAACGTTATTTAAGCTGCTTGAACGATTCTACAATCCGACGGCCGGAAGCATCCTGCTCGGAAACGAACCGATTGATGCGTATTCTCTTGAATCATGGCGGGAGCATATCGGCTACGTGTCGCAAGAAAGCCCGTTAATGTCAGGAACCATCCGCGATAATATCTGCTACGGATTAAAACGCGAGGTGACTGATGAGGAACTGAGACAAGCGGCTGACATGGCCTACGCCCTGCAATTTATTGAAGACTTACCGAAGAAATTTGAAACCGAGGTCGGTGAACGGGGGATTATGCTTTCAGGCGGACAGCGCCAGCGCATTGCCATTGCCAGAGCACTTCTCCGCAATCCGAGTATTCTGATGCTTGATGAAGCGACATCCAGTCTGGACAGCCAATCTGAAAAATGGGTGCAGCAGGCGCTCGAAGTCTTAATGGAAGGGCGCACCACCATTGTGATTGCCCACCGTTTATCCACGGTTGTGGATGCAGATCAGCTTCTCTTTGTTGAACAGGGGGAAATCACCGGACGGGGCACACACCATGAATTAATGGCATCCCATGCGCTGTACCGCGATTTTGCGGAACAGCAGCTGAAGCTGAATGCCGATTTAGAAAACAAAGCTGTGTAAAGCAAGACTTTAGGAATAGAAAGCAGCTGAAAAAGCTGCTTTTTATTTTGCAGCCGGAATCCTATTCATTGGAAGCGGGGGTTAAATCATGAAAAAACGCACAACGATTTTTTATTGTCACGCTGCCGTGCTGCTCGTATTCATGACTGCCGGGTGTACGGGCGGTAACGACGAAGAGCCGGCCCATTCTTCAAGTCCGGCCGGGGGAAGCAGCATAAACAAGACTGAAACAGCATCACCGGCAGAAAAAAACGAAGCTGTAAACAAAGATTCACATCACATCTCTGCGGACAAAAGCGAACCAGACAGCATCGCGGCAGATTATTCTCCTCTGCAAATTGAATATGCCCGCGTCTGGCTGCAGCTTGGGGAAAATCAGCTGATAGATGAATTGAACGTTCGCCGCATTCCGGCCGGAGCACTCGTCAATCCTGACGATCGTACGAGCGCCCGCTATCCGGAAGATGTTACTCAGTTAGCCGGTTCCCGTTTAGTTGATGGGGCGGTCACTTACAGCAGCAACGGCGACGGCACCATTCAGGTATACAATGTTCCTTTGCGCTGGGAGTCTTCTGAAAAAGGCGTAATGAAAGAAGTGACGGAGGAGATGATCCGCCATACAAAAAAAGTGTATGTCGATACAGGAGACAATGAAAAGATCAGACGGCTTATAAAAATCATGTCGATTCATTAAAAGATGATGAGTAAAAAATCAGAAGGAGGGATTTTTATGGCTGTCATATTGGTTGCGGATGATGACCGCCATATCCGTGAGCTTGTCCGCCTTATGATGGAGCAGAGCGGCTTTGACGTCGCAGAAGCTGAAGACGGAGAAGCGGCGGTGCGGCTGATAGAATCAACACCTGTTGATCTTGTCATACTGGATGTGATGATGCCGAAAATGGACGGGTTTGAAGTCAGTGAAGCCGTCCGCAGCTTTACGGATATTCCGATTTTAATGCTGACGGCAAAAGGCGAAACACTGGACAAAGTGCAAGGTTTTACTTCCGGAGCGGACGATTATCTCGTCAAACCGTTTGAGCCGCTTGAGCTTGAAGCGAGGGTCAAAGCATTGCTGAAACGGTACCGGATCACCGCTGAAAAACTGCTGACCGTCGGAACGGTCACATTAGATAAGCAATCCCGCACCGTAACGCGCGGCGGCGGAGCGGGAATGACGCTGCCCCGGCGCGAATTTGAGCTTTTATTCAAGCTCGCCAGTTACCCGAATAAGACGTTTTCTAGAGAACATTTAATAGAAGATATTTGGGGCTTTGATTATGAAGGTGATGAGCGGACGGTTGACGTGCATATTAAAAGGCTGAGAGAACGGTTTCCGGAAAAAGACTATCCTTTTGCCATTCATACGGTGCGGGGGCTCGGCTATCGGTTTGTGGTGACAGGATGAAACGGATCTTCAGAACGGCTGGAAGAATCATTATCCTTCTCACCGTCACCGCATTCTTATGGCTGGCGGCCCACCTGATCGTTCAGGGATTCGGTCTCATATGGCCGGTTTTGCTTGTACCCTACGTCCAGCAGATTCTCACGCTTTGGCTTGTTTTCGGCCTGCTGTTTGTCACGATGTTTATTTTTTCAAAGTCAGCACGTGAAAGACATCATGCGATCTGGGATTCGCTGACCGCCACGATCAAGCAAATGTCGAGCGGCAACTTCACCGCGGCCGCCTCCAGGAAAATGGAGAAGATTGAACGGGACCACCCCGTGACGAAATTGGCTGATGAACTGTCGACACTTGCCGCCGAACTGAGCGAAATGGAAAAACTGAAACAAGAATTTATTTCGAACGTTTCCCATGAAATCCAAACCCCGCTTACTTCATTAAAGGGGTACGCGCACCTCCTGAAAAAACCGGATTTATCATATGAGGAGCGGGGGCGCTACTTGCACATCATCGAGACAGAAACAGAACGCTTATCCAAAATCAGTGAAAATCTGCTGAAGCTCACTGCACTCGAACGCCAAACCGAACCGATTCAAAAAAAACCGTTTCGCATTGACAAACAGCTGCGGCGCACCATATTGACCTGTGAGCCTGAGTGGTCCGCCAAACAGATTGAATTTCTCATCGATTTACAGGAATCGTATGTGTACGGAGATGAGGCGCTGCTCAGCCAAGTATGGATGAATCTGATTCACAATGCCGTGAAGTTTACCGGTGAGGGAGGCCGTATATCCGTTAAAATTGTTGATTTGCCGGAGGCGGCGGCTGTCGAAATCGCCGACAACGGAATCGGAATGGAGCCTGAGCAGGCGGAGCGCGTATTTGAACGGTTTTATAAAGCGGACAAGGCGAGAAACGCAGGGGGCAGCGGCCTCGGCCTGTCCATCGCCAAAAAAATCGCCGAGCTGCACGGCGGTTCGATAGAGGTAGAAAGCAAGCGGGGCGAAGGAACCCTTTTCCGCGTCACCCTTCCTGCCGATCCGCATGAAAAAAAACAGCTAAAATCTGGTCGAACCAGCCAGTAAAAAACGAAGCTGATTCTGTCTTTTGAACTATTGAGGCGAAACCGTTTTATGGTATACTACTGACGGTAATACGTATAAAACGGAGGATATTTGTGGGAAAACACACTTCTGAACATAAAAAGCACGCACAAATTGTCCAGCTGCTTCAGGATGGACAATATTTTTTTCATAAAGGCTTAAAAGCATATAAAGAGCGGAATTTAAAACGGGCCAGCAAACTGATTCAGAGGGCCGTTCACCTCGAGCCGAATGATTCCGAAATGCTGTCCCGGCTGGCCGTCATTTATTCTGAAATGGGCCACTACCAGCAGTCAAATGAGCTGTTCGACTTTATTATGGTGAACCTGAAAGAAGAAATGCCCGAGTGTCATTACTTTAAAGCGAACAATTTCGCGCATTTGGGGCTCTTTCAGGAAGCATACAAAGAAGCCGCGGCTTATTCAGATGCCGAACCGGACGGAGAATTCAGCGAAGAGATAGAAAATCTGATGGAGCTTTTGGATTTCGGTGAAGCGGGTGAAAACGAATCGCTCTATGATCAGGATGAATTGCTGATCAGGCAGGACCGGGCAAAAACGCTTCTTGAGAGCGGCCAGCTTCATGAAGCGGTTGTCATGCTTGAAGAGATTACAGCCGATTATCCCGAGCTTTGGTCCGCGTACAACAACCTTGCGCTCGCTTACTTTTACTCAGGCAATGTCACAAAAGCGAAACAGACGGTATTCGAAGTGCTTGAGAAAAATGAAGGCAATCTCCATGCCTTGTGCAACTACCTGGTATTCTGCTATTACGAGAGAGAAGATGAAAAAGTCGGGGAATTGAGCGAAAGGCTCTCCAATGTGTATCCGATTTTATTCGAACAGCGCTACAAGCTGGGGGCGACGCTGGCGCTTGTCGGCAGACATGATCTCGGCTATAAATGGCTCCGGTCTCTCTACAAAAGCGGGTTTGAAGGCGACGACACGTTTTATTACTGGCTGGCCGCCTCAGCCTACGGGACAGGCCGCACAGAATTTGCCGAAACCATTTGGAGAAAGGCCGAAACCGAATTTCCCGAATCAGACCGGTCCGCGCCTTGGGCAGAACGGCAGGAACCGCTGCCTGCTGCACTTGAACAGCGGCTCGCCGCCTATTATATCAGCAGCGCTGAAGGAGAGCGAAACCAGCTTGAGAAAGTTCTGACGGCAAAACGCGCTGCTTCACCGTTTGAACAAGACTTCGTCAGACTGCTGCTTTCCGGTGAAGAAGGCGCTTCAGGCGTTTCTCATGATGCTTTGTTTACGTATCGGACGGTCAAGCTGCTGGAGAAAGCGGATGCCGGCAGTTTAAAGACTGACGTCATGAGCTGCTGGGTTTTTCACGTCATTCAGCACATCCGCGCCGCTGCTGCCGTACAGAATGAGCGGGCATGGGCCGCAGCCATCGCATACGTATGGAAAGAAGCAAACGGCGAAAAAACGACGAAAAAAGATACGGCCGCCATTTACGGTGTATCTCCGGCAACACTGTCAAAATACATCAGACAAATAGATGATATATTGGAATAAAACCGATTCTTTCTATATAAAGAGTCGGTTCTTTTTTTATCAGAAAGGGGCAAAACAGAACTTTACTGCCGGAAAAAGAGATTTTTATACGTCTTTTTTTTGCTTTTTGAACCGAAATCAGGCCGCCAGCACCGTTTATTTTGCAAAATATGAGATTTGCAATCACATTGAAATATAACTGTAATAAAAATTGTCGAAACATGATGGTATAATGATTCTCGTACATAAGAGATTAGTTTATTTTACATGTGCTGTATAATCTATACCAATTTAAAAGATTAAAAGATTCATACATAAAAATCATCAGCCTCACGGGTATGTGAGGAAGCGTAACTTTGATGTTCATAATAGAATTCCAAATGAGAACAGGTTTAAAGTAAAAGGGAGGAAAGAAAAAGTGAAAAAGAGTTTATTAACACTTGGTTTGGCTTCCGTCATCGGGACAAGCAGTTTTTTGATCCCATTTACAAAAACTGCATCGGCGGAAACATTAGACAGCAAAAAAGCAAAAATCGAAAGCAAGCAATCTGAGGTGGCTTCAAGCCTTGATGCAAAAGAAAAGGAATTGTCTAAACTTCAGGACAAGCAGGCTAAGATTGAAAAAGAACTGAAAGACATTAACGCAAAAGCGTTGGATACAAGTAATAAAATTGAAGATAAAAAAGCTGAAAACGAAAAAACGAAAAAGCGCATCGCTGATTTGAAAAAAGAAATCAAAGAAACAGAAGCGCGTATTGAAAAACGCAATGAAATCCTGAAAAAACGCGTTCGTTCTTTACAGGAAAACGGCGGTTCTCAAGGATACATAGATGTTCTTTTAGGGGCGACAAGCTTCGGGGACTTCATTTCACGTGCGACTGCGGTATCTTCTATCGTTGATGCGGATAAAGATCTGATCAAACAGCAGGAGCAGGATAAAGCGAAACTCGAAGATGTGGAAGCTGAGCTTAACGTGAAGCTGAAAAAAGTCCAGGATGACCTTGCGAAGCTAGAGTCTATGCAAAAAGACCTGAACAAACAGCTTGATCAGAAAGACAAGCTTTTCGACGAAGCGAAAAACGGTCAGAAAAAAGCGGCTGCCGCTATCTCTGATCTGAAAAAAGAAGCGTCACAGCTTGCAAACGCAAAAGCTGACACTGAAAAAGAACAGAAGCGCATTAAAGCTGAGCAGGCTGCAGCGGCTGCCCTGATCAAAAAGCAGGAAGAAGCGCAAAAAGCCTCTGAAGACCAAAACCAAACAGATGACAGCCAGCCGGCAGCGGTTAAAACTGTGAAAAAAGCGGCTGTTTCAACATCATCTGATTCATCTGACAGCTCAAGCAAATCGGGCACTTCAGGCGGCTCATCTCATAACAGCGGCGGTTCAGATGATTCTGACGGCGGATCTGTTATCTCAAATTCAGGCGGTATTGAAGGCGCGATCAGCGTAGGATCAAGCCTTGTGGGTCAATCTCCGTACAAATTCGGCGGCGGACGCACACAATCTGATATTAACAACCGTATCTTTGACTGCTCATCATTTGTACGCTGGGCTTATGCTAACGCAGGCGTTAACCTCGGACCTGTAAGCGGCACAAGCACAGATACGCTAATCGGAAGAGGTAAAGCAGTCAGCGCGTCTGACATGAAACGCGGAGACTTAGTATTCTTCGATACGTATAAAACAAACGGCCACGTCGGCATCTACTTAGGTAACGGGACATTCCTGAACGATAATACATCTCATGGTGTATCCATCGATTCTATGAGCAACCCTTACTGGAAAAAAGTATTCAACGGCAATGTAAGACGTGTCGTGCAATAATGAATAAGACAAGGGCCTTCCATCCCGGAAGGCTCTTTCTTTATTTGTATACCCGCTCAGGAGATGCCTAATCACGTTTTCTCAGAAAAATGAGCAAAAAAATAGCGAATCGCCCTCAGATTTTATAGGATATGGGTAAGGAATACGATTGATGGGGATTCTTATTCATATAGGGTGCGCCCCATTTCGAAAAGGAGTGAATCATGGTGTCAGAAGAAAAAATTTATGATGTGATCATTATCGGCGCGGGTCCGGCGGGGATGACCGCTGCCGTTTACACATCACGAGCGAACTTATCCACATTAATGATCGAAAGAGGAATTCCGGGCGGCCAGATGGCTAACACAGAGGATGTTGAAAACTATCCGGGTTTTGAAAGCATTCTCGGCCCTGAACTTTCTAATAAAATGTTTGAACATGCGAAAAAATTCGGTGCGGAATATGCGTACGGCGATATTAAAGAAATCGTCGACGGCAAAGAATATAAAACGGTCAAAGCCGGTTCAAAAGAATATAAAGCGCGCGCCATCGTCATTTCTGCCGGAGCGGAATACAAAAAGATCGGCGTTCCCGGGGAAAAAGAACTTGGCGGCCGCGGCGTATCGTACTGTGCGGTATGTGACGGCGCATTCTTTAAAAATAAAGAGCTTGTCGTAGTCGGCGGCGGAGACTCGGCTGTGGAAGAAGGCGTCTATCTGACACGCTTCGCTTCAAAAGTCACCATCGTTCACAGACGTGATAAATTGCGTGCGCAAAGCATTCTTCAGGCGCGTGCCTTTGACAATGACAAAATTGATTTCGAATGGAATAAAACCGTAAAAGAAATCCATGAAGAAAACGGAAAAGTCGGCAGACTGACACTTGTGGATACTGTGACGGGAGAAGAGGAAGAATTCAAAGCTGACGGCGTCTTTATTTATATCGGCATGCTTCCGCTTTCTAAACCGTTCGAAAACTTGGGCATCACAAATGAAGAAGGCTACATTGAAACAAATGATCAAATGGAAACGAAAGTTCCCGGCATTTTCGCTGCGGGAGACATCCGTGAAAAATCACTCCGCCAGATCGTTACGGCGACAGGTGACGGAAGTATTGCGGCCCAAAGCGTTCAGCATTATGTGGAAGAGCTTCAGGAGACGCTCAAAACCGTTAAATAATCACTGTAATGTTCAGTTTTTGAATCGTTACTGGCTTTTAATTCCGCTGTAACACGGGTGAAATACTGATGTTTTAAGATGAATGTAGTAATTGACCCCCTTTTTATATGAATACACCTTGGCACGGATTCCAGTATCCGTGCCCTTTTTTTGTAAATTTTTGTTTTCTGTCAAATAAAAGAAAAGGATGTCGGTGTCTCTGCATTGTGAGAGACATGCCGAAACGGTATAATGAAGAGACGATGATTTGTTGAGAAGGTTAGGTGACGTACTTGTGCAAAGAGTGACAAATTGTGTGCTGCAGACAGATGATCAGGTTCTCCTTCTCCAAAAGCCGAGACGGGGCTGGTGGGTCGCGCCCGGCGGGAAGATGGAGAGCGGTGAATCAGTCAGAGATTCCGTCATCAGAGAGTACAGAGAAGAGACGGGAATTTATATATTAAATCCGCAGTTAAAAGGCGTGTTTACCTTTATTATTAAGGAACAGGAACAAATCGTGTCAGAGTGGATGATGTTTACTTTTGTCGCCGATTCCTACACGGGGCGGAATGTCGCTGAATCAGAGGAAGGCATTCTGAAGTGGCATGACGTGAAAGATATCCACAGCCTTCCGATGGCACCCGGAGACGGACATATCCTTGATTTTATGATCAAGGGCCAAGGGCTTTTGCACGGCACCTTTACGTATACGCCGGACTTCGAGCTGCTCAGCTATCGTTTAGATCCGCAGCTTATCAAATAAAAGAAAGACCTCAGGGGGGAGAAAGATGAGTGTGAATGAAAATCATGATATTCAGCTCGTCATCATAACGGGAATGTCTGGAGCGGGGAAAACCGTCGCCATTCAAAGCTTTGAGGATCTCGGCTATTTTTGCGTCGACAATCTGCCGCCTTCCTTGCTGCCGAAATTTTTGGAACTGATGAAAGAATCAAGTTCAAAAATGAGCAAGGTCGCGCTTGTCATGGATCTGCGGGGACGTGAATTTTTTGACAGGCTGATTGAGGCGCTGGATGAAATGGCGGAAAATCCGTGGATTACACCGCGCATTCTCTTTTTAGATGCGAAGGATTCCATCCTTGTGACGAGATACAAAGAAACGAGACGTTCTCATCCGCTGGCCGCTACCGGGCTTCCTCTCGAAGGAATCGCACTGGAGCGCCAGCTGCTTGAAGAATTGAAAGGGCGCTCTCAGCTGATCTATGACACGTCGGATATGAAACCGCGTGATCTGCGTGAAAAAATCGTGGCGCATTTCGCCACGAACCAAGGTGAGACCTTTACAGTGAACGTGATGTCATTCGGTTTCAAATACGGTCTTCCGATAGATGCCGATCTCGTGTTTGATGTAAGGTTTCTGCCGAATCCATTCTACATTGAAAGCATGAGGCCGCTTACGGGGAAAGATGAGGAAGTCTCATCTTATGTGATGAAGTGGAATGAAACACAAAAGTTTATCGAAAAGCTTGTTGATCTGCTCGGCTTTATGCTTCCGTCTTATAAGCGGGAAGGAAAAAGCCAGCTTGTCATCGCGATCGGCTGTACGGGCGGCCAGCACCGCTCCGTTACACTCGCTGAGTATCTGGCTGATTATTTTAAAAAGGATTTCTATACTCATGTTACTCACCGGGACATTGAAAAGAGAAGCCGGAAATGAATAAGAAGCCGAAAATCGCAATCTTCGGAGGCGGAACGGGTTTGTCCGTGCTGCTCCGCGGATTAAAGCATAAGCCCGTTGATATTACGGCGATTGTGACCGTTGCTGATGACGGCGGAAGTTCAGGCCGTCTGCGGGATGAACTTCAAATTCCGCCGCCGGGTGACATCCGTAACGTACTGGCTGCTTTGTCAGATGTTGAGCCGCTCGTTGAAAACCTGTTTCAGCACCGTTTCAACAAAGGAAGCGACTTAACCGGACATTCGCTCGGCAATTTGATTTTGGCAGCGATGACGAATATAACCGGTGATTTCTTTCACGCTGTCACCGAAATGAGCAAAGTGCTGAATGTCCGCGGCAGAGTATTGCCGGCTGCCAACACCAGCGTCGTTCTTCATGCCGAAATGGAGGACGGGCAGGTCGTCTCCGGAGAATCGACCATTCCTTCTTACGGCCAGCGCATTAAACGGGTGTTTCTTACGCCTGAAAAAATTGATCCGCTGCCGGAGACGATTGACGTGATCCGTCAGGCCGACTTAATCATTATCGGCCCGGGAAGCCTGTATACAAGCATTCTCCCGAACCTGCTCGTGCCGAAAATCGGAGAGGAAGTCGTCAAGGCTGCGGCCAAAAAAGTATATATCTGCAATGTCATGACGCAGCCCGGCGAAACGCTTCAATACAGCGCGGCCGACCATGTTAAGGCGCTGAACGATCATATGGAGCAGCCGTTTATCGATACGATTTTAATCAATAATGAAGATATCCCTGACGAAATCAAAAGCAAATATGCGAAAGAGCTGGCCCGGCCCGTTGAATTTAACGTTGAAAAGCTGAAAGCCATGGGGCTTGAAGTGATCAGAGACCAGATTATCACGTATAAAAATGGCGTAATCCGTCACGATACACATAAAGTGGCTTCTCTTCTCGTCGATTTATTAAGGGACTAGAGGTCTTTTGAAATGAGGTGGCTAATATGTCATTTGCATCGGAAACCAAAAAAGAACTGACGAATCTGGAAGTGAAGGACTGCTGCGCCAAGGCGGAGCTGTCCGCGCTGATTCGGATGAACGGTTCATTGTCATTTTCAAACCGCCATCTCGTGCTTGACGTTCAAACCGAAAATGCGGCGATTGCGCGCCGCATTTATACATTGCTGAAGAAACAATATGATGTATCGGTCGAACTGTTAGTCAGAAAAAAAATGCGGCTGAAAAAAAACAATGTTTATATTGTACGCTTTTCTGAAAATGCAAAGCTGATTTTGGAGGAATTGAAAATCCTCGGGGAGAACTTTGTATTCGAACGGAATATTTCTGAGGAACTGGTGGCGAAACGCTGCTGCAAACGTTCTTATATGAGAGGGGCGTTTTTGGCGGGGGGATCCGTGAATAATCCTGAAACATCGTCATACCACTTGGAAATCTTCTCGCTTTATAAGGAACATAACGATTCATTATGCGCGCTGCTGAATGAATTCCACCTGAACAGCAAAACGCTTGAACGGAAAAAAGGCTATATTACGTACTTAAAAGAGGCGGAAAAAATCACTGAATTTCTGAATGTCATCGGCGCCCACAATTCACTGCTGCGCTTTGAAGATGTGCGGATTGTCAGAGATATGAGAAATTCGGTGAACCGCCTCGTCAATTGTGAAACAGCAAACTTAAACAAAACCATCGGGGCTTCGCTCAGACAGGTGGAAAATATTAAATACATTGATGAACGGATCGGTCTTGAAGCGCTGCCGGAAAAGCTTCGCGAAATTGCACAGCTGCGGATTGATTATCAGGAAGTCACGCTGAAAGAACTTGGGGAAATGGTTGCAAGCGGGAAAATCAGCAAATCCGGCATCAATCACAGGCTGAGAAAGCTCGATGAAATTGCAGAACAGCTGCGTACAGGACAAAGCATCACTTTGAAATAACCGTACAGAAAAGGGGAGATCTTATGGTTCAGGAGAAAGTGGAAGTGCGTTTAAAGACGGGATTGCAGGCGCGTCCCGCTGCATTGTTTGTACAGGAGGCAAATCGTTTTGCATCAGATGTGTTTCTTGAGAAAAACGGCAAGAAAGTGAATGCCAAAAGCATTATGGGATTAATGAGTCTGGCGGTCAGCACGGGGACGGAAGTCACTCTGATCGCTGAAGGCGACGATGAAAAGGAAGCGCTGGAAAAGCTGTCCGCTTATGTGCAGGAAGAAGTGTAAACACTTTGTAAGGGGGACGGAACGATGAATGAGTTTCTGAAAGATTGTTATCAAACGATAGGCTGGGAAAAGGATTCCCTCGATTTCAGCAACCTGCCGGAGTTTTTAAAGGCACTCGCGTATCGGTTTCCGTTTGAAAATCGCGCGGTTTTGTCCAAAAAAGAATATGACGTCACGAAAGAAGGACTGTGGCGGCACATGGTGAAGGAACCTCATGGCGGCCTTTGTTATGACTTGAACGGACTGCTTTATTTCATACTGAAAGATGCCGGATTTGATGTCAAATTGATCCGCGGAACGGTTTGGAAAAACGGCTGGGCGCTGCCCGGCACACATGCGGCCGTGCTTCTTTCCGCCGGGGGGAGTGAGTACATCGCTGATGCAGGCTTCGGCCTCAATCTCGCCATGCAGCCTGTGCCGATGTTGGGAGACGAGATGGTATCAGCGGCCGGCGCGTTCCGTGTGAGGATAGAAGAGACGGAATTCGGGACATACGTGCTTGAAATGAACAAAGGGGACGGCTGGCAGACAGGTTACGCATTTTCGCTTGAAGAAATCGATGAAAAGGACCTCAAGTCTATGAAACAAACAATCTTTGAACATGAACGCTCTCCTTTCAACAAACGCCTGCTTGCTTCTAAGCGGACACCGGAAGGGCACATGGTTCTGTCTGAACGCAATATAACAATAAAAAAACACGATGGCACAGCGGAAAACAGCAGAATAGACCGATCAGAGTTTGAAGAAAAATTTAATACTCATTTTATGTAAAGCCTGCAGATTTCCAGCAGAAAAAAACGGCCTCCCGCAGGGAAGCCGTTTTTTGTTTCGGTTTATCTGATTTTCGTAAAGGTTTTATAATGATCTGTCGTCTTATAAATCAGCCAGTCGCTTGAGTAAAGAATCCGGTCTGAATTTCTGAAGCCTGATGTATAGTTAATATCCGCTTCACGCCACGTCCGCCCGCTTTTGGCCGGGAGTTTGCCTTCCCTGTTTGAGAAGATGTCTCCGCCGATGCTTTTCCCCGGAGCGACGTCTGCAAGGTTCCCTTTTGATGCTACCCAGCCGAGGGCCTGTGCCTCTGATTTTGTAATGTAATTATCAGGAAGTTTGTGATATGTCAGAAGATAATCCGCAACCCCGTCAAATGTGTTGATAACCTGTGCTTCTGTGTGTGCCTTGTGAGACGGTGTTTCCGTCTTGGCATTCGTTGAAAACAGTATCCCCGCCGCCGAGAAAAGCACCAGTAAACAAACGGAAATCCATGATAAACGTTTTTTCAAAGCAATACCTCCCATTTTTCATCATGTGAAGCTGATTCCTTTTTATTGTATCAGCATCGAAAGAAAGGAATAGATAGAATTTAAAAATAGTACTTTTGATCCAGCGAAAAATAAACCCCGGCTGAACCAACCGGGATTATTCCTCTCATTGAAATTCTTTCGTGAGGTTTTTCGGTGTTTTTCCGTATACGGCGTCAATCATGTTTTGGGCGGCTTGCTTGAACATATTCAAACGGATTTTAGCCGTTGCTGAACCGATATGCGGAAGCAATGTGACGTTTTCCAGCTGGAGGAGCGGATTGTCTTCACCGATCGGCTCTTTTTCAAATACATCTAAACCGGCGCCTTTTATCCAGCCCTCCTGCAATGCGCGGATGAGCGTTTTTTCATCAACCGTCTTTCCCCGGGAAATATTGACGAAAAATGCCGTATCTTTCATCAATTTAAATTCCCGTTCTCCTATCATATGATACGTTTCGTCAGTAAGAGGCGTAATTAAAAGCACAAAGTCTGACGTTTTCAGCAGTGTATCTAAGTCGGCATATGTAACGCCGAGCTCTTTCTCAGCATCCGGTTTTCTGCTGCGGTTATAGTATAACACGTCCATATCGAAGCCGAATTTTGCCCGTTTGGCTGCTTGTTCACCGATTCTGCCCATGCCGATAATGCCCAATGTCTGATGGTGGACATCCATACCGAAAAGGGATTCTTCCTCAACAGTTCCCCATTTGCCGGCCCGGACGAATCGATCCAATTCGGCAACCCGTCTGGCGGAAGACAGGATTAATGAAAAAGCCAGATCAGCGACCGTGTCATCCAAGGTGTACGGCGTATGTGTGCCGACGACCCCGCGTCTTTTCATTTCTTCTATATTAAAATTATCGTAGCCGACTGAATTGTTGCTGACGACTTTCAGTTTCGGCGCGTGATCCAGCAAATCACTGTCAATCGCCGTTCCGGATGTCAGCAGCCCTTCAGCATCCTTCATTTTCTCGTACAATTCTTCTTTTGAAATGGTATCTTCTTTCCAGATGTCATAGCGGCAATGCTCGCCTATCATTTGTTCGACTTCCGGCGGTATCGGTTTTGCGATGAATACATATGGTTTCAACGGGGCTTCTCCTCCTTTGTCTTTCATCTCTATTTTATTATATAAGAGAAGCGGTAAGGTGAGAAATATTCAAATGCATTCGGTGAATTTCTGGTTCTTTTGAACCCAAAATGAAAAGAAGAAGAGATATACATGTGTGATTTCTCCAATCCGTAACAGAATCCGCCTATATTTCTAAAGGCAAAAGCGCGGGACCGCTGTTTTCAAAAGCTTTATAGGTTTGTATAAAGATAAATTTTATTATTTTTGAAAGATATAAATGAATATAATCTGAATTTACAGTTAAATTATCGTGTCTTTTTTTGAAAGCGCTTTTGAGGCCTTTTTCTGTGCTATAATTCCTTACTGTAAGCTGGGTAAGAAGGCTTGCAATACAATCGGATGGGAGATGATTAGAAAAATGGTTTCTTTATCAAGCATTTTGGAGCACAACCAGCAGTTTGTCCAAGAAAGGAAATATGAACCTTACCAAACGACAAAATTCCCGAAAAAAAAGCTTGTCATCGTATCCTGTATGGATACAAGGCTGACGGAGCTTCTGCCGCAGGCGATGGGACTCAGAAACGGCGATGCCAAAATCATAAAAAACGCGGGAGCCATTGTTTCTCACCCATTTGGAAGTGTCATGCGGAGTATTTTGGTTGCCGTTTATGAACTGCAGGCTGAGGAAGTCTGCATCGTAGGTCACCGCGAGTGCGGGATGTCGGGATTGAATGCGGCTTCCATATTAAATAAAGCAAAAGAGCGCGGCGTGGAGGAGAAATGTCTCAGCCTTTTGCAGCATGCGGGAGTCGATTTGGAGACATGGCTGTCCGGTTTTCACAGCGTCGAAGAAAGCGTGGCTCACAGCGTGAATATGGTCAGGCACCATCCGCTCCTGCCTGAAGAGGTGCCGGTGCACGGGCTGGTGATTGATCCGGGGACGGGGACGCTGGATGTTGTGGTTGACGGTTATGAAACAGTCAAAGGGGGATGCAGCTGACCATGCAATTTTCCGGCAGATATTATGGATACAATTTGCAGAAATTTCAGAAAGACTTGGTCGCAGGAATTGTCGTCGGAATTGTAGCAATTCCTTTGGGCATGGCCTTTGCCATCGCCTCCGGGGTCGGTCCGGAATACGGGCTTTATACCGTTATTGTGGCCGGAATTCTGATTTCGCTGTTGGGCGGCTCTAAATATCAGATCGGAGGGCCTACGGGGGCGTTTGTTCCCATTTTATTTGCCATTGTGATGCAGTATGGTTTTGAGAATTTACTTGTCGCCGGTTTCATGGCAGGCGTGATGCTCGTCCTGTTCGGCGTATTTAAGCTCGGGAAGATTATGAAATTTGTGCCGAAGCCGGTGATCGTCGGATTTACGGCCGGAATCGCAGTGCTGATTTTCTCAGAGCAGATCGCCCATTTTCTCGGTCTGCGCGATATTCAAAAGCATGAAAGCTTTATCCTTAACATTGCGGAGATCGGCAAAAAGATCGGAACTTTTAATTTGTACAGCATTTTGATCGCGGGAATTGCTTTGGCCATTTTGCTGTTATCAGCCAGGCTGATGCCGAAGATTCCGGGTGCGCTTGTGGCGCTGCTTGTATCTACAGCCGCGGCGGTCGTGTTTTTCCCTGACAAGATGGCGACAATCGGTTCTGCTTACGGAGAGATTCCGCGGCAGCTTCCGGCTTTTCAGCTTCCTGATTTCTCAATTGATAACATGATAATGATGTTTCCGTCGGCTCTGATCATTGCGCTTCTCGGCGGGCTTGAATCCATATTATCGGCAATGGTCGCGGATAATATGAAGGGATCACGGCATGACAGCAATAGGGAGCTTGTCGGGCAGGGCATCGCCAATATGGCCGCGCCGCTTTTCGGCGGCATACCGGCAACGGGAGCGATTGCGCGGACCGCAACAAATATTAAAAACGGCGCAGTTTCTCCGATTTCCGGTGTTGTTCACGGAGTCACCGTCCTCCTCGTCCTGCTCGTCTTCGCCCCGCTTGCCGTCCACGTACCGCTGGCAAGCATGGCGCCGGTATTGATGGTTGTGGCTTGGAACATGAGTGAACGGAGGGAAGTCGGCAATATGATGCGGCTGAAAAACACTGATTCATTCGTACTGGCGGCAACCTTTTTACTGACGGTTCTGTTTGATTTAATCATCGGCGTGTCTGCCGGTCTCGTGCTCGCCTTTGTTTTCTTTATCAGAAAAATGAGCGAATCGACAAGCGTCAAAACACCGCATGCCGCCGTCAAATCGGTTAAAAACGATTCGTCCGTCAGCACATATTCCATTGAAGGGCCGCTGTTTTTCGGTTCGATTGATTCATTGGAATCATCATTGCTGGAGAGGCTTCAGGAAAAGCCGAAAACGCTTATCCTGCTGATGAATAATGTGCATTACATGGATACTTCCGCAGAAGCGGTTCTGGGGAATGTCATGAACCGGATCAAACGCCATAACGGCAGATTGATGATCGTCGGATTGCAGTCTCAGCCGAGGGAGCTGATCCGAAAGACGGGGCTGTTTCATAAAATCGGAAAACAGCACTTCTTTGAGCATCAGGACGAGATAACGGGATAAATTCAGGTGCGGCCTGTCCATGAAAAAGCGGACAGGCCGTGTTTTTATTCGGTTTCAAAACGTTTAATCAATTTTTCCTGATGGGCTCTCATCGCATCTTCTAAAGTGATTCCGTACTTATCGGCGAGGATGGCGAGGTTTCCGAGGACATCACCCATTTCTTCCATCAGCTCCTGCCTGCGTTCTGACTGGGTCGCGTCCTTTTCATCCGGCCGGTCCCTGCCGATTTCATATGCTCTTACCGCCCGGGCGAGCTCACCCGCTTCTTCCATTAAAAAGCCGATTCTGATAAATGGTCCGTACGCCGTCCATCCTCTTTTTTCGTAAAAGTCTTTCAGCCATTGTTCTGTTTCAGCGATCTGCATGTGAAACACTCCTTATGTCCTGTATGATTCTTATTGATATTATCATATAGAGATGGGACAATATATAGTGTATTTTGATTTATTGATGTACATATATAGATGCGGAGATGAAAAAATGAAAACGATTTGTGTATTTGCGGGATCAAATCTGGGGGTAAATGAAGAATACAAACGCAAAGCGGCCGAACTCGGTGAATATATGGCGGAGCAGGGAATCGCCCTTGTTTACGGCGGTTCACGGGTCGGTCTGATGGGAACCGTTGCCGACGCGTTAATGGCAGGCGGCGGAAAAGCTGTCGGCGTCATGCCGAGCGGGCTGTTCAGCGGAGAGATTGTTCACCAAAATCTGACGGAGCTGATTGAAGTCAGCGGCATGCATGAACGGAAAGCGAAAATGAGTGAACTTGCCGACGGGTACATTGCCATGCCAGGCGGCTTCGGAACTTATGAAGAGTTATTTGAAGTGCTGTGCTGGGCGCAAATCGGCATTCATCAAAAACCAATCGGACTTTACAATGTGAACGGTTATTTTGAGCCGATGATGAAGATGGTCAAATACAGCATTCAGGAAGGATTTTCGAATGAATCTCATTTGAAGCTGATCCACAGCTCCTCCCGCCCAGATGAGCTGATTGAACAGATGAATCGGTATACATACCCGATTTTAGATAAGAAATGGCGGGAATTGTAAGGAAGATTCTATAAGCAGCCGTCAGCATCAAGATGAATCAGCTCCCATTGCCCGGAGCTGTTTTTTCTCAGCTGTTTGGCTAACACGTCTGTACCATTCGTGAGCTGAAAATAGACAAAACGGTAATGACCGCCGTCTGTTCCGTCAAAATCAATTGTTTTGACATAACCATTCTGCCGGACAGGCCACCTTTTTTTAATAAGCTTGCACCAGCTGCCAAATTTGATATCAAGGCTGGTTTCTGCATTGTGCTGCCACAAATGGTAAGCGGCACACAAAAAATCTTCACCATACCAAGTTATTCGTCCGATCAGAAACCGGCCATTGTGTTTTTCCAACTGGACAATACCGTGATAATAAGCGAAAAATGTGACGTTTTGATTTGAACCTTGAATGGTTTCGATCTCAACGAAATAGCGCAAGCCTTCAAGCTGATTCAATTTGATCAGGTGGGTCTGGCCGATACCTTCAAATGAGGCAAGAAAAGCTTTGTAGGAATGTTTCTTACGGCAGGCCGGAGAGAAAAAGGCAAGGCAAGCGGAAAAGGAATGCGGGCCTGGCCGACTGTACCGCACCCCCCGGCTTTTTCGTCCGTAAGATTTTCGGCTTCACGTAAAACACTAAAATAATGCAAGACCGTTTTTTCCGGAGCCAATGTGAGGGATTGGGGCAGATGAATGCTTTTCCAAGGCCTGTCAATATAAGGATTAAAAAAGGAACTTTCAATTGCTGTGTTCAGGACAGGCAGACAAGAGGGTCTGAAATATGTTTCGGCATCAACTGCTCTGTAGGAAGATGGTTCGGCGGTTGCATCTAAACCATTCTGATCGGAAAGTTCTCCGCCCATAAAATACCTTTTCTTTCCGGGGAAAAACCGTTTTCTCCATCTCATGCGTATCACGCCTTTCTTAAGGATAAGACATGTGTATGAGAATAAGATGAGAAAGAGACTGCGGTTGGGATTGAAAGAAGAACATCCATTTCCTCTGGGGAGATGGATGTTTTGCGGTTTGAAGTGTATGCGTTTACAACTTTTGCTGCGCGAATGTGTCTTCCGATATGAAATCATCCTGCTGCATCTTTTGTTTTTTTGACCCGATTCCAAAAATACCGACTGTCAGTGCACAAAGGAGCCAGCAGCCTGTGAAGAACAAGAAAACACTTAAAAATCCGTAGCCTGAATACAGAAAACTGACGACAAAGGGACCGGCTACATTCGCAAGACGCCCTACGCCGTAAGTGAGGCCATTTCCAGACGCCCTGGCTTCAACCGGATATAATTCCGGCGTATAAGCATATGCGATTGAACTGAACGTACGCTCAAACATATGCATGAGAAATCCGCATATGACAATGACCATCGGCAAAGGATTGATGCCGTAAATGAATCCAAGTCCCATAATAATGAACGATAAAACAGAAATGGCCCACTTTCGATCCACACGGTCAGAGATTTGCGACGCAATGAGAGCGCCAAGCGGGGCACCGATCGTTCCCAGAGTAACGTATACGATAGACTCATCCATTGATACGCCTTCTTTCACCAAAAGGGTGGGAACCCACGTGCCAAAGCCTTGAATGGCAATCGTGGAAGCTGCCCACATCGTCATTAAAACCAAAGTTCTTCCTGCTAAAGGCTTTTGAAATAACGTCCGATATGGAACGGATTTTACAGCGGTTTTTCTGCTTTTTAGAGCCGGAGCCGGTTCAGGCAGTTCACCCTTTTCTTTTTCTATTTTTGCTTCAAGCTCAAGCAGAATGCGGTGTGCCTGTTCGCTTTTTCCTTTCGTATCCAGCCATTTCGGTGATTCTTCCAGTTTTCTGGCGATCAGCGGAAAAAAAATACCGACCGCGCCGAATAGAAAGATAAACCGCCAGCCGTAAGAGGCGGACGGCACGACCAATTTAGCCACCCAGCCGGCTGCAGGAATTCCGCATATGCCTATCGTAATACAGATTGCCTGGTATTTTCCCTTAGTTGCGGATGGGAAAAATTCGCTGATATACGTACTTGCCACAATCGTTGTGGCGCCGATACCTAAACTCGTAAGAAATCTAAAAACACCGAGTATTTCTGGGTTCCAAGCCAGAGAAGAGAGGAGGGAGAAGGAAGAGAAAAAGGTGACAACCAGAATTAAACCTTTTTTCCTTCCGAAACGGTCTGAAAACCATCCTCCGGCAGAGGCGCCGATAAACATTCCGAAATAGGAGACAGACGTAATAAAAGCGATGGTATGAGTGGATATGTTCCATTCCTTTAAAAGTGAAGGCGCCGCATATGAAAACGTATTTAAATCAATAAAATCAAAAAAGTAAGCGAATGAAAGGATAACGAGCACCGCTTGATGAGCCCTTGAAAAAGGCAGTCTGTTCAGTCGATTAGACGCGTTTACATTGATCATCTCGTATTCCTCCGTTTATCTTTGACTTGTCTGGGGGCTTGTATTAACCAATGTGATTCAGCGTATTCATGTTGTAACTTTGCTTAGTAAACACATAGCCTTCAGAGATTTTTCTTGCTGTGCGTACTACTTTAATCGTTGTTCCGTCCGGATCGGCATCTTGTTCGGTTTTTAAAATGCCGCTTGGATGCCCTAATCGGATCGTTTTTCCGGAGAATGAAAATTCAGATAATATCGTATCCTGCAATAACATGCCGGCGGTCGTGCATACCGCCCCTGTAATGGCTAAAGCTTGATGCGGTTTTTGCATGGACATCATACGAATGACAAGGTCCATTTCATGAGCGTGTCTCTTTATCCCTTTTGTATCAATATAATCCGCTGGGGATGAGATTAAAGTCAGTTTTGGTACGGCCGGTGATTTTGCCGAAGCCTCATGTCTTGAAGCGAATCTGCATTTCTCGGCTGCAATTGATCGGATTATTTCGAGCTTTTCCAATATATCCGGAGTATATTCGTCCGGAAGTTCTATGCCGGTAAGCCCCGCGTCCTCTGCTTTTACAAAGACAAGCGGATTGGCGTAATCAATAATCGATACGGAGATATTCCCATACGGTGTATCGAGAACATCAATAGGCTGACCGGTCGGAAACAGTTTTCCGGTCACCGCCCCTTCAGCCTGGTGAAATGAAAGATAAATAGGAGAAGCTGTACCTGGAACCCCCGGAATCGAGCAGTCTCCCTGATAATGAAATGTTCCGTTTTTGACTTCAACTTCTGCTGCGATCACTTTTTGCGTGTTTGTGTTTAAAATTCTGACTGTTGTCACCGGCTCTTCAGCCTGAACGAGCCCTTTCTCAATAGCATAAGGGCCTACGGCAGAAGAGATATTTCCGCAATTGCCTTTGAAGTCGGTAAATTTGTCAGTCAGACTGACTTGCGCAAATGTATACTCAACATCTGCGTCTTTTCTGGCGGATTTCTTAATAATGGCTGCCTTGCTTGTGAGAGAATGTCCGCCGCCGAGACCGTCAATTTGTCTCTCGTCAGGGCTCCCCATAATGTCTAAAAGAAAATCGCTCCATAGGTTTGTATCGTCTGGCATGTCTTTTTGAAGAATAAAAACGCCTTTGCTGGTGCCGCCTCTCATGACGGTTACAGGAACTTTTTCCATGCTGTCTCATCCTTACATCATTTTGTGTGGATAAAAAGGTACCGGTCCCTTTGGAAAATATCGTATGATAAATAAGGATTATAAGTAAAACATATAATTTTTATAAAGTTGAATAAAAAACTTTTATAACAGGAGAAAATTTTATAGCAGAAAAATATTTTGGGGGATTTTATATGGATGAAAAGGATTGGGCTGTACTCATTACATTATTCGAGGAAAAAAATATGACGAAGGCGGCGGAGCGGTTATATATGACACAGCCGGCATTAAGTTATCGGCTCAAAAACTTGGAATCGCAATTCGGAGTGCGCCTCTTTTATAAAAGAAAAAAAGGGATGGAATTCACTTCAGAAGGTGAATATCTGGTTGAATATTCGAAAGAGATGCTGCAGGAATTCAGAAAAATGAAGGATGATATGCTCAATATGAGCCATGAAGTCAGCGGGGTTCTCAGATTAGGAGTCTCAAGCAATTTTGCTCAGTATAAGCTCCCGGCGATTCTAAAACGGTTTTCTGATCAGTATCCGTCTGTTCAATTCCACGTCAATACGGGATGGAGTGCGAAGGTGATGGATCTGCTTCATCATTCCGGCGTGCACCTTGGGATTATGAGGGGAAATTATGATTGGCAAGGGGAAAAACAACTGCTAAATGAAGAGAGGCTGTACCTTATTTCAAAAACTGAAATCAACAGTGAGGACCTGCCCAAATTGCCGATGATTTATTATCAAACTGATGCTTCTTTGAAAAGTCTGATTCAAAAATGGTGGAATAATCAATTTTCTGAGCCGCCTTTCATTGCAATGGAGGTAGACAGGCAGGAAACCTGTAAAGAGATGGTGAAAAACGGTCTCGGTTATTCTGTTGTGCCGGAGATCTGTCTTCAGCCTTCTGATGAATTATACACATTGGCGCTGTCTTATAAAAATAACGAGCCTGTGATACGTGATACGTGGCTTATGTATGATTCTTCAGCGTTAGAATTATCTGTCGTCAAAGCATTCATTACTTTTTTGAATGAAGATAAAGCATAAAAAAACCTGCAAGAGTTTGAGACTCTCTTGCAGGCAGGATCTTACTTCTGGTCTTCCGTATTGCGTGTCAGCACTTTATCGATTAAGCCGTATTCTAAAGCTTCATCAGCTGATTTGAAGTTGTCGCGGTCTGTATCGCGCTCGATCACTTCAAGCGGCTGGCCGGTACGTTCAGCAAGCACTTTGTTTAATTTATCGCGAAGCAAGAGAATGCGTTTTGCCGCGATTTCAATTTCTGTCGCCTGTCCTTGCGCTCCGCCAAGCGGCTGGTGAATCATGACTTCACTGTTAGGAAGCGCGTAACGTTTGCCTTTTTCACCGGCTGCAAGTAAAAATGCTCCCATTGAAGCGGCCATCCCGATGCAGATTGTAGATACTTTCGGTTTAATGAACTGCATTGTATCGTAGATTGCCATACCGGCAGTGATTGATCCGCCAGGGCTGTTAATGTAAATGGAAATATCTTTTTCAGGGTCTTCCGCTTCAAGGAATAAAAGCTGTGACACGATGGAGTTCGCAACGTTGTCATCAATCGCAGATCCAAGCATGATAATACGGTCCTTCAAAAGACGGGAGTAAATGTCATAAGCTCTTTCTCCGCGGTTCGTTTGTTCAATGACTGTAGGTATTAAATTCATAATGCTCCTCCTTCACCTTTTAGGTAAGTATGTATTTACATGATACATTTTTGGTCAATAAAGGTCAAACAAAACGCTGACCAAAATGCCAACCTTTTCTTCTAACACCATTTTTCCCAGAAAACAAAAAGTTCAAACAGCAAAGTGAAAATGGGTATTATGAACGCCGGCGCTTGAGAAAATGATATGGCTTGAGCAGCGGAAATAGAACGCTGGCGTGCCGTACGGCTGATCAAGTTGTCTGACCTTCCAGAAACCGCACCGGCAAATACGTTTCCAGCGGCAAATCATCAAATTCGCCTTCAATTTCTTTTACTAAAATCTCGATGGCTGTTTTGGAAATCAATTCGATCGGCTGCTGGATGGTTGTCAATTCCGGAAGGATCGATTGAACGGTTTCGGTGCCGTCATAACCGATCACTTTTAATTGAGCCGGGATATCTTTTCCCCGTTTTTTGGCCTCGGTCATGACTGCTGCGGCCATCAGATCATCACTGGCAAAAATTCCGTCGGTGTCAGGCTGTTCATCGAATAACGATGAAATGATGTCATGGTCATGTTGATAAAAGGGTACTTCATATGTAATAGGCTGCCTTCCGTGTTTACGCATGACATCTTCGTATGCTTTTCTTCTGAGGTTTGCCGGTGTTTCGAGTTCAAGCGGGCCGTTGATATGGACGATGTGCCGGCACCCTTTTTCGATCAGCAGTTCCGCCGCTTTTTTTCCGCCGTCATAGTTGTCTGAGCCGACGACGGGAATTGAATCCGATAAGAAATGATCAATGGCGACAATCGGCAGATTTTGCTTATGATAATTGAGAATTCCCCGGTTGTAAGTCACAGCGATCACGCCGTCCACTTGGTTTCTTATCAGCATCTCCACATATTTTTCTTCTTTATCCTTTCGATGTAAACTGTTGCAAAGCAGCAGTTTGTAGCCCATGGACGTACAAATGCTTTCAATATGAAAAGCGAGTTCGCCGAAAAACGGGTTGCCGGAGTTTGGGATGATAAGCCCTATTAAATTGGTTCTTTTACGGAATAAAGAGCGGGCGAGATCGTTTGGAAAGTAATTGATTTCTTCCATCGCCTTGTACACTTTTTCTTTTGTTTTTTCGCTGATATAGCCGCGGTTATTTAATACCCGCGAAACGGTTGTAGAGGAAACTCCCGCTATTTTTGCAACATCGTGAATGTTAGGCTTCATTCCCTTGCCCTCCTGCTTTACTGAAATGGCTTACAATTCTCGTCACGCACTTATTTTAGAGAATCGGGCTGACATGCGCAAGGACATTCCATATTTCTGCTAGGGGTGCGTTTTGCTCGATTGAATAATCAGAAAAGTGTATGTCAACCGATTGACATATGAAACCGGTTGACATAAAATTCTTTATGAAAGCGCTTTATAAAGAGGATGAAGGGAAGTGACGGCGGCTGTTTGCGTAATGCAACTAAAGTGAAGTACCGGACAGCGCTAAAAAAGAAAGCGCTTACTTTATAGCGGGAAGGAATGACATGGCTCAGCGGTTCGGGAACGTGGAGTAAAAGGTCCTATTAAAGGAGCGGTGAAAATGAAAAACGCAAAAAGTCTGTATTGGAAACTGAGTGCTTATTTTTTCTTTTTCTTTTTTACTTGGTCTTCCAGCTATTCTTTATTTGCGATTTGGCTGGGGCAGGAAATCAATTTAAACGGGTCAGCGACAGGCATTATTTTTTCTGTAAATGCCGTATTTGCCTTGTGCATGCAGCCTCTTTACGGTTTTATTTCTGACAAATTGGGGCTGAAGAAAAAGATCTTATTTATGATCAGCTTTCTTCTCCTATTTACAGGTCCGTTTTATATTTTCATCTATGGACCGCTCTTACAGTACAATGTCTTTCTTGGCGCCATTGTCGGAGGCCTGTATTTGGGAGCCGGCTTTTTGGCGGGGATAGGCGCGATTGAAACGTACATTGAAAAGGTCAGCCGAAAATATCATTTTGAGTATGGAAAATCAAGAATGTGGGGCTCATTGGGCTGGGCGGCGGCTGCATTTTTTGCAGGACAGCTTTTCAATATCAATCCCAATATCAACTTCTGGATCGCGTCTGTTTCAGCCGTCATTTTAACGGCCATTATCATGTCTGTAAAAATCGAAATGACAGACCACGAGAAAAAAAGAGCGGATTCGGTCCGGTTAAAAGATGCGGGGCGGCTCTTTTTAATAAAGGATTTTTGGTTTTTTATGATGTACATTATCGGCGTGACCTGCATTTACGGCGTATATGATCAGCAGTTCCCGATCTACTATGCGTCTTTGTTTCCTTCAGTGTCGATAGGCAACCAAGTATTCGGCTATCTTAATTCAGTCCAGGTATTTTTAGAGGCCGGCATGATGTTTCTTGCGCCTTTTATCGTCAATAAGTTCGGAGCGAAAAACAGTTTGATTTTAGCGGGGTTTTTAATGGCTTTCCGCATCGTCGGGTCCGGAATTGCAGTTGAGCCTGTAGGAATTTCATCAATGAAACTCATCCACGCACTGGAACTGCCGATTATGCTGATCGCCGTTTTTAAATATTTGGCTGCCAATTTTGATACGCGTCTGTCGTCCGTCCTTTATCTCGTCGGTTTTCAATTCGCATCTCAGGCAGGCGCGTCGATTCTGTCGCCGCTGGCGGGAGGATTATATGACAGTGCGGGGTTCCGGCAAACCTATCTCATCATGGGAATCGTCGTCTTTGGTTTTACCGTCATCTCCATATTTACTTTATTGGGCCCGAAACAAAACAGCAGGCGTGTCCAGCGTCTGCAAAAAATCGGATAGAGAGGATGTCGCAAATGGATAGAATTCAGCAGGCGGAGGAAGCTTTGAAGGAAGCAGAGGGTAAAGTGAAACAAAGATATCGGCTGGGGTACCACATTATGCCCCGGGCGAATTGGATCAATGATCCGAACGGGCTTATTCAGTTTAAAGGAGAATACCACGTCTTTTTTCAGCATCATCCGTATGATGAGAATTGGGGGCCGATGCATTGGGGGCATGTAAAGAGTAAAGATCTCATTCAATGGGAGCACCTGCCGGTTGCCTTAGCTCCGGGGGATGCATTTGATCAAAGCGGCTGTTTTTCGGGAAGCGCGGCCGATGATAACGGACGCCTTACTTTAATCTATACAGGCCATAATATGATTGATCAAGAGAAAGACCTTTTCTATCAAACTCAAAATATCGCGGTCAGCCAAGATGGGATTGTGTTTGAAAAGCTTCAGGAAAACCCCGTTATTGCGGCACCGCCGGAAGACAGCGCCCGTCATTTCCGCGATCCGAAAGTATGGAAGCATCGCGATGAGTGGTATATGGTCATCGGCAACTCCTCAAAAGAAAACGTCGGACGGGTCGTTTTATACCGCTCATCTGATTTACGTGATTGGGAATACGCAGGTGTTCTCGCCCAAAGTGACGGTCATCTCGGCTATATGTGGGAATGTCCGGATTTCTTTGAATTAGGCGGCAAACATGTCCTGCTGATTTCGCCACAGGGTATTGAAGCCGACGGCGATTTATATAACAATTTACATCAAACCGGTTATTTAATCGGTGACTATAATTATGAAACAAATAAATTTACACATGGCGCTTTTACAGAGCTGGATTACGGCCATGACTTTTACGCCGTGCAAACATTACTGGATGATAAGGGACGCAGAATCGCTATCGGCTGGATGGATATGTGGGAATCTGAGATGCCGACAAAAGCGGACGGATGGTGCGGTGCATTGACGCTGCCGCGAGAACTGACATTGCGTGACGATCATAAACTTTTGATGAATCCCGCCGAAGAAACCAAGCAGCTGCGAACAAAGGAATACCGGGAATGTGCAGGCCGGCAGGTATCAGGGAGTTACTTGGCAAAGACGTCCGAAGACCTGCTTGAAGTTCGAGTCGTGTTTAATATCAACGATTGCGATGCCGAATCGGCAGGTTTTAAGATTCGCGGCCTTGATGAAGAAGAACTTGTGCTTAAATACAATCTAACGGATAAAAAATTGACACTTGATTGCACCAAAATGGGGAAAGCGAAAGACGGTGTGAGAAGAGTGCGGCTGGATGCAAGCGGCAAGCTGGCGCTGCGGATATTTATTGACAGATCTTCGATTGAAGTATTCGCCAATCATGGAGAAGCAACGATGACAAGCCGTATCTATCCGAAAGAGGGCAGATTGGGGCTTGAGCTGTTTTCTGAGAAAGGCGCTGTAAAGGTTGAGGAATTCACCTATTGGACGTTAAAAGACATTTGGAAAAAAAGCTGAAACGTGCTTTTTCTGAAGTGACTGGAAAAGTACTGAGCAGCTGAAATGACTGATCGCATCAGGCGTGTGAGCCTTTTGAAAAACAAGCCGTTATGCGGGGCGGGATTATGCTGCATGAGGACGCTGCATAATCCTGTTACTATACATACATCACTGCAGCATAAGCGCCGTAAAGTTCACTATTATTGAAAAAGTGTTGCTTTCTGCGTGTGTCTTTATTATAATATAAAGGTATCTGATTGAAAAAACGTGCGCTCGTAGCTCAGTTGGATAGAGCGGTGGTTTCCGGTACCACGTCTGTCGGGGGTTCGAATCCCTCCGAGCGCGTCAAAAGCATGAGATAGCTTTAAATGAATAAAGCTTAAAGAAGTCGAAAACCCTTGCCGTGCAAGGGTTTTTCTTTGTTTCGATGGACTTATTGGGAGCCCGAGAAAGCGTTAAAAAACGTTATTATTTCATTTCGTTTACACAATCTTTGGACGCATGTCTCAAAAAACCCCGCAAATAATAAATCCGCGAGGTTTTTTATTTTACCTTGTTTTGAAACTGTTAATGAATGTGTCCCTGTTATTTTCGGTGCCGGCAATCAGCCGCGCACTTTCACTGATCCGCTGTGCGAGAGCTTTTTGCGCCTTGCCTTCGAAGCTGTTCAATAATGCTGAATAAACTTCATATAATTCATCTTTCAATGTGTCCATTTCGAATGCCGGTTTCAGCGTTTGGCGCACTGTTTCCAGTTTTGTCCCCGCTGCCTCCGTCATGACGGTTTTCAGCATTTGCCGCTGCAGCCTTTTCTTCATCGGGTCGTCCTTGTGTTCTAAAAGTTCGTCTAATGTCGGCATTATGTATCCACCTCTATCATCTTAACCAGTTTGCGAGCATCTGGTCTTTTTCCTGAAATTTGTCCGCTATTTTATGTAAGAATCCGCCGATCTCTTCAAGGTCCGTGATCGCCGCCTGCAAAGAATCAATAAACGCCTGCTCAGCCTGAGTGTCGTAAAAAATCGGGCCTTTATCGTAGGATTGCGCAATATCTTCAATTGTATTGGTCACGTCCTGTGCTTGAAGCTGATCAAACAAGCCGTGTCCGACTTGGCCGTAAAATTCGGTTTTCAGCTCGGCGATTTTTTCATCGTGCTCTTGATAGGCGTTCTGCGCTTCTTTTTTCATCGTCCGCAAATCCTCAGTCATGGCCTGTACCTTTTCAGCCAGCTTCTTTGCGTTTTTCGGCGTTACTTTTATCGCATCTCCGCTTCCGATCGCACCGGCCGGCAGAAGAGCGCCGAGATTTTTATCGAAGACTAACTCATCTCCGTTCGGATTTGTGATGTTTCCGTTTCGGTCAAATATGAAATTCGCTTCGTTTAAGCCGTGTGTATCCGGATTTCTCAGAATGACGGTAGTAAAGAAATAAGCGAGATTCTTGCTGATCTGCTCGTTTAAGTTCCCATCAAGCCGCTGCTTTCGGCTGAACTGTGAGAGTGAGGGGTTTTTCGTATAAATCGTTGTCCCGTTGTGGCGGTCATATTCGTTCCAATAACCTGCCCCGACCATGTCGTCCGGATTGATAATTGACCGGATGTAAGGATCGTATATGCCGCTGTTGATGTCTTTCTGTGTTTCTTCATCGTGCAGTTTCACGACGGAAGGACTGTTAAACGCAACGGCATAAATATCATTATTCACCGCGCTGTATTCGGCCTCAGCGCCGCCGAGTGAATGGCCGGTTGTTGAAATAATCGTTGACGTTCCGGCATACTTTTTCTTTACGCTGCGTACCAGCTGATCGGCTTGATCGATTTGCGATGTTTTCGTTATCAGCTTATACTTTCCGGTTGTGAGCATGGCGTCTTGAGAGGGCGTTCCATTGTATTTTCCGAGTGTTTTAGACGTGTCTTTCGCATCTTTTTTTACAATATAATACACTTCTTTTTTTGGATTATTTCCAAAAACAATATTCCCGCCGTCCGCTTTTACGCCGTCATTGATCGGGTCTTTTCCGATATCGGTTCCGGCAAAGGCGACGACCACGTTTTCGGGGTTTTTTGATTTTATCCGTTTACCATTTTTCTTCACTGCTTGTACTAATACAACCGCATCGAGCCCTGTATCATCGTCTGATTTTATTTGATCGACGTACCAGTAAGTAGGTTTTGAAATGGAAGAATTAATACGTATATACTCATTGTTCTCTAATTTCCTTTTAAGATAGTCATAATTATAAGCACGTTGACTCATCCTGTAATATGTTTCATCTGTCAGGCTTGAAGTCCTAATTTTCTTGCTCAAGATATACAGCACCTTTCTTGTCATGTAAAATAGGGTAAGGAAAGGGATGATTTTTTTTGAAAAAATACCTTATTATTGTACTAATGTTAATTATAACTGTTGGAGGATTGATTATGAAGCATCAATATGATGTAAAAAAGGAAGAAAAGGCTCTTTTTGAAAAAGCCAAAAGTAAAATGACCGAATACTTGCACCGCGAGTATAAGGGAATAGAGAAAATTTCTTATGATGATTATTTTATTGATCCAACTGGCGGAATCACAGTTGAGGGGTATCTAAACGGCGATAAAAGTAAAGAATTTGATGGCTTATATGATCCTGTAGGTGACAAAATAGGGAGCTCCTCTGTGGATGCGGAAGAAAAATCTTAAGATGCCGAAATGCACCGGATGTCACCGGCCATTTTTCTAGTCCGCGAACTTTATCATAACTCATGGGACGGATGATTCTGTGAAAAAATATATAATTATCTTCATGGTTATCTTTATAGCAGCCGGAGGTTTTATAATGAAGAGTATGAATGATAAAAATGTTCAGGCAGAAGAGGTAAAGATTGCTCAAGAACGAATGGAGAAATTTATCAAAGCGAATTATGAAGGAATACATAACGTTACATTTAAAGATAAATATGAAACAGATCCAATGGGCGGGATAGAGGTATTTGGCTATTACAACGATGATACATCAAATAAATTTGACGGTATTTATGATAAGGCAAATGACAAGATTATGGGACACACTATAGATGCTGTGAGAAAGAAAGAATGTAGAGATAAAGACTGCGATTATTAAAAAAGACGCCAGTGTGGCGTCTTTTTTGTATTATACCTTCAATTGCTTCGGAAATTGTGGACCATTTTTCTATTCCGCGAGCTACATGTGTACCTTTGCCTGCTATTGTTGCATATGCTTCATATGTATTATTGGCTGGCCCCAAAAACTCTGATCGATAAATCCTTTTGCTTAAAGAGTAGCCATTCTTGTTTTTCTCTTTATAATACACTTCTTTTTTTGGATTATTTCCAAAAACAATATTCCCCCCGTCCGCTTTTACTCCGTCATTGATCGGGTCTTTTCCGATATCGGTTCCGGCAAAGGCGACGACCACGTTTTCGGGGTTTTTTGATTTTACCCATTTGCCGTTTTTTGTCTTGATGCCTTTTGAGAATACAAAGGCATCGAGACCCGTATCAGAATCCTGCTTCACTTTCTCAACGTACCAATATGACGTCTTACTTATTTTATAAGGAGTTTTATATTTCATATGCAGGGCTAACATTTTATAATGGTAAGCTGCTTGACTCAAACGATAATATTCTTTATCTGTGACATTAGAGACGGTTATTTCTTTTCCTTTTGGCATATATACATCACCTTTCTTATATTGTAAAATAGTTCCGAAAGGATGATACGCATGAGAAAATACATTATTATCCTAATTGTTATAATTATAGCAGTGGGAGGTTTTTTTCGTGAAGCGTCAATATGATAAACATAAAAACGAAGAAAAACTTGTGATTGAGGCGCAAGAGCACATGAAGAATTACTTAAAAAAAGACTATAAAAATGTACAGGAAGTTCATTTTTCAAAAGACTACAATATCGATCCGACAGGCGGAGTTGAAGTTTCAGGCTACATAAATAATAATAAAGAAAAAGAATTTTCCGGTATATATGATCCAACGAACAAGGAGATAGGGATTTCAGTGGTCAATGCCGAAGAAAGGTAAAATACCCACCTCAGGATGAGTGGGTATTTATTTTGTTTAATTATCTTACAAAATTCGTGATATGTTTCTCATACAGTTCAAACCTATTCCTGAGATCAATCGCCTCTACCGTCTCATTTGTCGAGGTATCCCCGATATTAACGGTAACCGCATACAAATATCATGACAACTCAACGATAGGAAAAACGTCAGATCAGCATTTTACTCGCTTTAAGTTCCAATCTTAACTTGTCAGCAACAATCGCGATGAATTCTGAATTGGTTAGCTTTGCTTTTGACATGCTGAAAGTATATTCTTATCAAGTTTTTGCTCATTTCGTTTACTTAAGAACGACAGTTATTTATAGGAAAGGGTTGATTTCCAAATGAAAAAGAAAAAGTACATAATTATCCTTATTTTAATAATTATAGCGGCTGGGGGACTTTTTATGAAGCATCAGTATGATCAAAAGGAAAAAGAGATTGCGTTATTCGAAGAAGCCCAGAATCATATGGAAAAGTTTTTAACAACGAACTATAAAAATGTGGATAATATCCATTTTTCTGAGGATTACAATATCAATCCAATTGGTGGTATTAGTGTTAAGGGTTATACTAACGGAGAAAAAGAGTTTGAAGGTCTGTATGATCCAAACAATAAAGAAATATTGTCGTATACGGTTGATGCCGAACCTAAAGAAGAATGTATAGATAAGCTTTGTATAAGATAAATTAGCCCGCTCAATCGAGCTGAGCTAATTTTGTTTTATTGCTCTTACTCTATCTCCTCGACATAAAACAAATCTTCCATAGGTACATTTAATCCTCAGTTAATAATGAATAGTGTTGTGATATCATATTTTGTATTTGTTGCTTATCGCAGCCTCAGTAGAGCCAACTAAATCAGCCAATTCCTTCTGGATTTGAATTCCTTTCTCCTTCATCACTTCATTTAACCTAGATCTAACTATAACTAACGCTTATAAAAAAGTATTCTCGATCACTGATACTTGATACATTGATGCTTTTTAGACATGTACAACACCCCGAGGTTGATGTAAATTTAATCTAAGAAAGGATGAGTTTGTGAGGAAATACAAGATTGTCCTAATATTTGTAATAACTATAGCGTCAGGAAGTATCTACATGAAGTACCACCATGATAAAAAAGAAGCAGAACAAGAACTTTTTATCCAAGCGAAAAATAAAATGGAAAGCTATATAAAAGCTAATTACAAAAATATAAAGCAAATTACATACATTAACAATTATAAAATAAATCCTATGGGTGGTATTTCCGTGAAGGGGTACTTGAATGGTACTAAGGAAAAAGAATTTTTTGGACTTTATGACAAAACGAATGATGAAATAGGAGTTTCGTCAGTCGATGCGGAAGAGAAACCCGAATGTCAGGAAAAAGAATGTGAATACTAAAAGACTCTGAAATAAAGAAGTACTCTGGATTGCCGCTTATATGATCCTCTGTGGACACTGAAGAAAAATCTTAAGACGCCTAAATGCACCGGATGTCACCGGCCATTTTTTCTAGTCCGCGAGCTTCATCATAACTCATGGGAGGATGATTCTGGTGAAAACATACATTATGATCTTCATGGTTATCTTTATAGCAGCCGGAGGTTTTATAATGAAGAGTATGAATGATAAAAATGTTCAGGCAGAAGAGGTAAAGATTGCTCAAGAACGAATGGAGAAATTTATCAAAGCGAATTATGAAGGAATACATAACGTTACATTTAAAGATAAATACGAAACAGATCCAATGGGCGGGATAGAGGTATTTGGCTATTACAACGGTAATACATCGAATAAATTCGATGGTATTTATGATAAGGCAAATGACAAGATCATGGGGCACTCAATAGACGCTGTAATAAAGAAAGAATGCAGAGATAAAGATTGCGATTATTAATAAAGACGCTCGTCTGGTATGAGCATACACTAAACGAAAAAGACAAGGGTTCGGTATTTGCCGCCCTTGTCTTTTTGTTGAACACCTCTTTTTTCGGGTAAACTTTATCAGAGGCAGCTCATTATTTGACAGTCCATTTTAACAGCGTTACAATTAAACGTGTAAATAGTTACATGTTTAAATAAACATAATATCTCGGGAGGTGATACGTTCTTGAATGAACCTTCTTTAAAAAAGTCATCAATGATTCAGTGAACGGCATCATTGATCCCGAGCATGTTTATTTTCGCACTGTGCCTATGTTTGAAACAAGCAGTGAGGCATATCAGTTTCTGCAGGACCGGCTGTTTATCAGGGCTGCGGTCAGATTGCCGAATGACATTCGGCTGGATATTTATGAAGTTCAATAATGATATGGGAGAGTGAGTCGACATGGAAAACTTTATCGGAAGCCATATGATTTACACGTATGAAAACGGCTGGGAGTATGAAATTTATATTAAAAATGATCATACGATCGACTATCGGATTCATAGCGGTATGGTAGGCGGACGCTGGGTGCGCGACCAAGAAGTGAATATCGTAAAGCTGACAGAAGGCGTATATAAGGTGTCATGGACTGAACCGACAGGCACAGATGTTTCATTAAACTTTATGCCGAATGAAAAACGGATGCACGGGATTATTTTCTTCCCGAAATGGGTGCATGAGCATCCGGAAATCACCGTATGCTACCAAAATGATTACATTGATGTGATGAAAGAGTCACGTGAGAAATATGAAACGTATCCTAAATATGTCGTTCCCGAGTTTGCGGATATTACGTATCTCAACAATGCGGGAGTCAATAATGAATCATTGATTTCAGAAGCGCCGTACGAAGGAATGACAGATGATATTCGCGCAGGAAAATTAAAATAATAGAAAAAACCCGGCTCAGATGCCGGGTTTTTTGTGTATGAAATCAGGAAATCCTACGACAGGGTCTTGGTCATGATAAAGTCGACTTGTTCATCATCCCCCATAAAAAAAGAGTGTTCTCCCGTTTGGACAAACCCCATTTTTTTATAAAAGGCGATTGCGTTTTCGTTTTTTTCCCATACGCCAAGCCAGATTTTCTTTTTGTTGTGTTCGGCAGCGATTTTCACAGCTTCATTCAGCAGATATTTGCCAAGTCCGTGTTTCTGATGGTTTTTTCTTATATAAATTCTCTCAATTTCCAGAGAATCATCACCCATTTTTTCTGATTGAGCTTCATCCATGTTGATTTTTACATATCCCGCAAGATCATCATTATAATAGACAAAATAGAATTGTGAAGACAGATTAGATAATTCCGTTTTCAGCTTTTCAGTGTGGAATGCATTTTCCAAATAAGCCTTCATATTTTCAAGTGAATTTTGATCTGTAAATGTAGCATTGAATGTTTCAATGCTTATCTCCCGGAGTGCTGTTATATCGTCGAGGCTGCATTTTTTTAATTTGATGCTCATGTTCATACAGCTCCTTTCTTATTTATGAAATATTGTAATTGCAATAAAAATACCGTATATTAAATATAATGTGGTTTTGTTGTATTTGCAACATAAAATATGAAAATGAGGCCGGTAACATGAAATATGGTTTTTATATTTTGGGAATCATTATATTAACTTTTGGTATTTCTGTCACGATTCAATCTGATCTTGGAACGTCGCCTTTCGATGCGCTGATCGTGGGGCTGTATATACATGCTGGGCTGACAGTGGGAAGCTGGGAAATCATCATAGCTTTCCTGTTAATATGCTGCAATTCAATGTTAAAAAGACAAAGACCGGAATTTTCAGGGATGATTACGGCGTTTATAACGGGAATCGGGATTGATATGTGGCTGTTTTTCCTGCATCGTTTCATAGTGCCTGAACCATGGTACGAAAAAGCGGGTTGTTTTGCCATCGGTTTGGTTGTGATAGGGATTGGAACCGCGGCTTATTTGCACACAAATTTCGCACCGATCCCAGTTGACCGGTTAACGTTGATTATCCGCGAATTAACAGGGAGAAGCATCTTTTTTTCAAGAACGGTCATTTACTTCGTGTTTTTCATATTGGCATTGATCTTAAAAGGTCCGGTCGGCATCGGGACGTTATTCACCGTTTGTTTAGGAGGGCTCATCCTTCATTTCTTTATGCCGATTACAGGAAGATGGATAGACGGTATCTTAACAGCATCTCAAAAGCAGAAAGATAAGAAAAAATGGTATAATTAGTTTGTATGAACTTGTAAAAAAGGGGGAGGGATTTTTCATGGGCGGTCAAAGAAAGCTCGTTTTTTACGGTGCTGTCAGCGCAGATGGCTATCTTGCGCGGGAAAATCATTCTTTGGATTGGTTAATCGGGACTGAAGGTGAAGAAGACACCGATTATGCATCTTTCTATGAATCTGTCGATACGATCATTATGGGCAGAAAAACATATGATGAAATTATGACGTTATTTCCCGAGGAGTTTCTCTATAAGGGAAAAGAGTGCTATGTGTTTTCGCGGACATTGACCGGGCGTACTGAAAATGTGCGGTTTATTCATGAAGAGCCTGCCGGTTTTATACAAGCGTTGAAACGCCAAGAAGGCAAGCGGATTTGGATTGTCGGCGGGAGTGATTTGCTGCACCCGGTTTTGGAGGAAAAACTTGTCGATGAGTTTATCATTCAGATCGCCCCTGTTCTGCTCGGCCGGGGAATTCCGTTATTTAAACCCGGAGACCGGGAGACCGGGCTGAAGCTGACGGATGTCCGGCGCTATAAACAATTTGCGGAATTGCATTATGAAGTGAGATAAATGAAATAGATGAAAGAAACCCAGTAAGGTTACCGGGTTTCTTTTTCATGTTTGTTTTTGTTTTGAAATTGTGTGGGCCGGCCCGTATGAAAATCCTGCAGCCATGATGACAGCGCCTATCCACCTCACGGCATAGAAATCAGTGTCGCGCAGGAAGACAACTGAAACTAAGATCATCAGCGCCCCGATGATAACGGCAGCTGTGCCGATAATACTTGATTTCTCCATATAAAAACTCCTTTATGAATGGTTAGATATCAGTTATAAAGGAATATAACATATAAGGGTTAATGTGGAAAATCGAGGTCTGAACTGGGATGAAAACGAAACCCCAAGGGAACCTGATCCCTTGGGGTTTTTTTATGCTTGAAACAGGATACGGCGTTTGGCGGAATCGGGATCACTTTCCGTCGAGACGGCTGTGTTGAAAATGAGCGTCTCACGCGAGCCTGTTTCATACTGAGGCCAATGGAGCTGATCGGTGTCCGGGTTTCCTTTTTTCGCAAAGGCCAGCCATGCGGATTGCATCAGCCTGGAGAGCTCTTTTGCATCTTCACCGAGCGGTTTCTGCAGCGTCTTTTTCAAAGAATCAAAGTTTCCGAACACAAACGGCAATTCCAGAGCGTGAACCGCTTTATGAAACGGCGGTGTTTCGCCATGCCAGTCAAAGCGGTACATCCAGACGGGTGCGAATCGCGATTGTCCTTGTGCGAAAGCGACAGCCGGCCGCCAGAATTTCAGATCCGTCATCATATCAATTTGTCCTGTTAAGGAATGAGGATATAAGGGTGCCGCTTGCAAATAGCCTTCTTCTCCAAGATGATGGCGCAAATAATCGGCGTGCTCCTGTTCGGAATGAACAGGTGAATCAGGGGTGAAAAATAAATATCCTTCATCCCGATTGGTGCCGATGAGTATCGGTATGCCTTCTGCCGCACCGCCGTGAATCGCTTTTTCAGGTTCCTTCGGCAATGTGGCCGGATCTATGGCCGGCTGATAAAAAAGATGAAAAATATTCTGTCCCTTTATACTGTTCACTTTTCCGGCAGCTGTGAGAATGTCATCTGTCGGGAGGGTATGCAATTTGCTCATATCATCTGTCTTAATACCGGCCTCGCTGATAAAAGTCTCGGCAATGTCTTTTGCCATATCAGCAGTCATCGTCTGAGAGGCCCCGCTTTCTAAAATGGCTTTATGAAACAGGCCTTTTGCGTCAGGCATTGCCATAAGGGAGGCGATGCTCATGCCGCCTGCCGATTCACCAAATACCGTGATGTTATCAGGGTCCCCTCCAAAAGCGGAAATATTGTCCTTCACCCAGCGCAGTGCGGCGATCTGATCGAGCAGGCCGATATTGCCGGGATACGCGTCAGAAATAGAAGACAAATGTAAAAAACCGAACGGCCCGAGCCTGTAATTAAGTGTCACCACAATGACATCTCCTTCAGCGGCAAGAGCAGACCCGTCGTAAATCGGTTCGCTTCCGGCGCCTAAAAAAAATGCGCCGCCGTGAATCCATACCATGACAGGCCGTTTCACACCCTCTGATTCCGGGGCGAACACATTGAGGTAAAGGCAATCTTCAGATTGAGGCGGAACATCTCCGGAAAACGACATGGACAGCAAATCAGCGGGCTGCGGACAAACCGGTCCGAACGAGTCGGCATGTTTTACGCCGTCCCAAGGTGCGGGCGGCTCCGGCGCTTTAAATCTCAGCTCTCCGACGGGCGGCTTGGCGTAAGGGATGCCCTTCCATGTGCGGACACCGCGGCCGGCCGTTCCTTTTAATGCGCCGCAGCGGGTTTGAACGGTAAGTTTTGTCATGACTTCATCCCCTTTTTTCTTTTCATTATATACAGAGATGAAGACATGAAGCGAATGAAATCCCTTTCATCTGCATATGATCAGTAACGTTTCCGTTCTAAAAATGATCTGACTTCCTGAACGGACAAGCCGAGTTCTTTTGCTTCCTGCATCAGCGCTTTCCATTCCTCAATGTTCGATTCAGTCAGTTTTCTGTTGCGGTAGGGTGCGGGCTCCGGCCGTTTTTCAGTCAGTTTGTTCGTAAAGGTGAACAGTTCTTCTTTCGGCATGCCTGACTGCACAGCCTGCACGAGATGAATGCGCCACTCATCTTCCGTGCCTCCCATATGATGCAGCATCGTTTCGGCATCAAAAAGCTCCGTCAGATCGACTTGAAGGGTGGCGGACACTTTTTTAAGAAATTGGATGGACGGATTTGAGTGAACCCCCCGTTCTATCTTGCTTAAATAAGATTTAGAGACTCCCGCTTCGACTGCTAGCTGATTAATAGAGTAGCCTTTTCTTCTGCGGTATAAACGTATTATTCTTCCAATCATTGTGCTGAATTCTCCCCTGCATACTGACATTTTTTCGTTCATTATAAGAAATTTTTCGTTCTTTATAAAATTTAAAATTGAAAGGTAAGTGCAGTAAATAAGAGGAAAATCACGATAATGTTCTCTAAAAAGAACCAAATGGCTTAATTTGAAATTTTCAAATTTCGAGCTTTTCTTTTATAATCCAATCATTAACAGAAGGGGGCGTTTAAGCCTGATGCAACAAGGATGAGGCTGTATATTACATGAATGAGAATATGAGTTTTAAAGAATTATTTGACATTATTAAGTACAGATTTTTACTGATTTTTATCATGACAGCAGCGGTGACGCTGATAACGGGATACATCCAATTCCGGGTGATTTCGCCCGTTTATCAGGCGTCGACACAAGTGCTCATACATGAAACAAGCGGTGAAAAAAATTCGAATCTCAGCGACGTTCAGCTGAATCTTCATTACAGCACCACGTTTCAAACGATAATGAAAAGCCCGGTTGTGCTTGAGAAAGTGAAACAGACGCTGCATCTTTCTGAGACGGCATCCGCTTTAAAAGCGAAGATCACGACAAGCAGTGAAACCGATTCAGAAATCATCACCGCAGCGGTGCAGGATGAGAATCCGAAAAAGGCCGCCGCAATAGCGAACACGCTGATGAAGACATTTAAAAAAGAAGTCCGCGACAGGATGAATATAAAAGGCGTCATCGTTTTGTCAGAGGCGAAAGCATCGGAAAGCCCGATGGTCAAGCCTTCGCGCATCCGGAATATCATGATGGCATTCGGTGCGGCTCTTATGGCCGGTGTGACGCTTGCGTTTTTTCTCCACTTTCTTGATGAAACCGTTAAGAGCGAGCGGCAGCTCAGCGAAAAAACGGACTTGCCCGTTTTAGGGGTTGTGTATGATATCAAAAATCAGCAGACACGGTCTGATGAAAAACATTTCGGGGAGTGAGGCGTTTGGGATTCAGAAAAAAGAAGTCAAGACGGGGATTGGCTCAAATATCTGTTTTACATCACAAATCATTGGTGGCTGAACAATACCGCACCATTCGGACAAATATTGAGTTTTCCTCTGTCCAGACCCATCTGCGCTCCATTCTCGTCACTTCTTCCGTTCCGGGAGAAGGAAAATCATTCAGCGCCGCCAATCTTGCCGCGGTATTTGCGCAGCAGGAGAAAAAGGTGCTGCTCGTCGATGCGGATTTACGAAAACCGACGATACACGAGACTTATCAGCTTGAAAATGTACAAGGCCTTACGAATGTGTTAGTCGGAAACGCTTCCCTCGATGAAACGGTGCAAAAAACGCTGATTGACAACCTCTATGTCCTAACGAGCGGGCCGACGCCGCCGAATCCGGCAGAGCTTTTGTCCTCAAAGGCGATGGGAGAGCTGATTCAGGAGATGTACAGCCGGTACAGTCTTGTTGTTTTCGACTCACCTCCGCTTTTGGCGGTGGCTGACGGACAGATTTTAGCAAACCAGACGGATGGAAGCGTTCTCGTCGTTTTGAGCGGAAAAACGAAAATGGATACCGTCCAAAAGGCGAAAGACGCGCTCCAGCAGTCAAAGGCGAAGCTTCTGGGCGCGCTGCTGAATAAAAAGAAAATCAAAAAAACAGAGCACTACTCGTATTGAGCAGTGCAGGTGATGTCTCCTTACCTTTATCAACGGAGGCACTCGGCTCTGCTGTGGGCAGCGGTTTCTGCTGCTGCCTTAGATGCTGGTCGTCGGTGGCGGGGTGTGAGGACGGGTTAAATGCCCAATTTATCTTAATGCTGCATTGTTATCGTTTTAGCTGTTATGCCAGTTTTTTTACGAAAACCGTACCAGCTAAACCGATAAATGAGGAGGGGAAAGATTGACTTACCGGAGAAGACTTTCAATGATTTTTGCATTGGATACGTATCTCGTTTTACTTTCCGTTGTTATAGGATATCAATTTTTTGAGGATTCTTATCACTTTTATGACTCCGGAGCGTTATTGCTGACCGCCGTGAGCATGCTGATCAGCCACCATGTATGCGCTTTTATGTTTCATCAGTATAAGCAGGTATGGACGTATACGGGAATAGGCGAGCTGCTTGATCTGCTGAAGGGGATCACTCTGTCCGCAGCCGTGACAGCCGCCGTCCAATACGGGGTGTTCCACACGATTTTGTTCCGGCTTTTAGCCGTCAGCTGGATGATTCAGCTATTGTTTATCGGAGGAAGCCGGATGATTTCGCGCGTGCTGAAAGAAACGATCGGCAGGAAGCAAAATGACTCTTCCCGGGCGCTGATCATCGGCGCGGGCGCAGGGGGGACGCTGCTCGCCCGTCAGCTTACGCAGAAAAATGATCTCGGGATCATGCCGGTGGCTTTTATTGATGATGATCAGACGAAGCATAAGCTCAAAATTATGGGTCTGCCCGTCATCGGCGGAAAAGAAAGCATTATGCCGGCGGTGCAGAGGCTGAGAATTCATCATATCATCATCGCCATTCCGTCTCTTTGCCCCCATGAGCTCCAGACGCTGTACAAAGAATGTGTGCAGACGGGCGCCCATATTAAAATCATGCCGCAATTTGATGAGATCCTGCTCGGAACGCAGGCTGCCGGCCACATCAGGGATGTAAAAGCCGAAGATCTCCTCGGCAGAAAGCCGGTCACCCTTGATACGAGCAAAATTTCTGACAGCATAAAGGGGAAAACGATTCTGGTCACGGGCGCCGGCGGCTCTATCGGTTCTGAAATCTGCCGCCAGATCAGCGCGTTTCTTCCGCATGAAATCGTCCTTCTCGGCCACGGGGAGAACAGCATTTATTCGGTGCATAACGAACTGTCCGCACGCTTCGGCAAAGAGGTGCTTTTTCACGCGGAGATTGCCGATATTCAGGACAGAGATAAAATCTTTACATTGATGAAGAAATACGAGCCGCACGTCGTCTATCATGCGGCCGCTCATAAACATGTGCCGTTAATGGAACATAATCCTGAAGAAGCCGTCAAAAACAATATTATCGGCACGAAAAATGTCGCCGAAGCCGCCGATATGTGCGGAACGGAAACATTCGTGCTGATTTCTTCTGACAAAGCGGTTAATCCGGCCAATGTCATGGGCGCGACGAAGCGGTTTGCGGAAATGGTCATCATGAACCTCGGAAAGGTCAGCCGCACCAAATTCGCCGCCGTCCGTTTCGGAAATGTGCTCGGAAGCCGCGGCAGCGTCATTCCGATTTTTAAAAAGCAGATTGAAAAAGGCGGACCCGTCACCGTCACGCATCCGGCGATGACAAGATATTTTATGACGATTCCCGAAGCGTCAAGACTCGTCATTCAGGCGGGGGCGCTTGCAAAAGGGCGGCAGATTTTCGTTCTGGATATGGGAGAGCCCGTCAAAATCGTCGACTTGGCAAAGAACCTGATTCATTTATCAGGCTATACGACAGAACAGATTCCCATTGAATTCTCAGGCATCCGCCCGGGAGAAAAGATGTATGAAGAACTGCTGAATCATAATGAAGTACATACGGAACAGATTTTCCCGAAAATCCATATCGGGAAAGCGATCGACGGGGATTGGGGCGTGCTCATCCGTTTTATGGAGGAATTCAGCCGTCTGCCTGAAGATGAGCTGAGAAAACGGCTGTTTGAGGCGATTGAATCAGTACATGAAGAAGCGGCCGCAGGCGTGTGATGGGAGGACAGAAAGATGACGAAAAAAGTATTATTCTGCGCCACAGTCGATTATCATTTTAAAGCCTTTCATCTTCCGTATTTTCAATGGTTTCAGGATATGGGCTGGGAGGTGCACGTCGCGGCAGGCGGTCATATGAAGCTTCCGTTCGTTGATAAAAAGTATTCCATTCCGATCCGGCGCTCCCCGTTTCATCCCGAAAATCTTTCTGTTTACAGGCGGCTGAAGCAGCTCATTCAAGACAACGGCTATGACATGATTCACTGTCATACGCCGGTCGGCGGCGTACTCACCCGCCTTGCTGCGAGACAAGCGCGCCAAAAAGGGACAAAGGTGCTGTACACCGCGCACGGCTTTCACTTCTGCGACGGAGCGCCTCTGAAGAACTGGCTTCTTTATTACCCGATCGAAAAATTTCTCTCTTCTTATACGGATTGTCTCATTACCATTAATGAAGAAGATTTCGAACGGGCCAAGCAAATGAAAAAAACGGATTGCGACGCAAAAAAAATACACGGCATCGGTGTTAATACAGACAGGTTCTGCCCTGTGAGCCGGAGAGAAAGTGAACGGCTGAGAGAAAAACACGGCTTCAGCGCCGGAGAATTTATCCTCGTATATCCCGCCGAATTAAACGGCAACAAAAATCAGGGTATCCTCATTGAGTCTGCGGCCTTGCTGAAGCGCAGCATCCCGGAGCTGAAACTCGTATTTGCCGGAGAAGGCGCGATGGAAGAGCCGTACAGAAAAAAGGCTGAATCACTTGGGGTATCCGACATTGTGCGATTTTACGGTTTTTGCCGCGACATTCATGAGCTGATTCAGCTTGCCGATCTGTCTGTCGCCTCAAGTCTCCGCGAAGGGCTCGGTATGAATCTGCTTGAGGGGATGGCTGCCGAAAAGCCCGTCGTTGCCGCGGACAACAGGGGGCACCGCGAGATTATTGAAGACGGTGTGAATGGTTTTCTCGTGCCGGCCGGAGACAGCGCGGCGTTTGCCGATCGGATTGAAAAGCTGTACCGCTCCCCCGGCCTGCGAAAAGCAATGGGGCAAAAAGGGCGCAGTACGGCGGAATGTTTTTCAGAAACACGCACGGTAAAGGAAATGGCGCATATTTACGCCGGCTATATGGATAAAAAGGAGAAAAGCGTATGAATGCAGGAGCACAACCGAAAATTTCCGTTATCATGGGGATTTATAATTGCGAACAGACTTTAGCGGAGAGTATTGAATCCATCCTGAGCCAATCTTATAAGAATTGGGAACTGATTATGTGTGATGACGCGTCAACTGACGGAACGTATCAGATTGCGCGCCGCTATGCGGACCATTACAGCGACCGGATCACGCTGATTCAAAATAAGACAAATCAACGGCTTGCCGCTTCGCTGAACCGCTGTCTGACATACGCAACGGGGGATTATATCGCCAGACAGGACGGTGATGACATATCCGCCCCGAGAAGACTGGAAAAACAGGCCGCTTTCTTAAACAAGCACGCCCACTATCAAGTCGTCGGCACGGGTATGCTCGTATTTGACGAATTCGGCGTCAGGGGCGCCCGGCTTTTGCCGCCCGTGCCGAAACCGGGAATTATGGCAAAAGGCACACCGTTCTGCCACGGGACCATCATGATGCGGGCCGAAGCGTACAAAGCACTCGGCGGCTACCGGTCAGTCAGGCGGACGCGGCGGATGGAGGATATCGATTTGTGGCTGCGCTTTTTTGAAGCGGGTTTCCGAGGGTACAACCTTCAGGAAACGCTGTATAAAGTCAGAGAGGACAGCGATGCGTTTAAACGGAGATCGTTTACGTATTCCATTGATAACGCGGTGCTCGTTTTTCAGGCGTGCAGACGGCTGAAACTGCCGCTTTCCCATTACGTGTATATCGCAAAACCGCTCATCCGCGCCATCACGCCGCCCGCGGTCATGAACCGTTATCATAAAAACAGGGACGTCCGCCAAAAAGAAGGGCTTGCCGAACATGACTGACAAACCGGCGCGGGTGCTGCACATTTTCAGCGGGATGAACAGAGGCGGCGCAGAAACGATGATGATGAATTTGTACCGGAAGATGGACAGAACGAAGGTGCAATTTGACTTTTTAACCCATAGGAACGATCCGTGCGCTTATGATGAGGAAATTCTTGCTCTCGGCGGACGGCTTTTTTATGTGCCGAGCATCGGCAGCACAAACCCGATTACTTTTGTGAAACAGGTCAAACGGGTGATTCAGGAAAAAGGACCGTTTGCCGCCGTGCATGCTCATACCGATTTTCAGTCGGGATTTATCGCATTGGCCGCTCGTTTAGCAGGCGTCTCCGTGCGGATCTGTCATTCGCACAGCACATCGTGGCGGGGGCGGTCGTCCGGGCTCGGCAAGATGCAGATGTTTGTGTTCCGGCGGCTGATTACGGCCAATGCCACCGCACTGTGCGCCTGCGGAGAAGAAGCGGGCCGTTTCTTATTCGGAGAACAAAAAGACGTGCGGCTTTTGCCGAACGGCATTGATCTTGACTTATTTGCCGGCGGACGCGCGGACATAGAATCTGAAAAAAGGAAGCGGGGCATTGCCGCCGGCCGATTGGTGATTGGTCATATCGGTCGCTTTACAGAAGAAAAAAACCACGAATTTCTGCTCCGGCTGGCCGCTGATATGAAAGAGCGGGGCATTGGTTTACAGCTGATTCTCGCCGGAGACGGTCCGCTTCGCACCGATATGGAAAAACTGGCGGAGAAGCTGGGGCTTGATGATGCTGTGCGTTTTATCGGTGTAGAGGATCGCGTTCATGATCTGCTGAAAACGCTGGATGTATTTGTCATGCCGTCTCTTTATGAGGGGCTGCCCGTCACGCTTGTTGAAGCGCAGGCCTCCGGGGTGCCGTGCGTCATATCAGACGGCATAACGGAAGAAGCCGATGCCGGGCTCGGGCTGGTCAAAAGGCTCAGCCTCAAAGAACCGCCTGAACGATGGGCATCCGCGATTTTGCGGGCAGCTGAGGCGCCAAAGCCTGGCAGGGCGCGCATTAAAGAAACCCTCGGACGGCTGGGATATGACGCGGGAGAGAATGCGGGAGCTGTTATGAAGCTTTACAATATGAACTGTGAAAAGGAACAGTAACGAATGATTGTATATGTAGTCAATATGGGAATTGTTTATATTTGGTCATGGTTCGCGAAAATGTGCGGCGGGCGTGATCAATCGCTTTCAACCGGATACCGGCCGAATCAGCTCGTCATGCTCGTTCCGCTGGCATCGCTTGTATTGGTTTCCGGTTTGCGTTACAGAGTCGGGACGGATTTTCAGACGTACGCGCTGATGTATAAACTGGCGGGAAATTACGGGAGCATATGGGAGATCTTCGGGTTCGGAGCGAAAAAAGCAGCCGTTGATCCGGGATTTACCGCTCTTATCTGGCTCATGAATTTTATCACGAAAGATCCGCAAATTATGTATTTCACCGTGGCGGTCGTGACGTGCAGCTTTATTTTAAAGGGGCTCGTTGAGTTCGGACGTCCGTTTGAACTGAGTGTGTTTTTGTTTTTGGGCACGTATCATTATTACGCTTCCTTTAACGGAATCAGGCAGTATATGGTGGCGGCCGTTTTGTTTTGGGCAGTCCGCTATGTGATAAATGGAAGCTGGAAGCGTTATATGTCCATCGTGCTGTTGTGTTCGCTCTTTCATTCCTCGGCCTTAATCATGATTCCGGTTTATTTCATTGTCAGAAGAAGAGCCTGGTCGCCCGCGATTTTCGGGCTGTCGGCCTTGTTTCTTCTCATGACGTTTCTGTATCAGAAGTTCATTTCGCTGTTTGTCGTCGTGCTGGAAAACAGTTCGTACGGCCATTATGAGAAATGGCTGATGACCAACACGAACGGGATGAACGTCGTAAAAATCGCGGTGCTGCTTCTGCCGCTGTTTTTGGCTTTTTGCTACCGGGAGCGGCTGCGTAAGCTCTGGCCTGACATTGATGTTATCGTGAATTTCTGTCTGCTGGGCCTGCTTTTCGGTCTGCTGGCGACAAAGGATGTTATTTTTGCCCGGTTTAATATATATTTCGGCCTTTACCAAATGATCCTGATCCCTTATTTTGTGAGGATTTTTGATGAAAAATCGAATGCGCTGATCTATATCGCCATTATTGTCTGTTATTTTCTTTACAGCTATTTGCTTATGCCGGTCGATTCGTCTGTGCTTCCGTACAGAACGATTTTTTCCCGGTAATGGATACTGGAGGTTTATATGGAAACACCCGCGGTCAGTTTATTAATTGCTGTGTATAATACGGAAACTTATTTAGAAAGATGCTTAGATTCATTGCTCAATCAGTCGCTCGCCAATATCGAAATCATCGCCGTCAATGACGGGTCAACGGATCAAAGCCCGGACATTCTTGAAACCTATCAGAAGCGGGATGAGAGAATCCGGGTCATTCATCAGCAAAACCGGGGACTCGGCGCGGTCCGCAACAAGGGGATTGAGGCGGCGCGCGGCGAATTTATCGCTTTTATTGATGCGGACGACTGGGTTGATCCCGATTATTGCCTGCGCATGTATGAAAAAGCGAAGGCTCATCAGGCTGATCTCGTGATTTGCGAATATGCGGCCGAATTTGCGGATACGGGGAAAACCGCCGTTTCAACGATCGCTTCAGCATACGAGGGCCGCCCGAAACAGCTGTACCTGAAAGATTTATTTGAAGGAAGAGTCAGCGGATTTTCATGGAACAAGCTGTACAAAAGGGCTATGATCGAACAGCATCGGCTGCGCTTTCCGCTTCGGGATGAGCTTGAGCACGTGGAGGATCAGTACTTCAGCCTCCGGGCGCATGTTTTCGCCGAGGCGGTCTCGTACGTGGATCAGCCGCTCTATCATTATCGGATTCACTTGACTTCCATTGTGCAAAGCTATCAGAAAAAGCTGTTTGACTCCGGTCTCGTTCTCTACCGGCTGAACGAGGCTTTTTTGCGTGAAAACGGCTGCTTACAGGAATACCGGCAGGAGCTTGATTATTTTATCGTCCAGCACGGAACGGTCTGCCTGCTGAATGAATGGAAGCGGAATAACGGCGGCCGGTTCTCCGAAAAATGGCGGAATATCAGCCGGATATGCGCTGATCCCGTGTTCCGGCTGAGTCTTTCCAAAACCGGAACGGCGCCGTTTGACGTTAAACGCTCATGCCTTCTGCTTTTGGCGAGGCTGAAGCTGATTCCGTTCGTATCACTGGCATCAGCCGCGTATCAGCGGGCAATCGAGTACAAAATGAAAATCAGAGGGTGAAGACATGTCGATACAATCTTTAAAAATCAATCTCGCGGAATGGCTTTTGCTAAAGGTCAAATACCCGTCCCAATTTCATTTCGGAACGGCAGCGGACAGGGCGGAGCATACAGCGGCAAGAAAAAAGATCATTCTGACGCTGCTTCCGTCCCACGATAATCTCGGTGATCATGCCATCGCTTATGCAAGCAAAACGTTTCTTGAACGGGAATATCCCGATTTTGATCTGATTGAGGTCGATATGAAGGATATTTACAGGTCCGCAAAAGCGCTGATCAAAAAGCGCCATCCCGATGATATGGTATTCATCATCGGCGGCGGAAACATGGGGGATTTGTACCGGTATGAGGAATGGACGCGCCGTTTTATTATAAAAACATTCCGGCAGTATCGGATCGTTCAGCTTCCGGCGACGGCTCACTTTTCTGATTCAAAAAAGGGGCGGAAGGAACTGAAACGCGCCCAAAAAGTGTACAATGCGCATCCCGACCTTCTGCTGATGGCGAGAGATGAGACGACGTATCAATGGATGAAGCGGCATTTTCCCGGAAAAACTGTGCTCAAACAGCCTGACATGGTCTTATATTTGGATAAAAGCGAGCGGCGCATCCCGCGGGAAGGGATCTACCTTTGTTTACGAGAGGATAAGGAGAGTGCGCTGTCAGCTGAGGAAAGAACGATGGTAAAAGAGGCTTTGAAAAAAGAGTACGGAGAGCTGCATAGCTTTACCACGACGGTCGGCCGAAGGGTCAGCCGCCATACACGCGAAGAGGAGCTGGAGGCGCTGTGGAATACGCTGAAAGGCGCGGAGGCGGTTGTCACTGACAGGCTTCACGGGATGATTTTTTGCGCGCTGACGAAAACGCCTTGTGTCGTCATTCGTTCGTTTGATCATAAAGTGATGGAAGGCTTTCAATGGCTGAAACATATACCGAACATGACACTGCTTGAACGTCCGGAGCCTGAAACCGTGACGGCCGCTGTAAACGGGCTGCTGAGCGGCAAGCATGAGGCAGACGGTTCTTTGCGCAGTGTTTATTTTGCCGGGCTGCGCTCGAAAATCAGCGGTGATGTCCAATGAACGCGCCGCTTGTGAGCGTGATCGTCCCGATGTATAAGACAGAGCCTTTTATTAAAGAATGCGCTGTCTCTTTAACAAAACAGACGCTGAGAGACATCGAAATCATTTTCGTCAATGACGGCTCACCGGATCAGTCCGGTCGGATTGCCGAACAATTCGCCGCAGAAGATACGAGAATCCGGGTGATTCATAAAGAAAACGGCGGCCTCAGCTCGGCCCGCAATGCCGGAATAAAAGCCGCCCGCGGCCGTTATATCGGTTTTGCGGACGGCGATGACTATGCGGCGGAAACGATGTTCGAGCGGCTTTATGAAGAAGCGGAGAAGAACCGGCTTGATATCGCCGGCTGCGGTTATTACAAAGAAACGCCGTCTAAAGAAAGAACGTATATGCCGCCGTCCCTTCCGCCGGGCCGCGTCTTCACGGCGGCTGAGATGACTGCATTGCTGACCCGCGCGCACGAACATCGGTTTATTTGGTATGTGTGGCGCTATATATACCGGAGAGAAGCGCTGCAAGGGCTGTTGTTCCATGAAGATATCCGGTTTGCCGAAGATTCTCCGTTTAACTTGGCAGCGTTCAAGCAAGCCTCGCGTGTCAAAGTGCTAGATGAAGGGCTGTACGTATACCGGGAAAACCCGCAAAGCCTTACAGAAACACCGTTTAAGCCTCACTTAGATGACGAACTTCAGAAGCAATATGAGGCGAAAATGGCTTTTTATGAGGCGAACGGGCTGACGGACGCCTGCCGGGGCGATATCGATACGTATTTGTGCAAGCATCAGATCCCGATGCTGATCGCCAACGCATGCGCCGCCCCGCAGCCGTCACATCAGATTACGGCGCACATCGGCAGAATTTTGACGTATGACATGGTAAAAACGGCGGTGCGCAGCACGCCGTGCCGGCATAAACAGCTGCTGGCGGGGGAGCGTGTGGTGCTCGGTCTGTGCAAAATGCGCCTTCCGCTTCTTCTGCATGCGTTTTTCGAACGGAAAACGAAAGAGAAAGGCAGTGCGGAAGGAGCATGAAATTTGCCATTAATTTCGGCGCCAATGTGACGGCGTTTTTACTATCGGTGTTTTTATCAGTGTGGATGACGCCCTTTATTGTGAAAACATTAGGTGTGGAGGCTTTTGGATTTGTCCATCTGACACAGAATATCATTAACTATTTCTCGATTATTACCGTTGCGCTGAGCTCTGTCGTTGTGAGGTTTTTCACCGTCGCCGCCCACAGGGGGAACAGGGAGGAGGCCAATGCGTATGTAAGCAATTATTTAGCCGCGTCTGCCGTGATATCGCTCTTGCTCGCTGTGCCGCTCGCCGGGACGGCTTTTTTTATTGACAAGATCATGAATGTGCCGGCCGGGCTGGTTACGGATGTGAGGCTCTCTATCGTCATCGGCAGTGTGCTGTTTATGCTGACGTTTTTGACGGCGGGATTCGCGACGGGACCGTTTTTTGCCAACAAGCTTTATATCACAAGTTCCATTCAGGCCGTGCAAATGCTGGTGAGGGTGCTGTGTGTGCTCGCTCTGTTTACGTGCCTGCCGCCGAAGATCTGGCAGATCCAGCTTTCAGCTTTAGCGGGAGCCGTCTGTGCGGCCGTGCTGACGTTTTTCTTTTTTAAGAAATTGATTCCGTGGTTTTCTTTCAGCCGTAAAACCTTGTCATTACAGACGAGCAAAGTGCTGTTTTCGGCCGGTGCCTGGAGCTCTGTCAACCAGATCGGCGTGCTGCTGTTTCTGCAGATTGACCTCATGACGGCCAACCTCGTGCTGGGACCGTCTGAAGCGGGTGTCTATGCAGCGATTATCCAATTCCCGCTTCTGCTCAGAAGTCTCGCCGGGACGCTTGCTTCGCTGTTTGCGCCGGTTTTGACTTCCTGCTATTCAAAAGGCGATATGGAAGGCCTCCTGTCTTACGCCAATAAGGCCGTACGGCTGAACGGGCTTCTGCTCGCGCTTCCCGCGGCATTATTGGGAGGGCTTGCCGAACCGTTTCTGGCGATTTGGCTGGGCCCGTCATTTGTGCAGACGGCGCCGCTTTTATACATTCACGCCGGGTACTTGGCGGTCAGTCTCTCTGTCATGCCGCTTTTTTACGTATGGACGGCTTTTAATAAACAAAAAACGCCCGCCGTCGTTACTTTATGTTTAGGCGGACTGAATGTCATATTGGCCGTGGTTCTCAGCGGACCGGCTCATCTCGGCCTGTACGGCATCACCATTGCCGGGGCTGTCTCCCTCATTTTGAAAAATGCCGTCTTCACGCCGCTGTATGTTTCGCATATTACCGGCTTTCAGAAAACCGCGTTTTACAAAGGAATGTTCGGCCCGTTGGCGGCGGCCGTATTTGCCTGGGCTGTCTGCCGGGGTATCCGGCTGTTTTCACCGCTTGACAGCTGGGCCGGTCTGATCGCTGCGGGGCTTGCCGTATGCATGAGCTATGCCGCATTCGCTTTTTTCTTCATTTGTACGAAAGAAGAAAGGCGGCTTGCTTTACAGAAATGCCGAAAAGTGAAAGGAGCTGTTCACATTTGAAGGTGAAACGTGTATTTGATATAGCGGCCGCGATGTTGTTATTGTGCGGCGCAAGTGTCATTCTTCTCTTCGCCATGGCAGCTGTCAGATGCGCCATCGGGTCTCCTGTATTATTCAAACAGACGAGACCGGGGCATAACGGGCGTCCGTTTACGTTGTATAAACTCAGGACGATGACGGATGCGCGTGATGAAAACGGTGTGCTGCTTCCGGATCATCTCCGTCTGACCAAAATGGGAAAGCTCATCAGAAAACTGAGCATCGATGAGCTTCCCCAGCTTTTTAATGTGATTAAAGGCGATATCAGTCTGGTCGGACCCCGCCCGTTGCTGATGAATTATCTGCCGCTTTACACGGCGGAGCAGGCGCGGCGGCACGAGGTGAAACCGGGAATTACGGGCTGGGCGCAGATTAACGGGAGAAACGCGATTTCCTGGGAAGAGAAATTCAAGCTTGACGTGTGGTATGTCGACAACCGCTCATTCCTTCTCGACTTAAAGATTCTGCTTTTAACGGTGAAAAAAGTTCTCGTGTCTGAAGGCATACACCAAGACGGCCAAGTGACGGCAAAGCGCTTCACAGGCAGCGGAGATATGTCATCGTGAAAAAGGTCGTGCTGATCGGAAACGGCGGACACGGAAAAGTGGTGAAGGAAATCGTGCAGGCCCGTTCTGATATGGAGCTTACGGGCGTATTGGACGACGGATTCAGCGGTTTTGCGGTTCTTAACGGTATATATACAGGCCGGGCGAAAGACGTGCACAGGCTTCTGCAACTCGTCCCTGAAGCCGTGTTCACGATATGCATCGGACATAACAGTGTCAGAAAGCAGCTTGCTGAAACGCTTGGGATTGAACATGACAATTATGCCGCACTCATTCACCCGGAGGCAATCGTCAGTGAAACGGCTTCCGTCGGAAACGGAACGGTTGTGATGGCGGGTGCCGTCATTCAGGCGGGCGCTGACATCGGCGCCCATTGCATCATCAATACGGGTGCGGTTGCCGATCATGACAATACAATCGGAGATTACGTCCATCTTTCACCGCGCGCGGCGCTTGCCGGCGGAGTGAAAGTCGGGGAAGGAGCGCACGTCGGAATCGGGGCGTCCGTCATACCGCAGATGGACATCGGCCCTTGGTCCGTGATCGGCGCGGGGGCTGCCGTCATCAGCCGGATTCCCGATCATGTGACGGCGGTCGGCGTTCCGGCCCGCGTCATCTCCTCTATTCATAATGAAAAAGGATGATTTCATGCATACAAACAAACGGATTTATTTATCTCCGCCGCATATGAGCGGAAAAGAACAGGAATACATCGCGGAAGCCTTCCGTTCCAATTGGATTGCGCCGCTCGGTCCGCTCGTCAATTCGTTTGAAGCGCGGCTGGCGGAATATGCGGGAGTGAAAAGCGCGGCGGCTGTAAGCTCGGGAACGGCGGCCATCCATCTAGCCCTGCGGCTTGCGGGTGTGAAAAAAGGAGACGCTGTATTTTGCCCCTCCTTTACATTTGTCGCCACGGCGAATCCGATTGTGTACGAGCAGGCAGAGCCCGTTTTTATTGATTCGGAATGGGAGACGTGGAACATGTCGCCCGACGCGCTTGAGCGGGCGCTCCGGGATGCAAAACGGCGCGGCAGGCTCCCGAAAGCGGTGATCGCCGTCAATCTTTACGGCCAAAGCGCAAAAATGGATGAACTCATGAGCCTTTGCGACGCATACGATGTCTGTCTGATTGAAGATGCTGCCGAGTCTTTAGGATCAACATATAAAGGCAGACAGAGCGGCACATTCGGCCGTTTCGGCATTTATTCCTTTAACGGAAACAAAATCATTACAACATCGGGAGGCGGCATGCTCGTGTCTGACGATGAAGCCGCGATTGAAAAAGCGAGGTTTCTTGCGTCACAGGCGAGAGATGCCGCCGTTCATTACCAGCACAGCGAGCTCGGTTATAACTACAGACTCAGCAACATTCTCGCAGGGGTGGGTATATCACAGCTGGAAGTGCTCGAAGATCGTGTCCGGGCGAGGAGAGACATTTTTCACAGGTATCGGGAAGCGCTGGAAACGTATCCGGGAATCCGCATGATGCCGGAGCTTGAAGGAACGGTTTCAAACCGCTGGCTGACGGCTCTGACGCTTGATAACGGCGTGACGCCGGAAGAAGCCGTCGCCTATCTTGCAAAACAGCATATTGAGGCCCGTCCGTTGTGGAAACCGCTGCATACACAGCCGCTTTTCTCGTCTTCCGTCTTTTATCCTCATAGTGAAGATGAGCGGGTCTCTGAGAATCTTTTCAGCCGGGGGATTTGTCTGCCGTCCGGATCTGACTTGTCTATTGACGAGCAGCAGCGTGTCATTGACGCACTTGCGCATCTGTTTGAAACGAAAGGGGAGAAAACATGGACAGCCGCCATGTCATGAGCCGATTAAAAGAGACGCTGGCAGGGCTGCTCAGCGTCATACCGCCCCAGTCTGACATCATTTATGCCGACTATCCTCTCTACGGAAATGTAGGGGATTTATTAATTATGAAAGGGACGGAGGCGTTTTTTAAAGCGCACGGCATCCGCGTGAAACAGCGCTGGAACCCTGATAATTTTCCATTCGGGCGCCGGGCGGGCAAAGAAACGATCATCGTCTGCCAGGGAGGCGGGAATTTCGGGGATCTCTATCCGTACTATCAGACGTTCAGAGAAAGAATCGTCAAAGCCTTTCCGGAAAACAGGATCGTCATTCTGCCGCAATCCATCTATTATCAGGATAAAACACGGCTGCGAAAGACAGCGGCGCTTTTTGCGGAGCACAAGGATCTGCATCTGTTTACGAGAGATCATGTGTCATACGAAACCGCGAAACGCTTTTTTTCGGCAAATCATATCGGGCTTATGCCGGATATGGCCCATCAGCTGTATCCGATCCGGACGGCAGCGGCTCCGTCACGCGGCAGGCTTCATTTTATCCGCACGGACGGGGAAATCAATCCGAATCTGCAAACCGATTCTTCCGTTGAAAGCTGCGACTGGCAGCATGTGCTGTCAGCAAGTGACCGCCGGGGGATCGCTTTTTTTCAAACACTGAATGTTTTGAATAAAAAAGCGGGAAACCCGCTGCCGATTGCGCGGTTTTGGAAACGCTATTCCGATTTCTTAACGAAAAAAGCGGTCCTGTTTTTCAGCAGGTACGAATCGGTGGAAACGTCAAGGCTTCACGGCCACATTCTGTCCTCGCTTCTTGGGAAACCAAATACCGTCATTGATAATTCATACGGGAAAAACGCCAACTATTATCACACTTGGATGCACGAAGCGCCGGACGTCCGTCTGATCGGGGAAACCGCCGGCACGAAGGAAAACCTTCCGCTTTGAATGAGCGGAAGGTTTATTTTGTTTCTCCACGTTTTACTTTGTTATATGCCTCATCCAAATGCTGAATTCTTTTGAGCACAACCGAGTTCTTTGTCAGCTGATCCTGGACAAGGGTTGAGACGACGGAACGGTAATAGCTGTTCATCGCATGAATTCGGTCTTCATTCGGATTCATTTCAATATGCTGTGTAAAGTTTTCAATAAAATACGGAACAGAAAAAAGTTCTGACATCTATAAAGCAACTCCTTTTAATAAGTATATACGGTATGAAACCAATCATGTACAATGAAAAAAGGGGAGTGAGCATGATGGATATCAAACTTCAGCAAACACAAATGTTAAAGCCTCAATTAACGCAAGAGCTTAAACAGGCCATCACATTACTCGGATACAATTCCGCGGAACTGGCCGGATATATTGATGAGCTCTCACTGGAAAACCCTCTGATTGAACGAAAGGAAACAGACACGCCGCCACTATCTTACCATAAAACAAGTAAAAACAGGATGAAAGAACGGGACGGAAGCCAGCAGATCAGACTTACGCGCAAAACGCTGCAGGATTCGCTCAAACAGCAGGCCTTGGACATGAAGCTGTCCGATGATGAGAAGAAAATTTTTAATTATCTGATATATTCTTTGGATTCAAACGGATATTTAAATGAGGACATACAAGCTGCCGCCGACCATGTATCCGCATCATTAGAGGAGACGGAAGCGGTTCTTTCAAAGCTTCAATCGCTTGAGCCCGCGGGAATCGGTGCTCGGTCTTTGCAGGAATGCATCCTTCTTCAGCTCCGCCGTCTGCCCGAACGGAATGAACAGGCGGAATGGATTGCCGGCGCTTATTTTGAGCTATTTGCAAGAAAGAACTGGAAAGCGCTTACAATGAAGACGGGCATTCCGCTGAAAGATATTCAGGACATCTTTGACATGATCAGCGCGCTTGATCCGAGGCCGGGGCTCCGTTATGCGCATGAGGAGCCGGGTTTTTACGTGGAACCGGATATTTTCATCACGGTGAAAAACGGCACCATTCAAGCGCGGCTCAACAGCCGTTCGTTCCCTGACATCCAGCTTCATGCCCATTACCAGCCGCTATTGTCAGCCGCCGGATGCCGTGATACGAAAAATTATCTGTCGGCGAAATATCAGGAATGGCGCTGGCTGAACCGGGCGTTGTCGCAAAGAAAACAAACCATCACGAGAATCATCGGCGTCCTGACTGAACGGCAGGCATCCTTTTTTCTCACAGGAAAAAGCGGAATGCAGCCGCTGACCTTAAGAGAGGTGGCGGAAACGCTGGAGCTCCACGAATCAACGATCAGCCGGGCCATCAAAGGGAAGTTCGTCCAGACGCCGTACGGACTGTATGAAATGAAAACATTTTTCTCGGCGAAAGCTGAATCATCGGGAGACGGCGGCGCCTCCAATTATGCCGTAAAAGCGCATCTGGAAGCATTGGTCCGTAAAGAAGATAAAAAGAAACCTTTTTCAGACCAAAAGCTTGCCGATCTGCTGCATGAACAGCATGACATCCGAATCTCCAGACGCACCGTCGCCAAATACCGTGACCAATTAAATATTCCGCCGTCATCTGCGCGAAAGCGGTACAGCTGAAACCTCCCCGAGCCATGCCCGGGGAGGTTCTCCGTGTTACGGGATCATCCATGAAAACAGATGATGCTGTAAAAATGTCATGAGACAGACGAGCAGAAGCAAAAACAGACTGTGCTTAATCGTAAAGCGAAAAAGGTCAGCTTCCTTGCCCGCCAGACCGACAGCGGCACAGGCAACCGCAATGGATTGCGGAGAAATCATTTTTCCGGTGACACCGCCTGATGAATTGGCGGCGACGGAGAGAACCGGTTCCATCCCAACAGAGAGCGCCGTCACCTTTTGCAATCCGCCGAATAACAGATTGGCCGACGTATCAGAGCCGGTAATAAACACGCCGAGCCAGCCGAGCACCGGTGAAAAAAAGGTAAACATCGCGCCCGTCATGGCAAGCGCAAGACCGAGTGTCGTGCTCATGCCGGAAGCGTTCGTCACATAAGCAAAGCCGACAACGGAAACGATGGTGACGATCGGAAGCGTCAATTCTTTCACCGTTTCTATAAACGCCCCGCCCCATGCCTTCCACGACATGCCGAGTGCGAACTTGGAGATGACGGCGGCAATCAGAATCGCCGTGCCCGCTGAACCGAGAAGCTCAAGCTTGTACACCGCTTCAATCGGCGTGCCGTCCGCCTGAAGAATTTGCTGATTTACAAATGGGACGGGAGGCGTGAAAGTCAATGCTCGCCCGGCTGCATTCAGCCAGGAAAGCCAAATTGACGTTCCTTCATAATGGCCGGTCAGGGCGGCCTTCACGCCGGGAATCCCCCAAACGGATATCATGGCCGTCAGAAGAAGAAAAGGAGACCATGCTTTAAATATTTGAGCGCCTCCGTACACGGCCGGCACCCCGTCGATGGACGCTGCTGATTCCCGTTCTGCCGCGAAACGATAGGCCGTTTTCGGTTTCCAAAACTTTAAAAACACAGCGAGCGCGGCCATGGAAACTAGCGCCGACAGCACATCCGGCAGTTCAGGCCCTAAAAAGTTCGAGCTTGCGTACTGCACGGCCGCAAAGGAGACGCCGGAAACAAGAATGGCCGGCCATACTTCAAAAGCCTTTTTAAACCCGCTCATCAAAATGATTAAATAAAGCGGTATAAACACGGATAAAAACGGCAGCTGCCGGCCGACCATTTGGGAAATGTCCATAGCCGGTATCCCGGTCGGACCTTCGACGGCGGTAATCGGAATGCCGATCGCGCCAAAGGCAACGGGCGCCGTATTGGCAATCAGGCAAATCCCCGCCGCATAAAGCGGCTGAAAACCAAGTCCGACAAGCAAAGCGGCCGAGATCGCGACGGGAGCGCCGAAACCGGCGGCGCCTTCTAAAAACGCCCCGAAAGAAAAGGCGATGAGCAGCGCTTGCAAACGCCGGTCATCTGTAATGGACAGCACTGAACTCCGGATAATCTCAAATTGTCCCGTTTTCACGGTGATTTTATACAAAAAGACCGATGTGACGATAATCCAGCCGATCGGAAGCAGCCCGTACACCGCTCCCTGCGAAGCCGACAGCACCGCTTTTTCCGCCGGCATGCCGTACACAAATACAGCGATTAAAAGCGAAACGGCTAACGTCAAAAGCCCCGCTATATACCCCTTCATCCGTTTCACCGCAAGCGCCCAAAAAAAGAAGATCATCGGCACGAGCGCGCAAGCTGCCGATAAAAGCAAATTTCCCCCTAATGGAGCATACCCCTGTGTCCATTGCATCCCTAAAAAACCCCTCCTTATGTCATGCAAGCGATTACTTTTATGATAAGGTCATCTGATGACCGGGTTAATTAGCATTATATTTTGAAAGTTTTGAAAATACAATCCTTTTCTTGAACAAATTGTCTGTACCTGTCGGCGGTGCGAAAAAAGAAGTATAATAGACGATAAACATCAAGATTCACAAGTGACGGGGTGATCGCGTTGAAATATAAACAAATTAAAACGAAAAAAATCTACGAAGAAATCGCTGATGCATTGCTGGAGAAGATAAAAGCGGGCGAGCTTAAGCCGGGTGAAAAGCTTGATTCCGTTCAGACGCTTTCCGAGAGCTTTCAGGTCAGCCGCTCGGCGGTCAGAGAAGCGCTGTCGGCTTTAAAAGCGATGGGGCTCGTCGACATGAAGCAGGGAGAAGGCACATACATAAGAGAATTTGAGCCGTCCCATATTTCCCAGCCGCTTTCTTCCGCTCTCTTAATGAAAAAAGAGGATGTCAAACAGCTGCTCGAAGTCAGAAAGCTGCTTGAACTCGGCGTCGCCGCCATGGCCGCTGAAAAACGCACCGAAGAGGATTTACAAAAAATCCGTCAGGCCCTCATGGAGATGAAAGACATCGACGGAGACGAAGAATTGGGCGAAAAAGCAGATTTCTCCTTTCACATGGCGCTGGCGGAAGCATCACAAAACGGCCTGCTCAAGCATCTCATGAATCATGTCTCTGCGCTTCTTTTGGAAACGATGAGAGAAACGAGAAGAATCTGGCTGTTTTCTAAACGAACGAGCGTGCAGCGATTGTATGAAGAGCATGAACGCATATACAGCGCCGTCGCGGCCGGAGACGCGGATGAAGCGGAAGCCGCGATGACCGCGCACCTGACCAATGTGGAAGAAGTGCTGGGGGCTTATTTTGAAGAAAATGTATAGAAGCTGACTTGTGAAAGGGGATAAGATCACATGCAGGCCGAATCTTTTTTTCCTGACCATGTAAAGAAAGCTCTGACAAACGATCCTCCCGGGGAGTGGATGCCGGCTGTTCCAAAAGCGTGCATCCCTCTGCATTCCGGCTATCCCGATCCCGCGCTCGTTCCTGATAAGGAGCTGAAAGAAGCCGCGTCCCGCCTTCTGGATGAGGAGCGCGATCTGCCGCTGCATTATATGGGAAGTCCGAGGACGGCCGTTTTAAAAAAGCAGATTCAAGAACGGTTGGCCATCCGCGGCATTCGCTGCCGTGACGATGAACTGCTCGTGACCTCCGGCGCCTGTCAGGCGATAGATCTGGCAGCCCGGGTGTTCCTCGATGAACAAACCGCGGCTGCCGCAGAAGCTCCGGCTTACATGGAAGCGCTCGAGATTTTTAAAAATTACACACCGCATATAATGAGCATTCCGGCAGATCAAGACGGCCTGCAAACAGAAACATTAGCGTTCATGCTTGAGGAAAGAAAACGAAAAGGGCTTGTGCTTCCGCGTCTTCTTTACACGATACCCGCTTTTCAGAATCCTGCGGGAACCGTGATGTCAGCGAAGCGGAGAACCCGCCTGCTTCAGCTTGCCGACACATATGATTTTCTCATCTTGGAGGATGACGCATACGGCGAGCTCGGATTCACGGATATCCCGCCGTCATTGAAAGCCATGGATCAGAACGGCCGGGTGCTGTACGCCGGTTCATTTTCAAAAGTCATCGCCCCGGGTCTGAGAATCGGCTGGATTGCAGGGGACGCTGTATTCATCAAGGCATTGTCTTGGTTTAAAAAAGACTTGGATCATCCATTTTCTCAAGCGGTGACCGCCGTCTATCTGGACCAAACGAATGTTGAAGAACGGCTCGCCGCCTTGCGTAAAGCATACCGGAGCAAACGTGACGTATTGATCGCCGCATTAAAGCAATATCTGCCCGAGTCCGCATCCTGGCACGTGCCGGACGGCGGTTATTTTGTCTGGGTGAAAGTGCCGGGGGCGGATACGTCTGCACTTCTGGAGCGGGCTCTTTCTCACGGTGTTTCCTATGTACCCGGTAAATATTTTTTTCTGCATCAGGAAGACGGCGCAGAATATCTCCGTCTGTCGTTCAGTTACGCAGGAAAAGCCGCGCTAAAAGAGGGGGTCCAACGGCTGGGACGCCTGCTGAAAAATGAGGCGTAAAGAAGCATTCGGGCTTCTCTTTTTTTTGTGATCTTAGCGCATCGGACAAAAGGATTTTTCAGAAAAACCTTCCAATCCATATTCAGAATAGTGTAGGATATTTATAGAGCTTTCCAAAAACAGGTCATCAGATGACCGGATCACATATTGAGGATGAAAGAGGGGTTCATCATGAAAGTCTCATTATTTGTCACGTGCCTTGTGGATATGTTCCAGACCAATGTCGGAAAGGCGACGGTTGAGGTGCTGGAACGGCTCGGGTGTGAGGTAGATTTTCCCGAGGGTCAGATTTGCTGCGGGCAGCCCGCATACAACAGCGGGTATGTGACGGACGCGAAAAAAGCGATGAAGCAGATGATTGCCGCGTTTGAAAAAGCGGAGTACGTCGTCAGTCCGTCAGGTTCCTGTACGACGATGTTCCGTGAATATCCGCATCTGTTTCAGGACGATCCGAAGTGGGCGGAAAAAGCGCAGCAGCTTGCGGACAAAACGTATGAGTTAACAGATTTTATCGTCAATGTTCTCGGGGTGGAGGATGTCGGGGCGGTGCTGCATAAAAAAGCGACATTACATACGTCGTGCCACATGACAAGGCTGCTCGGCGTGTCGGAGGAGCCGATGAAGCTTTTGCGCCATGTAAAGGGGCTTGAATTTACTTCGCTTCCCGGAAAACATCAATGCTGCGGATTCGGAGGAACGTTTTCAGTAAAAATGGCGCAAATCTCTGAGCAAATGGTGGATGAAAAGGTCGCCTGCGTGGAAGAAACGGAGGCCGAGGTGCTGATCGGGGCGGATTGCGGCTGTCTGATGAATATCGGAGGGCGTCTTGACCGTAAGGATAAAAACGTCAGAGTCATGCACATCGCCGAAGTGCTGAACAGCAGATAACAGGAAAAACCACAGGGGGGTAAAATCATGGCGATGAAAATCGGTACCGCCGCTTTTAAAGAGCGGGTATCAGAAGGAATAGATAATGAATTTATGAGAGGAGCCGTCTCCGGAGCGCAGGAACGGCTCAGGACGAGAAGGCTTCAGGCGGCAGAGGAATTGGGAAACTGGGAGGATTGGCGTTCCCATGCGGAGGAAATCAGACAGCATGTGCTGGACAATCTTGATTTCTATTTAGAACAGCTCGCCGAAAACGTCGCCAAAAGAGGGGGGCACGTATTTTTCGCCGAAACGGCGGAAGAAGCGTCCTCCTATATCCGCGATGTCATCCGGCAGAAAAACGCCAAAAAAATCGTAAAATCCAAATCCATGGTGACAGAAGAAATCAATATGAACGAAGTGCTTGAAGATGAGGGCTGCGAAGTCACAGAAACGGATCTCGGCGAATATATTCTCCAGATTGACGATCACGATCCGCCGTCACATATTGTTGCTCCGGCTCTTCACAAAAACAAAGAACAGATTCGTGACGTGTTTAAAGAGAGACTCGAATACAAACAGACGGAAAAACCGGAAGAGCTCGTCATGCACGCGCGCAGTGTCCTCCGGAAAAAATTTCTCGAAGCGGATGTCGGCATCACGGGCTGCAACTTTGCAATCGCGGATACGGGATCGGTCAGTCTCGTGACAAACGAAGGAAACGGCCGCCTTGTGTCCGCGCTGCCGAAGACGCAGATCACCGTGATGGGAATGGAGCGGATCGTTCCTTCATTTTCTGAGTTTGAAGTGCTTGTCAGCATGCTGACGAGAAGCGCCGTCGGCCAGCGGCTTACAAGTTACATTACGGCGCTGACGGGCCCCCGGCAAGAGGGAGAAGCAGACGGGCCGGAGGAATTCCACCTCGTGGTCGTGGATAATGGGCGTTCCCGCATACTCGGCACGGAATTTCAATCGGTGCTGCAATGTATCCGCTGCGCCGCCTGCATCAACGTCTGTCCTGTGTACCGGCATGTCGGCGGACACTCGTACGGGTCCATCTATTCGGGTCCGATCGGCGCCGTCCTATCGCCCCTTCTCGGCGGATACGATGAGTATAAGGAGCTCCCGTACGCATCTTCCTTATGCGCGGCCTGTACGGAAGCGTGTCCTGTTAAAATTCCGCTGCACGAGCTGCTGCTCAAGCATCGGCAGAACATCGTGGAAAAAGAGGGCAAAGCGCCGTTCAGCGAAAAACTGGCCATGAAAGCCTTCGGGATCGGCTCGTCATCCCCGTCCCTTTATAAAATGGGATCAAAATGGGCGCCTGCAGCCATGACGCCGTTTACGGAAGATGACAAAATATCAAAAGGGCCGGGGCCGTTAAAGGGATGGACCGCAGTCCGGGACTTCCCGGCGCCGCATAAATCGAGATTCAGAGATTGGTTTTTTGACCGGGAAAAACAAAAGGGGGAAGAATGATGATGAAAGGGACGGTTAAACATCAGGAATCCTTTTTAAACCGGATCGCCGAACGTCTGGGCAGAGAGCGCAGAAAAGCAGGCGTGTCCCTGCCTGAATGGAAGTACCAGCCTCAATATGAAACGCATGCGGGCTGTACGGAAGATGATCTTGTCACGATGCTGAAAGACCACTGCGTCAACATTCATACCGAGCTAATCGAAACGGATGCCGCCGGGCTGTACGCCGCTTTGCGCACGCAGGTGGACCGTTTTGAAGGAGGGCCTGTCATCATTCCGAAAGACAGCCGGTTTGAAACGTACGGCCTGCAGACTCTTATGTCGGAAGAGTGGCCGGATGAAGGCATTCCGGTTTGGGAATGGGATGCGGAACAAGGAGCGAAAAATATTGAAAAAGCGGAACAAGCGAATGTAGGCATTACATTCAGCGAGATCACGCTTGCTGAATCAGCCACCGTCGTTTTGTATGCGTCAGAGTATGCCGGCCGATCAGTCAGCCTGCTTCCGACCACCTATATCGCAATCATTCCGAAATCTTCCATTGTGCCGAGAATGACGCAGGCCAGCGATATCCTGAAACAGCAGATCAGAGACGGCGTCACCGTTCCTTCCTGCATCAACTATATTACCGGACCGAGCAACTCGGCCGATATCGAAATGGACTTGGTTGTCGGCGTCCACGGACCCGTGAAAGCCGCTTATATCCTTGTGAATGACCGATAAAAAACAACCCCCGGCCAAAACCGGGGGTTGTTTTTATATAAACGCGTTAATAATCATAATAAAACAAATCGCACTGACAGAAATAATCGTTTCCATCGCCGTCCATGTCAGGAACGTTTCTTTCACGGTCATTCCGAAATACTCTTTAATGAGCCAGAAACCGGAGTCGTTGACGTGAGAAAGAATCAGAGAGCCCGCTCCCGTTGCCAAAACAAGAAGCTCGCTGCTGACCCCCGGCATGACAGATGCAATCGGTGCAACAATACCGGCCGCCGTCATCATGGCGACAGTCGCTGAACCTGTCGCGACACGGATGACTGCCGCGATCGTCCAGCTTAAAAGAACGGGAGAGAAGCTCGAATGCTTCGCCATGTCTGCGATGTACGTGCCGACGCCTGAATCAATCAGAACGTTGTTAAAAGCGCCGCCGGCTCCGATCACGAGCAGAATGGAAGCGATCGGTCCCAGACAGTCATTGCTGAATTTTAAAATGCTTTCTCTGTTAAAGCCTTGATAAAATCCAAGGCTGAAAAAGGAGTAAACCGTGGCGATCAAAAGCGCCGTGACAGGGTCGCCGATAAATTTAAAAGTGTCATAGAGCGCGCTTTTTTCCGGAAGCGCAATTTCGGCAAGCGTTGCCATAAGCATCAGAATCACCGGTACTAATATCGTAAACAATGTATTTGCGAATCCCGGAAGCTTGCGTTTTTCATTCCGTTCAATAAATTGTTTTTTCAACAGTTCGGGGACGGGTTTGTGAATGCGCTTACCGATCCATTTTCCGTAAAGCGGCCCTGCGATGATAGCAGTCGGAATGCCGACGATTAAAGAATACACAATCGTTTTTCCGACATTGGCGTGATAAATGCCGACAGCAGCCATCGCCGCCGGGTGGGGCGGAACCAATCCGTGCACGACGGAAAGTCCCGCAAGGAGCGGAATTCCGATCGTCACTAATGAAACACCGGTTTCAATCGCAATCGTAAACAGAAGGGGCACGAGCAGGACGAAGCCGACCTGGAAAAAGACCGGGATGCCGACGATAAAAGCGACGGCCACCATCGCCCAATGCACTTTCTTTTTGCCGAAACGGCCGATCAGGGTGTGGGCGATCCGCTCCGCACCGCCTGATTCAGCCATCATTTTTCCGAGCATCGTGCCGAGGGCCAGCACGATCGCAAGCAGAGACAGCGTATTGCCGAGCCCGGTTTTCATCGAAGTGATAATGTCCGGCAGCTTCATGCCCGCTGCAAAACCGACAAGAATGGATGTAATCAAAAGACTGATAAAAGGATTTAACTTAGCGACCGTAATCAATAAGAGTAAAACGATAATAGCGGCAATGACTATAAACAGTAACATGACCTTTTCACCCTTTCAAAGAAGAATTAACGGCTTTGTTTGAGCTGAAATTCACTGATGACGTCAAATTCATCTTTGAGCTTGTCATACAGCCGCTCGTATAAGTAAAACAGCTCAATATATGTTTCGCTGTTTTTGACATTCGGTTCATGACGGTGAGAAATTCTGATCCAGTCCTGAACATCCTCAATCTGTTCCATTTCGCCAATGCTGTGTAAAGCGAGGACGGCAGCTCCGAGCGCCGATGCCTCATAACTTTCCGGAACGAGGACTTCCCGTCCCATCGTATCGGACAAAATCTGCCTCCACAGCGGTGATCTCGCAAACCCTCCGGATGCCCGCACATCTTTTGCGGGGCCCGCCAAATCTCTCAGTGCGACACCGATCGAAAAGACGCTCATGATGACGCCTTCCAGCACCGCTCTGATAAAATGCTCCCGTTTATGGCGGAGGCTGATGCCGAAAAACGTTCCGCGGGCATTCGGATTCCAAAACGGCGCGCGCTCTCCTGATAAAAACGGCAGAAACAGCAGACCATCAGAGCCTGCGGGCACTTTATCCGCGATATCAATCATTAAATCGTACGGATCAATGCCAAGCCGCTTCGCCGTTTCGACCTCAGGAGAAGCGAATTCATCACGAAGCCAGCGCAGCATAATGCCTCCGTTATTCGTCGGTCCTCCGATGACCCAATGCTTGTCAGTCAGCGCATAACAGAACGTCCGCGCTTTTTCATCCGTCACCGGCTTATCCGTCACCGAACGTACGGCTCCGCTTGTTCCGATCGTAACGGCTACTTCGCCTTTGCCGATCGCGCCTACTCCCAGATTGGCGAGCACGCCGTCATTTGCGCCGATAATAAACGGAGTATCCGCATGAATGCCCATCCGTGCCGCGATTTCCGGTGCAAGGCCGCATAGCTGGTGAGTGGTCGGCACGATGTCCGACAGCTGATCTTCCCGGATTCCGGCAATCCGGAGCGCTTCTTCATCCCATGAAAGCGTCTCTAAACGGAACAGCCCCGTTGCCGAAGCAATCGAATAATCAACGACATAAGTTCCGAAAAACTCGTGCAAAATATATTCCTTAATACTGATGAATTTGGCGGCTTTCGCGAATGTCTCCTTATCCTGTTCTCTCATCCACACAATTTTGGAAAGGGGAGACATCGGGTGAATCGGTGTGCCCGTTCTTTTATAAATATCGAAACCGTTCATTTCTTTTAAAATCCGTTTTGATTGCTCGGCGCTGCGGTTGTCCGCCCAAATGATGCTTTTGGTCAGCAGGCCGCCGTTTTGATCGACAGCAATCAATGAGTGCATGGCGGTGCTGATACCGATTGCCAGCAGGTTGTCCGGGCTCAGTCCGGCCTTTGTGACGGCGCCTCTGATGCTCGCGATAACAGCTTCCAAAATGTGCTCGGGATCCTGCTCGGCCCATGCCGGCTTTGGCTGTATTAAATCATAGTGAACCGAATGTTTGGATAGCACTTTGCCTCTTGGTCCGAACAGAACGGCTTTCGTGCTGGTCGTGCCGATATCCAGACCGATAACAGCTTGGGTTTCCTTCATATATATCCCGCCTACTCTAATTGAATAATAAGATAGATTGATAATGTATGCCCTTACAAAGTCAATTATAGGAATAATTTTTTTATAAATCAACGATAGAGAAGAAAATTTTTTTCACAAAATTGCCTCAATTCCCGCTGTATCGGCTTTTCTCTTTGAAAAATAAATATTCAGAAAACGGTTACAAACGTTTGTGCGCGATCATTTTTCTGATTTGCTGCAAGTTGGCGAGCGTTTTCTCCTGCCGCAGACGTGCCGTTGCGAAATAAAGTGTATCAATGACCGTCAGCTGGGCGAGTCTTGCGGACATCGCTTCTGTTCGGAAGGCCGTCTCCCTTGTTGATGTATACAGCACAACGTCAGAAATCTGGGTGAGCGGCGACTTTTGGTAGCTTGTAATGCCGATCGTGCCCGCGCCGAGCGATTTGGCCGTTTTCACCGCGTCGAGCACATCCTTGTTGCTCCCCGAGTGAGAAATCCCGATGACTGCGCTTCCGGGACCGAGAAGACCAGCTGACATCGCCTGAAAGTGAGAGTCCGTGTGAGCGATGCAGTTTATGCCCGTGCGCATAAACTTATGATACGCATCTGTGGCGATCAGCCCGGAGCCGCCGTTTCCGTAAAATTCGATTCTGTCTGCGCCGTGAATCATCTCTACCGCTTTTTCAACATCGGCCGGATCTAACAACTGAAACGTATCGGTCAGGCCGGAAATATTTGCGCGGAAAACTTTTTGGATGATGACTTCGGTATTGTCATCAGGACTCATTTCTTCATGAATGTGCTGCACAGGCTCCTGAACGATTTCCTGAGCAAGCGCGATTTTTAAATCCTGATAGCCGGAAAAACCGAGCCGCTTGCACAGCCTGAAAATCGTCGCTTCAGAGCTTTTCGTTTTTTCCGCCAGCTGAATGATAGAGAGATGAACCACGTCTTTCGGTTCCTTCACGATATGATCTGCAATCGCTCTCAATTTTGGCGACAAGCCTTTGCTGGCTGCCTGAATCTTCCCGATACTGCTTGAATTGACAGGGGTCATGCTATAACCTCCCTATTCGAATGTAAACGCATACTTTTATGATAAAGCAAGTTTCAATATAAGGAAAACAGAATTTTAAAATTGTTTTTTCGATTTGGCGTATAAAAAAAAGAGAAAGGCCGCCGATGATAGAAAGTGAGGAGGCATCTGGATGAAAAAAGCATGGATTCTCGTCATATCCTTCGGCATTGCGCTTGCGCTGTTTTTATACGCAAACACTAAGGTGAAAGCGGAAAGCGCGGCACCCGGAAAGCAAAGCCTTGTTTCCGGATTTCAGCTGAGATTTTCGAATGACCGGGAAGGACAATAGGACGGTAAAAATTAGTATTGACTTTGAAATTAGAAGACTGTATATTATGTTACTATATTCAGAAAATAAAAACTCAAGAGATTCATTTAACATAAAACACTGTGAACGGGAGCAGTAAAAGAATCCAGTCAGAAAAAGAGAGCCGCGGTTTGGTGCAACGCGGACTGATTGTTCTTTGAACTCGCCCGGAAGTGGCAGGGCGGAACGGAATTGTCGGAATATTCCCTATGTCCTAACGGCTGACCTTCGTTAAAAGGTTTTTAAGCTGGATTCCGGATATTCGGGATCAACAAGAGTGGTACCGCGGCTGCCTGAGGCACGCCGTCTCTTTTCTAAAAAGAGGCGGCGTGCTTTTTTATGTGATGAACACTTTTTGCGAGAGGGCGTGTGATAGATGGAAAAGGACAAGCAAACGTTGAAACGGACGATGTCGTCCAGACACATTATGATGATGGCGCTTGGAGGCGCAATTGGGGCCGGGCTCTTTAAAGGCAGCAGCACGGCGATTGATGAAGCCGGGCCTTCCGTGCTGCTGGCCTACCTCCTCGGCGGAATCATTCTGCTGTTTATTATGCAGGGGCTGGCCGAAATGGCTGTCAGAAACAAACATGCAAGGACGTTCCGTGATTTGGTTGAGCAGTCTCTCGGATCGTACGCTGCATACTTTTTAGACTGGATCTATTGGAAAATGTGGGTGCTCAATATTGCCGCAGAGGCGGTCGTAGCCGCCATTTTCATTCAATATTGGCTGCCGGAATGTCCGATATGGATACTCGCTTTGATTATTTCCATTGTGGTAACGGTCGTAAACATGCTTTCTGTGAAGCTTTTTGCCGAGACAGAGTACTGGCTTGCGCTCATTAAAATTACGGTGATTGTCATCTTTATTTTATGCGGAATTCTGCTTTTATTTTTCTCATTCGGCAATCATACGGCGCCGGGGCTGTCTCATTTAACGGATCACGGAGGATTTTTCCCGCATGGAGCGGGGGGCGTCATTACGGCGATGCTCGTCGTGATCTACTCATACGGCGGAACGGAAATCATCGGCGTCACGCTGGCGGAGACAAAAAACCCCGAAAAGGTGATTCCGAAAGCTGTCCGAAGCACGTTAACGCGGATTGTCGCTTTTTATTTGCTGCCGTTTTTCATCATCGTCAGCCTGATTCCTTGGAATCAAGTCAACAGCGTTCCCGAAAGCCCGTTTGTCATAGTATTTAAGATGATCGGAATTCCGGGTGCCGACCATATTATGAATGCCGTCATTCTTCTTGCGATTATCTCGTCTATGAACTCGGGATTGTATGGGTCATCCCGCGTCTTATTTACGCAGGCTTCTGACGGCCGGGTGCCGAAAATCTTTTCAAAACTATCGAAGAAAAAGGTTCCCGTCTATGCGATTCTGACTTGTACGTCATTTTTATATGTAGGCGTTCTGATTTCTTTATTTGCAGGAAGCCAGACGTTTAATTATTTGATGGGTTCACTCGGCTATACCGTGCTGTTCATCTGGCTGATTATCGGATTCGCCCATTTGAAATCAAGAAAACATTCAACAGAAAAGCCGGCTTATTACGTCAAATGGTTCCCGTACACGACCTGGTTCGCGGTGCTTGCGCTTTTGGCCATCCTGATCGGCGTAATTGCGACGACATCCATTGTCATCACATGCATCACCGCGGCCATCTACCTGCTTATTACGGCTGCGTATCTCGTGAAAGGGAGACATCAATAAACAAAAAAACTCTTGCCCCGCGGCAAGAGTTTTTTTAATGAGCGGCCTTTTTTTCTGCGGCCAAAGCAGGTGTTTTCAGTCTCTTCGGTGTTATATTCACAAAGCAAATGCTTGTGACAATCAGAAGCAGTCCGGCCAAAAGGCTGACGGTCAGCGGCTCATGCAGGAATATCGAGCTGACGACAATGGATATGAGCGGGATCAGGAAGGTGTAAGAGGCAACCTTGCTTGCTTCCCCTGAACCGACAAGCGTAAAAAAGGCGAGCCAGCCGAGCGCGATGACAAATACCGAAATGAACAGAAGGCTCAGAATGAACGGAGCTTTCCATTGAATCGCTGAAAAGCTTTCTGAAAAACTGCCGGAGCTCACAAGCAGCACGCCGCCGATCAGAAGCTGAAGAGCGACCATCCAGATCGAGTCCGCGCGTCCGCCCGTTCTTTTCACATATACCGTGCCGAGCGCCCAGCTGACTGCGGAGCCTAAGGCCAAAAGAATGCCGGCGATGGAAATATGACCTCCGAAACCGGCTGAGCTGATGACGGCGACACCGGAAAAGCCCAGAATAAGCCCGGCTATTTTCAAAGGATACATCGATTCCCCGAGCCACAGCCAAGAAAAAACACCCATTAAAACAGGCTGGAAAAACACAATGGCTGAAAATAGGCCGGCAGGCAGGTAATTCAAGCCGACCGTTTGCAGGCCGTAAAATAAAGTAATATTTAAAATAGCAGAAATCAGATAGATCGGCCACGTTTCTTTAAAACGCAGCTTTTTAAAACGGGGCAGCGCCGCCATTAATAATAGAATTCCGCCGATCAGCGTGCGGATTCCGGCAAACAGAAGTGGCGGCGAATAGGCAAGCGCGGCCTTTGTCAGCGGCCAGTTAATCCCCCATACCGTAACTAAAAACGCCAGCATGAGAGCTGTCTGTATTTTCGAAAGCTGTTTCACGTCGTTCACTCCTTGTAGAACAATTCCATCATATGATACGGTAATCAGCAAGATAAATAAAATGAATCTTTTTTATAAGGAGCATAAGTAAAACGTTATGACGATTACACAACTGCGGGTTTTTGTTCAAATTGCTGAAACGGGAAGTTTTACAAAAGCGGGGCAGGCGCTGAATATGACGCAGCCCGCCGTCAGCCATGCCATTTCTGCGCTTGAGTCAGAGCTCGGCATTAAGCTGATCATCCGCGAGCGCCGCAACGGCTTAAGGCTCACGGACACGGGCGGAAAAATTCTCGTCCATATCAGAGAGGTGCTCAAAGGCATAGAAAAAGCCGAGCAGCTGGCGGCCGCGGAAAGAGGGCTTGAACAGGGAACGATTCACGTCGGTACATTTCCGGCCGCTTCCGCTTATTTCATTCCAAAACTGATCAGCATGTTTAAAAAACGGTATCCGAAGCTTGAGTTGGTGCTTCATGAAGGAACGGTTAACGAAGTAAAGGAATGGCTCCGTTCCCGGGTAATAGACGCAGGTATTACTCTTTTTCCTACGGAAGACATGGAATATCTGCCGCTGAAAAAAGATAAAATGGCCGTCGTGCTTAGAAATGATCATCCGCTTTGCAGCTGTGAGGCAATCTCTCTGAAAGACCTGGACTGCCAGCCGATGATCATCTGTGACGGAGGGTACGAATCACCGCTTATTGATATGTTTAGGGAGGCAGGATCTGTGCTGACTGCCGCATTCACTGTTTACAACGTCAATACGTCCATCAGCATGATTAAAGAAGGGCTGGGAATCGCGATATTATCACAAATGTCTATGTCGGGAATATCGCTGCCGGACAATGTCGTGACGAGAGATCTGAATCAGGCGGTGTACCGCGATGTTCTGCTTGCCGTTCCTTCCGTAAAGGAAGCTTCATTGGCGGCAAAACTTTTTATTCAAATCGCACAGGAACTCACAAAGAACGAATAAAAAGACCCTAATCATCTTAGGGCCCTGAATCTTATCGGTTAATTTTAAAAGAGTTTGTCGTATTGACAAGTTTTGAACCGCTGAACGTGGCTTTGACACGATAATAACCTGTCTTGCATCCTTTTAAAGAGAATGACTTAGTCACCCTTACTGAGAATGAAAAGGTTGTTTTTTTGCAAGTCGTCCATTTCTTTCCTGACTTTCGCTGTAAGTATAGGTTTCCTTTAAAGGTTCGATTAGACGGATACGGTGTACTGAGAGTAAAATCGACAGTTTTCGCTTTTTTCGTGTAGTAGGAGGCATCGGTAAATCCGCTTACATTTAAATGCTGCTGAGTGCCGTCATAAAAGTCTGCGGCGTATGCCTTATCGGTGTTTCCTGTAAAAAAGATTGCTGCCAGTAAAGCTGTTGTGAGTGCCATTAAGAGTTTTTTACGCATATAGACAATGACTTCCTTCCTATTCAATATCATACATATCTTAACATTATTGGGTCTGTTCTTTCAACGATAGATTTTCACTTTTATAGGATGAAAAGCTCTTCATATCTGAATGTAATAGATTCATTCATACAGAGTTCACTAGTGACGACCGCTTACTGATTGTTCGAAGATCATCGAATCAAATTGTTTAACTCACGTGATAAGCTGTGGTAAGGTGGGTGGTAGAGACCTTGTTTAAGATCTGCTTACACTAAACCATAAAGGAGAAAACGATGGCTGAACATACATTGAAAGATACTGCGTTTTCCGTATTGAATTTATCGCCGGTCGTACAGGGGGGAACGGTTGCTGAATCGTTCCGCAACAGCATGGATTTAGCGCGCCGCGCCGAGGAGTGGGGCTATAACCGCTATTGGCTGGCGGAGCATCATAATATAGAAGGCGTCGCCAGCTCGGCAACGTCAGTGCTGATCGGCCACATCGCCGGCGGCACGAAAAAAATCCGCGTCGGTTCAGGCGGCATTATGCTGCCGAATCATTCGTCACTTATAATCGCGGAGCAATTCGGAACCCTTGAAACGTTATATCCAGGGCGGATTGACCTCGGACTCGGACGTGCGCCGGGAACCGACCAATTAACGGCGAGAGCCTTAAGAAGAAACATAAACAGCGGGGAGGATTTTCCGGAGCAGCTTGAAGAATTGAGAAATTACTTCAAACCGACAGGCAATGTGCGCAATCAAGTCCGCGCCATTCCGGGCGAAGGGCTGGACGTGCCGATCTGGCTTCTGGGCTCAAGCGGCTTCAGCGCACGCCTTGCCGGAGAGCTCGGGCTTCCGTTCGCCTTTGCGGCTCATTTCTCACCGAAAAATACCGTGCCGGCTCTTGAGCTGTACCGAAGCTCCTTCCGTCCGTCAGACGTACTGGATAAACCGTACGCGATGGTCGGCGTCACCGTCATTGCCGCAGACACGGATGAAAAGGCGGAGCATCTGGCGACATCGCATTATCAAAGATTTTTAGACCTCGTCCGCGGCACGCCGAACCAGTTGAAGCCCCCTGTTGAAGACATGGATCAAATCTGGTCGCCGTATGAAAAAGCGATGGTGAATGAACAGCTCAGTTCAACGATCGTCGGCGGACCGGAGCGTGTGAAGGAAAAACTGGAAAGCTTCATCCGGACAACACAGGCGGATGAAATCATGGTGAATTCAGAAAGCTTTGAGCATGCCGACAGAATGCGGTCGTTTGAAATCATCGCCGAATTAAAAAACAGCTGATCAAAAAAAGCAATGTGCGCAGCACATTGCTTTTTTCATTCGCCGATCCGCCTGATGGAATTCCGGATGACGAGTTCCGGTTCATACACGACGTCATCTTGCTTCGGTTTTTTATGTTCTAAGCAGTCGATGACGTATTTTGCCGCCGCTTTCCCCATAATGGATTTCGGGTGCTTGACAGAGGTGAGCTTCACCTCGGAAATCTGGGCGAAATGTGAATCATCATAGCCCATGACTGACACGTCATCAGGCACCTTTAAGCCGAATTCTCTGAGAAGATTAATCGTCTTCAGCGCAATTTCATCATTATAACAAAGAATGGCCGTCGGGTATGACCCGCTGTTTTGCTCAAGGGTATCCTTAATCTTTTGGAGAAGCACGGTTTCTTTTTCCTCAGTCGTGTAAGTTACGATCATGTCCGGAGACGGGAAGATTCCGCGCTCCCGATGCGCCTGCAGATAGCCGTTCATTCGTTTGACGCCCTGCGTGTCATCCGCTTTAAAAATTCCCATAATGTGCGTGTGGCCGAGGGACATGACGTATTCGCAAGCCATCATGCCGCCTTTGACATCATTGACGGAAAAGCTCGGTGCGGCCAGCTCCGCATAAGAAGCGTTAATCATGGCAAAAGGAATGCCGTTTTTCTCCAGATTGAGATAATAGCCGATGTTGGGCGTCTGCAGCGCGCTTTTCGTAGGCTCGACAATCAGCCCGTCTATATTTTTAGACAGCAGGTTTTCAAGGCCGCGTCGTTCACTTTCTGTATTGTTGTTGGTGCTCGTCAGCAGCATGGAATAGCCTTGTTCGCTTAAATAAGATTCGATTCCCCTGATGATGCTCGGGAAAATATAGTCTGATATGTACGTTGTAATGACGCCGATCGTTTTGTTTGAATGCATGGCTGATTTCGCCGTGCGTGAAGCGACAAAGGTGCCTCCGCCCTGAACGCTGTACAGCAGCCCCTGCGAGACTAAATCCCCGATCGCTTTTCTGATGGTATGGCGGCTGACGCCGAACTGCTGCATCAGCTCATTTTCCGTAGGCAGCTTTTGGTCAGGCTGTATTTTCCCTTGATTCAGCCATGAACAAATTTCTTCTTTTACTTGAGCATATTTCGGTAGCATATCAATTCCTCCAAAATGTATACGGACAAATTCCAGTATAACATAGTAAGCCCTTTCATCAAGTCGTAAAAACAATTGACAGATTCTGAAAAACTGCTTATTCTTTATTTGTACGTACTAATTTTCCTTATTTTTAGATAAAATTCTTTATAAGTACGTACAAATGTAACAGTGCTCTAATTTGTAAGCGTTTTTATTCTATTATTCGCGGGAGGGTAAAATTCATGAAGAATCACCCGGCACCAATTGGCTCAAATGTACCTGTCACTCGGGAGCATTCGAAGTGGTTTGTCATTCTTATCTCATGCGCGGCCGGACTGGGAGGGCTTTTGTACGGTTATGACACGGCGGTTATTTCCGGCGCCATCGGTTTTCTGAAAGACTTGTACCGTTTAAGTCCTTTTATGGAAGGGCTCGTGATTTCAAGCATTATGATCGGCGGTGTTTTCGGCGTCGGTATTTCCGGATTTTTGAGTGACCGTTTCGGACGGAGAAAGGTTCTGATGGCAGCGGCCCTTTTGTTTGCGATGTCAGCGGTTGTCTCTGCGCTTTCTCAAAGTGTGTCTTCCTTAATTATCGCCAGAATCATCGGCGGTCTGGGAATCGGAATGGGCTCCTCGCTTTCTGTCACCTATATTACCGAAGCCGCTCCGCCGGCCATACGCGGCAGTCTGTCCTCACTGTATCAACTGTTTACGATATTAGGCATCTCCGGCACTTATTTTATTAACCTCGCCGTCCAGCAGTCCGGCTCATATGAATGGGGGGTGCACACCGGCTGGCGGTGGATGCTCGCTTACGGCATGATTCCGTCTGTCATCTTTTTTATCGTGCTGCTTATCGTGCCGGAAAGTCCGCGCTGGCTTGCAAAAGCGGGGCGCAGGAATGAAGCTCTCGCCGTGCTGACGCGCATTAACGGCGAGCAGACCGCGAAAGAAGAAATCAAACAAATCGAAACGTCTTTACAATTAGAAAAAATGGGTTCATTGTCTCAGCTGTTTAAACCGGGGCTGAGAAAAGCGCTTGTGATCGGGATTCTGCTGGCTTTGTTCAATCAGGTCATCGGCATGAACGCGATTACGTATTACGGGCCGGAAATCTTCAAAATGATGGGCTTCGGGCAGAATGCGGGGTTTGTCACGACATGCATCGTCGGTGTCGTCGAAGTGATTTTCACCATTATCGCGGTTCTTTTAGTCGATAAAGTTGGCCGGAAAAAGCTGATGGGGGTCGGATCAGCCTTTATGGCGCTGTTCATGATCTTAATCGGGGCATCCTTTTATTTTCAGCTGGCAAGCGGTCCGGCTTTAGTCGTCATTATATTAGGATTCGTCGCCGCTTTCTGCGTTTCAGTCGGGCCGATTACGTGGATCATGATTTCAGAAATCTTTCCGAACCACCTCCGCGCACGCGCCGCCGGTATTGCGACGATATTCCTGTGGGGGGCGAACTGGGCGATCGGCCAATTCGTTCCGATGATGATCAGCGGGCTGGGTCTCGCGTACACTTTCTGGATATTTGCCGTCATTAATATTCTCTGTTTCTTGTTTGTCGTGACGATCTGCCCTGAGACGAAAAATAAATCATTAGAGGAAATAGAAAAACTCTGGATAAAATGAAAGCGTTTTACGACAAAAGTCCGCTCCGGCGGGCTTTTGTCTGTCACTTTCAGTCCGTTTCTGTATATAATGACTGTATCAAGGAGATACTGGTAAATCCTGCGAAGAATGTCGAGGAATTGACCTTTAACAGTTGAATTAACAAAGTCATCCTGTTAAAATAATTAAAGAAAGCAGACATAATTTTTTTTGGCTATGATGGGACGTTTTTTGTCATAGCGGGACATTTTCTGTCCAGTATGAATAGGAAGGAACGTTTGAGTCATGAACCAGTTAATCCAAGCTCAAAAAAAATTATTGCCTGATCTTTTGCTTGTCATGCAGAAAAGATTTGAAATCTTGCAGTATATCAGGCTTACCGAACCGATCGGCCGCAGAAGTCTCGCAGCCAGTCTCGGATTGACCGAGCGCGTTCTCAGAAGCGAGGTTCAGTTTTTGAAAGAACAGAATCTCATTGATATTAAAACAAACGGCATGACAATGACGGAAGAAGGCTATTCACTGCTTTCGATTCTGGAAGATACGATGAAGGATGTTTTAGGATTGACGCTTTTGGAAAAGACATTAAAAGAGCGGCTTAATCTGAAAGATGCCATTATCGTCTCCGGAGACAGCGACCAATCTCCTTGGGTCAAAAAAGAATTAGGGAGAGCGGCCGTTGCGTGTATGAAAAAGAGATTTTCAGGCAAAAATATCGTCGCTGTAACCGGCGGTACGACAATTGAAGCCGTCGCCGATATGATGACGCCGGATTCTAAAAACCGCGAGCTTTTGTTTGTGCCTGCAAGAGGCGGTTTAGGCGAAGACGTGAAAAACCAGGCGAACACCATATGCGCGCATATGGCGGAAAAGGCTTCAGGCACTTACCGGCTTTTGTTTGTTCCCGGACAGCTGTCGCAAGGCGCCTATTCATCTATTATTGAAGAACCTTCCGTAAAAGAGGTGCTTCAGACGATTAAATCAGCGAGTATGCTCATTCACGGAATCGGCGAAGCTAGAACAATGGCGGAGCGAAGAAACACACCTTTGGAAGATTTGAAGAAAATAGATGACAATCATGCGGTGACAGAAGCATTCGGCTACTACTTTAATGCGGACGGAGAAGTCGTTCACAAGGTGCATTCAGTCGGAATGCAGCTCGATGACCTCGATGCCATTCCCGACATTATCGCAGTAGCGGGCGGATCATCAAAAGCAGAAGCAATCGAAGCTTATTTTAAAAAGCAGCGAAACACGGTTCTCGTCACGGACGAAGGAGCCGCAAAGAAGTTATTAAGGGATAACAGTCCCTCAATATAAATATCTCTCACTTATTAAAAGGAGGAAATAATCATGGCAGTAAAAGTCGGTATTAACGGTTTTGGTCGTATTGGACGTAACGTATTCCGCGCAGCATTAAACAATCCTGAAGTTGAGGTAGTGGCGGTTAACGATTTAACAGACGCTAACATGCTTGCTCATCTTTTACAATATGATTCCGTACACGGAAAATTAGACGCAGAAGTTAAAGTTGACGGCAGCAACCTTGTTGTTAACGGCAAAACAATCGAAGTTTCTGCTGAGCGCGATCCTGCGAAACTCAGCTGGGGCAAACAAGGCGTTGAAATCGTAGTTGAATCTACTGGTTTCTTCACAAAACGCGCAGACGCTGCGAAACATTTAGAAGCCGGCGCGAAAAAAGTCATCATCTCTGCACCTGCTAACGAAGAAGATATCACAATCGTTATGGGTGTTAACGAAGATAAATACGATGCAGCTAACCACGATGTTATCTCTAACGCATCTTGCACAACAAACTGCCTTGCGCCGTTTGCAAAAGTACTTAACGACAAATTCGGCATCAAACGCGGTATGATGACAACTGTTCACTCTTACACAAATGATCAGCAAATCCTTGATCTTCCGCACAAAGACTACCGTCGTGCGCGTGCAGCAGCTGAAAACATCATCCCAACATCAACTGGTGCTGCTAAAGCAGTTTCTCTAGTTCTTCCTGAACTGAAAGGCAAACTGAACGGCGGAGCAATGCGTGTGCCGACTCCAAACGTTTCTCTTGTTGACTTAGTTGCTGAACTTAACAAAGACGTAACGGTTGAAGACGTAAACGCAGCTCTTAAAGAAGCGGCTGAAGGCGATCTTAAAGGAATCCTTGGCTACAGCGAAGAGCCATTAGTATCCGGAGACTACAACGGCAATGCTAACTCTTCTACAATCGATGCTCTTTCTACAATGGTTATGGAAGGCAGCATGGTAAAAGTAATCTCTTGGTACGATAACGAAAGCGGCTACTCTAACCGCGTTGTTGACCTTGCAGCTTACATCGCAAAACAAGGTCTTTAATTCATAGCTCCCGGAAAGAGCCGGACTTGGTTCTTTCGGACAGAAACGCTATAATGAAAGCGGACAAGGGAAGGGGACGGACTCCCTTTCCCTTTTTCCATGAGAACCGGCTTTCAGAAAGCGCCGGATTGCTGCAGAACGTCCGCGTTTTGCAGTTTCAGCGGCACTTTCGTTTTCGGGCCGCCTGCCCTGGCTCAGAAGACGATCTGCCCCGTGCCCGGAAGCTGCAATCTGCCCCGCGGCGGAAGCATCCATAAGGCGGTTTCACGTTTCACGTTTTTCGTGCTATGCAAACCATTTTGAAGGAGGATCTCCTAAGGCATGAATAAAAAAACAGTAAAAGACATCGACGTAAAAGGCAAAGTCGTATTCTGCCGCGTTGACTTTAACGTTCCAATGAAAGACGGGGAAGTAACAGACGATACTCGTATCCGTGCTGCGCTTCCGACAATCAAACATCTTGCAGACCAAGGCGCGAAAGTCCTTCTTGCGAGCCACTTAGGCCGCCCGAAAGGCGAAGTGGTTGAGGAGCTTCGTTTAACTCCTGTCGCTGCACGCTTAGGCGAACTGCTTGGCAAAGAAGTGAAAAAAGCAGATGAAGCTTACGGTGATGCTGTAAAAGCACAAATTTCTGATATGAAGGACGGAGACGTTCTTGTATTGGAAAACGTACGTTTCTACCCTGGCGAAGAGAAAAATGATCCTGAGCTTGCTAAAGCATTTGCTGAGCTTGCGGATGTATATGTCAATGACGCATTCGGTGCTGCCCACCGTGCTCACGCATCTACAGCCGGAATTGCCGAGCATCTGCCGGCGGTTGCAGGATTCCTGATGGAAAAAGAGCTTGACGTTCTCGGCAAAGCCGTGACAAATCCTGAGCGCCCGTTTACGGCAATCATCGGCGGAGCGAAAGTAAAAGACAAAATCGGCGTCATCGAAAGTCTGCTTGATAAAGTGGACAACTTGATCATCGGCGGAGGTCTTGCTTATACATTCGTTAAAGCGCTTGGCTATGAAGTCGGTAAATCTCTTCTTGAAGAAGATAAAATCGAGCTTGCAAAATCATTCATGGACCGCGCGAAAGAAAAAGGCGTTAAATTCTATATGCCGGAAGACGTTCTCGTTGCTGATGATTTCTCTAACGATGCAAACGTTCAAATCGTGCCGATCTCTGAGATTCCAAGTGATTTAGAAGCCATCGACATTGGTACGAAAACACGCGAAACGTACGCTGACGTTATCAAAAACAGCAAACTTGTCGTGTGGAACGGACCGATGGGCGTATTCGAAATCGACTTGTTCGCTCAAGGCACAAAAGCGGTTGCAGAAGCATTGGCAGAGGCGAATGATACATACTCTGTCATCGGCGGAGGAGACTCTGCGGCAGCCGTTGAAAAATTCGGCCTTGCTGACAAAATGAGCCACATCTCAACAGGCGGCGGCGCATCCCTTGAATTTATGGAAGGCAAAGAGCTTCCAGGGGTAGCTGCACTGAACGATAAATAAAACTGCTATAAGGAAGTGGAACAGATGAGAAAACCAATTATAGCCGGTAACTGGAAAATGAACAAAACACTCGGCGAGGCTGTCAGCTTCGTTGAAGAAGTGAAATCTTCCATTCCAGCAGCAGACAAAGCGGAAGCCGTTGTTTGCGCACCAGCACTTTTCTTAGAAAAGCTGACTTCTGCTGTTAAAGGAACTGACTTAAAAGTCGGCGCCCAAAACATGCATTTTGAAGAAAACGGTGCGTTCACAGGCGAAATCAGCCCGGTTGCTCTGAAAGACCTTGGCGTGGAATACTGTGTCATCGGCCACTCTGAGCGCCGTGAAATGTTCGCTGAAACAGATGAAACTGTTAACAAAAAAGCGCATGCCGCTTTCAAACACGGCATTGTGCCGATCATTTGCGTAGGTGAAACGCTTGAAGAGCGCGAAGCCGGAAAAACAAATGATCTTGTTGCCGATCAAGTGAAAAAAGGTCTTGCGGGTCTTTCTGAAGAGCAAGTTGCTGCTTCCGTTATTGCGTACGAGCCAATCTGGGCAATCGGAACAGGCAAATCTTCTACAGCGAAAGATGCTAACGACGTCTGCGCGCATATCCGTAAAGTCGTTGCTGAAAGCTTCAGCCAGGAAACTGCTGACAAGCTCCGCATTCAATACGGCGGCAGCGTAAAACCTGCAAATATTAAAGAATATATGGCAGAGTCCGATATTGACGGTGCTTTGGTCGGCGGCGCAAGCCTTGAACCGCAGTCATTCGTTCAATTATTGGAGGAAGGTCAATATGAGTAAAAAACCAGCTGCACTCATCATTCTTGATGGGTTCGGATTACGCAATGAAACAGTCGGAAATGCAGTCGCACAAGCGAAAAAACCGAATTTCGACCGTTATTGGAACCAATACCCTCATCAGACGCTGACGGCATCAGGCGAAGCAGTCGGACTGCCTGAAGGACAGATGGGGAACTCTGAAGTCGGACATTTGAATATCGGCGCAGGACGTATTGTGTACCAAAGCTTAACACGCGTGAACGTTGCCATCCGCGAAGGCGAATTCGAACGCAATCAAACGTTCCTTGACGCCATCAAAAACGCGAAAGACAACGACAAAGCGCTGCACCTGTTCGGCCTTCTTTCTGACGGGGGCGTACACAGTCACATCAATCATTTATTCGCGCTGCTGAAGCTTGCGAAAAGTGAAGGGCTGACGAAGGTGTATATCCACGGTTTCCTCGACGGCCGCGATGTAGGTCCGCAAACTGCGAAAACTTACATTCAGCAGCTGAATGAGCAGATCGAAGAAATCGGTGTCGGTGAAATCGCCAGCATTTCCGGACGCTACTACTCCATGGACCGCGACAAACGCTGGGACCGTGTGGAAAAAGCGTACCGCGCAATGGCTTACGGCGAAGGCCCGTCTTACCGCAGCGCGATGGATGTCGTCGACGATTCTTATGCGAACGGCATTCATGATGAATTCGTCATTCCGTCCGTCATCACAAAAGAAAACGGTGAACCCGTTGCGAAAATTCATGACGGCGATTCTGTGATTTTCTATAATTTCAGACCTGACCGCGCCATCCAGATTTCGAATACGTTTACCAACAAAGATTTCCGCGATTTCGACCGCGGTGAACATCATCCGAAAAACCTGTATTTCGTCTGCCTGACTCACTTCAGTGAATCTGTTGACGGATATGTGGCTTTTAAACCGGTAAACCTTGACAATACGGTTGGTGAAGTATTAGCACAGCACGGGTTAAAACAGCTTCGCATTGCAGAAACTGAAAAGTATCCGCACGTTACGTTCTTTATGAGCGGCGGCCGCGAAGAAGAATTCCCGGGCGAAGAGCGCATCCTTATTAACTCGCCGAAGGTCGCGACATATGACCTGAAGCCTGAAATGAGTGCGTATGAAGTGAAGGATGCTCTTGTAAAAGAAATCGCGGCTGACAAGCATGACGCGATCATCCTGAACTTTGCAAACCCTGACATGGTCGGCCACTCCGGAATGGTCGAACCGACGATTAAAGCAATTGAAGCAGTGGACGAGTGCTTAGGCGAAGTGGTTGACGCCATCATCGCTAAAGGCGGGCATGCCATCATTACCGCTGATCACGGTAATGCAGACATTCTGATTACAGAATCAGGCGAACCGCACACTGCCCATACGACAAATCCAGTCCCTGTCATTGTGACGAAAGAAGGCGTGACGCTGCGCGAAGGCGGAATCCTAGGCGACCTCGCACCAACGTTATTAGACCTTCTCGGTGTTGAAAAACCGAAAGAAATGACCGGAACATCTTTAATTCAAAAATAATTTGAAATCAAAAGGAGAGACAAAACTCATGCCATACATTGTTGATGTTTATGCACGCGAAGTCCTTGACTCCCGCGGCAACCCGACAGTTGAAGTAGAAGTATATACAGAAACAGGAGCTTTCGGCCGCGCATTAGTGCCAAGCGGAGCTTCTACAGGCGAATACGAAGCGGTTGAGCTTCGTGACGGCGACAAAGACCGTTACCTTGGAAAAGGCGTGTTAACTGCTGTTAACAACGTAAACGAAATCATTTCTCCAGAGCTTCTCGGCTTTGACGTAACAGAACAAAACGCAATCGATCAGCTTTTAATCGAGCTTGACGGAACTGAAAACAAAGGCAAACTCGGTGCGAACGCTATCCTTGGCGTATCTATGGCTTGTGCGCGCGCAGCTGCTGATTTCTTACAGATCCCTCTTTATCAGTACCTTGGAGGCTTCAACTCAAAAACGCTTCCTGTACCGATGATGAACATCGTAAACGGCGGAGAGCATGCTGACAACAACGTAGACATTCAAGAATTCATGATTATGCCTGTAGGCGCGCCTAACTTCCGTGAAGCGCTTCGCATGGGCGCTCAAATCTTCCACAGCCTGAAATCAGTTCTTTCTGCTAAAGGCATGAACACAGCTGTAGGTGACGAAGGCGGATTCGCTCCGAACCTTGGTTCTAACGAAGAAGCGCTTCAAACAATCGTTGAAGCAATCGAAAAAGCCGGCTTCAAACCTGGCGAAGAAGTGAAACTTGCTATGGATGCTGCATCTTCTGAGTTCTACAACAAAGAAGACGGCAAATACCATCTGTCTGGCGAAGGCGTTGTGAAAACATCTGCTGAAATGGTTGACTGGTATGAAGAAATGGTTTCTAAATACCCAATCATCTCTATCGAAGACGGACTTGACGAAAACGACTGGGAAGGCCACAAACTTCTTACAGAGCGTCTTGGCAAAAAGGTTCAGCTTGTCGGTGACGACCTTTTCGTTACAAACACGAAAAAGCTTGCTGAAGGTATTAAAAACGGCGTAGGCAACTCTATCCTGATCAAAGTAAACCAAATCGGTACATTGACTGAAACATTCGATGCGATCGAAATGGCGAAACGCGCAGGCTACACTGCTGTTATCTCTCACCGTTCTGGTGAAACTGAAGACAGCACAATCGCTGACATCGCTGTGGCAACGAACGCAGGACAAATCAAAACAGGTGCTCCGTCCCGTACGGACCGTGTTGCGAAATACAACCAGCTTCTTCGCATCGAAGATCAGTTGGCTGAAACTGCTCAATACCACGGTATCAACTCTTTCTATAACTTGAATAAGTAATCGAAAAAACCTCCCCAAGGGGAGGTTTTTTTATATGTCTGCATAAAGCCTTACCATATCGCGGCACTGTATCCCGTTTTCGAAAATCTCCTCTTCATAATGCCTGATGAAAAAATCATGGTCGATGGCTTGGAGTCTGAAGCCGCATTTTTGGTAAAGGGCAAGCTGGCCTATACTGGAGTTGCCCGTTCCGATTTGAATAGTCACTGCTCCCATTTGTTTTGCCTTATTCATGGCCTCTTCTATGAGCCTTCTGCCGATGCCTTTGTTCTGCATTGATTCGTTTACCGCAATATTGACGATTTCCACCGTTTTTGGTCTTGTTTTTAAAAGGACGAAGACCCCTGCAAGCTCGTCTGACGTCCAAGCCGTATAGCATTCGCCTCTGGCAAGATAATCATCGACAATTTCCCTCGACGGATCGGCCAGCAGCAATAGTTCATACAGCGCTTCATCCCGCTCTGCCGCTTTTCGGATGCTCAGTTTTTGCATGTCCGTTTCTCCTCCTTCATTGTGATCGGCAGCTATTTTTTCAAAATAACTCCAAAATCATTCTACTTTATTATAAAATATGAAACATAGGAAAAGTTATACAAGTTTTGCAGATTGAATAGGAGGAAAGTCATGTTTTTTTGTAAATATTGCGGCCGACAGAATAATGAAGAGGCGCATTTCTGTAAAGAATGCGGAAAGCCGATCGGGAAAGGAAGCCGGCTGGAGCGGCAGGCGGCTGAATCCGCATCACAGCCGAGAAAGCCTATCCCTAAAAAAACGCTCTTCCTATGGGGAGGCATCGCTGCAGCGCTCATCTTATTGATTGCCGCATATAAAACCGGAGCCTGGCTGACATCTGAAAAAAGGCTCACGGATCAATTCGAACAGGCGGTTCATGACGGGGACACGAAAAAGCTCGCAGCCCTTCTCACCCCATCAGATAAAAAATTAAAGCTGAATGAGACCAATGTCAAACCGCTCCTTGCATACGCAAAGAAACACGGTGAACTGATGGAATCGCTTCGCGGCAATTCATCTGAAAAAGATGCGGTATACGTCAAAAAAGAGGGAAAAACCCTTCTCTTGTTCGACCATTATGAACTGAAAGTCGATCCGGTTTATTTCCGCATCACAAGTAATTATAAAGGCGCCGATCTTTACATCAACAGCGAGAAAACCGGTACGGTCAAAAAAGCCGATGAAACCCAAACATTCGGCCCGTATGCACCGGGTGTCTATACGGCGGAAGCCAAGCTTCAAAATGACACGGTTGACGTTGGCAAAAAGCAAGAGGCGGAGGCGGCCGGCAGCCGGAATGTTGAGTTGGACCTGCCGTTAGACGCCGAGGATGTGACGTTCACTCCGGCAGACAGCCTCAAAAACGCGAAAGGCGATCTGCTGATAAACGGCAAGTCCGTCCATAAAGACCCTTTTAAGTCCGTTACATACGGCCCGCTCTTAACTGACGGCTCCATGACAGCCGCCGTGGAGGCAGATTTTCCTTGGGGGGAAACAAAAACTGCCGATGTTCCGATCAACGGCACTGATATGGAATTAACGCTAATTCCCGATCAGGATACACAAAAAACAATCATGGACACGATTGTCAAAACAACGAAGCAGTATACAAAAGCCATGGCAGACGGAAATACGGATCAGATGACAGAGGCTGGTTCAGCGTGGAAGGAGCAGACGAAAGAAGTGGTTTCCGGCATGAAGAGTTCAGGCACTTTTTTGAAGGATCAGTATAAAGAGACAAGCTTTGATCTGGACTCATTTGCGATTTCACAAGAGAACGGCCGCTGGCAAGTAACTGTTACAGGTAAAGAGCTTCATGAGTCTGCTTATTTCGACGGGGATACGAAGCCTGATATGGAAGAGGCTGAACCGAGCTTTCATTATGTACTGTCATATGATACAAAACATAAAAAATGGGTTTTTGAAAAAGCTGATCCAGCCTCAGATTCTTCTGGGGCAAATGTGAAAAACATAAAAAACGACCAGCCGAAAACCTACACATCCGCATGGGCGTCATCCAAAGGAAAGGCAGCTTCAGGCAGCCTCACGAATGAACAAGTCACATCGTTTATGGTTGATTACCTGACAAACCAATCAAGCGCCGTCAGTCTTAACAATTTCGCCATCATGGCGGGCAATTTGGAAGAGGGAAGCCCTTTGTATGCTGATCAGCAAAAATTGGTTAAAAAACTATACGGCGAGGGAACGACAGAAGTATTTAATGAAGTGAATGTAAAAAGCTTTTCGCAGAACGGCTCCCATCTGACGATTCATACGTATGAGGAGTTTTATATTACGAAAGCCGGCGGCAGTCCGAAGCTCAGAACATTTAATTGGACGTATGGCGGCGTGGTGAAAGACGGAAGAATTTATTTAACATCCATTCAATAAAAAAATCCCCGCGCCAACCAGGCGGCGGGGGTTTTCGTTTTTAAAAGAAAAGATAATTCATAAGTTCTTTTGTGTAATGCTTGATCGTGAATTGAAATGTTACGCAAATGATGAAATAGATGACGATAACAGCATAAGTGATATCCGCTTTAGCCGTGAGCTGATGCTGGTAGCTCGCCAGCATGAGCGGAGGCACGGCAAACGCCGCTCCTAAAAGACCGACAGCCAGAATGGTAAAGCAAACGGTTGTGTGCATCAGCATAAAAATGAGTGCGAGAAGCAAAATAGCCGTAAACGGAATCAAAAACGCCCCGAATCTGGACAGCGAATCTTTAAATGACACCTGCGCGCCGCCGGCCTTCAACGCAATAAAAATCAAGAGATACAGGCAGAATACACATATCGCAAAGGTAAGCGCCGGTTTGATCACAACCGCGGTAAAACTGACGTCACGAAAGCCGTCAATAAAGAGAATATACATCATAATCGGCGTTATCAGACAGAAAAGCACCATGTTGATTATGCTGCTGACAAGCTGTTCACCGCCTGTCGTTTTGCATGTCTGATACGGTTTCTTTAAAACATTAAGCACGAATAAGGCAAATTGCTTTGAAGCCTGTTTAGCAGCGGCGCCGGCCTGCATTTGGCCTGAACCGGTCTGGTTGGGCTGGGGCGCACCGCACTTTTCACAAAACTTTCCGCCATCTGTATGATGGCCGCATTGAGGACAATACATTCTAAAACTCCTTTTACATGTAATATAGGGATTTTGTTCAATATTTACATTATAAAAGAAAATAGGGCGGATGTAACGGGGATTTCTAAAGATATACAATTCACTTTCTCTATTATTTGATAATAGAGAAAAAGTACCCTTTATGGTAGAATTTTTAACGAGAGTATTGATCAGGGTGATAGAGGAAATTAACAGATGCTAAAAAAATTAAAAATGCTTTATCGGCTGTTGAAATTCGGAAAAGGCTTATGGAGATAGCAAACGGAAAAAACCGTCCTGTAAGGACGGTTTTTTCTGTTTCCGGATCGGCCGGCTGAGGTTACAAGAAGCAGGCACCGGGGTAAAAATGATGCATAAGAAACAGCGGAAAACAAAACATAAATCACAACGGCAAGTCATAAGGAGGTACGCATGTTTTCATTTATCATTCATGTCTTCATTTCCCTGTTTGCAGTGTCCAACCCCATCGGAAACGTGCCGATTTTTCTTTCACTGACAGAGGGCTATCCGGAGAAAGAACGGACAGCGATCGCACGCAAGGCGTCCGTGCTGTCGTTTATCATCTTGGCGGCATTTTTAATCTTCGGCCATCTGATCTTTAAACTGTTTGACATTAATATTCATGCCCTGCGTATCGCGGGCGGTATTTTTATTTTCGGCATCGCTTATAATCTTTTGAACGCGAAACAATCACATGTGCAGTCCCTTCATCATGAAGAGAAAGGGGAAAGCAAGGAGAAAGCGGATATTTCCGTGACGCCTCTGTCGATTCCGATTATTGCCGGTCCCGGTACGATTGCGACGGTAATGAGTCTATCGGCCGGCCACGGCGGCATCTTCCATTACATCAGTGTCCTGATCGGTATTGCGGCCGTCATCGCGATGACGTTCATCTTCTTTCACTATTCTTCTTTCATCAGCAACAAGCTCGGGAAAACCGAAATGAACGTCATTACCCGGCTGATGGGTTTGATTTTGGCGGTAGTGGCGATCGGCATGATCGGCGCCGGTTTGAAAGGCATGTTCCCGATATTGGTTTCCTGACTTAAAAAAAGCAGCGCCCGGTTATCTGCGGGCGCTGCTTTTTTCTATTTTCGGCACATGCTGAAACACTTCTTCACTCTCAAAAAATTCTATCAAACGGCTCAGCCAGTCATAATAATGGAGCCAGTCCGTCAGTTCGTCCAAAAGCTGACGGGCTTTTTCTTCAATTTCGGGACTGAGGTTTTCCGATTCCAGAAGCTCAGTCAGCTCACGGTTCAGCTTCTTATACAGCATTTTATTTTTGCTGACCGCCTTTGTCCAATTTGCCGTAAACAGGGAGATGAACGTCTGGTAATAATCACGCTCCACGTCGTAAAGGTCTTTCCGAACGCCTTTTTCAAACACTTTTTCAGCCAGATTGGCATCGTTCATCTCGCGGACCACCTGGCTCATCCTCGTTTTGCTCATGCCGGTCGCCTCTGACAGCTCATTTAACGTCATCGGCTTTCGGTTCATATAAATAATACCGAGCACACGCCCCAGTGTGGCCGGCATTCCGAATGTATGCATATTCTCGGCGATTCTCTCAATGAGATGCTCTTCAGCTTGACCGATGATATCAAGAGCGTTTTTTTCCACGGCTGATCATCCCTTCACTGGCTTTTCATGCTGACAATATATCATATTTTTTACAGTTATTGAAAAAGATGATGCGGCAGGATATGCGAGCTATCCGGAGCGATTGTAAGAACGTCCCCGTTGTCAGCGGGATAACATCAAATAATACGTGTATTATATATAATTTCAACACATTGTAAACTTTTTATTTTATAAACTTCATCTTATAATAAAGATTATACTTTTCAGAAAAATAACGGAATCCTTCGGAGGTGCACGGATTGCTGAGATTAGAAAATGTATCAAAAATCTATAAAGGCGGAAAAAAAGCCGTCAACAGCATTGATTTAAATATCGAAAAAGGCGAGTTTATTTGTTTTATCGGGCCGAGCGGCTGCGGAAAAACAACGACGATGAAAATGATTAACAGACTGATTGAGCCGTCATCAGGAAAGATTTTTATCGATGGCGAAAACATCATGGAGCAGGACCCCGTGGAGCTGAGACGGAAAATCGGCTACGTCATTCAGCAGATCGGACTTTTCCCCCACATGACCATTCAGCAGAACATTTCCCTCGTGCCGAAACTGCTGAAATGGCCGGAACAAAAGCGGAAGGAACGGGCGCGGGAGCTTTTGAAGCTCGTCGATATGGGCCCGGAATATTTAGACCGCTATCCTCATGAGCTGAGCGGCGGACAGCAGCAGAGAATCGGCGTGCTGCGCGCCCTGGCAGCGGAACCTCCCCTTATTCTCATGGATGAACCGTTCGGAGCGCTTGATCCGATTACACGTGATTCGCTTCAGGAAGAATTCAAAAAACTGCAAAGAACACTGAATAAAACGATTGTGTTTGTAACCCACGACATGGATGAAGCCATTAAGCTGGCTGACCGGATCGTCATTTTAAAAGCGGGAGAGATCGTTCAGGCCGGCACTCCTGATGACATCCTCCGAAATCCGGCTAATGAGTTTGTCGAAGAATTTATCGGCAAAGAACGGTTATTGCAATCAAGACCGGACATTGAACGCGTCGAGCAAATGATGAACAAAAAGCCTGTCACCGTTACGGCGGACAAAACGCTTTCGCAGGCGATCCAGGTGATGCGGGAGCACCGGGTCGATTCCCTGCTTGTCGTTGATGACCTGAATGTGCTGCAAGGATATGTAGATGTCGAAATCATTGATCAGAACCGGAAAAAAGCAAGCCTCGTCGGCGACGTGCTCCGCTCTGATCTGTATACGGTCGAACAGGGGACGCTGCTCCGCGATACCGTACGCAAAATTTTAAAGCGCGGAATGAAATATGTACCCGTCGTTGATGAACAAAGGCATTTGGTCGGGATTGTCACGAGAGCGAGCCTTGTCGACATCGTTTACGATTCAATCTGGGGCGAGGAAGACCAGCTGGTGACAGGCTGACAAGGGGAGGAACGCTTACAATGAATGAAATGATCAAGTTTTTGCAGACGAACGGCGGAGAGCTGTTATATAAAACGTGGGAGCATTTATATATTTCAATCATCGCCGTCATATTAGGCATTCTCGTCGCCGTTCCGCTCGGAGTGGGGCTGACGAGAATGAAAAAGGGCGCAGGCGCTGTCATCGGCGCCGTCAACATTGTGCAGACCTTGCCGAGCCTCGCGATACTGGCATTCTTTATCCCGCTGTTAGGGGTGGGAAAGGTGCCGGCGATCGTCGCGCTGTTTTTCTATTCGGTGCTGCCGATTCTCCGGAACACGTACACCGGCATTCAAGGCGTAAACAAAAATCTGCTGGAATCGGGAAAAGGTATCGGGATGACGGTCTGGGAGCAGATCAGGCTTGTGGAACTGCCGCTTGCGGTTCCGGTAATCATGGCGGGCATCCGCACATCCACCATTTATCTGATCGGCTGGGCGACGCTTGCTTCTTTTATCGGGGGCGGCGGGCTCGGAGACTATATTTTTATCGGCCTGAATCTCTATCAGCCTGAATATATTATCGGCGGCGCCGTGCCTGTCACCATTTTAGCCATTATCATCGATTATCTGCTTGCGGCGACGGAACGGAAGGTGACGCCGAAAGGGCTGAAAGGACTGAAGGAAGTATCATAAGGAGTTGGCTGTTTTGAAAAGAAACCTAAAGAGATGGATGTGCGCGCTGGCGCTGTCGGCTGCTCTGCTTTTAGGCGGCTGTTCCCTTCCCGGGCTGAGCGGGGCTTCCGATGATACGATTAAAATCGGGGCGCAAAGCATGACGGAATCAGAAATTATCGCCAATATGCTCGCACAGATGATTGAGCACAATACCGATTTGAATACGGCATTAATTAAAAACCTTGGATCAAACTATGTCCAGCAGCAGGCGATGCTCGGCGGTGAAATCGATATCGCCGCGACGCGCTACTCAGGAACTGACTTAACGAGCACCCTCGGCATGGAAGCGGAAAAAGATCCGAAAAAAGCATTATCCATCGTGCAGAAAGAATTTGAGAAACGCTTCCATTACAAATGGTTTGATTCCTACGGATTTGAAAACACATACGCTTTTACCGTCACGAAAGAGCTTGCGGAAAAAGACCATTTAGACAAAGTATCAGATATTAAGAAGTATGCGGATCAATTTAAACTCGGTGTAGACAATGCGTGGCTGAAACGAAAAGGCGACGGCTATAAGGGCTTCACCGACACATATGGCTATGAATTCGGCACAACCTATCCGATGCAGATCGGACTTGTATACGATGCCGTGAAAAACGGGAAAATGGATGCTGTCCTCGCTTATTCAACGGACGGACGGATCAAAGCATACGATCTGAAAATTTTAAAAGACGACAAGCAGTTTTTCCCGCCGTATGACTGTTCGCCGGTCATCCCCGACAGCGTGCTGAAACAGCATCCGGAACTGAAAGGCATTGTAAATAAACTGATCGGCAAAATTGATACGCAAACGATGCAGGAATTGAATTACGAGGTGGACGGCAAGCTGAAAGAACCGTCCGTCGTCGCTAAAGAATTTTTGGAGAAACATCATTATTTTGAATAAGAAATGAGGTGGGGCAAATGGAAGTGCTGCAGCAGCTCGGCACTTATTATTCTCAAAACGGCGCCTATGTGCTTCAGGAGTTTTACCGCCATTTTCTCATGTCGGTATACGGCGTTTTATTTGCGGCGATCGTTGGGATTCCGCTCGGCATCTTCATTGCCAGATACAGAACATTAAGCGGCTGGGTATTCGCGGTGACAAACGTGATTCAGACCGTGCCGGCGCTTGCGATGCTCGCGGTGCTGATGCTCGTCATGGGGCTCGGCGCCAATACGGTGATTTTGTCGCTGTTTTTATATTCGCTTCTTCCGATCATCCGGAATACGTACACGGGAATCGCCAGCATTGAACACGCTTATCTTGAATCGGGAAAAGCGATGGGCATGACCAAATTTCAAGTGCTCCGCATGGTGGAATTGCCGCTTGCGCTCGCCGTCATCATGGCGGGGCTGCGGACGGCGCTCGTCATCGCGATCGGCATTACGGCAATCGGTACGTTTGTCGGCGCTGGCGGACTCGGTGACATTATTGTCAGAGGCTCAAACGCCACGAACGGAACCGCGATTATTTTAGCCGGCGCCATCCCGACAGCGCTCATGGCCGTTATCGCAGATCTTGTGATGGCGTGGCTGGAGCGGGCGCTGAGTCCGGGGAGAAAGAAAAAACGAACCAAAGCGCCGAATGCGGCATGAAAAAAACGCCTTGCGGGTCAGGGCGTTTTTTCTTATGGCTTCGGAACATGCTTGAAAATTTCTTCGCTTTCGAAAAACTCGATCAGGCGGCTGATCCAATTGTAGTAATCAAGCCAATCCTTTAATTCTTTCAGCAGTTCATTGATTTTTTCCTCAGCTTCCTCCGGCACGCCGTTTTCAAGAACGGCCGTCAGTTCGCGGTTCAGCTTTTTATGCATCATCTTATTTTTGCTGACGACCTTGCTCCATGTGGCCGTAAACAGCGTAATAAAGGTTTGGTAATAATCCTGCTCGACGTCGTATAAATCTTTGCGGACGCCTTTTTCAAACACTTTTTCCGCCAGATTGACGTCAAGCATTTCACGGACGGCCTGGCTCATTCTCGTTTTGCTCATGCCGGTCGCTTCTGATAATTCAGTTAAGGTCATCGGCTTGCGATTCATATAAATAATGCCTAAAATGCGTCCCACCGTCGCGGGCATCCCGAATGTATGCATATTTTCAGCGATTCGTTCTATTAAATGATCTTCGGCTTGTTCGATTACGTGTAACGGATCTTTCTCCAACAGTTTCAATCCTTTCAGTCAGCAATTCCGATGTCAATATACCATATTTTTAAACCGGCGGAAATGCTCTTCCGAGAGAATTTGGCAGTAATTCGGAGCAATAAGAAGAACTTTGCCGGTCAATACGGGTAAATCAGTGCTTACACAACCTTTATATATAATATGGACAAATTGTAAACTTTTTTATTTATAAAGTTTAATTTATAATGGGAAACATTCAATTGTCTGAAAAGTTAAATACAAATTTAACGAATTGAATAAACTTAATCATGGAGGTGTGAGTGTTTGCTGACATTAGAAAATGTCTCGAAAACGTATAAAGGCGGAAAAAAGGCCGTCAACAGCATCAATCTGAATATCGCTAAGGGCGAATTTATTTGTTTTATCGGACCGAGCGGCTGCGGGAAAACGACGACGATGAAAATGATCAACCGCTTAATTGAACCGACGGAAGGCAGAATCCTGATAGAGGGCCGGAACATTATGGAACAAGACCCGGTGGAACTCAGAAGAAGCATCGGCTATGTCATTCAGCAGATCGGGCTGTTTCCGCATATGACCATTCAGCAGAACATTACCCTCGTTCCGAAACTTTTAAAACATCCTGCAAAAGAACGGAAGGAACGGGCGCGGGAGCTTTTAAAGCTCGTTGATATGGGGCCTGAATATTTAGACCGTTACCCTCATGAACTGAGCGGAGGACAGCAGCAGCGAATAGGTGTATTACGGGCACTTGCCGCAGAGCCGCCGCTCATCTTAATGGATGAACCGTTCGGGGCGCTTGACCCGATTACGAGAGATTCCCTTCAGGAAGAATTTAAAAAACTGCAAAAAACCTTACATAAAACCATCGTATTTGTTACCCATGATATGGACGAAGCCATCAAACTTGCGGACAGAATCGTCATTCTGAAAGCGGGAGAAATCGTCCAAGCCGGAACGCCTGATGACATTCTCCGATTTCCGGCGAATGAATTTGTCGAGGAGTTTATCGGCAAAGAACGGCTGATTCAATCATCCAGCCCTGATATTGAACGGGTGGAGCAGATCATGAATTCCGCTCCTGTGACGGTAACACCTGAGAAAACGCTGTCAGCCGCGATTCAGCTGATGCGCGCCGAGCGGGTGGATTCGCTGCTCGTCATTGATGAGAAGAACGTTCTCCAAGGTTATGTCGATGTGGAAATGATTGACCGCAAACGAAGACAGGCGGCAACCGTCGCGGAAGTGCTCGAGCGCGATCTATACACGGTCAGAAGCGGCACCCTGCTTCGCGACGCCGTCCATAAAATTTTAAAAAGAGGCATGAAATTTGTGCCCGTCATTGATGAAGCCGGCCGTTTAACGGGAATCGTGACAAGGGCAAGTCTCGTTGACATCGTCTATGACTCCATTTGGGGAGAAGAGAAAGAACTCGCGGTGATGTCATGAGGAGGCTTCAATTGATATGAATCAGACCGTGCAATTTTTACAGACAAACGGTGCAGAACTGCTTTATAAAACATGGGAGCACTTGTACATCTCATTAATCGCCGTCATGGCGGGCATTCTCGCCGCCGTTCCGCTCGGCATCCTGCTGACGAGGATGAAAAGAGGCGCCGGCACAGTCATCGGCATCGTCAACATCATCCAAACTTTGCCGAGCCTTGCCATTCTCGCATTTTTTATTCCGCTTTTAGGCGTGGGAAAGGTCCCGGCCATTGCGGCGCTGTTTTTCTATTCCGTGCTGCCGATTCTCAGAAACACGTATACGGGAATCCTCGGCGTCAACCGGCATCTTCTTGAATCGGGAAAAGGGATCGGCATGACCGCATGGGAGCAGATCAGGCTTGTAGAGCTCCCGCTTGCCGCCCCGGTCATCATGGCGGGCATCCGGACGTCGGCGATTTATTTGATCGGCTGGGCGACGCTCGCCTCCTTTATCGGCGGAGGCGGACTGGGGGATTACATTTTTATCGGCTTGAACCTTTATCAGCCGGAGTATATTATCGCCGGCGCCGTTCCGGTCACGATGTTAGCGGCCGCCGTCGACTGCTTGCTCGGGATGACAGAACGGAAAGTCACGCCTGACGGGCTGAAGGACATAAAAAATGCTTCATAAGGAGGAAGCTCTCGTGGGGAATAGATGCAAAAAACGGCTGCTCGCATTCGCCTGTATCGGCATGCTGCTCCTTGGCGGCTGTTCGCTTCCGGGATTGAGCGCCGCGTCGGAGGATACCATCAAAATCGGGGCGCAAAGCATGACCGAATCAGAAATCATCGCGAGCATGCTCGGACAGATGATTGAACATCACAGTGATTTGAAAACAACCGTTATTAAAAATCTCGGCTCCAACGCCGTACAGCAGCAATCCTTGATAAACGGTGATATTGATATCGCCGCGACGCGCTATACGGGAGACGCGCTGACGGGCACGCTTCGCATGGAGCCGGAAAAAGACCCGGACAAAGCTTTGCGGCTCGTTCAGCGTGAATTTCAGAACAGATATGACATGAAATGGTTTGATTCCTACGGCTTTGATAATACATACGTCTTTACCGTTTCCGGACAGCTTGCCCGCAAATACCATTTAGAAACGGTATCCGATGTCAAAAAAGAGGCGTCTCATCTGAAATTCGGCGTTGATAACTATTGGATGAAGCTGAGAGGCAACGGATATCAGGATTTTATGAACACATACGGAATGTCATTTGAAGGCACGTATCCGATGCAGATCGGCCTCGTTTACGACGCGCTGAAAAGCAGGAAGATGGATATCGCGCTCGCTTATTCCACCGACGGAAGAATCATTGCTTACGGACTGAAAACACTGAAGGATGATAAGCGGTTCTTTCCTCCGTACGACTGTTCACCCGTCGTTCCGAAACGTGTATTAAACGAGCATCCCGAGCTGGAAGGCGTGATCAATCAAATGATCGGCGCGATTGATACAAAGATGATGCAGAAAATGAATTACGAAGTCGACGGCCAATTAAAAGAGCCGTCCGTCGTGGCAAAGGAATTTTTAGAAAAGCATCATTACTTTGAATAACGGAAAGGAGATATGCGGATGGACACGCTGAAAGAGCTGTTTACGTATTACGCTCAAAACGGCAGCTATGTTCTGTATGAGTGCTGGCGGCATTTTCTCATGTCGGCGTACGGCGTCGTTTTCGCCGCCGTTTTCGCCATTCCGGCCGGCATTGTGACAGCGAGGCACGGGCGTCTCTCCGGCTGGGTGTTTGCTGTGGCGAACGTGATTCAAACCGTTCCGGCGCTGGCGATGCTCGCCGTCCTGATGCTTGTCATGGGACTTGGCGCCAATACGGTCATCACGGCTTTGTTTCTGTATTCACTGCTGCCGATTCTCAGGAATACGCACACGGGCATTATTAATATTGATCACGCTTATCTTGAGTCGGGAAAAGCGATGGGCATGACGAAATATCAAGTGCTTCGCATGGTGGAGCTGCCGCTTGCGCTTTCCGTCATTATGGCGGGTCTTCGAACGGCGCTCGTCATTGCGATCGGCATCACGGCAATCGGCACCTTCGTCGGCGCAGGCGGTCTCGGGGATATGATCGTCAGAGGCTCGAACGCGACAAACGGAACCGCCATTATTCTTTCGGGCGCCATTCCGACCGCACTGATGGCGGTAGCCGCAGACCTGCTGATGGCGTGGTTGGAACGAGCCCTCAGCCCTGTGAAAAAACAAAAAAGAAAGCTGATCGTACGCTCAGCCTCATGAAAAAAAGCATTCTTCTGCGTGAAGGATGCTTTTTTTGATTTCTTGATTAAATTTTGATAACTGCGCTGTAAAGTCTTACATATCAAATAACAAAGCAGAGGGGTAATCATATGAGCAACATCTTAGAAACAAGACAGCTGCAAAAATCATTCGGCAGACAACAGGCAGTGGCTGATGTGTCTCTATCGGTTAAGCGCAACAGTATTTACGGCCTGCTCGGTCCGAATGGCGCCGGAAAATCAACGACTCTTAAAATATTGACCGGCATCTTGCAGCAAACATCCGGCGAGGTTCTGTTCGACGGGCATCCATGGAAGCGCGAAGATTTGAAAAAGATCAGTTCCCTGATTGAAGCGCCGCCGCTTTACAGCAACCTGACAGCTGCTGAAAATCTGAAAGTCCGCTGCGTGATGCTCGGGCTTCCTGATTCAAGAATTGCGGAGGTGCTGGAAATCACGGGATTAACGGGAACCGGAAAAAAGCGCGCCGGCCAATTTTCCATGGGAATGAAACAGCGTCTCGGCATTGCGTTGGCATTAGTCAACCGTCCGTCACTCTTAATTCTTGACGAGCCGACAAACGGATTGGACCCGATGGGGATTCAGGATTTGCGGGAATTTATCCGCTCCTTGCCCGGACAGGGAATGACGGTAATTTTATCAAGCCACCTGTTATCAGAAGTGGAGCAGATCGCAGACCATATCGGAATCATCAGTGACGGTGTTTTGGGATATCAAGGAGAAATCAGCCGGGAAGACGATCTGGAGCAGCTGTTTCTGGAGGTAGTCAAATCAACACGGGAGAAAGCGGGGGCAGGAAAATGATTCAGTACATGCAGGCGGAACACCTTACATCTAAAAGAACATTTATCAGAAAGCTGATCATTCTGATTCCGCTTCTGAACACGGCTTTTTCTTTTCTGCTGAATGCCGCCTATTTTATGACGGGCACGTTCAATTGGTGGGCGGTTATTTTCATGCCGCTCATGATTGCTCTAATGTGCGGTTTATCTGTTAAAAAAGAGAAAAAATCTGCGCATGACCGCGCGGTGTACTCATTGCCGGCAGACTTAAAAAGCATATGGCTCTCAAAAATAAGCTTGATCGCGCTGTATTCACTCCTGTCGCAAATCGTCTTTTTCATCATCATGTTTTTACTTGGCCTTGTGTTTCCGGGAATTGCTGCGCTGCAGCTGAAAGGCGTTGAAGCGGGCTCCCTTTTATGGCTGACGACGCTTTGGGAAATCCCATTGTGCTTATGGATTGCCAGACAGTTCGGGTTTACGGCAGTCATTCTCGTGAATATGATTGCCGCCTTTGTTTTGGGTATTGTGCCGGCGTCCGGTTCATTGTGGTGGCTGAGTCCGTGGAGCTGGTCAGTCCGGGTGATGTCACCGATTCTCGGGATCCATCCGAACGGAATTCCGCTTCCCGCAGACAGCGGCTTATTAAACGGAAACGTGATCTTTCCGGCTATTATTCTTTCTATCCTTTCTTTTATCGCAATAAGTTTGATTTCCGCCGTGCCTTTTGCAAAAGGGGGAAACCGGTCATGACCGTGCTTTTACGATATATGTGGGCCGATGTATTAAAAATGAAGCGCACGCCGTTCATATGGATGCATGTTGCGGCGCCGGCCGTATGCGCGGGATTTTTCCTGTTATATATGATGTATGGAAGGATTCAGGAGCCTTATGTGCTGTACAGCGTCTTCTTCAACGTGATTGCCGTTTTATACCCTTTAATCATCAGTATTGTCTGCGGCATGTCTGCCTCCGTCGAGGAACAGGCGGGTCATTTTCAGATGATGCTGGCGGTTCCGTATTCGAAAATCGTCAGTTTTGCGGGCAAGCTGCTTCTATTGCTGCTCTTGAATGTGTTATCGATAGGTCTTGCCATCTGTCTTTATTTGGCGGGGATGAAATTTGTTCTTCACATCAATGACCTTCCGTACTTTCTCTTTTTAAAGGGAGGGGCGTGGCTGATTGCCGGCAGTATTCCGCTTTATATGATTTCTTTTTTTGTCGGCATACAGTACGGCATGGGACCGTCCGGGCTTTTGGGGGGAGCGGGTTTATTAATGGCGGCGCTGATGAATACGGGATTGGGCGATGTCATCTGGCGTTTTTTTCCGTGGGCATGGAGCGTGCGGCTGTCGGACCTTGCAGGACTGCTGCATTTTGATAAAGTCAAAAAAGAGTTCCTCCCTTATGTGAGATACGATATGAGATTCGGAGAAATAATGTTATATTTTTCTATAGTGATATTATGTCTGGCCGGCCTCCATTGGTGCAGAAGATGGGAAGGGCGGCGTTCATATGAATAAAGGCAAGGAGCGATTCGGCCGGTGGCAAACATTTTAGCGGTAGATGATGAAAAAGATATTCTCGTTCTGATCAGAAACATTTTACAGCGTGATCAGCATACAGTAACGATTCTGGAAAAAGCGGAAGATCAGTCATTGGATTTTTTTCAAGGCTATGATTTGATTCTTCTTGATGTCATGATGCCCGGAACCGACGGGATTGAACTCTGCCGGAGGATTCGGCCGCTGGTGGACAGCCCGATCCTGTTTTTAACGGCAAAGTCTGACGAAGAATCCATTGTGAAAGGCCTCATGACAGGCGCTGATGATTACATCACAAAGCCGTTCGGCGTACAGGAATTGATGGCAAGGGTAAACGCGCATGTCAGAAGGGAACAGCGGGAAAAGCGTCAGACAAAACGTCTGATATCAGGCTTCATGTTTGATTTTGACAATAAAGAAGTATGGTTTGATGACCGGAAACTGCCTCTTACGAAAAACGAATATAAAATCGTAGAATTTCTGGCACAGCATAAAAACAGAACATTCTCACGGGAGCAGATTTACGAGGAAGTGTACGGCTTGGACGGCGATGCGCTCTATTCAACCATTACGGAGTTTATCAGAACCATCCGGAAAAAATGTAAAGAACACGGGGCTGATCCGATCAAAACGGTGTGGGGTGTCGGATACAAATGGGAATAGCAAAAGGAAAATCCAGCATCCGCAAAGAGCTTGTCAAATTTACCATCACGCTGTGTCTGAGCACGATGGGGGTGGCGGCATTATGCGTCGCCTTAAATGCCATTGCCCTGAATGCCGGAGCGATCCTGCCGGCAAATTACAGCGAGCATGAGGCGGAACAGATCAAGCCCCGCCTGAAATCGGCGGAAAAGATAACAGAAGACATGATTCCCGACGGTATGACATACGCCGTTTTTGATAAAAAAACGAAGCGGATGACGAAAGGAACGATGACGGAAAAAGACGCGGCCAGCGCCAGAAAAAAGATCCAGCACCAGCCGTATTTTAATTATGCTCAAAAAGGATTCATGGTGGTTGATCGGAAAAATGAATATGGCGTTCTCCAATATTCACTCAGGTCGGAATTTCAGTCGCCGCTGCTAAGGCGCTATCTGCCGAATTATGAATGGACGGGTCTTGCGGTTCTGATCACTTTGCTTCTTTTAACTGTGTTTATCGTGACGACGCGATTCGCCAATCAGCTGAGACGGCATTTCAGCACACTCAGCTCCATTACGGCAAGCATTCAAAAACAGAATTTAAATATCAATCCAAAAAGGCCGCGCATAAAGGAATTTGACGATGTCATTGACTCTCTGCTGAAAATGAAAGACGCGCTTCAGGCATCTCTGGCTGCGCAATGGGAGGCGGAGCGGATAAAGAAGGAACAGATCGGCGCGCTTGCGCATGATATTAAAATTCCGGCAACGATCATTAAAGGAAATGCCGAGCTGCTTCAGTTAACAGAACCTGATGAGGAACAGACGGAATACACGCAGTATATCCTTGATGCCGGAAACAAAATCGAGCAATATGTCGGGCAGCTGATTCAGCTTTCTAAAGCGGAGGAGGCAGTTGCCGTTCATCTGGAATATACCGATCTCAAAGAGTGGGCTCAAAACATATATCGTGACGCGGCGGCGCTTGCGGGGCCGAAACAGATTGATCTCGTCCTCAGTGAGCGGGGCATTGACCGAAAAGAAGCGCCGATTGATCAAGAACTGCTTCGCAGGGCGGTCATGAATATCGCGGCGAATGCCGTCGACTATACGCCGGAAAGAGGAGAAATCCGTGTGGACGTCCTATGCACCGATACCGCACTCAGTATTGCCGTATCCGACAGCGGAAGCGGGTTCTCGCAGGAAGCGTTGAAAAGGGCGACACAGCTTTTTTACACGGAGGATAAAAGCAGACATTCGGCGGGGCATCACGGCATGGGGCTTACATTCGCCCATCATGTCGTACATCTTCATCACGGTGAATTAATACTTGAAAATCAAGAGTCTGGAGGAGCCCGTGCGGAAATCCGAATTCCGCTGGAAGGCATCAGACAAAAACAAGCCCCGCACACATGAGGGCTTGTTTTCCTGTTTAAGAAAGGCAAAATGAAAACGGCTGTCCGTTTGAGAGATCAGCCGCTTATGCGGAAAAGCGTTTATCAGGAAGGATCAATCCATGTTGAAGACCACTTGGAAATTTCCTCTAAAATAGGGGCTAATGCGCAGCCTTTTTTCGTTAAAGAATACTCAATACGGACAGGCGTTTCGGGGATAACATCCCGTTTGATCACACCTTCTGTTTCAAGTTCTTTCAGACGTTCTGACAAGACTCTTCCGCTTAAATTCGGAAGCGCCGCTTCAATTTCGCTAAATCGCTGCTGTCCGTTCAATAACTGAAAGACGATTAGAGCCACCCAGCGTTTACTTAGGATGTCGACCGCTTTTTCGAATCTGGGGCACATTTCTGATTGGTTCATGCTTTTTCACCTCGTCTTCTGCTATTATACCGCAAAATCGGAGGGAACGTACGTCTGGCGCTTGTTAAGTTGAGGGAGGATCAAAAAGAGGATGAGGAATCCGGGGAGCGCTTTTTTGCTTCAGCCGCGATAAAATCAAAGTATTTGCTGACGCTTTCAATGTCTTCCTTTGTGAAGTGCTGCCACTTTTTGCTGTCAAACAGCGGCAGATGCTCCGCGCCTCTGTCAACGGCGGTCTGATAGATGGCACGGATGGATTGATAGCTTTCGGATGTTTCGCGGATTTCCTCCTGAAATGCCTTGATGTGTCCGGCCCGCGCCATTAACTCTTCGTACGGAATTTTTAATGTGTCCGCCAATTTCTTGATGGTCGCCGGTTTAGGAATGCCGCGGTGCCCGTTTTCAATTCTGGAAATGGTCGCCGAGCTGACGCCGGAATAGACGGCAAGCTGATTGACGGTAAGCTTCCGGGCGCGGCGCAGCTCTCTTAATTGCTTTCCGAATGTGTTCAATAAGATCGCCTCACATGTGCAAAGTCATGAGTCTTCATTTTTTCTTTTTTTGGCTTCCGCTGACAAGAATGCAAAGTATTTATCAAGCAGAACCAAGTCTTCTTTCGACAGGTGCCGCCAGTTCTCCCGCTCCAAAAGTGATAAATCATCCAGCTCATACGTTTCGGCTTTTTCCAGCAAGGTGCAGCCTGTGTCGTATGGGGCTCTCGTTTCCTGAACGGTCTCTATGTATCCCGCCGTCTGCATCAGTTCCTCATACGGGATTTTTAACGCATCTGCGAGCTTTTTAATGGTTGCAGGTTTCGGCACCCCGCGTTTGCCGTTTTCAATCCGCGAGATTCCCGCGGCGCTGACGCCTGAATACGTTGCCAGCTGGTTCACTGTCAGATGCCGTTTCTCCCGCAATGTCCGTAATTGTTTCCCGAAGCTTTCCACAGTCTCTCCCCCTCCCGCGGTCTAATTATATTCTAGTATGTTTATTGACTAAAGGGAATAGTCAGGCTGGAAAAGTATTGACAAAAGTTAACAAAAGCCGTATCTTATGTATAAGAAAGAAAGTATTTGACAGAACGGAAGGTGAAGAAAGTGGTCGAAAAGATACAGATCAGAAGAGATTATGTGCTGCAGTATATGGTCAATAATGACTACTCGTTAAACCAGCTCGCCCTGGAGATCGGAATATCTCCCGCCACACTGAGCCGTGTACTGAATGGAGAGCGGAGGCCGGGCCAGCTGGTCATCGGAAAGATGCTCTATTACTTTGACATGAAGTTTGAAGATCTTTTTTACTACGATTTTGTTGACAAAAGTCAACAGTGATGAAAGATTCAAATTGCATTTCCGTTTTTCTGACATGATGTGCACCGATACGGCGTGACATGCCTTTGCTTTTCATGTAAAATAGAAGCAATGTAGGCCAGTCAGTCTGGAGGTGTATGGGATGCACACTTTATTGATTACCTTATTGGTTATCGTCAGTATTGCACTTATTATTGTCGTATTGCTTCAATCCAGCAAAAGCGCCGGTTTATCGGGTGCGATTTCAGGCGGGGCGGAGCAGCTTTTCGGAAAACAGAAAGCAAGGGGCCTTGATCTGATTCTTCACCGCACAACCGTTGTGCTGGCAGTCTTGTTTTTCGTGTTGACGATTTCGCTGGCGTATATCGTATAAGGCAATGTTTGTATAAGGTCTGATTTAATATCAGGCCTTTTTCTTGTTGAGAGACGGCGTTTGTTTCTCGCAAAACTGTGGAAAACTAAATTGAATGTGCAAAAAAGGGGTTATGAGCATGAAAATTGTGACACCAAAACCATTTACATTTAAAGGCGGAGACAAGGCGGTGCTTCTGCTGCACGGGTTTACGGGAAATACGGCAGACGTCAGAATGCTCGGCCGCTACTTAAATGAGCGCGGCTACACTTGTCACGCGCCTCAATATAAAGGGCACGGCGTTCCGCCGGAAGAGCTGGTACATACGGGACCTGAAGATTGGTGGAAAGACGTCATGGACGGGTATGAATATTTACAATCTGAAGGCTATGAAAACATTGCGGCCTGCGGACTGTCGCTTGGCGGGGTTTTTTCATTGAAATTGGGTTACACTGTACCCATAAAGGGAATTGTTCCTATGTGTGCTCCGATGCACATTAAAAGTGAAGAGGTTATGTACGAAGGAGTTCTCTCCTACGCGCGCAATTATAAAAAATTCGAAGGAAAACAGCCGGAGCAGATTGAAAAGGAAATGAAGGAGTTTGAAAAAACGCCGATGAATACGCTCAAATCGCTTCAGGAGCTGATTGCCGATGTGCGCAAAAACGTCGACATGATCTATTCCCCGACATTTGTGGTTCAGGCACGGCATGACCATATGATTAACACAGACAGTGCAGACATCATTTACAACGAGGTGGAAACGGACGACAAACAGCTGAAATGGTATGAAGAGTCAGGACATGTCATTACGCTGGACAAAGAACGGGACCTCGTTCATCAGGATGTGTACGAATTTTTAGAGAAACTCGATTGGTAACAAACAGGAGGTCGGATAATGGAAAAAGAAGCGTTTATGGACCGTCTTCTCGCGTTTATGAAGGAAGAGGCGTACAAGCCCCTTACCGTTCAGGAACTTGAGGAGATGCTGAACATCACGGAAGCCGAAGAATTTAAAGAACTGGTAAAAGCGCTGGTGGCGCTCGAGGAGACCGGACAGATCGTCCGCACCAGAAGCAACCGCTACGGGCTTCCGGAAAAAATGAATTTAGTAAAAGGAAAAATTTCCGCGCATGCAAAGGGATTCGCGTTTCTATTGCCGGAGGATACCTCTTTAAGCGATGTGTTTATTCCGCCGAATGAGCTGAATACAGCTATGAACGGCGATATCGTCATGGTGCGGCTCAATTCCCAGTCAAGCGGATCGAGACAGGAAGGCACGGTCATCCGCATCCTGGAAAGAAGCATCGACCGCGTCGTGGGCACATACACAGAAACAAAAAGCTTCGGCTTTGTCATCCCGGATGATAAGAAAATCACGAGTGATATTTTTATTCCGAAACATGCCAATAACGGCGCTGCGGAAGGCCATAAAGTCGTCGTCAAACTGACAAGCTACCCTGAAGGCAGAATGAACGCCGAAGGAGAAATCGTTGAAATACTCGGCCATAAAAATGATCCGGGCATCGATATTTTATCCATCATCCATAAGCACGGCCTGCCGGGAGATTTTCCGGCTGAAGCGATGGAGCAGGCAACAAGCACGCCCGATACTATCGATGAAAAAGACATCAAAGACCGCCGTGATCTCCGCGATCAGGTCATTGTCACCATTGACGGCGCGGATGCGAAGGATCTGGATGACGCCGTCACTGTAACAAAGCTTGATAACGGCAGCTACAAGCTCGGCGTCCATATTGCCGATGTCAGCCATTACGTCACGGAGAATTCCCCGATTGACAAAGAAGCGCTGGAAAGAGGGACAAGCGTGTATCTGGTTGACCGGGTCATTCCGATGATTCCGCACAGACTGTCTAACGGAATCTGTTCTTTAAATCCGAAGGTCGACCGCCTGACGCTTTCCTGCGAAATGACAATCAACCAGCAGGGACAGGTGACAGAGCACGAGATCTTCCAAAGCGTCATTAAAACGACGGAAAGAATGACCTATTCAGATGTCAACCGGATTCTCACAGAAGACGACGCCGAGCTGAAAGAAAGGTATGAGCCGCTCGTCCCGATGTTCAAAGACATGGAACGTCTGGCGGAAATTCTCCGGGCGAAACGGATGGACCGCGGCGCCGTGGATTTTGATTTCAAAGAGGCGAAGGTGCTCGTCGATGAGGAAGGCGCCGTAAAAGACGTCGTCATCAGAGAGCGCTCAGTAGCGGAAAAGCTGATTGAAGAATTCATGCTCGTGGCAAACGAAACGGTGGCCGAGCACTTCCATTGGATGAACGTGCCGTTTATTTACCGGATTCACGAAGAACCGAACGCCGAAAAACTGCAAAAGTTCCTGGAGTTCGTCACGACATTCGGTTATATCGTCAAAGGGAAAGCCGGAGACATTCATCCGCGCGCGCTGCAAAGCATTCTTGACGAAGTGCGGGACCGTCCGGAAGAAACGGTGATTTCAACCGTCATGCTCCGTTCCATGAAGCAGGCGAAATACGATCCGCAAAGCTTGGGCCATTTCGGGCTGGCGACTGAATTTTATACGCACTTCACATCGCCGATCCGCCGTTATCCTGACTTAATCGTTCACAGGCTGATCAGAACGTATTTGATCAACGGACAATCGGACGAAGCGACTCAGGAAAAGTGGGCCGAACGCCTGCCGGAAATCGCTGACCATACATCAACGATGGAACGGCGCGCCGTTGATGCAGAGCGGGAAACGGACGATCTGAAAAAAGCGGAATATATGCTTGATAAAATCGGTGAGGAATTTGACGGCATGATCAGTTCCGTCACAAACTTCGGAATGTTCGTCGAGCTGCCGAATACGATTGAAGGGCTTGTGCACGTCAGCTTTATGACGGATGATTATTACCGTTTTGACGAGCAGCATTTCGCCATGATCGGCGAACGCACGGGCAACGTTTATCGGATCGGAGACGAAATCACGGTCAAAGTCGTCGACGTTAATAAAGATGAGAGAAACATCGACTTTGAAATTGTCGGCATGAAAGGCACCCGCCGTCCGAGAGAAACAACAGGCGATCGCAGAAAACGCGGCAGACCGGCGCGGAAACGTGTGTTAAACAGCAATACCCCGGCTTCACCGCCGAAATCGGAGGAAAAAGGGGAATGGTTTACAAAACCGAAGAAGAAAAAGAAAAAACGCGGTTTCCAAAACGCGCCGAAACAAAAACGCAAAAAGAAGAAGTAAATGCGAAAAGCAAATGGGGCAAAATGCTCTGTTTGCTTTCTTTCGCAAGCCGCATTTTCATTGTCGCGGAACGCTCCATTTGCTAAAATAAAGCGTATCGCACACATGAACGGTTTTTGCGGAGAGAGGAGGATAAGGCATGCCAAAAGGATCAGGCAAAGTATTATCACAAAACAAAAAAGCAAACCATGATTACTTTATAGAAGAAACCTATGAAACAGGCATCGTGCTGCAGGGGACGGAGATTAAGTCCATCCGCGCCGGCCGCGTAAACATGAAGGATTCCTTTGCGAAAATCGAGCGCGGCGAAGTGTTCCTCCACAATATGCACATCAGCCCGTACGAGCAGGGAAACCGCTATAACCACGACCCGCTCCGGACGAGAAAGCTTTTGATGCACAGGAAAGAAATCAATAAGCTGATCGGCCTGACGAAAGAGAAAGGCTATTCCCTCGTGCCGCTGAAGCTGTACTTGAAAAACGGCTTTGCCAAAGTGTTAATCGGCCTCGGAAAAGGGAAGAAAACATACGATAAACGCGAAGATTTAAAACGAAAAGACGCCAAAAGAGAAATCGAAAGAGCATTCAGAGACAGACAAAAAGGCTTCTGATGCCTGAGCCTTGATGTGATGACTGCCCTATGCTATACTGTTCACACATCAGATTCACAGGCTGTTTATTGAAGACATTCCCAATTGAATTTGTCTGTGATCATGATATAATAACAGTACAGCCAGTTGAGCAAGAGCTTGATAGATCTCCCGTATACCCTTAACAAGGGGACGTTACGGATTCGACAGGGATGGATCGAGCTTGAGCTGCGAGCCGAGAGGCGATCTCGTTAACACGCACCTAAATATAACTGGCAAAACTAAAAGTTTTAACCAAAACTTAGCACTAGCTGCCTAATAAACGCAGCGAGCTCTTCCTGACATTGCCTATGTGTCCGTGAAGAGCACATCCAAGTAGGCTACGCTTACGTTCCCGTCTGAGAACGTAAGAAGAGACTGACAGACTAGCTCTCGGAAGGCCCGCCCGCAGGCACGAAGACGAGTGAAACACAAAATATGCAGGCTACGCTCGTAGACGCTTAAGTAATCGATGTTTCTGGACGTGGGTTCGACTCCCACCGTCTCCATACATAATGCCGAAACCGCAGTGTTATCAAGGCTTCCAAAGCTTTCGATGGCACTGCGGTAACATTTTGGCAACATTTTTTAAAATTCTTCGTTTTCTCCCTTTGTGCTGAAAGGAAGATGGCTTTCGTGTTAATGCCATACCTCCTCATATCTAATTTCCTGCCGGTATATTTTAATTTCCCTTACTACTCATTCACTACTTTAAAGGATAATCTAAAAGATGATTTTTCTGTGCTGTATGTTTGCTTTATCTTATCATTTTGTATTATCTGTTTTTTCATATTTTGACAAGTATTAAGTTGTCCAGGAAATACAGTAAAGAATAGAGATAAAGCCAACAGAATTACTGTGCTCTTTGTCTGCCTGTTTTCAGAATGAGATGAAAGATAGGGACTGAATTGCGGAGTATTTTTTTCAGTCTCGTACATGGTTCTTCTGTTTAGATTTTAAATGAAATTGTTTAAATTTTTCGGTTTATACTTGAAATTAGTGAAGAGTATTAGCTATTTCGGGAATTACATACAATATAAACTAGAATTAATTCATGTTATCATTGTTTTATGGGAGGTGACGACATGAGTAAGATGAAGAAGGCTCAATGTACCAACCTAAACGAAAGATTAAGCACTTAACTACCAATAAGTATTTTTGATGAGCGTGGAAAAAATTTATACTAAGGATTGAAAAGATTAGCGAATAGGGAGGGCAGATAATTGTTTTTTAAAACTAGTAGAAATACGGATGAAAAGAGCACTAATATAGCTTTCTATTCTTCATTCATCTATTGGTCAGGTTTTTTATTGATAAATAGTATCCTTGATTTTTTTAACAAGGGTTTAAAGATAAATTCACTTTTGTTATTAATATCAGGCTTAATAGTTTTTTTTGTTAGTGAATTTATATCAAAATGTATCAGAAAAATAAAAAATAAAAAAGTGTGAGCGAAAGCTCACACTTTTTTATTGAGATCTACAACTATATGTATTCGTTGCTCCTGAACCCATTTTTGTAATAATAATGCCTTTTCCTTTAGAATTGCAGGCATTTATAGTACCCATACCTAAAAGCGGTACCGCACCTAACATTAATGTAAGTGCAGTTGGGCTTTTAGCAAAAATTTTAGCTATAGCTGTAGCTGTACCCCAAAATCCACTATTAATTCCAACAGCAGCACTCAATTGTTTTATTTGTGAGTTGCTAATTTTATATTCTTTATAGTTTATAACTCCCATTGTTGTTACAATATGTTCAACAGGTTTAATAACTTCACTTCTATTTAATTCGTCAACATACTCTTTGAATATGATCAAAGCGTCATTGCCTGTCAAAGAAGCAGATGTTTGATTTTCATAATTTACAATAGTATCATACAGGGTTTTTGCTGCTAAACTTAGTTGACTTATTTCTTCTGGAGAATTAGATGATAGATTTTTCATATCCAATTTCTCATCTAATTCATTGATAGCATCAACTAATACTGCGGTGTTTTGTACATCTTTTCCTGGTACAGTTATCGTGTCATTTTCTGACGTTTTTTTGATGGCTAAAGTGCTGATAGGAAAAATGCTAAATAAAAGCACTAGCGATAATAGAAAAACAAAAGATTTTTTCATCTATCTATAACCCTCCTTATAAGATTCAATTAAATTCTAACAACAATAAATAATACAGTAAATAACTAGAATGTTAATTTTTCCTTAACAAGTGTGAGATGAGTTATAATAACGGGTCGAGGTAATGGGTCAAGGTGTATCCTGCTAAATATAATCCGAAAAATAAAGGAGTCCATTTGAATGATAGTTGTTATCATAGACGGTAAAGATATTACAAGCACAGAAGCATTACACCGAATCTTAAAAGATCAATTAGATTTCCCGGACTATTATGGTGAAAATCTGAATGCCTTATGGGATTGCCTGACAGGATGGATCGAATATCCGCTGACTTTGGTGTGGAAGAATTTTGAGATCAGTCAGAAGGCATTGGGTTCGGATGCTGATGATGTCTTGGAGCTGTTTCAAGAGGCTCAAGAAGAGTTAGATGGTGAGTTTTTCATTCAAATCGAACAGCCGTCTGCCGGGTCAAACGACAGGCACTAAAAAGTGCGTACTTCCCCTCATCCATTTTTCTATCCGATAATAGGGACGGAAGGTTTCAGGCTTTCGATTTCTGTCCATATATAAGAAGAGACTTGCGATAGGGAGGAATGGACGATGGATTTGCAGTTGAAAGGGAAGACGGCGCTTGTGACGGGATCTACGTCAGGCATCGGGAAGGCGATTGCGGCTTCGCTGATTGCAGAAGGCGCGGCGGTGATCATTAACGGCCGCCGTGAAGAAAAGGTGAACGAAACGATCCGGGAACTAGAGAAACAGACGCCGGATGCCCTGCTCTATCCGGCCGCGTTTGATTTAGGCACGGCGGAAGGATGCGGCGAGATTTTTCAGCAGTATCCTGATGTGGATATTCTCGTGAACAATTTAGGAATCTTTGAACCCGCGGAATATTTTGATATTCCTGACGAGGAGTGGCTCCGGTTTTTCGAGGTGAATATCATGAGCGGCGTGCGGCTGACACGCCGGTATGCAAAGCGGATGATTGAACGGAAGGAAGGGCGGGTGATTTTTATCGCGAGTGAAGCGGCCGTCATGCCTTCTCAGGAAATGGCCCATTACAGCGCCACGAAAACGACGCAGCTGTCGCTGTCACGCAGTCTGGCCGAGCTCACGGAAGGGACGAATGTGACGGTGAATACGGTCATGCCGGGCTCCACGAAAACAGAGGGCGTCGAAACGATGCTGGAGTCGCTTTATCCGGGTGAAAACCTGACAGTGGCTGAAGCGGAGAGACGATTTATGAAGGAAAATCGTCCGACGTCGATCATTCAGCGATTGATCCGTCCGGAGGAGATCGCCCATTTTGTCGCCTTTTTAAGCAGCCCGCTGTCGTCAGCCATTAACGGATCTGCTTTGCGGATCGACGGCGGCTTAGTGCGGAGCATTATATAAGATGAATATACAAAAACCCCCGCAAAGTGGCGGGGGTTTTTTAATGCGGATCATGCTGAAACCGGCTGATGATCCTGCTGATTAAATCTTTTGTGGCGGAGTCAAAATGCTCTTCTTTTTGGTTTGTCAACAGCCCGACCGGCGGTGAAATCGTTAAGTTACGGATCGGAATGACCTTCGTGCCTCCGATCGGCTCTGAGTGCGCCGTCGCCGTAAAGATCGAGACGCCGATATTTTCCCTGACATAATATTGGTGAGCCATGCTGCTGCTCAGCTCCATTTTTCGATAGCGGCTGCCGATGGCCCGCTGCAGGTGCTGTTCAATTTGAATCCGGATCGGGCAGTTGGCGGGCGTGAAAATCAGGCATTCATTTTCTAAGTCTTCGAGATTGATACTTGTTTTGGCTGCAAGGGGATGTCTGTCGGACACGATGACATTGAGCGAGTCATGGAAAAACGGATCGAAGTAATTTTCCAAAATCAGCTCCGGCTCGCCGCATATCGCAAAATCAATGGCGCCCTCCAGCAGTTTGCGGCTGCATGTATTGGCATCATCTACGCTGACATTGACCGACATGTCCGGATAATCATCTAAAAACCCCCGCAGCACGGCAGGAAAGATCAGGCTTGCCGTCGGTTCGGATATGCCGATCTGAATAAGGCCGGCCTGTCCCTGTCTGATGTCGGCCAGAGTATGGTCAAGCACCTCATACTGTGCGAGAAGCTGCCCCGCCCGCTCATGAAACAGCCGTCCCGCTCTTGTCAGTTTCAGCTTCTTTCCCCGTTCAAAAAGCTGCGCGCCTACATCCTGCTCCAGCTGTTTAATCCGCATTGAAATCGTCGGCTGTGAATAGTTCAGAATTTCGGCGGCCTTATAAAAGCTGCCTGACTGTACAATGGTATGAAACGTTTTAATGGTGCGTAATTCCAACGAAATCCCCTCCCGGCTGTTCATTAATTTTCTTGAACTTTCCCTTTATTTTTTTTGATTAGTCAAATAAATCAGTTTGCTTTATAGTATAAACAATTAAAGCTTAGTAAACAAATTGGAATTATATATATTTGCGGGGAGAGTGAACGGAATGAGTGAAGACATATTTCGATTGGCTGAGAAAAAGGATGCGCCCGAGTTTTTAGAACTGCTGTACAGCGCGTTTCAGCCGATTCGCAATTTGGAGATTGACTGGCCGTCGGCGCGGGCTGACCTTGATATGGTAACAGAAAATATTGAAAATCATTCAGCCGTTGTGCTGGAACGGGACGGACGGCTTCTTTCAACCATTACGATCCGTTTTCCGTGGGAGAGCGACACGCCTCCTTCAAAATATCCGTTTGTCTGGTGGTTTGCGACGCTTCCTGAGCTGAAGGGGCAGGGCATCGGCAGCAAACTTTTGACTTATGTGGAGGAACACGTGCTGCGGGATACGCTGAAGGCCCCGGCCATCACGCTCGGCACCTCGGCTCGCAAGCATCCCTGGCTATTGGATATGTACAGACGGAGGGGCTATGAAGTGTATTTTGAGCAGGAGAAAGACGGAGACATCGGGGTCATGATGAGAAAGGTGCTCATACCGGAGCGGTTTGACGCGTCGCTGTTAGGCACACCGACCTGGGCGCAATGATGAAAAAGCGGATCAGAGCCGGCTGTCTGCTTCTGCTGCTCGGCGCGCTGGCCGGGTGCGGACAAGGAGAAAGCACGAAAGCGGGGAGCGGCGTGCAGACCGTCATCGTCGGCACGGGAACTGATTTTCCAAACATTGCTTATATGGATGAAAAAGGCGAACTGACCGGCTATGACATTGAAGTGATGAAAGCCATTGATAAACAGCTGCCGCAATACAAATTTGTCTTTAAGACGATGGATTTTTCGAATCTGCTCACAAGTCTCGGAAACCGGAAAATTGACGTGATCGCACACAATATGGCGAAAAACAAGGAACGGGAGAAACGCTTTTTGTATCACAAAATCCCGTATAACTACTCGCCGATGTACATCACAGTGAAGGCGGATAATGACGCGATACACACGCTCCGGGACTTAAAAGGGAAAACCGTCATCGTCGGCGCGACGTCAAACGCGGCGGATTATATGACGGCATATAACAAAGCCCACGGCAGCCCGATACATTTGAAATACGCCGGGCAGGGCAGCAATGATACAGCGAACCAAATTGAGACAGGACGCGCTGACGCCACCGTATCTACGCCGTTTGCCGTCGATTTTCAAAATAAGACGCACGCGTTCAAACAAAAGACGGTCGGTGATGTGCTGCTGGATACAGAAGTGTATTTTATGTTCAATAAAAACAGCCAAACCCTGGCGGACGATACGGATCGGGCGATTCAAAAGCTGGAGAAGGACGGTACATTGAAAAGGCTGAGTGAAAAATGGCTCGGCGCGGATTATTCAAAATCAAGTTTCACGAAATAATTGAAGCAGAAAACGGGGCGATCACATGAAAATAAAACTGGCGGTCATGTCATTAACAATTGCCGCAATGGCGGCGTTATCAGCCTGCGGCGCTGGCGGGGAGGCGGCATCAGGCAATCAGAAAAATGTGAAGAACATCACGGTCGGCACGGGAACTCAATTTCCGAATATTTGCTTTATCGATGATAAAGGAAAATTGACGGGCTATGATGTTGAGCTGGTGAAAGAGCTTGACAGGCGCCTGCCGGACTATCGTTTCACTTTTAAAACGATGGATTTCTCCAATTTGCTTGTCAGCCTCGGCCAGCATAAAGTCGATATCGTGGCTCATCAAATGGAGAAAAGCGCCGAACGGGAGAAAAAATTTCTGTTCAATCAAGTCGCGTATAACAACTTCCCGCTGAAAATCACGGTGCTCCAAGAGAACGGGAACATTCACGGCATTGATGACTTGAAAGGAAAGCGGGTCATTACAAGTCCGACGTCAAACGGCGCGATTGTGCTGAAGAAATGGAATGAAAAACACGGCAGTCCGTTTGAAATCGCCTATGCCGGCCAAGGTTCAAACGATGCGGCTAATCAGCTGAAATCCGGCCGCGCCGATGCAACGATTTCCACGCCGTTTGCTGTCGATTTCCAAAACAAAACGAGCGCGGTCAAAGAAAAAACGGTCGGCGGGGTGCTGTCAAATGCCAAAGTGTTCTTTATGTTTAACAAAAATGAGCAAACGCTGAGTGATGACATTGATAAAGCGCTCAAGGAAATCATTGATGACGGCACGCTCAAAAAGCTGAGTGAAAAGTGGCTCGGCGCGGATTATTCAAAGGAGCAATATTAAGTGAAAAAGAGAGGGATCGGCAATGGAAAAAGCGTTTGATATCAGTATGATCGCATCCTTTGTGCCGACATTGCTCGGGTATTTGCCCGTCACGCTGTATATATTGGCGGTGTCTTTGCTGTTCGGCTTTCTATTGGGGCTGCTTTTGGCGCTGCCCCGGATCTATCGCATTCCCGTGCTGAATCAGATCGCGAAGCTGTATATCTCTTTTTTCAGAGGAACGCCCATTATGGTGCAGCTGTTTATTGTATTTTACGGCATTCCGGCGCTCACGGCGCTCGCCGGAATTGACACTTCCAAAATGGACCCTTTGTATGCGGCCATCGCCACGTACGCGCTGAGCAGCGCGGCTAGAGCGGCGGAAATCATCAGGGGAGGTGTGAACAGTGTCGACCGCGGACAGGCGGAGGCGGCGTTCAGCATCGGGCTGAACGGGGTGCAGACATTCCGGCGCATCATTCTGCCGCAGGCGCTCGTGCAGGCCTTTCCCAACATCGGGAATATGGTGATCGGTTTTTTAAAAGATACGTCACTCGCTTTTTCAATCGGAGTGATGGATATGTCGGGCAGAGGCCAGACATTGATAACATCGAGCAATCATTCTCTTGAAGTGTATATCTCGCTTTCTGTTTTGTATTACGCAGCCGCCCTTTTATTTGAATGTGTCTTCAGATGGTGTGAAAAACGAATCAAGAAAGATGAGACGCGCCTTGTGACGGTTTTTGACATGAGCGCGCACAGCTGAAAAGGAGGGAGAACATTGGAGCTGGACATTCCGTTTATCGGCACTGCGATAAAACAAATGATGAAAACCGTTCCGCTTACACTGGCAATGACGGTCATTCCGATTATTGCCGGATTTTTCATAGCTCTCGGCAATATCACGGTGCGTATATTCCGCATCAAATGGCTGCTTGCCTGCACAGCGTTTTACGTGTCTTTTTTCCGAAGCACCCCGGCGATTCTCCATATTATGCTGATTTATTTAGGCGTTCCGCTGATTGCCGATCATTTCAGCCGCGCCTTTCATCTCGGCTGGTCGGCCAATCAGATTCCGGTCGCCGTGTTTGTCATCATGGCACTGTCATTAACGGCAGGCGCTTATATGACGGAAATTCTCCGATCTGGGATCATGGCCGTCGATACGGGGCAGGCGGAAGCGGCTTATTCAATCGGCCTGACACGGGGCCAGATGATTCGGCGCGTGATTCTGCCGCAGGCGTTCATGATATCACTGCCGAATTTCACCAACATAGGCATCGGTTTTTTGCATACCACTTCAATCGCGGCAATCGTTGCAGTGCCTGAAATTACAGGAACGGCGACGATTGCGGCATCCGATAACTATGCGTTTTTGGAAGCATTTATCGGGGCGGCCGTCATCTATTGGGGATTAACGCTGATTCTCGAGGCCGTAAACACTTTGGCGGAAAAAAGAGCGGCCAGATATCAAGGAGGCGCAGTATGATCGAAATCCGAAACATTCAGAAACATTTTGGCAGTCATCACGTGCTAAAAGGGATCAATTTAAGTGTCCGGAAAGGGGAAGTCGTGACCATCATCGGTCCGAGCGGTTCCGGGAAAACAACGTTTCTGCGCTGCCTTAATTTACTTGAGCGGCCGGATGAGGGCGCCATTTCCGTACATGGTGAAGTCATTAACTGCAAAAAGCCGGCCAAAAAAGACATTCTCAGACTGAGGAAACAGACGGCGATGGTTTTTCAGCAATATCATTTGTTTTCGCATAAAACGGCGATTCAAAATGTCATGGAAGGCCTGACGGTCGCAAGGAAAATGAAAAAAACAGATGCGTACGCCATTGCGGAGCGGGAACTGGCCAAGGTGGGGCTTCAGGATAAATTGCACGCCTATCCGAATCAGCTGTCGGGAGGCCAAAAGCAGCGGGTCGGAATTGCCAGGGCGCTTGCCATTCATCCTGATGTGATGCTGTTTGATGAACCGACCGCAGCCCTCGATCCGGAGCTTGTCGGCGAGGTGCTTGAGGTGATGCTTAACATTGTGCGGACCGGCGCCACCATGATCATTGTTACTCATGAAATGGAATTCGCCAGAAGAGTGTCCGACCAAATTGTGTTTATGGATGAAGGCGCAATCGTGGAACAAGGAACGCCTGAGGAGGTCTTTTACAAGACGAAAAAAGAAAGAACGAAGAAGTTCCTCCGCCGCGTTCTTCCTGATTACGGTTATGACATAAAAGAACACATAAAGGAGCCTGTCGTATGATTCGTTTAAGCATTTTAGACCAAAGTGTCACCGCGGAAAACCAAACCGCAGAAGAAGCTTTGCGGCAAACGGTGAGATTGGCTCAAGAGGCCGAACAATACGGATATGACCGTTTCTGGGCGGCGGAGCATCATAACAATGAAGAAATAGCGGGATCAGCACCGGAAATTGTCCTGGGATATCTGGCCGCCAGTACGAAAAAAATCCGCCTCGCATCCGGCGGGGTGATGCTGCAGCATTACAGCCCTTATAAAGTGGCGGAGCAGTTCCGGGTTTTGTCCGCCCTTGCCCCCGGCCGTATAGCGCTCGGTGTCGGCAAAGCGCCCGGCGGATTTCAGCTGTCAACCGATGCGCTGCAGCGCGAGCTTATTCAGCCCGCCCGTTTATTTGAAGAAAAGCTTGAGGAGCTGACTCATTTCATCCGCAATGATTTTCCGGACTCGCATCGCTACGCGTCATTGCGGCCGGCTCCGCATACTGAGTATGCGCCTGACATCTTTTTGCTCGGCGGCAGCACAGAAAGCGCGATCACAGCGGCCAAACTCGGCATTTCCTTCGTTTTCGCCTATTTCATAAACGGTGAAGACGCTGCGTTAGAAAAAGCGCGCCAAGCCTTTGACGAACATCTGCCGAAAGGGGCAAAAGCCGAATTCCACCTTGCGCCGATGGTCTTTACTGCGCATACAAAAGCGGAAGCGGAAAAACACGTCGTATCGCGTGAATCGGTCAAAATCATTCTCGAAGACGGCAAAAAGGTGAATGTCGCTTCCCGAAAACAAGCGGATGCGTTTCTTGAACAAGTCACGCAGCCATATAAGCTGATCACACAAAAGACGGGTGTGATTGCCGGGACAAAACAAGAGACCGCTTCCGAGCTGAGACGGTTATCGGTTCAATACAGCATTACCGATTTTGTGATTTTGTCGCCTATCAAAAACGCTGAAGAAAAACGGTTGTCTTATCGGCTGTTAAGCGAAGCGGTGCAGCCGGCCGCACAATTACAGGAGGGATGAACATGAGTCATGAAGCAAATGTAGTGGTTTGGAGCAAAAAGGGCTGTGCGTATTGCGAGGAAGTGAAAGAATATTTGCGGGAAAAGGCCATTGCGTACGAAACAATTGATGTGACGGAGCGGGATGAATTGCGTGACGTGCTTCACACGAAGTACGGCATCCGCCATGTCCCCGTCGTTGAAATCGGCAGCGGTGACAGGCGGGTGTATCAGGCCGTTACTCAAGTCGGCATTGAACACGTAGAACGGGCGCTTGCCGATTACGAGGGAAAAAAGGGGGAGAGAAAATGAGCCGGACGGATCTTATTCAATTCGGAGCCATGATTCACGGTGTCGGCGGTACAACGGACGGGTGGCGTCATCCCGACGTCGATCCATCAGCAAGCACGAATGCGGCGTTTTACAGGCAAAAAGCGCAGACCGCTGAAAGAGGGCTGTTCAGCTTTGCTTTTATTGCGGACGGCTTGTTCATTTCTGAAAAGTCCATCCCGCATTTCTTAAATCGGTTTGAGCCGATCACCATTTTATCGGCGCTTGCCGCTTCTACAACCCATCTTGGTTTAATCGGCACATTTTCCACATCGTTCACTGAGCCGTTCACCATCGCAAGACAGCTCATGTCTCTTGACCATATCAGCGGCGGCCGGGCGGGCTGGAATCTCGTCACTTCTCCGCAGGCGGGGGCTGCGCGCAATCACAGCAAGGAAAGCCTTCCCGACCATAGCCGGCGCTACGCCATCGCCCAGGAACATGTGGACGTGGTGCGCGGTCTGTGGAATTCCTGGGAAGAAGATGCCTTCGTCCGCAACAAAGAAACCGGACAGTTTTTTGATCCTGACAAACTGCATCGTCTGTATCACAAAGGCGAGTATTTTCAAGTGGAGGGCCCGCTGAATATCGGCCGGTCCAAACAGGGAGAGCCGGTCGTTTTCCAAGCGGGGTCTTCAGAAACCGGCCGGTCGTTTGCCGCGCGGAATGCCGATGCGGTCTTTACGCACTCCAATTCACTTGAGGAAACGAAAGCTTTTTATGATGATGTGAAGAAGCGGGCGGCGGATTACGGCCGGGACGCTTCCAAACTGCGGATCTTTCCGGGAATCAGTCCGATTATAGCCGGCTCACAAGAAGAAGCGGAAGCGAAATATCAGGAATTCGCCGAGCTGATTCCGATAGAGAACGCCGTTAAATATGTGGCCAGATTTTTTGACGATTATGATCTGAGCCGTTTTCCGCTGGATGAGCCGTTTCCTGATTTGGGCGACGTCGGAAAAAACGCGTTTCAAAGCACGACAGACCGTATCAAAAGAGAGGCGAAATCCCGGAATCTTACGCTGCGTCAAGTGGCGCGCGAAGCCGCGTTTCCGCGAACCAACTTTATCGGGACACCGGAACGTGTGGCATCATTAATTGAAACATGGTTTCAGCGGGAAGCAGCGGATGGGTTTATCATTCACTCTGACATCCCGGGCATGCTTGAAGCCTTTGTGGATGATGTCATACCGATCCTTCAGGAAAAGGGGCTGTACCGAAAAAGCTATCCGGCGGATACACTGCGGGGGAATCTCGGATTGGATATTCCGGTCTGCAAACCAAATCCGATTTTGAGCAGAAACTAAATGTTTCTGCTTTTTCTGCTGCTTCCAACCCCCGTCATTAAAGCATTTCAAAAAAAATATACTGATTTCGAGATATTATTGTTGCTAAAAGATTTTTTTGTAACTATAATTATTACAGAACTGATCAGTATAAAAAAACATTCATATTTCATAATAAATATGTGTGTAATCTGAAAACGAAAGGGCTGTTTACAATGGCAAAAGTACTTTATATCACTGCTCATCCTCATGATGAAAAGACATCTTACAGCATGGCGACAGGAAAAGCGTTTATCGATTCTTATAAAGAATCAAACCCGAATGATGAGGTTGTACATATCGACCTTTACAAAGAAAACATTCCTCATATCGACGCGGATGTATTCAGCGGCTGGGGAAAACTTCAATCCGGCACAGGTTTTGAAGAGCTTTCTGAAAATGAAAAAGCGAAAGTCGGCCGTCTGAACGAGCTGAGCGATCAATTCGCATCTGCTGACAAATACGTATTCGTTACACCGCTTTGGAACTTCTCATTCCCGCCTGTTATGAAAGCGTATCTTGATTCTGTAGCTGTAGCCGGAAAATCATTCAAATATACAGAACAAGGCCCGATCGGTCTGTTGACAGACAAAAAAGCGCTCCACATTCAGGCGCGCGGAGGCTATTACTCTGAAGGCCCGGCGGCTGACATGGAAATGGGCCACCGTTACATCGGCATCATGATGAACTTCTTCGGCGTTCCTTCTTTCGACGGATTAATCGTTGAAGGTCATAATGCTGAACCGAATAAAGCACAGCAAATTAAAGAAGATGCGATTGCCCGCGCGAAAGAAGCCGGAAAATCATTCTAATCTAAAAAAACCTCCCAGCTGATACGGCTGGGGGGTTTTTTATATTAAAGGGCAATCGTCCGTTTTTGTTCGCTGCTTTTCATCACCGCTTCAATGACACGGATGACATCGATGCCTTCTTCCGCCGTAACAGGAAGCGGTTTTCCGTTTAAGATGCTGTCTGCCAGCCGTTTGTAGTACGTAAGGTAAGATCCGTTCTCAGAGGGGATTATTTCTGTATGTCTTTTCTCATCCGCTGCGGTTGTCAGCTCACCGAAGCTGTCAGGGTCATCGGCCCCCCAGCTCTCGTCAATCGGCTTTTGGCCGGCTGAAAGCGCAGCTTCCTGTCCGTCCTTTCCGTATTTGATAAAGCTTGCATTCAGTCCGTGAATCTGATAGCGCGGGCCGCTTGCCGCATTCATGGAGCCGGATTGAAGAATGACCTGGAGTTTGCCGTAATGGAGCGCGGCCAGAAAATAATCGACGGTTTCACTGTTGTCCCGCTGTTTCATCACATGTGCGGTGACGGATTCCGGCATTCCGAAAAGCAGGAGTGTCTGGTCAATAATATGTGAACCGAGATCATACAGCGTTCCCGTGGCGGGTCCGCTTTTTTCGCGCCATCTTTCTTGTACAACCGGGTTGTATAGATCGTAGTTGACTTGATATGTATGAATGTCTTGAAGCGCCCCGTCCCGAATCAGCTTTTGAATCGTTAAAAAGTCATTGTCCCAGCGCCGGTTGTGATACACGCTAAGCAAGACGCCTTTATTTTCAGCCGTTCTTCTCAGCTCCTCCGCTTCTGCTGAAGTCGCCGTCATCGGCTTTTCCACGACGGTGTGTTTCCCCGCAAGGAGACATTTCATCGCTGATTCATAATGCATTCCGCTCGGTGTCGTAACGATGACGAGATCAATATCAGGGTCACCGGTGATGTCTTCAATCTTGCGCACGGCTTCAGCCCCCGGCAGATCACGTTTGACCTCATCCGTTCTGGAGGTCATGACTTTTTTGATCTGATAATCATCAAGGACGTCCAAAAGCGGCGCATGAAAGACTTTCCCCGACAGACCATATCCCAATATGCCAACCTGTATCGTTTTCAATGAACTTCCCCCTCTTGATATGTGATAACAATATATACCCCGCAGGTGTACTGGTAAAACTTGTGTGTTGAAAATTTTTTACACCGGTTTTTCAAGTCTGTATAATAAAGATAACGAAGAAAAAAACGAGGTGGAAAATGGACAAACATACCGAACATCAATCGTTAAATCATAAAAGCGCCAAGGAAAAAGACCAGATTCTGAACCGGCTGAAACGGATTGAAGGCCAAGTCAGGGGCATTCAGAACATGGTGGAAAACGAACGATATTGCGTGGATATTCTCGTGCAGATTTCAGCCGTTCAGGCGGCCATGCAAAAAGTCGCGTTTCATCTGCTGGAAGATCACGCCCATCACTGCGTAGCCGGCGCCATTGAGAGCGGAAACGGGGAGCAGGCGATTGCCGAGCTGCTGGATGTCGTGAAAAAAATCGCGAAATCATGAAATAAAATGTTTTGAAATACCCTACAGGGGTATGGTAACATGAAGAAGAAAAAACAAGACGTGGAGGGAATCATCATGGAACAAAAAACACTGCAAGTCGAAGGCATGTCCTGTCAGCACTGCGTCAAAGCAGTAGAGACCGGAGTAGGAGAACTGAACGGAGTGACGGCGGTTCAGGTGAAATTGGAAGCCGGACAGGTGGATGTGACGTTTGATGAGAACAAAGTCTCCGTATCAGATATAAAAGACGCGATTGAAGATCAAGGTTATGACGTCGTATAAGGTTTATCGCGCTTCGGGAACGGGCGCGGTTTTCTTTTATGAAAATGATACCCCCTGGGGGTTTGTGAGAAGAGGTGAGGGCATTGAGTGAACCGAAAGAGATAACCATTCAAGTGGGAGGCATGACATGCGCCGCCTGCGCTTCAAGAATTGAAAAAGGACTGAAACGGATGGACGGCGTCAATGACGCTTCCGTCAATCTTGCGCTTGAGACCTCAAATATTTCCTATCAGCCTGACAAAATCGAAGCTGGCGCCATAAAGGATAAAATTGAAAAACTCGGCTATCACGTTGTGACGGAAAAAGCCGATTTTCAGATTGAAGGCATGACGTGTGCCGCCTGCGCCAATCGGATTGAAAAGCGCCTGAACAAAATAGAGGGCGTTGTGGGCGCGCCGGTGAATTTCGCCCTTGAAACGGTCTCCGTTGAATACAATCCCAAAGAGGTGACACCGCAAGAACTGAAAGAGACCGTGGCAAAACTCGGCTATCGATTAGAAGATAAGGAAGCGGACGGCCAAGACGGCGGATTATCTCAAAAGGAAAAAGAACAGCGTAAACAGCTGATCAGGCTGATATTTTCTGCCGTTCTCTCCTTTCCGCTTCTATGGTCGATGGTCAGCCATTTTTCTTTTACTTCTTTTATCTGGATGCCGGATATCCTGATGAATCCGTGGCTGCAATTCGCGCTTGCCACCCCGGTGCAGCTCGTCATCGGCTGGCCTTTTTATACGGGAGCGTACAAGGCGCTGAGAAACAAAAGCGCCAATATGGATGTTCTCGTTGCGCTCGGAACGACGGCCGCTTACGCGTACAGCCTGTACATGACGATTGCGTCTCTCGGGCGAAACGGCCATGCCGAGGGGCTTTATTATGAAACGAGCGCCATTTTGCTGACTTTGATTTTGCTTGGAAAGCTTTTAGAGATGAAAGCAAAAGGCCGCTCATCAGAAGCGATTAAAAAGTTAATGAAGCTTCAGGCGAAGACGGCGGCTGTTGAGCGGGAAGGGAAGGTACAGGTGATTCCGATTGACGAGGTCCGGACGGGGGACATCGTATATGTGAAACCGGGAGAACGCGTTCCTGTCGATGGCGAAGTGATTGAAGGCCATTCCGCCATTGATGAATCGATGATTACGGGAGAAAGCATGCCTGCAGATAAGTCTCCGGGGAGCACCGTCACTGGGGCGACGATCAATGCAAACGGCTTTCTCAAAATCAGAGCGGTGAATGTCGGGAAAGATACCGCGCTTGCACACATTATTAAAATCGTGGAAGAAGCCCAAGGATCAAAAGCGCCCATTCAGCGTCTCGCGGATCACATTTCAGGCATTTTCGTCCCGATTGTGCTGGGATTGGCCGTGGTGACTTTTCTCATTTGGTATGTATGGGTATCTCCGGGACAGTTTTCTGAAGCGATCGGCAAATTCATCGCCGTGCTTGTCATTGCCTGTCCGTGCGCCCTCGGGCTCGCCACTCCGACGAGCATTATGGCGGGCTCCGGCCGCGCCGCTGAATTCGGCATTCTCTTTAAAGGCGGAGAGCACTTAGAAAAGACCCAGCGTCTGACGACAATCGTACTGGATAAAACCGGAACGGTGACAAACGGCAGACCGGTGCTGACAGACGCCGTACCGGCAGCGGGAATGAACGAAGAGGAGCTCCTGCGGCTTGCGGCCGCCGCTGAAGCGGGATCGGAGCACCCGCTTGGAGAAGCCATCGTTTCAGGAGCCGAAAAACGGGGGATTTCCATTCCGAAACTAACCCGTTTCCAAGCCCGGATCGGTTCCGGAATCTATGCAGAGGCTGACGGGAGAACGATTCTTGCCGGATCAAGACGGCTGATGGAATCGGAACACATTGAGCATAGTGCATTGCTTCCGCACATGACCCGCTTGGAGGCGGAAGGAAAAACGGTGATGCTTATTGCGGCAGACGGCAAAGCGGCGGGGCTTATCGCAGTCGCCGATACGATCAAAGAAACATCTCAGGCTGCGGTGAAACGCCTGAAGGATATGGGCCTTGACGTCATCATGATGACCGGTGACAACCAAAAGACGGCGGAAGCCATTGCTAAAGCCGCAGGCATCAGCAGTGTGATTGCCGAAGTGCTTCCCGAACAAAAGGCAGCGGAGATTTCCCGGCTGCAAAAAGAAGGCCGGCGCGTGGCAATGGTCGGCGACGGCATCAATGATGCTCCGGCGCTGGCTGTGGCCGATATCGGGATGGCCATCGGCACCGGCACCGATATCGCAATGGAAGCAGCGGACATTACGCTGATCCGCGGAGACCTGAACGGCATTGCCGACGCCATCGGCATGAGCAGGCTGACTATGAGAAACATCAAGCAGAATTTAGGATGGGCATTGGGCTACAACACCATAGGCATTCCGATTGCGGCAGCCGGCTTTCTTGCTCCGTGGGTGGCAGGGGCCGCCATGGCGTTCAGCTCGGTATCGGTCGTCCTTAATGCTTTGCGTTTACAGAAGGTGAAAAAAGACAAAATCGGGTGATGCCGGTTTTGTCTTTTTTATTGACACTTTATTCAAAACTTGCATATAATATAGAAAACAACTATATGAACATATGCTCATATATATAATTTCGTTTAGCTGCATTGATATTATGGGAATCCTATTACGGAAAGTAGGGTGAGTCGAAAATGAAAGCGGCAAAAGGTGAATTTGTGTTAGACGGACTTGATTGCAGCAACTGTGCAAAAAAAATAGAAAACGGCGTAAAAGCCATTGACGGCATCGACGGCTGTGCTGTCAATTTTGCGGCAAGCACCATCACGGTTTCGGCCGGGGGCAAAGATGAGCAATGGATGAAAGACGAAGTCGCAAAAAAAGTAAAGTCCATTGATCCTCATGTGACCGTCCGTTCGAAGCATGAGGACAAACCCGGAGAGGATGAATACCGCAAAAAGCTGCAGCTGATGTTAGTGAGATTGGCGGCGGGCGCCGTTTTGGCCGTCATCGCTTATTTCGCGCACACAGGCGCCGTCCTTGAGTTTCTGCTCTTTTTTGCTTCGTATTTGATCATCGGCGGCGATATCGTAGCCAGAGCGGGAAAAAATATTGTCCGCGGCCAGGTATTTGATGAGCATTTTCTGATGGCGCTTGCGACAATCGGCGCATTTATCATTCATCAGTATCCGGAAGGCGTCGCGGTCATGCTGTTCTACCAAATCGGTGAATTGTTTCAGGGGGCGGCCGTCAGCCGATCCAGAAAATCGATCAGCGCGTTATTGGACATCCGTCCTGAGTACGCCAATGTGAAAACGGAAAACGGCATGACTGCCGTTCCGCCGCAGGACGTTAAAGTCGGACAGGTCATCGTCGTGAATCCCGGAGAACGGATTCCGCTGGACGGAAAGGTGCTGAACGGCTCATCGATGGTTGATACATCCGCTTTAACGGGCGAATCCGTGCCGAGAAAAGCAGAGCCGGGCCAAGATGTGATGGCCGGATTTATGAACCAGAACGGCGTGCTTCATATTGAAACCTCTAAAGGATATGAAGACTCCGCCGTATCAAAAATATTGGATCTGGTCGAAAATGCGGCCGGACGCAAAGCGAAAACGGAAAACTTTATTACGAAGTTTGCCAAGTACTATACACCGGCCGTTGTCATTGTTGCGGTGCTTCTCGCCTTTTTACCGCCGCTTTTCGTGCCGTCAGCCGCGCTATCCGACTGGGTGTACCGGGCGCTGATTTTCCTTGTGATTTCTTGTCCGTGCGCACTTGTCGTCTCCATTCCGCTCGGGTTTTTCGGCGGTATCGGAGCCGCGTCTAAAGCAGGGGTGCTCGTGAAAGGCAGCAACTATTTAGAAGCGCTCAATCAGGTGGCATACGCCGTGTTTGATAAAACGGGAACCTTAACGAAAGGCAATTTCGCCGTTACTGATATCAAACCGGCGGCAGGATTTACGCGAGACAGCCTGCTTCATGCGGCTGCGCTTGCCGAAGTCCATTCCAATCATCCGATAGCTTCATCCATCCGTGAGGCTTACAATCAATCGCTTGCGGCTGAGGAGATTGAAGAATATGAAGAAATACCCGGACACGGCATTCGGGTGAAAACCGGCGGATCAACGATTTTGGCCGGAAATCAAAAACTGATGGCAAAAGAACAAATCGCTTTCGGCACAGCTGAAAACAACGGAACCGTCGTTTACGTTGCCGTTGATCAGCAATATGCGGGGGCGATCGTGATCGCCGATGAAATCAAAGAGGACGCCAAACAGGCCATTGCCCGTTTAAAAGCGCTCGGCGTCAAACGGACAGTAATGCTGACGGGTGATTCAAAGCAGACCGGTGAAGCGGTCGGCCGCGAGCTCGGTATTGATGACGTGTATACAGAACTGCTGCCGGGTGACAAAGTAGACCGAGTCGAAGAACTCGAAGCGGCGCTTGCACCGAATGAAAAACTGATGTTTGTCGGTGACGGGATTAACGATACGCCTGTGCTTGCCAGAGCTGACATCGGAGCTGCCATGGGGGCTCTCGGTTCTGATGCCGCCGTAGAAGCGGCCGATGTCGTCCTGATGACAGACCAGCCGTCAAAAGCAGCCGAAGCCATCCGGATTGCACGCCGCACACGCCGGATCGTCTGGCAGAACATTGGATTTGCTTTAGGCGTGAAAATCATTTTTCTCCTGCTTGGCGCATTCGGATTCGCCACCATGTGGGAAGCGGTCTTTTCAGATGTAGGCGTCACGCTGATCGCCGTTGCCAACGCGATGCGCGTCATGAGAGTGAAAGCGGAATAATTGTCAAAGATAATTCGTTTTTCAGGGTTTTCTTAAACAAGGTTGTCTTGGTAAAATAGAGAAGCGGGCCATCCGGCATCCGCTTCTTTTTTATTTTAAAAATAATGAGGTGTCTGAGTGAAAAAGAAACAATCGTCTGCGAAATTTGCGGTGATTCTGACGTTAATCGTTGTCGTTTTATTTGCGGCCATCGTAATTATTAACAACCAAACGGAAAAAGCGGGCGAAACAGCCGCCGAACAGCCTTCCATTAAAGGACAGCCCGTGCTTGGCAAAGACAGCGCGCCTGTGACGGTAGTTGAATTCGGAGATTACAAATGTCCGTCATGCAAAGTATTTAACAGCGATATCTTTCCGAAAATCAAAAAAGATTTTATCGATAAAGGCGACGTGAAATTTTCATTTGTGAACGTCATGTTCCACGGAACAGGCTCGCGTCTGGCGGCACTTGCTTCAGAAGAGGTGTGGAAGGAAGACCCGGCATCATTCTGGGCTTTCCATGAAAAGCTGTTTGAAGAGCAGCCGTCAAGCGAACAGGAATGGGTCACGCCTGCATTGCTTGAAAAAACGGTCAAAAGCACCGCGAAAAAGGTTGATCCTGACAAGCTGAAGGAAAACCTTGATAAAGAAACCTTCACAACAGAGCTGAAAGCTGACACTGACCTGAATGATAAATTAAATATCACGGCGACACCGACGATTTACGTAAATGACAAAGTGATTAAAGACTTCTCTGATTATGAGGAGATTTCAAAAACGATTAAGAAAGAGCTGAAAAATGAAAAATAGAATCGTATTTTTATATGCTTCTTGGGTAATAGCTCTTGTTGCCATGCTCGGCAGCCTATATTTCAGCGAGATCAGAAAATTCATACCGTGCGAGCTGTGCTGGTATCAAAGAATTCTCATGTACCCGCTTGTCCTGATTTTAGGAATCGCCACCTTTCAGGGTGACACGCGCGTGAAAAAATATGTGCTCCCGATGGCCGTCATCGGCGCGTTTATATCGATCATGCATTACCTTGAGCAGAAGGTGCCCGGTTTCAGCGGCATCAAGCCATGCGTCTACGGCGTGCCTTGCTCATCTGAATATATTAACTGGTTCGGTTTTATTACCATTCCATTCTTAGCATTGACGGCATTTATTCTCATTATTGTCTGCATGTGTTTTGTCAAAGCGGAACGCACGGCAAAATAAAGAGCCTGCTCCATGGGAGCGGCTCTTTTTCTATTATCTGTACCAAGCTTTGTTTGTCTCAATCTGTCTGTTATGGGAACTGTCCCAAATATCTACGGAATAGGCATAATCATAATTCATGACGCAGCGGATGCCGCTGCCTTGGGCGTCATGCTGAAGTCCGAAATTATGGGAAAACTCGTGCTGGGCCGCTTTCGCCGTGTTGGCCGTTCCTTGATCAAGGTTCACGCTGAAAGCCGGGCCGCTCGGTTTGCCGTTATATACATACGCGATACCGCCGGCGTCAAAACTCGATTTTGCGGTAAAACCGACGACAAAATGATAATTTTGATTTCTGAAGCTGCTTTGGAGATTCGATAAAATCTGAGAACTGTTTGAGCCGGAGGAATTCCAGGCTTGCACGGCCTGTACGACAAAATCAATGTTATGATCACGGTTGAAGGCGACATCAGCCTGCTCCACGATCTGGACGATTCGCGTTTGCCAGTCGCTGTATTTGGCGCGGTATTCAGCGTCCGCCACCGCCAGTACTCTGACCTTCTGAGAGCCCGTGCTGGCTTTAGTTGAGGCTTTATCCTGATTGACATTGGCATCGAATCGTTTCGTGCCGACCTGCTTACCGTTTTCATCCAGAATTTTTGTATCAACCGTCTGTTCAATCTGAACCGGGCCTTTCAGATCTTTAAAATGATCGGCTTTCGGAAGCGGGTCCGTATACACCGTTTTGGCCGGCTCCGCGTGAGTGTGCGAATGCGTATGGTTTTCGGCTGACGGCAGGCCGGGAATTAATCCGGCGGCCAGTAAAACTGGAAAAACAAGTGAACTGATTTTCATCTTATAACCCCCCTTTTTTGTTAAGAGAAGGTATTCAATGTAACTTCCAATAAACCTCCTAATATAGTATAAAATAGGAAAATATTCTCGCCTCCAGATATGCTGATTGCAGTTGTCCCGATTTTGGGATCAGAATCTTTCAAAAATAAGGTTGATTTTAAGAGAAAGCGATTATAAAATCTAATGGTCGTCAGAAAATTTAACAAATAAAAAGGAGCATATGGAATGGCCTGGGAGCTGCTTAGTGTAATCGGCATCATTGCGTTTGCGGTCAGCGGAGCGATTGTTGCGATGGAAGAGGAGTATGATATTTTAGGCGTGTATATCTTGGGGATTGTAACGGCGTTCGGCGGCGGAGCCATCCGAAACCTGCTGATCGGTGTTCCGGTCTCCGCCTTGTGGGAGCAAGGCGCATTTTTTCAAATCGCTCTCGCATCAGTTACGATTGTCTTTTTATTTCCGAAGCTGCTGTTAAGACATTGGAGTAAATGGGGCAACTTATCCGATGCCATCGGGCTTTCGGCGTTTGCCATCCAAGGCGCTTTGTATGCCGTAAAAATGGGCCATCCGCTCAGTGCAGTGGTTGCGGCCGCGGTGCTGACCGGAAGCGGGGGCGGCATCATACGGGATCTGCTCGCGGGCAGGAAGCCCCTTGTGCTCAAGTCGGAAATTTATGCAGTCTGGGCCGCACTCGGAGGATTAATCGTGGGCCTCGGCTGGGCCGGGAATGCCGCAGGTTTGTATGTGCTGTTCCTAGTGCTTGTGGCATGCCGCATCTGCAGTTATGTTTTCAGGTGGCGCCTGCCGATTCGTTCCTATCATATAGATCAGTAAAAAACCGATTTCATAAAAGAAATCGGTTTTTTTGCATAACGGATAAAAAGACGCCCGATATGATAAGAAAAAGGGTATTTGACTATAATGATGAATAATATGTTTGTGTAAAGAAAGCCGGATTTGTCAGCTTGATGTCGGAGGTGCCGCTGATGGCAAAACGTGATGAAGAATGGAAAGAAGAGCAGGAAAGAATCAATTTTGTCATGAAGGAACTGGATCAGAAACAAACGCGTCTTGAAGCATCATCGGGCGGATTGAAGCAGGATATTGTCGGTTTGAGAAAAACGTTTTGGGATGATGTCACGGTTAATTTGGATGATGCCCATGAAGCGGCGGAAACATTTTCAAGCATTAAACAGCAGGCTGAAATGCTTTCAGAACGTGAACGGACGCATCGGCTTCAATACCGGCAGCTTCAAAAAATCCAAAAGCTGAAAGCCTCTCCTTACTTCGGCCGTGTCGATTTTACGGAAAAAGGGGAGTCCTCTGCCGAGCAGATTTATATCGGGCTGACTTCTTTAATGGATGAAAACAATGAGCATTTTCTCATTTACGATTGGCGTGCGCCCATTTCATCTCTTTACTATCAATATTCCCCGGGAAAAGCCCGCTATGAAGTTCCGGAAGAAACGATAGAAGGGGACATCACACTGAAGCGGCAGTTTATCATTAAAAACGGGACGCTTAAAGCGATGTTTAACACGGATATGACGATTGGTGACGAAATGCTGCAAGAGGTGCTGAGCGGCCATTCCGGCCAGCAGATGAAAAACATCGTGTCAACCATCCAAAAAGAACAGAATGAAATCATTCGTGATGAAAAAAGCAAATATCTCATCGTTCAGGGAGCTGCCGGAAGCGGGAAAACATCCGCGGCGCTTCAGCGGGCCGCTTACTTGCTGTACCGCGGGCGCGGTGTGCTTGACGCCCGTCAGATCGTGCTGTTTTCTCCGAACATTTTATTCAACAGTTACGTTTCCGCCGTATTGCCGGAACTGGGAGAAGAAAATATGGAGCAGGCCACGTTTCAGGAATATATCGCCCGCCGGCTCGGACGAAAGTTTAAATGTGAAAGCCCGTACGAACAGCTCGAATATTGCCTGACTGAGCAGAATCAGGACGCCCTTTCCGTAAGACTCGCAGCCATTGCTTACAAAGCGTCACCAGCTTTTCAGGCCATGATTGACCGTTATGCCGGGTCGCTTTCGGTCTCCGGTCTGATATGTAAACAGATCAGCTTCCGGGGAGACATCCTGATTTCAAAAGAGCGGATTGAAACCTATTTTTATTCGCTTGATAAGCAGCTGCCGATTCCGAACAGAGCGGAGCTGACGGCGGAATGGCTTCTTACGGAAATCAGCGCACTCGAAAAAAAGGAGCGTAAGAAGGAATGGGTACTGCAGGAGAGTGAGCTGCTTGATAAGGAAGATTATGCTGAGGTTTATCAAAAACTTAAGAAGCAAGCTGCGGATGACGAACCTGCATTTGACGACCATCAGCGTGAACAGCGCCTGCTTGGCGCCATTATTGTCCGCAAAGCCTTTAAACCGATTAAACAGGCCGTCAGACAGCTCGGCTTTCTCGATATAAAACGGATGTACCTCCGGCTGTTTTCAGACTGGGGAGCTGATGAAAAGCCCGATCATTGGCAGAGCATCGGGGCTTTAACCCGCAGCGCATTTGCAGAACGGTCGCTCCCATATGAAGATGCTGCTCCGTATCTGTATTTGCAGGACCTGATAGAAGGAAAAAGAATAAACACACAAATGAAGCACGTTTTCATTGATGAAGCGCAGGATTATTCCTCTTTTCAGCTCACGTATATTCAAAGCATCTTCCCGGCTGCAAAAATGACGGTGCTCGGTGATGTCAGCCAGTCGATTTATGCACACACCATTACCGGTCCTTCTTCACTCGCCGGCTGCTTCCGCAATGGCGCAGAAAAGTATGTCAGCCTGAAGAGGACTTACAGATCGACGCGGCAGATTGTTGAATTTACGAAAGCGCTGCTGGCTGAAGGTGATGACATTGAGCCTTTTAACCGGAACGGGGAAAAACCGCGGGTTCTGCGGGCGGATACTGAAAAAGAGCGCCGCGAGCAATTGACTCAAACAATACGGGAGCTCAGGCAAAAAGGCCGGGAGACGATCGCTGTCATCTGCAAAACGGCCGCGGAAGCGGAAAAAGTGTTTCAGACAGTCAGCGCCGGGAGCGGTGTCCGTTTAATCAATAAAGAAAACCAGCCTTTTCAAAAAGGGGTATGCGTCATTCCCGTGTATTTGGCAAAAGGCATTGAGTTTGACGCCGTCATTGTCGCTGACGCCTCTGCTGCTCAGTATAAAAGCGGGCATGACCGCAAGCTGTTATATACGGCCTGCACGCGGGCGATGCATCATCTGACCGTGCTGTCTCGGGGAGAACTCTCTCCTTTTATAAACGAAGTGCCCGCCGGCTTATTCGTGTAAGCCCTTTGCCCAAGTGCAAAGGGCTTTTTATCATTAGTAATCTTAATCATTATCATCATGATTATATATTTTACTTACACACAAACTTTCGGTAAAGTTTCAATTAGAATATTATTTTGACAATTCCTATAGAAATAACGTACGTTACGTTTAATTCCTTGTGAGGTGGATATCGTTGCAACTTCAGGTCATGAACAGTCCGTTTAATCAGGAGCAGGCAGAGCTCCTTAACCGCCTTCTGCCGACCTTGACAGAATCACAGAAAATCTGGCTGAGCGGTTATTTGGCTGCGGCCCGGTCCGAGTCCGGTGAAGCAGCCGCACCCGCTCCCCAGGCTGCGGCAGAAAGCCCGGCAGTCTCGAAAGAAGTGACCGTATTATACGGATCGCAAACGGGAAATGCGGAAGGTCTTGCGAAACAGACGGTAAAGACGCTTGAGGAACGGGGATTCCAAGTCACCGTCGCGTCGATGAACGATTTTAAGCCGAATAATCTGAAAAAAATAAACAATTTACTGATCGTGGTGAGCACGCACGGAGAGGGCGATCCGCCGGATAACGCGCTGGCTTTTCATGAATTTCTTCACGGCAGACGCGCGCCGAAGCTTGAAGCGCTCCGTTTTTCCGTTTTGGCGCTCGGGGACAGCTCGTATGAATTTTTCTGCCAGACGGGCAAAGAGTTCGACGAGCGTCTTAAAGAGCTCGGCGGCACGCAGCTTGCGCCCCGGGTTGATTGCGATCTTGATTATGATGAACCGTTTTCAGAATGGCTTGATGCGGTTATCGGCGGCCTGAACGAAGGTGCGGGAAACCAAACAGCCGAAGCGCCTGCCGAGACGCCTGCTCTCGGTGAATCCGTTTATTCCAGAACGAACCCGTTTCGGGCGGAGGTTCTTGAGAACATCAATCTGAACGGGCGCGGTTCGAATAAAGAAACACGCCATCTGGAGCTTTCGCTTGAAGGATCCGGCCTCGCGTATCAGCCCGGAGACAGCCTCGGCATCTATCCGGAAAATGATCCGGCGCTCGTGGATGAGCTGATCAATGAGCTGAAATGGGACCCGAAACAGGAAGTGGCGGTGAATAAGCAAGGAGAGACCCGTCCGCTGAAAGACGCGCTCACTTCTCATTTTGAAATTACAGTGTTAACAAAACCGCTCTTGCAAAAGGCCGCACAGTTTACGACTGACAAAAAGCTGAGTGAACTTCTGGCCGAAGGAAATGAAGAGCAGGTGAAAGCATACATCAACGGCCGTGACCTGCTTGATCTCGTCCGGGATTTCGGTCCGTGGGAAGCGTCCGCGGAAGACTTTCTTTCCATCCTGCGTAAAATGCCGGCCCGGCTCTATTCGATCGCAAGCAGTTTAGAAGCGAATCCGGAAGAAGTGCATCTGACCATCGGAGCGGTCAGATATGACGCGCACGGCAGAGAACGAAAGGGCGTCTGCAGCATTCTGTGTGCGGAAAGACTCCAGCCGGGAGATACGCTTCCGATTTACATTCAGCACAACCAAAACTTCAAGCTGCCGGAAAACCCGGATACACCAATTATTATGGTCGGACCGGGGACAGGCATCGCGCCGTTCCGTTCCTTTATGCAGGAACGTGAAGAAACCGGTTCTGAAGGGAAAACATGGCTGTTTTTCGGAGATCAGCACTTTGTCACTGATTTTCTGTATCAGACGGAATGGCAAAAATGGCTGCAAAACGGTGTACTCACAAAAATGGACGTCGCTTTTTCCCGGGATTCGGAGGAAAAAGTATATGTGCAGCACCGTATGAAAGAACAAAGCAAAGAGCTGTATGAATGGCTGCAGCAGGGAGCCGCCGTATATATCTGCGGTGATGAACAGCATATGGCGCATGACGTGCACCAGGCGCTTCTCGATATCATTCAGGAAGAAGGCGGCATGAGCCGTGAAAAAGCGGAAAGCTTCCTGGCAGACATGCAGCAGAAAAAACGCTATCAGCGTGACGTATATTGATTTTGGTTTGAAAGGAGCTTATTCAGCATGGTGAACAACATTTTAAAAGCGCCGGAAGGCCCTCCAAGTGATGTTGAGGAAATTAAAGAAAAAAGTGATTATTTGCGCGGCACATTGAAAGAAGTCATGCTTGACCGGATTTCAGCCGGCATCCCGGACGATGACAACCGGCTGATGAAGCATCACGGCAGCTACCTGCAGGATGACCGCGATCTCCGCAATGAACGTCAGAAACAAAAGCTTGAACCGGCTTATCAATTCATGCTGCGCGTCCGGATGCCAGGCGGCGTGTCAACTCCGGAACAATGGCTTGTCATGGATGAACTGGCGCAAAAATACGGAAACAATACATTAAAGCTGACAACGCGCGAAACGTTCCAAATGCACGGAATTTTAAAATGGAACATGAAAAAAACGATTCAGAAAATCAATGAGGCGCTGCTTGATACCATTGCGGCCTGCGGAGATGTCAACCGAAACGTCATGTGCGCTTCAAATCCGTATCAGTCTGAAATCCATGCGGAAGTGTACGAATGGTCGAAAAAACTGAGTGACGACCTTCTTCCGCGCACGAGAGCCTATCATGAAATCTGGCTTGATGAGGAACGGGTGGCGGGCACTCCTGATACGGAAACGGAACCGATGTACGGGCCGCTGTATTTGCCGCGGAAATTTAAAATCGGAATCGCCGTGCCTCCGTCCAATGATATTGATGTCTTTTCTCAAGATCTCGGCTTCATTGCGATTGTAGAAGAAGGCAGACTTATCGGATTCAACGTGGCAATCGGCGGCGGTATGGGAATGACGCACGGTGATACGGCCACTTATCCGCAGCTTTCAAAAGTCATCGGCTTCTGCAAACCGGAGCAGCTGTATGATGTAGCGGAAAAAACCATTACGATTCAGCGTGATTACGGAAATCGTTCCGTCAGAAAGAATGCCAGATTTAAATATACTGTTGACCGTCTCGGTCTGGAAAATGTAAAAGCTGAGCTGGAAAACCGCCTCGGCTGGCAGCTGGATGAGGCGAAACCTTATCATTTTGACCATAACGGCGACCGTTACGGATGGGTGAAAGGCGTAAAAGGAAAATGGCATTTTACGATGTTCATCGAAGGCGGCCGTGTCACGGACTATGAGGATTATAAGCTGATGACGGGATTACGTGAAATCGCCAAAGTCCATACGGGAGATTTCCGTCTCACCTCTAATCAAAACCTGATTATCGGCAATGTGACGAGCGAGAAAAAGAAACAAATCAGCGCATTAATCGAACAATACGGTCTGACAGACGGCCGGCAGCATTCCGCCCTGCGCCGCAGTTCAATGGCTTGCGTCGCGCTTCCGACATGCGGGCTCGCCATGGCCGAAGCGGAGCGGTATCTGCCGAAGCTGATTGATAAAATTGAAGCCATTGTTGACGAAAACGGTCTGCGGGATGAAGAAATCACCATCCGTATGACTGGCTGCCCGAATGGCTGCGCCCGCCATGCGCTCGGCGAAATCGGATTTATCGGAAAAGCGCCGGGAAAATATAATATGTATTTAGGAGCTGCATTTGACGGCAGCCGTTTAAGCAAAATGTACCGGGAAAATATCGGTGAAGAGGAGATTCTCAGTGAGCTCAGCACCATTCTGCCGCGTTATGCGAAAGAGCGCGAGGAAGGCGAACACTTTGGAGATTTCGTCATCCGTGCGGGCATTATTAAAGCGACAACAGACGGAACGAATTTTCACGAATAAGATGAGCTGCTGAAACAATTTACTGAACAGTAAGAACGCAGCCATGCGAAAAGCCTGTTTTCATAGAAAACAGGCTTTTTCTTTTTTTAGAAAAAAAGTAGCCGAAGGCAAAAAAAGTTCCCCGTGAGCACGTTATGAGAAATTTTAAATAAAAACGGGTAATATAAGAGAAGAAAGGTTGTGTGCGGAAAATATACCGGGCCAGCCCGGTAATTGGCTCAGGCCTTTGACAGGGGCCGTGAGAACAGGCAATGATGATTCAATGCAGCAGATGAAGGAGGTCATGCTTTGGACATATTTTTAGTCGTACTCGTACTTTTAACCATCATTGCGATCTCCAATATTATAAATCGGTTTGTCCCCTTTATCCCGGTGCCTCTGATTCAGGTGGCGCTCGGTATCATTGCGGCGTCATTTCCGCAGGGGCTTCATTTTGAACTGAATACCGAATTGTTTTTTGTTTTGTTTATCGCTCCGCTGCTTTTTAACGATGGAAAACGGACGCCGCGTGCGGAACTTTGGAATTTAAGAGCTCCGATTCTGCTTCTCGCACTCGGGCTCGTGTTTGCCACGGTCATTGTCGGCGGTTACACCATTCATTGGATGATTCCGAGCATTCCGCTGGCCGCCGCGTTCGGGCTGGCGGCGATCCTGTCACCGACTGACGTTGTTGCGGTCAGCGCGCTGTCAGGGCGTGTGAAGATGCCAAAAGGCATTCTGCGTCTCCTTGAAGGAGAGGGGCTGATGAATGACGCATCCGGCCTGGTCGCTTTTAAATTTGCGATTGCGGCAGCCGTGACGGGCGCATTTTCGCTGGCGCAAGCCGCGTTCAGCTTTGTCTTGATTTCAGCCGGCGGTTTACTCAGCGGTGTCGTCATTTCTTTTTTGATTATCCGTTTCCGGCTGTTTTTGCGCCGCCTCGGCATGCAGGATGTCACGATGCATATGCTGATTCAAATTCTGACGCCGTTTGTCATTTATCTGGCGGCTGAAGAAATCGGCGTTTCCGGCATTTTAGCGGTTGTGGCCGGCGGCATTACGCATGCGGTGGAGCAGGATCGTCTTGAATCAACGATGGTCAAACTGCAAATCGTCTCTTCAAGTACGTGGAATATTATTTTGTTCATTCTTAACGGTCTTGTTTTCGTCATATTAGGAACGCAAATACCGGATGTGGTTTCTGTTATTTTTAATGATACCGCGTTTAACAATATGATGGTCATCGGGTACATTATCGTCATTACGCTGACGTTAATGATTCTCAGATTTTTGTGGGTGCTGTTTTTTTGGAACGGCAAGTGGTTTTTTAACAAGGATCAGAGCATTTATAAGCCCGGCCTGCGCTCCACGCTGCTGATTTCAGTATCAGGCGTCAGGGGAGCGGTCACGCTTGCGGGTTCCTTTTCCATTCCGTACGTGCTCTCCGACGGCTCACCGTTTCCTGAACGGAATTTGATTCTCTTTTTAGCCGCAGGCGTTATTTTGTGCACATTGGTGCTGGCGACAATCGTACTGCCGATTCTGACTGATAAGCCGGAAGACAATGCGAAAGAGAAGAAAGTCAAATTGCTGACAGCGAGACGGAAGCTGATAAAAGCTGCTTTATCGGCCATCAAAGAAAATATGAATGAGACCAACAAAACGGCTTCTTTTGCGGTCATTGCCGAATACAATGAGAAAATGAAAAATCTCAGGTTTCAGCAGTTCACCGTAAAAAACCGCACGAAAAAAGATGAGCGGAAAGTCCGCGCCCAAGGGATACAGGCTGAACAGGAAGAACTGCTCCGGCTGATTGAGCGGGGCGACATCCCGGAAGAAACGGCTGACAGCCTCCAGGAACGGTTCGATGAGCTGGAAGTGCTGTATACGAATCCGTTTAAAGTCGGCCTATCTAAGAAAAAGCTGAAACGCCTGATGTACTGGATCTTTTTCGGTGAACAAAAAAAGCCGGAAATGTCGATTTTAAATGAAGAAGGCCTCATTCGCGCCACAAGGGTTAAAACGGCAAAAGCGGCGATTGAAAGCCTGAAAAAACACATGACCGAAGAAAATAAAGATGTGACGCTTGCCGTCATTTCCTTTTACAATCACTTGATTTTCAGGCTGGGGCACTCGTATCACGAACAGAATCCGAGCCGCCGTTTTGAAAATCAAAAACTTGAGATCAAACTGCGGGCCGTGCAGGCCATCCGCAACGAAATCCAAACATTATTCGAAGAGCGGGAAATCTCCCGCGACATGTCACATGAGCTTCGCCAATACATCAATGATGTGGAAGCGGCGATGCTTGACGGAGATGAATAAATGAAAAAAGTCCGGCATCTGTGTGCCGGACTTTTTTTGATTACGGACGATGGAATTCGACGTGATCGCCGTCGCGGTCAAACCAGCCTCTGAAGGCCCAGTTGATCCAGCCGCCATCGCCTTTGTTGGTGAAGCTTCCGTCTTCAAACACCCAAATGCCGTATGTGATGCCGTCATAAACGGCGGAACCGTAAAACTGAACGCCGTTAAAATGATCTTCATATTCCTGGCTTAAATTAAACACCATGACATTATATTTTTGTCCTGAAGCGTAGAATGAAGATTCCATTAAGTTTTTGACGAAGCCGTCACGGTTTTGCGCCGACTTAATCGCGTCAGCAATCGAATTGCCGATGCCGAGCAGGTCAACATCAATGTTTAAACCGACATCTTTTGCGGAGACATCTGACTTTTGCTGTGCCATGTTTTGAGGGACCGGGTTTTCTTTTGCGGATACAAAGGACAGAGGAGTCAGGGACAAAGCGGCGCCAAGGGCAACGGACATTGGGATGCGTATACGTTTCATCGTATTTCCTCCTTCGATTGTTTGGTGGCTACATTAGCGATTTACCCGGTCAGTTACCGGGCTAACCGGATTTTTTGAAAAATAGGAAAATAATAACGTTAGTGGTACCTGGGTACTAAAGATGGTTTCTGTTATAACGATGAGCGTATAATTGGTTTCTTACGGCGGAAATGTGAGATAATAATAACCGTTTACATAATGACTAGAAAGGATGGTTCAACGTGGCAAAAAGCTTAAAAGATACTGTAAAGCTTCATAATGGCGTTGAAATGCCGTGGTTCGGCCTTGGCGTATTTAAGGTGGAAAACGGAAGCGTAGCGGCGGACTCTGTCGAAGCGGCAATCAGAAATGGCTACCGCAGCATTGATACGGCGGCAATTTATAAAAATGAAGAGGGCGTCGGCGAAGGCATCAGAGCTGCTGGCGTTGCCAGAGAAGAGCTGTTCATCACGTCAAAAGTGTGGAATGAAGATCAAGGATACGAAACGACCCTTGACGCGTTTGAGAAAAGCCTTGAGCGCCTCGGCCTCGATTACCTCGACCTATACCTCATTCATTGGCCGGGCAAGGATAAATATAAAGACACATGGCGCGCTCTTGAAAAGCTGTACAAAGACGGCAAAATCCGCGCGATCGGTGTCAGCAACTTCCAAGTGCATCACTTAGAAGAACTGCTGAAAGATGCTGAGATCAAGCCGATGGTCAACCAGATAGAATTCCACCCGCGCCTGACTCAAAAAGAAGTAAGAGATTTTTGCAAAGCGCAGGGCATTCAAGTGGAAGCATGGTCTCCATTGATGCAGGGACAGCTCTTGGATAACGAAGTGCTGTCACAAATTGCGGAAAAACATAACAAATCGGTCGCTCAAGTGATTTTGCGCTGGGATCTTCAAAACGAAGTCGTTACCATTCCGAAATCCATTAAAGAGCACCGCATCATAGAAAATGCCGATATTTTTGATTTCGAACTGTCACAGGAAGAAATGGAAAAGATCAGCGCCTTGAACAAAGATGAGCGTGTCGGCCCGAACCCGGACGAGCTTCTGTTCTAAGAAAAAAACAGCCCTTTGCGGGGCTGTTTTTCTTTACATAAATGTCTGTGTCTGCCGTTTTACGCTGAATCTGTATGCGGCTATTAATAACAGGGCGGCGGCGAAGGCTCCCAAAATGATGATGTTCAGCGTCAGGCTTTGGAGCGTGCGGCCGTGCTGCAATTGATCTACCGTATCAAGCACCCAGCGCTGAGGCAGAAATTCGGCGATTGTCTGCACTGTTTTCGGCATAATATTGCCCGGAAAAAAGCAGCCGGCGAGCAAGCATGTCGGCACGACGATCAAATTCAAAAGCGCCGATGCCGAAGCGCTGCTGTTAGAAAAACCGACGGCAATAAAGGCGATCCCGATTGCGCTTAATGCAAACAGCATCATCAGAACGAACAGCTGCCACAGCGGGAATGACGGATGAATATGAAAAGCGGCGCCCATAAAGAGAACGGCGAATAGAATTTGGACGGCCATGATAATGATATTCACCGCCGCGTTTGCCAATACATACTGCTTTGACGTGATCGGCGTTGACAGAAGTCTGTAGTACGTTCTGTTTTCTCTTTCTTTAATCATCAGTTCCGTCAGGTTGCCGGCGGAATAGAGCATAATGATAATGAGATACCCGATGACTGAGTAAGTCATCTCTTTATGATTCGAAGTATCTTGTAAAACAGCGGACTCCGTTTGAATCGGAGAATGCTTGAAATCGGCGTACATCGCCTGAAAGGCTTTCTCATCTCCGCCGGAAGATTTGCCGATTGAGGCGGCGCTGTTTATATAATTGTACAGATAAGAGCTGACATATCCGGTGACCTGGGCGCCTTTCAGCGAGGTCATGCCGATGTGAGCCGGTTTTCCGTCTTTTACACTTTGGGAAAAGCCTTTTTCAAACGTAACCAGCGCTTCCATTTTTCCCGATGCGATCTTGGATGAGGCTGATGCAGCCGTTTCCTCCGAAACTTTCACATGATCCAGTCCTTTTAAAAACGTGACCGTATCCTGTGCTACTTCACCGCCGTCTTGATTGAGAATGCCGATATTGAGCGTTTCGGCTCCGCCGTTGGCATTGGACATGAAGGAGAGAAAGACGCCGATCAGCGGAGCCCCGATATAAAGAATGAGCTGTTTTTTGCTTTTTGTGATTCCTTTGAGCGTGTGTATAAACAGCCACCAGAAGTTTTTCATTTTACAGTCCCTCCCGTCTTTGAAACGTAACCGCGGCAATCAGCAAAAAGAGCGCCGCTAATGTTGTGTTTAAACCAATTGCGGGCCAGGCGGCCGATACGTCATTTGCGTATATGATGTTGTTAATCGCCTTATTGATCCAGGATAAGGGCGACAGGGAGGAAATTCCTCCGCCTTCATATTTATAATAGGCGCCGCCGATAATGGCCATCACTTGAACGATGATGACGGTGATTAATCTGGCGCTTTCTGGTTTTTTGGTCAAATAGCTCAGGCTGAGCCCGAAGCTGACGGCCAAAAGAATTTCAGAGGCGAGAATCAAAAGCACAAGTCCCATGTGGCTGCCCCAATCGGCTTTTAAAATAAATTTGCTGAAGGCGACAACGGCAAGGATTGTCAGTACGTTCACAGCCATAATGCCGAGCATCTTTCCGAGAAAGATATCGCTTTTCCGGAGCGGAGCGGCAATCAGGCGATCGGCTGTGTGGCGTATTCTTTCCCCGCGGAACAAGGTGCTTGCAAAAATCGAGGCGTACAGCCCGATCATCGTCGTCATGGACACCGCGTAAAAATCTTTCGCTTTCGGTTCCTTCGCTTTGTTTAAAGACGTCTGCTTCATATAATCGCTTTTTATTTGTCCGGCGGAAGGTGCCTTATGCGCCTTGTATGCGGCGGCACCTGCTTTGTATTGGTTGGTGAAAGCGGTCAGCATGCCTTCGACGATCGTGCCGTTCATACCGCTCCGGTCATTTGTATAAACTTGAAAACCGCTGTTTTTGACAGTGACGAAAGCATCCGCCTGATTTTCACGAACGTCGTTTTTGCCTTTTGCCGCCGTATCCGCTTTGTGAAAATAGACATGCTCTTTTTTTGCGGCTTTCATAAACTCAGTAAAATGATGAGAAAGCGGTCCGTTTGACTGGTCCGTATATTCGACCTTGATGTGTCCGACCGTCACTTCTGAATCAAAGGCGTTTGATAATGCCGCAGAGAGAATCATCATAAAGACGATCGGAAAAGCAAGCATGAAAATAAAGGTCCGTCTGTCACGGAAACTGATTTTGATTTCTTTCCCGGCGATGTGCAGAATATTCATTTGCAATCCTCCTTTCAGTTGGGTCAGTCGCGCAGGCTTCTGCCTGTCAGAGTGAGAAAAACCGTTTCTAAGTCAGGGGCCTGTTCTTGTAAAGAGCGGATTTCAATTCCTTTGTCCATGAAGTACCGGATCAGGCGGTTTAAATTGTTGACCCCTGTGTCAGAGCTGATTTTCACGCTGTTTTCTTCCAGTGCGGCGGCTCTGACGCCGGGAAGATCCTGAATATCGCCGAGGCTGATGCCGTTTCCGGATGACAGCTCAATGATGACGTCCTTTGTGTCTGTGATAATGGAGGTCAGCTGTTCCTTTGTGCCTTCTGCGATGACTTTCCCGTGGTCAATGATGGCGATGCGCGTGCATATTTCTTCAACTTCCTCCATGTAGTGGCTCGTGTAGATGATCGTGCAGCCCATTTCATTCAGCTTTTTCACTGATTGCAGAATATAATTTCTTGATTGCGGGTCAATGCCGACCGTCGGTTCATCCATGATGATCAATTTCGGCCGGTGGGCAAGGGCGCAGGCGATATTGAGCCGGCGTTTCATTCCGCCGGAAAAATGCTTCGGCAGATATTTATGTTTATCGCTCAAGCCGACGAATGTCAGGGCTTCCTCGACCCGTTCTTTCAAAACCGACCCTCTCAGTCCGTACAGCCCGGCGAAGAACTTCACATTTTCATAGGCGTTTAATTCTTCGTAAATGGCGAGGTCCTGGGGGACGATGCCGATATTCATTTTCACGGCTTTGCTGTGTTTGAAAATATCTTTTCCGAGAAACAGAATGTCTCCGTCAGAAGGTTTTAAAAGGCCTGAGATCATGTTGATGGCCGTGCTTTTTCCGGCTCCGTTTGCGCCGAGAAACCCGAAAATCTCACCTTCTTTTACAGCAAGCGACATTTGGTCAACGGCGGCATAATCGCCGAATTTCTTACTCAGCTGTTTGAGCTCCAAAATGTTCATGTTTCCACCTCTATGTCTTATGATGCTCTAATTATAAAAAAAAGAATGAACGGCCGTTAGTGCAGCTGTTCATTCCTTTGACATGAGAATCCTCATATTTTTCACATGAAAACATTCACTTATTCAATAGGCAGTAATGTCGTGACGGAAAAACCCGCCGTGCCGTCAAAAATGACGGTTCCGTGCAGGGCGGCGGCCCGTTCTTCCATCCCGAGCATGCCGAGGCCTTTTTTAAAGCGGACGGCGCCGTTTCCGTTATCTTTCACTTCCGCTTTCACGGCTTTATTCAGCACTTGAATATCAATGGAAATCTGTGCGGCATCGGCGTATTTCATCGCATTGGTCAAAGCTTCGGTTACGTTTTCCTGAATGACTTTCCAATGCATCTGCGTCAGCCTGTCCAAATCGCCTTGATGCGTAAACGGAACCGGCATGCCGTTTTTAGCCGAAAATTCATCAATAAATATTCTTAATCGGTGAATGCCCATTTGTTCAGCGGGCGGTTTCATATTTTTCAGCGTAATGCGGATATCCTCTATGCCCTCTTTGGAAATCGTAATGGCGTTTTGAAGCAGTTCAGCCGCTTTGTCCGGACGGGAGCCGAGCATCCGCTTCGCCGCTTCCATCTGAATGAGCGCGCCGGTCATGGAGTGGCCGATTTTGTCATGGATGGCTTGGGACAATCTGTTTCTTTCCTCAAGTTTGCCGGTATACTCCGATTGTTTGATATATTCTGTGCTGCTGTGCAGCTGTTTCGTCAGCTTTTCAATGCTTGCCCGCATGCTGTCTGACTGCCCCTCATATGTCTTCAGCCGATCGTTTGACCGGGCGGCCAAAACGAAAATCGCCAGACAGAACAAGGTCATGACGGTATACGTCGGAAGATCGCCGTACGGGATAAATAAAAACGGCAAAAACACGAGCAGGCAGCACACATAGCGGTGAACCGGATATTCGGCAAGAACGGCAAAAATGGCGGGCGGCAGAAGAAACAGAAACGCCGGATGGCCTCCGGCGGAAAGCAAGGCGGTCAATGCCAGCGTCATGAGGGTGATCCCGCGCCTCCAAGCGGTCGGCCTGATCATGCAGACCGCAATGCCCAGACACAGATAAAGCAGCAGAAACAAGACGGCGTACGGCATGTAATGGCGGTCGGCCGATACGAACAAAAAGGCCGTATAAAAAATGACGATCAGTCTGCTCATCAGCATCCAAAAATCCATACCGTTCAACGCTCGTTATCCACCTTCCCGGTGATATAATAAATCGCGATCTGCGTTCTGTGCTCAAGACCCGTTTTCCCTAAAATAGATGAAATATAATTGGCCGTCGTCCCTTCAGAAATGAAAAGCTGTTTTGAAATTTCTCTGTTCGACAGTCCTTTCGCAATAAGCGACATGATGCTGAGCTCTCTTTCAGTAAACTGGCTTTCATCAATCTGATGCGCGGCTTCCGCCGGCCGGAAAAGGCTGTCTTTTATTTTATCCAGCACGGTGTCCTGAAGGATGCTGTGCCCGTTGAAGACGCTTTTGATCGCATCGCGGATCCGTTCCGGCTCGGTATTTTTTAATAAATATCCTTTTGCGCCGTTTTTAATCGCTTCTAAAATATACTCGTCGTCGTCAAATGTCGTCAGGATCATCGGCTTCGTATCCGTTTCCTCCGCGATCCGTTTTGCGGCTTCGACGCCGTTCATCACCGGCATGCGAACGTCCAATAAGGCGATATCGACGGGATTGTGTTTACAATACTCTGCCGCCTCTAATCCGTTTTCCAGCGTTGCCGATACTGTAAATTCCTCATATGTATGCAAAATGATTTTCATTCCTTCTCTGATGAAAGAATTATCATCCGCGATAATGACATTAATTTTCATAACCGCACCCTTTGTGTGTTTTTGTTTCATTATATACCATCCAATTTTAAATCAAAAAGCCTCCCGGCGAAATGTGGTCGGAAGGCGGATCGGTCAAGCCGGTTTTTTCAGTTGGATGAAAAACAGCATCAGAAAAGAAATCATCATAATACAGATCACCCACACCCAAGCGAGTGTTTCATTGCCGGAATCCATCGCGACGTAAATCGCTGTTGGCAGTGTTTGGGTGACGCCCGGGATATTCCCCGCAAACATTAAAGTCGCCCCGAATTCACCGAGCGCCCTTGCGATACTGAGAATGCTTCCGGTCAAAAGGGACGGAAAGGCAAGCGGGACGGAAATGCGGGTAAATACCTGCCATCTGCCGGCTCCGTCTACTTTCGCCGCTCCTTCGATGTCAGGATCAACCGCGGCGAAACCCGTTTTGGCAGACTGATACATAAGCGGGAAGGCGACAATGGCCGAAGCGATTACCGCGGCCCACCACGTGAAAATGACAGGCTGGTGAGTAATCCGCTCGATCGCCCGGCCGATAAAGCTGTGTTTCCCGAAAATGATAATGAGGATGAAGCCGACAACGGTAGGCGGAAGAACGAGCGGGAGCATAAACAGAGTCTCTAAAGCCGTTTTTCCGGGAAATCGCGCTTTCGCCATCCAGGCGCCTGCAAGCGTTCCGAGAATGATGACGGCGATGCCCGAAGCCAAAGCCACCTCAAAAGACAATACGACTGGGGTGAAAAATTCCGAAGCCGTAATGTTACTTGGCAGTAAATCCATATTTCTTAAACACTTTCATCGCTGCATCTGACTGCAGATACTGATAAAACGCTTCTGCTTCTTTACGGTGCTTTGTATCTTTGACGATGCCGACAGGGTACACGATCGGATCGTGTGTTTTCGCCGGTGCTTCATCGGTGATTTTCACCTTTTTCGAAATGAGAGCGTCTGTTTTATAGACAAGCCCGGCATCGACATTTCCGGTTTCAACATAAGAAAGCACCTGGCGGACGTCTTTTGCATAGACGACTTTATCTTTTACCTTGTCCCACAGGGATAATTTAGTCAATGACTGTTTGGCGTATTGCCCGGCCGGAACGGATTCAGGCGTGCCGAGCGCGATTTTTTCCGTGCTGTCTTTTTTCAGGTCATTCAGATGTGTAAGGTGTGCGCTGTTTTTCTCGGGCACGATCATGACCAGATCGTTTTTCAAAAGGTCCGTGCTGTCCTTTTTGTCGATATCGCCGTCATGGACAAGCTTTTCGAATTTATCTTCGGCTGCCGAGAAGAATAAATCAGCTCCCGCGCCTTGGGAAATTTGTTTTTGCAGTGTGCCTGATGATCCGAAGTTGTCTTGGATGGCAACGTTTGAATGTGATTTTTCGTAGTTGGTTTGGATTTCTTCAAGCGCGTCCTGAGCGCTGGCCGCTGCGGAAACGGTCAGCGTTACTTTTTCGTTCTGTCCGCCTTTGGCCGATTGTCCGGATGAGCAGCCCGCAGTTGCGAGGAAAACGGCCATAACCGCAGTTGTGAATAGTGTCGCTTTCTTTTTCAACATTGTGCACCCCTTATAACTGAATATCATTAGATAAAACTAATTATAACGTAATTGTACGTGAGGGTGCGGTTTTTTTTCAATATGTGAACCGTTATAATAAAAACGGAGCGTGATAATATGACAGAAGCCACTTCCTATACAATAGAAGAAGTTGCGGGCCTTTTAAAGGTCTCAAAACTGACAGTATATGATTTGATAAAAAAAGGACTCATTTCGGCGTACAGGGTCGGAAGACAGATGAGGGTCGATGAAGAGGACTTGAAACAATATAAAGCAAACATGAGGATGTCTAAAGAGCCATCAGCAGCCAAGGACGCTGATCCGCCCCGCAGGCCGGAGCCGGAAAAAAGCCAGTCTGTTATCATCAGCGGCCAGGATGTGTCGATGGATCTCCTCAGCAAACAGCTGGAACAAAAGATACAGGCGTCCCCGCTTCGCAAGTACAGCGGCAGCTTAAACAGCTTGATCGAGATGTACCGGGGAGCGTGCGACATCGTCAGTCTGCATCTGTATGATGGGGAGACGGGGGAGTATAACATCCCGTATGTGAAGCGCATTCTTTCAGGAGAGCCGTTTGCGCTCTTTCATGTCGTGCTTCGGCAGGCCGGATTATACGTGAAAAAGGGCAATCCGCTGAACATTCAGGGCTTTCAGGATTTGAGCAGAAAGGATGTCCGTATCGTCAATCGCGAAAAAGGATCAGGCGCGAGGGTGCTGCTGGATGAACAGCTCAGATCATTCGGCATCACGCCGTCTGAGGTTGCCGGCTACCATGACATTGTCACGGATCATTTGTCAGCGGCTTCACAAGTATCGGGAGGAAAAGCGGATGCGGGAATCGGCTCGCAGCATGCGGCGCATATCGCCGGAACGGATTTTATCCCGGTAATCAGGGAGCAGTACGATGTGGTCGTCTTAAAACAAAACCGGGAGCTTGTTCAAAGCGTGCAGGACATTCTCAATTCCGAGGAATTCAAGTCTCAGCTTTCTCAATTATCCGGATATGATACGAAAATGACCGGTCGGCTCATATATGAAACATAAAAAACCCCTCCAATGACGGAGGGGTTTTTTATTGTTTGTAAAACCGCAGCAGGTCGCCGTTTAATATTTTATCGGAGAGCATCAGTTCTTGTTCCGCTTTTTCTTTCTCATCGCTGCATGCGCCCATGTCAGAAAGCGGTTCGCCCGTTTTGCGGTTGTAACACGTATTTTTCGTATAAATATGATCATTCGTGATAAAGCTGCCGTTTCTCAGCACAGCAAACGGAGTCCGCTCTTTGGAAAACAGGTCATTGCCGAACTGAATGCTGCCTTTCGTTTCAATGCCGAGCAGGTGAAGCAGCGTCGGTCTTACATCTACCTGTCCCGCGGCGGAAGCGATCGTTTCCGGCTCACGGTCGGTCACCCCGGGAATATGAATGATAAACGGCACGCGCTGAAGCTGAACCGTATCAAACGGCGTAATTTCTTCTTTTCCCAAGAATTCGGCAAGTCCTTTATTGTGGGCTTCGGATATGCCGTAATGATCTCCCATCAGGACGATCATCGCGTTGTCATACAGCCCTTCTTTTTTCAGCTTGTTGAAAAAGTGTTTTAGCGCCTCATCTTCATAGCGGACCGTCGTCACATAACGGTTTAACAAATCACTGCTAGTGTCCGGTTCCTCAATGAGCTGATCCTGTTTATCAATTTCAAAAGGAAAATGGTTGGTCAAAGTCAGCAGGCTTGCGTAAAACGGCTGCGGAAGCTTCTTTAATTTTTCCGCTGACTGTTCGAGAAATTCCTTGTCCTTCAGGCCCCAGCCCGTTGAGTTTTCCGGTGTCACTTTAAATTCATCCGCGTCGAAAAAACGGTCGATGCCGAATGCCCCGTACATCTCATCCCGGTTCCAAAAGGCCTTATGATTGGCATGCAGAACGGCCGAATAGTACCGATGGTCTTTTAACGTATGGTACAGCGTATTGAACCGGTGGCCGCTTTTTGTGAAAAAAACGGCGCCGCTTGAAGACGGATACAGCGAATTCGCAGTAATAAATTCTGAATCTGAGGTTTTTCCCTGTTCGGTCTGCTGATAAAAATGAGTGAAGTCATAGCTTTTTTTCCGCAGCTTATTCATAAACGGGGTAATCTCCCGCCCGTTGACCCGTTCATCCATCACAAAACGCTGTGTTGATTCAAGCGTGACAAAAATCACATTACGCCCTTTAGCAAGCCCGAATTTTGCATCGGACGGGCGGCTGTAGTCGGCTTGGGTGTAGTTCGCGACCGCCGCGAGACTGTCTTCGTCGGCAAACGCTTTAGCCCCTGCATTCAACGTTTGCGAAATGGTGTCATACAAATGAAAGTGGAACAGGCCGATTCCTTTTACGAGCGCTTCACGATCAAAAGGATGCCTGAACAGCTTCGGCTGCTCGGCCTCAGACAGCGCAAGGTTGCACAGCATGAGGCCGGCTGATGCCCACGCATACGCTTTAACAGTCCGGGCGCCCGCTTTTCCCTTACCGGCTTTATGCTTTCCCGCTAGGTAAAACAGAACCGCAATATCCGCGAATAAAGCGATATACAGCGGGTGAAACAGCTCTTGGACGCTGCTTCCCATATCGCCCATATTGCTTGCCTGAAACAAAACCGGTATGGTGATAAAATCAATATAAAACCCGTAAAACACCGTATTCGCAATTAAAATCCCCGTCAGCATCACATTCGCCGAAAGCAGAAAGATCCGCTGCTTTTTTTCCGTCAGCAGCAGGCCGATGCCGAACAGCGGCACAATAAAGCTCAGCGGGTTAATGAGAAGCAGACATTCCTCAAGAACAGAATTGTTCTGCAGATCAAAACCGAGCTTGTAAACGACGTATGTTTTTATCCACATGAACAGGATGGACAGGCATAAAAACCGATGATTGCTGAAAAAGGATTTCTTCATATGTATGACTCCTCACCCTAAAAGCGAAAGACGCTTTTTGTTTAAGAGATGCGGCCGTGAACCAATTCGTATAAATAATAGCAGGATACAATCGTTAACCCGGCCAGCACAAGCTGCTCCGAAAAGCTCCCCGTCCTCATATAAAGGGGAAGACGGAAGCGGATGGTTGACGGAAACAGCAGTTTAATGCCGTTGACGGTCCATGCGTCAAGCACAAGGTGGCTTGCCATTCCGATCATCAGTCCGGCGGAGATGCTTGGATTCGGGATATAGGCTGCCGTGATGAAAAACATAATTAGCATAAACAGCAGACTGTGTGTAAACGTTCTGTGGCCGAACACCGTGCTTACGATTTTGGACAGAACGGGCAGCGTTCTGCCGATTTTGCTTTTCGTATGGCATATATCGGGAATCAGCGCCCCAAGGGCACCCGCGGAGGTCATAAGGACCGGATCATACCCGTAATAATACGCAATTGCGGAACAAGAAGCGATGCCTCCCATGATGTGTGTTTTTCCTGTCATTTTTCGCTTCTCCTTTTTATTTTTGCCAAAATCCCCTGAATTACAAATATATCAAGAGAATGCATGTTTGATCAACAAACTTTACCTGTTCCGCCAAAAGGAAGGAGGATCGGATTCCGCATATTCTGCCGCGGAAAAAGACACATTATAGGTGTACCTATATTTGATAAAGAGGTGATACAGATGGCTTTCTTTAACAAAGAAAAAGGCAAAAACAGCGATAAAAACAAAAACGTCATTCAAGGTGCGCTTGAGGACGCCGGTGCAGCTCTGAAAGACGATCCGCTTCAAGAAGCTGTTCAAAAGAAAAAAAACAACCGCTGACCATATAAAACGGGTAGGGCGAATGCTCTATCCGTTTTCCGTCTAATTTTTCCCTTTGACAGATCTTTTTATCTCTGATAACCTCTGAGTAGAATTGAATGATAAAAATCCTCACTCTTTCTCGGTGAGGTAGAGGTTGCGCTTGATGATGAGTCGCACATGCCAGGCTGATAAGGGGCCGCAAAACATGTGTTAAAGGCATCAGCGCCGAAGTGTAAAGAAAGCCGATCCTTCTTTATGCTGGGACTGTATCTGAATAAGTGCAGGACTGCCGCGTGCTTTTTCGCGGAGGGCTATCCGGAGATCAAGGGTGTGTGTTTCTTTAAGCATGGACTTTTGTTCAGGCTTTTTTTGTGTGTAAATATGGTCTCGGGGTCTGGTCCGTACGAATGAACAACCAGGAGGTACAGGAATGGAACAGACGAAAAAATGGGGTTTTTGGTTATTAACGGCATTTGTCGTAGGAAATATGGTAGGCTCGGGCATCTTTTCCCTTCCGAGCACGCTCGCAAAAATCGCGAGCCCGTTCGGCGCTACATCGGCATGGCTTTTAACGGGAGCCGGTGTGTTAATGATCGCGCTTGTCTTCGGTCACTTATCCATCCGCAAGCCTGAGCTGACGGCGGGGCCGCAAAGCTATGCGAGAGCGCTGTTCAGCGATCGGAAAAAAGGGAACGCAGCCGGATTCACGATGGTGTGGGGCTACTGGGTGGCGAGCTGGATCAGCAACGTGGCGATCATCACCAGCCTTGCCGGATATTTAACTTCTTTTTTCCCGATTTTAACGGATAAGCGTGAAATGTTTTCAATCGGCGGTCAGGCGGTTACACTTGGCCAGCTGCTGACGTTTGCCGTATGTACGGTTTTATTATGGGGCACTCACACGATTCTAGTCTCCAGCATGAACGGTGCGAGTAAATTAAATTTCGTTACGACGTTTTCAAAAGTATTAGGATTTATCTTCTTTATCATTGCAGGTTTGTTTGTGTTTCAAACGTCGTTTTTCGATCATTTTTATTTTCCGGTTCAAACAGGTCCTCATACGGTTGAGGGAATTGGCGGTCAGGTCCACAATGCGGCGATTTCAACATTATGGGCGTTCGTCGGAATTGAATCGGCAGTCATCTTATCCGGGCGCGCCCGTTCGCAGCGCGACGTGAAACGCGCCACCATTACAGGCTTATTGATTGCGCTCAGCATCTATATCATCGTGACATTGATTACGATGGGCGTGCTTCCGCATGGTAAGCTTGTCGGCTCGGAAAAACCGTTTGTTGACGTATTATACGCGATCGTCGGCAATGCGGGAAGCATCATCATGGCGATTTTGGCGATCCTCTGTCTGTTCGGGACAATGCTCGGCTGGATTCTTCTCGGCTCTGAAGTTCCGTATCAAGCCGCGAAATCAGGAGACTTTCCCGCCGCTTTTGCAAAAACGAATAAACAGGGCAGCCCGGTTGTGTCGTTAATCGTCACGAACGTGATGTCACAGATCTTTATCTTTTCGGTTATTTCCCGGACAATCAGTGACGCGTTTACGTTTCTAACAACGGCGGCGACACTCGCTTACCTGATTCCGTATCTCATATCAGCGTTTTACAGCCTGAAGCTCGTGCTGACGGGTGAAACGTATGACGAAATCAAGGGTTCAAGAGTGAAGGACGGTTTCATCGCCATCCTTGCCTGCATTTATTCTTTTTACGTCATTATTACGGGAACGGCCGATTTAACGACCTTTATTCTCGGGATCGGACTGTTTTTCGTCGGTTTGCTGTTATATCCTTTCGTTTCAAAGAAATTTGCAAACAACAGACAACCCGTATAAAAAAAAAGACATCTCACGTCTGTGGGATGTCTTTTTTGGCGTCAGCGGATTACTTTTTGACGGCGTGTATATAATGAATGGTCTCGAATGCGGTTAAATGGTCAGCGCGCCCGCTGAAAAAACGGTCATTGATAACCGCTGGAGATAAATGTTCATAAATAAGCAGGCCTGATGATTCTAACATTTTTTCAATTTCTTTATAGCTGAAACACGACAGCATCGGTTCTCCGCCTGCCGCAGCCATTTTCACCATGTTCTCCACTCTGTTTGACAGTCCTTTTTCTTCAAAGAGCGACTCATCCGCATAATCAAACACGACAGAGCTGCCGGGCGGGACTTCGGCAAATAATTGTGTAAGCAGGCGGGCCAGATGCTTTTTCGTAAGATAATATGACACACCGAGCAGGCTGAAAAAGGTTTTTTGGCGGGAAAAACCTTCCTGATTCAGACGGCTGAAAGAAAGCGGAGCCGTAAAGTCCATCGGCGCAAAATGAAGACGGCTCGGGATATCGCGCTCAAGACGTGTTAATCTGTTTAATTTGTCTTCCTGTGAAGCGCGGAGATCCACTTCAAAGATGTCTGTGCTGTTTGTCACCTCGGGATGCCTGAAACAGAAAGTATCCAGCCCTGCGCCGAGGATGACATACTGTTTGGCCCCGAGCTTCACTTCATTCAAAAGCACTTCTTCACAATACGCCGCACGGGCTAACGGTGTAGGAGACAGCTGAACTTGAGTCACCCATTTTAAGATGTCATCCGGTTTGCCTTGAAGCTTCCGGGCCATGTCTTTGCTGAAAAATGATATACCTTGAATCAAATGATCGCTGATGTCCGACAGCTCTTTTTCAGATAAAAGATCTTGTGCCAAGAAATCATCAAATATCACCGGTGTGTCGTATTTACTGTGGTACGCCCTTACGAAAGCCGACAGCAGGGAAGTCATACTCGCTTTATTTTCTCTCATATTAAAGATCCTCCGTTATTGACATCAATCTCCGGCCGGGAGAATCTCATTATACATGTTAATCCAAAAATGTAAATTATAGCATAAATAAATTTTTTTGTCAAGTTTTTGGCGTCATAAAAAGCCGCTGTGACAGCGGCTCCCGGGTTACTTTGTTAAGCTTTTTGTGATGTAGTCGAGCTGGCCTTCGAGTGAGATCGGGTCTGAGAAATAGAAGCCGATCGGATCAATGTGATAGACATGGTTTTGCTTGACGGCATCGAGATTCTTCCAGATTGAACTGTCAAGCACGCCTTTGTCGTCACCGCCGGCCTGCCATGGCCCCATAAAGATATAGTCTCCCGCGAAGTCAGGCAGTTTTTCAAGTGAAATGCTGGCGTAGCCCGGCCCTTGATTTATGGCTTTATCCTGCGTCAGTTTTGTGGCTTTCAGCCCGAGTTTGTCATAAATGATGCTTCCGCCGCGGCCGAAGTCTTTACCGAATACATAGATGTCTTTTCCATTTGTCTGCATGATGGAGATGGTTTTTGAGCCGACCGCTTTTTGAACTTTTGTTTTAGCGGCAGCGGTTTTCTTATCCCATTCAGCCAGCCATTTGTCTGCTTTGTCTTCAGTGCCTGTCATTTTCGCAAACTCTTTGAATTGATCAATGTTGCTGAGTTTGTCATATTTAATGGCGATGGTCGGCGCGATTTTTTCCAGTTTTTCAATATCGGCGCCTTGTGTCGTCCAGACAACGATTAAATCAGGCTTTAAGTCAATGATTTTCTCAACAGACGTGCCGTCGCCGATGTTTGTCACACCGTTTGTTTTCCCTTTGTAATAAGGGTTTTTAAATACGTTTTGCGGCGCGCCGACAACATTGATGCCGAGCTGTTTGAAGTCGCCGTAGTAGCCGTCAGCCATGACGACGACACGTTTCGGGTGCTTCGGAATTTTAATATTGCCGTTTTCGGCTTTATAAGTGACGGTTTCTCCTTTTTCAGAAGAGCCTTTCGTGTCTGAAGAATTTCCGCATGCGGCCAAAGCGGCGATGAGCAGCACGGCAATCAGCGCAGCGCCGATTTTCTTGTATGTATGGAACATCTGACATTCCTTCTTTCATAAAAAATAGTGATAAAGAGAATCATTATCAGTGTGATTATATCACTGCTTTTATAGAGAAGCACGCTCTTTTTAAAGAAAAGCTTTCTTTTATGATATGAAATTAGGTCTATTAAAAGAGAAGATAAAAGTGCTATACTGAAACAAGTCATTGATAATCATTATCATTACCATTCTTGTTTTGAGAAAGGAAGAACGAGTGTTGGGTCTATTAAAAAAGAAGCAGACAATGACGGCTCAAGGGGCATCAGGGAGCGAAATCCAGTGGACGGCGCGTTCATTCCGGGCGGCTGTGCTGCTGTGTGCCGGTATTGCGGTTTTATTGATCGGCGCGGCCTTGTCTGTTTCCATCGGAGCTGCCGATATTCATCTGCGGACGGTGTGGGATGCTCTCTTTCACTTTCAGCCGCAAAATACATCTCATCAAATCATACGCGATCTGAGGCTGCCGAGAACTGCCGCCGCCGCGCTCGTCGGGGCTTTTTTAGCTGTGTCCGGGGCGATCATGCAGGGGCTGACGCGGAACCCGCTTGCTGAGCCTTCCATTATGGGCGTGACGTCGGGGTCGGGATTTGCGATCGCTTTGGCATTTGCTTTTTTTCCGGGGCTCTCTGCCGCTGGGCTTGTTTTGTGGTCCTTTATGGGAGCGGGAATCGGGGCGCTCATTGTGTTTGGCATCGGCCTGTTTTCAAAAGGCGGGCTGACACCGGTGAAGCTCGCGCTGGCCGGTACGGCGGTCGGCTATTTCTTAACGGGGCTTTCAAGCGCGATTGCGATCCGTTTTGATGTCGCTCAGGATGTGAAGTTCTGGTATGCCGGAGGAGTCGCGTCCGTGAAATGGGAGGGCGTCCAGCTGCTTTTGGCAGTCGGCGTCATCGGACTTTTGCTCGCATTTCTGATTGCGCGCTCAGTGACGGTGCTGAGCTTGGGTGAGGAGCTTGCGAAAGGGCTCGGGCAGTACACGGCGCTTGTGAAAGTCATCGGAATGGTTGTCGTTGTCCTTTTGACGGGGGCTTCAGTCTCAGTCGCCGGAGCCATTTCTTTTATCGGCTTGGTGATTCCGCACATCACCCGTTTTTTAGTCGGTGTAGATTACAGATGGATTATTCCTTGTTCTGCGGTATTCGGCGCCGTTTTGTTAGTCTTCAGTGACATTGCGGCAAGACTCGTCAATGCGCCGTTTGAAACACCGGTCGGCGCTTTAACGGCCCTTATCGGCGTTCCCTTTTTCTTTTATTTGGCGCGCAGGGAAAGGAGAGGGCTGTAATGAATGTGAAATCGAAAAAACCGCTCGCGGTTATAGCCGTTACGTTTTTGCTCATATGCATTGTCTTTTTTATCAGCTTAAATATGGGTGTGATCCGGATTGCGCCTTTCGATGCGTTACGTGTCTTTTTCGGACAGGGGGATGCCCGGGATCAGCTCGTTTTATTTGAATTCAGACTGCCGCGCATGGTGCTGTCATTACTGGTCGGGGCCGGAATCGCGGTTTCAGGCGCGATTTTTCAAAGCGTGTCTCAAAATGACTTGGCGGAGCCGGGCATTCTCGGTATCAACGCCGGAGCGTCTTTGGCGGTCGTTCTGTTTATCTTCTTTTTCCAAGGGTCCGCTGCTGATTTAAGCATGTTCAGTACATGGCTGCTTCCGGTGAGCGCTTTGGCGGGGGCTTTTCTGGCTGTACTGCTCATCTATGTGCTCGCTTGGAAAAAAGGTGTTTCGCCTGTCCGGCTCATTTTGGTCGGGATCGGCGTTAATGCGGGGTTTAATGCGCTTCTCTTGATTTTTCAGCTGAAAATGGACCCGCGGGACTTCATGCAGGCGCTTGTATGGATTTCCGGTTCGATTTGGAATGCCAATTGGAAAATGGTGCTGTCCATTTTGCCGTGGCTGCTGGTTCTTTTGCCGTTCAGCCTCTATAAAGCGAGGTATTTAAACGTGCTCCAGCTCGGTGACCAGCTGGCGGCGGGACTCGGCACCCGGGTCGAAAAGGAACGGCGCATTCTGCTGTTTTCAGCTGCCGCCTTGGCCGCGTCATGTGTTGCGGCAGCCGGCGGAATCGCTTTTCTCGGATTGATTGCCCCGCATTTGGCCAGAAGGCTTACCGGGCCGCGCCATCAAACGCTTATTCCGGTTTCGGCTTTAATCGGCGCATTTTTATTTCTGCTCGCTGATACGCTGGCGAGAAATGTGCTTGCGCCGTCCGAGGTTCCGGTCGGCTTGGTGATTTCCGTGCTCGGAGCGCCGTATTTTGTCTATTTGCTGATGAAAACGAAATAGAGGAAGGAGACTGCCGCGATGAACTCATTATCGGCGGAACAGCTTACTGTCGGTTATGGAGACCGTCTGATAGCGAAAGAATTGGACATCGCCATACCGAAAGGAAAAATTACAACGCTGATCGGCCCAAACGGATGCGGAAAATCGACGGTTCTTAAGACGATGTCAAGAATCATGAAACCGAAATCCGGCGCCGTTTATTTAAACGGACAGGCGATCATGCAAAAATCCACGAAGGACATCGCCAAGGAAATGGCCATCCTTCCGCAGACGCCTGAAGCGCCGAGCGGGCTGACGGTATACGAACTTGTTTCTTACGGCAGGTTTCCGCATCAGTCCGGAATGGGCCGCTTGAGTGATAAAGACCGTGATATGATCAAGTGGGCGCTTGAAGAGACGGGGATGGCCGAATTTTACGACCGGCCGATCGAAGCGCTTTCCGGAGGACAGCGGCAGCGTGTGTGGATCGCCATGGCGCTCGCTCAGGAAACGGAGCTGCTGCTTCTTGATGAACCGACCACTTATTTAGATCTCGCCCATCAGCTTGAAATTCTGCAGCTGCTGGACAAATTAAACAAAGAGCAGGGGCGCACGATTTTAATGGTTATTCATGATCTGAACCATGCCGCCCGTTTTTCCCATTATATGATTGCGCTGAAAAAAGGGCGCGTCATCAAGGAAGGGACGGCGGAGGAAGTCATGACGCCCGGCATATTGAAAGACGTGTTTCAGATTGACGCACAGATCGTTAAAGATCCGCGCACGAACAAACCCGTCTGCTTGACATATGATTTAATCCGGCATGAAAATGCCACGGTATGACGGTAAAAACGCAGAACCATTTCGGTCTGCGTTTTTTTATTGCGCCCGGGGCTGCTTTTGCCCGGAGACGCATTTATCCAAAACGAAAAAAACCCCCGCCACAATCAGCTCCTCGGTCGTTGACAGCCAAATCTTTTCAATCATTTTATCCGTCGTATACGCAGTCATCCAGAGGAACAGCAGCTGAACGGTGCTGGCTAAAAGAAGAAAAGGCAGCCTGCCCGTCCTAAAAAAAGTAAAGCTATGTATCATCAGCCGCTCAAGCGGTTCAAAACATAAACCGAGAAGAATAAAAAGCACGGAAAAAAGCAGGACGTACGCCATTGATCCGTAGCTCGTCCCGGCTAATGAAAAAACGGTCATCATCACGATGAAATACCCGAATAATACGGCGGCCGCTGCCAGGGCATACCTGAGCACCTGGAGAAAAAACAATTTCGGCCCGTTTTGATTGATCATCTGCTCAGCTCCTTTTTACACAGAGGAGACTTGCAGAGACGGACTCTGCAAGTCGGTGTGTGTCTTCAGCATTTCTTTTTGACGACAGGGTGTTTCTCTTTCGAAAGAATATCCGTAAAGTCTTTGCCCAGATCCAGATGCTGCTGGACGAATTTCTCAGGAAGCATGGCGAGCCATTGGTTCAGAGACACGTCGGCGTAGTGGTCATCCTTGAAGATTTCCAAGAAGACGAGCGGCTCATCCCCCAGATTCTCTACATAATGGCCCATGGCGAACGGAACGTAGCCGACATCTCCGGCCTGATAGTTGAAAGTTCTCGCATGGCCGTCCGAAGCAAACACCGTCATTCGTCCTTTACCGGAAATATAATACTGCCATTCATGTGTATTCGGATGCCAGTGCAGCTCTCTCATTGCGCCCGGTTCGACCACGACAAGCGCTGAAGCGATCGTTTTGGACACTTTGAAATTTGTGGAATCCGCAATATATACTTTGCCGCCGTCCGTTTCAGCAGTCGGACCTTCATCCAGCAGACGGTAGGTGAACGGGTAAGGCACCTCGCCGTTCGGTCCTTCCACAATGTCATCTTTCAGCTTGCCGGGAACAGGTTCTTCAAAGATATATTTTTCTTTCCCCGGCAGTCCGGCAAGGTCTTTTTCTGAAACCCCGAAGTTGCTGGCGATGACATCAAGCGGTGTGTGGGCAAGCCAGTCAGTTACTTGGAACGTGCTGTTTTCTGAGAATGAACCGTCATCAAAGACTAAAAGGAATTCACAGCCTTCTTTCAGCGCCTGAATGGAGTGCGGCAGGCCTGATGGGAAATACCACAGATCTCCTTCTTTCACGTCATCAATAAAACTGCGTCCCTGTTCATCAACAATTGTGACCCGCGCTTTGCCCGTCAGCATATATGCCCATTCCGCTTCTTTATGCCAATGCAGCTCACGGATGGCGCCCGGTTTTAAACGCATGTTGACAGATGCGAGATTTTTAGAAATCGGCAGCTCGCGGACGGTTACCTCACGCGCGTATCCGCCCTTTTCCAGCCGGTTATGCACATCTGAGAAAGAGAATTTCATATTATCCACCGTGCCGTGATCCGTTTCCGGCGGCGTCAGCATATCCGGATTTTGGCGGTCTCTTTCCAGGTTGCGCGGTATCGTGACGGTCGCTCCTTTGTCTCCTCTGATCGGCTGCGGGATATTGCAGTTGTTTTCTTTTGACATGTAAATCGTCTCCTCTCAAGCTTTGGTTTTCAGAAAGAGAATGTGAAAGGCCTTTCGTTTTCCCTTCTGCTTTGTTAAGTGATGCGTCCTGATGAAAAGTCAACTTCGTGTGAAAATTAATTTTTCATTTTCTGGTCTTTCAGCTCCGCCATCAGCTCGATCAGGGCGTCAAACTTCTTCTCAAACCGTGTGAGAAGATACATGGCAATCAGAGCCGGAAAGCCGAGATTGCCGATCTGTCTGACAACTTCTTCTATAAAAACCTGATCCATCACCAGCCACCTCCTGACTTGACCTGCAGTCATGTATATAAGTGAAAGAACGTGCTGCTCTTGTAAACCTGATATCCGGGCGAGAGTCTTTTTTTGTTCCGGCAAAACCGGGACATAAGGAGTGTGAAACCTTAGTCGGAAAGGAGTAGTTTACTTTTTTTTGCTTTCTTTCATTTAATTTAAATAGGAGGCGGTTTTATGGACTATCAAGTTCTTTTACGGTCAAAATGCAAGGAAATCATGAAACATCCGATCGTCAAACATTTCTTGAGTGACCCTAAGCATTACGAGAAATTTAAAAATGTGCTCGAACATTCAGACGAGAAGGATGCAAAATCACTGGACGAACATTTTAAGCAGTTTTATAAGGAAATCCGGATCATCAAATATATGAATTCTATGATCCGGATTTTCTCCATCGACTTTGACAAGCGCATCCGTAAAAATCAGAAGCGCTATCCGCTTACGGTGGATCAGCCGGAAGGAGGTGAAGCGCTTCCCTATGAAATGGGAAAAGACACGTATGAAGAGTTTCTGCGGCAGCAGGGGGATTTGAGCCAGCATGTCCAAAACAGGGATTTATACGAAGCGCTCCAGACGTTAACCGATAAACAAAAAAGCGTGCTGACGAATATTTACCTTCACGGAGCGACAATGAAGGAGATTGCCGAGTCTCTGGGGGAGTCACGGCAGAACATTTCCAATATTCATAAAAAGGGTCTCGACAATCTCAGAAAGCAGCTGGACAAGCAGAAAAAAGGGGGAAAATAAGCAGTGAACGGGCCATTTGACTTCAACAAGGGGAAAACAGATATCGACGAAATGGAACTTTTAATTTCGCGTTTTTCGCCAATGATAAAAAAAAAACTGAGCAATACGTCTTACCAGGAAAGAGAAGATCTGGAACAGGAATTGAAGATTAAAATCGTTGAGAAAGCGGACATGCTGTTATGCCAGGAAGTGCCGGGATTTTGGGAATTTATTCTTCATCTTATAAATGAAAGCTCCTGACAAAGCGGCGGGATGATTAGGATTCCGCTCTGACACCGCGAGAAAAACGAGAGGAGATGTCCGGTCTCGTTTTTCTTTTCTGTTTCCCCACAAGACCTCCGCACTAAAAAAGTACCAAATCTTATCCATATAATGATATGATGAAAAAAACAAAGAGAAAGGAACGTCCAAGGTGGAAAATGCGTCAATTTTAATTGTAGACGATGAGAAGGCGATCGTTGATATGGTCAAGCGCGTTCTCGTCAAAGAAGGCTATCACAACATTAAGACAGCAGGCAGCGCAGAGGAAGCGATTGAGTTTGTTAAACATGAGACAGCGGATCTGCTCGTGCTGGATGTGATGATGGAAGGCATGTCCGGTTTTGAGGCATGCGCCGAAATCCGGAACTATACCGACGCTCCGATCTTTTTTCTGACTGCCCGGTCGTCTGATGCGGATAAGCTGTCAGGATTTGCATTGGGAGCTGACGATTATATAACAAAGCCGTTTAATCCGCTTGAATTGGCGGCGCGGATCAGGGCGACGTTGAAGAGAACCTATAAGCGCGAAGAGAAAACGTACTCATACAGCCATTTTTCCTATTCGCCGCAAAACGCCGAGCTGATCGTCGGGGGCGAGCCCGTCAGCTGCTCCGCACAGCTTCTGCAATTGCTTCAATATTTCTGTGAACATCCTGATGTGGTGCTCTCTAAAGACCAGATCTATGAAAAAGTATGGGGCTATCCGTCTTACGGCGACAACAACACCGTCATGGTTCACATCCGCAAGCTCAGAGAAAAGATTGAAAAAGACCCCAGCAATCCGTCCTATATTGTGACGGTGCGCGGCCTCGGTTATCGGTTTATTCCCGATCAAGGAGAAAAAGGAACCCGCTCATGAGAATGCGCGGAAAATTTCTGCTTCACTTTTTCGGTCAGCTGCTGCTTGTCATCCTGCTGATGTCCGTTTTGGCCGTCGCTTCTTTCTTCTATTTGGATTGGCGTTTCAGCGAAGCGGAAGCCAATGCAGGACTTACTAAAGCGACGGCAGACTCGTTTGAAGCGTGGCTTGATAAAAACGAAGACGGCACATGGGATGTCGATGAATTTTTAAAGATGTCGGTCAGAAAGCAGAAGGGCTGGCTGCAGATCATTAATGACAAAGAAAAAACGGACTACGCGTACAGAGTGCCGAAAGACGTCCCGAGCCATTACAGCAGAAAAGATCTCTTATCCATTTATCAGTATCGGAATTTTGACAACTATAAGCTGAACTACTGGACGGTCACGATTAATGATGAGACCTATCTGATTCTGTTCGGCTGGAAATCCGCCAGTGAGCAGCTTCTCACTTACATCGAGTCCCAGGAGCCATCCCTCGCTTCTCTTTCTCAATATAAAAAAAGCACGGTTGATTATATTAAACGGGAAAAAGGGGCGGTCTACCTTCTCGAAGACAGCGGCAGACTGCTCGGGGATATCAACAGCACAAAAAAAGAGCGGAACACCGTCAATGAGCTTGAATTGCTGAAATACAATTCCAAACCGTGGAATTACAAGCGGGAAATTTCTTTTAAAAGGCTCGATAAAACGAAATGGATGGTCGCTTCTGTGCCGAACCCTGTGTACATTCCCGATCATGAGTTTAACAAGTCATTTCTGAGAAATGTGTTGAAAACCCTCTTCCTCTTGATCGGAGTCTTAGTATTGATGATCTGCATCCTGACCATCTGGTACTCTTTCCGTTTCGGCTGGCCGCTGTTTCATACCATCAAATGGCTCGTCAATTTATCAAAGGGCCGGCTTGAAGAGCCGAAGAACCGCAAAGGACAGCCGGTCAGCAAAAATAAAAAGGGCAAAACAAAGCAGCCGTTCCGCTTTTTCGCTGAGATTTTCGAATCAATGGATCAGCTGACGGACACGCTGAAGCGGGATAAGAAAAACAGAGAAAAAATCCAGGCGACAAGGGAAGAGTGGATCGCCGGGCTGAGCCATGACTTGAAAACCCCGCTGAGCACGATTTACGGCTACAGCATGATGCTTGAATCGAAGCAATACGACTGGACCCCGGAAGAAGTCAAAGAAATGGGGCAGATCGTCCGGGAAAAATCAGAATATATGTCGAAGCTGATTGAGGACTTGAACTTGACATACCGTCTGAAAAACGCCGCCCTCCCGATCGAACGGCGCCTGATCAACATCGTTCCGTTTATCAGAAACGTCACGAACGATTTCACGAAAAACACGTTCTCGGAAGGCTATGACATCGCCTTTGAAACCAAAAAGGAAGACATTCTTTTCGCCATTGATGAAGCATGGTTCCGCCGTATTCTGGAGAATCTGCTGGCAAACGCGGTAAAGCATAATGAGAAAGGGACCGCCATTCGGGTCGTGCTTGAGGAATCAGCAGAACAGCTCATTCTGAAGGTGAAAGATAACGGAAGAGGAATGGACGACGAAACGATTCACCAGCTGTTTAACCGTTATTACCGGGGAACGAATACGAAGGGGCCGTCAGAAGGAACTGGGCTCGGGCTCGCCATTGCCAAGGAGCTGGTTCACCTTCATAACGGAACCATTCATGTCAACAGCAGAATCAGCGCCGGAACGGTGATTACGATTCTTTTTAAGAAAGATTGAGTTTGGACGCCGCTTTGTCGGGAATAACAATAGAAGACTGACAAGCAAAAGAAGAGGTGTTCACACATGGAAGCAGCATTACGAGCAGATACGAGAGCAGTTATAGGAGAAGGCCCTTTATGGGATAAGGACAAGCAATGCCTGTACTGGGTGGATATACTGGGCAGCCAGCTCCATATTTTTACTCCGGCTGACGGAATCAACCGTTCCGTTAAATTCAAATCATTTGTCACGGCTCTGGCCTTGTATTCAAAGGAAGAGCTGGTGATGACGATGAAAGACGGATTTTACCTGTACAATCTCCGGGAAGACACATTGACGAAGATGAAGCAGCCGAAAGATATGCGGGAAGATATCCGTTTTAATGACGCAAAATGCGACCCGTCCGGAAGATTATGGGCGGGGACGACGAGCATGGAAGGCAAAGAAGAGGAGGCTTCGCTGTACCGTCTGAATACGGACGGCAGTCTTGCCAAAATAAAAGACCAGGTCTCCACTTCGAACGGTTTGGATTGGGATCGGGACCGAAACCTGATGTACTATATTGATACTCCGACGCAGGAAATCGTCTGTTATGCATACGATCCTGAAACCGGAGCCGTATCAGATCCGAAAACAGTCTACCGCTTTCCGGAGTCGCAAGGATCTCCCGACGGGATGACCATTGACCGGGACGGAATGCTGTGGGTGGCTCTGTTCGGAGGCGGCCGTGCCGTCCGGATTGACCCGTTTTCGCATAAGGAAATTGCATCTATTGAAGTTCCCGCAAAATACGTCACCTGCTGTGCGTTCGGAGGCAGGGAGCTCAACACATTATACATTACGACCGCGACGGAAAAATTGACGGAAGCCGAAAGACTTGAACAGCCGCATGCGGGCGGCCTGTTTTCCGCAGAGCTTGAGACGGGCGGCTGGGAGCCGGTTCCGTTTGCAGGCATCATGTAAAAAAGCCCTGGCATATGGGAATGGTCCCATTGTGCCGGGCTTTTTTTGTTAAATGGAGCGGATGATGCCGCCTTCAACCCGCTGTGCGGTGCCGTTAATGGCAGATGCCGCAGCTGAAGCGAGAAATACAATCGTATTGGCGACTTCTTCCGGGGTCGCATAGCGCTGGATCAAAGATGTCGGTTCATTCACTTTAAAATAATCCCGAACGAAGCTGTCCGTATCTTCTCCGGCGGCCTTTGCGGCTCCTTCCATGTAAGAAGCGACGCCTTCGGTCCATGTCGGTCCGGGCAGCACGGAGTTTACCGTGACATTCGTGCCTTTTGTCATTTCCGCCATTCCCCGTGACAAGCTGATTAACGCTGTTTTCGTCATTGAATACGGAATCATTTGCGCAAGCGGTTTGACACCGGCTTCACTGGAGATGTTCAAAATCCGTCCGCTGTTTCTTTCAAGCATTTGCGGCAGAAAACGCCGGCACAGGCGCACGGCGCTCATGACATTCACTTCAAAATACCGGGTCCATTCGTCATCAGATACATCCGCGAAGTCCTTTACTTCGAAAAAACCGAGGTTATTAACGAGAATATCGACTTCCCCGATTCCGGCGGCGCGCTTAATCAGGTCATCGGCCTCCTCCTGGCGCGATAAATCTGCGGCGATGCCGTGAACCGTTCCGTAAGCGGAAAGCTCCTCAACCGTCCGTTCAACGGTTTCTTTTTTTCTTCCGTTTACAATCACCTCGGCGCCTTCGGTTAAAAAGCTTTTTGCCGCGGCTTTTCCGATGCCGGAAGTTGATCCTGTGATTAACACGAGTTTTCGTTCAAGCTGTAATTCCATGATGATCCTCCTTTTTACTCGACTGTGTAACAGTATACATGATGAATTTTAGTGTTTACGAATCATTTGCTTTCATGCAAAAAAGGCCGGATATACAAGCCTTCAAGACTTATAGTATAATTACTGCGAAAAAAGGATACGAATGTCAAGAAGACAATCGTTTACCGTAATCAGGGGGAGTTAAAAGAATGAAGAAGATCACTGCCGTCTGGGCGGCGCTCTTTGTCACCGCCGTTGTGACCGCCGGCTGTTCCGGCGCGCAAGAAGAAGGAAGCGCGGCCAAACAAAAAGCCGTTTCAACCGAGGCATTCCCGGTAACTATCAAGGATGCCGCAAATGACAAAGTAACCATGAAGCAGGCGCCCAAAAAAATCGTCTCCCTCATGCCGAGCAATACGGAAATTACATACGCGCTCGGACTGGGAGATAAGGTCGCAGGCGTCACGACAAATGATACATATCCGAAAGAAGCTGTAAAAAAACCGAAAGTCGGAGATATGAATGTAAACGCTGAGAAAGTCATCGCGCTGAAGCCGGATCTCGTGCTGGCCCACGCGTCCTCAATGTCTGCTTCCGCCGATGCGATGAAGCAGTTAAAAGATGCGGGCATCACCGTCTTAACGGTCAATGATGCGCAATCGTTCCAAGACGTGTACAAATCAATCAGTATGATCGGAAAAGCAGCCGGCAAAGAAAAGCAGGCGGACAAGTTGATCAAAAAGATGAAATCCGACCTTTCCGGCATAGAAAAGAAAGCGGCGGCGATTTCTGAAAAAGATGAAAAGAAAGTATTCGTCGAGGTTTCTCCTGACGGCTATACAACGGGAAAGGGCACGTTTATGAACGAAATGCTTGAAGATATACATGCGAAAAACGCCGCCGGCAGCCAGACCGGCTGGGTGCAGCTGACGGATGAAGCGATTGTCAAAATGAATCCGGACGTCATCATTACGACAGACGGCGTAAAGGCCGCTGAAGTGGAAAAACGCGCCGGCTGGGGTGCCGTCAATGCGGTCAAACACCACAACGTCTATTCTGTTGATCCTGACCTTGTCACACGCTCAGGCCCGCGCCTTGTAAAAGGGGTCGAGAAGCTTGCGGAAAGCGTTTATCCTGAAACGTTTAAAAAGTAACCGGCCGCTTGCTTACGCGGTCAGCCTGCTGTTTTTAGCCGTTTGTGCGGCGTTTGGCATTTCAATCGGCAGTCTGCATATTCCTTTATCCGACGTTTTTTGGATCGGGGTCGGCCGGACATCCTCGGCTGACCCTATGAATGTCAATATTATGATGAATATCCGCCTGCCGAGAGTCGTTCTGGCCGCCCTTGTCGGAGCCGCGTTATCCATTGCGGGAGCGGCGTTTCAAGGACTTCTGAAAAATCCGCTCGCCGACCCTTATACACTCGGGGTGTCTTCGGGAGCTTCGGCGGGAGCCGTGATCACCTTATTTTTCGGCTTCCAGATTCCAGTCATCGGCCGGTTCACACTTCCGGTTGTCAGCATCGCCGCAGCCATTGCGGTCATGGCGGCGGTTCTGTTTTTCAGCCGTCTCGTTCATGCGTCGCTGTCTGTTTCGACGCTCATTTTGACAGGCATCATCATGAATTCTTTTCTCGGAGCTCTCATTTCGCTTGTGATCGCTTTAACGGGAAATGACCTGCTCCCGATTGTGCGCTGGCTGTTAGGAAGCGTGTCAATGAGGGGCTGGGGCTATGTCGCGCTGTTTCTGCCTTTTTTTCTGGCCGGGACGGCGCTTCTGCTTATCAATGGCAGAGAATTAAACATTATGACTTATGGAGAAGAAAAGGCAAGGCTGTTAGGCGTCAGTACGGGAAAAAGAAAACTGCTGATGATCGCCGCCGGATCTCTGCTGACGGGAGGAGCGGTTGCCGTATCGGGGACAATCGGATTTGTCGGCCTTGTCATTCCCCATGTGACACGGCTTTTATGGGGAACGGATCATCGCCATTTACTCCCGCTGTCAGCATTGACGGGCGCCGGTTTTCTCATTTTGGCTGATTTGTTTTCCCGCACCGTCATTGAACCTGTCGAATTGCCGATCGGCATTATGACGGCTTTGGCGGGAGCGCCTGTATTTGCCTTGATTCTGCTTCGCCAGCATCATGGAGGGAAACGCTTATGATCAGGGTGAGCGGCCTGTCCGGCGGGTACGGAGGCCGGATGATTGTAGAGGATGTCAGCTTTACCGCCGGAAAGGGTGAATTTGTCGGCATACTCGGTCCGAACGGCTCAGGAAAAACAACGCTGATGAAATTGCTGACGGGGATGCTTTCTCCGTCAAAAGGCGAAGTGCTTGTCGCAGGCAGGCCCGTGGGCAGATACAAGCCGCGGGAGCTTGCGAAAATCATGGCCGTTTTGCCGCAGCATACGGAGCAAGCCTTTTCATTTACCGTGAAGGAAACGGTGTCTTTCGGCAGATACCCGTATCAAAAGGGGCTCTTCAGACAGATGGATCAACATGACGAAGACATTGTCCGGGAAGCGATGGAAATGACCGGCATCGACCGATATGCGCAGCAACCCGTCCGCAATCTGAGCGGCGGGGAGCGGCAGCGCGTCTTTCTGGCGCAGGCGCTGGCTCAGCAGCCTGAGGTGCTGTGTCTGGATGAGCCGACGACATTTCTTGATCTCAAATATCAAAAAGACCTGCTTGATACGGTGAAGCGGCTGACGAGAGAAAGCGGCCTGACGGTCATCAGTATTTTTCACGACCTCAACGCCGCAGGACAATACTGTGATCAGCTCCTGATGATGAAAGACGGACGAGCTTTTTCGAAGCAGACGCCGGATCAGGCTTTGAAAAAAGAAACGATTGAAGACATTTACGGCATCACCGTCAGTGCTGTCGGCCAAAAAGCGTCACCGAAACCGCTGATCGCCTTCATGCCGGAAGTGCGGGAGGAAAGAGAGTCCGCCAGCGTTCCGTTCGCCTCTTTGATAAACAAAAGCGGAAATACCGTAACGCTTCAAACAGACCGTCCGTTCAGAATGTTGTCAACCGCATCTGACGGCTCAGGCTTTTCGTGGAGCCGCCGGCTTACCGGATCAGCGGCGGCTGGTTTTGTCTGCCGGACGTTTGATTCGATAACGATTGCCGTGACCGCCAGGCACACCGTTTGGGTACTCATCAGCGGCCGCTTATCTGAACAAGGATTTGTACGGCTGTTAACGGCAGCAACGGAAGCGAGAATGCAGGCTCTTTCCGGCAGACAGGCAAACGGCGACATTGTCATTTGTGCCTTGCAGACAGGAAAGGTAATGGACGTCCGCCATGCGGAAAAAGCTGTGAGAAGAGGAACCGCGGCATGTGTAAAAGCGGCGGAAAAAGGAGGAACAGAACGATGAAGCTGTATACGAAAACCGGCGATAAAGGACAGACAAGCCTGATCGGCGGCAGAACGGATAAAGACAGTCTGCGGGTTGAGAGCTACGGGACGATCGATGAGCTGAACAGCTTTATCGGGCTTGCGCTTGCGGAGCTTGATGATTGTGAGAATTGCGGTGATCTGAAAGCCGAACTCAGAAACATTCAGCATGAGCTGTTTGACTGCGGCGCCGACTTGGCGACTGTCACGGAGAATAAGAGCTATACATTAAGAGAGAAATCTATTACCGTACTGGAAGACTGCATAGACCGTTATACCGCTGAAGCGCCTCCGCTTGAAAAATTTATTCTTCCGGGCGGGCATAAGGCGGCTGCTCAGCTTCACATTGCCAGGACCGTCACAAGACGGGCGGAGCGTCTCATCGTGAAACTGGGCAGAACAGAAGAGATAAATGACACGGTGATGTGTTACTTGAACCGCCTGTCTGATTATTTTTTCGCGGCGGCAAGAGCAGTCAACGCAAGACATGGCGTGAAAGATATAGAGTATGAAAGAAGCGCCGCAGTATTCCGTGAAGATGAATAACGTTTTGATTCAGCCGGCGAGAGGAAGCCGGCTGTTTTTAACGGCGATATCCATCAATTGAACCCTTATTGCCAGAAGGAAAATGTATCTTATGCATTATTGACTGAAAAATTAAAAAATGAGATATTATAAGAAACATTGTAAAAAAATGGGGGATTTGATAGATGGATACAAATCATAAGAGCGAGAGCATCTGGAATAAAAATTTCACCTTTCTGTTTATCTCAAGGCTTGTTAAATTGTCGGGAGACGGTTTTGCCTTTAATTCCATTCTCTGGTTTTTGATTTTTGACGGTGAAGGGGCGATCGGCACGGCGCTGTTAATTGCGGTTACGTTCCTTCCGGAGGCGATGCTGGCGCCGATTACCGGGCCTTTTATGAAGCAGCATACGCTGAAATTCTGGATGTATTTTTCAGACCTCACGCGCGCGGCGGTCGTGTTAATCATTCCGGTCTGTTATTTTAACGGTTTTTCTCCTTTATGGTTTGTGATGCTTCTCATGATTGTGCATTCAGCCACCGGAGCTGCTTATAATCCTGCATCTATCTCTTTAATCCCCAATATTGTCGGAGAAAACAGCCTGCAGAAAGCGAATGCGGTCATCCAGTCATCAGGCCAGATCGTCAGGCTTGCCGCCATTACGCTGAGCGGGGTGTTTTTAACATTTATCAGTCCCGCCTATTCTTTGTTTATCGCACTTATATTCTATCTTCTATCAGGTTTTCTCGTACTCTTTATGTCATACCAAGTTCAGCATGACAAACAGGATACCGCCGCCGTCAGACAGCGCGGGACGTATTTCGGAAGGCTTAAACGGGGTTTTGTGCTCGTCAGAAAACACCAGATTTTATACCCGCTCGCCATCTATTGTATTTTCATGAACTTTGCGGCCGCTCCGTGGGAGGCGCTTTCCGCCGTTTACGTCGCCGAAGATTTACATATGCCGCCGATCATTTACTCGCTTCTGAAAGCGACAGGCACGGGCGGAGCTTTTTTAATGGGTTTTATTTTGGCTAAGGTGAAGGTGAACAAATACGGTCTCCTGTTTGTGTCAGCGGGAATCATAGAAGGGGCGGCATTTTTCATCACCGGCATCAACACGTTTCTGCCGCTCGTCTTCCTTGCGGCGTTTGCGTTCGGATCGGCCGTCAGCGCCATAAATGTGCCGGAGTATACCATTATTCAAACGTCTGTGGACCATGATGATCAGCCGCAGGTCTATGCCGTCATCCATATGATCTCCAACATATCCATTCCGCTCGGTGCGGTTCTTTGCGGGTATGCGGCTAACGCCTTCGGTCCCGGAAAAGTCATTGCCGCCGGCGGTCTTGTTGAAGTCCTGTCAGGTCTCGGGATATTGTTCTTTACGAAGCTTGCCAAAGCGGAACGCACTGATCTCATCAAGGAAAAAGAAGCGAGCATCAGAATATAGCATTCTTGTAAAACGCCCTGCGCCGTCCGGTGCAGCGGCGTTTTTTTGTCGTAAGGGTCGGGGGGCTTATACGACTCCGGTCTGATATGAAAATCAATCTCTGATTCGTTTTGCCGGCCGGGGGATTTGTTTATAGTAAAGACAAGGAAATCGAAAGGAGGATCTGCATGAATATAAATGTAAAAACGGCAGGCGGCTTTCTGCTGATTGTGTTCGGACTTTCTGTCTTTTTCGGAGGAGGCCACTTCGCGTTTATCATCCCGCTGGCGATCGGAGGCCTGATGCTTTACTGGGGAATCAAACGTTTCTCAAATGGCAGCGCCGTATCCGGTATCATCGCGGGCGTCATCGGAGCTATGATTCTTGTCGGCTCTCTTCCATTTATCGTTGCCATCGGACTGGCCGGCGCCATGGTGTATGGCGGATGGAAAATGATGAAGCAGGGCGGCTCAGACACCGCTTCCCGCCAGTATGAACCCGAAGCGGCATCACCGGGCTACCAATCCGGCTTTGACTCTGAATGGGAAGAATTTTTGAAGAAAAAATAAGGAGGAAGACAAAATGGTCTTAAAAAGAATAAGAGATATGTTCGTCGCATCTGTTAACGAAGGGCTTGATAAATTAGAAAATCCGAAAGTCATGCTGAATCAATATGTGCGTGATATGGAAGGTGACATCGCCAAGGCGAAACAAACGATCGTCAAACAGCACACGATCGTCCATCAGTTTAAGAAAAAACAGGAGGACGCTTCCGAAACGGCGGCAAAGCGGAAAAATCAGGCTCAGCTTGCTTTTGACGCCGGGGAAGAGGAGCTTGCGAAAAAGGCTTTGACTGAAATGAAATACCTTGAGGGAAAAGCGGCCGAACATGAAAAAGCGTACGAGCAGGCGAAAACACAGCTGGCCGAGCTGAAAGAACAGCTGGAAACCCTGGAAACGCGTCTTCGCGACGTAAAGGATAAAAAACAGGCGCTCATCGCCCGCGCCAACGCAGCAAAAGCGAAGGAACATATGAATGCTTCTTTTGACAAGATTGACAGCGAAAGCGCCTACAGAGAGTTTCTCCGAATGGAAAACCGCATTGAAGAAATGGAAGTCCGCGTCAAATACGGCACTTCAGCTGAGGCGAATACAGAACACAGCCGCTCGCAATATTCGGACGAGGTCGAAGCTGAGCTTGAAAAAATGCGCTCGCTTTCTCTGGAGAAAACAGAGCATCAAAAAGCGGCTCATGAATAATGTGCACAAGGGAAGGTCGGCGCTTTTACGCCTCTTCCCTATACGCACGTATCAATTATCCGGCTTTTCCTTTATAATAAAATGAATGAAAAAGGATGGAACGTAATGAAGCGTAAGATTGCCAAAGGGCTGATGGCGGCGTCCGTTTTGATCTGCTGTCTGTTTTTGGTGAAAGAAGTGTTTGCCGGGCGTTTGTTTTCGCTGTACGAAACAGAATCGGTATCGGCAAGCGTGCCGCCTCATGCCGTCAAAAGCCTGTCCGTTTCGTCGGAACAGACGGATGTGAAAATCATTGCGGAAGAGCGGAATGACATCGCGGCAAACATGACCGGACCGGCGGGGAAAATGTTTGTCCAAAGCAGGGGGAAAACCCTCAATCTCAAAGCGAAAGAGAAACGATTCCAATTTTTGAATCTCTTTCAGCGTCCTCTGCTGATTGTCCGCATCCCGTATGAGTATCATCAGGACATCACCGTCCAAACATCAGGCGGCAGCATTTCCGTTGACGGAAACAAGGGGCTGTCTCTTGCGCATCTCGGCGTCCGTTCTGTAAGCGGGAACATATCGCTGAAGCATGTGAAGACGGATGTGTTTAAAGCGAAAGGGCTGTCGGGCGATCTCGAAGCAGCCGATCTTGCGGCTGAAACGGCGGAAGTCCGCTCATCCTCAGGACATACCGGGCTTCATCATGTGACGGGAGCCCTTGACGTGAGGGTCGCTTCCGGCAGTGTCGACGCCTCGCTTGAGACGGCGAAGGCTCCCGTATCCGTCAGGCTTGCGAGCGGCAGCGCAGCCATCAGCCTGCCGAAAGACGGGGATTTTACAGTAAACGCCGAAACGGCAAGCGGAAGGATTCAGCCGTCCTATTCCTTTGAGAAAACGAGTAAGGAAGGCGGGACCTTCACCGGCATGAAAGGCAGCGGCGCCAGGCCGATAGATATAAAAGTGACGAGCGGCAATATTGCACTGCAATAGACAAGGAAAGGAGGGGCAAGCAGCTGACATGGCAAAAAAACAGATTCTCGGACTTATCATCGCCTTATTAGGCGTCAGCATGTTTTTACGTATTATCGGCATCGGCGACTTCCTGTTTTGGCCGCTCTTTTTTCTGATCACAGGCTATATTTTTAATAAATACTCCCGCGGCTGGCTCGGCTCCGTCCTGTATATCTTTGCCGCTTTTTTATTTTTGAGAAACCTGTTCAGCGCCACCTTCAGCCTGTTCGGCTATGCCTTCGCCGCCTTTCTCATTTACGCGGGCTACAGGCTCCTGAAAGGAAAGCGCGTATTTGAGCATAAAGAAAAGAAAATCAGCCTTGAAAAAGAAGAACAGCCAAAGCCTGCCGTCCAGCCGGAAAGCAGACAGCCGGATCTCCGGAGCTTTTTTATCGGCGAGCTGCGCATGATGAAGGACCCGTTTGAGCTGAATGATTTAAATGTTTCCGGGTTTATCGGTGATGTGAAAATTGATCTATCCAAGGCGATGATACCTGAAGGAGAAAGCACGATGACAATCAGCGGTGTCATCGGCAATGTTGATGTGTACGTCCCGTCCGATATCGAAGTGTCCGTCAGTTCATCAGCTTTTATCGGCGATATGAATCTGCTCGGTTCTAAGAAAAGCGGCATGAGCACGAATCTGTATAAAGTGTCTTCTGAGTACGGCGACTCGCCGCGGCGGATTAAAATATCAATTTCTCTATTCATCGGCGATGTGGATGTGAAGTATTTATGAGGAAAAAATTACTCGCCAATATTCAGTGGCGCGCCATGCTGATGACCGCGGGGCTCAGTCTGCTCCTTTGCGCGGTGTTTATTGCGCTGATGCTGTTATATTACGGGCTTGATCCGATGCTTTTGTTTTCTTCCGGCTGGTTCGGTATTCCGTTTGTGGTCATCCTGCTTTTGGCGTCCCTTTCGGCCGGACTGATTTCCGGTTATGTATACGGCGGCCGTCTGAAAACAAGAATGGATACACTGATTGAAGCGGTTTTGAAATTTGAAAACGGCAATTTCGCTTATCGGGTGCCGCCGCTCGGTGATGATGAAATCGGTCTGGCGGCAGACCAGCTCAACGAAATGGCCAAGCGGGTCGAGCTGCAGGTCACATCGCTGCAAAAGCTTTCCAACGAGCGGGCGGAATGGCAGGACCAAATGAAAAAATCGGTCATCACTGAAGAACGCCAGCGGCTGGCGCGCGATCTGCATGATGCCGTCAGCCAGCAGCTCTTTGCCATCTCTATGATGACATCCGCCGTCTTAGAGCAGGTGAAAGATGCGGATGACAAAATCGTCAAACGGATTCGCATGGTTGAACATATGGCGGGGGAAGCGCAAAACGAAATGAGGGCGCTGCTATTGCATCTGCGGCCCGTCACGTTAGAAGGAAAAGGTTTGAAAGAAGGGCTGATTGAGCTGTTAAAAGAGTTCAAAGCGAAGCAGCCGCTTGATATTGAGTGGGATATCAGCGACACGGGTGTGTCAAAAGGCGTTGAAGATCATCTGTTCCGAATCGTACAAGAGGCGCTTTCTAACGTTTTCAGGCATTCAAAGGCGACCAAGGTCACCGTCAGACTCGGCGCGAAACATCAAAAACTTCAGCTTAAGGTCATTGATAACGGGGCGGGTTTTACAATGGATCAAGTCAAAGCCTCCTCTTACGGTCTGCATTCCATCAAGGAAAGAGCGAGCGAAATCGGCGGCATAGCGGAAATTATCTCAGTGAAGGGAAAAGGCACGCAGATCGACGTGAAAGTCCCGATTTACGAGAAAACAAAAGGAGAGAACGACAGTGATTCGAGTGTTACTGATTGATGATCATGAAATGGTCAGGATGGGTCTGGCCGCGTTTTTAGAAGCGCAGCCGGACATTGAAGTCGCCGGTGAAGCATCAGACGGACAGCAGGGCGTTGATCTGGCCGCCGCGCTTTTGCCGGATGTGATTTTAATGGATCTTGTCATGGACGGCATGGACGGCATCGAAGCGACGAGACAGATCTGCGCCAAACTCGATGACCCGAAAATCATCGTGCTGACGAGCTTTATTGATGACGATAAAGTGTACCCGGTAATCGAAGCGGGAGCGCTCAGCTATTTGCTGAAAACGTCCAAGGCGGCGGAAATAGCCGAAGCCATCAGAGCGGCTGCCAAGGGCGAACCGAAGCTTGAATCGAAGGTGGCGGGAAAAGTGCTGTCAAGGCTGCGCCATTCAGAGAACCAGCTTCCGCATGAAACGCTGACGAAGAGAGAATTGGAAATCCTCTGTCTCGTCGCGGAAGGCAAGACGAATAAAGAGATTGGGGAAGAGCTGTTCATAACGATTAAAACGGTGAAAACCCACATCACGAATATATTGTCAAAGCTTGATGTCAGTGACCGCACGCAGGCCGCCGTATATGCCCACCGCAATCATCTCGTGAAATGAAAAAAGGAGAGCGGCGCTATGCACACTCTCCCCGCAGGACAGGTCATTGGGACATTCCTTTTGTTCCGAAATCTCTGACGGCGACTTTGACTTTGTATTCAATATCTGATTCACTGAAATGACGGTCCCAGTCAGAGGCCACCTTTTGCCACTTATCGGGGTAATGAATGCGGACCTGGTCGCCTAACCCGGTAATATCCACTTTTAAATCATGCTGCAGATAATCGATGAATGTCATGACATCCGAATGGATGCTTCGTTTTACCGCGTTTTTGATTTCATTTATATAGGACTCCTTGAAGGAATCTTCTTTCGGGTTCCAATCCTCAGACAGGCGGCCTTCAACAAACCGGGTGACGATAAACTTGAATTTTCCGTTTTTATATTGTGTTTTTACATCATATTTGCTTGAAAATACCTCGAAGGATAAATAATAATTGTCATGCTTTGCAAACGTGACGCCCCCTTTTACCGTCCCTGTGAACAGGTTCATATTCTGGACTTGTAAAGGCGTTAAATTCGCATACCAGAATTTATTTTTTATAATGGTAGCGCCCCAGATTTCCAGTCTGCTGCCCACTTTGCGCACTTGAGGAAGGGCAAAGGTTTCGCCCTTGGCGATTCTCTCGGATATTTCCCCCAATGTCACAGGCTCCATCATCCGGATGGTGACGGCATTATTTTCCGTTAAGTCATAGATGGTATTTGACGCAGGCTCCCCCTGGTCGCTGACATTGAAAATATCTTTCGTTTTATCCGGCACCGTCATCACATTGCAGCTTCTTCTCGTTCCGTTGTCCCTGACAAACTGGTTCATTAATGCGTCAAACGGGATGTTGTCCTTTAACAGCGCTTCGGAAAACAGCATGATGCGCAAGTGCTGGGAGAAAGCGGGGTGATTTTTTAACGATGCCGTCCTTAAGGCTTGGTGAACGGTTTCTCCGGAAGTGGAAGTCACCTTTGTCGGATTGCTTGATGTCGACTGCTGGGAACTTGCTTTTTGCGGGATCAGAATCTGCTGCGTCACTTCCACGTTTTCTTCCTCAGGTTTATCGAGCCCGACGCCGATAACGAGGCTCAAGTCTTCTATATTACGGCTGTCCCAGCACCCCGTCAAAAGCAATGAGCAAAGAAAGATTACGATGTATTTCTTCATTGCGCTTTTTTCACCTTCCTTTTCACAGCGACGACTGCAAACATCAGTAAAGGCAGCAAAAAGAAACCTAAGAAGATATAGCCGAGAATATCACTGAACATCATCAGCTTGTTCGCGTCCTTTGGCATCAATGACCCCAAGAATGTCGCAATCCCTACGAAGATGATGCCTTTTTTCTGCTTCAGCCCGAAAATTTTATGAAGGCCAGATGTCGCGAAATATCCGTACGATACATAGGTGGCGAAAAATTGGATAATCCAGACAACAAGTAAAAAGGACTCGAACCGTTCGATAAAAAGCCCTTTGATTTCAAATGATTGAAAGAGCGCGATCGTAGGCCAGATCATTGTTTTGACATCCTGGGTGGTTAAGGCGCCGACGACGAGCACGTAGGTAATGATGTATAAAATAATCGGGATGCCAAAGCCAATGGCCGACATGCGGAACGTGTGCTGTTTATTTTTAAGGTACTCTGGGAGAAACAGCATAATTTCAATGCCCAAGAAGGAAACAGAAACGACGGTCAAAGAGGCCATAACGGGAGAAAATCCCTGGCCGAGCACCGGCCGCAAGTTGTCTATATCAAATATTTTAAAGCTGAAGGAAAACACCGTCAGCAAAATAATAATCGTAATCATTAAATAGAAAGGAAAGAGCCTGCCGATATCACTCATGCCGCCGATAATCAAATAAACGGAACAGGCGATAAAGATAATCAGCATGACCGGCACGGGGGTTTTTTCCAATAAAAAGAACTTGACCATTTCCGCCATCGCACGGGCTTCGAAGCTGGCGACTCCTATAAAATAGAGACAGATCACCAGGTTGACGATATTGCCCGCCCATTTGCCGAGACCTTCATTCATATAATCAAAAAACGATCCGTATTGATGCTTTTTCATAATGAGCGTATTGAGATAAATCAAAAAGATAAAGATGACGCCTTCCAGACATAATGCGATCCAGCCGTCCGGCGAATTTGCCCTCGCTGACAGCGACCGCGGCATGGTGAGGAGCCCCGCCCCGAGCATCGTGTTGGCAATCAATGCCGTCCCTTGATAGCTTGTAAGTTTATTGTGAGTTGTTTTCTGGCTCATTTACGTTTTTCGCCTCTTTTGGTTGATTTTTAATAGGGAGACGGAGAATGGAATCGCTTGCGTTTTTTAAGCTGAAAAACCCATTCGGCGAGAAATATGGAGAACCGAAGCTTCGCTGTCTCGATAAATGGGTGTATATCGCCAGCATAAATAAAATCATGCCGTACAGCCCGAATGCTGCCGCAGCAAACATTGAAATGAAACGGAGCACACGGAATGAAAGCCCCATTCCGTACTGCGGCACCGTGAATGAAGCGAGCGCGACAATGCTGACCACGATGACCATGATGGAGCTGACAATATTCGCTTCAACGGCCGCCTGGCCGATGACGACTCCGCCCACCAATCCGATCGTCTGGCCGAGCGGGTTAGGGAGCCTCAAACCCGCTTCTCTCAGCAGTTCTATCGTAATTTCCATCACCATTGCTTCAATGATGGGCGGAAAGGGAACGTTTTCTCTGTTCGCCGAGATAGTGACTGCAAGCGGCGTCGGCAGAAGCCCTTGGTGAAACGAGACGAGGGCGATATAAATGGCTGAAAAAAACAGTGTGATAAAAATAGACGTAAACCGCAGCGCCCGAATGAGCGAGGCGGAAATCCACCGTTCATAATAATCGTCGGGAGACTGCATTAACATTCCTAAAGAAGCCGGAACCACCAGCGCAAACGGTGAGTTGTCGACAAGGATGGCGACGCGGCCGTTAAACAAGGCGGAGGAGACTTTATCAGGCCGTTCCGTATTTTGTATTTGCGGAAACGGCGAATACTTATTATCCTCAATAAGCTCTTCAAGCGTCCCGGAATCCTGAATGTCGTCCAGCTTCACTTCGCTGAGGCGTTTTAAAACATCGCTGACGACAGACGGGTCAGCCTCATCATCTATGTACATGACAGTGGCGTATTTTAACTTGCTTTCTCCGAGCGGAACCTTTTTCGTTTTCAGCTTCGGATGGTTCGTCCGCTGCCTGATCATGGCGACGTTTGTATCAGAATCCTCTATGAAAGCGACCTTAGGCCCTCTTACAACCTTTTCGGAGGTAGGTTCTGTCACGCTTCTTTTTTCTCTTTTTCCCGTGGAAAGAATGTATACGTTATCAAGGCCGTTAATAAACACGGCGCATTTCCCCCGCAGAATGGAAGTGACGGCTTCTTTCGCCGCAGTGACGGGACGGGCGTCAATCTGTTCAAGACGCTTCGTCACTGCCTCCAGCGTCAGGGTGTCTTCTCCCTGCAGCAGCGTTTCAATCGCTTCTTTTATTTTGTCTTCATCGTTCATTTCACTCAGATACATATAATAAAAAACAAGCCCGTTCGGAAGCATTTTTTTATTTTGAACCAGGTCATCGTTCGGCTCTAGGTGGGGCAGCACCATAGCCAGATTTATGTGTATGTATTCCTTGAATTCCGATTGCGCCATCAACTGTCACCCGCCTTCCATTCCTTAATTGAGGTTATCTTTTCCTGTTAAAAAAATGATATACTATGATAAAGTAATTAATGGTACAAGTTTTTTTATGAAAGCGGAGGAGAGATGTGGCACAAGTCAGACTGGCAGGAAATGCCGAAGAAATAGAACAGCTCATCAAATCATTTGAAGCGCATTACGAAGTGGCTTACACGTCGAAGGAATACCGAAAAACAAATCCGAAGTACAAATACTCTAAGGATTCGCGCGTCTATCTTGAGCTGAAATTAAAAACGGCCAAGACCGAAAAATAAAAAGGGTTTCATCGGTTACTGGCGAATAATACTCAGGGTGAAGCAACTGTTATGGAGGGATACATAAATGGACTACAGAATTGAAAAAGACACCATGGGAGAAGTTAAAGTTCCGGCAGATAAATTTTGGGGCGCTCAGACACAGCGCAGCAAAGAGAACTTCAAAATCGGTTCAGAAAAAATGCCTCAGCGTATTGTGAAGGCGTTTGCAATTTTAAAAAGGAGCACGGCGATCGCTAACGAACGCCTCGGCAATTTAGAGTCTGAAAAAGCACAGGCGATTGCCGCTGTATGTGATGACGTATTAAACGGCAAATACGACGATAACTTTCCGCTCGTTGTCTGGCAGACGGGAAGCGGCACACAAAGCAACATGAATATGAACGAAGTGGTGGCCAACCGCGCGACTGCTTTATTGAAAGAAAAAAATTCTGATCTGAAGATTCATCCGAATGATGACGTCAACCGCAGCCAAAGCTCAAACGATACATTCCCGACGGCGATGCACGTTGCGGCGGTCCTTGCCGTATATGAGCAGCTCGTTCCGGCCCTTGATCAGCTGCGCGAGACACTTGACGAAAAAGCGAAAGCGTATCAAGACATTGTGAAAATCGGACGCACGCATTTGCAGGACGCGACTCCGCTGACACTCGGACAGGAAATCAGCGGCTGGGTATACATGCTTGACCGTTCTAAAGAAATGATTCTTGAGTCAACGGAAAAAATCCGCGCGCTTGCGATCGGCGGCACGGCAGTCGGTACGGGAATCAACGCCCATCCGCAGTTCGGTGAATTCGTCGCGGAAGAAATCACAAAAGTAACGGGGCAGACGTTCAAAAGCTCGCCTAACAAATTCCATGCGCTGACAAGCCATGATGAAATCACTCACGTTCACGGTGCCTTAAAAGCATTGGCTGCCGACCTGATGAAGATTGCCAACGATGTCAGATGGCTGGCAAGCGGCCCGCGCTGCGGAATCGGCGAAATCGTCATTCCTGAAAATGAGCCGGGAAGCTCTATCATGCCGGGCAAAGTCAACCCGACGCAAAGTGAGGCGCTGACAATGATCGCCGCGCAAGTGATGGGAAATGACGCGACAATCGGATTTGCGGCCAGCCAAGGAAACTTCGAGCTGAACGTCTTCAAGCCGGTTATCATTTATAACTTCCTGCAGACAGTGCAGCTTCTCAGTGACGGAATGAATTCCTTCCATGACAAATGCGCTGTCGGTATTGAGCCGAACCAGGAAACCATTCAGGAAAACCTTTCTAACTCATTAATGCTTGTTACGGCGCTTAACCCGCACATCGGTTATGAAAACGCCGCAAAAATCGCCAAGCTTGCCCATAAAGAAGGCCTGACGCTGAAAGAAGCGGCATTACAGCTGAACCTTCTGACGGAAGAACAATTTAATGAAATGGTGCGTCCGGAAGATATGGTGCACCCGAAAGCATAAACAGAAAGAACGGCTGCAGTCATTGCGGCCGTTCTTCTAAATAAATTGCTGTTTCAGTAAAAATCTGAGCTGTTCTGCATCTTCAGCCAGCAGGTCGGATTCCTTCAAATTCAGAATCATTCCTTTGATGATTGCCGGTTTCGGCGACTTTTTCTTCATTTCCGCTTCAAGAATATCCAAGCTCTCGGTGTATTCAGATGCTTGCGGCTTGTCCATCGTGCTGATGCGCGCACGGAGGGTCTGCAAGATTGATTGGCTTAAAGGATCGGGCTTCCCGTTATGAAGAGGCCCAAACAGTGAGCTTGCCTCATCAAGAGAAATAAACGCTTCATCATGTCTGTCCGCCATTCCGTTTACGATGTCATCAATTCTGTGAATCACGGTATTTGCGAGAAGCGCAGGCTGTACAGACCGGCCGGTCAGAATGAGATATTCAAGATACATCTGACTGATTCCTTCTATTAAAAAACAAAGCTCGGCGGTGTATGGTTCGGCTTTTTCTCCGTAAATAGCAAGAAGACTGTCGATATGAAACTGCAGGATCGACCGGCGGATTCTCTTTCCGCACTGGGCCACTTCTTCGGTATAAGGAAGTGAACCGTCTTTCATCTGCACGGTAATAAAATCTTTATGGGCGAGAATCGATTCATAAAACACCGCAAGCTGTTTTTGATAAGCGGCTCTCGGGCTGTCACCCTCTGTTTGGATCGTCGTGATTCGGGTAAACGTCTTATCATAGTAGTAATTCAGCATGGACAGAAGCAGTGCTTCTTTGGAAGGAAAATGAAGATAAAAAGCGCCTTTTGAGATTTTGCATTCATCGGCGATTTCCTGAACCGATGTTGATTTGTACCCTTTTCGGGCAAACAGTTTAATTGCTGCTTCAATAATCAGCTTTTCTTTTTCCTTCAATGGTTCCACCCTTTCGGAGCCAGGAGGCTGGCTTGTGCTTCACGTGTGTGACTATATGGTCATATTGATATTCTGTAAATTTAACCTGATTGTAACTTGTTTTTTTGTCTTGTTTTATTTATATTATAAAGTGAGCTGACCGAATGGTCAAAGTTCTGGCGAAAGGGTGAATCTGAAAATGAAAGAATTAGATGAAATGATCAGCCGCTTGCGAAACAGAGGAATTAAAGTCGAAAAGGTGAAATATCCGAAAAAGACGATTTGTGAAAAGAAATGGGTTCATCAATGCCAAAAACCGCTGAAAACAAACTACAGAGATTTTAACGGCTACTCCTTCACATAAAAAAAGACTGCAATGAAACACTACAGTCTACTTTGGTATGATAATCCGATAGATTACACCCGATTGGTCATTTTCAATTGAAATTGATGCTTTATGCAGGGTTAAAATCCGTTTTACGATGCTGAGTCCTATGCCGAACTCGCCTTTCTTCCCTTTATTAAAAGGCTCGTACAAGCTGGATAGCATCTCATCCTCAATCGGAGGCCCGTCATTTTTAACCGTCATGACAATCTGCTGCTGATTTTGGCTGATCCGAATGTGAATCGCCGTTTCTGCATAGCGGATTTGATTTTCAAGAATGTTTTCGAGGAGCTTGCCCCATTGTTCCGGATCACCGGGCATCATCAATACATCTTCTGTTTCAAAGGTCCACGATAATTCCTTCCGGGCCCATTTGAGCCGCTCAACGACTTCTTCCGTGACTTTCACAAGGTCAAATGTCTCATGGTGCACCCGCTGCTTCATTAAATAATCAAGCTTCGTTAAATATAATAAATCCTTAATTTTCTTCTCAAGCTTTTCTGCTTCGCCTTCAATGACATCAATTGTGTTTTTCAGGTCCCCCTTAGGAAAAATCCCGTCCTTTATTGATTGAGTATAGCCCCTTATCACCATGACAGGCGTTTTTAAATCATGAGAGATATTTTGCAGGAGCGTTCTTTCCGTTTCATCCTTTTGCACCAGCTTGCTCCGCATGTCTTCAATGGTGTGGCCTAATTTTCCGATTTCATCTTTTCTGTCGACGATGACCGGATCATCCCAGTCCTGTTCGGAAATCCGTTTGACATGCTTTTCTAAGGAGACGAGCGGACGCGAGAGATATTTGGCAAGCCAAATCGCCGGAATCCAGCTTAACAAAATGACGCCGGCAAGGATAAAGAGCAGCTGCTTAAACAGGGTGTATGACAGATCATCACGGTAAGAATCAAGCGCATATGACAGCATCATCGCATCCTGACCGTTAATGGTGAGGCCTTTTTTAATGACGAAAAACACTTTTTCCCCGCCGATGTCCGCGCTGTATCGTTTCGTGACGCTGTGCTGGCGGCCCGCGAGCTTGTACACCTTATGGATAAAGGAAGAAGAAAAGTAGTTTAAATCTTTGTCGCTGGCAGATTCCTCCCGTTCCGGCAATAGAACGTGCTGAACGGATCGGAAAGTCGTCGGAGCGGTCGCGTCCTCACTGTAATATCCCCGCTCGATCGACCCGGGCAGCCGGTACTCCGTCAGCACATGCTGTTCATTTTCAATGGTCGTGTACGTTTCATCCGTGAAAAAATCCCGCAGCGTATTTGAGAACAGCACGAGCAGCAGAATCGAGATGGCTAAAAGGATACCCGAGATGACCACCCATATTTGAAAAGCAAGCGGCTTATTTTTCATGATGTCATCATCCTGTAGCCGAATCCGTAAATGGTTTCAACCTTTAAGCCGGGCATTTTTTTCCGCAGCCTCCGCACAAGATCATCGACCACCCGGTCAGTGCCGAAATAGTCATGGCCCCATATTTTCAGCAGAATATCTTCCCTGGAAAAGGGGTGTCCTTTATGGTGAAGAAATAAAAGCAGCAGATCAAATTCCTTAGACGTCAAATTGACCAGGCTGCCGGTTTCATCATAAACCTCTCTGGCATCTTCGATCACATTGTAGGTGGAAACGGTGAGGCCGGTTTTTTTGGGAGCGGGCTGTTCTTTATACACAAGCTCCAGCAGTTTCTGAACCCGTATAATGAGCTCTCTCGGCAAAAAAGGCTTGGCGATATAATCATTGCTTCCAAGCTCTAACCCGAGAACTCTGTCAATATCGGCATCCCGGGCGGAAATGAAAATGACCGGCACATCGGGATCTTTTTCTTTTATTTCTTTTATTAATGTATAGCCGTCCGTATCCGGCAGCATGATGTCAAGAATCCACAGGTGGGGAGACGGCTGCATCTGCTTTCTGGCTTCTTCGCCTTTTGTGAAAGATGTAATGTTCCAGCCTTCATTCTCTAAATATTTTGTGAGCAGTTCATTCAGATTGTCCTCATCTTCAACTAGATAAATGGTGTATGACAAGGCAGTTCACATCCTTTCAACGTCATTATACTAGTTTTAACACACTCAGGCCGCATTTTCATAATTTCACATATTCTTTTCATTTTTATCCCACAATGTTTGTTTATGATGTGTATAAGGGAAGAAAGGAAGAAAAAAAGCGGGGAAGATAACATGTTCAAACACATTTTGTTTTGGAGCTTTGCTTTTCTCCTTATTATTGGGACAATAGAACTTGTACATGCGATGAATATGTAATGAATAGAATGAGAACATACTGAAGGAGTGTGCGTGAATATGAACGATCAGCGAGATGACGGCATCAGCCGCGATCAGTCAGATCTTTCACATACGGAGCAAAACGGCAATGAACAGCAGCGGATCAGCCATCAGGAGCCCGAGCTGCTTGAAGGCCCCGTCTCGAAAGAAGCGGAAAAAGAGGCGGCCGCCGGTACGGAATTTGAAAAAACGGCTGCCGTGAAAAAAGAAAAAAAACGGAGAGCCGCTTGGCTGAGCCCGATTTTAGGCGGCATTATCGGCGGCGGCCTCGTGCTTGGCATTGTGCCGAATCTGCCGGGTGAGCAGCATAAGGCAGAATCTGTTTCTGATACGGCGAAACAAGTTCAGTCTGCGAATTTTACGTCAACGCCTTTGAAAAATACCTCAAGTGTGGCGGATATGGTAGAAGATTTGGAGCCTGCGATTGTCGGAGTGTCCAACTATCAAGCGTCGCAAAGCGGCCAATTCGGACTTGACGGCGGTTCAAACTCTGAAACGGAGAGCGGCACGGGGTCAGGCGTCATTTTCAAAAAAGACGGCCAAAAAGCGTACATCATCACAAACAACCATGTCGTAGAAGGAGCAAACAAGCTGTCGGTCACTCTTTATAACGGGAAAACCGAAACGGCAAAGCTTGTCGGAAAGGATGCCATCAGTGACCTGGCCGTACTGGAAATCAGCTCGTCCAATGTCAAAAAAGCGGCCAGCTTCGGCGATTCTTCACAGCTGCGCATTGCCGATAAGGTAATCGCCATCGGCAACCCGCTCGGCCAGCAGTTTTCCGGCACCGTCACACAAGGTGTGATCAGCGGACTGAACAGAACGGTAGACGCCGACACTTCCCAAGGCACGGTGGAAATGAACGTGATTCAGACGGATGCGGCGATTAATCCCGGTAACAGCGGCGGGCCGTTAATCAATTCAAGCGGCCAGGTTATCGGAATCAACAGTATGAAAGTCAGTGAAAATGGCGTGGAATCACTCGGCTTCGCCATTCCGAGCAACGATGTGGAACCGATTGTCGACCAGCTGCTTGCAAAAGGAAAAGTCGAGCGTCCGTTTTTAGGCGTGCAGATGATTGATATGTCGCAAGTGCCGGAAACCTATCAGGAAAACACGCTCGGATTGTTCGGCGACCAGCTGTCTAAGGGCGTTTACGTAAAAGAAGTGCAGTCCGGCTCACCGGCTGCGAAAGCGGGCATCAAGTCAAATGACGTCATTGTAAAATTGAACGGCAAAGATGTCGGCAGCAGCGCCGATATCAGACAGATTCTGTATAACCAGCTGAAAATCGGCGATAAAACGACTGTTCAAGTTCTCAGAGGCGGCAGCAAAAAGACGCTGAATATCACATTAACGAAACAAACTGAAAGCGCAAGCTGAACGCATAAAAAAAGCTGAACCTCCGCCTGAGGTTCAGCTTTTTTCGTCATTCTCCTAAGTAGGCTGACAGCATCCACACATGCTTGTCCGCTTCTTCAACTAATCCGACAAACAAATCGGCTGTTGATGGGTCATTTTGTTCCTCGGCGATGCCGATGACAAATTTTGATTCGCGGCTGATCTGTTTGTAGTCTTGAACGAGTGATTCCACCATTTCAGAAGCCGTCTTTTCCTGTCCTTCATCCGTAATGGAAGCTTGTTCAAGATAGCTGTGAAAAGTCGCCGCGGGCTGTCCGCCGATGGCCAGAAGACGCTCTGCGATGGCATCTGCCGTTTCTGCCGCTTCGTTATACAGTTCTTCAAACTTTTCATGCAGCGTAAAGAAATGAGGGCCTTTTACATACCAATGGAAGCGGTGCAGTTTAGAGTAAAGGATAAACCAGTTTGATAATTGGGTGTTCATTGATTTCTCAACTAGATTTTCAGTTTTTTTCGCGTTTTGTGTATTCATATTATCGTCCTCCCTGTGATCTGTTAATTTAATTATATCACGTATCAAATAAAAATCAATACTAAATTATAATAATTATAATTTATGTTTCTTTGAACAGCTTTTTCTTTATGATCGATTCCCAGACGGGCCAAGAGAAGAGTGAGCGGCAAGCCAATGTCAGCTTAATGCCTCTGCCGATCGGATACCGCAGTTTCTTCAGGCGTTTCTTCTGTGCCAATTGATAAATCAGCTCCGCCACGTCATTGGGATCGCCGCTTTTGGATGCGCTCGCTTTGACGTAAGCTTCAATTTGCTGATAATAGCGGTAATAAAGCGAATCTTTGCCGGGTGCCGTAAGATGATTGGAGAGAGACGTCTCCCAGATAGACGTTTTATAGGAGCCCGGTTCTATTAAAGCGGCATCGATTCCTAAAGGCAGAAGCTCAAGACGCAGACATTCTGTAAACCCTTCAATCGCGAATTTGGAAGAAGTGTACGGAGAAAGAGCCGGAGAGGCGGTCAGTCCGCTGATGCTGCTGATGTTGATGATTTTCGCTCCGCCGTGTTTTCTCATATAAGGGAGCACTGTTTTGGTGACATGAATCAGGCCGAATACATTCGTGTCAAACTGCTGTCTGTAATGTTCCATCGGTACATCTGCAATAAATCCCCCATACGCAGTGCCGGCGTTGTTCACAAGCACATCAACCGGTCCGAAACCGCTGATGGTGTTGCCGAAGTCAGACACCGACTGCTCATTTGTAACATCTAAAGAAGCGATCGTAATATGACCGGATACACCCGCTTGGGCGGCCGCCTCTTTCAATGTTTCAGCTTTCTCCGGCTGTCTCGCTGTTGCGATGACATGATAAGACCGGGCGAGCTTCAGCGCTGTCAGCAGACCGAATCCGCTTGTCGCGCCGGTTACAATGGCAATTTTTCTGTTCAACTCATATTCCTCCCCGTTTGTTCTTATATGTTAGTGTATAACATTTAGCGGTGAGAAGGAGAAATCGTTCGGAAATATGTCAGAATTATTTTATAATGGAATCAGCTTCGGACAGAAAGGGGTAATGAAAAAGATGGCATTAGAGGGATTGAAGGAAACATGGGATTTAAACTCCATTTTTGAGGGCGGGAGCAGGTCGGAAGATTTCCAGCAATACATACAAGAGCTCAAACAGCAGCTCAGCGCTTTTCAAAAAGAGGCAGAGGCGTTTACAGTTCCGTCTCATGCTGATGAAGGCGGGGAGCTGGTCAATCTGATTGATCGGTTTGAACGGTCGGCGATCATGATCAGACAGGCGGGAGCGTTCGTCGGCTGTCTTCAGGCTCAGAACACTGATGACCAGAAAGCGAATGAGTGGAGGGCGCGGATCAATCAGCTGAGCAGTGATTTTAAATCCGCTCTGGTCACCCTTGACGATACACTTGCCCGGATTGACGAGCGGGTCTGGGCGGAACTGCTGCAAAAACCGGAACTTCAGGACCTCACATACGTTTTAAATGAAAGAAGAGACCGGATCAGAGAAAAGCTCAGCGCACATGAAGAGAGACTGATTGAAGGTCTGGCCGTTGACGGCTATCATGCATGGGGCGACCTGTATAATGCGGCTGTCGGAAGAATGAAGATTCCGTTTGAGGATAAAGAGCTGTCAGTCGGCCAAGCGGAAAACATGATGGCGCATCCGGACCGCGGCACCAGGCGGCAAGTATTTAAAGAGCTTAACGAAGCCTGGAAGGGAGAAGAGGAGCTGTTTGGCAGCACGCTGAATCATCTGGCCGGCTTCCGAACGGAAATGTATAAAGCGCGGGGCTGGGAAAGCGCCTTGGAAGAGCCGCTTGCGATCAACCGGATGAAAAAAGAAACACTGGATGTCATGTGGCAGGTCATTACCGATCATAAAAAACCCTTTGCCGAATACCTGAATCGAAAGGCGTCCCTCTTAGGGCTTGAGCGCCTGAATTGGTATGATGTGAATGCGCCGATCGGCGAGGCGCCGAAAAAATACACATATGATGAAGCGGCCAATCTGATCGTTACCCAATTTTCCACATTTGGCAAAAAACTGTCCGCATTTACGGAAAAAGCGTTCCGCGATCGGTGGATTGAAGCGGAAGACCGCAGCGGCAAACGGGTCGGCGGTTTCTGCACCAGCTTTCCCGACAGCGGAGAATCCCGTATTTTCATGACGTTTTCAGGAAGCGCTTCAAATGTATCAACGCTTGCGCATGAGCTTGGACACGCGTTTCATCAGGAGGCCATGCTTCAAGTGCGGCAGCTGAACAGAGCCTACGCCATGAATGTCGCTGAAACAGCCTCGACTTTTGCGGAAATGATCGTCGCCGACGCCGCTTTGAAACAAGCGGAGACAAAAGAAGAAAAGCTGTTCCTGCTTGAAGATAAAATTCAAAGAAGCGTAGCCATGTTTATGAATATTCATGCGAGATTTTTATTTGAAACGCGGTTTTATGAAGAGCGGAAACATGGCGTCGTTCCGGCTGAAAAATTGAATGAACTGATGGAAGCGGCGCAGAAAGAAGCGTTTTGCGATTCATTAGGGGAATACCACCCGCATTTCTGGGCGTCAAAACTTCATTTTCATATTACGGGAGTGCCGTTCTACAATTTTCCGTATACGTTCGGTTATTTATTTTCCCTTGGAATATACGCAAGAGCTCTTCGGGAGAATGCGGATTTTGAAGAAAAATATATCGCGCTTTTGTGTGACACGGCTTCGATGACCGTTGAGGATTTGGCGATGAAGCACCTTGGAGCGGATCTGACGGAACGATCGTTTTGGGAGGACGCGGTCCGCCTTGCGGTACGGGATGTACAGGAATTTTTAGAGCTGACTGAATGATGATATAGAGAGGAACCGGCCGGAGCGATAAACAGCTCCGGTTCTTTTTTGTTCGATGAATGACAGCCGCCTCCCTTGGAAATACCTAAAAACGATCGGAATGGAATGGGAGTGAATCGCATGAAATGGATCAGGACGGCGGGTGTTTTATGTCTGGCGCTGATGCTGATTGCCGGCTGCCGATTGAATGAAGAAAAACGGAATGCGGAACAAGACAGCACGCCCGTATCATCCGCGAAGCCGGTTCCATACAGCAGCTTTTCCCTTCGCGTCAACTACGGAGCCGGAGAGCATAACCGCTATGAAGGTTTGTATGAAAGAAAAGGCGGTCGTGAAAAGGCGGACATCCAGGACAAGCTTTCAGGAGTTCACAGAGAGGGCGAGGAAGCGCTTGATGAAATGAAGATGATCCTCGGAGAACTTGCCGTAAACAGCGGGATGCAAGAAGGCGAAGTTGTCAGGCAGGTGCTCTCTGCTTTTAATTTAGACAGCCATTATGACCATTTTTATTTGAAACTGAAAAAAAGCGACGGAGAAATGACGGAAATCAAGAAATAACCGCTGTCCGCTGTTTTTTTGCCCGAAACTAATTGATAATGATATTCAGAGTCATTAATTTCTGTTACAATATAATCATGATCTCACGTTGAATGTTCAGGCAATTTGTTTATATACATAGTGTTGGGAAATACAAAAAAGGAGCGGTTAGCGGTATGAGTGCAATTTCTACAGAGACGCTGAGCTTAGGGTACGGAGAGACTGTTATCATTGACGAGTTGGATGTAGCGATTCCAAAAGGCGAAATCACTGTATTGATCGGAAGCAACGGCTGCGGAAAATCGACGCTTTTACGTTCATTGGCGCGCCTGATGAAACCGAGGGGCGGTTCTGTGCTTTTGGAAGGAAAAGCCATCGCTAAGCTGCCGACGAAAGAAGTCGCCAGAGAACTGGCTATCTTGCCGCAGAGCCCGTCAGCTCCCGAAGGCCTGACCGTGCATCAGCTTGTAAAGCAGGGACGATACCCTTATCAAAGCTGGCTGAAGCAATGGTCCAAAGAGGACGAAGACGCAGTGGCAAAAGCGCTGAAGGCGACAAAGCTTGAGGAAATGGCCGACCGTACGGTGGATTCTTTGTCAGGCGGACAGCGCCAGCGCGCGTGGATTGCGATGACACTCGCCCAGGATACGGATATCATTCTGCTCGACGAGCCGACAACCTATCTCGACATGACGCATCAAATTGAAATACTTGATTTGCTGTTTGAATTAAATGAAAAAGAAAAACGGACCATCGTCATGGTGCTGCACGACCTTAATCTCGCATGCCGCTATGCTCATTATCTTGTCGCCATTAAGGATAAACAGATTTACGCGGAGGGCCGTCCCGAAGAAGTCATCACTTGCGAGCTTGTGCAGCAGGTATTTGCGATGAACTGCCAAGTCACGCAGGACCCGCTGTTCGGTACGCCGCTTTGCATTCCGCACGGGCGCGGGAGATGCATCGTGCAGGAAGCGGCTCTCACCGCCCGATTGTCATAATCATGAAAAAGGGAAGGGAACGGTATGGAAGAAAAACTGCAGCAGCAGCTGGACGGCCTGCTTGAAAAATATACGGAACTATTGCTTGGCGAAACAACCCCGGAACTAAAGGAAGAAGTCAGGCAATGGATTTTGTATACACATATCGCAAAAAGCATGCCTCCGCTCGTAAAGCATTGGAACCAATCCTACCCGGACGCCAAAGAGGGCATCAAAGCTGCGATACAGCACATTAAACAGCTCAATGAAGAGCACAGAAAAAAACAATAAAAAGCTTCCGGCATCAAAGAGAGGTGCCGGAAGCTTTTTTTGCTGAAAAGGAATCAATAAAGGCGCCATTCAATTCTTTAATAATTTCTTCCGCTTGTTGAACCAAGAAAAAAGGACCGCCGCAGCAATCCCTTTCTCTCTTTCCTATATATCACATTTCTTTTCGGATACTTAATAACTCTTCAAATGCTTTTATATTTGTATCAAAATTGGGCACTGTTTGAGATTCCTCGGCACATTTGACTTGTGCTACAACCAAATCATTAAAAGGTGTTGAAATTCCAGTACCTTCTGCCATTTTGGGAATAACTCCATTAATATAATCAATTTCAGTTTTGCGTTTCTTCTCAAGATCCTGCAGCATACTTGCTCTTAGCAGCCTAGATGGTGCCATGGCTGCCCTAAATGTCTGGATACGTTCAGGAATATCATTTTCGCTTCTTAATTCCAAAGATTCTAAATCAAGGCCGCCCATTTTCGCAAATTTGACACCATTGGCGTGTCCAACCTTAATCGTCTCATCTGCGATATGAACTGCGCTGACAATGCCGATTTCATGGTCAAGAATGTCTCCGTATTCTCCATCTAATGCTGCCGATAAACCACTGAATGCATTATTGATAAGTAATTTTGACCACTTCGTTCCAACTAAATTATCGGAAATATGTGTTCCGCCGATAAGGTCTAAAACCGATTTAATACGCTGGATTCTTTCTGTTGTTTCACCATTTAATTCTCCAATTTGAAAAGCGTACTCTTTAAATTGAGTATACTCAGTTGTAAGTCTGGATACGCCTGGTTCAATAAACGTAGCACCAAATTCAACAGAACCCGCAATAACACGTTCATTACCAACGATCGAAGCAACTTTCTGTTCAGGTATACCGTTTTGCAAGGAACATACAACACTGTCATCCTTTAAAAAAGGCAGTAACTCTTTAAGAATCGAATCATTATATAATTGTTTCGTCAGAAGTAATATTAAATCATACTTGCCTGACTTGTTTTCAGGGGTAATGGCTTTCACCTTTGCTTGGAATTCCGTTGTACCAACTACTTTAGCACCTATTTGATTTAGAGTATCTACATGTTCTTTGTATGAATCAATCAATTCGACATCCATTCCGCCAGCAGACAGATATGCTCCCACTATGGTTCCTAAAGAACCTGCCCCTAAAATTGCAATTCTCATTGTAAACGTCTCCTTATTTTTCCTCTAAGTAGTTATAAACCGGCTGAGCAGCATTTAAGGTTAAATCTGTAAGGATATGAGATGCTGAAACGACTTCTAATACAGGCAAGTCTGCAAGAGGTGCCAGAGCATGTTCAAATAATTGAAGCCGCGCGGGTCCAGTCCAGGCACCTTTAACTTCTATATTCGTTATTTGCGTTCGCACCAAATCACAAACCCTTAAATCACCATTATAATCAGTAGCCATCTTAACCATAAAATTAGGTCGGCAAATTTCCCTTTTCGCTTTTTCCTTGTCCATTTCGAAATGTTTATATCCCATAGTCGCAGTTGCCACGCGAAGACTGCCATAATCCAGTGTGCCGACAAGAGTATCAGAGTCTATATACAGCTTAGGGGCACCCAATTTCTTTGGATATGCAGTAAGTTCCCGTCCGCTTGCGATAGCTGGAAAATTGTCTACATACATAGAATGTACATAATCCCCTTCTTCACCATTAAAGCTGACAGGGATGACTTGTCCTGCTTCTGTATAGGCGCCAAGTCCGGAAACATCGGGCATCCACATCACTTCGAATTTCACTAAAGGTTCAGTAATTTCAAGAGGTTCTGGCACTGCCGCACGTAACGCTTTTTCATCCGTTCGGTAAATAATATTTAAATATTCACGGTTAACAAATTTATAATTTGGGATAGGATAAGCAGGAGCCGTTAGCGGCGTATTTAAATTTTTTGCTATATCTTTCACATCAATTTTCATTGAATGACACCCTTTCCTTTTCTTTTTTATGTTTTTTCAATTTAACTATGCTATTATCTTACATCCGCATTTACATTTAATCTAATACATAATAAGGTATATGTATATTTATTGAAATAAATAAGGGAGATGCAGACAGATGGAATTGCTGCAGCTAAAATACTTTCAGACAGTTGCCTATACTGAGCATATTTCTAAAGCAGCAGAACAATTAAAGATTGCCCAGCCTTCTTTAAGTCTTACTATAAAAAGACTTGAGAATGAACTGGGAACAGCCTTGTTTGAGAGAAAAGGCAGAAATATTAAGCTGAGTTCATCAGGGGAAATTCTTTTAAAACATGTAAACAGGATTTTTACTGAAATTGAAAATGCACAAACGGAAATTCAATTGAAGGAACATCAAATTTCTGACACCATAAGAATATCTATTTCCAATCCAAGATTCCTTGCAGGACTGATGAGTGAATATATCAACCGCTCTCCTCAATCAAAAATTCTCCAAGCAATCGGAGTTAAAAGCGAGATCATCACAAGTTTAAAAAAAGGGGACATTGATTTAGGAATAACAGGTCATCCGATTCAAGATGAAGAGATAGAGAGCTATGTGCTGGTAAATGAAGATATTGTTCTGGCTTTACCCTCAAACCACCGATTTACGGGTAAAACAGAAATTTCTTTACGTCTTGTCGCCGATGAACCATTTATTACCCTTGCTAATAATGAGGAGTATAGAGGTTTTACAACCTCGCTTTGTGAGAAAGCTGGTTTCACCCCAAATATTGCATTTGAGGCGGATTCTCATTTACTGGTCGAGATTATAAAGCTGGATCGAGGTGTTGCGTTGCTTCCTATTTCAGTTTGCAGAACATTGGGGCTGAATTTTATAAAAGTGACTGATCACTCTGCTTCATATCCAGTCGGCTTATCTTGGATGAGACATAAGCTGTTATCTTCTTCGGTAAGAAATTTTCGTGACTTTATTATGTCGTACTATAAAGATAACGATGAAATGTTTAAGGTTTATTAAAGGGTTCCATCACTAGGGTTTTTACCCCCATTTCCTATTCACTTGTTGCGGGGTAGGTACTCCGGCTGCACGAAAAGCTGGGCGTCAGAAAAGAAGATGTGTTTATCGTCCTCTCAGGCAATGCGGCGGAAGACTGGTCATTCGGAAACGGAGAGGCCCAGAGGATATAAAAAAATCCCGCGGCATCCGCGGAATTTTCTCTATTAAACGGCTTTCGCCTTTTCTTCTTGTTTGCCTGTTTTTTTGTTAGTCAGTTTAATTGATTTAACAAACAGCGTGAGGATTAATCCGGCAGCGATAAAGGCCAGACCTGTGAAAAACACGCTGTGAAGCGAATCCATCAGTGACGTTTTTAAAACCGGCACGATATGGGAAGAAAATGCCGCCGGAATCTGCTTAATCGATTCCTGGCTGAACAAGGATTGAAGCAGCCCTTCAGGATTCTTGTCAATCATGCCTTTAAACTGGTCGGCAAAGGCACTTGCCTGTTTCGGCAGTGAATCTAAGTAAGGCACCAGTCTGTCGGTTAGAAGGGTTCCTGATCTGGCATTCATGACAGCGCCGAGCACCGTAATGCCGAACGTTCCCCCGATCATCCGGAAAAATTGGCTTGATGAAGTCACCACACCCAGCTCTTCTTTTGAAAACGTTTCTTGCAGAGCGAGTGTGAGAAGCGGCATAACGAGCCCCATTCCCAGACCGATCACGGCCATATAGCATGTAGCCGCGAGCTTGCTTGTATCCAGCTGCAAAGTCGTTAATAAGAAGAAGCCGACGGCCATGATCAGCATGCCGATCATGATTTGCGGTTTGATGCCGATCTTATAAACCAGCTGGCCTCCGATAATACTTGTGATGATCATAGATACCATCATCGGCGTCATAATCGTTCCGGACGCGGTAGCGCTGACTCCGATAATTCCCTGCATAAAGAAAGGAACGAACGTAACGGCGCCGAACATGCCGATACTCATGAAAAACCCGATCAGATTCAGTACGGTAAACGTTCTGTTTTTAAACAGGTACATCGGCAGAATCGGCTCTTTTGCTTTGATTTCAGCGAAAATGAATCCGACAATCCCGACAAGCGCAAGCGCAAAGAGACCGAGAATCTGCCAAGACCCCCATGCATAATCCTTTCCTCCGAAGCTGAGTGCGAGCAGGAGGCTGACGATTCCGACGATCATTGTGAAAATGCCGGCGATGTCAAAGTTAATCGGCCCGGTCTGTTTTCTGCCTTGAAGTCCTCTTGCGATAAAGATGACGGCTAAGATTCCGACAGGCAGGTTGATATAGAAAACCCATTTCCAATTTAAAGAGTCAACAATCCAGCCCCCGATTTGCGGGCCGATAACAGAAGCCAGCCCGTAAATCGCCCCGAAAAGCCCTTGGAACTTGGCACGCTGTTTCCCTGTGAACAAATCTCCGATGACGATCATGGCCATCGGCATCATGACACCGCCGCCGATTCCCTGAAGTCCGCGGAAAATAATCAGTTCCGTCATGTTGCTGGCCATTCCGCACAGTGCGGAAGCGCCCATGAAAATCAATAAACCTGATACATATACGACGCGCCGCCCCAATAAATCTGCAAGTTTCCCCGCAATCGGGACGATCGTTGTCGAAGTTAAAAGATATGCCGTGGTCAGCCACGTCATCATGCTTAATCCCCCGAGGTCACCCACGATTTTAGGAATCGCCGTTCCTACGATCGTGCCGTCAAGGGCTGAGAAAAACATAGCGATAATTAAGCCCGTTATTAATAGTGTGCGTTTTGGATCCTTCTGTTCAATGCTCATGCTTCGGCAGCTCCTCTTTTCTATTAGTTTTCTTTTTGGTCAGCCGCGTATTTCTCGGCGGCTTCCGCTACTTTGCGGATGATGTTCACGGACTGAATCAGTTCATCGTCAGTCAGAACGGACAGGTTTCGCGCTAATATCGCTTTTCTTCCTTCCACGACATCTTCGAATTTCTTCTCGCCTTTTTCGGTAAGGCTGATGTCGATGACACGTCTGTCCTGCTGATTATGTTTGCGGACGATCAGTCCTTTTTGCTCAAGGCGGTCGGCCATCAGCGTCACTGCGCTCGGCTTTACTTCCATGCGCTCCGCAATTTCGGAAACTTTGCAGCTCCCTTGTTTTTTTAAGCTGGCTAAAACAAATAATTGGGCAGGAGTCACCTCATGTTTTGCCATGCTTTCCATCATTTCCGGCTGTATGTTTTGCAGCAGCGTCTGAAGGGATTTTTGGATGTCAGACACATATTGATCCGCGTTTTTCATAACTCCTCCTCATCTGGTTCTTCGGGAAAATAATTAACATTAGTTAAATATAAATAAGGATTAAAGATAAGTCAATCCTTTTGTGCAAAAATAAAAAAAGGATTGATGCTTAGTGAAAACATCAAATCCTTTCTTATGTTACTGCTGGTAGGGAGACTGCTGCTGAATGGTCTGCCGGAACTTCTGATACGATTGCTGAAGCTTTTGGGTGTCGGCCGCTTCAATGGAATACCAGCCATTTTGAAACATTACATCGTATAATCTTCTCTGCGCTTTTTGTGACTCATCGAAAATCGCCTGAATATCTTGATAAAGAGACTCGTGGCTGAACTCGTGCAGGGCTGTGCAATATGAAGACGTGATATACTTTTCCGTCGTCAGCAGTTCATTCACCAAGTCTCGGTCATTCATTTGCGCCGTATCGGGCACGGGCGTTTGCGGGTTAGTGATTTTTTGATTTTGCTGTTCCATGTATTGTCCTCCTATTGCATATAGCCTGTTGTTGTCTGTCCGCCTTGAGCGGGATTCAGGTGACCCAAAATGTTTTGATAATGTTTGTGGTGCATCCGGCCTATTTGTTCAAGCTCTTGTTTTAACGTCTGATTCTGGCAGTGTTCCGCCATGAAATGCGCTTTTTTCATGGCAAGCAGATTCCAGTTCAGCATGTCTTCAAGATACAAATGGTCTTTCGTTGAGATGACGGCAGGCGGCAAATGTCCGTGCTGCTCCTGGTTATTCATATAAACGCCTCCTTCAATTCTGTTCTTCTTAGCTTTCTCTGCGACCGGGATTTCATACACGAATAAAAGAAAAAGGAGGGAGTTCGCCCTTGCTGCGGAGCATATGTTTATTTTTGTCGAAAAATAAAATGCTTACGAAATTCGCCCAGGCTTACGGCCTCCGCTTCGGCGCGGGAAGATTCGTTGCGGGGGAAACACTTCGAGAAGCAGTAAAAACGGTGAAGCGGCTGAACCAAAACGGGCTGTCGGCCTCGATAGATTACCTAGGTGAATATGCTGGGTCCCGGAAGGATGCCAAAAGGACGGCCGAAGAATGTAAAAAAGCAATCAGGGCGATCGCAGAGAATCAATTGGACTGTGAGCTGTCGCTGAAATTAACATCCATCGGTCTGGATATATCTGAGAATCTCGCCGAACAGCACATCAGAGACATATTGACGGAGGCAAAAGAACACCGCGTCCCCGTCACGATTGACATGGAGGACTATTCCAGATGCGCCCGCACGCTTGATCTGTATAAGCGGTGCAAACCGGATTTTCCGATGCTCGGCACCGTCATTCAGGCTTATTTGTACCGCGCGGCTGAAGACATCAGCAGCCTGATGCCATACAAACCGCGGCTCAGGCTTGTAAAAGGCGCATACAAAGAATCAGCGTCCGTTGCGTTTCCTGATAAAAAAGGGACCGATCTTCATTTCCAGCAGCTGATCAAGCTGCAGCTTTTGAGCGGGCATGAAACAGCGGTGGCGACACATGATGACGACATGATTTCGTATACGAAAACACTCATCAGCGAATATCAGATTCCCCGGGAGCAGTTTGAATTCCAAATGCTGTACGGCATCAGAACGGAGCGGCAGAAAAAGCTTGCCGAAGAAGGATACAGGATGAGGGTGTACGTCCCGTACGGAACCGATTGGTACGGCTACCTGATGAGAAGAATTGCCGAGCGCCCGGCAAATGCGGCGTTTGTGCTGAAAGGAATCTTCAAAAAATAACGGCTGCCTTAAAAAAGCAGCCGCAGTCTGTTACTCCATGTTGTCTTTTTTATATTGCTGATTTTGGCTTGTCCGCTTGCCGCCGCCGTATTTTTGCTTCGGTCCCGCATTTCCTTTCATGCTTGCCGCGCTCACTGCGCCGGAAGACGGATCTTTTCTCCCTCGCACCATTCCCTTCACCTCCGGGTTTAAGTTTCCCGCCTGCGGCGCGGAACATGCGGAAGCCAAAAAATTTAAAAAAATTCCATATTTGCTATTGAAGTCATCCTGAAAATCTTTTAAGATGAAAGAAGAAAAGGGTTTCATTTTTTTTGCCGAAAAAATGAATGACTATTCATTCAAAGTTCAAGGGGGATGACTCATGCACAAGTTTATAAAGAAAGCAGCCGTTCTCGGGTCAGGCGTCATGGGGTCCGGAATTGCCGCGCACTTGGCTAACATCGGAATTCCCGTCCTGCTGCTTGATATTGTGCCAAACGAGCTGACAAAGGATGAGGTGAAAAAAGGGCTGACATTAGAAAGCCCGGAGGTCCGCAGCAGACTGAGCCGATCGGCCATGCAAAAGCTGCTGAAGCAAAAACCGGCGCCGCTGACTTCAGCTGCCAATCTCGATTATATAACGGCGGGGAATTTGGAAGATGACGCGGCTGGGTTGAAAGATGCTGATTGGATTATTGAAGTCGTCGTCGAAAATCTTGACGTGAAAAAACAGATTTTCTCACTTGTTGATGAATACCGGAAACCAGGAAGCATCGTGTCCAGCAATACGTCCGGTATCTCCGTCACAAAAATGGCGGAAGGCAGATCTGCCGATTTTAAAGCTCATTTCTTAGGAACACATTTCTTTAATCCGGCCCGCTACTTGAAACTTCTGGAAATCATTCCGATTCAGGAAACAGATCCTGACGTATTGCAATTTATGACTTCATTTGCCGAAAATACACTCGGAAAAGGTGTCGTCATCGCAAAAGACACGCCTAACTTTATCGCCAACCGCATCGGTACGTACGGCCTGTTGGTCACGGTAAGGGAAATGCTTTCCTCCGGCTGCCGCATCGGCGAGGTGGACACGGTGACCGGGCCTTTGATCGGCAGACCGAAAAGCGCGACCTTCAGAACCCTTGACGTCGTGGGGCTTGATACATTCGCCCATGTGGCAAAAAATGTTTATGATAAAGCCGACGGTGCTGAAAAAGACATGTTTAAGCTGCCGGAATTTATGAATGACATGCTGAAAAACAATTGGCTGGGCAGCAAATCAGGCCAAGGTTTTTACAAAAAAGAAGGTAAAACAATATATGAGCTCGATCCGCTTACCATGACATACGGCGAGCGTTCGAAAATGAAGACGCCCGCTTTAGAAGCCGCCAAACAGGCAAAGGGTGCCAAAGGGAAAATGAAAGCGCTTATATATTCTGATGACCGCGCCGGCCGCCTGCTTTGGAATATCACGTCGCAAACCCTCTTATACTCAGCCCGGCTTTTAGGTGAAATCACTGATGATATCAAAGCGATTGACGACGCCATGAAATGGGGCTTCGGCTGGGAGCTCGGCCCGTTTGAGATATGGGATGCCATCGGTGTCAGAACATCAGCAGAGCGGCTTGAACAAGAAGGCGCAGAACTTCCCGGCTGGGTGAAAGAAATGCTTGACGAGGGCCATGAAACATTTTATATGAAGGAAAACGGAAGACCGTTTTACTATTCAGACGGCCAATACAGAGCTGTGAAAGAAAATCCGAAACGGATCAGCCTGCAAACGGTAAAGGAAACAAAGGGCGTGATCAGCAAAAACAGCGGTGCCAGTCTGATTGATCTCGGCGATGATATCGCTTTGCTGGAATTTCATACGAAAAGCAACGCGATCGGCTTAGACATTATTCAGATGATTGACAATGCGCTTGAGGAAACGGAGCGGAATTATAAAGGTCTTGTCATCGGAAACCAAGGCAGACATTTCTGCGCGGGAGCAAACCTTGCGATGATTTTAATGGAAGCTCAGGATGATAACTTCATGGAAGTCGATTTTGTCATCCGCCGTTTTCAGCAGACGATGCTGAACATCAAATACAGCGCCAAACCTGTTGTGGCGGCGCCGTTCGGAATGACACTCGGCGGAGGAACGGAAGTCTGTCTTCCGGCGGCACGCGTTCAGGCGGCGAGCGAATCGTATATGGGTCTTGTCGAAACCGGCGTCGGCCTTATTCCGGGCGGCGGAGGAAATAAAGAGTTGTACATGAATTATTTGAACGGCGGAAGTGAACTGATGGACGCTGCCATTAAAACCTTTGAAACAATTGCGCTTGCCAAGGTGTCCGGCTCGGCGCACGAAGCCCGTGATATGAAGATTTTGTCTGCGGCAGACCGTGTCAGCATGAATCAGGATCACCTGCTGCACGATGCGAAACAGCTGGCTGCTTATTTATATGACAGCGGATACCGCCCGCCTGCCCGCAAAAAGGTAAAAGTCACCGGGGAAACCGGCTGTGCCGCGTTACTGCTCGGAGCAGACCAAATGAGAAGATCCGGCTATTTATCAGATCATGATATGAAGATTGCGAAGAAGCTGGCCCATGTCATTGCCGGAGGAAGAGTCCCGTTCGGCACGGAGGTTTCAGAAGAATATTTACTCGAGATTGAAAGAGAAGCCTTTTTAAGTCTCGCTGGCGAGGCGAAATCTCAAGCAAGAATGCAGCATATGCTGGTCAAAGGCAAACCTTTACGGAACTAGGAGGGTGTTTATGAGAGAAGCAGTCATTGTGGCCGGTGCGAGAACGCCGGTCGGTAAAGCGAAAAAAGGGTCGCTTGCAGCCGTTCGTCCTGATGATTTAGGCGCGCTTTGTGTGAAAGAAACGCTGAAACGGGCAGGCGGCTATGAAGGAAACATCGATGACTTAATTATCGGATGTGCAACACCTGAAGCCGAACAAGGATTAAATATGGCGCGGAATATCGGTGCGCTGGCGGGGCTTCCTCATACGGTGCCGGCCATTACGGTGAACCGCTACTGCTCTTCCGGACTCCAATCCATCGCTTACGGTGCGGAAAAAATTATGATCGGCGCGGGCGACACCGTCATCGCCGGCGGTGCGGAATGCATGTCACAAGTTCCGATGATGGGGCATGTGACCCGCCCGAATATCGCTTTGGCGGAGCATGCGCCTGAGTATTACATGAGCATGGGGCACACAGCGGAGCAGGTCGCCGAAACGTACGGCGTATCCAGAGAAGACCAGGATGCGTTTGCCGTCCGCAGCCATCAGAATGCCGCGAAAGCCCTTAAAGAAGGGAAATTTAATGATGAAATCGTGCCGGTTGAAGTAACGCTGACAGAAGTCGGGGATGATCATAAGCCGCGGAAAAAACAATTTACCTTTTCTCAAGATGAAGGCGTGCGCCCCGGCACATCGGCTGACGTATTGGCAAAGCTCCGTCCGGCTTTTTCTAAAACGGGAACCGTGACGGCCGGGAACTCTTCACAAACGAGTGACGGCGCCGCGGCTGTCATGCTGATGGATCGCGAAAAAGCTTCGTCGCTCGGATTGGCGCCGCTAGTCAAATTCCGTTCCTTTGCCGTAGGCGGCGTTCCCCCTGAGGTCATGGGGATCGGTCCGATTGAAGCCATTCCGCGGGCGCTCAAGCTTGCCGGACTCGAATTACAGGATATCGGGCTATTTGAATTGAATGAGGCCTTTGCTTCACAGGCCATTCAAGTCATCAGATCGCTGGGAATAGATGAAGAAAAGGTGAACGTCAATGGGGGCGCCATCGCGCTCGGACATCCGCTCGGCTGCACGGGAACGAAGCTGACCTTGTCACTCATACATGAAATGAAACGGAGAAACGAGCAATTCGGTGTGGTGACGATGTGCATCGGAGGCGGCATGGGCGCTGCCGGCGTATTTGAGCTCATTTAAACAAAGGGGGAAACAAACATGAAACAGGAAACGGTCAACGTCAAAAAAGGCGGCAGCTTTCTGATTGAGGAGACGGGATATGATCAAATATTCACTCCGGAGGACTTTACAGACGAACATAAAATGATCGGCAAAACAACAGAAGACTATGTCATAAACGATGTGCTTCCTTATATTGATGAAATTGAAAACCATCAGTTTGAGCATTCAGTCAGACTGCTCAGAAAAGCCGGAGACTTGGGCCTCCTCGGAGCAGACGTGCCTGAAGAGTACGGCGGCATCGGCCTGGATAAAATCAGTTCAGCCTTCATTACGGAAAAATTTTCACGTGCCGGCAGCTTTTCGCTATCTTACGGCGCTCACGTCGGTATCGGCTCATTGCCGATCGTGTTCTTCGGAACGGAAGAACAGAAAAAAACATATTTGCCGGACTTGGCTTCAGGACAAAGAATCGCGGCATACGCCTTAACTGAGCCCGGTTCAGGTTCAGATGCCCTCGGTGCGAAAACGACGGCTGTTTTGAATGAAGCGGGCACACATTATATTCTCAACGGAGAAAAGCAATGGATTACGAACTCCGCCTTTGCAGATGTCTTTGTCGTCTACGCAAAAGTGGACGGAGATAAGTTTTCCGCATTTATCGTAGAGAAAAATTATCCGGGCGTGTCAACGGGCCCTGAAGAGAAAAAAATGGGGATTAAAGGTTCATCGACGAGAACGCTGATTTTAGATCAGGCGGAAGTGCCGAAAGAGAACCTTCTCGGCGAAATCGGAAAAGGCCATGTCATCGCCTTTAATATCCTGAATATCGGACGCTACAAGCTTGCCGTCGGCACAATCGGCGCTTCTAAACGGGTGATTGAGCTGTCTGCCGCTTACGCAAACCAGCGCCGGCAATTTAAAACACCGATTTCAAGCTTCACGCTCACTCAGGAAAAGCTTGCGACAATGTCGGCACGGCTTTACGCCATGGAGAGCTCTGTATACAGAACAGTGGGCTTATTCGAAGATAATATGAGTCGGCTGACAGAAGAAGCGCAAAAAGACGGACGCGAAGTCGCAAAGTCGATCGCCGAGTACGCCATTGAATGCTCGCTCAACAAAATGTGCGGATCTGAAACGCTTGATTACATTGCCGACGAAGGCGTTCAAATTCACGGCGGTTACGGGTTTATGCAGGAATATGAAGTGGAGCGCGCCTACCGTGACTCGCGAATCAACAGAATTTTTGAAGGCACAAATGAAATCAACCGCCTGATCGTAACGAGCACGTTCCTGAAAAAAGCCGTAAAAGGGCAGCTTCCCCTCTTTGAAAAAGCGAAGGCGCTCCAGGAAGAGCTCATGATGCTGATGCCTGAAGAGCCGGGCTCAGAGCCTCTTGAACAGGAAAAATACATTGTCAGACAGGCGAAAAAGATCGCCCTCTTGACAGCGGGGCTCGCGGCGCAGAAATACGGAAAAGAGATCGAAGGCGAGCAGGAAATCATGGTAAACATCGCTGATATCGTCAGCGCGGTGTACGCTTTGGAATCTGCCGTCCTCAGAACGGAAAAAGCGATTGCGGCGGACGGTGCCGAAAAAGCCGCGCAAAAGCTGTTATATACGGAGATCTTTGCCCAGGAAGCCCTTCAGAATATTGAAGCGCATGCCAAAGAATCACTGATCGCCATGGAGGAAGGAGATTCCCTCCGCATGATGCTTTCCGTGCTGCGCAAACTGACGCGCCTGACACCGAAAAATCTGATTCAGAAAAAACGTGAAGCAGCGGCCGCTGTCTTCCGTGAAGAAAAATATATCGTCTGATCACATGCTGTAAGCGCTCCTTCATCCGGAGCGCTTTTTCATGAAGCAACGTTATAGGTTTTTACAAGTGATTGTGTTAAAATAACGACGATCATTTACAAGGGGTGAAGAAGATGTCGTTGAATTTTTACTGGTACCCTAAATGCGGAACGTGCCGTAATGCGAAAAAATGGCTGGAAGACCGCGGTAAGGAAATAAACGAAATACATATTGTGGAGGAAACTCCGTCGAAAGAAGAAATTAAAGACCTCTATGAAAAGAGCGGACTTGAGCTGAGAAAGTTTTTCAACACGAGCGGCATGAAATACCGCGAGCTGAACCTAAAGGAAAAACTGTATCACATGTCAGAGGATGAACAGCTTGACCTTCTGTCATCTGACGGTATGCTCCTGAAACGCCCGATTACGACAGACGGCGAAAAAGTCACTGTCGGCTTCAAAGAAGACCAATTCGAAAAATATTGGATGTAATGCCGCGTTCAAAGAATTATGGTATCTTCTTATTATAAGAAAAAATTGGAGGGATTTAGATGAGCACACCGAAAGATATGCGTTATTCCAAAGAGCACGAATGGGTCAAAGTTGAGGACGGAAAAGCCCGTATCGGGATTACACATTTCGCGCAAGCCGAACTTGGCGATATCGTATTTGTCGAGCTTCCGGAAGTCGGCGCTGAAATTAAAGCGGACGAGCCATTCGGCAGCGTAGAATCCGTCAAAACCGTATCCGAATTGTACGCACCGATTAACGGAACGGTGACGGAAGTGAACGAAGACCTTGATGACAGCCCTGAATTCGTAAACGAGTCTCCGTATGAAAAAGCGTGGATGATCGTCGTAGAACCGGCTGATGCTGAAGAAATCGAAAACCTCATGACTTCCGAGCAATATGACGAAATGACACAGGAAGACTGATCGGATAGCAAAAGGGCCATTTGGACATTCTATCTGTAACGGGAGGTGTCTAATATGGCTTTTGATAAACAAAAGGTCGATGTGACGGAGAACGTCACAGGCCGCTTTCAAAACGGCCGGTTTTCCTTGTTTCATGAAAATGAAGCCATCGGCGAGATGACAGGCATGAACCAGTACGAGCTCAAACAGGGCTTTTCATTTGAGAATCAAAAATTTTATAAAACAGCCGATGTCATAAACGGCAGTGATCCGAAATATGTGGATTGCGATTATGAGAACGGCTGGTGTTAACAGTTGGCGGTGAATTTCACTGCCTTCTTTTTTAATCTGACGCTAAAACAATCGGCAGGTGATGCGCTTATGTTCAACGGAGATGAAAAGGTGATCATCGTAGAAGGAAAATCGGATAAAATCAAAGTCAGAGAAGTGCTCATCGAACCCGCGGAAATCGTCTGCACAAACGGGACGATCGGCCAAACCGAACTGGAAGATTTGGCGGACCGCCTGTTTGACAGAGACGTGTTTATATTAACGGACGCAGATGAATCCGGAGAAAAATTAAGAAAACAGCTGAAACGGGAGCTTCCCGAAGCGCGCCATATCTATATAGACAGAACATACAGGCAAGTCGAAGCGTGCCCGGGCCATCATCTCGCATCTGTGCTGATCAGAGCCGGCCTTGATGCAGACCCTGTATTTTTGAAAAAGAACGACCTGAGGTGAAATCAAAATGAAAGAACTCCAAGAAAATGAACTCGAATTGATTCAGGATGACGTCTATCTCCTGTATTTGTACACCCCGTTTTGCGGCACATGCCAGCTGGCGTCCAAGATGCTTTCTGTCGTCGAAGAAATGCTGCCCGGCACCGCCTTCTATAAAAACAACGTGAATTATTCCCCCGCATTCGCCAAAGCCTATCAGATTGAGAGCGTTCCGTGCTTTTTGCTGTTTAAAGGCGGAGAGCTTGTTGAGAAAGGATACGCCTTCCGCTCCGTTTCCTATTTATATGAGCTGATTAAACAAAAAACATCGCAAACGTTCCCGATGTGACAATTTTTACAGGAAAATGTCGTGCGGTTTATAAAGGGTTCTGTCCGTTAAAAAGAGAAAGTGTATGTATGGCCATTAAAACGGGAGGTTATACGAGTGGAGAAAATAGAAGTTTTGGAGAATGACGGACAGCATCTGTTTTTGAAACCGCTATTAAACGCCTCAACGCTGCTGATTACATTCCAGGGAGAAAAAGAAGCCTTAACGGTCTCAATTAACGGACAGGGAGAAATGAGAAAAACGGCGGTTTCAAAGGAAAAATCAAATTTGACCTTTTACGGAAACCAGACGGAAATCATCCATCTCCTGCACGGTGATGTCTCTTTGCAGAAGCTCATCCAAAGCGGAAAACTCAAAGTGAAAGGATCATTCCGAGCCCTGCTGAAGCTGGAGGCCATCCTCTGGCTGACAAACGGATTTTTTCAGACGATCAGCAAACGGCCGTAAACAGCCAATCTACTATGTGACAATAGCTTCCATTATTTATTTTATTGACTTTTTATCATTCGCCGTGCTATTCTACAGTAAGAATTTCCGGACGAAAATACGATATGTTTTCTCTTATCAAGAGAGGTGGAGGGAAGTGCCCTATGAAGCCCGGCAACCATCAACGATGTTGAAATGGTGCCAATTCACTCAAAGCGGTCTGCTTTGAAAGATGAGAGAAAGGCCTTTTTCAATAAGCCTTTCTGCTCATTTTTGCAGAAAGGCTTTTCTTTTGCGTAGAAAACCGGAAGATTTCTTAGAATAGTGTAAGGCAGGTGATTGCTTTGATCCATCTTCAAAATGTTTCAAAAATTTACAAAGCGAAGCATGGGGATGTCAATGCTGTCCAAGATGTCACTCTTGATATCAAAAAGGGCGAAATATTTGGAATTATAGGATATAGCGGAGCTGGTAAAAGTTCCTTAATCCGTCTTTTGAACGGCCTTGAAAAGCCGACGTCAGGCATCGTGGAAGTTGCGGGGACGGAATTAAATAAAGTAAGCAGCCGCGGACTGAGAAAAGCGCGCCAGGAAATCAGCATGATTTTCCAGCATTTTAACCTTTTGTGGTCGCGCACCGTCCGGGAGAACATTATGTTTCCGCTGGAAATCGCCGGCGTGAAAAAAAGCGAACGGGTCCGCCGCGCCGATGAGCTGATTAAACTGGTCGGATTAGAGGGGAAAGAAAAGTCTTATCCGTCACAGCTGAGCGGCGGTCAAAAGCAGCGTGTCGGCATCGCCCGGGCGCTCGCCAATAATCCGAAAGTCCTTCTGTGCGATGAAGCAACATCAGCGCTCGACCCGCAGACGACCGATTCAATTTTGGATCTTTTATCCGATATAAATGACAGACTCGGTCTGACGATCGTGCTCATTACCCATGAAATGCACGTCATCCGAAAAATCTGCAACAGAGTCGCCGTGATGGAAAACGGGAAAGTCGTTGAAGAAGGCGAAGTGCTCCAAGTCTTCAGAAACCCGCGCGAACCGATGACCAAGCGTTTCGTTCAGCAGGTGACAGAACCGGAAGAGACGAAAGAAACCATCCAGCATTTTCTGCAGGAAACCGCGACAGGAAAAACGATTCAGCTTTCATTTGTCGGGCAGGCCGCCGAGCAGCCCCTCATTACGGAGATGATCCGAAACTTTGATGTGGACGTCAATATTCTGCAGGGGAAAATCTCACAGACGAAGGACGGAGCCTACGGTTCTTTATTCATCCATATTGACGGTCAGGAAAAAGAAGTAGAAAACGTGATCCGGTTCATCAAAGACAAACAGGTAGAAGCAGAGGTGATCACAAATGTTTGAAAAATGGTTTCCGAACGTTGATTTAACCGAGCTGTGGACGGCCACATACGAGACCCTTTATATGACGGTCATCGCCTTAGTCTTTTCATTTGTCATCGGAGCGATTCTCGGTCTTCTGCTCTTTTTAACGGGCAAGGGAAGCTTATGGGAAAATAAAATCATTAACACTGTGATTGCGGCGGTCGTTAATATTTTCAGGTCTATTCCGTTTCTTATTTTAATTATTCTGCTTCTCGGCTTTACTAAGATTTTGGTCGGCTCGATTTTAGGGCCGAACGCGGCATTGCCTGCGCTGATTATCGGCTCCGCGCCGTTTTATGCCCGGCTTGTTGAAATTGCGCTGCGTGAGGTCGATAAAGGAGTCATCGAAGCTGCCAGATCAATGGGAGCAAAGACATCGACGATTATCTTCAAAGTGCTGATTCCTGAATCAATGCCTGCGTTAATTTCGGGCATCACCGTTACAGCCATCGCCCTGATCGGATCTACCGCCATTGCCGGCGCCATCGGTTCAGGCGGACTCGGAAACCTTGCATATGTAGAGGGGTACCAGTCCAATAATACGGATGTAACGTTTGTAGCAACTGTATTTATACTCATCATCGTCTTTATCATTCAAATCATCGGTGATGTGATTACAAATATAATAGACAAAAGATAAGGGAGGATTTACATTGAAAAAGATTGTACTAAGTGCGCTGCTGCTTGTGTTCGCGGGAGTTTTGGCCGCCTGCGGATCAAACGGCTCAAATAAAAAGGAAATCGTCGTCGCTGCGACAAAGACGCCGCACGCTGAAATCTTAAAAGAAGCGGAGCCGCTCCTGAAGGAAAAAGGCTACACATTAACAGTAAAAGTGCTGAACGATTACAAAATGTACAACAAAGCGTTAGCTGATAAAGAAGTGGATGCAAACTACTTCCAGCACGTTCCTTACCTTGAACAGGAAATGAAAGAAAATAAAGATTACAAACTCGTGAATGCCGGAGCCGTTCATCTTGAGCCGTTCGGTATTTATACGAAAAAATATAAAACACTGAAAGACCTGCCTAAAGGCGCGACCATCATCATGACAAACAACGTCGCTGAACAAGGCCGGATGCTGGCGATGCTTGAAAAAGCCGGATTGATTACTCTTGATCCGAAGGTAAAAACAATTGACGCCACTACGAAAAACATTACGAAAAACCCGAAAGACCTGACATTCAAAAAAATCGCCCCTGAATTAACGGCGAAAGCATATAATGAAGAAGAAGGCGATGCAGTCTTCATTAACGTCAACTATGCGATTCAAAACAAACTGAATCCGTTAAAAGATGCGATTCAAGTAGAATCAACGAAAAACAACCCGTACGCAAACATCATCGCCGTGCGAAAAGGTGACGAAAAATCAGCGAAAATCAAAGCGCTTATGGAAGTGCTTCACTCTAAGAAAATCAAAGACTTTATTGAGAAAAAATACGACGGAGCCGTGCTTCCTGTATCTGAATAAAGCAAAAACCCCGGATGGATCATCCGGGGTTTTTTTCGGGTATTAATCGGAGAACTGTCCATAATAAAAAGGAAGGTTAACGATTGGAGGGAATGGCAGTGGCTCAATACCAGGATAACGGAAAAAGCGTACATGACGCATTGAAACAATATAAAGAAGGTTTAGGCATATTCGAGCAAAAAATGCCGATGATGGGGCGGAAATTTAATGAATTTACTGAACAGTGTTTTTCAGCGGATTCATTAACTGAAAAAGAGAAACAATTAATCGCTCTGGGCATCAGCATCAGCGCTCAAGATGAATTTTGCATGATTTATCACACGAAAGGCTGTCTTGATCAGGGCGCGACAGAGGAAAACATCCTTGAGGTCATCAGCGTCGCCGCGGCATTCGGGGGAGGCGCGGCTCTCAGTCAGGGAGTAACCCTCGTGCAGCAGTGTATTCAGGAATTCGGACATACGACGCATTAGAAAGAGCAATCGTATGAATACCGTTTTTCAGATAAAGCCAGCGCCGGTTACCGGCACATTCGAAAGGATTCAGGGGCACACTCCCTTTGGCCGGAGCAGAGGATCGTTGTTACAATAGAAGCAAATAGATGAAGGGATTGATTCATTATCTGCACCAGCCACGAGAGACTGGACCTTGACTATACGCCTGAAATGGAAAAAGCGATGCAGAAATCACACGGCATCGGCTACGAGGAATACGGACGGCGTCTTTCAAAAAGGATGGAAGTCGAACGGCAGAGGGAGCTTGAGTACCAAAAAAGCAAGTTCCTCGCAGCGCAGTTTAATGAGAAAATCGGTCAGTAAAAAAGGGTGGAATTCCGCCCTTTTTCTGTTTCAAACAGCTTTAACTACGTCCGGTTCTTTGATAAACTTTAGGAATGTTCCGGGTAATATAAAAAGTTGTATTTACTTTTCATTTGTTATAAAATTAGAATGAGAATAAATTGAGAATAATGATTATATATTTTTGGAGGTATAGATATGGCTGCTTCAACATTAACGATCAAGGATCTTCACGTTGAAATCGAAGGAAAAGAGATCTTAAAAGGTGTAAACCTTGAAATAAAAGGCGGCGAATTCCACGCTGTCATGGGGCCGAACGGTACCGGTAAATCAACGCTTTCTGCAGCGATTATGGGACATCCGAAATACGAAGTCACTAAAGGCAGCATCACGCTTGACGGCAAGGATGTACTGGAAATGGAAGTGGACGAGCGCGCTCAGGCGGGTCTTTTCCTTGCGATGCAGTACCCAAGTGAAATCAGCGGTGTGACGAATGCCGACTTCCTTCGCTCTGCGATTAACGCACGCCGCGAAGAAGGCGATGAAATTTCTCTTATGAAATTCATCCGCAAAATGGACGAAAACATGGAGTTCCTTGAAATGGACCCTGAAATGGCGCAGCGTTACCTGAACGAAGGTTTCTCAGGCGGAGAGAAAAAACGTAACGAAATCCTTCAGCTTATGATGATCGAGCCGAAAATCGCCATTCTTGACGAGATCGATTCAGGTCTTGATATCGATGCGCTTAAAGTTGTTTCTAAAGGAATCAACAAAATGCGCAGCGAAAACTTCGGCTGCTTAATGATCACTCACTATCAGCGCCTTCTGAACTACATCACGCCGGATGTCGTTCACGTTATGATGCAGGGACGCGTAGTGAAATCAGGCGGTGCGGAGCTTGCACAGCGCCTTGAAGCGGAAGGTTATGACTGGATTAAACAAGAACTCGGCATTGAAGACGAAACTGTAGGCCAAGAAGCGTAAGCGTTAGGGGGATTAACATGACATTGGAAACGAAACTATCCGTAGATCAGGAATATGTCAAAGGCTTTTCCGAAAAGCATCAAGAACCTGCCTGGCTGAAAAACCTGCGCTTACAGGCTCTTGAAAAAGCTGAAGATCTGCCGCTGCCTAAGCCTGATAAAACAAAAATCACAAATTGGAACTTTACAAAGTTCAACAAGCATACAGTAGAAAACGCGCCGCTTGCTTCTTTGGAAGATTTAGCTGATGAAGCAAAAGCGCTGATCGATATTGAAAATGAAGACAAAACGTTATATGTGCAGCGTGACCAAACGCCTGCATTTCTGTCTCTCTCTAAAGAGCTGAAAGACAAAGGCGTTATTTTCACGGACATCTTAACGGCTGCCCGTGAGCACAGCGACCTCGTTGAGAAATACTTCATGAAAGACGGCGTAAAGGTCGACGAGCATAAACTGACTGCGCTTCATGCGGCATTAATGAACGGCGGGGCATTCCTTTATGTTCCTAAAAACGTTCAGGTGGAGACGCCTGTTCAGGCCGTTTACGTTCATGAAAGCAATGACACGGCATTGTTCAACCACGTGCTGATCGTCGCTGAAGACCACAGCTCCGTCACTTACGTTGAGAACTATATCAGCACAGTGAATCCGAAAGAAGCTGTATTCAATATTATCAGTGAAGTAATCACAGGTGATAATGCCAGCGTGACGTACGGTGCCGTTGACAACTTGTCAGCAGGCGTCACAACATACGTCAACCGCCGCGGAGCCGCGCGCGGACGCGACAGCAAAATCGAGTGGGCGCTCGGTCTGATGAACGACGGCGACACGATTTCTGAAAACACGACAAACCTCTACGGAGACGGCACATACGGCGATACGAAAACCGTGGTTGTCGGAAGAGGAGAACAGACGGAAAACTTTACGACGCAGATCATCCACTTCGGTAAAGCTTCCGAAGGCTATATCCTGAAGCACGGAGTCATGAAAGATGCCGCATCTTCCATTTTTAACGGCATCGGCAAAATTGAGCACGGCGCGTCTAAAGCAAACGCTGAACAGGAATCCCGCGTCCTGATGCTGAGTGAAAAAGCGCGAGGCGACGCAAACCCGATTCTTTTAATTGATGAAGACGATGTAACTGCAGGACATGCGGCATCTGTCGGCCGTGTGGATCCGATCCAGCTTTACTACCTGATGAGCCGCGGAATTGCGAAAGAAGAAGCAGAACGCTTAGTCATCTACGGATTCCTGGCGCCGGTAGTAAAAGAACTTCCGATTGAAGGAGTTAAGAAACAGCTCGTCTCCGTCATCGAAAGGAAAGTAAAATAATGAATATCACTGATATTCGTGAACAGTTCCCGATCCTTCATCAGCAAGTGAACGGACATGACCTCGTGTACCTTGACAGCGCGGCGACTTCTCAGAAGCCGCGGTCAGTCATTGAAGCAGTGGATCAGTATTACAGCAAATACAACTCCAATGTTCACAGAGGCGTTCATACTCTTGGCACAAGAGCGACAGACGGCTATGAAGGAGCGCGTGAAAAAGTCCGTAAGTTTATCAATGCGAAGTCAATGGCTGAGGTCATTTTCACAAAAGGCACGACAACTTCACTGAATATGGTGGCGCTGAGCTATGCCCGCTCCAGCTTAAAACCCGGTGATGAAGTGGTCATCACCCAAATGGAGCATCATGCGAATATCATCCCGTGGCAGCAGGCTGTAAAAGCAACCGGCGCGACTTTAAAGTATATCCCGATGCAGGAAGACGGCACGCTTTCGCTGGAAGACGTCCGGCAGACTGTCACAAGCCATACGAAGATCGTGGCGGTCGCTCATGTGTCAAACGTGCTCGGCACGATCAACCCGATTAAAGAAATCGCCAAAATCGCTCATGACAACGGCGCGGTCATCGTGGTGGACGGAGCGCAGAGCACACCGCACATGAAAATCGACGTTCAGGATCTGGATTGCGACTTCTTCGCGCTTTCTTCCCATAAAATGTGCGGCCCGACGGGAATCGGCGTGCTGTACGGCAAGAAAGAACTGCTTGAGAATATGGAGCCGGCTGAATTTGGCGGCGAGATGATCGACTTTGTAGGGCTTTATGAATCAACTTGGAAAGAGCTTCCGTGGAAGTTTGAAGCAGGCACGCCGATTATTGCAGGCGCGATCGGATTGGGAGCCGCGATTGATTTTCTTGAAGAGGTCGGACTCGACGAGATTTCCCGGCATGAGCATAAGCTTGCGGCCTATGCGCTTGACCGTTTCGAACAGCTCGACGGCGTGACGGTATACGGACCGAAAGAGCGGGCGGGCCTTGTGACATTTAACCTTGATGAGGTTCACCCTCATGATGTCGCGACTGTCCTTGATGCTGAGGGCATTGCGGTCAGAGCCGGCCATCACTGCGCCCAGCCGCTCATGAAATGGCTGGATGTATCTGCTACTGCGAGAGCGAGTTTTTATCTGTATAATACAGAGGAAGAGATCGATAAGCTCGCGGAAGCTCTCCAAAAGACAAAGGAGTACTTTACAAATGTCTTTTAATGCAAATTTAGATACATTATACAGACAAGTGATCATGGATCATTACAAAAATCCGCGCAACAAAGGGGTTTTGGATGACAGCATCGTCGTCGATATGAACAACCCGACTTGCGGCGACCGGATCAGACTGACAATGAAGCTTGACGGCGATACCGTTCAGGAAGCGAAGTTTGAAGGGGAGGGCTGCTCCATCTCCATGGCTTCAGCTTCCATGATGACGCAGGCGATTAAAGGAAAAGATATTGATACCGCCCTTTCCATGTCTAAGATTTTCTCAGACATGATGCAAGGGAAAGAGTATGACGACTCAATAGATCTCGGGGATATTGAAGCCCTTCAAGGCGTTTCGAAATTCCCGGCCCGGATTAAATGTGCCACCCTTTCATGGAAAGCACTTGAAAAAGGAGTCGCTGGCGAAAAAGGCGGCAATTAAAAGATTGGAGTGAAAATGGATGGCTAAAAAAATGCCTGAAATTGGTGAATACAAGTACGGTTTTCACGATAAGGACGTTTCCATTTTCCGTTCAGAGCGCGGATTGACAAAAGAAATCGTAGAAGAAATTTCACGCATGAAAGAAGAGCCTCAATGGATGCTCGATTTCCGCCTGAAATCTCTTGAGCATTTCTACAACATGCCGATGCCGCAGTGGGGCGGGGATTTAAACTCTTTAAACTTTGACGAAATTACGTACTACGTAAAACCGTCTGAGCGTTCAGAGCGTTCTTGGGATGAAGTGCCTGAGGAAATTAAACAGACATTCGACAAACTCGGTATTCCTGAAGCTGAGCAAAAATACCTTGCCGGTGTTTCTGCACAGTACGAATCTGAGGTTGTGTACCACAACATGAAAGAAGACCTTGAAGCGCAAGGCATCGTCTTCAAAGACACCGACAGCGCGCTGAAAGAAAATGAAGACATTTTCCGCGAGCACTGGGCGAAAGTCATTCCGCCGACTGATAACAAGTTTGCGGCGCTGAACTCAGCTGTATGGTCCGGCGGATCTTTCATCTACGTGCCTAAAGGCGTGAAGGTTGAAACACCGCTTCAAGCGTACTTCCGCATCAACTCTGAGAACATGGGCCAATTCGAACGCACGCTGATTATCGTTGACGAAGAAGCAAGCGTTCATTACGTAGAGGGCTGTACGGCTCCTGTGTACACGACAAACTCACTTCACAGCGCGGTTGTTGAAATCATCGTCAAAAAAGGCGGCTACTGCCGTTATACAACAATCCAAAACTGGGCGAACAACGTTTACAACCTTGTAACGAAACGTACGGTTTGTGAAGAAAACGCAACAATGGAATGGGTTGACGGAAACATCGGTTCTAAATTGACGATGAAATATCCGGCTGTCATTCTGAAAGGTGAAGGCGCGCGCGGCATGACGCTTTCTATTGCTCTTGCGGGCAAAGGACAGCATCAGGACGCAGGTGCGAAAATGATTCACCTTGCACCGAATACGTCATCCACAATCGTATCAAAATCGATTTCAAAACAAGGCGGAAAAGTAACGTACCGCGGAATCGTCCACTTCGGACGGAAAGCGGACGGCGCCCGTTCAAACATCGAGTGCGATACGCTCATTATGGATAACAAATCAACTTCTGATACAATCCCTTACAATGAAATTCTGAACGACAACATTTCATTGGAGCACGAAGCGAAAGTATCAAAAGTTTCTGAAGAACAGCTTTTCTACTTGATGAGCCGCGGTATTTCTGAAGAAGAAGCAACAGAAATGATCGTTATGGGCTTCATCGAGCCGTTCACAAAAGAACTTCCGATGGAATACGCAGTTGAAATGAACCGTTTGATCAAGTTCGAGATGGAAGGTTCTATCGGTTAATAGTAAAACCCCGCCATGCGCGGGGTTTTTTTGTTTTATTGAATAGTGAAATTTCCGTATTCACTTGACCGGACATGAATCGGCCCGTTTAAATTGTAGTTCTTCTCTTTGACAATATCACGGAAAACGTCGACCCGGGCAACCGATTCTCTCCATTCATCCTGGGTGTCCTCATCTGACGGATTCATCAGATCGTCATAGCGCACATCCAAAAATTTATTTAACCATTTCTTCTCGTCCGTTCCGTCTTTCGGTGACCCGCCCATTTTTTTGTTCGTGCGTTTAATCAGGGCATAGAAGGAGTCTGGATCATCGCCGTCGCCATGCTGAATCACTGTATCGTACATCACCGCTTTTGCCAATGCCGTTTTCAGTCCGGCTTGCTCTGAACGTTTCATCGCCGGCTGATAATACAAGCTGTCATTTACCTTATCCTGGGCAGCGCGGAAGGCCTTATCATTGCCAAGTGAGCGCCAGGCAGAAGCGAATCCTTTCAGATTGCTGATGTCATCACTTTCGTCCTTTGCAAGACGCCGTAATTCAGGCAAATACTTTTTCAATTTGTTATTCGGCACCGCTTTCGTGTATACTTCGACTACTTCCAGCGCATCTCCGGTAGCCGTCGTAAAGCCGGCCCGGCCGCAGGTGTAACCTCTTCCGTCATCCAACGCTTCAACATAGCCGTATTGGATTTCCGTCTTGCCGTTTTCAAAGATGCTGGTCAGCTGTTCCGCCCGTCGCTTCTGATCCTTATTCAGCCCGGCCGCAAAAACCGTACCGCTCATCATCAGGGTAAAAAACATAGTGAAAATAAGAGATGAAACCGCCGTCTTCTTCCAAAAACCTGCTTTTTTCTTCAACCTGATTTTCATGGTCATACCCCTTTCATATGTAAGTTACGCACTCAGTATACATGAGGGGGTTGTTTTTTTGTTGAAAACACACGAATTTGTCAATATTTTGAATCATAAGCCCTATCCGGCGCTTCATAAAAAGAACGCATCTTCATCAGACAGACAATCCCGTTCTCGCATCATTCTCATCTGTCACATAGCCAACGCGGTGAAACCCGCATTGTACAGCCTGCTGAAAAAGAGCTTCGAGCATGTCCGGATCTTTGCAATATAACGTTACATACGAGCAATCCGCGATGAGAAGCACAAGTTCACAGGGACTCTCCACATACTCCTCGTACGTATCGATTTCCGTTACCATCCCGCTCGGGAAAGCTTTCAATTCAGCAAAAATCATATAATAAGGGTTTCCTTCCAGACGCTGACGGAGTTCTTGACCCTCAATGACGCGCTGATTTTGTGGAAACAGGTCTGTATCGGTGTCTTCTTTGAACTCAGTATACGCCTCTCCATCACCGATAAACCACGTATAGGAAGAGATGGGGAACGGTTTTAATATATCTGCCGCAAACCGCCCGAATTGATTTGGGATGTCAAAGGTAATGCCGCGTTTCATATTGTCCTCACTTCTTTCGGCTTTTGAATATTATGATATAATAGTTGGATAAATATTGAAAGGGCTTGATGGTATGACAACACGATACGGAATTGATGCGCCTTATGGGGCTTTTGGGTTTATTTTACTTGCGATCCTTTATGTCGCAGGCACGTTATGCGGCATAATTCCTCTTTTCTGGGGCTGACGGGTGCTTTGTTTTTAGTGCTCGGACTTTGGATGCTTTTGTATTCAACGGCCATTAAACTTTCACACCGCCATCGCATTCTGGCGCTTTCCGGTTTAAAGCCGGACATGAAGGTGCTTGATATTGGGACGGGACGGGGGCTGTTAGCGATCGCCGCGGCTCAAAAAGGCGCTGACGTCTCAGCGATTGACAAATGGTCAGGCTGGAATCTGGGCGGAAACGGGAGAGACGCATTTGAAAAGAACAGACGGGCAGAAGGAGCGCTGGAAATTGATTTGTATGACGGGCTCGCGCAAGACATGCCGTTTCCTGATAAAACGTTTGCCGTACACAACATTTCAGGCAGAAAAGAGAGGGAACGGGCGATCGCGGAAATGGCGCGAGTGCTGAAACCTGGCGGCACATTGGCTGTGTCAGATATAAAAAATACGTCTCAATACAGGAAGCTTCTTGAGGAAAGCGGCTTCCAGACAAGAACTTATTCCTTTTATTATACGTTTCCGTTTTCGAAACTCATCATTGCCGTCAGGACTCCGGTAGGAACCGGGCGCTCCATTTGTTAAAATAAATAAGACAAAACAGATAGAAAAGGTGTTACACATGAAGTCTTATATCATTATCGGAGCCGGCATTCTCGGTGCGTCAGCGGCTTATCATCTCGCAAAGGCCGGTGCGGATGTAACGGTCATTGACCGGAAACACAAGGGGCAGGCGACTGACGCTGCAGCGGGGATCGTCTGCCCGTGGCTGTCGCAGCGCCGCAATCAGGCATGGTATGCGATCGCAAAAGGCGGAGCCCGTTATTATAACCAATTGATACAGCAGCTTGAAGCCGACGGAGAAACGGACACCGGTTATCAAAAGGTCGGTGCCGTCAGTCTCCATACGGATGAAAAAAAGCTCAGCCAAATGGAGGAAAGAGCTTATAAAAGAAGAGAGGACGCTCCTGAAATCGGTGACATTACAAGACTGACTCCGGAAGAAACGAAGGCATTGTTTCCTGCGCTGTCGGAGGAATACGGAGCGGTTCATATCAGCGGTGCGGCCCGGGTGAACGGCAGGGCGCTTCGTAAGGCGCTGTTAAACGCTGCCGTTAAGCACGGCGCGGCTGTTTACAAGGAAGAGGCGTCAATATTGACAGAGGACGGTGCCGTCATCGGTGTGAAAACCGCAGAACGCAGGCTTTTGGCCGATCAGGTTCTCGTAACGGCCGGCGCTTGGGCGAGAGAGCTGCTTGAGCCGCTCGGCATCCGCTTTTCAGTATCGTACCAAAAGGCGCAGATCGTTCATTTAGAACTTCAGGATGAGGATACGGGCGGCTGGCCGGTCGTCATGCCTCCAAATGATCAATACATTCTCGCGTTTGCAAACGGCCGGATTGTAGCGGGCGCGACTCATGAAAACGATACCGGCATGGATTTGCGGGTGACGGCCGGCGGTCTCCGCGAGATTTTTGACAAAGCATTAACTGTGGCGCCGGGGCTTTCAGACAGTACTGTGATAGAGACAAGAGTCGGTTTCAGGCCGTTTACTCCCGGTTTTCTTCCCGTCATCGGCAGACTGCCGAATATCAGCGGACTTCTCGTTGCCAACGGGCTGGGCGCCTCAGGGCTGACGAGCGGGCCGTATCTGGGGGCTGAACTGGCGAAACTCGCGCTCGGTCAGCAGACAGAAATTGATTTGAGCCTTTATAATCCGGCCGGGGCGCTTGAATAAAAAATAGCTTTTGGCGCATTCTTATGATAGGATGGAGCTTTAATGAATAAGAGGACGTGACCCATTTTGATAAAAATAAACCTTCCTGCTCCTGATGTAACGATTACGGAACGGCAGCAGTCACAGTCGGAAAATGAACCGGCGATTAAAGCGATTTACGGTTTCATTGATTTTCACCGAATTCCAAGAGACAAAGGCGGCATCTTTATGTTTTATAACATTCATGATGAGCTGCTGTTTGTCGGGAAAGCCCGTAAATTAAGACAAAGAATCAAAAAGCATTTTGAAGACAATGTGTCGCCTGTTAAACATCACAGGGACGAAGTGTATAAAATTGAAGTATGTGTCGTCAATGATCCGATGGAAAGGGAGATTTACGAAACGTACGCGATCAATACCCTTCAGTCAAAATACAACATTGAGAAAGTATTTTATAAATAAGAAAAACCGGAGCTTAAGGGCTCCGGTTTTCTTTATGTTTACAGTGCCAGCCACATCACTGCAATATGCACGATCAGCAGACAGTAAACGACGAGGAATAGCTGGACGACCTTTTTTCTGAATAACATGCAGATAATCATGAGCACAGGAAAAATCAGGACGCCGGCCGTTTTATTGATTGATGTATTCGGACGGTTCGACACGTCATAGTGAATGGCCATATCAGCAGGAAGCAACGGATAAAACACAATCGAAAGAATAAAGGCGAGAGCCACCGCTCCCCACAGCACCTTATCATTCATCAAAAACATATGAACACTCCTTTTTTACATATAATAGTATATTAGTCCGAAAAATCTAATTTATCAATATTTTACCTGTTGAATGGTGTATAATCATGTCAATGAAATTTCCAAACAATAGGAGGGTTTCGATTGACTGACAAGAAGCAAACCGGCATGTTTTCATTCTTTCTTTTTATCATGGCCGCCTGGATCATCGTTTTGTTTTTAACCGTTATCGCGGCACTGCCAAGCTCCGCCATCCAATTAACCAAACATCAATCCAAAACCGTTTCTATGATTTATCCGCAAAGCTGGGGGTTTTTCAGTAAAGATCCGAGAGAAGACAGCCTGAACATCTATCTTCTTGATGCCGGGGAGGAGCTCAGATGGCCGAATAATTCTCTGAAAAACGTGATCGGCTTAAACCGCTACGGACGGACGCAAGGGATAGAGCTCGGCCTTATGCTGGAAAAGCTGCCTTCCAAAGAAAAGTGGAACGACTTCACGGCCGGCCAGGACTTTAAGGATACCACATTTTTGAAGGTGAAAAATGAGTCTCCCTCCCCAAGGCTGAAAGGAAAAATGATCATTACATATGAACGCATTACCCCATGGGCATGGAGCAGCCATACTGAAACGAAACGAACCATCAAAAAATACATCGGAGTGGATGTCAATTGATTCAGGATGCAAAAAAGCAGCTCACCTTATGGATGATGAAGAATCCGCCTTGGACAAATGTGTACGGGCTTGCCAGAAGTTTAATCGCGCTCGGCACGCTTCTGACATTGCTGTTCAATCCGGCGTCTGTCTTCTTTAAAACGCAAAATCAAATGCTCAGCTTTTCCGATACGTTCAGCCTGTTCTTGCTGTTTCCCGAATTCCGTTACATTGAGGTCGTCAAAGCCGTTTGTATCTGTATTTTAATTCTGGTTGTCATTGGCTGGCGGCCCCGCCTAACCGGTTTTTTTCACTGGTGGATTTCATACAGCTTCCAAAACTCCGCCGTTACCCTTGATGGGGGAGATCAGGTGGCTGCCGTCTTTACGCTGCTGCTGCTGCCCTTGACATTAACTGATCCGCGGAAGTGGCACTGGTCTCCGTACGAAGCGTCTTTTGAGAAAAGGCCGCTTGAGCCTTATTACCGTTCCTTATGCTGGGCGACACTGACAATCATCAGAATACAGGTCGCGATGCTGTACTTTAACTCCGTCATTGCCAAACTGATGGAAGAAGAGTGGCAGAATGGCACCGCCGTTTATTACTATTTGAACGATCCGATGCTGGGGCTGCCGGATGCGCTTCACAGTCTGTTTGACTTTATCTTGCAGTCAAAGCTTGTCATCATCCCGACTTGGGGCACGCTCATTGTGCAAACCATTATGTTCTGCGCTTTGTTCGCTCCGAAAAAATATTGGCGCCTGATCTTGTTTATATCCATTTTTATGCATGAAATTTTTGCTGTCATGCTTGGGCTTACCTCATTTTCCATTACAGTGTCTGGTATTTTGGTCCTGTTTTTGGTGCCGGCAGAGAAAACAGTAGCTTTGAACCATTACAATCCCTATTTTATCAGATACAATTTTCTCAATAAAAGGAAAAGGAGGAAATTATATGGTTAAAAGTAAAAGGTCAGCTGCCGCCATGCTGCTGGTGTTTGTTTTAATGATTGCATTAGTCGGTCCGCATGCCACAGCGAAAACGAAGCCAGCCGTCTCTTATTCGGGTGAAGACATTTTTTCCGGCATCTTTTTTGGACAAGGTGAGGTCGCAAAGCTTCTTCCCGAGGTATGGGATACCAAAGCTGTCAAAAAGATTAATCAGGACGAATTAAAGCAAGTTTCCGATCAGGTGATCGCTGATATTAAAAAGTCATCGCCGGATTATTTTAAAAAGTTAAAAGCCGCGGTCTACAGCGGCGATTATGAGAAAGTGAACAGCGTCATTGATCAAGGTTCGCAGATTATGGCGAAAGTGCTGAAAGAAGAATTTGACAAAAAAAGCATGGACAAAGGAAAATCAACGGCCATCGGCCAATGCGCAACGGCAGTTTGGGTGTTTTTAAACGCGGCAGCCGCCATTGAGACGATCGCTCTTGCGGTAGCGGCCATCATTTTGACTGTAGCAAGCGTTGACGAAGATTCCGACTTAGGCAAAGAGCAGCTCATCGCTAATGTCGTGGACCGCATTAATGCGCAGCACTGAAGCTGAAGAAAGAAACGCTAAGGAAATCGGCCTTAGCGTTTTTTTATTTGCAGCATCTCTTTTAAATATGCCTCTGAATCAAAGCCGAGCTCCTCGTCGGCTTCTTTTTTCAGTTCAAGCTGAAGGCGCACGTATTTGTCATATGTCGGACTGAGCTTTTGAAGGAGATCGCTGAAAGGCGAACCCGCCTTAAGCGCAGGCAGATCCGAAGCGGATTCCCCGACCTTGATCAGGTTTTCTCTGTATTCTTCATCTGTCTGCACTCTTTTTACGAGCTGAATGATTGTGTTTTTATGAGTGTCCCAAGTAGCGGGGTCTCTCTCCAAAATCCGCTCGATGAATTGGTCATGCTGGGCTTTGTGCTGCTGGAGCTGAGCCGGATCCTCACTGCCGACCAGCTGCATGATCGGGTGTGCGGCCGGCACTTCTTCCATATCATCCAATACTTTAATAAGCTCCGCCCATGTCGTTTTTTTCTCATCTGTATCAATAGAAAAGTCGAGGAACGGTTCAAACAGCGCGGCGATAAATTTTCCGAAATCTCCCGGGAACAGTTTTTTCAGCTGAAGCCCCATATACTTCGGTTCGTCTATTTGGACTTCGCCGATGTCATGTAAAATGGAATCGACATTTTCTGCACCCTCCACGCGTTTGAGCAGCAGTTCGGTGAGTTTCCGTTCCTGCTCAAGCCCTTCAATCTGCCGGCTGAGCTTTTGATGCTGCTGCTGCAGTATCTCATGCAGGCTGCTGCCCTCTAAGAGAAACGCTTTAATATCGCTTACGGACAGTGCCAGCATTCGAAGGGCGGCAATCATTTTCAGTGTATTTACATCCTTTGCGGAATACTCACGGTATCCGTTATCAGGGTTTTTGCTGACGGTAATTAAACCTTCCTGCTCATAATATTTGATGGCTTTTTTCGTGAGACCCGTCTGCCGGGCAGCTTCTTTTATATTCATTCTGCATCACTCCCTGCTTTTATTCTAAACGTGTCTCTAAGGGTCAGGTCAAGAGAGTGCGGGAAATAAGGCGATCCTGCTTTATATTTTAGAAATTTCAGAAAATATAATTGACAACACACCTTTATTGCGATTAATATAACAATATATAATGTTATATAACGTTATATAATAAGAATAAGGAGTGAAAGATTTGAGTCAGGCCACAGCAAAAGTAAATCGTGAGGTTCAAGCTTTCTTGCAGGATTTGAAAGGGAAAACCATTGATCATGTCTTCTTTGTCGCTTGCGGAGGGTCTTCGGCCATTATGTATCCGAGTAAATATGTGTTTGACAGGGAGTCAAAATCAATCAGCTCAGACCTTTACAGCTCAAACGAATTTATTCAGCGCAACCCTGTTCAGCTTGGTGAAAAGTCTCTTGTTATTTTGTGCTCGCATTCGGGAAATACCCCGGAAACAGTTAAAGCTGCCGCGTTTGCAAGGGGCAAAGGCGCACTTACGATTGCGATGACGTATAAACCGGAGTCTCCTTTAGCACAGGAAGCGCAATATGTTGCCCAGTACGATTGGGGTGATGAGGCGCTTGCGATCAATACGAACTATGGCGTTTTGTATCAAATCGTTTTCGGCACCCTGCAAGTTTTAGAAAAAAACACGAAATTTGAGCAGGCCATTGAAGGCTTAGACCAATTACAGGCTGTGTATGAAGGAGCCCTTAAGCAGGAAGCTGACAACGCACAGCAATTCGCAAAAGCTCATGAAAAAGAAAGCATCATTTACACAATGGCAAGCGGTGCAAACTACGGTGTCGCTTACTCCTACAGCATCTGCATTCTCATGGAAATGCAATGGATTCATTCCCACGCCATTCATGCCGGAGAATATTTTCACGGACCATTTGAAATCATTGATGAATCCGTTCCATTTATTATCCTGCTCGGCTTAGACGAAACAAGACCTCTTGAAGAGCGGGCGCTTTCCTTCTCGAAAAAGTATGGCAGAAAGCTCACTGTGCTTGATGCCGCATCTTACGATTTCACTGCAATTGACGATTCAGTTAAAGGCTACCTTGCCCCGCTCGTCCTCAACCGTGTGCTGAGAAGCTACGCAGACGAGCTGGCAGAGGCGAGAAATCATCCTTTATCTCATAGAAGATACATGTGGAAAGTTGAGTATTGATCTGAAAATGAGGAACCATTATGCACTAGACTATAATGTTATATAACATTATAGTCTAGTGTCCAGAGGAGGCCAACCCTTTGAAGAAAATGTTGTTGTTCTTGATCATTGCAGCTGTCAGTTTGCTCACCATTGCAGGCTGTTCGAGCCAGGGCAGTTCAGCGGACGGAAAGGTGACATTGAAATTTTTCCACAGATGGCCGAAGGAGCCGGAAAAAAGTTACTTTCAAGAGGTTGTGAAGGAATTTGAAAAAAAGCATCCGGATATCAACATTCAGATTGAATCCGTTTTGAATGACTCCTATAAAGACAAAATTAAGGTTATGCTGGGAACTACCAGTCCTCCAGACATTTACTTCTCTTGGAGCGACGAGTTCGCTTTTAAATTCATCAAAGGCAATAAAGCACTTGATCTCTCGTCCTACTACAAAAATGATACCGATTGGTCATCACAGCTCGTTCAATCGCAAATCACACCATTTACTTATGAAAACAAGCAATATGGCGTGCCGTGGCAAATGGACGCTAAATCATTCTTCTATAATAAAGACATTTTTCAAAAACTGAACCTTAATCCGCCGAAGACATGGGATGAATTAATCGATGTGTCAAAGAAGCTGAAAGCACATGGATACACACCGATCAGCTTCGGCACAAAGGCAACTTGGACAATCTCGCACTATATCGGCACGCTCAATCAGCGGATGGTCGATGAAAAAACCCGGGAAAAGGACTATAACGCCAAAACAGGTGAATTTACCGATGAAGGCTATGTAAAAGCACTTGAAAAGCTTCAGGAGCTGATGCCCTACTTCAATAAACATGTAAACTCCGTCGACCACGAATATGTAAGACAGCAATTTAAGAGCGGAAAGTCGGCGATGATATATGCGGAAACAGCGGAAATCAAGCTGGTTGAACCGGTGAATCTGGGGATGTTCCCATTCCCTGAAATCAGCGGGCAAAAAGGATCCTCAGAAGCGTTAACGGGAGCGCCGGAAGGATTCATGATTTCCTCAAAAACAAAACATCCGAAGGAAGCGGTGGAATTTTTGCAGTTTCTGACGTCGAAAAAAATGGGGGAAAAGCTCGTCAAAGATGTCGGAAAATACAGTGCGGTGCAAGGAACGGCAACTGAAGAAAATTCAACAGCCGTCCAGCGTGAAGCCGTTCAGCATATTGTTGATGCCAAATCAATGGTTCCATGGTTTGATATGGATGTCGATGTTGAAATTGCAGATGCGTACCTAACGAGCGTCCAACAAATGCTTGGCGGCGACATGACACCGGAGCAGGTGATGAAGGCCGTTCAAAAAGCAGCGAAGCAAGTGAGGGCGCAAGCTGAATAAATCAAGAAAAGGTGAAGCTTCGCACCTTTTCTTTTTATAAAGGAGATGAGATATCCTTGGTCAATCAGAATAAAATAATCCCCTATTTGTTTTTGGTGCCCGCTCTCGTTTTTTTACTTTTCGTTTATATCCCGATTTTTGAGAATGTCTTCCTCAGCTTGTTTCAGTGGAGCTCTTTTTCTCCGGAAAAAACGTTTATCGGCTTGAAAAACTATGTGGAACTGTTTCATGATCCTGTCTTCTACCAGGCGCTTTCCAATAATGTGCTTTACGCCGTGATCTCCATTGTATGCCAGGTATTTGGCGGTTTGATTTTGGCGGCGGTGCTTGAGGATAAGCTGGTCAGAAAATGGTCGCCGTTTTTTCGCACCGTTTTCTTTTTGCCGGTCGTCATCTCTATGACGGTGATCGCGCTTTTGTTTGATTTTATTTACAACCCTGAGACGGGGCTTTTGAATCAGCTGCTTCAGGCGGCAGGGCTTGATCAGCTGACGAGGGCTTGGCTTGGGGAGGACAGCACGGCTATGCTTTCTGTTATTTTCGTGTCTCAATGGCAATCTGTCGGTTATATTGCGATGCTGTACATTGTGTCGATTCAAAAAATACCGGATGAACTGTATGAAGCGGCCCGGCTTGACGGGGCGGGAAAAATTCAGCAGTTTTTTCACATTACCGTTCCCCAGACGAAAGAGATGTCATTTGTTGCGGTCGTCATGACGCTGACAGGGGCTTTTACGGTATTTAATGAACCGTACATCTTGACAGGCGGCGGGCCGGGAAACGCTTCAGAAGTTTTAAGCACGTTTTTATATAAAAGCGCCTTTACAAAGGATATGATGGGCTATGCCTCAGCGATTGCCACCGTTGTGTTAATCATTACCCTCGTATTGTCGCTCATGCAAATGAAGTTCTTTAAAACCGGAAAGGAGGATTAACAGATGCTGCCCCAGAAGAAGACAGATTCGTTCAGATTGGAGCCTGTGCCTGACCGGCGCATTGAGGAGAAAAGAAAGCCTAGACGAAAATGGTACATCGGAGAAACGTCTGTGTGGGTTTTTCTGTTTCTTTATCTGATTGCGATCGCCTACCCGCTTATATGGATGGTGATGAGCGCTTTTAAAAACTCGGATGATATTTTTGAGCACAGCTGGTCGCTGCCGTCTTCGTGGCATCCGGAGAACTTTGTGTCGGCCTGGAATCAGGGGATTTCTTCTTATTTTATGAACAGTGTCATTGTCACGGCGCTGACGTGTGTGATCACTGTCTTTATCAGTGCATGGGCGGCGTATGGACTTTCCCGTTTTGAGTTTAAAGGAAAAGGATTCTTTTTGGTGCTGTGTCTTGGCGGATTGATGCTGACGCCGCAGGTCAGTCTTGTGCCGCTTTATTCTATTATTCAGTCGCTTGGACTGTACAATACGTATTGGGCGTTGATCCTCCCGTATGCGGCTTACCGGATTCCATTCACCATCATTTTGATCCGCTCTTATTTTCTTTCTATTTCAAAAGAATTGGAGGAGGCGGCTTATTTAGATGGGTGTTCGAGTTTCGGAGTATTTTTCAGAATTTTCTTACCAATGAGTGTGCCGATCCTGGTCACCTCCGGCATTTTGACGGCTTATCATACGTGGAATGAGTTTATGTTTGCGATTATTTTCATAGATGATGAGAATTTGCGGACCATTCCAGCCGGGCTGATGCAGTTCAGAGACGCGCTGCAGACAGATTGGGGCGTCCTGCTGGCGGGGTTAACGATTTCAGCAGCGCCGATTATCATTCTATTTTTATTGATGCAGAAATATTTTGTCCGCGGGATTGCAAGCGGAAGTGTAAAAGGTTAAAGGGGGAAGAGAAATGAAATTGATTGCGGTCGGAGATAACGTTGTCGATTACTATAAGGATCAAGAAACGTTCTACCCGGGAGGAAATGCCTTGAACGTCGCTGTGCTTGCCAAACGGCTCGGGCACGAGGCTTCTTATATCGGAATTGTCGGCAATGACGAAGCTGCGGCACATCTTTTGAACGTACTGAATTTAGAGAAGGTTAATGCGGATTACATCCGCCAAGCGCACGGAGAAAACGGAATGGCGATTGTCACCCTTGATGAACAGGGGGACCGGATTTTTGTCAGGTCAAATAAAGGCGGCATTCAGTCCCGGCTCCGGCTCGTGTTCCAGGAGAAAGATCTCGCCTTTATCAGCGGGCATGATCTGCTGCATACCAGTGTGTACAGCCGGCTTGAGAACGATCTTCCGCAGCTGTGCGGGCTGATCCCGGTCTCTTTTGATTTTTCAACCAATCGGGAGGATGATTATTTGAGAAAGGTCTGTCCTTATGTGACGTATGCGTTTTTCTCAGGAAGCGATTTGAGTGAGTCAGAGTGCGGTTCGCTTGTTGAAAAAGCTCATGGGTACGGAGCCAAATTCGTTTGTCTGACCCGCGGGAGCCAGGGCGCGATCCTGTCTGCGGGAGACCGAATCTATCATCAGCCGATTGTGGAAATTGATATAATAGATACACTTGGAGCGGGAGATTCTTTTATCGCTGGTTTTTTGACTGCCTTTTGTGAGAAGCAGGACATAACGCCTGCTTTGCGCCAAGCGGCGGAAACGGCTGCGAAAACTTGCAGCGTGTACGGGGCTTTCGGCTATGGCCATCCTTATCGCTTGGAGGATGGCGGGGGAAGCAGTGAAAAAACGAGAATACTGTAAGCAGTGTCTCGTTTTTTATGCCTATTAAGTGTAGGGGCTGTTGATGGTAAAGGTGACACGGTTTGTGTGCATCAAAAACAATGAGCAGTAGATTGGCTGGTCATTTGAAGTAAAAGCCGTTTTATCAATTTCAAACAGCGCATCGCCGATATCGCAATCCAGGTATTTGCTTTCCTCCTGCTGGGCATATACGACATTTAATAGCTTCGTATTGTGAGTCGGAACAACTTGGTATTGCTGTTTCAAAATATCATGCATGGATACGCCGTCAGCAATAAACGTATCAATAGCGGGAAACAGATCCAGCGGATAATGTGTCACTTCAAAGGTGAGCGGCTGGTCATCGTTATATAAAATCCGTTTTAGTTCAACGACAGGGCTCTCGGGATTGATCTGAAGCTTCTCAGCAATGAGGTTTGCCGCCGGAATGATCTCATGGGACAGCACATGGTGCTTCGGTTTTTTTCCGGTTGATTCCATGAATTCCGAGTAGCCGTTTACTGCAATCAGCTCCCGTTTTAATTTAGGGCTTTTAACGAACGTTCCTTTTCCCTGCTGCCGGATCAGATAGCCTTCTTCGACTAAATCAAGAATGGCTTTCCTGACGGTAATGCGGCTGACATTATACTTGCTGCAAAGCTCGTTTTCAGTAGGCAGCTTGGCGGCGGGAGAATACACGCCCTTTTTGATATCATCAGTGATGATTTGTTTTAGCTGAATGTATAAAGGTGTAGAACTTCCATTGTTTAACAAAAGGTAGCCTCCTTTTAACCTGTTATTCATATTATAATGTAATATGACGTTATAATACAAATTCGCATTTGTTATTTTAGGAATATAGCAAAAATAGGAATTGATTATTTTAAAAATAACAGAAAGACCGCGTTGTTTCCAGTGACGAAATAACAGATGAAAAGATAGGGGGAATGTCTGATGGCTTCATTAACATTTGAACATGTCAAAAAATCATATCACTCACAATTAACGGTGAAGGACTTTGATTTAAATGTAAAGGATAAGGAGCTTTTGGTGCTGGTGGGGCCGTCAGGATGCGGAAAATCGACCACGCTGCGGATGGTGGCGGGACTGGAAAGAATCTCTGAAGGAAACCTTCTCATTGATGGGGAGCGGGTCAATGATCTCCCTCCGAAAGAACGTGATATCGCGATGGTATTTCAAAACTATGCGCTTTATCCGCATATGACGGTTTTTGATAATATGGCGTTCGGATTAAAGCTCAGAAAGATGTCCAAACAGGAAATCACCGAGCGGGTTCATGCGGCAGCTCAAATTTTAGAGATTGAGCATTTGCTGAAGAGAAAACCGAAGGCGCTCTCCGGCGGGCAGCGGCAAAGGGTGGCGCTGGGCAGATCGATTGTGAGGGAGCCGAAGGTCTTTTTAATGGACGAGCCGCTTTCCAATTTGGATGCGAAGCTGAGAGTGACGATGCGTACAGAAATCAGCAAGCTGCACCAGCGTTTAGAGGCTACCATCATTTATGTCACACATGACCAGACCGAAGCGATGACAATGGGCGATCGGATTGTCGTGATGAATGAAGGAGAAATCCAGCAGGTGGCGAAACCTCATGACATTTATCATTATCCGGCAAATCTGTTTGTCGCAGGTTTCATCGGCTCTCCCGGAATGAACTTTTTGAAAGGCGTCATAGAAGAGCAGCATGGCGAGCTGTTTTTCACAAATCCTTCGATCCGGCTTCACATTCCTGAAGAAAAAGCGAAGCGGCTTAGACAAAAGGGTTACGCCGGAGAACAGATGATTGCCGGCATCCGGCCGGAGCATATCACACACATGACAGGGAATGAACAGCTGTTTGATTCAGTGTGTAAAGCGAAGGTGGAAGTGAATGAAAATCTGGGATCAGAGCTGATTGTCCATGTCACAAGCGGAGACGAGCGGCTGACGGTGCGCCTGGATGGGAACACGCGAATTGCCGCAGGCGATTCGATTCAGCTGGCAGTGAAAATGGATCACGCCGTCTTTTTCGATGCGGAGACGGAAGAGGCTGTGTATTAGGAAAGGTGCTCCTGAAAAGGCATCTTCAGCTTGAGCAAATTGCAGGAAAGCATCATAAAACAATTTCTAAGTGATCTTACGCTGGCATATCTAGCCCGGTGCTGTCCCGATTCCAAAATCAGCACCGCTAGACAGCCAGCCTGTAAATATCTCTGTTTTTGATTTCTCCTTGAAGAAAACGATATGAAGATCATCATTCGCTTACCCGCCCGGACGTACCCATAACGGTTAAGATCCCGCGCGGAGTATGAGGAGTTTTAAGAGAAGAAATACTCAATAAAGAACGTGGTATAGCGGCCGTCCTTTTCAGCGAATTAATTATCACGTAATCACAGCTGCCCTGCTGATTTTAAGTCTTTCACTTGCCGTTACATTTATTTTTCGGTTTGGATCTGACACAACTATATTAAACACTTTTTTGATTGTTGCTAACGAGGAACCACCAAATTTGACTACCTTCATATCTACATCTCCTAATATTTTATTATAGCTCTTTTGCTAATAACAATTTATATAAAATGAATGCCACAAGTATTCTGTAATTAACTTGTGGCATTCATTATTTCAATAAAGTAGTATTATTTATCTCGCAAAAATATAAATTTACCGCATATGTCCTCTATAACCGATGAAAATCCAGGTAAGAAGGACTTAAAGAAGCCCATACAATGATGCGCCTCTCTATATTCTTGATTTTCCATTAATATAATATGTGCCTTTTTTAAATTGTAGTGCGGTATACCAGGAAATAAGTGATGAACAAGATGGTAATTATCATGATGTGGATGCAAGATAAATCTTTCGATAGGATTACCAAGTGTGTTTCTACTTGAATAGAGGGGATGATCAGTTTTTAAACCTGAGTGCTCTGCCATTTCCGCCCAATATCTAATGATTTGAAATGTTGTTAATAATGGTACAAACCAAAATAACAATAACTCTAACCATAGATTAAATACAGCAATAACTACTAAAATAGTTGCCCAAAAACCGAGGCGTGCGATACGTTCGCTCAATGGCTCTTCTTTTGAGAAAAGATTAACTTTTAATGTTCCAAATATATACTTAGGTACATGTAATAATGTTAATGGTTTAATAATATGATTAATTAAGAATGTGCTCATTTTTTTCTGTGGTTTATCTAACCCCATTAACTCATATCGTTTGGTATCTGGGTCTTTCTGAGGATCCCATAAGAAACGGTGATGTAGCACATGTGACTTACAGTACGTTGTAAAAGAAGTGAATATAGGAAAGGCTATAAAAAAGCAAGTAACCCATTTATTTAAGTGCTTATTCTTAAATAACATTTTATGACTTGCTTCATGCATGAGATTGTCAAAACCTCTCATTCTACTTCCAATCAAGGTAATACTTAATAGGTATATCCAAATATTTGGGGTTTTCATAGATAAATAAATCGAACTGCTTATCACGCCCCAATTAAAGAAGATACATAAGAAGTTATACCAGTTATTTTTCTTGTAAAGTTTGGTTAATTTTTTTCTAGTTTCTTGTGAAAAGATAGAGTTCACTGAAGACATGACTTTTCCTCCGTTATTAATTAGAATAGGGAGCCGAATGGCACCCTATTATTTATATTAATTTGTTACTAAATTTGCTTGATTTAATGCATTTTCTAAATCAGCTTGGATATCTTCAACTTCCTCAATTCCAACTGAAAGTCTAAGCATTCCATCTGTAATTCCACCTTTTTCTCTTTCCTCACGAGGTAATAAATTGTGAGTCATAGAAGCAGGGTGTGTAATGGTGCTTGAATAACCACCAAGACTAACAGCCATCTTATTAAGTTTCACGTTAGATATAAGTGAAAGACCCGAGTTCATTCCACCTTTTACCTCGAAGCAAACCATTCCTCCCCCACCAGTCATTTGACGAGCGGCTACATCATGTTGTTTGTGACTTTTAAGGAATGGATAATATACCTTATTTACCATAGGGTGATTTTCGAGGAATGTAGCTATTTTCAAAGCATTTTCGTTATGTTTTTGAACTCGCAATCCTAAAGTTCTCACACCGCGGCATAAAAGCCATGCTGCAAAAGGATCTAATTTCGGACCATGGAACGAAAATGCTTTTCTCACTTTACTCATTAAGTCTTTGTTTCCTGCACAAACTCCAGCTACAACATCAGAGTGACCGCCAATATACTTCGTTGCCGAGTGTAGTACAATATCAGCTCCGAGCTTTAAAGGTTGTTGATTGTATGGTGTTGCAAAAGTGGAATCCACTACAAAGATTGCGTCACTCTGTTCTTTTGTAATCCTAGACACTTCTTGAATGTCTACAAGAGTGATAGTTGGATTTGCTGGTGTTTCTGCATATACAAGTTTTGTATTTGGGTTAATGGCATTCCTATAGTTTTCAATATCCTCTGAACTAATCATTGTAAGTTCAACAGAATGTTGTTTGCATAATTCTTCGATTAATATTTTCGACTCGGAATAACAATTATGTACAGCAACACAATGGTCTCCTGGTTGCAGTAAAGCATGGAATACCATCGATATTGCTGCTAATCCTGAAGAAGTAGATACGGCATCTTCTGCTCCTTCTAATGCAGCTATAATCGCTTCAAACTCCCTTTCATTTCTACTACCCCATCTTCCGTAAAACTCATCCGCATGTATATCTGCTGCTCTACGTGCACCTTCCTCAGTGTTGGGAAATTCAAACGCTGTAGATTGACATATTGGGGGACTCAAATGACCACTCTTGTTCCATTCTTCTCCAGAGTGAATACAACTAGTTTGAAAACCTCTATTTTTATTTTCCATTAATAACTCTCCCTTACGAATAATAATTTATTTAAACTTCGAAATAATTAGTGGGATACTCGTTACTTAGTTCAAATTGATATATAATTTGAGCATCACATGTATCTTTTAGTAGATTTGCTAAGTCCTTGATCGCATTTTTCCCTTTTGTAGGTGTTGCGTCAATTTCATCTATAAAGAATATAGAGTTTTTTGTATTTTCAGTAATTTTTGTATACTCAGAATCTCTATAGTTCCAATAGGAACACAACACTTTTTCTTCATCCGCATATACAACAGAGTTCTTAGAAAGAGAAATTGGTTCGCTTGCTCCAATTGGTAAGCAAGTTTCACCTTCCTTCGCAAAACGGAGAGTGATTTTATTTTGAATCTTGTCTAGATCATAACCACCAATACATTTTTGATGTAATAGACTCACAGAGTTATAGGAATCTACAACATTATTAATGCCCAGAAAATTAAAGCCTTTTAAATATCTTCGAAGAATACTTTCAAAAGAACAATGGTATTTACTTGGCTTTAGTCCCATTTTTTTGTATATATTTCTCCATTTTTTCACTTCTTCATTTTCAGTTACATCCTGTTGTTTATAGAGTTCATTTAAGCCGGAAATATAAGGTTCAAAAAAATTAGGATTTATACTTTTCACCTTCAAGTTTTTAACGATAATTCCTGTTAAGTGAATGTCCTTGAATTTTTCTAACATTTCTTTCTCGATAGATAATGTGTAAAGTTTACCCATATGAAAGTTAGTTCTCCCTCTTGATTTTGTTTGTAAATGCTCCATGGAACATATGCAATAAAACTTCAATCCTCCCATTCTGATATTTTTTTCGTTATTACTTGTTTTTCTGGGTGTTTCATGTGTCAGTTTATCGAGATATGACTAAATTTGTAAATAACAATCGAATACAAGTGTTATTCTAAATTCCCTAGTGTTATAAGTAGTGTTATTGCTCTTCCTTGACTGTTTTTAAATTTTTTTATATGATTGAATTTTTTAGTAGAGTTATGCTCTTTAACCCTAGTTTCGCTAATTAGCGGAACATAAGGTTTTGTGAAGAATTGGACGCCAGTATCCTTTATGAAAATTTCCTATTTATAGGATTTTGCTTCTCCCCCTAACTTATCTTGAATTGCAGACTCAGCAAATGTCGCCTAACCTTTTATAAACTTGTGTTCCTCAGGGTAGAAGTTTGCCGCCACCCCATATAAAAAGAGTGAATATTTTTAATGTTCACTCAGCTTGTAGAGAAAACGATGTTTTTTCTACAAGCTTTTTTGTTTTATACAGTTTCTTTAGATATTCATCAGGTTTCAGATGCAGAAAAAGCGCTCCCTCCCACATGCCTAGCCCTGCTTGGCTAGGTATGTGGCAATCTTCTTCATGTTCTGGCATACGGCTGTGAGGATAACTTGTTCACTCACATTTCGTTTTCCCCTCAACCTGCAATAGCGAAGCCCATGCAGCTGTTTTGAATCTGCAAAGCCTCGCTCTATTTTTTCTTTTCTTTTTTTATAGAGGGTTTTTCCTGAAACAGACAAGCGATTTTGTTTGACCTTTTCTTTATGATCTTCCCATACATGCCGGGTGATGACCTTCTGGCGGTTTTTTGATCTTGTGCATTGCGCAAGTAAAGGGCATGCGGAACAGGTTTCAGGATTTGATTTATATGACCGTTAGCCTTTTCGGTCAGTTGTTGAGTATGTAAGTTTTTGCTGGTTCTGGAAAATATAACTGTCTTTTTCACTGTCATAATGAAACTTCCATTTTGGAAACAAGCCTCTAGTAGGGTGATATCGTCTATGGGCAATAACGCCAAAAATATGGCGGTCAGCTAATCCTTTACAGATGCGGGGTCGTTAAATATCCCAAATCAAGAGTGACGGCTTCTACTTGAAAACCAAATGTGCGATTTGAAGATCCAATCGGTCAAGATAGGGCACAGAATCATGGAGATTTCCGGGTGTGACATAGGCATCGGTGATAATGTTGTATTTCATATCCGTTGTGCGGTGATCTAAATAAAAGAAACCCTCCGGTTTGTTTTCACAGTACATATATCCACTTTCAGGATCAGTGGTACTGTGGCGGATCTCTTTTTCAGCTTTCACCTCCTCTTTGGCGGGTAATGGCTTTTTTCCGTGTTCCTCCCGATCTTCTTGGATGGCTTCATTTAAATCTTTGATATAGTTTTGTGTATCCTGTTCAATTGTTTTTCTTGTGTATTTGTGCTTGTTGGCATTGGCTTTCAGTTGAGTTGAATCGGTGAAAAGTACACGTCCGCCCACCATGTCATAATTGATGGCCTGGCGAACGATCTCATCAAAGATGTCTTGGAAAATAGTTGTATCTTTAAAGCGTGTTCGTCTGTGCCAGCTGATGGTGGAGTGGTGCGGAACTGGGTCATTGATATTCAGTCCCAAAAACCATCTGTACGCCATATTGTAGTAAATTTTTTTTCAAGCTGTCTTTCTGAACGGGTACCGTAGAGGTATCCGATAAACATCATTTTGAATAAAATCAGCGGATCAAGTGAGGGGCGGCCTTTGTTTTCGCTGTAGTAAGGTTTCACCTTTTCAATGATGAAAGAGAAGTCTATTTTACGAAGCAGATGATCTTCTTCGACGAGTTGGTCAAGCAGAACAAATTCGGCTGTGTTTTGAGAAGAGTTTCTTGTGTGGAACATGAGAAAGACACCGTCCTTTTTAGTCTTTCTTTTATTTTATTGCAGGAGAATGGATATTTTAAGGAAAAATAAAGGCCGTCGAGATTTTCTCGACAGCCTGAGTGAACATTTTTAATATTCGCTCTTTTTTGATAATAGGTTACTAAAATATCTATTTTATAATATTAGCCGACTATTCTCTGGAGGAGTAACTGATAAAAATTCTTTTAAGATTCTACATAATTCTATAATTCCTGTCTCTAAAACATTATCGTTTAGATATGAAAAGCTTAATCTTAAATGATTTGTTTCTGGTTCACCAGAAAAACATACAAAACCTGGTAGGAAAGATAGGTTTTTCTTTTGACATTCTAATAATAACTGTTTGGTATCCCACTTTTCAGGAATAGATATCCAAATATTTAATCCTCCTTTTGGTTCTATCCACTCAACACCTTCAGGCATATGTTTCTTTAACAACTTAATTACTAAATCTCTTCTTATTTTTAATGCAGTTCTTAATTTTTTTATATGATCTTCCATTCTTTTAGATTGAAAGAGTGGATATAAAGCTTTTTGTGTTAATAAAGGACTTCCAAGGTCAGCATTCATTTTTGATGATACCAAACGATTAAAAATAGTCCCATCTGCAGTTAGTAATCCTATTCTACAACCAGGAATTAGTGTTTTACTTAATCCTTTTAAATATATAACATTCCCCTTAGTATCCAAACTTTTAATTGGATTTGGCGGTTTTTCATTGTAATAAATTTCACTCCAAGGATCATCTTCAATAATTATTATTTTAAATTCTTGAGCAATTGTTAACAGTTGTTCTCTTCTATCGTCACTAAGAACTATTCCTGTGGGATTTTGGAAATTAGGGATTGTATATATTAATTTAGGATTTTTTGTTTCACATAGTTTAATTAATATGTCTGTTCTTATTCCATTTTTATCTATTGGAACGGGTAAAATTGAGGCTCCTCGCGAACGGAATATGTCTAATGCTGCTGGATAAGTAGGCGCTTCTGCTATAACTACATCTCCTGGACCAATAAATGTCCTTGCTACTAAGTCTATTCCCTGTTGTGTACCGTTTGTAACTAAAATATCCTTTTCGCTAACATTAATTTTTTGTTTCTTTAAAGTTCGTTTCATAGCTATTCTTAAATCTAAGTCTCCCTGAATTGGTCCATATTCTGATAAGATAAGAGGATTTTTTTCTAACATTATATGAATCTCGTTTTCTAGATATCTATTTGGCAAGAGAGAGGGAGCAATAGCTGCTAATGAAAATTGTAAACTATGATCTGACGAATTGTAATGTGTATCAAAATGTGTTCTTGGAAGATAATCTTGTATTGAAAGTTGCCACTTGTATGATCTCCCCGTGTTTTTTGATTTTTCACACTTTATGGAATGCGATTTAACAAAAGTTCCTTTTCCTTGTACTCTTTTGACAAGGTTATTTTGTTCAAGTAGATCATAAGCTTTCACAACTGTAAGAAAACTCACCTCTAAATTTTTGGACATTTCCCTAATTGAAGGCAGACACTCCTCCTCATTTAATATCCCTGACCGTATTCTGTCGGATAGATTTTCGTATATTTGTTGGACAAGGGATATTCTACTATATCTGTTCAATTCAATTTTCAAATTTAATCCCTCCGTAAAACCATCAAGGTGTTATAGTGTTATGTTGACTGTTATTCTAATTATTGGTTTATATTAGGGTCATACCATACAATATAACTTATTTTGAAAATTATAAAAAGGTGGAATTCGTATGTCAGACAGTGCTCTTCAACTTAAACGTTCAGCACAAAGCCAAGAAACTTTTATGGATGGTGTGAAAGCTTGCTTGCCGACTGTGTTTGGTTATCTCAGTATTGGTTTTGCAGCAGGGGTAGTTGCAAAGACAGCTGGTCTAAGTGTTCTAGAAATTGCATTGTTATCCCTATTCCTTTATGCAGGTTCAGGACAATTTGTAACAGCTGGAATGATTTTGGCTGGAAGTGCAATTACTTCCATTCTCTTTTCAATCTTTTTAGTAAATCTACGACATTTGCTATTTAGTGCTTCTTTAGCTCCTTATTGTCGTAAATTTTCCGCTTGGAAAAACTTTGTTATTGGTTCGCAAATTACGGACGAAACATTTGGTGTTGCATCCAATCATCTAGAAAATAGGAAGGAAGCGAGTTTTTCTTGGCTACTCGGATTAAATATAACAGCATATATCAATTGGTTACTTGCTAATGTCCTAGGAGGTATTTTTGGAGGTTTAGTAACAGATACAGAGTCTATAGGGATGGACTTTGCTTTACCTGCGATGTTCGCTGGCCTATTGGTTCTACAGATTTTGAGTAAGACCAATAAAGCTCTCGAAATATCAATAGCTATCTTTACAATTTTTTGTTTGATCGCTGTTAATTATTTAATGCCAGGTATGTGGGCCGTCATGGTGACAACTATTATTGCTTCAACAGTCGGGATGGTGATTAAGAAATGGAATTGAGATTAGATATTTTACTCATTGTTTTAGGTACAGGTATTGTTACATTATTACCTAGAGTAATCCCACTCCTTTTTTTAAGTAAAATAGAGTTGCCTAAATGGTTTTTGAGTTGGCTAAGTTTTGTACCGGTTACTGTTATGACTGCTTTGTTGGGTCAAGAACTTCTTTTTGAAGATGATAATTTTTCACCTCTCTCAAATAGTCATGAGTTATTAGGAATCATACCAACTTTTTTAGTTGTTTTATTAACTAAGAGTTTGCTAGGTGCTGTAGTGGCAGGAATGATAACTATTAGTTTACTAAGATATTTTCTATAATTTTAAATATAAAGGAAAGAACAAAAGCGCAAGCGCCTTGATCAGCCTCGGGCAAATAAGACGCTCATGAATAGAAGGTGCTCTTTACCTTCAATTCATGAGTCGCTTATGACCTCGAGGGGCTAGGCGCTGAAGCTGGATGCCAAGCGTTTATCCACAGTACAAGAATTTTAAGGTAGTAATAACTCCAATAGTTTCCATGTATCGTACGTATTCTCTACGCAACCCTTGTAGCTTTTCGCTCCCATGTCTAAAACTTGTCAAATGCATCTCATTCGTTCGTTACACCTATCCAAGCGGTAGGGGCCAGTCCTTCTAAAGGAATAGGTAAGAGCTCTTTTGCACAATAAATCCGGTACTTCGTACTTTCTTTGGTATCCTACGAATAAGCTCATATTCGAAAGATATTAATCTTAAAAACTACCGGTTATTTTAATTTCTAATTAGTCTATTTTTTGTTTGTCTTGTATTTTAAAAGCTCCTCCTAAGAATGATTTTGTATTGTGTGTGTATAATTATCTTAAATGAGTATCCCTTTTGCTCAGAATATGTTTACCAAAGTTATCTAAAGGTGCTCCTCACAAGGAGCACCTTTTTCTTACGGCCAGATGTCGCCGGCCCATTCAGGGTGGTCGATAAATGGATTGCGGTTGTGCTGGTATTTCTCATAAATGATTTCATTTCTTTTTCGCTCACGGCCGTCAACCGGGTCCTGTTTATTCCAGTCGAGCAGGACAGATTGTTTGCCGATATAAGGAGCCGAGCCGTTGCCTGTCTTATTATTAAGCTCAAGGTCAGGATAGCCGTCATCACCTTCGTAACGGACAGCCATGTAAAACAGCATGCGGGCAATATCGCCTTTTACATCATCGCGGGGTTCCCATGAATCGCCATCATAATAATTTCCGGGTGCCTTCTTATATTCAGTGCCGCCATTGTCAAAATCCATATTTCCTCTGGCGCTGTTAACTTGGACATCAGCCGGGCGCAAATGGTGAATATCAGTTCCGGGTCCTTTGCCCGTACCAAAATTGCCATGGGATTTCGCCCAGACGTGCTCGCGGTTCCAATCGCCGACATTGCCACCGTTCAAGTTTTTGGACCGTGATTCATTCGTATAGAGCAGGATGACGTTATTCGGATTTGCCGGATCTTCATCGGTTTCTTTCAGTGCGTTCCACACTTCGCTGTAGGACAGCATCGTGTGTCCGCTGATGATGCGGTGCAGGGCGCTTTTTAGCGAGTTCCCTGTTTTTCCGTCAGCCCCTTCATAATAGGTGTCAATGTCAGTATAAGGTGCAGCGGGAGCGGCTAATGTGAGAAGGCCCCCTGTCCCTGAGATGGAAGACGCCAATCGGTCATTCAGGCTTAATGCGGTTTGCGCGCTTGCTGAAGCTGCCGGCGCAAACCATCCGGAAATCAGTAATACACAGACGAACGGCAGAAACCATGCTTTTTTTGTCATCGCTTGCCCTCCTTTTATCAACTCATATCTATTATCTAAAATTGATATAAAGGATAGAAGTGTCATTTTATATATTTTTCATTAAAATTGTAAATTGGTTCCTTTGGGGGATATCCTGAGAACCGGTTTTTGCTTCAGTTGGGAGGCAAGCTGCCGGCATTTCTGTTTTCATCCGTCCCGCGATCTCCGCAGCGCTTCTCCTGTAAGCTTGGCTTGTTCATATGAAAGGTTTTTTGTCCTCCTTTTTTCCTCTCGCTGGTTCCTTCATTCATTGCGGCTGATTACTGTGTTTTCTGTGGGCTTTACATGAGATACTGTGACCAAAAAATAAACGTTTTTTTGGTTAATCTGTCAATGAACTGTCGTGTTCCTCCTTCTATAATGAAGTCACCATAACGGCCAGAGGGGGGAGTACATGGAGAAGCAGAAGCTTTCAGTCAAAAACAGCATCACAGATTATATTGAATGGCTCGCCCAATACGGCGCATCAGCAGACGGCGGTGTAACGAGGCTTTTGTACACAAAAGAGTGGATGGACGCACAGCTTGCAGTGAAGACGGAAATGTCTTCATTCGGGCTTGAAACAAGATTCGATGACGTCGGCAATGTTTTCGGCAGGCTTACGGGCACCCAGTCTCCGGATGAAGTGATTGTAACCGGTTCGCACATTGATACTGTCATCAATGGGGGAAAGTATGACGGCGCCTATGGCGTTCTGGCGGCAATGCTTGCGTTAAAGCAGCTCAAGGAAACATACGGAGCGCCGAAAAAAACGCTCGAGGCGGTCTCCTTATGTGAGGAGGAAGGCAGCCGTTTTCCAATGACCTATTGGGGGTCGGGGATTATGACGGGTGTTTTTTCAGAACAAGATGCAAAAGAGCCAAGAGACGAGTCGGGAGTCTCCCTCCAAACAGCGATGCATGAGAGCGGTTTTGGCAAAGGTGTGTTTCAGTCAGCCTATAGGACAGATATCAGCGCATTTGTTGAGCTGCATATTGAACAGGGGCAGACATTGGAAATGTCAGGCCGGGATCTCGGCATCGTGACAAGTATTGCGGGGCAGAGACGATATCTCGTCACGCTCGAAGGAGAATGCAATCACGCAGGAACCACCTCCATGAAATGGCGCAAGGACCCGCTCGCAGCCGGCAGCCGCATCATTCATGAACTGCTGCTGCGCGCGGAAGAGCAGCCGGACGAGCTCCGTCTGACATGCGGCAAAATAACGGCCGAACCCAATGTAGCCAATGTCATCCCGGGGCGCGTGCAGTTTTCAATCGATATACGCCATCAAAATCAGCGCGTGCTGAAGCAATTTCATGAAGATATGGCTGTTTTGATCAACCGAATTTGCCATCAAAAAGGAATTCACGCCGTGATTGATGAATATATGCGGATAGAACCTGTGCCGATGGACAAAAGGCTGAAGGATGCGGCTTTTGAAACGGCGGCAGAAAACGGCATCAGCTGTGAGGAAATGGTGAGCGGAGCAGGGCATGACGCGCAAATGATCGGACGGCGCCATCCTGCTTGTATGCTGTTTGTGCCTAGCCGAAGCGGCATCAGCCACTCACCGAAGGAATATACCTCAGCCAGACAGCTTGAGATCGGCGTCCGCGTACTGACTGATTTATTATACAAACTGGCTTACTGATAAAGGAGGAATGGCTGTGTCAGGCAGAAAAGAATTATGCACGCCGTTAAGAACGATTATGACGCCGGGCCCTGTTGAGGTTGATCCGCGTGTATTAAGAGTGATGAGCACCCCTGTTGTCGGACAATTTGATCCGGCGTTTACGGATATCATGAATGAAACGATGGAAATGCTTCGGGAGCTGTTTCAAACAAAAAACCGCTGGGCATACCCGATTGACGGCACTTCTCGAGCGGGAATCGAAGCGGTGCTGGCGAGTATCATTGAACCTGAAGATGATGTGCTCGTCCCCATTTACGGGCGCTTTGGTTATTTGCTGACTGAAATTGCCGAGCGGTACGGGGCGAATGTCCATACGCTTGAGTGTGAATGGGGAACGGTTTTTGACCCGGAGGACATCATACGGGAAATGACAAAAGTGAAGCCGAAAATCGTGGCGATGGTGCACGGCGAAACTTCGACAGGGCGGATTCACCCGCTGAAAGCAATCGGCGAAGCCTGCCGCGCACACAATGCATTGTTTGTTGTCGACGCAGTCGCGACGATCGGCGGCTGCGAGGTAAAGGTGGATGAATGGAAGATTGACGCGGCCATCGGCGGCACGCAAAAATGCTTGTCTGTTCCGTCGGGAATGGCGCCGATTACATATAATGAGCGGGTGGCGGATGTGATTGCGGCTCGTAAAAAGGTGGAGCGCGGGATTGCGACACAAGCGGATAGGGCAGCACTTTCGGGAAACCGGCCGATCACAAGCAATTATTTTGATTTGAGCCAGCTTGAGGATTATTGGAGCGAAAGACGGCTCAATCATCATACAGAAGCGACGACGATGCTGTATGCCTTGCGTGAAGGTGTCAGGCTGGTCCTTGAAGAAGGTCTGGAAGCCCGCTTTGAGCGCCATCGCCGCCATGAGAACGCATTAGCGGCAGGGATTCAGGCCATGGGGCTGAATCCGTTTGGAGATGACAGCTGCAAAATGCCTGTTGTCACCTGTGTAGAAATTCCGGACGGCATTGACGGCGAGTCTGTCCGCCGCATGCTGCTGGCGCAATTCGGCATCGAAATCGCCAGCTCATTCGGTCCGCTGGCGGGGAAGATCTGGAGAATCGGCACGATGGGCTACAGCTGCAGAAAAGAAAACGTGCTGTTCGTCCTTGCCGGGCTGGAGGCTGTGCTGCTCAGGCATGGTGCAGCGATCGAAGCGGGAAAAGCACTCCAAGCGGCGCTTGACGTGTATGAAAACGCCGGCCGTCAGGCGGCGGTATAAAGAAAAGCTTGCGGAATCTCCGCAAGCTTTTTTAGTCATATGATGTGCTATTTCTCCAATCCGTTTTTCTCCGTTTGACTCTTTTTACAAATCTTCTTTCTCCGTGTTGTATTTTCTGACGAAGCATGAGTCATTTTTTCTTCCATCATCTATTCTTTATACAAGTTACCTATAAAATCACGCTGAACTTGTTGATTCTCACAACAATTTGAGAGAGGGGGATACAGCATTGGCAAATTTGCACATGATGGTAGATGCGCTCCTGGAAGATCAGGAAGAGGCTGTGCTGGCGACAATTGTTCAAGTAGAAGGTTCCGCATATCGAAAAGCAGGCGCCTCTATGCTCTTTAAGAAAAATGGGGAAAGGGTCGGCCTGCTGAGCGGCGGATGTGTAGAAGAAGATTTATTCCACAGAATCAGTGAGCTGGGTGATCAGCTGACGTCAGCGCTGATTTCTTATGATATGCGGGCGGAGGACGATCTTTCTTGGGGCATGGGAGCAGGGTGCAACGGCATGATTCATATTCATGCGGAAGCAATCACTCAGGAAAAAAGACGGCACTATGAAAGAGTGAGAGACTGCCTTCATGCAGGCAAAGCAGTAACAGCCGTTACGCAGATTGACTCCTCCCGTTCTTTATTTCTGACGGAAAACGGGCATTTCGGGAATTGGCCGGGCGCGCCTCTGGAAGACATACAACGTACCGTTTCTGCGCTTCATTTACCTCATTTTGATCCATCTGCCAACCTGTTTATGCAGCGGATTGAACCGAAGCCGCGCCTCATTCTGTTCGGAGCGGGACCGGATATTGTGCCGCTTGCCAATTTGGCGGCTGATACAGGATTTTCTGTGATCGTGACAGATTGGCGTCCCGCTTATTGCACATCCTCTCTATTCCCAAAAGCGGATCGGCTGATCACCGCTTTTCCGGAACAAATGCTCAGTGAATTTCAGTTTTTACCGCAGGATGCAGCCGTTGTGGCAACCCACCATTTTCAGCACGATCAAGCGATCATCGACTTTTTATTTTCTCAACACCTTCATTATATCGGTTTGTTGGGTTCGGCGAATCGCACGAAGCGGCTGCTGAACGGTAAACAGCCGCCGGCTCACTTTTACAGTCCGGTCGGGCTGTCAATCGGTGCGGAAGGCCCCGAGGAAATTGCCGTCAGCGTTGTTGCCGAAATCATTCAAACAAGAAAACGGCTGGCGGTTGTATGAGAAGCCCCTATCTGATCGGCGTGTTTCTCGCTGCCGGCAAAAGCGAAAGGATGGGCCGAAACAAGCTGGCTTTGCCGCTAAAAGGAGAAACCATCGGATCGCTTTCCTTGAAAACGGCTCTTCTGTCCGGCCTTGATCACGTGCTGATCGTCGAGCGGACAAAACATGCTTCCCTTGAATGGATGGGAGCACCCTATCACGCTCCGCCTTTTCGAAAACGCTGGAATCTGCATGTTTGTCGAGACGCAGAAAAAGGTCAAGGGCATTCAGTCAGCAGCGGGGTGAGAAAAGCGGAAAGCATGGGAGCGGACGGCGTTGTCATTTTGTTAGCCGACCAGCCGCAGCTTTCCGTTGATCATCTCAATGCCCTTGTGGCAATGGCACCTGAGTCGTTTGCCGTGTCTTCATCTTTAGGCGCTCCTGCCCCGCCAATCTATTTCTCAGCAGCGTGTTTTCCTTATATAAAGAAGCTAAAGGGAGATGAAGGGGCCCGCAGACTTCTGAAAAACGGGCAGCTTGGAAGAGGAGCCGTTTTGGAGGCAAAGGAAGACGCGGAGCTGAACGATATTGATACACCGGAGGAATATGAGATGGTGAGGAGGGTGATGGTATGAACGGGCAAGTGCCAAAAGCGAGGATGAACATTCAATTATGGAAACCGGCAGCGCTCGATGAAGCCTATTCGCTTCTAGAGCAGTTTGCCCCGGATGTGTGTGCCGCATCGGGCAGCACACTGCTTCAGCTTCAGTGGGATAAGGGAATTCTTCCGAAACAGCACCTTGTCAGTCTGGAAGGAATTGAAGAGATGAGGGGGATCAGCGTCAGTGACACCCACGTGTCGATCGGAGCGCTCACGACACTGAATGAATGCAGAAAGCATCCTTTCATCAAAAGTGCGCTTGGCTGTTTCAGCGACGCTGCTTCCGCCGTCGCCGCACCGGGTGTCCGCAGCCGGGCCACAATTGGCGGAAACATCGCGAGTAAAATCGGCGATTTGCTTCCGCTCTTGCTCGTGCTTGATGCGGAGCTTGTCGTGTATCAAAACGAGCTGATCAGACTGCCGCTTGGCGATTGGCTCGCAAATGAAAACGATGGAGCTGCTATCGTCACGCGTGTCATCATCCCGCGTGCGGAGGGAGAGCGTGTGTTTTACCGCAAGCTTGGGAGGCGCCAGGCTTTTACAGGAGCGGCTGCTGTTGTGGCCGGACGTTTTTTGAAAGACGGCGGCATTCGTCTCGCTGCCGGCCATGCCGATATTACACCTGAAAGATTACTGGAAAGTGAAGCGAAGCGGATGGCGTCAGGGTGTGATCCGCACGAGCTGTACGAAACGCTTATCCATGAGCTGCCATTTTCCGCAGATGCTTTTATGTCAGCGGCATACAGAAAAAAAGCGGCTGCTAACGTCATTATGTCAGAGCTGATGGCTGAGGGAGGGGAATAAATGATGATCAACAAACCGTCAAGAGTCAGGCCGGATGGAAGAGAAAAGGTCACAGGGGAACTGAAATATATGACCGATCTCAGCTTTCGCGGAATGCTGCATGGCAAGGTGTTAAGAAGCGCTTATCCTCATGCGGAGATTGTGTCGATTTGCACCATGAAAGCTGAAGAAATGGAAGGTGTGCGGGCTGTCGTCACTTATAAAGATGTTCCCGGATTAAACCGATTTGGCATAGTCATCCCTGATCAGCCGGTTTTATGCGAGGACAGAGTACGGTATGTCGGGGATGCGATTGCCGCCGTGGCTGCGGAAACGGAGGAAATCGCGGAGGCGGCGCTGGAGCTGATTCACGTTGAATATAAAGAACTGGAGGTCATTGATTCACCGGAAAAAGCGCTTCTTCCGGACGCGCTTAGACTGCACGAGGACGGCAACATTCTGCACCGTGCATGTTTTGCACACGGAGATGCGGAAGAAGGGTTTCGGGTGTGTGACACAGTCCTTGAAGAAACCTATGAGCTGCCCCGGCAGATGCATACGTATATGGAAACGGAAGGAGGCACAGCCGTTCCGGAGGATGATGGGGGCTTTACGATGTATGCAGGAACACAGCACGGCTATAAAGACCGTTTCCAGCTTGCTCGTATTTTTGACATTCCTGAAGAGAAGATCAGGGTGGTGTCGAGTCCGATGGGCGGCTCGTTCGGAGGAAAGGATGAGCTGAATATCCAGCCGTATGCCGCGCTTTTGGCCCTGAAAAGCGGACGCCCTGTCAAAATCCATCAGACGAGAAAGGAATCTGTACATTCTGGCATTAAGCGCCATCCGATGAAGGTGACAATAAAAACGGGAGCTGATCAAACAGGAAAGCTTTTGGCTCATGATGTGAAAATTGTGGCGGACACAGGCGCTTACGCCACCCTTGGGCCCGCCGTTCTTGATTTTTCTGTCGAGCATGCCGCGGGGCCGTACCGTATTCCGAATATCCGGACGGAAGGGATATCTGTGTTTACGAACAACGGGGTGGCGGGAGAATTCCGGGGCTTTGGCGGCAATCAAATCACATTTGCCCTTGAAACCCATCTCGACCGTCTCAGTGATAGGCTTGGTATCGACCCGTTGGAGCTGAGAAGAAAAAATATCAGAAAACCGTATGACTTAGGGCCGCTGGAGCATCGGATTGCACCGACTGACGGAGCGACACAGGTGTTGAATGCCATTTCTGAATCTCCCATTTTGACAAGAAAACGCCGGAACTCCGGGTATATACGGAGCGGCACGGGAGCGGCAATAACGATGCACGGCGGCGGGCTGGGCTATGGCCGAATGGATGCGGCGGGAGGCCGTTTGTCCCTTTCAAGTGACGGCAAAATCACAGCTTCGTTCGGATTTGAAGAATGCGGACAGGGCATTCTGGCAGCGATTGAACATATCGTCACAGAGGAGCTTGGCTGTGCCGCAGAGGATATTTCCATTGTGATCGGAGATACCGCAAAAGTGCCGAAGTCAGGCTCCTCCACGGCATCCCGCGGCACAAGCATGGTATGGCACGCAATTCAGCGTTTGAAGAAGCCGTTTCTTTCTCGCTTGAAAAAACGGGCGGCAGAATGGAGCGGCTGTTCAGCGGAAAACCTTATTCCCGGCGCTAAAGGCTTGCGTGATAAAAACACAGAGGAGCTTATGGTGACATATAAAGAGCTGGCTGAAAAAGGCCCTTTGGCAGAGGAAACGGCATTTGACTTTCCGACAACGCCTGATCCCGTGGACGGCGGCCATTTCCTTTACTCATTTGGAGCGGCGGCTGTTGAGGTGGAGGTAGATCTGTTAACAGGTGATGTCAAAGTGATAGATTGTGAGCATGCTATTGCGGCAGGGCCGATTGTCAGTCCGCAGGGTTATCGGGGCCAAATTGAAGGCGGCGCCGCCATGGCTCTCGGCTATACGCTGATGGAGGAGGCCAAAATGACGGACGGCCGTTATGCCGCGGAAAATCTCGATCACTATTTAATCCCTGTCGTCAAAGATGTTCCTAACATGAAGGTGATCGCAATAGAAGAACTGATGAAGGGAGACGCATATGGCCCGAGGGGAGTTGGCGAAATCGGAACGATCGCTATCACTCCCGCTATTGTAAAGGCTGTCCATGATGCGGTCGGCTGCTGGATAAACAAGCTGCCGATTTCAAGAGAAGAGCTGCTTGAAGCGATAGACAGAAAGGGGCTGAAGCAATGGACGTAAAAGAAGCTGGATCACTTCCTGTAAAAAAGGGACAGTACCAAATGACCGTAAATGGGCAGGAGCGGGAGATTTCAGCCATTCCCACGGCACGTCTGAGTGATTTGCTTAGAAAGGAATTTCAGCTGACCGGGACAAAGGTGTCCTGCGGTATTGGCCGCTGCGGAGCATGCTCCATTTTAATTGACGGGAAGCTTGCCAATGCGTGCATGACGATGGCCTATCAAGCAGACGGCCATTCCATCACAACCATCGAGGGGCTTCAAAAAGAAGAGCTAGACATGTGCCAAACCGCTTTCCTGGAAGAAGGCGGCTTCCAATGCGGCTACTGTACGCCGGGAATGATCATTGCGCTTAAAGCATTGTTCGAAGAAAACCCGCATCCCACAGATGAAGACATAGAAGAAGGGCTGGCAGGGAATTTGTGCCGGTGTACCGGGTATGGCGGAATTATGCGGTCGGCTTGGAGGATTAGAAGAGAGCTCAACAGAGGGAAAAGGGAGTTCGGCTGTTAAGAGCGGACTTTTAGTATCTAAAAAACTTCGTGATATTTTCCCCGCAGGCCATTTTCTGAAAATCAATAATTGTATAAGACTAATCAATACTTTAGAATAATTGATTATATTCTGAAAAAAATTCAGGAGTGGTGATATGAAAACGATCGGCCTTATTGGCGGAATGAGCTGGGAATCTTCGGCTGAATATTATCGAATAATCAATGAGGAGATAAAAAAGAAACTAGGAGGGCTGCATTCTGCAAAATGCGTTTTGTACAGTGTTGATTTTAAAGAGATTGAACACTATCAGTCTGAAGGGGCTTGGGATAAGGCGGGTGCAGCTTTGGGGGAGGCTGCGAGATCATTAGAAAAAGCCGGTGCAGATTTTATCGTCATATGTACAAATACTATGCATAAAGTGATTGGCTATATCCAGAAAATGATCACCATCCCTATTTTACATATTGCAGATGCAACTGCCGATCAAATCACAAGACAAGGTATTCGTTCAGTAGGTTTACTTGGAACGAAGTATACGATGGAACAAGATTTTTATAAATCACGTATTGAGTCTCACAATATCAATGTCATTGTGCCTGCTGATGAGGAAAGAGAAGTAATCAATCATATTATTTATCAGGAGCTGTGTTTAGGCGAAATCAAACAGTCGTCTAAAACCATGTATAAGAAGATTATCAATCATTTGGTGGATCGAGGTGCAGAAGGGATTATTCTCGGATGTACTGAAATTGGATTATTAGTAAAAGCCGAGGATTCTGAAGTGCCATTATTTGATACGGCTTTCATTCATGCACAAACAGCAGTGAATACATCTCTTTCCTTGTAGCTGTGAATGTGCCAAGTGAAAAGAGTGTAAGACATACTTTGGAGAAGCCCGCCTCACCGGCGGGCTTCCTTTTAATTAACTTCCCCTATACACCTGATAACCAAACGGCGACAGCAAAAGCGGGATATGATAATGCGCATCTGAATCTGCAATGTGAAACCGGACGGTGACGATGGTTAAAAACGGCTGAGCGGCTGTGTTCACGTTTCTACTCGCGAAATAGTCCCCTGCATGAAACTCCATCACATACTCTCCGGACACCAGCTCTTCACCTGCGAGAAGCGGCGCATCGACTCTGCCGTCATCGTTAGTGTATGCCTCTTTCCTAAAGCCTCCGCCGCCCAGCCGCTTCAATTCAATTTTTACGTTCGCCGCGGGTTTGCCGCAGGTTAAATCTAAGATATGGGTCGTCAGCTTTCCCATCAGGCCTTCAGGCTCCCTAAGGCTTCATCGGCTTTCTGTTTTTCTTTCTCGGCGTCTTCTCTTGTCACGGTAAAGCGCTGGAAACCGAATGGCGGGCGCGGTTCAGTGTAGACTTTTCCTTTGGACCCTGGGATTTCTTCCACGACTGTGTCCCATGTGTGATTTTGAGATTGGAAGCTGACACCAGTGAGCTGCGGGAATCTCGTTAAAATTCTGCAGCCGATATGATAGATTAAATTTTGGATTGAAGGGGTTTCAAGCTCGTGAAATACGGCGCTTGCCAAGTCGCGGACTTGTTCAGCGGCGACGTAGCGGGCGGGATCAGAAGCGTATGCGTCATTTGTGTGTTCATAATGCCAGCCGATGTTTAGATGGACAAACAGCGGGCGGTTGCCGTCTTCGGGGAGAGTCGTATATTCGTCGCGAATAAAGCCGACGAAGGAGTTGCCGCTCACCTTGACGAGCTGAAGATCCATCATTTCGCTGTACTGCTCTGTAATCGTTATAGTCTCTCCTGTGCGTTCCGCTTTCAGCACAGACCGGGCCCGTTCATTGCGTGATCTTCTGAAAACGAGCCGGCTTGTGCGGAGCTCTTGCGCCTCATATGCGGGCATTGCTTCAAACGGAATCTCTTCGCCTGTCAGAGTAATCGTGTCCATATGAGAATACGTATTTAAAAATCGGTGAGCCACATCGTGTAAGAATCCCTCAATTGTTGTCCCTTCATAGGAAGCGAAATGGCGCTGAATAAAGTTTTTCATTGAGTCTGTAGCCACAACGAGAGTGTTATCCCCGTCTATAAATGACGGCAGGAAGGCATCACCGCCAATTTCACATGTCACATCAACACCGACAACGGTATTGTCTCTCCCTGAAAAAGATGACTCTGGGATTTGCTTTACTCCTGTGAGCGGCTTTAAAAACGTTCGGTAGGCAAATACATTTCCTTTGCCGTAAGACATGGTTCTTTTCATTTGCGTCTCTCCTTTTTCAGTGATGATGTCAGCCAGACGAAAGCGGGCGATGCGGTAAATTTCTTCCAGTGACTGCTGGAATTCCGTTTCCGGTTCGTTCTCAAGCCTTGCCAGCAGGGCCCGGTGAATGTCCTGTTTCGTTTTTCCCTTTACCGCTAAAATAAAAGGAAAGCCGAAGCGTTCATAATAGTGTTCATTCAGCTTGAGAAACTCCTCGTATTCCTCTTGTTCAAGTTTGCTGAGCCCTGCGTTTCGCTGTTCGCTTACTGAGGCATCACTCATTATGTTCTTTGTTCCGAGCCTGGGATGCTTGTTGATTAAATCAAGCTGCGTCTGGCGGTCCGCGGCTTTTACAATGCCGGCCATTTTGCGGTGAAGGTCAGAAAGGGAAGAAAACGGGCGTAATTCCGCAGCTTCCTCCGCAATCCATGAAGAGTGTTCGAAAATAGATCCCAGCGTGTCTGTCAGTGTGTGTCTTTCCATTTGATTCAGGTCATCGATAGTGAACATTGGCATCTTCCTTTACGTTTTTATTTCAGCGTGATCCGGCTGTTTGGTATGAAAAAAAGCGTGCAATGCAATGGCCGTCAAACTGCCGATCACAATTCCGCTTCCTGCCAAGACTGAAGCCGCTCCCGGAAGAGATGAAAACAACGCGGGAACTGTCGTTGCGCCGAGCCCTAAGCTGACGGAAGCGGCAATAATCAGCAGGTTGCCTTGGGAGTCGAGATCAACGCTGGAAAGCATTTTGATCCCGTAAGAAATGACCATGCCGAACATGACGATCATCGCGCCGCCGAGAACGGGGGTTGGAATCACTGTTGTCAGTGCCGCTGCTTTTGGAACCAGGCCGATTGCCATCAGCATCATTCCCGTGACGGCGATGACATTGACACTTTTCATTTTCGACAGCTGGACAATACCGACATTTTGCGAGAAAGCTGTGTAGGGAAACGCGTTAAATAAGCCGCCAAGCACGATCGCAAGGCCTTCCGCCCGGTAGCCCTTTTCCAGATCCTTTTCCGACAGCCTGCGGTTTGTGATATCGGCAAGCGCAAAGTATACACCTGTCGATTCGACCAGACTGACAATCGCAACGAGCAGCATCGTCACAACAGCCGGCAGCTCAAAGGTCGGCATGCCGAAATAAAACAGAGACGGAATATGAAGCCAGGACGCCTCCATGACATCAGAAAAATCGACCTTTCCCATGAAGAATGCGGCCGCTGTACCTGCGATAAGGCCGAGCAAAACCGAAATGGAGCGGATAAAGCCTTTAAAGAAATAAAACAGCAATAAGATAAAAGCCGTGACGCCAAACCCGAGGAGCACATTGTCCAATGAGCCGAAGTCTTTGCTTCCTTCACCTCCGGCCAGATTATTCATTGCCGTCGGGATCAGGCTGAGACCGATGATCATGACGACTGAGCCGGTTACGACAGGCGGAAAAAAACGGACAAGCTTTCCGAAGAAGCCCGCGGCAATGACGACAATCAGCCCTGCGGCGATAATGGCGCCATAGATCGCTGAGACACCGTATGTGCTGCCGATGGAAATCATCGGGCCGACCGCGGTAAACGTACATCCGAGCACAACGGGGAGGCCGATGCCGAAAAACCGATTTTTCCACAGCTGCAAAAGAGTCGCTGCCCCGCACATGAACAAATCGATCGCGATTAAATATGTCAGCTGCCCCGCATTCAGCCCGATCGCCGCTCCGACGATCAGCGGAACGAGAATCGCTCCCGCATACATGGCAAGCATATGCTGAAGTCCGAGTATCGCCAGCTGAAAGGCATTTTGATGTTTCTTCATCTTTTTCACACCTCTTTTTCTAATGCGAGTGTATGATCTAATGCCGGAAGTTCAGTTTTCTGTGTTGTTTTTTCTTTTTTGCCGCGCAGGCTGAAAAATAAATTCAAAAAGATGGCGGTCAGGCTGCCGGTGATGGTGCCGTCACTGACCAGAATTCTGATTGGAGCGGGGAATTCAGCAAAAATCCCGGGGACCGTGCTGGCGCCGATGCCGAGTGCGATTGAGCATGCGATGGTCAAGAGGTGGTATTGGTTTTTGAGATCCGCTGTGCTGAGCATTTTAACGCCTGAGGCAATCACCATGCCGAACATGACAACGGTTGCGCCGCCAAGTACAGCAGCAGGAACGGCGGAAGCAAGGGCGGCAATCTTCGGTATCAGCCCGAGACAGACAAGGATACAGCCTGCTGTAACAACGATATTTCTTGTTTTCACTTTCGTGAGCTGCAATAAGCCGGCGTTTTGCGCAAAGGTATTATAAGGAAAGGCGTTGAACAATCCGCCGATGAGAATGGCGATTCCCTCCGCCCGGTAGCCTTTGACAAGATCTTTTTCGGTTAAAGATCTGCCGCATATCTTGCCGATTGCGTAGAAAACGCCAGTTGATTCGACGATAATGACCATTCCGACGATCAGCATCGTTAAGATTGGTCCGATTTCAAATGAAGGGGCTCCAAAATAAAACGGTTTCGGGATTTGGAAGAACGGGGCTTCAGCAGCAGCAGAAAAGCTGACTTTGCCCATGATCGCTGCTGCCGTTGTTCCGGCGGCGATTCCGATCAGAACAGACAGCGTTCGGGCAAACCCTTTGAGAAAGCGGTTGAGGACTAAGATCAGAACAAGAACGCCGACAGAGAGAAGAAGGTTTTCGAGCGAACCGTATTCGGGGTTGGCGCTGCCGTTTATTTTTTCGCCGCCGGCCATATTTTTCACACCTGCCGGAACAAGTGATAGGCCGATTAAGGTCACAACGGTTCCTGTTACGACAGGAGGGAATAACACGGTCAGCTTGCCGAAAAAACGCGCAAACAAAAAGATGAACACACCGGCTGTGATGATGGAACCGTAAACCGCGTGAATGCCGTAATTGGCGCCGATTGCGATCATCGGGGTGACGGCCACAAAGGAACTGCCCAGCATGACGGGAAGCCCGATCCCGATGTGTGCGCCGCGCAAGGTCTGCAAAAGCGTCGCGATGCCGCACGTTAACAGGTCAATCGCCAACAGGTAAGACAGCTGTTCAGAGGTTACATTCAGCGCCCTGCCGACAAGCAGGGGCACTAAAATCGCACCTGCATACATGGCCAGCACATGCTGAAGGCCAAGAGAAAACACCGCAAACGATCTTTGTTTCAACATAGTCCCTCCTTGTATGTAAACTTTAGTAACATGATAGCGTGCTGATTTTTAGGTGTCATTGGGTACAGTAGCTGAAAAAGACAGGCATTATTGCTGGAAGTGACGAAAAACGATTTAGTTTGTAAGATTATGTGACGGATGCTAGCTGATCAGCCGCTGCATCCGTAAGGCCAGCCGCAAACGCATCGTCGTTTCAGGATCTTTTAAGCTTTTGCCCAGCAGATCCTCACATTTTTCAAGGCGGTAGATGACCGTATTGCGATGAACGTACAGACGCTTTGCCGTCTCGGAGATTTGGCAGTGTGTTTCTAAATAGACGGACAGGGTATGAAGCAGGCTTTGATCCTCCTGCTGTTTTTCAGCGAGGCTTTGAAGCGTGGAGCTGTAAAACTTCTTCAAATCCTCAACCGGAAGCAGGCGGAGAAGCTCGGGCACATCTTTCGCGTGATACACCTGGATAAACTCCGTGCTTCTTGACAAATGCCCAGAGTGCAGAGCATCAGAAGCCTCTGTGAATGCGTCGGGCACGTCAATGAGCTTTTGGCATATATTGCTGATGCCAAAGGACACCGTCCGCTTAAATTGAGCTCTGACCTGTGTTTGGAACTGCTCTAAAAAGCTGATCACCGAGGCGTGCATTTCATTCCAGCTGTCTGTCGCTTCTATCAGAATAATGCCGACATTTCCTTTTATAAAAAGGTGGGGTGGAAATGGGAAGGCTGATAATTCACCTTCAAGAAAGTCGAAGACACCGTCGGAGGCGAGCTGATTTTCTGTGAAGCTGATCGAATCGTTATTCCGGTCGAGTTTGCCGGCGATGCACATGTATTTTTGATCCCAGCACAGCTTGAATTCCTTCGCCCGGTTTTTGATTTCATCATCTGAAGAAAATGTGCGCTCAATAAAATTGCTGAAAAACTCATTGCGCGCACGCCGGCTGAATTGCTTCAGCGCATTTTCCTTCAGCAGTTCAAAGGATATTACGTTGGCCGCTTGCTCTATGGTGAGAATCAATCCTTTGTCGCCGGCCTGCACCATGTCCGGTATCAGCAGGAAGCCGCAGTTTTTTTCATGATTATAAATAGGAAGGACGGAATATGTTTTCTGATCGGAGATTGCAGAAAAACAAGTGAAAAACGGCCCGGATACGGTGTTCAGGACTCTTTTTAGCTTTTCGGTCTCAATTGAGATCTGATGGGACGCAGACAGCATTTTGGCATGCTGGTCCAGAAGCAGTACGGGTATCTGAAGCAGGTCTGAGACCTTTTTGAGGAGAGATTGCAGCCCTTTGCCGCTCATAATGTGGTTTGTGAATTTTTTGTGCGCGTAAATGGCTTGCTGAAGCTCGCTGGAACGCATATCGAGAATACGGCTGAGTGTTGCATTCACAATATCGCCGAGACGGATGTGTTCCGGAAGCTCAATGATCGGAAACGCGTATGAATCGGCCAGTTCGATGATTTCTTGCGGGATATCCTCCAAGTAGCGCTTTGTTTTAATGCCGAGACCCGCGCAGCCGCGTTTTGCCATTTGCCGAATCAATTCAGATAACTGGTCCGGGTGATCCTTCAGGTGATACGCGGTGGTGACGAGCAATTCATTCTTGTGCAGGAAGTCTGCAATATCCGGTGCGTCCATCATATTGACATGCTGAACCTCTCTTTCCCCTCCTGCTTTTCCAGCGATTAAATGGGCGTTTGCAAAAGCCGGTATTCTCATCACATCAAAAATATTCATAGCGTATTCTCCTTTTCTATAAAAAGATTGGTTAAGATGAATAATTTTCAATAGGAATTCTAGCGGTTTTGCTGATGTAATACGATTATAGTAGCAGTAAACTGTTGAAAATAGAATGGATTGTGTTACATAAACTGACATGAAAAATCGTCAACCTGACATGGGGGGATCGGTATGGCTTACGATATGGTGATAAAAGGTGCGAAGGCAGTTACGCCAGATGGTGTGAAGGAAGTTGATATCGCAGTTCAAAACGGTATCATTGCCGAGGTGGGTTCTGTCATTGAAACAAGCGGGGCAGAAATCATCCAAGCAGACGGAAAGTACGTGTTTCCCGGTGCGATAGACTGCCATGTTCATTTCAATGAACCGGGCAGAGAGGACTGGGAGGGGATTGAAACAGGCTCTCAAATGATGGCGGCAGGCGGCTGCACTACCTATTTTGATATGCCGCTCAATTGCATCCCGTCAACCGTAACGGCAGAGCATCTACACGCAAAAGCTGAACTCGGCAGACAAAAATCAGCCGTGGATTTTGCGCTATGGGGCGGCCTGGTGCCCGGCCATATCGAGGACATCCGTCCGATGGCTGAAGCGGGAGCGATCGGATTTAAAGCATTTTTATCAAGATCAGGCACAGATGAGTTCCGCTCTGTTGATGAACGGACATTGCTCAAAGGCATGGCGGAAATCGCGGCAACAGGGAAAATCCTCGCTCTTCACGCGGAAAGCGACGCGCTCACAAGTTATTTGCAGATGGTTTTGGCCAATGAAGGAAAGGTGGATGCGGATGCGTACGCCGCCTCCCGCCCGGAGGAAGCTGAAGCTGAAGCGGTATATCGCACCATTCAGTATGCGAGGGTGACAGGGTGCCCGGTGCATTTTGTTCATATCAGCACGGCGAAAGCGGTTCGGCTGATCAGAGAGGCGAAACAGGAAGGGCTCGATGTTTCAGTCGAAACATGCCCGCATTATGTCTTGTTCAGCCATGACGATTTACGGGAAAAGGGCTCTGTCGCAAAATGCGCGCCTCCGCTCCGGCCGCGGGAGTCGCAGGAAGCGCTGATCGAGGCGCTCATTGCGGGGCACATTGACATGGTTTCCTCTGACCATTCCCCTTGCCGTCCATCCTTGAAGCGGGAGGATAATCTGTTTTTATCATGGGGCGGAATCAGCGGCGGGCAGTTTACTTTATTAGGGATGCTGGAACTCGCGCTTGAGCATCAGATTCCGTTTGAAACCATCGCTGAATGGACAGCAGCGGCACCTGCGCGGCGATTCGGCCTTCAGAAAAAAGGGCGGCTTGAGGAGGGGTGTGATGCGGATTTTGTGCTCGTCAGCATGGAGCCGTACACTGTCACAAGAGAATCGATGTTTGCAAAGCATAAGCTAAGCCTTTACGAAGGACATACCTTTCCCTCCCGCATTTCGGCTACATACAGCAAAGGCCGGTGCGTGTACAGTGACGGGAAGAAAGCAAAAGAAGGCATTGACGGAACGCTGGTCGTTCCTTCGTAAGCCCGGCGGATTTTACCGCCGGGTTTTTTTGATTTCCGCCCTGCTTGTTTTTAAAATTTCATCAACGTGGTATCTTTTTATAAAAAGGAGTAAAACACATTGTATGATCAAATCTTGAACATATTAACGGCATCCTGGTCGCGGCAGTCCAGTACAAAATGGACGGAAGAATGCCCGGCCAAAGGCCAGTGCGGCGTGACGGCTTTAGTCATCCAAGATGTTTACGGCGGTGACATTCTCAAAACAAAAACCGGCACAAGCTGGCATTTTTATAACCGAATAGAAGGGGAGATATATGATTTCACGAGGGGACAGTTTTCGGAGCCGGTCGTCTATCAGCATATCCCTTCTACCAGAAGTGAAGCATTTTCGGACACCAATGAACATCAATACCGGTATCTGAAAAGTGCATTCAGACAAAACATGGAGACGGAAAGAGAAAAACACCTGTGATAAACTAGAGTGAGAGGTGAAGGAATGTGATTTATATCGGACTGACGGGTTGGGGGGATCATGACAGCATCTATCCGCCTAAAACGGCGGGCCCGCAAAAACTGCAGGCGTATTCCTCTCATTTTCCCATCGTTGAGCTGGACGCGAGCTTTTACGCGATACAGCCCGCCCGCAATAACGAGAGGTGGGTCAAAGAGACGCCGGAAACTTTTCAATTTATCATCAAAGCATATCAAGGGATGACGGGCCATCAGCGCGGCGATATTCCTTTTGAAACGAAGGAAGAGATGTTTGAAGCGTTTAAGCTGTCATTGACGCCGTATATAGAGCATGGAAAGCTTGCCATGGTGCTGTTCCAATTCCCGCCGTGGTTTGACTGCAAGAAAGAAAACGTCGCATATTTGAGATGGTGCAGGCAGCAGATGGGTGATATCCCGTGTGCGCTTGAATTCCGCAACAGGTCATGGTTTTCCCCGCCATTTTACGAGCAGACGCTTTCCTTTATGAAGTCGGAAGGCTGGATTCACACCATATGTGACGAGCCGCAAATCGGCGAGGGCAGCATTCCGACCGTCCTGAAAGCAACGGATGAGGAAAAAACGCTTGTCCGTTTTCACGGACGGAACAAGCAGGGCTGGGTCAAACCTGACGGCGGGCAAAACTGGCGTGAGGTCAGATATTTATACCGCTATAATAAACAGGAGCTCAAAGATTGGAAAAACAATCTTCAGGAGCTGAAAAAGCAGTCGCGCAATCTGTACGTGCTCTTCAATAATAACTCAGGCGGAGACGCCGCCGACAACGGCCTTGAGATGCTTGAAATGCTAGATATACAATATACCGGGCTTGCTCCGAAGCAGCTTGACCTATTCAGCTAGAAAAGAGGTTTCAAGACACATGTCTTATCTTATTTTAATTATATTAGGATTTATCGCGGGAACGGTCGGCAGCCTGATCGGGCTTGGGGGAGGAATTATTATTGTGCCCGCAATGCTCTATTTAAGCACGATGACTCCGTTTTTCCATGACGTAACACCGCAGACTGCCATCGGCACGTCCCTTTTGGTGATTATATTTACGGGTCTGTCATCAACTCTGGCCTATATGAAATATAAAACCGTTGATTACAAAAGCGGGCTGATCTTTTTTATCGGTTCCGGCCCGGGAAGCATCATCGGCGCGTATTTGTCTAAACTCTTTAATGCACATACGTTTTCCGTCTGGTTCGGACTTTTTATGATCTTGATTTCCATTACATTAATGCTGAAGGCGAAAGCAAAACCGGTCAATAAAGCGCATAAAGGCATGATCCGGACATTTGAGGATGAATCAGGTGAGCTTTATACATATTCGTACCGTATGTTTACCGGTATCGCGATTGCCTTTTTCGTCGGCTTATTGGGCGGTCTCTTCGGCATTGGCGGCGGCTCTCTTATGGTTCCGGCCATGATGCTGTTATTTTTGTTCCCGCCGAAAGTGGCTGTGGCGACGTCAATGCTCATTATTTTCTTATCCTCCGTGACAGGTTCCGTGTCACATATCGCAGAAGGCCATGTCAATTGGCTGTATGCGCTGTGTCTTATTCCGGGCGCTTGGTTCGGCGGTAAAATGGGCGCGTGGGTCAACAAGCGGGTGCAGACGAAAACGATCGTGCTTTTCATGCGGATCGTCTTGATTTTGATCGGCTGTGAATTGATTTATCAAGGGATATTCAGCTAAAAGGTAGGAGAGATGGTATGTTAGAGAAGCTCCGTTTATATCATACGAATGATTTGCACAGCCATTTCGAAAATTGGCCGAAAATCGTACATTATATTGAGCAGAAGAAACATGAGCATGAAAAAGACGGGGAGGAAACACTCGTTTTCGACATCGGCGACCATATGGACCGATTTCAAATGATAACAGAAGCGACCTTCGGCAAAGCGAATGTCGACTTGTTAAACCGTCTTGAGATTGATGCGGCCGCCGTCGGGAATAATGAAGGAATTACGCTGCCTCATGATGAACTGGCGGATTTATATAATCATGCCGCGTTTCCCGTCATAGTGTCCAACCTGTTTGATGCGGACGGACAGCGGCCGGAATGGGCCGAGCCATACGTGATCAAAACACTGAAAAACGGGATGAGCGCAGGCATACTCGGCGTCACGGTGCCGTATTATCCCGTCTATCAAAAGCTTGGCTGGACGGTGACGGATGCGGAAAAAAGCATTCAAGAATCACTTGACGATATCAAGGGCAAAGCGGATATCATCATTCTGCTTTCGCATTTAGGCTTGATCGATGACCGGGCCGCAGCGGAAAAATTCCCCGATATTGATGTCATTCTTGAATCGCATACACACCACCTCCTTGAGGACGGCCAGGACATAAACGGCGTACTGCTTGCCTGTGCGGAGAAATACGGGAACTACGTCGGCTGTGTCGAGCTGACGATCGAAAGCGAATCAAGAACCATCGTCAGCAAACAGGCATCTGTGCAGAAAATGGCTGATTGGCACGGTGAATCTGAAGATACGGCGGCTTATCTGAAAGAGAAAGAACGGGAAGCGGAAAACCTGCTTTCCGTACAAGTCGCCGATCTGAATGAAGAAGCCGGCGTGAAGTGGTTTGAAGAATCGCCCCTTCCGCTTCTTTTAGCTGAAGCGCTGAAAAGCTGGTGCGGCTGTGAAGTCAGCATGGTGAATTCAGGTGTCATTTTGGGGCCTTTAAGAAAGGGGCCTGTCACAAAGCTTGATCTGCACCGCATCTGCCCCCATCCGATCAATCCGGTCGCCGTGCGTCTTTCAGGCAGGGAACTTCAAGAAACAATCAGCCAGGCTGCCTCTGAAAAAATGGAGCAGCTGCGGATTAAAGGCCTCGGCTTCCGCGGAGAAGTCATGGGCAGGATGGTATATGCCGGAGCAGAGGTGCAGACTGACATTCTTGAAGACGGGGTGACGCACCTCATCAATGTGAAAGTGAACGGAGAAGAGCTTGATCCGGACCGGATATACTCGGTTGCCGTTCTCGACATGTTCACACTCGGCAAGCTGTTCCCTGAGATCCGTGATTCGAAAGAAAAACAATACTTTATGCCGGAGTTTTTAAGAGATCTGCTCGCCTGGAAGCTTGCGCAGCAGCCGTAATGTCAGAGGTGTTCGTTCGCCGGTCCATTTCTGCCGCGGGCACTTGAATGAAGGAAAGCGTGACTTTTTAAGAGTAAAAATAAATTACTATGTCCCCTCTTACAAGCATACATTGTGATATGTAAGGGGGGATTTTTCTTGCCTAGATACCGGAGCACTCTTCGCAAGAGAGGGCCTTTGCCTTTTCGGTATGTGCTTCTTCTGTCGTTTGCTTTTTTTATCATATCGACGGTCATCAGCCTTTGGATGATCAACTCCTCAATTAAACCGGTGCTGATGAACATCGGAGAAATGGAAACAAAACGGGTGGCGACAGAGGTCATTACAGAATCCATTGAAGAATACATGTCTCACAGCGACAATGTGAAAGATATGGTCGATATGAAAACGGATGAAAACGGAAAAGTCACAACGATGGATTTTAATACACAAGTGGTCAACAGCATGAAGGCGAAAGTGACAAAGCAGCTTCAGGCTCATCTGAAGGAAGCGGAGTCGAACAATAAGCAGCATGAAACAGAAAAAGGCGCCAAAACGGCCGATGCAATTATGATTAACATCCCTTTAGGGCAGGTCACGGGTAACAGCATTCTTGGGAATCTCGGGCCGAAAATCCCCGTGCGCTTTAACTTGATCGGCGATGCGTTAACTGACGTGAAAACAAAAATAAAGCCGTACGGCATCAACAATGCCCTGATTGATATCAGTATTTTCGTGGAGATTAAAGTGAAGGTGATTATCCCGTTTGCCAGCAAAACATCAGTCGTGACAAATAATATCCCGGTCTCCATTAAAGCCATTCAAGGAGAAGTGCCGCAGTTTTATAACGGAAGCGGCGGATCAGGTGTGACGCCTTCCGTTCAGCTGCCGAATGAAAAAAAGGTGAAAGACAAATAAAGACACACAGCCGCATTCTCTTCTGGCGGCTGTGTGTTTACTTTTTCCTGCGGATTTCTTTTCGTTCCCATGCCCTTAAATGAGGATACGGGTCAAAAGACCATTCCGATCTGCCGTTATCTTTATACATCCCGTAGTGAAGATGCGGCGGAAATTTTCCCGCGGTGCCGGGCGGGCCGTAGCCGGAGCTTCCGACAGAACCGATCACCTCACCGGGTTTGACGATCTGGCCTTTATGAATGCCTTTTGCAAAGCCGTTCAGGTGAGCGAAGTAGTGATACGTGTTATTGATATCCCTGATGCCGATTCTCCAGCCGCCGAAGCGGTTCCAGCCTTTCATTTCGACAATACCGTAGCAGGTTGATCTGACGGGGAGCCCGTAACGAGCGAACAGATCCGTTCCTTCGTGAATCCGGCGCCCGCCGAACCCCCTCGCAGCTCCCCAAGTGCTGCGGTAGCTGTAATCCGTCTTTACGGGAAGCGGAAAGGCGTGCTCTCCGAGGTCAAGGCGGCCGAATGTCTTAAACAGTGTCATGAATTCGGTGATAATGCCGACCGTCTGATCACGGCGGTAATAATTCCAGAGGCCGATGCGGATATGGTCAAGATCCGTTCCGAATCCCGCTAAGTACTGTGCAAATGTATAAAGGATATCCTCATCATTGCTTACCTCGGCTTTTCCGTCACCGTCGCCGTCCAGGCCGATGCCGTCAAATACTTTAATACTGAGGGGCGCATCGTCCTTAGGATTTGGATTTTCAGGCCCGCTCCACAAATGATCCGGAATATAAATGCTGATGATTCCCGCTTTTTCAGGCAGATCCTTTCGGTTCGAGCGGACATTTTCTTCATATTGATCAACCGCCGCAAGCACATACCAAGGAATCTGTGTGACCGCCTCGGCTTTGCGGTACAATTGCATCCGTCCGCCGTAAACAGAAGCCGATTGTTCTTTTCCGCTTGCAGCCGGACAGAAAACGGATAAAAGGAGAAGAGCAGATAACAGAACTTTCACAACATGATCTCCTTTCAGGATTGAATACAAATAGTTTGCGGCAACAATCAGAGAAAATGTAAGTAATTCTCTTCCCTTGTCGAGAAATTTTTCCTATGTTAAAGTGACTTATGAATAGAAATCCGCGAGTTTTATATCCATCGTGAAATAGAAATTTTTCGCACATAAACATGAATAAAGGGATAATGGAGATGATGGGGAAATGGCAAAGAAAGACGAGCATCTGAGAAAGCCGGAATGGCTCAAAATAAAGCTGAACACGAATGAAAACTATACGGGTCTCAAAAAATTAATGCGTGAAAATAATCTGCATACCGTATGTGAAGAAGCAAAATGCCCGAACATCCATGAATGCTGGGCTGTCAGACGTACGGCGACATTCATGATTCTCGGTTCCGTCTGTACGAGAGCATGCCGCTTCTGCGCTGTCAAAACGGGTCTGCCGACTGAGCTGGATCTGCAGGAGCCGGAACGCGTAGCTGATTCGGTTGCGCTGATGAACTTAAAGCACGCCGTCATCACCGCCGTGGCGCGTGATGATCAGAAAGACGGCGGAGCAGGCGTCTTTGCGGAAACGGTCCGGGCGATCCGCAGAAAAAGCCCGTTCACGACGATTGAAGTGCTGCCATCCGATATGGGCGGAAATTACGACAACCTGAAAACATTAATGGATACCCGTCCTGATATTCTGAACCACAACATTGAAACCGTGCGCCGCCTGACACCGAGAGTCCGCGCCCGTGCAACATATGACCGTTCTTTAGAATTCTTGCGCCGTGCGAAAGAAATGCAGCCTGACATTCCGACGAAATCAAGCATTATGATCGGTCTCGGCGAAACGAAGGAAGAAATTATTGAAGTGATGGACGACCTGCTTGCGAACAATGTCGACATCATGGCGATCGGCCAATACTTACAGCCATCCAAAAAACATTTAAAAGTTCAAAAATATTATCATCCGGACGAATTTGCCGAACTGAAAGAAATCGCGATGCAAAAAGGCTTCAGCCACTGTGAAGCAGGCCCGCTTGTCCGTTCTTCCTATCATGCGGATGAACAAGTAAACGAAGCGTCTAAAAAGCGCCAGGCCCAAGCATAATATAAGCCGAAAAAACCCAAAACGCCGCAGGTTTTGGGTTTTTTGTGATGGAGCCGTTTCAGCCGAAAAAAAGTCATTCTTGAATAAGGACCGTCTGAACCGCTAAACTGGATATAAAAGGGAAAAATCTTCTCCGCAATCCGAAGCGTCTCATTTTGCAATTGATGCACAGAAGTCAATGAATTATGATAGTAAAGAGTGATAAAAGAGGTGAAGACATGATTCTTATTCAAAATGCCGAGTTTGAACTCGTACATGATTTTAAAAACGGCTTTAATGAAGAAGCGTTCAAAGCCCGCTATTCGGACATATTAAATAAATATGATTACATTGTGGGGGACTGGGGATACAGTCAGCTGCGGCTCAAAGGCTTCTTTGATGACCAGAATCAAAAAGCAACCTTTGAAACGAAAATCAGCACATTGGACGAATACATTTACGAATACTGCAATTTTGGCTGCGCGTATTTTGTCCTAAAACGAATCAGAAAATAATTGATGCAGAAGGGGATGCTGTCACGTGTATTTTGTTGACAGAAATAATATCGAACAAACACTCCGTTTTTTTGAGAATCAGCTGGCGCTGTTTGACAGCACGCCGGCTTGGCAGAACGAGATCGAAAAAAGAGCGCTTGAGCGGATCAGCCATCTTATGATCGAATGCATTCTCGATGTCGGAAATGATATGATTGACGGCTTTATCATGCGCGATCCGGGAAGTTATGACGACATCATGGATATTCTGACGGACGAAAAGGTGGTAGCTGAGGAAGAAGGAAATAAGCTGAAGCAATTGATCTCTTCCAGAAAGCAGCTTGTTCAGGAATATCAGCACGCCGATCATCAGGAGCTGTTTACACTGATCTCGTCAAACAGAGACGTGCTGAAAGCCTTTCCGGCCCGCGTAAGAACCTACCTTGAAACAGAGTTAGGCCCTGTTTCCGCATTTAAATAACAACAAGTGAGAAAATCCACAGGAGTGTTGAGTATGAAGGATTATAAAGGATATTTGATTGATTTGGACGGCACAATGTACAACGGGACGGAAAAAATCGAAGAAGCGTGTGAATTCGTGAGAACGCTTAAAGCGCGCGGCATTCCGTATTTATTCGTGACGAACAATTCCTCCCGGACGCCGAAGCAGGTGGCGGACAAGCTGATGAGCTTTGACATTCCGGCCTCTGAAGAACAGGTCTTCACAACAAGCATGGCGACTGCGCAGCATATCGCCCAGCAGAAAAAAGATGCGTCGGTGTATGTGATCGGCGAAGAAGGCATCCGCCAGGCTATCGAAGAAAACGGGCTGAGCTTCGGAGAAGAAAACGCGGACTTTGTCGTTGTGGGAATTGACCGCGGCATTACATATGAAAAATTGGCCACGGGATGTCTTGCGATCAGAAACGGCGCCCGGTTTATTTCAACAAACGGAGACGTCGCCATTCCGACTGAAAGAGGGCTTTTGCCGGGGAACGGCTCACTGACATCCGTTTTGACGGTGTCCACGGGCGTCGAGCCTGTCTTTATCGGCAAGCCGGAATCCATTATTATGGAACAGGCGATGCGTGTGCTCGGAACAGATATTTCCGAAACACTCATGGTCGGCGATAACTATGCAACGGATATTATGGCCGGCATCAATGCGGGCATGGATACGCTGCTCGTTCATACCGGAGTGACAAAGCGTGAGCATATGGCCGGTTACGATCAGAAGCCGACATATGCGATTGACTCTTTAACTGAATGGATTGAACATCTATAAAAAAGGGACGGCCATGACGGCCGTCCTTATTCTGTATTTCTGGCGCTGTGGGCAAGCCGGCTTGAAGCCGCTGCTGCGATTGCGCCGACGATATCATCAAGAAACGTATGGCATTCGCCCGTTGATTTATCATTTAAACGCCCGAGAATGCCGGGTTTTTCTTTGTCAATATAACCGTAATTCGTAAAGCCGATCGAGCCGTATATATTCACGATAGAGAAGGCGAGCACCTCGTCAACCCCATACAGGCTTTCATCAATCGCCAAAATGGTCTGAAGCGGTTCAGACAGCTTTTTTTGTTCGGCAAGCACATCTAATTCTATTCCCGTTAAAATCGCGTTTTGCACCTCGCGTTTCGCGATGACGCGGTCCACATTGAGCCTGCATACCTCCATCGTCAAATCAGGATGATATTTTTTCTGAAGGAAATACACAAGCTCGGCAATATCGTCCGTCTCAACTCCCCGTTCTTGTAAACGCGCTCTGGCGACAGCTTCCACCTGATTCAGTTGTTCCTTTTCTGACATTTGCTTCACCCAATCTTTTTTTACTAGTTTATACAGCATCCTTCCGATGTGTACGATGTTTCTCCTCTTCATTCAAAGGAATACAATATGTATTCATAATTCCGCCGGCGTATGACTACGATGTGAATAGCTCTAATTTTTCAGGCAGGTGATTATGATGAAAAGCATCATTAAAGAAAAATACGGCATCCATGTCAGACAGCTTTCCGTTTATCAGAAATACCAATGCTTCCAGACGCCTAATTCCTTCTTTCTTATTATTCCCGTCTCCGGCTTTTCGCAATCAGAGCTGACGGAGCTTTATTACATGAGTCAGTATTTACAAGAACAAAGTGACCCATACGTTTCAGTGTTTATCTTTACGAAGGAAGGAGAACTGACCTTTGAGGACGAAGGCAAAACATATGCGCTCTTAAAAGCGCCGATTCCCGTCTCAAACCGGTCGTTTTCTGTCGGAGGGGAGCTTGCTGAATTCCACAGAAAAGGGAGGGGCTTTCCTTACGAAGTGAAAGAAGCGGGCAGAATCGGCCAATGGAAGGACTTATGGGGAAAACGGGTGGATCAGCTGGAATCATTTTGGATGCAGAAAATTCATATGTCTCCGCTTGAACCGTTCGAAAAGAAAATGATCGAAGCATTTCCTTATTATTCAGGCTTAGCGGAAAATGCCATTCAATATTTAGTGGATACGGAGCTGGATGACAATCCCGGCGCGGAAGACTCTGGGACGATCTGCCATCAGCGGATGGAGCGGGATACCTGGTCAGCTGATTCATTGATCCGCATTCCGGGAGATTGGGTATTCGATCATGCAGCCCGTGATATTGCGGAATATATGCGCAGCACGTATTTGTATCATCGTGACGACTTGCTCAATGACGGGTTTTTATTTTTGCAGGAATATGAGCAAGTTACGCCGTTATCCTCCTTTTCCAAACGCCTGTTTTACAGCCGCCTGCTGTTTCCGCTCCATTTTTTCGAGACGGTGGAGAGCTATTACATCTCCGATGAGTCTGAAAAGCATTTTTATGAAGAGCAGCTGGACTACATTCTTGCCGACTGCACCCGTTATGAACAGTTTTTGCAGACATGTCACGACATGCTGAATGTCAGAGCGGCGCAGGTTTTTGTCCCGCCTGTCGCCTGGCTCGGAAAAGGAAGCATTTCGTAAGAAAATATAACGCAAAAATATTTAGAAAATAGAGAATCTTGTCATATCAGTGTGTTAAGCGTTTTCATGACCGCGAAATCAATATTCAGCCGCTTGTCAAAACAAAAGCGGGCTTATATAATATTTGTAACTTAAATGTCTGTGAAGGGTTAACAGTTGTCCTTTTCAAGTGGACAAAAGGAAGAAAGGTGGAGTTTCTCTTTGGAAGCAATTCGTATTGGACTGTTAGGACTGGGAACCGTGGGAAGCGGTGTCGTCAAAATTATACAAGATCATCAGGATAAGCTTATGCACCAGGTCGGCTGTCCGGTGACGATCAAAAAAGTGCTAGTTAAAGATATTGATAAAAAACGAGACGCAGACCTGCCGAAAGAAGTGCTGACGACGGAAGTCTATGATGTGATCGATGACCCTGAGGTCGATGTGATTATTGAAGTCATCGGCGGTGTCGAACAGACGAAGCAATACCTGCTCGACGCCTTGAAAGCGAAAAAACATGTCGTGACAGCAAATAAAGATCTGATCGCTGTGTACGGCTCAGAGCTTTTAGCCGCCGCAAAGGAAAATGGCTGTGACTTGTATTATGAAGCGAGTGTCGCCGGCGGAATTCCGATTTTACGTACACTCGAAGACGGGCTTTCCTCTGACCGGATTACAAAAATGATGGGAATCGTCAACGGAACGACGAACTTCATCTTAACGAAAATGATTAAAGAAAAAAGCCCGTATGAAGAAGTGCTGAAGGAAGCGCAGGATCTCGGATTCGCGGAAGCGGACCCGACTGCCGATGTAGAAGGACTCGATGCCGCACGCAAGATGGCGATTTTAGCCCGTCTCGGTTTCTCTATGAATGTCGACTTGGACGATGTCAAAGTAAAAGGAATTTCCCGGATTACGGATGAAGACATCAGCTTCAGCAAACGGCTCGGCTACACAATGAAGCTGATCGGCATCGCCCAGCGTGATGACAATAAAATCGAGGTCAGCGTTCAGCCGACACTGCTCCCTGATCATCATCCGCTCGCTGCGGTGCATAACGAGTTTAATGCCGTTTACGTATACGGAGAAGCTGTCGGAGAAACGATGTTTTACGGCCCCGGCGCCGGAAGCATGCCGACTGCGACATCAGTCGTTTCCGATCTGGTCGCGGTTATGAAAAACATGCGTCTCGGCGTAAACGGAAACAGCTTTGTCGCCCCGCAGTATGAAAGAAATCTGAAGCAGCCGTCAGATATCTACGCCCAGCAGTTTTTAAGAATTCACGTCAAAGACCAGGTCGGCTCTTTTTCAATAATCACATCCGCTTTCTCAGAGCGCGGCGTAAGCTTTGAAAAAATTCTGCAGCTGCCGATCAAAGGCCGCGATGATCTAGCGGAAATCGTGATTGTCACGCATCATACATCAGAAGAAGATTTCAGCGACATTCTGCAAAACTTAAATGATCTCGAAGTCGTACAGGAAGTAAAAAGCACATATCGCGTAGAAGGGAACGGTTGGAGCTAATGTGGAAAGGACTCATCCATCAATATAAAGAATTTCTGCCGGTGACGGAACAAACGCCGGCCCTGACATTGCATGAAGGAAATACGCCGCTGATTCATCTTCCGAAGCTTTCCGAAAAGCTCGGAATTGAGCTGCATGTGAAAACGGAGGGCATTAATCCGACGGGATCTTTTAAAGATCGCGGCATGGTGATGGCGGTCGCCAAAGCGAAAGAAGAAGGCAATGATACCATCATGTGCGCTTCAACAGGCAACACATCCGCGGCGGCTGCGGCATACGCAGCGAGAGCAGGCATGAAATGCATCGTCATCATTCCGGACGGAAAAATCGCCTTCGGAAAGCTTGCGCAGGCCGTCATGTACGGAGCGGAAATCATCGCGATTGACGGAAACTTTGACGACGCGCTGGCCATCGTCCGGTCGATTTGTGAAAAATCTCCGATTGCATTAGTGAATTCGGTAAACCCGTACCGGATTGAAGGGCAGAAAACAGCGGCCTTTGAAGTATGCGAACAGCTCGGCGGAGCGCCTGACATTCTGGCGATCCCGGTAGGAAACGCCGGGAATATTACGGCCTACTGGAAAGGGTTCAAAGAATACCATGAGAAAAACGGCACCGGCCTTCCGAAGATGCGCGGTTTTGAGGCGGAAGGTTCTGCAGCCATCGTTCGCGGCGAGGTCATTAAAAATCCCGAAACCGTTGCGACGGCAATCCGGATCGGGAACCCTGCCAGCTGGGACAAAGCCGTGCTCGCAGCGGAAGAATCAGCCGGAAAAATTGATGAGGTCACAGATGGAGAAATCCTTCACGCCTATCAGCTGATTGCCCGTGAAGAAGGCGTATTTGCAGAGCCGGGCTCCTGTGCATCCATCGCCGGCGTTTTAAAACAGGTGAAATCCGGTGAAATTCCAAAAGGAAGCAAGGTTGTCGCAGTCTTGACCGGAAACGGCCTGAAAGATCCGAACACGGCTGTAGACATATCTGAGATAAAACCGATCACGCTGCCGACAGATGAAGACAGTATTCTCGAATACTTAAATGGAGCGGCGCGTGTATGAATGAGGCGGAGATGCTGTTTTCCATTACGGTTCCGGGAAGCACCGCCAACTTAGGACCGGGCTTTGATTCCGTCGGGATGGCGCTCAGCAGATATTTGAAGCTTTCGGTTTTCCGAAATGATGAATGGACGTTTTCGGCGGAGACGGAAACTGTCGCGGGCATCCCTCAAGGAACGGACAACCTCATCTATCAAGTCGCCAAACGGACGGCTGACCGTTATCAGAAAGAGCTGCCGCCCGCGCATGTCAAGGTGTGGAGTGACATCCCCCTTGCGCGAGGCCTCGGCAGCAGCGCAGCCGCTATCGTCGCCGCCATTGAGCTTGCGGATGAGTTATGCGGCCTGCAGCTGCCGGAAAGTGACAAGCTGCACTTAGCCAGTCTTGAAGAGGGGCACCCTGATAATGCCGCCGCTTCTCTCGCAGGAGGGCTTGTGATCGGCCTTCATGAAGAAGATGAAACACATATCGTGCGTACAGCCGAAGCGGATATCGACGTTGTTGCGGTTATTCCGTTTTACGAAGTTCTGACCAGGGACGCAAGAGACGTCCTCCCGAAAGAACTGCCGTACCGCGGCGCCGTTAAAGCAAGCGCCGTCAGCAACCTTCTTGTTGCTGCGATCATGTCAAATGACTGGGCGCTCGCGGGGAAAATGATGAGAAAAGACATGCTGCATCAGCCGTACCGCGCCATGCTTGTTCCTGAGCTTTCGAAGGTGGAGCATGCGGCAGAAATGAAAGGCGCTTATGGGACGGCGCTGAGCGGAGCGGGCCCGACGATTCTTGTCCTGACTGCAAAAGGAAAAGGAGAAGAGATGAGAAGCCACCTTTCTCAGCATTTTCCGCACTGTGAGATTGCGTCGCTTACCGTCCCGTCAGAAGGAAGCGTAATCGAACGGAACCCTTTAAAGCAAATGAAAAGTGTATAATGGTAATAAGCGTTCTTCCCATCAGAGAAGGACGCTTTCTTTTTCTGGAGAGGATTTTTATTTAGGGAAGCGAAATAAAAGAGAAAAGGAGGAGAAACGATTGAAAAAACTTATAACCGAGGAGGACATTGCGTCTCTCGTATCCGTGACAGATCCCCAATACGCCCCTGACGGCAGACGGGCCGCATACGTCCGGACAACTGTCAATGATAAACGGGACTCCTATTCCTCAGCCATTATGGTGTACGACACAGAATCCGGCACCTCAAAGCCGTGGACATTCGGAAGCGGTAAAAATACAAGTCCGCGATGGTCGCCTGACGGACGGCGCCTTGCTTTTGTTTCTGACAGGGAGGATGGTGTCCCTCAGCTGTACATCGTAGACACTGCCGGGGGAGAGGCGGAAAAGGCGTCTGATATCCCTTGGGGCGTGTCAGATCCGATATGGGCTCCCGACGGCAGATCCGTGCTTGTGTCCGTCAGTCTGACATCAGCGGAGCGCGCCGATGAGAAAGAAAAAAAGAAGCATGACGAATATGAGCCAATCGACATTCAGTCATTAACATATAAACGCGACGGGAAGGGTCTGCTCAATGGCAGCCGGACACAGCTTGTGCTGATTCATCTTGAAACGGGGAAGGTTCAGCAGCTGACAGACCATGAAGCGGATCATGATGACGCGGCATTTTCACCGGATGGCAAGCAGATTGCGTTTACCGCCAATTTATGCGATCCCGGTGACGCCGGAAAGCCGAGCGATGTCTACCTGATGAATCTCGCAGACGGCGATCTCAAACAGATTACCCCGCACAGCGGTTCTTTCGGCTCCTGCGTGTTTTCACCGGATGGTTCTTATATCGCGATGCTGGGCCATGAGAATGAATTTCGCAACGCGACCTTAGAAAAAGCGTGGCTGTACGATGTGAAAAATGAGCGGCTGTCCTGCTTAACCGACATGCTGGATGTTCATTTGAGCGATGCGCTTATTGCCGATTCTCTCGTAGGAGGAGTGACGCCCCGGCCGGTTTGGACAAATGACGGGCAGGGATTTTACGTCCTCGGGAGCGAGCAGGGAAGCACCGGTATTTATTATATCTCGATTGACGGCCTCGTATATCCGATCCGATTAGAAGAAGAGTATGTGAACGGTTTTGCTTTTCATCCCGATCAGAAAAGCTGTATCGCCGTAATTGCCAAACCCGCCCGGCCTTCTGAGCTTTACAGCATTTCATTTGAAAACGGTAAAGAGAAGCAATTGACAAACAACAATGATTGTTTTACAGAGGAACGCATCATATCCGTGCCGGAGAAGCTGCAATATGAAACGAAAGACGGACTGACGGTGCACGGCTGGTTTTTAAAGCCTGCGGCTTTTGAAGAAGATCAAACTTATCCCCTCATTCTATACATACACGGCGGGCCTCACATGATGTACGGACATACGTATTTTCATGAATTTCAAGTGCTGGCCGCGCAAGGATATGCTGTCGTCTATGTCAATCCGAGGGGAAGCCACGGCTATGGGCAGGATTTCGTCAATCGTGTCAGAGGCGATTACGGAGGCGGAGATTACCGTGATGTCATGCAGGCGGTGGATGAAGCCATTCAGGCGTATCCGTTTATTGACAGCGGCCGTCTCGGCGTGACGGGCGGAAGCTACGGAGGATTTATGACGAATTGGATTGTCGGGCAGACCGGCCGTTTTAAAACAGCCGTCACGCAGCGCTCCATTTCAAATTGGTTCAGTTTCCACGGTGTCAGCGATATCGGCTTCTTTTTTACCGACTGGCAGCTTGGGCATGATCTGTTTGAGGAAGCGGATAAGCTTTGGGACCGTTCACCTGTAAAATATGCGTCCCGCGTTTCAACGCCTCTTCTCATCCTGCACGGCGAGCGTGATGACCGCTGTCCGATAGAACAGGCTGAGCAGTTCTTTATCGCGTTGAAGAAGCTGAACAAAACGACGGCGTTCATCCGATTTCCGAAAGCCACGCATGAGCTGTCGAGAAGCGGCCATCCGGAACAGCGGATCAAGCGCATCCGTTATATTTATTCATGGTTTAATGACTATCTCCAAAAATAAAATAAAAACCAGGCTGTCATCAGCCTGGTTTTGTTATTAAAATACTTGTTCTACTTCAACGACACCCGGCACTTCTTCAAGAAGGGCGCGTTCGATTCCGGCTTTCAGCGTAATCGTTGAACTTGGGCAGCTGCCGCATGCGCCAAGGAGACGAAGCTTTACAATGCCTTCGTCAACGTCGACAAGCTCACAGTCACCGCCGTCACGAAGCAGAAACGGGCGTAATTTATCCAATACTTCCTGTACTTGCTCTTTCATTTCAACCTCAGTCATGAGATTCGCTCCTTTCATATGCATAAAACCATTATATTCACAGTAACGGTAAAAATCTAATGTTTGGTTTGCAATGCTGCTTTCTTCATTATAGCATATTTAAACTTGAACATAAAAACCGTTTTTTATACAAAAGCTGCCCCGTCCTTTGTATACTGGTGGAAAGGGGATGATAAACATGACAAAGCCGGTGACGCTCAGTGTTTACGGCGCTGAAACGCTCTGCGCAAGCTGCGTAAATATGCCGAGCGCCAAAGATACGTTTGAATGGCTGGAGGCGGCGCTGAAACGGAAATATCCGGAGCAGCCTTTTAACATGCAGTATATTGATATTGACACACCGCCTCAGCAAAAGGAGGCAAAAGAGCTTGCGGAGCGAATCAGAAACGATGAATTTTTCTATCCGCTTGTGCTGGTGGAAGATGTCATTGTAGGAGAAGGGAATCCGCATTTAAAAGATATATATGAAGAAATGGAAAAGCGCGGCTATGTGGCGGGCTCATAAAAACGGCCGCTGATCGCAATCAGCGGCTTTTCCATTATCAGCCGTTATGATGCTTGTACATCCATAAAAGGCCTGATTTTAACAGGCGCGGCACACGCCCGATCAGCGGACGGTCGTTGACAAGACCGAAACCCGCTTTTTTTCCGAGTGAGCCGAGGACGCCTTTCAGCTTAAATTGCGGCATTGTTTCCGGCAGCTCTTCATTGTTCCAGCGTTTCAAAAGAACCTGCACAATTTGCTCCGCCTGCGCTTCAGCAAGCTGAGCGCTCGGCGCATGCGGAAGGGACGCGCAATCACCGACGACGTAAACATGCTCATCGCCCGGAAGGTTATGGTGCGGTGTCAAAACGATGCGGCCTTGCGGATCTTTTTCAGCGTCCAGTTCTCTGACGGCTCTATTCGGCTGAATTCCCGCCGTCCACACGATGGCATCGGCCGGTATTCCTTCATCATGATTATAAACGATGCCGTCTTCCACTTTTGTAATATTCGCATTATTGATAATGGTGACGCCGTGCTCTTCAAACCACTTTTGAACGTACTTGCTGAGCCTTTTCGGAAAGCTTGATAAAATCAGATCGCCCCGGTCAAATAATATAATCTTCAGATCGTCACGGCTCTCTCTTAATTCACTGGCAAGCTCCACGCCGCTTAATCCCGCTCCGACGATAGCGACAGATGCATTGGCGCCGAGGTTGTTCAGCTTTTGATAGGCTTCGCGTGACTGATCAATGGTCTGAATGCTGTAAGTATGTTCCGGCGCGCCGGGCACGTTATGATACTTATCCTCGCAGCCCAGTCCGATCACCGCGTCATCGTAAGAAATCGGTTCGCGGTCATGAAACAGAACTTGTTTGTTTTTCGTGTCGATGGAAGCCACCTCACCGTATTGAACATCCAGATTCGGATGCTCTGGAAAGGACACTCTGATATGATGATCAGAAATCGTGCCGGCGGCGAGCGCATAATATTCTGTTTTTAAGCAGTGATACGGGTTTCTATCAATCAGCGTGATGGATGTATCTGACGGAAGCTGGTTCGGCAATAAACGGTGCAGCACCCGCATGTTTCCGTAACCCCCGCCGATCAAGACCAATTTTTTCATAATGATTCCCCTTTTGCCCGAAAAATATGGTAGTCAATGTTGTTACAAAATAACGAACTATGTAAAATAACATCTAGAATTATATCGAATTTGATCTAAAACCACAATAATAGTTTTAAAATAACCTACAAATTGACCAGAAAACGTGTAATAGTAAAACCTTTAACCTGAATTAATATGTTACGATAACATTGAGCGTGAAACCGGATCTTTGACGAATAGAGGAAATTCCGTTAGGATAAGGTACATATGTGAGGTGAAACCGCATGAATCCGATGATTGAATTCTGTGTCAGCAATTTAGCGCGCGGTTCCCAGGAAGCACTTGAGATCTTAGAGAAGGATCCGAACTTGGACGTGCTTGAATATGGCTGTTTAAGCTATTGCGGGAAATGCATGGAATCCCTGTTCGCCTTGGTTAACGGCGAAGTGGTCACGGGAGGCACGCCTGCTGAATTGGTTGACAACATATATACATTCATAGAAGAAAATCCGATGTTTTAATCAGAGGCTCCGAACGGGCCTCTTTTTTTATGCGCCCCGGGATTTGGCAAAATAAAAAATTTGTAGACAGCAAAAATAAATATTGTTATCTTAATAAAGACTTTTTTTAAATAAAATTTTAGAGGTGGATTCATTGAATATCGTTTGGGGGCTGCTCGGGGCAGTTGCTATATTAGCCATTGCTTTTTTGTTATCAGAGAAGAAAAGCAAAATTAAACTGCGAACCGTCATTGTCGGTTTATGTTTACAAATGGCCTTCGGATTCATCGTATTAAAGTGGGACGCCGGCCGGGCCGTATTTTTATGGTTCTCAAGCCGTGTGCAGCTTCTTATTGATTATGCGAACGAAGGCATCAGCTTTATTTTTGGCCCGCTGTTAAAAGTGGGCAGCAGCCCGGCTTTCGCGCTGAGTGTTCTGCCGGTCATTATCTTTTTCTCAGCGCTGATTGCGGTTTTGTATCACCTGAAAATCATGCAGCTTATTTTTCGCGTCATCGGAGGCGGACTGTCAAAGCTTCTTGGGACAAGCAGAACAGAATCGCTTGCGGCGGCTGCGAATATTTTTGTCGGACAGTCTGAATCACCGCTTGCCATTAAACCGCTGATTGCGGGATTGACCCGTTCCGAGCTGTTTACGATTATGACGAGCGGCCTTTCGGCTGTAGCGGGTTCGACGCTTTTCGGATACGCCCTGTTAGGCATTCCGATCGAGTACTTGCTGGCGGCCAGCTTCATGGCGGCTCCTGCCGGTCTCGTGTTCGGAAAAATATTAATACCGGAAACAGAAAAAACGCAGACGGTTAAAGGTGACTTTAATATGGACGAAGAAGGCGAAGGCGCCGCTAATGTGATCGATGCCGCGGCAAAAGGCGCGTCCACCGGCCTTCAAATTGCGCTAAACGTCGGCGCCATGCTGCTTGCGTTTGTCGCGCTCATCGCCGTAGTGAACGGAATTCTCGGCGGAATCGGCGGCTGGTTCGGTTTCAAACATATTACATTAGAATCCATTCTCGGTTACGTGTTTTCACCGATCGCATTTGTTATCGGCGTTCCTTGGCATGAAGCGCTGGGAGCGGGAAGCTATATCGGACAAAAGCTTGTGCTGAATGAGTTTGTCGCTTATTCCAACTTCGGTCCCCATATTGCGGACTTTTCTAAAAAAACGTCTACGATTATCAGCTTTGCGCTGTGCGGATTCGCCAACTTCTCTTCCATTGCGATCATGCTCGGCACATTGGGCGGTTTGGCACCAAGCCGCCGTTCGGACATCGCGCGCCTCGGGTTAAGAGCGGTTATTGCGGGAACACTCGCTAACCTTCTCAGCGCGGCGATTGCCGGCATGTTTATTTAGTAAACGATAAAAGCTCCCTGCATATGCAGGGAGCTTTTATGTATGAAAAACGGGGGATATTTGTATTGTGTCCGAGGGGAAGAGCTTTTATACTAAGTAAAAGAAAAAAAGTTGGAGGCCGATATGAATTCATTCCGTTTTACCAAGATGCACGGTCTTGGAAACAGTTATATATATGTTAATCAATTCGAAGAACAGCTGCCGGAAGAACGGCTGGCTGAGATTGCCGTTAAAGTGTCCAGCATTCATACGGGCATCGGTTCTGACGGCATGATCCTCATCTGTCCGTCAGAAAAAGCGCCCGTCAAAATGCGGATTTTTAATAATGACGGTTCAGAAGGAAAAAATTGCGGCAACGGCCTTCGCTGTGTGGCAAAGTATGCATACGAACATAAGCTGACAGAAGAAACGTCCTTTTTCATTGAAACGCTCTCAGGTCTTGTGAAAGCAGACATTACGGAGGACAACGGGATAGTGCGTGAAGTCGCCGTTGATATGGGCGAACCCCGCCTGACCAAAAAAGAGCTGCCGATGCTAGGCAATGAAGATGAACGGACGATCGATGAGACCTTTGTTTTTGGAGAGACGGAGCTTTCAGGAACTGCCGTATCAATGGGAAACCCCCATATTGTCTTTCCGGTTGAAGATATCAGTCAAGCGCCTCTTACAACGCTCGGCCCCGTCATTGAAAAAGACCCGAGATTCCCGGAAGGCGTCAATGTCGAGTTTGTGGAAACCGTCAGCGCGGATGAACTTCATTTCCGTGTATGGGAACGCGGGTCCGGCATTACACAGGCTTGCGGAACAGGCGCCTGTGCGGCGGCTGTCGCATCCGTATTGAACGGTGTCTCTGAACGAAACCGGGATATCACCGTTCATTTAGCGGGAGGCGACCTTGTGATTAATTGGCAGGACAATGGGCACGTGCTGATGACAGGTCCCGCCGAAACCGTATGCAGCGGCGTCTATTATTTGTAAAACAGCTCGTTTGAGAAATACGCTTCTCAAGGTTTATAATAGACATCAGTATTCGTTTTTAAAAAAGGAGGTCTACCTATGAGTGTTCCAGTAACCATCACTGAAGCAGCAGCTTTGCATATAAAAGATATGATGAAAGAGCATGAAGAAGAAAACGCGTTCCTCCGTGTGGGCGTAAAAGGCGGCGGCTGCAGCGGCCTGTCTTACGGAATGGGATTTGAGCATGAAAAAGGCGAAAAAGACAGCATGTTTGAACAGCACGGAATCACCGTTTTGGTCGACAGCGACAGCCTCGATATTATGACCGGCACGATCATCGACTTCAAACAGTCCATGATGGGCGGCGGCTTCACCATTGACAACCCGAATGCCATCGCTTCCTGCGGCTGCGGATCTTCTTTCCGCACGGCCAAAAACGCCGGTACGCCGGAAGAGTGCTAGGGCTCAACCTGCCATTCTTAGGATGAAAAAATATAACGTCTATCTTAACAATGGCGTTTGTTTAATAAAAGCAAAACCCGCTCAACAGAAGCGGGTTTTCTTTTTCAAAGATGTTATTCAATTGTATGTTTCATTGCATTGTACATATTTGCCGTGTGTTCATCGGCTTTATCCCGGGACATGCGCAGCCGTTCCACAGAAGAACCATATCCGATTTCAAGTTTGCCCTCTTTAAGTCCTTTAAAAATCCCATCAGCGAATTCATCCAGCGGTTCTCCTTGCGTATGCAGTCCTGCTCCGCCTAAATCTGTATTGACTGCCGGAGGCGCAACTTCAATCACTTCTACAGCTGAATCAGAAAGCTGGTGTCTCAGACTCATTGTAAATGAATGAAGCGCCGCTTTCGTTGCTGAATAGATCGGTGCAATGGCAAGCGGTGTAAAAGCCAATCCCGAAGAGACGTTAATGACAGCCGCATCTTCTTTTCCGGCAAAAAACGGAGCGAACAGCATAGACAGGTGGAAGGGAGCTTCAATATTCGTTGTGATTTCTTTATTGAAATAGTCCCAATTGTCCTTCGCATCCGCTTTCAGCACATGAAAACGTTGTTGAATCCCCGCGTTGTTGACTAACACATTCACTTCCGGATAGTTCTCTGTCACCCAATCAAACAGTGATACACGTTCAGATGGAATGCTCAAATCACTGACATAGGTAATAAGATCCGGAAATGTTTCCTTTGCTTTTTGAAGAGCATGTTCACGCCGTCCGGTCACGATGACTTTATTTCCCGCTTTTAAAAATCGTTCTGCAAAAGCCAATCCTATTCCGGCATTTCCGCCTGTAATCAGTATTGTATTTCCCGTCAGTTTCATATGAACTCCTCTTTTCCAATTGTTTTACATTTCTTTGATAACATTTCAGCTGCAATCCAATCAATATATTTTTTGGGATCTTCGGGAAACCCGCCAAAACTATTCTTTCCTTGTCACAATATGATGATACGGCTTAAAGTGCGGTTTAAGTCAACAAAAGAACCTTTTCCGGTCAAATTCTGGGATCTTTATTGATGCGATAAAGCGTACCGTACAACATGGGAAAAAGGCAATTAAAAAACGTTTCTGATTAAAACAAAAGGACGGCGATGCATATGCAGGAAGGAAACAGCGTTGATATCAGGCTGCTCAGCCTGAATGATGCAGAGCAGGAACTGGTTTTGCAGACGAAAACCGCATGTTTTTTGAACGGTTTGCCATGTCGAGACAAGAGGATTTTTATACGCTGGAAGGCCGGAAAAAACGAATTGAACAATCACTGAAGAATGCGGAAAATGACACAGAATACAGCTTCGGCATTTTTCTTCAGGATCAGACCCTGATTGGCACGATCAGCCTTTTTCAGGTGGTTCGGGGCGACATCCAAAGCGCTTTCATCGGGTGCTTTTTAGATGGCAAACATAACGGAAAAGGCGATGCGACGAAGGCTGTCAAGCTGGCAGCCGATTATGCATTCAATGAGCTGAAACTGCATCGGATAGAAGCCGGAGTCATGCCGCACAATAAGGCGTCAATCCGTGTGCTCGAAAAAGCTGGGTTTCATAAAGAAGGCATTGCGAGAAAAAATGTAAAAATAAATGGAAGATGGGAAGATCATCAGGTGCTGGCGGTCATACATCCGGAGGATACATAGCGATATCCTCCTTTTTTGGATCCTGTGTCTCATTCCGCAGGTCATTCTCTCTATATCTCAAATCCATTGTCCAAATCATACTATTTGCAAATTCAGAAAAAAATAAAGGGTATATAGCATTAAAAACTATGAAAAATATCCTCTTTAACAACACGTTCTAAAGTCATATTTTTCGAAAGGATATTGATTTTTTGATAGGAATAAACTAAATTGTAAAAGTATAGAATAGTTCATTTATTTTGTAAGAAAAGGATGATAATATGATAGGTCAATTGAGCAATAAAAAAATATTTTTAAGTTCTTTTTTCATCATTTTGATCTGTTCATTACTCTTCCAATTCAGTATTTCAGATAAAGTGCTGCAGTCTTATTACTCTTCTGTCGGAGAAAATACCTACGATATCGGGGAGAAAAGTGTTCGTACGATTGTCATGTTTCTGCAAGGGTTTATGATCTTCACCACTTTTGTGGAAATCCTGATAGGCGGGTTTCTGTTATTCGTTGCCGCTTTTATTCTCGGTACAAAAAAACCGAAAAAAATATATTTGCTTCTATATACGCTGACTTCTTTAATCTCAGCATTTAAAATGTTGATTCTGTCAGTTGTTAACTACTTAACGGCTGATTCCTCACTTATATATTCTGCCGGCGGCACCAAACTGAGTTTACAGCTGCTGGATCCATTTCTGCTTCTGTCAATCGCGGCTCTTTATGCTGCCGCAGGAAAACTTACCGATCTCAGCAAAGGAAAGAGAATCATTTTAACTGGATGTTTTGTTTTATTAAAACTCTTCACTATCTTCTTTAATTATTTTATGGCGGATAAAATTTAGCTCGGGAGAGAGTCAATTAAGCTGAATTTTATTATATATTAAAAACAGAGCAGGGGGATGTTAAGATGAACTTAGTAAAATCTAATAAAAAATCTTTTATTTTGTTTGGCGCGGCTCTTGCTGCAGCGACGTTGGTTTATGCACTTTTATTAACTGGCACTGAATTAAATGTGGCGGCGGCTCATGCATTCTCAGCCAATGCTGAATTAGCTTCGACTCTCGGTATCTCTACAGCAGCAGCTAAAAAAGCAATTGATATCATTGATGCGGCTTCAACAATTGCTTCTATCATTTCTCTCATCGGTATCGTTACAGGCGCAGGCGCGATTTCTTATGCAATCGTTGCAACAGCAAAAACAATGATTAAGAAATACGGCAAAAAATACGCAGCTGCTTGGTAAAATCGATCGATAAATAATTGCTCTTTTTGTACAAGCTGCAAAAAGAGCCTCTCTCCCAAATACATATGTAAGGATTGAAAGTATGATAGTCAGACAAATTACAGCTCTTATCAAATATAATACCCTGTCGTCGTTCCGCAAAAAAAAGGAAGATTGGGGAATTCCTCAACTCAACGGCAAACTGCTTTCTGCCATTATTATTTCTCTGTTATGTGTTTATCTTATTTTACTGGGATGCGGCGTTGTATTCGGGACAAAACTGATTCAGCTTCCTATCAGCGCGTGGGGGCAATTTGTTTTAATCGCCGTTTCATTGGAGCAGCTTTTTTGGGCTGCCGGCTTCTTTAAAGAACATCAAAATGCTTTTCTGCTGGATACGCGCAAGGTCATTCATCAATTAAAAAAGGTTCGTTTTTTACAGCTGTTTTCAGTTTTTACCGGCCAGGCGATCAAAAAAACCATTTTCGTATGGTATCTTTTTGTTTTTCCGGTCTTTTTGTTTTTAACCGGCGCAGGCATGGCTGGATCTGCAGCGGTCATCGTATTTTTCCTGGGCTTCGTTTATTTTCTTCTCAATTTATTTTTATCTATGCTGTTTTCTTACGTTGTTTATCTTCTTACGAATATGTGGAGCAAATGGTTTTACTTGAAAATCATGAAGGGCATTTTATTCAGCGTCAGCCTGCTGGTGCCGCTGGCAGTGGGGTATGCCGTTTATCTTCTCGTGTTTGGGGAGTATACGGTAAAGGACATTTCCGGATTTACGGAGTCGCCGGCTTTCCGGAACATCCTCATGAATACACCGTATGTATGGCTGGTATTCCGCTCAGATTCCGTGCTCGTTTTCGCAGCAGTATTTGCAGCCGCCGTCCTTTTTACGGCTGGACTGTTTAAGCTGTGGGCGGCTACCCTGAAGAAAATGGATCTTATTCCTTATATGTTTTTGACAAACGCGGCTTTTGCACCAAAGCTTAAATTATATAGGAATAACAAAATATTTCATGCCGTTTTTCAAAAGGACCTTCTGTTTTTAACGAGAATTGACGGGTTTTTTATCAGGAATTTCGGCAGTATGCTTTATTTGTTCATGCTGTTTTTAGGTTTTTGTGTTCCGCTGCTTTCTCATCATTTTACCGGGTATTCGGCAGCTGCCATCGTATCCGCCGCGGTTATCATTGCGAACTTTTCGTATCAGCTCGTCGGGGACGCGCTCAAAACCGTATTATCCGTTGACGGAGAAATAAAAAATCAGCATCTGTTTCACCGGAATATCAAGCATGCGTGGCAGCTCGTGTTTCCGAAAGTATGTATTTATAATCTTGCGGCTCTTATCTATTCATTCATCATGACCATTTTGATTACGGTGTTTTTTCCGTCCTCCGCTGCGCTGACGGTCTACCTGTTTATTGTATTTTTATGTTCGGGTTTTTTATACAGTCTCGTTCAGATTTCAAGCACCGCCTTGTACCCTAAAAAAAACTGGGAGCATCTGTACGAAATCGGAGAAGCCGGGAAAGCAAAGACGTACAACAACTTATACGGTTCTTTGATTTTCATTGTGTCGCTTCAAATTGCTGCGATCACGTCATATTTTATTTATAAAAAGCCGGAACTTGAAACGCTGCTTATTCATTCTGCATCAGGTATATTTGTCCTGTTCACACTATTAAACTATGGAGTCATGTTTCTGTTTCTTCGCAGAATTAATATGGCGGAAAGGTTTGCGAACAATGATTAAATTAGTGAATATACAAAAAAACTATAGTGAAAAACAGGTGTTAAAGGATATTTCCTTTGAGGTGAAAAAAGGCTCAATCTACGCTTTGCTCGGGACCAATGGAGTCGGGAAAACAACGACTTTGAAAATCATTTCGGGCCTGCTTAAACCGACGTCAGGCTGCGTCGTGATTGACGGTAAAGAAATAGATTCAGAAGAGGGGGGGCAAATATCGGCTGATATCGGTTTTGTGCCCGACCATGCTTTTTTATATGATTACTTAACGGGAGTCGAATACTTGCGTTTTACAGCGGAGATGTTTCAAGTGCCGTCTCAGCGGACAAATGATTATATAAAGAATATGTTAGAGACGCTGAAGCTTTCACAAGACGGAAATCAGCTGATTAAAACCTATTCACACGGAATGAAACAAAAACTATCAATCGCTGCCGCGCTCATTCATCAGCCTAAGATCTTAATCCTTGACGAGCCGCTGACGGGCATTGATTTAATCAGCGGCAAAACGATACGGACGTTATTGAAGGAGTACGTCAAACAGGGGAATACGGTCCTGTTATCGACTCACCTGCTGGAACTGGCGCATTCGTTGTGCGATACGATCGGTATTATCCATGACGGCGTTTTTGCGGCGGAGTATCAGTCATCCGAGCATTCATTAGAAGAAATCGAAGAAATGGCTGAGCGTATCTATACATGATGAACCGCATTTTGCCGGCAATCAGAACGTCCGCCATTCCGTTAACCGCGTCATTGCTGTTTTTTTCAGGCGGTGCAATCGCTGCGGTTTTTACCGATCACTTTGTATCATCAGCGTCTTATAATGGCTCGTCAGGCGCGGTTGAATTGTTAAAAAATAATGCAATCGCTTGTCTGTTTTTAGCGGCAGGTTTTTTTACTTTTGGGTTGACCTCAATCTTTTATTTATTCACCAACGGGTTTATTTTAAGCGGCTCTATTATCGAAAATCTGCATAGCGGGGTTCCTTTTTATCAGATTTTTTTACTGCTAATTCCTCATGGTATATTTGAAGTTCCTGCGTTATTATTGAGTGGCGCCATTGGTTTTAAAGGCGTTGATTTGGTCATCAGGCTGTGTTTTTCTAAAGAGAGAAGGATAATAGCTTCAATGTTCAGGCATATCGGAATATTGGTGCTGTTTATTATTTGTCTGCTGATCGCTGCCGCCATTATTGAAGCTTACATCACACCAATTTTTAAGTAAAAGGGGCAGAAATCATATGAGAAGTAAATTATCATTAATCGGTGTGCCGATTGTTATGATTATCGGTTATATCATTTCTTTATCCTTTGAGTGGCTGTTTCCTGTTCTTACTTTTGGAGTGGCAGGACTGTATCTCTTTATATTTGCTCCGGTGCAAAATAAATTCATCCGTTACATCTTTTTGTTTATTTTTGTGATTAATCTGTTGGCCAGTGCGGCTCTTTATTTTGGTATTTAATAAAAAAATGACATTCATGTTGAATGTCATTTTTTTTATTTTCGAGCGGCTCTGCTGTGGGTTAAAATCTGTCGCCGTTGAAAATTGAGTTTTTTACGATTACGTAGTCGACATTGCGGATGGCTTCGAGTTTATTGCCGCCGGCGTAAGAGATGGAAGACTGCAGATCCTGCTCCATTTCAATCAGCGTATCCTGCAGAGATCCTTTATGCTCAACATGCATTTTTTTGCCCTCGACGTTTTTCTTTTCGCCTTTTTGAAATTCGGAAGCGGAGCCGAAATATTCTTTGTACAGCTTGCCGTCGATTTCGATCGTTTGTCCCGGTGATTCTTCGTGGCCGGCGAATAATGATCCGATCATGACCATAGACGCGCCGAAACGGATGGACTTTGCAATATCGCCGTGCGTGCGGATGCCGCCGTCAGCAATGATCGGTTTGCTTGCCGCTTTTGCACACCAGCGAAGCGCGGCTAATTGCCATCCGCCGGTTCCGAAGCCGGTTTTAATTTTTGTGATGCATACTTTCCCGGGCCCGATCCCCACTTTTGTCGCGTCAGCGCCCGCGCGTTCCAGTTCCCGTACAGCTTCAGGCGTCCCGACATTCCCTGCAATGACAAAGCTTTCCGGCACATGTTCTTTAATAAATTGAATCATGCTGATCACGGCATTGGAATGGCCGTGCGCGATATCAATGGTAATATAATCCGGTACAAGCTCCTGTGCTTTCAGCTCGCGGATGAATTCATAATCGTTGTCTTTCACGCCGACGCTGATCGAGGAAATCAGTCCGCGTGCTTTCATATCCTGGACAAAGGCCAGGCGTTTTTCCGGCTCGAAGCGGTGCATGATATAAAAATATCCGTTTTCCGCGAGCCAGGCCGCGATGTTTTCATCTATAATCGTCTGCATGTTGGCCGGTACGACCGGAAGTTTAAATGTGTGTCCGCCCAATGTAACTGATGTATCACATTCAGATCGGCTGTTTACAACGCATTTTGCAGGAATCAGCTGAATATCTTCGTAATCAAATACATTTTCCATAAATAACACCCCTAAAAGCGAATGATAAAATTATAATTAAATTAAAATGTTCGTCTTTTTATAATGTACTTTGTTTTGTCAGGAATGTCAAATGATTTCATGCTGCCTCATACGCCGTCAGCTTGTCATCTTTTTGCAGTTTGGTTATCATAGTAGTATTGGGTGTTGTAAGACATTTGTTACGATAGATAGATTTGCAAAGAAGGGAGGGGCCGGTATGGAACAAAAACAGCCCGGGCACAGCCCGAAAGCCCAGAAAATTCAGGACCGGATTATTTTAGGCACGATTTGGGTCGTGTCGGCGCTTGTGATTGCGCTCGTTGTCGGAACCGTCATGAATTATATGTGGATCTTTAAATAAAAAAGAGTCTGTGCCGGTATGACACAGACTCTTTTTTATATTATTTTTCAAACATGCTTGTAGAATGCAGTGGCTGGACGCGCGCTTTCGGGTCCATGTAAGCCTTCGCGTTGTTTACGGCTGTCGGAGCTTCGCCGAAACCGCTCGCGATCAGCTTGACTTTGCCTTCATATGTGCAGATATCTCCGGCGGCAAAGAAGCCTTCGATATTGGTTTCCATCGTGCTTTTGACGACGATGGAGTTTTTCTCGATTTCAAGACCCCAGTTTTTAATCGGGCCGAGGGAAGAAACAAAGCCGTAGTTTACGATCAGGTCATCAATTTCAATGATTTCTTTGCGGTCGCCTTTCACTTCTTCGAGAACGAGCTGTTCGATCCGGTCTTCACCGACAAGTTCAGCCGGAACAAACGGTGTCAGCACGTTGACTTTAGAATTGTGCAGGTTTTCGACACTGTGCTCATGCGCGCGGAATTTATCACGGCGGTGGATGATGCTGACTTCTTTGGCGATTGGCTCAAGCATGAGCGCCCAGTCAACAGCGGAATCGCCGCCGCCCAGAACGGCAACGCGTCTGCCGGCGAATTGATTGAGGTCGTCAATGAAGTAGTGCAGGTTTTTGCCTTCATATTGCTCCGCTGATTCCAGCTCAAGCTTTCTCGGCTTAAACGCGCCGTTTCCCGCGGTGATAATGACCGTTTTTGAATAATGCGTTTCTGAATTCGTGACAAGCTTAAACACACCGTCAGCCTGTTTTTCAACAGATTCAACGGCCTGCTCTAAGCAGATGGTCTGATCGAACTTTGCCATTTGCTCTTTTAAGTTGTTCACAAGTTCTTGGGCGCGGATTTTCGGGAATCCGGCTACATCATAAATATATTTTTCAGGGTACAGCGCGCTGAGCTGGCCGCCAAGCTGAGGCAGGCTCTCGATGATTTTGACGCTCGCCTGTCTCATTCCCCCGTAAAAAGCGGTAAACAGGCCGACCGGGCCGCCGCCGATGACCGTAATATCATAAACCTTTGAATCCTCTTGCATACCAAATTGCCTCCTAATTGAAAATTGTTATTAATTATAACATAGAATTTGAAAGGATGACGAGTGCCGAAAACCGCCCGGCCGCTTCATTCTTGAAAAAAATTGCGCCTGCCGCTAATATGGGGACAAATTCCAATCCGTTTTTTCCTGAATGTTTTCCGATGCTTCCGGATAGTATGGTGATATGCAGACATGTGCGGTTTTCTAAAAAATTTATAATTCATTTCATAAAATCCCGCCAATAAGCTGAAGCTAATACAAATGTTGATTTGATTATGCGTCTAACAGCAAAAAAAAGAAGGTGGATGTGATGGCATTGAATAAACCCAAAATCGTGGTTTTAGGTGCAGGTTATGGTGGATTAATGACAGTAACAAGGCTTCCGAAGCATATCGGGGCAAATGACGCCGAAATCACTTTGGTCAATAAACACAATTATCATTATGAAACGACATGGATGCATGAAGCGAGCGCAGGAACGCTCCACCATGACCGCTGCAGATATCAAGTGAAAGATGTAATTAATGATTCACGGGTCAAATTTGTGCAGGATACCGTAAAAGCAATAGATGTGCAAAATAAAAAGGTGACGCTTTCACAAGGGGACATCCCTTATGATTATCTCGTTATCGGGCTGGGCGCTGTCCCTGAAACATTCGGGATTAAAGGCTTAAAAGAGTTCGCCTTTCCGATCGCTAATATTAATACGTCACGTCAGCTGAAAGAGCATATTGAGCTCCAATTTGCGACATACAATACGGAGGCCGAAAAACGCCCCGACCGCTTAACCATCGTCGTCGGCGGAGCGGGCTTTACGGGAATTGAATTTCTCGGTGAACTTGCGAACCGCAAGCCGGAGTTATGCAGAAATTATGATATAGATGATAGTCTCGTCCGGATCGTCTGCGTCGAAGCCGCTCCGACGGTTCTGCCGGGATTTGACCCGGAGCTTGTCGATTACGCCGTTCAATACCTTGAGAGCAAGGGTGTTGAGTTTAAAATCGGCACCGCGGTTCAAGAATGCCGCGCGGACGGTGTCACAGTCGGCAAGAAGGATGAAGAGCCTGAAGAAATCAAATCGCAGACCGTTGTCTGGGCCGCAGGCGTACGCGGACATCCGATCGTGGAGGAAGCGGGTTTTGAAAATATGCGCGGCCGCGTCAAAGTCAATCCCGATCTTCGGGCGCCCGGCCATGATAACGTTTTTATTCTCGGCGACAGCTCGCTCTTTATTAATGAAGAGACGGAACGGCCGTACCCGCCGACTGCTCAGATCGCGATGCAGCAAGGAGAAACCGTGGCCAAAAACCTGGGCCGTCTGATTAAAGGAGGCCAGCTTGAAGAGTTCAAGCCGGACATTAAAGGAACCGTCGCTTCCCTCGGTGAGCATAACGCGGTCGGTGTCGTATACGGCAGGAAGCTCAAAGGCACGCCGGCGTCCTTTATGAAAAAGGTGATTGACAACCGTTCGTTATTTATGATCGGCGGACTCGGCCTGACACTGAAAAAAGGGAAGTTTAAATTCTTCTGAAAAACCCGCAGGAGCGGGTTTTTTCTTCTTTCAAAAAAGAGCGTTATATAAAGCATGTAAGAGAAAAAAACGAATGTTTCCGCTTACATGAAATGATTCGTTACATATTCTGACTTGGTGCTTGACAAGTAAATATGATATATTATCAGAAAATTAAGAAAAAGGGTGATCCGCATGAAAACGACAGCAAAAAGCACGGCGGCGTGTCCGTTCTGCTCAGGTAAAGGGTATTTTCAATTGCTTCTTGGCGGCTCCGAGACATGTCCCTCCTGCCAGGGAAGCGGCAAAGAGAGACGCTGAATTTTCCAGACGTTGACTTTTTTACCGCCCCCGAGGTACACTGAAAGTGCTGTAGGGGGTGGATGTTTGTGATTAGTTTGCCGGTGGTCCTGATCTCAATCGTACTATTTTTCGTACTGTTTTTCGGCATTGGCTTTCTGTTGAACATGCTGCTGAGAATGTCGTGGATTATGGCTGTTGTCTATCCGATTGTATGCCTTTTCATTATCAGTAATAAAAAGATGATCAGTTACGTGCAGGCGCCGGGGGAATCATTTCAAAGCCTGTTTCAGCGGATCATGTCATTAGCGGCTGCGGATGTCGTGATTTTGGCAGGCGGACTGGCGGGAGCGATCATGTCAGGCATTGCCATAAAGGCGCTGAGAAAAAGAGGATATCAAATGTTTTAAGCCGCTTTCTTATTCAAAGAAAGCTTTTTTTGTGCCTCGGCGCTTTTTGTATAGCACCTCACCGGGTTGGGAACACTGACTCGGAGGAGAGTGATTTCAGATTGACGATAATCAGACGCGTATTCATGATTGCGCTTTTTTTGGGCGCATGCCATGCGACATACTTTTCCATAACGGGTGTTGAAGCAAAGGATCTGACAAATTGGATGACGGAACATCGCGGCGCCGTTTTGAAAAACATCGGCACTCCGTTTCAGTCCTTACAGAATCAGCCGGAAAAGCAGGCATCAGGCAAGGTAAAACCGCTGGAAGAGGCTTTTGACTGGGAACGCTATCCGTCAAAAAAGGTGACGGCCACCGGTTATACCGCAGGAGCGGAATCTACGGGGAAATCTCCGGGTCATCCGCAGTATGGAATTACATATTCAGGCGTGAAGGTCAAACGCGATTTATATTCAACAGTGGCTGCCGATCCGTCTGTTTTCCCGATCGGGACGATTCTGTTTATACCGAATTACGGATATGGGGTTGTCGCCGATACCGGCTCGAAAATTAAAGGCAGCCGTCTGGATCTCTACTTTGACACCGTAAAGGACGTCTATAACAACTGGGGCAAAAAAACACTTGATGTCTACATTGTCAAAAAAGGGAACGGCAAAGTGACCGAGGACGAACTTGTAAAGCTGAACGAAACAAAGTCACTTCAAGTCTTCAGAAATCAATACAAAACGGTAAAAGAATAAAAACGCTTCAGCATCCGCTGAAGCGTTTTTTACATAAAGAAATAATTTAAAATCAGTGTCAGTACAATGCCGGTGACGCCGCCGAAGAACACTTCGATCGGCTGATGGCCGAGCAGTTCTTTCAGTTTCTTCTGTTTTTCTTTCTCTTCCGCTTTCTGAAAGTCCTTCGCTTCGCTGACAAACCGATTAAAGTCGATGACCAGTTTATTAATGACCGTCGCCTGTTCACCCGCATGCCGCCTGACACCGGTAGCGTCAAACATCGTAATGACGGCGAAAATCGCGGCGACTGCAAACAGAGGCGAGTCCAGTCCCTGTTCCAAAGCGACTCCGGTTGACAGCGCGGTGACGGCGGCGGAATGGGAGCTCGGCATGCCGCCGGTGCTCGTCACAAGAGACCAGTCAAGTTTTTTGGATACGATAAATTGAATAGGCACTTTTACAACTTGGGCAAAAATAATGGCAGCAAAACTCGCCAGTAAAGGAAAATTCATAAATACATCCATATGCGACATCCTTTCTGTATCTGCGAAAGTCCGATCATATCGAAAAACTGCAGAAAACGCCCTTAGTTTGGTAAAATAAAATCAATGGAAAAATGTTTTTTCATTATACCACTTTACATAACAAATACCCACATAAGGAGTGTGTACTCATGTTTTATGCATCTGATCAATTGCGGCATCCCGAAACCCTGGTCATCGGTCTTTTTCAAAAAAGCATGCTGAGCGGATTTACGAAGGAATTAGATGATAAACTGGATGGACATTTGACACAGCTGTTAAAGGACGGTGATGTGTCTGCCAAACGCAATCGTGTATCAAAAGTATACCCTCCGGCTGCGACGGGTATGAAACGTATTTACTTTATCGGCTTGGGAAGGGAAGCGGATTATTCGTTTGAAGATGCGAAAGAATGCTTCGCACGCGTGTTTCAGCAGATTCACCAAGATAAAAAACAAGAAGTATCCGTTCTGCTTGATACGTTCGTCTCCGGTGAAGTGCCTGCCGCCGATGCCGCTCATGCGCTTTCGGAAAGCTGTCTGCTTGCGGTTTATGAGGTGCAGGATTATAAACATAAATCGAATGAGCCGGATCAGGAACTGACTTCCGTCTGCGCCGTGACCGAAGAAGACTTGAGGGAAGTGCAGGCCGGCCTGAACGTCGGCGCGGCATACGGCCAAGGGACGAATTCAGCCCGCACGCTTGTGAACATGCCGGGAAATATGCTGACGGCCACCGATTTGGCGTCATATGCAGCTGAGCTTGCGGCAAAATATGATTTTGAGTGTGAAATTTTAGAAAAAGAAGAAATGGAAGAGCTCGGAATGGGCGGGCTGCTAGCCGTTAACAAAGGCTCATCCGAACCGCCGAAAATGATCGTTCTGAAGTATCAGGGCAAAGATTATTGGGAAGATGTCATCGGCCTGGTCGGAAAAGGAATTACCTTTGATACCGGCGGATATTCAATTAAGCCGAAAACCGGCATCGTCGGCATGAAAAGCGATATGGGAGGGGCGGCTTCGGTATTGGGCGCAATGGAAATTATCGGCGAACTGCGGCCTGAACAAAACGTGCTAGCCGTCATTCCGTCTACGGACAACATGATCTCGTCTGATGCCATGAAGCCGGATGACGTCATCGTTTCGCTCAGCGGAAAAACCATTGAGATTCTGAACACCGATGCGGAAGGCCGCCTCGTGCTTGCCGACGGCATCACATATGCCAAGCAGCACGGAGCCTCTGTCCTCGTAGACGTCGCAACGTTAACGGGCGGTGTCATTGTCGCCTTAGGAAACGAAATGACGGGCGCCATGACCAATCACGCCGGGTTTTATAAGCAGGTGGCAGAATCGGCGAAGGAATCCGGAGAGCCGATCTGGCAGCTTCCGATTACAGAAAAGGATAAAAAACGCGTGAGAAACAGTCAGATGGCTGATTTGAACAATTCTCCGGGAAGAGAAGGCCACGCGATTATGGCGGGCACATTCATTGGTGAATTCGCGGAAAACACCCCGTGGGTTCATCTCGACATTGCGGGAACCGCGACGGCGAATAAAGCGACATGCTTCGGCCCTGCCGGCGCAACAGGCGTCATGGCAAGGACGCTGGCCGTTTTGACTGAGCGGTTTACGCCTGAAAGATAACAGCACCCGCTGCCTTGATGCAGCGGGTTTTTTGATTTCCAAAATCTTTAGTTGACTAAAGCGCAGAATGTATGTTAACTTTAATTATCTACTACATTAGCAAACTAAAGGATTTTTGGAGGGACTCATCAATGAATGCTGTTGTTGTCGCAGTATTGCTTATGCTCGTCTTAAGCCTGCTGCGTGTCAATATTATTATAGCTTTAATGATCGGAGCGCTTGCCGGCGGACTGACAGGGGGCTTAGGCCTTGGAGAGACGGTGAAGGCTTTTACTGACGGTCTCGGCGGAAATGCCACCGTCGCGGTCAGCTACGCGCTGCTCGGAGCATTTGCCGCGGCGCTGACAAAGACGGGGCTTCCCGATGCAATGGTCGAAGCGTCTGTCAAACTAATCGGTAAAAAGGAAGATTCGCGGAAAAAAGCACTGTCTAAAGTGTTAATCGTACTGATTATTTTAATCATATCCTGTTTCTCGCAAAACGTGGTGCCCGTTCACATTGCGTTTATTCCGGTATTAATTCCGCCGCTTTTAAAAATATTTAACGAACTTGAAATGGACCGCAGGCTGGTCGCGTGTGTGATGACATTCGGACTGACTGCGCCGTACATTGTTCTGCCGATCGGATTCGGACAGATTTTCCAGGGGATGCTGAGAGATAATATGGCATCAGCCGGTTTAAAGGTGCCGCTCAGTGATATCCCGTATGCTTTAATCATCCCGACGGCGGGGATGGTAGTCGGTTTAATTTTATCCGTCATCGTCTTCCGCAAACCGAAGAAATATGAGACGAAGGAGATTGCCGGATTATCGTCTTCTCCTTATACGAAAAAAAGCATTGCGATCGCCCTGTTCTCCATTGCCGTGTCGCTTGCCGTTCAGCTCTACCTGTCACAGGTGCTCGGAGTGGAAGGCATGATCATGGGCGCGCTCGCCGGCTTGTTTACGCTGTTTATCAGCGGAGTCATGAAGCGCAATGAAGCGGATAAGCTGATCACAGACGGTATGATTCTGATGGCCTTTATCGGTTTTGTTATGCTCGTTGCGGCCGGTTTTTCAAATGTATTGAACAAAACGGGGGATGTGGCTTCCTTGGTCAAAGCATCAACAGGCTTTATCGGCCACAGCCAATCGTTAGGCGCGCTCCTGATGCTGATCGTCGGTTTATTAATCACAATGGGAATCGGATCGTCATTTGCAACCGTCCCGGTCATTACGACTATATTTGTTCCGCTGTGCGCTCAGCTCGGATTCAGCCCGATGGCGACGATCGCCGTAATCGGAGCGGCTGCTGCAGTCGGTGATGCAGGTTCTCCTGCAAGTGACAGTACGCTCGGGCCGACGTCAGGCCTCAGCGCCGACGGACAGCACCACCACATTTGGGATACGTGCGTCCCGACATTTATTTTCTATAACATTCCGCTTGTCATATTCGGCTGGATTGCCGCAGTTGTCCTGTAAAAAAAGGCTCCCGGAAAGGGGAGCCTTTTTGAATGCTTGAAAAAACTTACGCCGGATTTCGATTGAAGCCCGTCGCTTTATGAATGGACCTGTAAACGGCAGGCGCGACAGATGCCAATAACAATGCTAAAATGATATCTTTTATGAAAAACCAAATCATATAAAACCAGGCCATTCCGTAGCTGATCGGAGCATGAAGCCATAATTTCAGCGCAATATACGTATAGGTCGTGCCAATGAGATAAATAACCGCGGTACCGATCAAAGAGGCCCATGCATAATGCAGACGGCCGGGTTCTTTTGTCTTTTCCAGCAGCCAGCCGGCTGCAAATGCCGCCGGGATGTAAGCAAGAATAAATCCCCCGCTCTTACCGATAAACGGCGCAAAGCCTGCTGAGAATTGGGCGAAGATGGGAGCCCCCGCGAGTCCGGCCAATGCGTATACCGTCATTGCAATGGCGGCCCGTCTTGCGCCGAGAAGCATCGCGGCTAACAGACAAAAGAAAGGCTGCAGCGAGAGCGGAATTCCCGCAACTTGCAAAAAGGGAGCCATTGATGTAATGTTGGCGCCGATGGCCATCAGTGCGGCAAACATGCCGATAAGCGCCATATCGCCCGCGCGAAGGTTGCGTTGTTTCATTTGTTTTTCCCCCTTACACTTGTACCAGATTAGCGTAATCGAAGGATGATTAATTGTCAACATGAATTTTATATAGGTTTACTAAATGGAGGGAGCCATATGTTTTTCGGGAAAACGAAACAAACAGGACAGTCGGATCGGATTCCGCCAAACCAAAATGTCACAACGAAGTTTCCCGTGCTTCACGCCGGAAATGTTCCTTATTATGAAGATATGTCAAAATGGAACCTGCAGGTGTACGGGCTTGTCGACCGTCCTATGCTGTTAAGCTTTGAAGATATTAAAGCCTTTCCGAAAGCCGAATTGAAAAATGATATTCATTGCGTCACGGGCTGGTCCCGTCTTGATAACGTCTGGCAGGGCATACGCGCGAAAGACATCGCTGAGAAAGCGGGTGTGCACAAAGAAGCCGGTTTCGTCATTTTGCACGCTGAAGAGGGCTGGACGGCCAATCTGCCGCTTTCTGATTTTACACGGGAGACATCCCTGCTGGCATATGCGCATAATGGCGAGCCGTTAACGCCCGAGCACGGCTATCCGCTCAGAGGCGTTTTCCCCCATCTTTATTTTTGGAAAAGCGCCAAATGGCTGCGCGGCATTCAGTTCACAAATGAAAACCACCCCGGCTTTTGGGAGAAAAACGGCTACCATATGAGGGGAGATCCATGGAAAAATCAGCGCTTTACATGGGATTAAACACATATCATCATATAGTTCTTAGGTACCTTATTGAAATAAGGTGCTTTTTTTATATCCAAAATCCATTGACTTTGTTTGGCAAAAAACCTATTATTTGAGGTGTCTTTTGATATTGAAAATCATTATCAATAAGCGGAGCGAATGTCATAGAGGAGATGAACTCATAATGGACGGAAAACAAACAAAGCGGGGTTTCGCGCAGGCCGGACGATACGCGATTCCGGGTACAGAAGTAAGAGAAATGCGTTCAAAAGGAGGCCGTACGTATCGTATCTTTGTCTCTTTTCCTCAGGAAGAACCGCCTCCATCCGGCTTTCCCGTCATCTATCTGCTTGATGCGAATTCCGTGTTCGGTACAATGGCCGAAGCTTTGCGGGTGCAAAGCCGCCGGCCGGAAAAAACAGGCGTTGTCCCGGCGGTGATTGTCGGAATCGGCTACCCGACTGATCAGCCGTTTTCCGCCGAACGCCACAGTGATTTTACGATGCCGCTCTCTGAATCAGAACTGCCGGTGCATCCGCGCGGCGCGGCATGGCCCGAACAGGGAGGAGCGGAAGCGTTTCTGGCATTTATAGAAGAAGCAGTAAAGCCCGCGGTGGAGCGGGATTATCCGATCGACAGAGACAGGCAGACGATTTTCGGCCATTCGCTGGGCGGTCTTTTTGTGCTGCAAGTGCTTTTGACGAGACCGGACATGTTCCAGACCTATGTTGCCGGGAGTCCGTCAATTCACTGGAACAAACGTTTTATTCAGGAAGAAGCGGATCGTTTGTCAGACCGGCTCTCTGAGGACAATCTTCAAGTCAGCGTACTGCTGGCAGCGGGAGAAATTGAAAAGACACATAAAAGCAGAATTCCGCAGCACGCAGAGGCGCTGTATTCTGTACTATCCGAGTTTGAAAGTGGCGGAGTCCGCGCTGAATACCGCGAGTTTGAAGGAGAGGGCCATATCTCTGTCCTGCCCGTTTTAATCAGCAGGGCCCTGCGTTTCTGCCTGAATCCGGGAGGGCCGCATACCTCGTATTCTCCTGCCTGAGAAAAAACAGGCCCTTCGAACTAAATACGGCTGATTCTAATTTTCTAATTGACGGAGTGTTTTGATTTGGATATGATTGTCTTGAATCATAATTGATAATGATAATCATTATCAATATAGGGAGGGAATGATAATATGGACGCATTGGGAATGAGAGGGAAAACGGCGGTTGTCACCGGCGCCGCTCAAGGCATCGGAGAAGCAACAGCGCTCGCCCTTGCTGAACAAGGCGTAAATGTGGCTGCTATAGATAAGAACGAAGGCCTGCTTCGGGGGCTTACTGACAGACTCCGGGAAAAAGGCGTGCAGGCGCAGGCTTTCGCAGCAGATGTATCAGACAGTGCGGCTGTCAATGATATCATCGCCGCCGTTGAACACGACATGGGTCCTATTGAAATATTGGCGAACGTTGCGGGCGTGCTGCGGCCGGGGCCGGTGCATTCCCTCAGTGATGAAGAGTGGGATCAAACATTTTCAGTTAATACGACCGGTGTATTTCATGTGTCACGGGCTGTCAGCCGATACATGATGGAGCGGAAAAAAGGCGCCATCGTAACGGTCGGTTCAAATGCAGCCGGAGTTCCGCGTGCTTCCATGGCGGCTTATGCGGCGTCGAAAGCGGCAGCCGTCATGTTTACGAAATGCCTCGGGCTGGAGCTTGCGGCCTATCATATCCGCTGCAACATCGTATCTCCCGGCTCAACGGAAACCGACATGCAGCGTGCGCTGTGGCGGGATGAAAACGGAGCACAGGACGTTATCAGAGGTTCGCTTGATACATATAAAACGGGAATTCCGCTTCAAAAGCTGGCAAAGCCTTCTGATATTGCAAATGCCGTTTTGTTTCTGGCCTCTGAACAGGCAAGCCATATCACGATGCATGATTTATGCGTGGATGGCGGCGCTACTTTAGGCATTTGATGTAACGAGAAGGAGGGACAATCATGACAAATCAACATTTATTGACGGAAGTGTCTGCAAAAGAGGTGCTGGACGCTTACAAGCCCGGAGCGTTCTTTTTAGCTTCCCCGAAAAGTACGCTCCTTGCAGAATGTGTGTTTGCAAAAGTGCCGGATGCAGACGCGGAGAATCAGCTGGACTCACTGCCTGAACGTGTGAGACAGACGCTTCTTGAGGCAAAGCAAGCCGGCATCAAACATCCGATTGCGGCCGGCGCCATTCCGTTTGACGGGAGAAAAGCTTCGCGGCTTTTTGTACCGAAAGCCGTCCTAACGGCAGGGCCGCTTTCGTTTACGGAAGCTTCCGCAGAAAAACCCCAAGCGAATACATATGACATCCGGCCCGTTCCTGACCCTGAGGACTTTATGAGCGGTGTGGAACAAGGCGTTTTAAACATTACGGACGGTCCGCTCAGCAAGATTGTACTGTCAAGGACGCTGCATCTGACCGCTGAAAGAGATATCGACATTCCCCAGGCCGTCAAGCATTTGGCGCAGCACAACCCGCGCGGCTATACATTCGCTGCAGATGTGACGGGAACGTCAGAAACAAGAAAAACGCTTTTTGGCGCGAGTCCTGAACTGCTTCTGTCGAAAAACGGAACATCGATTCTGTCCAATCCGCTGGCAGGTTCTAGACCGCGAAGCACAGATCCCGAAGAGGATCAGAGAAGAGCGGAGGAACTCCTGCAATCAGCTAAAGACCTGCATGAACATGCCGTAGTCGTTGCCGCAGTTGCCGCCGCACTTAAACCATTCTGCCGTGTGCTTGATGTGCCGGAAAAACCGTCACTCATTAAAACTGAGGCGATGTGGCACTTGTCCACCGAGGTGAAGGGAGAGCTTAGTGATCCCTCAACTACATCGCTTGAGCTGGCCATCGCTCTTCATCCGACGCCGGCTGTATGCGGAACGCCGACGGATGCGGCGAGAGAAGCGATTCAAAATATTGAGCCGTTTGACCGCAATTTCTACACGGGAATGGCGGGCTGGTGTGATGCTGAAGGTGACGGAGAATGGATTATCGCACTTCGCTGCGCCGAAGCGGAAACAAGGTCTCTCCGGCTCTTTGCGGGTGCCGGGATTGTCGCCGGATCAAAGCCGCAGGACGAATTGGACGAGACATCTGCGAAATTCCGCACCATGCTCCGGGCGATGGGGCTTTATCAAGATGAGATGTAAAAAAGGAGGAAACAGATCGTGCTGACTGGATTTACGCCATGGCCGGAAGAATGGGCTGACAAATACCGCAAAGACGGCTGCTGGAAGGGTGAAACTTTCGGAGGGATGCTGAAAGAGCGCGCGGCTTTATACGGAGATCAAACTGCCGTGACGTGTAAAGGTGTACATTGGACCTACAAAGAATTGGATGAAAGGGCCGACCGTTTGGCGGCGGGACTGCACAAGCTCGGAATTCAAAAGGAAGACCGCGTTGTCGTTCAGCTGCCGAATATCGCTGAGTTTTTTGAAGTGATTTTTGCGCTGTTCCGGCTCGGGGCGCTGCCCGTCTTCGCGCTGCCTTCTCACAGAAGCAGTGAGATTACGTATTTCTGCGAGTTTGCGGAGGCGAAAGCATACATCATTCCTGATACGCATTCAGGCTTTGATTACAGAGCGCTTGCCAGACAGGTGAAAGACAAACTTCCGGCTTTGGCGCATGTCATTGTGGCCGGCGACGCTGAGGAATTTCAGGAACTGAGCAGCCTGCATAGAGAGCCCGTCCAGCTGGAAGACGTCAGCCCGTCGGAAGTCGCCTTTTTACAGCTTTCAGGAGGCAGTACGGGGCTGTCCAAGCTGATTCCGAGGACACACGATGATTACATATACAGTCTGCGCCTCAGTGCGGAAATATGCGGCTTGGATCATCACAGCGTTTATTTAGCCGCTTTGCCGACAGCGCATAATTATCCGCTCAGCTCACCCGGTGTGCTGGGAACTTTATATGCCGGGGGCCGGGTTGTTCTGTCACCCGCGCCGAGTCCGGATGACTGCTTCCCGTTAATTGAAAAAGAGCGTGTCACGATTACAGCGCTCGTCCCGCCGCTTGCGATGGTGTGGATGGAAGCATCCGCTTCGCGACGTGATGATTTATCAAGCCTTCAAGTGCTTCAAGTTGGAGGCGCCAAATTCAGCGCTGAAGCGGCCCGCCGTGTGAAAAACGCTTTCGGATGCACTCTTCAGCAGGTTTTCGGAATGGCGGAAGGATTGGTGAATTATACGAGACTGGATGATCCCGAGGAGATCATTGTCAATACGCAAGGCAGACCGATGTCACCATTTGATGAGGTGCGGGTTTTAGATGATGACGGACGGGACGTGGCTCCCGGAGAAACCGGACATTTGTTTACACGCGGCCCTTACACGATTCGCGGATATTATAAAGCGCCTGAACATAATAAAAGATCATTCACAGATGACGGCTTTTATCAGACCGGCGATCTCGTCAAACTGACGGCGGACGGTTATATCGTCGTCGAAGGACGCGCGAAAGATCAAATCAACCGGGGCGGCGAAAAGATTGCCGCTGAAGAGGTGGAAAATCACCTTCTGGCTCATCCTGCTGTTCATGATGCGGCCATGGTTTCAATGCCGGATGATTTTCTCGGAGAGCGGTCCTGTGTGTTCGTCATTCCGAAAGGAGAAGCGCCGAAACCGGGAGAGCTGAAAGCGTTTTTACGGGACCGCGGGCTGGCGGCATATAAAATTCCCGACCGGGTTGAATTTATCGCTTCTTTCCCAAAAACCGGCGTCGGCAAGGTCAGCAAAAAGGACCTTCGCGAAACGATCGCCCAAAAATTGAAGCCTGCTGAAATCAAACAATCATAAAAAGGAAGTGTTTATATTGGCTATACCGGCTATTCCCGCATATGCGCTGCCGACAGCGTCAGATATGCCTGAAAATAAAGTATCGTGGACGCTGAACCCGAAACGCGCGGTGCTTCTGATCCATGACATGCAGAATTATTTCGTCGATGCTTTTGAGAAAGGGAAGGCTCCGATCACGGAGGCGGCTCAGAATATCAAGAAAATAAAAGAGCAATGCAAAGCGCTCGGCATTCCGGTGGTGTACACCGCGCAGCCGGGCAGCCAAGACCCGGCAGACCGCGCCCTGCTGACGGATTTTTGGGGGCCGGGACTTAAAAGCGGTCCTTATGAAGAAAAGGTCATTCCGGAGCTTGCCCCCGAAGATCAGGACATTGTCCTCACAAAGTGGAGATACAGTGCGTTTAAACGGACGAATCTCCTTGATATCATGCGTGAAAAGGGCAGAGATCAGCTCATTATTACGGGAATTTACGCACACATCGGCTGCCTCGTCACAGCCTGTGAAGCTTTTATGGATGATATTCAAAGCTTCTTTATCGGAGACGCCGTAGCTGACTTTTCTTCAGAAAAACATAAGATGGCCATCGAATATGCGTCCCAGCGCTGCGCTTACACAGCTTTGACAAACGAAGTGCTGGAAGTGCTGGGCGGCTCGCCGGTTTCTGACGGAAAAGAGAAGACTCCCGCCGCATTGACAAAAGAACGGGTTCGGGAGCAAATTGCGGCGATTCTTCAAGAATCCCCGTCCGATATTCCGGATCAGGAAGACCTGCTGGACAGAGGCCTTGACTCCGTCAGAATCATGAGCCTTGTCGAACAATGGCGCCGTGACGGAGCTGAAGTGACGTTTGTGGAACTGGCGGAGAATCCGACGCTTGAAGAGTGGTGGAGACTGCTTTCTTCCCGATCTCAAAAAGTCTTGCCGAATGCAGATTATTTATAAGGGAGAGAATAGAATGCATGATACACAACAGCTGCCTCTGACAGGCGCACAGGCCGGTATCTGGTTTGCGCAGCAGCTTGATCCTGATAATCCGATTTACAATACAGGCGAGTATGTTGAGATAAATGGCGCGCTCGATGTGAACATATTTAAAACGGCTCTTGAACGTGTGCTGACCGAAGCCGCGTCATTACACGCCCGCTTCACAGAGGGAACAGACGGACCGAGACAGACGATCGCTCCTTCTTGTGAGGCCGCGATTGATGTCATAGATGTGAGCGCAGCGGCTGATCCGAAGCAGACCGCACTCAGAATCATGCAGACTGATTTGGCTGAGCCCGTTGATATGGCGGCCGGGCCCTTGTACCGCGACATTTTATTCCAAGCCGGACCGGAACGTTTTTTCTGGTATCAGCGCATTCACCACATCGCGATAGACGGCTACGGTTTTTCACTGCTGGCACGGCGTACGGCGCAAATGTACACTGCAATGCGGGAGGGACGTCTGGATAACGGGCGCTCCTTCGGTTCTTTGGAGGATCTGGTAAAAGAAGATCATGAGTACCGCGCGTCTGATCAATTCCTGAAAGATCGGGAATTTTGGATGGAGAAATTTGCAGATAAACCTGATGTCGTCAGCTTGGCGGAAAGAGCGCCGAGAACGTCAACAAGCTTTCACAGGAGCACGGCTTATCTTTCTGAAACGGCTTTACAGCATGTGAAAGCGATTCCGAACTGGCATGAGGCGGTCACGGCCGCGGTAGCTGTATATGTTCATCGGATGACAAGCGCCGGGGATATCGTTCTCGGTTTGCCGATGATGGGACGGATCGGCTCGATTTCACTGAATATTCCGAGTATGGTGATGAATCTGCTGCCTTTGCGGCTTTCTCTCCGCCCGGATATGCATTTTCACGAGGCGGTCAGCCAAGTGGCAAAAGAAATCCGAAGCATCCGGCGTCATCAGAAATATCGCCATGAAGACCTGCGCCGCGATCTTAAATTATTAGGAGAAAACCGCAGGCTGTTCGGTCCGCAAGTCAATGTGATGCCGTTTGATTACGCGCTTGATTTCGCCGGAGCGCGGGGGACCGTTCATAACTTATCAGCAGGACCTGTTGATGATTTGTCAATTAACGTTTACGACAGAGCCGACGGCAGCGGATTGCGTGTGGACTTTGATGCGAATCCGGAAGTGTACAGCGCCGAAGATATTGAAAGCCATCAAAAACGCTTCCTGCTGCTGCTGGAATCAGCTGTGAAAGACCAGACACAAAAAATCGGCACACTCAATCTTCTGCTTGAAAGCGAACGTCTCCGCGTGCTGAAAAGCTGGAATGACACGTGCAAATCTGAAAGGCAGAAAAGTCTTCCGGAGCTGTTTTACGACCAGGCCGTAAAAACACCGCACCGCCCGGCAATCATCACGGAAAACGAAGAGCTCACCTATGCCGAATTGAACAAGCGCGCAAACCAGCTTGCCGCCATGTTAAAGCAGAAAGGGCTCGGGCCGGAACAATTTGCCGCTTTACTGCTTCCGCGGTCACAGGATTTAGCCGTGAGCATGCTGGCTGTTTTGAAAACAGGAGCCGCGTACCTGCCGCTTGATCCTGATTTTCCTTCTGAGCGGATCACATACATGCTCAAAGATGCACAGCCTGCATGTCTGATTACAACGATGGAATTATCGGGCCGCATGCCGGAAGACATTGATGCAAAAAGGATCATTCTCGATGACCCGGATACGGTAAAAAACATTGCCGGTCAAAATGCTGACGGTCCTGCTCAGGCGGAATGTTCACCTTTAAACCCTGCTTATATCATTTATACTTCGGGCTCAACGGGCAGACCGAAAGGCGTTGTCGTCACATTAAAAAGCGTAAGCAATTTTCTCTTATCCATGCGGGAAATGTTTCCGCTCGGCGGACAAGACCGCCTGCTCGCCGTTACGACTGCGGCGTTTGATATTTCAGGACTTGAGCTCTTCCTTCCGCTCATCAGCGGGGCGGGGTGCGTCATCGCCCGAAAAGAGACGATTCAGGAGCCGCAGGCGCTTGCGCACATGATTCACTCATACGGTATTTCAATCATGCAGGCAACGCCGACATTATGGCATTCATTAGTCATAAATGAACCGGATTCACTTCGGTCGCTGCAGGTGCTTGTCGGAGGTGAGGCGCTCCCGAAAGCGTTAATGCATGCATTGCTTGAATTAGGCTGTACGGTGACGAATCTGTACGGGCCGACTGAAACAACAATCTGGTCGGCCGCACAGCCGCTTGCAAAAGACTATACAGGGACGCCCCCGATCGGAAAGCCGATTTGGAACACGCGGGTATATGTGCTGGATGCCGCATTGCAGCCCGTCCCGCCGGGAGTTGCGGGTGAGCTTTATATCGCGGGCGAGGGGCTTGCCAGAGGCTATTTTAACAGGCCTGATTTAACAGCGGAAAGATTCATTGCCGACCCGTACGGCCCCGCAGGTGCGAGAATGTACCGGACGGGCGATCTCGTGCGCTGGCGTGAGGACGGTTCACTTGATTATATCAGCAGAGCCGATCATCAAATTAAAATCCGCGGATTCAGGATAGAATTAGGGGAAATTGAGACGGTGCTGTCGAACTATCCGGGTATTTTGCAGGCCGCTGTCATTGTCCGTGAAGATCAGCCGGGAGACAAGCGGCTGGCGGCTTATGCTGTCGCGGATCACCCCCTTGATATCGGCGGCCTTCGTGCATATATGGGCGAAAGCCTGCCGGATTATATGGTGCCGGGCGCATTTGTACAGCTGGAGGAACTGCCGCTGACACCGAATAAGAAGCTCGATCGCAATGCCCTGCCTGCCCCTGATTTTTCCGCTGTCCTGAGTGACAGAGGGCCGCGGACGCCGCAGGAAGAAATATTATGCGAGCTGTTTGCCGAGGTTCTCGGTCTTGCACGGGTCGGAATTGATGACGGATTCTTTGAACTGGGCGGCCATTCACTCTTAGCGGGACGCCTGATGAGCCGGATCCGGGAGACGATGGGCGCAGAGCTAGGCATCGGCCGTCTGTTTGATACGCCGACGGTTGCAGGGCTCGCCGCACAGCTGGACACTGCAAAGAACGCGCGGCCAAAGCTTAAGCCGTTTGCCCGTCCGCAGCATATCCCGCTGTCATTCGCGCAGCTGCGTCTGTGGTTTCTCTACTGCCTTGAAGGTCCGAGCCCGACTTACAACATTCCGGTGATTGTCCGTATGTCAGGAAAGCTTAACCAAACAGCGCTGAAACACGCCCTTTACGATGTTGTCAGCCGCCATGAAAGCCTGCGCACCGTTTTTCCGGAAAATAAGGGCTCGTCTCATCAGCTTATTTTGCCTGCTGAAGAAGCCTGTCCCGTGTTTACAGTGACACATGCAGACGAAAACGAACTTCAAGACATGCTTGCCGCTGCGGCACGCTACCGGTTTGATCTCGCAAAAGAGCCGGCCGTACGGGCTGAGCTGTTTGATCTTGGCGACGGCGAATATGCGCTGATGGTTCTTCTGCATCACATCGCAGGTGACGGCTGGTCCTTGAATCCGCTCATGCGTGACTTATCCGCAGCCTATATCGCCCGCCAAACAGGCAAAAAAGCAGAATGGCCGCCGCTAGCGGTTCAATATGCGGATTATGCGCTTTGGCAGCAGCAGCTTTTAGGAAGCGTATCTGATTCTGAGAGCTTAATAGCGCGCCAGTTGAATTTCTGGAAGAAAACACTTGAAAATGTACCGGATCAGCTGGAGCTGCCGTCTGATTTTCCGCGACCCGCCGAATCAAGCTACAGAGGCGGCGTCATTCCGGTCAAAATCGGCCAAGAGCTTCATACCCGTCTTCTCTCACTTGCCAGAAATCAGCGCGTCAGCCTGTTTATGGTGCTTCAGTCAGGGCTTTCCGCACTGCTGACCCGGCTTGGGGCCGGAACCGATATTCCGATCGGCAGCCCGATAGCCGGCCGCAGTGATGACACATTGGGCGACCTTGTGGGTATGTTCATTAATACTCTCGTGCTGAGAACCGATACCTCAGGTGATCCAAGCTTTTGTGAGCTTCTTGAAAGGGTCCGGACGATAAATCTCGCCGCATATGAACATCAGGACGTGCCGTTTGAACGTCTCGTGGAGGAATTGAACCCGGTTCGTTCCCGGTCAAGACATCCGCTGTTCCAAGTGATGCTCGCATTCCAAAATACGCCTGATCCTGTACTCAGCCTTCCGGACATGGAAACAAGCCTGCAAATCAGCAGCGTCGGAGCGTCCAAATTTGATTTGACGCTGGAATTGGCTGAACAGCGCCATGACGACGGCACGCCTGCCGGTATTGAAGGTCTTTTGGAATTCAGCACGGACCTATTCAAACAAGAAACGGCTGAAGCACTTGCAGGACGTTTGCTTCTTCTGCTCGAAGATGCCGCATCGCATCCGGAAAAGCCGATCGGAAGCTTAACGATTCTTTCTGATGAAGAGCGCCGAAAGCTATTGCCGATTAAACGGAATAAACAGCACACTCAGCCTCGAAAGACATTACCTGAACTGTTTGAAAGACAGGCCGCCGAAAAAAAACCGGATGAAACGGCGGCCGTATATAAAGAGAGCCGGCTCACTTATAAAGAGCTGAATCAAAAAGCCAATCAGCTCGCACATATGATGATCGCCCGCGGCGTCGGCCCGGAGCAGTTTGTCGCGCTGGCCCTGCCGCGCTCATTAGATACGATTGTCGGGCTGTTAGCCGTCCTGAAAACGGGAGCTGCGTATTTGCCGCTTGATCCCGATTATCCGTCGGACCGCATCGCTTTTATGTTACAGGATGCCAAGCCTGTATTTATGCTTACCAATCGTGAAGGCGCAAGTAAGTTTCCTGCCGAAAGCGGTATGCCGTCCTTCATTTTGGATGACCCGCAGAAAAAAGAAACACTTGAGCAATATGCCGTCACGAATCCGACTGACGCAGACAGGACTTGTCCGCTGTCACCGCTTCATCCGGCTTACGTCATTTACACGTCGGGATCGACCGGTGTGCCGAAAGGAGTCATCATCCCGCACAGCAATGTCATCCGGCTGTTTGAGTCGACACAGCACTGGTACCGCTTTAATTCTGATGATGTATGGACGATGTTTCACTCTTACGCATTCGATTTCTCTGTCTGGGAAATGTGGGGGCCTTTGCTTCATGGCGGACGTCTCGTCGTCGTGCCGCATGACATCAGCAGATCGCCGGAAGCGTTTCTGGATCTTCTTGTGAAAGAGCGGGTGACCGTGCTTAACCAAACGCCGTCAGCGTTTTACCAGCTGATGCATGCGGAAAAAGAAAACGAAGAACTGGGGCGGCAGCTTGCACTCAGATATATCATCTTCGGCGGCGAGGCGCTTGAGCTGGGCCGGCTTGAAGATTGGTACAGCCGCCATCCGGATGATAAGCCGGTGCTCATAAATATGTACGGCATTACGGAAACGACGGTGCACGTCAGTTATCTTGAATTAGATAAAAACATTGCGGAACTGAAGGCAAACAGCCTCATCGGCTGCGGCATTCCTGATCTGAACGTATATGTGCTTGATGACCGGCTTGAGCCTGTGCCTCCGGGCATCACAGGCGAAATGTATGTTGCAGGGGAAGGTGTGGCACGCGGTTACTTAGGGCGGCAAAGCCTGACCGCGGAACGCTTTGTGGCTGATCCGTACGGCCCGCCGGGAACGAGAATGTACCGGACGGGGGACTTAGCCCGCCTGCGGACGGACGGTTCTCTTGATTATATGGGAAGGGCGGATCACCAGATAAAAATCCGCGGATTCCGGATTGAACTGGGAGAAATCGAGGCGGTTCTCGTCAAACATCCGGGAGTTGAGGACGCGGCTGCAGTCGTCCGTGAAGACCGGCCGGGAGACAAACGGATCGCCGCTTACCTTGTCCGCTCTGACAGCAGCTTAGATACGGGAGAGATTCGCCGGTTTGCCGGAGAAAGCCTGCCGGATTATATGGTTCCGTCTGCTTTTGTCCAAATGGATGAACTGCCGCTGACACCGAATGGAAAGCTTGACCGAAAAGCGCTCCCTGCGCCTGACTTCCAAATGGAGGTCTCCGGCCGGGGACCGAGAACACCTCAGGAAGAAATGCTGTGTGAGCTGTTCGCAGAGGTGCTGCACCTGCCGCGTGTCGGTATTGATGACAGATTCTTTGATTTAGGCGGCCATTCTTTGCTTGCGGTCCATTTAATGAGCCGTATTCGGGAAGCGATGGGAGCCGAGCTCAGTATCGGAACATTATTCGAAGCTCCTACGGTTGCAAGTCTTGCTGAAAGGCTTGAGACGGGCACAGGGACAAGCGCGCTTGATGTTCTTCTGCCGCTCAGAACAGCCGGGGAAGAAACACCGCTGTTTTGTGTCCATCCTGCCGGCGGTCTCAGCTGGTGTTATGCCGGGCTGATGTCTTCTTTAGAAGCCGATTATCCGATATACGGTTTACAGGCGAGAGGCATCGGAAAAAAAGAACCGCTTCCCGAAAGCCTTGATGACATGGCGGCGGATTATATTGAAAAGATCCGCACCGTGCAGCCGAAAGGGCCGTACCGTCTGCTCGGCTGGTCTCTCGGGGGAAATGTCATTCAGGCCATGGCGACACAATTACAGAGCCGGGGCGAAGAGGTTTCGCTTTTGGTGATGCTTGACGCGTACCCGAATCATTTTCTGCCGATAAAAAATGCGCCTGATGACGAGGAAGCCGTCATTGCGCTGCTTGCCCTGGGAGGGTACGACCCGGACAGCCTCGGGGATCAGCCGCTTGATTTTGACACCGCGCTGACCATTCTCCGCCGTGAGGGAAGCGCATTAGCCAGTCTGGACGAGTCAGTGATGATGAATCTGAAAGACACATACGTCAATTCTGTCGGGCTGTTAGGGAAGTACAAGCCGAAGCCGTTCCATGGAGATGTTCTGTTCTTCAGATCCACGGTTATCCCGGAATGGTTTGACCCGATTGAGCCGGATACTTGGAAACCGTATATTACGGGAAAAATCGAGCGGTATGATTTAGACTGCCGCCATAAGGATATGTGCCAGCCGGGACCGCTTGCCGACATCGGCGCGATTCTGGCAGAGAAATTAAACGGACGGCGTACAGTCCGGTAAAGAAAGGATCAATCTGCTATGACAAATCCATTTGAACGGGAAGACAGCTTATATCATGTCCTGGTCAATGCTGAAGGCCAGTACTCACTGTGGCCGGCCTATCTGGATGTGCCGGACGGCTGGGAAACCCGCCTGACGAATGAAAACCGCTCCATTTGTCTCGAATATATTGAAACAAACTGGCGTGATATGAGGCCGGAAAGCCTGAAACAGGCCGAAGCCGCTAAGATGTAATAAATTAAAGCCTGCCGCTATTTCGGCAGGCTTTTTATACGGATATCAGCTGTTAAGCTGTGTATGATCACAAAATGTATAAGGGTGTCCTTCTTCATTCGTGCACCATGACTGAGACAGAAAAGCCAAAAAGACCGCGGCCCACTGGTCTGCAAACTGGATTAAAATACCGCCGTCGTGCCACGTTCCGTTATCCTTCTTCCAGCGTGTGTCAATTGGATTTCCCTGATTCATATGAATATTATGCATGCCGTTTGTCGGTTTGAATCCGAAAATCTTATCAGCGCCCGGCTCCGGTCCGAATTTAGAGCCGTAAATATAGACGGCGGCTTTTTCCGATTTTGCTTTTTGCATATACGTCTCAATAAAATCATTTAAGTCATTATCAGGCCCGGTGACTTCATGCGGGAGCGGCACCATGTTCCGGGGATCAAACAATCCGCCGCGGACATAATCCAGCGCCAGCTCACGGCTCGTTTCATCAATTGGGGTGTACCCATACGGTATGTTCGGCAGCAGGGTGATCGCGCTTGCGTCAAAATGATCGCGCGCCGCATACAGAACCTCTGATTCTTTTGAACTTGACATGACATTGATCGCACAGCGATAGTGCGTATCAGGCTCGCCTAGCACCTCGACTTGAAAATGCGGAGAATCATCATCTGTTTCCCTTCTCATATCTAACACAGTGCCTTTTAATACACCATAGTGCTGAACAGCCATATGAATCCTCCTTTTTCTTCCGGGATATGAATTGATATTCGAGACGGGTGTCCGTTTTTCCTTTTATGAGAAAGAAAAAAGGACAGCCCGCTGATCAGGCTGTCCTCTTCATATCTATTAAGCTTTTGCAGCTGAACCTTGTATCGCTTTTTCAGCAGGTACGTAGTCATAGCCTAAGTCTTTGGCTACCGCTTCATACGTGACATGTCCGTTAGCCGTATTCAGCCCCGCTTTAAGCGCCGGGCTCTCGGCAATGGCTTTCGCCGCGCCTTTATTGGCGATTTCAAGCGCATAAGGAACGGTCACATTCGTTAATGCGAGCGTAGATGTACGCGGTACGGCGCCCGGCATATTGGCGACAGCGTAATGAACGACGCCGTGTTTTTCGTAAGTCGGATTATCGTGTGTTGTAATATGATCAACGGTTTCCACAATGCCGCCCTGATCAATGGCAACATCAACAATGACGGAACCCGGTTTCATCTGTTTGACCATTTCTTCGGTAACGAGAGTCGGCGCTTTGGCTCCCGGGATGAGTACGGCGCAGATCAGAAGATCAGCTTCCGCGACAGAGTCTGCAATATTTACAGGGTTTGAGATCAGTGTTTTAATCTGATGCCCGAAAATATCATCAAGCTGACGCAGGCGGTCTGCGTTCAAATCGATCATCGTCACATCGGCACCGAGTCCGACAGCCATTTTCGCGGCATTTGTTCCGACGCCGCCCCCTCCGATGATCGTGACTTTCCCGCGGGATACCCCCGGTACGCCGGCTAATAAAATTCCTTTTCCGCCCTTTGGTTTTTCAAGGAACTGAGCACCGATCTGAGCGGCCATTCTTCCGGCCACTTCAGACATCGGCGTAAGCAGCGGAAGTGAACGTCCGTCCGTTACCGTTTCGTACGCAATAGCTGTCACGCCTTTTTCTGTAAGCGCTTTAGCTAATTCCGGCTCTGCGGCTAAATGAAGGTAAGTGAATAAGATCAGGCCTTGACGGAAATACGCATACTCCTCAGCCAGCGGTTCTTTTACCTTCATGACCATTTCCGCATCCCATACTTGCTTTCTGTCTTCCAGAATTTCCGCGCCTGCAGATACATAATCTTCATTAGTAAAACCGCTTCCGAGTCCCGCTCCGGATTCCACAAGAACCCGATGGCCGTTTCCGATAAGCTGTGAAACGCCTCCAGGTGTTAATGCCACTCGATTTTCATTGTTTTTGATTTCTTTTGGAACCCCGATAATCATGTCTGTTTCCCCCAATGTTTGTGTGATGCTTCAAGTGTAGCGTGATTTTTGCGAAAATTCTTTGTTTGAAACAGAAAATAAAAAAACACGGATTTGTGAAATTTCACGAACCCATGTTGCGAAGCTTGATATCAAGGTAAATCGTAAACTTTTCATTCACGTTTTTTAAGTCGATTTCTGCGATCTGGCTGATTCTTTTCAGCCTGTAATTCAATGTATTGACATGGATGTTAAGCGCTTTAGCGGCGGTGTTGACGTTGCTGTCGGCATCAATAAAATGTTCGAGCGTTTTTACCATATCGGCTTGGTGCTCCCTATCATACTGCTCAAGCTTTGACAGGGAATAGTTCATATAGCCGCTGTGCTTGCGTTTTTCATCCAACACATCAAGGTACTGATAAATGCCGAGTTCAGAAAAACTGAAAAGGTGTTTGGTCTCTCTCACAAACCGTTCTTTCGCTTTTAATACGGAGAGCGCTTCCTGATAGGAGCGGTAAACGTAAGAAATCGATTCGTAAATACCGCCGAAAGCAATCGACGCATCCTCAATTTTATATCGTTCTTTCAGCTGTTTTTGAACATGGAGGGCGAAATGCTTTAAATCTTTAAAAGGCTGATCAGTTTTCGGCGCAGCTAGTAGGATTAATTCATTTGAATCGACAGTCGCCAGCATGACATGTATCTGCTGTGTCGTTTCTTGCAAATATTGCAGCTGCTGTTCCGTCTTTTCAGTCAGCTCCTCATGCAAACGGATGATCATGACGCTGAATACGGACGGCAGCGCCATTCCGAGCTTATGAAATCCTTCGGCCATCTCGGCTTCCTGATAAATATGGCCGGTCAGCATTTTCCAAAAAAACTCCTGGCCCCGCTCTTCGATTTTCGTTTTGCGGATCTGCAGGTGCAAAAGCTTGTTCCGCACTGCTTTGGCTGCCAGCTGAAGCGTCTTCAGATCCTCGTCATTGAGCTTTTTTTTGATTTCAAGCGCCCAAATAAATCCAAGTACCTGACTGTTTTTCCAGATGGAAATCGCCACGCGGTTGCTCAGGCCGACCTCGTCAATTTCTTTCACTTTGATCGGCTGGTCCGTTTTTAAAAGGGCCGGAATGGTTCCGTCTTTCCACAGTTTGTTGATGACTTTTTCAGGCACCCTCCGCCCGATAATCGTCGACGTCCGGGCCGGATCTGTACAATCGCTGTGCGTGCTGTATGCAAGCAGTTTATGATTAACGTCTTCTATTGTAATGGGGCATTGAAGGACCTCGCTGATATGGTCGGCTACATCTTCAAGCCTGTCGAAACTGTACTTAAATGGATCTTTTGGATTGGTCATCTGTATCCCTACTTTTTCATAGCTTCATATCTTGATCTTACCATCTTGTTTTTCAGACTGAAAGGCATCTTTGAACGGAAGCGGAGTAGGAAAATAGGATCATTTGAAAAAATGGAAAAGAATAAGATAATCATACTATTATATTTACAAAATGTGTAAATATAACGAAAAATCCAATATATCATAAGACTCATTTTGTAAAATTAAAACAGATTTGTTTGACTGTGCCGAATTGTTGTTTTTATAATAATGACGTTCAAAAAATAAGTGAATTAGCCCATATTTAGGCTGATGACACAGGAGGGTATAAGGAATATGTCTGGATTAATTCGTGTCACACCCGAAGAGCTAAGAGCGATGGCTAAGCAATATGGCGTTGAAAGTCAGGAAGTCATGAATCAGGTTGACCGCCTGAACCGCATGATTTCTGATTTGAAAGGCATGTGGGAAGGTGCTTCAAGTGAAGCATTCGCGGATCAATATGAGCAGCTGAAACCTTCATTTATTAAAATGTCTGAATTGCTTCAAGATGTGAATCATCAGCTCGATCAAACGGCAAATACGCTTGAGTCTACTGACCAAGATATCGCTAACCAAATTCGCGGATAATAAGATGAATGAAGAACGGAGCGCCTGATTCAATCAAGAAGACGGCGCTCTTTCTATGTAAGGGTGATATGAATATGTATATCGATATTACAATAGATTTAACACATTATAACGGCAGCGTCTTCGATCTCAGATTGTCAGATTACCATTCTGTGAAAAAAGTCATTGATATTGCCCGGCAGGCTCAGCAAGTATCCGTTCCGCCGCGTGAAGGCTATTGGATCAGAGTGGTCAATAAAGAAACGGTTTTTTCCGGAGAGCAAAAATTATCTGACTGCGGCATTACGAACGGAGACCGCCTTGAAATTTTATGAGAGGACATGGTGGAATGACAGGTCATAACAGATCTTATTTAGAAACAGAACTGGACGCCGTCCGGGAAGAAACCGAATCAGGCTTCACGTTCACCTTCCAACGGGAAAAAGTCAAGCTTCTTGACGGGCTGGAAGCAAACGTGATTAAAGAGGCTGATCCTTTTTTTCAAAAAGAGGTTTCAGTCTCAGAAGACGAAGTAACTATAACGATCAGACCCCCTTCTTCTTACCAGGCTTTCCGCTATATAAAAGGAAAAGATAAAAAAAGCAGGTGGCAATTTGCCTACCGTCTCGTTCAAGCCGTGAAACAGCATAAGCTGAAACGGCTCAATCTGATTGCCGCCCCGGAGAATATCGTGTTTGATAAAGCGCTGACACCGTACTTTCTGCATTACGGCATAAAGGAGAGCCTCCCGCCTTATGAGGAAGACAGAGAAAGGGTGTTAAAAGAGCTCAAAGCATGTGCGGCGCTTGCGGCTGACGGGGCTTTCACCTTCGAAGAATATTTGAAGTACAAGGAGACACTTCAATTCTCTCCCGAGGTAAAAAGCGTGTTAGAAGCGAAAACGTTTGAAGAACTGGAAGAAACCATTCTAACCGTAATTGATTCCCTCGAAGCAAGGGACAAGACATACATAAAACTGCCGAAAAAGAAATGGAAAATCCAAAGATACGCCGGACTGGCGCTTGCCGTCCTCCTTGTGCCGGCACTTCTGTATTCCTTGTACGTGCTGTTTTTCGCCCAGCCGAAGCAAGAGGCAATCACCGAAAGCAACCGCTATTTTTTAAATCAGCAGTACAGCAAAGTCATTGACACACTCGCTAAATACGATGCGGAAAGCCTTCCTGAATCGGTGCAGTACGAGCTTGCTTCTTCTTATGTGGCAGTAGAAAAACTGAGCGAAGAACAGCGGAAAAACATCGGAAATCTGGTCACCCTGCAATCTGATCCGAAGCACTTCCTTTATTGGATTGATATCGGCCGAGGGGAAAATGAAGAAGCCATCAATATCGGCCGCAATCTTGAGTACAATCCGTATATATGGCTCGGGCTTACAAAATATAAGCAGCAATTATTGGCGGACGACAGTATGAAAGACGACGAAAAGCAGAAAGAACTGGACGCTGTGGAAAGCGAGCTGGAGAAGGCGAAAAAAGAGCAGGAAGAGCAAAACAAAGAAGCGGACGAAAACACCGCTGAAGCTTCCGCAGGACAGGATAAAGACGGCAAAAAGGACGAAGCAAAGGATAACAAAGAGAGCGACAAGAAAGATGAGAAAAAAGATGAAAAAAAATAACAGCGTATATCAACTGGCCGTAAATAACGATCAGGCAGTCAGGAGGTTCGCCATATGAGTCTGTTATGGGTCTTTTACCGGGAGCACATACAAAAGATTCAGCTGTCTGAACTCCCGCCGTCTCAGCCGATTACGATCGGCCCGGAAATAAAGGATACGATCACGTTCGGCACACTGCCGTTACGGCAGCCTGCCGCAACCCTTTATCGTAAGGAAACAGATCATTACGAAGTTTTCCTGGGAAATAACTGTGCCGGCGAATTGACAATAGGAAATGAAATGCCCTGCCGGATTGAAGAAGAGACGCTGCGGCTTCTTCTCACTCCTGATCAGGAAGAATCCTCCGTTTACTTTATCGGTGGGAAGGACGAGATCGTTTTCTCATCAGCAACAGAGGAAGCGGATATATACAAAGAGCCGTCGTCCGCTCAAACAGGCGATTTTTATCTGCGAAAAGCGGGAGGAAGCTGGTCTGTTGTTCCTGGCGGCCGGGAAGTTTATCTGAACGGAGAGCTCACAAAAGCTCCTGAAAAGCTTCGGACGGGAGATGAGCTGCTGTGGAATTTTCTGCGTGTGAGGCTGACCGAGGATGACCTTTTAGAAGTCATTCATCACGAACCGTTTCAAAGCGGCTTAATCAAAACGTTAAAGCCAAGCACCGAAATGAAAAAGAAATACCCGCAATATCGAAGAACGCCGCGGATGGTCTACGATCTTCCCGAAGACCGCGTGTCATTCAGTTTCCCTTCGCAGGAAAGCGAACAGAATAACCGGGGGCTGTGGCTCGTCATTCTGCCTCCTGTGGTCATGCTGATTGTAATGGGGGTTGTCGCCATTATACAGCCGAGGGGTATTTTCATTCTCGTCTCTTTGGCGATGTTTATGATGACTCTCATTACGTCCACCGTGCAGTATTTCCGAGAAAAAACGCAGCGAAAAAAACGGGAGGAAAAGCGGGAGCGTGTGTACAAGCAGTATTTAGAAAACAAACGGAAAGAGCTTCAGACGCTTTCGGAAAAACAATTGCAAGTGCTGACGCATCACTTTCCCCCGTTTGAAAAAATGAAATATTTAACCTCTGAAATCAGCGGCCGCATTTGGGAGAAATCGCTGGAAAGCAGGGATTTCCTGATGCTCCGGCTCGGAACGGGCACGGTTCCGGCAAGCTACGAGATTTCGATGAGCGGCGGAGACCTGGCGAACCGGGATGTCGATGATTTGATGGAGCAGTCGCAGCACATGCAGCGTGTATATAAAGATATCCGCCATGCGCCCGTGACCGTTGATTTACAAGAAGGGCCGATGGGGCTCGTCGGGAAACCCCAGATCGTCAAAAATGAAATTCATCAGCTCATCGGCCAGCTCGCTTTCTTCAACAGCTATCATGACCTGCGGTTTGTCTTTATCTTTCATGAAGAGGAATATAAGGATTGGGAATGGATGAAGTGGCTGCCGCAATTTCAGCTGCCTCATATGTATGCGAAAGGGTTTATTTACAATGAACAGACGCGCGATCAATTGTTATCGTCCATTTATGAGCTGCTGCGGGAACGGGATTTGGAAGACGAGAAAGAAAAAAAGATCTTCCAGCCGCATTTTGTTTTTGTCATCACAAATCAGCAGCTGATTGCAGAGCACGTCATTTTAGAATATATCGAAGGCCGGCATGAGCATCTCGGCATCTCGGCGATCATCGCCGCGGAAACGAAGGAAAGCCTGGCAGAAAACATTCACACCCTCGTCCGCTACATTAATGAGGATGAGGGCGACATTCTCATTCAGAAGAAAAAAGCGGTGCAGATCCCGTTTAAGCTGGACAGGCATGAACGGACAGACAACGAGCGGTTTTCCCGGACGCTTCGGACATTGCACCATCAGGTCGGGATGACGAATTCCATTCCTGAAACGGTCTCATTTTTGGAACTGTTTCATGCGAAGGAAGTAAAAGAAATCGGCATCAGGCAGAAGTGGGAGACAAGTGAGTCTGCTAAATCGCTGGCTGTTCCGATCGGCTACAAGGGAAAAGACGATATCGTGTATTTAAACCTGCATGAAAAAGCCCACGGGCCGCACGGATTGCTGGCGGGGACGACCGGCTCCGGGAAAAGTGAATTTCTGCAAACGTATATTCTGTCATTGGCCGTTCATTTCCACCCGCATGAAGCGGCGTTTTTGCTGATTGACTATAAGGGCGGAGGAATGGCGCAGCCGTTCCGCAAGATGCCGCACCTTCTCGGAACCATCACGAACATCGAAGGAAGCAGAAACTTCAGTATCAGGGCGCTTGCCTCCATCAAAAGCGAGCTGAAAAAACGGCAGCGGCTGTTTGATCAATACCGCGTCAATCACATCAATGACTATACAAAGCTGTATAAACAGGGAGAAACGGATATTCCGATGCCGCACCTGTTTTTGATTTCAGATGAATTCGCCGAGCTCAAAAGTGAAGAGCCTGACTTTATCAGGGAGCTTGTCAGCGCGGCGCGCATCGGGCGGAGCCTCGGTGTGCATTTAATCCTCGCCACGCAAAAGCCGGGCGGCATCATTGACGACCAGATATGGAGCAACTCACGCTTTAAGGTCGCCCTGAAAGTGCAGGATGCAAGCGACAGTAAAGAAATCCTGAAAAACAGTGATGCGGCGAATATTACCGTCACCGGACGCGGCTATCTGCAAGTCGGAAATAATGAAGTGTATGAGCAGTTCCAGTCTGCCTGGAGCGGCGCCCCTTACATGGAAGATGTATACGGCACCGAGGATGACATTGCCATCGTTACCGATACCGGCTTAATTCCGCTGTCTGAGGTCGAGACGGATGATGCGGCGAAAAAAGACGCCCCGGCAGAAATAGAGGCCGTAGTCGAAGAAATCGAGCGGATTCAAAAAGAAATGAGCATTGAAAAGCTGCCGAGCCCTTGGCTGCCGCCGCTTGCCGAACGTATTCCGCGCACGCTTTATCCTTCGAAGGATAAAGACCGCTTCTTCATCGCCTGCGTGGATGAGCCTGATCAGCAAAGACAGGCGCCTCTCGCTTATACGATGATGGATGACGGCAACATCGGTATTTTCGGCTCATCGGGCTACGGCAAGTCAGTTTCTGCCATCACGTTCCTGATGAACTTCGCGGAAGGGTACACGCCACAAGAGCTTCACATGTATATCTTTGATTTCGGAAACGGAACGCTTCTGCCATTGGCAAAGCTTCCGCACACCGCAGATTATTTCTTAATGGATCAAATGAGAAAGATTGAAAAATTCATGATCCGCATCAAGGAAGAAATCGAGCGGCGGAAACGGCTGTTCAGAGAAAAAGAAGTCAGCCATATTAAAATGTACAATTCGCTCAGTGAAGAAGAGCTGCCGTTTATATTTATCACAATTGATAATTTCGATATCGTCAAAGACGAAATGCATGAATTGGAAACGGAATTCATCCAGATTTCACGCGACGGGCAAAGTTTAGGCATTTACTTCCTGCTGACCGCAACGAGGGTAAACGCCGTCCGCCAGTCGCTGTTAAACAATTTAAAAACGAAAGCCGTTCATTATTTAATGGATCAGTCAGAAGGATACTCTATTTACGGGCGTCCGCCGTTCAGTCTCGAACCGATTCCGGGCCGCGTCATGATCCAAAAAGAAGAACTGTATTTCGCACAAATGTTTCTTCCGGCAGAAGCGGAAAATGACCTCGAGATGTTCCAAGCGCTGAAAGACGATGTCAAAGCTTTAGCTGTTCGCCATGCCGGAACGGCCGGTCCAAAACCGATTCCGATGCTCCCGGACATGCTGACGGCCGGCGAATTTTCGCTCCGTCTCGAACCGGGTCAGGAACCGTTCCGAATTCCTGTCGGGCTGCATGAGGAAAAGGTCAGCCCCGTGTACTTTGATCTGGGTAAATATAAACATTGCCTCATTTTAGGACAGACACAGCGGGGAAAAACAAACATCCTGAAAGTCATGCTGAATCACCTGCTGCGTGAAGGAACGGAACAGATCGGACTGTTTGACTCGATTGACCGCGGATTGTCGCAATATGCGCAGGAAACAAAGGTCAGTTATCTGGACACAAAAGAAGACATACAGCAGTGGATCGAATCTGCTGAAGCCATATTCACGGAGCGTGAAGCCCAGTATGCACAGGCCGTTAAAAATGGTGATGTGCACAAACTCAGTTTCTCTCCGATCGTGTTAATGGCCGACGGCATTACAAGATTCCAGCAGACAATCGACACCGCCATTCAGGACAAGCTGGCGATGTTTATGAAATCTTACGCGCATGTCGGCTTCAGTTTTATCCCGGCGGGCAATCACAGTGAATTCTCAAAAGGCTATGATTCCTTAACGACGGAAATGAAACAGATCCGCCACGCGATGCTGCTTGTGAAAAAATCCGAACAAAACGTCATTCCGCTGCCTTACCAAAGGCAGGAACCGGACATTCAGCCGGGCTTCGGCTATTTGGTTGAAAACGGGAAGGAGCAAAAAATCCAAATACCTCTATGTTCAGCGGAAAGGGAGGCCGTCAGATGACAGAACAACGAAAAAGCCTGATCAAATTAATAGCCGCGGTCGTTATCATTCTGGTGCTGCCGGTGCTGTTTTTCCGATTTATCGGCGATGACCCGGGAAAACAAAAAATCAATGCCACCCGCCAAATCGCAGTCGTGAATGAAGACATGGGCTTACAAACAGGTGAAAATGAGGGGCAGGAATCCGTCCATTTCGGAAAAGAAGTGGCGGCGGCTCTCGGCGGCCGTCCGGATTATTCCTGGACGGTTGTCAACAGGAGCGCGGCTGAAAACGGTCTGGCGGCTAAGAAGTATGACGCCGTCGTTTACATTCCATCCGATTTTTCAAAAGACATTTTAAGCTATGACAAAGAGCGTCCGCAAAAAGCCACGCTGACATTCAATATTCAAAGCAGCCTGAACGCCGTCAACAAAGAAAAAGTGCAGCGTGAGCTTGAAGACGCCCAAAAATCAATGAATAAAAAAATGTCGGCATTGTATTGGAATTTCGTCTCACAAAAAGTGAACAATGTCAGAGGCGATTTTGACAAGATCGTCAATAAAGAATCAGAATTTCAAAATGTCATGTACAACTTTTACAAGCCGAGCTCAAATGACTTGGCGGGTGAAATCAAACGGCAAAAAGACCTGATTGACGAACTGAAAAAATCAATGAATGAAGCACAAGGCGCGGCCAAAGAAAAATTGACTTTCGCAGATGAAGCCAAAAACACGCTCAAAGACTTTGCCGATACGGTTGAGCGCTATAAACAATATCAGGAAAATCAGAAAAAATTGCTGATGGCCGCGCAGGAACAAAATCAAAAGCAAATCACAACCGGCCTGAACGCCATTAAAGCACAGCAGGCCGCCAATCAATTCAGCGCCATGATGAACGGGCTGTCTTCAGGCATAAACCAGGCGAAGACACAGCTTGACCAGACAGGAGCGGCTCTGTCTGCCGCCCAGCAGGTGAGAGAAGCGCAGGTTCCTGAGCAGGAACACGGGATGGCAGATATTCAATCCAATTTACTGAACAATTATTTGACCCAATATAAAGCTCAAGCAAGATTTGAAACACTGAACAGCATCCAAACCCTGATGAAAAGGGATCGGCACGCATTAACCGTTCCGGAAAATGATCCGGGGGATGACGGCTCAGATGAACCGAAAGAAGAAGAAAAACCGGAAGAAGAAAAACCCGGCGATCTGAAAATTGACCTTGACGATCAGCGTGACGAATTAAAACGCATCTCCGCTGAAATCAATCAAATTTCAGACGGATTAAAAGAACCGGAAAAAGAAAATCCTGACCCTGAAAAACCGGGCCAAGGCGATGACGGTGAAAAACCCGGAGGTACTGATCCGAATAACGGAACGGCTCCCGGAGAAGACGGAAAAACGGAAGACGGCACAAAAGATCAGCAGCCTGATTCCGATAACACTGGCGGCGAAGAGCCAAAAAACGTCCAAACCGCATCGGCCGCTAAAAACGTCACTCCGCCTGCTGTTGAGCCGGAGGACGATTCAAACGATTCTGAAGGAGACGGCGGCACGGGAGTTTCTGACGCGAAAGAAAGGCTGAACCAAGCCGCAGAGCGCATTCAGCAAATTGAAAAAGAGCTGGAAGAGAAACAGCAGACTCATAATGAAGAGCTGAAAAAACGTCTCGATGCTCTTGATGAAGAAATCCAAGGCCTTAAAGACCGAATTGATGACGCGAAAAAACGAGCGGACAAATTACGTGAGCAGCTGGAAGAATCAAAAGAAAAGAGAAAACAAGACTTCAATACCATTTACAGAATGATTGTAAAAACAGAACAGAACATTCTGAACTACCCGTCATTGGATAGCGGCCGCAAATCTGCTCTTGAACAGATGTTTGCCGCTGACATCAATACAACAGAGATATCCGATTTAATGAGTTACTATAATGATTTATCTTTGTATGAGGCAACACTCTATCACTCTCTTGACGCAGGCTCGCTGCCTGATGTAAAAAACAGGGTGCTGAAAGCCCAGCAAGGCGAAGTCCAAACCGTTCTCGCCATCAAACCGGAAGAAACGGCAAGCTGGGAAAACTTGAAAAACAACAAGATGCAGACAGATGAAGACATCAGCAATTTCATTAAAGGCATGACCGAATTCTCGGATAACTACAGCTCGTATATCAGAGATGAACAAGCCGGAGTGCTCAATGAGCTCGCCAGCATTTCAGACAGCGCGGCGAAAGCATCCGATCAGCTGGCTGAAGGCGCTGTGCAGGAAGCGGCCGCATTCAGCGGAGACGGATTAACCGGAACGATGGCGCTCGGCGCTCAGGACACCGTCGGCCGCGAAGTGCTGCAAATGTCTGACACGATGGGCCATCTGTCAGAACGCCAGTCCGGCATCATCAGCTATACCGACAATATGCAGCAAAGCGTAAATGACGTCCAGCATAAAGCGGACACCCTGAACAGCAACTGGGGCAAAAACGTCGATTCCACGAAATTGATCAGAAATGACGTGTACGGCATTTTAGGGAACGCGCTCGTTGACGGACAGGAAAACGGATATGTTTACGATTATCTCGCCAATCCGCTTAAAATCAGCGGAGAGGTGCCGGAAGACCGGGTTCAGAATGTTCCGCCGGTCGTCATTTTGGTAATCGTTCTGATCAGCAGTCTTCTGATCGGCTATTTCAGCTCGTATTACCAGCAGGCGCCGCTTCTTGTCAAAGGCGCGCTCTTTGGGATTTTAAACATAATGGTCGGACTGATGATCAGTCTGTTCGGTCTGAATATCTACTCGCTTCCGGACGATCAGACGATTAAATGGTCAGTCTTTACGATTCTCCTGCTTGCGGCAAGTTCAGCTTTCATCCGGGCAGCCTTTGTCTTTGGCTCACTCACCGGATGGATCGCTTCATCAGCGCTCATTCTCTTTTATGTGGCGCCTTTGATCGACCTGATTATGCCGAACTTCAGCTTTGACAGCCCGGTATCGAAAGTGTATATCGATATTCAATACGGAACGGGCCATCTGTTTGCGATGGGCATAACGGTTCTTGCGATCATTACGCTGATTGCGGCGGCGCTTCCGCTCATCATTCGGCTGCTTGCGGAAAAAACGGAGGAAAGTGATCAGTCTTATGAGGCGTAACACAATCGTGGAAAAAGGAGTTTTGCTGCTTGCTCTCTCCTTTTTCCTTTTCCTCCCGCATGCCGCAGCCGCGAATGAGGACAATACTGATGTCAAGCCGAATGAATATGAAAAGAAGGACATTGAAATTCGTACGGATTATCTTCATGACGATGCCTATTCCGAGGAAAAAACGGCGCTTCCGAAAGAGCAGAAGGACATCACGTTCGATCAGCCGGCAGAAAACCCGGATGAAAAACTGATATCAAATTTGTTTACATCGTCAGAAACGGAGCCGAATACGATCAAAGCGCAATCGAAAAAACTGGGTATCACATTTGCCGAGCCTGCCGTGCGGCACACCTCAGCAGACATGGAAACGGATGAGAAAAAGACTTCCTTTCTGCTGCCTGTCATTTATGCCGTCTTGATCCTCCTCGGCATCGCCGCAATGATCTATCTGATTCCGAAGGTCACGGCGCAGGAAAAGGCAAAGCGGTAAACGGATCGCTTGTGTTTGCGGGAAGACAGCCCGTAAAATAAGAAAAAAAGGAGGAGTTTCATGCAGTTTTTTCTTATAACAGGTGCGTCAAAAGGATTGGGACGGGCGCTGACGGAACAGGCGCTGCAAGAAGGAGCCGAAGTCGCCGCGCTTTCAAGAACGATAAGCGGGGAAAAGCGTGAGGGACTGACAGAATACAGTGTTGATTTAACTGATCTGGCAGATACAGAGCGGCAGATGAAGGCGATTCTTGATCAAGCTGAGAAGAAGCGGTATTCCGCCGTCACACTGATCAATAATGCCGGAATGGTGGAGCCGATCAAGCGGGCGAAAGAGGCTTCCGCGGAAGAATTGAACCGCCACTACACCCTTAATCTGACGGCGCCCGTTTTGCTCAGCCAAATGTTCACAAAGCGTTTCGAAGCGTTCAGCGGCAGCAAAACAATTGTCAACATCACATCTGGCGCGGCGAAAAATCCCTATAAAGGGTGGAGCGCGTATTGCAGCTCAAAAGCGGGACTTGATATGTTTACGAAAACATTCGGATTCGAACAGGAAGATGAAGAGCTGCCGGTCCGCATGATATCATTCTCGCCGGGAGTGATGGATACAGACATGCAGGCCGTCATCCGTTCTTCGTCAAAAGAAGATTTCCATGACATCGAGCGGTTCCGCAATCTGAAAGAAACGAAAAACCTCAGAAGCCCGGAATACATCGCCAGTGTCATTCACTCACTGATCGCGGGTGAGCCGGAAAACGGACGGATATACGATATCAAAGAGTTTTTGTAGAGCAGCTTTTACGCTGCTCTTTTTTTGTTTATACAATCATTTCGGCGCCCGGCGGCATATCATGAATGAAACACCAAGTAAGGGGTATAAGAAATGTATCAGATGAATTGAGTTTCTTCTCGATTTATGTTAGGATTCTAAAAATATAATTAAGGAGGGGTTTCCATGAGAAATGTAACGTTAATGGATGTCTTCACCCATCCAATCGCACAAAAGTATTTACAGCGCTCCGGTGTCGCCCATGCGATTGCCTGCGCGTTTCATGCATACCGTCTTGCCGTAAAAGCGGGTGTCAGCCCCGATCTTGCGGCGAAAGCGGCTTTACTGCATGATGTCGGCCATTACGAATGGTACACAGACGGCAAATGGGATTATGAAAAGTACAGAAGAAACGATATCCATGCCATAAAAGGCGCGGAACGGGCGCATAAGCTGCTCATCCGTCTCGGTGAAGAACCGAAAGCGGCGAAAGACATTGCGCTGGCGATTCTGCTCCACACCGATTCCTATCTGCCTGAAGGCGAACTGGACAAGAATACGCTCCAGCAAATCGTGAAACAAGCGGACGAACTCGATGAAGAACCTGGCGGACATCATCATTACCGCCAAATGGATCACACGGCCGCGCTCAAACAAATCCAAAAGCTTGATCAGTTAATTGACCAAGCCCAATATCCCATAAGAAGCTCAGTCTAGGCCACTCATGCGGCCTTTTCCGCTTTACATAACCCCGCCATCTCACTAACACCTTTTTCCGCTCCGATAGACGTACTGTGTCAAAGCCTTTGTCCGCTGCATATGATGAAGGAAAACATAGTAAAGGGGATCAGCGAAAATGGCCCATCAAGGAAGCCCGCAACTCGTCTCGTTAGTAGATCCTTACGTTTATCAGACCATCCATAAGCTTATCGGCTCAAGGTTTATCATTCAAACCGTCAGACGGATTGTCAGGGGACGGCTGATTGATGCCGCTCCGGATCATATCGCCATTGAAGAAACCCATGACCGCGTATTATATATCAGGAACCGCCATGTGGTTTCTGTCATGCCTGATTATACCGAACGTGTGTAACAGCCCATATAAGGCGCAGACCGGAGGCGGCCCTTACAGAACCCCGGTGCGTCTTCTTTTTTGAGATACATAGATGCACGGCACCTTTTTTTGGTACAATCACAGTACAAGTTCACATGACAATAGGAGGAAACCGCTTGTTGAAATCAAAGGTCCATTTTTGGACGCTGCAAATTTTGCTCGTTTTGCTCATTATTTACGTATCAACGAAAGTCTCGTTTATTTTTCAGCCGTTTTTCGGTTTCATCACCACTCTGTTTTTTCCGATTTTGATCTCAGGCATTTTGTTTTTCATTTTTAATCCGATCGTGCGCCTGCTTGAGAAAAAAATCCCCCGAACATTGGCGATCCTGCTCATTTATCTCGTTTTCATCGGCCTGATCGCCTTTATGTTCACCGCAATCGGACCGATCGTGGCTTCTCAGGTCACGGGGCTGATTAACAATTTCCCTGATTACATTAATCAGATTCAAAGCTTGATTACACAATTGTCCCATTCCAAATGGTTTACGTGGATGATGACGCAGGATTATGTGTCGATAGAAAAAATCCGGCAGTCTCTGACGGGATTTTTACAAAGTCTTCCGCAAAATATTACCGCAAGCCTGTCGGCCGTGTTCGGCGTCGTTACGAATATTACGCTTGTCATCATCACCGTTCCGTTCATTCTGTTTTATATGCTGAAGGACGGCCGGCGTTTTCCGCTTTTGGCGGTCAAAATTCTGCCTTCTTCCTACCGGGCGGAGGGCCGGAAAATATTTAACGACTTATACGTCACATTGGCCGCATATTTCCAAGGCCAGCTGCTGATTTGTCTCTTTGTCGGAACAGCATGCTTTATCGGATATTGGATCATCGGCCTGCCGTATGCGTTAATTCTCGGGATGGTGATCGCCGTCACCAATATCATTCCGTACCTGGGACCGTTTCTCGGGGCGGCGCCCGCGGTCATTATCGCGTTTATGGATTCTCCTGCTAAGGCGCTGTTTGCCGTGATTGTTGTCGTTGTCGTCCAGCAGCTTGACGGAAACCTGCTTTCTCCGCTTGTTATCGGGAAGCGGCTCAATACCCACCCGCTCACCATTATTCTTCTGCTTATCGGAGCGGGCAGTTTCGGAGGCATTCTCGCAATGATTCTGGCCGTGCCGGTTTACGCGGTCTTAAAAGCATTCGTCTTAAATATCGTCCGGCTTATCAAACTTCGTCAGCGATCGAAGCACGAAGACAGCCGCAAGCCGAAATAAAAACGGGCACAACTCCAGACGCAGCGCATAAACTGCTGTAAAGAAAAGCGGAGGTGTGGGTATGCCTGCAATTGTGGGACCGATTTATATCATGAGCTTAGCCGGAGATGCTGCGGCGAGCTTCGGTGACGTGTTTGCCATTTCTCCCAAAGCCGTTGACCACTCAGGCGCGGGGTCAGGGGCGTTTCATTCCGGAGATTTTGTCAAAGTCACTAATAAATTCAGCAAAACGCGCTTTGAAGACATTGATCTGTTTGACGAACCTGATTGGTTTAACGCGTGACAGCCTCCTTTAGGAGGCTGTCGCTTTTTTGTAGTATAATAGAATCAGTCTTTTATAAAAGGGGAATTTTTATGAAAATCAGAAAAGCGAATATTACCGTTCAGTCCGGAATGATCGGCGACGTGTATCTGCATGAAAATAAAAAAGAACAGCATACCCTCGTTGCCGTTCCGGAACTTGAGTGGAGCACGATCATTTCCTATGAGGAAGAGAAAAAGGCGCTGGCGCAGCGGCTTTTACAATCATTCAGCAAGCTGATAGATGAAGAGCCCGCCGGAGAGCTCGCAGGCAAGATCTCCCATTGGGTCGCTGAAATGTAACGAAGACGGTTTACCGCGTCCCGTCCGGGGCGATAATTGTAAAACAAGCTGAGGAGGGAAGGCCGATGAGCGACAAAACGGTTGACCTTTATTTACAGCAGGGTATGTACGGCCCTCTGCAGACGAAACCGGATGAACGGCATTTATTTTTAGGCTCGCTGCGTGAACGGGTCATCATTGCCCTGACGAAGGGGCAGGTGCTGCAAAAGAAGCCGTATGAAGAAGTGAAACAGGCGCTGAAAAAACGAAAAGATGCGGTGCTCTATATAAACGGAAGGCTCCCGTATCATGCTTATTCACCCTATATGAAGCTTGCCGCACTGGAAGGTGTCCGAAGCTCCGTGATCTCGGATCTTCAATTCGAAACGCCGCTCGGCCTGGTATTTGCCGCCGATCATGCCGTGAACCTTGACGGCATTTACGTTCAGGATGACATTTTCAAGCGCTCACTCCTGAAATCTTAGAAAAGCAAGTGTCATTTTATAATGCCAATTCACTTACAAGTGGAGATAGGATATAATGGTTTTCATATGAATGGCGGGGAGGCCGGCTATGAAAAAAGCATTTATTTGCATTGATTATACGAATGATTTTGCAGCAGAGAACGGAGCATTAACCTGCGGAGAACCCGCAAGGCAAATTGAGGATAAGATTGTCAGTTTGACGCAAGCATTTATAGAAAATGGTGATTACGTTGTCTTTGCGGTAGATTCACATGATGCAGACGATGACTTTCATCCGGAAACACGCCTGTTTCCTCCGCATAATATCAACGGCACGGAGGGCAAAGAGCTGTACGGAAAGCTCTCGCCTCTTTATGAGAAACATAAACACGCAAAAAACGTAAGCTACATGGAAAAATCGAGATATTCTGCTTTTGCTGGAACGGATTTAGAGCTGAAACTGCGGGAACGGCAGATCACTGAACTGCATCTTGCGGGCCTGTGCACCGACATCTGCGTTCTTCACACGGCGGTTGACGCCTACAACAAGGGCTTTCAGATCGTCATTCATCAAAACGCTGTGGCAAGCTTTAATCCGGAAGGGCATGAATGGGCGCTGTCCCATTTTAAGAACAGCATCGGAGCGCAAGTGGCAGAGTAAGGAAGGGGAAAACAATTTTGGTGGAGCATGGTTTTAAAGACGACAGTTTGTCTTTACATACAGATCTTTATCAAATTAATATGGCCGAAACGTACTGGAGAGACGGCATTCATGAGAAAAAAGCAATTTTTGAGCTTTTTTTCAGAAAGCTTCCTTTTGAAAACGGCTATGCGGTATTTGCGGGCTTAGAAAAAGCAATCGAATACTTGGAGAACTTCAAGTTTACTGACAGCGATCTGAACTATTTAAAAACGGAATTGCACTATGCTGATGATTTCATTGATTATTTGCGGGATCTGTCATTTACCGGATCTCTTTACAGCATGAAAGAAGGAGAGCTTGTCTTTAACAACGAACCGATTATGCGGGTCGAAGCGCCCCTCATTGAAGCGCAGCTGATTGAGACGGCTCTGCTTAACATTGTGAATTACCAAACATTAATCGCCACGAAAGCGGCCCGCATTAAAGGCGTAGTCGGTGATGAAGACGCCCTTGAATTCGGAACGCGGCGCGCCCATGAAATGGATGCGGCTATGTGGGGAGCAAGAGCGGCTCTGATCGGCGGCTTCAGCGCGACGAGTAATGTAAGAGCCGGCAAGCGTTTTAATATACCGGTATCCGGCACGCACGCTCATGCACTCGTGCAAGCGTACCGCGATGAGTACACGGCTTTTAAGAAATATGCGGAGACGCACAGAGACTGCGTGTTCCTCGTCGATACGTACGATACGATCCGTTCAGGCATGCCGAATGCGATTAAAGTCGCGAAAGAATTCGGCGACCGGATCAACTTCATCGGCATCCGCTTAGACAGCGGGGACTTGGCGTACCTGTCAAAAAAAGCGCGTGAAATGCTTGATGAAGCGGGTTTCAAAGACGCGAAGGTTATTGCTTCAAGCGATCTTGATGAGCACACGATATTAAATCTGAAATCCCAGGGAGCGAAAATCGATACATGGGGAGTCGGCACAAAGCTGATTACCGCATACGATCAGCCGGCCCTCGGCGCGGTTTACAAGCTTGTCGCCATTGAAGAGAACGGCAAACTGACCGACACCATCAAGATTTCGTCGAACCCTGAAAAAGTGACAACGCCGGGAAGAAAGAAAGTATACCGGATTATCAACAAGCTGAACCACCACTCGGAAGGGGATTATATCGCTCTTTATGACGAGCGGGTAAATGACCAGAAACGTTTAAAAATGTTCCATCCCGTTCACACGTTCGTCAGCAAATTCGTCACTGATTTCTATGCGAAAGACCTGCATGAGCCGATTTTTGAAAACGGCGTTTTATGCTATGATAATCCCGAAATCACCGACATCCAGCAATACGTGCAGGATAACCTCAAACTTCTGTGGGAGGAATACAAACGGATCAGCAAGCCGGAAGAATATCCGGTTGATTTAAGCGAAGACTGCTGGAGCAACAAGATGCAGCGGATTCATGAGATCAAAAGCAAGCTGAAACGGGAACTTGAATAGAAGACAAAGCAGCCTTTCCTTTCTCTGGAAAGGCTTTTTGTTTGCGATAATATTTTTCACATTTAGACAAAATTCGTCAAATTATTTGATATACTTATGTTCGAAGGCCGCATCTAAGGGGGTAAATGAATGAAGGTGTTTGTTGCCAGACAGCCTATCTTCAACAGGAATGAACAGGTTGTTGCTTATGAACTTCTTTACCGGGAGAGCGAAGAGAACCGTTATTCGGCCGCAGACGGAGATAAAGCTACGACTGATCTCATTATTAACAGCTTTATCAACATCGGAATCGAAAAACTGACTGAGGGAAAACGCTGCTTTGTGAATTTTACAGAAAGCCTGATGTTTTCAGATCTCCCTACCTCCTTTGATCCTGACCAGCTCATTATCGAAATTCTTGAGGACATACCGATCACTCCGGCTCTGATCTCAAGATGCAGACAGCTGAAGAAACTAGGATATACATTAGCACTTGATGATTTTTACGCCATCAATCCGGCAAATGAAGAATTATTGGAACAGCTGATGAAATATATTGATATTTTAAAAATCGACTTTTTGCAATCCTCGCGTCTGGAACGCAAAAAAATCATTCAGACGTACAGCTGTAAAAGTCTGATTTATTTAGCGGAAAAAGTGGAGACAAGAAAAGATTACAAACAGGCGGCCATAGACGGCTTTCACCTGTTTCAAGGATATTTTTTCAGTGAACCGCGTGTCATCAGCGGGAATGATCTGACGTTTCATTTTCATTCTTACTACCAGCTTTTAAACGAATTAAACCAAGACCAGCCCGATATAGAGCGCGTGACGGAATACATAGAACAGGACGTTACATTATCGTATCAGATTCTGCGTTTTTTAAACGGATCGCAGACAAGGCTGAAAAAAAAGATAGACAGCATCCGGCAGGCCATCATGATGCTTGGGCTGAATGAGATTAAGCGTTTGATTTACATTCTTTCATTCAGAGATTTAACGGCGAAAAGCCACTCAAGCCAAAAAGAAATCATTAAGATTTCCTTAATCAGGGCCAAGCTGTGCGAACTGCTTGCGAAAAGGACCGGAAGACCGCAGCCCGCTTCCTACATGCTGATCGGCATGTTTTCACTCATCGATACGCTTCTCCACAGGGAGCTGGAGGATATCGTCAAAGAACTGCCTTTAATTGATGAAGTCGGACAGGCGCTGCTCGGTTATGAAAACGATTATTATAAGATGCTCGGGCTCGTCAAAGCCATTGAATGCAACAACTGGGACTGTGACGAATGGGGAAAAGAACTGGACAAAGAAGCAGCGTATGAATGTTACTTGCAGGCAATCGAATGGTGCCGGCAGCTGATCGTGGATTGATGCTTTAAGCTGACCACCTGAGGGCGATGATGAACCGGCTTTGCTCCCTGATCAGACTGACGCGGATGCCGTCGGGATTAAATGTCACGTCAAAGTCATTTTTGATGCCGGTCTGCTTAATGAGCCGCTTGACCGCTGCGGCGTCAGATGATTCCGCTGCGGTGAGGATGCGGCGCGCAAGCTCTTTTGACGCCGACAGCCGCGCAAGAAACAGACGGGCATCCTCCAGCATGCCCGCAGCGTCTTTTGCGGACGCTGTCAAAATATTTGCGGAAGCCTGGGGGGCAGGCGCAGGATTGCGGTACGGCGCGGCGAAAACAGGGCAGCATAGATACACATAATGCATGCGGCGGCCTCCTTCCTGAGATAACATTCGTTATATATGAGTATAGGCCGCGTGATAACGAGTTATGACATGCAAAAAGACCACAATGCGGGGGTTGCGGTCTTTTCGGTGTTTGTCGGTGGATATGCGACGCTGTTCGCCCATTCTGTTTTGAAATTGCGACGACGGGGACTATAGTCCTTGTCAGTTTGTCGGAAAACCGTTAAAAAAACAGCAGAACCACAAAATTGATCTGCTTCATCCTAAACGTCTGCCTTTATCGTAGTTATATAGTCCTGTTCGTTAAATGCTCCATTCGGGACTATGGGATTATCGAGGTTTGCGGTGTCACGCAGATACTTTTACACTATTAGTAACAGATCAAATACCTAGGACTCGTTCACCATACACAATTCATTGATCTTTCAAAAAAAGGAGTGTGGAAACGGTGGAAAAGAAATTAGAAGAAGTAAAGCAATTATTATTCCGACTTGAAAATGATATCAGAGAAACAACCGACTCTTTACGAAACATTAACAAAAGCATTGATCAGCTCGATAAATTCTCATATGCAATGAAAATTTCTTAAAAAGACTTGGAAACAAGTCTTTTTTTTGTGCATTTTTCACCCATTTCATGGATAAAGTATTATACGATTGTTAAAAAAACAAAAACCCGCTGTCTTTCATCACCTGCATTTAGTAAAATAGAATGGGAGGGTGAAGACAATTATTGAGCAAATGTGTTTAGATGCCGAAACGATTAAAGAGAAGATGAAGGAAATTGTGGAGCACAATATATGCAATACTAACCTGAAAATGTACCTTCTGAAATTTATTGCATCAAAAGATTCATTTGGGTTTGCTGAATTGGCATATCAACATTACAAGGCGTTCAATGGCAGAGACACAGAGGCGATTTTAAACTTAGCCGTAGGTTTAGAATTATTAGTCCTGTCATACGACATTTATGATGATTTAGAAGATAATGATAATCTGAAAATGGAATGGATGAAAACAGGTCTCCCCATTACGCTGAATACTGTAACAGCTCTCTATACATTAAGTATACAGGTTATGAATCAGGTTAGTGAAAACCCGTATTTTCTTAAGCAAATTTTAAACTTTGCTTTGAATTCAATTGAGGGCCAGCAAGATGATATTTTGAATGCACCGCAAACTGAAGAAGAGTGCTTGGAAATGATTAAGAATAAATCCGGCTCTTTAACTGCAATGCCTTGCGTTATGGGAGCGATGCTGGCTACAGGAAATTTAAATCCAATCGTTCAATCATATTCGTATGAACTCGGAATAATATCCCAGATTGATAATGATTATCAAGGTTTGTTTTACTTGAATAATGATTTTGTTCAACGAAAAAATACACTTGCTTATTTATATTTAAAAAAGAGATTCAATAAAGCTTCTGAAGAAATCTTACAGTGGTATGAAAACCCAGAGCTATTCAAAACCTTAAAGACTCGAGACATAAAAAAGAAATTAATTGAAGCAGGTGTAACTCAATACTTATTGGTTTTGAAACATTTGTCGTTAAAGAAAATAAAAAGTAAGATATTTGAATTGGAAATAGAAAGAAATAAATCGGAAACTTTATTAAATGCGATTGTTAATTTAGAGGAGGATGAAAGATAATGCAGGAAATTGTAGGATACTTAACCAAAAATCCAGAAGTTTTAAATAAAGTGATTGAAGGCAATGCTAGTCTGATTGGAGTTAGCCAGGATCAAACAGATTGTGTTATAAATGCGTTTAAGGGTATAGATGTTATTTCCTTCGGCGGTGACTGGAAATATTGAGGCTGATATAAATGAAGTCCAAGTACAATAAGATTTCAGTTGTCTTAATTCTGCTTACATTGGTATATGTCATTTATCTGACTTATATAAGCACAAATAATCTCTTAGTCGGCGCCACAATTTCTGAAAATAAACAGGGCGAAATTAAAATAAAAGATGTAGAAGATTTTACAATGGCATATTACGCCGGAGTGCAAAAGGGAGATATAGTAAAGAATATTAATCACCAAAATGTAAAGTCAATTAATATTCAAATGAATAAGCTGAAAAATGTAAACTCTATGGTTGTTGATAGAAACGGTCATGATATTGAGATTAAGCTCAATTTATTTAATGACAGGAACTTCAGTACTTACTTAATACCGATAATTTTTTATGTAGTATGTTTATTTTGCTGTTTCTTCATCATCAAAATAAATGAAGAAAAAAACTTGAAATCTGCTTTGGTACTAATTGTATTTCTTTTGTCTGCTTCAATTGCATATATTAGTGCTGGAGGGTCGGCAAAAGGCGATCTGCTCAGCAGATGTATCATGTTGCTAACATTAATAACTGTACCATTAAATTATCTTCTGTTTCTTTATCATTACTTTAAAGAATTAGGTACAGTGCTTTTCAGCAAAAAAGTTTTTGTTTTGTATTTATTTCCAACTATAAATATATTATTTGAATTATTTCGGTCGCGATTATTTTTTGGTGATTTTATTCCAAAATTTAATTTGATTTCGTTTTTTCTTCTTTTTTTAATTGTAGCATATTATTTTATTGTTATTTTGAGAAGAAACAAAGATACTGATCAGGCACATATTATAAAGGTGCTTGTAGTAATAAATATATTGGCATTTTCGCCTTTTTTATGTCTGTATCTTATACCATATGTATTTTTTAATGATTATTATGTCTCTTCTTTCTTAACAGCATCATTTATGCTGCTAATACCTTTTTCACTTGTATATCAATTCATGTCGAATAAAATATATAACGTTGATTTTATCTTAAGTAAGTTAAAATATTACGGCTTTTTAGCTTTAACTCCAACTATAATTCTGGTTACGACAATAGAGTTATTACGTGAGCCGGAAGAGAATTTTTACAATCTCAAACTGACATTTTTAATATACATTTTAATGTTAGCTGTTTTTTATTATAAAGAAATACTCGATTTCCGGTTTAAATTAAAAAGGGTCTCAGAAAGATTCAATTACCAAGACAGCATTTATAAGTTTACCCAATTAATCAGAAACTCATCTTCTTTAAATCAGGTTTTTGGAGAGTTAAAAACCACCATTCTCGAAGTAACTCTTACGAGTAAAGTGTATATATTTGAAGTCACGTATGACGGAAATGTAAAGGCATTTGACGAAAGAGACTCAAGTTTGATAGATGATTATCAAGTGCTTTTAAATAGTGTTACTGTTGAGATAGGAAAAATAATGGAGTTTAATCAAGGTTTCGTAATGAAAGTAGGAGAACGGGGAGATAGATCATTCGTTGTTCTCTGTTTGTCTAAAATGAATACGCCCCGCTTATCACGTGAAGAAATTTCTTGGTTAAAAACATTATCTTTTTACGTTAATGTTTCAATAGAAAACGTGATGAAAATCGAAGAACTGATGAATCATCTCGAAGATTTAAAGAAACAGGAGACAAACCCGGTCTGGCTCAAAAAGCTGATGTTTACGATCGAGGAAAAGCAACGGTCGGATCTGGCCCGTGATCTGCATGATTCGGTGCTGCAGGATTTGATTTCTTTGAAGCGCCAGTGTGAGCTGTTTCTGGCTGATTTTAAAAGAGAAGAGCCTTGCCAGTTAGAGGTGCAGGACAAGCTTCATCAGATGAATGAGCAGATGTCGGATGTCATTTTGATGACCCGGGAGACGTGCCATGAGCTTCGGCCTCAGCTGCTGTATGATTTGGGTCTGGTCAAGGCGGTATCCAAGCTTGCCGCGCAGCAGCAGGAGCGTGCGCCGTTTCATATCCGTCTGAATACGGGCCGGTTTACGGCGGCGCTGGATTTGGATACGCAGCTGAATTTGTACCGCATCATTCAGGAATTTCTTTCGAATGCCATGAAGCATTCACAGGCCAATGAGGTGCTGATTATGCTGATCAGCATTCAAAATAAAGTGATTCTGCATTATGAAGATGACGGGGTCGGGTGCAATCAGGAAGAAGGCGGCGGACAGTCGATGAGCATGGGGCTTTCGGGTATTAAGGAGCGCGTCCGTGCGCTTGACGGACGGATGAAAATCGACACAAGTGAAGGAAACGGTTTTAAAGCGGATATTGAAATGGAATTGTAACCAATTTATCACCAAAATCGACTTGGCAGAAGCCAAGTCTTTTTAATAAAATGGAAATGAATGAGTAAAAGGGAGGAAACCATGAAAAAGATACTAGTGATTGATGATCATCCGGCTGTCATGGAGGGCACCAAGACGATTCTGGAAACGGACACGAATCTTTCTGTCGATTGCCTCAGTCCCGATGCCAGTGAACAGTTCGTTCTCCGGCATGATTTTTCAGCTTACGATCTCATATTAATGGATTTAAATCTGGGTGATGACCTCAGCGGCATAGAGCTTTCCAAGAAAATCTTAAAAGAGAATCCTCTCTGTAAAATCATTGTCTACACAGGCTATGAAGTTGAAGATTATTTTGAAGAATCCATCCGCGCGGGCCTGCATGGCGCCATCAGCAAAACCGAATCTAAAGAGAAAATCATGCAATACATATATCACGTGCTCAACGGACAGATTTTAGTTGATTTCTCCTATTTCAAACAGCTGATGACTCAGCAAAAAACAAAAACGTCTTCTTCCCCTCAAAGTGAGCAGGATCGGTTAACCCCGAGAGAGCGCCATATTCTCCAAGAGGTCGAAAAAGGTTTGACCAATCAGGAAATCGCCGATGCGCTTCACTTAAGCAAGCGGTCGATTGAATACAGCCTGACATCCATTTTTAATAAGCTGAATGTCGGCTCCCGCACTGAAGCGGTACTGATCGCCAAGTCAGATAATGTACTATAAACCTTGAAAGGAGAATGACCTATGAATCTGAATCATACATTGCTCGGCGCACTCGGCATTGAAATCACTGAAAACACGGCGGAGAGATGCGTCGCTGTTATGCCGGTGGATAAGAGGACGGTGCAGCCTTTCGGATATCTGCACGGAGGCGCGTCCGCAGCGCTGGCGGAGACTGTTGCAAGCATCGGTGCCCAGCATTTTATCGACCAGTCGAAACAGGCCTGTGTCGGGCTTGAGATTAATGCCAATCATTTAAAATCCGTGAAAGAGGGCGGTACGGTCACGGCGATTGCGGAACCCGTTCACACGGGCAGGACAACCATTGTGTACGGGATTAACATTTTCGATGAAAGAGAAAGGCTGATCTGTGTGTCCCGCTGCACGCTGGCTGTTATAACAAAATAAACAAACAGCCGGAACCCTGAATCGTCCGGCTGTTTGTTTTTACAAATATGAATCTTCTTTTCGTTTGATCACAAAGTTTCTGATCCCTTTATAATCATCCTGAACGCTTCGTTTATCAAGCGCCGTTCCCGAGTTATACGCGGCTCTGCATATGAGGTGCGCCCCGACCGGCGCCGTCAGCAGGATAAAAATGATGCCGAGCAGTATTTTTACGGAAATTTCTCCGGTCAGCATCCACAAGTAACCTAACACCCCGAGCAATATCAAATTAACGCCGAGTGTCGAGCCTTTTGAAGAGGCGTGGGCGCGTGTATACATGTCAGGAAGTCTGAGTGTGCCGAAAGACGCGACCAGGCAGATCAGCGATCCCATCAGAATACAAACGGCGACGGCCCATTTAACGATTTCGATCATTTTCGATAATCTCTCCTTTCTCCAAAAACTTAGCGAAGGCAATCGTGCCGATAAATGATAAAATGCCGAGCAGCAGAATGATGTCCAAAAAGGCCGTTGTTCTTAAGAGGATGGATACGAGCGCGGTCATGGCAATCAGATTGATGCCGATCCCATCAAGCGCGACGACCCGGTCCGGTATCGTAGGCCCTTTAATGACTCGAATGACGTACAGAAGCGTCGAAACCGCCATAATGCCGAGTGATAATTGCAGAATAAACGTAAACATCAGCGGCTCACCTCCTGAATGGCTTTCTCAAAAGAGACGCGGATGTCATGAATCGCTTTCTCCGCATCCTCAATGTCCATAGCGTGTATATAGAGAATCGACCGGTCATCGGAGATATCCATCACAAGCGTACCCGGCGTCAGAGTGATTAACAGCGAGAGCAGTGTGATCTCCCAATCCTCCGTCAGTTCCGTCTTAAACGCGAAAATGCCCGGGCGGATGTTCATCTTCGGCGAAATAACGGTTTTCAGCACGCTGACATTGGCCAGATATAATTCTTTTATAAAGATCAGCATCAGTTTGATGACCGACCATATTTTCCAAATGTAAAACGGCCGCGAGAAGAAGCGCCGGAAAAAAAACAGCGCCGCCAAGCCCGCGATAAATCCGGTAACAAATCCCGCCGCGCTGAGGCTGTTTGTAAGAAACATCCAGCAAACAGCGAGAAGAACATTTAATAATAGTTGCAAAGCCATGCCATCTACTCCTTCAAAACAGCTTCAATGTATTTTTCCGGATTCAGCAGATTCTCAGCCGTCTGATTGACATACGGTGAAACCCATTCGGTTCCGAGCCCGAACAGAAGCGACAAAAGGAGAAAAGCGGCTGCCGGATAAAGAAGCCCTTTTGCGGACCGTCCGCCCGCGCCCGGGATTTCTTTTTCTTCTCCCCAAAAAGCCGTCGTAAAAACCTTCAGCACGGAATACAGCACAAGCAGGCTCGACAAGAGAATCAATACGGAAAACAATGTTTCCCCCTGATCAAAACCGCCTTCAGCAATCTTCAGCTTACCCACAAATCCGCTGAACGGCGGGATGCCGGCCAAAGATATGGCGGAGATAAAGAACATCCAGCCCAAAACGGGATAACGGGTGATCAGGCCGCTCATTTTATGCAGGCTCGCCGTGCCGGTCAGCGTGATAAGCGTTCCCGCCAGCATAAACAGCGCTCCTTTTATCAGCATATCGTGAATCAAGTAATAAACCGCTCCTTGAATGGAGGCCGGGGTGTTCATGGCGATGCCGAACAAAATCACGCCGACGGCTGTAATAATATTATAGATGACAATTTTCATGACATCCGAAAAGGCGATAGACCCGATTACGCCGAATAACACCGTCAGCATCGCAAGCCACATCATCAATTGGTGGGTAAAGCCTGCATCGTGAATGAAAATCAAGGTGAATACTCTCAAAATGGCGTACAGGCCGACTTTCGTCAAAAGAGATCCGAATAAGGCCGAAATCGCAGCCGGCGGGGCGTAATAAGAGCCCGGCATCCAGAAATACAGCGGGAATATCCCGCCCTTTAAACCGAAAACGACGAGAAACAGGACGCCGATGACACTTATCAGCCCGGTCTGGCCTGATTCGCTGATTTTTACGCTTAAATCAGCCATATTCAGCGTCCCCGTCACCGCATATAAGTAACCGACACCGATGACAAAAAACGCGGATGACACAATGTTGAACACGATATACTTCAATGATTCTCTTAATTGAATTTTCGTTCCGCCAAGCACAATCAGCATGTAGGACGCGATAAGCAGAAGCTCAAAAAAGACGTACATGTTGAACAGGTCACCCGTCAAAAACGCTCCGCTTACACCCGCCAGAAGAAACTGCACCCCTGAATAATAGAAAGCGCGCTCCCGTTTTTCTCCGATAGAGCGGAAGGAGTACAAAATGACGAGCAGCCCGATGACGGCGGTTGTCAAAACAAGCAGTGCGGCGAGCTGATCAGCGGCGAGCACAATGCCGTACGGTGCTTTCCAGCCGCCGAGTGTCAGCGTCTGAATTCCGTGTGTAAAAACCGTCTGAACGAGAACGGCGCTGATGGCGATGGAGACACAGGAAGCGGCAGTGCTGAATATCCGCATCAGCATCACGTGCCTGTTCATAAAAATCAGCAGCACTGCGCAAAGCAGCGGCACCAGAATAGGCAATATCACAAAGTTATTCATGTTGATCATTTCCCCTCATTCGATCCATATCGTCCGTTTTCAGTTCCTGATAGGCGCGAAACGCCATCACAAGCAGGAAGGACGTGACGCCGAACGAAATAACGATCGCCGTCAGTATGAGTGCCTGCGGCAGCGGATCGACAAACGATGTGCTTTTTCCGCCCAGTATGGGAGGGGCGCCTTTTTTCAGTCCGCCCATGGTCAGAAGCAGCAAATGGACGCCGTGGCTTAAAAGCGCGGTGCCGATAATCACGCGCAGCAGACTTTTAGAAAGCAGCAAGTAGGTTGCCGCCATAAACAAAATACCGGCAATGACAGACATTAAGATTTCCACTATTCTTCCTCTCCAATCGTTTGAATAATGGTCATCGTCACGCCGACAACAACGAGATACACACCTAAATCAAACAAAGTGGCCGTCGCAAGCTCCGTATTCCCGAGCACCGGGAGATGAAAATGGCCGAATGTATGGGTGAGAAAGGGCGCTCCGAAAAAGAACGAACCTGCACCCGTTGCAATCGCGATAAGCAGACCCGCGCCCGCTACATAAATAAAATTGACGGGCAAAATCGACTTGACGGTTTTTAAATCAAAGGCCAAAAGCAAAAGCACAATGGCCGAAGATGTAATCAGCCCGCCGACAAATCCTCCGCCGGGAGCGTTATGCCCCGATAAAAATAAATAGAAAGAGAAAAGCAGAATGATAAAAGATACAAGTTTCGTTGCCGTCTGAAGGATGATGTCGTTTGTTTTTTGCTGTCTCAACGCTCTTCTCCCTCCTCTTTTACTTTCGTTCTGATCATGCCGTAAATGCCGAGTGCGGCAATCGACAGCACCGTGATTTCAAACATGGTGTCAAATCCCCTGAAATCAACGAGGATGACGTTGACAATATTATTGCCTCCCCCAAGCTTATGACTGTAAGCCGTGAAAAAAGAGGCGATACTGTCTTTTGTTTTTTCGCTGGAAGACGCGATTCCGAGCATTGTCACGATGACGCCGACACCGAGAGAAATGATAAAATTCGTCAGCCGGAATGTTCTGGTCTTCTTTTTCCGCCGCATTTTCGGCAGATGATAAAAACAAAGAAGAAACAAGGCGACGGATATCGTCTCAATGACAAGCTGCGTGAGCGCCAGATCGGGCGCTCTGAAAATCACGAAAAACAGCGCGAGCGTATACCCGACAACTCCGAGTGAGATAATGGCCGTCAGCCGCGATTTGGCGAACACAGTCGCAATCGTTGCGCTCACCATAACGAGCGACAGCACGATTTCATACAGACCGATCTCAGCCATTCCTTTCGTTGTCATGGAAAAGCCGCCTTTCATCACGAACGCCGCTCCGATGAGAATGATAAACGCCGCAAAAATATACAGCAGATAATCCCGCAAAAATCCGGTCATATAAGACGACGTCAGCTGGTAAGATCTTTTTTCCATACTGCCCGTCACCGCATTGTAAAGCCGGTTCAGCGTCAGTTTTTTCGGAAACAGACCGTATACCCGCTCCCATTTAGACAGAGACACGTAACCGATCGTGCCGACAATGATAATGCCGACGGTCATCAGCACTTCAGCCGTCACACCGTGCCACTGGGAAATGTGGACATGGAATGTATCTCCGCCGGTTAACAGAGCCGGATAAATGGAATTCATCGCCGGTTCAATCAGGCTGTAGGATAAAACATTCGGTGCGAAAAACAGACTGACGGCGCAAGCGGCAAGAATCACCGGCGAAATCAGCATGCCAAGCGGAGCTTCATGCGGCGTCTTTTCAAGCTGATCCGTTTTGCGCGCGCCACTGAACGTTCTGAAAAACAGCTTCATGCTGTAGATAAACGTGAAGACGCTGCCGATCCACGCCAGAACGGGGAACAGCACGCCCCACGTATCCAGGCTGAAAATATCTGCATGAGCAATCCGCAGCATACTGGTAAAGAACATTTCTTTACTTAAGAAGCCGTTAAAAGGAGGGAGGCCGGCCATGGAAAACGTTCCGATCAATGAAACGGTAAACGTTATCGGCATAAGCGCCATCAGTCCGCCGAGCCTGCGGATATCCCTCGTTCCCGTTTCATGGTCGATAATGCCGACCGCCATAAATAAACTTCCTTTAAAAGTAGCATGGTTAATTAAGTGAAACACAGCCGCGGTCACAGCCGCCGTGAAATACTCCGAATGCTGAAAGTGAAGCGCGGCGGCTCCTGCGCCGAGCATCGATACAATCATACCGAGCTGGCTGACTGTGGAAAAAGCCAGAATCGCTTTTAAATCGGTTTGTTTAATCGCGTTGAAGGAAGCCCATACCATCGTGATCAGACCGACTGAGGCAACCGTCCAAAACCAGACGGGTGAAAACGCAAAAACCGGACTGAATCTGGCAATCAGATAAATGCCCGCTTTCACCATTGTTGCCGAGTGCAGGTAGGCGCTGACAGGAGTCGGGGCTTCCATGGCATCAGGAAGCCAGATGTAAAACGGAAACTGCGCTGATTTCGTAAAGGCCCCCAATAACAGGAGAACCATTGCCGGAATAAAGAACGGATGGCCGGCGATAATATGCACCTGGTTGACCATTTCCCTGATACTGAATGAGTCCGTTATCAGATACAGCAGGATAAAGCCGCCGAGCATGCACAGTCCGCCGCCGACGGTAATCAGCAGTGATTTTTCCGCCCCGTAGCGTGATTTCTCCCGCTTATGCCAATACCCGATTAATAAGAAGGATGACAGGCTTGTCAGCTCCCAGAACATATAAAGCACAATGACGTTATCGACGAGCACAACGCCGAGCATCGCGCCCATAAACATCAGCAGGTACACGTAAAAGGGGCCGAGCTTTTCTTTGTCCTTCGATAAGTAAAAAATACTGTAAAGTGTCACCAGAGAGCCGATGCCCGTAATCAATAAAGCGAATAACAGCCCGAGTCCGTCAATATAAACGGTATAGTTAATGCCGAGGGAAGGAATCCATTCGGCCGCATACCGGACGGTTTCTCCCGCCATTGTCAGCGGGAGCTTGCTGATAAAGTAAACAAACAGCACAACGGGCAATATCAGCACAAACCAGCCTGTATGGACTTGTTTTACCCGTTTATAAAGAAAGGGAACGATAAATGCAAATAAAAAAGGCGCCAAAATCGCGAAATGTAACAGCTGCAACAGAAGACCTCCTTTGCTTGTTTTTCATCAAGCAACTGCTTTATGTAAGAGTGAAAAAATCAATTCACGGTCATAGGACCCAGTACAAATTATATCGCACTTTTTTTTACCCTGCTACGGCATAATGTATTCCTCTCTATGTTTTTGTGGTCTTTTGAACCTAAAATAAATTTATCAAATATCCGGATCTTTGTATATACATTTAGCTTTCAGATCAAGCTTTACAAAAGGAGCTGGTCAGATGAAAAGAAAGGCGGCAGCCTGTATTGGAATATTTTGTTCCATTATTTCAGGAACATTCATAGCGGACGATTTCTGCAAAGGGAGGCAGGAGACGGAGGCAGATGAATGGGAGTATTTTTTTCTCGGCACAGAATACGCGCACGACAAGCTGAGTGCGGCTGAATCAATGAAAAAGCCGTTTCAGCCGCGTGAATATATTAGAATCGTTTATAGATGAAAAGAGTTCCGGCATCAGGGCGCGGAACTCTTTTTGTATGATGATCAGCGTTTTCCTTTAATATAAGGGATGCCGTTGGCTTTAGGCGCATCCGCGCGGCCGATGAACCCGGCAAGCGCGAGAATGGTCAGAATGTAAGGAGCCATCAGCATGTATACATTCGGAATGTCTTTGAACAGGGGCAAAAGCGAGCCGATAATGCTCAAACTCTGCGCAAATCCGAAAAACAGCGCAGCCCCGAGCGCGCCGATCGGATGCCATTTGCCGAAAACAAGCGCGGCAAGAGCGATAAAGCCTTGTCCGGAAATGGTGGAGTGCGTGAAATCAAGCGCGATTGTAGAAGCATACACACCGCCGCCGAGCCCGCCAAACAGCCCGCTGATCATGACGCCGATATAGCGCATGGCGAACACGTTGATTCCCATCGTATCTGCCGCCATCGGATGTTCCCCGACAGAACGGATGCGGAGGCCGAACGGTGTTTTGAATAAAATAAACCAAGAAACAAAGGCCAGTACGATGGCTAGAATCGAAGTATAATATACGTCTGAAAAGAAGATTTTTCCTAAAACCGGAATGTCGCTTAACCCCGGAATGTTCGTTTTGTAAAAGGGCTCCGGGATTTTATCAGTCTGCGCCTTGCCGTATATCAGCTTAACGATAAACAGCGTCGCTCCTAACGCAAGCATATTGATCGCCACCCCGGTTACCGTCTGATCGGCGCGGAAAGAAACCGCGGCAGCCGCGTGAATCAGCGAAAACAGCCCGCCGGCAATCATAGCCGCAGCCAGGGCGAGCCACGGGGCAGCGGCGCCGAGCTCACGGCCGAAAAATAAGTTGAACATGACGCTTGTAAAGGCGCCGATAATCATCAGCCCTTCCAGACCGATATTGACAACCCCCGATCTTTCAGAAAACACGCCGCCGAGAGCGGTTAAAATAAGCGGAGCCGCATAAACGAGTGTGGCCGGGACAATTATGGATAAAATCTGCAGGAAGTCCACTTACTTCGCCCCCTTTTTCTTCAATTTATCAAGGATGAGCCGGATGGCGTAGCTTGATGCCACAAACAAAATAATAATGGCGATGACGATGTCAACGACTTCAGAAGGCACACCGGATTCAATCGGCATATTTAAAGCGCCGACTTTAAGGCCGCCGAGAAGACAGGCCGCAAGAACCACGCCGATTGCCGTGCTGCTCCCTAGAAGCGCAACCGCGATGCCGTCGAAGCCGACTCCGGTAAATGCGCCTTTAACCGCCGCGTATTGAAAGGTTCCGAGGCCTTCCATCGCGCCGGCAAGCCCCGCGAAGGCGCCGGAAATCATCATGGCATACATCATATTTTTTCTGACGCTCATTCCGGCGTATTGTGCCGCGTGCTGATTAAAGCCAACAGCCCGAAATTCGAATCCGCTTTTTGTTTTATGAATGATAAACCACATGAAGACTGCCGCAAACAAAGCGATCAGTATCCCCCAATGAAGGCGGGAGTAGTCTGTCAGCTGCTCTAAAAACGGCGAGCGGAGCGACGCGCTTTCATGAATTTTGTCTGTTTTGTCCCTGTGGTCCGTCATGACATCGGATATGAGGTAATTGGTTAAATGAAGAGCGATATAATTCATCATGATCGTGACAATCACTTCGTGAACAAAAAAACGGGCTTTTAAAAATCCGGGAATCAGCCCCCAAATGCCTCCCGCGGCAGCCGCCGCCAATAACGAAAGCGGGAGGTGGATGTAAGCGGGAGCGTCAAAGGAAGTACCGACCCAAACCGCGGCCGTCCAGCCGACAAGGAGCTGTCCCTCAACACCGATATTGAACAGGCCGGTCCGAAATGCGAACGCCACGGCCAATCCGGATAAAATATAAGGCGTAATCTGCCGGATCGTTTCCCCGAGATAATACATTTCACCGAAAATGCCGTTCCAAAGAGCCGAATACCCGCTTGCGACATTGTAGCCGCTGGCAAGCATGATGACCGCACCTGCAGCCAGGCCAAGAATGATTGCAATCAGCGGCACAGCCAGATGAGAAAGTCGATTAATCATGTATGTTCCCTGCCTCCATTTGCTTACTTCCCGCCATTAAAAGACCAAGCTCCTGCTCGTCTGTTTCCGGCGGATTGACGTTTGCAATGATGCTGCCTTCAAAGATGACGGCGATGCGATCGCTGAGATTCATGATTTCATCAAGCTCAAAAGACAACAGCAGCACAGCTTTACCGGCGTCACGCTGCTCAATGAGCTTTTTATGGACGAATTCAATCGCGCCGACATCGAGCCCCCGAGTCGGCTGGGCGGCAATTAATAGATCGGGATTTCTGTCCACTTCACGGCCGATAATGGCCTTTTGCTGATTTCCTCCCGAGAGAGCGCGCGCGGGCGTATATTCATCAGGCGTTCTGACGTCGTATTCTTCAATCAGGCTTCGCGCTTTGTCATAAATCGCATGTTTATTTAATATGCCGAAAGAAGAGTAGGGCTTTTGATAATAACTTTGCAGCACGATATTTTCTCCGATCGGAAAATCAAGAACGAGTCCATGTTTATGCCTGTCCTGGGGGATATGCCCGATTCCTGATTCAGTGACTTTCCGCGGCGGCATGTTTTGCAGCTGTTTGCCGTTTAACGTGATCGTGCCGGCATGTGTTTTTCTGAGACCTGTAATGGCTTCGATTAATTCAGATTGGCCGTTGCCGTCAACGCCCGCAATGCCGACGATTTCACCGGCTCTGACAGAGAGGGAGAGCTGTTTGACCGCCTCAACTCCGCGCGCGTCTTTCACCGTTACATCAGAAAGCGAAAGCACTTCCTGTTTCGGTACAGCCGGCTGTTTATCCGTCTTGAATGAAACTGCGCGTCCGACCATAAGGCTTGCCAGTTCATCCTGATCCGTATGTGCGACATCGAGTGTTGTAATGCCTTTTCCTTTCCGGATGATGGTGACACGGTCGCAGACTTCCATGATTTCTTTTAATTTGTGGGTGATGAGGATAATGGATTTTCCTTCATTGACCAGGTTTTTCATAATCTGAATCAGTTCTTGAATTTCGTGCGGAGTCAGCACCGCGGTCGGCTCGTCAAAAATGAGAATGTCCGCGCCCCGGTAGAGGGTCTTTAATATTTCCGCCCGCTGCTGCATACCGACAGAAATATCGGCAACTTTAGCTTCAGGATCAATCTGCAGGCCGTAACGGTCGGAAATATCGCGCACGTCCCGGTCGGCGCGCTGTCTGTCAATCCGTCCTAATTTTTTCGGCTCTTTTCCGAGAATAATATTTTCTGAGACGGTAAAGGTATCCACAAGCATAAAATGCTGGTGCACCATTCCGATGCCGAGATCGTTGGCTTTGTTCGGGCTGTTGATGTGAACACGTTCACCCCGCACCCGGATTTCGCCTTTTTCCGGCTGATACAGGCCGAATAAAACGTTCATGAGTGTCGACTTCCCCGCGCCGTTTTCCCCGAGCAGGGCGTGTATTTCGCCTTTTTTCACTTGAAGCGTGACGTCATCATTGGCAACGATTCCGGGAAACTCTTTGCGTATATTAAGCATTTCAATGATATAATCCACCGATTTGACGCTCCTTTTCAGAGATGCTTTGATGAAAAAGCTTGGCAAAAGAAAAGCTGCAAGAAGATGCAGCTTTTCCTTCGCCGCTCTTTCCAAAAAAGAGAGGGGATAAGCACGAAAGTCTCCTTATCCCCTGATTTCTTACTCAGCCTTGAAGGATTTCAATTCTTTTTCAGTTGAAGGGATCTCGAGTCCGTCCGCGATTTTCTTCTTCCAATCGTCTGTTGCTTTGATGACATCGTCAGAAAGGTTTTCCTTGTGATCCGAGATGCCGACTGCATCCTGTGCCAATCCGTAAGTTAATGTTTTGCCGCCCGGGAATTTGCCGTCACTTGCTTTTTTCGTTAAGTCCTTCACGGCTGTATCCACTTTTTTGACCATTGATGTGAGCGTGACATTGTCTTTTGTGCCTTCAACTTGACCTTCCGCATACTGGTCTTTATCAACGCCGATGACCCATACGTTGCGTTTCGGATCTTCTTTTTTAAGGTTTTTGGCTTCCGTGAAGACGCCCGTACCCGTTGCGCCGGCCGCGTGATAAATGACGTCAACGCCTGATTTGTACATGCTTTCAGCTGTGGCTTTGCCGACATCGGCTTTGTCGAATCCGCCCGCATATTTCACTTCGACGGCCGCTTTCGGATTTGCGGCTTGTACACCGGCGCGGAAGCCGATTTCAAATTTTTTGATCAATTCAGACTCCATTCCGCCCACAAATCCGACTTTTCCCGTTTTGCTCGATAACGCAGCCGCTACTCCCGCGAGGAATGAACCTTCCTGCTCTTTAAATGTAAGGCTCGCCACGTTGTCTTTTTTGACAACGGCGTCAATAATCGCAAAATTCGTGTCTTTGCGCTGATCGGCGATTTCGCTGATGGAATCCTGCATCAGGTACCCGACGCCGTAAATCAGGTCAAAGTGTTCCCGTGCTAATTTATTTAAGTTCGTTGTGTAATCTGCATCTGATTTTGATTGGAGATAGTCAAACCCGCTTTTGCCTTTTGTAAGCCCCTTGTCTTTTCCGAATGCCTGAATGCCTTCCCAAGCGGACTGGTTAAATGATTTGTCATCGACTCCGCCGATATCCGTGACCATGCCGACGGTAAAGTTTTTGCTGCCGGAGCCGTTTGCTTTGTCACTCGAACCGCATGCGCTTAATAGGGTTCCGGCCGCCGCGATGAGCGCTACCGCCATTCCGATTTTGCGTTTTTTCAAAGATATAACCCCCCTGTAAAATATGGCTGATACCGTTTTTTTCAGACTTGAGCCGCCGACAGGATACAGAATCGAAAAAACTTTCTGATAATAGTGATGAGACGTCTCTCTTTTTCCCGCTTTGAGCGGCTGTCTCGTGTTAGTTCGGGACTTATGTCATATCTGAAAAGATCAGCTAACCAATCATAATTTATCATTTTACCCAGCATAAATAAATAGAAATTTGCTTATTTTTAAAAAAATATCAATATTATGAATCTGTTTCCTCATTTGGATAAATCATAGGCGGCTCCGTCGGGTCATTATTCTTATATAGCATATCAAAACGGAATCTCAAGCCTTTTGTCAGGGGATATGACAGTAAAAAGCACCGTTCACGGCGGAACGGCGCTTTTGACATTATAAATATTGTTTTATGGTGCTGACATTGCCGGTGTTGATATGGTATTGAAAGACGGGTCTGCCGATCGTGCCGTACGCCATCTCTACGTTCAGCACTTGAATGTCTTCAAGAAATTTAAGGTATTTCCGGATGGAGACTTGCGAGATTTCAGTATGCTTGGCGAGGTCTTCCGTAGTAAAAGAGCTGTCGCCGAAAGATTCGATGCTCGCCCAGATGAGTTTAAGCGTGCTTTTTGTCAGTCCTTTCGGAAGGTGAACCTTTTCCGCCGCTACTTTCTTTTGAAAAAGCTCCGCATCTAATTCTTTCTGTGTCATGCTTCTGTGTGATTGATAAACCTTCTGCTTGCGTCTGTAGTCGGAAAGGGCGGTTTGAAAGCGGTCAAACTCAAATGGTTTGATTAAATAATCGACGGCGCCGTACCGAAGTGTTTTTTTGATGACATCCAGCTCGCTTGCGGCTGAAATGACGATGACATCGACCGATTCATTTTGTTTGCGGATTTCCGTTAAAAGCTCAAGACCGTTTTTTCCCGGCATATAAATGTCAAGGAGGATGAGGTCGATATGATGCTCGCTTAACACGTGCAGCGCGCTTTGAAAGGATGAAGCGATCCCTTTCAGCTGAAAGCCTTCAATCTGGCTGAGATAGCGTTTATTTAATTCACCCACCATGGGGTCGTCTTCAACTATGAGTACATTAATCATCATTTTCCTCCTTCGGTTCATACGGAATGCGAAGACTGAAAGTCGTTCCTTCATTCTTTTCACTTGTCACAATCATGTGGCCTTTTAAATTTTCTGTTGCCTGCTGGGTAAAATAGAGACCGAATCCCCGGTTTGTCCCTTTCGTGGAATAGCCTTGTTCAAAAATACGGGTTTGGTCTTCGGCGGACATTCCGGCCCCGGTGTCCGTAATTTCTATATCAAGCAGTCGATCCTGAAACCGCATCGAACACGTAATGTTTTTTTTCGGCATCTGCGCCACCGCGTCAAGCGCATTGTTCAGCAGATTTCCGATAATCGTAATGAGCTCGTGGATGACGGCGGGGTCCGCCGCATTCGGAATCATGCTGCCGAGCTGAATGTCCAGGTCAGCGCCCTGTTCGCGTATATAGCTTTGTTTTCCCAGCAGAAACCCTGCAAGAACCGGACTTTTGACATCGCTGATAATCTCGCTTGTTTCCGTCTTCTGCTGAATGGCGATATCCTTAATATAAGTGCCGAGATCATCATATTCTTTTAACTGGACAAGTCCTAAAATGACATGAAGCTTATTCATGAATTCATGGGACTGTGCTCTTAATGCGTTTGCATACATTTTAACACCGGACAGCTGTTCTGCTAAATGTTTGACCTCAGTTTTGTCCCTGAAAGTGGCGATCGCTCCGACGGTTTGTCCTTTCAGATGAATCGGAACCTCATTAAAAACAAGCTCAAGTCCGTTAATGCGGATATCCCTGTCTTGAAGCGGTTTTTTCGTTTCAATCACCTGCTTCAGCCGGCTTTTCGGAAGAATATCGTTCACATCTTGATCGACCGGATTAGTCGGAATACCCATTTTAATAAAGAGGCGTTTCGCTTCGGCATTGGCGAGCTTAATTTTTCCCCGCGCGTCAACCGCGAGGATGCCTTCCTTCGTGGATTCGAGCATGGCGCTCCGCTCTTCAAGCAGAGTGGCAATTTCATAAGGCTCAAGACCGTACATAATGTTTTTAACGGTGCGGGCGACAATGACGGCTCCTATAACGCCGACAAAAATACTTACGCAGATAATGAAATAAAGCGGTCTCAAACTGTGGCTGACGACATCCTGTATTTTGTTAAGCGAAATTCCGACCGAAACGACGCCCACTTGTTTTTTATCTTTTCCGTAGATCGGAACGAAGGCTCTCATGGATTTCCCGAGCGTTCCCGCTGATGTGCTCGTTTTGATATGGCCGTGCATCGCCGGCTGTTCGTCTCCGCCGGTGAATTTCTTACCGATTTTATTTGCGTCGGGGTGGGTGAGACGGATGCTGTTCATATCCATCACCACGACAAATTCGGTTCCTGTCGTATGCTGGACATCCAGTGTATAGTGCCGGAGCTCTTGCAGCCCTTTTCTTGTTTGCAATGCCTGCGCGACACTCGGTGTTTCCGCGACCAGCTTTGCGGTTCGCAGGGCGGTTGTCCGCTCTTCTTCTTTCACGCGGTCTGCGGTCTGGACGCTGATAGTGAAAAAGGTGATACAAAGTGCGATAAGAACGACAATACAGACGAATATCGTTAATCGGGTTTGCAATTTTAATGTTTTTTTCATGACAGCCTTCCTTACGTTTATCATTCCCGCGTTCTACTTTACTCCGAAAAAGCCGGTTTGTGAAGATCGGGCTCTTATTTCGTAAAAGTGAGGAAAAATGGAATTTTTTATCTTGTCAATGTGTTTTAAGTCCTCCATAATAAGTGAAGTAGATTACAGAAAGGGACTTTTTATATGAAAAATACTTATTGGACGGGTTATTTTCCGCTCGTTGCGATTCTGCTTTTTAGTTCGTCATTATCCATTTCTACCTCGCTTTATGTCATGAAAATGCTTCAGACGCTCGGCATGTATCAGGGAATGCTGGATTATTTCTCTGAGAAAGGGATCAGACTGGCGCTTTTTGCAGCGTTCGCCCTTGTGTATTTTATGCTTTTTTCGGCTTTGAAGCTGATTGCAGACACAGTGACAGAGCTGTCTCTATTGTTTTTCACAAATGACCCTGAAGGGGAAAACCTGAAAAAAATCAGATTAGGCTCTTTAATTTATGTAGGCGGCGGAATTCTTTCCTTTGCGCTTGTGCAGAATGGTTTCTGGATTGCGGCGTTTTTTGCCGTTGTCACACTCGTTTATTTGATCTTCATGGTGTACAGAATCTATTCAACGCTCTCGGTCGTTTCGCTGATCGGTTTCATATTGCTCGAGATTCTGTTTTGGTTTACTTTTGTTATCGGTATTTTGTACATCTTTATCAAGCTTTATAATAGCATAATGGCTAGCTTACCTGTGTAAGCTAGCCATTTTTATTAGGATAGAAATCGGTTTTTGATCTCAGGGGAGGGGAGCATGCATGCTTCCTTCTTTCCGAACCATTTATAACGGCGCCGGGCGATGAAAGAATAAGCTCTGTCCCTGAGAGGGCGGGGCACTGCGAAAAAAACCGCTGACAGCCGCCAGGCCCCGGAGAGATGCCGGGCAGCCTTTAATACGGCTGCGGATTTTTTGTAGATCCGCCCGTTTTCGATAAAAATCATGCTGTCAAATTGTTCTGTCGGAAGTCCTTCTGATGCCAAAAGCTCCCGGGCGGTATCTGATTGCAATGATGCAAATGAGATCAGGCCGGCCGGATCGCGTTTAATGATGAATTGAACGGCGCCGCTGCATAAGTTGCAGACGCCGTCAAACAAAAGCACGCGGTCCGGAAGCTGAGCTGGTTTCAAGTCGGATCCCCTCCATTATCTTTAATAAGCTGCCTGCAGCGTGTTTTTCCAGATCGAAAGCTGAGGGCTTGCGTCATGCAGATATTCGACGCTTGACGGTGTATCCTTGCCGACCCATACCCCCATCGTGTAAGCATCCGTCAGGCCGACAAACCACATATCGTGATAGTCATTTGACGTCCCTGATTTTCCGCCGACGTACGGAGCTTTAAAGTTCGCTTTTTTCCCTGTTCCGCTTTTCACGACGGCTTTCATCATTTCTTTGATCTGCATGTTGGTCCGCACGCTGAATACCTGCGTCGGCTCATCTTTCCATTTTAATATCGTTTTTCCTTTTAAATCAGTCACTTTCGTAATCGCGTGACTCGGCGTATAAACGCCGTTGTTTCCGAACGTGGTGTACGCATTGGTCATTTCAAGCGGCGTCATGCCGTTTGTAAAACCGCCAAGCGCCGCAGGCAGACGGTAATCCGCGCTGACCAGCTTCGCGAAATGAAACGGTTCAAGATAGCTGAACGCCTTATTGACGCCCACGCGGTCCATGATTCTGATGGCCGGTGTATTGTACGAGTATTTAAACGCCGTTTCCAGCGTAACCGTCCCGTACGTGCGGTTATTATAGTTCTGCGGGCAGTAATCCGCACTGCAGAATTTGCTTGCGTCAATCTTGCTGTGCGGCGTTGCGCCGGTCTTTTCAATGTAAGGCCCGTAATCAAGCAGCGGCTTAATGGATGAACCGGGCTGTCTGTATGCCTGATAGGCGCGGTTGAAATCATATTTATGATAATCTTTCCCGCCTGAAAGCGCGATAATCTGATGCGTCTGATGATTAATCACGGCCGCTCCGCCCTGAACGCCTGCATACGGCAGATTTTGATTCACTTGGGCGACGACCTGATTTTGCATATACGGATTCAGCGCCGTATAAATCTTCACACCGTCTTTTAACAATGTGCCGACTCTATCGGAAAGCTCACTCTGTATTTTTTGTTTCGCCTTTCCGGAAGCTTTTTCAAGGCGTTTGTCATAGCCTTCAGATGATGAAACAAGCTGTGTGAATTCATCATTTACATAGGAAACATAGTCAGGATATTTGTTTGTTTTTTCGTTTATATCAAGCTTGATCTTTTCCTTTTCGGCTTTTTTCAGCTGTTTTCCGGATATGACACCCGCTTTTTTTAATCCGTTAAGCAATCTGACTTGTCGTTTTTTCGTATAGTCAAAATGCTTGAGAGGATCATATAATGTAGGGTTATTAGGGATGGCGCAGATAAAGGCCATTTCTCCCAAGGTGAGAGATTTCAGCGGCTTGCTGAAATAAAATTGTGCCGCCGAACCGACACCGTATACACCGTTATTAAAATAAATCGTATTTAAGTAGCCTTCCAAAATCTCATCTTTGCTGTATTTTTTCTCAAGCTGATAGGAATAGGCCAGCTCCGTCAGTTTTCGGCTGAAGGTGCGTTCATGGCTTAAATACACATTTCTCGCCAGCTGCTGGGTGATGGTGCTGGCGCCCTGGTCAATTTTATGATCTTTGAAATTGGAGGCGGCCGCTCTGACCATCCCCATAAAGTCAAACCCTTTATGCTCATAAAAATGACGGTCTTCAGAGGTTAAAAACAGCTGTTTTACCTCATTCGGTATTTTATTAAAGGGCACGATCACGCGGTTCTCATGATCGCTGACAATCTCAGAAACAAGGCTTCCGTCCCTGTCATACATGTAACTGTTTTGAACCAGGTTGATCGCTTTTAAATCAATATGTTTATCGAGCACCTGATCAAAAGGCTTGATTTGTTTTACCTCTTTGCCGGAAGCAATAACTGTAAATGCAAACAACGGGATAATGCCGAGCAGCAAAATCCATCCGATTATTTTACGTACCATGGTCACTCTCTTTTCTCCTGATTTCTAGCCATATCGTATCATTCTTTTAAGAATACGAGAAGGTTAAATTTAGAAGAAATCATAATTGCTGATCGGTCAGCCCGCATCAGACGCTGTATCTTTTTGCAAATGTCCGGCCAGCCATAAAAGCCCCGCGCCTGCCAAAAAGAGAAAAGCGGTGACGTAGAAAGCGGCCGAAATGGAAAAGCCGCTTGACACCGCACCGCCGAGCAGAGGGCCGATTACGTTTCCGAGAAAACGAAAGCTGACGTTATAGCCGAGCACCTCCCCCTGAATGCTGCCCGGCGCCCTGACGCGGATCGCTGCCGTCATACAAGGCAGCGTCCCGCCCATGACCATCCCGAACAGAAATCTGAAGACTAAAAGGATGGAAAGGGAGGAGGCGAGCGCCTGCGGAATAAAAAAAACCGCTGAGGCAATCAAAAGCACGATTAAGATCCGGCTGTGGCCGAAGCGGTCGCCGAGGTCTCCCCATTTCCGGGCAAGCAGCAAGCTTCCGAGTCCGGTCGCAGAAAACGCCATTCCGGAGAAAAAGGCTAAATTAACAGGTCCGTGCAGCTCATTAACATATAAAGCGAGAAGCGGCTGAATACTGAAATTGCCGGTCTGCACGATCATAGTAAGCACCATCATCGCCCAAAGCGCGGGCTGGTGAAAAATATAAGAGAGCACCTGTTTTCTGGAGTAGGTTTTCCGCTTGCTTTGTTTCTCGCTGAGCGGCTGCTCATTGACCTGAAATAAAACGAGAAGCACAGATGCGAAAATGACAAAAGACGTAATAAAAAACGTGTACGTAAACCCGAAGCTGTCAGCAAGCAGCCCGCCCAGCATCGGTCCGAATAAAGTGCCTGACACCTGACCCATCTGCAGCGTGCCGAGTGTTTTCCCGGCAGTCTCTTTCGGCGTCTGCGCCGAAATCATCGCCAGTGATGTCGGAACAAAGCCCGTGACAAGGCCCATAAGCAGCCGGAGGACAAACAGCTGATAAACCGATGTCACAAACCCCATCAATAAAATGCTGACGGCAATGCCGGTGCCGGTAATCAAGAGAATTTTTTTGTAGCCGCGCTTATCGCCGAATCTTCCCCAAAACGGGGAAATCACAAACGCCATTAAAAACGTGACGCCGAACACATAACCGCTCCATCTCTGCACATACCCGCCCGAATGGGGGCTGATCGTTTCAATATATAACGAAAGAAACGGAACAATCATAGTCATGCTGGCGGAAATAAAGAAATTTGTAATCCAAATGACGACGAAGTTCTTCTTACGGACAGAAATAACATCACCTTCTTTACTTTTCGTGTGTCTAATTATAAGTATATAGGAATGAATCCGGTATTTGTATTTTCGATGCGGATATAGGAAAATTCATTATTTTTAGAAAATGAAGAAAGTTTCAGAGGGGAAACTGATATACTATCATAAAATATCATTTTTGATCGGAGGAAAGGCAGGTGTAAAAAAGTGGATCAGCGCAGTCTTCTCATTATTGATTTTGAATTTACGATGCCTGACGGAAAATACAGCCCGCAAAATTTCTTTCCCGAAATTATTGAAGCGGGGATTGTCAAGACAGTGAATGATGAAGTGACTGAAACGTTTTCGAGTTATATCAAACCGAAAAAATTTCCGAAGCTGACAAAACGATGCAAAACCTTTCTGAACATCACTCAAAAAGACGTGGACGGCGGAATCACGTTTAATGAATTCATCCGCAAATTAAATGAGCTTGACCCTGATAAAAACTGCACGATCGTCACCTGGGGCAATATGGATATGAAAGTGTTAAAGCAAAATTGCATGTTTAACCACATCCCCTTTCCATTTAAAGGAGAACTCCGGGATTTGTCCCTTGAATATAAAAACTTCTTCGGAGACAGAACTCTGACCGGGCTTTGGAAAGCGGCTGAAGAGTATGGCGATAAAGGGACGGGCACACATCATAAAGCGCTTGATGATGCGCAGACGACTTATAAATTATTCAAGCTTGTCGAACGGGATAAACAATACCTTGAAAAACCGAAACCTCCGACGATCGGCGATCGCGTCGATCTGACTGAACTGTTTCGCCGGGCCACATAAAAAAACCCAATCATGCCGACTGGGTCATAGTCTTTTAAAATAGTCGCGCTCTAACACGGCCAAGTTGGCGAGCGAACGTTCCGCCCATTCTGAGCCGTCCGCTGTGAGCTGATCTTTCAGCCGGGCAGCCGCCGCTTGTAAGGAAGCCGTATAATCAGGAACTTCGCCTTCAAACGGTTTGACCATATGATGCGGTATGTTTGTCTGTTCTCCGAATGCCAGCGCTCTTCTTTCATGAAAAAACGGAACATCCGCCTGCTTCGGATGATGAAGATCTCCTTGAGCGGGATGCGTCAGAACGGCTTTAATTTTTACTAAATAGTGATTGGGCCTGACGTCTGTCACTTCCCCTATGTATACTCCTGTTTTATAAAACCCTTTTACGATTGTGCCGATTTCAAATGAATTCATTGCGTTCACCTCTCTGTTTATTCTATATAAGATCAACGCGATTGGCTAGAGAACAGCTGCCGGAAGCCTGACAGAGGCCGTGGTGCCCGAGTGCTCTCCGCTGGTGAAATAGACGGAGCCTTCATGATGCTGAATAATGGAGAATGTCACAGTAAGCCCAAGTCCGGTGCCGTTAGTCTTCAGCGTATAATACGGCTTGCCGAGTTTTTGAAGTTCTTCGTCGGACATGCCGATCCCATTATCCGTAATCTGAATGAGAATCATCTGTTCCTGTTTTTGGACGGAGACCTCGATTCGGCCGTTTTCGGAAGGCACGGCTTCAATACTGTTTTTAATCAGATTAATGAAGGCTTGTTTTAGTTTTTTCACATCCCCGAACACATATAAATCCGGCTCGCTTCGAACAGTAACGGTCACCGATTTAAAATTGGCGTATGACTCCATTAAGGAACCAGTTTCCTTCACAAGCAGAGAAATATCAAACTTTTCTTTTTCATAATCATCCTGCTTCGCCATATCCAGATAATTCGTTATGATCGTCTGAGCCCGGTCAAGTTCGGACAGCACAAGCTTCTGATACCCGGCGTGTGATTTATCCTGAAGCTGATCGCCGCTGAACAGCAGCTGCACGAAACCTCTGACGACCGTGAGCGGATTGCGGACTTCGTGTGCGACGCTTGCCGCAAGCTCGCTGACGACAGCCATTTTCTCTGAGTGAATCAGCCTTGCCCGCATGGACGCATTCTCATCAATGATTTCAATCAAATAAATGCACAGCACAAGAGCGCTGATCTGAAAAAAAACGGATACTCCCGCCTCATAATATACGGAAGATAGATTTTGAAAGTTGAAAATATTGGTCACGGAATAGATGAAGACAGATGCGGTTAATAAGGCGGCTTCAGTACAGCCGATGAGAAGAGCGAAAATCAGTTTCTTCCGCTTTGAAAAAAAGGGCCATTTCGTTTGGAGCTGGATAGAGATGATGATTAAAAAAGGAATTAAGGATAAGAAAAAAAGAGCGGAAGGTTCAAACCATATGAGCTGGAACAAAACAGACGCTGCTCCTGCGGCAAGTCCTGCGGCAGTTCCGGAATAAAGCAGGCAGACGATAATGGGAATCAGCTGCAATCCGTAACGGACGGAATGAAGCTCCTGGATGGGAAAAGCCGTACATAATAATGAAGATGCCGCTGCAAATACGGCGACCAGCAGGCGGTTCGCTCTCGGCACAAGCAAATCGGGCTTGCTGAGCCAGAAGACTTGATAGAGAAAAATAGGAAATAAAAGAAAAGAGAAGTGAAGCAGATAATCCTTTACAATCTCCATTTATGCGAAATCCTTTCTTATGTAAATATGAACCTATTATAACATCTTTACCGGCAAAAAAAGTATATATTTCTCTAAAGAGAACGCCCTTATCTCTTCTGATAAAGGCGTCCTTTACATTATGAAGCAAGCGCTGCTTTGATTCTCTCAAGCCCTTCTTTTACAGCTGCGGCTGAACAGCCGACATTGAGTCTCATAAAGCCTTCGCCGCCAGGTCCGTATTTCGTTCCCGGCTCTAAAATGATTTTCCCTTTTTTGAGCATTCTTTCTTTGAGCTCGGCGTCTGAAAATCCGTATTCGCTGAAATCCATCCAGATCAAATAGGAAGCATCAGGCTTCATCATGCGGACTTTCGGCAATTCTTCCTTAAAAAAGTCCTCAGCTAATTTCATATTCCCCTCAATGTAAGGAATCAGCGCGTCAAGCCAAGGGCCTCCCTTTGTATAAGCCGCTTCGATTGCTGCAACCGCAAATGTGTTGAGAGTGGAGATCCCGTTCCGATGCAATGCCGCGGAGAATTTCGCCCGCTTATACCGATCGGGAATGATAATGGCCGATGCCTGAAGGCCGGCAATATTAAACGTCTTGCTCGGCGCGACACAAGTAACGGAAATCCGCGCAAAATCCTCAGACAGAGAAGCAAAAGGCGTGTGCGGTTTTCCGTACAGCATCAAGTCGGAGTGAATCTCGTCAGAAACGACGGTGACGTTATGGGCGGCGCACAGCGATCCGAGCTTCAAAAGCTCATCCCGGCTCCACGCTCTGCCGGACGGATTGTGCGGATTACAGAGAATCATCAGCTTAACCTCGGAATCGCTCAGCTTTTTCTCAAGGTCCTCAAAATCCATGCGGTAGATTCCGTTTTCTTCCCGTAAAGGATTATGTAAAACCTGCCGTTTGTTTTCCTTGATCATCTGATAAAAAGGCGTATATACCGGTGACTGGATCAAAACCTCATCTCCCGGTTCGGTAAAGGCCTGGACGGCCATGCTGATTGCCGTCACAATTCCGGGGCTGAACGTGATGCTTGCGGGATCTGGCCGGTAGCCGTGCCGTGTATCAAGCCATGAAGCGACGGCTTTTTTTGTGTTTTCGTCAGGAGACGTATAACCGAATATGCCATGGTCAAGACGGGCTTTTAATGCCTCTGTGACTGCTTCGGGAGCGCGGAAATCCATATCGGCCACCCACATCGGAAGTGCGTCCGATACGCCGAATAACGCTTCCGCCTTGTCCCATTTCACCGATTGAGTGCCAAAGCGGTTTTCTCGAAGGTCAAAGTTCATGTATGTCACTCCTGTAGTATCATTATTTTTCACATCGTATCTATGATAAAATAGATTTGCAAACTTTATTATAAGCGGTGATGAAAATGGAAGAAAGCCAAGCGGTCATGGAAATGATGAAAATCATTGCCAAGTGGGACCCGTTTAAATATGGAGAAGATTTTTATGAGACAGAAGCCGTCGACATCGTTCAGGCCGTCTACAGTGAAGACCGTGCCGACAAGCTGGCAGCAGCCATTCAGGATATCTTTGAAGCTTCATTTGAGCAAAAGCTTCCGATCGAAGACTGTCAAAAGGCCGCCGCGCAGCTTCTGCTCATAAAAGAAAGCAGCTCCTGCACCCCTTAAAACCGGCGGAAACGCCGGTTTTTTTATTGGACAAATTCAAAAATCCGCTCTGAAACAAACTCAGGACGCTCTTCGGGGACGAGGTGCCCCGTATCTTTAAGCGAATATAAAATAGAATCCGGCAGGTCGTGATGAAGCCGTTTTCCAACTGAAACCGGCACGACCCGGTCTTCTTCCCCCCATATTAAGAGCGCGGGGTTTTGTATTTTCTTCAAATTCTCGGAGTCCAAATCGCCCTCCCTATGTCTGATGAACCTTGTCATCGCTTTGAAAATCTGGCGGTCTGTAAATGGTTTTTCATAACCGTCAATCATTTCCTGGTCGATAAGCGTCCGGTCGTGCACGACATTTAACAGGTTTTTCAGCACGCCGTCTTTTGAAAGCCAATACTTAAGATACAGGTCAAAACAAGGGATATGCGTTCCGACTATAATCGACGGATGCGAGCGTTTTAAATACCCCGAGCTGCACAGCAGGACGATTCTAGTAAAAAGCTCGGGTTTAAGCAAAGACGCGGATAAGGAAATCTGGCCGCCCATCGAATGGCCGACGAGCGCGGCCCGGCTGATATTGAGCTTTTCCAAAAGTCCGATCAGAAGCTTGGCGAGGTTTGCATAAGTGTATACGAACGTCCGTGACTTTTCCGATTGTCCGAAAGGAGGCAGGTCAACGGCGATAATATCATAATGGTTTCTGAGCAGCGGAATCAGTTTTCTGAAGCTGAATGCCGAAGATAAAAAACCGTGTACGCAGACGAGCGTCTGTCTGCCGGGATTCTCATAATGCTCGTAATACAGCTCAACTCCGTGTATCGCGGCCCGTTTAATCGGTGAAACAGCTTCCATGAGCGTCTTCTCCGTCCTTTCTGTGTTGTAGTGTAATGGCTTTTTAATTGTCAGATTTTAGCTCTGGTTTCTTGCGGGTTTTTCTTAGCATTTGTCGAAAATCATGATATAATGTCATGAAGATTTTTGATTAAGCAAAGGTGTGAAACGTATGAAGCTGACCGAAAAAGAAACAGAAATATTAGAAATTTTAGACGAAAACAGCCGCGTTGATGCGGAAACGATCGCCAAAATGGCGAACATTCCCGCTGATGAAGTCAAAAGCATCATTGAAAAGCTTGAAAAGGAAAAAGTCATCATTGATTATGCGGCGATGATCGACTGGCGCAAAGTTGACGGGCTGGAAGGCGTCACGGCGATGATTGACGTAAAAGTCACTCCGAAACGAAATGTCGGCTTTGATGAAGTTGCTGAACGGATATACAGATTCCAGGAAGTCGAATCAGTGTACCTGATGTCAGGGGTGTATGACTTATCTGTCGTCATCCGCGGCAATACGATGTCAGACGTGGCGAGCTTCGTTTCTGAAAAACTGTCCACCCTTGAGTCTGTCGTTTCCACGACAACGCACTTCATCCTGAAAAAATATAAGCATGACGGCAAAGTCTTTGAAAGCGGAGACGATGACAAAAGAATCGTGGTGTCTCCGTAAATGGAAACGAAGACTTCTTATTTATCGGATTATGTGCAGCAGATTAAACCGTCAGGCATCCGCAAATTCTTTGATCTGGCCGCTACGATGGAAGGCGTCATTTCACTGGGAGTGGGAGAGCCTGACTTTGTGACGGCTTGGAACGTGAGGGAAGCGAGTATTCTTTCTTTAGAACAGGGCTACACGGCTTATACGGCAAATGCGGGTCTTTATGAACTGAGAGAAGAGATCAGCCGCTATTTAGATAAGCGGTTCGGCCTGAATTACTCGCCTGACAGTGAACTGATCGTTACGGTAGGGGCAAGCCAGGCGCTTGATCTCGCTGTCCGTGCCATTATGAATCCCGGAGAGGAAATGTTAATTCCCGAACCGTGTTTTGTCGCATATGAATCACTCGTGACGCTGACGGGGGCGAAGCCGGTGCCGATTCAGACTGTCGCTGCAAAAGGTTTCAAAGCATCCCCGGTCGATTTTGAAGCGGCCCTGACGGACAAAACGAAAGCGCTGCTCCTTTGCTCGCCGTCAAACCCGACCGGTTCCGTCTATTCGAAAGAAGAACTTGAATCCATCGCTGCTTTCGCTGAAAAACATGACTTGATCGTGCTTTCCGATGAAATTTATGCCGAGCTGACGTATGATGAGCCATTCACGAGCATGGGGGCCATCCGCGGCATGAAGGAGCGGACGATTCTGATTTCAGGGTTCTCCAAAGCATTTGCCATGACGGGATGGAGACTCGGATTTACGGCGGCGCCTCCCGTAATCAGGGATGCCATGCTCAAAATTCATCAGCACGCGATGATGTGCGCGCCTTCTATGGCGCAGTACGCCGCGCTTGAAGGTTTGAAAAACGGTCAGGAAGACGTCGAACGAATGAAAAAAAGCTACCGGAGACGCCGAAATCTGATTGTGGAAACACTGAACGAAATCGGACTCGGCTGCCACCATCCTGGCGGAGCGTTTTACGCTTTTCCTTCCATTCAATCGACAGGCATGAGTTCAGAAGAGTTCGCGGAACAGCTGCTTCTTGAAGAAAAAGTAGCCGTCGTTCCGGGGAATGTATTCGGCCCGAGCGGCGAAGGGTACATCAGATGCTCCTATGCAACATCTATTGAGCAGATTCAGGAAGCGCTCGTCAGAATCAAACGGTTTGTTGAAAAAAGGGCATAAAAAAAGATACGAACCCGGTTCGCATCCAAATAAAAGGGGGGGAATACTAGAAAGCCTTCGTAGTCATAGTATACCCACCTTTTTCTGTGCTTAAACATCATCATACAAAAAAGTTCCCTTTGCGAAAAACAAACTTGTATGATATAATTTTAAATTGCGTATAAACTGTATTTAATTTAACTTAGGAGTTGTTATGAATGGCAGCAAAATTTGAAGTGGGCAGTGTTTACACTGGTAAAGTAACAGGATTACAAGCGTATGGTGCGTTTGTTGCATTAGATGAAGAAACTCAAGGACTTGTTCACATTTCTGAAGTCACTCACGGTTTCGTAAAAGACATTAACGAGCACCTTTCTATCGGTGACGAAGTACAAGTAAAAGTTCTTGCAGTTGACGAAGAAAAAGGCAAAATCAGCCTTTCTATCCGTGCGACTCAAGCAGCGCCTGAAAGAAAAGAAAGCAAGCCAAGAAAACCGAAAGCGGCTCAAGTTTCTGAAGAAACATCTGCTCCGCAAGGTTTCAACACATTGAAAGATAAGCTTGAAGAGTGGATCGAACAGTCCAACCGCAAAGACCTTATCAAAAAATAAGCATCAAAAAAAGCACCGGATATGTATGTTCGGTGCTTTTTTTATGTTTATCTGACTTCTGGATTTGCCGCTTCCTCGCGGGATGTTTCTTCGTTCGGCTTAAACAGCAGGCCGAGATTGATGAGACCGGCGATGCCGACAAGGCCGTAAATAATCCGCGACAGAGCTGATCCTTGGCCGCCGAAGATGGCTGCTACTAAATCAAATTGGAAAAATCCGATCAGTCCCCAGTTAATCGCGCCGATAATGGTTAAAACAAGACAGATCCGCTGAATAACACTCATGTAAACAACCTCCTCTATGAATTCGTGAAACAGTTATAGATTGTGACAAAGCAAAGAAACTATACATGCTTCCTTCTCCGGCGTGAAAATCGCATCCTGTCTCATGCTGTACCAGTGCCTTTCCCGTGAACCCGCTGTCATGAAACCGTGTGATGTGCCGTCAAAAAAGCGGATTGCTTTACATTGAACGTCAACTTTCTGCATAATATAAATCCAAAGGAGGAGATGTCATGCAAAACTTTACATATTGGAATCCGACAAAATTGATTTTCGGAAAGGGAGAGGTTGAAAAGCTTCCAGAAGAAATCAAGCCGTACGGAAAAAACGTGCTGCTCGTATACGGAGGCGGCAGCATTAAGCGCAGCGGTCTTTATGATCAAGTAACCGAGCTGCTGAAAAAAGCAGGAGTTACGGTACATGAATTGGCAGGCGTAGAGCCGAATCCGCGTGTCTCAACGGTGAACAAAGGTGTTGCGCTCTGTAAAGAAAACAACATCGATTTCTTATTGGCCGTCGGCGGCGGAAGTGTCATTGACTGCACGAAAGCCATCGCCGCGGGCGCTAAATATGATGGTGATGCGTGGGATATCGTCACGAAAAAACACCAGCCGAAAGAAGCGCTGCCGTTCGGAACAGTGCTGACACTTGCGGCGACCGGTTCGGAAATGAACGCCGGATCAGTGATCACAAACTGGGAGACACAGGAGAAATACGGATGGGGAAGCCCGCTCGTTTATCCTAAATTCTCTATTCTTGATCCGGTAAACACATTTACCGTTCCGAAAGACCACACCATTTACGGCATGGTCGATATGATGAGCCATGTGTTTGAACAATATTTCCACCATACGTCAAACACGCCGTATCAGGACCGGATGTGTGAATCACTTCTGCGCACGGTGATTGAAACAGCGCCGAAGCTGATCAATGATCTGGAGAACTATGAGCTTCGTGAAACCATTTTATATACAGGCACCATCGCATTAAACGGAATGCTGTCAATGGGCGCAAGAGGGGATTGGGCTACACACAACATCGAGCATGCGGTGTCAGCGGTGTACGATATACCGCACGCCGGAGGTTTAGCGATCTTGTTCCCGAACTGGATGAGACATGTGCTCAAAGAAAATCCGGCCCGCTTTAAGCAGCTTGCCGTCCGTGTTTTTGATATTGACGAGGCAGGCAGATCAGATGAAGAGATCGCGCTTGAAGGGATTAGCAAGCTGTCTGCTTTCTGGACGAGCCTCGGCGCTCCGAACAGACTCGCTGATTATGATATTTCAGATGAAAAGCTGGATACGATTGCAGATAAAGCGATGGCAAACGGCGCATTCGGACAGTTCAAATCACTTCAGAAAGAAGATGTGCTTGCGATACTGAAGGCATCATTGTAATAGAATAAAGGGGGCGGCCGAACTGGCAGCTCCTTTTTTTCTGTGTTATAGTAATTCCCTTACGATTTTTTTGGAGGTTATGATAAATGGAGAACTTTACGTACTACAATCCGACGAAACTGATTTTCGGAAAAGGCCAAATCGACCAATTGAAAAAAGAGCTGAAACAATACGGGAAAAACGTGCTGCTTGTATACGGAGGCGGCAGCATTAAGCGAAACGGCCTGTATGACCAAGTAACAGGCATCTTAAAAGAAGAAGGCGCAGCCGTTTATGAGCTTGCGGGCGTTGAACCGAATCCGCGTCTGGCAACGGTGAATAAAGGAATTGAGCTGTGCAGACAGCATGAAATTGATTTTCTTCTCGCAGTCGGCGGCGGAAGTGTCATCGACTGTACAAAAGCGATTGCGGCCGGAGCGAAGTATGACGGAGACGCATGGGACATTTACAGCAAAAAAGTAACGGCACAGGACGCGCTTCCGTTCGGCACGGTGCTGACGCTTGCGGCGACAGGCTCTGAAATGAACCCTGATTCCGTTATCACAAATTGGGAAACGAATGAAAAATACGTATGGGGCAGCGATGTCACTCATCCGCGTTTCTCCATTTTAGACCCTGAGAATACATTCAGCGTTCCGGAAAACCAAACCGTATACGGCATGGTGGATATGATGAGCCACGTATTCGAACAATACTTCCACAATGTTGAAAATACGCCGCTTCAGGACAGAATGTGCTTTGCGGTGCTTCAGACGGTGATTGAAACAGCGCCGAAACTTTTGGAAGACCTCGGGAACTACAAGCATCGCGAAACGATTTTATACGCGGGTACGATCGCTTTAAACGGCACGCTGCAAATGGGCTATTTCGGCGATTGGGCTTCCCACACGATGGAGCACGCCGTATCAGCGGTTTATGACATCCCTCACGCGGGAGGACTTGCGATTCTGTTCCCGAATTGGATGAGATACACGCTTGATACAAATGTAGACCGTTTTAAAAACCTCATGCTCAACATGTTTGACATTGATACCGAAGGCAAAACAGATAAAGAAATTGCTTTAGAAGGAATCGATAAGTTATCAGCGTTCTGGTCAAGCCTCGGCGCGCCGTCCCGTCTTGCTGATTATGACATCGGCGAAGACAAGCTTGAGCTGATCGCAGATATCGCCGCAAAAGAAATGGAACACGGCGGATTCGGCAATTTCCAAAAACTGAACAAAGATGACGTGCTTGCCATCCTGAAGGCGTCTCTGTAAGATCCCATCCTGCAGATCTACCGGATTTTCTATGAGTGAATCAGGAGCAAGTGAAACACTCCTTGCACTGAAACAACTATGGAAAGTAAGAATAAAAAAGAGCGCTGATTAAATCAGCGCTCTTTTTTATGCATTCTGTGTACTAAGATCTCGCTGCGCCCCCATATAGCTCCCCATTAAGTTTTGGTAACCAGGAAGATGACTGGAAATTAATGCGCCAAACCCTTCAACATCGTTGCGCCAATCACGTTGTAACTCGCATGCTACACTAAACCAGTTCATAAGCTGTGCGCCCCCATGAGCCATACGGGTTAATGATGCATCTGCTACTTGCTTACTGAATGTTCCCGAAGCATCTGTCACAACAAACACTTCGTAACCTGCCTTGATTGCGGAAAGTGCAGGAAACGCAACGCAGACATCTGTAACTACACCTGCGATAATAAGTTGTTTTTTCCCAGTCGCTTCAATGGCTTTCACAAAGTCTTCATTATCCCATGCATTAATTTGTCCTGGACGCGCTATTTTTGGTGCATCAGGAAAGAGATCCGTCAATTCCTGCATGAGTGGGCCATTAGGTCCATTTTCGAAACTCGTTGTTAAAATAACCGGTAAATCAAAGAATTTAGCCGTATCGCCAAGAGCCAATACATTATTCTTAAATTCATCAACACCATAGTCACGTACTAGACCGGAAATAAGGCCGGTTTGATGATCCACCAAAAGAACAGCAGCATCATCTTTTGAAAGACGGGAATAAAGATCAGACATTTTATCATCCTCCTTAAATTCATTAAGTAAGTTTGTCAAAGGCATCTAAGAATTATGTAGAAAGCTTCTGAGGTGACTTTTAGTGAGGGTTATGATCCTTCTATTAATCTAGAACGGGAACCGGAGCATGATCAATCCAATGGATGAACTGTTGTAAATAGCGTTGAAGATAACGGTTTGTTTGTTCATCCGTAAGTATGTTTTGAGTGGAATCAATTTTCTCATGGACTTGCGAAATCAGCATTTTTTGAAAGGGCAGCACATTGACTTGCATAGCTTCGAGTACTTCTCTCATTTGCATTTGGCTAAAGGCAGTACCGAACCCTCCGGGGGTTGCTCCGATTAAGCCAACCGGTTTTCTGTTGAACACAGAAGAGGTCCGAGGTCTCGATGCCCAGTCCAATGCATTTTTTAATACCCCCGGCATTCCGGAATTGTACTCTGGACTTACAATGATGACGCCGTCAACGTCTTGTATATCTGCTCTAAAGGATGTTACGGATTCTGGCGCTCCGGCCATTTCTAAATCTTCGTTAAAAAAAGGAAGACGGTCTATTTCAATCCAACGAAATTGCGCCGAATGATCCAAGTCAATCAATGATTGAGCAATTGCTCGATTATACGAGTTTTTTCGTAAACTTCCACAAATAAGACCAATGGTTTTAGTCATAAAATCACCTCCCGGTTTAAAATTATTTTCATCTTAACATGATAACCCAAATATAGACACTATTTTTAAAAATGGAAGTATTTGATTTATCGTGCGTGCATTCACCTTTACTGCATTTTTCGTCATCTGATTAGTGATCCTTCTCACCATGCATACAAATATAACGTTCTGTACAATACCTATCTCAAAACCGAGATATTTTATGAAAAAATGAATGCGTCTTTAGCGCAAATCCCGTATCCGTCAGGCCTTCTTCATGACTTGATTTAGAGGTAGAGTTCATATAAAGTGGAAGAGAAAACAATTCACCGTGATGGAGGGACAAGCAAATGACGCATGTACGCTTTGATTACTCAAGAGCGTTACCTTTTTTCAATGAACATGAACTTACATACGCACGTGATTTCGTAAAAACGGCACACCATAATATCCATGAAAAAACAGGCGCCGGAAGCGACTTTTTAGGCTGGGTGGACCTCCCTGAAAACTACGATAAAGAAGAATTTGCGCGCATTAAAAAAAGCGCTGAAAAAATCAAATCAGATTCAGACGTGCTTCTCGTCGTCGGAATCGGCGGTTCATACTTAGGCGCCCGCGCGGCGATTGAAGCGCTCAACCATTCTTTCTATAATGTCCTGCCGAAAGATAAACGCAAAAACCCTCAAGTCATCTTTATCGGCAACAATATCAGCTCAACTTATATGAAAGACGTTATGGATCTTTTGGAAGACGCTGATTTCTCTATCAATGTCATTTCTAAGTCAGGAACGACGACGGAACCTGCCATCGCTTTCCGGATTTTCCGCAAACTTCTTGAAGAAAAATACGGAAAAGAAGAAGCGAAAGCGCGGATTTACGCGACAACTGACAAAGAGCGCGGCGCTTTAAAAACGCTTTCTAACGAAGAAGGCTTCGAATCATTCGTTATTCCTGATGATGTCGGCGGACGTTTCTCCGTTCTGACTGCGGTGGGTCTTCTGCCGATTGCGGTAAGCGGGGCTGATATCGACGAAATGATGAAGGGCGCGTTTGATGCAAGCAAAGACTTTTCCAGCTCGGAATTAGAAGAGAATGCGGCTTACCAATATGCCGTCGTCCGCAACGTTCTGTACAATAAAGGCAGAACCATTGAAATGCTCATTAACTACGAGCCAGCCCTGCAGTACTTTGCAGAATGGTGGAAGCAGCTCTTCGGTGAAAGTGAAGGAAAAGACGAGAAAGGAATTTATCCTTCCTCCGCTAACTTCTCAACAGACCTTCACTCTCTCGGCCAATACGTGCAGGAAGGCAGACGCGATCTGTTTGAAACTGTATTAAACGTAGAAAAACCGAAGCATGAGCTGACAATTGAAGAAGCGGAAAATGATCTCGACGGCTTAAACTACTTAGCCGGCAAAACGGTCGATTTCGTCAATAAAAAAGCGTTCCAAGGTACGATGCTGGCTCATACAGACGGAAAAGTGCCGAACTTAATCGTCAACATTCCGGAGCTTAATGCATATACATTTGGATATCTCGTCTATTTCTTTGAAAAAGCGGTGGCAATGAGCGGTTATCTGCTCGGAGTTAACCCGTTTGATCAGCCGGGTGTTGAAGCCTACAAGGTGAACATGTTCGCGCTTCTCGGCAAACCGGGCTTTGAAGAGAAAAAAGCAGAGCTTGAAAAACGCCTTGAGAAATAAAAAGAATGGCTGGCCCGCATGACGGGTCAGCCTTTTTTAAACCGTGAAAGGTGTGATGATGAATTGACACGGCTCTTATGTAAGCATACCGTCATTTCCTTCTGTTCCGCTGCTATTGTCTTTTTTGCGCTGAACCCGTCCTCTGCTTCCCTCTTACAAACGATCTTTTTTTTCGCTCTTCCCCTCGGCTTGTTTACGGATATGGTCCGGCTGAAACTGAAGATGGGCCGGATGCATTCGCTCATTACGAAGTGCTGTCTGTATGCCGTCGTTTTCCTCATTTCGCCGGATGCCGCTCTCTCCGCAATTGTGACGTATGTTCTGATTGAATGCGCCGTTACCTCTTTTCAGCGTCTGTCTGCTGCTCCTGATTCTTTGCGGAAGCCGTATGAAGATATCGCAGACCGGGGACGCTAAAGACTAAAAGGAGCGTATTTACATGATCAGCATACCATCTTCACTTGAAGGACAGTCTTTTTTACTCCGCGAATTGGAACAGGTGCTGAAACCGATCGGTTATACCATCGGAGGCGGCTGGGAATATGACCGGGGATTCTTTGATTACAAAATTTCCGATCAGGACGGCTATTTGTTTCTCCGTATCCCTGTTGAAGCAAATAAAGGACGCCTTGATGAACGGGGAACGGCCGTTACAATCGGCACACCCTTTTTGCTGAGGCACGTCTATCAGCAGGAAACGGATGATGCAGCAGGCGGCGGAGTTTTTGAATCATTATTCAACCAATTCTCCGAGCCGAAACGCCGGGATGCGGCAATTGACCGCTCATATATAGATATCGGCATCTCGCTCGTGAAAGAGCTGGAAGATGTCCTGCTGCATTAAAGCGCCAAAAAAAGATCAGTACTGAGCACTTGGTATGACAGAGGAGGGGTCAGCATCGGCCCCTCTTCTTTTTGTATGCCGATAATCGTTGTATTCCGTTTGAGATAATAGCGCGCACAATCATGATAAGAGGAGCCTTTTAATTCCTCGGGGACGGGAATGATGCGAACCTTTTTCTCCAGCGTCAGGTCGGACAGCGTCTGCGGCTTGGCAAGCTGCATCTTGACCCGGTAATGCTCAAACATCACCCGGCTCGACAGGCGTGATGTGCACAGAATCTTATTGGCTCCTGCACGTTCGGCGTTTTTGACATACCGTTCCGTTAAAATCTCCACGATACAATAAACGGACGGATGCAACCCTTTGATGGCGAGAAGCGTTAATACCGACAGCATATCAGCTTCGGATTCATTTTTCTGCTGGTCTGCTGTCAGAATGACGGTATCGGCTTCCGTAATATTCGCTTTATTGAGCGTGCTGTCATCAGCAGCATGTCCGCGGATGAAATGGACATTTTCAATAAGCGGGCCTTCTCTTAATGAATCATCAATCAGGACGACAGTTTTTGACGGTGCGATGTGCTGCAGTTCTTTCAGCAGCATATGCGACTTCTCATTCCATCCGATAAGAATGACGTGCCCCTTGCCTTTAAAGGCGACTTTCCCTTCGATATAACGGTGCTGTTTGCTGAATACGGCTGAAGAAAGCGTAGCGAAATAGGCGGTCACAAAACTCGCTCCGCTTAATACAAGCACCATGGCGGCAATCTGCCCGAGCGGAGTCTGCGGAACATAATCGCCATAACCGACCGTGGCTACCGTAATAACCGCCCACCAAACCCCTTCAAACACAGACGTGAATTGCTTCGGTTCAAGCATGTAAATCAATTGGCCGAACAATAAGATCAAGGCGATAATGATCAGTCCGATCCGGATATATAACGGCCATCTCAGCCAGGTAATAAAGATACGGTTTGATTTCATTCGGCCTGCTCCTCTTTCGACAAAGAGATGGACAAAATCTGCTTAATAATGGTGTTTAATTTTTCATTCAGCTGTTCCTGCCCGTATGAGTCACGCGCCTGTCTGATTAAATCGGCCGTCTCATCCTCAAACTGAATGAGAGGTTCGTCGTTTTCCGATTCATTATAGAGCTGGATGAAGGCGTCAAGCCCCTCATTCATTCTGTCTATCGCATTGCTCAGCTTTTCTTTTTCGCCATTTGTCACTTTCATGATGGATCACACCTGTATCTTTTTTATACAGTATGTCCCAGTTCGTTTGATGTCTTTCAAAAATCAGTGAAAACATATTCACCTTCATTTTTTCATATGATAAAGAAAGCGGACCGAAAAAGGGTGAGTCAGATGACAGTTATTCAAAAACTGCTGGCGGCGCTGGCCGGAGCGCAGCTGCTCGCTTCAGCGGCCGTATTGCTTATTTTCGATTTAAATGGATATGATCATATGTCCGGCAGCTTTTCATGGGTCGCTTTCGCAAAAGGGACTGTCGGCACGTTTCCGTTTTATACTGCAATGGCCGGATGTGTTCTGATTTTGCTCGGAGGATTGATTCCTGTCAGAAAAAAGAAGCGGATTTCTGTACAGGAAAGCGGGCAATCATTAAAATAATATATAAGCAGATCGTACGATATAAGAGAAAAAGGAAGAGGATAATATGCTGTTTGTCTTTTTAACAATTGCTGCATTGGGATTGTCGTTTTGGGCACAATTTAAAGTGAAAAGTAATTTTCAGAAATACTCAGACGTGGAAGCTTCCAGTCAGCGGACCGGGGCGGAAACGGCAAGACGGATTCTTGATATAAACGGTTTATATGATGTGCCGGTAGAACCGGTAAGAGGCACTTTAACAGACCATTACGACCCGACGGAGCGGGTGGTGCGTTTATCTGAGCCGGTATATTACGGCCGCTCCATTTCCGCCATTTCCGTCGCTTCCCATGAAGTCGGACATGCTTTGCAGCACCAGGAATCTTACGGCGCGCTTGTGCTGAGGCACAAAATTTTTCCGGTCGTCAATTTTGCCTCCGGGGTCGCCCCTCTGCTTTTCTTGGGCGGAATGCTCCTTGGCAGCTTGAATTTAATCGGGCTCGGCATTATTTTGTTTTCTGCCGCTGTTTTTTTCCAGCTTGTCACACTGCCTGTCGAGTTTAATGCCAGCGCGAGGGCGAAGCGGATTATCGTGTCGGAAGGATTCATTCGCAACAGTGAAGAACACGGCGTGAATAAAGTGCTGAACGCCGCTGCGCTGACGTATGTGGCTGCGGCGCTCGTTTCATTATTCGAGCTGCTTCGTTTTGTGATGATTTTCTTAAATGGTCGTGATGAGAATTAACACGAAGGAGGTGGCCCCTTACCGTTTGCGGTAGGGGTTTTTTTGCTTATATTAAAACTGATTCTCATTTTGCTGTTAATCGGATTAACGGCCATCTTTGTCGCTGCGGAATTTGCGATTGTCAAAATCCGCGGTTCAAAAATTGCGGAGCTGGTTGAAACCGGAGACAGCCGGGCGCTTGCGGCGCACCGGGTGATTACAAATCTCGACGAGTATTTATCAGCGTGCCAGCTCGGCATTACGATTACGGCGCTCGGACTCGGCTGGCTCGGGGAACCGACGATTCAGCGGCTTCTTCATCCTGTTTTCAGTCTGATCGGAATGCCGTCACCCATTACGCACGTCGTCACGTTTATTGCGGCATTTATCGCCGTTACGTATCTGCACGTCGTCATCGGCGAGCTTGCGCCGAAAACGATATCCATTCAAAAAGCTGAAGCCGTCAGTCTGTGGACGGCAAAACCGCTCATCCTCTTTTATAAAGTGATGTATCCGTTTATCAAGCTGTTAAACGGCTCAGCCGGATTTTTGGTCAAGCTGTTCGGATTTCATTCGGTGAAAGAACATGAAGTCGTGGTCAGTGAAGAGGAATTGCGGCTGATTTTGTCTGAAAGCTATAAAAAAGGTCAAATCAATCAATCCGAATTCCGTTACGTCAACAAAATATTTGAATTCGATAACCGTGTCGCCAGAGAAATCATGGTGCCGCGCACCGAAATCGCCGCCATCTCGCTCGAGCAGTCAGTTGATGAAGCCATTCATCTGATCATCAACGAGCGGTATACGCGATATCCGGTCATTAAGGAAGACAAAGACCACATTCTCGGCATTATTAACAACAAGGATTTATTTAAAGCGTATTTTCTCGGCCGTTCCATCGAATTAAAAGAAATTATGCGTCCGGTCATCAGAGTCATTGAAAGCATCCCTGTTCAAGAGCTGTTGATCCGCATGCAGAAGGAGCGGATTCATATGGCGATTCTTGTTGACGAATACGGAGGTACGGCGGGACTTGTGACTGTCGAAGACATATTGGAGGAAATCGTCGGCGAAATCCGTGATGAATATGACCAGGATGAAATGCCCCACATCGTCAAAAAAGGCGAGCATCATTATGTGATGGACGGAAAAGCGCTGATAGAAGAGGTGAATGATCTTCTTGATATCGCGATCGAAAATGAAGACATAGACACGATTGCGGGCTGGCTCCTCACACAAAAAATGGAGCTGAAAAACGGTGATGTGTTTCATGCTGAAGGGTGCGAATTTAAGGTGCTTGAAGCAGAAGACCACCATATCCGCTTTGTTGAAATTAAAAAAACAGATTTCTGAGCCTCCTGCTTTTGCAATGAGGCTTTTTTTGCGAAAAAAATGCTTCTTCATCCCGCTTCTTCATATGCTGTAAAGAAAGGAGTGGACGGTATGAAAACGGATTGGTGGAAAACGGCGTCCGTCTATCAAATTTATCCCCGCAGCTTTATGGATTCGAACGGGGACGGAATCGGCGACATGAACGGCATCAGAGCAAAGCTTCATTACATAAAAGAGTTGGGGGCTGATGTGATCTGGCTTTGCCCCGTTTTTGACTCGCCGGGCGCCGACAACGGCTACGATATTCGAAATTACAAACAAATTGCCGAAGAATTCGGGACGATGGAGGATTTTGACCGGTTCCTCGCGGATATCCATGCGCTCGGCATGAAGCTGATTATAGACCTCGCCGTCAACCATACGAGTGATGAACATCCTTGGTTTATCGAATCGCGCTCAGCGAAAGATTCCGAAAAACGGGACTGGTACATCTGGAGAGACGGAAAAAACGGCAAAGAGCCGAACAATTGGGAAAGCATTTTCGGCGGATCGGCGTGGGAATATGATCAAAAGACAAACCAGTATTACCTTCACCTGTTTGATAAAAAACAGCCTGATTTAAATTGGGAAAACGAAACGATGAGGCAGTCCGTTTATAAGATGATCCGCTGGTGGCTTGATAAAGGCATTGACGGCTTCCGGGTGGATGCCATTTCTCACATCAAGAAAAAAGAAGGGCTCCCTGACATGCCGAATCCGGACGGTCTCCCGTATGTCCCGTCCTTCCCGTATCATATGAATACAGAAGGCATCGTGGATCTCTTAAAAGAGCTGAAGCGTGAAACATTTTCACATTATCCGATCATGACGGTCGGCGAGGCGAACGGGGTGACGGCTTGGGAGGCAGCTGATTGGGCCGGTGAAGAAAACGGCGTCTTCCATATGATTTTTCAATTTGAACACCTCGGCCTTTGGGATACGGATGATGATCAAAGCATTTGCATCCCGGCGCTTAAGCGCGTTTTGTCCGACTGGCAGAACAGCCTTGAAGGAAAGGGCTGGAATGCGTTATTTATGGAAAATCACGACCAGCCCCGATCCGTTTCGGTATGGGGTGACGAACGGTTTTTGACAGAAAGCGCTAAGGCACTTGCCGCGATGTATATGCTGATGAAAGGCACGCCGTTTATTTACCAGGGACAGGAGCTCGGCATGACCAATGTTTCGTTCCCATCCATTGAAGATTACGACGACGTCACAATCAAACAGCTGTATGAAAAAGAGACGTCCCGCGGCGTTCCGCATGAAAAAGTGATGAAGACGATCTGGAAGAAGGGCCGGGATAATTCACGGACACCGATGCAATGGAGCGGGACGGCGAACGGCGGGTTTTCTGATGTTTCTCCGTGGCTCGGGGTGAATCCGAACCACACATGGCTGAACGCTGCATCGCAAATGAAGGATGAAACTTCCGTATACCATTTCTACAAACGGCTGATCGCCCTCAGGAAAGAACATGACGTATTGATCAGCGGAACTTATGAATTGCTGCTTCCAAAAGACCGGCAGATTTATGCCTACCTAAGAAAAAACGGAACAACAACCGCCCTGATCATCACCAATCTGTCTAAAACTCCCGCATTATACAGGCATCCCGGTTATCCGCTTGATGCCGATGCGCTCGTTCTCGCAAACATGGAAACACCGCCGCATCGGCATGTGACATCCTTCCTTTTAAAGCCTTATGAGGCCCGCGTATATATATGGTGAAAAACTTCAGTTTTGAGGCTGAAGTTTTTTATGATCTGCGTTTATCATCGCGATCCGACAGGAAAAGACAAATACAGAAACGAATATGGGAAAGGAAGAGAAAAAGAGAGGAGGCATTCATATGCTGAAACAATTGCAGATTCAAACAAACAGACGGGATGAAATGATCGACATCACACATGAAGCCGAAGCGTTTCTCCGCGAAACAGGCGTGAAAAACGGTTTGGCGCTCATATACTGTCCCCATACCACCGCCGGCATTACCATCAATGAAAATGCCGACCCGGATGTAAAAAGGGATATGCTCCGCAGGTTTGACGAAGTGTACCCGTGGGAGCACGCACTGGACCGGCATATGGAGGGAAATACGGCGGCACATATGAAGGCGAGTACAACGGGCGCATCCCAGCATGTCATCATAGAAGGCGGGCGCCTGATCCTCGGAACGTGGCAGGGCATTTATTTTTGCGAATTTGACGGTCCGCGAAACAGAACATGTTATATCAAAATCCACGCTGAAGCGGAGGCAGCCGCAAATGAGTGAATGGATGGACGCATTATCATTAACAAAGCCGGTCATTCAGGCGCCGATGGCCGGAGGGCTTGTCACGCCGCGCCTGGCTGCGGCGGTATCAAATGAAGGGGCGCTCGGAAGTCTCGCTTCAGGATACGTCAGCCCGCCGGCGCTTGAAAAACAGCTTATCGAGATGAAAGACCTGACCGGCCGCTCCTTTCAAGTGAATCTTTTCGTCCCGGAAGAAAGGCAGATGCCCGAGGAGGAACTGGTTGAACAATGGAAAGCGCGCATCCCGAGGGCAAAAGACGCCAAGCCGTTCTCCGATCTGAAAGAAGAGTGGAACGATTTTGAAGAAAAAGCGGACCTTCTGATCCGTTACGGGGTCAAAGCGTGCTCATTCACCTTCGGCCTGCCGCCGGAAGAAACGGCGGAAAAGCTGAAGAAAAACGGCTGCTTCCTGTTCGGCACAGCGACAACGCCGGAGGAAGCGAAGGCTTTTGAAGAGCGGGGAATGGACGCCGTTATCCTACAAGGAATAGAAGCCGGGGGACATCGCGGATCGTTTCTGCCGGTTAAAGGAGAACCGGCTCTCGGTCTTATGGCGCTTATTCCGCAGGCTAAAGACGCGCTGAATATCCCGGTCATTGCGGCAGGCGGCATTTTTGACCGCCGCGGGGTGCAGGCAGCCCGATGTTTGGGTGCGGACGGCGTTCAAGTCGGCACGCCGTTTCTCCTTTGTGAAGAAAGCAGCGCTTCACCGGCATATCAAAAAGCCATTGCCGAATCAAAAGGAGCCGACACACGGCTGACCACCTTGTTTTCGGGAAAACAGGCGCGCGGAATTGTGAATCAGTTCATGAAAACATATGAAGCTGACGAGGGAAAAACGCTGCCTTATCCGCTGCATAATACGCTCACAAAGCCGATGCGCGGGCATGCGGTTCAATCGGGAGATGCGGAGTATATGTCTTTATGGGCGGGCCAGTCCGCCGCGAAACTTGAAGGGCCGACAGATGTGAAAGCCGTTTTGGACCGCTTGTGCCGATCATAATCAAGATGCTGTGAGGTGATGGAAGATGAAGATTCTTCAAATGTCCTATAAAAAAAGAGGAAATATTGAATTTGTCTTTGAAGATTTTCCGCATTCCAAAGTCACCATGGCGCCGATTAAAGGGTATTACTTTGTCCGGGCCATTAAATGGAGCAGACGGGACAGAGCCGTCACCAGCCATGATTTAGAGAAGTTTGAATGGGCGGCAAACCAAGCGCTCGGCACGACGGCTTTTTACCGAAAAAGAAAAGCATTCCACATCCCATCGTCACATTGACAGACGATGGGATTGTTTTAATGCATCATCCGATATAGCGCGGGCGCATCAAGCCTTGTCGCCTGAGAAAGCAGATAAGCCGACTGCACGGCATCTCTTTTTCTTAAAGAATTCAATTTATGGATAATCTGTTCAGCGGTCAGAATCCCGAGACCGTGGGCGAAATATTGGTCATTCCCCATCACAATGACATTTTCTCCCCGCCACTGGGCCTTTGCAGGATTAAAATCAGGGTTTTTAAAATATAAACAATCTCCCCTTAAAAAGTGGCTGCCGGTTTCCGTGTAGATCGGCAGATGCTCATAGTGCCAGTCATACAAAGTAATATCCCGGAAAAGGCGGTCAAACCGCTCTTCACCGATTGTCTTTAAAACGGCCAGATAATAAATCACGACAATGGCCGTCGCGCATTCAAATGCATAAAACGCCCCGTTTTCAACAATATCCCGAATCGCTTTTGAAGCGGGAATTCTGTACTTCAGCTCCAGGGCTCCTTCCGGCGTCAGTCTCCAATAAGCCGTATTTCCGTATGTTTTGGCGAAAGTTGCAAATTTTGCACCTGATCCGTGCAGTTCTCTTGCGGCTTCCACAATATGGCGCCGCACCCGGGCTTCAAACATCAGTTCAGCAATCGATCCGTAATCAAATTGTACGGGAGAATGGGTCAGTTCATTTAGATACGGAACAAGGCTTTCTTCCGTCTGCCAGTTCGCAATGTCCTGGGGCCGAAGCACTTGGCCGGAAATGATAATCATCTGCGCGCCCCCCCTATCTTTTTTTATAAGATATGCAGGAAGCTTGGGAAATGAAAATCAAGTCATAAAAAAGGAGGAAATGTTAACAAAATGTGAAGTCTGAGCCGATATATAAGGTATCACACATGAGGGAGCAGCTTAATATGAAAAAATTCATCAATTGGTGCACAAAGGCATCGATTTCACGTAAATTAATCATTTCATTTATCGTGATCTTAATCATACCGATTCTCGTGTTAGAATTCAGTTCATACCATACGGCGAGCAATTCGCTGGATGATCAGATTTCAGGCAACGCGAAAAACAACATCGAATCTTTTAACACAACCATTACAAATGATATCGGCGCAAAAGCAAAGGCGATTGAATTTTTCAGTGAAACCTTAAAAGGGTCATCATTCTCAAAGAAAAATATGTCCGCTCTTGAAGAAAAGTTCAGGCAATACACGTCTATTCATAAGGACGTAGCCCGTATTTACGGAGGAACGGAAGACGGCAGCTACACACAGGCGCCGAAGGAAAATATTTCGGCTGATTACGATCCGAGAACACGGACATGGTATAAAGACGCTGTAAAGGCCGGCGGCACGCTCGTTGTCACCGATCCTTACACCGCGGCAAGCGACGGCAGCATGGTCGTCACCGTGGCAAAGCAGATGCAGGACGGAACAGGCGTAGTGGCCATGGATATTACGATTGACCAGCTGCTGAAGCAGATGCAGGGAATCAAAATCGGGCAAAAAGGCTTCGTGTTTATCACATCTAAAAATAAAACCTATGTCGCGCATAAAGACCACAAACCGGGCGATAAAGTCTCAACCCCGTGGCTGAACGAGGTATACAGCAAAGACAGCGGGATTATTTCATACAAGCTTGATGATGAAAATAAAAAAATGGCATTTACGACAAATAAACTGACCGGGTGGAAAATAGAGGGGAGTATGGAGCTCAACGAAATTAAAGACGCCTCACAACCGGTGCTGACGATGGGAATGATCGTCCTTGCAGCATCCATTATCATCGGGGGAATTTTAATTCTGTTTATTGTCAGATCCATCACATCACCGCTGAAACGTCTTGTCCGCTCGTCTAAACAAATCAGCGGCGGAGACCTGACTGAAACCATTGAGATCCGCTCGAAAGATGAACTGGGCGAACTGGGCGCAAGCTTTAATGAAATGGGAGAATCTCTGCGCGGACTGATCAGCGCGATCCAAAGCTCGGTCGACAACGTGGCTGCGTCATCAGAAGAGCTGACTGCTTCAGCTTCGCAGACAAGCAAAGCGACAGAGCATATTACGATGGCGATTGAGCAGTTTTCAAACGGGAACGAAGAGCAGAGTGAAAAAGTCGATTCAAGCTCAGCCAAGCTGAATCATATAAATGACGGGCTCGCCGCCGTTTCCCGCACATCATCATCCATTACGGAAGCATCTAAACAATCGAAAGAAGCTGCCGGCACCGGGGAAGAATATGTGCAGCAAACCGTCGGGCAGATGAATCTCATCAATCAATCCGTCCAGCAGGCGGAAGCTGTTGTAAAAGGCCTTGAGGCCAAATCAAAAGACATCGCTCATATTTTAAGAGTCATCAACGGCATTGCCGATCAGACAAACCTGCTTGCATTAAATGCAGCCATTGAAGCGGCAAGAGCCGGTGAATACGGGCGGGGCTTCTCAGTAGTAGCGGAAGAAGTGAGAAAGCTTGCCGTCCAATCCGCCGGTTCTGCAAAAGAGATTGAAAAACTCATTCAGGAAATCACGTCTGAAATTAATACGTCGCTTCACATGTTTACATCCGTTAATGAAGAAGTGCAATCAGGACTTGCGGTGACGGACCGAACAAAAGAAAGCTTCCAGAATATCTTCGGCATGACAAACGACATCGCCGAGAAGCTGCAATCCATGAACGGCACGGTTGAACAGCTGTCAGACAGCTCTCAGCACGTCTCAGCCGCGGTAACCGATATTGCGGACGTTTCACGGGAAAGCGCAGCAAGCATTCAGGATATTGCCGCATCCGCAGAAGAACAGCTTGCATCTATGGAAGAAATCAGCACATCCGCCGACACTTTGGCGCAAATGGCCGAAGAACTGCGGGAATTAACAAAACAATTTAAAATCAACTAGTAAAAAAGGACGCTTTCCGGATGGAAGGCGTCTTTTTTTATGGCTTCATCGAGAAAATTAAATAAAAAGTCTTACTTGTAAAAAGAGCATATAGAACTATTTTTCATTTATTACTAAATTTTCAATGTAATAAAAAGGGAGATTGCCGATATAAACAGTAAATGATTGAAAGAGGTTTACAAAATTGAAAAAAACAGCAAAAAACATCGCAAAAAAATCAATAGCCAGAAAACTCATCATTTCATTTTTACTGATCTTAATCATTCCGGTAGCAGTGCTGGCTGCCAGCGCCTATCGTTCGGCTGCCTCATCCGTTGAAAATCAAATGATGGAAAGCGCCGAAGGGAATGTGCAAATCTTAAACAATATGATTGATGACCGGATCGGGACGTTTACAAAAAGCTCAGCATATTTCAGCGAATGGGCGACAAGCGCAAAATTTAAAGAAAAAAACCAAACGGAAATGAAAGACAGATTCAAGCAGTTCATAGAAAGCAATGATAAAGCTGCCGCCGTATTTTCAAGCAGCAAGGATGGCACGTTTACACGTTATCCTCATGCCGATATGCCGGCCGATTTCAATCCGCTTGAGAGAAACTGGTACCAAGAAGCCATGGAGAATAAAGGCCAAACCATCATCACGGACCCTTACCAGTCCATTTCAAACAAAAAGATGGTCGTCACCATGGCCCGTGCGGCTCAGGACGGCTCAGGGGTCGTCGCCATTGATATTAAAATCGACGATCTCATTACGATGACAAAAGAAGTCAATATCGGAAAAGAAGGATACGCCTTTATCCTCAGCAAAAATAAAAAAGCCGTTGCCTACAGCAATGAAAAATCCGGCGCGGCGGTATCGGGAAAATGGGTTGATACATTATACAGCGGGGAAAAAGGTGATTTTGAATATACGATGAACGGAAAAGCGAAAAAAATGGCGTATGTCACCAATGAGGCGACAGGCTGGAAAATCAGCGGAACCATGTCCGTTGATGAAATCAAGGACGCGGCAAGACCGGTTTTGATCACAGCCATTATCATTTTGGCCATAGCGGTTGCCGCAGGAATGGTCTTCATTTATTTTGTCATCCGCTCTATTACAAAACCGTTAAAACGTCTCGCAGCGTCAGCGGAAAAAATCAGAAGCGGAGATCTGACGGAAACCGTTGATGTCAGCTCTCAAGATGAGCTTGGCGTGCTCAGTAAAAGTTTTAATCATATGACAGATTCACTCCGGACGCTTATTCAGGGAATTCAGGACTCTGTTGAACATGTCGCTTCCTCCTCAGAGGAGCTGACGGCTTCCGCCGAGCAGACGAGCAAAGCAACGGAACATATCACCCTTGCGATTGAACAGTTTTCTAATGGCACGGAAGACCAAAGTGAGAGCATTGAAAAAGCGACAGCCCAAGTGAATGACATGAAAGACGGGCTCAGCGATCTGGCGGAAGCGGCAGCCGTTGTAACGGAGACTTCTATTGAATCGGCGGAGATATCCGGTGCCGGAGAGCGGCTTGTTAAGAAAACAGCAGGCCAGATGGACACCATTGACCAATCCGTAAGTAAAGCGGAACAAGTCGTAAAAGGGCTTGAGCACAAATCGCAGGACATCACCAGCATTTTGCGCGTCATTAACGGCATAGCCGATCAAACGAATCTTCTCGCTTTAAACGCAGCCATTGAAGCGGCAAGAGCGGGAGAATACGGACGCGGTTTTTCAGTCGTTGCCGAAGAAGTGAGAAAGCTTGCCGTCCAATCAGCCGATTCAGCAAAAGAAATCGAAACCTTAATCCATGAAATCGTTAAAGAAATCCATACATCGCTCGGAATGCTGGAATCCGTCAATCACGAGGTGAAAAGCGGACTTCAGCTGACGGACGAAACGGAAAAAAGCTTCCGGGACATTTCCGTCAAAACAAATCAGATTGCCGGTGAACTGCAAAATATGAATGCAACCGTAGAACAGCTCTCCGCCGGATCTCAGGAAGTATCGAACGCTTCAGAGGATATCGCGGCTGTCTCCAGACAAAGCGCGGCCGGCATTCAGGACATTGCGGCTTCTGCTGAAGAGCAGCTCGCCTCTATGGAAGAGATCAGCTCATCCGCCGTCACGCTGGAAAAAATGGCGGAAGAATTACGCGAGCTGACAAAACGCTTTAAAATAAGTTTTTAATTAAGTCTAAAAGACTACTTTTGTAATAGGTAAAAAGTATGTTTTGTTATATTTCTTCTTTTTGGATATGTATATTTACCCATAATCGCCGATATGAAGGGTAAACACGTAAGAGGAGATATAGCAGATGAAAAAAATCATGCAAATCATCAAGCAGAGATCGCTTACAAGAAAACTGCTCATTTCTTTTTTGGCCATTCTTATTCTGCCGATTTCAACGCTGGCTTTTATCGCATATCAATCGGCGGTAAGCACGCTTGACAAGCAGATGATGGGAAGCGCATTAGATAATGTGCAGCAGATTAATGATATGATCAATACCAGCATCAGCCAGAAGGAAGACGGAACGGCATATTTCAGCGATTGGCTCACCAAGGATCGGTACAAGCCGAAAAACCAATCGCAAATTACCGATAAATTCACAGAGTATATGAAAATCAATAAAGATGTGGAATCCATCTATACGAGTGACACGGAAGGCCATTTCACACGGTATCCCGATCTGCAGATGCCTAAAGGATATAATCCGCTTGAAAGGGACTGGTATAAAAAAGCCGTGGAAAACAAGGGGAAAGTTGTTGTAACAGATCCTTACCGCACGGCTTCCACCAATACGATGGTCGTGACGATCGTCCAGCAGACGAAAGACGGCTCAGGGGTCGTCGCCATCAATATGAAAATCGAAGAACTTCTGAAAACGACAAAGAAAGTAAAACTCGGAAAATCCGGCTATGCTTTCATCCTGACGAAAGACAAAAAAGTGGTCGCCCACCCGAACCGCACGTCAGGCACAGCATTAGACGGAGATTGGGCTGAACAGCTGTACGGCAGCAAAAAAGGTGATTTTCAGTACAAATACGACGGCCAGGAAAAGAAAATGGCTTATGATACGAACGAGCTGACAGGCTGGAAAATCAGCGGAACGATGTATCTGGACGAAATTCATGAAGCGGCGCTGCCGATCCTTCATCTGTCCCTGCTCGTTCTGGTGTTAGCAATTGTCATCGGAACCATCGTCATGGTGCTGATTATCCGTTCAATCACAAAACCGCTCAAGCAGCTTGTGACATCATCGAAACAGATCAGTGAAGGCGATTTAACCGAAACGATCGAGATTCAGTCAAAAGACGAATTAGGAGAGCTTGGCAAAAGCTTTAACAATATGGCAGCTTCACTCAGGTCTCTCATCCATGCCATTCAGGATTCCGTGAATAACGTCGCGTCTTCCTCAGAGGAGCTGACGGCTTCAGCGGAGCAGACAAGCAGGGCAACCGAACATATCACACTGGCAATCGAACAATTTTCTAACGGAAATGAAAGCCAGAGTGAAAAAATTGAAAGCGCCGCGGAACATATTTACCAAATGAACAGCGGGCTCAAAGATATGGCGAAAGCATCTGCTGTCATTACCGAATCCTCTGTCACATCAGCGGAAGTCGCCAATTCAGGCGGAAAGCTCGTTCATCAGACAGTCGGTCAAATGAACGTCATTGACCGGTCAGTGAAAGAAGCTGAACAAGTGGTGCGCGGGCTTGAAACAAAATCAAAAGACATTACAAACATTCTCCGTGTCATTAACGGAATCGCCGATCAGACAAATCTGCTTGCGCTGAACGCGGCAATTGAAGCCGCGCGTGCCGGTGAATACGGCCGGGGCTTCTCCGTCGTCGCAGAAGAAGTGAGAAAACTTGCGGTGCAGTCTGCCGATTCAGCGAAAGAAATCGAAAGCTTAATTATAGAAATCGTCAACGAAATCAATACATCTCTCGGCATGTTCCAATCCGTCAACAAAGAGGTGGAGAGCGGGCTGGATATTACGAATCAGACCGAAACGAGCTTCAGGCGGATTTCGGAAATGACGAACCAGATCGCCGGAGAAATTCAAAACATGAATGCCACGGTAGAACAGCTGACAGCCGGTTCGCAGCAGATTTCAGGTGCTTCCGAGCAAATCGCGTCCATCGCAAAAGAAAGTTCAGCCAGCATTCAGGATATCGCGGCATCCGCCGAAGAACAGCTGGCTTCCATGGAAGAAATCAGTTCGTCTTCAGAAACGTTATCCCAGATGGCGGAAGAATTACGTGATATGACGAAACAATTTAAAATAGAATAATAGTCCATAGAACACCCAAATGTGCTGTTTGGGTGTTTTTTTTAGTTTTTTTAATAAATCTTTTGTCCTAGCTGTCGATAATAGATTTAGCTTTTCAAAGAAGGAGACTGAAAAAATGAAACAACTGATACATTGGATCAAACAGCCATCCATCAGCAAGCCGCTTATCGCGGCATTTTTAGCCGTATTGGTGCTTCCAGTCGGCATACTTGCCTATTTCAGCTACCAAACGGCAGGAAGTACATTAGAAAACGAACTGACCCACAGCGCGCAAGGAAATGTCAGCGAACTGAACAGCGTGCTGGAAAACATGCTCGAAGGCAAGCTGAAAGGACTTGACTATTACAGTGAATTAATCACAAAGGACAAAATGAACAAAAAAAATAAATCCGACCTGCTTGAAAATATGAAGCAGTATGTCACCGTAAATGACGATGTCACATCAATTTATGCCGCGTCCGCCGACAAAGCGTTTGTGACATATCCGTCCGCTGACGTGCCGTCCGATTTCAATCCGCTCACACGCGAGTGGTATACAAAAGCGGTTGAAAAAAGCGGACAGCCGGTGTTTACCGAGCCTTATAAGGACGCTGCAACCGGACAAACGGTCGTTACGATTGCCCAGCAGACAAAAGACGGCTCAGGCGTTGTAGCGCTGGATATTAAACTGGGCGACCTTTTGAACGCTTCCGAACGCGTACAGATCGGTCATAAAGGATTTGCTTTCATTACAACGGGAGATAAAAAATACATCGCCCATCCGACCATCAAAGCGGGAACGGAAGGCTCCGGAGAGTGGACGAAAGAAGTATTTTCTAAATCAAGCGGATCGTTTGAATACACGTTTGAAGGACAGCAAAAGAAAATGGCCTTCACGACAAATAAACTGACGGGCTGGAAAATCGCCGGCACATTCTTTGTCAGTGAGATACATGACGCAGCCGCGCCTGTCATGAAAATGGCGCTGATCATTCTTGCGGTTTCTCTTATCGTCGGCGGGATTTTAATCTTCTTTATCATTCGCTCGATTTCAAAACCGCTCAAAAAACTTGTCTCGACATCAGCTAAAATCAGTGACGGCGATTTAACCGAAGTGATTAACATCAGGTCGAAAAATGAATTCGGTCAGCTCAGCCAAAGCTTCAATGAGATGTCGGCATCACTCCGGTCTGTCATCGGCGTCATTCAATCATCCGTCGAACATGTCGCTTCTTCATCCGAAGAGCTGACGGCATCTGCCGGTCAGACAAGCAAGGCGACCGAGCATATCACACTTGCGATTGAACAATTCTCAAACGGAAACGAATCACAAAGCGAGAAATTGGAAGAAAGTGCTGATCACCTGTCCCAAATGAATACGGGCATTGCCGAGACGGCGAATGTATCGGCGGAAATCACCGAATCGGCCATTCAAACTTCTGATACGGCCGGAAGCGGAGAAAAATTAGTGGCGAAAACGGTCGGCCAGATGAAAACGATTGATCGTTCCGTACAGCAGGCGGAAGCCGTCGTAAAAGGACTGGAAACGAAGTCGCACGACATTAAGAGCATTCTGAATGTCATTAACGGCATTGCCGATCAAACAAACCTGCTTGCTCTAAACGCGGCTATCGAAGCAGCCAGAGCCGGCGAATACGGGCGCGGTTTCTCCGTCGTTGCGGAAGAAGTGAGAAAGCTTGCTGTCCAATCAGCCGACTCCGCCAAGGAAATCGAAACGCTGATTCAGGAAATCGTCAAAGAAATCGCCACATCGCTTTCTGTATTCCAAGCAGTGAATCAAGACGTGAAAGAAGGCCTTGATATTACGGACCAAACGGCCGAAAGCTTCAAAAAAATCTCGGAAATGACGACTCAGATTTCAGGCGCTTTGCAGCATATGAACGGAACGCTTGAGCAGCTTGCGGCCGGGTCGCAAAACGTGACAAACGCGGTGGAGCACATTACCTCAGTCGCCAAAGAAGGGTCCGCCGGCATTCAAGACATCGCCGCGTCAGCCGAAGAGCAGCTGGCTTCCATGGAAGAAATCAGTTCCTCTGCTGAAACGCTTGCGCACATGGCAGAAGAACTGCAGCAGGTCACACGGAAATTTACGATTCAGTCTGAAGGCGAAGAACAGCTGTAACGAGCTGTTTCTTTTCCTCAGCTGAAAAAAGCGATACACTTGAAAAAAAGAAGGGAGTGGCAGTGATGAGATTAGAAGGCAAGAAAGTCATAGCGCTTGTCAGTGACGACTTTGAAGACTTAGAGCTTTGGTATCCCGTCTACCGGATGAGGGAGGAAGGCGCGATCGTCCATTTAATAGGAGAAGAAGCCGGCCGTTCATACAAAGGAAAATACGGCGTGCCCGCGACGGCGGATTACGATTTTAAGAGCCTGATTATTCAGGAGTATGATGCCGTGCTCGTGCCTGGCGGCTGGGCTCCTGACAAACTGAGAAGATATCCGGAAGTTTTGGACATCATCCGTACGATGAACGAGCAGAAAAAGCCGATCGGCCAGATCTGCCACGCTGGCTGGGTGCTCATATCTGCCGGAATTCTCGCAGGAAAAAAAGTAACGAGCACGCCCGGCATCAAAGACGACATGACAAATGCCGGGGCACAGTGGCTGGATGAAGCCGTCGTAACTGACGGCCACATTGTATCAAGCCGCCGCCCGCCCGACCTTCCGCAGTATGCAAAAGCGTTCGCTGACTTGTTAGCGTCCAAATAAAAAACATCCGCCCGAAACCCGGGCGGATGTTTTAGTTTTGATCGGCGGGAAAGACAATTCCGATTTGTTTTCTCGCTTCTTCCATAATGCTTGCCGTAATGAAAGAGCGTTCAAAGGTATTTTCGGAAGACTCCTGCTGTCCGTTCCGAAGAAGGCTGATGAATTCAGCCGTTTCATAATACATCGCCGGTTTCAGATCAGGAACGGAAATGTCCTCCATCCGTCCGTCACGATAGCGGATTTCCGCCCGCTCCGGCCCGTGAATGCTGTCCAGCACGATTGTGCCGTCTTCACCCTGTATTTCCGCAGGGGCAAACGAATTTGAAATTTTTGAATGCATCAGTACCGCTTCAAACCCGTCGTATGACAAAATAACCGTGCCCTCGCCGTCAACGCCGGATGCTAGTTTGTGACCAGTCGCAATGACGTTTTTCGGTTTGCCGAACAGGACGACGGCCGGATAAATGCAGTATACGCCGATGTCCATTAACGAACCGTTCGATAATTCAGGCTTAAACGCATTAAGCACCGTTCCGTTTTTATATGCATCATATCGTGATGAATATTGGCAGTAGCTTGCCGTGAATCTCCTGATCGGTCCGATTTTATGTAAGTGGTGTTGAAGCATGCTGAAGTTCGGCAAAAACGTCGTTTTCATGGCTTCCATCAAGAGAACGCCGTTTGATTTGGCTGCGTGAATCATGTCTTCCGTTTCCCTTGCGTTAGACGCAAACGGTTTTTCGCACAGCACATGCTTGCCGTGTTCCATAAAAAGGATCGCCTGCTCTTTGTGAAATGCATTCGGGCTGGCGAGATACACCGCGTCATAGGCTTCGCTTTCCGCCATTTCTCTCAGGCTGGTGAAATAATGAGCTGCGCCGTGCTTGCCGGCAAATTCCGCCGCGCGTTCCTCAGTTCTGGAATAAACCGCCGTTAATTGAAAATCATCAATAGCAGAAGCCGCCTCCAGAAATCGTTCTGTAATCCAATTCGTTCCGACTGTTGCAAATCGAATCATTGCTATCGCTCCTTCTATGTATTGGCTTACATTATAGCTTTTTTTCAAAGAAACATAAATGGAAAAAAGACTGTCCGCCAAAAGTATAGGAAAAATTCCCATAGAGACCGGTTATTATTTTTCATTACAGGAACGATAGTGTACAATTTAAGTAAAATACATATGATGGAGGAACAATAGTGGAAACATTGCAAACATGGGGCGGCAGATTTAAACAGTTTTTCTTAGACAATAAATTTGTCTTGTTTTTACTTGTATTGCTGCTCATCGGTCTCAATATCCTTGTCTTTATGAAGACATCTTTTATTTTCACACCCATTATCGTCCTGCTCAAAACGATTGCGCTCCCCGTTATTTTGACAGGAATTGTTTATTATCTGCTTAATCCGATCGTAGATATATTGGAAAAAATAAGGGTGAAAAGAGTCTATTCCATCCTGCTCCTTTACCTCGTTATTATAGGGCTGATTACGATTACGATCGTTTCTATTATTCCGTTTTTAAAGGAACAGATCATGAGTTTGATCGACAATCTGCCGAAATATGTGGACATTGTTGAAGATCAGACGAAAAGCCTGATCGGAAGCGATTTTGTAAATCAGGCGCAAAAGACGATGAATATCAACATTTCCGATCTTGCCAATAAAGTATCGGCGCAGGCGGCGACAATTGCAAACAGCACATTTACCGGAGTCGGGAATTTTATCGGTGCGCTGACGGAAGTGATTATTTCGATTGTAACCGTGCCGTTTATTCTGTTCTATTTGCTGAAGGACGGCAAAAAACTGCCAATCTATATCTTGAAATTTGTGCCCACCCGTCTGAAAGAACAAACGTATACGATGCTGAGCGAAATGAACCACAGATTAAGCTCCTATATTAGAGGACAGGTCATCGTCAGCTTCTGCATCGGGTTTTTATTATTTATCGGCTATTTGATTATCGGACTTGATTATGCGTCACTGCTTGCGGTCATTGCCGCTTGTACGAGCGTTGTTCCGTATTTAGGGCCGACCATTGCCATCACGCCGGCGATTATTATCGCTTTGGTCACTTCGCCTCTTATGCTGCTGAAGCTTGCGATTGTATGGACCGTTGTCCAGCTCGTGGAAGGAAAATTAATTTCTCCGCAGATCATGGGGAAAAATCTTCACATTCACCCGATTACTATCATTTTTGTTCTTTTAACCGCCGGAAAGCTGTTCGGGGTTGTCGGCATTATTTTAGCCATCCCGGGCTACGCGGTCATCAAAGTGGTCACGACCCATCTGTTTGATTGGTTCAAAATGCGCTCGCATTTATATGAAGAAGAAAAAAATGATGAAGTATCGAAGTCATAAAATCGGAACCGACATGATATTTATTATAAGACAGGCTTTCCTTCAGAGGAGAGCTTCTCTTTTGTAAATGATAAATGAAGGGAAGAATAGGATGACACTATGGGAGATGTTCACAGCAGCCGTTTTGGGAATCGTGGAAGGGCTGACGGAATACGCGCCGGTTTCTTCCACGGGACATATGATCATAGCGGATGACATCTGGCTGAAATCCGGAAGCCTGATGAATCCTGAAGCCGCCAATTCCTTCAAAGTGGTGATCCAGCTCGGTTCGATCCTGGCGGTGGCCATTGTGTTTAAGGATCGGATATTAAATTTACTCGGCATCAAAAAAAACGAGACGCGCGACCAGCAGAAAGGATACAGGCTGACTATCGCGCAAATCGCTGTCGGTCTTGTTCCGGCCGCAGTGCTCGGCTTTTTATTTGAGGATTTCATTGACCGCTATCTATTCTCCGTCAGAACGGTCGCTTACGGACTGATTGCCGGAGCCGTGCTTATGCTGATTGCGGACTGGATCAATAAAAGAAAAGATACGATCAATACGGTAGACAGAATCACCTACAAACAGGCTTTCTGTGTCGGTTTATTCCAATGTCTCGCCTTGTGGCCCGGCTTTTCCCGATCAGGCTCAACGATTGCCGGAGGTGTCATTCTAGGCTTGAATCACCGGGCAGCCGCAGACTTTACATTTATCATGGCCATTCCGATTATGGCGGGTGCAAGCCTTCTGAAGCTGGTGAAATACTGGAGCAGTCTTTCTCCTGACATGATTCCGTTTTTTCTTGTCGGTTTTATCTGCGCCTTTGTCGTCGCTCTCTTAGTCGTCAAATTTTTTCTTCGGCTTATTAATCGGATTAAGCTTGTCCCGTTCGCCATTTACCGTGTCATCCTCGGCATCATTTTAATCATGCTCGTGCGATAAACGAAGAGGCCCCCGGAGGGTCTTTTCTATGTTTGAAAAACGTCTCAGAAAAATGTAAGCAAACTGAATTTTCGGCTTGAAATTCGAAGGGAACTCGTCTATAATAAAACATGACGTTACCGCACGGGGCCATAGCTCAGCTGGGAGAGCGCTACGCTGGCAGCGTAGAGGTCAGGGGTTCGAGCCCCCTTGGCTCCATACCTTTAAACCCTTATTCTACAAGGGTTTTTTTATTTGTCAGGAACAGAGCCAACAGCCCCAAAAAAGCCTCGCCTTCAAATTAAGATTGAATGGTTCAAAATATTGAGCTGTCTCATTTTCAAGTTTTTCGGTTACATGTCTTCGGCTTGCATGACCGGCGCATTTCGAATGGCGTTCATATTTTCACCGGCTTCTATAAGGAGAGTCTAGGTGGTTTTCCGAATTAGGGTACATTTATCTGGTTTTAATCTGTTTAGACAGGATAAGTCGAATATTGACAAAAAGGATTATGACCATAAACTAAAAGCAAGAGTCGAAAACCCCCAAGCTAATATACCGAACATCACAGAGAACCTAAGACAAGCTTCAAATTTTGTAAGCCCTCGCTCTCTTTTTGTTTTACCTAACTTCCAGTAAACAGCATAGCCGGAGAAGACCAAAATGATTACTCCGAGTCGTGTCATATTTTCTAAAAATTCTATACCATCCATTGATTTTCACCTCGTTTATTTATGAGAAAAAATAAAGTAGACTTGTAGAGAGTCTACTTATAAACCTATTTCAAAGTACACACTTTCATAGAGCTTAAATCATTTGAGTGATCAAGTAATGCTCATTTTAAAATGACACATCCTTAATCCTCCCAATTATATTCCCCATACATTAGTTTTATTATCGCAAACGGAATGGACGATTCCAACAGTTATGTGAAAATAAGTAATATGGCAGACCGTAAACAAATTGCGGTTTTTTTATCCAAACATAATTTGGAAATGTTAGAATATTATATAAAAGGAGGAGTGGCCTTGTGAGTTCTGTTTTACCATCATCGGAGGTAGGCGTTAAAATTAATGAATGGTACAAAATGATACGTCAGTTCAGTGTTCCGGATGCGGAAATTTTGAAAGCGGAAGTGGAGCAAGAAATAAATGAGATGGAAGAAGACGAGTATCTACTGATTTACTACACCCTCATGAAATTCCGCCATCAGCTCATGCTGGATTATTTAGAACCGGTGACTACCCGCGTGAGACCGACAATTGACGAGCTGCTGGAAAAAATCGAAGCATCAAATAAAGGAATTTCCGGACTGCTATGCTATTACTCTTTATTTTTCCGCGGCATGTATGAATTTGATCAAAAGCAGTATGTAAAGGCGATCGGTTTTTATAGAGAGGCTGAAAAACAACTTGTTCATGTGCATGATGAAATTGAGAGAGCGGAGTTTCATTTTAAATTGGCTGAAGCATATTACGGTATGAAACAAAGCCACGTCTCCATGCATCACGTAAAGCAAGCGCTCGATATTTACGATCAGTATGAGTTGTATAAAGTCCGGAAAATTCAATGTCTATTCGTCATATCGGGGAATTATGTTGACTTTAAACGCTTTGAAAAAAGTTTGCCGCATTTAGAAAAAGCTTTAGAGTTGTCGAAACAACTAAATAATAATGAAAGGCTGCTCAGTTCTGCTTATTACAACATAGGAAAGAATTACGGAGACCTAGAAGAATACAGTAAAGCTGAAATCTACTTAAAAAAAGCAGCGGAGATATCTGAAAAGTATAAATTGGGTAACCTCCCGCATTCCTTGTTTACATACGCAAAGCTTCTATTTAAACAAGGGAAAACAAATGAGGCGATTCAAATCAGCAAAAAGGGACTTTCATCAGCGATACATCACGGGGATAAGCTGTTTGAATCTCTGCAAAAATATTTGGATGCTTTATATATTAATGCAATAGACCAAATGCGAATCAAAAAAACAATTGATTACCTTGAGAAAAATAAAAACTATTCGTATGTGGAAGATATTGCTCTTGATACGGCTGCTGTTTATGCAGAGTCAAAACAATATGACAAATCTTATGTTTATCATCAAAAAATGATTCAAACGCAAAAACAAATTCAGAGGGGGGGATGCCTGTATGAATTTTAGAAAAGGCGTATTTATCATTGTATCGGCTGTCGTTTTAATGTCAGGGGTCGGTCTAACGGCCTCGGCTGTTTCATTTGATGGATCATATCAAGTTTCATCTGATCGTAATCAAACCTAAGAAGGAGAGTGCCTGTATGAATTTTAAAAAGAGCATCTTCATCGTCCTGGGCTGACATTGACTTTAGTATGTGGGTTGGGTATGAACTCGGTAGAAAAACAAGCACAGGATACAATCAAAGTAGCTTCTGATCGTTTTCAAACTTGAACGTAAAAAGCCTTTTCTTCGGAAAAGGCTTTTTTAGTTTCTTCATTATAACGTATTCAAAACATCCACCTGGTTTTTCTTTTCAATTGTTCCATGGAGGGATTTTTCCCAAAGCGATATAATAACTTTTCGTTCAAAATCAGTCATTTGATCATCCCCCAACTTCATAAGTCTCAACGGATAAAAAAGAATCAAATACAATAAGCCATGTATCCCCCTTTAAGTCCCTCACACGAAATCCTTCCGTAGGTGGTCCCGTAATGAACTGCGCAGATAACTTTGCGTATGTATCGGTCGCCATCAGCTCGAACGATAAATCTATGCTAATATTTAAAAAATATGGCACTCAATATTTATAAGTTCAATTTTCTTTTCAATTTATCAATTTAATGGAGGGAAAATAGAAAGGAGAGAAATGAGAAAGTATTTTTGGATCGTGTCGCTTATCATCCTTTTATTCACATTGTGCTTTCTGCCTCATATTCATTGGGCGCTTGGAATGCTAGGAATTGTCGCGGGGAGTATTCTGGCAATCAAATCGCCTAAAGGAATCGCAAAGAATATTTCTTTTGTTATCCTGGCACTTTGTTTACTTTTACTATTATTATTGATTGTGATGGGCGTTTTGATGGCAGGTCTAGTGGGGAATTAACTTTCATTTACAATCCTATTTGGGGACCAACTTGTTCATTTTTCGCCAAACAGAAGATTTTTTATCAGAAAGATTCGTCAGCAACCCCTATCATTTCCACACTGGCAGCGTAGAGATCAGGGGTGCGAGCCCCTTGGCTCCATACCTTTATAAGTTTTTAATCCTCTGCAGCAGCCTCTGTGTTCTGCTTCATTTTTAACAACTAAATGAAAGGAAAAAGAGGAAAATGAAAAAGAAAATCTATCTTCTACTAACTCTTTCAGCGGCAGTGGCACTTCTTTTAACAGCGCTCCCCGCTCTTTCTCCTGTCGTCTTCACGTCTGCTTCAGAAAAAGGAGCCATCAGGCATGACATTTATAAAAAAGGCTATCCGTATCAAAGCTACTTTGCGATTCTTCGAAAAGAAGAAAACAGCAATGAGGCCGGGAACCTTTATGATGTAAATTGGTTCGATTGGAAAGATGAAACCGGACAGACGCCGCACTTATGTTATTCGAAAAAATTGCCCGAAGGTGAGTACAAAGTAAGCTGCGGAACCGGACCGTAATGATTAAGAGCCCCTCTTTCATGAGGGGCTTTTTTTAATGCCGCTCCTGCTCTCCGTTTAATACCCCCAATATAACGGCGGATCATAATGCCGATACGGATCATTCGGATAATGCGTATTTGGCTGATAAGGTTTATTCATATCGTGAATACCCGTATTTTCAGACTGCCCGCAGTATTTATCGGGACCTATCACAGTTGATTTGCAGATCGGTGAAACAGCTTTTTCCCATTCCTGTTCATTCAGACAGTACGTATGCGCCATGATCTCGGGCGGTGTGAGGCGGAGAATATCCGACCCGTAAATCACTTCAGGCGTATGGGCGTCAAATATGGCCAAAAGATGGGTATTATCTGAAGTCGCGATCTCATAATGCCACCACCCCTGCGGAATATTCGCCACTTGCCCGGGGGTAATCGGGTAATTACGTATTTTCTGGGTGAACGGATTCAGCATCGACACGGTTGCGGAACCCGAAATACAGTACACCAATTCAGCGGCATTTTGATGGGTATGCGGTTCAATCACATTTGTCTTGCTCAAAAAGATATCCAATAATGAAATATTTTCAAGCGTGTTTAATTGTTTAATCCCCAATACATTGATAAAGTTCCGATGATCTTTAGTGAAAAAACGGCTCTCATTCACATCATATGTGAACTGTGTATTCGGAGACGTGTAATCCATATAAGAAACCATACAATCCCCTGCTTTCATGTGTAAACGTATAATTTCTAGAATATGTGTCCCGGTTCCAATAGGTGAAAAAGGGAATAAAAACCAATGATTCCAAACTGACCACAATATTGTGACGACTTTTCTAAAGATTCATTTAAGATATATCTTTTATTCGAAATATCTCTTACTATAAAGATATATTATAAATACATCTTTAGAAGGGTTGAGGATTAACATGCTGGATGAGAGAACAATAGACATCATCAAAAGCACAGTACCCGTATTGAAAACACATGGAGAAAACATCACAGGACGCTTTTATAACCTGATGTTTCAAGATCATCCCGAACTGTTAAATATGTTTAACCAAACGAACCAAAAGAAACAGACGCAGCGCGCAGCATTGGCAAATGCAGTCATTGCGGCTGCGGCGAATATTGATCAATTAGAACAAATCATTCCGGCAGTCAGACAGATCGGCCATAAACATACTAGCATCGGGGTAAAGCCGGAGCATTATCCGATTGTCGGAAAATATTTGCTTCTGGCGATCAAGGATGTGCTGCAGGATGCCGCAACTCCTGACATTATGGAGGCTTGGGAAAAAGCTTACGGCGTCATTGCAGAGGCTTTCATCGGCATTGAAAAAGATATGTACAATGCGGCCGGATGGCAGGGATATAAAGAATTTACGGTGATAAAGAAAACCGAAGAAAGCAAAGACATCACATCATTTTATATCAAACCGAGCGACGGCTCTGCGCTTCCTGAATTTGAAGCGGGGCAATATATCAGCATTAAAGTGCGGATTGCAGATTCTCCTTATACGCACATTCGCCAATACAGCCTTTCTGATGCTGCCCGAAAAGGCGAATATCGAATTTCCGTGAAAAAGGACGGGGCGGTTTCTTCTCATCTCCACAATGAAGTTCAAGAAGGAGATAAACTTGAAGTCAGCGCACCCGCCGGGGATTTCAAACTGTCTTCCGCCGAAAAACCGGCTGTCCTTCTCAGTGCCGGTTCCGGAATCACGCCGATGATGAGCATGCTGAAAACAGCCGCCGAAAAACAGCCGGAGCGTTCCATTACTTTTATTCATGCCGCGAAAAACGGAGAGTACGCCGCGTTCCGCAAAGAAGTTGAGCAAGCTGCGGCAGGCAATCCGAATATTAACGTCATTTATGTATACAGTGAACCGTCAGAACAAGACCGCTTAGGAGACAAGCCTTTTTACAGCGGCCGGATTGATCAAAGCTTTTTAGAGCAGCTTCATCTGAATCAAGATGCTGAATTTTACTTGTGCGGTTCAGCACCGTTTATGACGCAAATGAAAGATATGATTCTTGCACTCGGGTTTAACTCTGAATCCGTTCAATTTGAATTGTTCGGTCCTCAGCTGAGCATGGCATAAAAAAAAAGACTCCTCTTTGAGGGTTTTTTTTTTTGCATACATGTTCTTTCTCCGTCTTTTTCCCTATTTTATTGAAATTTTCATCAATGACCAGTAAAATTATAAATCTAGTGATTCCGGAATTAAAGGAAGGTTGATATGAAAAAGAAAGCAAAGACCAAAAGGGTGCTTGGATGCCTTTTTGCTGTATCTCTTATATTCGGATTATTTCTGGTATCAATGGTGTTTTCGAAATTCATAGCGACGGAAGAAAAACCGCCTGAAGAGGTGGACGGGCAGCAGGTCTTTATTGACAGCCTTTCCGGGCATGCTCAGATTTTATATGAGAAATATCATGTCCTTCCGAGCATCACCCTTGCACAGGCCATTCTCGAATCGGATTGGGGGAACAGTGAGCTTGCGGGAAAAGCGCGCAACCTGTTCGGTGTAAAAGGTGATTATAAAGGAAAACACGTCACGATGAAAACAGATGAATTTGAAAAAGGGAAACGAAAAACGATTCGGGCAAAATTTCGTAAGTACAACACGTTTTTTGAATCCATGGATGACCACGCCAAATTATTTGTCAAAGGAACGTCTTGGAATAAAAAGAAGTATAAACCCGTCATAGAAGCGGACGATTATAAATCAGCTGCGGCAGCCCTTCAAAAATCCGGCTATGCCACAGATCCCGACTATGCGGAAAAAATTAAAGATGTCATAGAAACCTATAACCTGAATGAATTTGACAAAATCAATGCCTCTCTTAAAGCAGTTGATAAGAAAGGCGCCATCAAAGACTACGCCATGGAAGACATTTGGTCCAAGCCGTCGAAAGAGCAGCATTCTATTAAACTGGCATCGGCGCAAAAGTTTACCGGCCAGCATATTAAAGTTGTCTCTGAGAAGCAAAACGGCGGATCTGTCTGGTATCAATTTCAGGTGAAAGACAAGCTGATCGGCTGGGTTGACCAAACCGCCGTCCAGTTAAATGAAGAAACATAAGCATCACAAAAGCCGGCCGCAGCCGGCTTTTTTTACATTCCCTCTGTTTCAAACCTTTTAATATCACGTTTATGCCCCATCAGCACAAGGCAGTCACATTCATGGATGACAGACTCCGGAGAAGGGGACAGCTGAATGTCTCCATTATGTTTCACGGCGAGAATGGTGCAGCCGAATCTGGCACGGACGCCGAGGTCAAGAATGGTTTTTAAATGGAGTTTTTTCGTGGCTGACAGTTCTACTATGCTGTATTCATCTGACAGATCAATATAATTTAAGACGTTTTCATCCGAAAGGCTTTGCGCAATCCTTACGCCCATATCCTTTTCCGGATGAATAATACGATCAGCGCCGATTTTCTCAAGCACTTTGTGATGATAATAATTTTGCGCCTTCACCCAAATGTTAGGGATGTTCAGTTCTTTCAATAACAGCGTCGTCAGCGTGCTTGCCTGAATGTTGGCGCCGATTGCCACGATGACATATTCAAAATTTCTGATGCCGAGCGATTGAAGTTCGCTTTCTTCCGTCGCATTTGCCCGCACGGCATGAGTGGCATAAGAGGAGTATGCGTTGACCCGCTCTTCGCTGATATCGACGGCCAGCACCTCATGCCCCATTTTAAAAAGCTCTTTGCAGATGCTTCCGCCGAAACGGCCGAGTCCGATGACGGCAAATTGTTTATTTTTGATTTTTCCCAATCCTCATAACTCCTTAAGAAACTGTTTTCGTCACTCCAAATACAACAAACAAGAATGTACTCCTGTTTCAAAGGTTTGTCAATGTGAGAGCCGGAAGATAAAACGGCACAAAAAAAGACCGGCTGACAAGCGGAGCTTGTGCCGGTCCGTTTTTCGCAATTATTTGCAGTTGCAAGGCTGTGTCGGCGGTGTGCTGCGTTTTTGAACAACAATTGTGTCCTCAGCATAGAATTTAGAGCCGATGCTTAATGATTTATTTTCTGCACGGAACTTATATGTACCTGCAGCAGGCAATGTTTTATTATTAAGAGAAAGCTTAAATTCCGCTGCGCCGAGCAAATCAATGTTTAACGGAAGTCTGACTGTTTTGCCGTTATTCAGAATCTGTCTTTCACGCAAAGCGTGTCCGTTGATTGTATCTTTTGTTGTAGCCGCAAATCCGCTAGGAAGGGTAAATTCCATAACGCCTAGGCTTAGGATCGTGTTCGGGCGGTACGTCAATTCGATATCAGAAAATGACCATTCCTGCTGGCTGGCACCTGTGTATTTTGCAAATAAAGTAGCGGTCGCCTTTGTGGACATTTCCGGCTCGTGAACGGTTGAACCTGATTCAGCGGCGAATGACGCTGTCGGCAGAGAAAGCAGTAAAGCCAAGCCGAATAAACTTGCCATGACAGTTGAGAAAAACTTTTGTTTCATATCAAAATCCCCCTTAAAAAAATTTGCCGATCGTTCTTAAAAAAGAACGACCGTACCTATAAAAATTTACCATCAATTTTAATGGAAGTAAATGGGGTTATGTTCCTATATTTCCTCGAAAATGATCAAATCGTGTCGAAAAATGACGAAGAAAAAACGCCTGATTACGATTCAGGCGTTTTTTCGTCTGTTTCTATCGGAATAAAGTTAAAAATCTCTCCGCTCCGGACTGAATCGGCGAGCCGCTTCAGCCAATGATAATAGGCCTTCGAGCTTTCAAGCTGATCATATAACTGCCGCGCTTCTTCCTGTAATTCCGCGCTGCCTTCCTCTGCCAGCAAAACGGCCTGCAAATCCGCCTGGGCCTGTACGATGGCGGACAAATTCACCTGAACTTCCCGATCCCATTTCGGCGGGAAGAAATTCGTGAAAAACGTAAAGAAATCCTTTTCCGCTACAAATGTATGCTTCCGCGTGCCGCGGTGAAAGGTTTTTTTGACCACATTTAAATCCTGCAGCTTTTTGACGCCTGTGCTCATACTCGGTTTGCTCATCTGCAGTTCCTCACGCATTTCATCAAGCGTCATTTCATCCCTCATATACATTGTTCCGTATAAAATCCCGACACTCCGGGTAATTCCGTACAGATCCATCGTCTCAGCAATGGAATCAATGACAAGATCCCTTGCTTGTTCTATAGCTGCAAATTCTGGATTCTCATCCATACTGTCCCTCTTTTCCTCTTGAAGATTAAATTGATTAAGTCATTTCTTTATGTTCTTAATCTTAACGAATCATGGCGAAATGTCAAAACCTAAGCGGACAAACAAGGTTTTGACAGGTTAAAAAACATGTGTTAAATTAACATTGTTAAAAACATTAAATTTTTATTTAACAAACTTACTTTTCGGTAAGGAGGACTCTTATGAGCAAAACGCTTTATATCGGCGGCGAATGGATCAGTGCAGAAAAAAAGCAGACCCGCCGTATCATCAATCCATTTAATCAGGAAGAAATTGCAACAGTATGCGAAGGAGACCGGAACGATGCGGTGAAAGCCATCGCCGCAGCCAGAAAAGCATTTGATGAAGGGGAGTGGCCGGTGCTTTCCGGACTGGAGCGCGGTCAATTTGTTCTGAAAATTGCGGAATTAATCAGACGCGATCTGAACGAATTAGCTGAGCTGGAATCGCTGGACACAGGTAAAACCATTGAAGAAAGCAAAGCCGACATGGATGATATCGCAAATGTTTTTCAGTATTATGCCGGTTTGGCGGATAAAGACGGAGGCGAGGTCATCTCATCTCCTATTCCCGATTCCGTAAGTAAAATCGTCAGAGAGCCAATCGGCGTATGCGGACAAATTACGCCGTGGAACTATCCGCTCCTTCAGGCGAGCTGGAAAATTGCTCCCGCTCTTGCGGCCGGAAACACGATCGTTTTAAAGCCGAGCGAGATAACTCCGCTGACAACGATTAAAGTCTTTCAATTAATAGAAGAAGCCGGTATTCCGAAAGGAGCCGCCAATCTTGTGCTTGGACCGGGCGCTTCTGTCGGGGATGAGCTGGCGAGAAACCTTGACGTCGATTTGGTGTCCTTTACGGGCGGAATTGAAACAGGCAAAAAAATCATGCAGGCGGCAAGCGGCAATGTGAAAAAGATTGCCCTTGAGCTTGGCGGCAAAAATCCGAATATCGTGTTTAAAGATGCGGATCTCGAAACAGCTGCAGATCAAGCGCTCAACGCCGTGTTTTTTCATGCCGGCCAAGTTTGTTCTGCAGGCTCGCGCCTTTTAGTGGACGAAGCCATTCATGATGAATTTTTAGCCGAGCTGATCAAGCGCACGAAAAGCATCAAATTAGGAAACGGTTTTCATGAAGATACGGAAAGCGGTCCGCTGATTTCCGCCGAGCATCGGGCCAAAGTTGAAAAATACGTAGAAATCGGCATCGAAGAAGGGGCAAAGCTGGAAACAGGCGGCAAACGTCCTGATGATCCCGCTCTTCAAAACGGTTTCTTCTATGAACCTACTATTTTCTCAAACTGCAAGTCTGACATGAGAATTGTCCAAGAGGAAATCTTCGGCCCCGTTTTAACAGTCGAGTCATTCTCTTCTGAAGAAGAAGTGGTCAGACTCGCCAACGATACCATTTACGGGCTGGCCGGAGCGGTATGGTCAAAGGATATTGAAAAATGCGAACGCGTAGCCGCGAAACTGCGGATGGGTACGGTTTGGATCAATGATTTTCATCCGTATTTCGCGCAAGCGCCGTGGGGCGGGTACAAACAATCAGGCTTCGGCCGCGAACTCGGCAAAATCGGTCTGGAAGAGTACACGGAAATCAAACATATTTACCGCAATACGAAACCTGCACCTGTTAACTGGTTTCAAGCATAACAAGGAGGAGATATAATATGACATTAAATATGAAAGTAGAAAGCATGCATAAATTCCATACATTCGAAATCCCGACAGTTATTAAGCACGGAATCGGCGCGATTCAGCATGCGGGAAAAGAAGTCAGAGCGCTTGGTGTCACAAAAGCGCTGCTCGTAACAGACCCGGGAATTTATAATGCGGGAGTGGCAAACCCGGTTATTGAATCCTTGCAGGAAGCGGGCATCGAAGTCGTCCTGTTTAACAAAGTGGAGCCGAACCCGCCTGTACGTCTTGTGAACGAAGGATCTGAACTGTATAAAAAAGAAAACTGCAACGGCCTTGTGGCTGTCGGCGGCGGAAGCTCCATGGATACGGCGAAAGCGATCGGGGTAGAAGCAACACACGAAGGAAGCGTGCTTGATTATGAAGCAGCGGAAGGCAAAAAGCCGCTGGAAAACCGCATTCCTCCGCTGACAACGATCCCGACGACTGCGGGAACAGGTTCAGAGGTCACACAATGGGCGGTCATTACAGATGAGGAAAGAGAATTTAAATTCAATACGGGCGGACCGCTTATCGCCGCGCATTTAACAGTCATTGATCCTGAGCTGCATACGTCCATGCCTCCGCATGTGACGGCTATGACAGGTATCGATGCCCTCGCGCACGCCATTGAGTGCTATACGATGAAATTCGCGCAGCCGATCACTGATGCTGTGGCTTTAATGGCAATTGAATATGCGGCGCATTATATTAAGCGTGCGTTCGCGGACGGAGAGGATTTGGAAGCGAGATACGGCATGGCGCAGGCGGCGATGCTTGCCGGACTTTCATACGGCAGTGAATCCGCAGGCGCTGCGCATGCAATGAGCCAGACACTTGGCGGCATCATCCCTGTCGCTCACGGGCAATGCGTCGCAGCTATGATGGGGCCGGTAATGGAATATAACTGGAAGGGATATCCGGAAAAATTTGCCCGCATCGCCAAAGCATTCGGAATCGATACAAGCAAAATGACAACCGAAGAAGCGGCCAAAGCGTCCGTCAATTGGATGTATGACCTTGTAAAAGATTTAGAGGTGCCGAGCTTAGAAGAACAAGGTGTGTCTCCGGACATGATTGAGCGCTTATCAAAAGAAGCCATGAAAGATCCGCAAACCTTCGGAAATCCAAGAGACTTGAATGAGAAAGCATACAACTGGATTTACAAACGCTGCTTTGACTTAACGCCGAAAACGGTATAATAATTGAACCCCGCTTCTTTACAGAGCGGGGTTTTTTTAAGGATAATGTCAAGAAAAAGGCGGTGACGGGTGATGTGGAAGTGCATAACAGCAAAGGCGGAAGGCGTATATATAGCGGATACGGAACAATTTGTTACCAAAAAGATGGACAAGCTTCGTGCGGAATACGGCGGGTTTCCCGGTGACCTTCATTTCGGACTGACAAAAAAAGCCGGTGCGCGGGAGCCGATGTATCAAAGAGGGACGGAAATTTTTAACCGGAGACAAATTTCAATCGTGTCCATGGAGGAATGTGATGAGATTGCGGCGGCGATGGGGGTTTCTCATATCTTTCCCGAATGGCTCGGCGCTAATATCGCAATCAGCGGTTTTTCTGCACTGACGTCGCTTAAAGAAGGAAGCAGAATAATATTTCCAAGCGGTGCGTCTCTGTTGTGCGAGGGAGAAAATGATCCGTGCATTCAGCCGGGAGAAATCATTCAATCCTTTTACCCGGATCAGCCAAAACTCGCTGCGGCGTTTGTGAGGCACGCGATGGGCAGAAGGGGAATTGTGTGTATTGTTGAACGGCCGGGAGACATATGCACGGGTGATTCGGTCGACATTCATTCTTATGAACCGAAACGCGTTAAGAAAAAAATCGAAAAGGTCTGATTCAGACCTTTTCGATTTTTTGTTTGATTTCTTTTATTTGATTGATGTGACGCTTTTCATGATGGCCGATAAAATCAATCCACTGGCGGATCGTCAGTTCTTGAAAAACGGGATGCGGAAGCACCCGTTCAAAGTCTTCCTCGTTTAATGATGAAATAACGGCGGTCAGCTGCTGTCTTGCCGTATCTAATTCTTGTTTCGCTTCAATGACTGATATTCGGTTTTGCTCAGGTTCAAGCTGTGACGGCGCCGGCCGTTTATTTGTTCTGTCCTCTATAAACTCCATCGGTTTTTCTTCGATTTTTTTAAACGGTGCGTCTTTTGCCTGCTTTGTTAAAAGATTCTGCGCTGATTCGTCAATTTTCTTTAAATGGTCAAGGACTTCGCGCACGCTCCATTCATCAGCCGCAGGCTTTTGGTTGAATTCCTCATCAGAGAGTCCTTTCAGTTCTTCCCAAGTCTGCTGTCTGGCTTCATTAAAAATGCTCATTCTATCTCCTCCTTTGGAGTAAACATACCATATCCGGATTGGATAATCATGTAATCAGCCTTTTTTATCAGAAAATTGAAACCATTTCCCTTTACACCCGTATATAAAGTAACACTCCGAGACCCGGCCGAAAGGAGGAAAGTATGTGGACATATTTCATCTGCCGCTTGAAACGATCTATCTTTACACACTGATTATTGCGGGGAGCCTCACGCTTTTGATTCTGTTTTTTCAAGATGTGTTTCACGGCCTCTCGGAAGCCATTCCTGTTTCATTCGTAAATCCAACGTTGATTTTATCGTTTTTGACCATCTTTTCAGCCTCAGGTTACATCGGCGAAATCGCAACTTCGCTTTCAAATCCTGTCATTGCATTACTTTCATTTGTGCTTTCAGTTTTTTTGGTCAGCCTGCTTTACTTCTTCATCCTTGTACCGCTTTCATCTGCGGAAGAATCGCTCGTATATCGGGAGTCGGATTTAAAGGGCAGAATCGGCAGGGTTATTACTTCCGTTCCGAAAGATGGCTATGGGGAAGTGATCATAGAGGGAATCGGAGGCGCCATTTCTAAATCTGCGGTCAGCTTTGATCAAGAACAGATCAAGTACGGAACGGCCGTATTAGTGATTGATGTGAAAGACGGAGTGCTTTTTGTGACGCCGCATGAACCAATCTGATATCTAAGGGGGAACTGTTATGACTATGCCGATTATCATTGTTATCGGAATCGTATTCTTTTTACTCATCGCACTTATTGCTTGCTGTATTTATTACGAAGTACCGGACGGCGGGGCCGGACGAAGCCCTTATCGTAACCGGAAGCTATTTGGGAAATAAGAACGTCCACGTTGATGAAGGCGGAAATCGTTTGAAAATCGTCCGGGGCGGGGGAACATTCGTGCTCCCGGTATTCCAGCAGGCAGAACCTCTCAGTTTACTGTCAAGCAAACTTGATGTCTCTACACCTGAAGTTTATACAGAGCAAGGCGTGCCGGTAATGGCCGACGGAACCGCCATTATAAAAATCGGCGGCTCCATCGGGGAAATCGCAACAGCCGCTGAACAATTTTTAGGGAAGTCTAAGCAAGACCGCGAGCAGGAGGCGCGTGAGGTGCTGGAGGGCCATCTGCGCTCCATTCTCGGCTCCATGACCGTTGAAGAGATTTATAAAAACAGGGAAAAGTTTTCTCAGGAAGTCCAGCGGGTCGCGTCTCAGGATCTTGCCAAAATGGGGCTTATGATCGTTTCCTTTACGATTAAAGATGTCCGCGATAAAAATGGCTATCTAGAATCGTTAGGTAAGCCGAGAATCGCCCAAGTCAAGCGGGATGCGGACATTGCCACGGCAGAAGCGGATAAAGAGACGAGAATTAAACGCGCGGCGGCTGATAAAGACGCAAAAAAATCAGAGCTGGAGCGGGCGACGGAAATAGCTGAAGCGGAAAAAATCAATCAGTTGAAAATGGCGGAATACAGAAGAGAGCAGGACACAGCAAAAGCCAATGCCGACCAGGCATATGACCTCGAAACAGCAAAAGCCCGCCAGCAGGTGACAGAGCAGGAAATGCAGATTAAAATTATTGAGCGGCAAAAGCAGATTGAATTGGAAGAAAAAGAAATTCTCCGCCGTGAGCGCCAGTATGACTCTGAAGTGAAGAAAAAAGCCGATGCCGACCGTTATTCGGTAGAGCAAGCGGCCGCAGCTGCAAAGGCGAAGCAGCTCGCAGAAGCAGATGCCGAACAGTATAGTATTGAAGCGATGGCCAAAGCGGAAGCTGAACGCGTGAGAATTGACGGTCTTGCTAAAGCGGAGGCTGAAAAGGCGAGAGGAAAAACCGAAGCGGAAGTCATCCGCCTGAAAGGTCTTGCGGAAGCGGAAGCTAAAGAGAAAATTGCGGAAGCTTTCGAAAAATACGGTCAGGCCGCAATCCTCGATATGATTGTGAAAATGCTGCCTGAGTATGCGAAGCAAGTCTCGGCGCCTCTTTCCAACATTGATAAAATAACCGTCGTTGATACGGGAGGAAGCGGTGAAAACGGCGGAGCCAATAAAGTCACGGGCTATGCAACCAATTTAATGGCCGGTCTTCAGGAAAGTTTAAAAGCATCTTCCGGAATCAATGTAAAAGAGATCATTGAGAATTTTTCAGGCAAAGGAAACATAAAACAAAGCATAAATGAACTTACAAAAGAACTGAGCGATTCGAAAGAAGAACGCAGCTCTGGATAAAAAAACAGCAGGCGTAACCCGCCTGCTGTTTCAATTTGCCCGCTTGGATTCAAGAAGCCGCGGCGCCGTCATGAATAATAAGATAAGGACAATGGCTGAAAGGATAAAAGAAGGAATCATATAAGTCGCGTTGTAGACGAGCGAATAAATCCAGACCGGAGTGCCCTTCGGAGCATAGCTTCCGAAAAAGACCGCTCCGGAGATTACATGTGCCGCATACCGCAGTACACTGCCGATAAAAACGCCGCTTACCACATACACCGTTAATGCGCCTCTTTTTTTAGCCAATGCCGTTTCACGGACACCGGAAGCAAACAAGCCGCTGAAACCGAGAACTGCAAACGCCGCGATATAATCAAGAAATAGCTGCACCGGATGCTGTAAAAACAAATTGCCGATGGCGATCTGGACAATCCCTGTTAAAAAGCCTGTCGTAAGCCCGGCCTTCACTCCCCAGCGGAATGAAATCAAAAAAATCGGAATCATCATAATAGAGACTGATCCGCCTTGGGGCATCCGGAGAAACATACCTGACACAATGTCCAGAATGACGGCCGCTCCGGTCATAATCGCTATTTCTATTAAGCGCACAAGCTGTGTTGAATGATTCATAGTTTTCCCCCTGGTCAGACAACCGTATCAAGGATAAACAAAAAAGCAGCGCGGGGAAGGATGGGAAAAGGTCCGCGCGCTGCTTACAAAACTGCAATTCATTTGGCTTTGCCACATCCCTACGCCAGCGTTAACTAACAGGTTCAAAGGGTCAGAACAAAACGTTCACTCTCAGCTTTAATGCTCCCCTTGTGGTCATCAAGTATTTAGTTCAATCTTACTATACAAGAAAATATACCAAACCACAAGACTGCATTCTTTCTATAGAAGAGAAACTGAAATAAGTAAGAAAGAAAATAAACGGAGACTTTTTTTAAAAAAACTATTGTCATACTTTCAAAAGGGTGTTATATTATTAAACGTCGCTGATGAACAGCAGACAACAACAAAAAGCTTCAAAAACGACTTAAAAAAAGTTGTTGACATAAAAGAAGCTGAGTGGTAAGATAATAAAGCTGCTTCAACAAGCGGTAATGATCTTTGAAAACTAAACAAGACAAAACGTACCTGTTAATTCAAAGTTTTA
>NZ_AJVF01000040.1 GCF_000262045.1 Bacillus siamensis KCTC 13613
GTACGAACCCGCGCTTGCCGGAATAGCACAGGATATTGAAAATACTCACAATGTGAAGAATACGCCTTTATTGAAAAGTATTATTGAAGAGCAGAAAGAGAGTGTTCTCAGGCAATCTGTCAATTCAAATGGTATTAATAAGAAAACGATAAAGCACGTATATCATGGTGAAGTTAATAGGAAAAATAAAGCTGTAGGTTATCATCATGAGAGTATGATGGGTGGCAATATAATACCTGGAACAGAAGAAGTGCCTGATATAAATGGGGTATATAGAGCTAAAGTAGAAGTAAAAGGAATAAAAAAAGTAGCAAGGTCAACTTTCTTTCCAAAAGAATGGGATAGAATAAAAGTTTACAATACAATTTCCGAAGCTTACAAAAACAAAAAACAAGTACGAGATAATAAGTATATCGGCAAAACATCATCAGGGATTGATGTAGAAATGTATATTAATAAAGATGGCTCAATAGCTACTGCATATCCTTTATATAAAAAACCAAGGGAATGATTGAATTTATTATGGAATATTCATTTGAATGTAAAAGAGACCATTTAGGATACTTACGAGTAGTTCTCCCCGCAGGGTTAGAATACTTTTCTGACTTCATTGAAGACATTGTTTCGGTAGATGAAGCTGATGAATACTTGAAAATGATTCAAGACGTATTGGATGGTTCTTCTGAAGAATATGAGATTCAACTAAATACAACCATTGCATATATAAAAGAAGATCAAACAGTCATAGAACACCTTTATACAGAAAATGAAAACGATAGAAGCTCCATGGAGACAGAAAAATTCAAAAAACTTATACTCGACTGGAGAGACAAGATCCCCCAAAGGTATAAGAGTGATGATTAAAACTTTAGGTCCCTTGAAATTCAAGGGACCTTTTTATTACCTTAATACCGCTTCAAGTTTCACTTTGTTTTCGATCCGCAGTTACTATCTGGAGAACTCATAAGGAACGGTCTGACGAATTTTTGGTTTTCAGTGCATAATAGCTATCAATGCCATTTCCTTGCCCTTCTTACTGGAATAATGTAAGCCTCTAGAGCCGTTTCAATAAAAAGTAAAAAACCCTTGCTACGCAAGGGTTTCGGCTATGATTCCGACTGGGCTCGAACCAGCGACCTCTACCCTGTCAAGGTAGCGCTCTCCCAGCTGAGCTACGGAATCATGATATGTATGTGTTGCTGGGTATGTTGTTGTCTCTCTGACATTTATAATTATATATCCTGCTTAGCCGTTCGTCAACACTTTTTTATCAAAAATAAAAAAAGGGGCGGCGCTCAATTGGCGCCGCCCTTTTCATTTATAATCTGACTTTGGCGGGAGTTATTTTTTTCAATGCCTGTTCGAAGTCGCGTTCTAAATCTTCGGCGTTTTCGACTCCGACGCTCAGGCGCAGAAGGCCGTCTGTGATGCCGCGTTTTTCCCTCTCCGCTTTCGGCATGGCGGCATGCGACATAGTTGCAGGGTATGAGAGAATGGATTCAACGGCGCCGAGGCTGACCGCAAATACCGGAAGAGATACATTTTCGACCAGCTTTTTGACGGCTTCTTTGCTTTCCAGTTCAAAGGACAGGACGGCGCCCGCTCCGCTTGCTTGCCGTTTATGGGTATCGGCTCCCGGGTGTCCGACAAGGCCGGGATAATAAACGTTTTTGACGGCGGGGTGCCCGTCAAAAAAGGCAGCCAGCCGTTCAGCCGTCCGGCTCGCTTTTTCCAGTCTGACCTGCAACGTTTTTAAGCCTCTCAATACGAGCCAGCAGTCCTGTACGCCGAGCACCGCTCCAAATGAGTTTTGCAGCTTATACAGCTGATTGCCGAGCTCTTCATCCTTGACGGCGGCAAGGCCTGACAGCACATCGCTGTGGCCGCTTAAAAATTTCGTCGCGCTGTGAAGCACGATATCTACGCCGAGATCAAGCGGCCGCTGCAGTGCAGGCGTCATGAAAGTGTTGTCAAGGTATGTCAGACAGCCGTGTTCTTTTGCCAGCTCGACGACGGCTTTAATGTCCGTGATGCCGAGCGTCGGGTTTGACGGTGTTTCCATATAGATGGCTTTCGTATTCGGCCGGATGGCGCGGGCAACCGCTTCTGTGTCCGTCATATCGACAAAAGTGTGTTCGATTCCGAAACGGGACAGCACTTCTGTCACCATGCGGAATGTTCCGCCGTACACATCCTCCGTGACAAGAACATGGTCGCCTTGGGATAAGAGCAGAAACGCCGTCGAAATCGCCGCCATTCCGGAGCTGAAAGCAAAACCTCTCGTTCCGCCTTCAAGACCTGCGATCGTTTCTTCAAGCGCTGTTCTTGTCGGTGTGCCTGAGCGGCTGTAGTCATATGTCCCGAATTCTTCAAAGGAAGACTGATGAAATGTGGAAGCATGCTGAATCGGCACGCTGACGGCTCCTGTAGCTCCGTCAGTTTTAAATGGATTGTGCACGAGCTGGGTTTCCAGCGTCCAATTTTGATTACTCATATGACACGGCCCCCTCTTTTACTTGCTGTAACGCCTGCTTTACATCCCGCTTCAAATCTTCTGCATGTTCAATTCCCACTGAAAATCTCAGCAGGCGGTTGCAGACGCCGTTTGCGATACGGATATCTTCCGGAATGTCCATGTGCGTCTGTGTCGCGGGGTATGTAATAAAGCTTTCCACCCCGCCGAGACTTTCTGCAAAACAGATCGTTTTCAGCGCCTTTAAAAATGGATTGACCCATTCCTCTTTTTGCAGCCGGAAAGAAAGCATTCCGCCTCTTCCGGGATATAACACGTCGGCGATTTCTTCTTCCTGTTCTAAAAATTCTGCAAGTTCACGGGCGTTTTCTTCATGACGCCGCATTCTGAGCCCGAGTGTTTTCATCCCTCTCATTAAAAGCCACGAATCAAACGGCGGGAGAACGGCTCCGATCGCATTTTGGTGATTAAACATGATGTCGCCGAGCTCTTCATCCTTTACGACAGCAAGACCGGCAAGGAGATCATTGTGCCCGCCTAAATATTTTGTGGCGCTGTGAATGACGATATCGGCTCCCAGTTCAAGCGGGCGCTGGATGACCGGGGTATAAAACGTATTATCGACAATCAAGAGCAGGCCGGCTTCTTTCGTAATCCGGGCGATTTTTTCAATGTCCGCCTCCTGCATTAACGGGTTTGTAGGCGTTTCAACAAATACCGCTTTCGTGTTTTCCGTTAATTTGGAGCGTAAACAGTCTTCATCGCTGAAATCATCGTAAATAAAGCTTAAGCCGTATTTTCTCCATTCATTTTCAAACAAACGGTATGTGCCTCCGTATAAATCGGAGGATACAATCAATTCATCCCCGCTTTTAAATAAAGCCATAATCGTTTGAATGGCTGCCATTCCCGAGCTGAAAGCAAAGCCTCTCGCACCGTTTTCCAACACGGCGATAGCGTCTTCAACGAGCTGGCGTGTCGGGTTTTTCGTGCGCACGTAATCAAAACCTGTAGATTCTCCTATTCCTCTATGTCGGTAAGCGGTGGACAGATAAATCGGCGGACTGACCGTTCCTGTTGCTTCTTCGCTTCTATTTCCAATTTGGGCTAATTTTGTTTCAACATGCTGCGTCATCAGTAAGCACCATCCTTTTCAAAAATAAAAAAGCTCCCTCTTCATAAGAAGAAGGAGCTTTTCTCTTCCTCTTATCTTCCAAGCATGTGAATCGCTTGCTGGATTTAGCACCTTGGCACTTTGCCTTCCCGCGGCAAAGCAAACCGGTTGCTGAGGTTTCAAAGGGCCAGTCCCTCCACCTCTCGTGATAAGAATATTGTTTTGTATTTTCTGATTGTTCTATATTAACGCACTATAAAATGGATTTCAACAACTTTTTAATTTTCTGAACTCTCGCAAGAAGTGCATCTGAAGAAAGAAATTTCTAATAATTCATGGTACAATAGGGAAAAACCATCAAGACAAGAAGCGGCCTGGAGGAATGCGAAGTGGCACCGAAAACCGGAATCATTCATGAGAAAAAACTTTTCTCTCATGAGCTTGAAGAAGAAATGACCGTTTTGGTCTACCTGCCCAACACTTACTCCCCTCTGTATAAATATCATACGGTCATCGCCCAGGACGGCCATGATTATTTCAGATTAGGGAGGATCGGGCGGCAGGCGGAAGAGCTCATGTCAAAAGGGGAAATTGACCGCTGCATCATTATCGGCGTCCCATATAAAAATGTGCGGGAGCGAAGAAACACATACCATCCCGAAGGCTCTAAGTTCGCCTCATATAAACGGTTTATCGCAAATGAGCTCGTTCCTTTTATCGACAAAGAATATCCGACTTATCAAGTCGGATACGGCCGCACCATGATCGGGGATTCCCTCGGCGGAACCGTCTCGCTCATGACGGCGATTGACTATCCGAACATGTTTGGAAACGTCATCATGCAGTCTCCGTATGTTGACGGGCACGTGCTGGATGCCGTCCGGCAGTCGGAGGATCTCAAACAGATTTCCGTTTATCATCAAATCGGAGAAAAAGAAACCGATGTCCACACGACGGACGGCCAGGTGCTTGATTTCACCGCGCCGAACGAAGAGCTCAAACAGCTGCTGGAAAGCAAACAGTCTGAATACACGTATGAAACCTTTGACGGGGATCATAAATGGACATACTGGCAGCCGCTCATCACGCCGGCGCTGAAAAAAATGCTGTAACCATTCATTAAGGAGGGAACTTTCATGAAATACGGTATTGTTTTATTTCCATCAAAAAAATTACAGGATCTCGCAAATTCGTACCGGAAACGCTACGACCCGAGCTACGCGCTCATACCGCCGCATCTGACGGTAAGAGATCCGTTTGAAGCGACAGAACAGGAAATCGAGCAGATCGTATCACAGCTGAGACAGACGGCGAAAGAGTCGCATCCGCTCGTTCTGAAGATCACAAAATACAGCTCGTTTTCTCCTGTGAATAATGTGATATATATGAAAGCGGAGCCGACGGAGGAATTAAAAACTCTGAGTGAGAAATGCTATTCAGGAGCATTGTCCGGTAAGCCGGAATACAGCTTCGTTCCGCATGTCACGGTCGGCCAGAAGCTGTCGTCAGATGAACATTCCGACGTACTCGGACAGCTGAAAATGCAGGACATTTCCCACGAAGAAGTCATCGACCGTTTTCACCTGCTGTATCAGCTGGATAACGGCTCATGGACTGTGTACGAAACATTTTTATTAGGCGGAGGAGAATAACTGTTTGGAAGCCATCGTTGCAAAAACTGAAAAACATCTGAACGACGCTTTTTTCGTCAGAAAAGAGGTCTTTGTTAAAGAGCAGCACGTTCCGGAAGAAGAGGAAATTGATCAATTCGAAGACGCGTCAGAGCATATTGTCATTTATGACGGCGGTCAGCCGGTCGGAGCCGGCAGATGGCGCTTGAAAGACGGGCGCGGAAAATTAGAGCGTATCTGCGTGATGAAAAGCCACCGCTCTCTCGGTGTCGGAGCCATCATGATGCAGGCGCTTGAAAAAGCGGCGGCCGCCCAGGGCGCCGGCAGCTTTATCTTACATGCGCAGACGCAGGCGGTTCCGTTTTATGAAAAACAAGGGTACCGCGTCACATCCGGCGAAGAATTTCTCGATGCCGGCATCCCCCACCTGGAAATGATAAAGGAACACAAACGATAAAATCAAAAGCACTCCTGCTGATATGGCAGGAGTGCTTTTTTTATGAAAATATTACTTTTTCATGAATTTTATTGAATTTTATGGAAGGTTGATGTATGTTTAGTATACGAAGTATTACAATTCATACAAAAAATACAATTCACACAACGGAGGGATACACATGACAGCACCTAAAGGAAAGCATATATTCGGGACCGTTAAAGTTGGCACAAAAGGCCAGATTGTCATTCCTAAAGAAGCAAGAGATGTTTTTGATATAAATCCCGGGGACTCACTGCTTATGCTCGGGGATGACCAGCAGGGTATCGCACTTGTTAAACAAGAACTCTTTTTCGAATTTGCAAAAGATATTTTAAACGCAAAGCAAATTGACGCAGATGGCGAGGATGAGTAAATGCACGCGATTGAGCTGAAGCAATTAACGAAACATTATAAAGAAACCGCCGCCGTTGACCGTCTTGATTTTTCAGTTGAAAAAGGAGAATTTTTCGCTTTACTCGGTGAGAACGGAGCTGGAAAAACGACATTAATCAGCATGCTTTGCGGCCTCCTTTCTCCGGATGAAGGTGATGCATCAGTGCTCGGCTTCAGCATTTTGACTGATTTGGATAAAATTAAACCGAAAATGAATATATCTCCGCAGGAAACAGCCATTGCCCCTCATTTAACAGTACGGGAAAACTTAGAGTTTATAGCCGGAGTCTACGGAATTCCAAAAAAAGAAGGAAAAAAAAGAACGGATGAGATGCTTGAATTGTTTCAATTAAAAGAGAAAGAAAGAGCAAAAACAAAAACATTATCAGGCGGAATGCAGCGCCGGCTCAGCATCGCCATGGGTATGATTACAAAGCCGGATATTTATTTCTTAGATGAGCCGACATTAGGGCTGGACGTCCGTTCACGCCGCGAGTTGTGGAAAAATCTTGAGGCATTAAAGGGAGACATGACGATTATTTTAACGACACACTATTTAGAAGAGGCCGAAGCCCTGGCAGACCGTATTTGCATTTTAGAAAATGGGACATTAAAAGCACTGGGTACGGCAGAGGCTCTGAAAAAGCAAACTCATTCAGCCACATTTGAAGATGCCTTTTTAGCGATTTGTGACGGGGAGGCGGGTCTTTATGCTTGATTTCGCCATACGCAACCGCAAAGAGATTTTTCGTGATCCCCTATCTATCATCCTTGGAATCGCACTGCCTGTTATTCTATTGTTTCTGTTTACGGCGATTGAGAAAAATGCGCCGCTTGACACCTTTAAAGTCCAGCATTTAGCACCCGGACTCATTGTTTTCGGCTTTGCTTTCCTTACGATGTTCTCTGCATTGCTGATCGCAAAAGACAAACAGACCGCTCTTCTGACCCGTTTGTTTGCTTCCCCTTTAAAAACAGCCGATTATGTTATCGGTTATGCACTGCCGATGCTGCCGCTGGCCGTTTTACAAATTGTCATTTGTTTTACCGCAGCAGCGGCTGCCGGTTTGTCAGCCGAATGGATCAATCTTCTCGCCGGTATCGCTGTACTGCTGCCGATTGCGATGATGTCCGTTTTCTTCGGTTTATGTTTAGGGGCTGTGTTTACGGACAAACAAATTTCGGGTATCGGAACGATTTATATAACACTCGTGCAATTTCTGGGCGGAGCTTGGATGGATGTTAATCTGCTCGGTGAGACGTTCAGACATATTGCTTATGCCTTGCCGTTTATCCACTCGATCGAGCTGGCCCAGGAAGTCATATCCGGAGATTATTCTTCATTTCATCAGCATGTTTGGCCGATAGCGGGATATACCGTTTTGGCGCTTGCACTTGCTTTCCTCAGTTTTATAAAAATTAGGAAGAGATAAAAAAAGCCGGCACTCCGTAATGGGAGCGCCGGTCTTCTTTTTTACGTTTCTTTCAGAAGGCTTATCGTATGCGGCAGCAGACGATCATCCCCCGGGCTGCCGTGGCCCGGAACGACAATACTGATATCTTGATATCTTTTCATCACTTTGCGGACGGCTCGCGGCCAGTGGTCCGGGTAAAACCCAGGAGTAGGCACGATTTCCTTTGTTTCTAATGACTTGATTAAGCATCCGCCGAATAAGAGCTTATCCTCAGGCAGCCAGACAGTCATATTGTCTTCCGTGTGCCCTTTACCCGGATAAAACGTTTCAATTTTCATATCGCCAAACTGCAGCTTGGTCACGTTTTTCAAATCTCCGAGCGGCCGGTCATATCCCTGCTGCCGGGCGAAGTCGGCGGTCAGCTTCGTGCTGTGGACCTTTACGCCGTATGTATACAGGGTGTTCAGCCCGCCGATGCGATCGTCATGGGCGTGTGTCACAATGGCATCGGTCATCTTTTTACCGGGAAACTGCTGTTTTATTTTTGTCATTAATTGCTCTGTGAGACTGTCATTCCATGGCGTATCAATCAGTACGATTCCTTTGGACGTCTCAAGGAGCAATCCGTTCGCAGGGACGGGACTTCCGTCTGCCATGCCGGTGCTTGTATGCATCCAAACATGCGGCGCCAGCTGTGTGAGAGTGACATCTTTTGCTGCGGAGCCCGCCGATGCGTGCGCCGGTTTCATTCCGGCAATAAAGAGGCCGAATAAAAACAACCCCGCGATGAATAATGTATACCTTCTCAAAAAAAAATCATCTCCTTCTTCACCTTTTATATATACGACTCAAAAAAACCCGGATATTTTCCGGGTTTTTCACACGTATTGATTAATCAATCGGCCTTTTCCCATAATTTGCGGCAGACGGGAAAGAGAGCGCTTACGTTTTTCCTCATGTACGTTCTTTTCTGCGGCTGCGGTGTTTTCCTGGCGGCGCTCCACCTCTCTGTACATCCTGTCATTGGCGAGGGCGGCCGCTTTCGTAATGCCGGCGTAATCAGGCCTATAACCCGCTGTCCGGTTTGCGTATTGAGTATACTGCTGGTTTTGAATCCGTCCTGCATAAATCATATGTACCCCTCCCCTTCAGCTTTTCATTTCCCTTAATCTTACTTTTTGAAACGCGGTTCTTTTGTTATGATATTCTTTGTCTATCAAATGGATGAACACCTTTTAATGGGAGGACCCCTTTTTGAAATGCGCCCGACTGAATAACCGAACGATACATTTACATACATATTCTAGAGAACATTACCAATTCCTTTTTGAAGAAGCTCAGAAAGGAAATATTTTTTGCGCACATTGTGACCAGCCCGTCTTCATGCGGCTTTCGATTTTAGAGCAGCCGGCATTTTATCACCGGCAAAAGGGAGACTTTACCGCCTGTGAAAAAGCATGCGCGGCCAAGGAGCCAAAAGCGGAGAAGGAAAAGGAAGAGTATAAGGAAGCCGGCATGTTCCGCCTGCCGAAAGGAAAAGCGATTTCAGAGAATCCGAAACCGATCGTCTCAGAATGGAAAAGCCCGAAAAAGGTGCCTGCAGCCGAGCCGTTTTCACCAATATCTGAAGCAGCTGATACATCTTTGTTTCCCGGTATCGGACTGAACCGTGAACAGATGCGGGCAGTCACAGAAACCGACGGGCCCCTGCTGGTGCTCGCCGGAGCGGGAAGCGGAAAAACGAGGGTGCTGACAGCCCGCGCCGCCCATATGATTGAACATCTCGGCATTTCACCTGAGAACATGCTGCTTGTGACCTTTACGACAAAAGCCGTCGCCGAAATGAAAGAGCGGATGGCGACTGAGTACGGGCTGGCAGCCGGCAAAGTCTCCCGTCTCGTGACGGGAACATTCCACAGCTTTTTCTATAAAATACTCTATCATTTTGATTCTTCAAAATGGAACGGCAGCCAGCTTCTAAAAATGGAATGGCAGAGAGAGCAATATGTAAAAAAGGCGCTCTATGAAGAACATTTGGATGAAAAAGAGTTTCCCGTCGACCAGGCGCTTCAGCTTATCGGCTGCTGGAAAAACACGTACCTCCCCCATGAGACAATTCCGCTTGCGGATGACTGGGAGAAAAAAGTATACAGGCTCTATGAACATTATGAACGGCAAAAGCGGGAAAATCGCCAGTTTGATTTTGATGACATGGCCCAAGGCTGTTATGAGCTGTTAAAAAGCCGGCCTGATATTCTCGCACAGTATCAAAACAGATTTTCTCATATTTTGATTGATGAGTTTCAAGATATTAATCCTGTACAGTATAAAATTATGCAGCTGATCGCAAGCCCAGAGAATAACCTGTGCTGCGTGGGGGATGACGACCAATCCATTTATGCGTTCCGCGGAAGCAGCCCGTCTTTCATCCTTGATTTTCAGAAAGACTATCCGGCAGCAACAACCATTTACTTAACGGCAAATTACCGCTCGCCGCATCCGATCGTCTCAAGTGCTCATACCGTCGTAAAGAAAAATAAAAAACGGTATGAAAAAACACTTTCTGCCATCAAAGACGGCGCTCACGATCCCGTGATGTTTTATCCTTACGATGAGGAAGAAGAAGCAACCATGATCGTTTCGGATATAAAAGAGAAAATTCAAAACGGAGCGAGCCCCGGCGATTTTGCCGTGCTTTACCGGACAAACAGCGCCGGGCGGGCCATTTATGAAAGACTGCATCAATCATCAATCCCTTACCATGCCGACAGGGGCGTACAGACGTTTTACAGCCGCAGAATCGTCCGGCAGATCCTCGCCTACTTATACGCGAGCCAGAACGAGGATGATACGGATGCAGTGAAAGATCTGCTTTCGGCCTTATTTTTAAAGCAATCCGCCCTGCAAACGCTAAAGGCGCTGTCAATCACAGAAGATTGCACGATGATTAAGGCGCTGACGAAACTTCCTGACCTGAAGCCGTTTCAAATAGGGAAAATCAAGCAGATCGTTCCGTTTTTCGCCAGCATCCGGACAATGAAGCCCGTTGAAGCCATCACCTTCGCCGAAAGCAAAATGGGCTTTTCCGAGTATTTAAAAAAACGGGGCAATGAAGGAAACAAGCTGGAAAAAGGCTCTGATGATCTCCGGGATGTCAAAGTGGCCGCCAAAAAATTTAAAACCATTCCGGATTTTCTGGCGCATGTCGATCATATGCGCGCCGCCGAGAATCTGAAAACCGATGAAAACGGCGTCGAACTGATGACCATTCACCGCTCAAAAGGTCTTGAATTCAATACGGTCTATATTTTAGGCGCGGCTGACGGCTCGATCCCCCATGACTTCGCGCTTGAGACGGCGAGACAGGGCGATCCCGCTCCGCTCGAAGAAGAAAGACGGCTTCTGTACGTCGCAATGACAAGGGCCATGCAGCATTTATATGTATCATGTCCCGCGAACAGACGGGGGAAAACAGCGCGCAGTTCAAGATTTCTCGAGCCTCTTCTTCGGACGGACAGACGGAGTGCACTCAGAATATAAAGAACCCGGCAGATCACTGCCGGGTTCTTCTCACATAAAAAGGCCTTCAATAAGGCCGGCTGACGCCTATTTTTTGTCCATCATTTTAGAAATGGTGCCAAAATCAAGTTTCTCTTTACCGCTTGTAATTGATTGAACGATTTTGTCTTCCAATTCTTTCGGTACACGTTTGTTAGCCAGCTGGGATACCTTCTGAATGACACCTCTCACCGTGTTTTCATCTTTGAAATTTGCATTTTGCAATGATCCCGCGAGGTTCATGACATCCTTCATGCTGACGCCTGTTTTCTTCTCAATATTTTTAAAAAATTGATTATCCATGTTGTGCCTCCTTTTTGTGGAGTAATACGATATTGTATGAACAAAGGGCGGAACATGTGCCCGTAAGACAACGGGAAATTCCGCATACCCCGTTTTCATACATCAGGCAAGCACGGGAACGATCCCGCGCTTATCCTGGGTCTAGCTAAGGTTTAGCCGAAAAAGGATGCACCGACAATGATCAAGAGGATGAACAATACGACAACAAGAACAAATGTTGAGCCGTAACCGCCTCCGACATAGCCGCCACCGTATCCGCCGCAGCCGTAGCCGCCTCCGAATCCGCCATATCCGAATCCCATACTTAAGCACCTCCTTTACTCTCTATACTCTATGTGATGAGACTTGTTTGGCTTGGATAAATGCATAGGGCCGGTGCGGATTTCATTTCATTTTATTGAGAATGCTCATTTTTCTTCAGTTTGGCTTCGGTTTCAGCGGCAAACACATCTATCCATTCCTCGAAGCGCAAACCGGCTTCATCAAACTCTGACAGCTGCTTTTCAATAGATAAGATATGTTTGTTATACTCCCGCTGATTTTGATTGTGTCTGCGGTATTTTCCATTGATCAATGCTTCAAATATATTCATAACATCCCCTCCTCCTATGATCTATGCGGAACAGGGACCGGTGTTCGGCAAAAAACAAAAAAACCGGAATCCCCGGTTTTTTTAGAAAACGGCTATCTCGGTTTTTTCTTTTGGCCGCAGCCGCAGCCTTTCTTTTTAATTTTTTTTTCGTAAGGCTGGTACTCAGTGGATTTGTATGGAGTTTTTTGGGAAGGTTTGCTTGATTGATTCATGTTGATCCTTCCTTTCCTTATGTCATATATACCATTTTATGCAGAAAATAATGGTAAGTTGCTGATGGAACCGCCTTATTCCTGGAGAAGACGCGAAACCGCAGCTTCAATGATCCCCGCTGCCCCGGCTATGGCTAAAAGTAAAATCAGCCATTGCGCAGCCTCGGGAATCACAATCTGCGCCGCAATTAAAAAGGCGGCGCACCATACGCCCGTACACCAGTAACAGCTGAGCAGTTCACCGATAAAAGCCCTGATGCCTTTGCCTTTTATGACAATATAGGTTTCTGTCGTGCCGTCTGGTGCGGTTTCTGTTTTTTCCTCGTGAAAAAGGCTCCGGAGCGGCGCCATTATGGTGTCAAATACGAAAAGCCTGGCCAGCCGAAAAACGGCAAACGATAACAGAATAAATGAAAGCCAATTGATAACCACCTGTTCACTCCTTTTTAAAACTTGACCTCATAATATATATGCGAAAACCCTGTTCTTCATGAATCGCACCTTGTCCGGGAAAAAAATAGGTGCGGTTTAGTTGTTTTTCTTATTCCGCTCGGCGTTTCATTTGCATTATATAAAGTATGAATGAGAAAGGAGTGAAGGTTATGTCGTTTGAAGAAAATGTTGAAACACTGCAACCACAAATATTCGAACAATTATCCAACGAATTCGAGCAGAAGATCGAAGTGATTGATTGCGAAAATGTCACAGTAGATACAACACATATAACGGCCGCTCTTTCTATACAAGCCTCAGTTACTGCGGCGATTATCCTCGCGACACAGCTCGTAATCGCAGATGAAGACACAGCCGACCAAATGGTAACCGAACTGCTGATCCTGGATGATTGCCAAATAAAAAAGAGGACCGTCATTCAAGTTCTGAACAGCCGCAATGTCAAAATCACACTGACAGCAGACGATATCATGGCCTTTGTACAAATTTTGTTTCAATTATTAAATGTACTTTTTGCTGAACTAGACATCCTTTAACTCTTTCTATTCAAATTTTTTAAAATAGAGGTGAGAACAAATGGCAGACAACGAAAAAATCAAAAAAGAACTCGAAAATCTACCAGAAGTGGACCCGCTTTTAAAAGTGCTTGTCAGCAATGTCTTCAAAAAACACGGCGTGACAAAAGATAAATTACGGGAAATACCTGATGAAGAAAAAGAAATGCTGATCGCTTTAGTCAAAGACATGCAGGCGAAATCAGAAGCTTTTCTTGAAAGCCAGAAACAGAAAAAAGAGCAGGAAAAAGCACAAGAGCAGCAGAAAACTCCGCAAACCCGCAGAGAACAATTAATCGAACAGCTCCGGCAAAGACGCCAAAATCCCGGTCAATAACTAAAAAATAGTGATTTTTATCAGGATATATGCCTGAGTCAAAGTAAGGGGCCGGCTCATTTAATAATAGTAAAAGAAAAGGAGGAATAGATATGGAAAGCAGACCATACTCTTGGGTTGCACTTGATCCTGAATGCGAACATCCGCGAGAAGAAAAAGAAGAAAAAGAAGGCAGAAGATGCAGTGTTTGCTGTAACGGAAACGGATTCGGCGAAGATAACGCCTTCCTTGACCAAGACCTGGCCCAAGCGAACATCAACAAACAAGTTTCTGAAGAAGCGATTATTATCAGAGATTCTTGCGATATTAACGTGACATCGACAGACGTTCAGGCAGTCACTTCCGTTGTAACAGCGCTTAATGCAGCAGTCGTAACGGCTACTCTCACTTCAATCGCTGACGGAGTCATCGCTGAATTGGTCGCACAAGACTTACTGCAGCTGACAGCCAACAAACAAATCAACCGCCAAAAATTACTCATCGAAAACTCCCGCGGCGTAAACGTGACAACAGTAGATGCCGATATCGCAACGCTGATCTCAACAGCGACAAATACACTGGTTGCCATCTTAGTCATCACTCTCGTCCTCTAAAAAGAAAAGCAGAGCTAAAAAACGCTCTGCTTTTTCTTATTTTCTCCGCATATGATGAATATATAGACGTTCACCCACACCAAGTGAGGCTCGCGTACATATGTTGTTAAAGACAAAAGTCAAATACCCTAAAAGAAGGAGCTGAAATCCATGAGCTGCGGAAAACACCATGGCCGAGATGAAAATTGTGTATGCGATGCAGTCGAGAAGATTTTAGCAGAACAAGAGGCTGTTGAAGAACAATGCCCGACTGGATGCTATACCAATCTGTTAAGCCCGACGGTTACCGGTAAAGATACCATCCCGTTTCTCTTGTTTGATAAAAAAGGCGGTTTGTTCTCCACATTCGGGAACGTCGGAGGATTTGCGGATGACAGCCAGTGTTTCGAGTCTATTTTCTTCCGGGCAGAAAGAGTTTGCGATTGCTGCGCGACGCTTTCAATACTGCGCCCCGTAGATGTGCACGGCGACACCCTCAGCGTCTGCCATCCTTGTGATCCGGATTTCTTCGGTTTAGAAAAAACAGATTTTTGCATTGAAGTTGATCTGAGCTGCTTCAGCGCCATTCAATGCCTTTCACCCGAACTTGTCGACCGGCCTGAGCCGCACAAAGAGAAAAAGCATCACGGATAGTCATTGATTCGCATCTTTTCTAAAGAGGAATCCCCTTCCAACTTTCTATTACAGATGCAATCATCAGCCCGCCCGGACGCCCGGGCGGCTGACTCTCCGATATCGTTTAATCCGGTGCCATTTAAAACGTGAAGTCAGGAGGGAAATTATGAGCAAGAATACAACATACTGTGTGCGTGAAGCGGTGGAAAATATTGAGGACCTGCAAAATGCGGTTGAGGAAGATTGCCCGGCCGGATGCTATTCCAACCTTTTATCGCCGGGTTTTTCATTAGGCGATACAGTGCCGTTTGTGCTTTTCACTTCTAAATCATCGCCGTTTATCGCTTTCGGAAATGTCGGCGAGCTGGATAACGGTCCGTGCTTTAATACTCTTTTTTTCAGAGTTGAAAGAGTCTGTGACGGCTGTGCCACATTAAGCCTGCTTATTGCTTTTGACGAACATAAGCACATCCTTGATTTTACAGATAAAGATTCTGTCTGTGATGTATTCCGTTTAGAAAAAACAAACTATTGCGTTGAAGTCGATCTTCACAGCTTCTGCGCCATCAATTGCCTTAGCCCGAGATTGCTGAACCGCACACATTCTTAACCGAAAAGCATAAAAATAAGCTGCCGGAGTAAAGAATTCAGGCAGCTTTTTGTATGGTTAAAAACCGAGCGGATGCAGCGAGGTGATATCGCTGATGGCAAGCTCAGCAGGCGCACCGTTGCTCGTCGTCCTCAAATAGATGGCATCATTTTTTCTGCCGACGATTACGCCTCTGTAAGTTTTCCCGTTGGCTTCTATCAAACAAAGCGCCCGGGGCATATTATGCGGCAGTTTCGTTAAGAAATCAATTTTTTCAAGAATGGACATTCTGCTCATCGGCTTTTTCACGCGCTTTGGCGGAACCCTCTCCTCCAAGGCGTCATTGTGAACCGCTTCAGGCTCTTTTTCTGCGGTGTCGGGCTCAGCAGCATCCTGCACTTGCGCCGGAATTTCTTGTGCGGCTTCCTCTGTGCGGCTGTGCTGTTCAGGTGTCTGCTTTGCTGGTTCGGCAGGCGCTGCTTCGACAGGCTGAGTCTTACTTTTTTCCTCCTGCTTTCCGTGCGCGGGCTCTTCTATAGGCGGCTGAGGTGTTTTCCTTTTGATTAATATATCCTGCATTGATGATTGCGTGTCTGAATAATCCGGCTGCACAATATACATGAGCGGTTTTTTGTCCGCGTTTCTGTTTTGTTTTGACATCTTCATCCCTCCGATTCTGTCATGTTTTATCTATATGACGGAATGATTAAAATCAGAAGAAAGAAAAAGCAATCCCTAAAAAGGGACTGCTTGTCAATTAACGTGCGGTAATATGGAAACCGGAATCAACGTGAAGATTTTCGCCCGTGATGCCTCTTGACAGATCACTGAACAAGAATGCGGCCGTGTCACCCACTTCTTCAGGTGTTGTCGTGCGGCGCAGCGGCGCGCGCTCTTCGATTTCCTTCAGGATAGAATTGAAATCACTGATTCCTTTTGCAGAAAGCGTGCGGATCGGTCCTGCTGAAATGCTGTTGACGCGGATGTTTTCTTTTCCTAAGTCAGCCGCTAAATATCTGACACTTGCATCAAGAGACGCTTTTGCAACACCCATTACGTTATAGTTTGAAACGACGCGCTCGCCGCCGAGGTAAGTGAGTGTGACGATGCTGCCGCCTTCAGTCATGATCGGACGAGCCGCTTTTGCGACCGCTGTCAGAGAGTAAGAACTGATGTTATGTGCAAGCAGGAATCCCTCACGGTTCGTATTTAAATATTCACCGACAAGCTCCTCTTTGTTTGCAAATGCGATGCAGTGCGCAATGCCGTGAATCACGCCGACCTGCTCTTTAATGCTCGCAAAGCAAGTTTCGATCTCAGCGTCATTTGTCACATCACACGGAAGGATGAGAGAATCATTTCTTTCTAATGTAGCCGCAAGGTCATGAACTGATTTTTCCAATCGCTCCCCTGCGTAAGTGAAAATGAGGCGCGCTCCGGCTTCATGAAGCGAGCGGGCGATTCCCCAGGCGATACTGCGTTTATTGGCAACGCCCATCACAACGATGTTGCGGCCTTCTAGTGAGAAATTCATATGTATAAAGCCTCCTGTAATCGTCTTAAAGACATAATTTAGTACCTGATCTTAATTTTTATCATATCATAACCTTGTCCAGATTGAAAGCATGGGAAAAAGACCGCGGAGTGTTGAAGCGGTCTCTTTTTATCTCGTCTGCAGGCTGTTTCTTTTATAGGCAAAATGATTTGTCGGCCCGTGTCCAGCTCCGATGCCGAGCGTATGTTCCACGGCTTCACGCACAAAGTTGGCGGCTGTCTCAAACGCGGCTTGAATATGTTTTCCTTTTGCGGTCTCCGCCGTCAGCGCAGCCGCAAATGTACAGCCCGTTCCGTGGGTGTGTTTCGTGTCAATATAGGCGTGACTGATTCCGGTAAAAGATGAACCGTCAAATAATAAATCAACGATTTTTCCCTTTTCCGGCTGGTGTCCGCCTTTTATGATGACGTTCTTTGCCCCAAGATGGCAAAGGCGTTCCGCCGCTTTTTTCCGGTCTTCAAACGTACGGATTTCCATTCCGGTCAATGCCTCAGCTTCCGGAACATTCGGCGTAATCGCATAACTGCGCGGAATTAACAGCTCTTTTAACGCGGCCTGTGCTTCCTCACGCAGCAGGGATGCGCCTCCTTTGGCAATCATGACGGGATCAGTGATGAGATGCTCCAGTCTGTACTGATCCATTTTTTCCGCAATTTCCGCAATCATCTCCGCGCTCCACAGCATTCCCGTTTTTATCGCGTCAGGCCGCAGATCTTCCGCCACCGCGTCGATCTGGCTGCCGAGCGCTTCCCGGGTGAGCGGGTAGATGCCGTGAACCCCCAATGTATTCTGGGCGGTTACCGCTGTAATGGCTGACATCCCGAAGACGCCGAGCTCCTGAAAAGTTTTCAGGTCCGCCTGTATACCGGCCCCTCCTCCTGAATCTGACCCGGCAATCGTCAATGCTTTGCAAATGCTCATGCTGTTTTTCTCTCCTTTCGCATTATCCGATCCATTTATGATAAAAGGATTTCGCTCTGCTGATGTCGCTTGTACCGTGAATTAATGCTCTGCCGTCACGAAACAGAACCATCTTGAAACTGTCTGTCGTGAAAGAAATTAAATACGGATTGGCCGAAACGTCAAGCCCGGCCCGTCTGAGCTGTCCCGAAAGCCTTTGCAGATCAAACGGCTCTGAGATTCCTGTTCTGATCTGTACCGTGTTTCTCCCGCACAGAACAGCCGCTTTTGACTGATTCTTGTAAGATAAAAACGGAAAATCGTTCGTGCCGCAGCTTGGGCAATCAGCTTTCTTGAGACGGGCAGCATTTATTTCGGACCGTTCATTTTTCCACAAATCAAACGAGCGGAGAACATGCTCAACAGGTCCGCCTGTTAACAGCTTCAGCGCGTCTGCAGTCTGAAAAACAGCCGTCTGTAATACAGCCGGACTGATAATTCCCGCCGTATCACATGTCATACCGCCTAAAGGCAATGTCTCAAGCAGACAGTGAAGGCACGGCGTGACACCGGGAATGACGGTAAAGGAGAGTCCATAGCTGCCGACACAGGCGCCGTACAGAAAGGGAATTCCTTTCTGTACAGCCGCATCGTTCACAATCAGCCTCGTTTCAAAGTTGTCAGTCGCGTCAATGATAAGAGATGCGTCACAAATCAGTCCGGGTGCGTTTTCCGCAGTGACATCCATGACAAATCCTTTCACATCTACATCGCTGTTGATGGATTTAAGCCGTTTTTCAGCTGCTGCGGCTTTCGGCATTTCCTGTCTGACATCATCTTCGGTATAAAGCTGCTGGCGCTGGAGATTACTCCACTCCACATAATCTCTGTCAGCGATCGTTACCTTCCCGACCCCTGCTCTGACAAGCATCTCCGCATTTGCCGCACCAAGCGCACCCGCGCCGATAATCACGGCATGAGACGACCGGAGCTTCTCCTGTCCGGAGGGACCGATCGGCTGATACAGCTCCTGTCTGGAATATCTGTCCGTCATACCGGAAGACCGTCCCGCGGACTGCTTGCAGTTCCGTAATCTTTCACCGGAATCCGCCCGGCTTCATAAGAAAGGCGGCCCGCTTCTACGGCAAGCTTCATCGCCCGGGCCATTTTGACCGGATCATCAGCGCCTGACACAGCGGTATTTAATAACACACCGTCAGCTCCGAGCTCCATCGCGCAGGCAGCGTCTTTTGAAGAACCAATGCCGGCATCGACAATGACCGGAACTTTCGCCTGTTCAATGATGAAGGACAGATTCAGCGGATTTAAAATTCCCTGGCCTGAACCGATCGGTGAAGCGCCCGGCATAATAGCATGGACTCCGAGCTCCTCAAGACGCCTTGCGAGCACGACATCATCTGACGTATACGGAAGAACGATAAATCCCTCTTCAAGCAGCTGCTCTGATGCTTTCAGCGTTTCAACCGGATCAGGCAAAAGTGACCGGCTGCAACCGATGACTTCCACTTTTATCATGTCACAAAGTCCCGAAGCTTTAGCAAGCCTTGCGATTCTGACCGCCTCTTCAGCCGTTGCGGCGCCGGCTGTATTCGGGAGAAGCGTGTACTTAGACAAATCAAGCTGTTCGAGAAAGTTTGGCTGAGACTGTTCAAAGATGTTCATCCGCCGCACCGCAAAGGTTAAAATATCTGATTCCGAGACGGCCACCGCCTCTTTCTGAATCTCAAAACTCGGATATTTTCCCGTTCCTAACAGCAATCTTGACTGAAACTGTTTCCCGCCTATTGTTAACATCCTCATCCGCCTCCTACAAAATGGACAATTTCTATGACGTCGCGATCACATAAACTTGTGTTTTCATAATTCTTTTTTTCGATGATTTCTTTATTTCTTTCTACAACTACGATTCTTTGATCAAGCTGATACGATTCAAGCAAATCCTGAACCGTCCCCTCTTTTCGATTCCAATCAATTTGTTTTCCGTTCAGCTGAAGGATCATATTTGAACAGCCTCCTTGCGATCAATTCGAAACGCTTCTTCCCATTCATGTTTAACCTGTCTTCCCAGGATCATATCCCGCACCATTTCAGCCGTTGCCGGAGCTAGCAGGATGCCGTTTCGAAAATGGCCGGCGGCGAATATGATGCCGCTGTTATCAGGATGCCGCCCGATAAACGGCTTTCCGTCTTTTGTCCCCGGCCTGAGCCCCGCCCAAAACCGGTCTATTTTCATATGTTCGATGGCGGGAAGCATGGTTTTCGCTTTCGCAATGACAGCCTCAATCCCGCCGATGTCAGGCGTGTCGCTCCAGTCGCCCCGTTTCATCGTGGCGCCGATGACAAGCCGCCCGCTTTTTCTCGGAACGACATAACAATGATCATGGTAAAGGGTTTTGGTCAGCGGGATTTCGTCATTCCACACAGAGAGGCATTCTCCTTTCACAGGGAAAAAAGGCTGTCCCAAGCCGAGCTGGCTGAAAAACCGGCCGCTCCATACACCGCTGGCAACTGCGACTTTGTCAGCATAAACATCCCCGCCGGACGTTGTGATGCAGTATTCCCCGTTCACCCGTTTTACGGAAGTGACTTGTGTATGCTCACATATGTCAGCGCCATAACGCCGCGCCCCTTTTGCATATGCTTTGCAAACATAGTAAGGTTCTACATGGACATCGTCTTTTATAAAATATGCGCCGAGAATGTCCTTTGAAGTGTAAGGTTCTTTTTCAAGAACCTCCTCCGCTGAGAGCCAAGTGACGGAAGGCAAATCATCCATTTTCCGTAAACGGATCATGTCTTCTTCTGTATACGCCAGTTTAAGCATTCCGCCGTTATGGCGCCTGATATTAATGCCGCTGGCTTCCTCAAGCTCTTGCCCCGCCGCTTCATACAGTCTTTGGCTGTGCATAGCAAAATCAAAAAACGCATCCCGGTTTTCACATTCCGCGTGAGCGCCAAGCATTCCCGCCGCAGCGCTTGTCGTTTTTCGGCCGATTGCTCCGTCTTCAAACAAGACAACGTTCTGCTGCGTCTTCGCCAGCTCATAAGAAATGGCGCATCCGATAATTCCGCCCCCGATAACCGCCGTATCATAGTGCTTCTTCATAATCAGCCTCCCTCACCGCGCGTGCACACCGTTTTGCCGCCTCCTCAGGATTTTCAGCTGAGAAAATGCCTGACATGACAGCAATTCCGTCCGGTTTCGCCTGCTTTGTGAGCCGGATCGTCTGCAGTGTCATTCCGCCGATTGCAATGACAGGGATGGAAAGCGTGCGTTTGATCTCTGAAAGCAGGCTGATGCCTCTTGCTTCAAGTCCTTGTTTACATTCGGTTTCAAACACATGGCCGAACACCACATAATCCGCATCTTCCTTTTCAGCTTGGATGGCTTCTTCCAGCGAATGAACCGAACGTCCGATATGAAGATGGGGAAATCTGCTTCGCACCTGCTTTACGGAAAAGCTGCGGGATGGAAGCTGAACACGGTGTATGTTGGCAAAAAGCGCGATATCCGCTCTGTCATTGATGATCAATTTGTCCTTATCCGCACCTCCCTTTTTCAAAAGGGACAAAAGCTGCATGATCTCTCCCGCTGTTTTGTCCCGCTCCCTGATATGGATAAAGCTTACTTCGCGCTGAATCGATAGAATATCCTCGGCCAGCTCGGCAACGGGTTTGCGATTATCAGTTACGGCGTGCAGCTCCAAAGGATTCCACCTCTTTTCCGCCCTTCTCGGACCAGCCTTCTTTTTGATAAGCCATTCCCCAAAATTGATATTCATAATAGCTTGAAATCACAAAATTCTCTTTCATTTTCGCGCGGATTTCCTCTGTGCTGTTTTCAGCAATCTCGTCAAAACGGCTGATCTGTTCTTCGACCTGCTGTCTGAACCAGTCTCCGCCGTATGTACCGATCCATTTTTCGTAAATCGGATGTTCCGGTTTGCATTCCTTTAAGCGTTCGCCGACTTCATAATAAAGCCAATAGCAGGGCAGAAGCGCGGCTAAAATTTCTCCAAAATTCCCGCTCATCACCGATCTGTACATATGAGACGTATAAGAATAGGCTGTCGGCGCCGGCTTAAATGCCGCGCGCTCTTCTTCTGTAATCCCTAAAAGCTCCGTAAATTCGCGGTGCAGCGCCATTTCCGCTTCATATGTGCCCTGAGCGTGGCCCGCCATCCTTCCCGTCGTAAACAAGTCTTCGGCATATGCGGCTGCAAACGCCTGAACTTTTGCAAAATGCGTCAAGTAGTAGGAATCTTGCAGCACGTAATAACTGAAACGGTCTAACGGCAGGCTTCCGTCACCGATCCCTGTTACAAACGGATGAACAAAGCTTCCGTCCCACCATTCGGCTGCCGCCAGTCTGCATTCTTCAGAAAATGTCATAAAGTTTTCCCCCCTGATAAAATAAAAAAACCACTTTCCCGCATCGGAAAAGTGGTTTGGAATTTATCTGGATAAAAGGAACCCAAAAAATACCGCTCCACTTCCCTACGCAGGTCTGAACCTGTTCAAGTTATGAGGGTCTAAAAGTCTCACTTTTATCTCAGCCCTTATGAAGGACACCCCTAGTGGTCATACGATTGATCATTTACTTGTTATGCCTTCTATCTTATCACGAAATGCAATTTGGTCAAGCTTCAAGGATTTTTCTCAGCTCCGACACGTAGTTGCGTGAGCCCGTAACGATGAGACGGTCTCCTGTTTTCAGCCTCGTGTCCCCGTGCGGAACGATGCTGTCCACACCTCTGAAAATCCGGACGAAAATCACATCGCCCATCAGCGGAAATTCGCGCAGAATAATGCCGTTATACGCCGTATTTTCCAGATTGATCTGATAAAGCGAAGACTCTTCATTCGTCAGAAGGTTCATCACGCCCGGCGCCTCAATTAATGCGCGCAAGAGCGTCTTTGTAGACAGAAGGATAGAAAAAATACTGATGCCCTCTTCCTTCAGTTTTGTTTCATGTTCAACCGAGCCGACGCTTGCGATGATGCGCTCAGTCCCTTTCTCTTTCGCCATTAAGGCGATTTCAGCGTTCACATCTTCATTTCCCGTCGCCACGACAAGAATATCCGTTTTAAAAATACCGTGCGACTCAAGCGTGCCGGGCTCGTAATCAGAAATCGTTTCAACAGAAAAAACAGATTCCGCAAGCTTTTCCCCGGCATTTTCCTGATACACATGGACGACCCGCACATCATATTCCTCATCAGGCAGCTCCAGCGTCACCGGAAGCGTCATTTGGTTGGCGCCGATAAATGTAATGCGCTTCTTTTCCTGCGGCGCACTTTGCCGCTTGAATAATTTTTTAAAGCCGACCGGTGTGATGATGCTGGCGATAACCGCAACCAAAGTCAGCGCGCCGGACATATTGGCGCTGATAATGTGTAGCCTTTCTCCGATCGTAGCCGCCGCGATAACAAGCGACAGCGTAGAAGTCAGCAAAAACCCCGAAGCAAACACGGTTCTTTTGTCATACCATTTCTTTAAATAAAACACCGGGAATATTTTGCTGATAAACAGCGCAAGCAGAAGCAGCGGAATCATCGTCAAAGTTTTTGGATCTTGGAAGAGCGTCCATATGTCCAGCTTCACCCCGACCATGACGAAAAAGATCGGAATTAAAAACCCGTAGCCGAATGAATCCAGCTGCTCCACCATTTCTTTATTCGGCGACAGAAGCGATACCAAAACGCCTGCTAAAAATGCACCGAGAATATTTTCCGCCCCGAGAGATTCCGATAAAGCGACAAGCACGATAATCAGTGTAAAGATGGCTCGCGTGCCGATCTGGACAGTGCCTTTAGACATCGACTGCACAAATGAGCGGTGTTTAAAGATCCTGCCGAAGAAATACAGCACCACCCCCGCGGCAAAGAGAATCAAAAGAAGCCACATATTTCCGCTGTCTTCCCCGTAAAGAGAAGAGAAGAAAGCGAGCAGAATCATCGTAGCCAAGTCCGCAATAACGGCGACAAGCAGAATGATCTGGCCGATATTGGAATTCATGATCCGTTCTTCCTTTAAAGTCGGAACGACCACACCGAGTGATATTGTCGAAATAATAAGCGTCATTAAAAACGCGTTTTGAATAAAACCGGCTAATACAAAGGCATAGGACAGCAGCAATGATAAAATAAAGATGCCGAAAAATATGATCAGTGCGGCAGAAAACGTATTGGGTGCTTCCTTGCCGTTCGGAAGGAATTGTTTTTTCTTCCCTTTCTCAAATGACGAAAAGTCAATTTCCAATCCGCTTAAAAACATTAAAAAGATAAAGCCGAGAACAGACAGCGTCTCCAGCCACGTGTCTCCCTGAACGACGAGATTCAGGCCGCTTTTTCCGATAATAAGCCCCATGATGATTTCCGCGACAACGACCGGAATGCTGAGCTTAAACCGATGTAAAAGGAGCGGTGTCAAAAAAGCGACGATCAGAACGACGACTAAAGAAGCGACTGATGTGTGTTCCATTTGTAAATACCTCCTTAAAACAAGGGTTATAAAAGCCCGCTTAAAGCGGGCAATACCTTACTTTTTTTAAAAACATAACGCATATTCTAACAAGGCTGGCGGCGAAAAAAAAGTGATAAGGCATTATTTCTTCAAATTCTTTTTTAATTTGTACCAAAACAGCGTAATTAGGTAAAGGAATTAGTCCCATAATAAATAAAAAACCGGAAAAGGGAGGCTGACAGAATGGCTTATGACATCATCAGCGATATACACGGATGTTATGACGAAATGATCGCGTTAATGCAAAAGCTCGGATATGAAGTGAAAGACGGAATGCCCGTCCATTCTGAAGACAGAACGCTAGTCTTTGCGGGAGATTTAACAGACAGAGGCCCCAAATCCGTAGATGTGATGCGTTTCGTGGCAAAAGCATATGAAAAAGGCATCGTCCGTTATGTCCCGGGAAATCATTGCAACAAACTGTATCGTTACTTAAAAGGAAACCCCGTAAAAGTGATGCACGGACTGGAAACGACGGCAGCCGAACTGAAAGAGCTGTCTCCCGCCGACAGAACGGAAGTCTCCAGACAATTTATCCGATTATATGAGTCAGCGCCGCTTTATGACATTTTACATAATGGCGATCTCGTTGTCGCCCACGCCGGCATAAAAGCTGACGATATCGGTAAATACTCGCGTAAGGTAAAAGAATTTGTGTTGTACGGCGATATCACGGGTGAAACGCATCCCGACGGCAGACCCGTCAGGAGAGACTGGGCCGCCGCCTATGAAGGGAAGGCATGGATTGTTTACGGCCATACCCCGGTAAAACGCCCCCGGATCGTCAACCGTACAATCAACATTGATACAGGATGCGTCTTCGGGAATCAGCTGACAGGCTTTCGCTTTCCGGAGCATGAAACCGTCTCTGTTGAAAGCTCAATGCTCTATGATGCTTCACGCTTTCGCGAAGATCAAGGCAGTCAGACATGAAAAAAAGCCCGAAACCGGTAAACGGTTCGGGCTTTACATATGTTCAATCAATGTTTTCATATCGTCAGGAACGGGGGCATGAAAAACGAGCGTTTCTCCTGTTATGGGGTGTACGAATGAAAGCCGCTCACTGTGAAGCGCCTGCCGTGCAATTCCCTCGTTTTTCCCGCCGTACAGCGTATCACCGACTAACGGATGGCCGAGGTAACTCATGTGCACCCGGATTTGATGCGTCCGCCCCGTCTCAAGCCGCAACTGCGCAAGCGTAAACACACGTCCGGTTTTTTCCGTTTGAAAATGCGTTACCGCTTCTTGTCCCTCCGGCGTTACCATCCGCTCAATAATGCTGCCGGGTTTTCTGCCGATTGGCGCGTCCACTGTTCCTTTTTTCTGCTGCATGACGCCGTGTACGACAGCGAGATACCGCCTGCTGACAAGCCCCTTCTTCTGCGCTGCCGACAAAAGAGAATGAGCAAGCCGATGCTTGGCGATCAGCATCGCTCCCGACGTATCCCTGTCAAGACGGGTGACGAGATGAACCGTGGACTGTACGCCGCTTTTTAAGTAATGGCTGATCACTCCGTTAGCGATGCTTTCCGACGGGTGTTCCCGTGATGGAATTGAGGAAACATACGGCTGTTTATTGACCACCAGCACATGGTCATCTTCATAAAGAATGTCAAGCGGAACCGGCTCAGGCAAAAGCGTTTCACTCACATGCTCCTTTGGGAATTCAATCTTAAGCACATCCCCTGCCGCTAATACGGCGCGGACGGTTACATGCTCTCCATTGACAAGAAGATCTCCCCCGCCGAATTTAATGTCAGCGAGAAGCCGTTTCGAAATGCCGAGCTGTGCCGTATATTCTTTTACCGTCATGCCGGCTTCCCAGGCTGAAATATTCTTTTGGATAAAAAAGTTGTTCAATCCGTTTCCTCTTTCTATTCGCCTTTTCCGATAAAGGAATCCTGCACTCTTTTCCAAAACGGAAAAGGGCGGAATCTTGCAAATCTGACTTTTTCATTTGCCACCCGGCATAGAATAGATTTGACATCCTTATGCAGCAAGGTCAAATGATCAATCGTGACTTGGAAGTCGACGTCGTTTCTCGGTTTGATGACACAGTTATGATGATCGGGAAGCAAAAGCGGCGAACCGACAGTCCTGAACACTCTGTTGTTGATGGATGCCATTTCCGCAAGCTGAATCGCTCTGATGGAAGGATGGATGATCGCGCCGCCTAACGCTTTATTATAAGCCGTGCTTCCGGAAGGCGTTGACAGACATAAACCGTCTCCCCTGAACGTTTCAAACAGCTGGCCTTTAATTTCAACGTCAGCGACGAGACTGCCTTCAATGCTTTTGATCGTACATTCATTCAAAGCCAGATACCGTTCCTCACGCTCTTCATCATGATAAGTGACAACCACTTCAAGAAGGGGATATTCCACGGTATGATACGGCGTTTTGGCGATGGCAAGAACAAGCTTTTCTATCTCCTGCGGAACCCAATCGGCATAAAAACCCAAATGCCCCGTGTGAACCCCGACAAAAGCCGTTTTATCCAGACGGTCGCTGTATCTGTGGAATGCGTAGAGAAGCGTTCCGTCACCGCCGACGGAAATAACGATTTCCGGCTCTTTTTCATCCAAGGTCATATCAAAATCAAGTAAATACGTCTGTATTTTGCTTTTCAGTGTATCTGAAACTTCGTCTCCTTTTGAAGAAACGGCAAATTTCATGCCATTCCCCTCCTTTCTACTGGTGGCCTCCCGCTTTTTTCTTTCGTGAAAACGCGGCTTGGGCTTCCTGAATCTCTCCGCGGATTTCAGACATTTCTTCATCGAGCCGGGATGCGGCTTCCGAGGCCCGCTGCAGCCTCAGCTTTACTTTTTCGGGAATGTTCCCGCTGTATTTGTAATTCAGTGAATGCTCAATGGTGGCCCAAAAGTTCATGGCAAGCGTCCGAATCTGTATCTCCACAAGAACATGCTTTTCTCCGGACGCAGTTTGTAAAGGATATAAAACGACAAGGTGGTAAGACCGGTATCCGCTCTCTTTATGCTCTGCTATGTAATCCCGCTTGTCGACAACGGTAAAATCTTTTCTGGCAAACAGCATATTTTTGACGATCTGGATATCATCGACAAATTGGCACATAATACGCAGTCCTGCGATATCCTGCATCGTTTCAATCTGATGAAGCGGTATGCTTTTCCGTCTCGCTTTTTCAAGTATGCTTACCACCGGCTTCACGCGGCCTGTCACAAACTCAATCGGTGAGTGGTCATCTTCATACTCATAAAGGGTTCTGACGCCTTTCAGCTTCACCTTTAATTCCTCAACAGCCTGGCGGTATGGCGCTAGAAATTGCTCCCATTGTTTGTCATCCATCGTACATCCCCCAATTCCGAACCTGTTCTAAAGAAATACGCTTTTCACTTTTTCTTCCATATCTCCGTAGTTTGCATTATCTTTAATATTTTCAATAAGATAATCGAGTTCTTCATGCAGCCCTGAAAGTTCTACCGTTTTGCCGCCGGCCTCCAGCACCGCCGGTTTTCTTTTGTCAAAGGCCTCTTTCAGATCCGGCCATACATGTTCTTTTATAATGACATATTCAAAAGAGTCAGCTGTTTCAAGTATGTATACAAAAGCAAAGTGATCGGAATCAACAAGCATTTGACCTGAGGCTTTGCGTTCCGCTCCGCTTAAGTCCTCTCCGCACTTCAGGCGGAGCACGTCTTCTGTTAATGATGCATTTTGAATTTCAATTCTCTTTTGCATAATGTTCTCCTTTTTTAACAAAGTACAGCATTTATTTTATCATATCAAGGTCGATATTGATAAACGTAACCTCTAAAGAGATAATGGGAATTATACAATTTTTCGTCCTGAAAGGAAGACTGTCATGACCCAAGAAATAGAAATTGAATTCAAAAATCTGCTGACAAAATCAGAATTTCAGAAGCTGAGTGAAGCACTCGGCATGAAAAAACATGATTTTAAGCAGCAAATCAATCATTACTTCGATACAAAAGATTTTTCTCTGAAACAAAAAAAATCAGCCCTCCGCATCCGTGAAAAAAACGGCGCGTTCATCCTGACTTTAAAAGAGCCTGCCGCGGTCGGTCTGCTGGAAACGCACCAAGAGCTTGCAAAACAGCCTGACCTTGACAGCTTCAAGATCCCCGAAGGCCCTGTAAAACGGCAGCTGGACGGTCTCGGCATCCATTCAGAAGCCATTTGTTACTTCGGAACGCTGTCGACTGAACGCGCGGAAAAAGAATCAGAAAAAGGCTTAATCATTTTAGATCACAGCCGATATTTAGAGAAAGAAGACTTTGAATTGGAATTCGAGGCTGCTGACTGGGACGAAGGAAAACGGGCGTTTGAACAATTGCTCAAGCAATTCGGCATCCCTCAGCGGGTCACTAAAAATAAAATCCAGCGTTTTTATGAACAGAAACAAAAAAAGGTGGAATGACACAGTGAATATAACGAATTGGGCGGCCCTTCTCCAGCTTCAATCAATGGCGCTGCAATCAATGTCTAATACAAGCACCGCTTCAAGCGGACAATCTGCAGAAAGCCCGCTTGCAAATTTCAGCGCGCTGCTCAGCCAATATACGGGCACAGCCGTCCGGCAGCAACCGGAAGCGGGAATTTTAAACGGGGTACGGACCGATCATACTTCATATTCACCGAGAATTCCGGTTTCAGTCAGTCCCGCGGCCGCTTCACAGACCGCTTCTTCCGTCATAAAACCTGCGCATACAGCTTCTGACATCAGCACCGGAAACTTTTCAATAGACAGTGCCATTCAAAAAGCTGCCGAAAAATACGGAGTCGACGAAAAGCTGATCCGTGCGGTTATTAAACAGGAATCAGGCTTTAATCCGAAAGCGGTCAGCGGTGCGGGGGCGATGGGACTGATGCAGCTCATGCCTTCCACGGCTGAATCACTCGGGGTGTCAAACCCGCTTGATCCCGTCCAGAACGCTGACGGCGGGACGAAATACTTAAAGCAGATGCTCACAAAATACGACGGAAATGTGTCTCTGGCGTTAGCCGCCTACAACGCAGGCCCCGGCAACGTAGATCAGTACGGAGGCATTCCGCCGTTTAAAGAAACACAGCAATATGTCAAAAACATCACCCAGCAGTATTACGCGTAAACCAGAGAGGCTTCCTTCTCTGGTTTTTTTGCGGAGTAAATCTTACACATGAATGAAGTCGATGTGATATGATATGAAATACAAGCGCCTGACAGAAAGGCACTTTGTTTGTAGAAATAAAATGTTATTGCTAAAATATACAGTAACTGAAGATAGTAAAACTGAAAGATAATTTCGCAATAGGAATTATGATTCCTATTAGCCATATAAAAGGAGTAGTCAACATGGGACAATCGTTTAACGCACCATATGAAGCGATTGGAGAGGAACTTCTATCGCAACTTGTTGATACTTTTTATGAGCGTGTCTCGTCTCATCCCTTGCTGAAGCCGATATTCCCAAGTGATTTGACTGAAACGGCCAGAAAACAAAAGCAATTTTTAACCCAGTATTTAGGCGGGCCTCCCCTCTATACTGAAGAACATGGCCATCCCATGCTCAGAGCAAGGCATCTTCCCTTTCCGATTACGGCAGAAAGGGCTGATGCGTGGCTGAGCTGTATGAGCAGAGCGATGGATCATGTCGGGCTAGAGGGCGATATTCGTGAATTTCTGTACGGGCGTCTGGAATTAACGGCCAGACATATGGTAAACCAGTCGGAAGCGGAGGATCGATCATATTGACGAATTATCAGCATGAGCAATACTTCGCCCATTGCCACGGACATCCAAAAAAACCGCTGGAAATTTACATGTTTGTCGACCCTTTATGTCCTGAATGCTGGTCGCTGGAGCCCGCCATAAAAAAATTAAAAATCCGATACGGACGTTTTTTTACGCTGCGGATCATTGTTTCCGCGAGCATCACATCACTGAATAAGCAAAAGCGTAAAAAACACCTTCTTGCCGAAGCTTGGGAAAAAATCGCGAACCGTTCCGGGATGCCGTGTGACGGAAGCCTTTGGCTTGAGCAGGATCAGCCCCTTTCATCACCTTATCTGGCGGCACTCGCTTTAAAAGCGGCCGAACTGCAGGGAAGAAAGGCCGGCATCCTGTTTCTCCGCAACATGCAGGAAAGCCTGTTTGTCTCAAAGCAGAATATTACAGATGAAGACGTTCTTTTAGAGATTGCCAAAAAGACGAAATTGGATGTCGAAGAATTTAAACGCGATCTCCATTCACAAAGCGCGGTAAAAGCGCTGCAGTGCGATATGAAAATCGCCGCGGAAATGGACGTCACCGTTAATCCGACATTGACGTTCTTTAACAGCCTGCATGATGACGAAGGGCTGAAAGTGCCCGGCAACTATTCTTATGAAGTATACGAAGACATCTTATTCGAAATGCTCGGCGATGAACCGAAGCCTTCTGAAACGCCGCCTTTGGAATGTTTCATTGAATATTTCCGATTTGTCGCATCGAAAGAAATTGCACTTGTTTATGATTTAAGCCTTGAGGAAGTTGAAAAAGAAATGAAAAAACTGGCGTTCGCCAAAAAGGTCGCCAGAGTGGATGCAAAGCACGGTCTGTTTTGGAAATCCTTAACCGGAACCAAAGAGGATGTTACCTGCTGCGATCATTAAAAAAAGCTGATTCCTTACGGAGCCGGCTTTTTTTGTGCAAATAAAGAAACCGCGCCGGGATAAGCGCGGTTTCATATGTCTTAACGACAACAAAGGGGATGGGAGAAATTTTTCACGGTCAAACAAAGGGGTAATGTTTGTTTGTGATCAATTTCACATCCTTATCATATCAAATCTTGTCGAGTTTTGACAACCCATAAGCTTAATGTTCATATTTTTGTCACAAAACATAACTGACTGCTTGTTTTCATAGAATATATCAATGTAAACAAGGAGGGACATACATGCTTCGGACCGTATTGACCATCGGAATGATTGTGTTTTTCTTCTTTTTAAATCTGCTGGCCATGATGCACATGCTGCCGATTTACATCACATCTCCCCTGCTGTTTCTGTCGATATTGTTTGCCCTGTACCGGCTGAATCACCGAAAAACGTTTAAAGGATTTTAAAAAGCCTGCGCATCTTCTGCACAGGCTTTTTCTATTATGAAGGGTTCACTTTCGAAAGGAGCTCTTCCATTTCATTCAGTTTCTCTTCAAACATTTTGCAGGCCGCCTCGATCGGTTCAGGCGATGTCATATCGACTCCCGCTTTTTTCAGTATGTCGATCGGGTATTCTGAGCTTCCCGCTTTTAAGAATTCGGTATAACGCTCAACCGCAGGCTTTCCTTCTTTTAAGATCTGGCTGCTCAGCGCTTGGGCCGCACTGTAGCCTGTCGCATATTGATACACATAATAATTGTAATAGAAATGCGGAATTCTTGACCATTCCAGGCTGATTTCTTTATCAATCACCATGTTGTCTCCGAAATACTTTTTATTGAGATCATAATAAAGCTTGCTCAGCAGTTCAGGCGTCAGTGGCTCGCCTTCTTGCGCTTTCGTATGAATCAGATGCTCAAATTCAGCGAACATCGTCTGTCTGAAGACTGTGCCTCTGAAACCTTCAAGCATGTGATTGAGCAGGTACAGACGCTGTTTTTCATCTTTTAAGCTGTTCAGCATGTATTCACCAAGCAGCGCTTCATTGGTCGTAGAGGCGACTTCAGCGACAAAAATGCTGTAGTTTCCGTACGGATACGGCTGATATTTTCTCGTATAGTAGCTGTGCACGGAATGGCCGAACTCGTGAACGAGCGTAAACAGATTGTTGACATTGTCATGCCAGTTCATCAAGATGTACGGATTCGTGCCGTATGTACCGGAAGAATAAGCACCGCTGCGTTTTCCTTTGTTTTCGTATACATCGACCCAGCGGTTTTCAAGTCCTTCTTTTAAAATAGACGCGTATTCCTCGCCTAACGGAGCAAGCCCTTTGAGCATATAATCTTTTGCTTCCTCATATGTGACCTTCATTCCCGAATCTTTTACAAGCGGTGTGTACAGGTCATAAATATGGACTTCATCAAGGCCGAGCACCTTTTTCCGCAAATCAATGTAACGGTGTAATAACGGAAGGTGTTTATTGATCGTTTTGATCAGGTTATCATAAACTTCTTCAGGGATGCTGTTATTGGATAAAGCCGCTTCCCGTGCTGATTTGTATTTTTTCACGCGGGCGTAGAAATTGTCTTTTTTCACAGTGCCGCTGAGTGTAGTCGCCATCGTGTTTTTATACTGTCCGTATGTTTTATATACGGCTTTAAAGGCGTTTTTACGGACTTCCCGGTCGCTGCTTTCCAGAAAATTAATAAAGTTGCCGTGTGTGATTTGAGTTTCCTTGCCGTCTTCATCTTTAATTGACGGAAACGTAATATCGGCGTTATTTAACACACTGAATGTGTTGGAAGGCGAAGACAGCGCTTCTGACGCTTCCGCAAGCAGGGCCTCTTCTCTTTCACTCAGCACGTGCGGACGCTGTTTTGTAATTTCTTCAATTGCATGGGAGTAAAGCTTCAGCTCTTCTTTTTCCAGAATAAATTGATGCAGCTTGTCCTCCTGAATCGCCAGAATTTCCGGTTCAATATAAGCAGTCGCACTGGCAGCCTGAGAATACAGACTTGCGGCTTTGTCGTTCAGCCCTTGGTAGAAAGAATTTCCCGTATCCTGGTCTGAACGCATATGCGCGTATGCATAAAGTTTCCCCAAACGGCTCGTCACTTCATCCTGTGCGGTAAGCGCCGCGTATAAATTATCGGCTGAATGAGCAAGCGTGCCTTTAAAGGAAGATAAATTCGGAATTAATTCTTTAACCGCTTGAAATTCTTTATTCCAGGCCTCATCACTAGGAAAAATATCCTCTAGTCTCCATGTATGCTCTGCCTTTACTTCACTTCTGTCAGGCAGCTGTGCTGCTTTATTTTCCTCAGTCATGGTGATCCCCCTCGTTTTCTTTACTTCAAGCCAATTGAAAAAACGATTGTTTCTCCAAAAACTTGTGTTGTGATTATCTTCCGGCTTTTCACTGCCTTTTGTCAAATCATATGCGGCATATAAGACCAAGCATACCAATAATCCAGTGAAAAAACGAAAACAAAATGCCCGTACGCCCTTCACATTCAGCCACCACCTTGACGTTAGGGTGAACGAAATCAAGCATTCTCATTCTCCAAAAAAGAGCTGATCCCGCTGACGCAGCTCTTCAGCCGTTTGAGGGCGCTTCTGTTGAGATGAGGGCATATATACTTCATTCTCAGTTTCCCTTAAAAAATCCTGCAAGCATAAGAAATCCGCATATTGTTTTACCGCCATTCCGATGAGATGTTCGTGAGAATCGTACCGCATCCGGATTTCCTGACGGCGGATGTTATGCCGTACATCTTGAATCATGCCGGATAACCGGATCGGTGCTCCTTTTTCAAAAAGCTCCGCAAGCCGCAAGTATAAATGGCCCTGCCACACGAAAACGGGACTTGCAAACACAAATCCCGCTGAAACGGGAATAAACACTTCAGAAGGCAGAAAAGGAAATGCAACCTGGTGTCTCTCGTAAAAAAGCCGCCGGATGAGACCGGCATCCTCAGATAAAAACCGGCCGCTTTTTGTGCGGAATCCGGCTACGGCGCGTCTCCAAGAGGAAAGTTTGACGCTGTGCCGCCCTTCCGGATGACAAATGTCTTTCAGGTTTGCTTTGTGAAGAGGGATCGTGGTTAAGCCGGCATAAGAATAGCCGGTGTAAAACGGGGTGATGGAATGCAGTTTGTAAAAGGAGCGGGCGTCGGGGCAGTAAAACATCAAGAATGAAAATGAATTAGCTTCAAAGAACTGCCAGTGATATGCAGAAAGCCGGAAAAAATGCGCAGCCAGCCGTTTCAGGCGTTTTGCCCCGATGATCCAGACCGGCCGGTATCCGGCGTTTTTCAGGCCTGCCGTCCGGCTCTTTAAAGAGTCTGCCGAAAGGTTCGCACATTGAAATTCAATAGCCAGCCTCTCTTTTCCGTTTTCAGCCGTCAAGTCAGGCCGCTGACCTGCAGAAGTCAGATACGGCTCCAGGCTGACGGTGCACCCTTGTGCCTTAAGCCAGAGAAAAAGCTGTCTTTTTCCTTCCAGATGGTATTCGCTTTCAGGCTCGGATTCTCCCGGACACAGCCTGCTTTTTTTATGGGCGAAGTGCGGCAGTTTCTCCCGTCCAAGTTTAATATCAAGCTCACTTTTACACACGGGGCAGAACCAGCGCTTTTTTCTCAGTTCCGCCGCCTTTTCCTTTGAATAGCTTCCGGCCAGCTGAATGAGCCGGCCGCCGGTATTCACAGCACTGAACATGTTGCATCTTCTCCTTTCCTGAATCTTGTTATATTCAGCAGAAAGAAGGCATAATCCTGTTTGCGGGTGAGCGCTGTTATAGGGTTTTCAGCCGTTTATCATGTCATTGAAAACAAAAAAAACCGATTTCTGCTGAGAGAAATCGGTTTGTTATGATGCAAAGTGTTTTTTTATCGTATATAACGCATGATCAGCGATCACCAATTTTCCGTATTCTTCAAGACGGTGAATGCTGACTGACGATTCGTGCGCGTACTCCAACAGGATGCTTAGCTGATTTTCAACCTCTTCATCAGTTTGCTCATAAAAATCTGCATATAAATAATATCGGTTTTCAAACGAATACAGGGTCGTTTTAATTCCGTTAAGATTCAATTTTGATAGTAAGATGAGATCCTCAAAATCATCGAACCGCAAAGTGAACTGAAGCTTTTGCTCCTTATCTTCCCGGCTCTCGGCCTGCTCTTCTTTCTGGAAATCATCAAGTAAAGCATCGAGATTTTCATCTGCCGGCTCTTGTTTTTTATCTTCCGGGATCGGCAGTTCGAGTTTTTGTCCGTCCTTGGAAAGCTGGGCTTTTGTTACGATTATTTCCAGTCCTTTGTCCAATGCCTGAACCTGAATCCAAAGAGGACCCTCGACAGCGAATTCCTCTTCATCATGAACTTCATCCATGACTTCCCAGAACAGTTCTTCACTGCGCTCGCGATTGTACCAGATTTCTTCTCTGTCAAAACCGCGATCTTCAATATCACCATAAGACATATAAAATTTTACAGTATGCTCGTTAATTCTTTCTATTTCCATTTTGCCAACCTTCCCTTCTTTATAAGATGTTGAAGGGACATCTAAGCTCCCGATGAATAGTACTTTACTACACTTTACCCATTCCGTCCACATCTTAACCTTATAGAAGACAGCACAAATTCTGTATATTTCTATTTTATGATAAAACAGTTATAAAAGAAATAAAAATGCATTTTCACGCCGAAAAACAGGCTTTCTCCCGGTTCCCATCATAAATGGCGCACTGCTTCATATATTAGCTGTACAAGCAACCGATCTATAAGCGAGGTGTTACCATGCCGCACGATTACCTGCTGTCCCTTCTGCTCATTATCGGAATTGATCTCATTCTCGGCGGTGACAATGCTGTCGTCATCGCGATGGCCAGCCGGAATCTGGCGCATAAACAAAGACAGCAAGCGATCCTCTTCGGAACGTTTATCGCAGTCGTCTTGAGAATCGTGCTGACGAGCGCCGCGGTCTATTTATTGAATGTTCCTTTTTTACAATGCGCAGGCGGGGTATTTTTATTGTATCTCGGCTATCAGCTTCTGATTGAGAAGAAAGATGCGCAGCATGTGAAAAGCAGTTCTTCCCTTTGGAAAGCCATCCGCACAATTGTTTTGGCTGATATCTTTATGTCTCTTGACAATGTCATCGCAGTAGCCGGCGCTTCTCACGGTGAGCTGACGCTTGTAGTGATAGGGCTTTTCATCTCGGTGCCGATTATCATTTGGGGCAGCAAGCTCGTTCATGCCGCTATGGAGAAAATGCCTTTACTGATGTACGCCGGAAGCGGCCTTCTCGCATTTACCGGCGGTGAAATGATTGCCGGGGACAGCAAGCTGTCTTTCTTCATGGCGGAACACGGCACTATACAGATGATGCTGCCGATTTTGACCGTCGCTTTTGTCATCCTCGCCAGTATGATTTATCAGCAGACTGAAAAATAATAAAAAGCCCAAACCGCCGACGGTTTTGGGCTTTTTCCATGCTTATCGTAAGCTTATATCAGTTAGCCAGACGCTGTGCTTCTCTTAATTGGAAAGAACGTACTTTTCTAGGCAGGAATCGTCTGATTTCATCTTCGTTATAGCCGACTTGCAGACGTTTTTCATCAATGATGATCGGACGGCGGAGCAGTCCCGGATGCTCATTGATCAAAGTGTACAAGTCTTGAAGCGGCATTGATTCAACATTTACGTTCAGTTTCTGGAATACTTTAGAACGGGTAGAGATAATTTCATCCGTACCGTCTTCAGTCATACGCAGAATCTGCTTGATCTCATCAATTGATAACGGCTCAGAGAAAATGTTTCTTTCTTCAAACGGAATCTCGTGCTCCTCAAGCCAAGCTCTTGCTTTTCTGCATGACGTACAGCTAGGTGATGTGTATAATGTAACCATTAATCTTCACTCCTCTAATTAGTAGGATGAACATGTTTGTATTCTCAAATTGAAATGACTTTAAAAAAGGAATCTTTATAGGTATTATACTATAAAAAAGTAAGTATGAACAGTCTCCTGAGAAAAAAATGTGTCAATCCGGCAAATTTACGTTTTCGGATTATTTCCCATTCTCAATTAGCTCAGCTGATCGAAAATGTTTTTTCGTTTGTTCTCCTCAATGACTTTGAGAACTTCATCCGTTTTTTCGTATGATTCTCCGTACCATTTTTCATCTTTATAAGTGTGAATGTTTTCATATGTCTGTTTCATCGCTTCAAACATTTCTTCTTCTGACTCCGTCTTAGGCGACCAGTACAGAATCTCCATTTTGTTCACTTCATTCGTAGCCAATGACCGGCGCCGATACCCGATTGACTGCGCGTGCTTGAAATGCTCTCTTTGATAAAAACGCAAGCGCTTCTGTGTGTCCGTGTCATCCTCATCAACAGGCTCCACTTCAAGAAGAATCGGTTTGTTTTTCTTTTTCAGCCTGCCGATCAGCTTGCTTCCGAGACCTTGTCCTCTGGATTTCTTCGACACAAACAGGTAATCAATAAAGATGAAAGAGTCAAATTCCGCATACATCAGCACGTAGTACTGTCCTTCTTCTTTATGATAAACATCGCTTCGCTCCTTTAACAGAGCTTCCATATGCGCTTTTGATTTCATTTCTTCAATCGGAAAATATTCACTCAGCTTTTCGTACCAGTTCATTCATTTGCTCCTTATGGGTTCGTTGTCTTCACACTTTTAGATATACCCCATTTCCGATTGTTTAAACAATCTTACATCTATTAAGACGTGTGACCCTTTGACATGGTTTCAATTTTTTTAAAATGGTGTGTAATCGACATTTTTTGTATAACGGTTTGCCGCATCCCATAATAAAAATTCGTCAATTCCTTCATCATGCAGCGCTTTAATCTGGTCTTCCACCTGGCTTTTCCCGTACTTTTGATAATTTCCGCTGCCAAGATAAGAAGCCGTGAAGTCCTGAAGCCACGGGCGCGACACAGGCGGGTGTTTCAGTTTAGACAGTTTGTTATTTTCCACCTTCGCGTATTCTTTGACGACATTGTAAGGCTCAAAATCCGGTTTATCAATGCCGAAATAGCTTGTCCAATGGCTCGGATAAATCATAGATGAAATGACATCGACCTGTTCTGAAATTTTGCTGAAATTCTGGCCGATCCCAGGCGCCTCCGGCAGTGTCGCAGAATAGCCAAAAATATCAACCGACACATTTGCGCCATACGGCTTGAGTTTTCTCTTCGCATATCCGACAAAATCGGTGACGGCATGAACGCGTTTTTGCACATTGCTGTCTGCTGTTTTTCCGTAATCGCCGTGTCCGTATGTCAGTTCGCCATCACGTTTTTCAAATCCTTCAGGAAAACGGACATAATCAAACTGAATTTCCTGAAAGCCCATCTTCGCAGCTTGTTTTGCAATCTTTACATTATAATCCCATACCTCTTTCATAAACGGATTGACGAACGATTCTCCGCGGCCGTTTTTCCAGACGCTTCCGTTTTTTTCTTTAAAGGACCACTCCGGCTTTTCGTTCGCGAGTTCGCTGTCTTTAAATACGACAATACGCGCGATCGGATAGATCTTTTTTTCCTCCAGCTTTTTCATCATCTTTTTTGGGTCTTTGATGTACGGTTTGGCGATTTTGTCATACTCAGAATGACCGTCCGGTTTAAAGGTAAGATTTCCGTTGTCGTCCTTCACATCAATCACCATTGTGTTGAGCTTCGATTTGTCCACAAAGTCTGTCAGCTCCCCGAATTTGCTCCCACCCGCTGAATGTCCTGTGACGTAAATGCCCCGGACCTTATCAGGACGTGTAAAATGCAGTCCTGACGGATAAGCAAACCTCTCATTTGCTTTTGGCAGCTCTTTTTCAGTCAGCGCTATTTTTACAAGCGGCTGCTCTTCTTTTACAGCCGCCTGTGCCGGATAAGCGGCTGCACTGAAAAACAGTCCCGCCGCAAAGGCGCATAAAATGGTTTTCATACTGATCTCCCCCTTTTTTTCCATTATAGGAAAACGGGAGCAGACTGAATAAACTTGGATGTGCGCGAAAAAAAAATCCTCCAAGACTGAGTCTTGAAGGATGCGGCTTTTATAGATAGGTTTTAAATTCAGCTTCTGTGCACATGACAAAATGTCCCGGTTTCACTTCGCGAAATTCCATCTTTTCTCCGTCTTGGAGCTGATGAATTGACGGATCATATTTCTTTCGCACGCGATTTCTTTCATAGTCCGGATCAGGAAGCGGGATAGCGGACAGCAATGATTTCGTGTAAGGGTGAAGCGGATTTTCGTAAAGCTCATCCGCCGGCGCAAGCTCCACCAGCTTCCCGAAATACATGACGCCGATGCGGTCGCTGATGTATTTGACCATTGATAAATCATGGGCGATAAACAGATAAGTGAGCCCTTTTTCTTGCTGCAATTCTTTCATTAAATTGACGACCTGCGCCTGAATGGAAACGTCAAGCGCCGAAATCGGTTCGTCCGCAATGATAAACTCCGGATCAACCGCCAATGCTCTGGCGATTCCGATACGCTGGCGCTGCCCGCCCGAAAATTCATGCGGATAGCGGTTGGCGTGCTCTTTATTTAAACCGACCGTTTCCAGCAGTTCGTGAACCCGCTGCATCCGCTCTTTTTTCGTTTTGGCCAGGCGATGAATATCTATTCCCTCGGCAATAATGTCGGCGACTGTCATTCTCGGATTTAACGAAGCGTACGGATCCTGAAAAATCATCTGCATTTTCCGGTTAAACTCCAGCAGTTTCTTGCGGGATTTTTTCCCGTGGACATTTTCCCCGTTAAAGAGAACTTCCCCGCCGGTTGCCTCATACAGCCGGATAATACTGCGGCCCGTCGTTGATTTACCGCAGCCCGATTCTCCGACAAGGCCGAGCGTTTCGCCTTTATAAATATCAAATGATAAATCATCTACGGCTTTTACCGTTCCTTTCGGCGTAAAAAAATGCTGTTGTAAATGTTTGATTTCAAGCAGTTTCTCAGTCATTTTTTTCACCTTCCTTCATTAAAACAGGCTGCTGATACGTATTCGGCAGCTGACGGATTTTAGCCTTCACCGCTTCTGGCGGCTCGACCTTAGGCGCATCAGGATGCAGAAGCCATGATTTTACAAAATGCGTGTCGGACACTTTATACATCGGCGGTTCCTGTTCAAAGTCAATTTTCATCGCATACGAGCTGCGGAGCGCAAATGCGTCCCCTATCGGAGGGTTTGTGAGATCAGGCGGCGTGCCCGGAATGGCCGTCAGTTTTTCCTGATCTGTGCTGTCCAGACTCGGCATTGAGGCAAGCAGCCCCCACGTATACGGATGGCGCGGATCATAAAAGATTTCATCCACCGTGCCCGATTCAACCACCTGACCCGCGTACATGACGGCGACCCGATCGGCGACATTGGCGACAACGCCGAGATCATGCGTGATGAAAATGATAGACGTATCAATTTTCTTTTGCAGATCTTTCATCAGCTCAAGGATTTGCGCCTGAATCGTCACATCAAGCGCTGTTGTCGGTTCATCGGCAATTAACAGCTTCGGATTTGCCGCGAGCGCCATCGCGATGACGACGCGCTGTCTCATACCGCCTGAAAATTCGTGCGGGAATTGGCCGATCCGTTTTTCAGGCATCGGGATGCCGACGAGATCAAGCAGCTCTATGGCGCGTTTTTTCGCAGCTTCTTTTGAGATTTTTTCATGTTTGAAAAGCACTTCCATAATTTGTTTTCCGACTTTCATCGTCGGGTTCAAAGAGGTCATCGGATCTTGGAAAATCATTCCGATGTCCCTTCCCCTGATGGCCTGCATTTCTTTTTCGGACATCGGCACGATATCGCGCCCGTCAAAAAGAATCTGTCCTCTTTTGAAATAGCCCGGAGGCATCGGAATCAACTTCATTATCGCCTGAGATGTCACACTTTTTCCGGAACCTGACTCCCCTACGATCGCCAGCGTCTCTCCTTTATTCAAATGGAAATTCACGCCGCGGATTGCCTGTACCTCTCCGCCGTATGTTTTAAATGAAATGGCTAAGTCTTTTACTTCTAGCAAGCGTGTCACTCATATCACTCCTTATTTGCGTAACTTAGGATCCAGCGCGTCTCTTAACCCGTCGCCGACAACGTTAAAGCCGAACATTGCCAGGCAGATAAATCCTGCAGGGAAGAACAGACGCCAAGGGTAATAGGTTAATGCAGGCAATCCGTCTGAGGCCATCGTCCCCCAGCTCGCAAGCGGTGCAGGTACGCCAAGCCCCAAATAACTTAAAAATGCTTCTGTAAAAATCGCCGTCGGAACCGTGAGCGTCATCGTTACAAGTATAGATCCCATCGCATTCGGGACGATATGCTTAAACAAAAGCCGGCCGGTTTTGGCACCGAGTGTCTGTGAAGCAAGCACATACTCCTGATTCTTTAATTGCAGCACCTGTCCGCGGACGATTCTCGCCATATTGATCCAGCCCGTGATCGTCATGGCGACGATAATGGTCAGCAACCCTTTCGGCAGAACAACCATCAGCAAAATCACCATTAATAATGAAGGAACAGCCCACAGAATGTCGGCGATGCGCATCATCACTTCATCTGTGCGTCCGCCGCGGAATCCGGAAATACTGCCCCAGATTACGCCGATTAATAAATCAAGCACGGCAGCTGCGACTCCGATAAAGATCGAAATCCGCGCGCCCACCCATGTCCGGACAAATATGTCCCTTCCAAGGTCGTCGGTGCCGAACCAATGATCTTTCGACGGCGCTTTATCAGCATTTAATAGATTGGTAGTCGCATAATCATATTTTGAAAAAACAGGTGCAAAAATCGCCATAAGAATAATAAGAACGATCAGTACCAACCCGACCATCGCAAGCTTATTGCTGCGGAAGCGGAGCATGGCGTCTTTCCAGAGGGAAAGGCTTTTTTTACTTATTTTTTCGGCATCGCCGGCATTAGCTGAAGCTGGTTCAAACATATTTTTAGGAATGTTCTGCATGGTCTAGGCTCCTTTCTTTGCTTTAGAAAGCTTGATTCTCGGATCGATTAATCCGTACAGCACATCTACAATCAATACGCATAAAAGCAGGATCACGCTGAAGAACACGGTAACTCCCATAATGACCGTATAATCACGGTTTGTAATGCTGTTTACAAAATGCGCGCCTAAACCGGGAATTCCGAAAATCGATTCAATGATGAAACTTCCCGTTAAAATGGACGCCGCCATCGGTCCCATATATGTCACGACGGGCAAAAGCGCATTTCGAAGCGCATGGCGCACGGTGACTGACGGCCGGGAAAGGCCTTTTGCTTTTGCAGTCCGTATGTAATCGCTGTTTAACACTTCAATCATGCTTGAACGGGAGAGTCTGGCGATAAACGCCATCGGCATGGAAGCGAGCGCAATGGAGGGCAGAAAGGTGTATGCCCAGGATTCCCACCCCGCGACCGGGAACAGTTCTAATTTAATGGAGAAAATATATTGCAAAATCGTCGCCAATATAAAACTCGGAACTGAGATCCCAAAGATCGTTAAAATCGCAATGGTATAATCCTGCCATTTATTATGGTACAGGGCAGCCAGCACCCCGAAAAGCACACCAAACGCTAATGCGAGGAGAATTGCTTCTGCACCGAGAGTGAATGAGACGGGGAAGCCGGAATTGATTAAATCATTAACACTTTGGCCTTTATATTTAAAAGAAGGCCCAAAGTCCCACATCGCTACAGATTTTAAGTAGCTGACATATTGAACGAAAAGAGGCTTGTCCAGACCATAGTGTTCGTTTAAGTTTGCTTCAATTTCAGGCGTCAGCTTTCTTTCGCCGGAAAATGGTCCGCCCGGGGCTGCCTGCATTAAGAAGAAAGTGGCGGTGACAATCACAAACAGCGTGATGATCATGTAAATGAATCGTTTACCGATGTATTTCAGCAAGGTGAACACCTCCATATTTTTTACCATTTTAAACTTAATAAGCAAGAAAGGTATACGGGGACATCCTCCCCATATACCTTGGGTCTTTTGTTTTCAGAACCGCCTGTTATTCAAAAGAAGCGTTTCTGAAGAAAACGTCACCTGTTCCGGTCAAGATTACATTTTTGAGGTTTTTATCCTGCACCCAAGTATCTGTATAGAAGTAAACTGGCGCGACCGGCATTGCGTCCATAAAGATTTTTTCTGCTTTTTTCAGCTCTTCGATACGTTTATCCGGATCCGTTTCAAGCTGAGATTGGTTCAGCAGCTTTTTAAACTCAGGGTCTTCCCATCCTGTATCATTGTTTCCCCCATCTTTATCGCGATATGCTTCAAGGAAGTTAATTGCATCATTAAAGTCGCCTAACCAGGCCATACGCCCGACCTGATAATCTTGGCTGTGCAGCTTATCGATGTACACATTCCATTCGGAATTATCAAGCTCAGCCTTGACACCTAAGTTCTTTTTCCACATTTCCTGTACGGCCTGCGCTATTTTCGCATGCGCATCATTCGTATTGTAGGACAATTTGATTGCCGGAAGGTCAGAGACGCTCTTGATACCTAATTCTTTCAGTCCTTTATTTAAGTATTCTTTAGCTGTTTTGACGTCATTGTCTTTGAAATAGCCTTTTTTGTTATCCTCGAATCCCTTCATTGACGGCGGCACTGCAGCCATGGCCGGGATTTGTTCCCCCTGCGTCACATTTTTCACGATAGATGAGCGGTCGATCGCATAAGCAAGGGCTTTACGGATGTTCACATTGTTCAGCGGTTTCGCTTCTGTGTTGAATTTGTACCAATACACACCTGCGATCGGTTCAACATGGAGCGATCCATCCTTTTTCAAAGTCGGCAGAGATTCGGTCGGAAGCTGGCCGAGCGGCATTCCTGCCCAGTCAAGCTCACCCGCCTGGAATTTTTTCAGTTCGGTGTTGTCATTGTTAATCATCACCATGTTGATTTTCTTCAATTTCACAGCGTCTTTATCCCAATATTGATCGTTCTTTTCAAGCGTGATGGAACCGCTGTGTTTCCAGGCTGTCATTTTGAACGGGCCGTTTGACACGTAATTTTCACCTGCGTTTGTGTTCCAGTTTTTATGTTTTTCAGCAATTTTCTTGTTGATCGGCATATACGTATAGAATGAAGTTAATTGCAGGAAGTAAGGTGTCGGGTTGTTCAGTTCCACCTTTAATGTTTTGTCATTTACGGCTTTTACGCCTACGTCATCAAGCTTGCCTTTTCCTGTATTGGCGGCTTCAGCGCCTTTGATGTAGTAGAGCTGATAAGCGTATTGTGATTCGTTGTTCGGGTCAAGCACCCATTTCCATGCATATTCAAAATCCTGCGCAGTCACGGGATCGCCGTTAGACCATTTCGCACCATCACGAATCGTAAATGTATAGGTCTTTCCGTCTTTGCTTGTTTCAATTTTAGATGCCATTCCTTCTTCAGGCTCACCTTTGGAGTTTACGCGTGTCAATCCTTCATAAATCTGGCGGATTACGCCTCCTGAAACGGAATCATTCGCTAATCCCGGATGCATTGAAAACGGCTCAGTTTTAATATTGATATTAAGTGTAGTCTGTCCTTTGGTGTCTTTTTTACCGTCGCCTGATCCGCCGCTGAATCCGCCGCACGCACTTAACACAAGCGAGAAGATAAGCATCAAACCTACAATAGACCAACGCTTTTTCATGCACTAACCCCCTAATCAAATTTTCAGCCTTTACTACTAAATACTCAGAAATATCAGACAAAATAACGTAATATTTTTCTAAACTTTAATTGTGTTCCGTCTTTTCTGATTATTTTATGTAAAGAAGCTGTAACAATAGAGTGAACAAGTTCATTATAATGAAATGAATAATTTATTGCAATACTATTTTCTCAATTTAAAATATTTAAATTTGGTCAGTTTTTCTGCCAAAAAGGTGATACACTTCTATAGTTTAAAGCATGACCTAACTAAATATTTTTATTGTAATTTCCAGTTCATATTGCTTTTTACATATAATATTCGTTATACGAAATGTTGATATCCGTTATCTTTTAGGCATTTTCAGTTCTTTTTGCGGATTTTCAGCCTTTAAGCAAATTGGAAATAAGCTTGCATTCTTCTGATGACATTTGGCTATAATTGATTTATAATAGATCAATCAAAGAACATTTTGTTGTGATTGCTATGATGAAGAGTAGTACACATATCAACCCGTTTGAAGAGAGCCTGCGGTGCTGGGAGCAGGTAACGGGCCCTGTGGAATGGACTTCTGAGCAGCTGACCGAACGTAAAGTAGGCCCAGCCGGAGCAGCCTCCGTTACCAACGTCTCGAGCGATTCCATTGTAATGGAATAATCAGGGTGGCACCACGGTTCATTCGTCCCTTTTTTCTACGGGAAGAATGGGCTTTTTTATTATGTTTTAAGAAATGAGGTAAGAACTATGAAGAAAACGATTTTTTCAGGCATTCAGCCGAGCGGCTCCGTTACCCTCGGCAACTACATCGGCGCCATGAAACAATTTGTCGATTTGCAGCATGATTACAACGGATATTTCTGCATCGTCGATCAGCATGCAATTACGGTTCCGCAGGATCGGCTTGAGCTGCGGAAGAACATACGCAATCTGGCGGCTCTTTACCTGGCCGTCGGACTTGACCCCGAGAAAGCGACCCTCTTTATCCAGTCAGAGGTTCCCGCTCATGCCCAGGCGGGATGGATGCTCCAATGTGTCGCATATATCGGCGAGCTTGAGCGGATGACGCAGTTTAAAGATAAGTCAAAAGGCAAAGAAGCCGTCGTCTCAGGGCTGTTAACATATCCGCCGCTGATGGCCGGTGATATTTTACTGTACGGCACGGATCTTGTTCCGGTCGGAGAAGACCAAAAACAGCACCTTGAACTGACCCGCAATCTGGCAGAGCGCTTCAATAAGAAATACAATGACATCTTCACGATTCCTGAGGTGAAAATCCCTGAAACGGGCGCGCGCATCATGTCACTGGCTGATCCGCTCAAAAAAATGAGCAAATCAGACCCGAACCAAAAGGCATACATCACGCTGCTTGATGAGCCGAAACAGCTCGAAAAGAAAATCAAGAGCGCCGTGACTGATTCGGAAGGCATTGTAAAGTATGATAAAGAAAATAAACCGGGTGTTTCTAACCTTTTGACGATCTATTCTATTTTAGGAAACACATCAATTGAAGAATTAGAGGCGAAATATGAAGGCAAAGGCTACGGTGAATTCAAAAGCGATTTAGCCGAAGTCGTTATCGGCGCTTTGTCACCGATCCAAGAGCGCTATCGTGAATTAATTGAAAGCGACGAGCTTGACCGCATTCTCGACGAAGGGGCAGCGCGCGCAAACAAAACCGCCGGCAAAATGGTGAAAAAAATGGAAAACGCCATGGGTCTCGGACGGAAAAGAAGATAAAGAAAAGAGGCGGGATGATCCCCGCCTCTTTTTTAGTTCACTTTTGATTCCTGTTCCATTTCCCAAAGCTTTTCGAAAAACGGCTGCCCTTTAATCAAATTTTCACAGAACGCAAGATGCTTGTCTGACCAGCCTTCGATTGTTTCATTATAAAGCATGTCCCAAATCTCTTCGAAGCTCATCCGTTTGATCTGCTCGTACATATGCGGATTCCATTCCGTGTACCAATACACTATTTCCGCGCGGTTTTTCAGCCCTTTCAGCTGGTCAAGCGCCATAAACATCAGCTGCTTGATCTGCCGTTCTTTTCTCGTCAGCCCTCTGACATGCTCCGGCGCCAATGATAAAATGTGATATTCCTTTGAAGACTCCAATTGTGCAGGCTCAAATTGAAACGATTCCGGCTCTACATCCTTTACCATTTCATAAACAAGCTGCTCCTGCCTCGGAATCAGGCGGCTCTTTCTGACCGGAATGGTATACCCGATCGTATCCACGGCAATGATGCCGATTCCGTCAGTCACGACAAAACAGTACTCAAGCTTCGTCCGTTCATGATTTTTTCGCACATATGACTTTTGATGCACTTGTTCCAGCAGCTCTTTCGGAAGCTCTGATAAGTCGTTTTCTATGTAATGAAATAATACCGACGGCACTCTGAGCAGCGGCGTCTGATCCAAAAGCTCAACCGTGTCTTCCTTCCGCCATTCGTGAAAATGGCATACATTGTAGCCATTCTCTTCCCCTTCAAACCAATTGACCCACACATCATGAAGAAATAACATATTCGACCCCTCACTTTATAAAAACTGTTGTCCACAGTATAGGCAAGGGATAGATAAATTATTCCATTTCGATATGAGATTTCCGCAATAGGGGGCTGGATTTCCGTCCGGCATCGCAACAAAAAAATCTCCCGTTCCGTCCGGGAGATCATTTCACATTTTTCGGATCAAGCGCGTCACGCAGACCGTCTCCGACAAAGTTGAAGCACAATACAGTAAGAAGAATCAACAAACCCGGGAATAACGGGTACCACCAAGCCTGAATCATAAGCGTAAAGTTCTGTGCATCCTGGAGCATATTGCCCCAGCTTGCGATCGGCGGCTGAATCCCGAAACCGAGATAACTCAATGTAGATTCTGCTAAAATAACCGTTCCGACCTTTAATGTGGCCGAGACAATAATCGGCCCAAGCGCATTAGGCAATATATGAGAAAAAATAATATGATGATTTTTTGTACCGATCGTCTTTGCAGCCAGTACAAATTCTCTGGAACGAAGCGATAAAAACTCCCCCCGCACAAGGCGTGCTGTTGTTGTCCAGCCTGTAAGGGAGAAAATTAAAATTAATTTATCCATTCCTGGCTGAAAAATTGTAACAAGTGTAATAAGCAAAAATATATCAGGTATGGATAATACGATATCAACAGTTCTCATGAGAACGGCATCGACAATCCCCTTAAAATAACCGGCAACGGCTCCGACAACAGTTCCGATTGTAATCGCACCGATCACAGATGCGAATCCGACAAGCAAGGAAACGCGAGCCCCGTACAGAACCCTCGTAAAGATGTCTCTTCCGAATTTATCAGTTCCCATTAGATGTTTTAAACTCGGCGGCTTCAAACGATTGATAAGAGATTGACTCTCTGGAGAGTAAGGAGCGATTACCGAAGCGAATAAAGCTGACAAAATGATGATGGTTAATATAACGGCTCCGATTACAGCAAGTTTGTTTTGAAAGAACTTTTCGAAAAAAATCTTAGTCATTGTTTCCGGTTTGGATTGAATATTTTCTTTTAATTTTATTTCACTGGGGGGTGTGCCGGTATTTGGCTGTAACATTTGACCTCTCACCTCTCTTTGTTAATATTCAATACGGGGGTCAGCCAACGCATATAAGATGTCTGCAATTAAATTCCCCACTACAACCAAAACAGCTGAAATGACCGTCATGGCCATGATAACCGGATAATCTCGTGAAAAGGCTGAATCAATAAACAATTTGCCGAGACCCGGCCAAGTAAAAATCTGTTCTACAACTACCGCTCCCCCGATAAAAGACGGTATCATCAGACCAAAAATAGTGATGACAGGAAGAAGTCCGTTTCGCAAACCGTGTTTAAAAATCACTTTATTATCTCTGAATCCTTTCGCACGCGCCGTGCGTATATAATCCTGTTTTAACACATCAAGCATACTGGATCTTGTGTATCTCGTTATTCCAGCCATGTCTGCCGTTGCGAGCACAAAAGCAGGCAGAATCAAATGATGCAAACGGTCAAATATGTTAAAGTCCGCATTCAAAGTGCTTACTCCGCCAGTGGGAAACCACCCAAGATTCACAGATAAAACCATAATTAAAATCAAACCGAACCAAAAATTCGGAATGGCAAGCCCCAAGAATGAAGTAACAGTTATCCCGTAATCCAATTTTGAATAAGGACGTTTCGCTGACAAAACACCAAATGGAATAGAAATCAGAAGAGCGACAAGGGTTGAGAAAAGCATAAGCACAATCGTATTCGGTAAGCGGGATAAGATAAGTTCAGAAACAGGGGTGCCTTTCTTCACAATAGAAGTCCCGAAATCGCCTTTCAGCATATTCCCCAGCCATTTCACATATTGAACCGGTTCCGGATCGTTCAACCCGTATTTTTCAATGAATTTCGCCCTGTCCGCTTGACTGATTGTAGGGTCCATCATGAGCGACATCGGATCTCCGGGCGCTGCTTTCATGATAGCAAACGACAAAATTGTAATGCCTAAGAGAATCGGCAAGGACATTAATGTTCGCCGTAAAATATATGTAACCATGTTCTTGTCCCCTTTTTAAATAGGATAAGAGAGGAAAGGAAACTCCTTCCCTCTCAAGGGCTTCTGCTATTTTTGATCCAGCCACCATTTTTCAATATTGTATAAGTCATTTTTAGGGTGGAATACATAGCCTTGTAAATTATTCGGCATCGCTCTGTGATAGTTGTAATAGAATAAGAAGCTGTACGGCTGATCTTCTGCAATCAATTTGTATATCTCTTCATATTTCTTTTGGTATTCTTTTCTGTCAGTAATTGACTTCGCCTCTTCAAGCAGCTTATCGACTTTCGGATTTTTGTACCAAATATTATTCAGCCCGTTTTTAGATTGGCTTGAATGGAAGATGGAGAACTGATCCGGGAACGTAGCAAGACTCCATCCGAGAAGAAGAGCATCATAATCCCAATTAGGGGCACTGGTCTGTTCAATTAACGCACTGAATTCAACAATCCGCGGCTTTGCCTCAATTCCTACTTCTTTTAATTGCTGCTGAACGACAACCGCTAAATCTTCACGAATTTTATTGCCTTGATTCGTTTTAATTTCAAAAGAGAATTTTTTCCCGTCTTTATCAAGGTAGCCGTCACCGTCATGATCTTCCCATCCGGCTTCTTTTAACAGCTGCTTTGCTTTTTTCGGATTATAATCAAATGTCGGCACTTTAGACTTCGGATAATTCCATGACAGCGGACTTTCAGGAACATTTGCTACCTTACCGTCTCCATTCAGCACTTGATCCACCATTGCCTGTCTGTCAAGAGCATATGTCAATGCCTGACGCACTTTTTTGTCCTTAAAAAGCTCTTTTTTCTCATTCCAGCCGATATAGCTGTAGTTTAAGCCAAGATCAGATTTAACCTTTACGTTTCCAAACGTTTTAACCGTATCAAAATCTGTGCCCGGCACAACGAAGAAATCAATGTCTCCCGCTTTTAACTGGGCCACGGCCGCGTTGGAATCAGGAATTGTTTTGACTGTCACTGTATCAAGATAAGGTCTGCCGCCAAAGTATTCATCATTTGCTTCCAGTTTGACATACTCACCCTTTTTCCACTCAACAAACTTAAACGGACCGGAGCCGATTGGGTTTTTACGGTTAAATTCATTCTCTCCCAGATCAGCAACCGGAACCTTACCCAATATATGTTTTGGCAAAATGCCGTAACTGTCGAGAACGACATTGTAGAAATAGGCATCTTTTTTCTTCATTTTAAACTGAATTTCATATTTTCCTTTTTTCGTTACGGATTTAAGTGACTCAAAACCTGAGCCTCGCTCACCGTTGTAATCTTTGTTAAGAGGAATACTGTAGGTGAACACTACATCGTCGGCCGTGAGCTCTTTTCCATCATGGAATTTTACGCCTTTTTTAAGTTTTACGTTGTACGTTAATCCCCCGTCAGCTTCTGTTACTTTTTCAGCCAGCGACGGCTTGACGTTCAATTTCTCATCAGTTTCTAATAATGTGCTGTAAATCATTCCTTCAATATCGGAACTTGCAACATCGGTGGAGTAAAGAGGATTAAAAAGCGTTGGTTCCCCAGTTGACCCAACAACCAAATCTCCGCCTTTTTGCGGTTTTCCGGCCGGTTTGGATTCGGTGTTTGTGGATTTTGAGCCGGAGCAGGCTGACAGGAAGATGGCGAGCGCCATAAAAACACTTAGCATCATCAGTGCGGTTTTACGTAATTTCATATCAATTCCCCCTTTGTGATATATATGCAGCAAACAGGTTATGTAATCCGGCATACCCCCTCTCGATGCTTGTCATTTCAGGTGTATAAATGGCAAGCGACGTAATGGCCGGGAGCGGCTTCTTCAAATGCCGGGATTTGTTCCTTACAGATCGGTTTGGCCATCGGGCACCGCGTGTGGAACACGCAGCCTTTCGGCGGGTTTGCCGGGCTCGGCAGTTCTCCTTTCAGGATGATTCGTTCCCGCTTGACGGCGTCTTTTTTTCTCGTGACGGGCACTGAAGATAACAGCGCTTGCGTATAGGGGTGAAGCGGATTGTCGTACAGCTCATGTTTATCGGTCAGCTCCATCATTTTCCCCAGATACATAACGCCGACTCTGTCACTGATATGGCGGACAACACTTAAATCATGGGATATAAACAAATAGGTCAGGTTGAATTCTTCCTGCAGTTCTTCCATCAGATTGATGACCTGAGCCTGAATGGAGACATCAAGCGCGGATACGGGTTCATCCGCAATAATCAGCTCGGGATTCAATGTTAAAGCCCGCGCAATCCCGATCCGCTGACGCTGCCCTCCGGAAAATTCATGCGGATAGCGGTTCGCAAAGCTCGGATGGAGACCGACTTTCGCCAGCAGCTCCTCTACTCTCTCGTTACGCTCGCGAATGCTGTACATATGGTGAGTCTGGAACGGTTCTTTAATAATGGAGCGCAGTGTTTTTCTCGGATTAAGCGATGCGAAGGGATCCTGGAAGACCATCTGGATGTTTTTGCGGACGCTTTTTCTCAGCTTTTCTTCTGATAAGCCGGAAATATCCTGACCCTTAAAAAGAATCCGGCCGTCTGTCGGTTTGTATAAACGGATCATGGTCCTTCCCGCCGTTGATTTGCCGCATCCTGATTCACCGACGATGCCGAGCGTCTCGCCGCGCTTCAGTGAAAAAGAAACACCGTCGACAGCCTTTATGTCTCCGACTTTTCTTTGAAAAAAACCGGAACGGATCGGGAAATATTTTTTTACGTCTTTCAGCTCTAATATCGTTTCTTGGCTCACAGCTGTCATTTTGATTGGGCACCCTCTTCCTCATATAAAAAACACCTTACAGAACGGCCGCTTTCATGTGTTATCAGCTCAGGCTGCCCCGTTTTGCATTTGTCCATCGCCTTTGCACACCTCGGAGCGAATCGGCAGCCTTCCGGAAGATGATCCGGTGTCGGGACACTGCCTTTGATCGCTTTTAATGTATCAATCTCTCCGTCTATCACCGGTATGGAGTTTAACAGCCCTTCCGTGTACGGATGAAGGGGGTTTAAAAATAAGTCTTCCACGCTCGCGCTCTCAACGACTTGTCCGCAGTACATCACGATCACCCTGTCGGCGGCTTCGGAAACGACGCCTAAATCGTGAGTGATCAGCAGAATGGAAGTATCGAATTTTTTGCAGAGGTCTTTCATCAGCTCCAATACTTGGGCTTGTATCGTCACATCAAGCGCTGTCGTCGGTTCATCGGCTATCAGGAGCTTCGGGTTGCAGCTGAGCGCAATGGCGATCATCACCCGCTGTCTCATCCCCCCGGAAAGGCGGTGCGGATATTCTTTCATTACTTGTTCCGCTCTTGAGAATCCGACGAGCTTGAGAAGCTCAACAGCCTTATTCGCGGCTTCTTTTTTACTCATTTTTTTATGGTATTCAAGCACTTCGGTAATTTGTTCGCCGATGGTCAGCACCGGGTTTAGAGAAGTCATAGGTTCCTGAAAGATCATAGAGACGTCATTTCCGCGGATTTTGCAATATTCGTTTTCGGTGAAGGAGGCCAGGTCCCTGCCTTCCAGCTTAATCGAGCCGTCCACAATTTTCCCGCCCGAGCCTTGGACAAGTCCCATAATAGAAAGCGAGGTGATGCTTTTGCCCGAGCCGGATTCTCCTACAAGGGCGACGGTTTCGCCCTTGTTAATGTGAAAATCCACCCCGTCGACTGCGGGAATCGGCTGTTTCTTTCTGAAAAAATAGGTCTTTAAATTATTCACTTCTAATAGTGTGCTCATGATACGCCCCTTTCTCATTCCGCTGCAGCAGAGGGAAACATACGTTTCGCTATCACAAAATATAGAATAGTCAAAAATTTTATAGTTGTATATTATTACATCATTATTACAAAAGCAAGAATTTTTTAGGATAAATGTAATATCCTTAAATAATTACCATTCTTTTAATCTTTTAAAGCGTTGCTTCCAGAAAGGTTTTTGAAGGGATGGCCAATGCTTCTTTTACTGTTTTTTGATGATCGGTTAAATATTTTTTTACTATATTGAATCCGACGGCATAACCAAGCATTGAGGGGAAGTATCCTTTTCCGTATAAGAGCTGTGAAAACATTCTGCTGTCTCTCGTTAATCGAAGGTTCGGCTTGACTCTTTTTTCAAACAGAAAATCAAGCTGCTCAGGCGTGTAGTAGGACGTCCATTCCGCCGTAAGACTTGAGCCGAATCGCTCATATACAGCATATTCTGCCAGCCCCTCCATCATGATTGTATCAAGTAATGTCTCATCTTTTTCGTCCTTTGTCACATGTTCTAACCGGCAGACGTGATTATATTCATGTGTCATAAGGGCGGAAACAGCTGAATTGGAACTATCCGACGATAAGAAGAGAAACATTTTGTCCCGGAAAGCAAGACCGGATTTTGACCCGAATTCCAGACGGATTTTTCGGTTTCGTTCATCAACGGGCAAAACAACGATCGGCACGTCCGGCCCGTTCCACTTCTCCTTTAAATAAGCTTCCTCCTTTTGAATATGGCTGTAGCTTCCTCTTTCTTTCAGCCGTTTACTGGTCCTAACGCCGTCCTTCAGATGGCGGAACATTCCGTGGTTTTGCAGCATCCCGAGTATCGGCTTCCACTCTTTCTTTTCGGCCCCTGAAAAAAGCGGCAAAAGGTGCGGGGCCAAATCATTCATGGATGCCGCCTTTTCCATCCATTTATATGTCTGCTTGACGCTCATACCGGTTCGCCTCCTCTTGTTGTTATCATATGCACGCACAAAAAAAACCGGCCCCCTTTTTCAGGCAGCCGGTCAAAAAACTGTATTATTGATATTTTTTAAAGATCAAAGTGGCATTATGTCCGCCGAATCCGAGCGAGTTGCTGAGAACGATGTTAACATCCTGCTCGCGCGCTTTGTCCGGTACATAATCTAAATCACACTCTTCATCAGGTGTTTCGATGTTAATCGTCGGCGGGATAACGCTGTCTTTAATCGCCATGACGGAGAAGATGGCTTCAATTCCTCCGGCAGCGCCTAACAAATGGCCCGTCATTGATTTTGTCGAGCTGATGGCAAGCTTGTACGCATGATCGCCGAAAACGGTCTTAATGGCTTTTGTCTCGTATTTGTCATTGTAGTACGTGCTTGTGCCGTGAGCGTTAATGTAATCAATTTCTTCAGGCTTGATGCCCGCATCTTTGATTGCTTCTTGCATCGCTCTCGCACCGCCTTCCCCGTCTTGGGCAGGCGCGGTAATGTGGTAAGCATCACCCGTTGAGCCGTAACCGACAATTTCTCCGTAGATTTTCGCACCGCGGGCAAGCGCGTGCTCAAGCTCTTCAAGTACGACGATCCCCGCGCCTTCTCCCATGACAAAGCCGTCACGGTTTTTATCAAACGGGCGGCTTGCCGTTTTCGGATCAGGATTTGTAGAAAGGGCTTTGTTTGCGCTGAAGCCCGCAAATGACATTCTTGTCAGCGGCGCTTCCGTTCCGCCCGTAATCATCGCATCGGCATCGCCGCGCTGAATGACTTTAAACGCGTCACCGATAGAGTTTGTCCCCGTCGCACATGCCGTCACCGTACAGGAGTTAACTCCTTTTGCTCCGAGAGCGATTGAGATTTGGCCTGTCGCCATATCCGGAATCATCATCGGAACAAAGAACGGGCTGACCCGTCTCGGCCCTTTTGTCAGGAAGATTTCGAATTGGGATTCAAGCGTTTCAAGGCCGCCGATTCCGGAACCGACCCAAACGCCGACTCTTGGCGCGATCTCTTCTGTGATGTTCAGACCGGCATCTTCAACAGCCATTTTCGCGGCTACGACAGCATATTGCGTGAAGCGGTCCATTTTTCTCGCTTCTTTTTTATCCATGTAGTTTTCAATATTGAAATCTTTCAGTTCAGCAGCTACTTTCGCCGGATACTCATCCGATTCCACACGTGTGATCGGTCCGACTCCGGATACGCCGCTAATTGCATTTTTCCAGCTTGTTTCGGCGTCGTTGCCAAGCGGAGACAAGGCTCCAAGTCCTGTAACGACTACTCTTTTTTTACTCATCATGTGTGCACCTCACCTTTTTTCTATCGTCCCCAGCGCACCGCTATGGCGCCCCATGTCAATCCTCCGCCGAAACCGACCATGACGATGACATCGCCGTCTTTAATTTTACCTGCTTCCAGTTCCTCTACTAATGAAATCGGAATGGATGCTGCGGATGTGTTTCCATATTTATGGACTGTTTTAGACATCTTTTCAACCGGAAGCTCCAAACGTTCCCGTGCCGCTTCCATAATGCGGATGTTTGCCTGATGGGGAATCAAAAAGTCTACGTCCTCTTTGGAAAGACCGGCTTTTTCAATGACATTTACACTTGATTCACCCATTTGCCGGACGGCGAATTTGAATACTTCTCTTCCATGCATGATTGTATGCCCTTTTTCATCTAAGTACAAGTGCTGACCGCCTGTACCGTCTGCTCCGAGCTCAAATGACAGTATGCCTCTGTCGTCGCTGACCGGTCCGATGACAGCCGCTCCGGCCCCGTCCCCGAACAGAACAGCCGTATTGCGGTCTTCCCAGTCAGTAATGCTTGAAAGCTTTTCGACTCCGACCACAAGGACATGTTTGTATGTTTGCGATTCAATGAATTGTTTGGCGGTTACGATACCATACATAAAACCCGCACATGCGGCGCTGATATCCATCGCGCACGCTTTTTTGGCCCCGAGCTTTTCTTGTATCATACAGGATACGGTAGGGAAAGACTGGTCGGGAGTGACCGTCGCCACGAGGATCATATCAAGCTCCTCAGCGGAAATGCCCGCCTGATCAAGCGCTTTTTGCGCAGCCTCAGCGGCCATGCCGGATGAATACATATCTTCAGCGGCGATTCTTCTTTCTTCTATACCTGTTCTCGTACGAATCCACTCGTCCGATGTATCTACCATTTGTTCAAGATCATGATTTGTCAGCACTTTTTCCGGGATGTAACGGCCGACACCAAGAATTCCAGCTTTCATAGGAAATACTCCTTTTTATAATGAATTTAAAACTAATTAGTTATGATCAATTATTAGTATCAGGTACTAATTCTACCCTATTTTTTTTCTGTTGGCAATATATTCGTCTAAACTATCGGCTCCTGATCTTCATAGTATAAAAGGAAGATGAAAGGAGGCTTTATTATGGATATTTTCACTAAAATGATGTTCGGCAATTCCGGGGACCGGGATAAAGAACCGGAAGAAAACCCGGAGCAGCCTCAGAAAGAAAACGAAGAGCAGGAGATCGATTACAATCACGTCATGAATCAGCTCGGTTCCATCATGAACTCCCTGGATCAATTAAAGCCAGTATTTAAAGACCTTGGGCTTGGATCGATGGTATCCGCTATAAAGAAAAAAATCATGTGAAAAGCCACTTCATGAAAAAGTGGCTCTCTTTATTTATTCAGCTCTCCGGCATCAGATCTGCCAAGCTCATACGCTTCCGCCATGACCGATGTAAATAGATCCATAAACGGCTGAATCATTTCCATAGACAGATCAATGCCGGATTTCTCAAGCTCCGCCTTTGCTTCCGGCAGGTATTTCATTGCGATCTGCATAAATTCAAGAGACTTTTCATGCTGCATGTGTATCCACCTCTATTCATTTGACGGCAGTTCATTTGTTCGGTTATACGTTTTTACAAGGTCTGAGATTTTGTCTTGAAATGCTTTGTCCACCAGAGGGCTGAACGTCCCCATTTCAACGACTCCTTCCCTGAAATCGAAGTCGTGATCTCCGCTCTTGAGCGTGCCGTTATTATATTGCTCGGCGATTATTGTATAGGCTTTGTCTACATTTTGCACGGTGCTTGTCAGCACCGTGTTTTTGCCCAGGTTCGATTGCTCGGCGACATAGCCGATGGCGTAAAGCCCGTCTTTTTTAATTTGCTGAATGACAGGAACATTATACCCGTCTCCGGCCGGATATACAACATCCGTGCCTTCTGCTTTTAACTTCTTATAAAGATGCAGTGCTTCATTGCCGTTATCCCAATGGTCCGTAAATTCAGTATTGACGGTGATATCGGGCTTTTCATATTTTGCTCCTTTAATAAAGCCGTCTACCTCAGGCTGCCATAAAAACGAGGCGATGACGCCGACCTCATTCGTTTTTGACATATGGGCGGCCGTCATTCCCCCAAAAAAGCCCATCGCTTCTCCCATAAGATGAACGCTTGTGACATTATCGTTTTTCGCCGTTCCGTTTGCGACGACGAATTCCATGTCGGGATAATCCTTACTGATCATATTGAAGATTTCCTCGTATTCATTTCCGTGCCCGTATAAAAGATTGACTCCTTTTTTATGCAAATCATCTATCGCTTTTAAAATATCTTCATCAGATCTGATATTTTCTTTATAATAAACGTCAACGTTAAATTCAGATTGTATCGCTAATAAACCTTTGTAACCTTTTGTGCCCCATACCAGGTCACTGATGGTATCGGGAAACAGCATTCCGACCTTCTCAATTTTCCCTTTAAACGGAGTTTGTGCGCATCCGCTCAATAAAAGGAGGACAGAAAAGACCATGACAAGCCTGGTGATCAAGCCGTGTTCAACCCCTTTTTTACTCATAACATGTATAATTGATATACATTTATTGTAGCGGTAATGCACATAACATGGAAGGTATTTCTTAAAAATTGTCGAATGTTGATGAAAATTGTCTTTTCCACTCTTGAATTTTTTCTTCCGCTTCTGTTTTTTGCGTTTTTTCTATTATTTCCAGGGTAATAACCTGATTTTCGTCCTCTGTGCCGTCCGCCTGAAGCTTATTCATCAGACCGCAGACTGCGTCTTCTAAAAAGACCCTGCTTTCGCCATCTTCTTTCGCTTCCGTCCACGGGCCGTAAAGCGGCGGAAGAATAATCGTTTTAACCGTGTCCCACTGGCCGTTTTTTTCCCAGTCTCCGTGATCCTCGTTGTAAACAATCCAATATAAAGGCTCCGTTCTGTCTTCAGGCAGACATCCGCTCCCGTATTGAACGCAGATTCGATCGTATTCCTTATCACCGATTTCATCTATGATTTGAAAAAGCCCGTTTCTCCCGAGCCACATTAAACGTTCTTCTAAATACAGCTGCCTCGTTTTGTCCTCCGGCTCATCCAAAATGACATCAACATGCACACCTTCATCCATCATCCGTTCGCATAATGAAAGGCCGAGAAATTCATCTGCTCCAATGATCAGCGCTGTCTTCATCATATATGCCGCCTTTCCGGTTTTTCATTCACGCACAAGCCAAACAGCCCTCTGAAAAGAGATGGCTGTTGTATACTATTCACTACAGGTCTTTTTCATGACTGCGGAAAAAGCGGCAGATGGCTCTGTACATCCGCGCCGGATTCTCAAGCATGTGATATGTGATATCAGTCTTGCATCCGGTCTTTTCCCGGGCTTCTTTATATGCGTTCGCATGCAGGGTATACGGATACGGCGCTCCGGTCGTTCTTTGCCATATATGTACCGGCACGCTGGTGCGGCAGCCGGTGATGGTCTGATAGGTCAGCGAGCTTGCCTCTTTTTCAGAAACACCGAAGCTTTGAGCCGTTTCTCTCAGAAACTGCTTATAAAAAAACTTATTTTCTTTCTCTGATTCAAAATGGGCTTGAAGGTCAAGACAAGGATCTAACATTGCTGCTGAACGGATATGCTCCGGCGAAGATTGCAGCAATTGATCGGCGATGAGAGCGCCCATGCCTTCTGCAAGCAAGTGTATCTTCGGGTTGAGGGTTTCTTGTTTCAGCACATAATGAATCAGCTGCCTGGCGTAAGCGGCGGCTTTTTCCGATCCCCAGTGCCTGCCGTATAAATTGCTGTTGAAGATTGTATAACCTCTGTCACGCAGCGTATTTAACAGATGGTTCCTCCCTTCATGTTCGAGCCAAAAGCTTGAATCCCCGCTGACAAAGTGAGTTCTGTCCCCAAGAATAAAGATACAGAAGCCGTTCGGCCGATACGGCAGATGGATGACGTTCAGCTCAGATCCGAGTTGGAAAAATCTTTCCGTTATCCCCATGCCTTTCCGCCTCCTTTTACTCCTAGTTTCTCTATTGGCTATCATATGTAAGAAGAATGAAAACGGATCAGTTAAACCCCTAGTTGCTTCTATGTTTTGGCTATTATACCGGTGCGGAGACCGTATTTTCTGTCAGACGGCCGGACAGGCGGGAAAAAGTCAGTTTTAGGGCGGGGCTTTTTGATGCGAAATTGACCTTCCGCCCGCGCCTTATGTATGGTATGATACAACGTAGAATAAAATGAAGGACGAGGTGGAAACGTGCGGTTAGTTATCGGTTTTATTTGGACGTTCCTTTTAACACATATGGCCTGTTATTTGATCGCCTCCATGAACAGCGCGGCATACAACTTCAAGCAATCATCAGTTATCGCCGTGGTTATCGCGGTGCTTGTGTTTGTTCTTGCGGAAGTCATGCCTGTCAAACAGGATGCAAGCCAGCATTAATTAAAAAAACCTGCTATTCAGCAGGTTTTTTTGTGTTCACGGTTTTCGTTGATATGTCCATAATCTGTTGTGATTTGAAGTCTCAGGAAACATTTCTCCCGCTGTAAGCTTGATTTTTTGCGGATTTTTGACCATACTTCCCGTTTCGCCGATTTCAACGTACACACCGTTATTCGGCGCTTTTTGTCCCGGTCGGAATTGATGCTGCTGTCCCACGTCATTTCCTCCTTTTTCTTTTTCATGTAGTATGCGCTTGTATACGGGAAAATATTAAAAAACCGCTGAATGAGGCTCAGCGGTTTTTTTGTTCATCCTGTTTGTAAAGAAGAGCTTTCAAGAGCGCTTTTTGCGCGTGAAGCCGGTTTTCCGCCTGCTGGAATACCGCAGAGTTCGGGCCGTCAATTATCTCGGACGTGACCTCTTCCTCCCGATGCGCGGGCAGACAGTGCAAAAAGGTATAGTCAGGTTTGGCGAGACTGACGAGTGAGGCGTTGACTTGGTACGGGGCAAACACGTTCAGCCGCTGCTGCATCTCTTCTTCCTGCCCCATGCTCGTAAAGACGTCGGAGTAAATCACGTCTGCATCCCGCACCGCTTCCTGCGGATTTTCGGTAAGGATGATCTCCGCTCCGGAAACAGCCCCAGCTTCTTTTGCGGCATTTACCGCCTCTTCCTCTACTTCATAGCCTTTCGGGGAAGCAATCGCAATGTCACAGCCCATTTTTGCGCATCCGATCATAAGTGAATGCGCCACATTATTTCCGTCACCGATATAGGCGACTTTTACACCTTTCAGTTTTCCTTTTATTTCTTGTATCGTTAACAGATCCGCGAGTGCCTGACACGGGTGGTACCGGTCGGTCAGCCCGTTTATGACGGGAATGTGTGCATGCTCGGCAAGTTCTTCGACTTTTTCATGCTCAAATGTGCGGATCATAATGGCATCAACGAATCCGGACAGCACCTTCGCCGTATCCGCGACCGTCTCTCCCCGTCCAAGCTGCAGGTCGCTGCTTGAAAGAAATAGTCCTGTTCCTCCGAGCTGAGCCATGCCCGCTTCAAAGGATACACGCGTGCGGGTTGAAGATTTTTCAAAAATCATCGCCAATGTTTTTCCTTGAAAAATCGGCTGTATCGGATGCTGTTTTAATAATGAAGCTTCTGTCAGAAGCCCGTTAATGTCAGAAGGGCTGAAATCCTTCAAGGAAAGAAAATCTTTGCCGTACAAATGGGTTAATGTATGTTCCGCTTTTACTGTGTGCATGATGCCACATCCTTTTGATAAAGATCTTTAAGCGATACAGGCTGAGGTCTGCCGGAGCCGCTTGCTAAAAATGCCTTTGCGGTTTCCGGTTCAGTAAAGACCGTCACGCCGTGCGTCATGGCTTCAATCCGCTGTTTACGCGCTTCTTCAGAATGATTGAAATTAATATGGACCGCTTTATCCTTCCGATCCGCCCAGGCCTGAAAAGAGTCTTTGCACACGGTGAATCCCGCAGCTTGAGCCTGCCGTGCCAGTTCCTCATCTCCGCCTTCCAGATAGACGCTTCCTTTTTTCTCCCAGACTTGCGCATAGATTTTTTTCAGGGCGCTTTCTGCGTCAAAGGCGACACACATCCCTTCTCCTGTCGACTTCATTTCCGGTCCCGGCTTTACGTCAACATCCTGAATGGCGTGAGAAGAAAATACCGGGAATTTCACAGCCGTTCCATGCTGATTTTGAACCTCGGGCTTGAGGTCTTTAAGGGAAGCTCCGGCCAGCAGTCTGGCGGCAAGCGGGATCATCGGCACTCCCATCACCTTAGACACGACAGGAACCGTGCGGCTTGCCCGCGGATTCACTTCAAGAACGAGAATATCCCCTTTGTCATCAATGACAAACTGAATGTTCATAATGCCTTTGAAACCAAGTTTTACCGCAATTTTTTCGGCAGCCTTTTTTATATCCCGCTGCATATCAAGTGTGACGGACGGACCCGGCAGAATCGCAAAACTGTCGCCCGAATGGACGCCGGCCCGTTCAATGTGTTCTGTGTAAGTCGGAACGAATACTTCATGTCCGTCGGAAATCAGATCGATCTCCAATTCTTTTCCTGTAATGTACTGGTCGATCAAAATCGGATACGGCATGCCCGCTTCTTTTTCCAGCAGGTCTGACAGCTGCGCTTCTGAATCCACGATGATCATGCCCATCCCCCCGATGACATAAGACGGACGGATCAGCACGGGATACCCGATGCGGCTTGCTTTTTCCGCGGCTTCTTCTTTCGTATAAGCCGTTTCCCCTTCGGCATGTTTCAGATCAAGCTCATCAAGCAGCCGATAAAACAGATCCCGATCCTCCAGCGCATCCAGGGTTCTAAAGGATGTTCCGAGCAGCTGAACACCCGCTTTTTCCAGTGATTCAGCGGCATTGATAGCGGTCTGTCCCCCAAACTGGACGATGGCAAAATCAATGTTTTCATGTTCCGCCACGTTTAAAATATGCTCTGATGTCAGCGGTTCAAAATAGAGCCTGTCGGCAATTTCGTAATCGGTGCTTACCGTTTCCGGATTGTTATTGATCATAATCGTTTCATAGCCCAGCTTTTGCAGGGTCAGGACGCCGTGGACTGCGCTGTAGTCAAATTCCACTCCCTGACCGATACGGATCGGGCCTGATCCTATAATGAGCGCCCGTTTTTTCTCTTTTCGGCTGATATCTCCGTCGCTTTCTCCGAGATAGGTGGAGTAGAAATAATTTGTCTTGGCATCAAATTCAGCGGCGCATGTATCTACGATTTTAAACGACGGGACGATATCTGCTTTCTTTCTGAGAGCGCGGATGTCTTCTTCCGTTTTTCCCGTAAGAGACGCGATCATGACGTCCGTGAAGCCTTTTACCTTCGCCTGCTTTAAAAGCGGGACAGACAGATGATCTCCTTCTTCCATCAGCTTGTTTTCCAATGTGATGATATTTCGGAATACATGAAGGAAAAACGGGTCAATTTTCGTTTTAGAATGAATGTTTTCTATCGTTACACCGCGGCTTAACAGTTCCATGACGACGAAGAATCTCCGGTCATCCGGCGTTACCGCTAAGTCCCACAGCTGATTGACCGTAAAGCCGCCGAGTTCAGGAAGGCGGGTGCCGATCGTTTTCAGCTCAAGGGAGGCCGCCGCTTTTTGAATGGCCGCTTCCATATTTCTTTCGATCGCCATGACCTCTCCCGTCGCTTTCATCTTCGTTCCGAGCGTGCGGTCGGCATGTTTAAATTTATCAAACGGCCAACGCGGGAACTTGACGATGACATAATCCAGCGCCGGTTCAAAGCTTGCATAAGTAGAGCCCGTCAGCGGATTTTTCAGTTCATCAAGCGTATAGCCGACGGCAAGTTTCGCCGCCATTTTGGCAATCGGATAGCCGGTCGCTTTTGATGCGAGAGCTGAAGAGCGGCTGACACGCGGGTTCACTTCAATGACATAGTACTGTTTGCTGAACGGGTCCAGCGCAAATTGAATGTTGCAGCCGCCGACCACATCAAGCGCTGAAATAATCGCCAAACTTGCAGAACGGAGCATCTGATATTCTTCATCCGTTAACGTCTGGGACGGCGCGACTACGATCGAGTCTCCTGTATGCACGCCGACGGGATCAATGTTTTCCATGTTGCAGACGGTGATGCATGTATGATTTCTGTCACGCATGACCTCATATTCGATTTCTTTAAAACCGGCGATGCTTTTTTCGACGAGGCATTGGCTGATCGGGCTTGCCAACAGCGCCTGTTTAATCAGCGTTTGAAACGCTTCTTTCGTTTTCGCGATTCCGCCTCCCTTTCCGCCTAACGTATACGCCGGTCTCAGAATAACCGGAAATCCGATAGACTCAGCGAAGCGGAGGGCATCTTCTTCGTTGTCGACGATTTCGCTTTCCGGAACGGGCTGGTCGAGCTCCTTCATCAGGGCCCGGAACCGCTCGCGGTCTTCGCCTTTTTGAATGGTCTCCACTGATGTTCCTAAAAGCTTAACGTGATGCTTCTTCAGCACGCCTGCTTCTTCAAGCTTAACAGCTAAATTCAATGCCGTCTGGCCACCCAAATTGGCAAGGAGGCCGTCCGGTTTTTCTTTTTCAATGATGGCTTCGATGCTTTCGGTCGTGAGCGGTTCAAAATAAATTTCATCAGCAAACGCCTCATCCGTCATAATTGTTGCCGGATTGTTGTTGACGAGAATAACACGGTATCCTTCTTCTTTCAGAGCCATGCATCCCTGCGTTCCTGAATAATCAAATTCAGCCGCCTGGCCGATGATGATCGGGCCTGAGCCGATGACTAATATGCTGGAAATGGTTGTATCTTTAGGCATGAGCGATTTCTCTCCTTGCTGGTATCACTTTCTCTAGAAATTCATCAAATATCCACTCGCTCTCAGCCGGTCCGGGATGAGCTTCAGGGTGGAACTGTACGCTTATTACGGGAAGGCGGTTGTGAATGAGTCCTTCCACTGATGTGTCATTGACATGATGGAATCTGATCGACAGCTCATTTTGGTCAATTGATGCTTCATCGACGACGTAGCTGTGGTTCTGGCTTGTCATAAACACCCGTTTCGTTTTCCGGTCAATAACGGGATGGTTGGCTCCCCTGTGCCCGAACGGCAGTTTATACGTATTCCCTCCGAAAGCGAGGGCAATCAGCTGATGTCCGAGACAAATGCCGAGTGCGGGGAAAGCATTCAGTAAAGCCTTAATCCGGTCCATGTACGGAGCAATCGCTTTCGGGTCCCCAGGTCCGTTTGAAAGCACGATTCCGTCAGGCCGAATATCATAAACGGCGTTCATCTGGTGATACGGAACGACTGTTACTTTACAGCCGCGCTTTACAAGCGACGAAGCGATTGATCTTTTATAACCGAAATCAATCAGCGCAATATGCCGGTCTCCGTCCCCCATAGAGGTGATCTCTTCGGCCTGCGCCAGCTCAGCCGGGTTTTCTGTTCCGGATGCCGCCGGAACTTCTCCTGTTGTTGACACGGCAGCATTCATCGTGCCGCCGGAGCGGATGGTTTTGACGACGGCCCGTGTGTCCACTTCGGTTAAAAGCGGGATGTTCCATTTATTTAAATACTCTCTCAAACTTGAGACTGCTTCATGGTGAGAAAAATGTTCACACGCTTCATACACGACAACGGCCTTGACTTGAGGAATCTTACTCTCAAGGTCTTTTTCATTAATTCCGTAGTTTCCGATCAGCGGATACGTAAAAACAATGATCTGGCCCTTATATGACGGGTCCGTAAGCACTTCCTGATAACCCGTCATTCCGGTGAAAAAAACCGCTTCGCCAACACAGCATGCTTCTTTTTCAAGATCACCGCCGAATGATGTTCCGTCTTCCAATACTAAATAGCCTTTCATCTAAAGCCCACCTCTTGATGAATAATTAATTAAAAACATGAATTTTTATACTCTTATAGCGAAAAAAAATTATCGTTTCACTGCGGTATGCGCTTCTATCGCTGCTTTCAGCATACTGACGGCCGAGAGCATTTCCTCTTCAGAAACCGTAAGCGGCGGGAGCAGCCTGATGACATTCGGTCCGGCCGGAAGCACAAGAAGTCCGCGTTCCTGCAGGTCTCCGATAATGCCGGAAACGGAACCTGCGCATTCAATGCCGATTAATAGCCCTTTTCCGCGGGTATCTTTTACAAAAGGCACTGTCAGCTCACTTTTCAGCCGGTCTTTTAAAAAAGAGCCTTTGCCGGCCGCAGCCTTGAGAAAGTCCGGCTGAAACACAATGTCCAAGGTTGCATTCACGGCTGCCATGGCAAGCTTATTGCCGCCGAACGTCGTACCATGCGTACCCGGCGTGAAGGCTTTGCCAAGCTTCTTTTTGCCGATCACGGCTCCGACGGGAAAACCGTTTCCAAGCCCTTTCGCAACGGTGATGATATCCGGAGAGATGCCGAAATGCTCATAGCCGAATGCTTTCCCCGTCCGGCCGATTCCGGTTTGAATCTCGTCTATGATAACCAGCGCCTGCCTGTCTTTGCAAAATGTCTGTAAGGCTTCGATGAATTCCGGGTCGGCGGGATGGACTCCCCCTTCTCCCTGCACCGTCTCAAGCATGACGGCGGCGATATCATCCTCTTTTGAAAGCGTGCTGAATGCTGACGGATCATTAAACGGAAGATAGTGAAATCCTTGGAGCATCGGTCCGAAACCGGCTTTGATTTTGTCTTGTCCGGTGGCGGCCATTCCCGCATATGTCCGTCCGTGAAAGGATTGCCGGAATGTCACGATTTTTGTTTTTCCCGTTGCTTTACGGGCAAGCTTAATGGCGCCTTCATTCGCTTCAGCCCCGCTGTTGCAGAAGAAAACAAGGTCCCCCGCGCTATGTTCGGCAAGCTTTGCCGCGGCTTTTTCCTGAAGGTCATTTTCAAATAGATTGGAAACGTGCCATACGCTGTCAAGCTGTTCTTTGACCGCTTCTGTCACCGCATCATGACAATGGCCGAGATTGGAAACGGCGATGCCCTGAATAAAATCCAGATACGTTTTTCCGTTTTCATCCTCTGCGATTGTCCCTTTCGCTTTTTTGATATCAATAGGCCAGCGGCTGTAGGTTTGAAATAAACTGCTCATGACACGCTCTCCTTTTCCTTGACGATTTTTGTCCCTTGGAAGGCTTGATCGGTGAAAAACGCTCCTTTTCCGTTTACAATCATGACTTCCGCGACATCTTCACTCAGTGCCGATAATGCCGACTTCACCTTCGGAATCATCCCTCCCGAAATGACGCCGCCATCGATGAGGGTCTGAATCTCCCGCGGCGTCAACGTCTCCAGCCGATTCTCTCCATCCATAATTCCTTCGACATCCGTGACAAATAAAAGTTTATCGGCTTGTAAGGCTGAAGCGACAGCCGAAGCCGCTGCGTCTGCGTTGACGTTCAGCGTTTCGAAATCACTTGTCATGGAAAGCGGAGCGATAACGGGAATGATGCCTTCTTTCATTAGTGCTTGAATAATGGACGGATCGGTTTTTTGGATTTCACCGACTTCTCCGTATTTGTCTTGATCAAGATAGGATGCTTGAAGGAGACCGCCGTCCTTTCCTGAGATTCCCGCAGCTTTCAGCCCGTTTTTCGCGAGTTCGGTTACGAAAAATTTATTGACCGTTCCAGACAAGACCATTTCGGCTGTTTCCAGCACCGGTTTGGTCGTTTTCCGCTGCCCATCGACAAATTCCGTTTCAATTTGCAATGTTTTCAGCATTTGTGAAATTTCCGGACCGCCGCCATGCACGACGGCAATATTCCAGCCCGATTGCATAAGCTCTTTTACATTTTGAAAAAAAGCGGCGGATAACTCGCGGATCACGCTGCCGCCGCACTTAAAAACAATGGTTTTCTTCATGCCGCTCCCCTTTGTTATGTGCGATAGCTCGCATTGATTTTGATATAGTCATAGGTTAAGTCACAGCCCCATGCCCGGCCGCTGCCGGCGCCTTCTTGCAGGCGGACTGCGATCGTAATTTCATCACCTGATAAGTACTCCTTGGCGTCAGTCTCTGAAAACGGCTGAGGTTCGTTATGTTTAAACAGACACTGACCGCCGAGGAAAACTTCCACTTGTTCGGCCGTTACGCTTGCCGCACTGTGACCGATTGCGCCGACGATGCGACCCCAGTTGGCATCAGTGCCGTAAACGGCGGTTTTCACAAGGCTTGAACCGACGATTTTTTTGGCGATGATATTCGCTTCAAGATTATTTTTCGCGCCTTCGACTTTGGCTTCAATTAATTTCGTCGCTCCTTCACCGTCTCTGGCAATATCTTTGGCAAGGTCTTCGCATACAAGCTTCAGCCCCTTTTTAAAAGCCGGCCAGTCGGAATGCTGCTCCGTCAGGCAATCATTCCCGGCGCAGCCATTCGCCATCACGAGCACCATGTCATTCGTCGATGTTTCTCCGTCAACGGTGATTTGGTTAAATGAAACATCCGTGATCTCTCTGAGCGCGTTTTTAAGCGCCTGCTCTTCCACGGCCGCATCCGTTGTGACAAAGCCGAGCATTGTCGCCATGTTGGGGTGGATCATGCCGGAGCCTTTCGCCGCTCCGCCGATCGTGATGATGTCTCCGCCGATCACCAGTTCATAACACGTCTGTTTCGTCACTGTATCCGTCGTCAAAATGGCTTCTTCAAAAGCTCCGGACACTGCAGGCGCTTGACCGAGCTGCTCAATGCCCGCCTGAATTTTTTCCATGTCTAACAGCTCGCCGATCACCCCGGTTGATGAAACCGCAACAAGCTCCGGCTCAATCCCGAGCTGGCTTGCGAATCCGTCCCGCATTTCATAAGCGTCCTTTAAACCTTGGTCTCCCGTACAGGCGTTGGCAATCGCGCTGTTGACAATAACAGCCTGAAGCACGGCCTCTTTTTTCAAGCTCTCTTGCGTCACTTTCAAGGGTGCTGCCTGAAAATGGCTCTGCGTATATACCGCTGCACTGACTGCAGGCGTCTCGCTGATAATCGCCCCGAGATCTTTTTTTGAATAGCGCAGCCCGCAGTGGACGCCCTTTGCCTCAAACCCTTTCGGCGAAGATACGCCGCCTTTGATTTTCGTGATTTTCTCACTCAGCTGAATCATATTTTTGAATCCCTCTTTCGTTCTATGGATAGACTGGCGTCATCATAAGTCCCGTTTCTTCCTGCCAGCCATTCATGATATTTAAATTTTGAACCGCCTGCCCGGCGGCGCCTTTCATCAGATTATCTATGACAGAAACGATGGTCACGCGATTTGTTCGTTCATCCACAGTGACACTGATGTCACAAAAGTTGCTGCCGTACACTTCCTTCGTCGCCGGGAATTCACCCTCCGGCCTGATTCTGACAAAATATGAATCTTTGTAAAATTCGGAATAAAAATCTCTTAATTGTGCAGAAGACATTCCCGGAGGGGCGTCGGTATACATCGTCGCCATAATGCCCCTTGTCATCGGCGCCAAATGAGCGGAAAACGTGATCGGACCTGTGCCGGGCTGCCATGCCGCCAATTGCTGTTCAATTTCCGGAGTGTGCTGATGCTCATTAACCTTATAAATTTTGAAATTATCATTCAGCTCAGAATAATGAGTGCCCATGGAAGCTTTTCGGCCGGCGCCGGATACGCCTGTCTTCGCATCAACAATCAGAAATGAATCTTGTAAAAGCTTATTTTTCGCCAGCGGAGCGAGCCCGAGAAGCACAGCCGTCGGAAAACACCCCGGATTGGCAATCAGCTTTGCATTCTGAATTTCTTCTTTTTGCAGTTCGGCTAAACCGTAAACCGCGTTTTGAATCGTTTCTTTCGGAGCGGCCTGCCGCTTATACCAAATTTCATACACGGCCGGGTTTTGAATCCGCAGATCGCCGGAAAGATCAATGACCGGAATGCCCGCCTCCGCCAGCTTCGGCGACCACTCTCCGGAAACGCCGGGCGGCGCGGCTATGAACATCACATCAATTTCGTTGCGGATCGTTTCTATATGAAGCGGCTGAAGTGATTGCGGCGCTATATTTCTCAAATGCGGATATGAAGCATCATATGCCTTTCCTTCATCGCTCGATGAATATAATATACAATTATCTGTATAAGGGTGATGGTTAAGAATCCTGACAAGTTCGGCGCCTCCATAGCCAGTTGCGCCTATAATACCAATTTTCAACGGGTTCACCTTCTTGGTTTTTGTGAAATTATTTAACATTATAACATGAATAAAAATTAATTCAATTGTATATTTAATATTTTTTATTCATTTTCCATCTGTTTTTGCCGACAAAAAAACAGGCTGATTCAATCAGCCTGTTTTCTTCAGCATCATCAGCCCGCTTATAAAAAACAGCACAGAGCTTGCATAAAAAATAATGTGAACCGTAAAGAAGTCAGCGAGAAAGCCGCCCAGAATGATGGCGGCAGCGGAAAATACGGCCGTCCAAAAATGATAGCTGCCGACTTTTTTCCCCCGCTCCCCGCCGTCGGTATAATCGGCGATCACTATTTTTTCGCCGTGTTTTTGCATGGCGCCGAACAGGCCCAAAAGCACCTGCACAACATAAACCTGGTGCACGCCGGTGATGTGCGGGAGCGTCAGGAGAAGCACCGCCATGCCCCACGAATTCGCCATAAGGAACCAGCGGGGATCAAGTCTTGCCGACAGCCGGCCGAGCAGCGGATGGATCAAAGCGCCGCTCAGGCCGAACAAGCCGTATGACAAACCGAATTGCGTGTAGCTGGAACCGATGTTTTTAATAAATAAAATATAAAAAGGAAAGATCAGGCTGCCGGCAAAAAAGACACTGCTCTGAGACAGGATCAGCCATTTTAAATGATTGTGTTTCATGATTTGTACCTCTGATAAAAATAATTCATAAACAAGTCATCCGGATCATACTTGCGCTTTTTCTGAAAGAACATGTCGGTCTTCGGATACGCATCACGCATCTGCTCTTTCGTTTGGTACAGCATATACGGCAGATAATAGCTGCCGCCGTGGCGCAATGCCGTGTCCGTCATTTTTCTGACGATCCGCGCCGCACTCGCCTGGCTGTCTTTTGAAAACCCTTCATTGATTAATAGAACGAGCGAAAACATATCATCCTTTGCATATGACAGGTCGGCTTTTTCATTTTTTTGCACGTAGCGGATCGTAATATTTACGAGATTGAGATCTTCGTGTGACAGCGCCGTGCGCAAATCATGAATGTACGGCGCAAATTCGCCGACAGGCACGAAGTATTCCTGAAGCACGTCGGTGTTGTCTGTGTTTTCATACTCCAAAAATTTCGATTCTGACCTCATGACATTATTCCTTGAGATTTTCACGCCGTTTTGGCTGAGAAAATAAGACTGCTGGGCCGACCAGAGCCAATTTCTTCCCCAGTCATACCGGCGGGAGAGACCGAGCGCGAATTTCGTCAGCGCCGGATGCTCATCTTCTTTCAGTTCATTGTGCTGCTTTAATTCAGTCTGATTGTCTGAGAGCGTGTAATCAGTCACATACATATCGTGCAAAAAGCCTTTATCCCCTGTAGCGATCCGCGCAAGATGCATGCGCACGGCAGGATTGTGCTGTACATGCCGGGTAAAATATTGACTGTATGTATCAGCGTTCATGCGTTTCGTTTTCATTTCGTATAGCTCATCTTCTGTCAGCTCAATATCTGCGTCAAGAATCACACCGAACAGGCCGTACCCGCCGATGACGGCTGAAAACAGGTCATCTTTCGGGTTGACCGTAACGATTTTGCCGTCCGCCTTTAAAAGATGAAACGATTTAACCGTATCAATCAGCGAGCCGTACCGGATATCCCGGCCGTGAGCGTTGGCGCTCAGTGAGCCGCCGATCGTAAAGATGTTTTGCGACTGCATGACCTTTACCGCAAGCCCGTACGGATTGACATACCGCTGAATATCATTCCACGTCGCCCCCGCCTGCACTCTGATGATTTTTTTCTTTCGGTCGAGACCGAGTATTTTGTTGTACCCCGTCATGTCGAGAACGATACCGTCTTCATAATACGTCTGGCCGCCCATTGAATGCTGGGCGCCTGCGATCGAGATCTTCAGATGCTTTCTCTTTGCTTCCTTAATCGTTTCGACCAAAGTTTCTTTCTCTTTTCCTTTGACCGTCTGCTTAATTTTCACCGGCATGAGACGGCTGACATCCGTCATTGTTTCCGCCTGCTGATGCCGCTCTTTGTGGAAGACAGAAACAGCGAACAGCGCCGTATAAACAAGGATGCTAAGGATAATGAGAAGTATTTTTTTCTTCATATGTTCCTCCCTCGCGTGCAGCTGGTCTATTATATCACGACTTCGCCCTCTTTTTTCCTTTTTATCCCGATACCGAAAAAAACCCCGAATGCTGGAACACTCGGAGTTTTTTAGTGATTTGTCCTTTTTTCCGCACGCCGGCCTGCTATGGCCAGCCGAAAATTTTTGGTATATCATCTTTATATATTATAAACATGTTAAATGAGGTGGGAACGTGAACATAAAAGGAATCAATCATCTTCTTTTTTCTGTTTCAAATTTGGAAAAATCCATAGAATTTTATGAAAAAGTATTTCATGCACAGCTCCTGGTTAAAGGGCAAAAAACAGCATATTTTGATCTGAATGGGCTTTGGCTTGCGCTGAACTTAGAGGCAGATATTCCAAGAAATGAAATACATAAATCCTACACACATACGGCTTTTTCAATTGATCCAAGCGATTTTGATGCAATACATCAAAGGTTAGAAAATCTAAATGTAAATATATTAAACGGACGGCCCAGAGATCAGCAGGATCAAAAATCAATTTATTTTACTGATCCCGATGGACATAAATTTGAATTCCATACAGGCACACTCCAAGACAGATTGTCTTATTACAAAAAAGATAAACCCCATATGACGTTTTATATATAAAGGTTTTATGCAGACAAAAGAAAAGCACCTCCAAACTTTAGGGTGTACCTAAAATCCGGGGTGCATTTTCTTATTACTGAATCCCTAATGCGATTTTCGCGTAGCGTGACATTTTGTCTCTCGTCCACGGCGGATTCCAGACGATGTGAACCTCGGTCTCTTTTACATCCGGAATGTCAGCGAGCGCTTTTTTCACCTCGTCGACGATGATCGGAGCGAGCGGGCACCCCATTGATGTCAGTGTCATTGTAACGTGCGTCAGGCCGTCGTCATCCATATCGACGTCGTATACGAGGCCGAGGTTGACGATATCGACGCCGAGCTCAGGGTCAACGACCTGCTCCAAGGCGCCCATGATGTTTTCTTTTAATGCTTCTTCCACGTTCCATCACTCCTTTTTCCTCAGTATAACGTAAAAACGGCTTTTGTTAACACCTTTGTGCTTTATAAATGCTTATCGAACCAGGCGACTGTTTCTAAAACGGCGTATCTCGGGACTTTATGATCAGCCCGTTCGTCTTTCAGAAACTGAAGATGCTCCGGCCGGCTGCTGTAATGCGGTTTAATTGACTCATAAAAGCCTCGGGTCGGTGCATACGGTACGACTTTGTCCTGAACGCCGTGCCAGAACAACAGCGGTCGGCTGCGGAGTTTTTCCGGCTCCAGACTGAGATCAAACGGTTTAAGCCGCGCAAACAGTTCATCGACTTGTTCTTTTGTGACGTCAATATCGATATTCTGCTTTTGAATGTGGTCAATCTGCTGCTGAAAAAACGCCGTGTAGTTCGGGCTTCCCATCAGACTGACCCCGGCTTTGACCCAATCATACGCAGCCATCGCGCCGAATGTCGTTATCCCGCCCATTGACGTGCCCGCAAGACCGATCCGCCCGTCTTCAATCAGACCGCGCGTTTCAAAATCCTTTTTCAGCACGTCAAGCTCCTCGATTTCATTTAATACAATGTCCCAAAAATGGACGGCGAGCTCTTCCGCTGACAGCTGTTCAGCGCGTTCACCGTGGTAAAGAGCTTCCGGCAGCACGGCTCTGAAGCCCTTTTCAGCAAGCAGGTAAGCGAAATGAAGATTATGTTCCTTCGCGCTTGTAAAACCGTGAATAAAGAAAACAAGGGGAGCGGGACGGTCCCGATTTTCTTCTTTTACAATATGTAAAAACGGAATGCCTGATACGGTTTGATGATCAATAAGAATCACGTTGACTCCCTCCTTAGGATAACCCTAATCATAAGTGTAACATGTAGACAATAAAGATGGTAAAAAGCTACACTGTACATAAGATAAAAACAGCAAATCATATGACAAAAGGAGTTATTTATGGAGACAAAACCTTATCTCATCGCCTTAGATCTGGATGGAACATTATTAAAAGATGATAAAACCATTTCCCCTGAAACGGCACGGACGATTCAGACGCTGAAAGAAGCGGGCCATCATGTCTGCATCTCAACCGGCCGCCCTTTCCGTTCCAGTTCGATGTATTATGACGAGCTTGGGCTGACAACACCGATTGTCAATTTTAACGGGGCTTTTGTCCACCATCCGAAAGACGAGTCATGGGGACGCTATCATACGTCTTTATCTGTCGATGTGGTCAGACAGCTTGCCGAACTTACAGAGACCTATCAAATACATAATGTGCTCGCTGAGGTCATTGATGATGTGTATTTTCATTATCATGATGAGCATTTAATCGAGGCGTTTCATATGAATACGGCGAATGTCACGTTCGGTGATCTGCGTGAAACGGTCAAAGAGGATGTGACGTCCGTATTGATTCACGCGAAGGAAGAGGACGTGGCGCACATACGCGCGCATTTATCCGATGTGCACGCCGAGGTCATTGACCACAGAAGATGGGCAGCTCCGTGGCATGTGATTGAAATTATTAAACACGGGATGAATAAAGCGGTCGGATTGAAGAAAATCAGCGACTATTACCAAGTGCCGAGAGAACGGATCATCGCGTTCGGCGACGAAGACAACGATCTTGAAATGCTCCGGTTCGCCGGGTGCGGCGTCGCGATGGGAAACGGCACAGATGAAGTCAAACAGGCTGCTGACCGCGTCACGGGTTCAAATGAAGCGGACGGAATCGCCGGGTTTTTAAAATCCTATTTCTCCCTATGAGATTTTCCCGCTCATAACCCGAAGCCTTCCGCCCATACTAAAACAGACGACTCATCTCGTCTAAATATGGAAGGGGGACATTGCAATGGGTAAACGAAACAAATCAAAACGGTTTATTCAGCAAGGCAAGGACTCTGTCAGTCTTCATGACGCAAGATTTCCATATCGGTCTACATTAGAGGAAGCACAGCATGATGCAGCAAAAGACGCAGCCGAAAGACAGGTTGACTTTTAATGAGAAACGAACTGTTCTCTCAAGCCAAGTCATTTGTCCAGCAGGCTGTCATGATTGCTAATGGTTTCGAAGACGGCGACCGGGAAAAAGCTGTCTCACGCGCCAAAAATGCCGTGTCTTCCGCGTACGCCAATTCGACGGATGCAGAACGTCAGCAGCTGCACCAATTTCAGGATCAGCTGGAGAAATTGCAATAAAAAAAGGCGCCCCGTCTGGACGAGGGCGCCGCTTTTTTATTTTACTTCAAATGTTTTTACCGTTTTCAGTCTTTTTCCGATCTGATCGGACTTTCCTAAAAACGTCACGGTGACCGTGTATGTCCCCGGTCCGGACGCGTTTTTCCACACATCTGAAAAGTCATACGTTTCATTCGGCATTAAGGTCATGGTCTGAAACGCCTGGGTAAACATTCTGTCTTTTGAATAACGGTACAGTTCTTTGTTCTGTTGATCATGTACGGTCAATTCGAATTTCTGCCCTGAGCTGAATGTGAAATCAATCGGACTTTCGCTTTTGTTTTTTAAAGACATTTGAAATTCGATCTGCTGATCCGTCTGCACAGGATTTACGGCTAATTCCGCTTGCTGTTCATTCATCTCTCCGGATACCTCCTCAGCGGGCTCCTTCTGCCCGGATTGACTGCTGCACCCGATCAGTAAAATGACCGGTAATAACAGGCCAAACAGCCACTTCATTCTATCCGCTCCTATCAGTCTTTTCTGAAGAAACCAAAGATCCCCGTCGTTTGCACGATGTTTGTGAAGGCTTTCGGGTCGACCTCTTTCACGATTTTCTCAAGATCATACAATTCGTACCGCGTGATGACGATAATCATCATTTCTTTCTGTTCGTTTGTGTAAGCGCCTTTTGCCGGCACCGTCGTAATGCCGCGGACCATTTTTCCGTAAATCGCTTCTTTGATTTCATCGGCTTTTTTCGTAACGATCATAGCGGTCAGTTTCATGTGGCGGGTATGAATGGCGTCAATCACCCTTGTTGTGACATAAAGAGCGACAAGGGTATATAATGCTTTCTCCCATCCTTGCAATAATCCTGCCGTCAAAATGATAATCCCGTTCAAAATGAAGAAATACGTGCCGACCGGTTTATCCTTCCATTTGGCCAGCACCATCGACACGATATCAAGACCCCCTGTAGACGCGCCGAATTTCAGCGTTAAACCGATGCCGATGGCTGAGATGACTCCTCCGAATACGGTATTCAGGAGAATATCGTGCGACAGTCTCATTTCCGGGAGAATTCCCATAAAGACGGACGTCAGCGCTACACTTAATATGCTGTATACAGTGAATGATCTGCCGACTTTCAGCCACCCTAACACACCGATGGGAATGTTTAAGAGGAACATGAGAACTCCTGTCGAAATATAAAAAGGGGCGTATTGATCAACGACGCTTGACAGCAGCTGGGCGACACCGGTAAAACCGCTGGCATATACATTCGCCGGTATCAGAAATAAATTCAGCCCCGCCGCATATAGAAACGCGCCGATGACGACGATTGCTAATTTTTTTACTTGTTCAAGTACCATGGCTTGCTCCTCCGCTCATTTTCATTATTAGCTTTTCCCTTAAAACAAAGTTTTGAACACTATTTTGCCACATTTATATGATATAGTTGGCATCACTCTCACCAAATGGAAAGAAGGGAATTATGATGACAGTTCACCTTATTGCTGACAGCGCCTCTGATCTGCCGAAATCTTACATTGAAGAAAACCGGATCGGGTTCATTCCGCTGCACGTAACACTCGACGGAAACGAATATGAGGACGCGGTCACTATTCAGGCGGATCATATATTTCAAGCGATGCGGGATGGGAAAGTCCCGAAAACATCCCAGGCATCACCGGATACGATAAAAAAAGTATTTTTACAATACGCGGAACTGGGAGAGCCGGCGATTTACATTGCCTTTTCTTCAGGTCTTTCCGGCACTTATCAGACGGCCGTGATGGTCGCCAATGAAATCAAAGAGGAATTTCCCGATTTTGATTTACGGATTGTAGATTCCAAATGTGCTTCATTGGGATGCGGCCTCGCGGTGATGCATGCGCAAACACTCTGTGTTAACGGGAATACAATACAAGAAATCGAAACGTCTGTAAAGAACTTTTGCGCACGGATGAAACATATATTTACGGTCGATGATGTCGCTTATCTCGCGCGGGGCGGCAGGATTTCAAAAACGTCCGCTTTTGTCGGCGGGCTTTTGAACATCAAACCGATCCTGCATGTGGCTGACGGCAGACTCGTGCCGCTCGAAAAATTGCGCGGACAGAAGAAACTGTTTAAACGGATTTTAGAAATGATGAAGGAAGAAGGCGGCGATTGGCCGGATCAAGCGGTCGGAATCAGCTATGCCGACAATGAAGAGACGGCGCTTCGCATGAAAGAGATGATTGAAGATGCGTTCGGTCCGAAAGAGATCATTCTTCATTCAATCGGTTCCGCCATCGGCGCCCACTCCGGGCCGGGAACGCTCGCGATTTTTTTCCTGAAGCCATAATTTCCAATGCCGGCGGGCATCCTATCGTAAAGAAGGGAGGCTTTGCCGCATGAAAGATGATGACAAAAAACCGCTGGATAATAACGCCTTAAATCAAAAAAAGAACCGGCTTGCCGAAAAAAACCGGCAGGCGGGAAAAAACCAGAATTCAAAAAAACCGGACCATCTGTAAATGCAAAACAGCCCTCTTACCTTGGAAAAAGAGGGCTGTTTTTCTGTACGGCCATAAGTGCGCCCGTTACAAAGTAACCCGGCGGACCTGATAAATAAATACAGGATACAGCGGATTTTGAGGAAATAAAAAACATCGGTTTTTGTTCACCGATGTTTTTGCAGAACATTTATTGTTTTTCGTATGTCCAGCCGTTTTCCTGATACACTTTGCCGTTTTTCATCAGGTGCCCGAGCGCCCGCTTAAAGGCGGATTTGCTTAAATGAAACCGTTCGCGGATATCGTCAGGATGGCTTTTGTCTCCGTAAGGCATTGCGCCGTTTCTTGATCTCAAATAGGTCAGAATCTCTTCTGCGTCAACCGAAAGCGCGTCCTGCTTTCTCGGCAGCAGCGACATGTTGACGGAGCCGTCTTCCTTCACCTCGATGACACGCCCTGTCACGCGGCTGCCGAGTCTCGGCTCTTCCTTTCTTTCTGAAGGGTGAATAAATGCGCGGATGCCTTCATCTGTAATCAGAAAAGAGCCAGATGCGATCAGTCTGTACACCGTGCCTGTCAAGTCTTTATTCATGACGTCTTCCTCTGCATCCGTAAATAATTCACTGATGATATCCTCAGGCGCCGGCTTGGCAAACATGCGTCCGCGGCTTGTCACCTTCAGCATGCAATACAGTCTGTCGCCTTTTTGCGGCCAGACGGATTTGTACGGAGGAAGATGCTCCGTTGCGACAAGCGCGTCTTTCGACAAACCGACGTCGACGAATACGCCCATATCTTCCACTGCGTCCGTCACTTCCACCCATCCGTAATCATAAAAGCTGATGAGCGGCTTTTTCATTGTCGCCGCGAGTCTTTCCTGATGGTCGACGTAAATAAATACGTCCACTTCATCTCTGTCTTCGATATCCTCCGTGATTTCACTGTTATGTAAAAGAACCGTATCCTCGCCGTCCGTTAAAAAATAACCGAAATCGGTCTGGTGATCTATACTAAGCGTGAGCTGCTGCCCTGGTTTCATGTTATCGTCCTTCCTGCTTCGCCCGTCAGAGGCTGATGTTTTTCTCATTTTTTCCAATTCGCACAAATTCATGCTTTGTGCTGTTGGACATTTCTCTTTATTCTACTATAATCAACACATAAGTGAAATGTTATAGGAGGTTTTCTCATGGCAAAAGAAAGTTCTTTTGATATTGTATCCAAAGTTGAATTTCCTGAAGTGCAGAATGCGATTCAGATGACGCTGAAAGAAATCGGCACGCGCTATGACTTTAAAGGATCTAAAAGCGATGTGACTTTAGAAAAGGAAGAACTTGTTCTGATTTCTGATGATGAGTTTAAATTGAATCAGCTCAAGGATGTGCTGAGCGGCAAGCTGATTAAACGGGACGTGCCAACGAAAAACATTGAATACGGCAAAATCGAAAATGCATCGGGAGGCACGGTGCGCCAGCGCGCGAAGCTTGTACAGGGCATTGATAAAGACAACGCAAAAAAAATCAACGCGGTGATTAAAAACTCCGGCTTGAAGGTTAAGTCGCAGATTCAGGACGACCAAGTGCGCGTCACCGGAAAAAATAAAGATGATCTGCAGCAGATTATTGCAGCCGTCCGCGGAGCAGACCTGCCGATTGACGTTCAATTTATTAATTTCAGATAAATTATGTGATTCCTATTGATTATTGTCTCTATTTTCGGTAAATTTGGAGAAAGGGATTTTCACAGTTAAGTTTTGGAAACCCATGACAATTACATGAACGTTCTTATCAAGAGAAGCCGAGGGACTGGCCCGACGACGCTTCAGCAACCGGTGTAGTGGTTTACCCAAACCATGACCAAGGTGCTAAATCCAGCAAGCTAAAAACAGCTTGGAAGATAAGAAGAGAGACAAATGATTACAAAGTCTTCTTCTTAAGAAGACTTTTTTTATTTCTCTTTTTTCCTTGCTGAATGTGATGAAGGAGGCAAACAATGGGACTATTACAAGACTTAGAAGAACGGATTTTAATCGGAGACGGCGCGATGGGCACTCTCCTCTACTCCTACGGCATTGACAGATGTTTTGAGGAACTGAATGTATCTAAGCCCGATGAGATCAAGCGGATACATAAGGCATACGTGGAAGCCGGTGCAGATATCATCCAGACGAACACGTACGGCGCGAATTTTATTAAGCTCTCCAGATACGGCCTTGAGGATGAAACGAAAAAAATCAATCAGGAGGCGGTCAGAATCGCGCGCGCTTCCTCAGACGGCGCTTATGTATTGGGAACGATGGGCGGCATCCGCACCTTTAACAAAAACGCCTACAGCCTTGAAGAGATTAAACGCAGCTTTCGGGAGCAGCTTTATTTATTGCTGCACGAAGAGCCGGACGGCCTGCTTTTGGAAACATACTATGATTTAGAAGAGGCGCGCGAAGTGCTGAAGATCGCCAGAAAAGAAACGGAACTTCCGATCATGCTGAACGTATCCATGCACGAACAGGGCGTGCTTCAGGACGGAACGCCGCTTCGGGAAGCTCTCAGGTCAATTGCCGATCTCGGCGCTGATATAACGGGAATTAATTGCCGGCTCGGCCCGTACCACATGATTGAAGCGCTCACCGAAGTGCCGATTTTCCGTGACGCTTATTTATCGGTCTATCCAAACAGCAGCCTTCCGTCCTTAGAAGAAGGCCGGCTTGTTTATGATACGGACGATGCCTATTTCAGGGAAAGCGCCGTACAATTCCGTACTCAGGGCGCTCGCATTATCGGCGGCTGCTGCGGCACGACGCCCAATCATATCAGAGCCATGGCTGAAGCGGTTCGCGGACTTTCACCGGTCACTGATAAAGAAGTGAAAATCAGACGGGAAGAAGAAGTCATCTCAGTCCGGGATGAACGGACCGAGCCGGGTTTAAACGAAATCGCCGCGCAAAAACGGTCAATTATCGTAGAGCTTGACCCGCCGAAAAAATTGAATTTTGACAAATTTCTGCAAGCGGCGGCTGAATTAAAGGAAACCGGCATAGAAGCGCTGACGCTCGCCGACAATTCATTGGCAACACCGAGAATCAGCAATGCCGCCTGCGGTTCATTGCTGAAAGAGCGCCTTGATATCCGTTCTCTCGTCCATATTACATGCAGAGACCGCAACATCATCGGCCTTCAGTCACATTTAATGGGGCTGGATACGCTCGGGCTTACCGACATTTTAGCTATCACCGGCGATCCTTCAAAAATCGGCGACTTTCCGGGGGCTACCTCCGTCTATGATTTAACGTCCTTTGACTTGATCAGGCTGATTAAACAATTCAACGAGGGCATTTCTTTATCGGGGAAACCGCTCGGCAAGAAAACAAACTTTTCCGTAGCCGGGGCGTTTAACCCGAATGTCCGTCATTTGGATAAGGCCGTAAAACGGCTGGAGAAAAAAATCGAGTGCGGCGCTGACTACTTCGTGTCTCAGCCTGTCTACTCAGAGCAGCAGCTCATTGACATTCATCATGAAACAAAACATCTCAAAACACCGGTGTATATCGGAATCATGCCGTTAACGAGCAGCCGCAATGCAGAGTTCATTCATCATGAAATCCCGGGCATTAAGCTGTCTGACAGCATCCGCGAAAAAATGGCGCTCGCCGGCGAAGACAAACGGAAGCAGAAAGCCGAGGGCCTCGCCATCGCCAAGTCGCTTCTTGACACGGCGTGCGAATTGTTCAACGGAATTTATTTAATCACCCCGTTTCTCCGTTCTGATTTGACGTCAGAGCTTGCTGCTTATATTAAGCAAAAGGATGAAAAACGGGCCGATGTATATTTGCATTGATAATCAAGAAGCCGCCTGATGTGACAGGCGGCTTTTTATCACAGCAGAAGACACGGCGTACCGCGCGGCATGGCGGCGCTTGTCTGGTGCAACGCCAGATGTCACGTAAAGGGATATTACAAAAAGCTCGGCTGGCAAAGCACCGGCGGCCCCTTTGACATACCCGGCATCGGCCCCCATGTGATCATGTATAAAGAACTCTCCTGAAACAGAAAAAGCCCCCAGAGAAGCATCCTCTGAGGGCTTTTTCATCAGCTTCCGTATTGACGCCTCTCCGCTTTTTTATTACCCTTTGTTCATAAAGCAACATGCAATTCGGCAAGGACACCGGGTATGAAACGATATCTGTCAACTGCTGATCAGCTATTTTTTATGAAAAGGGAGTATGAGATGAATACGATCCAAAAACCGAAAATCCCGAAAGAGCTGCCGGTGCTTTCTTTCGCTGAAGCGCTTCAAGACGATCAGATCAAAGAAGCTATCATTGAAAACGGCATCATAAGCGGCAAACTGCACGGCCTGCGCGCCGAAAAAGTCATTTTCAGAAATACCGTTTTTACAGATGTCTCTTTCAGACATATGGAATGTACGGATGTCTTGTTTGAAAAATGTGATGTTTCAAACGCAGATTTCAGCGGAAGCATCATCCATAGAACGGTCTTTCAGCATTCAAAACTTCTCGGCTTGAATCTGGCCGATTCCGCCATGCGCAACGTACAGTTTGAAGACTGCCTCGCAAATTACAGCTCCTTCAGCTATTCCAATATGAAGCATGTCCGGTTCGACACGTGCGCTCTTACAGAAAGCGAGTGGAATGATGCCGCGTTTGAACACACAGATCTTCAGGCATGTGATCTGAACGGCGCAAACTTCATCGGCACGTCCCTTTTCAACATGGATATCAGCACGTGCTCATTTGATCACCTGCATGTCTCACTTGATAAGCTGAAAGGATGCCGAATCTCTCCGGCGCATGCCATTACATTCGCAGAAGCGCTCGGGGCCATTGTGACGTGACCTTTTATCAAACGAAACGGCGGATACAGGAGGCCGGCTGCTCGGCATTGGTAATGTGGGGTGCGGCTTTTTATTTTGCGGCGCTTTTGCTCAGATAAAAGGGATTCTCCCAAGCCATGTTGAATGTATCGAAAGGAAAAGGGGGAATTGGAGTGTCAGACATTGTAAAGCTTTATCACTATCACAGATGGGCGAATAAGGAAGTCATCCAGCATCTGAAGACCGTGCCGGCGGCAAGCTTACAGCAGAAACTGCAAAGTGTTTTTCCGACTGTGGACGCCGTGCTTGTACATATATACCGGGCTGATTACATCTGGCTTCACGTGCTTTACGGAGAAACTTACGAACAAATCGTCTCGCAATTTGACCAATTTGAAAAGCTCGGCGGAGATTTTGCGGCGATTGAACATAGAATGGCTGAGCTGGACAAAGAATACAATGAATTTTTAAGAAAATTGGAGAACCCGGAAAGTCCGATCTCCATTTCCCATCCGCGACTGGGATCGCTCCAGACGACATATGCCGATGTGATCCGCCATGTTGTGAATCATGGCACATACCATCGCGGCAATATAACCGCCATGCTTCATCAAATGGGATATAAAGGCGTGCCGACTGACTACATTTTTTTTTCATACGAATCATAAAAAAGCAAAGGCCAGCTGAGCCTTTGCTTTTTTACTTCGAATCTATCATAAGGCATAGCTGGAAGCGCCCGGGGTAAGCTTTACAGGCCTTCCGGTTTTAAAAGATTCCGTGGCTGCGATCCCGATTTCAAGTTAATCGTGGCATCGGCATGCTTGCTGATCCCTCTTCTGTTCTCTGGTTTTAGGTCAGTCCGTTTTCCGGCTTACGAATTTGCGGTATTCAAGCGGCGAAATGCCTTCAATCTGTTTAAACAGCTTAGAAAAGTAGGTCGGGTCCTCCATGCCGATGGCGTCCGCGATCGCCCCCATTTTGTCATTGGTTGCGGACAAAAGACGCTTCGCCTCCGTCATTCTGACTTTGTTCGTATACTGGCCGGGCGTGACGCCGAGCACCTGCTGCATACAGCGGGTCACATAGTCTTGATTGTAATGAAGAGCCGAAGAGAGCGCTTTGATGGTTGTTTTCTCCTGATAGTGCTCCTGAAGGTACCGGGCGGCCTCCCATGCGACTCTTTCCTTTGCGGACGGGATTTGGAACGCTTCCTTTTGAAGGTGAAGCAGCAGCTCCTCAAACAAAATTTGCTTTCTCAGCGGCAGGTCGGAGTTCTCAGCGCTATCATCTGTCAGGACACTGAATTGCCCGGCCATAAACTGCGGGCGTCTCACTTTTCCTTTTTGCGGCAAGGACAGGCGGTAGCGGGCCGGCTCTTCAAAACTGCCTTTTTTCCGCCTCAGCTCCGCCCAGTTGTTACCCGCTGTTTCCGTCACCTCATAATCCGCTCCCTCAAAATGAAGCCACGAATAGGAGGTCGTTTCTTCACTGCCTTTTGTTCCGTAATGTTCAAGGCCTGGAGAGAGCAGAATATATTCTCCGGCTTCAACGGAAAAGGCGTTTTCGCTTTCTGTAATGTGAAGGACGCCTTCTTTCACATACAGCAGATCAAACACCGGGAAGACCCGTCTCACATGGGTTTCGCCTTTTTTGAACACCCCTTCTCCCGCAGCGATAAAGACCGGGAACGGAGGGACTGTGAACTCGAGAAAGGTCATATTTTCGGCCCTCCTTTTTAAGTCGGATTTTTGCAAGAAGTTTCGTTTCTCTCCCTTTTTATTATAAGAAAATGGAGGTACACTGTTAAACGTTGATTTTGTCAGGAAAGGGGTTAAAAGAAATGAAACAAGCGATTTTAAAACGGGCTGCATTCAAACAATCTTCTGATCACAAACTCTCATTATACGCGCTGACTTGGCCGATTTTTATTGAGGTTTCATTATATATGTTTATGGGAAACGCCGACACTCTTATGCTTAGCCAATACTCTGACAACAGTGTGGCGGCCGTGGGCGTCAGCAATCAGATCTTAAATTTAATTATCGTGATGTTCAGCTTTATCGCAACGGGTACGACAATTGTGATTTCGCAGTTTTTAGGCTCTAAACAGAAAAAAGAAGCGCAGGAAGTGGCTTATGTATCGATAGGAGCGAACTTCGTCATCAGTCTCGCCATCAGCGCCGCCGTGTTTTTCGCGGCTGTTCCGCTGCTTCATGTCATGGGACTTTCCGATGAATTGATGCCGGATGCCAAAGTCTTTTTGCAGGTGGTCGGCGGGCTGTCATTTATTCAGGCACTGATTATGACGTTCAGCGCCATTTTAAAAAGCTACGGCCATACGAAAGATACGATGTTCGTTACGATTGGAATGAATATATTAAATATTGCCGGAAACTTTCTTGTCATTTTCGGGCCGCTCGGCCTGCCGGTGCTGGGCGTCGCCGGAGTTGCGATGTCAACGTCCATCGCGCGGATCATCGGACTGATCGCGATGATTGTGATCGTCAAAAAACGCATCGGACTCGGTCTGACATGGAAAAAGATCTTTCACGTTCATAAAGAGCACTTGCGGAAACTCCTAAAAATCGGGATTCCGTCTGCAGGTGAACAGCTGTCTTATAACATTTCACAAATGGTTGTCACTTATTTTATCGCCATTATGGGCGCCCAGGCGCTTACAACAAAGGTATATACACAAAACATCACCATGTTTATCCTGCTGTTCGGAACGGCGATCAGCCAAGGCACCCAGATTTTGATCAGCAGGTACATCGGCGCCAAACAGTTTGACGACGCTTATGACCGCTGTATGAAAAGCCTGTACTGGGCGCTTGGCATTGCCGCTATGACATCGGTTATCATGACCTTGTTTTCAAAGCAGCTGATCGGAATTTTCACAAGCAGCCCTGATATTATTGCGACGGCGAGCATGCTGATTGCCATGACAATCATTCTTGAGCCCGGCCGTTCATTTAATGTCATTATCATCAACTCGCTCCGGGCTGCCGGAGATGCAAAATTCCCCGTCTATATGGCGATGATTTCCATGTGGGGCATCGGTCTGCCTCTCGCTTACCTGTTCGGCATCCATTTCGGATTGGGGCTTATGGGGATTTGGATTTCATTTATCGCGGATGAATGGGTCAGAGGCATTCTCATGTACAGAAGATGGCGGTCACGGATTTGGATTCAAAAAGGGATTGCATAAACGCCCGAAGCTTCATTATGAAGCCGGGGCGTTTTTTTTATGCTTGAGAAAGCCGTTTTCTCATGCTTTCGAGCTCTGACCGGTAATGAGTCAGCAAACCGGTAACGGCGGGCCTTGAGTATAGCGGAAACAGCTCCAGCTCTTCAGACGCCTCCTCAAAATACGCCTCGGCTTCGAATGCGATATACTCCCATACATTCACAAAAGCTTTGTTGATCGTGCAGTTCTCCAGCTCTTCTTCCGTATAGCCGAATTGCGCCATCACCTGACGCGGAAGGCGCTTTTTCATCCGCTCATCCGCACAGACCCCGATGAGAACCCGGCTCAGCTGAATGGCAGCTCCTAATGAAACGGCTGCATGGCGGAGTTTCTCTTGATTTCGGCGAGCGCAAACCGGCAGCAGAAGCAGGCCGAGGGCTCCGCCTGTTTGGCCCGCGTACATCAGCAGGTCGTCAAACTCTTGGCAGGTCTCTTTTTCTCTGTCAGACCTTTGACCGGCGATAAACTCACGTAACGGTTCTTCTTCGAGTGCAAATTGCTGCTTCACATCGGCGAGCGCTTTCCACAAAAAGCCGTCGGCGCCTGTCCCGTTCATAAAGTCTTGTGCTGCCTGTTCAAATCCCTCAAACTCCCGGACATCCGCAAGCTGCTCAGCTTCATGAAACAAAGCCAGCACCGCCCACGCGGCCCCTCTGTTTTTTGGGGGCAGAGATGAAAAGATCCGTTTATATAAAGGAAAGTGCGCCTCGGCAAGCTGCGCGCATGTTTCGTATTCGGTCATGGTATCACTCCTCTGTTTTTTAGTGTACCATATGTTTCACAATAAAAAGACCGATATCCTCAGCGGAAACCGGTCGCGGCACTGTTATTCTTCTATATCGATACGATACGCCTCAAACCATGTATGGATCTGGGCAAGATGGGCGATCAGCTGCGGGCCTTTCATCAGCTGGCCGAACCACGGAACCTGAAAAGACGAACCCTCTGTCTCCAGCAGCATTTCCAGCTTCTTTCTGTCCAGCAGGGTGTGAAGCACGGAATCTTTATGCTGCAAAATCGTTTTCAGCCACTCTGTGACCCCTTGTGTGTATTTCGGATGGTGGGTTTTCGGATAAGGGCTTTTTTTGCGGTACAGAACCTCTTCCGGAAGCAGCCCTTCAAGCGCCTTCCGCAAAATGCCTTTTTCCCTGTTGCCGTGCATTTTCATTTCCCAAGGGATGTTCCAGACGTATTCTACAAGTCTGTGATCGGCGAACGGCACCCGCACTTCCAGACTTGCCCCCATGCTCATGCGGTCTTTGCGGTCGAGCAGATTTGTCATAAACCAAAGCATATTTAAGTAGAAAAGCTGCCGTCTCGCTTTGTCTGTTCCCGTCTCACCGTCTAACAGCGGCGTTTCCGCAATGGTTTCTTCATATCTCGCATTCACGTATTCTCTTAGGTTCAGCCGTTTTTGCCATTTTTCGTCCAAGAGGGTGATTCTCTCCTCAGTGGATCTCATCCAAGGAAATCCGTCTTCTTCCGCGGCGGTGTGAAACCATGGATATCCGCCGAAAATTTCGTCCGCGCATTCCCCGGAAAGACTCACGACAAAATCTTTTTTAATTTCACGGCAGAACCACAGCAGCGAGGAATCAACATCCGCCATGCCCGGCAGGTCTCTGACGAGAACGGATTCCTCCAGATGTTCAACAAGCTCATCCTGCGTAATCACACACTTATGGTGCTGTGTGCCGAATGCAGCTGTCATTTTATCGATCCACGGGCCGTCATCATTCGGCTGAAATGAACTCGCTTTAAAGAATTTGTCGTTCTCCTCATAATCAATGGAATAAGTATGGAGGGGATCTCTGCCTTCTTTCTCAAAATGAGCGGCGGCTATCGCGGTAATTGCGCTCGAATCAAGCCCCCCGGACAAAAACGTGCAAACCGGCACGTCAGATACGAGCTGGCGCGTTACTGCATCCTGAAATAAGTACCGAATGTGAGCTGCGGTGTCATCGAAGCTGTCTGTATGCTTTTCGCTTTTTACATTCCAATAACGCCATATGGACAAACCGTCCTTTGAAAAAGTGAACGCATGAGCGGGACGCACTTCGTGAATTCCTTTAAATACCCCGCAGCCCGGTGTTCTGGACGGCCCAAGCCCGAAAACTTCCGCAAGTCCGCTGCTGTCTGTGCGGGCTTTCACATCCGGATGGGCAAGGATGGCCTTCAATTCCGATCCAAACAGAAAGGAAGAGCCGTGTTCTTTATAAAAAAACGGTTTGACGCCGAGCCGGTCTCTTGCCCCAAACAGCCGCTCCCGTTTTTCATCCCAGATGGCAAAAGCGTAAATACCGTTTAAGCGGTCAACGCACTCCTCCCGCCACTCAATATAGCTGTGCAGCAGCACTTCTGTATCAGAGGTCCGCTCAAAACGGTGGCCCCTTGCCTGCAGCTCCCTCCGCAATTCTTCCGTGTTATACAGCTCGCCATTATAAATGATGGTGTACGTTTCCCCTTGATGCGTGCAGCCCATCGGCTGGCGGCCGCCTTCAATATCAACGACCGAAAGTCTTTTATGTCCGAATAAAACATGGGGCTCTCCCCAGACGTTTGAATCATCAGGCCCTCGTTTTGAAAGAGTGTCTATCATATTGTTCATAATATGTTTCTCTTGGACGAGCTGCTTTTGAAAATCGACCCAACCCGCAATTCCACACATGTGATATCAGCTCCAATCCCGTTTCTGTCGGTATCAAATTCGTTTCTATCAGCACTTTACCCAGTTTATGCAAAGAAACGCAGATAGTTGATTTGTCCCACTAAGAGTTGTATGAGACAAGCCTGATTTGGAAAGAACGGAAGAGAAGAAACAAACAAAGGAGACCGGCACGGATATGAAACGAAAACAGCTTTTCTCAGAAAAAAACAAATGGGGGCGCGGCACTCTGATAATAGAAGACGGCATCTGTCTCGTCGAAAACGATGAGGGTGATATCCTGCTGGCAGACAGTCTAGGAAACGCCGCCGTCTTGATGAAACGTGACGGCAGATGGCAGCCGGCCCAGATTCACGGCGCTGCGGCCGAAATCGGCGCAGACACGGTTGCCCTGTTCGGCGGAGAAGAGATCCGGTATGAGAAGGCAGTCAAACGGCCGCTGTTAACCTTGCTCGATTCGCTGGACGATGAAACGTTTCTGCTGTTTCTCAGCCATCTGCACGGGTTCGGCCTATCTGTATATGATTGCGTATTTTCCTACAATCAGCCGCTGTTTTCCGGTGAAGGGGTCTCGTTTTATCACTTTTCGGCAGATGACGCCCAATGCGCCCTGCAGCATCACCGCGGCAGCCCGGGTAAGCATGACAGATTTGAATGGACGGCATCTGACGGGCGGCGCTCCATTATGTATTCAGCGGCCAAACACGGCGGAACAGCGTAAAAAACAGGCGGTGCCTTTTAAATAGGTGCCGCCTGTGGTATTTAGCTTTGTTTTTCACGCTGATTGACGCCCGCTTTTACCCTTCACAGCCGTAGCTTTTGCGGTCACAAGAGTGATTGACGCTTTTGGCATCCTGCACATCTCCTTCGCTTCATCAGCATCCTCCTGTCACGGCATTTCTCATTCAGCGGCCCAGTTGCGCAGAATGTATGCATAAATAAGAAAACCCGGATTGCATCCGGGTTTTCAAGCGATTGATTAAAATATGCGGAAGCCGATCGGCAAGTGAAGGCCGAGAAGCACCGTCAGGATAAGCACGATAATAAAACCGATCCACAGTCCTCCAGTCGATTTGCCTTTTTTCTTGCGGATGACGAGCATTTCCATCAGTCCGATGGTAATGATGCCGAGCAGCATTTTTCCGGCGTACTCTCCGTTCCAATTCGCAAAACGGACAAACAGTTCAGCGCCGGTCAGAATAATAATAATGTAGAATAAGCGCAGAATCATATGCGTTATTTTTGCGCCCTTCGCTTTTCCGGAGCCGTACAGCCCGTAGCTGACAAACACCAGGATAAGCGCAACGACCCATGAAGTAATATGCCAATGTGTCATTATGTTCAATTCCCCCTATCAGATCAATCTGCCTCACTTATGGTACCACAACAAGCCTCTGTGAGCATAATCATTCTCAAGAAAAACACTCAATTATCCGATTTGGTTCGACAGTGTGCCGATCGGTTCAATTGTAATGTCAATGCGGTCTCCCGGCTGTAAAAATGTCGGCGGCTTAAATCCTTTCCCGACACCGGACGGCGTCCCCGTCGCGATAATGTCCCCGGCTTCAAGCGTCATTCCTTTTGACAGCGTCTCGATTAATTCAGCAATCGGAAAAATCATGTCGCCCGTTGATCCTGATTGGCGCAGTTCCCCGTTGACCCGCGTTTCAACTTGCAGGCTTTGCGGATCACTGACAGCTGACTTATGTACAATAACCGGTCCCATCGGGCATGTCGTATCAAGGCTTTTGCCGATGAAAAACTGTTGATGCTTTTTCTGCAGATCGCGCGCTGTTATATCATTTACTATGGTATAGCCGAATATATGATCGAGCGCATGTTCTTTGGAGATGTGCGATCCGCTTTTTGATATGATAACCGCAAGCTCCCCTTCATAATCAAGCTGCTCCGTTACGTCCAAGTGGCTTTTCACCGTTTCTCCGTGACCCGTAACGGCGGTCGGGGCTTTTGTAAAGACCATGGGATGCTCCGGAATATCCGCCTCGCTTCCCATTTCAACGGCATGATCACGGTAATTTTTCCCGATGCAGATCACGTTCTTTGAAGGTCTCGGAATAGGCGCGCAGAGCTTCACGTCAGACAGCGCATACATAAATGAACCCGACTCATCATTCGGTTTTTTCGCCCATTCCGCAAGCTGTCCGGCATGATTGACAAACTTTTCCCCCTTTTGAATGCACTCGATCAGCGAACCCGGAATCGTCTCAAGTTCAAACAGTTTCTTTTCAGCCTTTTGCAGATCTAAGATTTTGTCATCATCAATGATCAGACCGACAAATTTCCGGCTGTTCAGTTCCCCTGTCGCAAATTTCATGTTAATCCCCCATCATTTTTAAATCTGGCATCTTTTATGTATTCTTTCTGCAGGCGGGAAATTCCTCTTTTGAACAGGCTGAATATCATCGTAAAAGAGTATCAAAAATTGTCACTTTTTTAGTCATATTGACGAAATAAAACCTTCCCAGCCAAAATAGGTTATACTATTATCATCCTATGTTTTCCAAAATAATCGAGAATTGGAGATCGCACGATGAACAGAAAAATTGAAGAAAAAAGATTGACTTTATTCGAGACAGCGCAAAAATTCGGAATCAATGCGACGGAGACCATCAGGTGCAGCCAGGAGCTGGACAGCCTCTTAAACGGGTGCCGAGGCGGGCTCATCCAACAAACGAAAGACGGCGGGATGAACCCGGCCGCACAGATTCAGCCGGATTACACAGCAGGAAAAAAACAGGCTTTCTCATAAACATGATATGTATATAGATCTGAGCCATTTGTTTTTTAAGACCCGGCATGCGTAAAGCGCCGGTGTTTTTTTATGTCTAAAGTTTTTTCCGCTCACAAAAATGTGCGTTTGTCATAAGCTATATTAGGCAGGCATCCCAAATAAGCTCCTGGAGTGTATTTCATTAAAATCTTCACGAAAAGGATGTGCTCGTATGCCCGCAATTGTCGGAGCGTTTAAAATTAATGCCGTCGGTACGAGCGGAGTCGTTCATATAGGCGACTGCATCACCATTTCTCCAAAAGCAGAGGTTAAGACATTTGCCGGAGCGGGCAGCTTTAATACCGGAGACAATCTCACACTGACGAATTACAGGAATACAACGAATGTGTACGATAATGATGTAATCGATCAGCCGATGGCAGGTAACGCATAAAGGAGGCGCCGTATGAATTTTTACGTCAATCAGTCGATCCATATCAATTACATGCGTGTAGAATCTGTCAGCAATTCCTCCATACTGCAAATCGGGAGCGCCGGTTCAATTAAATCTCTTTCCAATCTGTATAACACAGGGAGTTATGCAGAGCCGGCGCCGCCTGTCACCGCGGGGCAGCAGACTGTAACAACAGGGGGAGGCCCCGGCGCCTCATCATTTGTACCGCTTCAGCCACCGCTAAGTCGGTAGTTCAATGAAAGAAACGAGACGCGAGGTGAATGTCATGTATGATCAATCGGTTTCATCCTACCTGCAGAATTTAAATTCCTTCGTCCAGCAGCAGGCGCTTCAGATTCAGGAGCTCGAACGGCAGCTGAAAGAATTTCAGAGTGAAATATCAACGCTGAAACAGCAGCCTTCCACAAGGATTGATCGGCTCGAGTATAAATTTGATCAGCTGAAAATTGAACGGCTGGAAGGAACGCTGAATATCGGATTGAATCCGACTGATCCGAATGCCGTGCAAAATTTTGAAGTCGGCCAGACATCTCCGCAGGTCGGAATGATGCAGCAGGAACAGGCGGGCCAGCAAATGCAGCAAATCCGTCAAAACGTCGATATGTACCTGAATGAAGAAATCCCCGTGCTGTTAGAACAGCTCGAAACACAGTATGAGAGCAGGCTGGACGAAACGAACAAATATCATATTATAGAAGATATCAGAAAGCAGATGGACAGCCGGATTAAGTATTATCTGTCCCAAGTCCCGAAAGAAGAAAACACGCCGCCAGCGCAATACGCCGAGCAGATTGCCGAACACGTGAAGCGTGATATTGTCAGGGCCGTCGAGCATTTTATTAAACACATACCAGGTGAAATGAAAGGTGATGATCCGTCATGATTTTTACAGTGATTAACCGGAATATTGAAGTCGGCGACATCCGGTCTACCGGTGTTTCCAGTTCAGCCTTATTATTAATCGGCGATACCGATTCCGTCTATCTGTCCTCCATCTTTGACACGCCTCCGGAATCCCTCATTATCGGGCCTCTTGTGCCGCTGGCGCCGGAATAATGTTACATCGGATTTCACGCCTCAGAAGCGCCAAAGTCAATGCAATCGGGATGGGGAGTGTTTTTCAAGCAGGCGATTCGAATGAAATCAATATGAAGGTCAAAGTATTGGCCGATCAGCGCAGTGTTGCTGTATACAGAGACGATGAGGGCTCGTTTAACACAAAAGAATACCAGATCTTTCGGCAGCCGGCCGTCATGCCGTTACCGGAAACGGGGGTTCAAAGTGCATTCAGCCATGAAAACCCTTCGATTCGGGTAAGAAATGTGAAAGTCCAAGGGGTAACGTCAGCGTCCGTGGTTCAAATCGGATCGACGTCGGTCGTGCTGGGCGATTCGAGGCTGAAACATATTAGGCAGATCGAGTCACCGAGCTCACAATCGCCGCAGACTTGACATATAATGACGGTGAGACTTCTATAAAGGGTGTCGTTTATGCCAGCAATTACCGGACCTATAGCTATCAATTCCATATCGGGCGGAGTCGTAAACTTTGGTGATTCCTTTTACCTTTCTCCAAAAAGCTCTTCTAAATCTGCGCTCGGTTCGGGAGCAGGCAATACCGGAGATTTCCTGTTATTAAACAACGTTGTCAATGCGACAAACTATATAGACCCCGATGTCAGCGATCAGAATGTGGCCGGAAACGCATAAAAAGCAGCCGCTCTTTAAAGAGAGGGCTGCTTTTTTGTTCAGCGTTTTTTTCGTTCTTTTGCTTTTTTTGTTTTCACAAGCTTTTCCGGCGGCTGTTTTCTGATCCATTTCACAAACCGCGCAAGTTTCGGATCATGCCGCAGCTCTTCTATTCCCGCAAGCCTTGCCGCAAGCTCCCAGTTCGTATAAAGGGCGTGAATTTGTTTATGGCAAGGGATGCAGAGCATTGCGGTCGGAAGGAATGTCCCGCCTTCTTCCTTAGGTGTCAAGTGGTGCTCTGTCAGCCGCACATGGCGGCGGCCGCATAATTCACATGTGCCTTCGGCAGAATCGGCCATAATCCCTTCTCCTTTCTTACATGATCTCTAACGTGACCCGGGTGCCTTTTCCGCCCGGTTCAGACGGATGCACGATTAATTTTTTCGGCAGGCGTGCTCTCAGCTCCTGCACATGGCTGATCACCCCGACGGACAAATTATCCGATTGCAGCTTTTCCAGCGCTGTGACAACGGTGTCTAAAAGCCCTTGGTCAAGCGTCCCGAATCCTTCATCTAAGAAGAAAAATTGCAGCGGGTATTGACCCCGCAGCTGAATTTGGGCGGACAAAGCAAGCGCAAGCGACAGCGATGTCAGAAACGTCTCCCCCCCAGAAAGGCTTGATACGGGCCGTTTGACGCCGCCGTTCGCGTCATCGCGCATAACGAAGCCGCCTTCTGAATCGACTAAAATGGCATACCGCTGCCTTGTCAGTGCTCCGAGCCGGGCAGAGGCGTCCCGGGCCACGCTTTCCAGCTGTTCTTCCGCTAAAAATTCGACGAATGTATTGCCTTTGCATACAGACTGCAGCTTATCAAGTCTGTCAATCTGTGTCTGCCAGCTTTTCAGTTCGGCTTCAATTTCTTTAAAGCGCTTATGCTGTTTTTGCATAACCGCAAAGGCTTTTGCCTGGGCGCCCTTTTCCTCCATGGCTGCGCCTGACTCAGCCTCCGCCTGCTTCAGCAGAGAAACCGATGCTGTCCATTCTTCTTCCGTTACCCGGCGGTCAGCTAATTTTTCAGTGACACGGCGGATATTTGCCGAAAGCTGCTTTGAGGTGTCCAGAAACTCATCAATTTCTGTTTTCATTTCCTCCGCGCGGGTTTGCGGAAGCAGGCTTTTTTTGACTTGGTCCGGCTCGGCAAACCCGGTATCTTTTGATCTCACGCGCCAGTCATTTTGCGCTTTCTCAAGGGCGGATTCAGCGTCCCGCAGTGACATGAGACTTCCGGATTCCCGGCCTTTTGCGTCATTCAGTGATTGCTGAGCCTGCTTCAGTGCATCGAATAAGGACTGTTCTTTCGTTTTTAACAGCTGTAATTCCTGCCGCACCGCTTCAAGCTTTGCGGAAATTGATGTTTCTTCTGCTGCCGTGCCGAGCTCTTGTTCATACTCGTCAATCACCTGCTGCAGGCGCTCTGATGCATAGTGAAGCTCGAGCCGTTCCCGTTCAAGCTGATGCTTCTTCTCCTGCAGCCGCTCCTTCTCTTCTTCATGTTCCTTGAGAAATGCGATGCTTGTTTCAATGCGCTTCTCAAACTCTTCTGCCTGCCGGTCTTTATCGTCTATCGAAGCCTGCCAGGCGTCAACCTGATTTACCGGGATATCCCCGCAGACTTCGTTGTACTGATTTAAGCGGCTTTCTGACAGTGATTCAAGCTCATGTAAAGAATGTCTGAGGCGCTCGGCTTCTTTCTCCTCATAGCGGATTCGTTCAGCCAGCTGCTCGGCTTGTTTTACCGTCTGCTGATACGCGCTGATCAGTCTCGTGACCTTCTCTTTTACCGACAGCATATCCTGCTTCATTTGTTTCCATTCCAAGCGGACGGCGCTGAACGCTTCATCAAGCGGACGGCCGCTGATGGAAGAAGCGGCTTCCAGCTCCGGGGTCCGGGCGCTTTGCAGGAACGGACATTCTTCGGTAAAACGCCCCGACTGCTCTTCTAATGCAACCTTGGCTGTCAGCACTTCCTGAGAAAGAGCCGCCGCCTCGGACAGCAGCGCTTCAACCTGCTGCAAACGTTCCTGCACATCCGTATCTGGCGAATGTGTTTCATGAGCGGAGCGCGGACGGTCATGCTGCGTCGAGCCGCATACAGGACAAGGCTTTCCTTCAATCAGTTTTTCCGATAATTCTTTTGTTAATGCAGCCGTTCTCGCTTCCTCTGAGCGCCTGCGCAGGTCGGCTTGCGTTTTGCCGGCCCGTTCGGCCGCGGCTTTCAGTGAACGTTCCGTTTCACAAACCATATGGTAAACGGTTTGAAGCGTTTGATAAGCGCGCGTAATGTCTTCTTCTTCCATTTTCGTTTTTGCGCTGAGCGCCTCGCTTTCTCCGTTCAGCTTCTCCATGTTCTTCATCTGCGTTGTCAGATTGGCCCGTTCTTTCGTGATCTGTTCCTGCGTCTGCTGAAAGCCGGCTGACAGCTGTGCGGCGGTCTGGCATTTTTTCCGTTCATCAGCGGTCACCTGAACTGCCTTCAGCTCTTCTTTCAGCTCATTCTGCCTGTTTTGGCCGCGGATCAGGCGGTCTTTCACTGCGTTCAGCTGTTTCGAGGCGGCTTCGTATTCTTCCTCTTTTTTGCGGTGCTCCGCCTTTGTTTTTTCCGCTTCTTTTTTTGCTTCAAGCAGCTTTTGTTCAACGGCTGACAATCTTTGATACAATTCTTCTTCCTTGACAAGCTTCGGCTCTTGTTCAGCCTTATGAACCCGCCACGCTTCATAGGCTTCATTTTGCCGGGTAAATGAAGCGGTTTCCGCCTCTGATTTCCGTTTGGCCAGTTCGTGCTCCTGTTCGGCGCGCTGCTGCCGGCGTACGGCTTCCAAATAGCTTTCTGCGTACGGCTCAAGGGCGAGAGCGGTTTCCGCCTCTTTAAGACGCTCAGTCAAATCCGTGATATACGGGCGCCTTTCCTCAAGCTTTTCCCGGCGGCGCTCATATTCATCTCTTTCTGTCTGCAGGTTCCAAATCTCCTGGTGACTTTCAAAACGCTCTTTTGCCCGGACCCGTTTCTTCTCAGCTGCTTCAAGCCGTTCGTTCGCTTCGTGAAACTGCTGTTCCGCCTGCTTCAGCGCATCTTCTCCCGCGTCTCCGAGGCCGGATTGTTCGGCAAGCATTTCATTTTTTTTCGCCGCCGCTTCCTGCGCGCGCTTCCGCAGTTTTTTGACAAGCCTGTCCCCGTACTGTTCCAGATTAAAAAGACGCTGCAGCATATGTCTTCTTTCCGCGCCTTTAAGCGACAGAAACTCGGCAAACTTCCCTTGCGGCAGCACGACGGCTCTTGTAAAGTCGTCAATGGTCAGGCCAAGAAGCTCTTCCACCTTTTTGTTCACTTCATTCGCTTTATCAGCAAGCACGGTTTGTTCGTCTTTGATTTCAATTAAGCGGCAGAGGGCGGTTTTCACTTTCGTTTCATCCGTTCTCTTAAAAACGCGCTCGACCTTATAGGACACCCGGTGGCCTGATTGAAGCGCGAATGTAAAAGAGACGGCGAGCTGATCTTCGGCATGGTTCAGGATGCCGTGCGTATTATTTGCGGCACGCTCCACCTTTCCGTATAAAGCGAGTGTCATAGCATCAAGGATCGACGACTTCCCGCTTCCCGTCGGGCCGAAAATTCCGAACACGCCTGCTCCGGACAGTCCGGCAAAATCAATCGTCTGTTCCTCTCTGAAGCTGTGAAGCCCTTTTATCGTTAACAGAATCGGCTTCATGTCGCATCCTCCTCATCATCTGCTGACGCAAGCTCTAAAAACAGCTTGACCATCTCCTCATCCGGCACGGCGCCGCCTGTTTGTTTTTCATAAAACTTCTTAAATCGGTCCTCAATTGATATGTGCTTCACTTCAATCCGGTCATTGCCGGTCTCTTTTTCTTCAAAAACCGGCCTGATATGGATAAAGCCGGGATGCGCCTTTCGCAGCCGGTGAATTTCCTCAAGAGAAAGCTGATCCGTCAAATGGATATCAAGATCGATCCAGGCATTCCGGTCACGCCCTTCATCAAGCCAGCCGTGAACCTCGCTCAGCCCCTGCGCTTTCCATTTGACGAGCGGTTTACCCGAGGACAGAAAAATCTCTTCCCACTTCGCTTCTCCGCCGGGCTTCGCTTCTACCACCGTCACCGATTTGGCATAACCGGCTTCTGAAAAGCTGTATGCCAGCGGAGAGCCGGAATAGCGGGCAGCCGTTTTGGCGCGCTTAATCGTTTGCGGACGGTGGAGATGGCCGAGGGCCACATAAGCCGCATCAGCCGGCAGGCTTTCAGCGGCGACCGTGTAAGCGCCCCCGACTTCAATCGGACGCTCTGAATCGGTCTGATTTCCTCCCGCGACATAAATATGGCTCGCCGCGACTTTCACGGCATCATCCCGGCACAGACCGCACATGCGGGCAAACGCCTCTCTGATTTTCACATCGTAATGATCGCGAAGAAGCTTTTCCTCAAACGTATCAGACAGCACTTCGTTTAATCTCGCTTCTGACGGATAGGCCAGCGCAGCTACGGCTAACAGCTCGTCCGCCGACGGCACCTCGATATGCACCGGTTCTGTCCGCGGATAGCCGATTAAATGAATGCCCCGCTCATCTGTTAGCGGAGAAGCCGCCGCCAGCCTGTCAGGATTGTCATGGTTTCCGGCAATGACGACAACCGGGCGTTTTCCGCCGTCAGAAAGCGCGGAAAGACTTTCATAATACAATTGTTCAGCGAGCGCAGGCGGGTTGACCGTATCAAATACATCCCCTGCCATAATGACCGCATCAATGTTTTCTTCTTTGACAATGGTATTCAGCTCTTCCAATACCTCGGCCTGCTCACTCAGCCGGCTTCTGCCTTCAAGCGTTTTGCCGAGATGCCAGTCAGCTGTATGTAAAATGCGCATACCGCATTCACCTCACTTTTCTGATAGAAAAAAAGATCCGCTCCAAAAAGGAGCTTCGGATCTTGTTACAGTGTAAGAACGTGACCTCCATCGAAGAAATAGAGCGCACGCCCTTTCACTTTCGTTTTTGTAATTTGTTCAATCGCTTTTGTATACAATTCGATTTGTGTTTCATACCTTTTTTGCAGGATCGGGGCCGCGCCTTCAAATCCGTTCCGGAATTTCCCCTCTATCCGATCTGTTTTATAGTCCAGCAAATAGAGTCCGTCCGCCGTTTCGTAGAGGCAGTCAATAATCCCCTGCACGAGCAGCGGTTCACCGGCCGTTTTTGCATCCTTGTACACCTCGCCGGCCGGAAGCGCCATACTGAACGGCACCTCCCGATCAATCCGCCGCGCCCCGAGAAGGTCTTTCCCGATTTCAGTTTCGAAAAACTGTATAATGTCGTCGATATCAATAGCGTCCCGCTGCTCTTCTGTCAGCAGCTCTTTTTCGTGAAGCGTCCGAACCGTCCGCTCCGCTTCTTCAGCACTCGGAACGTGCGTCAGCGGTATGTGCTGCATCACCGTATGCATCGCCGTCCCTTTTTCCGCGGCCGTCAGCCCCTTTTTCATCATAAAACTGGGACGCTTGTATAAAAGAGTGTCCCCTGACGGTTTGATGAGGGAGCGGCCGCTGTATTCATCCTCGTATTCTTGCTTTCTCTTCAGCTCAGAAACTGACTGCTTCGTTCTGATAGCCGTCAGCTCTCGGTACGGGTATTCCCATTCAAGGAGACGGCGCGCCTGATCATCAAATGAAAACGAATCAGGAATCGGCTCACCCTGCTGAATCGCCTTGAGACGTTTGCTCTTTTCTTCAGCCCGTTCTTTTGGGTTATCTTCCAGCAGTTCACTTTGCTGCAGCATCCGGATGTGAAAACGCGACGGGTCGTGCGCGATATCCTCCGGAGCTGAAAGACCCGGCGGCCTGTGCGCCTCCATGTCACGGTGGCGGATAAGCGCCGGACCGATAAAGTCCAAATAAGATGACGCCTGATAGCGGTCGAATTCAGAGAGAAGCCAATCGGCCCTGTCCGCTTGCGCCTGCCATTTGGCCAGCTGTTTTTCCCGGTTTTTGCAGGAACCGATGAGAAACAGCTTTTCCTTCGCTCTTGTCAGCGCTACATATAACACGCGCAATTCTTCTGATAAAAGCTCTCTGCGCATTTTTTTCTTCATCGCCACAAGCGGCAGAGTCGGATAGCTGATTCTGAGTTCCGGATGAATATACTTTGTTCCGAAACCGAGCTCTTTATCAAGCAGGTATGATTTGTTGAGATCCATCATATTAAAACTTCTGCCGAGTCCGGCGGTGAAAACGACGGGGAATTCAAGTCCTTTGCTGCTGTGGATCGTCATCAGCCGAACGACATCCTCCTGCTCGCTGAGCGCCCGCGCCGTCCCCAGATCATCGCCGCGCTCCTGCATCCGTTCAATGAACCGCAAAAAGCGGAATAACCCGCGGAACGCCGTCGCTTCGTACGAGCGCGCCCGGTCATACAAGACGCGCAGATTGGCCTGGCGCTGCTTTCCGCCAGGCATGCCGCCTGCATAATCAAAATATCCTGTATCGCGGTATACTTCCCAAATCAGCTCAGCTACCGAATGATTCGTCGAGAATGACCGCCACTTTTGCAGATTGTCATAAAATGTTCTCAGCTTTTGATACAGCTCGTCATGTCTGTCACCGTTCGCTATATATGCTTTCAGCGCTTCATAAAACGGCGCTTTTTTCTTTTCCAGGCGTATCAGCGCAAGTTCATTTTCGTCACAGCCGACAATGGGCGAGCGCAGTACGGAAGCAAGCGGAATATCCTGATACGGGTTGTCAATCACCTTTAAGACCGAAAGCGCCGCAGCCACCTCCACGGCTTCAAAATAACCTGACGTCAAATTGGCGTACACCGGAATGCCCTGGTTTTTCAGTTCTTCCATCAATTGCGGCGCCCATGGCATGGAACGCAGCAAAATCACGATATCCCGGTACTGGATATTCCGGTGTGTTTTGGTTTTGCCGTCATAGACCTTAAACGGAGATGAGACAAGCTTCCGGATCTCCCCGGCTATCGCTTTTGCTTCCCAATGCACGGTTTCAAAATCTTCGGCATCCTCGGAGCTGTCTGCATCATCAGCACTGTCAATCAGCAGCAGTTCCGTTTCCGCCGCGTCATTCGGCGGATACGACGCACCGAGCTTCAATGCCGCCTGTTCATCGTAGTCCACTTCGCCGATTTTGCCGCCCATCAGCTGCTTAAACAAGAAATTCGTACTGTCCAAAATATCGGAGCGGCTGCGGAAGTTTCGGTTCAGGTCAATTTTCTGTCCCGCGCCTTCCCCGCTTTCTGTAAACCTTTTATATTTCCCGAGAAACAGCAGCGGCTCGGCAAGTCTGAAACGGTAGATCGATTGTTTGACGTCGCCTACCATAAACAGATTTCCCGCCTCTTCATTCCCGCTTTTCACAAGCTGCAGAATAGATTCCTGCACAAGATTGGTATCTTGATATTCATCAACCAGAACCTCATGGAACTGCTCTTGATAATAAACTGCCGCTTCACTCGGCACCCGCCGGCCGTCTTCATCAGCCGCAGTTAAAATCGCCAGACAGTAATGTTCCAAATCTGAGAAATCAATGATTGATTTTTCTTGTTTCGCCGCTTCAAATCGTTTTCCGTACGAAATCACGAGCTGAACGAGCGTTTCAATGACAGGCTTCATGTCTGTTAAACTCTTTAAATGATCTTGCGGGCTTCTTGTAAAGTAATCGGTCTTTAATTTTTCGATCAGTTTTTTCGCGCCGTTTCGCAAATCGGTCGCTTCATCCAAAAGCGCCTTGTCAAATTCATCACCTTTTACCGCCTTAGCCCGCTTAAATGTGACCGCGGGAACCCGTTCATACAGCGCCTCAAAGTCATGCCGGCAGCTGATCAGCTCTTCTATCTGCTGAAGATCATCCAGAAAATTATCAGCGCGCGGCGCCGGCCCGCCGGGCGCTTTTGTCAGTTCAAGCGCCTTTTCAAGCTTTTGCTTTGCCCCGAAGAGCGCCATTTCAGCATCTTCTCTCACATACTCGTAAAACGGCAGCTCTTCCATTTTGCTTTCTTCCGTCACATCATATAGGCGGACAAAGCTTTTCAGCCACGCTTCAGGATCAGGATGAGACCGTGAATACTCGTACACCCGCTTGACGAGATCTTGAAGATCCAAATCATGCCTGTCCGTCGTATATCTGTCCACAAGCTCAAAAAACGCCTGACTCCCTTTTGCGTATTCATCCTCAAACAGCTCATCAAGGACTTCGTCTCCGAGCAATTCGCCTTCCGTCTGATCAGCCATCCGAAAGCCCGGGTCAAGATCAATCATATAATAATATTTTTTAAGCACCTGCAGACAGAAAGAGTGCAGCGTCGAAATGCTCGCCCGATTTAATAGAGAGAGCTGCCGTCTGATATGGAGAGATCCCGGATTTTTGGCGAGCTCTTTTTCTAATGCTTCAGCGATCCGATGCTTCATTTCCGCTGCTGAGGCGTTTGTAAAGGTCACCACAAGGAGCCTGTCAACATCAACCGGATCTTCCTCCGCGGTTATCTTTCTGATCATCCGTTCCACGAGCACGGCGGTTTTACCTGATCCGGCTGCGGCAGCGACCAGAATATCGCGGCCGGAAGAAACGATGGCGCTCCATTGGTCATCCGTCCATATGCTGTCTTTCGGTTTAGGAATTTGCATCATCATCCGCCTCCTTTTTCAGCCAATCCAGTATGGTGCCGTCTTTTTCCGCTTTCAGGCTGCGGTATTCATTTTCCTTAAGAGACTCATCAAACTGGCACACCGATTTAAACGCACAGTACGTACAAGGCGTCTTATCTTTCAGCTTATACGGGGTAATGGACACAAGCCCGTCCGTTATCGCTTCGCCCGCCTGTTCAAATGTCCGCCGCACATGGTCTGTCAGGAGATGAAAATCCTGTTCGCTGACTGCGGCTGAATCGGATCTTAAAGAACCGTCCTTTTTCAAACCGGCATTAATGATATTTGAACGTCCTTCCTCCAAAGTCGTGTCCATCAGGCTGATTGCCTCCCGGTCACCGAGGAGAAGGCCTTTCATTTTAAATTTCTTGAAAATTTCCTGCTCGATTTCATCAAGCCCCATCGGCAGACTGGCCTGAATCATCGGATCATGGATATGGAAATACAAAACGCCTGCGGGTGTCGCTTTCATGCCGAGCCAATCCGCTGAATGTGTAATCGATAAGTCAAGGTACGTGAGCATTTGCAGAGCGAGCCCGTAATATACCTCAGCCAGATCAAGCCCCTTGTCGCTTGATTTGTAATCCACGATTCTAAGCAGCAGGCCTTTTGAACTTTCCGCTTTATCCACGCGGTCGATCCGGCCGACGAGTTCCATCGTACAGCCGTTTTTCAGCGTGAAAGTGAGCGGAGGCAGCGGACCGTTTCCCCCGAAGCCGAGTTCAAGGCCGATCGGGACGAAACCGCTCGCCTTCGCATGCTCGCTTAATATGCCTGAGACACGCGTGACGATCTTCTGCAGTTTTTCCTTCACATAAAAGTGTCTGTTTGAACTGAGCAGAATTTCTTTTTGCAGCCTTGGCGCAAGCCGTTCCACCGCTTCATAGGAGAAATTCCGGCACTGATCTTTCGTCAGATCGCGCCATTCCAGCTTCTGCTCACGAAGCCGGTCTGAAATCAGCTTGAGGCTGGAGTGAAACAGCTGTCCGATATCCGGCGCTTCCAGCTTGAAAAACTGCCGCTCTTTTAATTGAAGCCCGTGAGAGGCAAAATGAGAAAACTGGCAGGCATTAAACGCCTCCATCCGGGAGACGCTTCCTTTAATGTGCTCGCCGTAAAGCTGGCGCGAAACAGGACGTTCAAGACGCTTCGCCTCATTGCGGAAAAACAGGCTTGAAAACAGCTTTTTCGCGCGCCGGTGATCAGGCTCTTTCATCAGCACATTGTATGCGCTCCACCATACATCACTGATTTCATACTCTCTTGTCCACAGCCTGAGCTGGCTTGCCGTATACGTCTGCGCCACCTGTTTATTGACGAGATACTGAAGCTGCTCTTCTTCGCTTACCTGCTCGGGATCAGCAGCCGACAGTTTTTCCTGATGGTCGGGAAACAGCTCGCCAAGCCTGTTTACAACAATTGACGGCAGGAGCGTTTTTCCTTCCGCATCGGCAATCGGGTATGACACATACAGACGGTCAGACGGACTTGACAGCGCCATATAGATGAGAAAATGCTCATCAAGCAGGCGCTCACGCCCCGCGGAAGACAGCTCCACTCCGACCGCTCTCAGCCACTCCCGGTCATCATCGGACAGCACGCCGTTTTCATCCGGGCGCGCCGGAAGAACGCCGTCATTGGCCCCGATGACAAACGTGCAGGACGTGCCGTACGTTCTTGACAGGTCCATATTCCCTACAAACACTTGGTCAAGCGCAGGGGGAATTAAAGAAAAATGAAGTGATTCCGTTCCCGTTTCAAGCATTTGCTGGAACAGCGCCAAAGACATTTCATCTTCACCCATCATGCCGGCAAACTCCTCGAGAAGCTGGATAACGGCATCCCATGCCTGGCTGTGCTGCTGCGCTTCAATCATGTTTCCGGCCTCTTCGGCCTGCTGCCTTTTCCGGTCCAGCTTCAGGGGAACATCGGTGTCTTCCAAAAAGAGATAAAGAGCTTCCGCCATGCTTTGAACCGTTTTCGCTTTTTTCATCCGGTTTTGAAGCCGGACGAGGGGCGCGGCCATCCATTCTCTCGTCTCATTCAGCATTTGCTCCATCTCTATTTCCTGATCCGTCTGCGCGAAATCCTCATCGAGCGATACGAAGCGCCTGTATACAAACCGCTCGCCGTTCGTCCAGCGCTCCCCTTTAATTCCGTAGGCGATACAATAGTTTTCAAGCTGATCGACCTGCTCTCTTATTTTCTGCACCGGCTGATCAAGCGGGAATAACAGTTCGGTTTTCGCACAGCGGAACACCGCTTCATATCTCCAGTTCCCCTTCACGACATCCAAACTTGAACGGATGAATTCTATAAGCGGGTGATGCTGCATAGAAGCTTTTCCGTCAATAAAATAAGGAAGCCCGTAATCTGCAAACACTTCCTTCAGCAAATCTTTATAATCTTCCGGCTGGCGGATGAGAATCGCCATATCTCTGTACCGGTATCCTCCGTCCCGGACAAGTGATTGAATTTCCCGGGCAATACCCTCAAGCTCGGCTCTTCTGTTTTGTGCCTGTATGACGGTAAACGCTTCCTGCCTGCCGGTATACGCCGCGGCGGGACGCACATCGTACTGCGATTCTAAACAGGCAAGCTCCGGCACATGCTGATGCCGTTTCGTGCCATGCAGTTCCTTGCAGGAAATATCGGCATTCAATTCTTTTGCTGTCTGATAAAGCTTATAGTATGTGCTTCCCGTCATTCTGAACAGATCGAGCTCATCCGGTGCCTGTTCTCCCGCAGGGCTGTCCGCCGTCAGCGAGAATGTGACATGTTCAGCATGCATGATCAGCTGCTCCAGCACCCTTAATTCCTGCGGTGTAAATTGATAGAAGCCGTCGACGTAAACTCTGGCGCCTTTTACAACATCCGCTAATGGAAGCTGCTGGGCGAGCAGCGTCAAATAATCCTCTGAATGCAGATAGTGGCCGGCGAGGCTTCTTTCCATCTGCTGATATAAAATGCCTAAGTCATGAAGTTTTTCAGACAGCATCCGCTCCCCGCGATATTCTGACGCCGTTCCGCTTTCCGCCATGCGGCGGACGTCTTCAGGCTCAATACAGTAACGCTTAAACTCTGTCAGCATCCGTTCCACCTGCTCAGTGAACCCGGTTTTGTCACTCGCTTTTTGATACACTTTAAAATCGTGCTTATGCTCTTCAATCAGCTTCCTCAACAGCATCTGCACACCCGTCGTCGTCACAAACGGACGGTTCATGCCTCCGGTATGCTGAAGCACGCGCCACGCCAAACGCGAAAAACTGAACACTTGAGCGCGTATCATGCCGCCGATATCCGGCGTTTTAGCAAGCTCATATTCCATTAAAAACGTCATTTGATCCGGGACTAGAAAAATGATCGGTTTCCCGAACGGCTCCCGGCGCAGTTCATCTTGAATGCTGTCGATAATCAGCCTCGTTTTCCCACTCCCCGATCTGCCTACTAAAAACTCAACACCCAAATTAGAAGACCCCTCTCTTTTTATCTTTCTACATTTTATCGAAAGTTGACGAAAATGACCAATCTCATCTGCTGGTAAAAACGGGATGACTGTTTTAAAACATATCGTTTTTGACCAAATTAAAGACAAAAAGGATTAAATATGATGTCAGAATATCTCGAAGTGATTGTGCGAACGATTCTGTCGTTCAGCATTTTGTTTATCGGCGCCCGGATACTCGGAAAACAAACCATATCACAGATGACGCTTTTTGATTTCATTGCGGCCATCTCGCTCGGCGCCATCACAGCCAATCTGTCGTTTAATACAAAACTGCCGATTCATTTTACTGTCAGTGCTTACACGATTTTCGTGGTCATCATTTATCTTGTCGCATATCTTTCTATGAAAAACAGAACTGCCAGGGGTTTCTTTGCGGGCAAACCGACCATCATCATTCAAAACGGAAAAATACTTGAGCATAATATGAAAACGATGCGTTATACCCTCGACTATCTGAACCAGCAGCTTCGTGTAAATGATGTATTTGACATTTCTCAGGTTCAGACGGCCATCATTGAAACCAACGGCAGCATGTCAGTGGAGGTCAAACCGGAATTCGCGCCCGTTACAAGACAGGATCTCGGCATTTTTGCAGGACACGAAAAGAACTTTGCCGTTGAGCTCATTATGGACGGCCAGCTGGTGACGAAGAATTTCGAAGAAAACCACGTATCGGAAAAATGGCTCAGAGAAGAATTGGACAAGAGAAACCTTACACCCGAAGAGGTCGTATACGCGGTGCGCGGAAGCAACGGCCGGCTGTTTGTCGATACATATAATGACCATATCACATCGCCGCTTGATCAAGAATAAGCATGACATCCGCACATGTCACGGGCTATCGCCGTATAATACCCTATAAATATCCGGGGGTGAGTCCAATGCACGAGAATTTTTTTCATTATACAGCCGTCTGCGGCGACGACTCTGTTCTTATAAAAGATCTGATAAAATCCATTAACGGCGAATACAGCGCTGTGATCTGCTACTCGATATTAGCCGAAAAAGCGCCGACCGCAGAAATCAGAAGACGAATCGAACATATCAGAGAGGAAGAAATGCGCCACCTGCACGCCTTCTCTTCACTGTATACTTCAATTACCGGAAACCAGTTGACGCCGAAACAGACGGAACATTGTCCGCACACATACAGAGAAGGACTGAGGGCGGCGTTTTATGATGAGCAGAAAACGAATGATTTTTATTTGCAGGCATCCGATAGAGCAGTACACCCGGAAGCGAAGCGGTTATTTGCCCGAACAGCATTTGACGAGCAGCGTCATGCCGTCTGGTTTTTATACGATATGACCCACTCTCCTTCCCACCATACAGGGGGAACGGTATCAAACGCACCGAACACGAGCTACACCCAGGCAAATACCGGGAAATAACGCTCCCCCGCCGGGAGCATTCAGGCCGCAGACAAACCCCATTCTTTCAATAGAAGAGAATGGGGTTTATTTTTCGAGCTGCGTGATCCTCTCTAAAAACGGACAACTTCTTCATTGTATAATCAGCAAAAACACTTTATAATAAAATAAACCAACCGGTCGGTTTTTAAGGAACCGAACCTCACTTGGCGGAAAGGATTTGTTTGATGTGACAAGTACAAAAGGCGGCGCCGGAAAGAGCGAAAAGACGAAGAAAAAGCTCGTATCCGCTTCGCGTGACTTATTTGCAAAAAAAGGTTATTCAGAAACCTCTATTCGGGATATCTTAGAGGCGGCCGAGATCAGCAAAGGCAATCTTTATCATCATTTTAAAGGAAAAGAGTTTCTGTTTCTTCATATCATGGAAGAGGATCACCGCATGATGATTGAGACGTGGAGGGAAATGGAAGCTGACTTGAAAGACGCTGCCGAAAAGCTGACGGGCTTTGCAGAGCTGCTCAGCCGGATGAGCATCAATTACCCGCTGATGAGAGCAAGCGAAGAGTTTTATGCGAGCGCGTTTACGTCAGAGGAGGTCGTAAAACGTCTCAATAAAATTGATATTGAATATGACGATGTGATGAGAGATATCTTAACAGAGGGAAATCAAGACGGCAGCTGGTCCATTCATCATGTCGAATCAAAAGTGAAAATCCTGCTGTCTGTCTTTTACGGTTTGGATGTGTTATATAAAAACGATTCCATTCAGCAAAGAAGAGAATTACAAAAAGAAGCCATCTCTGTGTTTATTCACGGAGTCATCAATGCCGATCAACAGAATCAGGACAGCTGACAAAGGAGAAACAACATGCAAAAACCGATTAGAGAACAAAAAGCTGTACTCATCATCTTATTAAGCAACATATTTATTGCGTTTTTAGGGATTGGGTTAATTATTCCAGTTATGCCGCTGTTTATGAATGTGATGCACTTGACAGGCAGCACAATGGGATACCTTGTCGCTGCCTTTGCCGTCGCGCAATTAATCGCATCCCCCATTGCGGGAAGATGGGTTGACCGCTTCGGCAGAAAAATCATGATTCTCGCCGGGCTGTTTCTGTTCGCATTATCCGAGCTGACCTTCGGGTTGGGTACACATGTCTGCGTTTTGTACTTTGCAAGGGTGCTGGGGGGCGTCAGCGCCGCTTTTATCATGCCCGCTGTTACAGCGTATGTCGCAGATATTACGACAGTGCAGGAAAGATCTAAGGCGATGGGCTATGTATCTGCCGCCATCAGCACAGGGTTTATCATCGGGCCCGGCATAGGAGGATTTATTGCCGATCACGGTGTCCGTATGCCGTTTTTCTTTGCGGCGGGAATTGCATTTATCGCAGTGATTTCCTCTGTCTTTATGCTGAAAGAACCATTAACTAAAGAGGAACGCGCCCAGCAGATGGAAAGCGTCAAAGAGTCAACCTTCTTAAAAGATTTGAAAAAGTCGATTCACCCAAGCTATCTGATCGCCTTTATTATCGTCTTTGTGCTGGCATTCGGGCTGTCCGCCTACGAAACGGTGTTCAGTTTATTTACAAACCATAAATTCGGCTTTACGCCGAAGGATATCGCCGTTATTATTACGTTCAGCTCCATTGTTGCGGTCATCATCCAAGTGCTCGCATTCGGCAAGCTTGTCAACTTCCTCGGGGAGAAAAAAGTCATTCAGCTTTGTCTGGTCATCGGGGCTGTGCTGGCTTTCGTTTCTACGGTGATGTCAGGATTTTTGCCCGTGCTTGCTGTCACCTGTATCATATTCCTTGCGTTTGATTTACTGCGCCCGGCACTGACTACTTTCCTATCGAAAATCGCAGGAAATCAGCAGGGATTTGTCGCCGGAATGAATTCAACATACACGAGTTTAGGAACCATTTTCGGCCCGGCTCTGGGCGGTATTTTATTTGATATGAATATTCACTTCCCGTTTCTGTTCGCAGGCGTGGTCTTATGTCTCGGTCTGGGACTGACCCTTGTGTGGAAAGGAAAGGCCGGCGAGGTTTCGGAGTAGGGTGCACTCCCCCTTCTCCGGAGCTTTTTTTGTTTATGATAAGAAAAATGAATGGATTATGAGAAATAATTCATCATTTATTTATCTCAAAATCTATACTATAGTAATAGTAAGGTTAACGAGCTTAACAATTTAATATGAATGTTTCAGGAAGAAGGGTTTTCATTGAAGAAAGACAAACATCTCCTTACGGATATCTGGTTTATTCTCATCAGTGCGGCAGGGGGGTTTCTTCTTTCGCTTACAGGAATGTCGATCGCCTGGATGCTCGGAACGCTTGCCGCCGGCTGCATCCTCTCCATGACGAGGCCCCGCTGGCTGTTCATGGCGGCTGACAGAAGAGGGATTAACCGCAGATGGCTTGCGGCGGGACAAATGATTCTCGGCATCGAGCTCGGCCAAAAACTGAACCTGTCCGTTCTTTCAGTTTTACGGGATCATTGGCTTCCGGTAGGCTTCATGCTGATTTTCTCTATCGCGATGGCGCTTGTTTCCGGATATGTGCTCTTTCGGTTCAGCCGGACGGACATGATGACAAGCTTTGTAGGCACAGCGCCGGGCGGTTTATCCGCCATGCCCGGTATCGCTCAGGAAGTCGGCGCAAACACCGCGATTGTAAGTCTCATTCAGCTGACACGCGTCCTTCTGGTTGTCATGACAATACCGTTTCTCGTCATTTTCTTATTTACCAAACAAAACGGTACGGCTCAGACATCAGCCGGAGCCGTTTCAGCAGGAGCTTCACATCCGGGCCTTATTCCCGTCTTGTTAACGGCCGGATTTATTTTGGCTGCCTGGCTTGCAAGTAAGGCCGCCAAACGGCTGAAATTTCCTGCCCCTTGGCTGCTCGGCAGCATGATCGGCGTTGCTGCCGCGGAAATCGGCGTGTCCGCCTTAGCGGGAAAAGACATGCTGGCCTGGTGGCCGCCGGAAGCGAACCAGCTGTCACAAATTTTTCTTGGCGCCACAATCGGTTCAAAAATGTACAAAAGCATGTTCACCGGCGTGTCCAGAGTGCTTACGATCGGATTTATTTCCTCCGTCGGATTAATCGCCGCAATGATTCTGAGTGCGGTTGCCGTTTCTAAATTAACGGGCATCTCCATGATTACATCCGTTCTCGCCTTCTCTCCCGGCGGAATCGCCGAGATGGCGGCGACTTCGATCACCCTGCATGAGGACTCGACTTTCGTCGTCGCGGTTCAGGTCATCAGGATCGTTCTCGTCATCGCCATGCTTCCGCCCTTCTATCGCCTGCTGCACCACCTTTCTCAGCTGAAAAAGGCGCACGGCGATAGAGGCCGGGCAGAAAGAGGAACATGAGCCGGATAAAAAAACACGCATAAGGATGCGTGTTTTTTTATTTCAACAGCTGCCCGACGCCATTTACAGAGCGCCAGTTTGCTGAAAGATCACGGAACAGCCGTTCAGCAAATAACAGTTCTTCATCTGTATAGCGGTCCAAAAATGCCAAGAACCGCTTTTTTATCATTTCGTGGTATTCGTGATGAAGGGAATGCAGCTCTTTTCCGGCAGGAGTCAGCCGGAAATAGACTTCTTTTTTATTGTCGCTCAGCCGGGTTCTGCGCAGAAATCCGGCTTCCAAAAACTTCGCGCAGCTTCTCGACACGGTCGGTTTTGTCGTCTTCATTTTTTCTGCTATTGATGTGACATTGATCGGTTCATGATCTCCGATACAAGATAAAATGTGTATTTCCGTCAAGGTCAGCTGAAGTTTTTTGCCGTTTTCTTCTCGGAGTTCGTCCATCCGTCCGGCTAATGACGCCCTGATGTCCTCCTGACACCTCTCCTGCTCGTGGAAAATGTCTGTCAGCCCCTCAAGAATCATGTGTTTTGCATGGTCTGGCTGTCTTCTGTCCAACTGCTGAGTCACCCTTCCATATGGATTGTTTCCTTTACTATAACGTTTTGTTACGGAAGAAACAATCATACAGGCGCAAAAAAGCGTATCAGATAAGTCCCCATCTCTCCAAACCGGCCAGTACGGTTTCTTCCGCTTCACGTCCCGAGCCGCCGGCCGCCCAAGCCGCGTGGCCGTCTGGCCGGATCAAAACAGAATGGACGTCATCCCAGCCGATACGTGTTTCAAAAAGCGCCGCCCTGACAGTCGCCACGCTGTCCGTATCAATACCGGCGGGAATGCTTCCTCTTAATGCCAGCAGCACAAAGCCGCCCTTGTGAAGAAAATCATACAGCCGGGCCGGCCGGCCGTCATGAAGAATCAGCTCTATATCGGGCAGCCGTTTTCCGTTCAGGAAATGCGGCGCAAGCTCCGGGTCCGGTTCATAATGCAGATCAAGCGCGGATACTTTTCCCGCCAATAAACGGTTGGCCTCCTGAAAATCGAGCAAAGCGGTCATCGTTTCTCTTAATGCCATCCCCGACTCGGTAAAATCCATGAGCTTGATCTGGGTTTTTATATTGTGCAACACTTCTTTTCCCGCGCTGTGCCTTTCCTGATGATAGCTGTCCAGAAGATGAGGCGCCGCTTTCCCCTTCATTTGCGCCCCCAGCTTCCAGCCGAGGTTGAAGGCATCCTGAAGCCCCGTGTTCAGCCCTTGGCCGCCTGCGGGAAAATGAATGTGCGCCGCATCACCGGCCACAAAAACCCGGCCTGAGCGGTATTGTTCAGCCTGACGCTCGGCATTGCCGAACCTTGACGTCCACACCGGATCACTCAATCCGAAATCAGTGCCGCATATCTGCCGCAGGTCTTCTTTCAGCTCTTTTTCTGTGACCGGCTCTTCTTTCCGCTTTTGCGGAGCGTGCGGAGAAACGATCAGGACGCGGAAAAGCCCGTCCGTAAGAGGGACAATGACAACCGATCCCGCCAGACCGCACGTTGAAAAAAAGGCAGATTCAGGCGGAGTTTTCAAAACGGCATCACAGAGGGTTCCTATTAAGTCGGCATCAGTGCCCGAAAAAGCGATGCCCGCCTGTTTACGGACAATGCTCCCCGCTCCGTCCGTACCCGCGGCATATAAGCTGCGCAGGGTGCGGATACCGCTTTCATCCCGGAACACCGTCTCCACTCCGTCATCCGTCTGCGTAACAGACACCGCTTCCGCTCCGCGGATAATATCCGCGCCTAAACTTGATGCATATTCTTCCAAGAGCCGCTCCGTATCAGCCTGAGGCAGCATTAACGAATAATTCTGCTTAGAATCCAGCCGGGAAAAATCCAGCCGTGTATCCAGCATCGAAAAATGGCCGGATGACACCTTCGTCCCTTTATCCAAAAAGCGTTCCAATATGCCTCTCATTGCAAAAAGCTCCAGTGTGCGCGGATGCATAATAAGCGCCTTGGAATAGGGCACCGTCTTCTTCAATCGTTCAATGACAGTCGTTTTCACTCCGGCAAGCGCAAGCTCTGATGCGAGCATGAGCCCGACCGGACCTCCCCCGATAATGGCAGCCTGTGTTTCCATCTCATCAGCCTTCTTTCATATTTATTGTTACGCACGCAACAAAATCATCAAAAATAAAACGCTTGATTTTTGTTTCACGCGTAACAATCTCCATTATAATCTTCCCTCTGCCTTTTGACAATCATTTCCGAAAAAAAGACGCCGTTCACTTGGCGTCTGATTCACTGATGACCCCGACGATGTCTTTATCCTTAATCGGTCCGAAATGGCGGCTGTCGAGGCTGTATATGCGATTGTCGCCAATAACGAAATATTGTCCCTTCGGTATGCTTTTGCGCCCGGTCGTTTCCTTCAATGTATAATCACCGGTCACATGGCTGCCTGCGGACAATGATGACTTTAACGGTTTTAAAAACGGTTCTGAAACCCGTTTTCCATTCACATACAGCTGGTCTTCCCTGTAAGCGATCGACTCGCCCGGGAGCCCGATGACACGTTTGATCAGCACTTTGCGGTGCGGGCCTTTAAACAGAACAATATCGAAACGGCGGATCGTTTTGTAACGATGGGAAAACTTGTTGACTATCAGCTCATTTCCTTGTTTAAAGGTCGGATTCATGCTGATTCCTTCGACTTTATAATCAATAAAAATGGCATTTTTTAATTGTATGGCCAAAACAACGATAAGCACGCCGGCTATAAACCAAAATCGTTTTTTCAAGATTCCTGTCTCCCTCCGTCTTTCTCATGCTGACTGATCCTCGTCTGTAAACGCCGTTCGATATGCTTTCCTGCATACCACAGCACCGCGATCACCGTTAAGGCGCCCGCCATCCTGAAAGGCTGTGTAAAAAGCGCGTGAAGGTCATACCCGATAAAGCTGATCATAAAGATCATGACCATTTTCCCCATAGCGGCGGCTGATACAAACTGCAGCGCCCCCACCCGTGACAGGCCGGCAACGATATGAACCGCAGCGGACGGCGTAAAGGGGAAGCAAAGTAAAATAAACAGCGGACCGAAACCGTGCCGCTCAACCCAAAGCATCATCCGCCTTATGGTCTGATGCCTGCGGATGAAACCGAAAGCTCTTTTCTGTCCGAAACGGCGGACGGCATAAAACATAAGCAGTGATCCTGCCGCAGATCCGAGCCACGACAGAAAAAAACCTTCCCATAGTCCAAATGCATTCGTATTCGCCACCACAAATACAACAAGCGGCAAAAACGGAAGAAACGCTTCAATAAAAGGCAGTAAAACTGCAGCCGCCGGGCCGAAAGCTCTATAGCTTTGGAACCATTCCGTCAGCTGTTCCTCAGTGAAATATGATAAAAATTGCTCCAACGTTTATACTCCTTAACGAGTTTGTCTATCCTTATTCTACACATTATCTCCAAAAAACGAAAATGTTTACGAGATTTTCCGACTTGAAATATCGTGTAAGCGAGTATAAAATAAGAACAAATGTTCTCTTTTAAGAAAGAAGGAGTATTTATGCCTGACATCCGGAGCGGCACCCGCGACCTCATCGAAAAAGGGCTGTTTCTGCCCATGGCAGCCGCCATTCTGAATCGGGATCTCGAAGCGCTTGATTCGTGCCCGTTCAAATTAAAACAACCCTATAAACAGCTTATCAGCTGCTCTTTAAAATTAGCACAAAAGGATTTGAGTGATGTTCGAAAAGAGTTAAGAAAGCGTAAAATCAAAATATACGAAGCCCAAAGAGACGAAGCATTTACACTTTATATATGCACCATTAACGGCTATGAAGAAAAACACCGTTATTTCAACCCGAGAATACGGGAACAGGTAACCGCCTTATTGGAATATTACCTGTCTCTTGCAGCCATTTAAAAAGCAGCCGTGACTGCTCTTCCTTCCAATCATAAAATTCAGACTATTCACACTATACATTCGACATGATTTTCTTTATAATTCGGGACACGCTGTTTTCAATGAAAAGGAGGAATGTTATGAAACTGATTCATGTTCTCGCTGCTCTGCCCTTTTTCGGAATTCTCGCCGGCATTCCATTCGCCAACCGGGTGACGCCTTATGTTTTCGGAATGCCTTTCATTCTCGCATATGTCGTCATCTGGGCGGTGCTGACTTCTGTTCTGATGGCTGCGGTTTACAAATTGGACAAAGAAAACAAGGCGGGTGAGACGGAATGAACGCCGCATTTCCCGTAATGGCCGCCGTGCTCCTGTTTTGTGTATATCTCGGAATCCGCGCCCGAAAAGGAAAAAAGATGGATCTTGAACAATGGACGGTGGGCGGACGCGGCTTCGGCACGATGTTTGTCTTTTTATTAATGGCGGGAGAAATTTACACGACCTTCACATTCCTCGGCGGAAGCGGATGGGCTTACGGAAAAGGAGGTCCCGCCTTTTACATTATCGCTTACGGCTGTCTTGCCTACATTTTGTCATATTGGCTTCTGCCTGCCGTGTGGACATACGCCAAACAGCACAAACTGATGTCGCAATCTGATTTTTTTATTTCAAAATACAACAGCCCGCTCCTCGGCATTCTCGTATCGCTCGTCGGCATCGCATCTCTCATCCCCTATCTCGTCCTGCAGCTGAAAGGGCTCGGATTAATTGTTTCAGCAACGTCGTATGGCCAGATTCCGCCATCAGCCGCAGTCTGGATCGGCGCTGTCTCCATCACGATTTATGTGATGATTTCAGGAATCCACGGTTCAGCGTGGATATCAGTCGTCAAAGACATCATGATTTTAGGCATCGTCCTGTATTTAGGCATTTATCTTCCCATTCATTACTACGGCGGTTTTGCGGAGATGTTCAAACAAATCGACGCCGCAAAACCCGGATTTCTTACACTTTCTGAAACCGGACAGAGCCCTTCATGGTTCAGCTCAACCGTCCTGCTGACCGCTCTCGGCTTTTATATGTGGCCCCATACCTTTGCCGCTTCCTATTCGGCGGAGCATCCGCGGGTGTTTCGGAAAAACGCGATCATCATGCCTCTTTATCAGCTTGTCCTGCTGTTTGTCATCTTTACCGGATTTGCAGCGATTCTGCAGGTGCCCGGTTTAAAAGGGGCGGACACGGATCTCGCCTTATTAAAGCTGTCAGTGAAAACCTTTGATCCTTGGTTTGTCGGACTGATCGGATCGGCTGGCATTCTGACGGCGCTTGTCCCCGGTTCAATGATACTCATGGCCTCAAGCACGCTGTTCGCCAAAAATGTGTACAAAGCAATCCGGCCCGGCACGACTGACAAAAAAGTTTCGCGGCTCGCTAAATATGCCGTACCCGTTATCGCGCTGATTTCCGTATATTTTACGCTGAAAGGCGGAAATACCATCGTCACCTTGCTTTTAATGGGCTACAGCCTTGTCACCCAGCTTTTCCCCGCGCTTTTATTCAGCCTGCCGAAGCGGCGTTTTATCACAAGCCACGGCGCTTTTGCCGGCATAGCGGCCGGGGTCGGGACGGTCGCCTTCATCACGCTGACCGAATCAACCATCGGAACCCTCTTTCCGTTTCTTCCGCAAATCGTGAAAGACATGAATACAGGCATCATCGCGCTGATTTTAAACACTGCCGTCATGTTTGCAGTCAGTGCCGCAGTCAGAAAAAAACAAATCAGCGCAGCCGAAAAGGCGGCTTAATGGTAAAATAGCGGTAAGACATATGGAGGGAGAAAGCCGCATGATCATGACAACAACTGAAACCGTCGCCGGAAAACAGATTACGGAAGTAAAAGGCCTGGTGACAAGCAGTATCGTCCAGTCCCGTCACATCGGAAAAGACTTGCTTGCAGGCTTAAAATCTGTCGTCGGCGGTGAATTAAAAAGCTATACCGAAATGCTGGAAGACTCCAAAAAAGCGGTGAAAGAACGGCTGATCAGAGAAGCGGAGCAGCTCGGAGCGAACGCCATCGTCGGCCTGCGGTTCGAACTGACCGCCGGACAGAACACGTCCGAATTAATCGGATACGGAACCGCCGTCACCATCGAATCAATGTAAAAAAACAAGCCTCTTTAAAGAGGCTTGTTTTTTTATTTCTCACATGCGATATAGTCTTTATCACGATCAAGTCTTTTATTTGCATCGTAAAGCGCTTTTGAGACATACGGCTTGTACTTTGTTCTGCCGCCTTTGTTTTTCACTTTTGACGTCCGGGCCACGCCGCCCTTATACACCTTATTCAGCGCCTTGCAGTTTTGATACGTTTTCACCTTTGTTTTCGCTTCTGCCGTCTGCCCCGCCCCGTATGAACATCCGAACACCAGACCGAAAGACAAAAGCACAGCTGCCGTCTTTTTCATACTCTATCTATCCCCTCTCCTGAGTGATGCGGTATTGCTGAACATAGCATAGTTCAAATAATCTCCATTTACAAGATAAATAGGAAAAAAGTTTCGATTTACATTTGTTTGGATCTCTTTTATGGAATTTCTTCCAAAACCTTTTATAATATGAACTGATAGCGCTATCTGACTATGATGATAGGAGGAGAAATGATGGTGAAAAAAGGGCTTCTTGCGGGTGTGCTCACTTCAGCCGTTCTATTCGGTGTATGTACTGCGGATATTCCAGGGGTCATCAGCCCCAATACGGCGGAAGCGGCGTCCCAGCTCAGCAAAGGAATCGGCGGAAGGGCCTACCTGAACAGTACGGGCTCTGTTCTCGTCACGAAAATTCAGCTTCCGAGCTCGATTCAGGTGTCAAATGGGACAGCCTATATTTACTCAGGATTTACCGGAGGCACGGAGGCCGATATCGGGCTTCAGTACAGTGAAACGTATCATGTATGGAAACCGATCATGAAAGTCGGCTCAAAAGGGCAAAGCCAGGTCCGGTATCTGGAAGGAGAAAGCCAATTCACCTATACGAAAGGCTTCCGGCCCGGCAGCACCGTACAGCTGACCATTTACAAAAATCTGAACGGCAATACCCGCGCCACATATTGGGGCACGAATAATGACGGGTACACCGGCCGCATCATTTCAGAACTCGCCCAAACAAATGTAGGTTCGGTCTCAAAATGGAAAGCGCTCGCCACCGTTGCGGTCACATCAGAGGATCAGCGCCCTTACATCAAATCAAACTTCTCAACAGCTTTTACAAACATCACGATCGACAATAAAGCAGTCACACCTGTGGTGGATACACAGGACTTTGCCAAAGTGACGGTGTCAGGCAGCAGCGTCAGCATGTCTGTCGTCAAATAAAGAATTCCGAACGCACGATTCCTGCCATCGTGCGTTTCGTTATGTCAATCCCGCACTTTACCGCGAAGATTTCGCCTGAAGGAAAAGCCGTTTTCGCCGAACCCGGGTATTCAGGCGATGAACGCATGATGATCCTCCGCCGGAAACGCAAATCCCTTAGGATTACTTTTCATAAAAAAGCTCCTGATCAGGTTTGTGCTTTAATATTTTTTCGTTCATTTCCGCCAAAACGCTGAACAGTCTGCCTTCTCCTGAATATTAAATTGAATCATGCTTTCAAGCAGATCATAATGCACCGGTTCAGTCCATTGAATTCTGAACAAACGGGAAGTGACGCTGTAGCCGGCGCGGGCGATGTCATCGGCAAAGTGCGCAATCCCCGCTTCTTCGGGAGAAACACTTAGATGATGCTTCGCTGCTGCAAAGCCGATAATAAAGGTGCCGTGATCAGTAAACATCGGCGTATTCCACTTGATCTGCGGTTGTAAATTCGGGAATCGGTCAGCCGTCCAAGACAGGATTTCCTCTAGTTTGAGCCGGTGATCCGGATTGTCGATTCCTGATACATATTTTGCAAATACATCCATGCCCATCTCTCCTAAAATATAATGTCATAACTCTTTCCACCATCATAGCCAACAGACGGAGACGATACAACTCTGCCCGGGCATGTAAATCAAAAAAGCCCTCTCCAAAAAGGAAAGGGCCCGTCCCTTCACATCACAGCTTTCTCTAATATCTCTCCCCCAGCTCCCGCAAAATAAAGTCGTAAATCATTTTAGTCCGCTCTTCTTTCGGGTACAGCATGAATTCCTGCCGCTTCGGGATATGGCTGCCCATCCTGTCCTGAAAAGTGGTTCTGAGATAGGCGGTTCTGTAAACTTGATTCTCAAAAGAATGATAAGATACTTCCAGTTCCATCGTTTTGCCGTTTGAGAATGTGACCGCTGTATCATCGAATGCGGTCGGTTGAAAATCTTTAACATGTACATGAGATATCCAGCCGCATTGAGGCCTTGAAGAAGAAAGTGTAGGGAATAAAAAGATGTGATTTGAAGGGTCCACCATAATCGGCGGCTTGTGAGAAATTTTAATCGCTTCATACGTTCCCGCTTTTCTCCCGGCATAGCTGGAGCCAAAGTAGCGGCAGCTTCTGTCAATGATGTGAATCGGCTTCATGCTGACATATAGAATGCAATCTTTTTCAATGATCTTCGACCCCATTTTACCGTCTATTTCCTCAGGCAAAACAGCGATGGTTGAACGATTTACTTCGTAGCTTTCTAAGGGTGCGTGTGTTTTCTGGCACATAATGTGCAGCCTCCAATCCTTTTCTTGAAAATTTATACTAATAATCTATCATCTGTCATTGGAAAACGACAGGTTTTTTTTGAATATAGCTAAAAATCACCTTTTAAAGATATAATTTAGTCTTAATTTACTACTTAAATATTATTTTTTAATTTCGTTTTCACAACATTTATACAATGTTATTTTTCAATTTTTCGTCAGTTTGCAGGATATGTCGATATATTTCCAAGTATTAGTTGTCTAAAGATTATAAAAATTAATTGATTTTTCCGGCTGTTATCCATATACTATAAAAAAGGCATTGGGGGGATTCTTTATGAAAGAGAAAAAATCGTACACTGAGCTCATGAAGTCCCGCAACACGCAAAAAGCAAATGAATTCGATGTGACAATGGCCGATATTTACATTCAAATGGTGCTCGACGAATCCTTGTATAAACGCCGGCTCCACACGCTGACAAAACAGATTGATAAAGCGCTTGATGATAAAAATAAAGAAGCGTTCCTTACGCTTTCTAAAGAATATGCTGCACTCAAACTGAGTGAATAAGCCAATCCAAATGGATTGGCTTTTTTATATTATCCGTTTACGATGGTGCCGCCGTTCACATGAATTGTCTGTCCCGTGACATAGGAAGAATCATCGCTTGCTAAGTACAAATAGCTCGGTGCCACTTCAACAGGCTCTCCCGGGCGCTGCATCGGCACGTCTGAGCCGAAGACTTCCACTTCCTTCGCCGAGAAGCTCGCCGGAATGAGCGGCGTCCAGATCGGCCCCGGCGCCACTGCGTTCACCCTGATGCCCTGAGTGACAAGAGACTGGGACAGAGATCTTGTAAACGTGACGATCGCTCCTTTTGTCGCTGAATAGTCAATCAATGTTTTGTGGCCTTTATAGGCGGTAATAGAGGCCGTATTAATGATTGAACTTCCTTTTTTCAAATGAGGGAGCGCGGCTTTCGTTAAGTAAAACATTGAAAAAATATTCGTCTGAAACGTTCTGATGAGCTGATGGCTCGTGATTTTCTCAATCCCCGGCTGCACGTGCTGCTCACCCGCATTGTTGACTAAGATGTCAATGGAAGGAAAGGCTTGGCCCGCCTGACGGATGACATCGTTGCAAAAGGCTTCGTCGCCGACATCACCTGCGATCAGCAGACACTTTGCCCCCTCTTTTTCTACATATTGCTTCGTCTCTTCGGCATCCTGATGCTCATCAAAGTAAACGATGACCACATTTGCGCCTTCCTTCGCGAACAAAACGGATACGGCGCGTCCGATTCCGCTGTCTCCGCCCGTGATAATCGCAGTTTTTCCTTCAAGTTTTTTCGCCGCTTTCGGTTTGTCAAACACAGGGCGAGGGTCCATTACATATTCAAAGCCCGGCTGCCGGTTTTGATGCTGCGGCGGCAAGGTTTTCTTCTTCTGATTCGCCATTTTGATCACTCCTTTACATTAATTACTATATTATGAGTAATTTAAGCATCTTATACGACTTTCATGTATGAATATAGACTTATTGGAAAAATTAAGAATATACAATAGAGGAGGTAATTTGAAATGACTGCTTTTTCAAACGAGGAATCTGCTTCCTATTGGAAAGCAACAGCTGACATTCCTTCCTTTCCCGCCCTGACTGAAGATACGGAATGCGACGTTGCGGTTATCGGCGGAGGAATTACGGGCCTGAAAACGGCATACGAACTGACGAAAAGAGGCTTCCGTGTCGCTGTCATTGAAGCAGACCGGATTTTAAACGGGACGACCGCGGGCACGACCGCAAAAATCACCGCCCAGCATGATTTCATCTATGCCGATCTTATTCAGCAGATCGGACTGACCAGCGCAAGGCTGTATTTCGAAGCCCATCTTCGCGCTATGGAAGACATGAAGCAGATCATCAAGGACCTTTCGATTGACTGCAGACTGATTGAACAAGACGCGTATATTTACACGAATACGGAATCCGGCGTCAAAAAAATCCGCAGCGAGCAGGAAGCCTACACCAAGCTCGGCATTGAACATGAGCTTGTGAAAGAACTTCCCGTCCCCGTTAATTGCAGGCTCGGCCTTGCCATGAAGAATCAGGCGCAATTTCATCCGCTTTTATATGGCGCGGCGCTTGTGAAAGAGATGGTCAAAAATGGGGCGCGGATTTTTGAACAGACGGCGGCAATTGACATTAAAAAAGAACCGCAGCCTGAGGTGGTCACGAAAAACAGACACGGCATCAAGTGCCGCTACATTGTCTGCTCCTCCCACTTTCCTTTTTATGACGGCGGAGGGCTTTATGCCGCCAGAATGTATGCCAGCAGATCCTACGTGCTGGCGGTAAAACCGAAGCAAACGTATCCTGACGGTATGTTTCTCAGCATAGACAAGCCGTCCAGATCACTGCGCTATACAGAGCTGAACGGTGAAAAACTGGTGCTCGTCGGCGGCGAAAGCCACAAAACAGGCCAAGGAAAAGAAATGTCCGAGCATTACGAAGCGCTAAAACAATTTGCAGAAGACACAATCGGAGTCGAAAGCATCCCATATCATTGGTCTGCACAAGACCTTGTCACCATTGACAAAATCCCGTTCATCGGTCCAATCTCAGGCGATGAAGAATATATTTTGGCGGCAACCGGTTTTAAAAAATGGGGCATGACAAGCTCAGCCCTTGCGGCGAAGCTTTTGGCCGATCATATTCAAAACAAAAAGAACCCGTTCTCCGGCCTGTTTATCCCGTCACGTTTCCACGCAGATCCGGGGCTGAAAAAACTGATTTCCTATAATGCCGACGTAGCCAAACACCTTATCTCGGGCAAACTTGAAAGGCCGGACGCTTCACCTGAGTCCCTTCAGCCCGGAGAGGGAAAAATCGTAACGGTAAACGGCAAACGGGCCGGCGCCTATAAAGATGAAAAAGGCTGCCTGCATCTTGTCGACACGACATGCACCCATTTAGGCTGTGAGGTTGAATGGAATGACGGTGAACGGACGTGGGACTGCCCTTGTCATGGCTCCCGGTTCACACCTGACGGCGGGGTTGCCGAAGGTCCCGCCATCAAGCCGCTGAAGCGCATCACGCAAGATTAACTGAACCATTCTGTATGAATGGTTTTATTTTTTTGCATTAAAATATTTTTACCAGATTCCTTCATTCAAGTTCCTTCCAAACCGATAAAAAGAAAAAGAGAATATCTGGGGGAACTAATATTGTTATTTAAAAAAGACAGCAAAAAAGAAACAGCTTATTTTTCAGAAGCCGACGGCAAAAAACGCATCGAGCTTTCAAATCAATATGCAGATGTCAAAAAGCAGCTGAAAATGGTCAGGCTTGGAAACGAAGAGCTTCATGTGCTTGAAGAGCTGCAGCCGTTAATCAAAGAACATATTTCCACCATCGTCGATTCCTTTTACCGAAACCTGGATCACGAAAAATCATTAATGACGATCATTAACGACCACAGCACGGTCGAGCGCCTGAAAAAAACATTACGCCGTCACATCCACGAAATGTTCGCCGGCACGATAGATGATGAGTTCATTGAGAAAAGACAGCGCATCGCTTCCATTCATTTGCGGATCGGCCTTGAACCGAAATGGTATATGGGGGCGTTTCAGGATCTGCTTCTGTCGATGATGAACATATATGAAGCTTCCATCCCGGATTTGCATGAGCTTTTAAAAGCGATCAAAGCGACGACGAAAATACTGAATCTCGAACAGCAGCTCGTCCTTGAAGCGTTCCAGACCGAATATAACTGCCAGCGGGACGAGCAAGAGGAAAAGAAAGCCCGTCTTCATCAAAAAATTCAGGAAACATCCGGATCACTCGCTGATCTGTTTTCAGAAACGAGCAGAGCCGTGCAGGAGCTGGTCGATAAATCAGAGGACATTTCCGAGGCGTCAAAAGCCGGCACCGTCACTTCCGTACATGTAGAAGAAAAGTCAATCGGCGGAAAAAAAGAACTTGAAAGCCAGCAGAAGCAATTGAATAAAATCGACGCCAGCCTTCTGCATATTGAAGAAGAAATGGATAAGCTGAATGACATTGCCCAGCAAATCGAAAAAATCTTCGGCATCGTGACGGGGATCGCCGAGCAAACGAATCTCCTGTCATTAAACGCTTCAATAGAATCTGCGAGAGCCGGGGAGCACGGCAAAGGCTTCGCCGTTGTCGCAACGGAAGTAAGAAAGCTTTCAGAGGATACGAAAAAAACCGTTTCCACCGTATCAGAGCTTGTGAACAATACCAATACACAAATCAACATCGTGTCCAAACATATTAAAGATGTAAACGGACTTGTAGGTGAAACGAAAGAAAAAATGACGCAGATCAACCGTCTGTTTGATGACATCGTCCAAAGCATGAAAACGAGCAAAGATCAGACAGGCAAAATCGACGTTGATTTACAGGCTTTTCTCGGCGGCCTTCAAGAAGTCAGCCGCGCCGTTTCCCACGTTGCATCATCAGTTGATTCACTTGTTATCCTCACAGAAGAATAAAGACAAACCGACCGGCCTTTTTTATAAAGGGCCGGTCTTTTTAATGTAAACTAAAAATATAATGATGTTGACATATATAAAGACTCGATTTATTGTATAAACATATTTTGATAAGCTGGAGGAATACATAATGAAATTGACAGAAATGATGCATATTGCCGTGTTTACCGCCATTATGGGACTTTTAGGGCTGCTCCCCCCGCTTTTCTTATCCTTTACGCCGGTTCCGATTACACTCCAGACGATCGGTGTGCTTTTATCAGGAAGCATCTTAAAACCGAAAGCCGCGTTTTTAAGCCAATTGCTGTTTTTGCTGATTGTGGCATGCGGAGCGCCTCTCCTTTCGGGCGGAAGAGGCGGGTTCGGGGTTTTTTTCGGGCCGAGCGCCGGGTATCTCATCGCATATCCGCTTGCGGCATTCCTGCTTAGCCTCAGCATCCGAAACCTTCGCTCAGCCAGCGCACCCCATTTGTTTATCAGACAGTTTTTGTTCGGCGTGCTGTTTTTGTATGTCATCGGCATTCCCGTTCAGGCTTTTATGATGCACATTGATATCATGACTGCCGTAAAGCTCAGCCTCATCTATGTGCCGGGAGATCTGCTTAAAGCGGCCGCAGCCTCATTCGCAGCCGTAAGAATCAGAAAAACTCTTCAAGCAAGCCGGCTTTTGCCGACGAAAGGAAGCTGATTTTACTCATCATGATTACATCATCATATTCAGAAACATCCGGACAAGCGCCGGAACAAATCGCCATTCAGACAGAAACAGATCAAATCACCTATCAAACTTGGAATAAACTTGTAAACCAGACCGCAAACTGGCTTAGCAGCCTGTCAGGTAAGCCGAAAAACATTGCAATATTACTGCCGAATGAAATCCCTTTTTTACAACTATTCGCCGGCGCGGCGCATGCCGGCTGCACGGCGGTACCGTTAGATCCCCGCTCGACAGCGGCGGAATTCGCGGATCAGCTGCACATCAGCAAAACCGATCTCGTCATCTGTGACCGCCGGCTGAGCGTCAGATTGAACGGCGTCAAAACACCCGTCATTCTGTGGGATGAATGCAGATCTTGTATCGAGGCGGAGAAAACAGAAGGCGCCTTTATCAAAAACACCGGCCTGCCCTTTTATACCGGGTTCACCTCGGGTTCGACCGGAAAGCCGAAAGCCTTCACCCGCTCCCACCGTTCGTGGCTGGAGAGCTTTTCTTGTACGAAACGTGAATTCGGCATTTCCCCTGATGACAAAGTGCTGGTACCGGGCACGCTGCGCTCATCACACTTTTTGTACGGCGCCGTCAGCACTTTGTTTATCGGCGGAACCGTCATCCTTCAAAGAAAATTCAATCCGGCCGGAATGAAAGACTGGCTGAGACAAGCTGATGTTCTGTATACCGTACCGACAATGACCGACGCCCTGCTCTCGGCAGAAGCGTTTCCGGATAAACCGCTCAAGGTGATTTCTTCCGGTGCAGACTGGCCGGCTTCGTCTAAACAAGCGCTGTCAGACCGCTATCCTCATTTGCGGTTATATGATTTTTACGGAACGTCCGAGCTGAGTTTCGTGGCTTTCTTATCGCCTGAAGACGGCGCAGAAAAGCCAAATGCGGCGGGCCGGCCGTTTGATCATGTTAAAATCGAAATCCGCCGTCCCGGAGGAGAACGCTGCATGCCGGGCGAAACGGGGAAGATTTTTGTGAACAGCCCGATGAAATTTTCGGGATACATCGGCGGCGCAAAGCCTGATGATTCCGGATGGATGACGGTTGACGACATGGGGTATGTCGACAGTGACGGCTATCTATATATCGAAGGACGTGAAAACGGGATGATCGTATCCGGCGGCCTGAACGTGTTTCCTGAAGAGATTGAACGTGTGCTCAACGGCTGTCCGGGCGTCAGAAAAGCGGCCGTAACCGGTGTGCCTGATGCCTATTGGGGCAGCATCGCCGTTGCAGTAATCGACGGACATGCGGATATAAAGGAACTGAAGAAACGGTGCCGCGAACAGCTGGCAGCATATAAAATCCCGAAAAAATGGCTGTTTTCAGAAATACCGGAAACAGCCGGCGGAAAGATCGCCCGTGCCGCCATACGAAAACAGGCAAAGGACATGATGGAATGGAAGCGGTAATTACGGATGCGAAACGGACGATTTTCGCCCGGGAAAACGGCCTGTTAAAGGACTGTCTTCCTGAGGATTTAGCCGCTCCGCTGATCCGCCATTTGAGCCGGAACACACCCGAAGACATTGATGAAGTCCTGATCGGAAATGCGACGGGCCGCGGCGGAAACCTCGCCCGGCTGTCAGCCTTGGCGGCCGGACTTCCCTTGAGCGTGTCCGGGACGACCATCGACAGACAGTGCGGCTCCGGGCTTGATGCCGTGAGAATCGCGTGTCATTTTGTAAAAGCCGGCGCAGGGAGTACGTATATCGCGGGAGGAGCGGAGAGCAGCAGCCGCTCCCCTTTCTCATCGCGCGCGCGTTTTTCTCCAGAACATATCGGCGATCCTGATATGGGCATAGCAGCCGAGTATACGGCACAGGCTTACGGGGTAACGAGAAAGATGCAGGACGAATATGCCCTTCTCAGCTATGAACGGAGCGTCAAAGCGCACGAAGACGGCCTGTACCGCCGGGAGATCCTCCCCATTCGCGGATTCGCTGCTGACGAAAACATGCAAAAAAAGCGGAACATGGAGCCTCTCATCGCCCGCGCCAAACCCGTCTTTCAGCCCGGAGGCTCTGTCACCGCCGCCAACAGCTGCGGAATTTCTGACGGGGCCGCGGCAGTCTGTGTGATGGAAGAACAAAAAGCGCGGTCTCTCGGTTTAAAGCCGAGATTGCGTTTTATCGGAAGCGCGGTAAGCGGCGTCCATCCGCATTATCCGTCAGCTGCTCCGGTGTATGCCGTCAAAAAACTGCTGAAGGAGCGGGACCTGTCACCTGATGACATTGATATATACGAAATAAACGAGGCGTTTGCCGTCAAAATATGCGTCTTTTCACAGCAGCTTCAAGTGCCGTATTCTAAAATAAATGTCCGGGGCGGCGCTCTGGCCGTCGGACATCCGTACGGGGCTTCCGGAGCGGCGCTTGTCACCCGGCTTTTTTATGAAGCAAAAAGGCGGCCGGATGCCCGCTTTGCAACAGCAGCGATCGGCAGCGGAGGCGGAGTCGGACTAGCGCTTCTCTTTGAAGTGTTAACGTAACGGCAGTATAATAGATGATATCGATAAAAAATGATCGGAGTGGAGACTTTATGACTGCCGTTTGTTTAGTAAGACATGGAGAGACTGATTGGAACGCCCAAAAGAAGCTTCAAGGCAAATCAGATATTCCGTTAAATGCGACGGGAGAGCGTCAGGCGAAAGAAACAGGAGAATACTTAAAAGGTTTCAAATGGGATGTCATCGTCTCAAGCCCGATGAAACGGGCCAGAAAAACAGCCGACATCATTAATGGATTTCTGAATCTTCCTATCGTCGTCATGGAAGATTTCAGAGAACGGAGCTATGGGGATGCGGAAGGAATGTCTTTACCGGAACGGTCGAAGCGCTATCCGGATAAAAACTACCCGAACATGGAGACTGCAGAGGAGCTGACAGACAGAATGCTGGCCGGTTTAGTGAAAGTTCAGGAGCGCTTCCCTGATCAAAAAGTACTGATCGTCGCTCACGGCGCAGCCATTCACGCCCTCTTGTCCGCCATTTCTGACGGTGACACCGACATACAAAACGCAAAGCTTGTCAATGCTTGTCTGAGCAATATCGAACGAATTGAAGATCAGTGGCGCGTCAAGGATTACAATGTAAGCAGCCACCTTTCAGAATCATAGCAAAAAGGCCCGCATTCAGTGCCGGGCCTTTTTAGCGGGCATTTTTTTCTGCAGATCATGTAATATGGCGTCCGCACCGTCAATACTCCGGCGTTCCGTCCAAACCGCCCTGTCCACGCGGTATACGTGTCCGTTTTTCACGGCTTTAAGCTGTTTCCAGATCGGATTTTTTTCGAATTCTTTCTTTCCGCCCAACAGCACGATGTAATCAGGATCGATATGCAAAAGCCCCCCGGGTGTCATTTTGATAGGCTCAGATTTTCCGCCGGAAGCTGTCTGGACCGCATAGGTAAACCCTGCGAGCGTTAAAAGCCGGGACGTAAAAAATTTATCATCCTTTACGGAAAAGCTGCCGTTTACAGCGTTCATTATTAAAATCGAGGCGCCTTCTGCATCCAGTTTTCTTTTGATGTCATTCAGCTTTTCTTCCTGAGCCGACAACTGTTTCTCTATGATGCCCTCTTTACCGGCCGCCTTTTCAATGGTAAGGGCGGCGTCAACCGCATCCTGATAATCCGCATCTTCATTTTTTAAAGCGATTGTCGGAGCGATCTCCGTCAGCTTATGGTATATCCCTCTGTGCAGGCTTGAGTCTGCAATGATGAGATCGGGTTTCAGCGAAGCGATCTTTTTCAGGTCGGGATGTGACCGGTTATCGGCCGCAGCCACAGGCTTTATGCCGAGATCATGGAGGGTATCATTAAAGCCCGGGTTCAGCACGGCGACGCGCTGCGGATGCGCTGGCACATGTGAGGTCCCCAGATCATGTCTGATGGCAGTCTCATGTTCCGGTCCTGAACATGCCGATATGACGAGGACGGCCAAGATCGGCATCAGCATACTGAATCGTTTCATCTGCTCCCCTCTTTCGTTTTTCCGCAATTATATCATGAACAAAATAAGCATTAATGATATTCATAATCATTATTTTTATAAAATGGTTTCATGGCTATTCTCCACCAAGGAAGTCAAAGACTGATTCATGTTGGGGCTTTTTCTCATTCCGCTTTCACCTCCTTCAGTCTTCTGCATTCAACAAAAAGTGACATTTATCCTGTTTTTGGTACAGCATCCAAAAATGGGAGCAAAACAATCGACCCAGTAAACAAGCGAGTCATTGCGCTTGTGTACATTTACTCATGTCCTTCCATCGGTTTTTTCCATTAAAATTTAAATATTTCGGGTTCCTACTAAATGAAAGAGAGTTGATATACCTAAATAGAAATAAAACGGGATGAAAAAAATTGGGTCTACTAAAATATTATTCCATACTATACAATTAATCCACAGAATAGTCTGTCTATTGGTTATTCTGCAAATGAAAAAAAGGAGAGGATAAAGAGTGAGAGGCAAAAAGGTATGGATCAGTTTGCTGTTTGCTTTAGCGTTAATCTTTACGATGGCGTTCGGCAGCACGTCTTCTGCCCAGGCGGCAGGAAAATCAAACGGGGAAAAGAAATATATTGTCGGGTTCAAACAGACAATGAGCACGATGAGCGCCGCTAAGAAGAAAGATGTCATTTCTGAAAAAGGCGGAAAAGTACAGAAGCAATTCAAATATGTAGACGCAGCTTCAGCTACATTAAATGAAAAAGCTGTAAAAGAGCTGAAAAAAGACCCTAGCGTCGCTTACGTTGAAGAAGATCACGTTGCAAAAGCGTACGCGCAATCCGTGCCTTACGGCGTATCTCAAATCAAAGCCCCTGCTCTGCACTCTCAAGGCTTCACTGGATCAAATGTTAAAGTAGCGGTTATCGACAGCGGTATTGATTCTTCTCATCCTGATTTAAAGGTGGCAGGCGGAGCCAGCATGGTTCCTTCTGAAACAAATCCTTTCCAAGACAGAAACTCTCACGGTACTCACGTTGCCGGCACAGTTGCGGCTCTTAATAACTCAATCGGTGTATTAGGCGTTGCGCCAAGCGCATCCCTTTACGCGGTAAAAGTTCTCGGCGCTGACGGTTCCGGCCAGTACAGCTGGATCATTAACGGAATTGAGTGGGCGATCGCAAACAAAATGGACGTTATTAATATGAGTCTCGGCGGACCTTCTGGTTCTTCAGCGTTAAAAGCTGCAGTTGACAAAGCCGTTGCTTCCGGCGTCGTAGTGGTTGCGGCAGCCGGTAACGAAGGCACTTCCGGCGGCTCAAGCACAGTGGGCTATCCTGGTAAATACCCTTCTGTCATTGCAGTCGGCGCTGTTGACAGCAGCAATCAAAGAGCATCTTTCTCAAGCGTAGGGCCTGAGCTTGATGTCATGGCACCTGGCGTATCGATCCAAAGCACGCTTCCCGGAAACAAATACGGAGCATACAACGGTACGTCAATGGCATCTCCGCACGTTGCCGGAGCGGCTGCTTTAATTCTTTCTAAGCACCCGAACTGGACAACCACTCAAGTCCGCAGCAGTTTAGAAAACACCACTACAAAACTTGGTGATGCTTTCTACTACGGAAAAGGGCTGATCAACGTACAGGCGGCAGCTCAGTAAAACATAAAAAACCGGCGTCGGCCTTGGCCCCGCCGGTTTTTTATTATTTTTCTTCCTCCGCATGTTCAATCCGCTCCATAATCGACGGATGGCTCCCCTTGAAAACCTTGACGAGAAACGGCGGATTGACCCGGCTCAGTCCCGTAACAGCCAAATCCTGAAACGTCTCAATCGCCGCTTCCCGGTTTCCGGTCAGTTCGATGCCGTAACGGTCGGCGGCGTTTTCCTGATACCGGGAGACGGCATTCGTAATCGGATCAGAAGCAAAACTGAGCACGGATATGAGCAGCAATAGCAGCGGGAGAGCGGCCAGATCTTTAGGCCCCTCTATATGAAGCATCCGGCTGAAGGATTTCGCCAGCCGCCTGTAAAGCTTGTCAATGATATAAAACCCGGCCAATGACAGCAGCAGATACCCGGCAAGTCCGATGTACACGTGCTTCATCACATAGTGCCCCATCTCATGCCCCATTATGAACAAAATTTCCGGATCCTTCAGTTTGTTAAGAGTCGTATCCCACAAAACGATGCGCTTATTCGAACCGATTCCTGTCACATACGCATTCAGCGCGTTCGTTTTCTCCGACATATTTACTTCATAAACATGGCTGGCGGGAATATCGGCCTTGTCGGCAAGCGACAAAATTTTGCTTTCCAGCTCCTTGTCTTTCAGCGGATAAAAATCATTGTATAAAGGATCAATGACAACCGGCTGCAGGAAAAACAAAAACAGGGTAAACGGCACGGTCAGACACCAAGCGTAAAACCACCATTTTTTTGTATGCTTTGTGATCAGCCAGTAAAACACAAGCACACACGCGGCAAACAGCGGAAAACTGATCCAGAAATCAATGACATGGTCTCTGATCCAGCTTGTTGCGGTCTGGGTCGAAATATGATACGCAAGCGAAACCCGATATCCGATCCACTCAAGCGGAAGCGAAGCCGCCGTAACGATGAGTGACATGACAAATACGAAGCTTACGATTTGCAGCACCCGAAAGCGCACCGCTGCTTCCAGCCATTGCTTTATTTTTTTGGCAAGCCCAGTAATGAGCAGCAGAAAAAATAAAAACCAATCTAACGGCGCCCCGATAAAAAACAGAAAATCCTTTACATTTGAATAGTTTTCAGCGGCTGCCAGGCGGCCCGGGTCCATAAACGAGGCCGGATCGGCTTTTGTTCCCTTTACGGCCTCCGGGACCGCGGAGTCTCCTGTCATAAAGAAATACCAATAGAAAAAAAGGCCGTACAGCACATAGGCAAGTCCCGCTGCCGCAATCCATTTGCGCATGGAAGTCACCCTCCTTACCCTTATGACTTACTCCTATTGTAAGCATAAATGCAAATAAATAGAACCAAGCCTCCGAAACGGATGTTAATCTTTTCACAACAGAAAAGAATGGAACAACAGGAAGCGGGAAAGACTAAAAGACGGAGTGATGAATATGAAAAAAATAATCGCATTTATTGTAGTAATCGCCCTTTTGGTTGTTGCTTTCTTCTATGTATACAGCCGGACCGGCGATGTGTTTCCATCAAGCAACGCAGATCTGATTATTCTGTCTGAGCACGGAAAAAAAGAAATTAAAATTAAAGACAGGCAGAATGTAAAAGATATGCTAGATATCTTGAACCAAGGAAAACAAGTCAAACTGACCAAAAGCGTGTCTCCCGATTACAACGGAACGGTCAAATACCATGAAGACCGTTTTGATTCATTCAGCATGTGGCTCGAAAGCGGCAATTATATGACGTACAAGTATAAAAACACGTATTACAAACTGACCCGGCATGATACGTTGCTTGTGCAAAGCATCATTAAGGAAGAATCGCAGAGCTGACCGGATCAGTTCATGTAAAAGCGAAGCCCTCAGGCTTCGCTTTTCGTCTGTCATTTCGGAAGCATGTCCCGAACCGCCCGTCTCAGCAGCTTCCCGGTCGCATTCTTCGGAATCTCATCAAGAAAAACCACTTCCGCCGGGCGCTTATATTTTGCTAAATGCTGTTCACAGTAATCAACAACGGCCTGCTCTGTCAGCTCACCATCCGCAGGCACTATATAAGCATGCACCGCTTCCCCCGTTTTGGCGTCAGGAACGCCGATAACCACGGCTTCTTTAATGCCCTCATGGCTGTAGAGCACTTCTTCTACTTCGCGCGGATAGACGTTGTATCCGCCGACGAGAATCATATCTTTTTTTCTGTCGACGATATAAAAATAACCGTCTTCATCGCGCTTCGCCAAATCACCAGTGTACAGCCAGCCGTCCTTCAGCGCATGTTCCGTCTCCTCCGGCATCTTGTAATAGCCTTTCATCACATTCGGCCCTTTCACGATCAATTCCCCCACTTGATGGGCGGGCAGTTCTCGACCGAGCGTATCAACAACTTTATTTTCGACATGCAAAATATTCGTCCCGATTGAGCCGGGCTTTCTCCCCCGGTCAAACGGATTGAAACAAGTAACCGGCGACGCTTCAGAAAGTCCGTATCCTTCCAAAATGGTGACATTAAAGGTTTGTTCAAACGTCTGCAGCAGAGCGACCGGCATCGAAGCGCCGCCTGAAATGCAGAGCCTGATAGACGCAAAATCCTCCGCCTTGCCGTGCTCATATTGATACAGGTAGTTATACATCGTCGGAACGCCTGCAAAAATAGTTGCCTGCCGGCGTTTAATCAGTTTAAACACAGAGGCCGGGCTGAATTGCGGCTCGATTAATACACACGCTCCGCTCATCAGAGGCGCATTCATACAAACGGTTAAACAAAAAACATGAAACATCGGCAATGCGGCAACAATTTTATCTTTCTCATTCATTCCTAAGTATCCGGCGACATCATTTGCGTTGGAAAAAAGATTCTGATGGGTGAGCATGGCGCCTTTCGGTTTTCCCGTCGTCCCTGAGGTATATAAAATGACGGCAGTATCATCTTGGGACAATGTCGGATAGGTTCTGGTGCGCTCCGCCGGACGGAGCATTTTTGTAAACGTTGTCATTTTCAAGCGCAATTGAGGGTCTTCTGTCGATGGAGCGTTCTCTGCGGTCTGACTGATGATGATATGCTCCACTAGCGGCAGTGAGCCGTGCAGGCTTTCAAATACGGGAATTAAAAGGTCGATGCCGGCGATCGCTTTGACATCGCCGTTTTTCATCATATATGCGATCTCTGAAGGTGTGTATGCCGGATTAACAGGTATGACGACAACTCCCGCTTTTAACGCGCCGAAAAACGCAATGACAAAATCAGGCGTATTTCCGAGCAGCAAAGCGAGATGATCCCCTTTTTTCAGTCCCCTGTCTTCCAATCCGTTTGCAAATGCTTCGATTTTACCTGCCAGCTCCTCATACGTCATGTACTGATCTTGAAACAGACAAGCCGGTTTTTCCGGTTTCTGTGATGCCGTTTCTTCCAATTTGGAAACCAGATTCATTTTCCCACCCCTTTAAAAATGTAATGAATGAATAGTCATTCATTTCTCCGGAATAAACGTTCACTTCATTATAGAAAAATATAGAAAAACACTCAAGGGCTAAAAGCCCCGAGTGCTGTAAAACCGGAAACTATAATTGTTTCAGCGCTTCTCTGATGGGCGTGCTGCCCGCCGTCAGATCGAACGCCTTTTCAAACGTATTCGGTTCATTAAGGGATGCGATAACGGTCTTGGCGACATCGTCTCTTGAAATGGAGCCTCTTTCTAAATCGGCGGCGGCATTGATATTGCCCGTGCCGGGATCATTTAATAACCCGCCGGGACGGATAATCGTATACGTCAAACCGCTCGCTTCAAGAATTTTGTCCGCATAATGTTTAGCGGCATAATACGGCTTCAGCGATTCATTCCAGTTGGCCCGGTTATGAGCCTGAAGGGCGCTCACCATAATAAACCGCTTAATGCCGGCTTTCTTTGCCGCTTCTATCGCTTTTGCCGCTCCGTCAAGATCAATCAAAAGCGTCTTATCATATCCGGTGCTTCCGCCTGATCCGGCGGTAAAAACCATCGCGTCACAACCCTCGGCGGCTTTCGCGATGTCTTCCGCACTTCCTTCGAGATCGGCAAGAACGGCTTCTGTTCCCGCAGCTTGAAGCGCTTCTTTCTGCTCTTCTTTCCGGACCATCGCCCGAAGCGTATGGGTGCCGTCTTGTTGAAACAGCCCGGTCAGCCGCTGTCCGATCTGTCCGTTTGCTCCGATGAGAAATACTTTCATCATGATCCCTCCCTATCTATTATGGTTCTATCATTTCATAAAAACGGGCGCTGATTCAAATCATGCGGTTCGGCAAGTGTTCTAATAAATCAGCTCGAGAAAGTCTTCCAGCTCTATGTTGCCGAAATACTGTTTCAGCTCAATTCCGGCCAGCGCCTCCCTGATCGCGGTTCTGTCATACTGTTTTCCGATCAGCGCCTGTTCGACTTCACTCACATCTTTCGCACCGAAAAAATCACCGAAAATTTTGCAGTCTTGAATGATTCCTTTTTTCACTTCAAGGCGCAGATCAATTGATCCGACCGGATAACGTTTGGAATGCTGAAGATTGAATGCCGGCGACCTGCCGAAATTCCAGTCCCAGTTTTGATAACGCTCTTCAGAAATCTTCCGGATCGCTTTCCAGTCTTCATCCGTCAGCTTATATTCCGGCACTTTTGAAAGATCATTTGTATTAAAAATATGGTGAAGCAGGTGCTTTTTGAATTCATCGGCCGTCATTTTGTCATCAAGAAACTCGCTGATGTTGGCGACACGGCTTCTGATTGATTTAATGCCCTTTGATTCGATTTTGTCTTTTTTTACTTTCAGCGCTGACACCACATGGTCAATGGCCGAATCCAGCATTAATGTTCCGTGGCTGAAAATCCGCCCTTTCGTCGAGAATTGAGCGTTGCCGGAAATTTTTCTGCCATCTGCGACAATGTCGTTGCGGCCGCTTAATTCAGCTTCCACACCGAGCTGGCGCAGCGCCTGAATGACGGGTTCGGTGAATTTTTTAAAATTGTGAAAGCTGTCTCCATCATCCTTTGTGATAAAACTGAAATTCAAATTTCCGAGATCGTGATAAACCGCGCCGCCTCCTGACAGTCTGCGGACGACGATGATTCCGTTATCTTCTACGTATTTCGTATTGATTTCTTCTATTGTATTTTGATTCTTTCCGATAATAATCGACGGCTGATTGACATAAAAAAGCAGGTATGTCTGTTCAGGGTCGAGATGCTTCACGCAATATTCTTCGATCGCGAGGTTGATCCTCGGATCGGTTATGTTTTGGTTATCAATAAATAACATGGTGCTCCTCCTCTATTTCTCCCACTTCAATCCGGAGGCCGCGATTTTCACTTCGCCCCCGAACACGGTTTCCGCTTCTTCTTTCAGTTTGCGGTGCTCGCCGAAGTGAGGCAGATGCGTGAGAATCAGCTCCCCCGCTCCCGCCTCCTTCGCGATACGTCCGGCTTCCAAGCTGTTCATATGGCCGGCTGACGTGCCGTCCTGGTCTGCGTAAAAATTGCACTCGCAGATCAGCAGATCGGCATTTTCCGCAAACGGAATAAACGAGTCCTGATAGCTTGAATCAGCCGTATACACAACGGAAGCAGAACCGTCAGTAATGCGCATCGCATAACAAGTGACCGGATGCACCGTTTTCAGGAAGGTAATCGTGAACGGCCCGGCAGAAAGCGGACAGTCCGGCTGATAGGCCATTCCCTTTGTATGCGTTTTGTATGTAAGACGCTCAAACTGTTCTATATCAGCATCATGCCCGTAAATCGGCAGCGCATCCGTTCCTTTTCCAAGAAATGACCCGACCTGCTTGGCAAATTGAAGCGGCCCGATATCAGCAATGTGGTCATGATGATAATGAGACAAAATCACGGCATCAAGCTCTTCTGCCGGTACATAAGCAAACAGCTTTGATAATACGGCGCTTCCGCAATCGACGAGCAAAGAATAACCGCCGGACTGAAACAGATAGCCTGAAGTTGCTTCATTTGCGGCCGGAAACCCGCCGCAGCATCCAATAACTGTAACTTTCATAGCATCCTCCGAATGTTTAAGATAAAAGATCCTTTCCTCCAATATACCTATTTTTCGTATAAATTGCATGTTTTAAACATTGTGCCAAAACAGCCGTTGATTTTCGTTAACTGTTATAATACAATGTAGAGACAACACAACGAAAGAGGGATGGGTATGTTGGATAAAATAACAGAATTTTTTAGAAATCTGCCCGGTAAAAAGTGTGCGGAATGCGGCAAAGAAATAGCTGAACAGCATGAATGCTATGGAAATGTTTGTGACGATTGCTTGAAAATAAAGGATATGTGACAATAGGGTGCCGCACAGTCAAAAGTGTGCGGCACCTTTATTTTTCGGCCGGCGCCGTACTTTCTGAATAGGGTGTTATCCACCATTATTAGCAATCATCTGTATGTTTTGTACAATTCAGTATTTTCAATCTATAATTTTTTATAGACGAATTGTTTTCTTTTCTATTATAATTTGTTCTAATAGCTATCTTTTTAGATACTTATTGCACTTTTTTCTTCGGGAGGTAATCTATGAAAAAATTACGTTTTGGATTAGCGACGCAAATTTTCGTCGGACTCATACTAGGGGTTGTAGTCGGTGTCATCTGGTATGGCAATCCTGCTGTTCCAACTTATTTACAGCCTATCGGCGATTTGTTTTTACGCTTAATCAAAATGATCGTGATTCCAATCGTCGTCTCCAGCTTAATCATCGGCGTTGCCGGCGCGGGAAGCGGAAAACAGGTCGGAAAATTAGGCTTCAAAACGATTTTGTATTTTGAGATCATTACCACTTTCGCCATCATTCTCGGACTGGCTTTGGCAAATCTTTTTCATCCGGGAACAGGCGTTAATATACATGAGGCTCAAAAAACAGATATCAGTCAATATGTTGAAACAGAAAAAGAACAAAATAATAAATCCATCGCGGACACATTCCTGCATATTGTACCGACAAACTTCTTCCAATCATTGGCCGAAGGAGATCTGCTTGCCATCATCTGCTTTACCGTGCTGTTTGCACTCGGCATCTCGGCAATCGGTGAAAAAGGAAAGCCCGTATTGGCCTTCTTTGAAGGTGTTTCTCATGCGATGTTCCACGTTGTGAACCTGGTCATGAAAGTTGCTCCGTTTGGTGTTTTTGCATTGATTGGTGTTACCGTTTCCAAATTTGGGCTCAGTTCCCTGCTTTCACTCGGTAAACTGGTCGGTTTAGTATATGTAGCTTTGGCTTTCTTTCTCATTGTTGTATTCGGAATCGTCGGAAAGCTTGCCGGGGTTAACATTTTCAAATTCCTCGCCTATATGAAGGATGAAATTTTATTGGCGTTCAGTACGTCAAGCTCCGAAACTGTACTCCCTCGTGTTATGGAAAAAATGGAGAAAATCGGATGTCCGAAAGGTATTGTTTCATTTGTTGTGCCGATCGGATATACCTTTAACTTAGACGGATCTGTGCTGTACCAATCTATCGCCGCAATATTCCTCGCTCAGGTATACCACGTTGACTTGTCCATTTGGCAGCAGATTACCCTTGTGCTTGTCTTGATGGTCACTTCCAAAGGAATGGCTGCCGTGCCCGGGACTTCTTTCGTCGTCCTGCTTGCGACACTAGGCGCATTCAACATTCCTGCAGAAGGCCTTGCATTCATCGCCGGTGTTGACCGGATTATGGACATGGCCCGTACGGTCGTCAATCTGACCGGAAACGCGCTGGCATCCGTTGTGATGTCAAAATGGGAAGGTCAGTATGATCCCGCTAAAGGCGCGAAGGTCATGAGCCTCGCCAAAACAGAACAAAACACAACCATCTCAGGTTAAACGAAAACCCTGCACGGAACTTTTCCGCGCAGGGTTTTTTTATGCCATCGGCGATAGAACGTACCGGTACAAAAGCTTCGCCGTATTAAGAAGCGATAATTCGTGCGTGCGTTCAAAGGCGTGTGACGCGTCAATTCCCGGGCCGATCAGCCCGTGGACGATGTCATGGCCCGAACGGATGGCTGCTGAAGCATCAGAACCGTAATACGGATAAATATCAAGCTGATAATCAATGCCATAGCGCTCCGCAAGCCCGGCCAGATGTTTTCTGAGCTGATAATGATACGGGCCGCTTGCATCCTTCACGCAAATAGAGACGGTATATTCATCCGTAGACTGGCCGTCGCCGATCGCTCCCATATCAACAGCCAAGTATTCGACGGTTTCAGGCGGAATGTTGGAATTGCCGCCGTAGCCGATTTCTTCATTATTAGAAATCAGAAAGTGCGTCGTATACGGAAGTTCGATTTTCTCTTCTGTGATGCGGCGGATTAAGTTCAGGAGCAGGGCCACACTCGCTTTATCATCAAGATGCCGGGATTTTATAAAACCGCTCGGTGTCATCTGCACGCGCGGATCAAATGAAATGAAATCGCCGACCCTGATGCCGAGATTGGAGGTCTCCTCCTTCGTCCGGACAGGCTCATCAAGGCGGACTTCCATATTCTCCTGATTCCGCTCTGCCTTGCCGGCGTCCTTGTAGACGTGCACTGAAGTCTGATGCATTAAAATGGTGCCTGTATAGGTTTTGCCGGAAGCAGTTTGGATCTCGCAATATTCCCCTTCAATCGAGTTGTATCGGAAGCCGCCGATCAAGTCAATCTTCAGCCGGCCGTCCGCCTTTATTTCCTTTACCATCGCGCCGAGCGTATCGACATGCGCCGTCAGCAATCTGTGTTTCTTGTCATCACGGCCGGGAATCGTGACAAAAAGACCGCCTTTGCGGTTTCTGTAAGAGGAGACGCCCCAGTCTTTTAAAAGACTTTCTGTATAAGCGATAACCTCGTATGTATTGCCCGTCGGACTCGGAATCGACACCAGTTTTTTAATCAGTTCCATCGTATGTTTCATATCTGCCACAGGTCATTCCTCCTATCAATTTGATTCTTCTTAAAATATACTCTTTTGATCCACAACCCGTCCAATCTTTTCCTTCTCTTTTTTCATAAGATGAAGGGAGCATGGGGATAGGAGGGAAATGTATGATCAGCCGTAAATCGCATAAGCGGAAAAGGTTTCATAAAGATTGGTTTGAGGATTGGTTTGAGGATGATTGGTTTGATGCAGACTCCTTCTGGTGCTGTAAAAAAGACAAAGATCCCTGCAAGAAGAAAAAAGAAGAAGAACCTTGTAAGAAGAAAAAGGAAAGAAAGCATCATCATTCATGCCGCCATCATCGCCGCCACTGCTGCCGTCATTGGTAATATCACACAAGCCCGTTTTATAAATAGATGTCTCATGCTCCCCAACCAGCGGATGCTGCTTGGGTTTTTTTATTAAAATTAGTACCAAGTATTAATATCTGGTGTTATAATCTGATTATAAAGGAGTGATTCATCATGTCAAAATCTAAAATTACAGCAATCGGTACATATGCTCCGGCACGCCGATTAACAAATGCGGATTTGGAGCGCATCGTCGATACATCTGATGAATGGATCGTCCAGCGTACCGGCATGAAGGAAAGACGTATTGCCGGCGAACATGAATTCACATCGGATTTATGTATAGAAGCGGTGAAAAACCTTGCAGAACGATACAGCGGGACCCTTGATGATGTCGATATGATCCTTGTCGCTACAACGACGGCGGACTATGCGTTTCCAAGCACTGCGGCACGCGTGCAGGCTCATTTCGGCTGGCCTCACACCGGCGCCCTTGATATTAACGCCACATGCGCCGGACTCACATACGGCCTTCAGCTCGCAGACGCATTAATCACCGCCGGTTCTCATCAAAAAGTGATCGTGATTGCCGGTGAAACATTATCAAAAGTAACGGATTATACTGACCGGACGACCTGCGTCCTTTTCGGAGACGCTGCAGGCGCCTTATTGGTGGAACGCGACGAATCAGCGCCGGGCTTTTTGGCAGCCGTGCAAGGAACGGCCGGGAGCGGCGCGGACGTGCTGTATCGCACGGGGCTGAGCGCAGAATTAAACGACGAGCCGCTTAAGGGCGGAGGAAACATGGTGCAAAACGGGCGCGAAGTATATAAATGGGCGGTCAGAACCGTGCCTGAGGAATGCAATGCCCTTTTAGAAAAAGCCGGCTTTTCAAAAGACGATCTGGATTGGTTCGTTCCTCACAGCGCCAACATGCGGATGATCGAATCCATCTGTGAAAAACTTCCTTTCCCGCTTGAACGGACATTGACAAGCGTTGAATATTACGGAAACACTTCATCGGTTTCTATTATTCTCGCTTTGGATGAAGCCGTGAAAGCGAAAAAACTGTCGGAAGGCCAGACACTGGTATTATTCGGGTTCGGCGGCGGATTGACGTATACCGGATTGCTGGTGAGATGGGGATTTTAATCGAACGATGATCGAAAGCAGAAAAAAGAGGCCCCGAGCATCTGCCCAGGGCCTCTTTTTCTTATGCTGTGATTTCTTCTTCCGCTTTGTGTTCTTTTTTGCTTTGCACCGTAAAGTACACGATGGTCAGCGCGATCATGACAACGGCAATGCCCAATAGAATCGATGCCTGCTGCCACATGTAGGCGTAATCGCCATTTGAAATGACGGCACGGAATCCGTTAATGCTGTACGTCATCGGCAATGCCCCGTGAATCACTTGATAGAATCCCGGGAGGAGTTCAAGCGGGAAGGTTCCTCCGCTTGCCCCGAGCTGGAGCACCAGAATGATGACAGCGATAAAGCGTCCCGGATTTCCCATCGTGGTCGCTAATAATTGAATCATGGACAAGAACGCGATGCTGGTAATCATCGTAAAGAGATAGAATCTCCAGGTGCTTTCCACATCAAGTCCGATTCCTTTTAACAGAACCGTTGCGACAATAACGGATTGAATCAGTCCGACGAGCAGAATGACGCTGAATTTACTGAGGAACCATTCAAACCCGTTTCTCGGACGGCCCGAAGCTTCAGTCAGAGGGAATACGACCGTCAGCATCAATCCGCCGACATATAAGCCCATAGAGAGAATATAAGGCGTCAGTCCGGTACCGTAGTTAGGCACGGAATGAATCGCGTTATCGTCCGTTTTTACCGGATCGGCAAACATGCTGTACGTTTTGTCATCTGTCTTAATGTCCCCGGTTTGATCAGCCGCGTCTTTCAGCTGGCTGGACAGTTGTCCGGTGCCGTCTAAAAGCTTGCTTAAACCGGTGCCGAGAGACGCTTGACCCTGCTCAATTTTGGACGAGCCGTCATGGATTTTGTTTTGCGCGTCAAGCAGTTTCGTTAAGCCGCCAGACACTTGGCCGCTCCCTGACACTAACGCTTCTGATCCTGATTTGAGCTGTCCGAACTTGCTGTTGTATTCGCCGATACCGGCCGTCAGTTTGTTTTGGCTTTCAAAGACGGTCTGCGCTCCGCTGTATAATTTGTCAGTTCCCGCTGTCAGCTGGTTAATCGCGTCTTGTACCGCCGCCGCGCCGTTATACAGTTTCGATGTGGACTGCGGCAGTGCTTTCAGCTGATCAGCCTTCGCTTTTACATCTTCCAGCGCGCTTTTTATAACTGACATATCCGGAAGCTGAACATCTCCGCCGGACGGAAGCTGGCTGACGATATTGTCTAAATCCGGAAGGTCAGCCTTCGGAAGCTTCTCATTCAGAAGCTGAACCAGTTTCGTTTTTTGCTCACCCGTTAAGAAATCACTGTCCTGAATCACCTTTTTGACCGCATCATCCCGGGCATCCAGGCTGTTTTTCAGATCGGAAAGCTTTTTCTTAAACTGCTGCAATTCCTTTTCAGTCTGCTCAAGCTCCCCAACCGCTTTTTCAATATCTGAGAGGTTGACTGAATTGATCGCATCTTCAAATGCCGCCGCTTTTTGCGATACTTCCTGCGCCTTACTGTTTAACGCGCTTAATCCATTCGTTAAATCCGGAAGCTTTTGCTGGAGCTGCTTATGCCCGTCAAGGCTCGTTTTAAGCCCGCTGGCCACCTCGCCTCCTCCTGAAGCAATCTGTCCTGATTTGTCTTGAATGTCGGCGCTTGCGCTCTGCAGTTTTGCGATAGAGCTGTTAAGCGTTTGGATTCCGCTTGTCACTTTCGCCGCTCCGTCGGTAAGCTGCTGTGTTTTGTCGCTGATGGTTGCGGTGCTTTCAGTAAGCTTCGCTAAATTTTCCTTCAGCTTGGCGCTGCCGTCTTTCGCGTTTTTCGTGCCATCGTCTATTTTCTTGGCCCCGCTGCTGGCTTTGCCGAGTCCTTTGGCAATATCTTTAAAGTTGTCAAAAATGACTTTTGCGTATTGCTCTGTCACTTCTTTCGACACGGAGGCTTTCAGTTTATCGATTGCCTTTTCGCCGATTGTCGCCCCGACATAGTTGGATCCGGCGTTCGTATGATATTTCAGATCCAGCTTTTTCGGATTTTTATCCATTACCGTGCTGGCGTTTTTCGAAAAACCTTCAGGAATCTCGACCACTAAATAATATTTAGCATTTAATAAGTCCTTTAACGATTGATCAAGATCGCTTGAAAAATGCCAATCAAAATTATCATTTTTCTTTAATTCTTTCACAAGATCGTCACCGATCTGAAGATGTTTCCCTTCGTAGTCCGCCCCTTTATCCTGGTTGACAACGACTACCGGCAGCTGATCCACCGTGCCGTACGGGTCCCAGTACGCCTTCAAAAACACTCCGCTGTAAATCAGCGGAACGAATAATATGGCAATGATGGGGATTAACAGTTTCTTGCTCGTTACAATGTCTTTCCACTGGCTTTTTATTGTATTCAACCCTGTTGCCTCCTTCCGCAAACTGACTCATTTGACAAAACGGTCACGGCACCTAAAAAGTGAAGGATCATCTATTTAGATAATCCTTGACCGACATACATTTCCAGCAATTCGGCGATCGTCTCTTTTTCAAGAGGCGGATGGTTTTTTTCCCAGTCAAATATCAGCGCGATGTAAAGCTTAAGCATGACAAAAGCGGTCAGCTCCGGATCGCACGGTTTAATGCTCCCGTTTTCAATGGCATATTCTATCTTTTCTTTAATATATGACAGAATGGCCCGCTCCATTTTCGCAATGACATCCTGAACGGCTATTGTACCAATCTCGGCGTTCTCCTGAAAAATTTTAATCGTCAGCTGGTGTGTTTTTCTGAATTCCAAAATCGCGACAAGCGCCCGGTGGACATTTTCGTGAAATGAAAGCTCCGGTTTCATCGCTTCATCGGCGTGTTCCTTCATTTCTCTTAAAATAGTGGTGAAAATATCATCAAACAGTTCTTCTTTGTTTTTGAAAAACGTATAGATGGTTCCCTTTCCCACATTTGCAAGCTTCGCCACCAGATCCATTGTCGTTGCTTTGTAGCCGAATTGTGTAAAAGACTTCGTTGCCGCTTCCAGAATGAGCTTTTTCCGATCGACGGACATGTTTCCCACCTCGTTAAATTGACCGTTTGAACGTTTTAGTCATTTTGTACATAAGATAACTTATCACAGTCGCAAAGAAGATTCAAATGTTTTTTCTTTTTATTGGTGTTCCCTTTACAGAACGGGAACATGCAAAAAAACCTCCGTTTTAAGATAACGGAGGCTGGTACGTTTCAAATAAATAAGCCAGTGAATCATATACGGCGGCTTTTCCCTGGTCGATACAGTCGGGGATGCCAACCCCTTCAAAAGACGCGCCCGTCGCGTATACACCCGGATAGGAAGCTCTCAGCGCGTCTCTGAACTCTTTGATGCGCTCTTTATGACCGACATGGTACTGCGGCATGCTTTCGTTCCAGCGGGTCACACAGGTCATTTCCGGCTCGCCTTTGATATTCATTACTTTTTTCAAATCTTCCATTACGATGTTAATGATCTCGTTATCTGAAAGATCTACGATGGATTCATCTCCGGCTTTTCCGACGTACGCCCTGAGCAGTGTTTTGCCCTCCGGTGCCGCATGCGGCCATTTTTTGTTCGTCCATGTGCAGGCCGTGATGGAGAAGTCGCTGTTTCTTGAGATTACGAATCCCGTACCTTCATGCTCCATCTTGACGGCTCCCTCAGGAAAACCTAAGGCGACGTTGGCGACGGATGTAGAATGCATGTCTTTGAGACATGAAACCGCCGGCAGATCAGAAAGCATTTTCGCCGCGGCTTTATGCGGCGCTGTTACAATGCATCCTTCCGCATGAAGCACTTTGCCGTTATCAAGCGTCACGGAATATCCTTTCTCCTCGCGGCCGATATGGGTGACTTTCGTGCCTTTCATCACTTTTGTCAGCGTAAGCTGCTTTTCCAGCTCCTCCACCAACGTTTGAAGCCCTGTTGTCAGCGTTAAAAACTGCCCCTGCTTTTTGGCAGTCAGCTGCTGTCCTGAAGGCTGCGGACGCGATTTTTTCATGCCGAGAATCAGACTTCTGTGCTTTTGCTCAGTCTGATAGAATTGCGGAAATGTGGACATGAGGCTCAGCTTATCAATATCTCCGGCATAGATCCCTGACAAAAGCGGTTCTATTAAATTCTCAACAACTTCGTCACCGACGCGTCTGCGGAAAAATTCACCCAGAGACTGATCTTCCTTCGGTTTGCTCGCAGGCAGAACAAAGTCAAGCGCCGCCCGCGCCTTTCCGGGAACAGAAAATAAGCCGGTGGAGATGAACGGAGCGATTTTTGTCGGGATGCCCATCACCGCGCCCTTCGGCATCGGATGAAGCGTCTCGTTGACGAGCACGTAAGACTGGCCGGTCGCATTGTTGACGAGCAGATGCTCAAGCCCTAAATCTTTTACGAGCTGGGGAGCGCTTTTTTTCCTTTCCAGAAAAGAATCCGGCCCCCGCTCAATGATGTAGCCGTCTTTATGCGCCGTCTGAATTTTGCCGCCCGCTCTCGGGCCCGCTTCAATCAGGGTGACCTCAAGCGGCAGCTGTTTTTCTTTGATTTCTTTTTCCATGTAGAAGGCGGCGGCTAATCCCGTTATGCCGCCGCCGATGATGACCAGATGTTTTTTATCGCCACTCATTTTTATCGCCTTCTTTACCGTTTAGTTCTACTTGTCCAGCTCTTTCAGCACGACCGCTGCAAGCGCGTCGATAAATTCGGGCTGTGCGTTCGGCATGGCCGGACGATAGTAGCTTGCGCCGACTTCATCGGTCACAGCTTTGCATTCGTAATCATTATCGTAAAGCACCTCTAAATGATCGGCAACGAAGCCTGCGGGCACGTATACAAATGCTTTATAAGGATGCTTTTGATACAGCTCGCGCGTGAGATCCTGCACATCCGGCCCGAGCCATGGATCAGGGGTGTTCCCTTCGCTCTGCCAGCCGACTGCGTAATCGGTAATTCCGGCGCCTTCGGCAATCAGTTTTGCGGATTCCTCCAGCTGGTCAGGATACGGATCGCCGTATTCTTTAATTTTTTCAGGAAGGCTGTGCGCTGAGACGATCAGCATCGCGTCATCCCGTTCTTCTTTCGGCATTGATTCATACGTTTTCTTCACCTGGCTGACCCAATAATCAACGAATTTCGGTTCATCATACCAGCTTTCAACCGACTTGATGGTCAAGCCGCCAAGCTTCTCCGCTTCTTCTTTGGCGCGTTTGTTGTATGACTGGACGCTGAATGTTGAAAAATGAGGGGCGAGCACCAGGCTGACAGCTTCTGTAATGCCGTCTTTATGCATGTCCGCCACCGCGTCTTCGATAAACGGTTCAATATGTTTTAATCCGATGTACACTTTGAATGTGACGTCGTCCTGGATTTCATTTAAACGCTGTCCGAGCTTCTCCGCCTGCTCCTTCGTAATTTTTGCAAGCGGCGAAATGCCTCCTATCGCTTCATATCTGTCTTTTAAGTCTTGAAGCATGTGCGGCTCCGGCTTTCTTCCGCGTCTGATATGTGTATAATAACGTTCTATGTCTTCTTCTTTGTAAGGCGTTCCGTAAGCCATAACGAGAAGTCCCATTTTCTTTTTGCTGCTCATTTTGTTAAACACCTCTTTTGATGGTCTGTCTATCTTGATTTTGACAGGAAAATCTTCTTATAACCAACGATCTGCTCAGGAAGATTGTTCCCCTATTTTAGCCGCGGAGTATTCATGCACAAACGCCGTCAGCCTTTTCAGCGTTTCCGGGTTTACATCAGGGAATACGCCGTGTCCTAAATTGAAAATAAACCGATCCGTTTTCATACCCTGGTCAAGAATCGCTTTCGCTTTTTTCTCGATGACCTCCCAAGGCGCAAGAAGAAGCGACGGATCAAGATTGCCCTGAACCGTTTTTGTGATGCCTTGTTTTCTGGCTTCATCTATGCTGAGTCTCCAATCAAGACCGACAACGTCAAGAGGAAGGTCATGCCAGTCTCCGGCCAGGTGGCTTGCGCCTACGCCGAACATGATCAGCGGAACTTGTTCTGCTGAAAGCTCCCGGAAAATTCTGTCCATCACCGGTTTTATAAATTGCCGGTAATCTTCGCGGTTCAGCGCGCCGACCCAGGAATCAAAAATCTGAATGGCTTTTGCGCCGGCGTTAATCTGCGCTTTTGCATAAACGATAATCATATCCGCGAGCTTGTCCATCAGCATCTGCCACGCTTGCGGCATACTGTGCATGAACGCTTTTGTTTTGTTGTAATTTTTTGAAGGCCCGCCTTCAATCATATAACTGGCCAGCGTAAAAGGCGCTCCCGAAAAACCGATGAGCGGGACATTCAGCTGTTCGTTTACGAGTAATTTGATCGTTTCCAGCACGTAAGGAACATCCTGTTCGGGATTCAGTTCGCCGAGCTTTTCAATATCCGCAGCAGAGCGCACCGGCTGATCGATCACCGGGCCGATTCCGTTTTTAATTTCAACATCCACTCCGATATAAGGAAGAGGCGTCATAATATCTTTATATAAAATGGCAGCGTCCACTCCGTACTGCTCGACCGGAAGTCTCGTCACATACGCGCACAGCTCGGGCTGATGCGTAATTTCGACTAAGCCGTATTTTTCCTTCAGCTTGCGGTATTCCGGCTGTGACCTCCCCGCCTGTCTCATGTACCAGACAGGGACGTGATTTGTTTTTTCTCCCCGTGCCGCTTTTAAAAACGTATCATTAAACGCTTCTCGTTTACTCATCTGAATTTCCACCTTTCCTCCTGCAACCATACGTTCGTGTTCTTCGCCCATTACACTATACCTTGTTTTTTCAAAATGGTATAGAATTGAGGCCTAATGTTCAAAAAATCGCCGAATTCATCATTAAGAAGAGAAAAGCTTCGGCTGAACGTATTCCGTTCCCTCTCCTTCTTGATTCGTCTGTGAATTATATGGAACGACCTTGTATGAAGCCCCTGAAAACAGGTTGGCGTATGGTATGTCAAAGCTGCCTTTTCCTTTCACCGAATCCAGAAGCTTGTCTTTTCCGTCTTTCTTTTCATATATTCGGTAAACAACCCGATCATCCTTTTGAGCATCCCATTTTAATTGAACCGTAATCAGTCCCATCGCCTTAAATGTATAACCGGCCGACAGGGACTTCACCGCTTTCAGCTCAATCGGGCTTCCCAGTTCTTTCACATTTTCAGGCTTTTTGAATGCTTTGCCGTTTTCCCCCGCTTTTGTGACGATATCTTTAAAGAGTCTGACAGGATACTGGCTTCCGCCTTTCAGGTAATGGGTTTTATCTGTTTTGTCATACCCCATCCAGATGGCTCCCGTCAGTCCGGGAGTGTATCCCGCAAACCAGGCGTCCTTCGTGGCGCCGGGGACGCCGGTAAATGACGTCGTGCCGGTTTTCCCCGCCAGGCCGCCCTGATAGCTGCCTTGTGAAGCGGTTCCTTCTTTTACGACCTGCTGAAGCATCCTCGTCATATTCCATGCCGTCTGTCCGCTGAAGACGCGCGTTTTGCCGTTTTTAGGCCCGGAAATCGTTTCTCCGTCTTCGTCCGTGATGTTCTCTATAAAAAATGGCTTCGTATACATTCCGTTTGCCGCAAATGTATGATAAGCTCCGGCCAGCTGAAGCGGGGTGACGCCTTCTGACAGACCGCCCAGCGCAATCGCGAGTCCGTTGTCAGATATGTTTATGCCGTTTTTATTAAGATACGATTTTCCCGTATCCACGCCGATCTGCTTCAATGTCCAGACAGCGGGCGCATTTATGCTGTAGGTGATCGCGTCCTGCATCGTCACTTGCCCCTTGTACTGTCCGTCATAATTTTTCGGTTCGTACCCGTTGTAAGACTGCAGTTTGTCTTGAAGAAGCGAGTATGGTTTGAACTTGTCCTCCTGCATGGCGGGCCCGTATACGGCAAGCGGCTTAAACGTTGAGCCCGGCTGCCGCGGCGCCGTTACCCTGTTGTATCCTTTTGTCACGTAGTCGCGCCCGCCGACCGCCGCGCGGACGCCTCCGGTTTTATTATCAATAAAGACGGCGCTTCCCTCCGCCGCCTGATCCGTTCCCGGAAAATAGCCGCTTTCCCTCATGAGCGTATATGCCGTTTTCTGCAGTTTGGAATCAAGCGATGTCCGGATCGTATAGCCGCCTTGAAGGAGCTGTTCGCCTGACATCGAATAACGGGATTCCGCCTCCTTGATGACAAGATCGATATAACTGTCAAACCAAGGCGTTTCAGATGTTTTCTTGATATGAAGCCCCAATGTCCGGCCCTGGGCTCTGACGGCTTCTTTTGCGCTGATATAGCCTTGATCGTTCATCATGGAAAGAATCGTATCGCGCCGCTCTTTATTTTTGCCGGGATGCTGAATCGGCGAATAAAGGGAAGGCGCCTTCGGTATAGCCGCCAGAACGGCGCCTTCTGCAACGGTTAAATCTTTTACTTCTTTATTAAAATAGTAGTGAGACGCGGCTTGAATGCCGTAAACGCCATGACCGAAATAGAGCTGGTTCAGGTACATTTCAAGCAGCTTATCCTTGCTGTAATCACGCTCAAGATTGATGGCGATAATGACTTCCTTCGTTTTGCGCAAAAATGTTTTATCATGAGTTAGAAAAATGTTTTTCGCCAGCTGCTGGGTGATCGTGCTTCCGCCCTCTACCTTGCCGCCCGCTAAAATATCCCGGAACATCGCCCGGCCGACAGATTTCACATCAATGCCGTGATGTTCGTAAAATCGTTTATCTTCAACGGCGATAAAAGCATCTCTCACATCTTCAGGAACCTCCTGAATGGATACCGGTTCGCGGTTTTCCGTATAAAGACTCGCGATTTCATCACCGTTTTGATCGACGATTTTTGAAGATGCGTGCAGGATTAATTTCTTTTCATCGATGACATAATGGCCGAGAAATATAATGATAATGTATCCGATTAACGCGAGAAAAGCGGTTACCGCCGCAATTACAGCCGGAATAAAGAATCTTTTTTTCTTTTTCAGCATAAGTCACCTCGCCTTTCTTAACTTGTAGTATGGGAAATATTGTTTCGAATTATGTCAGAATGAGTCGCCAATAGAAACTTATACCACTCTTTTGTTATACTAGCAAGCAGGAGGTGGCTGATATGAAGGTTTATATTACATATGGGACAGCCGATTTTTTAAAAACGATTGCAAAGAAACACCCAAATGAGAATATGGTGCTGATGCAAGGAGAGGAAAATGCGATTTTAATCCACGAGACAAATGGAGAAACCGTTTTTCAGGCGCCCCATTCCTATGAAAGCATCGACAGCGTCGGGGAAATCAAACATCCGGGCTACGCCGTCCTCAATAACATCGCCGTTACCCAGGAAGGCCGTCCGCTGTTTGAAAACCGGTTTAAAAACCGCGCCGGCAAAGTGGAAAATGAACCCGGTTTTGAAGCCATCCGCGTATTAAGGCCGCTTGAAGGCGATACGTATGTCATCCTGACCCTGTGGGAAGAGGAAAAAGCCTTTCAGGGCTGGCAGCAGTCAAACTCTTATCAGGAAGCCCATAAAAAACGCGGAACATCAGCCGGCATCGACACGACGTCCATTTTCTCCCGCCCGTCTTATGTAACCGCTTATTACGCTATAGATTAAAACCGCCGGAGATTCTCCGGCTTTTTTTAGTCCCGATTTTCCGCCTCCCCTTTGCACCTTCCGCCCGCCTATGAATAACCTGTAGCAATCCTATTTATAAACGGAGTGGTTCAATTGGGGATCGGCATCTACTCGGTACATCTGCTTTATGTTGCTTTTATCGCGGCCATTATCGTTTTTATGCTTCTCAGAAAAGATACAACCTTTATTTCACTTGCCGGTATTTTTGTGATTGCGCTATGGACGACGCATTCATTCTCCGCTTCGGTCAGCAGCCTGTTTCACAGCTTCACGTATGCCGCCGGGGAATTGCTGCCGACAATTTTTATTATTTGTTTTATCGTGGCGATGAGCGGACTTTTGACCAAAACAGGTATTAATGAAGCGATGATTTCTCCGTTTGCGAAGCTGATGAAGGGGCCGGCTGCCGCGTATTGGATCATCGGCTGCCTGATGTTTGCCATCTCTCTTTTTTTCTGGCCGTCACCCGGTGTGGCGCTGATCGGCGCTGTGCTGCTTCCCGCGGCGATCCGGGCGGGTCTTTCTCCGATCGCCGCGGCAATGGCGATGAACCTGTTCGGCCACGGATTCGCTTTATCAGGTGATTACGTCATTCAGGCGGCCCCGAAATTGACAGCCGATGCCGCGGGCGTTCCTGTGGGCGATGTCATGCAGGCTAGTATTCCGCTCGTTTTAATCATGGGATTAACGACGACAATCACCGCTTTTTTTCTCATCATGCGGGAGCGAAAAAAAACGCAGGCCCCCCTCTCCTTTGACAGCTCCGGTTCTTTGGACACAAGCATGTATCTCCCGAAAAAACTCAGGGTGACTCTGGCTGTTCTCATTCCGCTTGTTTTCCTCGCCGATGTTATCTGCATGATCGTCTACCGCCTGCAGGGAAATGATGCGACGGCACTCGTCGGGGGAACGGCGATCGGCATTCTCCTGATCATTCATTTCATCGTGCATAAGCAGCGGCATTTAGAAAAGATCACTGAGTATTTTATCGGCGGTTTTCAATTCGGCTTTAAAGTATTCGGCCCCGTCATTCCGATCGCGGCGTTCTTTTATCTTGGTGACGCGGGGTTTAAAAGTATGTTGAACACCCCCCTGCCGAAAGGGTCTGCGGGTATCGTCAATGACCTTGGCCTGGCGCTGTCTCATTCCTTTCCGATGTCCGGGGAATTCGCCGGCATCGCCCTGACCGCAGTCGGTGCGATTACCGGGCTTGACGGTTCAGGCTTTTCCGGTATTTCTCTTGCAGGATCGATGGCAAAGCTGTTTTCCGCCGCGCTTCATACGAATCCGGCCGTTTTAACGGCGCTGGGCCAGATTTCAGCGATCTGGGTCGGGGGCGGAACATTGGTCCCTTGGGCACTTATTCCCGCTGCGGCTATTTGTAAAGTTGACCCGTTTGAGCTTGCCAGAAAAAACTTTATCCCGGTGACGGCCGGGCTTATCGTCACGACGATTGCTGCCATCATCATTCTTCCGTAGCAAAAAGATTGAAATCTTCTGACATTTTCTATACAATCATGGGAAAAGCAGACGAGGGGGCACCGCTTTTGACATTAACGACACTTCAAAAAAGCTTGTACGCTCAGCTTGACGGGCTGCATGAGGAAATGGTTGAAATCAGACGTCACCTTCACAGGAATCCCGAGCTTTCCTTTAAAGAAAAAAAAACACCGGCATTCATCGCTTCGTTTTATGAAAAGCTCGGCGTTCCCATCCGGACGAACGTGGGGGGAAACGGCGTCACAGCCTATATTGAAGGCGGAGAACCGGGACCTTGTGTCGCGCTCAGGGCTGATTTTGACGCTTTGCCGATACAGGATGAAAAAGATGTGCCCTATGCTTCACAAATTCCCGGCGTCATGCACGCCTGCGGCCACGACGGCCATACGGCAGCTCTGCTTGCTGCCGGAAAAGTGCTTTATCACAACCGGGAAAAACTGAAAGGATCATTTGTGATGATCCACCAGCACGCCGAGGAATTATCTCCCGGCGGAGCAACATCAATGATTGAGGACGGCTGCCTTGAACATGTCGATGCCGTTTTCGGCACACACCTATGGGCGACTGAACCCGTCGGAACGGTCTTATGCCGCCCGGGCCCAGTAATGGCCGCCGCTGACGGCTTTACGATTAAAGTCATCGGCAAAGGCGGCCACGGTGCGATCCCTCACGATACGAAAGACGCCGTTTTAATCGGCTCTCAAATCGTCACGGCCCTTCAGCATATCGTGAGCCGGCGTGTAAACCCTATGCAGCCGGCTGTCATCTCAGCGGGCTCATTCATCGCTGAAAATCCGTTTAACGCCATTGCTGATCAGGCAGTCATCACAGGCACCGTACGCTCGTTTGATGAAGAGGTGCGCAGCCTGCTTGAAGCAGAAATAGAAGCCGTCGTAAAAGGGATCTGTTCCATGCACTCCGCTTCCTATGAGTATCGTTTCAAACGCGGCTATCCCGCCGTCGTCAATCATCCGGAGGAAGCGGCGCACGCTGCGGCAGCCGCCGCGGAAACAGACGGCGTCACGAAAGTCGTTGAAGGAGAGCCGCAGATGGCGGGAGAGGATTTTTCCTATTATCTGCAGCATACAAAAGGCGCTTTTTTCTTTACGGGCGCCGCTTTAGACGATGCGGAATCTATTTACCCTCACCATCATCCGAAATTTGATTTTAATGAAAAAGCGATGCTGACCGCCGCCAAGGTGCTGATCGGCGCCGCGGTGAGCTACCCCCGATAGGCATTAAAAAACAGCCGGTACATTACGTACCGGCTGCTGTGATTCTTAAATGATAAACGTGCCTTGCCGTCTCGCCGAGCTGTGACAGCAGTTTATAATTGGCCGCTCCGCCCACGGCGGCTCCGACGACCGGCAAAAGCTGAAACAATTTCACCACGTCCAGATAGTCGCGGTATTCCTGCTGAAAAACTCTCCAATCAACTTCATGCTTTTTTGAATCCCAATGTTCAATGATTGAATATATGCGTTTCCGCTGTTCACCGCTTGAGAAAGCAAGCTGAAAAATAAACAGCAAAAACAATCGTTCATCTCTATCTTTCACATCATAGCCGTAAACGGAGGCAAGATCGAACAGACATTTCATTTTAATGGACAACAGCAAAGGAAAGTCAGCCATCCCAAAAAAAATTCCGCCGGCCCCCGTACCGATGCCCTCGGCTGCCGCCACCTTTTGATAGGATGCGATAGTTTGTCTGGCAAGGGCATCTTTTTCTGTAAGCGACATGCCGCTTGTATCCCGCTTGCTTTTTACCAGGTTTGACCCCGCCATTGTTGCCTCGGTCATTTTTTTAATGCTTTCTGTGATGACGGCATGAATTTTTCCGGGAATCCGCTCATTTATTTTCGCCTGCATGCCTGTAGAAAAACGTTCAAACATGGAATCCTTACGCAAAAAACGCGCTTTCCATTGCAGGGCTTCCTGTATCAGCTGCTGATCGCCGGTCATCCGCGTCTCCTTCTTTCGTAAAGGTTTCAAAAACCCGTTTGATTACAGCCTGCCGTACTTTTTCAATCTGCCGCCCATATACGAAGGCATAATCACAAAGATCAGGACGGCTGAAGCGATAGCGGCATAAAGCGCCCCGCTGACTCCCGCGGCATAGGCCGACGCTGCCGAAAACAGCAGTGCCTGCACGGTTAACGCCGATTTCATCAGTGAAAAGAAACTTTTCAGCTTCACTTTCTGATTGACCGGGTAAAGCTCCTGTAACGACAGATGTTGAAAATGCCCGAACAGCGGCAAAAGCTGTATCCCCGTAATAAAGACGGTAAATACGGTTAACGCCGCCGTTATCAACGGATTGGCGGAAACGAGCATAATAATCAGGATAAAAATAATCGTGAGCCTGACCTGAATGCCCAGATAATCATTTGAGCGAAGAAAGGCCCGGGCATACATATAGGAGAACGTTTTCCGCTGCTCGAACGGAATCATTCTGAGCAAAAAGTCGAGATACGCCCGGCGTTTTGCCTGTTTCTTCAAGTGAGGCACATCGGTAAACAGATTGGCAATTCTGTAAAACCGCTGCTTCCTTCTTAATTCATATTCAATATGAGCTTCCCATTTTAACGATTTATGTTTCGCGGCTGATGTGAAATAGACATAAAGGCCGGCCATCACAATGTAGACGGCGGCAGCGTACAGATAAAACGATTGTAAGACGAAGTATAAAAGCAGCATGTTGCAGATAAAACGTATGACTGCATCCATCATTTTCATACTTCTGTCATTCATAAATGTCATCCGCCACTCCATGGCCTGATTCCACGCTTTCACCGCCAGCATCTGAATAAAAACGGCGGCATACGACGCAAGCGACGCCCCCGGACTTACAGCGAAAAACAGAGGCATGCATACAAGCGACAGAGCGATAAGCGGAAACAGCTGTGACAGATAGCTGTACTTGAATGCATGCTTAAAGTAAGTCCCCATTTTCGGTTCAAGCGGCAGCAGGAACACGAGATCTGCTTCCTTTAACAGCGTCCGGACGTATGAACCCGTCAGCACGATCGAAAAGAGCACCGCCATCACCCAAAAGGACGGGAAATGAACGGGAATGTCTTTGACCCATTTGCTGTACCAGCTCGCAGCGCCGGCAATGAAAAAGATCAAGACAATGACGAGATGATCATTGAGCATATATTTCATATACATTCTGGTTTCCTTTATATGCTCCTCAAGCCGGGACTGCCAAATAGTAGACATATTATTCATGGCCGGCGTCTTCCTTCGTCAGTTCAATATATAAATCATCAAGAGCGGCGTCTCTCATGCCGAACTGCTCTCTCAATTCTTCCAGCGTGCCGCTTGCGCGTACTTCGCCGTTATGTAAAATGATGAAAGCGTCACAATAGCGCTCTGCCGTCGCCAGTATATGCGTTGACATCAGTACGCTTGATCCGGCTTTTTTCGCGGCGTCCATCCGCTCCAGCAATGCATTGATCGCAAGCGGGTCAAGTCCGAGAAACGGCTCGTCAATAATATAAAGCGAAGGCTCCGCGAGAAACGCACACATGATCATGACTTTCTGCTTCATCCCTTTGGAAAAGTGAGCGGGAAACCATTTCAGCCTTTTTTCCATTCTGAATTCTTTCAGAAGCGGCGGAAGCCTTTTTTCAAGCGTTTCTTTCGAAAGGCCGTACGCCATGGCCGTCAGCTCCAAATGCTCTTTGAGCGTCAGTTCTTCATACAGCACCGGCGTTTCGGGGATATACGTAAATTGCGAACGATAACCCTCTTTATCCTCTGAAAACGTCTTGCCGTTCAGCTCGATCGAGCCTTTATGCGGGTCCATTAAACCGATAATATGCCGGATCGTCGTGCTCTTGCCCGCGCCGTTTAATCCGATGAGTCCGACAATCTGGTTCGGCTCAAGGGTGAATGAAACATTTTTTAAAACCGGGTTTCTCGTATAACCGCCGGTTAAGTCTTTTACCGATAGCAGAGACATAATTTCTCCCCTTCTGATTCGTTTTTCTTCATAGTACCAAAAATAAAGGCTGATTTGAAACGATTCCCTTTTTTTCTCACGTAAAAAAGCCTGCATAGTTATCGTGATAGCGGACATCATAATGTGTGTAGAAGGAAACAGCTTTAATCAACTGAAAATGAGGTGTTTATAAAAGACGTCTTAGAACAGTTGGATGAAAATCAACATGTCTTATGCTTACAATTTCTTCACACACTGCTTTGATGATGTTCTTCAGTCATGATGAAATAATCAAATGAGGTGTTTGTCCCAGGAATGATCAAGCAGACCCATAAGTCTTCATTTTAAAAACAAATGAGGTGCTTACAAAAGGCATATTTAATTTTCTGTGATAAAGCTCGTACTTCTGCATCAGGATGAACGCCAGCCGTTCATCCTGTTTTTTATTTCATCGGGTTTTGTGGTACGATGAGAATATACATATATTTCTTTTCAGGGAGGAAACCCATCTATGCACAAAGCGGACGATTGTATTTTCTGCAAAATCATTGCCGGTGACATTCCGTCTTCAAAAGTATACGAAAACGAACACGTCGTTGCGTTTCTTGATATCAGCCAGGTCACAAAAGGCCATACGCTCGTGATCCCGAAAACACATATCGAAAACGTGTACGAGTTTACGCCTGAGCTTTCTAAAGAATATTTTGAAGCGGTGCCGAAAATCGCGCGCGCCATCCGGGATGAATTCGAGCCGATCGGGCTGAATATCCTCAATAACAACGGTGAAAAAGCGGGCCAATCCGTGTTCCATTTTCACATGCATATCATTCCGCGTTACGGAAAAGGCGACGGATTCGGAGCTGTCTGGAAGACACATGCCGAAGACTATACGCCTGACGATCTTCAGGAGATCGCGTCAACCGTCAGAAAACGGCTTGCCTCATCTTAAGGATGAGGTTTTTTTGCGCCCGAAACATAAAATACATAAAATAATATTTTTTCATATCAAAAAAATCTAAAAATTGTGATAGGATAATTGTATTATTTCTTACACTAAAGCGGAAAACAGGGAGAGATCGTAAAAATGGAACGTACAACGAATTTCAATGCAGGACCCGCAGCCCTTCCACTGGATGTGCTGCAAAAAGCACAGAAAGAATTTATCAACTTCAATGATACCGGCATGTCTGTCATGGAGCTGTCCCACCGGAGCACAGAATATGACGCGGTGCATCAAAAAGCGAAAACCCTTCTGAAAGAACTGATGGATATCCCCGACGATTATGATATTTTATTTCTCCAAGGCGGAGCAAGCCTTCAATTCTCAATGCTGCCGATGAACTTTTTAACGCCGGAGAAGACGGCGCACTTCATCGTGACGGGCGCATGGTCTGAAAAGGCCCTCGCTGAGGCGAAACTGTTCGGAAACACATCCGTCACAGCAACAAGCGCAGATTCAAACCACAACCATATACCGAAAGCGGACCTCTCACAGATAAAAGACGGCGCCTACTTGCATATTACGTCCAACAACACGATTTTCGGAACGCAGTGGAAAGAGTTCCCGAATTCACCGATTCCGCTCGCAGCCGACATGTCAAGCGACATCCTGAGTAGAAAATTTGATGTCAAAAAGTTTGATGTCATCTACGGCGGAGCCCAGAAAAACCTCGGGCCATCCGGCGTTACGGTCGTCATCATGAAAAAATCATGGCTTGAAAACGAAAACGCCAACGTTCCTAAAATTTTGAAATATTCCACCCACACAAAAGCCGATTCACTGTATAATACGCCGCCTACATTTGCGATTTATATGCTGAGCCTCGTCCTTGAATGGCTGGCTGAAAACGGCGGTGTCGAAGCGGCTGAACGGCGCAACCGGGAAAAGGCGGATGTCCTGTACGGCACAATCGATGAAAGCGGCGGATTTTACGCGGGCCATGCCGAAAAAGACAGCCGTTCTCACATGAATATTACGTTCACCCTCCGCGACAGCAGTCTGACGAAAAAATTCGTTGAAGAAGCGAAAGCGGCAAAAATGACCGGACTCGCCGGCCACCGCTCAGTCGGAGGCTGCAGGGCGTCTGTTTACAACGCCGTCAGCCTGGCTGATTGTGAAAAACTGGCTCAGTTTATGAGAAAGTTCCAGCAGGAAAACGAATAAATTTCTTCTAACATAACGGTTCCTTTGATATACTGTTTGCATATCAATTTTTCCGGCCATCGCAATAAATGACGAGCATATTATTGGATGGCGAAAAAGCTTAGCAGAGGAGAGCTTAGTATGAAAACAAAAGAATTAGTCATTATGGCCCTGTTTGCGGCAATCGGAGCGGTGCTTCATTCCATTATGCCGCCGGTATTATTCGGAATGAAACCCGATATGATGCTTGTGATGATGTTTATGGGTATTCTGTTATTCCCCCGTGTGCAGAACGTGCTGATGATCGGGATTGTAACGGGAATCATTTCCGCACTCACGACATCTTTTCCGGGGGGACAGCTTCCGAATATCATTGAAAAACCGGTAACGGCGTTTCTGTTTCTCGCACTGGCGCTTTTGGTGAAAAAAAGCGTGAAAACAGCGGCGGCTGCCGTCATTACGATAGCCGGCACTTTCATCTCCGGTGTGATCTTTCTGGCGCTGGCCCTTCTGATTGTCGGCCTGCCGGGCGGATTCACGGCATTGGTGCTCGCGGTCGTCCTTCCGGCGGCTGCGCTGAACGCGATCGCCATTATCATCATGTATCCGATTGTGCAGACGATCTTAAAACGGTCCAATATGATTGAAACGGCAAAATAGCCGCATACTGAAACCTCTTCCGGCCGGAAGAGGTTTTTTAATGTGTTTCAGCATGTTTCATACGAGAAGTTTTGTGAAAAAGATAAGGAACAATGCGAGGGCGGTTCCTGCTGAGCAGACAATGGCCTTTTGGCGGACGACCCGCTTCGGCGGATAAGAAGCGGCCTGGCCGAGCAGTTTCAGGTAATAAACGGCGCCCGCCGCAAAGACAAGAGCCATACAAGATAAAACAATCATGAAGACAGACAACCTTCTCCCTCCTTTTCCCTTAAAAAATATGCTAAAATAAAGCAAGCTATGTATAGAAGTTTATTCTTCTGAACAAAAATGGTAAAAGCTTATGAGAAAAAAAACGGGGTGATTTCAAATGGCTGACGGACGTTCCCTTTTAACAGGCCTTTTCGTAGGCGGATTGATCGGAGGCGCAGCGGTTTTGCTTTCGGCTCCTTCATCCGGAAAAGAGCTGCGGGGCAAAATTAAAGCGAATTGCAATTCAATTGAGGACACAATCAAACGGTTAAAAAAAGACGGAATGGCGCTGAAAGACCAGCTTGTCCAAACGGCGAAAGAAAGCGCCGAAGTCATTAAAGACGTAGGCGGAGAGCTTCAGACAAGCATTAAAAGGTGGCAGGAGGAAATCAAGCCGCACCAGCAGGATCTCCAAAAGGAAATCGCTGATATTGAAGAGAAAATCAGACAGCTGGAGAAAACCTTACAAAACTAATATCCTATACAACCAAAAAAAGTGCGGACATATTGCGTTCCGCACTTTTTTTTGCGGTTTAAAGCCTTTCACAGCAACGGATTTAGAATTTATTATAAAATTCTTAAATTTTCATCTTTATTAATCTTTATTTTATTGGCATAATAGAGGAAAAGAAAATGTGAAGCAGGTGATCTGTATTGAATCGTGTTGAACCGCCTTACGATTTAAAAGAAGCTTTAATCTATACCCAAAAAATGGCACAGCTATCCAAAGCGCTGTGGAAATCTATCGAGAAAGACTGGCAGAATTGGCTGAAGCCGTACGATCTTAATATTAATGAACATCATATATTATGGATTGCTTATCAGCTTAAAGGAGCTTCTATTTCGGAAATCGCCAAATTCGGCGTTATGCACGTATCAACTGCATTTAATTTTTCAAAAAAACTTGAAGAACGCGGGTATCTGAATTTTTCCAAGCGGCTGAATGACAAACGGAACACGTACATTCAGTTAACAGAAGAAGGGGAAAAAGTATTTGAAAGTCTGCTAGAGGAGTTTGACCCGTCGAGAAACGCGGTGTTTAAAGGCTCACAGCCGCTCTACCACTTATTCGGGAAGTTCCCGGAGATGGAAGAATTGACCTGTGTCATCCGCCACATTTACGGAGAAGATTTTATGGAGATATTCGAGAAATCATTGACAAACATAAACAATGATTTTGAAAGTGAAGACGGAAGCCTGAAGAAAAAAGCGGGCGAATCGGCTGCCCATGAAACGGCTGAAGAGCTGGAACCGGTCAGCAATTAATCAAAGTGCTTCATAATCTCGATGAATTCTTCCATCAGCGCTGTATAAAGCCCCTGCTCGTACAAAGCAAAAATCGTTTCATGAACATCTAATTTTTCGTTCAGCTGTCCCGCAAAAAGCGCAAGGAGCTTGTCGAACGTCACAAAGCCTTGCGCTTTTTGCGACTCCAGCTCGTCCTCCAATTCGCGGCAGATCCGCCCGACCTCTTCACCTTCCTCTTCGGTCAGCCCTTTTTCAATCATCATCGCATAAAAAGGGTACTTATCCATATCCACCGTTTTCACCAGCAATTGTATGTAATATTCTAACCGCCCGATACGCTGATCCATTGAATCCATCCGTTTCACTTCTTTCTATCTTTAATCTTATTTTAGCTGATAATGAATGGAGAAGAAAGGTTAAACCGTACATTTCCATGTTTCACCGCTCTCTTCTGTTCTTCTCTTTCCGGGTTTATTTTTTTCTTTAAAAAAGGATTGATTTTTTCTCCTGAAGAGAGTAAATTATTTTGAGATTGTATTCCATCTTTGTACGGAAGGATGACTCTGATGAATTGCTGGAAAACCATTAATCTGATTAAAGATTATGGTGCGGTTCGTTTATTATTGACTGCTGTAGGTTTTATGATCCTGTTTTTTATATGCAACTTCTTGGCATTCGGGCTGCTTCGTCCGAATATCAGTTTAAGTGACGGGCATGTATTAGCTTTTTGCGTTCTGCTCGTCGTTACTTTATTTGTACATAAAGTCATACATGTCCTGCCAATGTTTTGCAAAAAAAGAAAAAAGGAAATGAAAATGTACTTTTTGCGGATGCCGACATGGAAAGGCATACCGAAAACAACGATGCTGATTTCAACGATCAGCCCGTTTTTATTCATTACGCCGGTGTTATTTTATGCAGGCTTGGCATTCCCGAGACACGCCCATTACTTTTATATGATTTCGAGCATTCATGCGGGCTATTGCCTGCCTGATCTGCTGTTTGCGCTGCACCTGGTCAAAGCGCCGAAATCATGTCTGATTGACCAGGAATCCGACGGCTTTGATATTTTAGTAAAAAAAGTGCCGGAGTCCTGATGTCCCGCTGATTTTTCAGCTTACATTCTATCTTTTTCAATAAATATTTGGTAATGTAATATGGGAGCAGTTCAGAGAGAGGGGGAATCTCCCATCATTTTATTCTATTTTATCGTGGCTGCCCTGTTTATTCTTTATTTTATAAACAGGCTCACAAATACATTATGCCTTGTCAGAGAGATTCCTGAAGACCGGCAGGATAAGGTATTCCGCTTTATTAATGTATCTATTTTAATTTTACTGATCTCTTCGTTCGTCGAGATCTCCTTTACTGTGTAAACAGGCAAAAAAAGATGGCTGCCGGCGGATTAACGCGGACAGCCATCTTTTTTTAGTAAATCCAAGAAGCGCCGATGATGATCAATAAGATGAACAGAACAACCAACAATGCAAAACCGCCTGCAAATACTTCACCCATCTCCAGAAGCACCTCCTACAAAACGTTTTATTTTTCCAATTACATCATATGCAATTCACTTCAGAAACGCTTAGGCGCCTGGGTAAGAAAATGGACCGCTTTTGGAAAAAGCGATCCGTTTCGCTTAGCAAATGTAAGCTGCACCTACAATGACAAGCAAAATGAACAATACGACGAGCAGTGCAAAACCGTTTGAATATCCTCCGCCCATGGTTCATTACCTCCTTTTCATGATCAATATATTTGTATGTATCAGGAAAAAGTTTGACTAGACGAATGCCCTTTATTTAAAATCTTTTTACAGAAAGCCACAATATGTTATGATACGCATATGCAATTTAATTTGGATGATTAGGAGTGTTTAAAGGAATGAAGAAAATCGCGATAGCAGCTATTACGGCAACGAGCGTCCTGGCTCTCAGCGCTTGCAGCAGCGGCGACAACGACGTGATTGCCAAGACGGATGCCGGCAATGTAACAAAAGGCGAGCTCTACACGAACATGAAAAAAACCGCGGGCGCAAGTGTGCTGACACAGCTCGTACAAGAAAAAGTATTAGCCAAAAAATACAAAGTATCGGATAAAGAAATCGATACCAAGCTGAAAGAGTACAAAACGCAGCTCGGCGATCAGTACAGCGCCCTTAAACAGCAGTACGGCGAAGATTACCTGAAAGATCAGGTGAAATACGAACTGCTTGCACAAAAAGCGGCGAAAGACAACATCAAAGTGACTGACTCCGATACGAAAGAATATTACGACGGCTTAAAAGGTAAAATCCGCGCGAGCCACATCCTTGTCGCTGACAAAAAGACAGCTGACGAAGTGGAGAAAAAGCTGAAAAAAGGCGAGAAATTTGAAACGCTTGCGAAAGAATACTCAACCGACAACTCAAAAGACAACGGCGGCGACCTTGGCTGGTTCGATAAAAAATCAATGGATGAAACATTCAGCAAAGCAGCATTCGGCCTGAAAGTCGGACAAGTCAGCGATCCGGTCAAAACAAAGTTCGGTTATCATATCATCAAAAAGACAGAAGAACGCGGCAAATATGATGACATGAAAAAAGAACTGAAAGAAGAAGTTCTTAAGCAGAAATTAAACGACAACTCAGCTGTACAGGCGGCGATTCAAAAAGTCATGAAAAAAGCTGACGTAAAAGTTGAAGACAAGGACTTAAAAGACACGTTTAACACTTCATCATCAGCATCTTCTCAATCTAAATAAAAAAACTGTGCGGGCTCTAGGCGAGCCGCACAGTTTTTTTATGCGATCGAATGATTGGAATTTTCTTCTGCATCTCCGTTTTCATTTTCGGGCGCCGCCATACGGCGCTCGCGTTCCTGCTCCATCCGTTCAATATACACTCTTCCTTCTTTTTCAATAAACGACTGGTCAAGCTTTTCCTCTTCTTTAGCTGTCGTAAAAAGCTTATAAGCGCTGAAAATAATCCCGATAATGCAAAGGTATACCCACCAAGGAAAAAATAGCACGTTGTTTCCTCCCTTTTTACCCAAAGTCTTTATTTTAAGCTATGCCTGATAAAGACAAGTTATGAGAGCTGAACGTAAAAAAGACCGATCGTAAAGGATCGGCCTTTTTTCTTATTGATGGAAAGTCGGTTTGTAGAAAGAACGGTTTTCAAGCGCAAATACACGCTCAGTGTATTCGCCCGGCTTCACCCGTTCCAGCGCTCTGTCCATCATGATCATTTTTGCATCCAGATTGTCAATGTAGTGCAGAATTTCCGCTTCTTTCACCATCGGCGGTTTCGGGCTTCCCCATTCCGCTTTTCCGTGATGGCTCAAAATCAAATGCTTCAGAATCAGCACTTCTTCAGCGTCAATCTGAAGCTCTTCGGCTGCTTTTGAAAGCTCTGTCACCATGATTGAAATGTGTCCCAGCAGATTCCCTTCCACGGTGTATGTTGTGGAAACAGGGCCTGAAAGCTCTTTTACTTTGCCGAGGTCATGAAGGATGACTCCCGCATACAGTAAATCCCGGTCAAGAGACGGATACAGATCGGCAATCGCTTTTGCCAGGTTCAGCATCGACACAACATGATACGCAAGCCCTGAGACGAACTCATGGTGGTTTTTAGCAGCCGCCGGGTAATCCATAAAATCAGCGGCATATTTTTTGACCAGATGTCTCGTGATCCGCTGGATGTTTGGATTTTTCATTTCAAAAATGTATTGAGTGACGGTCTCCATCATTTCATCTTTCGGAATCGGCGCCGTTTCCAGAAAATCATCAATGCTGACATTTTCATTTTCGCCGGCCGGCCGGATGTTTCTGAGCTTAAGCTGGTTTCGTCCGCGATAGTGATGTACATCTCCGATTACCTTCACGATCGTCTGCGCCGCGTATGTTGTTTCATCAGTCGGCTTGGCATCCCACAGCTTCGCTTCGATATCCCCCGATTGGTCCTGCAGCATTAACGTCAGAAATGGTTTTCCGTTGCTTGCGATTCCTTTAGTCGAAGATTTAATCAGAAAGTATTGATCGACCTGCTCGCCGACCTCGTGCAGCATAATACCTTTTGCCATTCTATTAAAAGCTCCCTCCATATCTTACATAATACCAGTATAGCACATACCTCTTTTTTGAAAATAAACTCTTTTATGACAGGAGCCGCATGACTTGTCCGTTGTGAAATGACCGGCTCACATGCTCATGGCAGGTGAAATAAAGTATCTGCCTTCCGCCTTCTGTAAGCTGATTCAGCACATCAAACAGCCGCTCCAGCCGCTGCCTGTCAAAATGAACAAAACTGTCATCGAGTAAAAACGGCAGTGATACCGCAGATTCCCGTTCTGACGCAAGGGCAAAACGGATCGCCGCGTAAAGCTGCTCGCATGCCGCCTGTGACAGCTCGCTTGCAGAAAAAACCGTACCGTCTTTTTGCATGACCATAATGGAATCATCGGCCTCTGAGAAATACAATTTGTGATAGCGTCCGTCCGTAAGCGGTCCGTACAATGCGCCGGCGGTTTCTAACAGACGGGGAAGCGTCACCTTTTTATGCCGCTCCATTTTTTCTCTGATCACATGTCTGACCGTCTGCAATGCGGCCCACTCTTTAGCTGTTTTTTTAACGCGTTCCTTCTGCATTTCTGTCTGCTGTTTTAAATCGGACACAAGCCCCGAGGACTCCAGCTGCTCTTGCTTCACCGTTAATAAAGCAATCTGCTCACGGAGATGCGCGCTTTTTTCCTCGAGTGTTTCTTTCTCTTTTTCCTGCTGAGCGAGTGTATGTTCAAGTTCGGGCACTGTACGGCTCATGTACGGCGCCAGCTGTTTTTGGCCTATGCCGGACAAGTGCGTATCGATTTCGCGCAGCTGCCTCTCTGTTTCCCGGCGGCTTTCATTCAGCCTGGCGAGCTCACAGAAGTGTCCGCGGTTTTTTGCGTCTGCCGCCATAAAAAGCTGTTTCACCTGCTGTTCGTAGTAATGAACTTCTTCGTTTAATTCGCGCATTTGCTCTTGGGCATGCAGCAGATCCGTTTCGAGAGCCTGCTTTCGTTTTGCGTCCTCACGGGCCCGTTCCGCCTGCGCCAGCAAAGCACGCAATCTTTCTTTTACGGACAGCTCCAAGCCGTCTGAAGGACTCAGCTTTTTGACCCGTTCCTCAAATGATCTTTGCAGCTTTTGGAGCCGGCCCGCTTCAATGGTCAGTTCATGCTTGTTCAGAATTTCTTTTTTGACATCTTTCATCACATGATATGCGTCAAGAAGATGGGACGGGCTGCCCGAAAACCCCAGTTCCTTCATAAAATGTTCCGCCTGTTTTTCAGACGGCGCCATTTCGGCCTCCCATTCTTCATATTGGCGGATGACTCTTTCATATGCCGCTTCTTTCTGTTCAAGCACGGCTTGGTCCGCAATCAGCTGCTGGCGGTGCCGGCCGTCACGCCAAAGCTCTTCCTGCAGAATGTCAGCCTCTTCTTTTGAGATCGGCGGCTTTTTGTGAATGGCCCCTCTTCTTTCTGACGGCAGCGGCTTCTGTATGCCAGACAGCATATACAGCATCAAAGCGCCGGTAAAAAGGGCGGCGGGCAGCCATTCCTTTAACACAGCGAAAATCGCAATGAACACAATGCCCGCACCGAGAAAGAGCTTTTTTTGTTTGGCGCGCTGTTTTTCCAGCTGCTGAACATGCGCCTGCCATTCGTTTCCATCAGTATCAGCCATTTGCTTATATGATTGTAAAGCGGCTTCTTTTTCTTGCCTGACGGCGGGAGCCAAGATGTTTTCCGCCGTTACGGCATGCTTTCGTTCGGCGTCTTCCAGTTCCAGACGCGCTTGTTCGAAAATCGCATCAAGCTGTTTTTTTCTTTCTCTTGCCTGTCCGGCGCTCTGCACGGCTTCTTGCAGCCGCCATTCATATTCATAATCGGTGTTCAGCGAAAGAATGCCGTCTTCCTCATGTCTGCCGCCGAGCTGCTGTAACCCTGAAGAAACACGGGCCGATATCTGCCTGATTTGTGATTGGATGGCGGCAAGCTGTTCGCCGCGTGATTCGTACATATGCTGCTCGCCGGAAAGCTCCTGCAGCTGCCGTTCTTTTTGCAGCAGGTCCTCATTTGGCGCGAGCAGCTCAGCCTGCCGCCTGATTTCAGCCGTTTTTGCCCGAAGCCCTTCAAGCCGGGCCGCTTTCGGATGGAGATGCGATTCGTATTTTTCAAGCTGATGCATTCCGTCCTTCGGGAATTGCTCCAATGCTTCCGGATAAGAAGAAAGTTCGCTTTCCAACGCTGTTTTTTTGTCTGCGAGCGGCTTTGCTTCTATCGCCGCTTTTATTGTTTTGATTTCTTCAGTTACATCTTTCAATTGTGCTTCGGCATCCTGCAGACGGCCGCCGGCGCTTTTTTTCTCTTTCAGAAGGCTGTGATAGCCCGCTTCCGCAGCTTCCGCCTGTTTCAGCTGGGCGCTGAGCCGCTTTAACGTATCCAATTCCTGATTTAAACGGGGGTTCCGTCCGTTCGGCTTATACATTCTGTCGAGCTCTTTCGCCAGTCTGCCGTCAAGCTTTGCCGCCGCTTCAGATCCGAATAAGCTGGAAAACAGGAGAAACTCGCCGATTTTGTCCCGGTTAAAGGCTTGAATCTCCTGCAGTCCGAATACATCAAACGAATAGATTGCTTCGTACAGCGCCCGATCCGTATCGGAAAGCAGCTGTTTGAGCCATTCTCCGTCCTTGATTTCACCTGAAGGCAAATACACTCTGACTTTTTCGGCAGCGCCTTTTGTGCGTTCAATTTTAACAGCGCCGTAATCGTCATGCTTCAGTTCCACAACGCCGCCGTACACCCCGCCGTTTTTCGGTTCGTATTTTTTTGATTTCGGAAAACCGAACAGTACGCTTTTGATAAAGGACATCAATGTCGTTTTGCCCGCTTCGTTTAAGCCGTAAATCACTTGGACGGGCGAATCTGACAGCTGGAAGCTTCGGTTGGAAAATTTCCCGTACTGGTAAATCAGCATCGTCGTTATTTTCATCGCTGAAGCTCCTTCAGCTGGCGCTTTAAAACGGCTTGAGCCTGCCGTTTAATGTCCAGTATCTCTTCATCCGTAAATAAAGTCATCTGCCGCCGGTATACGGGATGACGCTCGAGCGCTTCAAATACACCGCTCATGTCCGCGCATTGATCTATGTCCTGAAGAAGCCCTTTAAAAAACGGATCCGGCGGCACTGTGTCTGTTTCATCCGTCCGATCCTCAATCGCAAGCGGCCAGATGAAACATTCCTCTTCAGCCTCTTCCTCCTGTAAAGCGGAAAGAAGCTCCTCCGCAATGCCTGCGGGCGCCTCCGTCCAAAAGCGGGGCGCCTCGCCGCGTAGCACCAGTCTGACACATGCCGGGCGGCCCGCGGCACGCAAGCCGGTGAACATATCCGATGCCGTTTTCATCAGTGAGGTCATATGCTCGGCTTCGGAAATGTCAAGATCAATTTCCTCCCATAAGACATCGTGCGCTTCTTTGAATTCCCAAGACATCTCACCGTCTGCCGCCCGGACGAGATAATATCCCTTAGGCCCGGTTTCTTTTAAATGGCGGGCCTGAATATTTCCGGGATAAATGGCGGCGGGATGCTTGGCGGACAGAACCTGCCGCTTATGAATGTGTCCAAGCGCCCAATAATCCATGCCGCTTTTTTCAAGGTCTTCTTTCGTAAACGGACAGTACGGGTCATGCCCATCCGCTCCTGATAACATGCCGTGGAGCATGCCGATATGATAAGGCGCGCCGGTCATTTTCCGGTAACGGGATGCCTGATTGGCCGTTACGCTTCTTTCCTGATAGCTGCATCCGTATATGCTTGCCGCGAGCTCTCCATTTTTAAAGAAGGATTTTTCCTCCGGTGTATCCGAAGTGAATATATGTACATTTTCGGGCCATTCAATCGGTGTCCACTCACCGCCCAAATGATCATGGTTGCCGAATATGACGAACACCTGGATATCCGCTTCCTGTAATCTGGTAAACTGCTTTCTCAAAAACAGCTGGGCTTTTAAACTTCTGTTCGCTTCATCAAACAGATCTCCCGAAAGCAGCATGAAATCTGCCTGCTCCCGGAGCGCCCCGTCGGTAAGACGGCGGACGCTGTGAAATGTGCTTTCTTTAATACGCGCATATACCGGTTCAGGCAGATGCGAAATGCCGTAAAACGGGCTGTCCAGATGCAGGTCAGCGGCATGAATAAACGTCAGATCAGCCATCTCGCCCTCCCCTTTCTGTAGGTTGAATTACCCTTATTCTAGCATCGTTTTCATACGAATGCACGTTCTGCACGATAAAAAAACAGCCCGGCTGTCCCGGGGCTGTTTCACTTATTTTTTGGAGATGCGCAGCGCTTGTTTGATCGCTTTGAATCCGCCGGCGTTTCCGTAAATCAAAACGCCGCCTTTGTAAATTTTCGCGCCGACCGCTGCAAAGATCACGATAGCGACCAGTGTCAGGGCGATTCCGGCCGCCGCCTGCCAAAACGGGATATCGAGCATTCCTACGCGTAAAAACATAATCATCGGCGTGAAAAACGGAATGTAAGATGTAACGGTAATAAAACCCGCATCAGGATTGCCAAGTCCGAACATGGCGATCATAAAACCTGCCACGATTAAAAAAACCATCGGCTGAATCGTCTGCTGCACGTCCTCTATCCGGCTGACAACACTGCCGAGAAACGCGGCAAGCGTCGCGTAAAGAAAATAGCCGAGCAGATAGAAAATGACGGCATAGACAATCGTCGAGACGGGAACATCCGAAAAATTGAGAAATGCACTGATCGGCGACGACTCATCATTTTGAGGGTTCAGCTTCAGTGAAAGAAAACCCGCCGCAAGCAGCACCGCAAACTGTGTGATCCCGACAAGCGCGATACCGAACAGTTTGGCAAACATCTGCTGAATCGGCGGCATGCTTGAAATTAAAATTTCCATGACCCGTGACGATTTTTCCGTCGCCACTTCCATCGCAATCATACTTGCGTACATGATAACCGAGAAGTAGATGACAAACAGCATGATGTATACAAGCCCCATCACCTGACCGAGCTCTTCCTCAGATTTCGCCCCTTTTTCCAACGCGTCTTTGCTGACTTCAGGCGGAGTGTAGAGACTGCTGACTTTTTCTGCCGAAATGCCGAGCTTGGCGGTTTCAACAGCGGTTTTTGTCTGGGTTAAAGCCTGCTTGAGAAGTTTATACGCTGATTCATCAGAAATGGTCAGCGCCTTGTAGGCTCCTGTTATCGTTCCTTTTTGATCTTGTCTGATGATAAAAAGCCCGTCCCATTCACCGTCTTTGACACGCTTTACGGCTTCTTTTTCGGACTCCTTCGTCTCCATCGCCTGCAGATCATTGTCTGTATCAGCCGCTTTAAGCTGTTTTGCAAACGCCGGGTAAAGCCCGCCCGTTTCATCAATCACCGCAATCTGCTGCTTGCCGTCATCCGATTGAAACACGGAAATGATCGATTGCAGGTTGGTCACCGCTAATACTAATAAAACGGTAATGGCGGTCGAAATAATGAATGACTTTGTCGAGATTTTGTTTTTATATGTATGAAACAGCATAATCCAGAATTTATTCATAAACGGCCCCCACCTTTTCTATAAAAATATCATGCAGTGACGGCTCTTCCAATTCAAACTTCCGTATAAAACCTTTCCCTTGCAGCGCCCGGAAAATATCCTGGGAAACCGGTTCATTCGCGACCTGCAATCTGATCCCGTCATTTGTTTCCTTCCATTTCACGACACCTTCATGCGTTTTTAAAAAGCTGAGATCATCATCTGAATGAACGGTGACATTTTTTTTGCCGAAAGACCGCTTAATGTCTTTCAGATTGCCTTGAACGACGGGTTTTCCCTTCTGGAGAATGCACAAATTCTCGCAAAGCTCTTCTACATGCTCCATTCGGTGGCTTGAAAAAACGATGGAAACGCCGCTGTTTTTCAAAGAAATAACCGCTTCTTTCAGCAGCTCGACATTCACCGGATCAAGACCGCTGAAAGGCTCATCGAGAATCAGCAGTTCAGGCTTATGCAGGACGGCGGAAATGAACTGGATTTTTTGCTGGTTTCCTTTTGACAGCTCTTCGACTTTCTTATTCTTGTAATCTGTAATGCCGAACCGCTCGAGCCATGTCATGAGCTCTTTTTCCGCCTCTTTTTTGCTCATTCCTTTTAATCTCGCAAGATAGACAAGCTGGTCACTGACCTTCACTTTCGGATACAGCCCCCGCTCTTCCGGGAGATAGCCGATTTTTTCGCTGATAGAATAATTGACCGGCTTCCCTTTCCAGCTGATCTGCCCGTCAGTCAGGCTTAAAAGCCCCAAAATCATCCGAAAGGTCGTCGTTTTTCCCGCGCCGTTTGCGCCGAGGAGCCCGAACATTTCCCTTTCAGGTATTTGCAGGTTCAAATTGTCAACAGCGGTAAAGCTGCCGAATGTTTTCGTTACGTTTTCAATTGTAAGCACGAATCCAACTCCTTTCCCGATCCATTATATACTAATAATGGGTAAAAATTAATGGAGGATTTTAAATTCTTTATGAGAATATCATTCTATAAAGGAGGTGACGTGATGGGACAATATGTATTGACCGCATTCCATGCGTCGGGAGAAAAACTGCTGGATGAACGGATCGAAGCAGGTAACGTGGCGGAAGCAAAGGCTGCCGGAGAGGCTTTGTTAAAGGAAAAAAAGCTTGAGAACACTGCTCATCGCTTAGTAAATGAAGCCGGAAAGCTGATTTTATTCCACAGATAACAGAAGCTTTCCGGCTTCTGTATTTTACCGGTTAAATTGCGGCGTCCGTTTTTCTAAAAAGGCGCGGATGCCCTCTTTATGATCATCCGTTTTTCTCATATTTTCCTGGGCCTTTCGTTCAAGAGACAAAACGTCTTTTAAACGGCTGATATGGAGGCTTTGATAAATAGCCTTCGTTTCAATCATTGCTGCCAGCGGCGCATGTAACAACCGGTCGATATACGGTTTTGCCCCTGCCGCAGGGTCGCCGCTGAACAGCCCGTCGGCAAGCTTGAGCTCCACCGCTTTTTCAGCCGGCAATTTTTCGCCGCTCCAAATCAGTTTTTTCGCTTCAATCTCACCGACGCGTTTCATTAATAAATAATGGCCTCCTCCGTCGGGAACCAGTCCGATGCCGATGAAATTCATCGCGAGGCGGGCATTTTCTTCGGCGAGAACCACGTCGGCACATAGCGCGAAACTCAGTCCGAGCCCCGCCGCGGCTCCGTGGATGGCGGCTATCACAATTTTTTTCATATCATAGAGCGTCAGTGTAATGGATTCGATCATTTTCATGAGCCGTTCATATTCTCCTGAATCATGATCCGATGTCATCATCTGAATATCACCGCCCGCGGAAAATCCCCTGCCTTCCCCCCGCAAAAGGACGATAAGCGCCTCACTGTCAGCTGCCATGACGCATGCATTCTCCAATTCCCGGAGCATTTGTTCATTGAGCGCGTTGTAACTGTCAGGCCGGTTCAGCACAATCTCTGCAATCTTTCCCTTTTCTTCATATCGAATATACTGCATGTTTACACCCTCCTTGTATCCGCTTACATATTTTGTTCAAATGATATATTCTTTCCGCCGAAGCGAAACCCCTTTATTTTTCAAGGTCAACAGATACCGAAAAATGCATATCATTTGAAACTCAACATACATTTTTATATAGTGAAATTGACATACAAAACAAAAAGGGGGGAGTAACGCCGATCATGAAATATGTGATACTGAGTTTTTTATTGAGCTTTTTTATGGTGCTGTTCCCCCCTTCGGATGTCGCCCTTCCTTCCCAATTGGTGACAGAAACAGACAGCCACGTTCAAATTTCGGTTTACCCGCAGGAAACGGACTCGGCAAAGACGCCGGCCCCTGCCAAAACCGCTCCGCACGGCCTGTCAAAAGGGTACGATGCGTTATCCCGAATGGTCACCCTGTTATCTGTCAAACCTCTTGATCAATTCATTGATTCCACACTGGAAAGGACATGCGCCATTCCGATACAATACCAGTCAAATTACCTCCGGCATCAGAGCCTTTCTCATTGCCAATCTGTATTTACGGTGTAAAAACAGTCTATTCCGGAGGGATTTTTTATGAATATTAAGGAAAACGATCTGCCCGGCATCGGGAAAAAATTCGAAATCGAAACGAGAAACCATGAAAAAATGACGATCATCATTCATGACGACGGCAGGCGGGAAATTTACAGATTTGATGACCGCGACCCTGATGAGCTTCTGGCAAGCATTTCTCTTGATGATGCGGAAGCAAGACAGATCGCCGCGATTATCGGCGGGATGGTGTACAAACCGCAGGCGCTTGAATCGATTGAAATGGCGTTCAGCGATCTGATTATCGAATGGTTTAAAGTTGAAAAAGGGGCTAAAGCGGCAGGCCGGACGCTCGGCGAACTGGATGTGCGCCAAAACTACGACGTGACGGTCATCGCCATCATTAAGCATAACCAGAAAAAGTTTTTAAACCCGGGCGCTGATTCGCTCCTTGAAGCAAACGATACACTCGTCCTTTCAGGCGAAAGAAAGCATTTGAAGAAACTGATCCAAGACTTTCTCTCCAGAGACGGAGTGTGATCTGTTTATGGATCATCTCGTATTTGAAGTCGGTACGGCGCTAGTTCTCGTGGCCATTGCAAGTGTCATCGCCAATAAAATTAAATTCTCGATTATTCCCTTCCTGATTATTTTAGGAATGCTTGTCGGGCCGCACGCGCCCCAAGCGGGCATCATTGACCTGACATTTATCGAAAGCCGGGAAGTGATTGAATTTTTCGGACGGATGGGCGTCCTGTTCCTCCTCTTTTACCTCGGGCTTGAATTCTCGGTCGGAAAATTAGTGAAATCCGGACGTTCCATTGCCGCCGGCGGAACGATTTATATTCTGATTAATTTCAGCTTAGGACTGATATACGGCTTCATTACGGGCTTTTCCTTTTTGGAAGTGCTTGTATTGGCCGGTGTCATCACGATATCATCAAGCGCCATTGTCGCAAAAGTGCTTGTCGACTTAAAGCGCACGGCCAATCCGGAAACGGAGCTGATTCTCGGCATCATTATGTTTGAGGATATCTTTCTGGCGGTTTACTTGTCCGTTGTTTCCGGGCTTGTATTGGGAGACGCGACGTCTGTCGGAGGCGCGCTGATGTCGATCGTGATCGCTTTCGGATACATGCTGCTGTTTTTCATTGCCGCTCGAAAATTGCCGCCTCTTCTGAACAAGCTGCTTGATATCCGTTCAAACGAGGTGTTTGTCATTGTCATTTTTGCAGCGCTCTTTTTCATTGCCGGCTTTTCCGAAACGATTCATGTCGCTGAAGCGATCGGTGCGCTTTTACTCGGACTCGTCTTTTCGGAGACGGCCCATTCTGACAGGATTGAGCATCTTGTCGTGCCGTTCCGTGACTTTTTCGGGGCCATGTTTTTCTTCAGCTTCGGGCTGAGCATTGATCCGTTTTCACTCGGAGATGCGGTCTGGCTTGCCCTCGGCGCCGTTTTGCTGACGATTGCCGGAAACTTTATCGCCGGCATGATTGCCGGGCGCCGGGCAGGACTTTCTCATAAAGCATCGTCCAATATCGGGCTGACCATCGTCTCCCGCGGCGAATTCTCCATCATCGTTGCGAATCTCGGCATCGCCGGCGGTCTGTCCGCCTCACTAAAACCCTTCGCCGCCTTGTATGTTTTGATACTGGCCATCTTCGGCCCTTTGCTCACGAAAGAATCGAAGCGGATATATCTCCTGTTGAACAGCGTTTTCAAATGGAAAAAGCCTGAAAAGACGCCGCAGAAATCATAAAAAAACTGACCCCTTACTAAAGGGGTCAGTTTTTTCGCGCGGGAAGAAATTGCTGAAAAGCCGTTTTTTTGTTAATGGAGAAATGCTCTTTTCCCAGAATGGTATTAATGATTTTTTGATTTCTGTAAACAGACAGCTTCAAATTCGTAGCCCCTGTTCCGTGGGCATGGTCAAGATTCGTTAATGTGAAGAAATGATGCCGCCTATTGTCCTTAAAGACGAGGCGGGAATCGGCCGTCACTTTAAACCGTTTCTCATCCTCCCATTCGATATCGGGAGAAATGGCCGAAAACCAATCCGGAATATGCGGCTTGAAGCCGGTCGCCAATATCACTTTTTCTGAATCGGCCGTAAAGGTTTCATCCATCTGCCATTGATGAAAGCTCAGTGCGCAGCGGCCGTTTTTCTTTTCAATTTTTTTAAGTTCCGCCATCGGCTGAATATAGACATCAGGCGAGCCTCCGCTGATCGACCTGTGGTACAGGGCATCGTAAATGTCAGCAAGTGTGTCAGAATCAATGCCGTGGCGCAGTCCTTCCAGCTCAGGCAGTGTATTCAGCCGTTCCTGAAAAGGCAGGCGGTTAAAATACTCCACATAATCGGGTGTAAACATTTCCTGTCCGAGCTTGGCGGTTTCCAACTCTCGAAATCCGGCGGAGCGTGTCACCCATTGCAGCCGGCAGCGGCGGTATTGTTCATCATGCAATAAATCAGAAAAGATCTCCGCTGCGCTCTGTCCGGAGCCGACTACTGTAATTGATTCGGCACCGGCGAGTTCATCTTTCCGGAACAAATATTCCGTGCTGACCATCGTGTCCTGACGCGCCCCGTCATCAATCTCTGCCGGAATAAGAGGCTCAGAACCCGTTCCCATGACGAAATGCTTCGTTTGATACACGCTGATGCTTCCGTCCTCAATGTTCTTGACGCTGACTTCATAATGGCCGCCGGCATTTTTCACGCCGATTACCTCTGAGCCGAAACGGCATGATTTGATTTCTGAAGCCGCCCAGCTCAAATAGTCGTTAAACTCCCGCCTTGGAATATCAAATTCATTAAACGTATAAAACCGGTACAGCCGGTCATGTTCATGGAGAAAGTTCAAAAATGTGTAGCGGCTTTTCGGATTGGCAAGCGTGACGAGATCAGCCAGAAACGCCACCTGTAAATCCGTTCCTTTAATTAACAGGCCCGGATGCCACGCAAATTCTGTCTTTTTATCGAAAAAAAGAGCGTCTGTTTCGGGTATATCCTCTAACAAAGCGGCAAGCCCTAAATTAAACGGCCCGATTCCCGCTCCTATGACATCATACATAATTACACCTCTTACGAATTACAGTCTGATGATCTTTTTCCCGTTTTCACATACAGATAAACATAAAAAAACGGCACGCTGATTCCGTGCCGTTTTTCATATTACAAAGCGGATTTGACGAACATCTCATCTAAGTATTTGATTTTCTCTTCTGTATAATGCTCGAATCGGTCATTATATGATTTCGGGTCTTTTGGATTGGCGAAGTGCGTGATTTTTCCGGTTTCCGGATGAATGAATTTGCTTGCCGCGCCGCAGCCGATACCGATAATCGTCTGCACTTCTTCCATAATCATAATGTTGTAGATGCTCTCCTGACCCGGGAAGGAGTAGCCGACATTTTCAAGATTTCCGAGAATGTTTTTCTGCCGGTACAGGTAGTACGGTTTATAGCCGTGCTCTTTTGTCCAGCGGACGGCGTCATCCATCATGCGGGATACTTCCTGCCTGTCGGCAACTTTATACTTATGCTTGTTTCTCGTCATTTCTGACGCCCGTTTGAAAGAAAGCGTGTGAACGGTCAAAGATTCAGGCATCAGCTTTTCCGTTTCATCAAGACTGTGCCTGAACTCACCCGTCCCTTCTCCCGGCAGGCCGATGATCAGGTCCATGTTGATGTTATTCATGCCGTGTTTGCGGGAAAGGCGGTACTTTTCAATGGTTTCTTCGACTGTATGATGTCTGCCGATGGCCTTAAGCGTTTCGTTTTCATAAGACTGCGGGTTGATGCTGATTCTGTCAATCTTATACTTATTTAAAACGGCAAGCTTTTCCTCCGTAATCGTGTCAGGACGGCCCGCTTCAACGGTAATCTCCCTGATATTTGCGACATCTGGGAAAGAACGGACCATTTCTTCATATAAAAGGTCCATTTCTTCAGCGGTAATGCTTGTCGGCGTACCGCCTCCGAAATAAATGGTCGTCACTTTGATATCATGCTGTTTCAGCCATTCGCCGATTTTTTGCATTTCATAGTGAAGCCCCCATAAAAAGGAGCCGACTCTGCCTGCCTGTCCTTGGATGGCATAGGCCGGAAACGTGCAGTAGGCGCACTTCGTCGGGCAGAACGGAATGCCGATATAAATGCTGACTTCATCTTTGACCCGGTACAGATCGGGAACCGCGGCGAGCTGGCGGTCGACAATCTCCTGCATCAGATTGATTTTTTCATCATGGATCAGATAATCTTTTTTCAGATCGGCATGCGCCTCTTCTTTTGTCAGGCCGCTTTGCAGCTTTTTATGAAGAAGTTTAGTAGGCCTGATTCCGGTCAGGATTCCCCATTTTTGCGTCATGCCCGTATGCGATTGAAGAAGATTTAAATAGACGTATGACAGCGTGTTTTTCACCTGTTTAAATACTTCTTTGTCGCTCCATCCGGCAAGAATCGGTTTCGTGTGATGCTCCCTTACGCCGGTTCCTTTGATTTCTCCCGATACTGACACGCTGTCTGCATCTTGAGAAATGGCAAGTGAGATGACGAGATCAGAGGGTTCCTCCGTTTCGGCGTATGCAAGAACACACTCCTCAAAAAATAAATTCGCGATGTTTTGCAGCGGACGATGCAGCCTGTCATCCGTTATGCCGTCTATTTTGATTTGCAATGTGATCACCTTATTTTTCAGATTCAAAACTTTCTTTAGTGTACAGAAAGAACAGGCTAAAATCAATCCGCGAAAAAGCCGCAGACCGGTGTTTCGCGTCTGCGGCTCTTTATTACGGCCGTTTCATGTGGAACTTATCGAGAAAGCCTTTGCGGTGCTGCATGCGGAAGTATTCCTTGATCATATAGGCGACGCCCTGTTCATCATTTGACCTTGTCACCCAATCCGCTTTTCTTTTTAATTCATTAGAGGAATTCCCCATCGCGACACCGAGGCCTGCCAGCTCGATCATCGGCAGATCATCTTCCTGATGGCCGATAGCCACGACCTCTTCCATTGAAAGCCCGAGTTCAGCTGCGACCATCGAAAGTCCGCTTTCTTTTGAAACCCCTTTAGGCACGATGTTCAGCTTTTCTTCGTTAACGCGGATCACGTCCACGGCCGGGAATGCTTTCACGATCGTATCTGTTATGTCAGCCTGCAATCCGTTTTCAGCATACACCTCAATGACGGGCGCGGAAACCGGTTCATCAAGGAGCAAATCACTTAATGATTCGACAAACTGAACCGGGTAAAAAATCGGGTCAGACGGATGAATCATCGTTTTCCCGACCAGATTGGAGTTCACTTTCTTCTTGTTTCCGATCGAATATTTTTCGTGCAGAAGCCGGATATTGCATTGATAGCTTTCCAGCACCTGGACAATATTAAACGTGTGATCTTCCGATATTTTCTTTTCGAAAAACGGCTCATCTATTTTTTCGGAAATGTATGCGCCGCTGTGGGTAACCAATTTTGCATTCAGTTTTAATATTTTCGCTACTTTTTGAGCGGAGCGAAAATGGCGGTTTGTGACCAGTGTGACGTAAATCCCTTTTTTCTTGACGTATTCGATGGCATCCTTTGTCGTCTGATGCAGTTTGCCGTTGGAGCGAAGAAGCGCTCCGTCTATATTTAACGCCAGCATTTGTTTTGACACAGAGAAGTCCCCCTCCTTGATGACTGTACTTGTCATTAGGATATGACCCTGTCTCTTTGTTTAGAACAACCTTTTCTCAGCAGCAAAAAAGCCTGCCTCAAGCAGACTTTGAACTGTCATTTGTGGGATACGATCGATTTGCTGCCTTCTCCCCAATGTGTATTTCTATATCAGGAACCCCTTATTTGACCGTTGATGCGCTCGTTTCACTTACTCTCTGTTGCTACCCCTTAACATAACAGGCAGTATAGGCGACCGTATCCTTGGACCTTCTGTAAGTGTAGGCGCTTTCAGGGTTATTATCACACGTTTACTGTTAAAAGACAAGGGTTTTTTTAACTAAAAAAATCAGAGGGCCATCTATGCTGAATGTATGATAAAGTTGAAAGAGAACATATATTCGCATATAATAAAAGAAAAAAAGCGGTGACTGTCATGTCTCTATTAAAAGATATTTATAACGAAGAATTTGCAGAAGCACTTCTGAACAGAATCAAATCGGCGCATCCGGCTTTTGAGCGGGACATGTGCCGGGCGCTGATGTTTCAGGAAGATTGGCCCGAACTGGCATTAAAACAGCGGATGCGCCGGATCACAGACTCTTTATATGAAACACTGCCGAAGGATTACATACGGGCGCTTGACGTCTTATATGAGACAGCTCCCCATTTCACAGGGCTCGCCGGGATTATTTTTCCCGATTATGTCCAACAGTACGGAACGGATCACTGGGAAGAATCAATGAAGGCGCTTCAGTTTTTCACTCGTTTTTCCACTTCCGAATTTGCGGTCCGCCCGTATATCAAGCTTGACCGGGAGCGGATGTTCAAAGAGTTCCTTTCCTGGACGGAGCATCCGGACGAACATGTCAGAAGGCTTGCCAGCGAAGGCTCAAGACCGCGCCTGCCGTGGGGAATCTCCATTCCGGCTCTTCTTGACGACCCTTCTCCGATTCTCCCTGTTCTGGACCGCTTGATGCAGGATGACTCGTTATATGTCAGAAAAAGCGTGGCAAATAACCTGAATGACATCTCCAAAACACATCCGGATCTTCTGGCACAGATCGCAGCCGATCGGTTCGGAAGCTGTCCGCACACGGATTGGATTTTGAAGCACGCCTGCAGGACACTGTTAAAAAGAGGAGACAAACAGGCGCTTGCGATTTTCGGGTTTGAAGACGCCTCCCGGATTTCATTGGAACGTTTTACACTGAATTCGGAAACGGCCGCCATCGGAACAAGCATATATTTTTCTTTTCAGATCCGCTCATCCGCCCGGCAAAAAGTCAGGGTTGAATACGCGATTGATTTTGTAAAGAAAAGGGGGCACCGCAGCCGCAAGGTGTTTAAGATGTCGGAGTCCGCCATGGATAACGGAGACGTAAAAGCCTTCAGCAAACATCATTCCCTTAAAGATTTAACCACCCGCAAGCATTATCGGGGAATTCACACTCTGTCTGTCATCATTAACGGAACGGTAAAAGGTTCGCTTGATTTTTCTGTTGAATAAAAAACCCCCTCCATTTCATAGATGGAGGGGGTGGAGCTTATTGCGGGTTTCCGTAAAGCTCTTCAAGAGGTTTCATGATAATTTTGTTTAACTCGCCGATCAGCATGCTCATGCGCTGTTCCGCCTCCATCAGCTGAGAAATCAAATCATGCTGCTGGACAAGAGCAACCGTTTTTTGCGCCTGCTCTACCTCTTCCTGAGTGATTTCTTCACCTGACATCTGTTTCTGCTGCAGCTGCAGCTGTACATTGCGGAAATTATCAAACATGCGTTTTGCGGATTCATCTGCGTTTACTTGATCATAAAGCCCTCTTAAACGGCTGTATTCATCACTGTTACGCAAAGCTTTTTCAAGATCATATGCTGCATCATAAAAATGAACTGCCATAGTAACCGCTCCTTTCTTCCTTTCAGACATACCACTCCACTATAACAGACTGCGGAGCGACTTTCATCCTCGGCCGATGTTTTCCTTAGAAAAGAATGACAAACAAAGCTTGGATTGCTCCGATGATCCCGCCGAGCAGACCGCCTAAATACGTAATCATCTTAAATTCTCTCTTGGAAATCGACAGCACCATTTCCTCGAGCCGCTCAACCGGAAACTGATCAACCTGCTCTTTGACCACTTCCTCAAGACGAAGGCGTTTAAGCACATCTTCCAAATGAGCGGCAATACTGCCGAGCGCTGCATCAAGCAGCTTCGGCGCATACGTTCCCGTAATCTCCCCTTCATAGCGGGAGATGATGTCACCGAGCCGGCCCTCAAAAAAGGGTGCGGTTTGAAGCGCGGCCAAAGCCCGTTTTTTCAGGCTGAACAGCAGATCTTTCGCATTCCACTTTTCGTCGGCCTCATAAAGTGTATAAGATTTGAGCTTGCCCCATTCTTGAGAAAGCAGATCAGTCAGAAGCTTTTTTGTTTCATCGTTGTGCAAAAACTTTAACAGCTCAGGCAGCACACGGTCTGCCAGACTTGAATTACCGAGGAACATCTGCACCATGCTGCCGAGCATCCCCCGTGCATTCAAAAAGTCGTCGATCATATTGCCGAGTCTGTCTTTGCCTTCTTCACTTTCAAAATAATCAATGCTCCGCTTCAGGATATAATCGGCGGCCATCGGAACTTTTTCATCCAGCTGTTTCTGCAGCTCATCAGGAAGCCAGTCCTTTATGGCGCGGTGTTCATATTTCCGGTACAGTTCCGAAAGCTTTTCATCTGTAAAACGGTCAATCCAGGCATCCGTTTTTTCCTGAGGATTCCGGATGCCTGCGGCGGCCAGAGCTTCCTGCACCGTCATATCGGAAGCGGCCATTTTTTGCGTGAATTGTTCGGCGAACACAAGCGCCTGGTTTTTAACGGTATCTGACAAAAGCCGCTTTTTTATGCCTTCCGGAGTTAACAGATGGTTCGTCACCATGAGCCCCATCTGTTTTGCCAATTCGTCCCGTCTTTTCGGGATCAGCCCCGGGGTAAACGGAATCCGTTTTCCGAACAGGTAATACGGACGGTACGGACGAAATAACATCTGAATGGCAAGGTGATTTGTCACCGCACCGATCGCGGCTCCGATCACAATCATAAATATAAACGTTCCTGCTATGCCCATTCCTTTTCTTCTGCCTCCATCTTATGTTCTATTTTTCTAGATGATATATCTATTCGTATTATAGAGGCTGGCGTGAATGCGGGCAAATGAAGAACCTGAATTGTTGTTTCTCAGGAATAAGGCAAGATGCTGTTTCGTACTCTTTACAGTAGATCATCTTTTATGCTGCGCTTGACATGTCTATTGGATGGAAGGGCCGTTTCATCAGCGGCTTTTGAATAAAGGGGGAGTAACAACATGACAACACTCGGTTTTATGTCCGTATCCCGCCGGCACGAAGAAGATTTCGCCGGTGAACTGGCTGAAAGAGCGCCAGAGTACAATGTGCGCTTTGCCCGATTTACACCGTTTGATATTTATCCGGATTCTTTACGCGTGAAAGCGCTCGTGTATCATCCGAAAAGCGGAAAATGGAACGAAACGGAAATTGATATTCCCGAATTTATTTACGACCGCTGTTTTTACGGAAAATCTGCTGAAGCTCAAAAAGCCAAACCGATCGTCGAATGGCTGAAAAAATATCCGAAAACGGAATTTATCGGCCGCGGGCTTCCTGATAAATGGACGGTCACGAATGCGCTCCAAGAGCATCACCTGATCAGTCCCTATATTCCTGAAACGGTCGAAGTCAGCCGTTATGAAGAGGTGCAATCATACTTAGCGAAAGAAAAAGCATGTATACTTAAGCCCGCTTTCGGCGCGGGAGGAAGAGGCATCATCCTCCTTAAAGCAGGGAAAAAATCAATTTCAGCCACTTACTATATCGGGAAAAACAAGCAGACAAAAACGTTTTCCAACCACGTGTCTTTTAAGTCCTGGTGCAAAAAAGTGCTGCAGCACCGTTATTTGCTTCAAGCCTACTTAAATATTCAGGATAAGGAACAGCACCCGTGCGACATCCGCATTTTCATGCGCAAAAATGAGTCAGGGGCTTGGGAAACGGTCGGAAAAGCGATTCGAAGAGGTTATCAGAACGGTCTTTTATCTCATTTGCGGGGAGGGTCCGAGCCGCTTAAATTTGACACCTGGTTTGAGGAAATTCCGAAAAAGCAGCAGGCCGTTTTATTGGATGATGTCTTTTCCATCACCCAGTCCGTCCCTTATTTTCTTGATGAACAATTCGGACCGCTGTTTGAGCTGGGGCTCGATATTTGTTATGCCAAAGACGGGCGCATCTGGCTTTTGGATGTCAATTCAAAACCGGGACGGAACGCCATTTTAAGCGTGGCTCCCGAGGCGAAAGAGGATTTGTACACCAGTCCGCTGAAACGCTTCCGCGATCTTCAGTCACAGGAAAACCGGAAAGGAGCACTTCCGCGTGAATCATAAAGGGATGATGGTCGGCATCGATAAAAAAAGCAAAAATACGCTGTATCTCCCCTCCGCCATGAAACGGGAAGGGATTTTATCCGCTGCCTTCGGGACCAAGGTTGTCAAATGCCGTGTGGCCTTTTCTCAATCTCTTGAAAAAAGCGCGCTCCTTTCTGAAGATTTATTTGAGGAGCTGATGATACCGCATAAAAGCCGGGCTGATTTTCTCATCCACGGCCAGACGGTGCATATCGGACCGCTGATCGGCGTTTTTACAGCAGGGTTCACATCATCGGCGCAGCGCCCGTTCAGAGACCGCACCTCCTTCTTTTCCAAGCTGCTCTCCCTTCACGAGCAGGCGAACGGATATTGTTTCGTTTTCGGGGCACATCAGATCAACTGGGAAGAAGGCACAGTCCAGGCGCTGATTTATAAAGAAAACAGCTGGAAACGGGCAGACGTCCCGCTTCCGAATGTTGTATATGACAGGCTCCCGAGCCGAAAAACGGAAAAGGTTCCTCTTTTACAGCAGACAAAATATAGGCTGATGAATGACTATCAGATTCCCTGGTTTAATCCGCAATTCTTTAATAAATGGGACATTCACAAGCTTCTGAAAAAAAACAGTCTCACCGCTTCTCTCCTGCCAAAATCAATCCTGCAGCCGAATGCAGAAGCGATAGAGACGTTATGCAGCACGTTTGACACCGTATTTATCAAGCCTGCAGACGGCACACTCGGAACGGGAATTTACAAGCTGGAAAAAACAGACGCCGGCTTCTCAGTCAAATACACGAATGAGGAAAAAACGGTGGTGACGGCAGATTATGCAGATGCGGCATCCTTCATGAAATCATTTGAAGAAAACAATGACCCGTCCGCTTTTTTATTGCAGCAAGGCATTGACCTGATCCGGCTTGACGGGCGCCCCGTCGATTTCAGAGTGCATACGAACAAAAATGCCGAGGGAAAATGGACAGTGACGGCGATCGCAGCAAAAATTTCCGGCAGAAACAGCATTACAACGCATCTGGCAAACGGCGGGGAAGTCAGAACGTTAGCTGAATTATACGGCGATCCGAAAGAGAGAGTCGGCATGATCCGGAAGCTTTCGAAAGCCGCCTTAGCGGTCAGCCGTGTGTTAAATGAACATATTGAAGGCTTTATCGGCGAAATCGGTTTTGACCTCGGCGTTGATGAGGCGGGGAAAGTTTGGATGTTTGAGGCCAACTCCCGCCCCGGGCGGAGCATTTTCTCGCATCCGAAGCTGAGATCAGTCGATTACCTCACAAAACGGAGAAATTTTGAATACGCGTCATATTTATCAGAACGGTCCATTACCGCCCCGGAAAAACTTTGGCGGTGAGGCCGCCTTTTTTTCGTTGACCCGGGACAGGCACAGAACTTATGAGCTACAATGAACAGGATCAACATTTCCCGATAAGGAGCGTGAACGTCATGATTTCGCACTTCAGCTGGAAACCGTTATTCAAAAAAGAGAAACTGCCCGGATGGCGGATTTCGTTTTACTGGCAGGGTACGCATTACGAAGGAATTTACCACAAGTCCGGAGACATTGAATGGGGACACACACATCCTGGGAAAGAAGAGCCGGCTCTCGTAAAAGAGCTGCATGAATTAATGCTTTATCACATATATGACTGAAAGCTAAAAGCTCAGCCTCAAAAGGCTGGGCTTTTCTTTTTCCTTCCGCTATTTACCACCCGGTTTTCCGAATGAGATGCCTTATGATTCACCATAATACGTAGTACAAAGCGGCAAACACCATTGGGTGAAGCCGAGCTGGCAATGGTTTTCATTCCGGAAACCATCAGCTGGTGCAATTCCAGCAAACCCAACCATACTACTTTATAAAGGAGATCATACAAATGGCAAACAACAACTCTTCAAACCAACTTTTAGTACCTGGCGCTGCTCAAGCAATCGACCAAATGAAATACGAAATTGCTTCTGAGTTCGGCGTAAACCTTGGCGGAGAAACAACTTCCCGTGCAAACGGTTCTGTCGGAGGAGAAATCACTAAACGTTTAGTATCTTTCGCGCAGCAGCACATGGGCGGACAAGGCGTACAATAACTCAATAAATGGCTTACAGAAGGCGCGGGATACCGCGTCTTCTTTTTATTGCCGTCACCCTTTTTCCTATTCCACATACCCTAGGAAAAAAGGAGGGAAAACATGTCATTCATTGCCTCAGTCAATTGGGAGCTGTTTCAGTTCGTAACGGTTTCTTTGGTCAATGAATATGTTGCCCACCATCTCCCCTTTATTCACAGGTATTCTTTTCCCCGCTGCTTTGAATGATATAATGAGCGGCGAGGAGGTTTTTTACATGAATATCGCTTTACTCGGAGCAACAGGAAGAGTCGGACAGGCTTTTATAAAAGAAGCGCAGAAACACGGACACATTGAGATATTCGCTCTTGTCAGATCTGCCGGAACGGCCCTTCCCATTTCTGAAAAACATATCATAACAGGGAATGCCAGACGGCGGGAGGATATCGGCCGATTGATTTCTAAAGCGGACACAGTCGTGAGCTGTCTCGGCACGGACGGTGACGATACCCTTTCAGCAGCTATGATCCATATAATTAACAGCATGAAACAGCATCATGTTCAGCGTCTGATTACGATCGGAACCGCGGGTATCCTTCAATCACGGCTTATGCCTGACAAATACCGTTTTGAATCGTCAGAATCAAAACGAAAATCAACAAGAGCCGCAAAGGAACACGCCCGCGTATACGAGATGCTTCTGGCAGAGGATATTGACTGGACGATCATCTGCCCCACCTATCTTCCTGGCGGAGAAGCTGCCGGAGTTTACCGGTTCGAACAAGATCAGCTTCCTGAAGGCGGGACTGAAATCACCGTCGGAGACACGGCGCATTTTCTTTACCGTGAACTGATGAACCCGCAGTTTGTCAGAAAACGGGTGGGACTGGCTTACTAAATTGAAAAAGGGCGAATCTTTTGATTCACCCTCCTCCTGATTACACCGCGGACTGCGCCGTTCCTTTCTGCAATTCATACATTTGATGGTACTGCCCCTTTTGCGCCATTAATTCGTCATGGCTTCCTTTTTCAATGATGCGCCCCTTTTCCAAAACGAGAATCTGGTCTGCGTGTCTGATCGTGGAAAGCCGGTGGGCGATAATAAATGTCGTGCGCCCTTCTTGCACCACGTGCAGCGCTTTTTGAATGATTGCTTCTGTTTCGGTGTCAATGTGCGCCGTCGCCTCATCCAAAATTAAAATGGCAGGATCGAACGCGAGCGCCCTTGCAAAAGAAATCAGCTGGCGCTGGCCTGAAGACAGTGTTCCGCCTTTTTCCGTGACGGGCTCCATGATGCCCTTCGGCAAGGATTTCAGAAGGCCTGCGGCGCCGACTTGCCGAAGCGCTTCTTCAGCCTGCTGCAGGGAAATACGCTGATCATCGAGGGTCACATTGGAGCCGATCGTTCCAGAGAAAAGATACGGATCTTGAAGCACGATCCCCATATGCGATCTCAGCTCCTGTCTTGACATGCCGTATATGCTTTTTCCGTCCAGCAGGATATCGCCTTTTTCGGCATCATAAAAACGGAACAGAAGATTCAGGATGGAGCTTTTGCCGGAACCCGTATGGCCGACGAGGGCGACCGTCTCGCCTTTTTCAGCTGTAAAGCTGATGTGTTTCAGCACCTCTTCTCCCTTTCGATACCCAAAAGAAACATCGCGGAATTCCACAGTCCCTTCCGCCTTTCTGTCTGCGGGAGCGCCTGTTTCTTCCGTTTCCTCCTCCTGTAAAAGCTCAAATACCCTGCCCGCGGACACACGAGCCAATTCAAGCTTTGAAAATTGGTTAACAATCCCCGTAACCGGCTGGAACAAACGGTTTAAATAATCAACAAACGCATATAAAACGCCGATCGAAACAATTCCGGCCGCACTCAGACTCGCGCCTCCGAAATACCAGATCAGCCCGACAAACGCCACATTGCGCAACACATTGACAAGACTGTGGGACATGAGGGAATTTAAAGACAGCATTTTGTTCTTATAGCGGAAATGAGCTTCATTCAATTCTTCAAATTCCTTCATCGTTTCCTTCTCGCGGCGAAACGCCTGAATAATCGGCATCCCTTGAATGGACTCATTCATTTTTGCATTGATGTCACTGTTAATGGAACGGATTTTTTGGTTGAAGACGGATGCGTATTTGCGGTACACAACCGACCAGATCATTAAGATCGGAATAATCAAAAGGCAGACGGCGGCCAGTCTGACATCAAGCATAAACAGCGCCGTAAAAATACCGAGCATGTAGACGCCGCTTGTGATAAACGTAGACAGCACCGTTACATATAAATCTCTGACCGCTTCTGTGTCATTCGTAATGCGGGCCACGACTTTTCCGGCAGGCAGATTATCAAAGTAGCGGATCGGCATTTTCTGAATGTGTGAAAATACATCCTGCCTCATACGCTGTATGATTCGGTTCGCTCCCATCTGCAGCAGGTAATGCTGGCCGTAATGAAAGCACACGGAAAACATGAGCAGTCCCGCGTAAATGGCGGTCAACGTCAGCAGCCCTTTTATTTCCGGACGGTAAAATTGAAAAATTTCCTGTTTGGATAACGCAATAGCGGGATATGACCTGCTTTCTTTACCGTTTGATATTGTCAGCCGGCCGTCAGTCACCGAACGGTTTCCGTCAAAACTGACGGGACCCTCAACAAAATAGTAGGCCGCACCGACTTGATAAATATGTGCCTCTCCGGTTTTCTCCGCCCCCGGTTTGAGCCGGTCCTCCCTGACATAATCATGCCCTCTGAACCTGACGGCGTCCGGATCGTCCCCAGAGGCTTTAACCCATGTTTTTTCAACGCCGAGAATATGGTCGTCAATCATTTTTTTTCCGATAAACGGTCCGGTCAGCTCAGTGCCGACCGCAATAATGAGCAGAACGACCGCCCATATCAGCAGCTTTTTGTATTGAAGCGCGTAATTCCATAATCTTCTTCCGGTCTTCATGCGCCCGTCCCCCCTTCTTCAAGAGAGGGCAGCTGCTGCCTCTCATATTGTTCGCGATACCAGCCATTCTTCGCCAACAGCTCCTGATGCGTGCCTCTTTCAGACACCCGCCCTTCATCCATGACGAGAATGAGATCTGCGTGTTCAACTGCCGAGAGCCGGTGAGTAGTGATAATCGTTGTTTTATGCCGCCTTTTTTTACGGATGCTGTCAATGATGGCAGCTTCCGTTTTCGCGTCTACCGCAGAAAGCGAATCATCTAATATGAGAATGTCCGGATCTGTCAAAAGCGCTCTCGCAATTGAGATGCGCTGTTTTTGTCCGCCGGAGAGCGCTACCCCCTTCTCGCCGACAAGCGTCTCAAGCCCTTCTGAAAGCATGCCGATATCTTGTTTAAAATGCGCATCCTTCAGCGCGCTGCCGATTTCCTCTTCGGTTGCGTCCTGCCGACCGTAAAGCAGATTTTCCTTCACCGTCTTTGAAAATAAAATATGATCCTGCGGCACATAGCCGATCCACCCTCGGAGCTTCTCAAGCGGAATCTCCTGAATCGGAACGCCTGTAAACGTGATGGCTCCCGCACCGGGCGGATATTCACGCAGCAGCTGCTTAATGATCGTCGTCTTTCCGCTTCCCGTTTTTCCGACAATGCCGAGTGTCTGCCCTTTTTCAACGGAAAATGATACATCGGAAACAGCCGGTCCCGCTCCGCTCGGGTACGTAAAAGTCACTTGTTCAAAAACAAGACGCCCGGGCTCCTTAATATCGGCGGGCTGCTTGGGCCCTGTCACATCAGGCTCATAGGAAAGGGTCTCATTGACACGGTCTAAGGAGGCATTGCCGCGCTGCATGATATTGATTAATTCTCCGATCGCAAACATCGGCCAGATCATCATTCCGAGATACACGTTAAACGATACCAGCTCTCCCAGCGTCAGCCGGTTTTGAAAAACGAGATAGGCGCCGTAGCCGAGACCGATGAGATAGCTGAGTCCGACAAGAAGTTTCACAGTCGGTTCAAAGAGTGAATCGATAAACGCCACCTTCATGTTTTTCTCGTATACATCCGCCGTCATATCACCGAAACGGCTGACATCATTTTTTTCCTGCACAAAAGCCCGAATGACCCGCACGCCGGATACCGACTCCAGCACCTTGTCATTTAATGATCCGAAAGCATCCTGCGCTTCCGTAAACCGCTCATGGATCTTTTTTCCGTACAGACTGACCGCAGCCGCCATAATCGGCAGCGGGATAATCGCGGCAAATGTCAGCTTCCAGCTGATGAGGAGCCCCATTGTCAAAAATATCGTCAGCATATACATCGTCGAATCGACGAGTGTTAGGACCCCGAAGCCCGTCGTCATACTGACGGCCTGCAAATCATTCGTCCCCCGCGCCATTAAATCGCCCGTTCTGTATTTCTCAAAAAACGGCGGTGACATTTGAAGAAGCCTTCCCATCAGTTTTGATCGGAGAATTTTCTCCATGACATTCGCCCCGCCGAAAAGCTGGTACATCCAAAAATAGGACAGCAAATAAACGGCTGCCGTTAAAGCGAGAAACACACATATGTAAAACAGCATCCCGCTTTTCGTAAACACGCCCGCCTTCATATCGTCTATTGCGTTGCCGAGAAGTTTCGGCGGGAACATTTCAATGACATTCACAATCAATAACAGAACAATCGCTGTCGTATAGCGCAGCCAATAGGCTTTAAAAAACCAAGCGAGCTTTTTTAATACAGTAAACAAATACCGTCATCCCCTTTCATGAATCAGCCGCCATCAAGTTTTTCCGGATTGTTTTTCATTGTTTTCGCTAATACCGCCACATGCATCACACCTGTCTTTCCTTCATTTTTTTGTATAAAAAAAGACATGAAGCGTCAGCTCCATGCCTCTTATTATTATAAATAAGGTACAGACCCGCCTGTTATGCGCGACTGCACCGTTTTTAAGCAAATGTTCAGAAAACGGAAGATGTATGGCAGTTACGCCGATATTCAGCTGAAGATGATTTGACAAGCTTTAATGCTGACATGATCCATACCTCCTTTTTTCCTATATTATTCCTTTATCATATAAACGAATCCTTTTTTTGTCAATACAGGTTTTAGATTTCTTCCGTACGGGTATCGTTTTGTAAACCTTTTTTACTGAAAGGATGAGGCCGATGTTTCACGCGGACCGGTTGATTGCAGCTTTTGACGGAAGTCATGATAGCAAGAAAGCGCTTCAAAAAGCGATAGACCTTGCAAAAACATTTCACGCGAATTTAACGGTCGTGCATTCTCACAATGCAAAAGATACCCAGACGATTGTCGATCCCCCGAGGCCGGGAGCCGGCGCCACGTATATCGGCGGCGGGATTGCAAGCGTTCCCGACCCGCTTCAAGCGGAAAGAATCCCCCCTGACCCGATGATTTATGAAGACCGTACGGAAGAAATCATTGCCGAAGCGAGAATGCTGATGAACGACAGCCAGATTGACGGGGATATCGACATTTTAGAAGGTGATCCCGCTGATGCCATTATCGAACATGCCGACCGCATATCGGCGGATCTGATCGTCATGGGGAGCAGGGACCAGAACAGGCTGAAAAAACTTTTATTCGGAAGCGTCAGTGAAAAGCTGTCATCAAAATCCGACATTCCGGTGCTGATCGTAAAATAATCCTTTCTGTACAGCAGCTTAATCAAAAGCTGCTTTTTTTAAAGCTCCCGGCTGTTTCCTCTTTTTTTCGGCATTACAAAAAAACTCGCCATGATCAAAAAATCAATGCACAGCACGACAGACCAGCCCTTCAACAGCCTGCTGAGCGCTTCGGTGCGGGAAGCGTCCTGAATGAGAAATACCGTTCCGGCTAAAAGAACGCCGCCGATGACAAATGCTAATACATGTCTTCCCCATCCTTTTGCATAATGTTTGGCATAATCCAGTCCGTACCGCTTGACCGGTTTTGCCCCTTCCTTTACGACATAATAGCGGAAACGCTCATCCGCCCATTGAATCATGCTTTTTCCGAAGGCGACAGACACTCCGATATAAACGGCCGCCACTGCATGCGCCATAGTCGCTGTCGCCCCTCTGTATAAATCAGCTGCAGCCGCCGCAAACAATACGGCATCAAGTAAAGGAATGAGAGCGAAAAAAAACATTCCGAGCTTTTGCCGCCTGAATAAATACCGCGCCGCCAATCCGAAGATAACAGCCGCCCAAAAAGCAGCCTCACAAATGACAATCAACCAAGCAATCGCGTTCAATCCGGTTCCCCCTTATCGTTTTCTAAAATGCATTGTAACACCTCTTTTTATTTAATACAATTGTATTATAAAATTGCAAGAAATATTTTTTCCTGTTACACTGGAGACATGCCTAAAATCATCGATCATGAAAAAAGAAGAAAACAAATAGCCGAAGCCACTTGGCGGACGATTTTGGAGCGGGGCATGGAAGGAGCGACAGTGAGAAACATCGCCCGGGAAGCGGGTCTTTCTTTAGGCGCGCTGAGGCACTATTTCACCACTCAGGACGAACTTTTAGGGTATGCGATGACCCTCGTAAAAGAAAAAGCGGCCGCCAGAATTAACGAAGTTGCCATGAAAGATCTGCCGCCGAAAGAAAAAGCGGTGCGTCTGATGCTTGAAATCATCCCGACAGATGAAGAAACGATGGCTGAAATGGAGGTATGGTTCGCTTTCACAGCTTATGCCAGACATAAGGGAGAAGAGTTTCATCCCCAGCATGACGGGATCTTGGCATATATACGAGGTCTGATTGACTGGCTGGATGATAATAAGCATCTGAAACCAAATCTTGATAAAGAGACAGAAGCGGAGAAATTGTATGCCATTGCCGACGGATTGGCGCTGCATGCACTGCTTGAACCTGAGCGTCTTTCAAAAGAGAAAATCTCCCGCGTGCTCGTTCAGCATGTCGAGTCTCTTTTTATCTGACAGAAGCAAAAAGGCCGGATTGTTTCCGGCCTTTTTTCGTTTATGACTGAACGCCGATCTCCTGCTGAATGCTCAATTGAAAAGCCTCTTGAATCGTTTTGGCTACAGGACCCGGCACACCGCTGCCGACCGGTTTTCCGTCAAGGGTTACGATCGGGATTAGTTCAGAGGTTGTCGACGAGATGAAAATTTCATCCGCGTTTCTGAGTTCGTCTTCAGTAAGGGGCTTCTCCCGCACCTCAATCCCGTTTTCTTTCATCAGCCCTAAAAGTTTCATCCGCGTAATGCCGTTTAAAATCAGCTCATTTGCAGGATGCGTCCGGACGGTGCCGTTTATGACGGCGTATACATTGGAAGAGGTTCCTTCCGTGACCGCTCCGTCCCTTATCAGCACCGCTTCATAAGCGCCTGCTTCATAGGCTTTTTGTTTTACCATCACATTATACAGTAAATTCAGACTCTTAATGTCACACCTCAGCCAGCGCTTGTCTTCGGCCGTTATGGCCTGCGCCCCTGCTTTTTGTTCATTTTCCGGTTTTTTCACTGAAAAGGTGTATGCTGTTGTCTGCGGCTCCAATCCTTCGTCATACTGGTGCTTCCGGGGCGCCTTCCCTCTCGTCGTCTGAATATAGACCCCGCCGTCAATGAGTTTGTTTTCCTGTACGAGCTTTTGGAGATCCCATTCTATGTCTTCTGCGGAGAACGGCAGGGTGATGCCGATTTCTGCGGCGCTTCTGAAAAGACGGCCGATATGCTCATGCAGACCGAATAAAACGCCGTTGTATACTCTGATGACTTCATACACACCGTCACCGAATTGATATCCGCGATCCTCAATATCAACTGCGGCTTTTTCACGATCAATCAACTGGCCGTTTACCAATGTCTTCATGTAAACCCTCCTCATCGTTATCTGCCGTGATGCGGATTCTCAGCTGTTATTGTCAACTATTCTATCATATTGAACAAGCAGGCAGCGGAGTTTATTTTTTTCTTAAAATCTTATTATTCGACATATTTTCTATGTCTTTTCCAGTTTTGTTCCTGTATACTTGATTCGACATACATATGCTGTTAACTTTTGGCACTATGCAAGCCTCTGCTGTTATCGGCATTATGAAGAAATTTATGCTACTGGAGAGATTGTTATGCGCAAGACAAAAGAAGGTGCTTCCCCTTCTCTGTTTTCATTAGCTTTTAAACTTACGAGTTTAGCAGTTTTGTGCGGACTGCTTCTGGTAATCGTCATAATGGGTTATTCCGCTTCCGCCGCAAAAAATAAACAGGTCACCGTGACTGCAAACGGGCAGCTTCGAGATGAAACAGAAAGCCTGCGGCTGAAAAACGATTCTCCCGACATCCTGCTTAAACATTTGCAGAAAGAGCGGGACACGGGAAAAAAAACGGTATATTTAACCTTTGACGACGGGCCGTCTCCTTATACTGAACAGCTGTTGAATGTATTGAAGGCAAATGGCGCAAAGGCCACTTTTTTTATGCTTGAACCGCGGATGAAAGCCTATAGACATTCCGTGCAAAGAGCGAATCAGGAAGGAATCGCGCTCGGCCTGCATGGCGTGACGCACGATAATCACCTGTTTTATCAAACACCGACATCGCCGCTGAAAGAAATGCAGCAGGGACGTGATACGCTCCAGGCCATCACGGGAGTGAAAACGGATCTTGTCCGCACGCCTTACGGCAGCAAACCGTCATTGACAGACACCCAGATCAAACATCTCGAAAGAGGCGGCTTCGTGTACTGGGACTGGACGATTGACAGTGAGGACTGGAAATACAAAAATGCCCGGTACGTGCCGGAAGTATTGAATCAGCTCGCATATTTGGAAAGCGTCCATACGAGCAGGCCGCATGTCATTTTAATGCACGATCTGCCTGCGACCGTGCATGCTTTGCCGAGCCTGATCCAAAAACTGAAAGCCCAAGGCTACTCCTTTGATATTCTGACGGACCAGATGATTCCCGTCCATGAATAAGAAAAAGCCGGATCTGTATATGATCCGGCTTTTTTTATATCGCGGCGCTGATCCGCTTTGCAAATTCACCGATCTTCTCATGGATGACAAGATCAAATAAATGGTCGCAATATGTCGGCTCAAGATTAATGATCACCTGCTTCAAACCGGGAATCCGGCTCGCATCCTCTGGGACAAACCTTGCCGGCGCCACCTCAAGCGAAGTGCCGATCACAAGAAGGAGATCAGCTTGATCAAGCTTTTCATAAAGGGTTTCAAAATGCTGGACGAGATCGCCGAAAAGTACGACATCCGTCTTTAATACAGTGCCGCAAACCGCATGATCTCCGGTTTCCGCCGTACATTCCGGAACTTCTTCCTTCAGCAGATGAGAAAGCCCGTAGCGCGCTCCGCAGCGGGGGCATGCGGCGGTCTGAATTGAACCGTGAAGCTCATAGACACTGCTGCTTCCCGCTTTCTTATGCAGCCCGTCAATATTCTGCGTGAAAATGTCTACCTGCTTTCCCCGCTTTTCAAGGTCTGCCAAATACTTATGGCCGGCATTCGGTTCATAGCTTCCGCTCATTTTCATCTGAAACAGCTGTTTGAATTTGGGCCAGAAGTCACGCGGACGGCGTTCAAAGTATTCCCTGCTCATCGCTTCCATTCTGGAGGTGTCTTCGGTCCATATACCGCCCGCGGAACGAAAATCTGGAATGCCGGATTCCGTGCTCATTCCCGCTCCCGTCAGCACCGCGATACGTTCAGCCTGATTGATCAATGTCATAAACGCTTCCACTCTTCCACCGCCTTTTCTTTTTATCATATCATGAAAAAAGAACGGCGCCTGTTATGCCCGTTCTTTTTCTCCGGAATGATCCTTCACATGAACCGGATCATCGTGGCTTTTCTGTTTTACGAATACATTCTGGCCCGGATAGGCGAATTCCACGCCTTCCTCCGCAAAAATATCAATAATCCGGCGGTTGATATCCTGCCGCACGTCCAGGCTTTCCGCCCAAACGATGGTCTTAGTGTAAAAGTTGAAAAAAAGATTGTAATAGCTGTCCGCAAACACGTCAAAGTTAACCATAATCGTATCATCATGCACGCCTTCATGTTCACGAAGCATTTCTCTGAGCCTCGTGATGCACCGCTCTAAACGATCAATCGGCGTCGCATAAGAGACACGAACGGAAAACGTGATCTGCCGCTTCGTCATTCTCGTCCAGTTTGTGATGGCTTCCATCGACAGCGTTGAATTGGGCACAGTGACGAGCGCCCCCTGCGCAGTCCGGAACCTTGTGCTTCGGAATGTGATATCTTCTACGCCCCCCGTCACAGATGACGTCTCGACCCAGTCGCCGATCGTAAACGGCTTCTCCGTAATGATGATTATGCCGCCGAAAAAATTGCTGATCGTATCTTTAGCCGCAAGCGCGAACGCCAATCCGCCTAGTCCGAGTCCGGCCACAAACCCATTTACATCATAATTGAATTCCTGTGCGATCACGCTGACGCTGAGTGCGAGAATGACAAAGCGAAGCACCTTGGATAAAAACGGCGCCAAAATGTCATCCATATCAAGCTCAAAGCGCTGATTGACTTTATGAAATAAAAAGGAAGACGCCGATGTCAGATTGCAAAGCCCCCAGGCGATCAGCGCTATGATCAGAGAGCGGTACATTTTTTTGACAATGTCCATCTGCCCGTCTAAAAACGGCGAATACTCAATCGCTAAAAACAGCCCCAGCGCAACGAAAAACCACCTGGCCGGCTTATCAAACGCTACGGCAATCTGTTTGAATATATCGGTTTTCGGTTTGTTCGCCAATTTGTAAACAAGCTGGAAAAAGTATTTGACAAACAGCTTTCTCAAAATGAGAAAAGCCGCTAAAATCCCAATGCTGATACAGATCTGCAAAATATGGTCAAGAGTAAAAAAGCTCTTAAAATGTGTCACCATGGCATATACTCCTTTGTCTTGTCGAAAATCCATTATACTAAAACATTCGGACATCAGCTTCTTTTAATGTCTTTATGAAAGCCTGAAAAACCCCGGCAGCAGAACACAGCCGGGGTTTTTCACAAATTCGTTCATCTTTCAGCCAGATACAACAGGGGCAGGCACTATTTCTTCTTCGATTGTGTCTGATTCAGGAGAGTCGCTTTTTGGATCTCAGCATCGGTTTCGGCTTTAATTCTTTCCTCCACTTTCAATCTCCCTTTTCCCATGATCTCGCCTCCTTTTTGCCATTATAAATCATCACTGCGGAATGTAAACCGAAAAAAGCACTATCTTTTTTCCAAAAAAATACTGTTTCGCACATTCACCAGTTTGAATCGCTGTGCATATATGAATTTGATATAATAACAGAAATGCCCATGAGGGGAGCTGACAAGCTTGTATACCATCGCTCATCGCGGCGCATCCGGTTATGCGCCCGAAAATACATTTGCGGCATTTGATATCGCTGCCGAAATGAATGCTGATTTCATTGAGCTTGACGTCCAGCTCACAAAAGACGGACACATTGTCGTCATACATGATGACAGAGTCGACCGGACGACGGACGGCTCTGGTTTTGTAAAAGATTTCACGCTGAAGCAGCTGCAGTCCCTGGACGCCGGCAGCTGGTACGGGGCTGAGTTTAAAGGGGAACGGATTCCCCTGCTCGAAGAGGTCTTGAAGCGTTACCATTCTAAAATCGGATTTTTAATTGAACTGAAAGGGCACGCTTCTCAAGTCGGTCTTGAAAAAGCAGTCGGCCGGCTGTTAAGCAGGTTTTCCATGCATCATATCGTTCAATCTTTCAGCCTGAAGTCGATTCAGGCCTTTCATGATATGTATCCGTCGGTTCCGACTGCAATTATTGCCAGGCCCAGTTTCGGAAGGTTTTCCAGAAGCCAGCTGAACGCCTACAAATCAGCCGTACATTATGTCAATATTAAATATACCCGCCTGAATCGGTTCTTGATTTCCACCGCTCACAAACACGGTCTGAAAGTATTTGCCTGGACGGTCAGAAATCAAAAGACGGCCGAAAAGCTGCAAATGATGGAAGTTGACGGCATTGTAACTGATTTTCCGGATTTTATTTCTAAGGATGGCTGATATGAAACAATACATCGCAATTTTTATCGGAGGGGCGCTCGGCGCTTTGCTCCGCTTTGAAATGAGCACACACATTCACAGCCGGTCATTCCCGGCGGCTGCTTTCCTCGAAAACGCGGCGGGAAGCCTTTTACTCGGCCTTATCACGGGTTATTTTCTCATTCGGGCTAAACGTCCTCTCCTGACCGCCTTTTTCGGAACCGGTTTTTGCGGAGGTTTCACGACGATGTCCACCTTCGCAAAAGAAACCGTCTTTTTGCTGCAATCGTCTCCATCAGCGGCTTTTTGTTATGCTGCCGCGACTTTATTCGCCGGTCTTGCCCTTGCATACGCCGGCATTTTCTGGGGACGGCGGATTGCTCTTCGCGTCGCGGGAAGGGAGCATGATACGCCATGACGATTGTCTTGATGCTCATTGCAGCGGGAATCGGAGCGGTATTACGGTTTCTGCTGGGGCAAACCGTTTCAGAAAGGACAAAGGGTTTGCCGATTCCGCTTGGAATGGCTGTTGTCAACCTGCTCGGCTCCTTCGGCCTCGGCATGTTCACCGGATTGGGTCTGGATAATCCTTCAGCCGGCATCATCATTGCGACAGGCTTTTTCGGTGCGTTTACGACCTTTTCCACCTTCAGTATTGAAGCCGTGCAGCTGATGATGAACAACCGCATAAAGGAAAGCCTGCTTTACATCGCAGTTTCAGCAGCCGGAAGCCTTTTGGTGTTCTGGTGCGGCTTCATTATCATTTCCATTTAAAAAAACCTTGAGCTTATTTTTCGCTCAAGGTTGCGTTATGAAGCATGACCGTTTCAGGCACGGGCAGCGGGCGGTTTATTGTCCCCTGACCGCCCGGGCGGCCCTGTTCTTCTTTTAATTCAAGCTGCTTAATAAACCGGCCGTCCATTTCTAAGATAAGGGCAGTGTATCCCCCAATCTGTATCGACTCACCCGCACAAATATCAATATTCCGCTTCAGCACAAGGCCGCCGATCGTGTCGACTTCCTCTTCAATCTCTGCGCCGAGCAGAAGATTCACCTGATCGATCCGAACCTTTCCGTCCAGGACATAATGACGTTCGGACAGCTTTTGAATCAGCGGCTGTTCATCTTCATCAAATTCGTCTCTGATATCCCCGACGATTTCTTCAAGGATGTCTTCGGTCGTCACAAGACCGGACGTCCCGCCGTATTCATCAGACAATATCGCCAGATGAATCCGCTCTCTCTGCATTTTTATCAGCAGGTCGTGTATCGGAATCGTCTCAATGACTTCAATGACCGGGCGGACGTAAGACGTGATGGATACTTCCGCTTTTTCATCTTCTGTCATAAACAGCAGATCTGAAAAAAGATGCTTCGTATTGATCATGCCGATGACGCTGTCTTTGTCCCCGTCTGTTACGGGCCATCGCGTATACTTGTCTTTCAGCATCATATCAAGCATTTCCGGTACGGTCATATCAGTGGAAACAGCGGCGATTTCTTTTCTCGGAATCATGATTTCCCTGGCGATCCGATTATCAAATTCAAAAATTTTATTCACAAATGTATATTCGGACGGATTGATTTCTCCGTTTTTTAAACTTTCTGACATCAGGATCCGCAGCTCTTCTTCAGAATGGGAGCCTTCATGCTCAGATGCCGGCTTTAATCCGGCCAGACCGGTTAAAATCCTCGCGGAGCCGTTTAAGACCCAAATAAACGGGAACATGAACACGTAAAATAACCGAAGCGGCCCGGCAATCCATAGCGTCAGCTTTTCCGCTTTTTGAATCGCAACCGTTTTAGGCGCAAGCTCACCGACGACGACATGTAAAAACGTAATCAGCCCGTACGCCGCAGCAAAAGCAATCACATGCTCAGCAGAATCCGGCAGCCCCATACTCTGTAACACAGGATGAAGCATCCGCTCAAATGCAGGCTCTCCCAGTACGCCGAGCCCAATAGAAGTCAGTGTAATGCCGAGCTGCGAGGCGGATAAATACTCATCAAGATCCATAATGATACGCTTTGCGAGCACTGCCCGTCTGTTCCCTTCTGAGATGAGCTGATCGATTCTGGATCTCCTCACTCTGACGATCGCAAATTCACTCGCCACGAAAAACGCCGTTAACGCAATGAGCACACCGATTAAAATCAAACTGTCAATATCGTCCATTTCACCTTATCCCGAATTGAAGGATAAGGACGTCACCTCCTGATTTCATCGTTTTTTCTTAAGCGAGAGGAACGAAATGGGCGATTGACTACACAGAGGGCCCCATCCTGCCACCTCCTAAGTCAAAGCATGATTGTCATTTGTATATTTTATTGTATCATAACTCCATTCTTTCATCATTTTCAGATTTTTTATCATATAAAAAACAGCCTTCAAAAAAGAAGACTGCCGTTATCTGCTTCGGAAATGATTTTCTAAACAAAGCGCCGTATTAATCCCCCCGAATCCCATGCTTAAGCTCAACGCATGATGTACGGTATGGGCGCTCGGCCCGTCGGTCACCCACTGAAACGAATCGTCAATCGGCTCCGTTAAATTGCGGGTCGGATGAAGCTTGGATTCCCGCATCTGCAATAGTGCGGCAATGATTTCCACCGTTCCGGCCGCACTCAGGCCGTGTCCGGTGATCGATTTTGTTGCATTAATCCGCGCGTGGGCCAGACCGCTTTCAGAAAGCGCCCGGCACTCAGTTTTATCTCCGATCGGCGAACCGGTGCCGTGGGGATTGATGTAATCAATTTCTTTTGCTGAAAGACCGGCCCGCTCCAGTGCCTGGCGGATCACCGTCATTTCGCCCTCTGCTGAAGGATTCGGGTTGCGGTTCGCATCAGAAGCCATCCCCCAGCCCTTTAAGCCGGCCCACGAACGCGCGCCCCTCTGTTCGGCAGATTCAGCGCGTTCCAGCACAATCGCCCCGCATGCTTCTCCGAATATAAAACCGTCCGTATGCCGGTCAAACGGGCGGCAGGCGGCTTCAGGATGTTCAGCGAATTGATCAGTGCCCATTGCTCCCAATGAGCGGAGAGCGTGACACTCCATATACGACAGATCGGCCAGCGCCCCGATCACGATACAGCGGTCAAACAGGCCTCCATTGATTCCTTGGACAGCTTGGATAACCGCCGCCTGGCCGCTTGCCGACGCGCCGCCGACCGTAAAGGCCGGCCCTTTTATCCCGAATTGCTCGGTGCAAAGCCCTGATAGATCAGTATCCATAAAAGAAAGCCCGTACACCGGATTTACAAATTGCGGCGTTTCTCCGTTTTTCTCAAAGGTCTGCAGCAGTTCGCGCTGCGTCGTATTCGAGCCGCCGACGATCAGACCGGTGCGGCTGTGATCAGCACCGTCTAATTGAGCGTCATGCCATGCTTCATATAAAGCGATAAGCGCCGCCTTTCCTGATAATGGAGCCCTTCGGTACAATCGTTTCGACAGTGCATCCTGCGGCGTTAATTCGCTAAGCTCCGCGCCGATAAACGAACTGCCCTTCTGCCGGCCGGGGCGTTTCATCACATCAAAGGCGTGCCGCCCTTCCATAAGCGCATCAAGAAACGCCTCTTTGCCCTGTCCGACCGCGGTTAAGACCCCGATTCCTGTAATGCTGATGTCTGACGTGCCAACACTTCTCCTCGACATTTGCCCGTTCTCCCATCTATATGTATTGGAAGCTATGAAGAAAAATCTTGATACAGCGCTTTGAAAATGTCCCGCGACTGTCTGATCTGTTCTATAGGCACGCTGAAAGATAGGCGGAAATAGCCGCTTCTTCCAAATCCGCTGCCGGGTACGATCAATAGTTTGTATTTCTGTGCGGCATGCATGCAGAATGCCACCTCGTCTTCAATCGGTGATTTAGGAAAAACGAAAAAGCCTCCCTTCGGCATTTCAAATTCAAAACCGGCTTCTGTGAGGATGTCCACCATAAGGTCTCTGCGCTTACGGTAAGGTTCAGCGTCAATCGAAAGATCATCCATTTTCGCCACGGCGCGCTGCATCATGACCGGAGCGTTTACAAAACCGAGCGTCCGGTTGCAGAAAACGAACGCATCCGTCAGAAGATCCCCCTCAGGCATTTGGGCGTCAACTGCGATATACCCAAGCCTTTCCCCCGCAATGCCGAGATCTTTACTGAACGAACTGACTAAAATCACGCGGTGATACGCCTGAAACGGATTCGCCTGCTCTTCGCCGTAGATCAGCTGGCTGTATGGTTCGTCAAATAAAATAAAGATGCTTTGTCCGTTCCGTTCCTCGGCTTCTTTTAGTAAGGCGCCCAATTCATTAAGATTTTTCTGGCTCAGCACCGTTCCCGTCGGATTATGCGGCGTATTGACGATCAGCCCTTTCGTACGGGGAGTGATCGCTTCTCTCACCGCTTCAATATCAATCTCAAATGAGTCAGTCAGCGGACAGATGACGGGTCTGCCGCGGTAATTTTCAACATACGCTTTGTATTCCGCAAAATAAGGCGCCAGAAGGATGACTTCTTCCTCCGGGTTCAATATGCTCTTGAGCGCAACATTCAGCGCTCCGCCGGCTCCGACCGTCATCACTGTATGTCTGGCAGAAATTTCAGTCTGGAACCGCTCTGACAAAAAGCCCGCAACCTTCTCTCTCGCCTCAGGAAGCCCTTGGTTTTGTATATATCCGTGCCGTCCTGTTTCAGCCGCTTCGCAAAGCGCCTTTTTAAATGTTTCCGGAGGCTCCGCAACCGGATTTCCTATAGAAAAGTCAAACACCTTATCGGCGCCGAATTCTTTTTTCAGCCGCGCGCCTTCATCAAATAGTTTGCGTATCCATGATCCTTTCTCCAGATTTTCTGTCACTTCCCGTGATAAACCGCTCATTGTCATCTGTCCCTTCTGTCTTTTTCTGCCGTTTCTATTTACAATGATTATGAAAGATTTACATAGCGCAGTCAACGCTTTTTCAGGATCATGCCGCCCGGTTTCAAGAGAAAGACGGAAAACAATAAACTTGTGCAAACTCCCCTTCATATATTAAACTATTCTCATAACTATAACGTGATGGTTGGGGAGGGATTTAGATGGGGCTGAGACTTATCGCATCAGTGAATTAGCAGAGCTTGCCGGTGTAACGAAACGCACGGTGGATTACTACACAAACCTCGGGCTTTTAAAGCCTGGCAGGTCTTGTTCAAACTATCGTTACTACGATACACTTGCACTCAACCGGTTAAAGTTTATAGTCGCTTGTAAAAAGCAGCGATTGGCCCTGTCTGATATAAAAGACCGACTGGAGAACCAGTTTCCCTCTTCAGCCTTGCCTGACGATATTGGAAATCTGGCATCGGAAATTGATCACATGAATCAAAACATCTCCGGGATCTTGCATCGGTTTGAAAAGCTTGAACCAGAGGAGCGCGCACAGCTGAAAAAAAAGCTGGCTCCTGAAAAGCTTGCAGTGCTTCAATCATTTATGCTGCTGTTAAGTTAAACCATTATCTTACTAACAGGAGGTGTTACCTTCATCTTCCCAAAAGGAGTGAAGGTTCTAATTGGACATTGTGAATTTGATTTTAGTCGCGGTTTTAATCGCGCTGACGGCATTTTTCGTAGCATCTGAGTTTGCGATAATCAGAATCAGAGGCTCACGGGTTGACCAGCTTATAGCAGAAGGAAATAAAGCCGCAATCGGTGTCAAAAAAGTGACCACGCATTTAGATGAGTATTTATCAGCGTGCCAGCTCGGCATAACATTGACTTCAATTGGTCTTGGTGTCTTAGGCGAATCAACGATTGAACGCCTGCTTCATCCGCTTTTCACAAAGATAAATGTACCAAGCTCATTATCGCACATTATTTCATTTATTCTCGCCTACGCGGTCATTACGTTTTTACACGTGGTCGTCGGAGAATTAGCGCCGAAAACAGTCGCCATCCAAAAAGCGGAAGCCGTTTCGATGCTGTTTTCAAAACCGCTCATTTGGTTTTACCGCATCATGTTCCCGTTTATCTGGCTTCTGAACAACTCCGCCCGTCTTTTAACGAAGATGTTCGGCCTGGAGCCGGTGTCAGAAAACGAGCTTGCCCACTCTGAAGAAGAGCTGCGCATCATTTTATCGGAAAGCTATAAAAGCGGTGAAATCAACCAGTCTGAATTTAAATACGTGAACAAAATCTTTGAATTTGACGACAGACTTGCAAAAGAAATCATGATTCCGCGTACGGAAATCGTCAGTCTGCCGCATGATATCAAAATTTCTGAAATGATGGACATCATTCAGATTGAAAAATATACCCGTTACCCTGTCGAAGAGGGTGACAAAGATAATATTATCGGCGTCATTAACATTAAAGAAGTGCTGACCGCCTGCATCAGCGGCGAGGTATCAGTCGACTCGCCGATTACTGAATTTGTCAATCCGATCATCCATGTAATTGAGTCGGCACCGATTCACGACCTGCTTGTGAAAATGCAGAAGGAGCGGGTTCATATGGCGATTCTGTCGGACGAATACGGCGGAACCGCGGGACTTGTCACCGTTGAAGACATCATCGAAGAAATCGTCGGGGAAATCCGTGATGAATTTGATATAGATGAAATCAACGAAATCCGCAAACTCGGCGACGGCCATTACATGCTTGACGGTAAGGTTCTGATTGATCAAGTGAACGAACTGCTCGGCATCCATTTGGAAAATGACGAAGTCGACACTATCGGCGGCTGGTTCCTTACACAGAAATACGACGTCGAACAATACGACTCGATTATCGAAGAAGGCTGTGAATTTATTATTAATGAAATTGACGGCCATCACGTCGCATATATCGAAGTGAAAAAACTGGCGTTTGATGAACTGCTGGAAACCGCTGAACAAAAAGAAGCATAACCAAAAAAAGCTTGCGCGTCTGATACAGACGGCAAGCTTTTTTGTTTACATTTGTTCCAATTTTTTCTCAAGGTCTTTAATTCTGGCATTCAGCTCTTCTGTCATGGCCGCAAGCCTCTCCTTCGGCGCAAGGTCGGCAAAGTCCTCCAAAAAAATCGGCTTGCCGATGATAAGCCGCATTTTTCCCTTTTTAAACAGTTCTTTTCCCGCAGACGGTCCGCTGTATGCGGCCGGAACGAGCGGCGCTTTCCCCATTTGGGCGATAGTCACGGCCCCTCTTTTCAGCGGGACGTCTTCAGAAGTTCTCGTGCCGCTTGGAAAAATCCCGACAATCTTCCCTTCCTTCAGAAGCTTAATCGGCGTTTTAATGCTGCTCGGACCAGGATTTTCACGATCAACCGGAAACGCGTGAATCTTCTTCAAAAAACTTCCGACCCACTTTTTCTGAAACAGCTCTTTTTTCGCCATATAATGAATCTGATGAGGCAATATTCCGACTCCGAGCGTAAGGACGTCCACCCAGCCCGCATGCGTGCACGCGATAACGAATCCTTTATCAGACGGAAGATTCTCTTTATTGTATACTTTGACTCCTCCGCGCAGAGAAAGAATGAATTTGATGGCATTTGCACAAAACTTATACATAACGCACTTCCTTTGTTGTAATGATCAAAAGTGTTCTCTCTCTATTATAACAATATTTTTTATTACCTGGTACTAATAAATATATTTTTCCTCCGCCGATCTCTATCTTTTATGACGGATTTTGGGTACTATAGAGAAATGGTGTTTGATGAGGTGAAAATGAAATTAAGCCGTTTGCATGGAACGTGCAACTTTAAACCTTTCTTATGCGTGTATAACATAGAGGGGAGAAAAGGCAGTGACGATCGATGAAATTTACCAAATGTATATGAATGATGTTTACCGGTTCCTGCTCTCCATGACTAAAGACAAGCATCTCGCTGAAGATTTGCTGCAGGAAACCTTTATGAGGGCATACATACACATTCACTCCTACGACCACAGCAAAGTAAAGCCATGGCTTTTTCAAGTGGCGAGAAATGCGTTTATAGATTATGTCAGAAAACATAAGAAGGAAGTGACCATTTCCGATGACTTAATTGGGAGCCTTTTTCAGACGGCTGTGCAAAGCCCGGCTCATCAGATTGAAATCAAGGAAGTGCTGACAGGGTATATGTCCGAACTTCCCGACAATTATCGGGAGGCCTTAACACTGTATTATTTAAAAGAACTGAATTACAAAGAAGCATCCCATATTATGAATATTTCAGAGGCTAATTTTAAAAGTGTTTTATTTCGTGCCAGACAGCGGCTGAAAGCACTTTATAATAGAGGTGTTAATGATGAATGAAGAATTTAAAAAGCGTTTTTACCAATACAAAAATGGAGAAATGAGCGACCGGGAAATGGCCGCCTTTGAAGAAGAGCTGGAAAAGCTGGAAGTCTATCAGGAGCTGATTGAAAGCGAAATGCAGGACGACCGGGAATGGGACGTCGGCATCAGCCCCGAAAAACAGAAAGCCATTTTATCATACGGAAAACGCAAATCGTATTTGCGGATTTCAGTTCTCGCCGTCATCTCCACTTTGATGATTTTGCCGCTTTGCACTTTAGGAAGCTACCTCTATTACGGTTTGGGAGGAAAAGAAAGCACCGGTAATCAATTAATGGAGACCGCGGCCGTGACGGTGGCGACCACAATGCCGAACGTCCTCGTCGATACCTCCGGGCTGAAAAGCCAGGTGAAGCTGTTTGGAATGAATACGGAATTTCCGCTGCAAAAGCAGATCGGCACAAAAACGAAATCCGTCGGCGGAGAACGGATTGAAATGTTTTTAGATACGGTCAAATCGCCTGCCGTGAACTACTATGATTTAGACGCGGCACAGGCAAAGCATTATTTCGCCCATCCTTCCGGCTTAAAGAAACGTACGGTCGACAAAGCCGGACAGACATTAAAAAAATTGCCTGAAGGCAGCGTGGCTGAGGTCTATCTTTCCTATGACCGGGCCTACCCTTCTTCCCAAGTATATTCAGCCTTTAAAAAATACGATGTGAAGTTTTTATGGAACGCGGTTGAAACGGAGAAAAATCTGAAAGACAGTCCTTATGCCGAGCCGTTAGGATTTCCCGGGAAAGATTCTAAGATGGCTTCCTCTTTTGAAGCGCAGGGACAGACAGACCGAGAACAATTCACCAGCGCTCTTGAATTTATGTCCCGCCATAAAAAATGGGCGCATGCGATATCGAAACGCAAAGACATGAACCTGAGCAGCAGAATCGACTATGTCGAACATCACGGAATGAATGTATACGGCTCTGTCGTGACGGGGCCGACAAAAGAAATCGAACGTCTGCTGAAAAACAAAACAGTAAAAGCAGCAAACATCGGTGAGGTGGAATTATGGAATTGGTAAGAATTTTTAAAGAGCATAATGTTTTCGGCTGGATATCAGTCGGTACCGCGATTTTGTCGCTGCTGCTGTTGAACGTGGCAATCATCAGCAATGTAACTTTCTATTCTTATCAGATGCTGCCGTTTGCGATGGCCGCCGTGCCGTTCGGCATCATTGAGCTGTTTATTAAAAAAGGCCGGACGGGCCCGGGGCTGCTCGGCGTCATCCTCAACCTTTTCGTCATTGTCTGTGTATATACGATCGTTGCCGTTGATACGAATCTGCAATTCGGTTTTTAACCATAAAATAAAAACAGGCCCTTTTTACGGGGCCTGTTTTTTTAAAATGAAAGAACGCCGATTAAATGCAGCAATACGACGATGATAGCCAGCGGCACGAGATATTTCAGAAGGAAATACCACAGCTGAAAGAAACGATAGCCGATGGCGGAACCGCTTTTCATCTCGGCGAACAGCTCCCGCTTCGGTATTTTCAGCGGGATGAAGATTGATATTAATAAAGCGCCGAGCGGAATCAGCACATTGCTCACTGTGAAATCCGCCAGATCAAAAAACGTTTTTCCGAACAAATGAACATCACTGAGAACACCGTATGATAAACACGACGGAATTCCGACTAAGAAAATGAGCAGACCGCTTGTCCACGACAGCTTCTTCCTTTTCGTTTCATCACCTTTCCCTACAGTCGCCACGATAATTTCCACCATCGAAAAGGCCGAAGTCAGTGCGGCAAAGAAAAAGACCGCCAGAAAGCTGATAAAAAACAGCGAGCCGAACGGCAGCCGGTCAAACACAGCCGGCAGTACGGTAAACAGCAGTGTAGGCCCTTCATCCGGTTTAAAGCCGAACGAAAAAACCGCCGGAAAAATGGCCAGTCCCGCAAACAGCGTGACGAGCACATTCATGATAACAATGGAACCCGCCGATCCCGGAAGGTTTTGGGTTTTCGGCAGATACGAACTGTACGTCACCATGACCGATACGCCGAGCGTTAATGTAAAAAACGCCTGTCCTAAAGCATAAAGAATGGATTCCGGCGTCAAATCTTCAAAGTGCGGAACCAATAAAAATTTAATTCCCTCAACGGCATGATCAAGCGTGACAGAACGCAGCACAAGCAGCAGAAACAGCACGAATAAAATCGGCATCAGCACCGCACTGACACGTTCAATCCCTTTCTGCACGCCTTTTGCGACGACCGCTACCGTCATGATCATAAATACCAGCTGCGCGGCGAGAGTCTGGAGCGGATTTTCAATGACCGTCCCGAATACCGTGCCGTACTGCTCCTGAGTGAGCCCGGATAAAGAACCGGTAACGGCTTTCAGCACATAGAGCAAAATCCACCCGCCGACAACACTGTAAAAAGACAAAACTAAAAAACAGGCCGCCACACCCACATAACCCGTAAGGTGCCATACCGACTTCGGCGCGGCTTGTTTGTAGGCATCAATCGCATTTGTCTGGCTCCGCCTTCCGAAAATAAATTCACCGAGCAAAAGCGGATAGCCTAAAAGCACGGTAAAGAGGACGAATACAAGAAAAAAAGCGCCTCCCCCGTTCGTACCCGCTACGTAAGGGAACTTCCAAATGGCTCCCAGGCCGATCGCCGAACCGGCGGCGGCCATAATAAATCCTATTTTTGAGGCCCATTGAACCCTTTTTTGGTCAGACACCACTTTCCACTTCCCTTCCGCCCTATATTATCCCTTATTCGCCGCGATAACTTAAGCCCATTTCAATATGTTTCACTATTCTGAAAAACATAAAAGGAGCGGCAGATACCGCTCCTTTTGCCAATTATCCGTTTAATTTCGAATGCTTTCTCGAATATAAGAAATAAATCACCAGACCTATGATCAGCCAGATAAAGAAACGGATGATAGTGGCGGCGCCAAGGTTAATAATCAAAAACAGGCAGAACAGAATGGACAATATCGGAATAAAGGGAACTCCCGGACATTTAAAAGCTCTCGGCAGATCAGGCTGTTTCTTTCTCAGCACGATAACCGCCACGGAAATCATGACAAACGCGGCGAGCGTGCCGATGTTTACGAGCTTCGCCAGTTCATCAAGCGGGACGAGCGCTCCCAGCAATGCCGACAGAATACCGAACACCCACGTCACCACGTGCGGCGTTTTATGCTTCGGATGGACTTTTGAAAGCGCCCCCGGCACTAAACCGTCACGGGACATGGCAAACATCACCCTCGTTTGGCCGTACAGCATGACGAGCATCACCGTCGTCATTCCCAACACTGCGCCGATATCAATAATCCCGGCCACCCAATTCTGACCCGCCATCTGCAGGACGAGAGAAACGGGATGGTCAACGCCTTCAAAACCGGCAAACGGTACAACGCCCGTCATAATCGCCGATACGGTCACATACAGCACGGTGCAGACGATTAATGAAAAAATAATTCCTTTCGGCAGATCCTTCGCCGGATTTTTCGTTTCCTCTGCGGCGGAAGAGACGGCGTCAAAACCGATAAAGGAGAAGAAAACGAGCGCCGCGGCACTGAAAACACCGCCGAACCCCATCGGCATAAACGGCTGCCAGTTATGCGGTTTGACATATACGGCCGCAACGGCGATAAATAATAAAACAACCAGAATTTTCAGAATTACCATAATATTATTGACCCGCTTCGATTCCTTAATGCCTAAGTAGAGAAGGAATGTAATCGCAAGTACAATAACAAATGCCGGAAGATTAAAGAATGTGACTATGCCTTTAACAGAACCCGGAGCGGCCGTCAATGCGGTCGGAAGATGGATGCCGAATCCCGCCAAAAATGATTGAAAATAACCGGACCAGCCGACCGAAACCGCGCTGACGGCGAGCATATATTCCAAGATTAAATCCCATCCGATGATAAACGCGAGAAGTTCACCCAATGTCGCATAAGTAAATGTGTAGACGGAACCTGAAACCGGGACGCTTGAAGCAAATTCAGCATATGACAAAGCCGCAAATAAACATGCTAAAGCGGCTATGACAAATGAAACGGTCAGCCCAGGTCCCGCCGTAACTGCCCCTGTTCCGGTTAAAACAAAAATACCCGTTCCGATGATGGCTCCTATCCCGAGAAGGGTCAGATCAAAGGCCCCCAACTCTCTTTTCAGCGACTTTTCGCCGCCCGTTGCGGCAAGCAGGTCCTGAATGCTTTTCTTTCTGAATATGCTCCCCTTCATCTGCTTCACTCCTTGTATATCAATCTCTTATGTTAGAATATTCAGATAAAAATAACGATAATGACTAAATTCTTATTTTTCGCATGAAATGTTTCAGCACATCATTCCTTTCTCCTACATCATATTATAACGAAAAATAAAAAAATGAAAATAACTTTTTTGAAAATTCTATATATTAAATTTATTGTATGAACAAAACAGAACATGAATGGGAAAACGTCCCGTTATTACAGCGGGTTAACGCCTATTATCATCTTTGAATTCACGATCGACCTGACGACAGCGTTTTTTTAACATTATATAGAAATAAATAAAAATCCCGCACTTTTAAAAGTGCGGGATAAGACTTAAGGATTATGTTGAAATAAATCTGCCTCCATTTACATGAATGGTCTGCCCTGTCATATAGGAAGATTCGTCTGAAGCCAAAAGTACGTAAGCTCCGGCGTGTTCAGCAGGCTGTCCCGGTCTTCCCATCGGGGTATCCAGACCGTGCTTTTCCACCTTTTCTTCAGTAAACGTCGCAGGGATCAAAGCGGTCCAGATCGGGCCCGGGGCCACTGCATTTACCCTGATCCCCTGATCGGCCAATGACATCGCCATCGAACGTGTAAAGGAAACGATGCCGCCTTTCGTGCACGAATAGTCAATCAATGATGTATCGCCCTGATAAGCGGTAATAGATGTTGTGTTAATAATGGCGCTCCCTCTTTTCAGATGAGGCAGCACAGCCTTTGTCATATGAAACATGGAAAACATGTTTGTGCGGAAGGTCTTCTCCAGCTGTTCAGCCGTAATATCAAGGATCCCGTTTTGCGGATGCTGCTCAGCGGCATTATTCACAAGAATATCAATTTTTCCGTAGTGATCTAAGACTTGCCGGACCGCCTTCTGACAATGGGCCTCATCCCCGACGTCTCCCGGAATTAACAGGCAATCGGCCTGGCATTCTTCCGCACGCTTTTTCGTTCTCTCGGCATCGGCATGTTCGTCAAGGTACAGGATGGCAAGATCCGCTCCCTCCTTCGCGTAAGCAATCGCAGCCGCTGCGCCGATGCCGCTGTCTCCGCCCGTGATGACGGCGACTTTTCCTTTTAGTCTGCCCGATCCTTTTACATCCGGGTCCTCCAAGAGCGGTTTCGGCTCCATTTCTGACTCAGTGCCGGGCTGGCGGTTTTGCACCTGCGGTTTTTGACCTTCTGTCTGTCTGTCCATCGGATTCATGTTCTCACACTCCTGCATTTGGTATTACTGAGACGATACCACGGAGTGCGGATCACTAAACGGACAAATATGCCGGTGCTTAAAGCTGCTGAGCCGTTTCGGGAAAGGCTCCGGTGTATTGCGCAGACGGCCTGAAAATCATGTTGTCAGCTGACTGTTCAAGCACGTGTGCGCACCAGCCCGCCATTCGGCTTGCCGAGAAAGTCGGCGTAAACAAAGCATTATCCACATCAATAGCCTGCATGACAGCCGCCGCGTAAAATTCTACATTTGTATACAGCTTCCGTCCCGGCTTATATTGCTCTAATAAACGGATGGCTTCCTTCTCCACATAAAGCGCCAAATCAAGCGACGGATCATTTCCGGCCACCTCTTCAGCCTTTATGCGCAATGCTTCCGCCCGCGGATCTTTTGTTTTGTATACTCTGTGCCCGAAGCCCATCAGGCGCTCTCCCCTCATAAGCTTCGCTGTCAAATATGCTTCTGCGTTTTCTTTTTGTCCAATGTCTTCAAGCATTTTCGTTACACCGGAAGGCGCGCCTCCGTGCAGCGGCCCTTTCATCGTGCCCAGTGCGGAAGTGACGGCAGACACTAAGTCGGATTCAGTGGAAACGGTGACTCTCGCTGAAAAAGTCGATGCATTCATCCCGTGCTCCATCGCCAGAATCATATACGTTTCAAGCGCTTTCTTTTGAGCTTCGGACGGCTGCCTGCCGGTCAGCATGTACAAATAGTTTTCAACGTGCCCGTATCGCGCCTCAGGCGGCAGTGCTTCCTGCCCTTGTTTACGGCGGTATCTGTACGCAATAATCGTCGGTGTGACGGCAATCAGTTTAATCGCTTCTTCCGGCTTAGGCGGATATGTAAATGAATCTGTCCCCAAACCTGAAACAGCTGTTCTCAGCACCGCCATATCGTCCATATCGTCCGGAAGCGTTTCCAGCAGGTCGATGAGATGTTTCGGCAGCCCGCGCTCGGCTGCAAGTTTTTCTTGAAACGCAAGCAATTGCTGCTCATCAGGAAGCGTTCCGTTTAAGATGAGATACGCCGCTTCTTCAAAACTGGATTGGAGCGCGATATCCTTCGCGTTATATCCGCGATATATCAAATGCCCCTTTTCTCCGTCAATGTGGCTGATCGCCGTTTCTGCACAAGTAATTCCTTTTAATCCATGATAAATCAATTTCATTCCCCCTTATCCTCTTTCTGTTATTATAGTAAATATAATATTTAAAAAATAATGAATATTTTTAAGGGAATTAATTAAAACTTTTAATCAGAGGAGTGCATCTATGGATTTTAAATGGCTTCACACCTTCGTCACCGCAGCAAAATATGAGAATTTCAGAAAAACGGCGGAAACACTTTTTTTATCCCAGCCGACCGTCACCGTTCATATAAAATTATTAGAGAAAGAAATCAGCTGTAAGCTGTTTCAGCGAAGCGGCCGGAAAATACAATTGACTGAGGAAGGAAAAGCATACGTTCCGTTTGCCATGAGGCTTTTGGAAGACTATGAAAACAGCATGGCGGAGCTGCACAGGGTGCGTCAAGGCTACTTCCACACGCTGACGCTCGCTGTTTCGCCGCTTATCGCCGACACCGTTCTTCCGTCTGTCATGAAGCGTTACACAGAGGACAATAAAGAGACCGAGATGACGGTTACCATTTACGAATCGGAAGAAATCGCCACTCAAATCAGAAACGGCTCAGCCGATATCGGACTGAGCTGCTTAAAGGTGCAATCATCTTCCCTCACATGCCGTCCCCTGTACAATGACCCCGTTGTGCTCGTCGTGCCCCCCGGCCGTAAACCAGGATCAGGGAAAGCGGATGAAGTGAAAGACCTGCTCGGACGATACCTGCTTTTGACCCATAACCATCCTGACTATTGGGATGATTTGCTCCGTCAGGTCAGAATACAGTTCCCCTTTGTCAGAACGATGAAGGTGACACAGACGCATATTACGAAACGATTTATTAAAGAGGGGCTGGGCGTCTCATTTCTGCCGCTGTCAGCGGTACGGGCCGAACTCGCCGAAGGCAGCATGATAGAAATCCCGTGCGATTTCGCCCAGATGCCGAGCGCGGGCGCCTACGCCATCGCCCTCCATGAAAATGAAAAAAAGAAAACCTTTTTAGATTTTTTATCACATTTTCATTTTTAGGTGAAACAAATGGAGCGCTGTTCCGTCTAAATAAAAAACCCGTTCTGATGAACGGGTTTTTCTGGCTGCTAGAATCTTTTCGCGCCCAGGTAGCGCGGCTTCCAGTAGCTGTTATTCAGATCACTTGTTGCGACGCCGTCAGAACCGGCATGGATGAACTTGTTGTTTCCGATGTACACGCCCATGTGTGAAGGGCCGGCCTGATAGGTTGTAAAGAAGACGAAGTCGCCTTTAGACGGACTGGACACGCTCTTCATTGAGCTCCAGTAACCCGCAGTGCTTGTTCTTCCGACACTCGTCTGTTTGTTCAGCAGGTACCAGATAAATCCGCTGCAGTCAAAGCCGGAAGTCGTTGTTCCGCCCCATACATACGGCGTGCCGATTAAAGATTGCGCATCAGAAATCAGCTTGTTTACATTCAGGCTCGTCTGTGCAATATTATGGCTGGATGAAGGCTTCTTTGATGACGAAGATCCTGAAGACGCTGAACCGGAAGTTGATCCTTTTACTTTAAGAACTTGTCCGATGCGGATCAGGTCCGTTTTTAAACCGTTTAAACTTTTCAATTGGTTTACCGTCATTTTATATTTATTCGCAATTTTCCAAAGGCTGTCGCCTTTTACGACTTTATATGTAGACGACGATGACTTGCTGCCCGAATTTGAACCTGAAGATGATTTACCATTGATCGAAAGCTTCTGGCCGATGTAAATGATATCCGATTTTAATTTATTCTCAGATTTAATGGAATTAATTGACGTTCCGTACCGATTTGAAAGTCCCCATAATGTATCGCCTTTTTTTACCTTAATTGTTTGCGCAGATGCCGCACCCGCAAACAAAGTCGTCCCTAAAACCACTGCCGTCGTTGCTGTAACAAGTTGCTTTTTCATTTTTTCCTCCCTGAATAATTCTATCTATTTTATAAGTCTCTTTTTTAAAGTTTTTATCTGTTTCCTATTATAAGGTTCAATTTCCACTAGAAATAGACTTGACTTCCCGTGACAAATTTCTTACTAATTCGTTTTTAAAAAAAGTTTTTAAGGGTATTAAATATTTCAATTTGATTTCAAACGTGACGAAAAAAGAGTCTTTTTGTCATGTTTTTTTCCTGTGATCCTCGTGTTTTGGAAAATAAAGATATTTATTTTCCACATTACCCCTTGTTAAAAAAACCCTCATCTTTTTTGAAATAGTGAATGATTTTTACTTTTTCTTGAAAACATAACCTTACTTGAGAATTTACATTTCTAACAATGTTTCACCTGAAATTTACAGGAGGGACAGGCGTTCTTTACAAACATCCCCTACCATTAGACATGCAGACCACGATTAAAGGAGGACGATTTGAGAATGAGTCTATTTAAACAGGTTCGGTCAAAACTTCTGCCGGCGGCAGCCGTATCCGTGCTGACAGCCGGTTTGATTGCGGGTGCGGGATTTCAGCACTCCGAACAGGCTGCGGCAAAAAAACAGCCTGACAAAAATGAGATCAGAAACGTCATCTTCATGGTCGGAGACGGAATGGGAGCGCCATACATGAACGCCTACCGTTCGGTCATTAACAAAGGAAAGCCTTCAGACGGCATGAAGCTGACTGCATTTGACCCCAATCTCACCGGCATGATGATGACTTATCCTAATGATCCTGATTCCACTATCACCGATTCCGCGGCGGCCGGCACGGCAATGGCCACCGGCGTGAAAACGTATAACGCAGCGATCGGAGTCGATAAAAAAGGAAAGCGGGTAAAATCTGTCCTCGAAGAAGCGAAACAAAGAGGCAAATCCACCGGACTTGTCGCAACTTCAGAGATTGCCCACGCCACCCCTGCGGCTTTCGGCGCGCATAACAAATCAAGAAAAAATATGGATGAAATCGCCAGCAGCTACTTTGATGACCGCATCAACGGAAAGCAGAAAGTGGATGTACTCCTCGGCGGCGGCAAATCAAACTTTATCCGTAAAGACCGCAATATAACGAAGGATTTCAAAAAAGCGGGATACAGCTACGTGACATCAAAACAGGAACTTAAAAAGGACCGCAATAAAAACGTTCTCGGCCTGTTTGCCGATGGCGGACTCGCCAAAGCAATCGACCGCTCAAACGACGTGCCTTCATTAGAAGACATGACAACAGCGGCGATCGACAGACTGAATAAGAATAAAAAAGGGTTTTTCTTAATGGTCGAAGGCAGCCAAATTGACTGGGCGGGTCATGACAATGATATCGTCGGCGCAATGAGCGAAATGAAGGATTTTGAAAAAGCGTATAAAGCAGCGATCGCATTTGCCAAAAAGGACAAACATACGCTTGTCATTGCCACTGCTGATCATACGACCGGCGGATTGACGATCGGCGCGAATAACGATAAAAACTGGCATGTTGAACCGATTCTTGCCGCGAAAAAAACACCGGCATTTATGGCTGATCAAATCAAAGCGGGCAAATCCGTATCTTCCGTGCTTGCGCGTTATACCGGCCTGAAATGCTCAAAAGCCGAAATCAACCAGATCGAAACTACGGCAAAGCAGGATAAGGACAAGGGCGCCTATAAAGCGATCATTAAGCTCTTTAATGCGAAAACCAACAGCGGCTGGACAACCGGCGATCATACGGGCGAAGAAGTTCCGGTTTACGCATACGGCCCGGGAAAAGAATCTTTTACAGGCCTATTAAACAACACGGATCAGGCTAAAAAGATCTTTCACATTCTGAAAAACGGCAAATAAAAAAAGGATGCGGGGTTTCCCTGCATCCTTTTTCTTTACAGATATCTCCGGTGCACTCCTTTGCCGTCATACGAGAACATCACTTCCTTATCTTCCAGAACTGATTCGATATGCACGCTCCTGCCCCACAGCTGGTACAAGTACGGCAGCACCTTCTCCAAATATTTCAGATCAAGCTCAATTCCCTCATACCAATGCTTAATATAAAGCTCATTATTCTTCAGATAATCCCCATCATTGACGGTCAGATAAGGAAACCCGCCGTTTACCCGCATGTTCACGAGCTGATCGCGCACGGCCTTCCATTCCTTGTCGATCACTTTATAGTCCCTGCCCTGCTTTTGGAATAAATACAGATCCTCTCGCAGCACGAGATCTTTCGTCAAATAATTGCGGATAAAAGAAATATCTGATTCAATTTCCCTGACCTCAAACATTTTTTCACGGCCGGAACCGGGCTTTACCCCTGTTTTTTTCATTTCTTCTGTCGGGTTGTCGTAGCGCTCTTCGATGTCTTCAAAAATTTTCAGCCCTAAATAATACGGGTTGATTCCCGTTTTTGACGGCTGAACGACGCCTGCGTTCAGTTTCGCAAATTCGATGGCTTCATCTGAAGTTAAATCAAGCTCGCGGATAATCCGCTGATGCCAATAGGATGCCCAGCCTTCGTTCATGATTTTTGTTTCCAGCTGAGGCCAGAAATACAGCATTTCTTCTCTCATCATGGTTAAAATATCTCGCTGCCACGGTTCGAGCTCCCGCGAATGCTCCTCGATAAACAGCAGAATGTCTTTTTCCGGCCGGGGCGGAAACGCTTTTTTCCCTTTTTTCTTTTTCACCGGCTTCGGCTTATCCATTCCCCATAAATCATCGTAAGGCGATGGCGCAGTTTCCTCTTCGTCCTCATCTTCGTCATCAACGCTCCATTGCAGCTTCGGCCTGACGAGCGACGGATCGATATGCTCCTGAATCGCCAGAATGGCATCTAAAAAGGACTCCACCTCTTTTATCCCGTGAATTCTTTCATAATGCTTAATCCGCTCCGCCGCAGCCGCCATACTCTCAACCATGTCCCGGTTCGTATTTTGAAAGCGGCAGTTATGTTTGAAAAAATCACAATGGGCCAGAACATGGGCTACAATTAATTTATTTTGGATCAGCGAATTGCTGTCCAGCAAAAAAGCGTAGCAAGGGTTGGAATTAATGACAAGTTCATAAATTTTGCTCAAACCGAGATCATAATGGAGTTTCATCTTGTGAAATTGTTTACCGAAACTCCAGTGGCTGAATCTCGTCGGCATGCCATACGCGCCGAATGTATAAATAATTTCAGCCGGGCAAATTTCGTATCTCATCGGGTAGAAATCAAGGCCGAATCCCTTCGCAATGTCGGTTATTTCCTCAATTGCCCGCTGTAAACCTTTTGTCTCCTCCGCGTTCAACCGAATCCCCCCTACTTGGACTTATTTATAATGTATGACCCCTCCTCTCAAAAGATGAAATAACAGGCGGGTTTCCGTCTGAAAACTTTCGGCACATCCGTCCCGTTTGCTTTATATGTAAGTGGGTAAACACACACCATACCCCATAAAAAAAGAAAAAGGAGCGATTCTACTTGAACACAGCAGACATGCTTACCACGTATCTCAGCAAACTGCCGAATCTGATCATTGCATTGCTCGTCCTGCTTATCGGCTGGGGCGTTGCGAAAATCATTGAAAAAGCCGTATACAAAGGCCTGCAAAAAACAAAAATCGACGACAGGCTGTTCGCCGAAAAAAAGCCGGCGCGCTATTCCTCGGAAAAAGTCATCAGTAAAGTCATTTATTTTATCGCTTTAATTATCGTTTTTATTCTATTCTTTAACATTCTGCATCTGACAACCGTGGCTTCGCCTTTTGTCAGCATGCTGTCGGCGATAACGGCGGCTGTGCCGAGCATTTTAAAAGCCGGTTTGATTCTGCTCTTGGGATGGGCGGCTGCTTCGCTTTTCAGCTATCTCGTCAAAAAAGCGGGCATGAAACTGGCTGCAAACGGCTGGATCAGAAAATGGACCATGGTTTCTGAAGAGGCGGAGATGAGCAAGTCCGTTACGGCCGCTTCACGAATCGTTTTTTATTTCGTCTTGCTCCTGTTCCTGCCGGGCGTCTTGTCCGCTCTTCAAATCAGCGGAGTATCAGGGCCGTTTACACATATGATCCAAAGCGTGTTATCCTTTATACCGAAATTATTCGCCGCGGCGCTTATTGTCTTAATCGGCTGGCTTGTTGCCCGTCTCGTCCGTGATATCGTCACAAACTTTCTGGCGAGTATCGGCACGGAAAGACTTGCCGCACGTATGGGGCTTTCTATTTACCTGAAGGATACAAGCCTGTCGGCAATCATCGGAACGATTGTCTACGTGCTGATTTTTATTCCGGTGGTCATTTCTGCGCTTGACCGGCTTGATATTGCGGGCATTTCTGAACCGGCCTCAGCCATGCTGAACACGGTCTTCACAATGCTTCCTAATATCATCATCGGTATTGTGCTGATCATCGCCGGCATCTGGATCGGAAAATGGGTAAGCAGTATTGTATCAGGGCTGCTGCACCGGGCCGGCTTTGACTCTCTTCTCGGAAAAATGGGCTTTGAACAGGCGGACCGTCCGAAGCTTACGCTTTCTCAAACTGTCGGCATGATTGCGCAGATCATCATCGTCCTGCTCTTTACGGCAGAAGCGCTGCAGCTGGTTCATCTTGAATTTCTCGTCGTCATTGCGACCGGGATTATCGCTTACCTGCCTAATGTTCTGGCCGCTGTATTTATTCTCGGAATCGGGCTTTTGGCCGGACAGCTTGTCAGCAGACTGCTTGTCGGCATGCTGAGCGGAAAAGAATTCAGATTCCTGGCGCCTCTTGCGAAATATACGATTATCACGCTCTCAATCTTTATGGCGCTGGATCAGCTCGGTGTCGCCGACACGATCGTAAATGCCGCATTTATTCTGATTCTTGGCGGTTTCGCGCTTGCCTTCGGACTTTCATTCGGTCTTGGCGGAAAAGAATTTGCTTCCCGTTATCTGTCGAAGTTGGACCGCAAAATTGAAAAACATCAATCGGCTGATGACCGTAAACCGCCGATGTCTTAAACGAAAAAAACGTGTGCTCGGAAGGAGCGCACGTTTTTTTTTGAGATTGATGGGCAAATTCCTTTTTTTTCATTTTGAAATCCTATATGATAAACTGTAACAGAAGCAAAATCTCTTTTTTCGAGGTCATTCTATGAAATTAACGAACTATACCGATTATTCTTTACGCGTTTTGATTTTTTTGGCTTCCAGACATTCCGAAGAACTTTCCAACATAAAAGAAATCGCCGACACATATTCCATCTCTAAAAACCACCTCATGAAAGTCATTTACCGTCTCGGACAGCTCGGGTATGTGGAAACGATCCGGGGCCGCGGAGGCGGAATCCGATTAGGAATGAAACCGGAAGACATTAACATTGGAGAAGTCGTTCGAAATACAGAAGACGACTTCAACATCGTAGAATGCTTTGACTCCCAAAAAAATCTCTGTATCATATCTCCCGCCTGCAACTTAAAGAATTTGCTGAATGAAGCCCTGCAAGCTTACCTGGCTGTTTTAGACAAATATACGTTAAGGGACCTGGTCAAAAATAAAGAGGAGATTATGAGACTGCTCAGAAGCTGAAGGAATGCCCGCATTCCTTCTTTTTTTATGCCTGCATAAGAAAAAAGAACTATTTCTACTAATATGATAAATGATTGCAGACAAGTGCCGATATAAAGATTATCATTACTGTTATCCTCACCTTGCGGCTGCAACGAATGGGGATAGTAAAATCATCGCAGGAAAAGGGAGATTCACTATGAAAAAAAAGGTAGCGGTCGGTTTGACTGCATCTGCGATCGTCGGGTCTGCGTTAGCTGTAACACCGGCAGAAGCACAAACGATTAAGGTTAAAAGCGGAGATTCATTATGGAAGCTTGCCCAAAACTACAATACAAGCGTGGATGCCATTACATCAGCCAATCATCTAAAATCCACCGTTATTTCCATCGGGCAGACGCTCACCATCCCTAACGGCAAATCAGATTCCGGCAGCAAAAAGCCATCTTCAAAGAACAGCGGCAAGACGACAAGTGTGTATACGGTGAAAAGCGGAGACTCGCTGTGGCTGATCGCGTCTGATTTTAAAATGTCCGTACAGGAACTGAAAAAACTGAACGGTCTGACAAGCGACTTAATCCGCGCAGGACAGAAGCTGCAAGTGAAGGGGAAAGTTTCCTCAAGCACCGACAAGACAAAAACCGTGCCGGGCAGCAGCTCAAACAGCAGTAAAAATCAGTCATCTTCATCTTCCGGGACATATAAAGTCAAACTCGGCGATTCGCTCTGGAAGATCGCAAACAGCGTTCATATGTCCATTGCGGAACTTAAAGTATTAAACAACTTAAAAACGGATACGATTTACGTAAACCAGGTTCTGAAAATAAAAGGAACATCTCCTTCGGGAAACAAGCCGTCAAAAGACAATTCAAACAAAAATCAAAACCAGACGCAAACATCATCTTATACAGTAAAAAGCGGAGACTCGCTCTGGAAGATCGCAAACGCATACAATATGACGGTTCAGCAAATCAGAAGCATCAATAAACTGACGTCAGACATGCTGCGGGTCGGACAAGTGCTGAAGCTGACAAAAACGTCATCTTCCGGCTCTTCGTCTTCACCGTCATCTCCGAACCAGTCCGGAGATACAGGGAAAACCACTACATATACCGTCAAAAGCGGGGATTCTTTATGGGTGATCGCCCAAAAATTCAATGTAACCGCCCAGCAGATCCGCGAGAAAAACAATCTGAAAACAGATGTGCTTCAAATCGGACAGAAGCTGACGATTACAGGACAGCAGTCAAACACGACACCGAATCAGTCCGGCAGCACAGGCGGCACAGGTTCAACAAGCGCGAAGATTAATGTAATGATCGATGCCGCAAAAGCTCAGCTGGGTGTACCGTATGTATGGGGCGGGACAACGCCGAGAGGCTTTGACTGCAGCGGTTTTATTTATTACGTTCTTAATAAGGTCACTTCCGTATCCAGACTTTCAGCCGCAGGCTACTGGAATACGATGACATCAGTCAGCCAGCCGGCGGTCGGTGACTTTGTCTTTTTCTCAACTTATAAAGCCGGACCTTCTCACGTCGGCATTTATCTCGGAAACGGACAGTTTATTAATGCCAACGATTCGGGTGTCGTCATCTCCAGCATGAACAATTCCTATTGGAAACAGCGCTACCTCGGAGCGAAACGATTCTTCTGATACAGACAAGCTGCACAGCCGAAAAGGCTGTGCAGCTTTTTTTACAGCCTGAAAATATTAATGCTGATCACATGTTTTGTCACGGGGTGAAAATACACTTCAGCACGGGAGGAAAACGTCTCTTTTTTTGTTTGCACCGTTACGCGAAACACGTCTTTCGTCTGTTCCCGGTTTACTTTCGTACGGCCCATGTACGAATAATCGGTAAGCTCGGCCCCCTTGTATTCACGTTCCAGCTGGTTCCATGCGAGCTGCTCCCATTTTCCGACTGATGGATCGAGGTGTTCTGTATGCCCTTTTTCAGCGATTGAGGCAATGAGAATGCCGCAAAACAAGAGGGCGAGCGCAAATGGAAGGAATTTCATCTTTATGTTCTCCTGAGTCGTTTTTGTCAATCTTAGCGTGTCCAAAGAAGAGACGGATATGCGTTTTTATTTTATGTCTCCCTCATATTGCTATGCCCAATTTATACGGACACCAACTTTTCCCCCGTTGCATCCGGGCTTCGGCGGCATAAACTAACGGAGAACTTCTCATTGAAAGGGGAAGCGTAAGATGGATCATGCCGATTATGATAAAGCCTTATATTACACACACAGGTCTCAATGGGACAATTTATTAATTTTGATGGTGCGTACGAAAGATGATTTGTTATCAAAGCGTATTGAGCACTTTTTGCATGCATATCATTTTGAACTTGATTATGCGGTGCTTGAAAAAGAGCTGTATTCCCTTCTCAGGTATATTGATCATGCGGCAGAGCTCGCGTATGAAGATCAATTAGCCATGCTGACATAAAACAATCCCGGCGTCAGGCGCCGGGATTTCCCGTGTTTGTAAACATATTCAGCTCTTCCATCATGTCTTTCAGGCTGACCGCCATATCCTCAGATACGGTCCGGCGCTCCATGTCGATGTGGATCGGGTCTAAGACCAGCTGTTTCGGGATGACATTTGCATAGACGCCCCTCATTACAGTCCGCATATTTGCCAGCGCGTTCATGCCGCCTTTTCCTCCGCCCGCCGCTGCAATGATGGCCACCGGTTTGTATCTCCAGCAGTCACTGCTTAAAAAATCAATGGCGTTTTTTAAAGCGCCGCTCATGCCGCTGTGATACTCGGGAGATAATAAGACGACGGCAGACGACTTTTTCACCTGCCGCCTTAACTTTTGCACTGAGGGCAGATCGTTCTGTTCTTCTTCACCGTTATAAAGCGGCAGTTCACTTTTGCTTAAATCAATAAAATCGGTTTGAAACCGGTCTCTGATATACGAAGCGGCAATTCTTGTCCGCCCGTTTTTTCTCGGCGTGCCGCTGATCACTAATATGCTCATTTAGTTTACCGCCTTTCCGGAAACATTGTATTTTACGGCATACAATGCCGCTTGTGTCCGGTCTGAAAGATTCAGCTTTGACAGCAGATTGGACACATGGGTCTTCACTGTTTTTTCAGAAATAAACAGAGCTGCGGCAATTTCCTTATTGCTTTTCCCTTTGGCTATTTCTTGAAGAACATCTTTTTCACGGGGAGTCAGCTGATAATATTTTTCCTTATCCTGATCCTCCTGAACCATATGTGTCAGCACGTGAGGCACAATATCCGCTGAGAGCCGGTACCGTCCGGAATACACTTCCCGAAGTGTTTTCACTAAATCATCGGGCTGGGCGTCTTTCAGCTGATAGGCTTTGGCTCCGGCTTTAAGGGCGGGAATGACATGCTGCGGGTCGGAATAGCTCGTCAAAACGACGATACTGATGTCCGGAAACCGTTCAGCCGCGATTTTTGCCGCTTCAATGCCGTCCATATCAGGCATTGATAAATCCATTAACACGATGTCAGGTTTTGTTAGTTTAGCTTGCTGAAGCGCTTCAGCACCGGTAGACGCCTCACCGACAACTTCAATATCTTCCTGAGTGGCGAAGAAAAAGCGCAATCCTTTGCGGACAACGTGATGATCATCAGCGATCACAATTTTCATCAATCAGACCTCCTATCCCGTAAAATGGAAGCCGAACGGAGACAATCGTACCGGCGCCAAGCTCAGATTGCAATGCAAACCGGCCTCCGATTGCTTCGGCGCGCGCTTTCATACCCGCTATGCCGAGCGACGGCAGCCCCGCATGCGCATCAGCGCTGAAGCCCGCTCCATGATCGATAATGCGAAGCTCAGCATGATCCGGCTTTTTAACGGCAGAAATGATAACCCGGTCCGTTCCCGCATGCTTTTTGCAGTTATTCAAGGCTTCTTGAGCGATCCGCCAAAGCGCGTGTTCCTGTTCATCCGTAAGCTTCAGTTCATCTTCCATGTCACAGACGGCTTCCAGACCGATGAGAGCGGCATAGCTTTTGATCGACGCATACAGCCCTTTCGTTAAACTTTCCGGTCTCAGCTGCCAAATAAGCGTCCTCATTTCTGTCAACGCATCCTGCGACAGCTCTTGGATGATGAACGTAATCATCTGCCGGAGCCGTTCATCATCTGTCAAGCTTTTAGCGGCTTTTGCCGTTAAGCTGACGGAAAACAGCATCTGATTGACAGAATCATGCAGCTCTTGCGCCAGTCTGCTCCGTTCCACCAGCAGAGCATTCTGCTGCGCAAATTCGGCCAGTTTCATCCGCTGGATCGCCGTTCCGATTTGAAAGGCAACCCCTTCAAGAAGATGCAGTTCTTCTTCGCTGAAAAACGTCTTTTCGCCTGCAGCGACGTTTAATAAACCGAATTTCCGGCCGCCGTCTTCAAGCGGAACGGTCGCATGATGCGTAATGCCTTCGGTGTCGCTGCAGCCCGTCGTCTGTTCCGCAAATTCAATCCGTTTACAATTCATGATGTTTACAGCCTTGGTCAATCCGCCATTGCTGAATTTGGTCAGACAATAGCAGTCCCCGCTGCACATTAATGCGTTTTCCCGCTGACCGAGAGCCGGCGGTAAATAAGCGGATGCGGCAAGCGTATAGGACCCGTCCGGATCAATCAGAAAAATCCACCCTGTCTGCAGCCCGGTCAGGCTGAGCAGCTCGCGCAGGACTTTATCAAGCGCTTCCTTCATATCGTGGCTTTGGTTTAAGGTTTCCGCAATCGCTTTTAAGGTTTTTAAGGTTTCTACCGTCGTTTTCGTCAAACTCCCTCACTCCGGCCATTCAGAATTATCCATATTATATCAATTCTAATCTGTATTTGCCTTTGCTTCAGCATGATTTTCTCTCATACTTTCGGATGAGGCGTAAAAAAACCGCCGGATATCGCTTCCGGCGGTTTTTTGTTTATTTCGTTTTTTCCACTATGGCATCCACCGTTTTCATGACGGCTTCAGATAATGCGGCAAGACGCTGTTCACTGTCTTGTAAAGAAGTTCCCTTCACTGCGAAATAGAACTTGACTTTCGGCTCCGTTCCGGATGGGCGGAGGCAGAACCAAGAGCCGTCTTCAAGGAAATATTTCAGGACATTTGACTTCGGCAGATCAATATCTTCTTCACGATGATCGGCAAATACAGTCCGTTTTCCCGTTGAATAGTCTTCAGCCTGCGTGATTTGTTTTCCGGCCATCTGCTTCGGCGGATCGTTTCGGAATGAAGTCAGGATAGCGGAAATCTGCTCTGCTCCCTGTTTTCCTTTTAACGTCAATGACTTCAAGCCTTCACGGTAATATCCATATTCTTTAAAAATGGACAGCAGCGCGTCATAAAGCGACATGCCCTGCTTTTTATAAAAGGCGCATACTTCGACGGCTAACAGCGCAGCCTGGATTGCATCTTTGTCACGCGCAAAATCGCCGATTAAGTAGCCGTAGCTTTCTTCATATCCGAACTGGAACGTGTATTGTCCGGTTTTTTCATATTCTTTGATCTTTTCACCGATAAATTTGAAGCCCGTCAGCGTATCAACCGTGTCTAAACCGAATGATGAAGCGACGGCGCGGCCCAATTCACTCGTAACAATCGTTTTCATGACGACGCCGTTCTCAGGAAGGACGCCTTGTTTTTTCTTTTCAGAAAGCAGGTAGTGCAATAAAAGCGCGCCTGTCTGGTTCCCCGTCAGCACCGTATACTTGCCTTCACTGTTTTTTGCGGCAATGCCGAGACGGTCGGCATCCGGGTCCGTAGCGACGAGAATATCGGCGTTTTGTTCTTCTCCCAGCTTAATGGCATATTCGAATGCCGCGTGCTCTTCAGGGTTTGGCGATTTGACCGTTGAAAAATCCGGATCCGGAAGCTCCTGTTCCTTTACGACAGTGACGTTTTTGTAACCGAGCGCGTCGAGGCCGCGGCGTACCGGTTTATTCGCCGTGCCGTGCAGCGGAGTGAACACCACGCTCACGTCGACTTCTTCCGAAAGCTCGGGATGGACGGAGATGGAAGTCAGTTTTTCAGTATAGGGTGTATCAATTTCTTCGCCGATGATCTTAATTAAACCTTTTTCCTTCAGCGCCTGTTCATCTTCAACTTGAATTGTTAATTCATTTTCAATCGCATTCACTTCTGCAATGACGATGTCCGCTTCTTTCGGCGGCAGCTGTGCCCCGTCATCGCCGTACACTTTATATCCGTTATATTCAGGCGGGTTATGGCTGGCCGTCACGACGATACCCGCATAAGCGTTCAGTTCTCTCACCGCAAAAGACAGCTCAGGCGTCGGGCGGAGCTCATCAAATACGTATGTTTGAATGCCTTGGGAAGCAAGGGTTTTGGCTGCTTCCATCGCAAACTCAGGAGATTTATGACGGGAGTCGTACGCGATCGCAACGCCTCTTTTTTTCGCTTCTTCTCCTTGTTTTGCGATATACGCAGCAAGCCCGGCGGATGCTTTGCGGACCGTGTAAATGTTCATTCTGTTTGTGCCCGGCCCGATTTCTCCTCTCATGCCTCCTGTTCCGAACTCAAGATTTTTGTAGAAAAAGTCTTCCAGCAGCTGCTCGTTTCCTTCTGCGTCCGCCAATAATTTTTTCAATTCTGAATCTAATTGTTCGGCCTGATTCCAGCGTTCGTAACTCTTACTCCAACTCATGTTCGTCCTCCTATAATTTCAGCTTATGACCATATTTTAATATGAAGCGGCTGTCCGTGTCACTTGATAACTTAACACAGTGCTCTATGTAAAAAGAAGGGCTCATGCCTTTTTGGCACAGCCCTCCGGTTATTATTGTTCGAGCGGAACAACTGCATCGTGCAGCAGCGTGTTTAACCACTCGGTATGTTTCGCTTTCGTTTCGTCATCCCATTGGAACCGGTCGCTCATGTAATCAATCACAGCCGTTTTATACGTCTGCACCCATTTGATGTCGAAGAACAGTCTGCCCGTTCTGCGGACGAAGAAATCAGCAGGTGTCGCAGCCATCTCTTCTTCAATGCTGTAAGCCGCTTCCGCCAGAATGTGAACCGGAATCTGGCGTTTTGCCGCTTCATCTTTCAGGCCTTCAATCCGGCTGAATACATTTTCGACGTTAGAGCCGTATCTGATGGCTAACTGTTTAGCTGTTTCCTGTGATAAACCGATTTTCAAACCGTCTTTTGTCTTTGCTTCCACAAATGACTCGAAGTTTTTAGAGCCGCCGACATGTCCTCCGGAAATCGGCATCGTCTTCGTCTTACAGCCGCCGAAGTCCTGGCCGCCCTCTTCTTTTAAGCGGTCGCGGACAAGATCGACAATGTGCTCAGCCATTTTACGGTAGCCCGTCAGTTTTCCTCCGGCGATTGTGATCAAGCCAGATTGAGATGTCCAGATTTCATCTTTACGGGAGATCTCAGACGGGTCTTTTCCTTCTTCGTGAATGAGCGGTCTGAGGCCGGCCCAGCTTGATTCAATATCGTCCGCCGTAATATTCAGTTCCGGGAACATATAATTGATGGAGCTGACGACATAATCACGATCCTGCACCGTCATGCGCGGATGCTCAAGCTTTTGTTTATAAACCGTGTCTGTCGTGCCCACGTATGTTTTTCCTTCACGCGGAATGGCGAACACCATACGTCCGTCCGGCGTGTCAAAGTACACAGCCTGTTTAAGCGGGAATACGGATTGGTCGAATACGAGATGGACCCCTTTTGTATGCTGGAGATGTTTTCCGCTTTTGCTGTGGTCTTTTTCTCTCAGCTCGTCGACCCACGGACCTGTCGCATTGACGATTTTTTTGGCGTACACTTTGTATTCCTTGCCTGACAGCAGATCTTCAATTAAAACGCCGACGACTTTTCCTTTTTCATAAAGCAGTTCTTTCACTTTAGAATAGTTGACAGGCTCCGCACCGAATTTAACGGCTTCTTTCATGACTTCAATCGTCAGTCTCGCGTCGTCCGTCCGGTACTCTACATAGTAGCCTCCGCCTTTTAAGCCGTCTTTTTTGACGAGCGGTTCTTTTTGCAGCGTTTCTTTTGCAGACAGCATGCTTCTGCGCTCTGATTTTTTTACCCCTGCTAAATAGTCATATACACGCAGACCGATGGAAGTAGAGAATGAACCGAATGTGCCTCCTTTATGGAACGGAAGCAGCATCCATTCCGGCGTCGTGACGTGCGGGCCGTTTTCGTATACAATGGCACGTTCTTTACCGACTTCAGCCACCATTTTGACTTCGAATTGTTTCAGATAACGCAAACCGCCGTGGACAAGCTTTGTGGATCGGCTTGATGTGCCGGCCGCGAAATCCTGCATTTCGCTCAAAGCGACTTTCATTCCCCTTGAAGCAGCGTCAAGCGCCGTACCGGCACCCGTAATGCCTCCGCCTATAATAAACAGATCGTATGTTTTTTTAGTCATGTCTTCCAGCATATGATCCCGTTCCAAACTTGAAAATTGGTGATTCATCATTACGTTTCCTCCTTGTTGTCACGGTATAGAAAAAGAGACCACAACAGCCAAAGCGCATGTTATCACTTTGGTGCTGTGGTCTCTCCTCATCTCAGGACCGTTCCTATTAACTTGTGTTCAGTATATCATAATTTTATATTATTTAAAAGCCATAGCTGCATTTACTGCTTTTTTCCATCCGCCGTACAATTCATCGCGTTTTTCATCTTCCATTTCCGGTTTGAATTGCTTATCCAGATTCCACTGATCGGCGATTTCAGTGCTGTCTTTCCAGTAGCCGACAGCGATTCCGGCCAAATACGCGGCACCGAGCGCCGTCGTTTCATTAATTTCCGGACGTTCGACCGGCACATCAAGCAAGTCGCTTTGGAACTGCATAAGGAAATTATTTTTAACCGCTCCGCCGTCTACACGCAAAGTTTTTAAAGAGATGCCTGAATCAGCTTCCATGGCATCAAGCACATCTTTCGCCTGATAAGCGAGAGATTCAAGCGTAGCCCGGATAAAATGCTCCTTCGTCGTTCCGCGTGTCAGGCCGAAAACTGAGCCGCGCACGTCACTGTCCCAGTACGGTGTGCCCAGTCCGACGAAAGCGGGCACGACATATACACCGTCAGCGGAATCCACACGCTCTGCGTATGTCTCGCTTTCTTTCGAATCATGGAACATCCGCATGCCGTCTCTCAGCCATTGGATGGCAGAACCTGCGACAAAGATGCTTCCTTCCAGCGCATACTCGACTTTTCCGTCTAATCCCCAGGCGATCGTCGTCAGAAGGCCGTGCTCTGAAGTAATGGCTTTTTCTCCGGTATTCATGAGCATAAAGCAGCCTGTGCCGTATGTGTTTTTCCCCATGCCTTCTTCAAAGCACGCCTGACCGAACAGCGCTGACTGCTGGTCTCCGGCCGCACCCGCAATCGGAATATTTTTGCCGAAGAAATGATAATCAACCGTTTTCGCGTACACATGAGAAGACGGTTTCACTTCCGGCAGCATTGATTTCGGCACGCCTAAAATGTCCAGCAGCTCGTCATCCCATTTTAATTCATGGATATTAAACATCAGCGTTCTTGAAGCGTTGGAATAATCCGTTACGTGCGCCGCGCCTCCGGACATTTTCCAGATGAGCCATGAATCAATCGTTCCGAAAAGGAGATTTCCGTTTTCCGCTTTTTCCCGCGCGCCTTCTACATTGTCAAGAATCCATTTGACTTTCGTTCCTGAGAAATACGGGTCGATCAGAAGTCCCGTTTTTTCTCTGAATGTATCATTATATCCTTTTTCACGAAGCTCTTCGCAAATGCCGGATGTTTGTCTCGATTGCCACACAATCGCATTGTATACCGGCTTTCCGGTATCTTTATCCCATACGACCGTCGTTTCCCTTTGGTTCGTGATGCCGATGCCGGAAATTTGGTCCGCGCTGATTCCGGACTCAGAGATCACAGTCGCGATAACGGCGAGCACCGATCCCCAGATTTCGTTCGCATTATGCTCCACCCAGCCCGGCTGAGGGAAGTGCTGTGTGAATTCCTTTTGAGCGGAATGCACGATTTTTCCTTCTTTATTAAAAAGAATCGCTCTTGAACTTGTTGTGCCTTGGTCAATTGATAAAATATAGGTCTCCATGATGCCGCTCTCCTTTTTAAATATATTCAGAATTTGATAATGTTTTTCGTGATTGAGATTTCTTGGTATAAACATAGAGTATAAAAAGCAATACAACCATTATAACGCTTACAAACCAAAAGCTAGATGTCACATTTCCTTTAAACGCGGCATTGTAAAATACGCCGCCGAACGCACCGCCCATGATCGGACCGATAACGGGAATCCAGGCATATTTCCAATTTGACGGCCCTTTTTTCGGAATCGGCAGAAAGGCGTGCGCGATTCTCGGCCCCAAATCCCGCGCAGGGTTGATCGCATACCCGGTTGTTCCTCCGAGAGAAATTCCGATAGCCACGATGAGGAATCCGACAATCAGCGGGTTCAGCCCTTTTGTAAATTCATTCGCTCCGATCGCCAAAATGCCGAGCACGAGTACAAACGTCCCAATGACTTCACTTATCATATTCCCAAATGTATGAGGAATACTCGGGCCGGTCGAGAAAACGCCCAGCTTAGCCGCCGGATCATCCGTCGCCTTCCAATGCGGCAGATAATGAAGATACACAATAACCGCACCGATCATTGCTCCGATCATCTGTCCAGCAATATAGACAGGGACTTCTTTCCAAGGAAAACTGCCTTCAAGCGCAAGGCCTATCGTTAAAGCCGGATTCAAGTGAGCGCCGCTGATTCCGCCGACAGCATATGCCGCCATGGCTACTCCAAGCCCCCAGCCGAATACAACAACAATCCATCCGGATTGGTATGAAAGCGATTTCTTTAAATTGACTCCCGCACAAACGCCGCCCCCGAAAATAATAAGCAGCATTGTACCGATTACTTCTCCCCAAAATGCTGTCATCATCATTCCTCCTAAATGACATAATAGCAGGTTTGACAGAGTTATAGAGAATAAAAAACCCACAACAGACCGCTTTACGCTTTATTGCTTCCGTAAAGAGCTGTTGTGGGTCTCCGGGTCTCCATCACATAGTATTAACCTAGGTCTATTGTAACAATGGGTGTAAGCGGTGTCAATCTTTTTTTGTCATAGAATGTTCATATTTAGCCCACAGCTCGGTGTCTGAAGTCGTCACCGCCGTGGCCCCCGCCTGCAAAGCGTTTTCAACATCCTGCTCCGTGCGGATAAAGCCGCCGGCAAAAATCGGAATGCCCGTCATCTCTTTAATTTCCCGGATTAAAGTCGGAACGATGCCCGGGAGGACCTCGATAAAGTCAGGCTTATGCTTCCCGACGAATTCCATGCTCTTTTCCATCGCGCTCGTATCCAAGAGAAACAGACGCTGGATCGCATATATTTTCTTTTGTTTCGCTTTGACGATGACGGCCGATCTCGTTGAAATGATGCCGGCGGGCCGGATGTCCTGACAAATGAACTCCGCCCCGTATTCATCATGCTTAATGCCGTGAATTAAATCGACGTGAACCATCAGGTGTTTTCCGTGTTTTTTCGCTTCATTCACGACACCTTTTAATTGACCAAGGTGAATATCTAAAATAACGCCGTATAAGAACGGACTTTCTAAAAATGCATCGAATTGCTTCATGTTCCGGATAGCCGGTAAAATCTGCTGGTTGTGAAAACTCATGTTTTACTCCTTTACATTAAAAATCAATGCTCAGCACGCTTTCTTTGACCGTCGAAATGATGAAACAAAGCTCCTCGTCAGAAAGGCAGAAAGGCGGTGAAAGCTGAATAACATTATTATATCCCGCTGCGGTATCGCCATTTTTCCCGACGAGCAGGCCTTTTTTCTTACAGGCGGTGATGACGTGCTGGACAGCGGCGGCATCAGCGGGTTCTTTCGTGATTTTGTCCTTTACGAGCTCGATGCCGGCAAGAAGGCCCTTTCCCCGTACATCTCCGACCGCGGGATGTTCTCTGAGCGGCTGAAGCTCCCGGAGCAGCCTTTCGCCAAGCTCACGGGAACGGGCGATCAGATTTTCATCCTCCATCAATTGCAGGTTCTTCAAAGCAAGGGCGCAGGCTGCCGGATTGCCTCCGAATGTATTCACGTGCCGGAAACGGCCGTACGGCTCACCGTCCGAATACGCTTCAAAAATCTCCCGTTTCACTGCCGTCGCCGACAGCGGCAGGTAAGCGCTCGTGATGCCTTTTGCCATTGTGACGATGTCCGGTGAAACGCCGTAATGCTGAAATCCGAACGGCTCTCCCGTGCGGCCGAAACCGCAGATGACTTCATCACTGATAAGCAGCGCGCCGTGGCGTCGGCAAATGTCCTCTACCTTTGCCATATACCCGTCTGGGGGCATCAGTATACCTCCGCCTGTAATAATCGGTTCCATAATAACGCCGGCAATCGTTTCGCTTAATTCCCACGTCATGATCCGGTCGATTTCATGTGCGCTTTCCAATGTGTCAGCATCGGCGGGATTCCGATAGAGATCAGGCGGCGCCGCATGCAAAAATCCTTGGGAGAGCGGCTCGTATTTGTATTTTCTCTGCGCCTGGCCGGTAGCGGCGAGCGCCCCCATCGTATTGCCGTGATAGCCCCTGTACCGGGAGATGAATTTGAAGCGGCTGTGATCGCCGTTTTCAATGTGGTATTGGCGGGCAATTTTGAACGCGGTTTCATTTGCTTCCGATCCGCTGTTGGAAAAGAAGATTACATAATCGCCGCCGAGCCATTCATTCAGTTTTTCCGCAAGCTCAATCGCAGGTTGATGGCTTTGGGTCAGCGGATAATAAGGAAGCTCCTTCAATTGGCTGTAAGCCGCATCGGCAAGCTCCATTCTCCCGTATCCGATATTGACGCACCATAGTCCTGACATGCCGTCCAAATACCGCCTGCCGTCAATGTCCGTAACCCAGGCGCCTTCCCCTTTTTGGACGATTATGCTGTCATCCGGCTCCGCCCCTTTCATCGCGTGCCAAATCAGCTCTTTATCCTTTTGTTTGAGTGACTGATTTTTTTGTACATGTTCCACACCGCTCATCTCCCTTTCAATATCATTGCACTGTATCGAAAGCTGCCCGGCTTCTGACGCCGATTCTCTTGGTGAAGTTTTCCTCTTAATAAGAATATAAAGGCGCGGCATGGGCGAGTCAATAAAGCGGCAGCAATTAAAAAAACGCTTTCTCCCAGAAAGCGAAAGGGCTACAAGAGCATATCCCGAAACCGGGGACGGTGCAAGTATTTTTATAAAAAAACCCGCTCCTTAAACCGGAGCGGGCTTTCTTCATTTAAGATGCGTAATCCGGTAGATGTCTTTGCGCCGGTCTTTCAGCTGGCGCACGGTTCCGTTTTCACGCTGTCTTCTTAAAATTTCAAGGTCAACGTCCCCGATCACAACCATTTCGATATTCGGGTTCGTTTCACCGACGATTCCGTCTCTGGCAAATTCAAAATCAGACGGAGCAAAAATGGCTGACTGTGCGTATTGAATGTCCATATTTTCTGTTTGCGGCAGGTTCCCGACCGTACCTGAGATGACAGTGTAAATTTGGTTTTCAACCGCTCTCGCCTGAGAGCAGTATCTTACGCGCAAGTAGCCTTGGCGGTCTTCAGTGCAGAACGGCGTAAAGATAATTTTCGCCCCTTGATCCGCGGCAATTCTCGCAAGCTCCGGAAATTCGATATCGTAGCAGATCTGAATGGCGATCTTTCCGCAGTCCGTATCAAATACGCGCACTCTGTCTCCGGCGCTGATGCCCCACCATTTCCGCTCATTCGGCGTAATGTGAAGCTTATATTGTTTTTCAATCGTGCCGTCACGTCTGAATAAGTAAGCGATGTTATAAATTTTCCCTTCTTCTTCAACGAAATGGGAGCCGCCGATGATGTTGACATTATATTTCACCGCGAGATCTGTAAAGAGGCTGATATAGTCCTCTGTATATTCGGTAATCCTCTGAATGGCAAGGCTCGGAGAACGCTCCTCGAGGAAGGACATGAGCTGCGTCGTGAAAATCTCCGGAAATACCGCGAAATCAGATCTTGCATCGGAAGCCACATCCACATAATATTCAACCTGATTGGCAAATTCCTCGAAGGAATAAATCTTTTTCATTTCATACTGGATGACGCAAATACGCACCGGAAATGCCGATTTGTAATAGCGCTTCGACTGCGGCAGGTAATCGACATTGTTCCATTCCATTAATGTCGCATATTTAATGGACGCGGTGTCATCCGGGAGATAATTCGGATTGATCCGCATGAGCGTAAATCCGTTCATCAGCTGGAAGGAAAGCACCGGATCATAAATCTGATGGCGCGTCACCTGTTCGACATAGGCTCTCGCCGTCATTTCTTCCGCATATTTATGGTAATTCGGAATCCGCCCGCCGATAATGATGCTTTTCAGGTTTAATCGTCTCGCCAGGTCTTTTCTCGCTTCATACAGCCGATGTCCGATCTTCATCCGTCTGTACGCCGGATGCACCATCACTTCAATTCCGTACAGGTTCATTCCGTCCGGATTGTGGTTCGTGATGTAACCGTCGTCTGTAATGTCCTGCCATGTGTGGCGGTCATCGTATTCATCGAAATTGATGATCAGGCTGGAGCATGATCCGATAATTTCCCCTTCATACTCGGCGCAAAACTGACCTTCCGGAAAATGCGCGAGATGGCTGATTAAATGCTCAGGCTCCCAAGGCTCCATCCCCGGGAAACAATCCTTTTGCAGCTCAATAATTTTGTTGATATCTTTCTCTTCCATGTTCCGTATGACCATTTTCTTTTCAAAACGGGTCAGATCAAGTTTCTCAGACAATGCCGCTTCCCCCTGCCGATTCGTTTTGATTGTTCAAGCGCTGTAAAAGTAATTCAAGTTCCATTTCCGCCATCGATTCGAGTCTGTGATCGTATTCTTCAAACAACAGGGTGCTTGTTACCTTATTCGGTACGATCACACATTTCATGCCGGCGCGTTTGGCTGCGATTGAGCCATTGACGGAATCCTCAAAGGCAAGACATTCGGAAGGTTCGACGCCTAAATGTTCCGCCGCTTTCAAATAGAGTTCCGGATTCGGCTTCACTTCTTCTACGTCATCCGCCGTCTGAATCACTTCAAATTCATCAAACAGGCCTAACTCCTTCAGATGGCCCGACACCCATTTGAAATCTGAGCTTGAAGCAAGCCCCACTTTCAATCCTAATTCTTTCGCCGCGGCTAAATAAGCCTCCACCCCGGGACGCGCCGTTTCCGTTTTCATCCGCTGTTGGAAGCGTGCGCGCCTGATCGCCGTCAGTTCGTCGTGATCGAGCTTTCTTCCCAGCTGCTCCTCTAAATACGCGAACGGCTTAAATCCCGCGGCCGTTCCGATTACCTTTCCCCAGACAGATAAAGGCAATGTCGATCCGTGTTCTTCAAACATTTCTTGCAGCACTTCATATTCATGGGTTTCTGTATCTAAAATTAACCCGTCAAAATCAAAGATTAATGCTTTTATCACTGCTTACAGCTCCTTTAGTTAACGTACTGTGACCTATGTATACACTATACCGTGAATTTCTTCCGCGTTCAAAATGTAACAATCGGACGGAAAGAAGAGCCTGCATGAATGCAAGCTCTCTTGATCCGTTACTGTGAGTTTTGGCTGGAAATATTAGAAAGAGCTGCTCCCGCAGACTCGTTTGAACGCTGATCGACCGCTAAGTCTCCAAGCGCAACGATCCCGACCAAATGATTTTGATCAACAATGGGAAGGCGGCGGATTTGGTGTTGGGCCATCAGGTGTGACGCCTCTTCAAGACTCATCTCCGGGTTTCCGGATACTACTTTAGAAGACATCACGTGCGAAACAGGTGTTTGGCCGTCGCGGCCTTGAGCCGTTGTTCTCAATGCGATATCACGGTCTGTCAGCATTCCTTTTAATTCCCCTCCGTCAACGACGGGAATCGCTCCGACATTATGCTGATGCATCAGCGCGGCCGCTTCCTGAATCGTTTGATTGGGAGAAACGGTAGCCACGTGGGTAGTCATTGATTGTTTGATTGAACTCATTGTAAAGCACCCCTTTCGCCATTTATTATGCTCGGGGATTTGTCTCATTATAAAGGGAGTTAGAGGAAAGAAATTGTGGTATCATGTCAAAGAAGCAAAAAAGAGCCTGTAAAAAGGCTCTTTACATCCATCAGATCAGCCTTCTGTGACCGCAGGCTTCTGATTCGGCTCCTGTCTCGAAATCATCATAGGTAAACGGAAAATTCATTCCGCAATCATTCAGCAAAGCGCAATTTTTATCAAACAGCGCACGCTCTTTGGCATCATATACCGCGTGCGGCTTTGACAGCATGATATGTACCGTTTGCAGACAAGCCATAATTTGAAATGCTTCTTTTAACGTTCCTTGGTAAAGTTGGTTTTGTAAAGACAATACGCCCCTTTTTTTAAAGCGCTGAATTTCCAGTTCGGAGAAATAAAGAGGAAAGACATTTTGGAACAATTCAGAGGAAAGCTCTTGTATCGCGCTTTCTTGTCCGTCAGTCGCTGCGTTGACAATTCTCACATCAATCACCTTTCTTGCCATGTGAATATCCTTAATCTTTATCAAGAATAGCACAGAAAAAAACGCGAAAGCTAAGGTAAGTGTTTCCTATTGAAACAGCCGCTTTCCGCTTGAAAAAGGAGCTTTATGATATGAAACAAAATGACCGCGGGCTGGAACTTCTGATAACGGAAAAGCACGCCGGACAATGGCTGTTTTCAGTCCTGAAATCAGAATTTCAGGCATCTAAACCCGTGATAACCGAATGGATGAACCAAGAAAGCATTCAGGTCAATCGCACATCTCCGAAAAACAACATCATCCTGAAAACCGGAGACCGCCTGTTCATTGATCTTCAGGAAAAAACGGAGTCATCGGTGATCCCGGAATACGGGGAAGCGGAAATCTTATTTGAGGACAATCATATGCTGATTGCAAATAAGCCGGCGGGAATGCCGACTCATCCGAATGAAGAGGGTCAGACCGGAACCCTCAGCAATCTGATCGCTTACCATTTTCAAATCAACGGCGAACAAGCGAAAGTCCGCCACGTTCACCGGCTTGACCGGGACACGTCAGGTGCGGTCGTTTTTGCCAAACACCGCCTGGCTCATGCCATCCTCGACCGGCAGCTAGAAACCAAAACATTAAAACGCACCTATATCGCTGCAGCGGAAGGAAAAGTGACGCCGAAAAAAGGCACGGTTGATTCGCCGATCGGCCGCGACAGGTCACATTCCGTCAGACGGCGCGTCTCACCCGGCGGACAAGCCGCCGTCACCCATTACAAGGTACAAGGCTATCATTCCGGCGCGCGGCTTTCTCTGATCGAGCTTGAATTGGAAACCGGAAGAACACATCAAATCAGAGTGCATATGGCAAGCATCGGCCATTCGTTAGCGGGAGATGATCTGTACGGCGGAAGCCGGGCGCTGTTTCACAGACAGGCGCTTCACGCCAAAAAGGTAAGTGTCATTCATCCGATCTCCGGAGAAGAAATCATTGCCGAAGCGCCGATGCCCGCTGATCTGGCACACTTTACCGACACCTATTTTTCTTAAACCGGGTAAGCATATATAATATATCGTTTCGGTGCATTTCCGATGTAAGAAAACGGATAGCAAGTGGTCAGGATCAGTTCCTCCCGCTCATGCTGAAGGGTGATGACGGACGTATCATCCCGGCTGACGATTTTTGTATGGCTGATTTTATAAGAAAACGCGCCGTAAGACAGCATCACGTTCAGCCTGTCTCCTTTTTTCAGTTCGCCGGTCCGTCGGAACACCGTGTCCCTGTGGCCGGATAATACGATTTGGCCGTGTTCATCCGGATAATAGCTGTCTTTGTAATGGCCGACGCCTTTTGCTAAATCGTCTGCGTCAGTCCCTTCTACGATCGGGAGCTCAGCATCGATTTTAGGGATTTCTAAAATACCGCTTGCTTCACCTGTTTTAGGATGAAATTCTTTTTTGCGCTGCGCCAAAGCGGCTCTATTCGTTTCTTTCTTTGCCAAAACGGGTTCAGCCGCTTTTTTTGCTTCTTCAAGCGATTGGTTTGTCTTCATATGTGAATCGACGATCTTCCAGCTTCCGTAGCATGTGACGATGACACCGATGATGATGACAAGAAGCGGAATGTGTTTCAGTTTATTCATGGGGTGCGGTTGCTCCTTTTCTTTCTGAAAAGCCAGTATACGCCGGCGCCTGTGATCACCAGTCCGGCCAGTGCCGTCTGATAGCTGCCCGCTGAAGTATCAGGCAACGGGCGGCCTTTTTGTGAGCCGCTTTCAGTCTGTTTTGTGCTTTTTTCCGGATTTGCAGCCGATGACGGACGGGTTTCGGAAGCTGTTTCTTTTATAACGGGACGCTCTGGCTTTTTGGCTTTATCAGGCTGTTTTGCAGCATCCGGGTTTTTAGCGGGTTTTTCCGCTTGGGGTTTTTCTGTTTTATCGGGTCTGGTGCCGCCCGGTGTTTCCCCGTTTCCCGGCTGACTGCCGGTGTCATCAGGTGTTTCGGTTGCTGATGCCGTGCGGATGCGGCCGTCGGTTTGATAAGAAATCGGAGCGGAAAAGCTTTTGACATAGTCTACTGTCGCTTCCAAATCCTCAGGCCCCGTCACCGGATTCTTGCCGAGTTTCCCGATCGGACCGTATTTTGCCCCCGCCGCCGTCGCCATAAATTGATTGACTGTTACTGTATATCCTTTTTCGGGCTGTATGTCTGTGCCGTCCGCCATCTTCATATCCACCGCTTGTCCGGTTTCCGGGTTCCATGTATAGGAAAATCCGCTGATGCTGTAATCCGGTCCGTAAACCGGAGAAATTTGCGCGTTGATGATCTCCCGCAAATCCTTTCCTTTGATTTCAAGCTTCGTCAGCACATTGCCGAACGGCTGAACATTATAAAGGTCTCCCCATGTAATCGGCCCTTTTTTTATGCCGTCCCGGATGCCGCCGCCATTCATAAGCGCAAAATCGGATTTCATCTTCGTTTTCATACCGTCGGCAATCAGATTTCCAAGCGCCGTGTCGCCGTCATTTGAATAGCCGCCCGTTATATCATGGGCCGCTTCCCCGACCGTTTCGCTGATAATCGGTTTCACTTTCTCTTCATATTTGCTTAATATACCTGCTGCATTCGGGTCCGGCTTGATTTTACTTTGGTCGATATATTGGATTTCCGCTGATTTTTTCACGATATCCTTCGACTCTTTATCAAGTTCAAGATCGGCGATTCCGATTGCTTTTCCGTATTCAAATGCCTGCACGATCAGCTTGCCGTTGACTTCTCCGTTTACGACTTTATGATTGTGCGCGGCGAAAATCACGTCAATCTCTGAGTCTGTCCCGCCGGCAAGCTTTGCGGCTTCTCCCGTGATCGCACTGCCGTTTTGTTCAGCAGACATATGGGCGAGCACGGCGATAGCTTTAATTCCTTTTTTCTTCAGGTCAGCGGCGGCGTCATTGACGGCTTTTACCTCATCCGTAAACGTGATGTTTTTAATTCCGTCCGGAATGACCATTCCTGCTGCCGATCTGGTTACAACTCCTATAAATGCAACCGGAATTCCGGAAACGTATTTGATTTCATACGGCGGAAGAAAGGACTCACCTGATTTCAGTTTACAGTTGGCGCAGACGAGCGGGAAATTTTGGCCGTCATAACCGCTTGTCCCCTTCCCGTCCGGATGATCTCCTCCATTGATGATCCGTTTAAGCTCATTTGTTCCTTCATCGAATTCATGATTGCCGACAGTCCCGGCGTCAAACCCGATGTCTTCCATCAGTTCTACTGTCGGTTCATCTTGAAAAAGGGCTGACACGGGAGAACTGCCCCCGATCATATCGCCCGCATGCACCACGAAGGCGTGTTCTTTTTCGGCTTTTGCTTTTTTAATGTACGCCGCAGCGTAGTCCATTCGGCCGAACGTGCCATCCGGTTTACCATCTCCGTTAAGATCAAGCTCATATTGCTGATCAATTTTTCCGTGCAGATCATTCATACTGATGATTCTGAGCGGGACACGGCCGGTGACTTCAGTCTGCTGTTCTTGATACGCCTTATCCGTTCTACTCTCATTCAGCGGTCCGGCTTGTCCGATTGCTGCCGCATCTTTCAGGCCGGAGACCATAAAACAAACCATCAGCACACAGCACGAAAGACGCATCCCCCTTTTTTTCTTCATTCATTTCCCCCCTTGTCTTCTAAGAAATACGTTAGCTTATTTTCTTAAAAATCACACCACTTTTTTGTAAAGATTGTCTTCACTGGCGCAAAATAGTAAATAGTCCCCATGTAACGAAATCGGTCTGCATGTATAAGGGATCAGCTTTTTTCACATCTTAATGATGATTTGACATGAAGGAGGAAAACAATCAGTGGAACAGCAGCAGAATCAGCAGCAGCCGCCAGTAAATCAGGGGATGCCGGGTTCACCGCAAGTGAATCACGGAGGACATGAGCTTTTCGATATGCATGAAGTCCTGGCCGGAACAGTCGGCGTCCTGGATCAATTTATGATGCTCAGACAATTTATACAGGATCAGCAGCTGGCGGATATTCTTGACCGCCAGTACCAATTCATTCTCGGACTTTATAATCTGACGGCAGAATGCTTTAAGACCGGCCAAAAGCCTTCTCAGGAAACTTCGACATATATGATGAAGGAACAGAACCAAGCCGTGTACGGCATAAAACCGACACAGCCGAAAAAACCGAATCAATCATTAAATGATGTCAAAGATCTCGGGATAAGCGGCCATATGCTCGGCCTGATTAAAGCTCAAGCTTCTCTTTTGACGATGAGCTCGCTTGAAATGACCAATCCCGTGACAAGAAGAGTGCTCTCCGCTCAAATTCAGCAATATGTTGAAATGGCATTTGAAATCTTCTTGTACCAAAACAAACACGGCTATTATCAGGTTCCTCAGCTTAATGCACAAGATATGCAGACGATGCTGAATTCATTTGCCCCGGCTCAGGAACAGCCGCAAATGCCTCCGATTAAAGGACAAATGGGACAGCAGCAAAACCTGCATTGATTAAGAAACGGCGTTGGATACCCGACTCTCCAATGCCGTTTTCTTTTTTTCATATGTTTTTGTGAAATCACGTTCAAACTGTCTCAGGGTTTCTTTGGTGGCCGCTTCAAAGCCTTTTTCAAAATCCTGTGTTTCGGCGGTTTTGTTGATAATGGTTAAGATAATGCCTTCTCCGAATGTATCGGTTAAATCCTTTATCATATAGAAGCTTTGCAAATATACATCCGTCTCATACTCCATCCGCGATTTCTGCCATTTTCGGTCGGTCGTTAATTGATCAAACGGCACGACGGAAAATGCAATCGGATCAATGACTACATCATAATGCGCAACCCATTCGCTCAGCCCCTCATGAAACCAAAGCGGAAATTCAGACGTAGACGTCCCCATTTGCCGCGTTTTTTGATGAAACGCATAGTGCGTATATTCATGTATAATCAATTGTTTATACATAAAAACGGCCAGCTCATCTTTTTTCAGAAGCTGTTTTTTCTCTTCAGGCAAAAGCCCCATCATCTGCTCCTGCTCTGAATAAAAACCGACTACGTTTTTCAAGCCGGAATATTGCTCAATTTCAGCTTCATCCGCAAAGAAAATAAGTTCAAGAGGCGCTGTTCCTTTATAGCCGACAATGATTTGATTGATACGCTTTGCGTAGTCTAACGTAAGCTTGGTCAGATCCAAGAGCGGTTTTTCATCCGCCGTATAGTAAATCGCTGTATGTTTGTAAATTTCTTTATTCATGTGTTCAGTCACTTGTTCCTTCGTCGGAACAGAGCGGCTGTTTTGGCCTGACAGGACGTACATCAAACTGACTGAAACGGCTGAACTGACAGCCAATATGACAAGGACTCCGCACAGGATCAGAGTGAATGCCGCCCGTTTCCCCATGCCGTCACGCAAACAAGCTCCCTCCCCGATCCTTCAATTTTTCATCTCATTCTTTACTTTATGCGCCGGAAGGTTTGGCCGTGACGGCAGATAAAATAAAAAAGCCGCAGCAAATGCGGCTTTTCCATTCATTCATTTATTTATTGGGGTTTGGGAATACACGCTGCACCATTTGGCCGAATTCATCAAACAGACCGGATACCGGGTGGCCGTTTTTGATTCGTTTTCCGTAGCCTTGCATACGTTCCACGAAATCCGGATTCGCTGATACATATACTGTCCGGACATGTTTATCGGCTGATTTCACCTTATCGGTTATCTTATTTTTCAAATGGTTGGCAATGGCGCCTTTTTGCCCGTTTGTCAAAACAACGGCAACATAAGCGCTGTTTCCGGCAACGATTACAGTTGCATTTTTAACTTCTTTCAGATCAGTCACCTTGTCTGCGGCTTTATCAGCAACCCTCAGGTTACGGTTGTTATTGTGATCTGCGGTGTTTTGGTTATGACGGTTCCCTGTATTCATATTTGTCGCACCGTCGTTAGGCGTGTTGCGGTAATTTACATTTTGGGTGCGGTTGTCATTTCGTTTTCCTTCTCCCTGGTTTCCCATGCTGCACCCTGCGGTAATCAGCATCGGCAGAAGAAGGGCAGAGATAACTGCTTGTTTTTTTATCATGTGAATTCCTCCTTTCTCACTTTACGTATAGGTTTTTCTATTCGGCTGGATTTATGCATGCCGTTTGCATTTGAACGGTTTGGATAAATATCAGAAGGAAAGGAAAAGATAAATGTAATCACTAGAATGAGGAGGGATTTAACTTGTTCAGACAAAAAAGAGGCATCAGCCCGACAGCGCTGCTGATCGGCTCATCAATTTTGATTGCAGCTTTATCACCGGAAATCCGCCGCAAAATCACCGGAATGGTTTCAGGCCGAACGCAGCATAAAGATGACGCACACTCCATGCAGCCCGCCGAAATGATTAAGCAGGCTTTCGGCGGAGATTCCGGCGGACAGCAGCACACGGACAAAGCCCGGCACTCACAAAGCGGCTCCATGCAGCCCGCCGAGATGATCAAACAGGCTTTCGGCGGGGAATCCGGCGGACAGCGGCACACGGACAAAGCCCGGCACTCACAAGGCGGCTCCATGCAGCCCGCCGAGATGATTAAGCAGGCTTTCGGCGGAGATTCCGGCGGACAGCGGCATGAGCAGACTTCCCGCCAACACTCCGGCTCAACTTCATCGTCTCATGAACACAGCCGGAGCCATACGGACGGACAGGCAGACCGCAGAAAAGAGACTTCGGCAAAGCCTCACTATACAGAGCCGATTCACTTTGAAGAAAGCGCGGTAAATGTTTTAAATGACAGCACCGTGATGAATATGCTGGAAGATCTGGAACCTGGAAATCATTAAAAATACACGAATTCGTTTTTTAACGATTTGAAGAAGTTCCCTTAATCACAATGCCGGGGAGCGGATAATGTTGCTTCCCGCTAAAAAAGCCTTAACTTCAGGTGAAGTTAAGGCTTTTCAGATTGAGGAAAGATCTTGCTAACCATGCAGTGCGGCTTCACAGCAAAGTGATGTGCCATGGCTGGTTTTTGCTGATGATCCTCTTTTTATTAAGCTTCTTCAGCTTCAATGACGATTGAGGAATCATTGTAAACCGAGGTATCGGTTTCCTTCGTCATTTTACTTGTTAACAGTCCCGCGGTCATGCTGCCGCTGACATTTAAGGCAGTGCGCCCCATGTCAATTAACGGCTCAATTGAGATGAGCAGCCCGGCAAGCGCGACAGGCATGTTTAAAGCGGATAAGACGAGAAGAGCCGCAAATGTCGCGCCGCCTCCTACGCCTGCTACACCGAACGAACTGATTGCCACTATCGCGATGACCGAAATAATAAATCCGGGTTCAAACGGATTTTGCCCCACTGTCGGCGCAATCATCATCGCGAGCATTGCCGGATAAATGCCGGCACAGCCGTTTTGACCGATCGATAAGCCGAATGAACCGGCGAAGTTCGCAATTCCTTCCGGTACGCCCATGCTTTTTTGTGTTTTAATATTGAGCGGCAAAGCCCCTGCGCTTGAACGGGACGTAAACGCAAACACCATGACCGGAAATGCTTTTTTCACGTATGTGATCGGATTTAAACCGCTGAACGTAATCAGCAGCAAGTGAATGATAAACATGACGATGAGCGCGGCGTATGATGCGATCACAAACATCCCCAGTTTCACAATGCTGTCGATGTCGCTTGTCGCGATCGTTTTCGTCATAATCGCCAACACCCCGTAAGGCGTCAGTCTTAAAATTAATGTCACGACGCGCATAATAATCGCGTAAACCGCATCGACAATTCCGCTGAATGTCGCGGCGTGCTCCGGCTGCTTCCGTTTCACGCCAAGGAAAGCGATGCCGAGAAAAGCGGCGAAAATAACGACTCCGATGGTGGAAGTCGGTCTGGCCCCGGTGAAATCAAGAAACGGATTTCCCGGCAGAAGCTCAACGATTTGCTGAGGAAGCGTTTTAGCCGTCATATCCTCCGATTTTTGCTGAAGCTCCTGGCCTCTTGATAGCTCAGTGCTTCCCTGGTCGATATGAACGGCCTTCAGATCAAAGGAAAGCGCCGAAACAATTCCGACTGCCGCGGCAATTGCTGTTGTGGCGATCAAAATTCCGATAATCAGGCCGCTGATTTTTCCGATGTTATGGGTCAGTTTCAGCTTCGTAAATGCGCCCAGAATGGAAATAAAGACAAGCGGCATGACGATCATCTGAAGCAACTTGACATAACCGCCGCCGGCGATATTAAACCAATCAGCTGTTTGTGTCACGATATGTGAAGCCGGCCCGTAAATCAATTGCAGTGCAAAACCGAATACAATGCCTAATCCGAGCGCCGTAAAGACACGTTTAGAAAAGGAAACGTGTTTTTTTTGCATCACAAACAGACCTGCTATAAGCAAAAGCATAATGAAAACATGTAAGACTACAAATAAATTCTCCAAAACAGGTAAACACTCCCTTGCTCATTATCCTTAAACACTATATTATATGAATTCCGATCGGTCAAGTATGATTTTACAATATATGTATTTTTATAGACTTTTCTCTTTTCTTTCCACCCTTTCTTTAGTAACTTATATAAGGGTGATTGTTATGCTGAAGGAACTGTTTCTTAATTTGACGATTTTAATCACATTTAATTATCTCTTCACCCTTCTTTTTAAAGAGTCGCTGTCGTATAAAGAAGACCGTCCGATGTTTCAATTACTGAAGGGGGCGGCTTGCGGGCTTTTAGGGGTTTTTCTGATTGCTTTCGGCTTTTCTTACTCTGATTCTATCATTGACCTCAGAAATATCCCGATTATCATCGCCGCTCTTTACGGAGGCTGGGTGTCTACGGCAGTTGCCTTTGCGATTATCGTGGCAGGCCGTATCCTGATCAATTTCAATGCCAGCGCCATTTTTTCCATTGCAGCAGTCGGGATTATTGCCATACTTTCTGTGGCCGTCCTCAGAGGAAAAAAGCCGGATCGCAAAAAGGCGTTCGTTATGCTGCTTTTCTCAAACGTTATTTTCACCCTGACGCTGCTGTTGCTTGTGCCTGAACAGCCTGCCGGGACCCTCGTTTATTATTGGCTCATTTCCACTTTGGGCGGAATGCTGTCACTGTATATCATCAAACACGAAGCCGATGCCCGCCTTTTATTCAAGAAATACAAGTTTCAAGCGAATTATGATTTTCTGACTGGGATTTTTAATAAGAGAAAGTTCGAGGAGATCTCGCGCCTCCTGTACGACCGGGCATCTCGATCAGCCTCATCTCAGCTTGCGCTTATTTATTTAGATATTGATCACTTTAAACAGATCAATGATCAATACGGCCATTATGAAGGTGATCAAGTGCTGAAAGAACTGGGGACGCGGCTGAGGTTCTTAATCAGCAGTTCTGATCCGTCAGCCCGTATCGGGGGCGAAGAATTTGCGGTGCTTATACCGAATTGCACGTATACAAAAGGGCTTCACCTCGCAGAAGAAATCAGGCAGACGATGGACGGGAACCCGATTCTGCTGACGAGCGGAGATACAATTTTCGTGACCGTTTCTATCGGCATCGCGCACTATCCGACCAATACGGGGGATCCGCAGACCCTGCCTCTGATCGCAGACCGGATGCTGTACAAAGCGAAAACCTCAGGACGCAATCAAGTGTGCAGCACTGAAAAAAAAGAATGATCGCCGCAGGGGGGAATCATTCTTTCTTTTCAGTGACAACGGCGCCCGCCTGGAAAACGGGAATCAGGCTGCCCTGATATTCGATACAAAGACAGGAGTTGTTGCATCCGCTTATCAACTTTATCATCTGCGCCGACCAGATCAGCGCGTCCTTTTCCGCATGAAATCCTGCTTTTTCGCGTCACTTTGACTGAAAACTGCTGCCTCACGTCTTTTCTACGTAATCAGCCCGCCTCCTGCATAAGAAAGAGCGCTCTGCCGAAATCCGCAGCTTCTTTTTTCCAATAGTCGGCAAACATTTTAAAATAAGCAACGGTTTGAAATGTATCTGCATCAAAATCCCCGCCGACAATGTGCCAAATCAGCCTGGGCATAATCCGAAAACATTGCCAATGAAAGTTTCAATCCTTCCTCTCCGACTTTTTTGCGACAAATCCCCAGATAAATGGATGACATACATTGATTCTGATAGTAATGGCTCGATTTCAAGCGGGATCATGGCATGAAGTAAGCAGCATGATCAAAATGAAGAGAAACAGACTCTTTATAATCCGCAGCTTCAAGATGACCTACTCCCTCCCTATTTTTATTTGCAGTGCAGCACTGCACCATGCATTCGGGCTCATGATTAAGTTAAGGTTGTAGAGAGCGGCTTTTATGAGCTGCAAAATGTGCTGTTCAATCTCAGATCAGCCTTCCGTATCCGCGCGATTTCGACTTAAAAAATGTTATTTCAAAAAAAGTTACATTTAGCAGTTGTTTTTTCTCCGGATTACTGGTAGAGTAAAGGTAATTATTTTTGTTCGAACTATCTTTAAGAAGAAAGTTTTGCAAGAGTTTTCGTCTTGGAAGTTTGTTTTAGAGCAAGAATAGTGAATTTAAGCGTTATGTCGCTTTAGGAGGAAATTTCATGTTAGAAGGTAAAGTAAAATGGTTCAACTCTGAAAAAGGATTCGGATTCATCGAAGTAGAAGGTCAAGACGATGTATTCGTTCACTTCTCTGCTATTCAAGGCGAAGGCTTCAAAACTTTAGAAGAAGGCCAATCTGTTTCTTTCGAAATCGTTGAAGGAAACCGCGGACCACAAGCTGCTAACGTAACAAAAGCATAAATGTCTTAAAAAAACCTGCCGGTGCAAGCCGGCGGTTTTTTTATATCTAAAAGCTGTTTTGCCTATGCAAAACAGCTTTTTTACATCAGGTCGCAATATCCCGTTTTAAGAAGACGCCGAATGCGAGCGCCATAAAAATAATGAAGTAAATCACAAGCATCACAACCGAAAATGTCATCGTCATCCCCTCTACTAAAGGAGTACCGTTCATATATTGCGACAAATCCGTGTTCGCAAATAAAATATATTTCGTCCATTCAAATTTCGTGGCAAGAAATACAGTCGCCGTGTTGCCCATAACCAATAGAAAAATAGAAAATCCGACCGCTAATGAGCTGTTTCGGAATACTGCAGACAGCATAAACGCCATCGTCGCAAGCATAAAAGCGGAGACAGATTCATAGATATATGTTTTAGCGAGGAAAGCGATGATATTTTGCTCAAAAACATGGCCGTCTTTGTATACGAGATGAACATCAGCCGCAGTATCTCCGCCTGTACCGAAAAAGACCAATCCCAACAGAGCGGAGCCGGCAAATAAAATCACAAGCATCAGCAGTCCGAACAGCAGCACCGTCATATATTTAGATAGCAAAATCTGAAAACGGCTGAGCGGACGGATGGCCAGCAGCTTGATCGTCCCCCAGTTGAACTCATTTGCCACGATGCCTGCTGCGATGATAATCGTGAACAGGCCGGTCAAAACCGTCATCATCGAAGAATCAGCTACGTATGACCACACTGTGTACCCTGTATCCTCGGGGAGGTTATGATCCATACGGTATTCATTTATCGCGATATTCTGTTTCAGACTATCAATGACAGTCTGATTTCCGGTTTCCTTTATCTGCTGTTTCATTTCTTTGTTTGCACCCTGGAGCTCCTGCTTCCAATTTGGATTGGCGTCGCTCGAGGTGAAATGGTTTGACAGAAGTGCAAATCCGGTCATCGCAAGGCCTAAAATCACAATCATAGCCCACGTGCCGACACGGCTGAAGATTTTAATCCATTCATTATAGATCAGTTTAAGCATATTGAGCCTCCTCTTTCGTCCCGCCGGTAATTTCCAGGAAACGGTCTTCTAAAGATTTTGTTATGATTTTCACTTCATATAAGCGGATATTTTCACGGACGAGAAGTGAAATCACATCAGGCACTTCCTGTTTTGACAGCTTGATCTCAAAGCCGTTTGTTTGCTTCACACAGTCAAACTGACTCAGGACGGCAAGCGCCTCTTCCCTTTGTTCAATATGGAAAAAGTATGTATCTTTTTCTTCTGTTCCTTCATCTCTTACCTTTTGAATATCAACAAGCTCTCCTTTTTGCAAAATGCCGATTCGATCGCACATCAATTCCATTTCGGACAGCAGATGGCTCGAGACGATAACCGCCATTCCTTTTTCCCGTGTCAGCTTTTTCAGATGGTCTCTGATTTCCCTGATACCGGCGGGATCAAGGCCGTTTGTCGGTTCATCCAGAATCAGCACCTTCGGGTTATGCAGCAGACTCTGAGCAAGGCCGAGGCGCTGTCTCATCCCGAGAGAATAGGTCTTTACTTTGTCATGAATTCTGTCCTGTAATCCGACGAGCTCGATGACCTCATCTATTTTTTCTTTCGTAACGCCTTTTACCATTCTTGCGTACTGCTGTAAATTTTTATAGCCGCTCAGGAATTTGTACAGCTCCGGGTTTTCCACGATGGCTCCGACGTGCCTGACCGCTTTTGCATAGTTTTTCGTAATGGATTCCCCGCAGATTACGATGTCTCCCTGAGACAGTTTCATTAATCCGACCATCATTCTGATCGTTGTCGTTTTCCCCGCTCCGTTCGGCCCTAAAAATCCAAACACTTCGCCTGCCCGGACGGAGAAGCTCAGATCATGAATAATCGTTCGTCCTTTAATCGTTTTCTTTACCTGTTGCAATTCCAATACCGTTTCCAATTAGAATCCCCCTTCTTTTTCGTACGCCTGCAGAATGCTTTTATACCATTGCAGTACGGACATTCCTTCCTGCTCCCTGAGCTCTTCGACTTCACGCCGTTCAGCGATTTTCCCTTTTCTGAACACCATCACTTCGTCCAAAAGCGTCTCAATCTCATCGATCTCATGTGTGGCGATGACTACGATCTGACTGTCAAAATCAATATACGATACGAGACTGTTGACGATTGACTCCCGGACCGCCGGATCCAGACCGGAAAACGGCTCATCCAGCAGAATGACGGATGCTTTTCTCGACAGGGCCAGGACGATTTTCAGCCTGCCCCGGCTGCCTTTAGACAGCTCTTTTATTTTCTGCTCCGCTGAGAGATTCATTTCCGATAATAGATTCCGTGCTTTCTCCAGCTGAAAATCCGGGAATTGTGAATGATAAAATGTGAGCATATCACCGACAGTCGTCCGGGCGAAAAACGTATCATGTTCGGTTAAATAAGCCGTACGAAAAAGCATTTTCCGGCTTACGGCACGTCCGTCGATCCGAACAGCGCCCGAGGTGGGAAATGCAAGCCCGGCAAGCATTTTCAGCGTTGTTGATTTACCGCTTCCGTTCGGTCCTAATATTCCGTAGATCTTACCCGGAGACAATGAAAATGATACATCGCTGACTGCGAGCCTGCGGCCGTATTTTTTTGTAACGTGTTCAAAATCAAGATTCATCGTCTGCTTCCTCCGCATATTGTTTGATCCCGTCGAGCATTTCTTCAGGAGATAACCCAAGCTCCGCCATTTCCTGAATAAAGCGTTTGAATACGTCTTTTGTCAGCCTGTCTTTCAGCTCCTCTTTCAGATCGGGTCTTTCAGCTATAAAGGTTCCCTGTCCTCTTCTCGTTTCCACGATCCCCAGCCTTTCCATTTCACTGTACGTTCTTTGTATCGTATTCGGATTCACTTTCATCTGCACGGCCATCTCTCTTACGGACGGCAGTTTGTCACCCGGCGAAAGCTCGTTTCGAATCAGCCGGTAATATACACGGTCGGCAATTTGCAGATAAATCGGCTTTGATGATTGAAATTCATGCTTCATCATTACACCTCAACCTTGCGATTCAGCATTATTGAGGCCAGCGCGAGACAGAGCGCCGCAAGCACAATCACGGCCAGGAAGCTGAAAAGCGAGATGTGGACGGCCTTCAGCTCCATCGTCCAGCCGGCCAATTTTGTATAATGAAATTCAAAATTCGCATACACTTTTACCGGCCATAAATCATGTTGAGATGAAGTGAAAGGCGTAATGAGTTTATCGTCAATATAGGCCCAGACAAACGCAAGCACGATGCAGATCACCCAGCGGAGAACGGGGAAATGTTTTAACGAGTGAAAAACAGTCCAAAATACGGCCACGATCACAGATAAGTACGCTGAGCTGATCAGCAGGTAAGCATTCAGTCCTGTTAATGTGCCGGCCAGGGGAATGGTGTGTTCCAGCGCTCCTTTTGCAGCAAGCATCCGGTACATCCAAATACCGTAGCCGGTCAGCGCCAGCTGCCCGATAAACTGATACAGCAGTGAGGCCATCAGCTTGGAAGCCAGCAGATAAAACCCGCCATTCGGATTGTAAAGCCACAGCTGATTTTTCCCTTCTTTGTGGAGGTGATAGTACATAAAAAGCGGCGCCACAAGAAATTGAAAAAACCCCATTGCCGCAAAAAAGCCGAAAATGACGAGCGGTTCTTTCTGACGGACAGCAATAACGTGGGCTGCCGCCGCCCAGAAGATCATGCCGCAAACCCAAACCGCCAGCCAGACCCATGAAACCTTCGCATCTTTTTTCAGCAGACCTAAAAACGATGTCATTCTTTCTCTCTCCATTCGGGACCAGTGTATGAGTCACATAGTACACTAGATCATTGCAAATTACAATATCTTCAATAAAAAAAGACAAATCCGCTCTTATGCAGATTTGCCTTTTCCGTTACTTCTTTTTGTTTTTTAAGGAGAGCAGCGCATCACGATAGCTGCTATCCTGCATTTTGCCGCCGCTTTCGGGATCTGTTGTTTCCTGATCCGTCTCAGAAGTCTTGAACTTCTGAAGCGCCTGACGGTACACATCATCGCCCATTGTATTCTTTTTCTCGCGGGGAGATTCAGATTTTACAACGACGGGAACATGCTCGGCTGAGCGTTCCTCGGCCGGATCATGCTTTTCCGGCTGTTCGGCTGTAGTGCCGATCGCTTCTCTCTTTTCTTCTTTGACATCCTGTCCTGCAGAAGTGCTGCGGACATTGAATGTGATAAGAAGTGCAATCACAATGACAGCAGCAATAACCGCTATAATAATGGCCATATAACCCTCTCCTTACTGTCGTCCGGCAGTTAAATTACCTGTGACCTGGCTGACACGTCTGCCAAGCGCACGGCCTAATTGAAGGCCTTCTTCCGTCATCAGCACATCGCTGTCAACCGGGCATGTGACGCCCGCGCCGTAGTAAGAACCGTACAGCGCATTTTCAGGAACGTTGCCGGGAAGACCGACAACAATCATGCCTTGGTGAAACATAGGAGTGATCAGATTGTGCATTGTCATTTCTAATCCGCCATGGGTTGTCGCAGTCGTACAGAATACGGCGCCGACTTTATCAATCAGCTCGCCCTCAGCCCACAAATAGCCGAGTCTGTCGATCCACGCTTTTAAGCCTGAACTGATGGTGCCGAAGTGTCCAGGGCATCCCCAGATAATCGCATCCATGTCTTTCAGCTTGCGGATGTCGGCTTGATCGACATGGTCAATCAAGACTTCAGCATCAGCGTTTTCACTTGCTCCTTCCGCAATGGCTTCGGCAAGGTATTTTGTGTGTTCGCCTTCACTATCGTACACTACGTAAATTTTCATTCAGGAAACCTCCCATTCAGATGATTAAGATTCCTTCACTTCTTTAGGGGCCGGAAGCAATGACAGCTCCTCTTTTTTCTTCGCCCGCTGTTTGTCTTTCCGTACGTCACGCAAGAACAGGCTCAAGACTACACCGATAACCGCAAAGATCGTCGCCCACATAAACGCGTCATTAATTCCCATAACGTTGGAATTAAGTGAAGCCGTTTTGTAGAGATAGGCATAAACGGTTTGTTTCGCCGCATCAAGCGACATGTTCATGTTGACCATTAAATTCGAAACCGCACTTTGGAACGACTGCATGAAGCTTGGATCTGCCGTGCTTGTTTTATCCGCAATCTGCGAATAATGCATCGTCGTGCGGTTCGTATAGATCGTTGTGATCAAACTTGTTCCGATTGAACCGCTGATCTGGCGGAGCGTGTTGCTCATCGCCGTGCCGTGGCTGTTCAACCGTGCCGGAAGCTGGTTCATTCCGGCTGTCATTACAGGCATCATTAACAGTGACATACCGAATGCGCGGATGGCATAGACAAGCATGATATGCGTATAAGGTGTGTCAATTGTCAATTTTGTATACTGGAATGTCGTTGCGACCGTAATGACCAGCCCGACGATCGCAAGCGGTCTCGGACCGATTTTGTCAAACAGAATACCGGAAATCGGCGACATGATCAGCATGACAATCGCGCCCGGCAATAGCAAGAGGCCTGATTGCAGCGCCGTAAAGCCGACTAAGTTCTGCAGATAAATCGGAAGCAGGAACATTCCTGTGTAAAGCGCAACGGTAATAATGATGTTAATCACACTGGAAAGTGAGAAAATATCATATTTAAATACCCGGAAGTCAAGCATCGGTTTTTCAGATCGCAATTGCTGAATGACAAACGCGGCAATCGCGATGATACCGACAATAACGGTAGACAGAACGATCGGGTCTCCCCAGCCGTCGCTTCCCGCTTCACTGACTCCGTAAAGCAATGAGGCAAATCCGACAATGGACAGAATCGCACCCAAGCTGTCGAGTTTGATTTTTTGCGGTTCCACCAAGTTCTTAAAGAGGAAAAACGCTATGACAATAACGATCGCCCCGATCGGAACAAGGCCGTAGAACATAATGCGCCATGTGTAATGCTCGATGATCCAGCCGGAAAGAGTCGGTCCGACCGCCGGAGCAAACATCATCGCAAGACCGAAAATCCCCATTCCTTTCCCCCTGCTTTCAGGCGGGAAGATAAGCAGAATGGTTGTCATGACCAGCGGCTGCAAGATACCGCCGCCGACCGCCTGAATTAACCGGCCGATCAGCATGGTTGAGAAGTTAGGCGCGATTCCGCAGACTAACGTTCCCGCTGTAAAACAGAACATGGCTACGAGAAAGAGGCTTCTTTGCCCGAACCGGGTAATTAAGAAGGCCGATAACGGAATCAAAACACCGTTGACCAGCATGTATCCGGTCGTCAGCCACTGAATCGTCGTCGCACTCACACCGAACTCGGTCATTAAGTGCGGCATCGCCACGTTAAGAAGCGTTTGGTTCAAGATCGCCAGGAATAACCCGGCCATAAGCACAATAAGCAATGTTTTAGGACTTTTTACTTGATTATCTGATTTAGCCACCTAAGACAACCTCCCTTCATGGTTTGATGACTGATCTGTATTATTCAGAGATTTTTACAGATGCGTTCATACCAGGAAGCACCTTGTCAGATGGGTTGCTGAGTGAAATTTTAACAGGAACTTTTTGCGTTACTTTTGTGTAGTTGCCGCTTGAGTTTGAAGAAGGCAGCATATCAAAAGTTGAATTTGTCGCATAGCCGATTTCTTCTACAGTTCCGTCAAATGTTGTATTAGGGTCACCGTCAACAATGACGTCTACTTTGTTTCCTACTTCAATGTCTCTGATGTCAGTTTCTTTAATGTTTGCAGTGATGTAAAGGTGTTTCATGTCAATTTCTTGGGCAATTGTCGTACCGGCTTGCACCATTTGGCCGTTTTTCACTTCGTTTTTCACGATTGTTCCATCCATGATGGCTTTAACGTCAGCATTTTGCTGTCCTTTGATTTTTGCAACAACGTCGTTTTTACTTACTTCTTTCCCCTCATCAAGGTTCCAGTCAGTTACTTTACCCGCAGCAGGAGCTGTGATAGCAGCCATGTCGCCGGCAACTTTTGCTTCATCGGTTTTTACATAGTGCGTGCTTTGATAATAGTAGTAAGCACCTCCGCCTATAATTGCAAGAACAACAATCAAACCGATAATGTTGGTCAGAATTAAACGTCCTCTGTTCATTTTGTTTTCTCCTTTCGTTTCTTCCTCTATCATTTTGTGGAATGATGATAAAAATATGTGGGGATTTTTTTATTTTCCGTTTTTCACTGCACAGCCGTTTGCAAGCTTCGTTAAACTTTCCGCCAGCTTGCGCAGGTACTGCAGTTCAGCGGTATTGAGCTGCCGGTATAAGACCGCCGCTTTTTCGGCGTATTGAACAGCAGCTGTCTTTAGAAGTTCTTCCCCCTCTTCGGTTAACTGAATCATAACAACACGCCGGTCGTCGTGATAGTCGCTCCGAACCATTAATCGGCGCTTATACAGAATATCGGTCATTCTCGTGACAGACGCCGGTTTCAGATCAAGCGACAAAGCCAGCCTTGAAAGCTGCGTGCTTTTGCTCTTATGTATTTTGAACATCAGCAGATACTGCAGGACTGTAATATCAAAAGGTTCAAGAACTGTCTCCAAGATCATTTTCTGCTTTTTGTAAATTGATCTGGAAGTATCAAACAGCTGTTCAAAACTGAGCAAAGCAAGCTCTGATTCAATCACCGTATTTTCACCTCATTCCCTTAATAATAGTTCACAAGATAAAATATTAATAAATGAAAGAAGATTTGTAAAGAGAAAAGTTTTATTTTTTAAGGATTTTTTTTATGCCTTTTTTTCTCTTTATTTTTAATTAAAAAAAGCCGAGTGAAGAACCGCGGCCGCACGATTCTTCACTCGGCTTTATGTTTAATACTTATGCTTTGCTTACCCCCGCTTCCTCTTTTTTGAAGAAGTTTTTCAGCGCTTGAAATACGTCTGATTTCTGCTTTAAGATGTAATATTTAAATTTATCATCTTTGACGTTTTTATAGGCGGACATGAGGGTGGAATGCCTGTTATATTGATTGACCTCACCGTAGCAGAACAGATTTGATTTTTTCATGATGTCATTGACGAGCTTTACGCATCGGGCGTTATCCGATGTTAAATTATCCCCGTCTGAGAAATGGAACGGATAGATGTTGTAGCGGGCGGGGTCATATTTTTCATCAATTAATTCAAGAGACTTCCGGTAGACGGAGGAGCAGATGGTTCCCCCGCTCTCGCCTTTCGAGAAGAAATCTTCTTCCGACACCACCTTCGCTTCCGTGTGGTGGGCGATAAATTCGATATCTACCGTTTCATACTTTGTCCGTAAAAATCGTGTCATCCAAAAAAAGAAGCTCCTCGCCATATACTTTTCCCATACGCCCATCGAACCGCTTGTATCCATCATGGCTAAAACGACAGCTTTCGATTCCGGCTTCGTCACATCATTCCATGTTTTGTATTTCAGATCTTCCGGATAAATCGGATAAAACGACGGCTTGCCTGACATGGCGTTTCGTTTATAGGCAGACAGCATCGTTCTTTTCTTATCAATATTCCCTGTCAGCCCGGTTTTCCGGATATCATTAAATTCGATATCGGTATGAACGATATTGTCCCTTTCCTTTTGCTGCAGATTCGGCAGTTCTAATTCCTGAAACAGCGCTTCTTCCAGGTCCATCAATGAGACCTCGGCTTCATAATAATCCTCGCCTGCCTGATCGCCGGCTCCCTGGCCTTTTCCGGCCCCCTGCTTTTTATCTGCGCCGTCTCTGGCGACGACATCGCCGATTTCGCTGTCGCCGTCACCTTGGCCGACATGTTTGTTTTTATCATAGTTATAACGGATTTTATATTCATCAAGCGAACGAATCGGGATTTTCACGACATCTTTTCCGTTGGACATAATAATGCTTTCCTCAGTGACAAGATCCGGAAGGTTGTTTTTTATCGCTTCCTGTACTTTCTTTTGGTGGCGCTGCTGGTCGTCAAAGCCTTTGCGATGGAGGGACCAGTCTTCCTCTGAAATCAAAAAATTTCCGCTGTCATTACGGGACATGAATTCCCCTCCTTAACCGTTATGGTCGTTTTACATGTGTATTCCGGCTTGGTCCTGTTTATGAAACAAGTCCGGCGAAAAGATTTATTCTTATCTTATGCCGGACGGACTTTTCAATTGACAAACAATTTTGAAATATAGACAAAAGAACCCGTCCTTTTACGGACGGGCCTTTCATCAATCAAGCATCAGCGGTTGAGCAGGCTTCCGACATACTTCAGCAGTTCATTTGCGCTTGTCGAATTATAGCCGTGTTCATCTATTAACCGCGCCACTACCTCATTAACCTTTTTAAGCTGCTGCTCATCCGGCGTTTTGGTTGAGGTCGTAATTTTCACTACATCTTTTAAGTCTGCAAAAAGCTTTTTCTGAATCGCTTCGCGGAGTCTTTCGTGTGAGTTATAGTCGAAGCGTTTTCCTTTTCTTGCATAAGCGGATATGCGGATTAAAATTTCTTCGCGGAATGCTTTTTTGGCGTTTTCCGAAATACCGATCTGCTCTTCAATGGATCTCATCAGCTTTTCGTCAGGGTTCATTTCTTCTCCCGTCAGCGGATCGCGAAGCTTATTTTTGTTGCAGTACGCTTCTACATTATCTAAATAATTATCCATAAGTGTTTTCGCAGATTCTTCATAGGAATAAACAAACGCCTTCTGCACCTCTTTTTTGGCGATGTCATCGTACTCTTTCCTGGCGGCGGAAATAAAATTCATATACCGCTCTTTGTCCTCAGCGGAAATGGACGGATGCTGATCGAGTCCTTCCTTTAAGGAACGCAGCACGTCAAGCGAATTGATGGATTCCATATTTTTTCTGATAATCGTTGAGGAAATACGGTTGATGACATAACGCGGGTCAATTCCGCTCATTCCTTCATCATGGAATTCCTTCTTCATATCCTCCAGATCAACGGAATTGTAACCTTCAACGCTTTCTCCGTCATAGAGCCTCATTTTTTTAACGAGATCAATATCAGACCGGTTCGGTTCCTTCAGCCTGGTCAAAATAGAAAACATCGCAGCCACTTTTAATGTATGGGGGGCGATGTGTACATCAGAAACATCACTTTCCGAAATCATTTTTTCATAAATCCGTTCTTCTTCGGACACCTTTAAATTATAAGGAACAGGCATCACGATGATTCTGGAGTGAAGGGCTTCATTTTTTTTATTGGCAATAAACGAGCGGTACTCCGTTTCGTTCGTATGCGCAACAATCAATTCGTCGGCTGAGATGAGCGCAAACCGTCCGGCTTTAAAATTCCCTTCCTGCGTGAGTGACAGAAGGTGCCAGAGAAATTTTTCATCGCATTTCAGCATTTCCTGAAACTCCATCATTCCGCGGTTCGCTTTATTTAATTCACCGTCAAACCGATAAGCGCGCGGATCTGATTCCGAGCCGTATTCGGCAATCGTTGAAAAATCAATGCTCCCCGTCAAATCGGCGATATCCTGTGATTTCGGATCAGACGGGCTGAAGGTTCCGATTCCGGTACGCTTATCCTCCGAGAAGAAAATGCGTTCAACCTTTACATCCTCAATTCTGCCGCCGTATTCTTCTTCAAGCCGCATGACATTAAGCGGAGACAGGCTTCCCTCAATTCTGATCCCGTATTCTCTGTAGAAGTCTTCGCGCAGATGATGGGGAATAAGATGGAGAGGATCTTCATGCATCGGGCAGCCTTTGATAGCGTAAACGGCCCCGTTGTCTGTCAACGAGTAGGCTTCAAGCCCTTTTTTCAGCATGGTGACAAGGGTCGATTTCCCGCCGCTGACGGGCCCCATTAATAGTAAGATCCGTTTTCTTACATCGAGCCGCTTGGCAGCCGGGTGAAAGTATTCCTCCACGAGCCGTTCCAGAGATTCTTCAAGGCCGAATAGTTCCCGCGAGAAAAAACTGTATGTCTTTTTCCCGTCATCTTCCTCGATTCCGCTGTCTTTTATCATATTAAAAACGCGAGAATGAGCAGACTGCGCGACCAATGGATTTTCTTTTATGATCTCCAAATAATCAGCGAACGTCCCTTCCCATTTGAGACGCTGCTCTTCCTCTCTGTACTTTTCAATTTTCTTTAATATATCCATAAGAACCTCCTCTATCATGGTTAATGCACTAGAAATAAGGTACTTTGTTACAATCTATGCGGTGACGTGATAATACATGCTTTTCGTTTCTAAAAATAAAGGCGGCTCAAGGGCGGTCATTGACAAGGGTCTGGTGCACCGTTCATAATGAAAGAAATACAGTTTCATCCAGACTCGGACATCAAATGGAAAAGCAAAGAGGAGGAGAAATGATGAAAACGATCATCTTACTGGGGGTCATTCTCACTTTTTTAGTATCCATTTTTACGGCGGGTTACGACAGCAAACCTGAAAACGAATAACGGCAAAAAGGGTGCTCCTTATGAAGAGCACCCTTTCCTGTACAACATAACAATGTTTCATATTTGAAGGTGTTCTTGGACAGTTGATTTTTCATGGGCTTTGCAGCTTGTTTGATACTCGATTTTTCCGATTTTGCAGCCCGGGCCGATTTCCACACGCTTTCCTCTGACGATGTCCGCTTCCGTGTATTCGAGGTAAATCGTATCTCCCTCGATCAATTCAGCCGAAAGCATGCCGGCTTTCCGTTTCAGAAAACCGGGTTTCCGCCTGACTGTGATCGATGTACCGCCGATTTCCTTCACGTTGCTTCGGTCATAACGCAAATGGATATTGACGTCTCCCGCGTTTAACAATCCCGCCACATTGAGACAGCCTGTTACATGAAGCTGCTCTGTCTCGCAATCGCCGCCCACGGTGAGACTTCCTTTAATATGACACTGCTCTCCCGCGGCCCCGCCGGAAATGTCGGCAAGTCCTTTCAGCCTCAGCGTGGTGAAACGCATGGAGCCCCCGATTTTCAGCGTGCCGAGCACATTTGCGGAACGTGCCGATAAATCTCCATCAGTTTCATGTTCCCCGAAAATTTTCAGCCGATTGATCTCGGCATCTCCGAGAAAACGCCCCGTACCGAATATCCGGCAGCGCTCGCTTTGAAGCCCTTCGCCGACAATGCCTTCTCCTTTAATGCTTACATTCTGGTAGGAGCCCCCGGCGGCGTGTCCGGCTCCGTACATTTTTAAATGACTCAATTTTTTTGTTGTTTCCACTGAAGCTCCTCCTATATTTTTACGGCTTTGTTTACTAAAGCTGACGGATCACATGTAAAATCTCCGCTGTATTCCACCGTCTCAATGATACAGCCTGCGCCGATCTGCACAGAATTTCCGCGGACTGTCTTTGCGTGTGTGTCCGCCAATTCAATGATGTCACCTTCGATCAGCTCTGCGGTCAGCACCGGAGCCGGCATCAGCTTAAACCGCGCAAGCACGCTTTTTCTGCTCATCACCTTTAAATGACGGCAGCCGATTTCTTTCACCCGGCTCTCACCCGCCGCCAGCTTCATATTGACGTCATCGGCGTTCAGCAGGCCGCCGATCTTGCATTTGCCTTCCGAACGAAACGTTTCTGTCTCGCAATCCCCTTCAATCCCAACTTTCCCGGATATGAAAATATCATCAGCTTTCACACCGCCGCCGAAAGATGAAAATCCCGCGACGTTCAGCCGCTCTGTTTTGACATCGCCTTTAATGACACCCGTTCCGTTGATTCGGATGGATTCGGCTTCAGCACTGCCGGAAATTTTCCCCGAACCGCTGATCGTCAGCGTTTGCGTTTTGACATTTCCGTCTGTTTTACCGCTGCCGTTAAACAAAAGGCTCGTGCACTCTACGTCACCTGACACCGTGCCGCTTCCGTTGATCTCCACCGTATGAAAACGGCCTCCTTTTGAACTTCCTGAACCGTTAATGACTAATTTATCTGTTACATCCATTGATGGTCCTCCTGCATCCATTTTGTTTTTAATTCTTCTGATGCCGCAGCAAGCGCCACCCGTTCAGCCACTTTGACAGACGGTTCAAACAGAATATGTTCCGCATCTGCGATGAAGCACGTCGTTACGCCGAGTTTTCGGAGCACGACGAGCTCTGTATTCGCTTTCAGCTCGGAAGCCTCATACGTTTTCAGCACTTCTGCCGCCATTTTTCCTTCTTCAAGACTGATATTTCCCGATTGCAAAAGCCTTTCAAGCACATATAAAGACAGCAGCGCCCGGGACGTGAATGTCACGCCGTCTTCACCGTAAACTTGCAGCGCGGCCTTTGAAATCAATCCTTTTTGAAGCAGCTCCGCAGACGATATATCGACATCTGCCATTTGCGGAGACAGCATTTCCCTCATTTCATCCAGAGACAGATTTTCTTTCATTTTCTGTATTTTTGAGATGCGTTTTAAGATTTCCGCTCTCGGAAAAAATGTTTCCTGGCCTGTAAACGTTGATTTTCGGATAAACCATTCCTCAGGAATTAAATTTTTCCGCTTCCAGCGGTACAGCTGTCCGTATGAGATTGATGTTTCTTCAAGCAATTCTTTTTTAGAAATCAGTTGTTCCTCCATAAATCCAGCTCCTTCGATGAACACATTGTAACATAACACTGTTACGTTTGTTAAGCCTATAAATATAACATTGTATGAACCCCGGCTGCATTCAATAAAAAAACCGCCCGAATCCGGGCGGTTTTTTCTCATGTCAAATCTCTGTAATTTTGCTGGCGCAGCGCTTCATATACAAGAATCGCGGCAGTGTTGGACAGGTTTAATGATCTCACATGCTCGGTCATCGGAAGACGCAGGCAGCGGTCCATATTGTTTTCGATCAATTCTTTCGGAAGTCCGCTCGTTTCTCTGCCGAATACGAAGAAAAAGTCTTCCTCCGTATTTGAGTAGTCAAACGATGTATGCGGCTTTTGCCCGAATTTTGTAATGAAGAAAAACTTTCCGTTCGCATATGCCTCAAATAATTCATCCAATGAATCATGATAAACGACGTTGACGAACTCCCAATAATCGAGTCCGGCGCGCTTCAGCATTTTATCATCGGTTGAGAATCCGAGCGGGCGGATCAAATGAAGCGTTGTGTCTGTTGCCGCACAAGTACGTGCGATATTTCCCGTATTGGCCGGGATTTCGGGTTGATATAAAACGACATGTAATGCCACGATGTTCACCTCTGTTTTTTATTCCGCCCACCATTATATCATTAATTACTCTTTTGTCGTATCATCCGTAATATGAAAAAACGCATATCTGATGGAAGGAGTATATGCCGTTGAATCCTCATATGACCAATATCTCATTCTGCTGTCATATGTTTGGGCATTGACGAGCGGCATATTGCTTTTATCTTTTGCGACCACGATCGTCGTATGGTTAAAACGGCCGTCACCTTCAAAATCATAGCAAATCACATCTCCGGGCATAAGCTCCTCGGCGCTTGACACCTGCACCGCGCGAAGCCCGGCCTTGGATTGGGCTAGATACATCTTCATGGAATGCGCGACCGTCCAGCTGTAGCTCCATGAGCTTTCCTTCATCCACCAGCCTGAGCCTCTGTTCGGATGCCCCCGCATCGGCGCTTTTCCGGCATGTAAACATTGGGAAATAAAATTTGTGCAGTTGTCGCCGAAATTTTTATAAGCAGGATTTCGTTTATTCCAAAACTTTTCCGCGTACTGAACGGCAGCCAGACGGTCGTATTGAAATGCCCGCCCGAAATCTTCCCGTTCACTCCGCTCATATTCGATTACGCTGTTTCCGTCAGAAAATCCGGCCGGTTTTTTCTTTATTTCCCGATCTTTAATCAGCAGCTGGTCATAGAGAAAAGCATTCCGTTCCTCAATCTGCTCTTCTAAATAAAGATGCCCGTCCTGCTCCTTGCACAAATATTCGAAATGAATGGTGTACATGACGCATAACGTGCCGTCATCCTCAAGACTGCTTTTGACAATGACGGCTTTCGCTTTCGCTTTAACGATGTCAACTTTCCGTTTTTCAAACAGCTCTTTTTTTCTCGTCAGGACCTCAAGATCGCCGGCCTGCCCATTGTGCCTCATCTCGGTTCCGTTGACTAAATAATGAAGCCGGGCCTCCGCTAAGTCTTCAATAATATACTTCAAGCGCTCCACCCACCATACTGTTTTATAAAGAAAAAACACTTGAACTCACGCCAAGTGCTTTTTCTCTATACATATGTCAGGACCGGCCGGTTTTAGTCTTATCAGAAACCGAAAGCAGCTCCAGCCCCTTTTCTATTTCCTGTATGGCTTCCTCATCCTGCTCCTTGTGAAGCGCTTTTTCTAATTCCTTCGCATATTCCGGATCACCGATTTTTCCGATGGCCCAGGCGGCCGTCCCCCTGATGACGGGGCGCGGGTCTTGGTGCATCAAAGCCGTCAATTCGGGAAGAGAAGAAGCATCTTTGAAATGAGCCAATGCTAAAATAGCATTTCGCTGAATCGGCTTCTTGCCGCGCCATGAACCGGATACATGTCCGAATTTTTCTTTGAATTCCCGGTTGCTTATGGTCAGAAGCGGCTTTAACAGCGGCTTGGCGATTTCCGGATCGGGCTCCATCTGCGGGTGAAGATGAAAATCTTTCCCCTTATTAATCGGGCAGACCGTCTGGCACGTGTCGCAGCCGTACAGGCGGTTTCCGATTTTCGTACGGAATTCATCCGGCAAAAACCCCTTTGTCTGGGTCAGGAATGAAATACAGCGCTGGGCATTAAGCTGCCCGGGATTAACGAGCGCGCCGGTCGGGCACGCGTCTAAACATTTTGTGCACGAACCGCACATATCTTCAATCGGCACATCCGGTTCAAAGGGCAGATTGGTGATCATCTCAGCCAGATAGACGTAAGAACCGTATTCAGGCGTGGTGATCATGCAGTTTTTGGCGCTGAAACCGATTCCCGCCCGTTCCGCCACGGCCCTGTCGGACAATTCTCCCGTATCCACCATTGACTTCGTGCGGATATCCTCATGTTTGCTTTGGAGAAAATTCTCCAGCAGATCAAGCTTTTCGCGCAGCACGTCATGATAATCCTTCCCCCAGGAAGCTCTGCAAAAAATGCCGCGCCGGCCGTCCCTCGTGCTCCTCGGCGCATCTTTCATTTTGGAAGGATAGGCAAGGGCGATGGCGACGATCGATTTGGCTTTCGGCAGAAGCAAAGACGGAGTGACCCGTTTTTCAATATCCGGCTCTTCAAACCCGGATAAATAGCCGAGTGATTCCTGAAGAATCAGCCGGTCCCGCAGACTGTCAAACGTATCAGCCGTCGTAAACCCGATTTTGTCGACTCCGATGCTTTTGGCGTATTCGATTAATTCCTCTTTCAGTTTATGAATATTCATTTTTTGCACAGCCTCCTTTCTTTGTGATCAGGCTCCCGCACGGGTATAATAGAGTTTTACCATCCCGAAATGGAGTGAACACAATTGAACATCAGTTTAGATCCTCTTATTGCTGAACGGGTGCCGGGGATCAAAGCGGCAGCCGTATTATATGAACAGATTGAAGTCGGGCCTGCCCCGCAAATGCTGAAAGGCCGCCTCCGTTTATTTCAAGAATCGCTTTACTTTGATTATGCTGACGGCGGCATAGATGAACAGCCTTTTGTGAAAGAATGGGCACGTATGATGGAACAGCTCAGTCCCGCCTTTTCAGGACAAAAAACGCCGATGGAGCTTATGCTCGGCGATATTTCCCGGGAACGATTCATCGAAAGTGTGAATTCAGCCCATGATACCATACTTTTTTTCTCCTTGAAATATTCATTGCCCATCATGGCGTATGACGCCGCACAGATGGATGAACCGATTTCAATCACAATCGGTGAAAAAGAACACGTACTGGCTTTCTCCGACTCTGGCGGCATTTTCGGCGGCCTCACCGGACAAATCAACACCCGCCCTGTAACAACCGGCACAAAGAACATGCTGCAGCTGATCTTTTTCCCGCCTTCAATTCATGCCGACGCGGCAGATGAGCTGTTAACATCCTTAACCAAAATGTTTGAACAAATTCACGGAGGCACACATACCGTCTCTTGGCTTTCATAAAAAGACACGCCTTCCGTGTCTTTTTTCACATAAAAAAACGCAATACTTCGTTTATCAGAGAAACGAAACACTGCGTTAATAACGTATGTATGGAGCGGGTGATGAGAATCGAACTCACGACATCAGCTTGGAAGGCTGAGGTTTTACCACTAAACTACACCCGCATCAAAATGCTTTTTTGTCAGCACCGATTTGATGTTTCTAATATTACATGCATATTTTTTTTTCGTCAAGGGAATGTTAAAAAATTTGTCGAAAAAAATTCTTTTTTTGTCCACATGTTAAGTTAGGTTTACATTTTGTTAAGAATACCATACAATATAAAAAAGAAGAAAACTTGAGGTACGCCTGATGATGAAAAATAAAGTAAAAGAGCTGAGAGCCAGATTCGGCTATTCTCAGGAAACGCTCGGAAAAGAAGCCGGAGCCACCAGACAGACGATTGCGGCGATTGAAAAAGGAGATTATGTGCCATCACTCTTATTGGCGCTTAATATCTGCCGGGCTTTCTCCCTGCCGATGGAGGAAGTATTCTGGCTGGAGGAAGTATTCTGGCTGGAGGAGGAGAAAAAATGAGTTTAAAAAGAAAAGCGTGTTTTCACCTTGCACTCTACGGATTGGCCTGCTGGACGCTTATTTCCATTATGGAAGCAGTGCCGCGTATCGCTCAGTTTTTCCAGACGGAGGGGAGCGGTTCATTTGAGCTGAACATCACGCCGTTTCTGCTGTTTACCGTTTGTGCCGTATTATATATCTATACTGAAAAGAAAAAACGGAACGGCAAAAAGCACAGGCTTGTGCCCGATGAATTTGAGGAACAGGATGAAAGAGAACGGATGATGACGGCTAAAGCCTGCCGTTCCTCGTATATTGCCGTTTACTTCTCATTGCCGGCCGCAGCCGTACTGCTTTTGTTTTATCCGCTGATTCAGCCGCATCTTCCCTTTTTTCCGATTCTTTTGATTTTCATTCTGATGATGATTCAGCATTTGGCTTATGTTTTCACGTTCCATAAGCACGGCAAAAACTCCGGTTCATGACAGATCCGGAGTTTTTTATGTTACCAGCTCGCTTTTTTCACTCCGGGAACCCGGCCTTTATGGGCCAGCTCCCTGAACGCGATTCTGGACAGTTTAAATTTTCTCATATATCCGCGGGGCCGTCCCGTCACCGTACAGCGGTTATGAAGTCTGGCCGGAGCAGAATCACGCGGCAGTTTGCTCAGCGCTTCCCAGTCTCCTTTTGCCTTTAATTCTCTTCTGATGTCCGCATATTGTTCAACAAGCTTCTGCCGCTTGAGCTCTTTGATCACTTTTGATTTTTTAGCCATTCCAGCACTCCTTTTAAATCGTAATAATTACGTTTTATATCGTATCATCCATATGTTTATAAAGCAAGCTTCCGGCATAAAGAAAACGGGCCCCCGCTAAGCCCGCTTATTCAGCTTTACATAATAGAGTAATACGTCAGAATGGCTGATCAGCATCTTTTTATCTCGTGACATATGGACATGCTTTCCTGAATCTTTCACACTCGCGCCGATCAAAACTGGTTTTCCATAAGTCACTGACTCGGCAGAGGAGATAAACACGGATGATGCTCTGTCATCTCCCTGATTTCGGGTAAAAACAGCGTCTGCAGAGACTTTCCCGCCGTCATCGACGATACCGAAACGAACTTTGTCTTTTTCCTTCTTCCCTTTGTCTTCTCGGTCCGTGTAAAAGATGAATTGCAATTCTTTTGGTTTAGTTGCATCGCCGCTATAATCTGATTCAAGCGGCCCTGCTTTATCCGTCAGTTTTCCGTTTTGATAATGCTCAATATACATCTGTGCGGCCGCCAAGTCTTTTGTGACACCGGTCACTGCTGCCGCTCCGCTTTCTGACGAGGCAATTTCCATTCTGTATTTCTCTGTCTTTGATAAATCAGCTTCTTTTATCTGCATGCCGCTGGAATGTCCGCATGCCGTTAATCCAGCCAGCAGACAGCACGCTGCCGCCCATTTGAATACCTTCAGAAAAAACACCTCTTTTTGATGATTGTATCATTATCAGAAAAAAGAGGCATTTGTTTATTCAGACTGTCGCTTTGTTCCCTCTTGCAAAATGGTCGTTGCCCATTGCTTCGCCCAGTCTGCGCTCAAGCTTTTTCGTCCGCTCGTTTTGAAACGGCAAAAGCGGAAACACGAGTTCAGCCAGATAATAAGCTTCTTCAAGATGCGGGTAGCCTGAAAAGATAAACGACTCAATGCCGAGTGCCCGGTACTCTAAAATTCGATCGGCGACGGTCTGGGGATCACCGACAAGCGCCGTGCCCGCTCCGCCTCTGACCAGCCCGATGCCGGCCCAGAGATTCGGGCTGATCTCAAGCTTCGTCCGGTCGCCGTTATGAAGATCGGCCATCCGTTTTTGTCCTGAAGAATCAGCACGCCGGAGTGCAGCCTGCGCTTTCGCAATCGTCTCTTCGTCTAAATGGCTGATTAATCGTTCTGCCGCTTTCCATGCCTCTTCCTCAGTCTCCCGGACAATCACGTGAAGCCTGATGCCAAAGCGCATTGTCCTTCCTTCTTGGGCAGCCTGTTTTTTGACGGTTTCAATCTTTTCTTTTACCTGTTCCGGCGGCTCCCCCCATGTTAAATACACATCTGTATGTTTCGCCGCAGCCTCAATTCCCGCCTGTGATGAACCGCCGAAATATAATGGCGGATGCGGAGCCTGTTTTGGCGGAAACAGCAAATTGCTGTTTTCCACTTTGACATGATCCCCTTCATATGTCACCGTTTCTCCCCGCATGAGTCCGCGCCATACGGTCAAAAATTCTTCAGTCGCCTTATAGCGCTCATCGTGGCTGATAAACATCCCGTCTCCCGCCAGCTCATAAGGATCTCCGCCCGCTACGACATTTACGAGCAGACGGCCGTCTGACAGCCGATCCATTGTCGATGCCATTCTCGCGGCGACAGATGGCTGCATCAGTCCCGGACGGACCGCCACTAAAAATTTTAAATCTTTCGTTTCACCCACTAAAGCCGCAGCCGTCAGCCATGGGTCTTCACATGATCTCCCCGTCGGCAGCAGAACCCCCGTATACCCGAGTCTGTCTGCCGCCTGTGCCACTTGCTTAAAATAAAGATGATCGGCGGTTCTTCCTCCCGTTTGCGTCCCTAGATACCGTCCGTCTCCGTGCGTCGGAATAAACCATAGAATCTCCATATGAATCTCTCCTTTTTTAAATAGGCTACCCTTCATAACTGTTCCGCCATTTTAATAGTTTCCGTTCGAGCATTCTGACCAATGCATCTGTCAGCTTGCCGACAGCCGCAAAAATGATAATGCCGACAAACACCTTATTTGTCTGTGAAAATTGTCTCGCATCCATAATCATATAGCCGACGCCCGCGCTCGATCCCATCAGTTCCGCCACCACAAGGCCGAGCCACGCAATACCGAGAGAGAGCCGGATGCCGAGCAGGATATTCGGCAGAGACGCCGGAAGAATCAATTTCGCCATCTGCTGATACCAGTTAAATTCCAGCACCCGGGCGACATCAAACAGCTTTGCGTCCACGCTGCGGATTCCGAGAAACGTATTAATGTATACAGGGAAAAAAGCCCCCAATGCGATCAGCAGAATTTTTGATGTCTCATCAAATCCGAACCACAAAATAAACAGCGGGGTCACCGCTAAGTGCGGAACCGTCCTGAGCATTTGCAGAGACGGATCGAGATACGCTTCCGTCCGTTTTGAGAACCCGACCAGCAGCCCGAAAACAAGCCCGAGGCCCGCACCCAGCAGAAATCCGGCGGCCGCCCGATATAAGCTGATCTCTAAATGGCCCCAAAGCTCGCCTGACAGAAGAAGTTCCTGAAAAGTCTGTAAAATGACGACAGGTGACGGGAGCACCGTTGCCGAGACGATGCCCAGACTTGCGATAAACTGCCATACCGCGATAACCGCAGCCGGGAGTACAACCCCTTTCATCCATTGGTATGAATACCGTCGGGACTTTGCCGCAGCTTTCTTTTCTGATTGGCTCAATGTGCCGGGAGCCGTTGATGCTTCTGCTTTCATTATTTGCCGCCCTCCGTTTCAAGCGCCTTTTTGATAAATGAATTGTCGACAACGTCTTTTACATTGATTTTCTTATGAATCGCTTTTGTTTGATATTGAAAATCAGCGGTTTTCTGCTGGGCTTTGACAATATCATCATTAATCGGTTGATTAAGAGGCTCTGTATTGTTGAGCACGTTTCTGACGACTGAGGGATCAAGATTTTTGATTTTCGCATATAAAGAGACAGCTTCCTCTTTGTGTTCCTTTTGCCATGTGACTGCTTTATTGAACACTTTCAGAAAACGGACAACCTCATCCGGGTGCTCCTTGGAAAATCCGGTCCTGACTAACGTAAAACCCGGAGAATATAAATCCGTGCTCTCTCCGTTCGCTAATATTTCCGCCCCGTGCTGCAGCGTTTCAATCGACAAATACGGCTCCCAAATCGACCATGCATCAACTGATTTGTTTTCAAAAGCGGAAACCGCCTCATCAGGCTGAAGCTGAATGATGGTGACGTCATCGGCGGAAAGGCCGGCTTTATCCAAAGCTTTATAAAGAAAATCAAAGCCGCTGCTGCCTTTGGCTACGGCGATTTTTTTCCCTTTCAACTCTTTCAGACTCTTAATTCCGCTGTCCTTGTTTACGAGAATGCCGTTTGCTTTTAACCCGTCTTGGGACAGCCCGATCTCTTTAAAATCAATTCCTGCCGCCTGGCCGGAAATGACCGGTGAATTGCCGACCTGGGAAAAATCAAGCTTATCGGCGGCAAGACCTTCGAATTGCGGGGGACCGCTTTGGAATTCGACCCATTTTACCTTTATTCCGTCTTTTTTGAAGGCTTCTTCAAACCAGCCTTTTTCCTTGGCAATGAGAAGCGGGCTTAAACTCTGCTGGATGCCGATCCGGATTTCTTTCACCGTTTTCCCGCTCCCGCCTGCTCCGTCGGCACTGCATCCGGCTAACATCATGACTGCTGCGACTAAAAGAATGATGGTTTTTTTCACTTTGCTTCGTCCTTTCTATATCCCTGATCCATCCGCAAACCGGAGATCTTCCGTTTTCTCAAATTCAGCAAGCACCTTCTGCCGGACGGCCTGAAAATCAGCTGACGTCCGATTGCGCGGATGCGGAAGCTGAATCGGCACCAGACTGTGCAGCCGGCCGGGCTTTGCCCTGAGAATTGCCAGCTTATCGCCTAAATAGACAGATTCGTCAATATCATGCGTAACCAGAATCATCGTCGTTTTTTTCTCGCGCCATATATCAAGCAGCACATCCTGCAAGTGTTTTCTCGTAAAAGCGTCAAGCGCTCCGAACGGTTCATCCAAAAGCAGCACCTCGGGCTCACGCAACAGGGCTCTGGCGATGGCGACCCGCTGCGACATGCCGCCAGATAATTCGCGCGGATAAGCGTCTTCCGCTCCCTGCAGCCTGACAACCTCAATCAGATCTTCCACTTTTTGACGAACGGCCGGGTCGTTTATATTGAGATCGGCAGCGATGTTTTGTTTCACCGTCAGCCAGGGAAACAGCCGGTGCTCCTGAAAGATAAATCCCTGCCGGATGCCCGGTCCCGACACATTGCGGCCGTTTATTTCGACAGAGCCTTTATAATCGGTATCAAGCCCGGCAATCAATTTTAAAAGCGTGCTTTTTCCGCAGCCGCTCGGCCCGATGACAGTCAAAAATTCTCCTGATGCAATTGACAGTTCAATATCATTCAGCACCGGTGTTTTCCGTCCTTCATGCTCAAACGCTTTTTCTTGTATGCTGATGGTTACAGCCATCTGTCTTTTCCCCTCTCTTCCTGCCGCATGCGATCGAAAAACAAAAAGGCCCCCATCTCCGTTGCTTGTAGAGATGAGAGCCTTCGGCGGTCCGATCAGCTGCCCGTTTGTTTTTAAATTTGAATATCATGTTAATTCAAATTATTCCAACTTGTCAACTGTTTTTTGTAAGAATTAAAAATGCGCCCGCCGGCATAAACCTGCCAAAGAGCGCATCAGCTGTATCACGTATTTATTTCCTTTTGCGGCTGGTCGATTTTCAGCAATGTCCGCGCATTGTTTCCGAAAATCTTCTCTATGTCTTCTTCCCGCATGTTGATTTCCCGGCAGGTCCGGACTTGCTCCTGAAGATATCGGTATACGTATCCTCTCGGAAATCCGTTTGAATCCGTCCCAAAGATGATTCGTTCAGCACCGATTAATTCGGATGTCTTCCGAAACAGAATTTCCAAATCAAGCGGGTACGGCATCCACCTCATCCACTGGTTTGATCCGGACGTGTCAATATACACATTCGGGCAGCTCCAGCACAGCTGCAGCAGTTCCTGATAATATCCGGCGCCGAAATGCGGGATGATGAATGGTATATCAGCATACTCTCTCGCCACGCGATAGATGGAGAGCGGATTGATGTTGCGGTGGCTGACAATGCCTCCCGCTCTCCCTAAAAGCCCGAAGTGGATTAATACAGGGAGCCTTTTGTCAGCTAAATACGTCCAAAGCTTTTTCAGCGACGGATCATGAAACTCGATGTCTGTCAGCGGCCCGAATAGTTTATACCCTTTCAGACCGAGCTCTTCTACGGCTCTTTTCAGCTCTTCATACGCATCCTCCCGCTCCAAAGGATGATATGCAAATCCGGTAAACTTCGCAGGATTGGCTTGAATAAAAGCCGCCATCCGGTCATTGCTCTCCGCTGTTAAAAAATTCAGTACGCCGATGCCGTATTTATCTAACTCATTCTCCCATTTTGTCATCAAAGGGATTTCCCCGTCATCACCCTCATGCGGATCAGGAAAATCCCAAGTCAGATTCATTCTTTCTGACCGCTCCCGATTATAATCGGAAAATGTCTTATCATGTTTGCCGAAATAAAGGCTGTACGGCAGATGACCGTGAATATCAACAGGTTTAAAATGCTGCCGGAAAAGCATACAATCGCCGCCTCCCTTACCGCCGACAATGAAAAAAGGCCCTTATCCCATGAAGAATAAGAGCCTCTTGTGTTCAAGTCAGCGGTTTCTATTTTTTCTCATCTTAAACCCATTATTCCCGTCAGTCAAGTAAGCTTTCAAACCCAACTTTTCTTTCCGATAATAAAAATAATTATTTTATAATCATTATAAAATAATATTGACTTTTTACTGATAGGTGATATTATGTTTTTATAAATCTAAAGAGGTGATCACATGAGTTCAAATAAATTGACAACCAGCTGGGGCGCTCCTGTCGGAGATAACCAAAACTCAATGACGGCCGGCGATCGCGGCCCTGCTTTAATACAAGACGTCCATCTGCTTGAGAAATTGGCGCACTTTAACAGAGAACGCGTTCCCGAGCGTGTCGTTCACGCAAAAGGCGCGGGCGCACACGGTTATTTTGAAGTCACAAATGACGTTACAAAATATACGAAAGCCGCATTTCTGTCAGAAGTCGGTAAACGCACACCGCTCTTTGTCCGTTTCTCAACCGTTGCAGGCGAACTGGGCTCTAGTGACACAGTGCGCGACCCGCGCGGATTTGCCGTTAAGTTTTATACAGAAGACGGAAACTACGACATCGTCGGAAACAATACACCCGTGTTTTTCATCCGCGATGCCATTAAGTTCCCTGACTTTATCCATACACAAAAAAGAGATCCGAGAACACATCTGAAAAACCCGACGGCCGTTTGGGATTTCTGGTCTCTTTCACCGGAATCACTGCACCAGGTAACCATTCTGATGTCAGACCGGGGCATTCCGGCAACCCTTCGCCATATGCACGGATTCGGAAGCCATACATTTAAATGGACAAATGATAAAGGCGAAGGTGTCTGGATTAAATATCACTTTAAAACAGAACAAGGCGTAAAAAACCTTGATGTCAATACAGCCGCAAAACTCGCGGGCGAAAATCCTGATTACCATACGGAAGATTTATTCAACGCGATTGAAAACGGCGATTTCCCCGCATGGAAATTATATGTTCAAATCATGCCGTTAGAAGACGCAAACACATACCGCTTTGATCCGTTTGACGTCACAAAAGTATGGTCTCAAAAAGACTATCCGCTTATTGAAGTCGGCCGCATGGTTCTGGACCGCAATCCGGAAAATTACTTTGCGGAAGTAGAACAGGCGACGTTCTCTCCCGGAACATTAGTCCCTGGCGTCGACGTCTCACCTGACAAAATGCTTCAAGGCCGGTTGTTCGCATACCATGACGCCCATCGCTACCGTGTCGGCGCGAACCATCAGGCGCTGCCGATCAACCGTTCCCGCAATGAAGTGAAAAACTATCAGCGTGACGGACAAATGCGTTTTGATGATAACGGCGGCCGCTCTGTCTATTACGAGCCTAACAGCTTCGGAGGCCCGAAAGAGTCACCTGAAGATAAACAGGCGGCATATCCTGTATCAGGTTTCGCTGACAGTGTAAGCTATAATCATCATGATCATTACACACAAGCCGGCGATCTGTACCGCCTGATGAGCGAAGAAGAGCGCGCACGCCTTGTCGCCAATATCGTCGGTGCGATGAAACCTGTGGAAAAAGAAGAAATTAAGCTGCGCCAGATCGGCCACTTCTACAAAGCTGACCCTGAATACGGCAGACGCGTTGCCGAAGGACTCGGACTGCCGTTACCAAAATAACATCAAAAAACCTGCCGGTCTGTCCGGCAGGTTTTTCCTGTGTATTATCAATAAAGCTTTCTTTTTCTCAATTATACAAAATGGCATGCTGCAAAATGCTGAGGCCCCTTCTCCGACAGCGGCGGACTTTTCTCAGCACATATCTTCTCGGCTGCCGGACATCTCGTTCGGAATTTACAGCCTGAGGGCGGATCAGAGGGACTTGGAATATCACCCTTTAACATCACCCGCTCCCTTTTCGCTCGGGGATCAGGAACAGGCACGGCTGATAACAGCGCTTTTGTATAAGGATGAAGCGGCCGTGAAAAAAGCTCCTCCTTTGACGCGTATTCGACAATCGTCCCTAAATACATAATCGCGACCTTTGTACATAAGTGCTCCACCACGCTTAAATCATGAGAAATGAACAAATATGACAGCCCGTGCCGTTGCTGAAGGCTGCTGAACAAATTGATCATCTGCGCCTGAATGGAGACATCCAATGCCGCCACGGGTTCATCCATAATGATAAATTGCGGCTTAAGCGCCATCGCTCTTGCAATCACGATCCGCTGCCGCTGCCCTCCGGAAAATTCATGCGGATAACGGTCGATAAAGTTTGCGGAAAGACCGCAGGCTTCAAGGACCTCCGCCGCTTTATCACGCGCATTCCGCTTCACCGCCAATTGGTGCTCGATCATCGCTTCACCGATGGCTTCTCCGATCCGTCGTCTGGGATTTAAAGAGCTGAACGGATCTTGAAAGATGAGCTGCGCTTCCGATCTGAATGTTTTCAGCTCACGCCGGTTCATCCGGAACACATCTCGCCCCTGAAAAAATACCTCTCCCTCTGTTTTTTCATGAAGTCTTAAAATGGTTTTTCCGATTGATGACTTGCCGCTGCCCGATTCACCCGCTAAACCGAACACTTCTCCCTTTCCTATCGTAAAACTGACGCCATCCACCGCTTTTACGGGATTGTTGCGGGCCTTTCTCATCCCCCCCTGCCCCTCATAATATTTTTTCAGCCCTTTGACCTCCAGCAACACATCACTCATCTGCTTTCTCCTCTCCGTAAAGCCAGCACGCCGCCTGATGCCCTTTCCCGAATTCAGTAAAATGCGGGCTCGATCTCCGGCATATCTCCGTGCTGTGTTCACACCGCTCCGCAAAATAACAAGACGATCCGGACAGATCTGCAAGCGCGGGAACCTGCCCCGGGATGGTATACAGCGTCTCTCTCCTTTGACCGATAACCGGTTTTGCCGCGAGCAGCCCTTTCGTATACGGATGCTTCGGATCGGAAAACAGCTCTGCAACCGGTCCTTCCTCCACAATTTTTCCCGCATACATGACAATCACATAATCAGCCATTTCGGCAACCACGCCAAGGTCATGGGTAATGAATAAAATAGACGTGTGAAACTGCTTTTTCACATCCCGCAATAAATCCAATATCTGCGCCTGAATCGTTACGTCAAGTGCCGTCGTCGGCTCATCGGCAATGATCAGTTTCGGATCGCAGCTGAGCGCGACAGCCGTCATAACGCGCTGCAGCATGCCGCCGCTCAGCTCATGGGGATATCGGTGCATCATCTGCCCGGCATGGGGGATCTCCACTAACGTGAGAAGTTCAACCGCCTTCCTCCATGCCTCTTTCTTACTCAGCAATAAATGCTCGCGAATCGGTTCCGTCAGCTGCTCACCGATTGTAAACACCGGATTCAAAGAGGTCATCGGCTCCTGAAAAATCATCCCGATTTCGCAGCCGCGGATTTTCTGCATTTCTTTTTGTTTCAGTTTCAACAGGTTCCTTCCTGAAAAATGCACCGCTCCCCGTTCGATTCTTCCCGCCTCGGGAATGAGCTGCATAATGGACAATGACGCCATGCTTTTCCCGCAGCCGGATTCCCCTACAATGCAAACCGTTTCCTCCTCATGAATTGTAAAGCTGACATCGTCCACGGCCTTTACCGCACCTTCCTCCGTATAAAAAACCGTTTCCAAGTGCCTCACTTCTAAAAGCGGTTTTTTCATTTCACTTTCACCTGCCGTTTTACCTTAGGATCAAAAGCGTCTCTTAAACCGTCTCCAAGCAGATGAATCGCCACAACGGTCAGAAAAATGGCCGTACCCGGCGGTATCCACAGCCACGGGCGGAGTGTGAAATCCATATAATGATTCGCCGCTTCCATCATGTTTCCCCAAGAAGGAGTCGGCGGAGCAACCCCGAGTCCGAGAAAACTCAGCGCCGATTCACTCAGCATCGCCCCCGCCACATGCAAAGTCGCCGCTACCATGAGTAACGGCAATGTATTGGGAAGCAAATGATAGAGGATTTTCCGTTTATCACTGAGCCCCAAAACTTCCGCAGCCATCATAAACGGCTGCTCCTTCAGCGACAAAATCTGTCCGCGTACAAGCCGCGCCAAACCGGGCCATCCGATCAGGCTTAACATCATCATAATCAGGTACATCCTGTATTCAGAAGGCACTTTCCACTCCGACATCACCGCAGCCAAAATCAAAAGCAGCGGCAGACCCGGGATAGACATGAGCATATCAGCGATGCGCATAATGATCATATCAGCGGCGCCCCGATAAAATCCCGCCGCAGCCCCAAGCAGTGAACCGATGACAAGTGACAGCACCATCGAAGCAAGCCCCACAGTCAGAGAAATCTGCCCCGCCAGCATCAGCCTCGTCAGCACATCTCTCCCGTACTGGTCGGTGCCAAGCCAATGATGAACCCCCGGATGCTGATTGGCATTTGAAATATCCGTCCGATCCGTTATGTACGGAGAAAAAGACGGCCCGATAAAACACAATACAAACATAAAACATAAGAATAGAAGACTGATGACCGTCAGCTTATGATGCAGCAGGCGGCGGTACGTCTGCTTCCAAAGAGAAGGCGGCGCCCCTTTTTGTTTTTTCACCCAAAACACTCCCTATTTCAGCCTGACTCGCGGATCAACCGCGGCATAAGCGATATCCGCCAAGAAATTCCCCACAATCGTTAAACAAGACAAAAACAAGGTAAACGCCATCAAAACCGGATAGTCCCGATAATGCACAGATTCCAGCTGAATACGGCCGACACCCGGCCATCCGAAAATCTGTTCAATAATAATAGCCCCGGAAAACAGACCCGGCAGTTCAAAAGCAAGCAGGGTGATCGCCGGAAGGAGCGCATTTTTCAGCGCATGTTTCCAAATGACGGTGCGCTCTTTCAACCCCTTCGCTCTCGCCGTTCTGATATAATCCTGCCTGATCACATCAAGCATCCCGGAGCGGAAATATCTTGTCAGTGAGCCGATGCCGAGCATAGATAAAATCACAACCGGAAGAATCATATGTCTGGCGGCTTCAAGCACGTACGAAAAACCAGAACTCGTGCTTCCGGTATCCACCATCCCTCCGACGGGCAATATTTTTAAATCCACTCCAAACCATTTAATAAACAGCAGGCTGATAAAAAAAGACGGGAACGCCATGGAAGCAAACACAAAAAATGTTACGATCCCGTCAAACCACGAGTATTTCCTGACAGCGGATATGACACCCGTTATCATCGCGGCAGACCATGTGACAAGCAAAGCCAAAAACGCGACAAAAAACGAATTCCAGACATATTTCTGAAGCAGTGACAGGACGTTTTCCTGATACTTCAAAGAGAATCCCAAATCTCCGCTGAGCACATTGCCGAGCCACGTCACATAACGCTGCCAAATCGGCTGATCCAGGCCGTAAAGCGCTTTTAGCTCCTTTGCCCTTTCCGGGGTCAGGTTGACATTGGAATCAATATAATCGCCCGGCAGTATCGCGAATAAGAAAAAAATAATAAAGGACGTACCGAATAAGATCACAAGCATTTGAATGAACCGTTCTGCGGCATACCGTTTCACAAAAAGCCTCTCCCTTCCGCTGAAAGGGCAAAATACCCCGGACAGCGGGTATTTTGCGCCATTGTTCTACTGAATTGACACGTTTGAGAGACTCGAACTGATTCCCGAATAATTGTCAGGCTCAAGCCCTTTTATTTTTCCGCTGACCGCCCTTGCGCTCTGACGGTAATGAATCAGAATGTAAGGCGGGTTTTCCCCGAGCTCCCGGTACAGCTGGTGATAAATCTCTTTTCTTTTGCTGATATCAAGCGTGCCGGCTCCTTTCTCGATCAGCCGGTCCGCTTTCGGATTGGAATACCCCGTCACATTATTGGGATGGCCGGAAGCCAGCTTTTCCACCGTGTCATTCGGATCAAGAATCTGCGAGGTGGAAACGGCGGCAAGATCGTACTGTTTTTCATTTATTTTCGCTACCTCTGTATTAAAATCCATCACTTCCGGTTTTAATGAGATTCCGATGTCCGCGTAATTTTCTTTCGCGATCGGGATGAAATCATCGTCCGCTTTAGAAGTGTAATAGCTGATTTCAAGCTTTTTGCCGTTTTTTTCACGCACGCCGTCTTTCCCCGTTTTCCAGCCTGCTTCATCAAGAAGCTTCTTGGCTTTTTCCGGATTAAACGTGTACGGATTGACTCCTTTGTCATCATAAGCCCACGAAACCGGAGACACCGGCACATTTGCGACTTCTCCGTAGTGTTTAAAGCGGACATCGACGATTTTCTGACGGTCCAGCCCGTAAATAAGCGCTTGGGACACTTTCTTATCTTGAAAAGGCGGACGCTTGTGATTCACGTACACAAGCCCGTAATCATTCACGACCGAGACGCTTATATTCGCAAAACCGAGGCTTTTTAAATGCTCAACCGTATCATCATCAGGAGAAAATGAAGCGTAATCAAGATCACCCGTTTCAAACAGCTGAAGAGAAGTTGACGGATCAATAATTTTATAAATCAGCTTTTCTGTTTTCGGTTTTCCGGAATAATAGTGTTTATTAGCCTGATAGCGTATTTCCTGTCCCGGGAGGTATTCTGTAAATCGATAAGGCCCTGCTCCGAGCGGTTTGGCATAAAGCTCTTTTAAATAGTCCAGTTTGCCGAACCGATAATTCTTTCCGTAGTAAGCTTCCGACAGCACCTGCCCGCCTAAAAGAAGCAGCGACTTCGCACTGACTTTCTCAGTGGTGATTTTAATGGTTCTGTCATCAAGGACGCGAATGCCCTCTATCGTCTTTGCTTTTCCTTCTTTATAAGCCTTGCCGCCTTTAATATAGGCCGTGGTGATATCTTCATAGCCTGCGTAAGCGGGGTCATGCAGCAGTGTTAAAGTGAATGCGGCATCCTTTGCGGTGAGCGGCGAACCGTCACTGAAAACGAGATTTTTTCTTAAGCGGAACGTGTAGGTAAGCTGATCTTTGGAAACAGTCCAGCTTTCAGCTAGAGCCGGTGCGGGCTTACCCGTTTTATCCAGCTTGACTAACGGTTCAAAAATAGGATCTGTCGCATTTCCATCCCAGCCGTTTTCATAAAAGTACGGCAGAAACACTCCCCCCGGCGCGGAAATCCCCGCAACAAAAGTGTCCGTTCTGGCTTTCGATTTAACGGGAAGCGCCTCCGGATGAGAAGCTTTAAATTTCTTTGTTTTGACATGGGCGATACGTGTTTCCTGTTTTTTATCCGCCGCAGAAGACGGTTCTTCTCCGGCACTCCCTAACGCGCACCCTGATAACATGAACGATACCGACAGCGCGAGTATGATGCCCGTTGTTTTCATCCTCAAAGTGTTCCCCTTCATTTTGATCGAACCCCCGCATGCTTTTCATCTATCTTTATATAAATCTGCTCCATCTGTTCCTCACTTCTCATAATCTCCCATTTGTTTTTCTCCACAAGCAGTTCGAAATTCAATGTGTGTTTTCTGTACTTTTTTCGCTTTTTACTTTTTTTGCGCACATGTGATGCCTTTTTTAACGCCACTTTTCATCCCTCCGCTTTTCATCCAATGGCTTTCACGCAAAAAAAGGCCCTTATCTGTTTACAAGATAAGAGCCTTCGGTGATCCGATCAGCCAACGTTTGGAAATATGTACTGACTATGTTAATTCATACAATCCCTACCTGTCAACTATAATTTAAAATATCGTTTCATTCCGGGGGTTTTCCTCATACACTCTCTTATTTTTCCGCATATGTTAGAAGAAATAACAGATCCCGATGAAAGAGAGTGATAGTGTGGAAAAGACAACATTGACCGGGCGCATCGTCAGAAAAGATGACCCGGACTATAATGAAGCAAGAACCAATATCAACTTAAGCCTGCAAAGATATCCGGACATCATTGTGTTTTGCCAAAACAAACATGATGCCGTCAATGCACTGAGATGGGCGCGTGAGAATAACGTGCCTTTCCGCATCAGAGGCGGAAGACACAGCTACGAGAATTTTTCCCTGTTAAATGACGGGCTTGTCATTGATCTTAGTGAAATGAAGAAAATAAGAGTGAATAAAGATAAGCGGCTGGTCTCGATTGAAGCGGGTGCCGATTTGGGAGAAGTGTACCGGACACTCTGGCGGTACGGCTTGACTCTTCCCGCGGGAACCATTGCAAATGTGGGAATCACGGGGCTGGCGCTCGGAGGAGGAATCGGATATTTAACAAGGGCTGCCGGCCTGACTTGCGATCGTCTCCTCCAACTCGAAATGATCACAGCAGACGAAAAAGCGGGTGCTGAATTGATAACAGTCAACCGCTCAAAGCATCCTGATTTATTTTGGGCGTCTCAGGGCGGAGGCGGCGGCAACTTCGGCATTGTCACATCTATGGTGTTTAAAGCCGTGCCGATCTCGTACGTAACTATTTTTTCTGTCACTTGGGGCTGGGATGATTTCGAGGAGGTATTTAATACGTGGCAGAACTGGGCTCCATTTACAGATAACCGGCTTACTTCATCCATTCAGTTTTGGCCTAAAGAAGTCAACCGCATAGAAGCGCTCGGCCAATTTATCGGAACAAAAAATGAGCTGAAAGAACTGCTGGCTCCGTTAATGAAAGCGGGAAACCCGACAAGCGGCATGGTCAAGACAGTTCCGTTTATTAGAGCGGCAGCCTTTTTTAACAGCCCGGGAGGCAATGAGCCGCAAAAGATGAAGCGGTCAGGATCCTTTATTGAAAAACCATTGTCAACACGCGCAATTTCTGCTTTAAAATACTACTTGGAGCACGCTCCGAATAAAAACGCCAGTGTCTGGCAGCAATCTCTCGGCGGGGCGGCCGGACGGATCGCTCCGGATCAAACGGCATTCTACTATCGCGACGCAATCATTGCCCAGGAATATATAACAAACTGGACATCTCCTGAAGAGGAAAGACAAAACGTCCGCTGGATCGAAGAGCTGAGAACGTCTCTTTCAAGAGAAACGATGGGGGATTACGTAAATTGGCCTGATATAGAAATCAGAAACTGGCTGCGGACATATTACGGAGGAAATGTCGACCGCCTCCGTCAAGTCAAAACGAAGTATGACCCGGAAAACGTATTCCGCTTTGAGCAGAGCATTCCGCCGTTTCGCCGGTCACCGTTTTTCTAAAAAAAGATGAAGATGGACACACTCCATCCTCATCTTTTCTTTTTTATTGATATAAATGGCTTCCCTTCTCGACAAACTCTTTTGCTTTTTCTTTTAATCCTTCATTGAGGGCCTCGTCTTCAGTCAGACCGTTTTCTTTCGCATAATCGCGAATATCCTGAGAAATTCTCATGCTGCAAAACTTCGGGCCGCACATCGAACAGAAGTGAGCCGTTTTTGCGCCTTCAGCCGGCAGCGTTTCATCATGATATTCCATTGCTCTTTCAGGATCAAGCGACAAATGAAATTGATCGCGCCACCGGAATTCAAACCGCGCCTTAGACAGAGCATCATCACGGATCTGAGCACCCGGATGCCCTTTGGCAAGGTCTGCCGCATGGGCCGCGATTTTATACGTAATGACTCCCTCTCTTACATCATCACGATTCGGCAGGCCCAAATGCTCCTTCGGCGTGACATAACAAAGCATCGCCGTCCCGTACCAGCCGATCATCGCCGCGCCGATCGCCGAAGTAATATGGTCATAGCCCGGAGCGATATCAGTCGTTAATGGGCCCAGTGTATAAAAAGGCGCCTCTTTACAAATTTCCAGCTGTTTGTCCATGTTCTCTTTAATTTTATGCATTGGCACATGACCCGGTCCTTCAATCATCACTTGCACATCGTGCTTCCACGCGATTTCCGTCAATTCCCCGAGAGTCTCCAATTCCGCAAACTGCGCTTCATCATTAGCATCCGCAATCGAGCCGGGACGCAGCCCATCTCCAAGAGAAAATGCAATATCATACGTCTTCATAATTTCACAAATTTCTTCAAAGTGCGTGTACAGAAAACTTTCCTGATGGTGAGCCAGGCACCATTGCGCCATAATCGCCCCGCCGCGGGATACGATTCCCGTCGTGCGTTTGGCCGTTAACGGGACGTAACGAAGCAATACGCCGGCATGGATGGTGAAATAATCCACACCCTGCTCCGCCTGCTCAATCAATGTGTCTCGATAAATGTTCCACGTTAAATCCTCAGCGATGCCGTTTACTTTTTCAAGCGCCTGATAAATCGGCACCGTTCCCACAGGTACGGGGCAATTGCGGATGATCCATTCACGTGTCGTATGAATATCTTTCCCAGTGGATAAGTCCATCATCGTATCGGCGCCCCAGCGAATCGCCCACGTCATTTTTTCGACTTCTTCTTCAATAGAAGATGTAACAGCCGAGTTGCCGATATTTGCATTGATCTTCACATGAAAATTCCGGCCGATAATCATCGGTTCACTTTCAGGATGATTAATATTTGAAGGAATGATCGCCCGGCCGCTGGCTACCTCGTCTCTGACAAATTCGGGAGACACATGCTCGCGAATTGCGATAAACTCCATTTCCGGTGTAATGATGCCTTTTCTCGCATAATGCAATTGTGTAACGTTTTTCCCTGCCTTGGCCCGCAGCGGTTTCCGCTGTAAACCGGGATATTCGGCGGCACGGCCTTCTTTTTTATAGCCGTTGTCCTCAGGTTTCACGGCCCGTCCGTTATATTCCTCCACATCGCCGCGCTTTGTAATCCACTTTGTGCGGAGCGGCTTCAGACCTTCATGAATTTGAATTTGTACATCCGGGTCTGTATACGGTCCGCTCGTATCATAAACACGGACCGGCGGATTCTCCTCTTCCCCGAACGCCCCCGTTGTCGGACTGAGGCTGATTTCCCGCATCGGCACTCGTATGTCAGGCGAAGAACCCTTTACATAAACCTTTTTACTGCCTGAAAAACTCGACATAATAGAAATGTTCGCTTGCTGTACTGATTGATTTTGCATACAAATCTCTCCCTTATCCATTTGAATAACAGAACCAAGCTCAGCACCAGCACAAAAAAACCGGATTCATTGGAGAACCCGGTTTTGCAGTCAGAAAGAAACTATTATTGTTTTCCACAACAATAATAAAACCTTTACTTCCCCACGCTGGTACGAACCAGATCAGGTCCAAAGGGTTAAGAAGCCGCCGCTTCTCTCTCAGCCCGCTTAGACGGGCACCCCCAGTAACTATTCATTTCGGTTTCATCGTAACATAATTTGCATACAAAAAAAAGTATATTATCAAAATTCAGATAACTGAATGACTGGAAGCTCTGTTTCCCTTACGCCTTCTTCAGTATCAAAAACCCTGTAACCCTTTGCCGTTTCCCGGGAAGAGACAGACCGGAACAGCTGATCGTTTTTATAATGAAGCGCAGCGCCGTCATCAGCGGCATAGCCCTCCTGAAGTTTATTTTCTGAAATCAGACGGTGATACACCGGCCGGCGCTCCGCTTCTCCGTCATAGTGAGGACAAAAGCTTCCAGGCAAAAACCCTAAAGCTTGCAACTCTCTCAAATCTCCTGACGAATCTGTCACTCCTTCTTCAAACCAGCAAATCGCCCCGGCGCTGAGACCAGCCAAGATTACACCGTTCTCCCAAGCCTCACGCAGAATAAGGCCGAGCCCCCATTCTTTCCATAAGACAAGCATATTACGCGTATTGCCGCCGCCGACATATATGATATCTTTCTTCATGAGAAAGGACCTGAGATCAGAACACGGCGGTTTAAACAGCGACAAGTGATCTGGCTTACACTCCAGCCTTTGAAAGGCCTGATAAAACCTGCCGATATAATTCTCCGAATCTCCGCTTGCCGTCGGCAAAAAACAAACTTCCGGCTTTGACCGCACCGATTGCTCTAAAATATATTGATCCAGCACAAGATGATCCGGCTCCATGGAAAACCCCCCGCCGCCCATTGCAATAATCTGCTTCAACGTCATCACCTCTTTTTTCTCAAGTATAACAGCTCATTAAAAAGACGGTATTCCGTTTTGGATACCGCCTTTTTAATATTTTTCGCATTGCTATCTGAAAAATGAAAAGACACCGTATAAAATAACAGAGATCACCGCAGCAATAAGCACCGGAACAAGCTTCGAGGGTGTCACCGTATTATCACTGAGAGGGAAAGCAAACGCTCCAATTCGCTAATAATAAACTGGTATGGGATCTGAACCGCCCGCAGGCTTATCATTTTTCACAAGCCTTGGAGGGTATTTTCATACAACAAAAAAAGCTTCTACATATGTAGAAGCTTTCTTATACCGGTGGCCGGGGTCGAACCGGCACTCCAGAAGGAACACGATTTTGAGTCGTGCGCGTCTGCCAATTCCGCCACACCGGCATGTAATACGTCGTGTTCAACCGACGTATATAAATATAACATGCATTTTATAAAGTGTCAACGGTTTTAGTAAAGTTTTTTTAATAGTGATGCAGTATACACGCTACAAGCAAGAAACTTCTATTCATAGTCTTGACGCTTTTATTATATAAAAAAAGTGATCTGCAATATGCAAATCACTCTCATATATGTTTTGTAATGTAAAAATTGATGACCAATTTAACATGTTGCGTCCAAAGTTAAATTGGTGCCGAGGGCCGGACTTGAACCGGCACGGTAGTCACCTACCGCAGGATTTTAAGTCCTGTGTGTCTGCCAATTCCACCACCCCGGCAAAAGAAAGGCGACACCCGGATTCGAACCGGGGATAAAGGTTTTGCAGACCTCTGCCTTACCACTTGGCTATGCCGCCGTAATTTGGAGCGGAAGACGGGATTCGAACCCGCGACCCCCACCTTGGCAAGGTGGTGTTCTACCACTGAACTACTTCCGCAGCATGTAAAGAACTTAATACATCTTATGCAGTTATATTAAAAAAATGAAACTGGGCTAGCTGGATTCGAACCAACGCATGACGGAGTCAAAGTCCGTTGCCTTACCGCTTGGCTATAGCCCAATGATAATATGGGGCGATTGATGGGAATCGAACCCACGAGTGCCAGAGCCACAATCTGGTGCGTTAACCACTTCGCCACAACCGCCATAATCTAAAGGTGAATAAATAATATAGTGGCAGGGGCAGTAGGAATCGAACCCACACCGGAGGTTTTGGAGACCTCTGTTCTACCGTTAAACTATGCCCCTATTTATAAAATGGTGGAGGGGGGCAGATTCGAACTGCCGAACCCTGAGGGAGCGGATTTACAGTCCGCCGCGTTTAGCCACTTCGCTACCCCTCCATCATTTAGAGTGCCGGCCAGAGGACTTGAACCCCCAACCTACTGATTACAAGTCAGTTGCTCTACCAATTGAGCTAGGCCGGCAAATGGTGGCTCGGGACGGAATCGAACCGCCGACACACGGATTTTCAGTCCGTTGCTCTACCAACTGAGCTACCGAGCCTTTTTATATAAATGGCGGTCCGGACGGGACTCGAACCCGCGACCTCCTGCGTGACAGGCAGGCATTCTAACCAACTGAACTACCGGACCATTTTTTTTGGTTGCGGGGGCAGGATTTGAACCTGCGACCTTCGGGTTATGAGCCCGACGAGCTACCGAACTGCTCCACCCCGCGATAATAATGGTGGAGGATGACGGGCTCGAACCGCCGACCCTCTGCTTGTAAGGCAGATGCTCTCCCAGCTGAGCTAATCCTCCATCATATAAGTGACCCGTACGGGATTCGAACCCGTGTTACCGCCGTGAAAGGGCGGTGTCTTAACCGCTTGACCAACGGGCCCTGGTATTTTTTCGTTTGTTATGTATTAATAATTAGTGGCGGAGAGCAAGGGATTCGAACCCTTGAGACGGGGTTACCGCCTACACGATTTCCAATCGTGCTCCTTCGGCCACTCGGACAGCTCTCCATAAATGGCTCCGCAGGTAGGATTCGAACCTACGACCGATCGGTTAACAGCCGATAGCTCTACCACTGAGCTACTGCGGAATGAAGTCTGCCTGGCGGCGTCCTACTCTCACAGGGGGAAACCCCCGACTACCATCGGCGCTGAAGAGCTTAACTTCCGTGTTCGGCATGGGAACGGGTGTGACCTCTTCGCTATCGCCACCAAACATTTTAGTGACATGTATTATTATACTATGTATTTCAGAAAAAGCAAGAGTTTTTTTGAAAAAATTCTCTCAAAACTAGATAACAGTAAGCATACATTCAAAAATGGTTAAGTCCTCGATCGATTAG
>NZ_AJVF01000041.1 GCF_000262045.1 Bacillus siamensis KCTC 13613
TGGTAGAGCAACGGACTGAAAATCCGTGTGTCGGCGGTTCGATTCCGTCCCGAGCCACCATTTTAATTTAATATTGTTTTGGCGGTTGTGGCGAAGTGGTTAACGCACCAGATTGTGGCTCTGGCACTCGTGGGTTCGATTCCCATCAATCGCCCCAAACAAATGCGGGTGTAGTTTAGTGGTAAAACCTCAGCCTTCCAAGCTGATGTCGTGGGTTCGATTCCCATCACCCGCTCCATTTTTATATTGTCGTGGGCCTGTAGCTCAGCTGGTTAGAGCGCACGCCTGATAAGCGTGAGGTCGGTGGTTCGAGTCCACTCAGGCCCACCATGATAATTTTCCACAGTAGCTCAGTGGTAGAGCTATCGGCTGTTAACCGATCGGTCGCAGGTTCGAATCCTGCCTGTGGAGCCATATGGAGAAGTACTCAAGTGGCTGAAGAGGCGCCCCTGCTAAGGGTGTAGGTCGTGTAAGCGGCGCGAGGGTTCAAATCCCTCCTTCTCCGCCATAAGGCCCGTTGGTCAAGCGGTTAAGACACCGCCCTTTCACGGCGGTAACACGGGTTCGAATCCCGTACGGGTCATTAAAAAACCTTGCATACTATGCAAGGTTTTTTATTATGAGTTCATATTGTAAATGGTAAAAGACAGGTATGTGGCAAAAGCGCTCCATAATAAATAAGGAACCAAAAGCCAGGCTGAAGCTTTGCTGTATTTACTGGCAATCATCAATAAAATGAGTGTTGTAACGGCTACAAGCAGGCAATCGATAGATGCAGCAAGCAAATTTTTCTGTGTGAATTGAAAAAAGCTGAATCCTTGATTCACGATATAATTGATGAGAAGCATCACCCAGAAAGCTTTGGATTCTTTACATGAAAGCTTTACGTATACCAAGGCTGCTGACAGGGAGATAAGTGCAAACAAAACCGCCCATATGATGCCTATTACTGATCCGCTCGGCGTCCAGTCAGGTTTTTGAAGCGCGTCGTACCATTCCCGATCTACGGGAAAGAGAAACCCCGCTAAGGAAAACAAGGCATATGTAATGATAAATACAATGATCGCACCGATATACTTCTTTTTCATCTCTTCCCTCCATTGTTCAATGTCATTCCCGATTTTAGAAAGGTCAAACCTTTTTGAGAGCTATGCATCAATAAGTGTATGAGTTTCCATTGCAAAAATGCAACAAATGTAAAAACCCCGGCTTACCGGGGTTTTAGTCAGCATGAAGATCGCCGAAAGTCGTCATAATTCCTTCTTCATCCAGTTCCTGTTCATATTTTTCGTGGTCTCTGCTTGGATACACGGAAATGTTTTTTCCGGTAATATCTGTGGCGATAAAATTTTCATAATCCTCAACATAGCCGATGTTTTCTTCTGAGTTCATTGTCATATCGTTGTAGCTGAGAGGCGGAACCTCTAAATCTTGAGGTGTTTCTGAGTTTCCGTATTCCTCTACATCCTGATAGGAGTCTTCACTATCGTAAGGCGGCCGTATTGATTCATCATCATCAAATTCAAACTGTCCGAACGGTGTTTCCTCTTCAATCGGCCTGTCTTTAGAAACGGCATCCTGAGAGGAATATTCCGCCAAGGTGGTAGCCGTCGGCAGAGCTTCCAGTCTGTCATAAGGGATTTCTTTGCCGCTGACTTCACAAATACCGTATGTGCCGTTTTCAATTTGTTTCAGGGAGTAATCAATGTCGCGAAGGTGCTCCCGTTCATGGTCGAGGAGAGCAAGATCTTTTTCACGCTCGTATAATTCAGTCGCCTGATCGCCGGGATGATTGTCATAGGAAGACAATTCGCCGGATGACTGATACGGGAATTCATCTGTTAATTGAAATTGGTCATTCTCTTTAAAACGACTTAAGATATCATGTTTGGCTTCTTCGAGTTCTTTTTTCAAATGTGTGATCTGTTCGTTTGTAAGCACATCATTCCCTCGTTTCTATGTGATGCTTATGACTGTTAGTATGAACGTTTTTGTGCAGAAAAATGGTGGATAAAAATGGTCGTTTTCCCACAGTAAAGTAAAGGATACAGTGATTGCCGAGAGTGGGGAAAGAAAATTCAAGTTTGTTTCTTTATTCATTTGCGCAAAAAGGTTTATAATAAGAAATGCAGGCATTTTGTCGTGCGCAAATCTGTGTGTTTGACACAAAGTCATCACAGGTGTATTGTATTAAAAGCATTTAACGGATTATGGAGGAATGTCTCATGGTGACAACGGTGCAGCATACGTTCCGAGAGGAAGCAGATCATGCATTACATAAAGCCAAACAAGTCAACCATGCTGTCTTATTGAGCTATTCAAGACGTATTGCGTCTTTAGACCCTCTATCATTTTTCAAAGACGGAGCAAAAAAATATAAAGGCAAACGATTTTTTTGGTCAGAACCCGGTAGTGAATTAACAATAGTCGGTCTTGGCACAGAAGCGCTGTTCCAATCGAATGAAAAAAACGAAAAACGTTATCAAGACGTTTTTGAACAATGGGAGCGCTTTAAAAAGACGGCTTATCATATTCATGAAGAAGAAGAGGCGGCGCAAACCGCGGTCGGCCCTGTCTTATTCGGCGGTTTTTCATTTAATCCCGCTGAAGAAAGAGGAGACGAATGGGATGGGTTCGAAGAAGGACTGTTTTTTATTCCCTCACTCATGCTGACAAAGACGGCGGATGGTGATTATTTAACCGTCAATCAATGGGCGGCAGACGGCAATCAGGCAGAAGATGTGCTGAAACGTCTGAAATCTTTTTCTGAAGCTTTTACAGTTTCTTCAATGACATATGAGGAATATCCTGATTTAACAAAAGCGGAAGAACTAGATGTAGAAAACTGGCTTGACGCCATTAAAACAGCAACAAATGATATGAAAGCAAATCAATATGATAAAGTCGTGCTGGCAAGGGAAGTCGTTTTGTCATATGACGGGCCGATTCCGGCGGAGAGCGTTGTCCGCAAGCTTTTGACGGATCAAACCACAAGCTATGTTTTTGCGATTGAGCAGGGAAATAAATGCTTTGTCGGCGCTTCACCGGAACGGCTGATCAAAAAATCCGGCAAAGACGTCATGTCCTCTTGTCTGGCAGGTTCAATTAAGCGCGGAGAAAGTCAGGAAGAAGATGACCGTCTCGGCGAAGAATTGCTGCATGACGAAAAAAACCTGGCGGAGCATGATTTTGTGGTTCAGATGATAAACGATGCTTTTTTATCGAGCTGCAGTGATGTGAAAAAGCCTGCAGGTCCGCAATTATATAAAACAAAAAGTGTGCAGCATCTATATACACCGATCACCGGCCGTCTTAAAACGTCCGCTTCGCTGTTTGATTTAATTGAAAAGCTGCATCCCACACCGGCATTGGGCGGAGCGCCCCAGCAGAAAGCTGTTGATGTTATCGCTGAAATTGAACCGATGACACGCGGGTGGTACGCGGCGCCGATCGGCTGGATGGACGGCAGGGAAAACGGAGAATTTGTCGTGGCCATCCGATCAGGATTGATTGAAGACAAAAGGGCGCGCCTTTTTGCAGGCTGCGGCATTGTTGAAGATTCAGATCCGCAATCAGAATATGAAGAAACACAAATTAAACTAAAGCCGATGATCTCTGCTTTAGGAGGTGAAAGGCTTTGACAAACCCGATTACACATTATATCGGAAGCTTTATTGATGAATTCGCTCTTTCGGGTGTAACCGACGCGGTCGTTTGTCCCGGATCGAGGTCGACTCCGCTGGCGGTTTTGGCAGCGGCCCACCCGGATATTCAAGTCCATATACAAATTGATGAACGATCCGCAGGTTTTTTCGCACTCGGTCTTGCAAAAGCCCGCCAGCGTCCGGTCATGCTGATTTGTACGTCAGGAACGGCAGCGGCTAACTTTTATCCGGCCGTGATTGAGGCTCATTATTCAAGAGTGCCTCTCATTGTCCTGACTGCTGACCGGCCCCATGAATTAAGGGAAGTAGGGGCGCCTCAGGCGATTAACCAGCATTTTCTGTTCGGTAACTTTGTTAAGTTTTTCACAGACTCGGCTCTTCCCGAGGAAAATCCTCAAATGCTGAGTTATATCAGAACTTTGGCCGACAGAGCCGCAAGTGAAGCGGGGAAGCAGCCGATGGGACCGGTGCATGTCAATGTGCCGCTCAGGGAGCCTTTGATGCCTGATTTGTCAGCCCGGCCTTTTGAAAGAATGAGATCAGATCGGCATGTCTCTGTCACAACAGGGATTCAGTCTGCCGATCCGGCTTCACTGCGTCATATTACAGAGCGTCTTGCGAATACCGAAAAGGGGATGATCGTCTGCGGCGAAATTCACGGTGAAGCAGAAAAACAGCAGATCCTCGCGCTTGCCGAGATACTTCAATTCCCGATTTTGGCTGATCCGCTTTCAAATCTGCGAAACGGAAAGCATGATAAGGCTCTGATCATTGATGCTTATGACTCGTTCTTAAGAGATGAGGAGATAAAAGAAGTGCTGCGTCCGGAAGCTGTGATCCGCTTCGGTCCGATGCCGGTTTCCAAACCGCTCTTTGTATGGCTCAGGGATGATCCTGCCATTGAGCAGTTTATCGTCGATGAAGACGGAGGGTGGAGAGATCCCACTCAGGCCGGCGCGCATATGATTCATTGCCATCCGTCAGTATTTTTGGAAGCGGTCCGTTCAGTTGAAACGGGAAGACGGCCGTCCGGATGGCTGGAGAAATGGCAGTTTGTCAATGAACGGTTCCGCGGCCATTTACAGCATGCGGGCATGGATAATTTGTCATTCGAAGGAAATGTATATCGTCACCTTCAGCACCTTGTTCCTGAAGACAGTTCGATTTTTGTCGGCAACAGCATGCCGATTCGCGATGTGGATACTTTCTTTGAAAAGCAAGATCGTTCCTTCCGCGTCTATGCCAACCGCGGTGCTAACGGAATTGACGGAGTTGTTTCCTCGGCTATGGGCGTATGTGAGGGAACAAAAGCTCCCGTCACGCTTGTGATTGGAGATTTATCGTTTTACCATGATTTAAACGGTCTGTTAGCGGCTAAAAAACTTGGAATTCCGCTTACGGTTATTTTAATAAACAATGATGGCGGCGGGATTTTCTCATTTTTGCCGCAGGCATCTGATAAAACTCATTTTGAAGAACTGTTCGGTACGCCGACGGGCCTTGATTTCAAGCATGCCGCAGCACTGTATGGCGGGACGTATACTTGCCCTGAGACATGGGAAGCATTTAAGGATGCGTATCAGCCGCAGGCGGACAAGCCCGGACTTCATATTATCGAGCTGAAAACAGATCGGACCTCAAGAGTTCAATTCCATCGCGATCTGCTGCAGGCCGCAGTGCGGGAAGTGAAAAAAGAATGGAGACTGTAACTGTCAAAATGGCTGACGGCGTGTGCTACCGGGTGAATGATACCGGTGACCGCTCGTCTGAAGCAATTGTTTGTCTGCACGGATTTACGGGCAGTAAAGAATCATGGATGTTTCTGCGCGAAATGTTTCCCGGCGAGCGAATGGTGATGATTGACTGCCTGGGTCACGGGGAGACAGACGCGCCTGTGCAAGCGGCAAGGTACAGTACGAGCCGGCAGGTTGCGGACCTTGCCGCCGTTTTTGATCAATTAAAACTTCACAAAGTGAAACTTATTGGTTATTCTATGGGGGGAAGACTTGCGTATTCCTTTGCACAGGCATTTCCGCATCGGGTGTCAGCGCTTGTTTTGGAAAGCTCCACTCCGGGTCTCAGCACGCTTCAGGAACGCAAAAAGCGGATTCAGTCAGACCGGAAGCTTGCAGACTTTATATTGAAGGAAGGCATCACATCGTTTGTCGATTATTGGGAGGGCATTCCGTTGTTTGCCACGCAGCTTTCTCTGCCGGACAGCGTAAAGGCGTCCATCCGTGCCGGCAGGCTGAAAAATAATCCGTCCGGACTTGCAGGCAGTCTGCTCGGAATGGGGACGGGCTCGCAGCCTTCCTGGTGGGATGCATTAGACCGCATCAAGGCGCCCGTTCTGCTTATATGCGGTGAATGGGACGAAAAGTTTTGCGTGATTAATCAAAAGGTGCATAACCTGCTCCCATCAAGTAAAATAGAGGTTGTCAAACAGGCGGGGCACACGGTACATGTGGAACAGCCGCGAATTTTTGGTAAGATAGTAAGTGAGTTTTTATACGGCTTGTAAAGCATATAGAAAATAGCTTTTCGGCCGGACTCAGGCAAAAATGAAGGAGGTCATATCAATGGCTGCAGAATGGAAAACTGAACGTCAGTACGATGAAATCTTGTACGAGACGTATAACGGTATTGCAAAAATAACAATTAACCGCCCGGAGGTACATAACGCATTTACTCCTAAGACGGTATCAGAAATGATTGACGCATTTGCTTGTGCGCGTGATGACTCTAATATTGGTGTCATCGTTCTTGCGGGAGCGGGAGATAAAGCATTCTGTTCAGGCGGAGACCAAAAAGTCCGCGGTCACGGCGGATATGTCGGAGACGATCAGATCCCGCGTCTGAACGTGCTTGATCTTCAGCGTTTAATCCGCGTGATTCCTAAACCGGTTGTAGCAATGGTTTCAGGTTACGCGATCGGCGGAGGCCATGTGCTTCATATCGTCTGTGATTTAACGATTGCGGCTGATAACGCGATTTTCGGTCAGACCGGACCGAAAGTGGGAAGCTTTGATGCCGGTTACGGCTCAGGCTACCTGGCGCGTATCGTCGGACATAAGAAAGCCCGTGAAATCTGGTATCTGTGCCGTCAATACAATGCGCAGGAAGCGCTCGACATGGGTCTTGTCAATACGGTTGTCCCATTAGAGAAACTTGAAGAGGAAACTATTAAATGGTGTGAGGAAATGCTTGAGAAAAGCCCTACAGCCCTTCGTTTCCTTAAAGCGGCATTTAACGCAGATACAGACGGCCTCGCCGGAATTCAGCAATTTGCGGGAGATGCAACACTTCTTTATTACACGACAGACGAAGCGAAAGAAGGCCGCGATTCCTTTAAAGAAAAACGCAGTCCGGATTTCGGTCAGTTCCCTCGTTTTCCGTGATCAGATGACACTACGAAACAGCTTGAGCCGCTCTGGTCCAAGCTGTTTTCTTTTCAAACACAGTACTTTTACCTCGGAGATGATAACATGCTGACAGAACAGCCAAATTGGCTCATTCAAAGGGCTCAGCTGACACCTGAGAGAATCGCTCTCATATTTGAAAACAAACAGATGACATTCAGAGAATTGTATCATGCTTCTGAACAAATGGCCGCGCGGCTGTCCGAATACTGCAAGCTTAAAAAAGGAGACCGTGTCGCAATTTTGCTTTCTAACCGACCGGAAATGGTTTATGCCGTTCACGCCTGCTTCTTATTAGGAGCGGAAGCGGTGCTGTTAAATACGAAGCTCTCAAAACAGGAACGGCTGTTTCAGCTCGAAGATTCAGAGGCGAAGCTTTTATTGACGGAAGACGGTTTTTGCCGCGAAGATTATGAATCTGCAGTCGCTGTCGCAGATGTGGACGAGCTGCAGGCTGAAAAGGCGGGTGACATGGAGCCGGAAGCTTATGTAACGCTTGATGATACGGCGACTCTTATGTATACGTCAGGAACAACGGGAAGGCCGAAGGGGGTGCAGCAGACTTTTGGAAACCATTATTCCAGCGCTGTATCGTCTGCGCTGAATCTGGGGGTCACGGAGCGGGACCGCTGGCTTATTGCGCTGCCGCTGTTTCATATCAGCGGTCTGTCAGCGCTGTTTAAGTCGGTCATTTACGGTATGCCCGTCGTGCTGCACCGAAAATTTTCAGTTACTGATGTGCTTGCCAGCATCCGCTCACACCGGGTCACGATCATATCAGCGGTGCAGACAATGCTTTCAGGCCTGCTTTCGGAAATCGAACAATGTCCGGAATCATTGCGGTGTATTCTGCTTGGCGGAGGGCCGGCCCCGCTGCCGCTCCTTGAAGAATGCCGAAGAAAGCAATTTCCGGTCTTCCAGTCTTACGGCTTGACCGAAACCTGCTCACAGATTGTCACGCTTTCTCCGGAATTCAGCATGGAAAAGCTCGGCTCGGCCGGTAAACCGCTGTTTTCATGCGAGATCAGAATTGAAAAAGAAGGAAATCGCTGTGCGCCGTTTGAACACGGTGAAATCACGGTAAAAGGCCCGAATGTGATGAAAGGCTACTATCATCGTGATGAAGCGAATCAGGCCGCTTTTCATAATGGCTGGTTTAAAACGGGCGATCTTGGTTATTTAGATGACGAAGGGTTTTTATATGTGCTGGACAGACGGTCGGATCTCATCATTTCAGGCGGAGAGAACATCTATCCGGCTGAAGTGGAAGCGGCGCTGCTTGCCCATCCGGCTGTAGCGGAAGCAGGTGTTTCAGGAGCCGAAGATCCAAAGTGGGGGAAAGTGCCGCATGCCTTTCTCGTGCTGACTTCTTCTGTCAGTGCAGAAGAGCTGGCCGACTTTTGCCGTGAACGCCTTGCAAAATATAAAGTACCGGCTGCTTTTTTCGCGGTTGACGAGCTCCCGCGGAACGCGTCCAATAAACTGATGAGACATCGGCTGAATGAGCTTCGTAAAGGAGAATTGTCATGATTAAGATTGAAAAAATCACCCTTTATCATGTAAGTATGAGGCTGAAAAAACCGTTTAAAACAAGTATTGAAACGCTGCAGGACCGCAAATTTTTGATCGTGGAGGCGATCGATGAAACCGGCAGAACCGGCTGGGGGGAGGTATCGGCGTTTTCTTCTCCTTGGTATACAGAAGAAACGATTCAGACATGCGCGCATATGCTGAGAGATTTTTTCATCCCAAATATCGTAGGCCGCGAGTTTTTCCATCCGTCAGAAGTGCCTGACAGTCTCGCGCGTTTCAAAGGAAACCGCATGGCAAAAGCGGGGCTCGAATCAGCCGTGTGGGATCTATATGCCAAGAAAAAGGGGATATCTCTCGCAGAAGCCTTAGGGGGCAAAAGAGATAAAGTGCCCGCCGGGGTCGTAGTGGGTCTTGCTTCGGATGATGTGATGCTTCGGGAAATTGAGCAATATTTAAAAGAAGGTTATCAACGTATAAAAATAAAAATTCAGCCCGGCCGTGACGTTGATTTGGTCAGAGCCATCCGCAGCCGTTTCCCGAACTTACCGCTGATGGCGGATGCCAACTCGGCATATGAACTGAAAGACATCAGCAGGCTGAAAGAATTGGATGAATTCCAATTAATGATGATAGAACAGCCGCTTCAGGCAGATGATATTGTCGATCACCGCCACCTGCAAAAACATTTGAGAACGGCGATATGTCTTGATGAAAGTATATGCTCATTTGATGACGCGAGGCGGGCGATTGAGCTTGGAAGCTGTAAAATCATTAACATAAAACCGGCGCGTGTAGGAGGCCTGACAGAAGCTTTAAAAATACATGATTTATGCAGAGAGCATCACATGCCGGTATGGTGCGGCGGAATGTTCGAGACCGGCATTTCGAGAGCGCAGACAGTCGCGCTTGCTTCGCTGCCGCAATTTACGATACCGGGTGACATTTCCTCATCAGACCGATACTGGGAGGAGGATATCGTCACTCCTGACATCCGTATCGAAGAGGGATTTATTTCTGTTCCGGACGGTCCTGGACTGGGTGTCAGCGTGAATCAGGAAGTAATGAGAAAATACGTCACCCAAATGGACGTTTTCACAACGAACAGCTGATAAAACTTTATTTCAGTAAGTTGAGTACACTGTAAGCTGCTGTTATATTAAAACTGTTCAACATCACCCCTTCCCCGTTTGAACCGGCTGAAAAAGCCGGTTTTTTTAGCAGACGAAATGCGATAATTTTTTCAAACAGTCTCAGCTTAACATCGTAAGCGTTGCTTTCTCGATACTGATTGTACCGTCTGCCGCCGCCTATTTGCCGGCAAACCGCCTTTCTGCCATGCTTCTCATCGGCGCGGAAATGAAAAAGAGCTGTATAAAAACAGCTCTTTTTTTATAAATCATACGGTTTAAAGGTTTTGCAATCGGTTTCTTCACTTTTTTCAGCGGTTTCGCCTGTATGGCTGACAACATAAATCGCGTCGGCCGTGCATTTGTTTCCTTTGCCCCAATAAGAGCAGTTATTGACTTCACACAGTATTTTTTGATGATCCATGCTGACTCCCCCTCCATAATAAAAGGTACGCCATTAGTATGAACCGCTCTGATTTCTGTTATTCCTCCTGGCGGATATAACGTCTGTCTTTCATAAAGAGCTTCCAGAAGAAATAAAACCCGGGAAACAAAATAATGAAAGCGACGATATACGTCATAAACAGCGCCTTGAAGGTTGCCGGCTCCGTAAACCCAGACATGACCGTAATATCGGGATAAATCATATAAGGAAGATGGGCCCGTCCGTACGCATAGCTTGCCAGGAAATATTGCAGCGCAATGGCGATCATGGCGATTCTCGGTTTGCCGATGTTCTGGCCGAAGCGTTTATTCGGCAGAAACAGGGCCGCGCCCGCAATAATAAATGTAATGACAGACAGGATGAGCCATGTCTTGTCTTTCATCATCCCCGTATACAGCCAGCCGGCTTCAGAGCGTAATGTCACCATAATGAAGATGGCAAAAAGAAGTGACAGCGGCCCTGTTATTAAAGAGCTCCGTCTGTAGATGCGGTACGCATGCTCCTCTTCCGCAACATTTGAAAAGTCAGCCAGAAGCAGCGAAGATAAAAACAAAGTGCTTAAAATGGCAAAGCCGATAAACGCATACGCATTAGGGCTTGTAAAGACATTTGCCAAATTTAAGTGATACACTCCGCCCGTCTTGTCGATAAATCCCCCGTGTGTGACCGGAAGGACCAATATCAGCACGGCAGGAATAATGAAGCCTGAAATTCCGGAGATATATCTCATGATTTTTCTTTCCTTCGCCGTATTGGAGAAGACGAGAAAGCCGCTGCGGATCGCTAAAAGCAGCAGAATGATACTCCCCGGAATCAATAAAACGGTCCCCAGCACGAAGGTTGCCCCGGGAAAGAAGCTGAAAAGGGCGACAACGATCGCGACGATAAAGACATTGGTCACTTCCCATGTCGGGGACAAATAACGGTTGGCGATGTTTGTCGCCTTTGTTTGTTCTTTATTTAAATAAATCATCGACCAAAAGCCGGCTCCGAAGTCCATCGTTGCCATGACCGCGTAAATAAACACGAAGCCCCATACGATTGATATCGCGATGAGAGCGTCCATGGTAATGTCCATTTCAATTCAGCCCTTTCTTTGTTAAGATTCCGCCGCTTTTACATCCTCCTCAACGGGATGTTTGCGGAAATAATAAAGCAGCACATAAATGACTGCGGCCGCCAAAATGGCGTATACCACCGTAAACAGGATGAACAGCAAGCCGATTGAACCGGTTGTGGTGACGACATCTGATGTTTTCAGCAGATGATAAATCACCCATGGCTGCCGTCCCGTACAAGCGAATATCCACCCGAATTCAATTCCGATCAGACTGAGCGGTCCTGCTGTTAAAAATAAAATCAAAAGCCAAGTCGGAAAGCTGTCTTTCTTTAAGATTTTTCTCCATACGATGCCGATGATGGAGTATAAAATGAGCAGCATTCCGATGCCGACCATTCCGTTAAACAGTGTATGGATGAATAAAGGCGGCCACTCGTCTTTCGGAAACGCGTTCAACCCTTTAACGACGGTATCAAAGCTGTTTGCAGCCAAAAAGCTTAAAGCCCACGGCACTTCTATCGCCCATTTTACTTTTTCTTCTTTTGGATCGGTAAAACCGCCGATCGCAAGCGGAGCGTGTGATCTTGTTTCGAACAGCCCTTCTGCGCCCGCAAGCTTTTCAGGCTGGTATTCGTAAAGAAGCTGGGCAGATTCGTGTCCGTTTAAAGAAGCAATAATGGAAAAGATTCCGCCGATCGTTAAAGCGAGCAGCAGCGCTTTTCGGTGAAACCGGTATATCTGCTCCTGTTTTCTCGTTCTTAGCATTTTATAAGCTGCTACTGAGGCGACGATAAATGCACCGGTCATGAAAGCCGTCAGAACGACATGGCCCGCGGTGGTGAAAAAGCTTGGGTTAAAAAATGCGGCCCACGGTTCGACGTCAGTGATTTTGCCGTTTAAAATTTTAAAGCCGGCCGGCGTTCCTTCAAATGCGTGAACATTTGTGATTAAGACGGCAGATGCTGCGGCGCCGATCAAAACGAAAATAACCGCAATGATGCGCATCGCCGGAGTCAGCCGGTCAGCGGCATAGACATAAATGGACATAAACAGCGCTTCGATAAAGAAAGCATAAATTTCAATTTGAAACGGGAGTGACATCACTCTGCCGATGACTTCCATGAATCCGGGCCACAAAAGAGCAAGCTGTGTACCCGCGATCGTTCCAGTCGGTATCGCCACGCCGAGCAGAACCGCCTGCGCCTTTGTCCACCTTTTCGCCATAATGGCATAATGAGGATCTTTGGTTTTTTGATAAATTAATTCAGCCATTAAAATCATCAGAGGCAAGCCGACACCAAGCGTCGCGAAAATAATATGAAAGCCCATGGTTGTCCCGAACAGGCTTCTGGCTAACACTAAATCATCCACGTCATAAACCGCCTTTCTTATTACCGTTTTATGTAATGTGGTTATATTATTTGCTGAAGCCATTAGATTATTCTTCTGATTCCATATATGAGCAGGGTTTAGAAATCAAGGGATCGGGGCATATATGATTGACAAGCGCCTATTTAAGGTTTAGAATAAAACGTAATTATTACGATTTGAGAAAGGGAGATCAGCATGAAAAAAGATATTCATCCGGATAACCATCGAGTGATTTTTCAAGATGTGAACAGCGGCTACCGATTTTTAAGCCGTTCAACGAAAACGTCAGAGGAAACGGCAGAGTGGGAAGACGGAAAAACATACCCGCTGATTAAAGTAGAAGTCAGCTCAGATACGCATCCGTTTTATACAGGCCGCCAAAAGTTCAACGAAAAAGGCGGGAGAGTCGAACAGTTCAACAAAAAATACAATATGGGAAAATAAGACAAGTCCGAGGGGGTTTGTCTTATTTATTGGGCCGTCTGTTACTTTGGGATCAGGTGCGGGTAGTGACGAAATGGCCCGCCTTGTGTTATATTGTGAATAAAAAGACAGAAAGGAAACACCAAGATGAGTCTTCTAAACGATATCATGAATTTTAATGAGCAGTTCACTAAAAACAAAGATTATGAAAAATACCAAACATCTAAATTCCCGGATAAAAAGATGGCGATTTTGTCCTGCATGGACACACGCCTTGTTGAATTGCTTCCTCACGCGATGAACATGCGAAACGGCGATGTGAAAATAATTAAAAGTGCCGGCGCGCTTGTCGCCCACCCGTTCGGAAGCATCATGCGCAGCCTTTTAGTGGCCGTATATGAATTAAACGCTGATGAAGTCTGCGTGATCGGCCATCATGATTGCGGCATGAGCAAAATCAACAGCGAGGATATGCTCGGTAAAATTATTGACCGCGGTATTCCGAAAGAGCGGATTGACATGCTGAAGCACTCAGGTGTTGATCTTGATCAATGGCTGAAAAGCTTTGATTCTGTAGAAGCGAGTGTGACAGACAGCGTAAACGTCATTAAACACCATCCGCTTTTCCCTGACAATGTGCCGGTGCACGGTCTGGTGATTGATCCTGAAACCGGTAAACTTGATCTGGTGATCGACGGCTACCAGCATATGGACTAATGCTTTTGTTTTTTTTCCGGTACGGGATCAACCCCGCCCGGATGAAACGGATGGCACTTTAAGATTCGCTTCAAGGTCAGCCATCCGCCTTTTAATGCGCCGTGAGTCCTGACGGCTTCGATTCCGTACTGAGAACATGTCGGATAGAAGCGGCATGACGGCGGCGTCAGCGGAGAGATGAACTTCTGGTATCCGCGGATTAACGCAATCATTATGGTTTTCATCAAAAAAACCACCTTTCTAATGCCAGTATAGAAAAAAAATTTCAGATTGAAAAGCTTCCGCCGCAATTCTTATCGGAAAACTGTGTTATAATGGATGCATATTCTGAAAAAAAGGGAGTGCTATTATGCCTTCAGTAGAAAGCTTTGAGCTTGACCATAATGCGGTTGTGGCTCCGTATGTAAGACATTGCGGGGTGCATAAAGTCGGAACAGACGGCGTCGTGAATAAGTTTGACATCCGCTTCTGTCAGCCGAACAAACAGGCGATGAAGCCGGATACGATTCATACGCTTGAGCACTTGCTTGCGTTTACGATTCGCACACATTCTGAGAAATACGATCACTTCGACATCATAGATATTTCACCGATGGGCTGCCAGACAGGCTATTATCTAGTTGTGAGCGGCGAGCCGACAGCGGAAGAAATTGTCGACCTGCTTGACGCTACGCTGAAAGAAGCCATCGATATTACGGAGATCCCGGCAGCCAACGAAAAACAGTGCGGCCAGGCGAAACTTCATGATTTGGAAGGCGCGAAACGCCTGATGCGTTTCTGGCTGTCACAGGATAAAGAAGATTTGCTCAAAGTGTTCGGATAAAAAACAGGCCTTTTTGCTGTCATGCAAAAAGGCTTTTTTACATATTTCTAAAAAATGTCACACCTTATGTGTAAGCGTTTGCTAAAATAGAAGCAAACATGAAGGAGTGATGGAATGAAACGGGCTGTATTGGCGGGTATGTGCGGTATGGTATTTCTTTTATCTTCTTGCGGAGGCAATGCGGACAAAACCTCCGCGGATGAAGAGCCGAAAGCGCTTGAAGTCAAGCTTACCGGACCGGAAACGGCAGAGCCGCATGAAAAAGCAGAATACAAGGCGGAAGTTTTTTACGGCGGTAAGCGGGTCACGGATGCGGATGAAGTCATGTTTGAAGTATGGAAAGAAGGAAAAAAAGGCAGCGGCAAAACAAGCAAGGCCAAGGAGGAAAAAGGGGCGTATTATCTGCGGACTGAATTCGATAAAGAAGGTGTATATACCGTTCAATCCCACGTAACGGCAAAACAGCAGCACAATATGCCGACTGTAAAAGTGCGTGTCGGGGATGCTGAAGCTGCCGATGATTCCTCCGGCCGTGAGGAAAAGGCGCAACATCATTAAGGCTTGTTTTTATCCGTCAATCCGTTTGATGCGTCCTGCGGCGGATCGATCGTATGCTTTACGTTATAGGCTCTTACCGTCGACCAGATGGATAAAAGCAGCACGGCAAGCACGATAAGAAAGCCGAGACTCAGTAGAAGCAGCATGAAATCCCTCCTTTTTAACAAATGATAACATATTTTCCATCTGGAAAACCAAGGGCTAAAAATTTATGTTTTAACACACGATATATAGGGTATATCAATAGTAAACCAAAGGAGGAAGATTGGCATGTCAGAAAAACTATTGGAAGCAGTTAATAAACAAGTTGCAAACTGGACGGTCATGTATGTGAAATTACATAACTATCATTGGTACGTCAAAGGGAAGGACTTTTTCACATTGCATGAGAAATTCGAAGAGCTGTATAACGAAACGGCTACATATATTGATGACCTTGCAGAGCGTCTGCTGGCATTAAACGGCAAGCCGATCGGCACCATGACGGAATCATTGAAGACTGCTTCTATAAAAGAAGCGGAAGGCAATGAGAGCGCAGAACAAATGGTACAGAACGTTTATGATGATTTCACTGTCATTGCAGAAGAGCTGAAAAGCGGAATGGATCTCGCAGATGAGGTCGGGGATGAAACGACCGGCGATATGCTGCTGGCCATTCACCAGAATATCGAAAAACATAACTGGATGCTGAAAGCGTATTTAGGATAATTAACAAGGGAAGACCGGGGCTTTAGAGCGTCCGGTCTTTTATTTGGCTGCCGAAGATGTTGTCCATTTTTCTGAAAAATCCAGACCGTTCCGTTCACTTTTCATAGAATAATGTAAGGCCGTTTCTGTGAAAGGATGTTGGATCAAATGGGCAGAGACTTTGGCATCTTTTCGTTTTTTGCAGTGATTGTGTCGGCAGCGGGATTTTTCTTTGGCGGTTTTCAGTATTCGTTTCTGATTTTGCTATCGGTCATGGCGATCGAATTTATCAGTACAAGCTTAAAAGAGTCTCTTTTGCATCAGCTGAGCCCCAAAAGGCTTTTTGCGCGGCTGGTCAAAAAAATTGTGACCCTGGCATTAGTCTCAGTTTGCCATTTTTTTGATCAGCTGCTTTATACCGAAGGCGCTATCCGTAATTTGGCTATCATGTTTTATATCTTATACGAATCGGTACAGATTGTGATCACGGCAAGCTCACTGGGCATCCCGGTTCCGCAGGTGCTCGTCGATCTTTTGGACGCCTTGAAAAATAAATTCAAGCGCAAACCGTAACATTTGCTTCAAACGAGGCTATACTAGCGGGTATGATGGTTTTCCTCTGAATTTTTGATAAAGGGCTTCCGAACAAACGCAACTGTGGTATGATGTATGGAAGATATGAAGGAACGGATTAGAGGGATAAACATGTACGAGTTTAAAGACTATTATCAGAATACTGTTCAGCTCTCCTTTGAACACCAGCCTTTTTCAGACAGCCCGAAGCACGTATGGGTCATATGCCGATATGGCGATAAATGGCTTTTGACTGAGCATGAAGACCGGGGGTTTGAATTTCCGGGCGGAAAAGTGGAGCCGATGGAATGTGCGGAGGAAGCGGCCCTGCGCGAGGTGAAAGAAGAAACCGGCGCTGCGGTAAGACACCTTCAGTACGTCGGACAGTATAAAGTTCTCGGCAGGGAAAAGATAATCATTAAGAATATATATTTTGCCGATATTGAAAGGCTTGAAAAACAGGCTGATTATTTTGAAACGAAGGGGCCAGTGCTGTTCAGCGAACTGCCGGAGAATCTCCCGAGAAATAAAAAGTTCAGTTTCATCATGAAAGATTCAGTGCTTCCGATCAGCCTGAAAAAGCTGAAAGAGGACGGCGTATTTCAATCATAAAAACGGAGACCCGGCGATACCGCACGGGTCTTTTTTATATTTTTCCTTTCGTCCATTTTCTTTCTAACCATTCGACTCCCTGATACATCAATGTCGCAAAAACCGCGATGATCAGAAGGCTTAAGAACACCAAAGTGAAATTGAAGACTTGGAAGCCGTAAATGATCATGTAGCCCAGGCCCTTTTCGGACACAAGAAATTCGCCGACAATGACCCCGACCCAGGATAAACCGACATTCACTTTAAGCGCAGAAACAATCGCGGGGGAGCACGCCGGCAAGATGACTTCTTTAAATATGATGCGCCTTTTCGCTCCGAAGGTTTTCATGACCTTAATATAATTCTCATCCACTTCCTGAAAAGCCGTAAAGACGACGATCGTCGTGATAATGACACTGATGACTGCACCCATGGCTACGATGCTTGTGAAACTCGGCCCGAGTGCGACGATAAGAATCGGCCCGAGTGCGACCTTCGGCATCGCGTTTAAAATGACGAGGTACGGGTCTAACACACGGGCGAGCCTGTTTGACCACCATAACAGAGCGGCGAGGCATGTGCCGAGAAGTGTGCCGAGCAAAAAGCCCAGAACGGTTTCTCCTAATGTAACGCCGATGTGAGCCGCAAGAGATCCGTCCGCGATCTTTTCCGCCAAGAGCCGGCAAACGGCAGAGGGTGAGCTGAAGATTAACTGATCGATCCAGCCTGCCTTGCTCGATATTTCCCACCCGGCAAAAAATACGATGAAAATGGCGGCCTGATACGCACGGATCCGGCGTTTTTCTTTTTGGTGTTTTTTCTTAAACTCCTGATGAAGCTGTTCAATCGTGCCGCTGCTGTTTTTCAAGGGAGTTCAGCTCCTTCCATATCGTTTGAAACAGCGGCTGAAAGGCCGGGTCCTGACGCGCGTCAAATGGATCTAAGGACGCGAGCTCCTTGGGCACGGTGAAGATTTGATGGATGGTGCCCGGCTGATTCGAAAATAAATAGATCGTATCGCTCATGGCGATGGCTTCACCGATATCGTGGGTGACGAGCACGGCGGTTTTTTGAAAATCTTTTAATGTTTTGAAGACAAGGTTTTCTAAAGAAAGCTTCGTTTGAAAGTCCAGCGCGGAAAACGGCTCATCCAGAAGCAGCAGTCCCGGGTCGGACGCAAGCGTTCTGGCAAGTGCCGCCCGCTGCCGCATTCCGCCTGACAGCTCTTTCGGATATTTTTTTTCGACGCCGATTAATCCGAGTTTAGGCAGAAGGCTGAGAACTTCAGCCCTTTTTTCTTCTGTTAATGTTTTGGAAATGTGTAAACCGAGCAGGACGTTTTCCTCAATTGATTTCCAAGGAAATAAATAATCCTGCTGAAGCATATAGCCGATTTGGTGTTCTTTATGGTTCGGCACGCTTCCTTCAATCAGCACCCGGCCTTGCGCGGGGGCGATAAGGCCGGCCAGAATGGACAGGAGTGTGGTTTTTCCGCATCCGCTCGGCCCGAGAAAAGAGATGAAATCCCCTTTTTCAATATGAAAATGTATATCTTTCACGGCGGTTGTTCTTTCTTTCAGCGAGAAATAAGTATGTGTCACATGATCCACTTGTAAAAAAGACATTCATGTTCCTCCTATTGTTCTGAGGTGGCTTTTTTGGCGATTGTTGTGTTGACGAGTTTGCTGTACGGAATATGTTTCGGGAGCTCTCCGGCTTCATCCATAATAGCTTGGAGCTGTTCCCATTCATCCTCTTGCAGAACAGGGTCTGAAGAGAACGATTTTTGTTTTTTATAGCGTTCTATTGATGCTTCAATAATGGCTGGGTCGGTATCGGCAAATTCCTTTTGAATCGTTTTTGCGATGTCTTTGGCCGGGTGGCTTTCCACCCATTGCTGGGCGCGGTAAATGGCGCGGGTGAATTTTTCCGCTGTTTTTTCATTGTTTTTTAAATAGCTTTCTTTTGCCATAAAAGTTGTGTAAGGCACTTGGCCGGAAGCTTCTCCGAAGGATGCGACGATATGGCCGATGCCTTCTTTTTCAAATTGGGATGCCGTCGGTTCAAACAGCTGCACATAATCACCGGTGCCGGATGCAAATGCGTTGGAAATGTTGGCGAAATCAATGTTTTGAATCAGGTTGATGTCTTTTTTCGGCTGTATGTGATGTTTTTTCAGGACGTACTCACCGGCCATTTGAGGCATGCCGCCTTTTCGCTGGCCGAGAAATGTTTTTCCTTTTAAATCGTCCCACTTGAATGATGTCTCATCCTTCCGCGCCACGAGAAATGTGCCGTCTGTCTGCGTCAGCTGTGCGAAGTTGATGATAGGATCTTTAGCTCCCTGCGCTTCCACGTAAATGGATGTTTCAGAACCGACCAGCGCGATGTCAGAGCCGTTTGACAAAAGCGATGTCATCGTTTTGTCTCCGCCCCATGTTGTTTGAAGAGACACTTGAAGCCCTTCTTTTTTAAAGAAACCCTTCGCTTCAGCGACATACATAGGCGTATAGAAGATGGAGTGTGTGACTTCCGCCACCTTCACCTTTGTCAGACTTTCTTCCTGTCTGCAGGCCGGAAGAATGAGCAGGAATAAGGCGCATATGACAAAGATGCAGCTCGTTTTGAGCCATTTGTTCACGTTGTAACCTCCTTATATTAAGCGTTAAAATAACCCTTTTTGCTTTACATATCGTATGATGGGTATAAAAAATGTGTGAGTGCCCATATTCAGGTTGGGAAAGAATAAAAAAACTGATGATGAAGGAGGCTCATTTGCTTTGCTGGTTGAAAAGAGAAGGTTTCCGTCTCCGAGCCCGCATGTCCGGCTCTTTGCGGTATGCTACGAGTCAGAAGGGCTGAAGGTAAAGGGGCTCCTTGCCGAGCCTGCGGCGCCGGGAACATACGACGGTTTTTTATATTTGCGCGGCGGCATAAAAAATGTCGGCATGGTCCGCCCGGGAAGAATCGTTCAGTTCGCTTCCCAAGGCTTTGTCGTGTTTGCACCTTATTACAGAGGCAATCAGGGCGGCGAGGGAAATGAAGATTTTGCGGGAGAGGACAGAGAGGACGCGTTTTCCGCTTTCCGCCTGCTTCGGGATCACCCGAACGTCAGGGAAGGCCGGGTTCATATTTTCGGGTTCTCCCGAGGCGGCATCATGGGGCTTTTGACTGCGATCGAGATGGGGCATCAGGCGGCTTCGCTCGTCTCTTGGGGCGGTGTGAGTGATATGGTGCTTACTTATGAAGAGCGGAAGGATATGCGGCGGATGATGAAGCGGGTGATCGGCGGCACGCCGAAAAAGGTGCCGGATGAATACAGATGGCGTTCGCCGTTTGAAAAAGCAGACCGTATTCAAGCGCCTGTGCTGCTCATCCATGGCGAGAATGACGAAAATGTTTCGATCGAACATGCGCGGATGATTGAGGACAGGCTGAAAGAGGCGGGAAAACCGGTAGAAACCTGGTATTACAGCGGTTTTACGCATTATTTTCCGCCGCAGGAAAACAGACGCATAGTCCGGCGTCTGGCGGAATGGATGAAGACAAGGTAAGATAACGGATTTATGATATGATAATAAAGAAAAAGAGAATGAAAGGGGATTTTCATTTTGGGAATGCCTGTTGAATTTAATACAATGATTGTGACAAAAGGCAATGAAAAACGGATAGAGGAAAATATTTTTTTATTGGAGAAAGAGGGCTACCGCGTTTATCCTCTTGATATTCCGATGGACGTGCGCAAAACAAAAAACGGCGAGAAATCCGGCACCGGCGAAGTCCAAAAGCTCGAATGGGCGAACGGCCGGACGAGCATTACATACAGACTCACTTCGCTTCATTCGACTAACTGAAAAAACAAAAGCCGAGGGCAGCAGCGCCCTTGGCTTTTTTGATTAAACGAGAGGCCCGCCGGCTTTGGCGATTGAGTCTGCATGAGAAAACTTTTTAAAGTTTTCTTTAAACTCATTGGCTAAAAACAGCGCCTTTTCGTTGTATGCTTTTTTATCGCTCCATGTGTTTTCAGGCTGAAGAACCTCATCCGGAACGCCCGGAACGTGAACGGGACTGTGCAGGCCGAAAATGCTGTCTGCCGTCATATCTGTCTGATCAAGTGTGCCGTCAATTGCGGCTTTTACCATCGCTCTTGTATACGAAAGTTTCATCCGCTCTCCGACTCCGTACCCTCCGCCGGTCCAGCCTGTGTTGACCAGGAAGACTTGAGCGCCGTGCTCGTCGATTTTATGCCCGAGCATTTCGGCATAGACGTGAGCCGGAAGCGGCAGGAAAGGTGAACCGAAGCACGTGGAGAAAGTCGTTTGCGGAGATGTCACGCCGCGCTCGGTTCCTGCGAGTTTGCTTGTGTACCCGCTTAAGAAATGATACATTGCCTGTTCCTTCGTCAGTTTGCTGATCGGAGGGAGCACCCCGAACGCGTCCGCCGTTAAAAAGACGATCGCCTGCGGATGGCCGGCAATGCTCGGCTGCACGATATTGCCGATCATCTCAATCGGATACGCGGCTCTTGTGTTTTCCGTGTAGAAGGAATTGTCGTAATCCGCCTCACCCGTTTTTTCATCAAGCACAACATTCTCAAGAACAGACCCAAAGCGGATCGCACGAAAAATCTGCGGTTCTTTTTCTTCGCTCAGATTGATACATTTAGCATAACATCCGCCTTCAATGTTAAACACGCCGGAGTCTGACCAGCCGTGCTCGTCATCGCCGATCAGTTTCCGGTCCTCATCGGCCGAAAGCGTCGTTTTCCCCGTGCCGGAAAGACCGAAGAACAAGGCGACATCACCTTTTTCACCGACGTTGGCTGAGCAGTGCATCGGCAGAATATCTTGCTGCGGAAGAAGGAAGTTCATAATGGAGAAAATTGATTTTTTCATTTCTCCGGCGTATTCGGTACCGCCGATTAAAATGACGCGCTTTTCGAAAGATACAATGATAAATGTTTCCGAATGCGTGCCGTCCGTCTCCGGATCCGCTTTAAAATGCGGAGCTGAGAGAATGGTAAAGGGCTGTGCTTCCGAATCCCTTTCAGCCGTCTCCGGTCTGATAAACAGCTGGCGCGCGAACAGGTTGTGCCATGCAAATTCATTTACGACTGTAATCGGCAGTCTGTATTTTTCATCTGCGCCTGCGAATCCTTCAAAAACAAACAGTTCATCTCTCTGTTTTAAGTAGCTGACGACTTTGGCGTACAGCTTTTCAAACGCCTCTTCAGAAATGGGCTGGTTCACCGCGCCCCAATCAATTTGATTTTCTGTGCTTTTTTCACGAACAATAAATTTATCTTTAGGTGATCGTCCCGTATATGCACCGGTAGTGGCGCGTACGGCGCCCGTAGATGTCAGTGTGCCTTCATTTCGGGTGATCACTTTTTCGGTAAGTTTTGGCGCCGATAAATTATGATGCACATTTGGACTTGCGAGTAATGCTTGAAGATCTGCGGTTAAATCAACTAATTTCATAAAACCCTTCCTTTGCCGGTTTATTTTTATTTCGCTGAATGTGGAATTAGTATAACACATATATAAAAATAGTCTATACTGTTTATTATTTTTTGTTTGTGTTTTTCCATTGCTTCCTGAAATAAAGGCGCGTAATCGCTTTAATTCATATTGACACTTTCCGCCCTTTTACGATAAGATATTTCATTGAGCGGATACTCTTATCCCGAGCTGGCGGAGGGACAGGCCCGATGAAGCCCAGCAACCGGTTTCTCTGTAAAAAAGCAGGTGAATACACTGTGGGAAACCAAGGTGCTAACCTGATGCAAGGTTTAATATTTCCTTGAGCGATAAGAGTGAAAGGCACACAGACCAAACCCTTTCCTCGAGTGGAAAAGGTTTTTTTATTTCATAAAATATGCCAATTAACATTCTCTGATATAGTATGACATTGTATTAAGAGGGAGCGAGTTCCGTATCATATGAGAAGGTCTTTCAAAAGATCTTTTTTCAGGAGGAAAAGTGAATGAGTAAAAACCGTCGACTATTTACATCTGAATCTGTTACTGAGGGTCATCCGGATAAAATCTGTGACCAAATTTCTGACAGCATCTTAGATGAGATTTTAAAAAAAGACCCGAACGCGCGCGTAGCCTGTGAAACATCTGTAACGACAGGCCTTGTGCTGGTAAGCGGAGAGATTACAACTTCAACATACGTTGACATTCCGAAAACAGTCCGTGAAACGATTAAAGAAATCGGCTACACACGGGCAAAATACGGATTTGATGCGGAGACTTGCGCTGTTTTAACATCAATTGATGAACAGTCTGCGGATATCGCGATGGGTGTCGATCAGGCTCTTGAAGCGCGTGAAGGCACAATGAGCGATGCTGAAATCGAAGCTATCGGAGCGGGTGACCAAGGTCTGATGTTCGGTTATGCGTGTAACGAAACGAAAGAGCTTATGCCGCTTCCGATCTCTTTGGCGCATAAATTGGCCCGCCGTTTGAGCGAAGTCCGCAAAGAAGACATTCTTCCGTACCTTCGCCCTGACGGAAAAACGCAAGTTACCGTTGAATATGACGAGAACAACAAGCCGGTCCGCATCGATGCGATCGTCATCTCGACTCAGCACCATCCGGAAATTACGCTTGAGCAGATTCAGCGCAATCTGAAAGAGCATGTCATTAACCCTGTCGTGCCTGAGGAACTGATTGATGACGAAACAAAATACTTCATCAACCCTACGGGACGTTTCGTAATCGGCGGTCCTCAAGGCGATGCGGGACTTACCGGCCGTAAAATCATCGTTGACACATACGGCGGATATGCACGCCACGGCGGCGGTGCATTCTCCGGTAAGGATGCGACGAAAGTAGACCGTTCAGCGGCTTACGCTGCGAGATACGTAGCGAAAAACATCGTGGCTGCAGGACTTGCTGATTCTTGTGAAGTGCAGCTTGCATACGCAATCGGCGTGGCACAGCCTGTATCTATTTCCATCAATACATTTGATACAGGAAAAGCTTCTGAAGAGAAACTGATCGAAGTCGTACGGAATAACTTCGACCTGAGACCTGCCGGCATTATTAAAATGCTTGATCTGCGCCGTCCGATCTATAAGCAGACTGCCGCTTACGGCCACTTCGGACGTCACGATGTGGATCTTCCTTGGGAGCGTACTGACAAGGCGGATGCGCTTCGCAAAGAAGCACTAGGAGAATAATTTTATAGCCGCTTATTTAAGCGGCTTTCCCTTTTTGCAGATGCTGCCATGCTTATTTTTTACATAGCGTGAAACCAATGGCGTAACAAAGCGTCTATAAAAAGGGGGTTCAATTAGAAAATTACACTTATGGAGGCTATACTATGTGTGGATTTGTCGGTGTTTTTAATAAGCATCCATTAACTCAAACCGCAGATCAAGAAGAGCTAATCAAACAAATGAACCAAATGATCGTTCACCGCGGTCCTGACAGCGATGGGTATTATCATGATGAGCACGTCGGATTCGGCTTCAGACGGCTCAGTATTATTGACGTAGAAAACGGCGGACAGCCTTTATCATATGAAGATGAGAAATATTGGATCATTTTTAACGGCGAAATCTATAACTACATTGAATTGAGAGAAGAGCTTGAAGCGAAAGGCTACACTTTCAATACAGATTCCGATACAGAGGTGCTCCTTGCGACATACCGTCATTATAAAGAAGAAGCTGCTTCAAAGCTTCGCGGAATGTTTGCGTTTTTAATCTGGAACAAAACTGACCGTGTCATGTACGGCGCGAGAGACCCGTTCGGCATTAAACCGCTGTATTACACAACCATCGGGGACAAAGTGTATTTTGCATCTGAAAGAAAAAGTTTAATGGCCGCTCAAAACGGTATTGATCTCGATAAAGCTTCTTTACAGCAATATATGTCTTTCCAATTCGTCCCTGAACCGAGCACGCTTGACGCTGAAGTGAAAAAAGTCGAGCCGGGCAGCCAGTTTACGATCCGCCCGGAAGGCGAAATCGCGTTTAAAACGTATTTCAAAGCGAACTTTAAGCCTGTTCAGTCCGATGAAGATAAATTGGTGAAAGAAGTCAGAGACGCAATCTTTGACTCTGTCAAAGTCCACATGAGAAGTGACGTTCCTGTCGGCTCGTTTCTATCCGGCGGCATCGACTCTTCTTTTATCGTCTCAGTTGCGAAAGAATTTCACCCGAACCTTAAAACATTTTCTGTCGGCTTTGAACAGCAGGGCTTCAGTGAGGTTGACGTAGCGAAGGAAACAGCTGCCGCGCTCGGGATTGAAAATATCAGCAAAGTCATTTCTCCTGAGGAGTATATGAACGAGCTTCCGAAAATCGTCTGGCACTTTGATGACCCGCTTGCAGATCCGGCGGCGATTCCTTTGTATTTTGTCGCGAAAGAAGCGAAAAAGCATGTAACGGTTGCATTATCCGGGGAAGGCGCGGACGAGCTGTTCGGCGGGTACAATATTTACCGCGAACCGCTGTCGCTTAAACCGTTTGAACGCATTCCGTCCGGTCTGAAAAAAATGCTTCTTCATGTGGCGTCCGTCATGCCGGAAGGAATGAGAGGAAAAAGCCTCTTAGTCCGCGGCTGCACACCGCTTGAGGACCGTTATATCGGGAATGCGAAGATTTTTGAAGAGCCTGTGAAAAAACAGCTGCTCAAACATTACAACCCAGAGCTTTCATACCGGGATGTTACGAAGCCGTACTTTACGGAAAGCCGTTCATACAGCGACATTAATAAAATGCAGTATGTCGACATTCACACGTGGATGCGCGGCGACATCCTGTTAAAGGCTGACAAAATGACGATGGCCAATTCATTGGAGCTGCGCGTGCCGTTCCTTGATAAAGTCGTGTTTGACGTGGCATCTAAAATTCCGGATGAACTGAAAACGAAAAACGGCACGACGAAATACCTTCTGCGTAAAGCCGCTGAAGGAGTTGTGCCTGATCATGTGCTGAACCGTAAAAAACTCGGTTTCCCTGTGCCGATCCGCCACTGGCTGAAAAATGAAATGAACGAATGGGTGCGCAACATCATTCGTGAAAGTGAAACAGACGCTTATATTGAAAAGGATTATGTCCTTCAGCTTCTGGAAGATCATTGCGCAGACAGAGCGGACAACAGCCGCAAAATCTGGACCGTGCTGATCTTCATGATCTGGCACAGCATCAATGTCGAAAAAAGACTGGTGCCGGAAGAGCTGAATCATCAGCCGAAAGAAGTCATTTTCGTTTAATCCAAAAGGCTTTCGATGTTATCGAAAGCCTTTTTTCTATTGTTTTATGCAAACCGTCTATTCCGCTATGTTTTCAGTAAAGTATTACGCAATATTCAGAAAAAGGTTATAATAGGACTAATCGGGCAGATGCCGGAAAGTGCTTTCTGGCTATTTCGTCTCGGTTTGTTACTTTTCTGTCAAAATCAGGGGGGAGAGTTATGCAAAACAAAGGAAAAACGCTTCACCGCGGTTTGGAAGAGAGGCATATCTCGCTTATGTCTTTGGGCGCCGCGATAGGGGTCGGACTGTTTCTCGGGTCAGCTTCTGCCATAAAGCTTGCAGGACCGGGGATTTTAGCCGCTTACGCCTGCAGCGGGCTGATTATGTTTTTTATTATGCGGGCATTAGGGGAAATGGCGATTCAAAAGCCTGTTGCCGGCTCATTCAGCCGCTATGCAAGAGATTATCTCGGACCGCTGGCCGGTTTTTTAACAGGCTGGAATTATTGGTTTTTATGGGTCGTTACCTGTATGGCGGAAATCACCGCGGTCGGCATTTATATGGGCTACTGGTTCCCTGACGTGCCGTCATGGATCTGGGCGCTTTGTGCACTCGTCATTATGACAGCTGTCAACTTTCTGGCGGTCAAAGCGTATGGTGAACTTGAGTTCTGGTTTGCGCTCATTAAAGTCTTGGCGATTCTGTCAATGATTGCGATCGGTCTGGTGATGATCGTATTCGGTCTCGGAAACGGAGGCGTCGCGCTTGGAATCAGCAATTTATGGAGCAACGGCGGCTTTTTCCCGAATGGGATTAAAGGGGTGCTGCTGTCGCTGCAAATGGTCATGTTTGCATATCTCGGAATTGAGCTGATCGGTGTCACAGCCGGTGAGGTCAAAAATCCGGAAAAATCATTGGCGCGGGCCATTGATACTGTTTTTTGGCGCATTCTCATTTTTTACGTCGGAGCTTTATTTGTCATTATGTCAATTTATCCGTGGCAGGAAATCGGTTCAGGCGGAAGTCCGTTTGTTTTGACATTTGAAAAAATCGGAATTCCCGCAGCAGCCGGAATCATTAATTTTGTCGTTTTGACGGCGGCTCTTTCTTCCTGCAACAGCGGGATCTTCAGCACGGGGCGTATGCTGTTTAATCTTGCGGAGCAAAATGAAGCCCCGAAAGCCTACGGCACGGTCACAAAAGGCGGCGTGCCGGGAAAAGCGGTATTGGTTTCAGCGGGTGCGTTATGCATCGGCGTTCTGCTGAACTACGTGGTGCCGGCGAAAGTGTTTACGTGGGTGACAAGCATTGCGACGTTCGGAGCAATTTGGACATGGGCGATTATTTTGCTTTCCCAAATGAAATACCGTAAAAGTTTACAGCCGGAAGAACGGAAAAAACTGAAATATAAAATGCCTTTATACCCTTTTTCCTCATACATCTCACTGGCTTTTCTCGCATTTGTCGTTGTGCTGATGGCTTTTGATGCAGAAACCAGGGTGGCTGTCATCATCGGCCCTGTCTGGTTCGGCATTTTATTAGCAGCCTATTACGGGAAAGGCTTCCACAAAAGAAAACACATAAACCTGGAAAACGGACAGACATTCGCCGAAAAAGCGTAAAAAAAGAGCCCGCTGAAATGGGCTCTTTTTTCATAGGATCGGGTAAAAGGGGGAAGAATAAAACAAATTCCTGAACATTTTGCTACTGTTTCCTGACAATCAGGGGAACGCAAATGGTTATTACTTAAATAATATTTTGAAAAATGGTACAGTAGTAAAACAAAGCTGATCTTTTTTATTTCTCTTGCAGTGTTTTATAGTATCGGCCTTTTTCAACATATTCCGTTCTGATTCTTTCCATGTCCCGTATGTCTTCTTCTGTAAGCAGGCGGATGACCTTTGCGGGCCGGCCGAACGCAAGACAGCCGGGAGGAATGGTTTTGCCCGGGGGAATGAGACTTCCGGCGCCGATAAACGCGCCTTCTCCGATTTCCGCCCCGTCCAGAATGACGGAGCCCATACCGATTAAAGCATTCTTTCTGATGACTGCGCTGTGCAGTGTAACCTGATGGCCGATCGTGACGTCATCTTCAATAAGAAGCGGGCGGCCGGGACTTTGATGCAGACAGCTCAAGTCTTGTATGCTGACTCTTTTTCCGATCCTTGTCGGCGCAACATCCCCGCGGATGACGGCTGAGAACCAAATGCTTGATTGTTCTCCGATCACGACGTCACCCGTAATGACGGCGTTATCCGCGATAAACGCATCAGGATGTATATCCGGCGTAAATTGTTTATAAGGGTAGATTATCATGTCTCATCCTTCTTTCTTTAAATTTATGTAAGAGGTGAACTGCATGTGGACTTGGAAAGCAGACAGGCCCGTCGGTACCATTGTCATCATCCACGGGGCAAGCGAATATCACGGGCGTTATAAATGGCTCGTTGAAATGTGGAGATCTTCCGGATATAACGTGGTGATGGGCGATTTGCCGGGTCAGGGAACATCCACCCGCGCCAGAGGGCATATTCGCTCTTTCCAAGAATACATTGATGAAGTAGATATATGGATTGATCAAGCGAGAATGCTTGAAGCACCCGTTTTCCTTTTGGGCCACAGCATGGGCGGACTGATTGCGATAGAATGGTTTAAGCAGCAGAGAAATCCCCGCATTACGGCACTCATTTTATCATCACCTTGTCTCGGGCTGCAAATAAAAGTCAATAAAGTGCTTGATTTTGCGTCTAAAGGGCTGAATGTCCTCGCTCCGTCCATCAGAGTGGACTCCGGTTTATCACCTGATATGGCGACGAGGAATGCGGACATGATTGAAGCGGATCAAAACGATTCTTTATATGTCACGAAAGTATCTGTAAGATGGTACAGAGAGCTTATAAAAACGATTGATGCCGCTATGGCGCCGACTGATGCGTTTTTAAAGGTGCCGCTTTTGCTGATGCAGGGCGGTGATGACAAAATCGTCGATAAAATGAAAGTCCGCAAATGGTTTTCCGGTGTGGCTTCCCATAATAAGTCTTACCGGGAGTGGGAAGGGCTTTATCATGAAATTTTCAATGAACCGGAAAGAGAAGCTGTGTTTAAGGCGGCGAAAGCCTTTACAGATCAGTATATTTGAATTCGCTGGGGGTGCATATGTTGACAGTACCGGAACATCCTTTTAACCTTATGGCAAAAGTGTATCGGGAAATTTTTCCGCTCGTTCATCAGGAATTGAATATGTGGCGGGAAAAATCAGATTCCATTAAAAATACCGAGCTGCGGCAGCAGGCGGCCGCAAGTATCCGTGATAAATCGTTTCATTGTGAAGGCGGCGGCATTTTAGCACTGCTGTCGGGAGAGCAAAAAGAGAAGTGCGTGCAATTTATCATCGCGTATCAGACGATCAGTGATTATCTGGACAATCTGTGCGACCGCAGCACATCGCTTGACCCGGAGGATTTCCGCATGCTTCACCTTTCCATGCGTGACGCGCTGACGGTCGGTGCAGAGGTGCAGCCGTACTATCAGTACAGAGAGGAGCAGGATGACGGCGGTTATCTTCATGAGCTGGTCAAAACATGCCAGCGGGTGCTTGGGTCAATAGAACATTACAGCCTTATTAAACCGTATCTGCTTGAGCTGTGCGATTATTATTGCGATCTTCAGGTTCATAAGCATGTCGTAGAACATGAACGCGTTCCGAGGCTTAAAGCCTGGTTTGAGCAGTATCAGTCAAAGCTTCCAGAAATGGAGTGGTTTGAGTTCTCGGCCTGCGCCGGATCGACGTTAGGCATTTTCTGTCTCGTTGCTTATTCATTCCAGCCTGATTTTAACGAACATACCGCTGAGAAAATCCGCAGCAGTTATTTTCCGTACATACAAGGCTTGCACATTCTGCTCGATTATTTAATTGACCAGGAAGAGGATCTGCTTGAAGGCGATTTGAATTTCTGTACGTATTATCAGTCTCATGAAGAAATGATGCAGAGACTGAAGCATTTTATTGAAAAAGCGGATGAACATCTGCACGGCATTCCGCATGAAAACTTCCACCGGCTGATTAACAGGGGGCTGCTCGGCGTCTACTTATCCGATGACAAAGTCGCCAGCCAAAAAGAAATGGGCCGCCTCGCGCGAAAGCTGATCAGAGCAAGCGGAAAAACGTCATTTTTCTTTTATATCAACGGAAGAGCCTACCGCAAATTTCAGAAGATGGCATGGACGAAAAGTTCATAATGGGTGAACTGCGCCTTTCTCATGAAGGCGCGGTTTTTTTATTCTTAGAATGAAACATTGTTTGCGCAGGCATAATATGATACTTTAATTTTATGAAAAAATTAAAGTATTTAGTCATCATAGGATTAATTTCCATGACGGGCGGCTGCTCCGTCATACATGCTTCCGCCGGCTATCATCCCGTATTAATAGCTCACAGGGGCTCTTCTGCGATTGAACCGGAACATACTGCTTTATCCTATGCACGTGCCATTAAAGACAAAGCAGACTATATTGAGATAGACTTAAGGGAGACAAAAGACGGCCATCTGATTGCAATTCATGATAAAACAGTCGATCGGACAACTGATGGTAAAGGATTGACAGAGGATCTGTCTTTGGCTGAGATCAAAAAACTGAATGCCGGAAAAGGAGAAAAGATTTTAACGATTGAAGAAATCATAGAGAAATTCGGACAAACTGCCAATTACTATATTGAGACAAGAGAAAGTAACGGCAGCCTGGTGATGGAAAAGAAGCTGATTGACATATTACAAAAATATAAGCTGATTTCCAGTCATAAAGCAGTCATTGAATCCTTTAGCGAGAAGAGCTTAAAGAAAGTTCGGTCTATGAATAAAAGCGTTCCTCTTGTTCGGTTATTAAAAGATAAAGAGGCTGAGAACATAAATGATAAGCAGCTGCAAGCCATCAGAACATATGCTGATACAGTCGGTCTTAATGCTAAATTAACAAATGAAGCCGCCGTCAAACGTATCCACCACAAAAAGATGAAAGTTCACGTCTTTTTTGATAAGGAAGATGAGCGGGCGCTGACGCCGATTATGCTGAAACAAAAAGTAGATGGGGTATTTACAAATAATCCCGCGTATACACGTAACGTGCTGCAAAAGCAGTAAATAAAAAGAGACATGCGATTTACGCTGTCTCTTTTTTTAATGGTTTCTTTTTTGCCGCAAGGTGCATTGCAAATTTGCCGATCAGCCCGATGACGAAAAATGCGGCAAACCACCAATAGTAGGTTTTTGCGAATTCAAATCCTAAATGTCTTGATAAGATGATGACGAACATGACATAGGGAACACTGGAAAATATGATGCGAAGAATATTCAAACTGCTGCTCCTCCCGGATGTTACGTTTAAACATGTACTTTTTTCCATTATTCATGGTAATGGACTTTCGAAAAAATGTAAACACCATTCACAAAAAGAATCGGCCCGCTTATGACAGGCCGATTCTTTATTTGCCGGCAGATTTCTTTTCAATCGCTATAATAAACGGCGGATCGTTTCGCTGATTGAGAAAGCCGTAACTCAGCACGCGCGCCTTTTCCTGATCTAGGTTTTCGCAAAACTTTAGAAGCGCATTCTTTTCCGTCTTGCCTTCAGGATGACCGTGGTACACAACGAGAACGATCAGCCCGTTTTCCTTCAGCAGTTCAAGGAGCTGTTCGATGGCAGAAATGGTTGAGCGGCCGTTTGTCGTAATGCTTTTATCGCCGCCGGGCAGATAGCCGAGATTAAACACCGCACAAGCCACATGCCCGTGCGCTTCCTTGGGCAGAGCGGCCTTGATTTGATCATGGCTCTTATGGTGAAGCGTGACGCGCGGGCTGAAGGCGGCACCGAGCCGTTCCTTCGTTTTGGCGAGTGCGTCCGCTTGAATATCAAAGGCATGAACATGTCCTGTCTCACCGACAAGGCCTGCCAGAAAATATGTATCATGTCCGTTGCCCATCGTCGCGTCAACCGTGATATCTCCTTCTTGTGCAGCTGACTTCAGCAATTCTTTACTGAAAGGGAGGATATGCATCAAGGTCATAGGGCAGTCTCCTCCCCGATTTTCCTGAAAAGCTTTCCTTGATAGCTTCCGCGTGCTTCCAGCTCTTTTTGAATGGCGCCCAGTACTTCCCACTTGTTGACGCTCCACATCGGCCCGACCATTAATTCGATCGGCCCGTCTCCCGTAATGCGGTGAACGATCATTTCCGGGGGAATGATTTCGAGCTGATCACATACAAGCTGGACATATTCTTCCTGAGAAAGGAATTCAAGCTTTCCTTTTTCATACTGCTTCACCATCGGTGTGCCTTTTAATAAATGAAGCAGGTGAATTTTGATGCCTTGAACATCCAAATCGGCAACCGCTTTGGCCGTTTCCATCATCATGTCCCTGTTTTCGAGCGGAAGCCCGTTAATAATATGGGAACAAACGCGGATGCCGTGTTTTCTCAGCTTATTGACGCCCTCAACATAGCAGTCAAAATCATGGGCGCGGTTAATCAGAAGGGCGGTCCGCTCATGTACGGTCTGCAAACCGAGCTCAACCCACAAATATGTCCGCTCATTCAGTTCGGCTAAATATTCCACCACATCATCGGGCAGGCAGTCCGGACGGGTTGCGATAGACATGCCGACAACGCCGTCAAGCTTGAGTACGGATTCAAATTTCTCACGCAGCTCCTCTACCGGAGCATGCGTATTTGTGAACGCTTGAAAATACGCGATATATTTGCCGTCTTTCCACTTTTCGTGCATGCGGTTTTTGATATCGTGAAATTGCGTGATTAAGTCATCGGCCCGGTTGCCGGCAAAATCGCCGGATCCCGCAGCGCTGCAGAACGTGCAGCCGCCGTGTGCGACCGTGCCGTCCCGATTCGGACAGTCAAAACCGCCGTCAAGCGCGACTTTAAATACTTTATGTCCGAAATGCTCCCGCAGATGATAATTTAATGTATGGTACCGTTTTTCCGTATTTGAATAAGGAAAAGGGTTATTCTCGTTCAATGTTCAAAAAGCCTCCCTCACATCAGATGCATCCTAAAATTGTAGCATGAATGACAGAGAGGAACAATGAAACAATTATGGAACGGTCAAGACGTAATATCTACCTGGCTTTTCTGTTGTTGTTTTAATCTTTTTGGAGATATATCACTGAACAGTGCAAAAATAATTCCTAATATAAGAATTAAACCGCCTGCTTTGAAAGTAATATTAAAACTGTCACTCATTTTTTCATTATATATATTTGAAATTTTTTTCTGGAGGGCGATAACTTCCTTCTTTTGAATATCGAAGCTTCTTTGAACTTTTTCCTTATATGGGTCAGGAGTTACTGAGAGAATTTCATCCTCTTTTTTGTTTAATTCAGCAATACTTTTTTTCCGATCGAAACCTTTACCGTCAGAATGCTTTAAATGGGTTATTATTTCTTTTTTTGCATTCTTGTCAAAAACCTGGTTGTTTTCTACAATTTTAATGGCTTCTTTTTTGGCGGAAACTGTCTGATCATTTATATTCATTGTAAGCACAGATGTAAGTATCGCGATGCCTAGTGCCTGACCAACTGTTCTCATCATATTAAGAATACCAGAAGCAATTCCTACTTTTTCAGGAGGAATAAGTCGTATCCCTGAACTCATAGCCGGACCTATTACAAGCCCTAAGGCTAAGCCGGTCAGACATAATAGAATAATTACTGTTGTTATAGAACTGTCGTATCGTATGTATCCATATAAATATGTTGTGATTGTTAAACCGAGCATTCCTAAGCCCGAAAGCCAAATGCCCCCGAGTTTATCAGATAGCTTTCCGGAAAGGACAGAGGTAAACATAGATGATAGAGCTAATGTAGAAACAATTAACCCCGCTTCTAATTCAGTTTTCCCCATTAAATTCGTGAGGAGTAAAGTAATAATAAGGGTACCGCTTGTTAATCCAAGGCCTTGCATAAAGAGGGTGAAAGAACTGAAACTAAACGTACGTATCTTCAGCATGGATAAGGGAATCATCGGGTGTTTAATTTTAGATTCAATAAAGAAAAACAAACAGAATAATAATACAGAGATTACAAATAGAGTGATAATTAATGATGATGACCAGCCTAAGTCAGATACTTTTGCAAAACCAAAGGTTAAACAGAAAAGAGCTCCGGATAAAATAATAATTCCAATATAATCAATTTTTTTACTTACTGTCTCATCATAACTCTCAGTAATAAAAAATGCTGCTAAAAAAAGAGAAATGAGACCTAAAGGAATATTTATGAAGAAGATAGCTTGCCAATTAAAATTTTCAGTTAATAATCCTCCAAGAACAGGTCCTAAAGTAGCTGCTAATCCTGAGAAAGCCCCCCAAACTCCAATGATCAATCCTTTTTTATTTTGAGGAACGATGGCCAAAGCAATAGGCATTGTAACTGGCACAATGAAAGCAGCAGATAGTCCCTGAATCACTCTAATTGTGATAAGCATTTCAATTGAAGTGCTCAAACAGGCAATAACCGATGTCAAAATAAAAAGTGCTAATCCAAATATAAAAGCTTTTTTTCTTCCAAAATGGTCTGCCAGTTTTGAGGCACCTACTAATAATACTGCAAAAGCTAAAGTATAACCTGTAGCCACCCAAGCTACTTGAGAAAGGTTGCTTGAAAAATAATCCAGCATCTTAGGTAAGGCTATATTTACTATAGTGGTGTCCATTACCGAAATGAATGTACCTAATAATAATGCAGATAACATAATTAATTTTTTGAAATTCAATATACTTCCATCTCCTTTAGATTATAATCTAATTTAATATTCGATATTGATCTAAAAACATGATAAATATAATTTAAAGTGGTGTCAATATTATTCATAGTTTGTTTTTTTATCCACTTTTTTAAAAACTTATTTTTAAGAAACTGAAATTGAAATATACTTGTAAACTAACTGGGAGATGAATAAGGGTTCTAACAGGGAGACCAAACCGCAGGAGAGTAATTTAAATCAGGATCATGCTCAGCACGGGTAGCCGAAGCATTTATATCACGAAGTACAATGCAAAAATCCTTAAAAACAGGAAATGAATATTCTATGAAATTTCTCTTTTGATTGATAAGATTAATAAACATGTAATATGTCTTCCTGGAAGATGGTAAAACGTTTTTATCTGCGGAAAAAAGACTTTATGGGGTGTTTAGAAGTGCAGTTAATAATTAATGACAGTGTTTCAGACTTTTTTGATAAGATATCCTCTATTCTATTCCTAAAACACGAAGAATTCTTCAAAGATTATTCTTCAAAGATGGGTTTGAATTTAGATAATGAGTATTTTTTATTACTAGATGATCTTAAAAAAATCAAAGAGCTGGATAGTGAGTTCTTAAATTTTTATTTTGGCAGCTTTAGTGAATACGAAGATGTTAGGAGTGCAAACATTTTTTGTTTAGCGACAGCTTTTTTTAAAATCCCACAGATCTATACGAAGGATTTTTTTGAAATAATTGAATATTTGTCTGCAGCTACAGATGAAGAGATAAGAAAAAATATTTTAGAGTCCTTAATTTATTTGCATGGAGAGCTTAAAACCGAAACATCTGCTCAACAATATTTAAATGATAGGGAAAGTTTATTTGAGCTGCTTAATAATCTTAATATAAAGCCCGAATACAAGTGGATAATATTTAAGGTAATGAAATCTCCTAAAACTTATGTAGATCAATTTTGCAACAAATTAATGTTGGTGAATGTTTATCTTAACGAGGCGATTTATAATTTAATTAAATTTAGAGATGAGTGGATGAATCAATTAAAAAACATCAATATAGATTTTCCAAAAAAGATAATCAGTACGTTAAAAGGTAAGGAATACTTATCTTGTGATTATATTAATATATATCCAACACTTTTACCTTATACTGCAACTATTACGAAAAGTGAAGATAACATTTATGTTGGACTTGGTTATAAAGTTGATCAAATTTTTGAAAATACATTAGAGAAAGCAGAGATTAATCACATCATTGATTTTTTGAAGCTTTTATCAGATAAAAGTAAGTTCAAGATATTAATCTTACTTAGTCATAAAAAAATGTATGCTAATGAGATTGCCGAACAGCTCAATTTAACCAACGCAACGATTTCACACCATATGAGAATTTTGACATTGCAAGGTTTAGTTGAGAGTACGAGACATCAAAATAAAACATACTATTATCTTAATTCTTCTAAATTTCATTCCCTTTTGAATGGTTTATTGAAAAAATTTAAAGGTGTTTCAATTTTGGGTAAAGAAGAGTAAAACAAAGTGTTAAAACCGTCTTGATTTTATGGTTGGTGCTGAAATTCGAAATGAATTCTGGGTGTTTTACAAAATAGGGCGATTATGTCGAGGGGAAACTTGCGATAAATGTAAAAAAATAAGGCACCATATCAATCGAGTTATGCTCGGTAAAGTGCAGCGTTCTAAAATGGCGGATTTTTATAAAGATTTCATTCTGTCTTGATTAAATTATACATTTAATCGTATTTTATACCTTTTCTGTCTTGTGAATGAATTACCTGATATTTCTTGTGAGAATTTATTTGGAATAAGAAATACTATTGATATGACATTATCAATAGGAGGACTGTTTAATGGCAACAAGACAATCAGTAGATGAACATCTCCAAAGAAGCGAACAGGCGTATGAATTTGCGAATGAGCAATTTATAACCGCTTCAAAACAAGAGCATTATAATGATAATGAGTACAGTGAAGCGCAAATGATGCTTGAAAACGCGGTGAATGAATTAAACAAGCTGTCATTATCTGCGAATGATCAGCAGAGAGAACAGCTTTACCGAATGAGGCTGCAGCTGCAGACTTTGCAAAACAATATGATTTTGCAGCGTAATTTCGATTACTGACCGCGCTGTTTCAGATGGTGCAAAAAACCCTGCCGGAATCCCGGCGGGTTTTTTGTATTTCTTTTCAAAAAAGAATTGACAATAAGGCGGAGTGTGTTTATTGTATTACGTGTACTACTTGATGTAATACACCGCAAACACTCAAAAAAATAAAAACGACATATAAATGCTGAGCAAAGGAAAGGAGAGCTTTCATGAAAAACAAAAGATCCGTAAAACAAGATGTGCCCCTTATTATCGCCGCTTCGGTTTTGGCCAGCAGTCTGTTTGTCATTCTTGTCGTCATCGGTTTTCAGTGGCAGAACATTTAAAGAAATCGAGCAGCTCGTAAAAGAAAGAAGGGAAGTAAATGATTCAAATCGACCCGAGAAGCTCAACTCCGATTTATGAGCAAATCATACAGCAATTGAAAGAGCTTTGTTTGAAAGGGATCATGAAGCCGGGGGATAAACTTCCTTCTGTCAGAGAATTGGCAACGATCATTATCGCCAATCCGAATACCGTCAGCAAAGCGTACAAGGAGCTTGAACGCGATGGCGTCATTGAAACGCTGAGGGGAAGAGGAACGTATATATCGGAGAATGCAAAAAAGACATTGGTTGAAGGGAAGATGACGATGATAAAAGAGCAATTGAAACAGCTCATCATCGATGCCCATTACGCGGGAGTTGAGCTGGAGAAGCTGCAGGAATGGATAAAGGAAATCAGCGCTGATGTGAAAGGAGGCACGGATCATGATTGAATTGCGCAATCTCTCAAAAACAATTGACGGTAAAGAAGTGCTCAAAGACATTTCACTCACTATCGGAAAAGGAGAAATTTTCGGGCTGCTTGGCCGAAACGGATCAGGGAAAACAACGCTGCTCCGGCTCATTCAGCAGATTCTCCTGCCGGACCAAGGGACGGTTTTATTTAATCAGGTGGAAATAAAGCGGCACCCAAAAGTAAAACAGAATATCATTTATATGCCTGTTGAAAATCCTTTTTATGACAAATATACATATAAACAGCTTGTTGCGATTGTAAGCAGAATCTATCCGAATTTTGATGTGACTTACGCCAATGAACTGATGAACAGGTACAATATTCCGGAAACGAAGAAATACCGTGAACTATCAACAGGGCTGAAAAAACAGCTCGCGCTCGTCCTTGCCTTTGCGTCACGGCCGGCACTGATTCTTTTGGATGAACCGACGGACGGCATTGACGCCGTAACGCGTCATGACGTGCTTCAGCTTATGGTGGACGAAGTGGCTGAACGGGAAACGAGCATCCTGATTACCTCACATCGTTTAGAAGATATTGAGCGAATGTGCAACCGGATCGGATTTTTGGAAGGCAGCCAGCTGACGAATGTGATGGATTTGGATGATATGAAGGAAGAATACATGAAAATCCAAATGGCGTTTGAAGAGGATGTCAACTTGATGATCAGAGAACAAAACATACCGATTCTCGACCATGCCGGTGTATTTTATACAGTGCTGATTCCGAAAAACGATGAGAAGAAAAAGGAATTTCTGCAAGAGCTGCGGCCGAAAGTATGGAACGAACTTCCTGTGAATTTAGAAGAAGTCTTCATCGCGAAGTTTGGGGGGAACCGGAGATGGTAGACAGGGGATTGCTGTACAGAGAATGGATGCAGAATCGAACTGTTCTCGTAATGATCGGCATTTTTTTAGCGGCGGTTAATCCGTTTGAAGTATTAAATACCTATCTGGTCTACCAAGGCTGTCTGGATACCCACGGAGCATATTGTAAGTTTTATGTGAATTCTTTGGATAGCGGAATGCTGAACTTTAACTGGGCGCCCGCTGTGATTTTGGCGGTTTGCTTATTCGGACTGGAGCGTACGAAAGGAACGATTGATGCGCTTTTCAGTCTGCCTTATTCCCGCGCTCAGATGTTTCACACCAAATTTTGGCTTGGAGCGGCGGTCATTGCCGGATTCCAAGTCATCGGCTACGGGCTGGCCGAGCTGCTCATTCTTCTGTTAAAGCCTGAGCGCGTATATTTCTTCCATCATTACAGCGTCGGTGAGATCATTGTGAGTATTTTGGCTTTTGCATTGGTCGCGAGTGCAGGCTGCTTAACGGGCAATCCGTTCGCCCAGCTGTTAACGGCGTTTACTGTGTCGATAGCGCCTTACCTGATTATTACGTTGCCGCTGTCAAATGCGGAAGTCATTTTCGGGGTCGGCATGTATGAGCTGATGCCGTCAGAAGATGCTTATATAAAAGCATACCATTTTATTCAATATTTGAATCCGATTACGTACGTTGATACGGGTTGGGTATCTGCCAGCAAGTATATATTACTCATCCCGGCAGTGATGAGCATTGTATTTTATGCCATCGGGTACTTTTGCTATGTCAGACAGCCGGTGGAACGGAACGGCCGTTTTTTCCTCTGGAGACAGCTTGACCGCCCCGTTCAGATTGTGGTCATCATGATCGGCGTTCTCGGTTTTGGTCTCGCGGGGTACTCGACGGGACAGTCAATGACAGGATATGTGGCCGGGATGATTGTCGGGGGAGCGGTCGGATTTTTAGTCAGTTATTTTGTAATTTATAAAAAAGCAAAGCATGTGTAAGAGAGGAGAACCGGAATGATACCGCGGGGATTATTGTACACAGAATGGAAGAAAAATCAGTGGCTGTTTTTGTTGAGCGGTATTTTCTTAATAGCGGCAAACCCTTTTATGATTTATTACTACTATTTATCATACCAAGGACGTTTGAAGTATCTGGATCCGCAATATTGTGAATTTACCGTGAGTTATACGAATGGGTCGCTTCTTTCTTTCAGCTGGGTTGTGAGTGTCGTTATTGCTGTCTGCTTAATGGGCTTGGAACGGACCAAAGGAACGATGGATGCCTTGTTAAGCATGCCTTACAGCAGAGGCCAAATCTTTCAGACTAAATTCTGGCTTGGCGCAGCAGTCATTGTTGTTTCTCAGGCGATAGGCTACGGAGCGGCGTCATTGCTCATATCTTTGCTGAAACCGAGCCATACGTACGATTTTGATCATTTTTCAATCGGAATGATTGTCATCAGTTTTATGGCTTACGCCCTGTTAATGGCAGCCGGCGCATTAACGGGACATATATTCGCCCAGCTGTTAACTGCGTTTACAGTAACAGTTCTGCCCTTTTTACTCATCGGTCTGCCGGCCGCGAATCTGGAGGTTGTTTTCGATATTAGTGTAGGAAATCAATTCTCTTTCATCAGCAGCTATATCGAATCTCGTCTTTTTGTATTTATAACTCCTATTGGATATGTGTTTAACGACTGGATCAGAGAAAGAGATTTAGTCTTAATAATTCCGGCAGTGATGAGCCTTGTCTTTTATCTGATCGGTTATGTCAGCTTTCTGAAACATCCGAATGAACGGAACGGCAGATTCTTTCTTTGGAGAAAATTGGACCGCCCGGTGCAGATCTTGGTGATTGTGTTTGCCGTTATGGGGTTTGGTTTATTCGGGTATGGAGTCACAAACACGATGTTCGGCTATTTAGCCGGCATGTTCTTCGGCGCTGTGATCGGGTTTTTTATCACTTATTTTACGGTTTACAGAAAAACAAAGCATATGTAAGTTTGTATGAAAATGTGTAGTTTGGGGGAAGGCAAGGTGCCGATTAACGGTTTGCTTTATAAAGAATGGAAGCAGCGGCAGACACTGTTGCTTCTTACAGCGGGGTTCTTATCTATATTAGGCCCTTTGGCAATTATAAATGAGTACTTTCACTATAAGGATTGTTTGGGTGCGCTTCATCAATATTCAGGTTCAGTTTGTACATTCAGCATGAATTACAGCAATCAGAATTTGATTGGGCTGTACTTCATTCCTCCGGTTATGATGGGGCTTTTTCTGACAAGAGCGGGACGGGCTGAAAACATGTTTACATTGAGTCTGCCGTATTCGAGAAGCCGGATATTCCATACTAAGTTTTTGTTGGGAGCAGCCGTGTTAGCCGGCTCGCAGCTTGTTTCTTACGGATTATCGGACCTATTGTTTCTTGCGCTTAAACCTGACGCTGTACATCATTTTCACTCATTCAGCGCCGGGATGCTGGTCATCAGCTTGATGATTTATGCATTAGTGACAGCCGCCGGCACGATAACAGGCAATTTAGCAGCACAGCTGATCACAGCGTTCATGGTCTCCGTTTTTCCGATCGTTGTCTTGATCATTTACCTGTTAAACGCTGAGTTCCTTTTTGGCAGGCAGGCTGTGCAGAATATTGATTTCCCTTGGAGCGGATTTCTGATCTATTTCATGCCTGCCGCTTACTTCCATACACCATGGATGTATTACACGAAGCATGCCTTGCTTATATCTGCGTTAATGGGATTTTGTTTCTATCTTTTCGGCTATGTGAATTTCCTGAAAATGCCGAGTGAGCGAAGCGGACATTTTATCTTGAACAAACATACAGAACGCATGATCCAAGTGCTGGTCATGGCGCTTAGTATGCTGGGAAGTGCGGGTATATGCGGATATGCTTATAACGGTAACGGTTCATATACCGGTTACATATTCGGCATGCTGATCGGCGCGGTTATCGGGTTTTTCATCAGTTATTACTTCATCTATAAAAAAACGAAACAAATATAAAGGGGAGTGGTGTACGTGATAGAGGTGCAGCATATCGATCATTCATTTAAAATCGGCAGGAAAGGCAGAGAGAGTCAGGTACCGGTGCTGAAGGACGTCTCTTTGACGGTTGAAAAAGGGGAAATCGCCTGTATCGTCGGGCGAAGCGGTTCCGGAAAATCGACGCTTCTGAATTTAATTTCCGGCTACATAGCGCCGACGAAGGGACGTATCGTCATTAACGGCACTGATGTGACGGGCTTCAGTGAAAAGGAGTGGGCTCAGTTCCGCCTCGGGCATTTCGGCTTTATTTTTCAAAGCTTCCAGCTCATTCCGAGTCTGACAACCTATGAAAATGTTGAAATGCCGCTTGCCCTCAAAGGGATTAAACCGTCTGAACGGAAGCAGAAAGTCGCAGACATGCTGAAACGGGTCGGACTTGAGAGTCATGCGAATCATTATCCGAATGAGCTGTCGGGCGGCCAGCAGCAGCGTGTCAGTATTGCAAGAGCGCTGATTTTAAATCCGTCGATCATTTTAGCTGATGAGCCGACGGGAAGCCTTGATTCGGAAACGGAGCTTGAGGTGCTTGCATTAATTCAGCAGCTGAACCGGGAGCGCGGGATTACTTTTGTCATCATCACGCATGACGATGAAGTCGCTTCGATTGCACATTCAAAATTCCAGCTGCACGACGGCGTATTAAAAGGGGGCGTTACTGTTGAGATTTAAGGATCAGGTTCACTTTATCAGAAGAAATATGAAGAAAAACCGCCTGCGTGTTTTCATGACTGTGCTTGCAACAACGATGGCATGTGCATTTTTGGTTGTGCTGGCCTCCGTCGGATTCGGCATTCAAAAAACGATAACAGACATAACCATGAGCCAGCAGATCGTAACGGAAATAAGAGTGCTCGGCCAAGAGAACGGAAAAGCCGTGAAGAAATCAGACTTGGAAAAATATAAGAATGTCAAGTCTGTCGTTGAAAGAACCGAAGTATATGAACCGAATAAAGCGTCATTGGATAACAGGACAAACGAAGGTTCAACGGTCGTGTTAACGAACATGAAAGACGAAGTCAAAGCCAATATGGAGCTTGATCAGGGAAGAGTAGCCAAATCAGAAAATGAAATTGTGGTCGGTTATGATTTCGCGAAAAACCTATTGACGAAAAAAGAAGCTGAGGCTTACAACAAGGACTTAAAGGATCATCAAGAAGATGTCTCGGACGTGAAAAAGCCAAAAGGCTATACGAAGGATCTGCTGAATAAAACCATACAGCTGAGCATTTCTAAAACGAACAATGATAGCGGAAAAACGGAAGGAACCAGAACATACGACTTTAAAATTGTCGGGATTACAAAAAAACCGTCCCAAGATTGGATGGAGGACACAAATATTTTTATCAGTGATCAATTCAAAAAGGATTTTTCGAAATTCTTAGATTTTAAAGGCGGAAATGCTGAAAAAAGCATAAAAGTCTACGCTGACAAATTTGACAATGTTGAACAGTTAACGAAGGATTTGAGTGATGACGGTTATCAAGTCATGTCCGTCACAACCGAGCTTCAAGGCGTCAACACGTTTTTCCTCGTCTTTAAAATCGGTCTGATCTTTGTCGGCTTTATCGCCGTCGTCATTTCTGCCATCGGTATTTTCAATACGATGACGATGGCGGTTACGGAAAGAACGCAGGAAATCGGGATTATGAAAGCGATCGGCGCAAGCCCGTCCATCATCCGCAGAATGTTTTTGATGGAAAGCGCCTATATCGGAATATTAGGTTCTGTCATCGGGATTATCATTTCCTACGGAGTGAGTTTTGCCGTCAATCTGGCTGTGCCGGTTATCTTGAAAGCGGTAGGGGGAAATACCGGAGCTGAAGATCTTCATTATACCTTCTCCTATATCCCGCTCAGCCTCGTGGTGATCGCAGTGGTCATTTGTGCGGGGGTCGCGGTGATTTCGGGTATGAATCCGGCACGGAAAGCGACAAAAACCAACGTTCTGACCGCATTAAGAAGAGAATTGTAAAGAGAAAAAACCGGCTGGACGCAACAGCCGGTTTTTCATCTATCTATCAGAAAAGGGCGGATACCATGTTTCACATTTTGTTAATAGAAGATGATAACACTTTGTTTCACGAGATGAAAGAAAGATTAACGGGCTGGTCATTTGCGGTGCACGGAATAAAGGATTTCAGCCGGATCATTCAGGAGTTTGCAGCAATCAAGCCTGATTTGGTGATCATTGATGTACAGCTGCCGAAATTTGACGGCTTTCACTGGTGCAGAATGATACGCTCTCAATCAAACGTACCGATTCTGTTTTTGTCCTCGCGCGACCATCCGGCAGATATGGTCATGTCGATGCAGCTCGGAGCGGATGATTTTATACAGAAGCCTTTTCATTTTGATGTGTTAATCGCGAAAATCCAGGCGGTATTCCGCCGCGTGCACCAATACGGCACAGAACCGGCGCTGATGAAAAGATGGTGCGGGGCGGTCATTGACACAGAAACCGGCACAGTCAGCCATAAAAACGGTTCGGTCGAACTGACCAAAAACGAAATGCTGATTTTAAAACTGCTGGCCGAGCAGAAAAATAAAATCGTCAGCCGCGAAGAACTCATCAGAAGCCTATGGAATGATGAACGTTTCGTCAGCGATAACACGCTGACGGTGAATGTCAACCGGCTGCGGAAAAAGCTCGATCATTTAGGTATCGGGAAAATGATTGAGACCAAAGTGGGACAGGGGTATATCGCGAAGGAGGAAGACGGTCTTTATGATTAAATCATTTCTGCTCGAAAGAAAAAGCTGGATCGCGATGTTTCTTTTTCAGCAGGCTGTGCTCCTTTTTGCGGCATATATTGATCCGTCTATTCCGTTTCGTTCAGTGCTGTATTTTGTTTACCTGTCGCTTCTTGTGTTTCTTGTTTTTCTCTTGTTCCGCTATCGGAAAGAGACCGCTTTTTATAAAAGCTTAAAAGATTGGGACGCTGATTTAGATATTTCCGGTCTTAAAACGCCCGACAGTCCGTTTGAGTCGATCATTGAAGAAAGCATTGAAGAACAGACAGAGCTTTTAAGAAATAGCTCACTTCATATGCAGGCGGCATCAGAGCATGAGAAGGATGAGCTGATGTCGTGGATTCACGAAGTCAAAACACCGCTGACAGCGATGCACCTCATGATCGAGCGTCTTGATGAACAGCCGCTGAAAGCCCCTTTGCATTATGAATGGCTGCGGATTCACCATCTCCTCGACCAGCAGCTTCATCAGAAACGATTGTCCTTTATCGAAAATGATTTATCGTTCCAGCGCATTCAGATCCGCCCGCTCGTTTTCAAAGAAATTAAAAATCTGCAATCATGGTGTATACAAAAAGGAATCGGGTTTGACATTCAGCTTGAGGCACCGGACGTTCTCAGTGACGGAAAATGGCTTTCCTTCATTATCAGACAGCTGTTAAGCAATGCCGTCAAATACAGTGAAGCGGATGATATAACCGTAAAAAGCTATGAACTAAACGGCCGGGTGCATGTGGATATCAAAGACCGCGGCATCGGCATCAAGCCTAAAGATCTTCCGCGCATTTTTGAAAAGGGGTTTACCTCCACGCGGATGAGCCGTGATCACGCGTCAACGGGAATGGGCCTGTATTTGGCTCAAAAAGCCGCGGCTCCGCTTCACATCCAGATCAGCGTGCGATCAGAGCCAAAACAAGGCACGGTTTTCACCTTGGTATTTCCGAAACAAAACGACGCCGTCAGCATGTTCAGCGTGTGACAAAAGTGTCACATGCTTTTCTCTTTTGTTCGCTTAATCAAACGAAAAAAACGGCTTTTGTTTTTAAAATGAAGATAACCAATGTAAAAGGAGAATCGTAACTGATGATTTTAGAAGCAGGCAATATTCGAAAAAACTACGGAAATAAGCTGAATAAGCAGGAGGTGCTGAAAGGAATTGATCTTCAGATCCAAAAAGGGGAATTTGTCAGCATTATGGGCCCGTCAGGATCAGGGAAAACCACTCTTTTAAATGTGCTTTCTTCTATTGATAAAGTGAGCGCGGGCACGATCAGACTGAATGAGACGGAGATCACATCCATGAAAGAAAAACAGCTTGCCGAATTCAGAAAACGGCACCTCGGCTTTATCTTTCAAGATTATAATTTATTGGATACGCTGACCGTGAAAGAAAACATACTCCTGCCGTTATCCATTACGAAAATGCCTAAAAAAGAGGCGGACCGGCGATTTGCCGAGACGGCAGAGGAGCTTGGCATCTATGAGTTGAGAGATAAGTATCCGAGTGAAATTTCCGGCGGACAAAAACAGCGGACGTCTGCCGCGAGAGCTGTTATTCACGAGCCGGGCATTATTTTTGCTGATGAGCCGACGGGAGCGCTTGATTCTAAAGCCGCCTCCGACTTGCTGAATAAACTCAGCCGCCTGAATCAAAAACGCCGCGCTACCATTGTGATGGTGACGCATGATCCGGTTGCCGCCAGCTATTCCGGCCGTGTGGTTTTCATTAAAGACGGCCGTGTGTATACACAGCTGAATAAAGGCGGCCAGGACAGACCGGACTTTTTTCAGGATATTATGAAAACGCAAGGTGTATTGGGCGGGATTCAGGCATGAGCATTTATCATTTGATCTTCCAGAATCTGAAAAAGAATATGAAAAACTATTACCTTTACGTTTTTGCGCTGGTGTTCAGCGCCGCCCTTTATTTCGCGTTTGTCACGATGCAATACGATCCGGCGCTTGATGAAATGAAAAGCTCCATAAAAGGAGCGGCGGCGATCCGGGCCGCCTCCATACTGCTTGTGGCGATCGTGTCGGTATTTCTTTTATACGCCAACACCATTTTTATCAAACGCCGCGGCCGGGAAATCGGCTTATTCCGATTAATCGGCATGACGAAAATGCACATTTTCCGCATACTCAGCACAGAAAACTTCATTTTGTATTTCGGATCGATATGGATCGGTATTTTTGCCGGCTTTTCTCTCTCGAAATTATGTATGATGATGCTGTTTCATACAGTCGGTGTAAAAGCTTCTGTCTCACTGTTTTTTTCAAGCAAGGCGCTCGTTCAGACGTTAATTGTGTTCGGGGCAATTTATGTGCTGATTATGATGATGAATTACTTATTTATTAAACGGCAAAGCATTTTGTCTTTATTTAAAACCGCGTCATCGTCAGAAAGCAATATAAGACGGCTCTCTTGGGTGCAGATGACAATCGGCGTCATCGGTATCGCGGCCATTATCGCCGGCTATGCCGTGTCCGCAGATTTATTCGGAGGCAGTTTTACAACCATGAATGAACTGTTTTCGGCAATGGTGTTTATTCTCGGCTCGGTCATTATCGGAACCTATCTGTTTTATAAAGGTTCGGTCAGCTTTCTGGCAAATCTCATCCGGAAATCAAAAGGCGGGTATCTGAATGTCAGTGAAGTGCTGTCTTTGTCATCCATCATGTTCCGGATGAAGTCAAACGCCGTGCTGCTGACGATTATTACGACTCTTTCGGCGCTGGCAATCGGTTTACTGTCTTTAAGCTATATCTCGTACTACTCCGCGGAAAAATCGGCTGAGCAAAATACAGCCGCGGACTTTGCGTTTGATAACCAAAAGGAGACTGACTCATTTACCGCTTTATTGAAGAAAAACGGAATTGAACACAAAGTAAAAACAATCAAGACCATTCAAGCCGGTGTCAATATGAAGAATATCGTAAACGGTGATATGAAAAGCTTCAAACAAGACCCGTCCAGCTTGGCGCTGCCGATTATAAGCGAGAAAGACGCAGAAGGGACGGAGCTTTCTGACGGAGAAGCCGTGTTTACCGGATATAATGATATGATGAAAAGATTTCTCGACTTGAAAACGTCAGGTTCCATTGATATAAACGGCAAAACGGATAAAATACCGCTGGCGTATAAGGGCTTGAAGAACGACTTCCTCCTGTCATATACATTTACAAGCGGAGGGCTGCCGACCGTTATCGTCACGCAGCACGTATTTGACAGGATCGAGAAAGATATCGATCCGTCCATTCAGGGAAAATCAAATCGGTTCTTCGGCATTACACTCAAACGAGAAGAGGACATCCAAAAAGCTGATGGTTTGTTTCAGGCGCAGCATTATTCAGACGGCGCCCTTTCACAGTTTGAAACGGCTGACACCCAAAAGAAAAATATGGGGCTGATCATGTTTATTGTCGGATTTTTAGGCTTAACCTTTCTGATCACTTCGGGCTGTATCCTTTATTTTAAACAAATGGGCGAGTGTGAGGATGAGAAGGCTGATTATACGATATTGCGGAAGCTCGGCTTCACAACGGGAGATCTGCTGAAAGGCATCCGCCGGAAGCAGGCGTATCATTTCGGCATTCCGCTCGTTCTCGGGCTGTTCCACAGCTATTTTGCCGTTCAGTCAGGGTGGTTTTTATTCGGAACGGAAGTATGGACGCCGATGATTATCGTCATGGCGCTGTATACGCTGCTGTACTCCATTTTCGGCATGCTGTCGGTGCTTTATTATAAAAAGGTCATTCGGTCCGCATTGTAAAACAGGTTGAGGAGCCCCGCTGTGCGGGGCTTTTTTCTGCATGAATAGAAAAAAGCGATTTTTAAAAGAATAGACATACGTCATTTTTTCGCGCGGGGGAGCCTTATGCAGAAGTATTTTCAATTGAAATCTGAAACAGGGGCTTTTCATCTTTTTTCCAAGGAACACATTTTCACGCTGTTGATCATCGGATTGCTGGGGGTATGCGTGATCGTATTCCGGAAAAAGCTCCATCACGGCCGGCCGAATCGCGTGTTCCGATACGTGCTGTTCATTCTTCTAGCTGTGTCGCAGATCAGCTATCATATATGGCTGCTATGGCATCATGCCTGGTCGCTGAAAACATCTCTGCCGCTGCAGCTGAGCGACCTTTCCGTCTATTTGGCGATGCTGATGGTCATGACAAAAAGCAAAAAGCTGTTCGCCTTTCTCTATTTTGCCGGCTTGGGCAGCGCCATACAAGCGATGGCCACACCTGATTTAGGGGCGTATTCTTTCCCTCATTTTCGGTACATCGTATTTTTCATCTCGCACGGCTGTGTGTTTCTAGCCTGTCTGTTTATGGCCGGTGCCCAAAAGTACAGGCCGTCGGTGCGCGCGCTCTGGGTGTCATTGCTGATCGTAAATCTGTACGGGGCGTGTGTCTTTTTGATTGACCATGTGCTGAATGCAAACTACCTCTATTTAATGAAAAAACCGAAGACCGCTTCGCTTCTGAATGTTCTCGGCCCTTGGCCATGGTATCTTCTTTCAATGGAAGCTGCGGTGATGCTGAGCTTTTTCATTCTGTATATTCCGTTTTGGCTGCTGAGGAAAAGAGCATGAAGCCCGCTTATGTTTGTGAAGCCGATCATTTGAAATTTTTTCAACATTCCGGCATTATTTTTTTCAGATTCTGATGTTGTAAAAAGACGTCCGCGGCGATAAAATGAATCTGCTATGATAATGGGATCGATACGGAGCTGCAGCTTGCGGTTTCCGTTTTTTCATGGGTTTTTTTATAGAGAAAGGGGGATCGGTATGCCGCGCGCTTTGAAGATATTAATTATCGGAATGTTTATCAATGTGACGGGCGCATCTTTTTTGTGGCCGCTGAATACGATCTATATTCATAATCATTTAGGGAAATCGCTGACTGTCGCGGGGATTGTTCTGATGCTGAATTCCGGAGCCAGTGTGGCGGGGAATTTATGCGGCGGATTTTTGTTTGATAAAATCGGCGGATTCAAATCCATTATGCTGGGCATTATCATCACCTTGGCAAGTCTTCTCGGGCTCGTTCTGTTTCACCAGTGGCCCGTTTATATTTGGCTGCTCGTCATTGTCGGGTTCGGTTCCGGCATCGTGTTTCCGGCCAGCTACGCCATGGCGGGAGCGGTCTGGAAAGAGGGCGGACGGAGAGCTTTTAATGCGATTTATGTAGCTCAGAACGCAGGTGTCGCGGTCGGTTCAGCACTCGGCGGAATGGTTGCGGCGTACTCGTTTACGTACGTGTTTTTAGCCAATGCTTTGCTGTATGTGCTGTTTTTCCTTATCGTATTTTTCGGGTTTCGAAATATTAAAACCGGAAATGCGGGCCAGGTCTCTGTACTGGACTACGAGCCTGTCAGCAGCAGAACGAAATTTACGGCGCTTCTTATACTGAGCGGCGGGTATGTTCTCGGGTGGATTGCCTATTCGCAGTGGTCCACAACCGTTGCGTCACATACTCAAAGCATCGGTATGCCGCTTTCATTATACAGTGTGCTCTGGACCGTAAACGGAATACTGATTGTCGCCGGACAGCCGCTTATAGGTGCTGTTCTGAAAAAATGGTCCGGTGCGTTAAAAACGCAGATGGTCATCGGCTTTTGTATTTTTATCGTCTCGTTCGGCGTGCTCCTTGGCGCCAAGCACTTTCCGATGTACCTTACCGCGATGGTGATTTTAACGATCGGAGAAATGCTTGTCTGGCCTGCCGTGCCTACTATTGCCAATCAGCTTGCGCCTAAGGGGAAAGAAGGGTTTTACCAAGGGTTCGTCAACAGTGCGGCGACGGGCGGCAGAATGATCGGGCCGCTCCTTGGCGGCGTGCTGGTTGATCAATACGGCATGAGCGTGCTGCTTTTGTTCCTGATGGCGCTTCTTGTCGTCAGCATCCTAGCGACGGTGCTGTATGACAAACGTCTGAAAACCGTTAATAAACAAAACGTCCAAGTGCGATGACGACATAAAAAATCCCGCTGTTTCGGCGGGATTTTTTGATTATAAGAGCGGAAGCACGTTGACGGCGTCCTTAACATTTAAATATGTCTTTAATGAAGTAAAGCTGGCATCAAGCTGATTCATTTTCATGGCAAGGGAAGGCTTGATACCGGTGATGATCAATTCTGTGCCAATTAAATTAAGCAGATGATGCAATTTGAAAATCCGGTCTGCGGTCTGTTCGTTTACCTCAGCTAAACCTGATAAGTCTATAATTAAGTAATCATCTTTAGATGCGGTTAATATGTCTGTCAAAGTTGTCACAATGGAATCAAATCGTTCTTCTGTTAAATTCCCCACTAACGGCATGGCGGAGATCCCGTTTCGAATCGGAACGATCGGCGTTGACAGCGTCGCAATTTCTCCGAGGGAATCCTCAAGAAGCTTTTCGTACTCTTTCTGCTCTGTGATGTCTTTTTGAAAACCGACAAAATAGAGCTTGTCTTCAACATAAAGAGGATCAATATTGAGTTCATTCCAAAACGGGGTGCCGTCTTTTTTTACATTTTTCAGCCGCACCGTGATCTTTTCTTTATGTTTTAGGCCTTTTCTTATTTTCGCGACTTGTTTTCGGTCGGTTTCTTTTCCTTGCAGAAATCTGCAGTTCTTACCTAATATCTCTTCGGAAGAATAGCCTGTCATATCCATAAATCCCTGATTCGTATAAATGATGGGATTGTCCTCAAGAGAGGGGTCTGTAATCACCACGCCGATGCGTGCGTGATCAAGCGCCTTTTTGATAAGCTCCAGCTGCTCCAGATTTCCGAGTACATTTGAGTCAGCCATATAAAACCCCCTTTTGGCCGTAAAGCTGCGCACTTTTTTCAGCCATTGTTTCTCCCCTTTTTAAATGAATCTACAGTAACCGTAGCATAACACATGTTCTGTTTCAAGCAGCCGCAGTTTGCAATTTGTCATTCGGGCTTGTCCTCATATACACTGAATATATAAGGGGAAGGCACATCATCGCTAAGTAAGTGACTAGGTCATTGTCACTGGGTGAAAAATGAATCTAATGCATCAAGCTTACCGATCATGTGTTCACATATAATGGAAGAAACAAGCTTTTTACTTTCCTGCTCATTCGCCGGTATGTAGATATCGAAAATCATCGTATTCGTAAGGGGGCTGGATGGCCTGAAGTCGCTTTACTAAATAAGGGCTTTAGGAAGGTGATGAAGATGCTGCATCAGGTAATTATTGCTTGTGTAATTGGAGGAATCATGGGGGTTCTCGGTCATGTGAAAAAAAGAGGCAGGCTGGAGAAACCCAGAATGACAAAGCGGTTTATCTATCTCGGTTTTTTGGAAGATGGTTTTATCGGAATGGCTGCTTCCATCTTACTTGTCTTATCCGCTAACCCCGATTCAGGAATTCAACTCGTCATCTTATCCATAATCGCAGGCTACGGCGGAGAAGCTGTTCTCAGGAGCTTTGATTTTGTCAGGGAACAAAACAGTGATTCGGCCGAAGCAAAACCACACCAGCAAAAAAATCCTCCATCAAAATAATATCCCCGCTCATGACCCGTTCTGGGTACATTCCCATTGTATACAAACCTGCTTGCACTTATGAACAGAATTCTATAAAATACAGGTAAGATTACGGTAGCGATAAGAACAGTGAAGAGGAGCAGTAAGAAGCAGATTTTGCAGTCAGAGAGTTGACGGCCGGTGCAAGTCAATCAAGTCTGTTTCCGAACTCGCCTCAGAGTTGCAGCGGCAAAACCGCTGACGCATAACTGCGTTAAAAGTATCAAGTGAGTGCGGCTTAAAACCGCGCTAACGAGGGTGGTACCGCGGGAAACAAAAATCTCTCGTCCCTTTTTGGGATGAGGGAGTTTTTTTAGTTTTAGAATAATCTGAATACAATCTTCCTTATCCCGTCAATACTTGGACTACATACGCCGTATTCAATCAGAAGGAGGTTTTTGCGTTGAGTTTTCAGCACGAAAAAATAGAAAAGAAATGGCAGAATTACTGGTTGGAGCATAAAACGTTCGCCGTCAGCGAAGAGAGTGACAAGCCGAAGTTTTACGCGCTTGACATGTTCCCGTATCCTTCAGGAGCCGGCCTTCATGTCGGGCATCCGGAAGGCTATACGGCAACCGACATTCTTTCTCGCATGAGACGCATGCAAGGGTACAACGTGCTTCATCCGATGGGATGGGACGCGTTCGGGCTTCCCGCCGAGCAATACGCGCTTGACACAGGGAATGATCCGGCTGAGTTTACGAAACACAACATCGATAATTTCCGCCGCCAGATCCAATCGCTCGGTTTTTCATATGATTGGGATCGTGAAATCAATACGACTGATCCTGACTACTACAAGTGGACGCAGTGGATCTTCACCAAGCTGTATGAAAAAGGTCTCGCTTATGTAGACGAAGTGCCGGTCAACTGGTGCCCGGCACTCGGAACGGTGCTTGCGAACGAAGAAGTCATTGACGGCAAAAGCGAGCGGGGCGGCCATCCGGTTGAACGCCGCCCGATGAGACAATGGATGCTGAAAATCACTGCTTATGCGGACAGGCTTCTTGAAGATTTAGAAGAGCTTGACTGGCCTGAAAGCATTAAAGACATGCAGCGCAACTGGATCGGACGCTCAGAAGGCGCAAACGTCCATTTCGCGATCGACGGCACTGACGACACATTCACGGTGTTTACGACAAGACCGGACACGCTGTTCGGCGCGGCTTATGCCGTGCTGGCTCCAGAGCATGAGCTTGTGGAGGCCATCACGACGGCTGAACAAAGAGAAGCGGTAGACGCTTATATTAAAGAAGTTCAGGCGAAAAGTGACCTGGAACGGACGGATCTTGCGAAAACAAAAACGGGCGTCTTCACGGGCGCATATGCGGTAAACCCGGCAAACGGGGAAAAGCTGCCGATTTGGATAGCTGATTATGTCCTCGCTTCTTACGGAACGGGTGCTGTAATGGCCGTGCCGGCGCATGATGAACGCGATTTTGAATTCGCCAAAGTGTTCAGCCTGCCTGTCAAAGAAGTCGTAAAAGGCGGAAACACGGAAGAGGAAGCGTACACGGGAGATGGAGAACATATCAATTCCGGCTTTCTGAACGGACTGAATAAAGCGGAAGCGATTGAAAAAATGATCGCCTGGCTTGAAGAAACGAAAAACGGTGAGAAAAAAGTGACATACCGTCTGCGTGATTGGCTGTTCAGCCGCCAGCGCTATTGGGGCGAGCCGATTCCGGTCATTCATTGGGAAGACGGCACTTCAACAGCCGTTCCGGCAGAAGAGCTGCCGCTGATTCTGCCGAAAACCGATGAGATCAAACCGAGCGGAACAGGTGAATCACCGCTTGCCAACATTAAAGAGTGGGTAGAGGTCACTGATCCTGAAACGGGCAGAAAAGGCAGAAGAGAAACGAACACGATGCCGCAATGGGCAGGAAGCTGCTGGTATTTCCTTCGCTTTATCGACCCGAAAAATCCGGATCAGCTCGCTTCACCTGAGAAACTGGATAAATGGCTGCCTGTCGATATTTACATCGGAGGAGCGGAGCATGCCGTGCTTCACCTTCTGTACGCGCGTTTCTGGCATAAATTCCTCTATGATATCGGTGTCGTACCGACGAAAGAACCGTTCCAAAAGCTGTATAACCAAGGAATGATTCTCGGGGAAAATAATGAAAAAATGAGTAAATCCCGCGGAAACGTCGTTAATCCGGATGAAATTGTGGCGTCTCACGGAGCAGATACGCTCCGCCTGTACGAAATGTTTATGGGGCCTCTTGACGCATCTATCGCCTGGTCTGAATCAGGTCTTGACGGAGCGCGCCGCTTCCTTGACCGTGTATGGCGTTTGTTTATCGAGGAAAACGGCGAGCTGACGGGCAAAGTGACAGAAGGCGCGGGCGAGACTCTTGAGCGCGTCTATCATGAAACGGTTATGAAAGTGACAGAAAACTACGAAGCTCTTCGCTTTAATACGGGCATCTCTCAGCTGATGGTCTTCATTAATGAAGCCTACAAAGCGAATGAACTTCCGAGAGAATATGTCGAAGGCTTTGTGAAGCTGCTTTCTCCTGTTGCGCCGCATTTGGCGGAAGAACTGTGGGAAAAACTCGGCCACGAAGGTTCGATTGCATACGAAGCCTGGCCTGCTTATGACGAATCAAAACTGGTGGATGATGAAGTGGAAATCGTCGTCCAGCTGAACGGCAAAGTAAAAGCGAAATTAATGGTTCCGGCTGATGCTGATAAAGCAGCATTAGAACAGCTCGCACAAGCTGACGAAAAAGTAAAAGAGCAGCTTGAAGGAAAAACGATCCGAAAAATCATTGCCGTACCGGGCAAGCTTGTCAATATCGTCGCAAACTGACCGGACGAAGCCCCTCTCCTAAAGAGAGGGGCTTTTTTATCAGGCCTCTATCATAGAAATCGCACCGCGGGCTTTGGTATACTTACACCATAAAGATGAATGGGAGTGTCACATATTGAAAATAAATGAAATCAGCACAGCCGCACTTGAAGAAAAATTAAAAGCGGGAGAAGAGCTGTATCTGATTGATGTCAGAGAAGATGAAGAAGTCGCCGAAGGAATGATTCCGCAGGCTGTTCATATCCGCATGGGGGACATCCCAGAAAAGATGGATGCGTTTGACAAGGACAAGGAATATGTATTTATCTGCCGTTCCGGAAAAAGAAGCATGAACGTTTGTATGTATTTACATGAGCAGGGCTTCCGTACGGTTAATGTTGAAGGCGGAATGCTGGAATGGGAAGGCGAAACAAAGCCGAAGAAATAACGTTTTGAAGTGAAAGAAGAAAAGGGATGCACGTCTTTTCTTCTTTTTTTATAGAAAAAATGGGAGGCGATCAGGTGAAACCGGTCATACGCGCTATGAAAGCAAGTGATATCAAACAGGTCCGGCAAATCGCGGAACGAAGCTGGCATCATACGTATGAAGGGATTATCCCCAGACACATTCAGGATCAGTTTCTCGAATCCGCCTATCAGGACGAGATGATGGAACGCCGGCTTCGTCATTCACTGTTCCTTGTGGCAGAAGAAAAAGAGGGAAGACATCTCGGTTTTGCAAATGCCACCCCGGTTCAAAAAGACGGGAAAGCGGAGCTCGCCGCCATTTATATTGATCCGGATTGTCAGGGAAGCGGGATAGGCACGGCACTTCTTAAAGAATGCATCAGACAGTCCGGCGGGATAAAAGAGCTTTATGTCCATGCAGAAAAAGAGAACCGCCCCGCCCTGTCCTTTTATCAGGCTAAAGGATTTCAATGGGTATGTGAATTTGAAGAAGACTTTAAAGGACACACCTTACAGACGGTCAAACTGGTGCTGAACATATAAAGCCGTCCGGCCCCCTCAAGGGCCGGATCGCGTAGATCAATGATAAGCCGGAAGCCAGTCTTTGTGCGCTTCAAATAAGTCATCGCACAAAGATATGATGTCATTCATGGAAAGCTCGGCGCTCGTATGCGGATCAAGCATCGCCGCCTGATAGACGGCTTCCTTTTTTAAAGTGACGGCCGCTTCAATGGTTAAAAGCTGTGTGTTGATGTTCGTTCTGTTGAGCGCCGCGAGCTGTTCCGGAAGTTCGCCTGAATAGCACGGCATCATTTGGTTTTTGACGGCGGCGCACGGCACTTCTACGATCGCTTTCGCCGGCAGATTCGGTATCAGCCCCGTATTCAGCACATTGCCGCCGAACATAAACGGATGCCCCGTCTCCATCGCTTCTATAATTCTCGAACCGTATTCTTTCGAGCGTTCATGCGTCAGGTTTTGATTGTTGATGATGCCGTCTCTCATCGTTTCCCAATTTTTGATTTGTTCTGTGCATCTCCTCGGATATTCATCAAGCGGAATTTGGAGTTCGTCTATCAGCTCCGGATATCGGCTTTTTATAAAATACGGGTGATATTCGGCATTATGCTCAGATGATTCCGTGACGTAGCAGCCGAACTTATCCATCAGCTCAAATCGAACCATGTCTTTATGTTTCGTCTTTTGCTTTTCACGGGCACGTCTTTTAATTTCCGGATATAGATCAATTCCGTCTTTTTTGATCTCCAAGAGCCAAGCCATGTGGTTGATGCCGGCAATGCGTTCTTCCGTACCTTCGTGATCCATGCCGAGTGAGTCAAACAGATCTTTCGTACAGACCTGCACGCTGTGGCACAGGCCGACCGTTTGCACATTTGTATGTCTGAGCATCGCGCCGGTCAGAGAAGCCATCGGATTTGTATAGTTTAACAGCCATGCATCCGGACAGACTTCCTCCATGTCTTTTGCGATATCAAATAAAACGGGGATGGTGCGGAGGGAGCGGAAAATGCCGCCTATTCCGACAGTATCGGCGATCGTCTGGCGGAGGCCGTACCGCTTCGGAATGTCAAAGTCGATGACCGTTGCGGGTTTATAGCCGCCGACCTGAATGGCATTTATCACATAGCCGGCGTGTTTAAGCGCCTGTTTTCGGTCATCGTAAGAGATGATAGAAACGCTTGTATTATATCGGTCTCTCATATTTTCAAGCATGAGCTGGGATTCTTTCAGCCGCACAGCATCAATATCATAAAGCGCGAATTCAAATCCGTTTAAAGCTTCAGTCAGTAAACAGTCTCCCAGCACATTTTTTGCGAAAATCGTGCTTCCGGCTCCGATAAACGTAATTTTCTTCAACAGAAATTCCTCCCTTTTCTTTTCAGCCTTTAACCGCCCCGGAGGACAGCCCTGCGATAAAATATTTTTGAAGCGCCAAAAACAAAACGACCATCGGCAGCATCGCCATAATCGCGGCTGCGGCGACTAAGTGGAGATTGTTCGCATTTTCGCCGAAAAATCCCGCCATAGCCACGGTCAATGTCTGCACCTTTTGATCTTGTAAAAAGAAAATCGCAAATTGGTAATCGTTCCAGATAAACACGCAGGAAATGATGCAGACTGTTGCGGTAATCGGTTTCAACAAGGGAAACACGATCGTATAGAAAGTCCTGATCAATCCCGCGCCGTCCATCCGGGCCGCTTCCTCAAGCTCTTTCGGAATGGAAGAGCGGATAAACCCTGAATATAAGAAAACGGTCAGCGGCATATATGCAGCCGTATTAATGAGAATGGCTGCGGCATGCGTATTGATCAGCCCCGCATCAGCGACCATCTTGTATAAAGGAACCATGGAAGTCAAAGGCGGGATAATCATGATTGAAATCAAAAGGCCGAAGACGATTTTATTCAGCTTCGTATTTCTTCTTGCAAGCGGATATGCGGCAAGCGAACCCATAAAAATTAACAAAGCGGCGGAAACGGCCGTAATGATGATCGTGTTCAGAAAGGATTGCCCAAGAGAGGCCCGCTCCCATGCTTCACGAAAATTCTGAAAAGAAAAAGCGGAAGGCAGCGACCATTTTGAACTGTAGTCTCCTTTTGCTTTTAAGGACGTGGTCAGCAGAATGTAAAAGGGGACAATATGAACGCATGAGATGACGGCAGCCAACAGGGTAAAGATCTGCATTCGGGCTGTTTTCATGACATTTCCGTCTCCTTTCGCTTGAAATACACGAGAGCGGTAAAGCTGATGACGAGAATAATAACGGACATAAACACACCTTGGGCGGCGGCATATCCCGCATCCTGCCGTTTAAAATATAAATCATACATAAACGTCGACATTGATTGAGAAGAATTGCCCGGCCCGCCTGCAGTCAGGGCGAAAATAACATCAAACAGTTTCAGCCCCCCGATGATATTGATGACCATATTGATGGTGACAGCCGGCATCAGTAAAGGCAGGGTAATGGTGAAAAACGGCTGAAGACCGCCCGCGCCATCCATTTTTGCCGCTTCGTAATAATCTTTCGGAATGCTTTGCAGCCCCGCCAAATACACAATCATCGCAATGCCTGCGTATTGATAGGTGTTAATCATGACGATAATCCAAGGGTTCGCCGACGGACTTGCCAAGGCATTGACAGAACCGGCCCCCAGCGCGCCAAGCACATCATTCAGCGCGCCCCCGTCATATGAGAAAATAAAATACCAAATGTATCCCATAATCAGCGGACTGATAATGACGGGCAGGTAGACGATCGTTCTTGTGATCGCCTTCATTTTTAAGCTCTGATTCAAAAGCAAAGCATATAAAAGTCCGAGCATATTCTGAAAAAAAGTGCTTCCGAGTCCGTAAAGCAAAGTGTTTTTCACAACGAGCCACGTGTCCGGGTCTGTAAAAAGCCTTTTATATTGAGTGATACCCACCCACTGATACGTCTGCGAAAAACCGTTCCAGTTTGTAAATGTGATAAAAGCGCCTTTGACAAACGGAAAAATCATAAAAATAAAAACCGTGGCAAGAGCAGGGACGTACATCCACCATAGTGACGCGGGTTTTACAGGTTTCTTATTTTGATATCCGGCGGTTTCTCTTGCAAGATTACTCATTCTTTTTCAGCTCCTTGTGAATCAGACTGAAGACGGAGCCGTTTATATTCTCTGCCGAGTTTCGCCGAAATTTCAGCAGGAGTTAAAATATCAGCCATCAGCTCCTGTCCGGCTGTTCCCATCACATCCCACATTCCGTTCGGCAAATAAAGGCGGTCGAAATAAGGCTGTACCTTAATATGCTGATAGCGCTTATAGTCATTTGCATAGAAAATGTCTGTTTGCACATTCACTAATCCGGCCGGGAGCGAGGTCGCTTCGGCAATTGATTTTGCGTTTTCGGGACGGGCCATAAATGCGATAAACTGTTTCGCTTTTTCAAGCTGCGGGGAATCCTTGGATGCCGCAAGCGTATAACGTTCGCCCCCGATCCATACCGGTGCGTCTCCCTTGTGGATAGCCGGGGTCGGTATGATGCCGACTTTTACCTTTGGATTGATTTGAGCGACGTCTTGGCCGAGGGTGCCGCCCTGCAGCGTAAAGGCGATTTTGTTTTGCGCCATCAGTTCGATGAGCTGGGACCGTTTTGCTGTCACGGCATCTATATTAAGCAGGTTTTCCTTTTGCATCTCTTTCAGCTTGTCAGATAAATAGGTGAAGTGTGTCCAGCGGAAGGTTCCGTTTAACAGCTGTTTTTTGTAACGGTGAGCGGGATCTGTGATGAGGAGCGGTGCGGCGAATTGATCGTAATATTGGGCAAATGAACTTTTCTCATAACCGGCAAACCAGAAGGGGGTGACTGTTCCGCCGCTTTTTTCTTTAACCTGTCTCAGTGCCTTCATCAAATCATCCATCGTTTCCGGCGGTTTAATGCCGTACTTTTCCAACAACGTACGGTTGTAGGCCAGTCCGTCCTTTGCCTGATTCAGAGGGAAGGCGTATATTCTGCCTTTGGCGTCCTTAAGCATGCTGTTTAAATTCGGATCGAGCCGCTTCGTCCAAGACATTCCGCTGAGATCGGCTGTATATTCTCCGTAGCGGAGTTTGGCCCAGCCGTGCGTGTCGAAAAGATCAGGCATGTCATCGGCCGCCATTCGGACCCTCATCATATTTTCGTAGTCATTGCCTGGGAAATGAACGTTTACTTGAATGTCCGGATGTTCTTTTTGGAATACATCAGCCAATTTTCTGAATATGGCGCGTTCGCTGTCTGAGGAAATGGTCGAATAGACTGTCAAGGTTTTCTGCTTTTCTCCTGAGCTGCTCTCTTTTGCCGAGCAGCCGGTAAGTATCATACAAGTAAAAGAAAGAAACAAAACCAGTAAGCGTTTCATCTTTTCCTCCTTTAAATATGATATAAACGCTGCGGGAAACGTCACCTCCTTTCTTGTGAACCGCAGCTTTGTCTGACAATCAGTGAAGTGGGAAGCGTCACGGCCAGCGGGACGGTTCTGCCATTTAAACGGTCGAGAAGCAGTTTGACGCCCGTCCGGCCCATCTCTTCCGTGTATACTTTTACCGTTGATAACGGCGTGCTGGCGTATTCTGCTCCATCAATGCCATTGAAGCTGACAATCGCTGTATCACGCGGGACTTGAAGGCCGGCCTCCTGCAAGGCTTTTAAAGCGCCAACGGCCATTGAATCACTTGCGATAAAGAAAGCGTCAGGCAGACTCCCGCTTTTGATGGCTTCCTTCATCAGCCGGAAACCTTCGTGCATGCTGTATTCGCCTACCAGCACATGCTCCGGCTCGGCGCCGGCCATTTGTAAAAAAGCGGTCAGACGCTTATCTTCAATCGTTTGATTGCTGTTTACACCATTTATGACGGTATGCTCCCGTTCACGGCCGCCAATATAGCCAAGCCGCTGATAGCCGAGTGACAGCAGATGTTCTATCGCCTTTTGCGCTGCGGCATAAAAATCCACGCTGACGGAGTCGTAGCGAGAGGGATCGGGTGTGCCGTTGACAAATACGGCGTGCCTGAAAGCGGCGCAGATATTCGTAAGCGCCTCGTCTTGGAGGCTGCCGATTACGATCACACCGTCCAAATCGTGAAATAATTGCTCTTGGAAAGAACCGAGATGGATAGAAGAAGTGATAAAGATTTTTTGTTCAAAACATTCTTCTTCAATGCCTTTTCTGATCGCTGAGAAATAAGGATCCTGCCGTTCTTCCTCCGGTGACAGACAGCTGACAACGCCGATCAGAGGCGCTGAATCGCTGCGGCTGCGGTTCTTTCGTTTTTTTGCCGCCGGCTGATAGCCGAGCTCATCGGCGATCCGCAGGACTTTTTCTCTTGTTTCTTCAGTCACGGCCAAAGAGTCATCTCTGTTCAAAATTCTTGATACTGTCGCACTGGATACAGATGCTTGTAAGGCAATATCTTTGAGACGGACCATTTTGCATCTCCTTTTTACTAAAAATTTTCTAAATAGAAATGAACTGGTTATGGTTAAAGTGATATTATCACATGTTGGTAAGCGTTTTCAATAACGATTTTCAGTTATTTTTAGTAAAGATCAGTAAAAAAGAAAAACTTGTTTATTCTCTATCATAATTCATTTCTACCGGAATAAATTGATAGGGAAAGGAGAGGATGACGTGCTGAAGATAGCTGTGTTTGATGAGGAGCATGAAAAGGATTTGCAGACTGAAGTCAATTCATTTTTAAAGGGGATTTCTGAAGAACAGCTCGTTGATATCAAATATACGGTAGCGGCAGCTTGTGATCCGGAAGGGGAGCAGCTTTATTGTTTTTCCGCTCTCATTTTATATCGGAAATAAAGAAGCCCGGACGAATGGCCGGGCTTCACTGTGCATTATGCTTTTTTGACGCGGGGACTTCTCGGCTTTTGGTATTTCTCCGCTTGTTTGATTCCTTTTCTTTCACTCGCTAATGACTTGTACAGAGACACGATCATCAGAAGGATTACGACTGAAAACGGAACCGCAGCGAGAATGGCCGTGTTTTGCAGTGCGGCAAGGCCGCCGGAATATAATAAAACCGCTGCCACGGCAGACTGGATAATGCCCCATGTGACTTTCACCCGGTTTGAAGGGTCCAACGAGCCGTAAGTCGTCTGCATTCCAAGCACAAATGTCGCTGAATCGGCTGATGTAATAAAAAATACAGCGATCAGAACAAGCGTCAACACGGATGTCACCATTGTGAGCGGGTAGTGGCTGAGAGCGCCGAACAGCATCGTATCCGTCGACAATCCGGCGACATTGAAGACGCCTTTCTGCTGAAGATCCATTGCAGATACGCCGAAAATCGCAAACCATAAAAAGGCCAATATACAAGGTGTCACTAACACACCGATTAAAAATTCCCGGATGGTCCGGCCCCTTGATACACGGGCGATAAAAATGCCGACAAACGGAGACCAGGAAATCCACCAGGCCCAATAGAAAATGGTCCAGCTGTTAATCCATTCGCGTTTTTGGGGATCATTCGGTGACAAGCGGAAGCTCATCTGCACGATATTTTGGATGTACTGGCCGATAGAATCGGTAAATGAGTTCATAATCAGCACCGTCGGGCCTACAATGAGCATGAAAAGCATTAATATACCCGCGAGTACCATGTTGGTATTGCTTAAGTATTTAATTCCCTTGCCGATGCCGCTCCACGCAGAAATTAAGAAAAGCACGGTCACGACAACGATCAAGATCAGCTGAATGGAAAATGTCTTCGGAATGCCGAATAAATAATGCAGACCGCCGTTGATCTGAGTCGCGCCGAGCCCCAAGCTTGTCGCCACACCGACAACCGTTGCAAATACGGCGATACAGTCAATCGTCTTGCCGATCGGACCGTTCACTTTATCGCCTAAAATCGGTGTCAGTGTGCTGCTGATCAAACCGGGGGCATCTTTTCTGAATTGAAAATATGCGATACATAAAGCGACGACGGCGTATATGGCCCAAGCGTGCAGCCCCCAATGGAAAAACGTATACCGGAGCGCATCACGAAAAGCTTGGGGCGTTTCTGTTTCACCTGAGGGAGAGCTGATCGCGTAATGGCTGATCGGTTCCGCAGCCCCGTAAAATACCAGGCCGATTCCCATGCCTGCGCTGAATAGCATGGCAAACCATGATAATAAGCCGAATTCCGGTTTTTCCCCGGGTTTTCCGAGTTTTATTTTGCCGATCGGACTCACGATGAGAAAGAGACAGAAACCGACAAATATTGAAACGGCCAGCAGATAATACCAGCCGAAAGAATCCGTAACAAAACGTTGTGCCGTATCTGTAACTTGCTGCAGGCTGTCAGGTGAAATAACTCCCCATAAAACCGCAGCGGCTGTGATAACGATCACAATCCAAAAAACACTGGAGATATTCTTTTTCTTCAAACGTTCTCACCCTCTGACTATTTTTTCAATACGCCATTTGCTTTAGTATGATCGTACGATTGCAGATCATCCCTTTCTTCCTATTCCCTCAATCAGGTGAAACAAAACGCAGAAAACTCTATCATATTTTTGGTGGGGACGCTCACGTTAATGTGCTTAAAACTATTTTACAGCGAGTGTGAGTAACGTCCTGCATTCAAGCCGGCGAGACGGCCCGTAACAAGGGCTGACGTGATATTATAGCCTCCGGTGTAGCCGTGAATGTCAAGGATTTCCCCGCAAAAATATAAGCCCTCCATTTTTTTAGACGCCATTTGTTTCGGTTCAATCTCTTTGACGGAAACACCGCCGCCCGTGACAAACGCTTTGTCCAAAGAAAGCGTTCCGTCTGCTGACACCGTAAATTGTTTGCAGTCTTTGACAAACGCCCTGAATTGATCCTTCGGCAGCTCCGTAAAGCTGATCTGAGGATCAAGGCCGTTCCGCTCCAGAAGGAAAAGCAGGTACCGTTCCTGCATCCATGGTCTGAGCGCGTTTTTGAGCGCTTTTTTCGGCGCGTCTTTCAGCTCCTTGTGCATCCGCTGAAATAACTCTTCCTCGGTGATGCCGGGAAACAGATCGATGCGGAGCTTGACCTCTGGCTGCTTTTTCAGTTCTTTGACGACAAACTGGCTGCAGCGGAGAATGGCCGGGCCTGACAAGCCGAAATGGGTAAACAGCATGTCCATCACATGTGTGACGACAGGTTTGCCTTTTTTATTCAGGACGCTGACGGCCGTGTTTCTAAGAGACAGCCCCTGAAGGGTTTTTTGCTTAATAAACGGCTCTGACGATGTAACCGGCACTTCTGTCGGAAAGAGTTCAGTCACGGTGTGCCCGGCCGCTTCCGCCCATGCATAGCCGTCTCCGGTGCTGCCGGTATGGGGGACTGATTTTCCGCCGACCGCGATAATGACGGCGCGTGCGTTAATGTGTTCGTCATTGTTTGTCGTAATGCCCGCTGTTCTGCCATTCTCGTACCGCACTTCTTTGATTTTTTCATTTGTGCGGATGGTGACATTCAGTTCTTTTAAACGGTTCAAAAGCGCATCGACAACGCTTTGTGCTTTGTCCGTCACCGGGAACATGCGCCCGTGGTCTTCTTCTTTCAGCTGAATGCCGAGGTTTTCAAAAAAGGCGATAATATCTTCATTATTAAATTCGGAAAATGCGCTGTATAAAAAGCGGCCGTTGCCGGGAATGTGTTTGATAATCTCTTCAACAGGGAGGCGATTGGTCACGTTGCAGCGCCCGCCGCCGGAAATCGCCAGCTTCCGTCCCAGCTTGTTTCCTTTATCAATTAATAGAACATCTGCCCCTTCTTCACCTGCGGCAATGGCAGCCATTAAACCGGACGGGCCGCCGCCGATCACAATCACGTCATAATGTTTCATATTTCATCAACAACTTTCTTTTTCGCGTATAATAGGCGGAAATGTCCGCTTCCTGCTATTATAGCGAAAGAAAGGGAATCCTTAAACGTGTTTTGTTTTTTTAGGGCTTCCCAAAAAGTTTCCCGCTGTAATTATTACCGTCTATTTGCCCAGTTGTGTTAAAATAGAAAAGTTGAATCTTCGTAGAAAATGGTGATGAGGAAACATGTCAAGCAAATTGTTAAGGGGCACGTTCGTGCTGACGCTCGGCACCTATATATCGCGGATTTTAGGGATGATTTATCTGATCCCGTTCGGAGCGATGGTCGGAGCGACGGGCGGAGCTTTGTTTCAATACGGATATAATCAATATACACTGTTTTTAAACATTGCCACGATGGGATTTCCCGCCGCGGTTTCAAAGTTTGTCTCGAAATATAATTCCAAAGGAGACTATGAGACGAGCAGGCGGATGCTGAGAGCGGGAATGTCGGTTATGCTCGTTACCGGGATGATCGCTTTTTCGATTCTTTACATTTCGGCGCCGTTTTTTGCGGAAACATCTCTCGGCGGCGCAAGTAACAACGGCCTTACGATTGACCACGTCGTTTATGTCATCCGGATGGTCAGTCTGGCACTTTTGGTTGTGCCGATTATGAGTCTTGTACGCGGTTTTTTCCAAGGCCACCAGATGATGGGGCCGACAGCCGTTTCTCAGGTTGTGGAGCAGCTTGCCCGGATCATCTTCTTATTGGGCGCAACATATTTGATTTTAAGAGTGATTAACGGCGGCCTTGTCATCGCAGTCGGATATGCGACTTTCGCAGCGCTGATCGGATCATTCGGAGGGCTTGTCGTCCTTTATATTTACTGGAATAAGCGGAAGGGCGATCTTCTGGCGATGAAGCCGAACCTCGTCCCGTCAGCGAACTTAAGCTATAAAAAAATGTTTATTGAGCTTTTCAGCTATGCCGCTCCTTACGTTTTTGTCGGACTGGCGATTCCTTTGTATTCTTATATCGATACGAATACGTTTAATAAAGCGATGATTGCGGCGGGCCATAAGGACATCAGCCAGGACATGCTGGCGATTGTCACCCTTTATGTGCCGAAGCTTGTCATGATTCCGGTTTCTCTGGCGACCGCTTTCGGTCTGACGCTGATCCCGACGATAACCGAATCATTTACGAGCAGGAATTATAAGCTTTTGAACCAGCAGATTAACCAGACGATGCAGATCATTCTGTTTCTGGTTATCCCCGCCGTTGTCGGGATGTCGGTGTTATCAGGGCCGGCCTATACGTTCTTCTACGGTTCTGAAAGCCTTCGTCCGGATATCGGACAGGATATTTTGTTCTGGTACGCGCCTGTCGCGATTTTGTTTTCTCTGTTTACAGTAAATGCCGCTATCCTGCAAGGGATTAATAAGCAGAAATTTGCGGTCGTGAGCCTTTTCATCGGCGTCATTATAAAAGTGGTGCTGAACGTGCCGCTGATCAAGCTGTTTCAGGGAGACGGCGCCATATTGGCAACGGCGCTCGGTTATATCGCTTCTCTTCTGTACGGTTTTATTATGATTAAGCGCCATGCGGGCTATTCGTATACGGTGCTTATGAAGCGGGTCATTTTAATTGCGGTCTTATCCGTTGTAATGGGAGTCGCGGTCAAGCTGACTCAATGGCTGCTCAGTTTCTTCGTAACGTACCAAAGCGGCCAGCTGCATGCGGCGATTGTCGTCTTTGTCTGTGCCGCTGTCGGCGGTGCGGTGTACATGTTTGCCGCGTACCGAATCGGATTTTTGCAGAAAATGTTTGGAAACCGTCTGCCGCGGGTTTTAAGAAGAGGCAGGCATTCCGCCCATTGAGGAATAATGAACAGTCCGCTTATTGCGGGCTTTTCTTTTTAAAGGAGAGGATCAGGATGAGACTTGATAAGCTGCTTTCAAACAGCGGATTCGGCTCAAGAAAAGATGTGAAAAAAATCGTCAAGGCAGGGGCTGTCATGATTGACGGAGAGCCGGCGAAAGATGTGAAAACCCATGTCGATCCCGATAAACAGGACATCACGGTATACGGAGAGCCGGCAGACTACCGGGAATTTATTTATGTCATGATGAATAAGCCGCAAGGAGTGCTGTCCGCTACAGAAGACAGCCGCCAGCAAACGGTGGTTGATCTGCTGACGCCCGAAGAACAGAGATTCGAACCGTTTCCGGCGGGGCGTCTTGATAAGGATACCGAAGGATTTCTGCTTCTGACCAATGACGGGCAGCTCGCTCATCGTCTTCTTTCTCCGAAAAAGCACGTGCCTAAAACATATGAGGTCCGGTTAGCCTCACCTCTGTCACCGGAAGACATCATCAATCTGGAAAAAGGCGTCGTCATTGAAGGTGGCTATAAGACGAAGCCGGCAGCTGTTGAAACCATCACTCAAAGCCCTGATGAAACGGTCATTCATTTGACCATTACAGAAGGCAAATATCATCAGGTGAAGCTGATGGCAAAGGCTGTCGGAAATGAAGTGGCTTATTTAAAACGGCTTTCGATGGGGGCTGTTTCTCTTGATCCGGAGCTTAAGCCGGGAGAATTTCGCGAGCTGACTGAAGAAGAGCTCGCAGCGCTGAAAGATACTGAAGTGTAATCGATATCAGAAAAGCCCAAAACAGATTTGTTTTGGGCTTTTTATATAGAGGAACAAAAAACAACAAGGCAAAGACGCTGCTTTGCCTTGCAGCATGTCAGGCCGAAAAAGGCCTTATGTAATTGTTCGCTTAAGATGTAATTTTTACTTTTTTTCGTGTTGTCTCCCACTTGCCTCGGCTAGGACTATGAACAAGATCATTGTATGCTAACACATTTAAGTCTCGCTGAATGGTTCTAGGTGTAATGCCGAATTCATCAACCAGTTCCTGTGTCGTCACAAGACCTTTTTCCTGGATGAACATGTAAACTGATTTAATCCGAGTCAGCATACGATTTGTTGAAGGTTTCAAAAAACCACTCCCTATCATAAGATCGGATGGACTTGATATACCACAACTTTCGACTCTAAAACTTCGTACGAATAAGCAACAAAGGCAGACATTCTGTTTTTTCTCTTTTAACTGCCTCCATTATACACGATATGGCGGACATGAATCTAGGAATAAGCGCAGATAATTTTTACCAATTGAGCGCCGCTTGGTGCATTACTATGCCCGGCCCGCTTTTATTATTATGGAAACTGAAACTTTTTTTATACGTGTCCGTATGAAAACGGGGGAGGGAGAAAGCTTGGGAGACTTATTGAATGCAAACATCGTCTGCGCCGGTTATGCTGACAGGCCGAAGGTGATCTCAAATGTATCTCTGTCGGTCAGCGCGGGGGAAATTGCCGGGTTAATCGGGGCAAACGGGGCGGGGAAAAGTACGGTGATTAAGGCGATTCTCGGGCTGTGCAGGGATATAGAAGGCGGTATTGAATGGAATGATTCATCCTATGCTTACATACCGGAGCGTCCGAGTTTTTATGAAGAACTGACGCTTTGGGAGCATCTTGAACTCACAGGGTCATTGCGGGGGATAGAAGCCGGAGAGTGCCGTGAGCGGGCCGGGCGGCTGCTTGATGAATTTTCATTGACGGCGGTAAAACATGAATTGCCTTCCGGTTTTTCAAAAGGGATGCAGCAAAAATTGATGCTCATACAGGCGTTTTTGGCGAAGCCGGATATTTACATCATTGATGAGCCGTTTATCGGACTTGATCCGATCTCAACGAAGCTGTTTACCGACATGCTGATTGCTGAGAAAGAAAGGGGCGCGGGTATTCTGATGTGCACCCATGTTCTGGATACCGCCGAAAAAATCTGCGACCGGTTTTATTTGCTGGATCAGGGCGCTCTGCTTCTTCAAGGCACGTTAGCGGAGCTTCAAGAAAAAACGGGGAGCCGTTCATTGTTAGATTGCTTTTATTCAGCGGTTCGGAGCAGTCAGCGATGACCGGGCGGGCTTTGTTTTTTCAAAGGATGTTTCATTTCTGGCGGTATCAATGGAAGGTGTTTCAGACGGTCATTGATTGGACGGTCGCGCTGTATATCGTTCTTCCTGCTGCCGCATTGGCCGTTTATCAATATGCTGAATGGCTGAACGGCAGGGGGCTTCTTGATAGAGCTGCCGGAGTATTAGGCTGGGGCTGGCTGTATGTCTTCAGTGTCCTGCTGTTATGCACCGGTTTTATTCATACCTTTTTGCTGGAAGCGGATCATGTGTTTTTGGTGCATGCAAAATATCTGATGAAAAAGCTGAAACGGTACGCGCTTTTGTATTCGATGTTCCTTTCACTTATCAAATGGGGCGTGCTTGCCGTGCTGTTATTTCCCTTATGGCGCCAGTACGGTGACTGCACCTTCTCGGCATATTCAGGCATTTTTTGCTGTCTGTCCGGCTTTCATGCTGCGATATTGGCAGTGCATCGGCAAAGAAAAATCAGACGGCAGACAGTTGGACATCAGGCGGCAGGCTGGCTGAAAGCGGCGGTTCTGTTGGCGGGCGCGTGTTTCATGATCCGGTTTGCCGCCGAGTGGTACTGGCTTTGGCCGGCAGGATATATATTGTTCATCTGCTCCGTTCTTTTAACTTGGAAAGAAGCGGAGTCCTTATCAGCTTTTGAGGAAGAAGTGCTTGAGGAGAACAGGCGCAAGCTTTCATTCGCCGCCTTTGTTTTGATGCTCAGCCATGATGTGCAGCTGCCGAATGTAAAAAAGAAAGGGCGGAGCAAGCCGTTTTTATATCCCGGCTCAAAGCACATCTTTACAAAACGGTCGGCGTATACGGCGTGGAAAGAATTGTTTTTTAAAGTGCTGATCCGAAATGGCGGGTATCTCCGGCAGCTTTACCTTTTAACCGCGGCTTTTACGGCTCTTATTCTCGTTCTTCCGCTTTTGCTGAAGCCGGCAGCCCTCATTTTATTTACACTGGTCAGCCGATATGCCGCGTCGCTTCTCTTTGACCGGATCACGGACAAACCGGTTTTAAGCGGTATCAAAAGAGACAGTGATGATTATTTCCGGGCGAGAAACAGCGTATTAACCCTCATTCAAATCATCTGTTCCGGATGGTGCCTTATTGCGGCGGTTTTTTCCGCCCTTTATATGTGAAAAATCCCTTTCCGAAAAAGGAAAGGGATTTTTTTAATGTCCGTTCAAAATAAAAAGCTGAATAAAAAACAGCACCGCAAAGATGATGACTAAAGGATGGATTTCGCGCCATTTTTTCTTAGCGAGCTTCACAAGCGGGTATGAAATGAAGCCGAGCGCGATTCCGGTTGAAATACTGGATGTCAAAGGCATCGCCAAAATGACGAGAAAGGCCGGGAATGCTTCATCAAGCTCATTCCAGCGGATATTCGACACCGCCCCCATCATCAGACTGCCGACAATAATCAGAGCCGGTGACGTAATGGCGGACACTTCTGATAAGACGCTGACAAGCGGACTGAAAAACATGGAAACGGCAAACATAACGGCAATCGTCAGCGCCGTCAGGCCCGTTCTTCCGCCCGCGGCCACCCCTGCTGAAGATTCAACGAAAGCGGTCGTCGGGCTGGTGCCGAAAATGCTTCCGACTGTCGTAGCGGTCGAATCAGCCAAAAGCGCTCTTCTCGCATTCGGCAGCTGATTGTTTTTGATCAATCCCGCCTGTTCGGCGACACCGATCATGGTGCCGGTCGTATCAAAAATCGTAACGAGAAGAAAAGAAAACACAACGGCGTACAGACCGTGGTGCACGACATCCCCGAGGGCTCCGAACGGATTTGTTATTAAAAGCCCCTCAGGCAGGTGCGGGAAGGACATGAACCCTTTTGTAAAATGAATCTGACCGGTCAAAAAGGCAATGACAGCAGTCAGCGCCATACCGATGAACAGAGCCCCGTTTACATTCAGCACCATCAGCACGATACTGATGATAAGCCCGATAAGCGTTAAAATGACGGCAGTTGAATGAAGATCACCGAGTGCGACTAAATTAGATTTATCAGCCGTGATGATACCGGATTGGCGCAAACCGATAAATGCGATAAATAAGCCGATGCCGGTCGTAATGCCGTATTTTAAATTGTCTGGAATGGCTTCTATTAGTTGTTTTCTTAAAGGCGTTAACGATAAAATGATAAAGATGACTCCCGCGATAAATACGGCGCTGAAAGCCGTCTGATACGAGATGCCGCTGCCTGCGCCGACGACATGAAAGGCGAGATACGCGTTTAAGCCCATGCCGGGGGCAATGGCAATCGGAAAATTCGCAGCGAGAGCCATCCATAAAGTTCCGACAATGGAAGCGATAATCGTGGCGGTGAACACTTGGTCAAACGGAATTCCCGCATTTGAAAGGATCACCGGATTGACGACAATGATATACACCATTGTAAAGAAGGTGGTCAGTCCCGCGGTAATTTCTCTTTTTATTGTCGTTTGATGCTTGTCGAGATGAAACATAAGTACCTCCAATGACGAACATTTTTTCAAAACATCATCTATATTATTCGTTTTATGAACATTTTGCAAGTCTTTATCAAGAAAGGGGATTTGTGATGAACTGGGAAGTTGAAGTTATCCGAAACAAAGAAGATCTCATCCGTGACACGCAGAAATTTTTACAGATCAACAGCGTAATGGACGAATCAACAGCCGGCCCCGGCCGGCCGTTTGGGGAAGGCGTCAATGCCAGCCTGACTTCACTGCTGGAATTCGGCGAAAAAGAAGGCTTCACCGTCAAAAATCTTGACGGCTATGCGGGCCATATTGAGTGGGGGACGGGTGACGAAATTGTCGGCGTTCTGTGCCACGTCGATGTCGTTCCGCCCGGAGACGGCTGGACAAGCGATCCGTTTTCAGCCGAAATCAGGAACGGCCGGATATATGCCAGAGGCGCCATTGATGATAAAGGGCCGACAATGGCGGCGTTTTACGCGCTGAAAATCGTCAAAGACATGCAGCTGCCTTTATCCAAACGCGTGAGAATCATCATCGGAACAGATGAAGAGAGTGATTGGAGATGCGTGGACCACTATTTCAAACACGAAAAAATGCCTGACATCGGATTTGCCCCTGACGCCGATTTTCCGATCATTAACGCGGAAAAAGGAATGATAGATGCCACACTGCGTATTGCAAAAAGAACTTCTGACAAAGACGCAAAAAACAGGCTTCTGTCATTCCGTTCAGGGCTGCGCTTGAACATGGTGCCGGATGCGGCTGAAGCGGTCATTGAAGGGGCCGGCCTGGATGCCGTGCACGCATATTTCAGCAACTGGCTGGAGCAGTCAAAAACACAAGGTGAAGCGGTTTCGGAAAACGGAAAACTGACGCTTCGGGTGTTCGGAAAATCATGCCACGCGATGGAACCGAATAATGGTGTCAATGCCGGCTTAAAGCTTGCTGAATGCCTTAACGGAACGGAACTGGATGAAGCCGGAAAACACTTTGTCAAAACCGTCAGTGACTATTTTTTAAATGATACACGGGGCAAAAAGCTGAAGATTGATTGCAGGGATGACATCAGCGGAGAGCTTACATTGAATGTCGGCATCTTTACATACAGAAAGGGTGAGGGCGGAGAACTCGGCATCAACATCCGTTATCCCGTCACTTCGGACAGCCAAGTGATTCGTGATGCCTTTATGTCCGCTGCTGAATTTCGGCTTGAAGAATTTAAAGACAGCAAACCGCACCACGTATCTGCCGATCATCCGCTCGTAAAGACGCTTCAAAAGGTTTACGAAGGACAGACGGGAAAGAAAGCGGATTTGATTTCAATCGGCGGAGGAACGTATGCGAGATCCCTTGCGGCGGGCGTGGCGTTCGGACCACTGTTTCCCGGCCGGCCTGACAGCGCGCATCAAAAGGATGAGTACATCGAAATTGATGACCTTCTCCGATCAACCGCTTTATACGCCGAAGCCATTTATGAGCTTGCCAAGTGATCACAAAAAGGGACGCCGAAAGCGGCATCCCTTTTTTATCATTCAAATGACCATAAATCCGTTGATAAATAACGTTCTCCCGTATCGGCCGTCATACAGATGACGATCTGTTCGGGAGGGAGGCGTTTTGCGGTTTCAATGGCGGCAAAGCAGGCGGCGCCTGAAGACGGGCCGACGAGTATTCCTTCTTCCCGGGCCAGGCGCCGGGTTGTCGTATACGCATCTTCATCAGAGATTTTCATGATTTCATCGTAAACGTCCTGATTCAATATGCCGGGAATAAATCCGGGGCTTGTCCCGACCAGCTTATGAGCGCCGGGTTTTCCGCCGGACAGTACCGGCGATCCCGCGGGTTCGGCGACATGAACAATCATATCAGGGAAAAGCTCCTTCAGCGTTTCTCCGGTTCCGGTAATAGTTCCGCCTGTTCCCGCCGTTGCAACAAAAGCACCGAGCGGCCTGTTGAGCTGCTGAACGGCCTGATAGATTTCAATCGCGGTCGTTTTTCGGTGGGCGTCCGGATTTGCGCCGTTATCGAATTGCATCGGGATAAAACTTCCCGGAATCTGTTTGGCGAGTTCTTTCGCTTTTTTGATGCTGCCGGGCATTCTTTCAGCCCCCGGCGTTAATACCACCTCGGCGCCGTACGCTTTAAGCAGGTTGATGCGTTCTTTCGTCATCGTGTCAGGCATGACGAGGATTGCTCTGTAGCCGCGGGCCGCCGCGTTCATCGCCAGACCGATGCCTGTATTGCCGCTTGTCGGTTCGATGATGACAGAGCCGGGTTTTAAATGCCCGCTTTTTTCCGCTTCAATGATCATATTGTAAGCCGCTCTGTCTTTGACACTGCCGCTTGGGTTAAATGATTCTAATTTTAAATAGACTTGAGCTGCATGTTCTGGCTGAAGGCGATTGAGCTTTACGATCGGTGTGCCGCCGATCAGCTCCGCCGTGCTGTTTGCGATTTTCAAGACCGGCTCATTCCTTTCTGTATAAAACGTTCGGTACATAATATCCTATCATAATAAGCGGACAGGGTTCTCCTCTCCGCTTATCCGTTTTATAATAACACCATAACCAAAGAGGGGAGATCCTCATATGAAAGCTTCATTGCCGCATTATTTTATCGGCATTCCGATTCCTGCTGACATTGCTGAACCGATTTGGGAAGCAGCCAGAAAGGAGCCGGCGTTAACATTCAAAAAATGGGTGCATCCGCATGACTATCATATTACACTCATTTTTCTCGGGGCTGCGGATGAAGCCCGGCTTGCGAAACTATTGCCTTTGCTCGCAGATGCTGCGTCGAAAGCGCAGCCGTTTACCGTACAGTTTCAGCAGCTGGATGTTTTCGGCGACCGCAGACAGCCGAGAGTGCTTCACCTAGAACCTGAACGGAATGAACGGCTCTTTGATTTGCGGGAAAAAACAAAACAGGCTGTTTTAAAAGCCGGTTTTCAAGTGGAAAAACGGCCGTATCATCCTCATATGACGATGGCGCGGAAGTGGGCGGGAGACCGGCCGTTTCCGGACGATGTGCCGTTTGAAAGCGGCAGGGTGCAAAGCGCCGTCAGCCGGTTTTCCCTGTTTCAGACCCACCTTGACCGGTCGCCAAAATACGAAGAAATCGCACAGTTTCAATTGACATAAACAAATATTCGGAGTGGGGAAATCACATGGCACAGATCATCAAAATACACGATTACATTTCAAGATATGAGCTCGATCCATATCATTATATGAACCAGTTTATCCGGCTGAAGAAAGAACGCTGGGAGGCTCTCCTTGAAGCGTTTGACCGGAAAACGGAAGAAAAAGAAACAGAAACGGCTCAAGGCGGTGAAACCGGCCAAACGCCGGCCCGAAAAAAACTTTTCTTAAAAAAGAGAAAAGAAGAAAAAACGGCCGATATAAATGAAAAGAGGCACCAATGGTTTGATGAGCCGGAGGAAGAAGAGGCGCTGTTCGGACATCTTCCGTCTCAAAAGTCTGAGCTCGCGTCTTTTTTCAAAGAACAGCTGTATGACTTTCAATTAAAATGGGCGAGCTCCACGCTTTCTCAAAAGTCTGAGCTTTCGCAGGCGGTCAAGAGGGACAGGATATTAAAAATGCTTGCTCAAAAGCTGCCCGATTCCTATTTTGTGATGTATCATCCGGTTCTTCAAATCCAGCAGGCGTCCGTCGAGCTGAGCATCATCATCATCTCCCCGCTGGAGATTTTCTGCGCTGCTTTTATGGAAGCTGAAGAGGACAGCGTATATATCGGATCAAAACATCGTTTTTGGGAAGAGAGGGGTTCCGGCAGCACGCGCCAAGTATTAAATCCGTCTCTCAGCCTGAACCGCACGGGCTCGGTCGTTTCGCAAATCGTAAAAGAAAAGCAGGCCGACATTCCCGTCAGGAAGCTTTTGCTCAGCAGAACGTCTTATTTTGATTACCCGGAGCCGCCATTCGGGCTGGATATAGCAGATAAACGGACCGCCGCAGAGTGGCTGGAAAAGCAGCGGAAAAATACGGCGCCGATCAAGCACCATCAGCTGAAGGCGGCGAAGGCACTTTTGTCTTACGGCTTGAGCGATTCAAGCCGGAGACAGGAATGGCTTGATTAAAACGGACGTTTGGAGGCTGTCTCTTCTTCAATGAAGCAGGTGAAAACAAACGATGAGTCAATGGTTTTTTATTATTAACCCGGTCTCAGGAGGCGGGAGGGGGCGGCGTATCTGGAAATCGGTTCAAAAAGAGCTGACCAGACGCGGTGTCAGCCACCGCTCCTTTCTGACCGGACATCCCGGACATGCGGAAGTGCTGGCGAGACAGATTTCAACGATGCAGGATCATAAGCTGAAGCGGCTTTTTGTCATCGGCGGTGACGGCACGATGCATGAAGTCATTAACGGACTGAAAGGAATGGATCAGATTGAACTGACCTTTGTGCCCGCCGGTTCGTACAATGACTTTTCCAAAGGCCTCGGTGTTAAGAAGTCGGCGCTCCTCCATGAAATCAAAGGTCTGCACCGCCCGCTCACACGGAAATTTTTCGGGGGAAGCATCAACTTTTTTCATGACAAAGCACAATCTCTTTATTTTATTAACCACCTGTCTGTAGGGTTTGACGCCTCGGTTTCGAAGGCAGCCGCGGAGTTTCCGTTTTCGCGTGTTCTTCGGTTTCTGCGTCTCGGCTTTGTGATTTACCCGCTTGCGCATATACATACGGCCTCGGGATTTCAGCCGTTCCGGTTTGCCTGCACGGCAGACGGCCAAAGGCATGAATTCCGCAATGTCTGGTTTGTCATTGCGGCTAATCATCCTTATTACGGAGGCGGTATGAAAGCGGCGCCTTCTGCAAATCCCCGCCAAAACGATTTTGATATTGTCATTGCGGAAAACCTGTCCTTTTTCTCGCTGTATCGTTTTTTATGGGCGATGAGCTTTGGCCGGCATATCAAAATGGACGGAGTGACGGTGATAAAGGGGAAGGAATTCATTTTTGAAACAGATGGGAAAATTCCGTTTCACGCTGACGGCGAACTGGTCGGAACGACGCCGTTTCGGCTGATGCCGGGCGGAGCGCCGTTAAAAATAAAAACATAATAAAAAAAACCTGTCAAATCTTTCTCGGCAAAGAACGGTTTGCGGCATAAATCTTCAGAATTCACAGGTGTTCTTGCTAGTTTTGCTTGACGAAGTTTGTGCTGTAGCGCTAAAATTTATAAGACGGCTATTGATTAGCATATGAGACTCTCAATAGCTGTCTTTTTTATTCTCAAGAAATTGTTTATGACAGGCTGCTCCGCCGAAAGAGAAAGGCTGGAGGCCTATTCTAAAATATTTTAAGAAATGATGGGTTGAACATTGATATGAACTGGTTGGGACAATTACTAGGTAGCGATTGGGAGATCTTCCCCGCCGGAGGAGCTACAGGAGATGCATATTATGCGAAACATAACGGCCAACAGCTTTTTTTAAAACGTAATAGCTCGCCCTTTTTAGCCGTGTTATCCGCCGAAGGCATTGTTCCGAAGCTGGTTTGGACGAAACGGATGGAAAACGGAGACGTTATTACGGCTCAGCATTGGATGACGGGCAGAGAGCTGAAGCCGAAGGATATGAGCGGACGCCCGGTGGCTGAGCTGCTCCGCAAAATCCACACATCTAAAGCCTTGCTTGACATGCTGAAAAGATTGGGGAAAGAACCGCTCGATCCGGGCGCTCTTTTGTCGCAGCTGAAGCAGGCCGTCTTTGCTGTGCGGCAATTTTCGCCGCTTATTCAGGAAGGCCTTGCTTATTTGGAAGCTCATGTGGATCAGGTGCAATTCGGTGAAAAAGTCGTTTGCCATTGTGATGTGAATCATAATAACTGGCTTTTGTCTGAAAACGACCAGCTGTATTTAATAGATTGGGACGGCGCGATGATAGCTGATCCGGCCATGGATCTTGGCCCTTTATTGTATCATTACGTCGAAGAGCCAGCGTGGGACAGCTGGCTTGGGATGTACGGCATGAAGCTCACGGAAGGGCTTCGGCTGCGGATGGCGTGGTACATGTTATCAGAGACCATCACCTTCATCGCCTGGCACAAATCAAAAGGGAATGACAAAGCGTATCATGATGCCATGGAAGAGCTTCATGCCCTGATGAAGCGGATTGTCAAGTAGTCAGGAGTACGAATCCATCTGCTCCACCCATTGGGACAAATGGTTTTGGTGCTCCTGAATATGCGTGTCGATGGAATCGGCCGTGATGCCTGACTGGCTGTAGCGGTATACATCCTCGAGCACGTTTTTTATATTTGAATCAAGCCCGGTGTTGGCCATCAGTGATTTGATGACGCGCTCGAGCTGTTCATACTCGGCAACCGTGCCGCAGCAATCCAACTGGTGGTCGGCCAGTATGTCCTTTAATAACCGGACCTGATGTTCGCTTGTTAAGCCCATGATTCATATACACATCCTTTCTGTGTCATACATTGTGCAAAGCGGTGCGGTTTTATGCATCACATGAGTGTTCCGGACCGGGGAGCCTCTTTTTTTATGCAGCCGGAGCCTTTAAAAGGCGCTTGCGGCTCTTTTTGTTTCATGGTATGTTGTTACTCGAAATTATAGATAGAGGTGTCAATCATATGAGAATGCGCCATAAACCTTGGGCGAATGATTTTCTGGCAGAAAACGCTGACATCGCCATCAGTGATCCGGCTCAGTATAAAGGGCGTTGGAACACGGTCTTTGGCAATGACAACCCGATCCATATTGAAGTCGGTACGGGAAAAGGGCAGTTCATTTCAGGAATGGCCAAGCAGAATCCGGATATCAACTATATCGGAATTGAGCTGTTTAAAAGTGTCATCGTCACTGCCGTCCAAAAAGTAAAGGACAGCGGGGCTCACAATGTCCGTTTGTTAAATATAGACGCGGAAACACTGAATGACGTATTTGAACGGGGAGAAATCAAGCGCGTATATTTAAACTTTTCTGACCCTTGGCCGAAAAACCGTCACGAAAAACGCCGTTTAACCTTTAAAGCGTTCTTGAAAAAATACGAAGAAGTCATGGGCGAAACGGGTGAGATTCATTTCAAAACCGATAACCGCGGGTTGTTTGAATACTCTTTGAAAAGTTTTTCCGAATACGGCCTGCTCCTGAAGGAAGTCAGTCTCGATCTGCACAACAGCGATCCGAAAGGCAATATTATGACAGAATACGAAGAAAAATTCTCCGCGCTCGGCCAGCCGATTTACCGGGCTGAAGTTGAATGGAGAACAAAAGACAGACTCTGATGCGGGAGTCTGTTTTTTTATGCCTCCATTTGCTACCATTACATCAGGAGGGATCAAGATGGAGAAATTGAATATTGGCAATATTTCATTAACATGGCTGGACGGCGGTGTAACGCATATGGACGGAGGAGCGATGTTCGGCGTTGTCCCGAAGCCTTTATGGTCGAGAAAATACCCTGTAAACGACAAAAACCAGATTGAATTAAGAACAGACCCGATTCTGATCAGAAAAAACGGCCTGAATATTTTGGTTGACGCGGGGATCGGCAGAGGGAAATTCTCCGATAAGCAGAAAAGGAATTACGGTGTAACGCAGGAATCCAATCTGAAAAAATCTCTGAGTGAACTCGGGCTTTCCTGTGAAGACATTCATATTGCGGCAATGACCCATCTTCATTTTGACCATGCATGCGGCCTGACGGAATACCGCGGAGAGGAGCTTGTCTCTGTTTTCCCGAACGCCCGCATTATCACTTCTGCGACAGAGTGGCAAGAAATGAAAAACCCTAATATCAGATCGGAAAATACATACTGGAGAGAAAATTGGGAGGCTGTACAAGATCAGGTCGAAACCTTTGAGGATGCGTATGAGCTCACAGAAGGCATTACGATGCACCACACCGGCGGCCACAGTGACGGACACAGTGTCATTGTATTAGAAGACGGAGGGGAAACGGCTGTGCATTTTGCCGACCTGATGCCGACAAACGCCCATAAAAATCCGTTATGGGTGCTGGCATATGATGACTATCCGATGACCTCCATTCCGCAAAAGCAAAAATGGCAGGCGTTCGCGGCAGAGAAAGACGCCTGGCTGATTTTCTATCACGACACGATTTACAGAGCCGTAAAATGGGGCGAAGACGGCGAAGTGGCGGCGTCTGTCAAACGGGAGAAAAAATAAGCGGATCAAATGATTTACCTGTATGAATTTCGGGAATAAAAGCAAACCTAAGACAAATTGCTTTGAAAGGAAGAGACAGGTGAATCAATTTCAAGTGACAAAAGATGGAGAAATCAAAACAACTCTGCGCGGATTAGAAGTTCTTTCTACTCCTTTTTTAAATAAAGGGGTGGCCTTTACACAAGAGGAAAGAAAGGAACTCGGACTCGAGGGATTTCTGCCGCCGAAGGTATTGACAATCGAAGAGCAGGTGAAGCGGGCTTACGAACAGTTCAGTTCGCAGCCTGACGAGCTGAGCAAAAATGTGTACTTGACTGCTCTCCATGACCGGAATGAAACATTATTTTACAGGCTGTTAAATGATCATTTAGGCGAAATGCTGCCGATCGTATATACGCCGACAGTCGGCACCGCGATCCAGCGTTACAGCCATGAGTACAGAAAACCCCGCGGTCTGTATTTGTCGATAGATGATCCTGAGGGAATGCGCGCCGCATTTCAGCAGTTCGGAAAAAATGAAAACATTGATTTAATCGTTGCGACAGATGCCGAGGGCATTCTGGGAATCGGTGATTGGGGCGTCGGCGGCATCGCCATTTCTGTCGGAAAACTTGCGGTGTATACGGCAGCGGCCGGAATTGACCCGTCACGAGTGCTTGCGGTCGTATTGGACGCGGGGACGAATCAGGAAAGCCTCTTAAATGATCCGTTTTACGTCGGAAACCAGCATTCAAGAGTGCGCGGCGAGAAATATGACCGCTTTATTGATGAGTATGTCTCGCTTGCCCGGGAAACATTCCCGAATGCGCTGCTTCATTGGGAGGATTTCGGCACGGCTAACGCCCGCGGCATATTGAAACGGTATAAAGATAAAGTCTGTACGTTTAACGATGACATTCAAGGAACGGGCGCGGTGTCGCTTGCAGCTGTTTTAGCCTGCGCGAAAGCATCAAAAGTGCCTTTAAAAGAACATAAAGTCGTCGTCTTCGGCGCGGGAACGGCCGGTATCGGAATTGCTGAGCAGCTGCGTGAAGCAATGGTGCATGCCGGATTAAGCGAAGAAGAATCATACAGCCGCTTTTGGTGTATCGACAGAAACGGACTGTTAACGGATGACATGAAAGACTTGCGTGATTTTCAGGTTCCGTACGCCCGGCCTGCCGATGAAGTGAAAGAGTACAGCCGCAGCGGTGAAGGCGGATCAATTGATCTAGCGGAGACGGTCCGTCAGGCCAAGCCGACGATTCTGATCGGCACATCTACTGTATCAGGCGCATTTACAGAAGAAATCGTCAAAGAAATGGCCTCACATGTTAAACGGCCCGCTATTTTGCCGATGTCAAATCCGACCACATTATCAGAAGCAAAACCGGAAGACTTAATTAAATGGACGGAAGGCCGCGCGCTTGTCACGACGGGCAGTCCGTTCCCGCCTGTTGAGTATAACGGCGTGACGTACCATATCGGCCAGGCGAACAACGCGCTCGTATTTCCGGGACTCGGACTCGGCACGATTGTGACAAAGGCAAGGCTCATTACGGACAATATGTTTGTCGCCTGCGCGAATGCCATCGCCGGTATGGTGGATGTCGGCAAGCCTGGGGCGCCGATGCTCCCGAAAGTGGAAGATCTCAGGACGGTATCGGCAACTGTAGCGGTAGCCGTAGCGAAAGCGGCCATCCAGGACGGTGTAGCGGAAACGGAACCCGAGGATCTGATCCAAACGGTGCAGGACGAGATGTGGCACCCTGTATACAAACGGATTCGCCCGATGTAACCGAATAAAGCCCAAAACGCTGATGGTTTTGGGCTTTATTTTTTGCTTGTCCGAATTATGAGGCGACAGAATCAATGACATCGACAATCTGGCCTGTTTTTGCATTGACCATGACTTCATATTGCTCCAGCTCGCCGAAAGCCGAACGTGTCACACCGGTTTTGTATACCTGGATGGTTTCTCCGTTTACCTGGTAAGGCTCAGGCTCTGTGTAAATCCACGATCCGTCTATCGGTCCGCGCTGTTTAAAAGCCGCTTTCACGATACGGAGCGCTTTTTCTGAAGAGATATAAGGTTTCATCGCATACTTTTTCACTGCGATGGCAGCGCATAATCCGACTCCTGCACCTAAGAGAAAATGACGTAATTTCAATATGAAGCACCTCCAATTATGTCGTAGTTTTTATTATACAGAAGATGCCAGACGGTGTTAAGTAAAGCGGCGGTTTTGCAGCCCATTCAATCTGACCGCTTGGAAAACAGTTGTTTTTCTAATAAAATAAAAGCATTACATAGAAATGAGGGGAAAATATGAATGAGGAAACGAAAACGCTTTTCCGGACGCTGACGCAGCTTCCCGGCGCACCGGGAAATGAACATCAGGTCCGCTCCTTTATGAAACGGGAGCTTGCGAAATATGCGGATGACATCGTGCAGGACAGACTCGGAAGTGTTTTCGGCGTAAGGCGCGGTGCTGAAGATGCGCCCACTATTATGGTAGCAGGCCATATGGATGAAGTCGGATTTATGGTAACGCAGATTACGGATAACGGCATGCTGAGATTTCAGACGCTCGGCGGCTGGTGGAGTCAAGTGCTACTGGCCCAGCGCGTCGAGGTTCAGACGGATAACGGACCTGTCATCGGCGTCATCTCAAGCATCCCGCCCCACATTTTAACGGATGCCCAGCGCGCCAAGCCGATGGAGATCAAAAATATGATGATTGATATCGGTGCAGATGACAGAGAGGACGCGGTCAAAATGGGGATCAGACCGGGTCAGCAGGTCGTGCCGGTCTGCCCGTTCACCCCGATGGCAAACGAGAAGAAAATATTGTCCAAAGCGTGGGATAACCGCTACGGATGCGGATTAAGCATTGAATTATTAAAAGAGCTGCACGGAAAAGAGCTGCCGAACAACCTGTACGCCGGGGCCACCGTTCAGGAGGAAGTCGGCCTGAGAGGGGCGCAGACAGCGGCCAACATGATTCAGCCTGATCTCTTCTTCGCGCTTGATGCCAGCCCGGCAAATGATATGAGCGGCGATAAGGAGCTGTTCGGCCGTCTCGGCGAGGGAGTGCTGCTCCGCATACTCGACAGAACGACGGTCATGCACCGCGGGATGAGAGAGTTCGTCCTTGATATGGCGGAAACGCACAATATCCCTTATCAATATTTCGCTTCCGGCGGAGGAACGGATGCCGGGCGGGTTCACATATCAAACAGCGGGGTTCCGTCAGCCGTCATCGGCATTTGTTCAAGATACATTCATACAAATGCCGCCATCATCCATGTCGATGATTATGCCGCGGCGAAAGAAATGCTCATTAAGCTGGTCATGGCGAGTGACAAGCAGACGGTCGAAACGATCAGAGAAAATGTGTGAAAAAATAAGCAGGCCCGCATAAGGCGGCCTGCTTATTCTGTTTCAAATAAATAAGAGAGTGCTTTCATCGCTTGATTGACGGTTTCCACCGTAATATTCGCTTTGCCGGAAAGCTCTTTCAGCGGATGGTGCAGCTCTTTCGGACGGATCAGAATGAGCGGCTTGCCTTTTGCGATGGCATAAGAAGCATCCATTGCGGTATTCCACTGTTTATATTTCTCGCCAAACAGGGCGATCACAAAATCGGCTTTTTCCATCAGCACCTCTGTACGGAAATTGTTGATATCAGAGGCTCTGGCGTCCTTTAAAACAGAATCAGGCTGCTCGCCCATAATCTCTTCTCCGATATTGTCTGAGCGCTCATGGTTTTCCATCGGTCCGACAAACGTAATCGGCAGGTGCAGCGCTTTTGCTTTGTTCTTGATCTCGTTCCGCCAATCGCTGTGGATTTCACCGGCTAAATATACGACAAACTGCATCTTTTGCTCCTCCTTATTCCATATTCAGATTTTCGTACGGCTATAAGCCAAATGGTAAACGAAACTTGCTTGATAATGCAAATGAAATATGATAATGATATTGCATATAGTTGGTCTTGCTGTAAACAGTCTGGTATGATCCAATTGGACAAACATCAGCATACAAAAAAACTCAAAATCCAGATGGAGGAATGACAATGAAAAAGATTGAAAGCACGGAAGAATTGCAAAAAGCGGTACAGGACGATTGGGCGGTATTTATGTTTTCTGCAGATTGGTGCCCGGACTGCCGCTTTGTGGAGCCGTTTCTCCCTGAGCTGGAAGCGGATTTTCCTGAATTCACTTATTACTACGTAGACCGCGATCAATTTATCGATACATGTGCGGAATGGGAAATCTACGGCATTCCGAGTTTTGTGGTATTTAACGGAGGAAAAGAAGTAAACCGCTTCGTCAGCAAAGACCGCAAAACGAAAGAAGAAATCGAGCAATTTTTAACCGATTCCCTTGCTAAAGCATAAAGGAGGCCACGGGCTTTGAAGATGACGTCGAGGAAGCTGTCGGATCTATTAAAACAGCGCCTGCAGCACGAGAACCGATCCTTCTTTTTTGACAGAGAAAAAGACACCCTCCGTGTTGAGGATCAAACGACCAAAAAAGGCATCACATTAGAACTTCCGCCGATCATCGCCAAGTGGGAGACGAAAAAAGAAGAAGCGATCGACGAGATCGTCTACTATGTGTCAGAAGCGATGGAGGCGATGGGAGGAAGCGGACAGGAGATGTCCGGAAAGGAAGCCGGAATTTATCCGGTGATCCGCTCCACGTCATTTCCTGATCAAACGGGCGACGGCATTCCGCTCGTGTATGATGACCATACCGCCGAAACCAGAATCTACTACGCGCTTGACCTCGGCAAGACGTACCGCTTAATTGACAGCCGGATGCTTGAGAAAGAAAACTGGACAAAAGAACGGATCAGGGAAACGGCATCATTCAATCTCCGCTCGCTCCCTTCGGTCGTGAAGCAGGATACGGTTGCGGGCAATTATTTTTATTTTTTCAGAGCGAATGACGGCTATGACGCCAGCCGGATTCTCAATGATTCGATTCTTCATGAATACAAACAGGCCGCTGAAGGCGAATTAGCGATTTCTGTCCCGCATCAGGATGTATTAATACTTGCTGACATTCGAAATGAATCGGGTTATGATATTTTAGGGCAAATGTCCATGAGCTTCTTTGCAAGCGGCACGGTGCCGATTACGGCCCTTTCATTTCTCTATAATGAAGGCAGACTGGAACCTGTGTTTATCATGGCGAAAAGCCGGCCGAAAAAGGATTAGAAAGGATTTTTCTTATGAACGCTTTTTACAATAAAGAAGGTGTGGGAGATACGCTTCTGATCTCTCTTAAAGATGCAGCACGTGAAGAAATCGGCTATGAAAGAGAAGGCGATGTCGTCAGAATCTTTAACAAAGAAACAAAAGAAACGACGGGCTTTAATATTTTTAACGTGTCTTCTTATTTACAGATTGAGGACAACGGCCCTGTCGCTTTGTCTGAGACATTCGTTCAGGACGTGAATGAAATACTGAACAGAAACGGCGTTTCAGAAACGCTGACAGTTGACCTTTCTCCGAAATTTGTTGTCGGTCATGTTGAATCGAAAGAAAAACATCCGAATGCGGATAAACTGAATATCTGCCAAGTGAATGTGGGAGAGGAAACCCTTCAAATCGTTTGCGGCGCGCCGAACGTAGACAAAGGACAAAAAGTCGTCGTTGCTAAAGTCGGCGCGGTGATGCCGAGCGGACTTGTCATTAAAGATGCTGAATTAAGAGGCGTTCCGTCAAGCGGCATGATCTGCTCCGCGAAAGAACTCGCTTTGCCGGATGCGCCGTCGGAAAAAGGCATTCTCGTTCTTGAAGACAGCCGCGAGGCCGGCGAAGCATTTCAATTCTAACTCCCATAAATAAGCGCACAAAATCGAATGATGTGAGAGAAAGCCGTTAAGCAGGCCTGCTTAACGGCTTTCTTCAGTTGGGAGCTTAATCTTTTCTGAGCCGCCCGGCAGTGGTATACTAAATATCGTCCCAGACTACTAATAAGGGAGTTAGAGAGTGATTAAACATGAGTTGGCTGAATAAATTTTTTGACTTATTTTTAGGTGAAAAAGAAGAAGAGCATGAACATGAACATGAACCGAACACACATGCCCAAATCCCGAAACAGCAGATACCGGATCAGCCAGAAGGCAAATTAACGCGCATGGAAGATCCTAAAATATATTACGAATATCCGAAAGGGAATTTCCGCTTTCCTGTCGTTCCGGACGGCTATAAGCGAACGGAACAAAGACAGCAGGAAAGGCATGAACGCCGCCGCCAGCCGTCCCGGGGATATGCCGCCGCGACGGAGCATACGGAGCGGGAGCGGAAGCAGCATACATATGAAGAGCCGGAGCCGGTGAAAAAGCCCTTTAAACCGTCCTCCATTCCTTCACCGGTCTACGGTTTTCAATCTCAGCACAGCATTAAAAAAACGCCTAATCCGCAAAAACAGCGTGAAGAGAGCGTGACATTGCTGTCAGAGGAGCAATTTGTTCCGCCAAAGTCCGGTCAGGAAACGGAAAAAGAGCCCGCATTCACAGCATCCGGCATGACAAAACAGACGGACACCCGGCCGGAACCGTCTGTGAAACAAGAAACGGAAGAATTCCAGGCCGCCCAAAAAGAGCAGCCGCACACTGAGGCTGAGAATGCAAAAGAGCAAGTGTACAGTGCATCAGAACCGCGCCAGGCTAAAGACCTGCAGCAGCCGGAAAGCACGGAACCTGCCGGCTATACAGATCAACAAGAGCTGGAACAAACCGAGCCGCAGCCTTTAAATGAGACTGAGTATGAAGCGTCCCGGCCGTCTGAACACACGGAAGAACAAGCGCCGCAGCAGGAGGAGTATCAGCAGTCTGAGACGGAAGCCGCTCAAGCTTTTGAAACCGCTGGGGAACCGGTATATACATACTCAGAACCGGGGAATGAAGAGGAAGTTCAGCCGCAGTCTGAATCGCCTGAGGCTGACGCGGAACAAAAAGCAGATGAACAGCCTGAGTTCAACGAAGCCCCTCAGCATTCTGAACCGGAGCCTGAATCTGCAGTCATCGAGCCGCCCGAAGCCCCGGCCCCGCCTGTCGAAGAAAAAACGAAGAATCACGAACAGCCCGTGAAAACGGCGGAGCGGCCGAAAGAGCGCAGTGTTCCGTTTAACGTCATGATGCTTAAAAGCGATAAACACAAGCAGGCGAAGACGCCAGAGGGCGGTGCGGGCTATGTTTTCCCGAATCTGTCGCTTCTGGACGTACCGCCGGCGCAGAGACATGACGACCAATCATGGATTGAAGAACAGCGCGAGCTTTTAAACGTCACGCTGAAAAACTTTAATGTGCGCGCCCAAGTCGTTCATGTCACACAAGGCCCGTCCGTCACAAGATTTGAAGTGCATCCTGAGCCGGGAGTGAAAGTAAACAAAATTACAAACTTAGCAGATGATATAAAGCTGAGTTTATCTGCCAAGGATATTCGGATTGAGGCGCCGATCCCCGGCAAAAACACGATCGGCATTGAAGTTCCGAACCGCGTAAGCAAGGTCGTTGATTTACGGCAGATGATCAGAAGCGCCGCTTTCAGGACGAATCCGTCTCCGCTTACAGCCGCGCTCGGTGTCGATATTTCCGGCAACCCGGTCGTCATTGATTTGAAAAAAATGCCGCACGGCTTGATTGCGGGTGCGACAGGATCGGGAAAAAGCGTCTGCATCAATACCATTTTGGTCAGTCTGCTTTATAAGGCGGATCCGAGCGAGGTCAAAGTGCTTTTGATTGATCCGAAAATGGTCGAGCTTGCGCCTTATAACCAAATTCCGCATTTAGTCAGCCCCGTCATCACGGACGCCAAAGCCGCAACCGCGGCGTTAAAATGGGTTGTGGAAGAGATGGAACGGCGGTATGAACTGTTTGCTCATTCAGGTGTGAGAGATATCGGCCGCTTTAATGAATTAACGGCTGATCATAAGACAGGCGAAAAGCTCCCGTACCTCGTAGTCGTTATTGATGAGCTTGCCGATTTAATGATGGTCGCGCCGAACGATGTGGAAGAAAGTATTGCCAGAATCGCGCAGAAAGCGAGAGCCTGCGGCATTCATCTCCTCGTCGCGACACAGCGTCCGTCTGTCGATGTCATTACCGGCATGATCAAGGCGAACATCCCGACGAGGATCGCATTCTCCGTCTCAAGTCAGGTCGATTCCAGAACGATTATCGACATGGCGGGGGCGGAAAAGCTGCTGGGAAAAGGCGACATGCTTTACTGGGAAAACGGTACAGGAAAACCGGTGCGTCTGCAGGGCAACTTTGTGTCAGACAGTGAGATTGACCGCGTCGTCTCTCATGTCAGAAAGCAGCTCCCGCCGTCTTATTTGTTTGAACAGGAAGAACTGATCAGGCAGGGAACCGCCCTCAAGGAAGAGGACGAGCTGTTTCCTGAGGCGTGCCAATTTGTCGTGGAGCAAAACAGCGCCAGCACCTCCAGCCTTCAAAGAAGGTTCAGGATCGGCTATAACCGTGCGGCGAGGCTGATTGACATGATGGAAGCTGAAGGCATGATCTCAGAAGCAAAGGGCAGCAAACCCCGCGAAGTGCTGATTACGGCTGCTGACATTACTCAAGAATAAGAATATCGTTCATTTTTCTCACAAACATGGTATGATAATGGATGGACCATCAAACAGCATCACTGTCACGCGCTGAAATATCATGCGGCAGGTTTAATCAAAAAGAAAGTTACAGATACTGACGATAACGTAAAAATAAATGGAAGCGCCGCTGTGCGGGCTTTTCGCCCGCGGCGGTCGCAAAATGAAATGAGCGTCATATACTGGGGAACAGATAGACGTTTGTTGGAGGTACGATTATGACTGTTTATCATTTTGTTGGAATAAAAGGGACAGGTATGAGCCCGCTTGCTCAAATCCTGCATGATACAGGGTATCAGGTGCAGGGATCGGATATCGAGAAGCAGATTTTTACTCAGGCTGCCCTTGAAAAAAGAAATATCCCGATCTATCCGTTCAGCCCCGATAACATCAAACCGGGCTTAACGGTAATCGCCGGAAACGCATTCCCTGATTCTCATCCGGAAATCGCAAAGGCGCTCGCTGAAGGAATTCCTGTTATCAGATATCATAAATTTTTAGCTGAATATATGAAAAAATATACAAGTGTCGCGGTTACGGGCGCACACGGCAAGACGTCCACTACGGGTCTCTTGGCACACGTGATGCAGCAGGCGAAGCCGACTTCGTTTCTTATCGGAGACGGGACGGGCAGAGGAAATGAAAGCAGCGAATACTTTGTATTTGAAGCCTGCGAGTACCGCCGTCATTTCTTAAGCTATCAGCCTGATTATGCGATCATGACGAATATTGATTTTGACCACCCTGATTATTTCGCCAACATTGACGATGTGTTTGATGCTTTCCAAAACATGGCGCTTCAAGTCAACAAAGGCATCATTGCCTGCGGTGATGACGAGTATCTGCCGAAAATTCACGCCAATGTGCCTGTCGTTTATTACGGCACGGGAGAAGAAAACGATTTTCAAGCGAGAAACATCGTAAAAAATACGGAAGGCACGACATTTGACGTCTTTGTCCGCAATACGTTTTACGATACGTTCTACATCCCGGCATACGGCCATCACAATGTCCTCAATTCATTAGCGGTCATTGCGCTCTGCCACTATGAAGAGATAGACGTGAACATGATTAAGCGCGGACTTGAATCATTCGGCGGCGTCAAACGCAGATTCAATGAAAAAGTGATCGGCAGCCAGGTGCTGATAGACGACTACGCCCACCATCCGACTGAAATTAAAGTCACCATTGAGGCGGCGCGCCAAAAATATCCGGAACGTGAAATCATCGCGGTATTCCAGCCGCATACGTTTACACGGACGCAATCATTCCTTGATGAATTTGCAGAAAGCTTGAGCGCGGCCGATCGCGTGTATCTATGCGACATTTTCGGCTCTGCCCGCGAGAACGTCGGCAAACTCACCATCACGGATCTGCAGGAAAAAATCGATAACGCAGAACTCATTGAAGAGAATGACACATCCGTGTTAAAAGCGCATAAAGACGCAGTGCTGATCTTTATGGGCGCCGGAGACATTCAAAAATATATGAGGGCCTATGAAAACGTCATAGCGTAACAAAAAAGCAGTGGGGCTCTCACTGCTTTTTTGCGCGTGCTGCAAAGGGATTTACCGATAAACGGAGAAATAGTATACATACAGCCCCTTTCATATATGTTTATCATTTTAATAATTGGGTATATACCATTATATCCTGCAATAAGGAGGTATTAGATGATTATCATTCTTTACTTAAGTGTCGCACTCATTGCCGTAGCATTTCTCATCCTCGTCATTTATCTGTCCAAAACATTAAAGTCTGTGCAGATGACCTTAACAAACGTAGCGTCGACTTTAGACGGCCTTGAAGGGCAGATGAAGGGCATTACCGCAGAGACAACTGAGCTGTTACATAAGACAAACCGTCTCGCGGAAGACATTCAGGAAAAATCAGAGAAATTAAATACGGTTGTCCATGCTGTGCAGGAAGTGGGAACTTCCGTCCAGCAGTTTAATACATCCATAAAGCAGGCAGCCGGTTCCGTTTCGGCCTCTGTCAGAGAGAACCAGGATAAGATCAGTCAGGTTGTCACCTGGAGCCAGGCCGCTATGGAAATATGGGACAAGTGGAAGCAAAAGAAAAAAACATCGCTTTAATCATAAGAAAAATCCACTAAGGAGGAATCATAATGAGCAAAGATGGAATCAATAGTAAGGATTTTTTAATCGGAACGCTGATCGGGGGAATTATCGGCGCGACAACGGCATTGTTTCTGGCGCCTAAATCAGGCAAGGAGCTGCGCGACGATCTCGGCAGCCAGGCTTCTGCATTGAAAGATAGGACGGACAGAATGACGGCCGACGCGAAAGAAAAAGGCTCTCAATATGTCAGCATCGCCAAGGATAAAACATCTAACATCACCCAGCTGGTAGCTGATCAATCAGGCCAGATTATGAATAAAGTGAAGGATTTAAAAGACCGTTCTAAGAGCACACTAACTGAGAAAGCCGAAGAGACGAGAAGCGAAATGCAGGACACGGCCCAAAGCATCAAAGCCGAAGCGGAAGACGCCGGGGAAAAAGCCGGTCAGGCAAATCGCTGATCTTCAATAAGGAGAGATAACAGACATGACAAAGCAGCTGATATCGTCAGAAGAAGAGTTCAAAAATGCCGCTGAGAAAGAAAGCACGTTCGTGTTTTTGAAACACAGCACAACCTGCCCGATCAGCCATGCGGCGTTTCAGGAGTTTGACGCCTTTGCATCGGAGCATTCAGAAGTGCCTTCTTATTACCTGCAGGTGCAGGACAGCCGGCCGCTTTCAAACTATATCGCCGAGACATACGGCGTGAAACATGAAAGCCCGCAAGTATTCGTCATTACAAACGGCGAAGTGAAATGGCACGCGTCTCATTCCCAAATCACAAAAAACGCAATAGAGCAGCACCTTTCATAATTTACTGACCGCCGGATGATACCGGCGGTTTTTTTTGAAAAAAACTATTGATCATTTCAGCCATATCATGTAGGATATCAATATACGTTACTTCAACGCATAAAAGCTTAAAAGCGTTTTGGTAATAAAGTAAAATGTGAAAAAATTTATTGTTTCATATTCCTATTTTCGCATAACTGTAGTAAGATGCATGTTAACCATTAAAATAAAACATAGCATAGAAGGGATGAAAAAGATGAGCAACAAGGAATTAGAGAGCCTAAGACAGCAGGCAGACGCACTAAACTTACAAATCCTTAAATTAATCAATGAACGCGGAGCCGTTGTAAAAGAAATCGGTAAAGCCAAAGAAGCACAGGGTGTCAACCGATTTGACCCCGTCAGAGAGCGTACAATGCTTAACCGCATTATTGAAAGCAATGACGGCCCGTTTGAAAACTCAACAATCCAGCATATTTTCAAAGAAATTTTCAAAGCCGGCCTTGAGCTTCAAGAAGAGGATCACAGCAAAGCGTTGCTCGTCTCCCGGAAGAAAAAAGCAGAAGATACGATCGTTGACATTAAAGGCGAAAAAGTCGGTGACGGCGATCAGAGATTCATCGTCGGTCCTTGTGCCGTAGAAAGCTATGAGCAGGTTGCGGAAGTAGCGGCCGCTGCGAAAAAACAAGGCATTAAAATCCTGCGCGGAGGTGCGTTCAAACCCCGCACAAGCCCGTATGATTTCCAAGGTCTCGGCGTAGAAGGCCTGCAGATCCTCAAACGCGTCGCTGATGAATATGACCTCGCGGTGATCAGTGAAATCGTTACGCCTGCCCACATTGAGCAAGCGATTGATTACATTGACGTCATTCAGATCGGCGCACGTAACATGCAAAACTTTGAATTGCTGAAAGCCGCCGGTTCGGTTAAAAAGCCGGTATTGTTAAAACGCGGTCTTGCCGCAACGATTTCAGAATTCATCAATGCAGCTGAATACATCATGTCACAAGGAAATGACCAAATCATTCTTTGTGAGCGCGGAATCAGAACGTACGAAACAGCAACGAGAAACACGCTTGACATTTCTGCCGTGCCGATTTTGAAACAGGAAACTCACTTGCCGGTGTTTGTTGACGTCACACATTCAACAGGCCGCCGCGATCTCCTGCTTCCGACAGCAAAAGCGGCGCTTGCGATCGGCGCTGACGGCGTGATGGCCGAAGTTCACCCTGATCCTTCCGTTGCCCTTTCAGACTCTGCGCAGCAGATGGATATACCTGAATTCGAGAAATGGCTGAACGAATTAAAGCCGATGGTGAAAGTAAAAGCATAATAAAGTGTTCCGTTCTTTAAGGGCCGCCTCGTGCGGCCCTTTTTCGTTTCTTCATTTTATTTAATTATAAAATGGAAGTGAACGTTTTCATCACTGGGAAAAACGTGTATAATTTCATGAGAAGTATTTAAATTTGATGAATAATGAAAAATAATGTACACTACTGACTTACGCTTACAACCATAAACGACAGAATGCGAAAACGCACGACATTTCTTTACATAAAGTGTTTATGCTATAGATAAGGATAAGTGTATCCAGTAAAAGGAGTGGTTTCAGTGAGCAACATTACGATATACGATGTGGCCAGAGAAGCAAATGTCAGCATGGCGACTGTTTCCCGCGTCGTAAACGGCAATCCGAATGTAAAACCGACGACCAGAAAAAAAGTATTGGAAGCCATTGACCGGCTCGGCTACCGCCCGAACGCGGTGGCAAGAGGACTGGCAAGCAAAAAAACGACAACGGTCGGCGTCATCATCCCTGATATCTCAAGCATTTTCTACTCGGAACTTGCCCGGGGAATTGAAGATATCGCGACGATGTACAAATATAATATTATTTTAAGCAACTCGGACCAAAACCTCGAGAAGGAACTGCACCTGTTAAACACGATGCTCGGCAAACAAGTGGACGGTATCGTATTTATGGGCGGCAACATTACGGACGAGCATGTCGAAGAATTTAAGCGCTCTCCTGTGCCGATCGTATTGGCGGCATCAGTGGAAGAACAGGCAGAGACGCCTTCTGTCGCCATTGATTATGAACAGGCGATTTATGATGCCGTTAAGCTTTTCATTGAGAAAGGGCATCGCGATATCGCATTTGTCTCCGGACCGATGGCAGAGCCGATCAACCGCTCGAAAAAACTGCAAGGGTACAGACGGGCGCTTGAAGAAGCGGGCATCCCGTTTAATGAGCAGTTCGTAGCGGAAGGCGATTACACCTATGATTCCGGAATGGAGGCGCTTCAAAGCTTAATGGGCCTTGAGCGGAAGCCGACGGCAATCCTTTCTGCAACGGATGAAATGGCGCTCGGCATTATTCATGCGGCTCAGGATCAAGGCCTGTCGATTCCTGACGATCTTGATATTATCGGTTTTGACAATACGAGATTGAGCCTGATGGTCCGCCCTCAGCTTTCCACAGTCGTGCAGCCTACTTACGATATCGGCGCCGTGGCGATGAGGCTTTTGACAAAACTGATGAACAAAGAGCCGGTTGAAGAGCATATCGTCGAGCTGCCTCACCGCATCGAATTAAGACAATCAACAAAGTCATAAAAAAACGGAAAAGCAAGCTTCACTCTGAGGAGTGGAATCTTGCTTTTTTACTTGAGTAAGGAGAAGATATGAAACGTTTTGATTATCTGACACCCGTTGGATTTATGTTAGGATGTATTATTGTCGCAATCGGAATTCTCTCAGGAACGGGACTTGCGGGAATCAGTTCATTTTTAGATCTGACTTCTTTTTTAATCGTCACAGGCGGCCTTGCCGCGGCGGTCTTTATCAGCTTTCCGCCTCGGGATTTAAAGAAAACCCCTTCTGTTTTAAAACAGGTATTTTCCCGTCAGGATGACAATGTGAAGGACCTTGTCAGAGTATTCGTCAGCCTTGCAGAGCAGGCGCGAAGACAGGGGCTGCTGTCTCTGGAGGACCGGGCGCGCGAGATTAAGGATCCGTTTTTGAAAAAAGGGCTTTTGCTTGCGATTGACGGCTGGGACGAAGAAACGATCCGGCTGGTGATGGATTCTGAGATCGCCGCGATGGAAGAACGACACAGAAAAGGAAGACGCGTTTTTGAAAAAGCCGGTGATTTCGCGCCCGCCTGGGGAATGATCGGGACGCTTGTCGGACTGGTGCTCATGCTTAAAAATTTAAATGACCCGCATACCCTCGGGCCGAACATGGCTGTTGCGCTATTGACGACGCTGTACGGCGCACTGCTTGCCAATCTCGTGTTTATCCCTATCGCGGCAAAGCTTGAAGAAAAAACGGAAAGTGAAATTTTCATCAAACAGGTCATGATCGAAGGGGTTGTCGGCATCCAATCGGGAAAAAATCCCCGCAACCTCGAAAGTCAGCTCGTCGTTTTCAGCTCAAGAGAAGACTGGCGTAAAGAGCAGCCTGCGAACAAGAAAAAGGGCGCTGTCCATGAAGCTTAGAAGAGAGCGTTTTGAAAGAAGAAACAAACCGGAAAATTCCGGCGGTTCACCAAGATGGATGGTAACGTTCGCTGACTTGATCACGCTCATTCTCGTGTTCTTTATATTGCTTTTTTCGATGTCGCAAATAGACGCGGAAAAATTTCAATCAGCCGTTTCATCGATTCATACAAACGGCAGCGGGGGTGTTTCGGCGTCATCAGACAAAGCAAACGAAAATAAAGAACAGGATTTGCTGCTGCAGAACGTGAAAACATACATAAAATCGCACCATTTGAGTTCCAAATTAACGGCGAAGCGCGATGAGCGCGGAGTGGTTCTTGTGCTGCAGGAGGCCGTTCTGTTTCACACAGGAAAAGCGGATGTGCTGAAAAACGCCGAGCCAGTCCTGCATCAGATCGCAGTGCTTTTGAAAACAATTCCGAATGACATTCAGGTGGAAGGCCATACGGACAGCCGCCGGATTTCCACCTATCAATTCCCGTCGAATTGGGAGCTGTCGTCTGCAAGAGCGGCGAGTGTGATCCGGTATTTTACCGCGAAAGAAGACTTTTCCGCCAAACGGTTTATTTCAGTCGGATACGCGGATACGAAACCTGTGAAGGACAACAAAAGCCCCGGTCATATGAATGAAAACCGCCGTGTGGAAATTGTCATAAAAAAAACGACCTCCTCGTAAGGGTCGTTTTTTTATTTTGTTTTATACCGCTGTTCAGACCGGATGGCAAAAAGCGCTTTTTCCACGGTTTGGGCGTTTTTTTCTGATATTTCTTCTTTTCGGGGAATCGGAGGATATAATTGTTCAGGGTCACTCCAAAATGCGGGCAGGGTATAGGGCGAGTGTTTCTGCCATTTATGAATCCACTCCTGCGGTATGCGCTCCCCGGGATCAATCCCTTTCATCTCAAGCCATATACGGCTCCATGCTCTAGGAACCACTCGCCAAATATCGTATCCGCCTCCGCCGACCGCGATCCATCTGCCGCTGCAATGTTGATGGGCTAATGAGTGAGCGAGCCGGGGGATTTCCTGATAAATGGAGATGGTAGTAGACAGGTGTGTCAATGGGTCGTAATAATGGGCGTCCGCTCCGTTCTGGGTCAGGATTACATCCGGTTTAAAAAAAGCCGCGATTTCTGAAGCGGCCGTTTTGTAAGCGTGAAGAAAGGAATCGTCCTCTGTGAAAGCGTCCAGCGGAATGTTAAAAGAATAGCCGTAGCCTTGCCCGCTTCCTTTTTCCAGCACTTGTCCCGTCCCGGGAAATAAATAACGCCCGGTTTCGTGAAATGAAACTGTGCAGACATCTGACCTGTCATAAAACGTAAATTGAACGCCGTCGCCGTGATGAGCGTCGGTATCAATGTATAACACCTTTGCCCCGTAGTTTTTCTGAATGTATTGGATGGCCACGGCGCTGTCATTATAAATACAAAAGCCCGATGCCCTGCCGCGGAAGCCGTGGTGAAGGCCCCCTCCTAAATTGCAGGCATGCCTCGCCTGTCCCGTCATGACATAATCTGCCGCTGTTAAAGTGCCGCCCACCAGAAGCGACGCGGCTTCATGCATGCCGGCAAAAACGGGGGTGTCTTCCGTTCCGAGCCCGTAGCTTTCTCCTTCTGCGGCAGGGAGCCGGCCCGCCCCCGCTAGTTCAACCGCCTGTATGTAATCCTCTGTATGAACGAGTGCCAGCTCTTCTTTAGAGGCCATGCGCGGAGCGGCGATATCTCCCTCTTCAAATGCGTCCGCCGCCTGAAGCAGCTCGTATGTCAAAAGCACGCGCTGCTGATTGAACGGGTGATCCTGGTGAAATTGATACGTCTGATAAGAAGGCGAGTAAACAAAAACGCTGTCTCTCATGACTGATCCCTCAATTGTTTCGGCCACAGGACATTGTACCCGGCTTCATGAACGCTGCGGATAAAAGGGAGCGGATTCATCGTCTTCACCCGGAAGACGAGTATATTTGACCCGGCGGAATCATGAGGATAGACGAGCACGCTCAAGATTTGCAGCTGAAGATCGCGGCACATGCAGCTGAGATCAGCAAGACTTTTGGTCATATCCGTCACCAAAATTTCCACCTGTGATCCCGGCTGGGCTGCGCCTGTCAGGCTGACAAAGGTCCGGAGTACATCGGTTTTGGTTAAAATGCCCGTCAGCTTATGATTTACCGTAATCGGCAGACATCCGATGCCATGCTCATAGAAAGAAGCCGATATTTCCTCTACGAAATCAAGCGGATGGGCGCAGATGACATTCCGTTTCATAATGGTTTCCACTTTGTTTGTCAGAAACGCGACGCGGTCTTCTTGTTTAAAGCTGCCCGGGCCCGCCTGTTTAATGTCTCTGTCTGTGACGATGCCGGCAACGTGCAGTTCTTCGTCGATGACAGGGAGATGGCGGATATGATATGCCTTCATTTTATGTACGGCTGTTTCTATGGAGTCGTTTTTTGTGACGGTGATGACGTCCCGTTTCATGATTTGTTCTGCAATCATCTTTTTATCCCCTTTGTATGTCAGTCAATACATAAATCGCTGATAAAAACGAAGTCTGTCGAACTGTTCAATTGACTCCTGACTGACGTGCCTGCCGATGCGGGCCATCAGACAATTGGCCGGATGAGAGCTGATTTCCGGTTCATCCGTTGCAAACCAGACAAGACCTCCGGCATTCATCATCTTTTCCATGATCTTTCTGTACTCCCACACGTCTTTTTTCATCCCTTTTAAATCCCAATGCCAGTAATATTCTGTCGTCATGATGATGTACCGTTCCATCTGTTCATCCATCATGCTGACAGTCAGCAAAGTTTTTCCGACAGAACAGCCTCTGTAGCCGGGAGCGACCTCGATCGCCCCGAGTTCAAGGAGATCTTCCATATTTCCGTCAGACCACCGTTCAAGCGGATCAGGATATAAATACGTCACATAGCCGATAATCGTCTCTTCGTCCCTGGCGATGATGATCCGCCCTTCGGGAAGCCCGGCTATTTCGACTAACGCTTTGTGCTGTTCATGAGGAAGGCGAAAGGCTGTCAGGCCTTCATGAAACTCATACTGTGCTAAGTTCTCTGGAGGAACGGGCCCTTCTACCAAAAGAGGGCCGGCTGCTGTCTGAATAGATGAAGAATGGTACGTTTTATGATGTTTCACTGATTCACCGCCTGTCGGTTCTTAATAAAAACACATCTCCTTTAAGCATAACAAAATATAAAGCGTTTTCAATAGTACGGTAATTTATATTTTAAAAATTGAGAAAACTGTGAACATCTACTATAATTAGTCTATAGATAAGCAAAGGGGGATGTTGCATGAATTTGAAAACGTTGCCAGCGGAAAAGGGGAATTATCATCTGCAAAATTATGAGGAAACATACCGCAGCTTCGATTGGAAAGAAGTCGAGACGGAGTTTTCCTGGCATCAGACCGGAAAGTTGAATGCCGCGTACGAAGCGATTGACCGTCATGCCGAATCATTTCGCAAAAACAAAGTAGCGCTGTATTACAAGGACGCAAACCGGGAAGAAAAATACACGTTTAAAGAAATGATGGAGGAATCGAATCGGGCGGGAAATGTGCTGAGACGGTATGGAAACGTTGAAAAAGGGGACCGCGTTTTCATTTTCATGCCGCGTTCGCCGGAGCTTTATTTTATCATGCTCGGCGCAATTAAAATCGGTGCGATTGCCGGCCCTTTATTTGAAGCATTTATGGAAGGCGCCGTGAAAGACCGCCTGTTGAACAGCCAGGCCAAGGTTGTCGTGACAACACCTGAACTGGCTGAACGGATTCCGGCGGACAGCCTGCCCGACCTGGAGCATATCTTCATTGTCGGCGGAAGCAAAGAAGCCGGAGATAAAATCATTCATTATGATAAAGCGGCTGAAGGAGAAAGCACGAGACTTGATATTGAATGGATGGACAGAAGAGACGGCTACCTGCTTCACTATACATCAGGGTCAACAGGAACACCTAAAGGCGTGCTTCACGTTCATGAAGCCATGATTCAGCAATACCAGACCGGCAAGTGGGTGCTAGATCTTAAAGAGGACGATATATATTGGTGCACGGCGGACCCGGGCTGGGTGACCGGGACGGTGTACGGGATTTTTGCGCCGTGGCTGAACGGAGCGGCGAATGTGATCGTCGGGGGCAGATTTAGTCCGGAAAACTGGTACGGCACGATTGAAAAGCTCGGTGTGAGCGTCTGGTACAGCGCTCCGACCGCTTTCAGAATGCTTATGGGCGCCGGAGATGAAATGGCGTCCAAATTTGATCTTACTTCACTTCGTCACGTCCTGAGTGTCGGAGAACCTTTAAACCCGGAGGTTATTAAGTGGGGACATAAAGTGTTCGGCAAGCGCATCCATGATACGTGGTGGATGACGGAAACAGGCGGACAGCTTATCTGCAATTATCCGTGCATGGAGATCAAGCCGGGTTCAATGGGGAAACCGATTCCGGGAGTGGAAGCGGCGATCGTTGACAACCAAGGGAATGAGCTTCCGCCGTACCGAATGGGGAACCTCGCCATTAAAAAGGGCTGGCCGTCCATGATGGATTCCATTTGGAATAACAAAGAAAAATATGAATCTTATTTCATGCCGGGCGGCTGGTATGTTTCCGGAGATTCAGCTTATATGGATGAAGACGGTTATTTTTGGTTCCAAGGCAGAGTCGATGACGTCATTATGACATCCGGCGAGCGCGTCGGCCCGTTTGAAGTCGAAAGCAAACTTGTTGAACATCCGGCAATTGCCGAAGCCGGTGTCATCGGAAAGCCGGATCCTGTCCGGGGGGAAATTATTAAAGCATTTATCGCGCTCAGAGAAGGGCATGAGCCATCCGATCAGCTGAAGGAGGACATTCGTCTTTTTGTAAAACAAGGGCTGGCTGCCCATGCCGCACCGCGGGAAATTGAATTCAAAGATAAACTTCCAAAAACACGGAGCGGAAAAATCATGAGGCGTGTGCTGAAGGCGTGGGAGCTGAACCTGCCGGCAGGCGACCTGTCCACAATGGAAGATTAAAGAGACGGCGTTGACATCACATCTTATTTATGTTAAAAATGAGTAAGCTTCATACGAAAAGGTTTTGATTGAGACAAGTAGGATATCTGATTGTTCCAGAGAGCTGATGGCCGGTGAAAATCAGCACATAAGATATGCCGAATACACTCATGAACCGCTTTTGCGAACAAAGCCCTTCCAAGGCTTTCAGTAGTGGAAGAACGGACACGGTCCGTTATCAAAAAGAGTGATAAAAGCTTTTTTATGCTTTTATTAGTAGGGTGGTACCGCGATTATATCGTCCCTTCGTTTTAAACGAAGGGGCGTTTTTTATTTCCATAAAAAAAGGAGCAGACAAAATGACTAACTTATTAGAAGATTTATCCTTCCGCGGCTTAATCCAGCAAATGACGGATGAAGAAGGACTGAATAAACAGCTGAACGAAGAAAAAATCCGTTTATACTCAGGGTTCGACCCGACGGCGGACAGCCTGCACATCGGACACCTTCTGCCGATATTGACACTGCGCCGTTTCCAGCTTGCAGGCCACCATCCGATTGCGCTTGTAGGCGGAGCGACGGGGCTGATCGGCGATCCGAGCGGTAAAAAAGCGGAGCGTACGTTAAATACTCAGGATATCGTTGTCGAATGGTCGCAAAAAATTAAAAATCAGCTTTCCCGATTTTTAGATTTCGATGCAGGAGAAAACCCAGCCGTCATAGCGAACAACTTTGACTGGATCGGAAAAATGAGCATCATTGATTTTCTCCGCGACGTCGGAAAGAACTTCGGAATCAACTACATGCTTGCGAAAGATACTGTAAGCTCAAGAATTGAAACCGGAATTTCTTACACGGAATTCAGCTACATGATCCTGCAATCCTACGATTTTCTGAATCTGTACAGAGAAAAGAACTGCAAACTCCAAATCGGAGGCAGTGACCAGTGGGGCAACATCACGGCAGGTCTTGAACTGATCAGAAAATCGGAAGAAGAAGGGGCGAAAGCGTTCGGCCTTACCATTCCGCTCGTCACAAAAGCTGACGGCACGAAATTCGGCAAAACAGAAGGCGGCGCGATTTGGCTTGATAAAGAAAAGACATCGCCGTATGAATTCTACCAATTCTGGATCAATACAGATGACCGTGACGTCGTCAAATATTTAAAATACTTTACTTTCTTATCAAAAGAGGAAATTGAAGCTTATGCTGAAAAAGCGGAGACGGCTCCAGAGAAAAGGGAAGCGCAGAAACGTCTTGCTGAAGAAGTGACTGTACTTGTACACGGCCGTGAAGCGTTTGAGCAGGCCGTTCATATTTCTCAGGCGCTGTTCAGCGGCAATATTAAAGAGCTTTCCGCTCAAGACGTCAAGGTAGGTTTTAAAGACGTGCCTTCACTTGAAAAAGACCGCTCTGAAGAACTGTCTTTAGTAGACGTGCTTGTGGAATCTAAGTTGTCGCCTTCAAAACGGCAGGCCCGAGAAGACATTCAAAACGGGGCTGTTTACATTAACGGAGAGCGCCAGACGGATATCGGTCATCTGCTGACGGCGGAAGACCGTATCGAAGATCAATTTACCGTACTGCGCCGCGGAAAGAAAAAATACTTCCTGATCACATACTGAAAATAAAGAGCAGTCCGGCCGCTCAATGCGGCAGGCTGCTTTTTTATGTTTTGCGAATACTGCACCGGGAAATGAGTACAGTACGTAGTATAAGCAAAACAGGGAAGGGGCGCTGCGCCATGAATTTCATGTTTACCATTGCGAAAGAAAGATTGCAGCGGGATCATTGGGAACAGCAGCAAAGCATGAACGCCGAAGTCAAAGCCGAAGAAACTGAGGCGGAAGAAGAAAATCCGACCTCATAAAACAAAAGCCTCCATTCCCAAGGGATGGAGGCTTTTGTTTGTCACCATATCAGTCTGACGGCGGCCATCAGTACAACACCTGTAATAACCGTGATGGATAAGCTTTTCGTCCGCATTGCGCAAAGCAATGTCGGGATGAGGACGATCATTGCTTTCCAATCAAAGGTCAAAGTGCTGTTTGTTTTTACGATCATGCTTTCCGTTACCAAGGCGGTCAAAATACAAAGCGGAATAAAGGAGAGCCACTTTAAAGCCAATTCCGGCATCTGAATGTTCCGGACAAATATAAAAGGAACAATGCGCGGCACAAGCGTAACAATCATGCAGCCGAGTATAATCCAGATCATTTGCGTGCTGATGCTCATTTGTCCGTCACCACCCCGATTGTTGCCACAATTACGGTTGAGACGATGACCGCGATGTGTGACGGGACGAAATACGATAACAAGATCATAAAAATGATCATATAGAGAATAAGGGAGAGGCTGTGTTTCAGCTTTTCCGATGCGGACGACTGCAATTGCAGCACCAAAAGCGCCGCAAACATAGCGGGCAAAGCAAAGTCCAGACCGAGGGCGTAAGGATCAGATATCCATTGTCCGAGAAGCCCGCCCATCACACAAGAAATAACCCAGCACGCATAGGCGGTTATATTGAGGCCATTCATCCACTTATCGTACAGCCTGCCGTTCTGAACCGCCTTGTTCACTGCTACCCCGAAAGATTCGTCAGTAAGCAAAGCACCGAAGCCGATATTCTTCACCAAAGAGTATTTTGTGAAATAAGGCGCGATGGTCAGGCTCAGGAGCAGGTGCCGCAGATTGACGATGAACGTCGTTAAAATAATGGCAGAAATCGGACTCCCGGAAACAAGGAGTGAGCAAATAATAAATTGGGCGGCGCCGGCATAGACCAACAAGGATAACAAACAAATTTCAAGAATACTGAGGTGTGAGGCAACGCCAACAATGCCAAAAGCAAAACCGACACTCATATAGCCCAGCAGTGTAGGCACACAATCCCGCACCCCCTGTAAAAACGTATCGTTCATTTCCCGGGAAACGGCGGTTTTTTGCACTTCTGTCTGAATCATTTTTATACTCCTTCCTTAGAGATTATAATAATAACGACTAATGAAAAAATCAAAGAAAATACGGTTCACATTTAAATGAACCGATTTCCGGTGACGACATGAAATAAAGAATGGTTTTGTTTCATCAGACCTTCAACTTTTTCAGCTCCGACTTCTTTCACAAGCTCCGCAAACATCAGGTCATGCCTCATATATTCCATGGCCACGAGAACAAGAGCGGGATCTTCTGTTTTAATGGCCCAGGCATTCGTCTGCGGGGAAAAATTGGCGATTAAGACTTCTTTATTATCCCGTGCTGCTATCGTTAATCTTCCGCCCATGCGTTTTTCTGCCACTTCAGGAGACATATTATGATGTGTCGTATTTCCGAGCTTCACTTCCGGAGGGCCGAACACAATCGAAAAGACGGGTAATTTTTCGGCGGCGCGTTTGTTAACGGCCTCTTGAATAAAGGGAATCTGCTGTTCCCAGACAGACAGCCACAACTCTTCCTCGGCTTTTTCAATCATATCCTTCAATTCATTGATGACATGATCATTTGTGCTGATGCGGCGGATGACATTCATCTCCTGCTCGCTTTCAAGCGCTAATAATTTCTCTTCAAGATAGCCGAAGGAGCTCTCGAAGTCATGGCGCAGCCGGTCAATTAATTCCTTTCCGGCAAGCGGGGCATATGTAACCGGATCAGACGGCACAATATGGACAGCGCCTTTATCAACTAATTTTCCCAATACTTCATAGATCATTGAGCGGGGGACGCCTGATCTTTTACTGATTTCATATCCGGTAACAGGCGAGTGTTTCAACAAGCCGATATATGCTTTGCATTCGTATTGAGAAAATCCGAATTTCTGCAGTTCTTTCAGAACATCCTCCATAAACATCCTCCATAGTGGTTATTCATGAAACTACTATAATGTAAGCGGTTGTATGTTGTCAATGGGACTTGAGTGCTGAAAGAACAATTCGCCCGTGTTGTCGCTTTCCAACTTATTTTGGGGAGAGTTACTTGTATGGCTCTTGTGAAAAACGTTGCCGTAGACCCACACGGATGCCGTTTGATACGATAAATTCAAGAAGTCAAAAAGAGGAGGATCATGGTGGAAAACACCTCTAAAATCGCTTTTTTATCAGTGATAAGCAATTCTCTGGTCGTCATGCTCAAAATAGCGGTAGGCATGGTAACCGGGTCTGTCGCAATACTTTCCGAAGCCATTCATTCTCTTTTAGATCTGATCGCCGCCTTCATCGCGTTTATTTCCGTCAGGATTTCAAAAAAGCCGGCTGATACAGGGCATCCGTACGGCCATGGAAAGGTCGAGAATCTGTCCGGAACGATCGAAACAATGCTGATTTTTGCGGCGGGGATTTGGATGATATATGAATGCGTTCAAAAACTGGTAAACCCGGAGCCTGTTCATCTGCCGGTATTGGGAATCGTTGTGATGCTTGCGGGAGCTCTTATTAATTTGATCGTCTCGAAATTAGTAAAAAGAGAAGCTGTAAAGGTTAATTCCGTGGCAATGAAATCAAATGCCCTGCACTTACTGACTGACGTGTACACATCATTAGGCGTAGCGGCAAGCCTTTTGGTCGTTACATTAACGAAGTGGTACATACTTGATCCGATTATAGGTATGGTGCTGGCGGTGTATATCATATATGAAGCGTTTAAATTAATGAAAGAAGCATTTCCGCCGCTGATTGACACCCGTTTGTCAGAGGAGGAAGAAAAAACAATTTTAGAGATTATCGAAACATTCCATCACGAATTTATTGAAATTCACGATTTTCGCACAAGGCGGTCCGGCCCGCAGGAGTATATTGATTTTCACATGGTCGTGGCGTCTCACGTGACGATTAAAGACGTGCACGACTTGTGTGACCGCATTGAAAGGGATATTACGGATGAATTTAAACAAGCACAGGTGATGATTCATCCCGAGCCGGAGAGTGAAAGGAAAAAATAAATCAGTTCTTGTATTTTGCGTTTTAACAGAGAGGCCCGTTTACACGGGTCTTTTTGTTATGTAAATGACTATTTCTATCACGGATTGAGAGAGAAGCTTATACAAGAGAGACTTTCATTTCATACGTTATGGTGTAAAGAAAAAGGGAGGTGAATACGATTGAACGCTATTTCTGTTAAAGAAATTGAACATGGAGTCGCCGTTGCTCATAGAGAAGGGTTAGGGGAGTATTTGCACCAAGAACCGGTTTCCAGAAAAAGCAAGCGCCGTTCACGCAGCCAAAAACGGACGCACCGGACACACCGTTCGCGCAGCAGAAAACGGACGCACCGGACACACCGTTCGCGCAGCAGAAAACGGACACACCGGACACACCGTTCACGCAGCAAAAAACGGACACACCGGACACACCGTTCACGCAGCAAAAAACGGACGCACCGGACACATCGTTCACGCAGCAAAAAACGGACACATCGCACAAGACGGTCCCATCAGAAACGCCGCTCTTCCCGCAAACGCTGTTTTAAATGCTGACTGTAGAAACGATGATATATGATCTGCTATAATGGCAATAAAGGGACTGGATAAAAACTCCAGTATCACCTGCGGACACTGAACTGACAACATGACGCTGTTTGTTCGTGTCCGTTTTTGATTTTTGAACAACATGCCGAAGGATAAAACAGGAAGGGATGACGCCGAATGAAGCTGAATGAGGAAATGTATCAAGACTCTGAAGGAGAAACAATCTATTCGCAGGATATCAGCAGCAAGCTTTTGCATATTACGGACAGCGGGCATATCAGCGTTGACTTCATCAGCATAAGCAGGCTGCGGAAGGCTTCGAAAATCGCGATCTTAGGTGACAGCGTCGCCCGGGGGCTGCGTGCGAAATACAGCTTTGGTGACATTCTGAAAGACCGGACAAACGCCGAAATCACCAATCTGTCTGTCAGCGGCGTCAATATGAGTAACAACGGAAACGATAACATTTATCAGCAATCGCTTAAAACGTCGGGACAAGATGTCATTATCGTGCAGGGAACAGATGATGATTGGTGCGGCCACATCCCCATCGGCACAGATGAAAAAGATATCACTTCATTTTACGGAGGTTTCTGCCAAGTCATTCAGCAGCTCCGCAACAGAAATAAAGGCGCGAGCATCATTGCAGTGACCCCGACGAAACAGGCGAAAATGTCAAACGGAAAAATCGTCCGCCGTGATACTGATAAAAATAAACTGGGTTTGAAGCTGGCTGACTATGTGAAAGCCCAGAAAGAAGCCTGCACCCTGCTTTCTGTACCGTATGCCGACCTATTTGATACAGATCTCATCGACCCGTATAATCCCGCTTTCCGTAAAATGTGCATGTCAGAAGGCCTTCATCCGAACGAGACAGGGCATCAAATTATCTTTCAGGAAATCTGCCGAAATTTTTATTATTACTACGGATGAAACAGCACTGAAAGGTTATTTTCGGCTTTTCTCTTCTAAAAGCTTAATCATTCTTTGAGTTGCACGCCGTTGCGCTCTTAAAAGCGAGACGATATTTCCGGTAAAACCGATTAAAATGATAAGCAGAAAAATGATTATCCACATAAGCGAACCCCCCGTCGAGTGTTGAAAAACCCACTCTTTATTTTACTTATTATGGATGAGGGAGAGAATAGGTCTAACTATTGGTGTTTCTTTATAAATCCATAAAAAAATGCACAGACTGAACTGGTCTGTGCATTTTTATTCGCTTATTTCAGCAGATTCAATGATTCGCGATTAAAGGCTTCCAAATCGTCAGGTGTTCTGCTTGTTACAATGTTATGGCTGACAACGACTTCTTCATCTTTATAATTTGCGCCGGCATTGATTAAGTCTTTGCGGATGCTGCGGTATCCCGTGATATCTTTTCCTTTCAGAAGGTCGGTATCAATCAGCAGCTGCGGGCCGTGGCAGATCGCAAAAACGGGTTTCTGATTTTCCACGAATGCTTTAGTAAATTCACCCGGGCGGTCATCTCCGCGAAGCAGATCCGGTGAAAAGCCTCCAGGAATTAATAACGCATCGAATTCAACGGCGTCTGCGTCTGAGATCGCTTGATCAATCTTTACTTTTTCACCGTGCTTGCCGGTCACTTCTTTTCCTGCTTCCAAATCTATGGTCACCACACTGTGGCCTGCTTTTTTAAATGCTTCTGCCGGGCTTGTATATTCAATATCCTCGAATTGGTCTGTTATCAGAACTGCGATTTTTTTGCTCATACGTCATGCCTCCTGTGTAGTTTGTATATGACAAGGATATCAGGCAGATCGCTCTCTCTCAACGTATTTGCTTGGAGATAAAACATAAAAAAGACCCCTCTGAAAAAGAGGAGCCAAAAGGTACGGAGGCCTGCTGAAACTTGCGTGTTTAACCTGAGATAAGGCAAGAAATCGAACCAATTACTTTTTGTGTCTTTTTTTATGCTTTTTACATCCGCATTTCCCGGGATCGCCCGGATCAATAACCTCATGAATTGTTTCTTTCTGATATACGTAAACCACTTCTTTGTCAGTATACGTGTCAGTCACAATATACTTAGGGTCACAGTAATATACTTTCGATTTTTTACCCATTCATCTCACCTCCCGTACTTTATTAAATGCTGACAACGGACAAGTACACCACGGCAAGTCCACATTTTTGGAGTTTGCCATAAGGGGCGGATAGTATCTGTATGGTTTTTCCTGAATTCGCTTCAAATTGGGATGGTTAACGCTTTTTAATCAGGGAAATTTATAAAAAAGAATTCAACATAATTCTTTTCTCAGTTCAACGAGATGCTGACATCTTTGGAGGGATTTCTGAATGCTCGATGAAAAAACAATTGAAATCGTTAAAAGCACAGTGCCGGTCTTAAAAGAGCATGGTGAAGAAATCACAGGACGATTTTATGACCTTCTGTTTCAGCATCACCCTGAGCTGCTGAATGTCTTTAATCAGACGAATCAAAAGAAAAAAACCCAGCGTACAGCTTTGTCGAATGCTGTGATCGCGGCCGCCGCCAATATTGACCGCTTGGAAAACATCGTTCCCGTCGTGAAACAAATCAGCCAAAAACACCGGAGTATCGGAGTTAAGCCCGAGCATTACCCAATCGTTGGCAAGTACTTGTTAATCGCGATAAAGGATGTGTTAAAAGACGGAGCTTCTCCTGAGGTCATTCAGGCATGGGAAAAAGCATATGGCGTCATTGCAGACGCATTTATCGGGATTGAGAAGGAGATGTATGAACAAGCGGAAACACAAAAAGGCGGCTGGAAAGACTATAAGGTGTTTAAAATTGATAAAAAAGTAAAAGAAAGCAAAGAGATCATGTCTTTTTATTTAAAACCGGAAGACGGACAAGTTCTCCCCGAATTCAAAGCGGGACAATATATCAGTGTAAAAGTATACATTCCGGATACGGGTTATACACATATCCGCCAGTACAGCTTATCCGATGTGTCCGATAAGGATTATTACCGGATTTCCGTTAAAAAAGAAGGGGTTGTTTCCTCTTATCTGCATGACCAATTACATGAAAAAGATTCAATTGAGATCAGCGCTCCGGCCGGAGACTTCATATTAGACCCTGATTCCAAAAAGAATCTTGTTCTCATCAGTGCCGGTGTCGGAATTACCCCGATGATCAGCATGTTAAAGACGGTTGCCGAAACCCAGCCGCAGCGCAACGTTCTCTTTATCCATGCGGCAAGGAGCGGCGAGTATCATGCGCTGCGGCATGAAGCGGAAGAAGCCGCGGAACATTCATCCGTTGACACCGTCTTTATTTACAGCGAGCCGTCCGAACAAGACCGTTCAGAAAACATTCGCTTTCGGGAAGGCCGGATTGACAAACAGCTGTTAGAAGAAGTGATGACAGAAAAAGATGCTGATTTTTACCTGTGCGGATCACCGTCATTCATTAAAGAAATGAAAAAGCTGATTTCTGAATTCAATACACCGCCGGAATCGATTCACTATGAATTATTCGAACCGCAGCTGAGTATGGTGTGATTGAAGAAGGAAGGCCGATGATTTTAATGTATGAAGCACCCGGATTGGGTGCTTTTTTTATTCTGTGAATCATCGGGAACTTCTTAAGTTCGGTTTAGAAATTTAAAATGATTTTATAGTCACCATTACTGGCTTTATTTCAAGTGCAGTTTATTGTGATAGTGTGTTAACATGATTTTTATATTTTTGATAATATATGGGTGGTTAAAAATAACACCTTGAATGAGGCAGATGGGGGAAAACAAAATGACTACTGAGAAAATTATTATTTTTGACATTATGATGTACATCGTTTTCGGTGTGGTAAGTGTTTACTTAATTTCGCAAACTAATTTTGGACCTGATGCGTTGATTTGTATTATTGTAGTTTATCTTGCTGTTATCGGGTACAAAGTCAAACAGTTAGTCAGTCGGGATGATTCTTAGGTTGCGTTAAGGGGATTACGAAAAGTGAAAAGGAAAATTGGTCAGGGTTTAACAATTAAATAGCAAGCATAGTTGGCGAAAAGCCGATAGTTATCGAAGCAAGAAACGATTTATATGAAAGTAGCACTTATAGCGGAAAATATAGAAAGGTTTTTCTCCATAACAGAGAATTTTTAGGGAAGGATATTAAAGTAGGTAAATCATATTCAAAGTCGTATTATCCTAAAAAGACAAAGTTTTTTATGTCCCAACATACTTCGGTAGCCGGTTGGAAAGGTTCACTTCCTGATACTTCCACTAGAACGTCGGCTCCTGCTCTTGCGAATAAAATAGCAATGCTGTATCCGGAGATAATAAATACTCACAGCAAAAAAACAATGCCTTTACCGGCTAAAGCAAATTTCCCGGTTGTACCTGTCGATAAAAGAACTAAATGGGATAGCAGAACGGATCGAGGTAACTATATAAAGAAGTATATCGACACATACGGTGATCCAAAGTGGAATTGGAGTTCATTCGATATTCTCCATGTGCTTCCGCTAAAGTAAGGGGGAAAGAATAACTTTAATAATTTGTATCCTCTCCCTCGTGATATGCATCAAAACCTATTAAATCCTTGGTGGGATAAATATTAATAAGTAAGAGGTGGCTCAATGGCAGTTTTTGTTGAAAAAACGCTCCAAGGTCTAAAAGAATTAATTGATGAAAAAGGCCGCTTGAAAATTTTAGGTAATGAAGGAACGCTTTTAGAAACAGAATGTACTTTCTCTAAAGGCGCAACAGATCTGGAGATTGAGAGTTTTGAGAAGAAAATAAAAGTCTCACTTCCTGAAGATTATAAAACCTTTTTAAAATTGCATAACGGAGCCAGAATATTTGAATCGTTGATTTACGGTGAGAATGTAGGTGGGGGTTTGCATATTCTTAATTTAGAAGAGATTGAAAAGTATATGCAAAATGATTTTTTAAAGCCTCAGTTTATTCCCGTCGCACATCTGTTAGACGGATGTTATTTGTTAATTGACAAAACCAAAATGTCCATAGATCCAAACTATTTATGGTTCCGCGGATTTATTGAGTATGAACCAATGCAACTTAATTTTGAGATATTTTTAGATAGGTATATTTTATCTCAGGGATCAAGTTTTTGGGAATGGAATATCTATACTGCTGAGAATTATTACAGAACTCACCAGAGTGATGAGCTTTAAATCATCCGTATACGGCCGATTTCAGCCCATCAAAATAACCAGCAGGAACAATAATGCCTTATAAAAGAAGCATTGAATTTCCTAAACATGCTATTTTAGCCGAGGAGAAAATGAGGCACCTGGAGGGATTATAATTGAAAAAAATGATTCTTTGTGCAGCCCTAATCTTTGTTACGTTAAGTGGTTTAGCTGCAGTTAAGATTAATCAAGAATCATCAGATGTTAAAATAACAGAGCGCCCGGTCGGTACTTTAAAATTAGCAGAGTGGCCAGTTGGCACATAAAAAAGCCCCGGACAGGGGCTTTTTTTAATAAAGAGAGGGGGCATCTGTCCACCATTCTGACAGCCCAAAAGAAAAACCCTAGAAATGTTGATATAACAACGTTTCTAGGGTCTAATCCAATGCTCTTTAAAGAGCATTTCAATTAACGAGAGTAGAACTCAACGATAAGCGCTTCGTTAATTTCCGGAGCAAGCTCAGAGCGCTCTGGAAGACGAGTGAATGTACCTTCAAGCTTTTCAGCGTCGAAAGTAAGGTACTCAGGAACGAAGTTGTTTACTTCTACAGATTCTTTGATGATAGAAAGGTTTCTTGATTTTTCGCGAACACCGATTGTTTGACCAGGTTTTACTTGGTAAGACGGAATGTCAACGCGGCTTCCGTCAACAAGGATGTGACCGTGGTTAACTAATTGGCGTGCCTGACGGCGAGTGCGCGCAAGACCAAGCTTGTACACAACGTTATCAAGACGTGCATCTAAAAGAATCATGAAGTTTTCGCCGTGTTTACCAGTCATTTTTGCAGCTTTGTCAAACAATGTACGGAATTGACGTTCGTTTACACCGTACATGTGACGAAGTTTTTGCTTTTCTTGCAATTGCAAACCGTATTCTGATAGTTTTTTACGCTGTCCCGGACCGTGGGGACCTGGTGCGTAAGGGCGTTTTTCTAATTCTTTACCTGTACCGCTAAGAGAGATTCCTAAGCGGCGGGACAGTTTCCATGATGGACCTGTATAGCGAGCCATAATGTGACTCCTCCTTTGGTTTTATTTTGTGGAAAATAAAAACCGTCTGTTCGATCCGACCGTGCACATTTTGTTTTCATGTATCCTCGCTCCAGCAGCAGAGAGTTACACGATACACCTTACAGCTAAGGAACAAAATGCAAACACAGAAGCTGAACAAAAAGGCTGCAATATTTCACACAAAGAACATTATATGATTTTTCTCCGCCGCCGTCAACCATTTCTCCATGAAGACTGCCGGTTTATGATATAATGTACAAAAATGAGTAGTACATGTTTAGGTGATAAAAATGAAAAAACAAACAATCGATGAAGTGACGGCCTTTCATCAGAAAATGCTTTCTTTTTTCTTAACGAAATCTGAATCCGTCTCATTATCCGACTCGCTGTTATGGCTGGCCTCAGCTCTAGAATCCTGCTTTACATCTCTTTCATTGACCCTTTCACCGGCTGAATCAGCACGTTTCACCATAAAAACAGAAGAGGAACCGAATTATGCTCCGCTGAAAGAGAGTGACGGCCGTTTTATGATCAGGAATCAGACGTCCGGCAGATCCTTTTATCTGCGCACGGAAGGCGGGCTGCCGATCCCGGAATCATTGCCTGAGCTCGTTACTCAATTTATCAATCAATCTGTGAGACAGAGCGGGCTGTTTGACAAAACAAAGCATCAGCGGAAAATCCACAGAATGACAGAAATGTTCCATTCGCTTTTAGATCAGGATGAAGTATTGGAAAAACTGCAGGCGAGTTTGAGGAAGGCTTTCCAGTCTTTCCGTTTTTCACTGTTCATCTCGCAGGACCAGGATACGGACAGACAGCTCCCCGCAAAAGAATTGCATATGGACGGAGAAGACGCCGATCAGTTTGCCCTGCAGGTGTTTTTATCAGGCAGAATGCTCAGGAAAGGCAGGTCATCTGCTTACCTGCCGATCAAAGGCCAGCAGGGGACTTACGGGGTTCTGAAGACGGAGGGAATGCAGGACGCCGCGCTTTCGTGCAGCACGCTGAGTGAAATGCTGCTGCTTACAGGCGCAGCGGGAAAAGCATTTGAAAATGCGCAGCTGTATGAGCAATCGAAAAAAAGCATTGCGAATCTGGAGCTCATTAATGAAACATCGCGCCAGCTGAATCAGCGTCTCAGGCTCACTGATACGATGCGGGAGCTCGCCGCCATCATGACCCAATCGTTTTACGCCGAAGAAGTGGCTTTTTTTCATATTGATCATTTTGAGACGCAAAATCTGCTTCCCGGACATACCGCCTTTTTTAAGACAGAACGCGCCAACCCGTATATCAGCATTGTGAAAGAAAAGCTGTTCGAGGGAGAAAAGGGTGTGTTTATCGGCAGCGGAAAGAACGTATTCGGCGAAAATGGCTACGGTTCGCTGATGGCGGTGCCGATGATCGAAAATGACACCGTCTTCGGATTTGCGATTTTATTGAAAAAGGATTTGTATGCTTTTACGTTTGAAATGTATAAGCTTTTTCAAGCGCTCATTCACCATGCGACATTGGCTGTAACGAACTCCATGCTGCGCGACAGGCTTGAGCATCTTGTTCAGACAGATCAGCTGACGGAGCTGTATTCAAGAACCTATTTAGATGAGAAAATTCAATACAGCATGAAAATCCATAAACGGGGTGTATTTATCCTCGTTGATATTGATAATTTCAAACACATTAATGATACATACGGACATCAAACGGGAGATTCGATCCTCATTCAGGTGGCCTCCGTTATGAAAAACCATATCCGGGAGCACGATGTTGCCGCGAGATGGGGAGGCGAAGAGCTGGCTGTCTATCTGCCGAACATCAACGTGTCATCCGGAGAGCGCATTGCCAAAAGGCTCGTCCGCGCCATCCGGGAAAACACCGAGCCGCGAGTAACGATTTCCTGCGGCGTTTCCTGCTGGTCAAAGACTGGCCCTAAGCCGTTGAAAATGCTCGTTCAGCAAGCGGACGAGGCGCTTTATATCGCCAAACGGAGCGGTAAAAACCGGCTGATCATCCATCAAAACAGCACGGCGACGTAAAAAAGGAGCCGGCCTGCGGGCCGAACTCCTTTTTTATCCTAATCGTTTTTCAAGCGTTTCAACAAACTTTGCTAAATAGGTTTCGTCCGTTTCATCAAAACGGTTTTTCACGGGGCTGTCAATGTCCAGCACACCGATCACTTCTCCGTTTACGCGGATCGGGAGGACGATTTCTGACTGGGAAGCCGCGTCACAGGCAATGTGTCCCGGGAACGCATTCACATCGGCAATCCGCTGCACGGCGCCGTTGGAGTAGGCAGTGCCGCATACGCCTTTGCCGAACGGAATGCGCACACAGGCAGGAAGTCCTTGAAATGGTCCGAGTACAAGCTCGCCCTCTTTAGCGAAGTAAAACCCCGCCCAATTGACCTCATGTAATGAATGGTATAAAAGCGCTGACGCATTCGCGTAATTTGCGATCGCATCCGTTTCATCTTCTGTCATGGCTTCGAGCTGTTTAAGCAGAAGCTGATAACTTTTTTCTTTATCTCCGGACTGTTTTTCGACATGAAACATGGAAAACCCTCACTTTTTCTATAATATCAAACAAAGTTCCGGCCGTTCTGCCGGCATTTGTCGAGAAGTTCTTACAGGAACGGCGCCTTTCTGCTTGAATTGTAAACACATAAAGGGGTGAGCCGTATGAAAGTAAGCACCAAAGACAAAATTATTAACGCCGCTGTCCTGCTGTTTAACCAAAAAGGCTATTCCGGCACGTCCGTCCGTGAAATCGCAAAGTCAGCTGATGTAAATGTTGCGCACATCTCCTACTATTTTAAAGGGAAAGGCGGATTAATGGAACATTTAGTTTCCGAGTTTTACGAAGGCTATACTGAAGCGCTGGAAAAAGCCGCCGGCAGTGTGAACGGTGAAGACGCGCAGGAACGCATCCTGCGGGTGATTTTCGATATTTTATCCTATCAGCACGATCATCGTCAATTAACACGTTTTGTGTATCGGGAAGTGACGATTGATTCCGTGCTTATCAGGGAAATTATGTCTACTTACTTAATGAAAGAAAAATATATTTTCCAGCTGGTGATTGAAGAAGGGCAGTCACGCCACAAACGGCTGACGCTGCCCGTGCCGCATTTTATTCTGCAATTGAAATCCCTCTTGATGATGCCGTATCTCCAGCCTCAATATATTACGGAGGTGCTCTATATGCAGCCTCATGAGCCGTACTTTTATAAAAGGTATTTTGAAGAGGTGAAGATTTGGATCGAAAGCGTGTTCCGCCGTCCCGATGCGGCGCTTATGAAGTGACGATGCTTTTGTACGTTTCATAGGAACTGCCGACATCTTCCGCTTGATGGGCATCCGACCCGAATATGAGCGGGATTTTTTTTTGCTTCGCCGTCTCAGCCATCCAATCCTCTATATATACTTCCCCGGCAAACTTCTTTCTGAGTCCGGATGTATTCACATCCAGCTCCATTCCGTGCTCTTTCACGGCGTCAAGACAGCGGGCCGCAAGCTCTCTTATTTGAGGTGACATGCTGTAAGGGAAAAGGCGCGCGAATTTTTTGACGAGCGTGATATGGCCGACCCGTTTTGGCTTAAATGGTCCGAGCGGTGTTACAATGGAAGAATACACGGTTTTATAGTATTGCTCATATACGGCTTCAACGCTGCCGAAGTGCGCGGCCAGCTGCTGAAACGCATGCTCATCAAAATCAAGGCATATATAAGACGGACCGGCCTTCAAAAAATGAACGGATAAAATGCCGTCATCCAGTGAGGGGCCGTATGTGTTAAGAAACGCCGCGGTTTCTTCTTCATACCCTGTGATAAAATCGGTTTCAAGCCCCGTCAGAATGCTGATCTGCCCCTTGTATTCCTTTTTCAGCTGTGACAGCCGCTCCAAATAAGCCTCCATCTGTCTGAGATCCATTGCGCTGTCTTGAAGCGGTACAGGATCTTGAAAAGACGGGGGAAGGGGGGCATGCTCTGTAAATGTGATCGAGTCAAAGCCTTTTTCCAGGGCTTTTTCGACATATTGTTTCAGCGTGTCTTCCGAGCCGTGAGGGCAAAAAGGCGTGTGGATATGAGCGTCTCGTTTTTCCATTTGTGTCACTCCATTAAAAAATTGCAGAATCCTGCCGAAATTATGCAAAAAGTTTTTGATTTCTGGTCAAAAAATGTTGGTTACATGGTATCATAATAACAATGAAAACGACAGATTTTCTCAATACATATATTGAAATCTTTCTGAATACATAAAACACCCTGACAGATTAAGAGAACAACAAGGGGGCTCATTATGGAGTTAGTCATCGGATTATTGGTTATACTGCTCGCGCTCTTTGCGGCGGGCTACTTTTTCAGGAAAAAAATTTATACGGAAATTGACCGGCTGGAGTCATGGAAGATTGAAATTTTAAACCGTTCGATAGTGGAAGAAATGTCCAAGATCAAACATCTGAAAATGACCGGAGAGACGGAAGAGTTCTTTGAAAGATGGCGTGAAGAGTGGGATGAAATTGTCACAGCCCATCTGCCGAAAGTAGAAGAGCTCCTTTATGATGCCGAAGAGAACGCCGACAAATACCGGTTTAAAAAGGCGAATCAGGTGCTTGTCCACATCGACGACCTCCTCACCGCCGCTGAATCAAATATAGAAGGCATACTGCGTGAGATCAGCGACCTTGTGACGAGTGAGGAAAAAAGCCGCGGAGAGATTGAACAGGTGCGTGAGCGGTATTCAAAAGCGCGGAAAAACCTTCTGGCGTACAGCCATCTCTACGGTGAGCTTTATAACAGCCTGGAGACGGATCTCGATGAAATTTGGAGCGGCATAAAAGAGTTTGAAGAAGAGACGGAAGGCGGCAATTACATCAAAGCGAGAAAAGTGCTGCTTGAACAGGACCGCAGGCTGGATCAGCTTCAAACATACATAAATGACGTTCCGAAACTGCTCGCGGACTGTAAACAGACCGTGCCGAACCAAATTGCCAAGCTGAAAGACGGCTACCGGGAAATGACGGAAAAAGGCTACAAACTGGAGCATATTCAAATCGAAAAAGAGCTGGAAACACTCACAAATCAAGTGAAACGGGCCGAAAATGCGCTTTTGGAAGAATTGGATGTCGACGAAGCGTCCGCCATTCTTCAGCTGATTGATGAAACCATTCAATCGATGTATGAACAGCTGGAAGGCGAAGTGGAAGCCGGTCAGTCCGTCTTAAGCAAAATGCCTGAACTGATCATCGCGTATGAGAAGCTTGAGGACGAAAAAGAGCGCACAAAAGCCGAAACAGAGCTCGTCAAGGAAAGCTATCAGCTGACGGCGGGAGAAATCGGCAGACAGAACGCGTTCGAAAAACAGATGGAAACAATCGGCAGGCTTCTTGAGCAGGCGAGAGAAAAACTCGACGGTGAGCATGTCGCTTACTCACTGCTGATTGAGGAAGTCGAAGCCATCGAAAAACAGATGGAAGAGGCTCAGAAAGAACATGCCGAATACCGTGAAAATCTGCAGGCGCTCAGAAAAGAAGAACTGCAGGCGCGGGAAACGCTGACGTATCTTCGGAAAACCATTTCTGATACGGCCAGAATGCTGCAAAAAAGCAATGTGCCGGGGATTCCCGAGCAGGTCAAGGACAAGCTGGAGACGGCAAATCATCATATAGAAGAAACCGTCAGCCAATTGGAAGAGCTGCCGCTGAACATGGAGGAAGCCGCCAAACACCTTACCGAAGCTGAAAAGATGGTTGAAGAAGTCAGCGAAGAGGCGAAGGAACTTGTCATTCAGGTGAAGCTTATTGAGCGGATCATTCAGTACGGCAATCGCTTCCGAAGCCAGAACCACATTTTATCTGAACAGCTGAAAGAAGCTGAACGGCTGTTTTACGCTTACAGCTATAATGAGGCTTATGAGATGGCAGCAGAAGCTGTTGAAAAAGCAGCTCCCGGCGCCGTAAAAAAAATTAAAGCTGATCAATCCGCTTCATAGCCGTACAGGCAAAAACTGCTCCTCTGATGTACATCAGAGGGGCAGTTTTTTTGTTTCTCACGGAATATAAAAAGCGCCTGCGGCTGATATCGTCAAGCCGCAGACGCTGAATGTTACGATTTCACTTTATTTAATTCGATAGGAGGGCTGGTAAAAAGCGTGATAATGCAGCCGATGAGCGCTCCGGCGATCCCGGGAAGCACCCAGCCGATTCCCATGTTGTAAAGCGGAAGATTTGCGTTTAAGAATGAATCTAATGATCCGAGCGGAATGCCGGCTGCCTTCAAGCCGTCCAGAATGCTGAAGAGCCCGGTTCCGATCAGGCAGGCGATATAAACTTCCCGTCTTTCCTTAAAGATTTTATCAATAAAGGAAAGGACGATAATGACAATCGCCAGCGGATAAATGGCTGATAAAATAGGAACTGAAAATGCAATGATCTCAGCAAGCCCGAAATTTGAAATCGCCAGGCTGAAGAGCGTGACAATCGTAACCACCATTTTGTATGATAAAGCGGGAATCAATTTTGAAAAATATTCGCCGCAAGATGTAACAAGCCCGATGCTTGTCGTTAAACACGCAACGGTGATGGCAGAGCCGAGAACGATGTTGCCCAGTGAACCGAACAGGTAATCAGATGAAGCTGATAAAATCTTTGCGCCTTCGCCGAGCGGCCCTACAGCGTCCGTGCTTGTCGCTCCCAAATAGGCCAAAGATAAATAAATGAATGTCAAACCTGCCGCTGCTATAAGACCCGCTTTAATACAAGCGGCCGCGAGCGCTTTACGCTGGGTGACGCCCCTGCTTTTAACAGCGTTGACGACAACAACACCGAAGACGATCGAAGCGAGCGCATCCATTGTTTTATAGCCTTCCAAAAATCCTTTGAATACCGGTGTTCCGGAATATGCCTGATGTACGGCGCCCAGTCCGCCCATCGGAGTGACAATGGCTTTTACGACAATGATTAAAATAATACCGAATTTAATAGGAGTCAAAATCTTTCCGACTCTGTCCACGATTTTGGAAGGATTAAGAGCTAAATAATACGTAATGGAAAAAAAGATTAGCGTGAAAACAAATAACGACAGTCTTTCGGGAACACCATGCAAAAACGGAACTGCACCGATTTCATATGAAACGGTTCCGGTTCTCGGAATCGCAAAAAGCGGTCCGATTGATAAATAAAGCACAACGGTGAAAATAGTGCCGAATACCGGATGAGCTTTATCGGCAAGCCCTTTTGCATCTTTACCCGTTAATGCGATGGCGATGATACCCAAAAGCGGCAGACCAACGCCGGTCAGTAAGAAACCGCCCATCGCTTTCCAGACATTATGCCCAGCCGCTTGTCCAAGCTCCGGCGGATATATCATATTTCCTGCCCCGAAAAAAAGTGCGAAAAGCATGAAACCGATAATAACGGTATCTTTGACAGGTAGTGAGTGTTTCATAAAAGTCCTCCTAAATACTATGTTGAAATATTCTGTCAATTAATTGTCAGACAATATAACAAAACGAACATTACTTATTATATGGCAATGTACAGAGAAGTCAATACTCGATTTATTGCGAATTTATATTTACTTTTGTTATGGTAGCATAAATATCATACGATGTACCGTTTTCATAAAAGGAGTAAAAAAAATGATATATTTAGACAACAGCTCAACGACCGAGCCGTATGAAGAGGTATTGGATGTGTACAAACAGACGAGCAGCCGGTATTTCGGCAATCCTTCGTCCCTGCACCGATTAGGAACTGAGACGGAACAGCTCCTTGAAGCTGCCGCTCAGCAAATAAAAAAAACCTTGCGTTTGAAAAATTATGATATTGTATTTACATCAGGCGCGACTGAAGCGAACAACGCTGCGTTAAAGGGAGCTGCCTGGGCAAACATGAGTAAAGGAAAACATATCATTGCTTCAGCGATTGAGCATCCTTCCGTGACGGAAACGCTTGATCAGCTGACAGATCTGTTTGGCTTTGAGGTCACATATCTTCCGGCCGACCAAGACGGCATCGTTTCTTTAGAAGATGTAAAAGCGGCCATCAGGCCGGACACAATACTCGTCAGTGTTATGCATGTTAATAATGAAGTCGGCTCCATTCAGCCCGTAAAAGAAATCGGAGGGCTGTTAAAACAGCACCGGAATATTCTGTTTCATGTTGATCATGTACAGGGCATTCATAAAGTCCCGCTGTCTATAGAAGAAGCGGGTATCGACCTTTGCACCATTTCAGGGCATAAATTTCACGGCTTAAAAGGAACCGGGGCGCTTATCGTCAAAAAGGGAACGCGGCTCATTCCGCTTATGACGGGCGGCTCCCAGCAAAAAGGCATCCGTGCCGGGACAGAACATACATCAGGCGCCGTTTCCCTTGCGAAAGCGGTCAATCTTTCTGCACGTGACATGAATGAGCGGCTTTCTTCTATGGAGGCGGCTAAGAATGCGCTGATGGAAAGGCTGAACGGGACGGAGGGGATCGTCATCAACACTCCCGTAAAAAACAGCGCCCCGCATATCATTAATTTTTCCGTTCCGGGCGTCAAGGCGGAAGTGCTGCTGCACATGCTGGAGGAAAAAGGAATATATGTCTCAACGACCGCGGCATGTTCGGCAAGAGAGCACAAGCCGAGCCGTGTTCTTCTGCAAATGAATAAAGGCGAACAGATTGCATCAAGCAGCATCAGAGTCAGCCTGAACTTCAGCCATACGGCTGATATTACAGAACCGTTTATGGCCGCGCTGGCGCCGGCTGTTCAAAAACTAAAAAAAATGATGAGGTAGCAAATGAATTACGATCATATTTTAATCCGTTTTGGTGAAATATCCACAAAAGGAAAAAACAGACGCAGTTTTATTGAGAGATTAAAACAGAATATCCGCCTGGTATTAAAGGATTATAAAAAGGTAAAATACTTTTCAAACCGGGATCGGATGTCAATTACACTTAATGGAGAAAACCCGGAGGAAATTTGTTCCTTATTAAAGAATATATTCGGCATTCAAAGCTTCAGTCTCGCCATTAAATGCGAAAGCAAGCTTGAAGAGATTAAAAAAACGGCATTAGCCGCGATGGAAGGCCAATATAAACCGGGGAATACGTTTAAGGTCGAGACCAAACGGGCTTACAAGCAGTTTGAATTAGATACGAACGCAATGAACGCTGAGATCGGCGGCCATATTTTGAAAAACACGGATGGATTAACCGTCGATGTGAAAAATCCTGATATTCCGCTTCGGATTGAAATCAGGGAGGAAGCCACATTCCTGACCATTCGTAATGAAAAAGGCGCAGGAGGCCTTCCCGTCGGTTCTGCGGGTAAAGCGATGCTGATGCTTTCCGGCGGTTTTGACAGTCCGGTCGCCGGATTTTACGCGATGAAACGGGGATTATCAGTGGAGGCCGTGCACTTCTTCAGTCCGCCGTATACGAGCGAACGGGCAAAGCAAAAGGTTATGGACCTCGCGGGATGCCTCGCAAAGTTCGGAGGCAGTATGACGCTTCATATCGTACCGTTTACAAAGACGCAGGAGCTCATCCAAAAACAAATTCCGGAAAACTATACGATGACGGCGACGCGGCGTCTCATGCTGCAAATCGCGGACAGAATCAGAGAAGAACGAAAAGCTCTCGCGATCATTACGGGGGAAAGCCTCGGCCAAGTGGCAAGCCAGACGCTTGAGAGCATGTATGCGATCAATGCCGTTACGGCAACGCCGATTTTGCGTCCTTTGATCGGAATGGACAAAACAGAAATCATCGAGAAATCAAAAGAAATCGGCACTTATGAAACAAGCATTCAGCCGTTTGAGGACTGCTGCACCATCTTTACGCCGCCAAGTCCGAAAACACGCCCGAAAAAAGAAAAAATCGAGCATTTCGAAAGCTTTGTTGATTTTGAACCGCTGATTGCAGAGGCGGCAGCCGGTATTGAAACTATTACTGTTTACTCGGAACAAGAAGCTCACGATAAATTTGCCGGCCTGTTTTAGAACTGTATACAATTACCAAAGTTTTTTTGAATGAGGACATGTGTTTTATCACATTCTATACTCACAAGGAGGTGATACACATGTCACAACAATCAAACAGCGGAAACAGCAACCAGCTTTTAGTGCCAGGAGCTGCACAAGCTATCGACCAAATGAAGTATGAAATCGCTTCTGAATTCGGTGTAAACCTTGGACCGGAAACAACTTCTCGCGCCAACGGTTCTGTCGGTGGAGAAATCACAAAACGTCTTGTTTCTTTTGCTCAGCAAAGCATGGGCGGAAGCAGCCAGCAGCAGTTTTAATCACAACTTCACATAATGGCTAAGAGAGCGGGGAATTCCCCGCTCTTTTTTCATGAATAAAGCTAGAAGGCATGAAGCAATTTATGCATATCTTTATTGTTACGTCCTATGTTTATGTATAATAGGGAAAGAAAGTGAGGAGTTGTTCGTGTTAAAACGAGAAGATTTAATCGCCCCAAAGAACTATAACCTAGTAAATGAAATCGAAAAGTTCAGCCGTTCCAAAGAGAAGAACGCGCTTATTTGGGAAGATCAAACAGGCAGCAAGAAAGTCTGGACATATGAAAAACTGATGGAAGAAACGAATAAAATCGGAGCCCGCCTGAAAGGTCTCGGATTTGAAAAAGGCGATAAGCTGATTGTCATGGTTCCGAGAGTGCTTGAAGCGTATGCTGTGTATTTAGCGATCTTAAAAGCGGGGATGGTCGTCATTCCTTGCTCGGAGATGCTTCGCGCCAAAGATTTGGACTACCGCATTAAACACGCCGAAGTGAAAGGCGTTATCGTTTATCCTTCATTTATAAACGCGTTTGATGAGGTGAAAACCGATCAGCTCGTGACATTGGCCATTGGTGAAAATGATGCCGGCTGGAAAAACCTCTTAACGATTGAAGCGGACGGAGACAGTTTTCAAACCGCTGATACAACTAGAGAGGACATGGCGTTTTTATCCTATACTTCAGGAACGACCGGCCAGCCTAAAGGCGTTGTACATACACATGGCTGGGCTTTTGCCCATTTAAAAACATCCGCCGGTGCATGGCTGGATATTTCTGAAGACGATACAGTCTGGGCCACCGCGGCGCCCGGCTGGCAGAAATGGGTATGGAGCCCGCTGCTTGCCGTTCTGGGAAGCGGCGCAACAGGATTTATTTATCACGGCAGATTCGACGCCAAGACGTATCTGGAGATGCTTGAGCGCCATCAGATCAATGTCTTCTGCTGTACGCCGACTGAATACCGCCTGATGGCCAAGGTGGAGGAATTGGACAAGTATGACCTTTCTGCCCTTCACAGCGCAGTTTCTGCGGGTGAACCTTTAAACCGGGAAGTCATTGACATCTTCCAGAAACATTTCGGCATTAAAGTGAGAGACGGCTACGGCCAAACGGAGAGCACTCTGTTAGTCGGCGTCCTGAAGAATATGGACATTAAGCCCGGAAGCATGGGGAAACCGACACCGGGAAATCAAGTAGAAATTATAAACGATGAAGGCGAAATATGTGAAATAGGCGAAACGGGCGATATCGCCGTGCACTTGAGCACACCGGCCTTATTCAAGGAATATTATAAAGACCCTGAAAGAACGAAGAAGCAGATTCGCGGAGATTACTTTTTGACAGGCGACCGCGCGAAAAAAGACGAGGACGGCTACTTTTGGTTTGAAAGCCGCAATGATGACATTATCGTCAGCTCCGGATATACAATCGGGCCTTTTGAAGTGGAAGATGCGCTCGTGAAGCATCCGGAAGTGAAAGAATGCGCCGTCGTGGCGAGCCCGGATGAAATCAGAGGTTCAATCGTAAAAGCTTATGTCGTTTTACAAAACGATGAGAAGCGCAGTGACGAACTTGTTAAAGAACTGCAAAACCACGTAAAAACGATTACGGCGCCTTATAAATATCCGAGAGAAATTGAATTTGTCGAAAGCCTGCCGAAAACGGCATCCGCAAAAATCAGACGGGTGGAGCTGAGACAGCGTGAAGAACGGCTGAAGGCGGATAAAAAAGCTTAATACAGAAAAAGGGTGAGCGGGGATGAAAGCGATTTGGCACGGCGGCACCATCTATACAATGCTTGACGAGAACCATGTCACTGAAGCCGTCTATACCGAAGACGGCATCATCAGACAGACGGGCAGCTTTCAGGAGCTCCGCGAGACATACGGTTCGCCTGATACGGAGGAAATCGACTTACATGGGGCTGTCATGTTTCCTGGTTTTACAGACAGTCATATGCATTTGATCGGACACGGTGAGAAACAGCTCCGCCTTGATTTGTCACAGCTGAAGTCAAAAGAAGCGATACTGCAGGCTGCAAAAGAAGCAGAGCGTGAATTGGAAGATGGCGAATGGCTGATCGGCGAAGGCTGGGATGAAAATCTGTTTGAACAGCCGGTTTATGTAACGAAGCATGACCTTGACCCGCTCTTTCCCGATCGCCCCGTCCTGCTGAAGCGGGTATGCAGGCACGCCGCTGCAGTCAATTCGGCCGCATTGCGCGCGGCGGGGATTACAAACGATACACCTGATCCAAACGGCGGGATTATCGTCCGGGACAGCGTCGGTCCGACAGGCCTTCTGCTGGATAAAGCCCAAGAGCTTGTGACTCAGGCTCTTCCGCCCGTCTCGCTTTACTATGTCAAACGCGCTCTTCAAACGGCAATCACGGACTGCTGGTCAAAAGGCCTGACCGGCGGGCATTCCGAGGATCTGGCATACTACGGAGACGCGTCCGTTCCCGTTGCCGCGTACGAGTCGTTAACAGGCAGCGGCCTGTTCCCTTTTCGGGCACATCTGCTTGTTCATCACGAAGCCGTCGACAGGTGGAGCGCTCTGGACAAAAGGACAGGGCCTTATCTGGAATACGGAGCGATGAAAATCTTCGCAGACGGCGCGCTCGGCGGCAGAACGGCCCTGTTGAAAAAGCCTTATCATGATGATCCGTCTGTTTCCGGCGTTCAGGTGCACGATGACGAAACCCTTGCCGCTCTTGTTTATAAAGCGAGAGAGAAAGGGATGGAGATCGCCGTGCACGCGATTGGCGACCTTGCATTTGAAAAGGTGCTCGATGTGATCGAAAGATACCCGGCAAAGCCCGGTCAGCTAGACAGGCTCATTCATGCGCAAGTATTAGATCACGGTTTGATGGAAAGAGCCGCCCGGCTTCCGATCGGCCTTGATCTTCAGCCGCATTTTGTGGCCAGTGATTTTCCGTGGGTGATTGACAGGCTCGGAGAAGAGCGGATGAAAACCGCTTTTGCCTGGAAAACCCTGCTGTCGAAAGGGCTGCTGTGCGCCGGAGGTTCAGATGCCCCGATAGAACCGGCAGATCCCATTCTGGGCATTCAATCGGCTGTGCTCCGTACAAGCAAGCAGCACCCGGAAGGTCCGGCCTATTATGAAAAAGAGTGCCTGACCGTGTACGAAGCCATTCAGCTTTACACGGAGGGAAGCGCGGCAATCATCCATAAAGAACATAGCCGCGGACGGATAGCTTCCGGCTATGATGCCGACTTTACCGTTCTCAGCGGCGATCCGTTTAAAACGGACCCGAAAAAGCTTCATGAATTGGAAGCTGTCAAAACCGCCGTCGGCGGCCGTATCGTATATGAAAAAGAGGACAGGCGTTAATGCCCGTCCTCTTTTTTTATGATAAAAATGAGCGCTTTACTTTTTCCCAGAAAGAGTTGTCCTTCAGTTTGACCGTTTTGATTTTTTTATCGGATAGTGTAATCTCAACCTTTTTGACATTTCTCGTGCTGAGCGCTTCATTATCAAGTCCGATAATCGGATGCTCATTGCCGTCCTGCACCACCTGCAGTGTCAGCTTCCGGTCCGCGCTTAAAATAAACGAAGATCCGAGGGTGCGGTATGTGTTGTTATTCAAAGAGGCCAGTTCGGATACCTGCATGCAGGAAATCAAAGGGTCAACAACAGCGCCTGAAACGGATTTATTGTAGGCGGTGCTGCCTGTCGGGGTGGAAATGATCATGCCGTCGCCCCTGAAGGTCTCAAAGTGCAGATCATCAATTAACACATCCATCACAAACGTTTTAATAATGCTTGAACGGATGGAAACCTCGTTTAAACAGTGAAAATGATTGCTGCCGTCCACTGTTACGTGAATGAGCGGGTATTTTCTGACCTCAAGCTGTTCCGCGGTCATGCTGTCCGCCATTTTTTCAGGCTCATCGCTGTGAAAATCACAGTACAAATGGGCTTTTCCTTTTTTAGCGATGCCGACATACAGGCAGTCATCACGGAATCCGGTTTTTCTGACGGCCTGCAGAAATGAGCCGTCGCTGCCGATGCTGGCGATAATCCCGGCATCCTCCGGTTGGGCCGCAACTGTAAAACCGTGCGATTTGGCAAGCTGCTTCAGAGAGCTGACTTGTTCTTTTGTTTCGTTGTCTTGTTTGTGAAAAAAATAAACATTGCGGCGAAGATCGGTCATATCTCCATTCCCCTTTGCTGTCATATTTACGTTTTTCTCCCATCAGATATTGTGTTAAAATACCTGTGGCAATAGTGTAACATGTTTCCTGTTTATCCGTTAAGTGAAAGCGCTTCATGAAAAAAGTGAATCTTTTTTTCCAGGAAAACGTACGAATAGTGACAGAAAAGGAGGCAGAACAAATGAATGCAAAAAGATGGATTGCGCTCGTCATCGCCATCGGCATTTTCGGCGTATCAGTCATTGCAAGTGTGACTGTCGGGGTGCTGAAAAATGTCGGAGATACAGGGTCTGACTTTGCATCCCTGACAGATGACACAGAGGAAGTGACGCTTGATAAGGGAAGTCCCGGCAGTAAAATCGCCGTGCTTGAAGTGGACGGCACGATTGAGGATAACGGGGAGTCCGCAGGCCTGCTCAGCTCAGGCGGGTATGATCACAGATCATTTTTAAAACAAATAGAGCGTGCGAAAGAAGATAAAAGCGTCAAAGGAATTGTCCTGAAAATCAATTCCCCAGGCGGAGGCGTGTACGAAAGCGCGGAAATACATAAAAAACTGGAAGAACTAAAGAAAGAAACGAAGAAACCGATTTATGTATCCATGGGCTCCATGGCGGCATCGGGAGGCTACTACATCTCAACGGCCGCTGATAAAATCTATGCTTCACCGGAAACGCTCACCGGCTCACTCGGCGTCATCATGGAAAGCGTCAATTATTCTAAGCTCGCTGATGAACTCGGCATCAAGTTTGAAACCATCAAAAGCGGCGCGCATAAAGACATCATGTCACCGACCCGCGACATGACGAAAGAAGAAAGAAAGATCATGCAGACGATGGTCAATGATTCTTATGAAGGATTTGTCAATGTCATTTCAAAAGGCCGGCACATGTCAAAAGCGGATGTGAAAAAAATTGCCGACGGCCGTGTTTACGACGGCAGACAAGCGAAAAAAATCGGCCTCGTTGATGATCTCGGTTTTTACGATGATACGATCAGCGCGATGAAAAAGGACCATAAAAATATGAAAAACGCTTCAGTCATCACGTACGAGGAAGGATTCGGATTAGGCTCGCTCTTTTCCATGAGCGCAGCGAAAATGTTTAAAAGCGAAATTGATTTTCTGAATATGAAAGAGCTCATTTCGCAATCCGGTTCGCCGCGGATGATGTATCTCTATGCAAAGTAGGGGGGAAGAAAGAATGGACGCAACTTACGAAGGCTTTCACGGCAAAGAAGAGGAAGCCGAGCAACACGGGACGCTCGACCCGGCTTACGCGGGCTTTTGGATCCGGTTTTGGGCGTTTCTTCTCGATTGGCTGGTGATCTGGGGGCTTAACCATATCATCGTTTCACCGGTGTTCACACTGATGAATTTACCGAAAACAAGCGGAATGTTTACAATCTCAGCCTATTCCGTCACAACTTTGATCGTCTACCTCGCCTATTTTGTGTTCATGACAAAATGGTTTCATCAGACACTCGGCAAAATGGTCTTCGGGTTAAAAGTCACTTCTTTGACGCCCGGAAAACCGCTGACATGGGGCACCGTCATTTTCAGGGAAGCAGTGGGGCGTTATATCGATAAAATCTGGATTCTTTATATTGTCATTGCGTTTACGCCTAAGAAGCAGGGAATTCATGATCTTATTGCCGACACAACGGTGATTCACGAAGCACTGTACCGCAAATAAAAGCAATAAACCCGGATAAACATCCGGGTTTATTTTTTTTTGTTTTGGCGATAATGCAGCTAAGGAAGTGAAGCTTATGGGATATGCCGCAGCAGCTGTTATTCTCATTCTCATTTTGTTCTGGCTGCTCATGAGGATGAAAATCCATCTGACTTTCGAATATCTGCATGATAAAGATAACGACAAAATGACGTTTAAACTCTCTGCCTTATACGGGCTGATCCGTTTTAAAAAAACGCTGCCCGTTATTAAAGTAAACAGCGAAGATGCGTCAATTGATGTCAAGCAAGACACAAAATCTAAAATAAAGGGTCAGCAAAAAGAGAAGAAAAAAATCACATATGAAGATGTCAAACAGACCATTCACAGAATAGAAATGATTCTGCAGCAGGTCGTCAGAATGCGTCAAATCGGCGCCTCATTTCTTGCGGGAGTCCGCGTGACGAAGTTCGAATGGGTGACGGTTATCGGAATAAAGGACGCCGCCGTTACGGGAATCGCCGCCGGCGGCTTGTGGGCCGTAAAGGGAGGCATTACGGCGTTGCTGTATGACCATCTGCGTTTTATACATAAACCGGTGTGCGAAGTCATTCCGTCTTTTCAAGTGCCTGCATCCAAGACGCATTTGCAGTGTATATTCTTTTTTCGTTTTGGACATCTTATAGGTGCAGCTTTCAAATTGCTCAAATACGGGCGGAACGGACTTTCTATCATACGAAAGAAACAGCCGGTTCCGGCTGCTTCAAAGAATGATTCATCAGTTTAAGGAGGAGCGCACATGGCAGACCATCCCATTCAAGGTTTAATGAAAACCGCTATGGAAAATTTGAAAGAAATGATCGACGTGAATACAATCATCGGTGATCCGGTTGAAACGCCTGACGGCAGCGTAATCTTAACGGTTTCAAAGGTCGGCTTCGGATTTGCGGCGGGCGGAAGCGAGTTTGGAGCAAAACCGGCTGAAAAAAGAACCGAGGACGACGAAAGAAAAGAGCAGAAGCTCCCGTTCGGCGGCGGAAGCGGCGGCGGAGTATCCATTACGCCGATTGCGTTTCTGATTGTCGGAACAAACGGCGTGCGTATGCTTCATTTAGACGAGAACACCCATTTGATTGATAAACTGTTAGACTCCGCGCCTCAAACGATTGAACGCATCCAGCATATGTTTAAAAAAAATGAAAAAGGCCGGAACCAAAAAAGAACGGATATTGATTTATAACAGAAAAGTTAACTGCCGCCCGCAGTTAGCTTTTTTTACGATGCGGCATAACCTTTGCAGTTTGCATAAAACTCGACTATGATAGAGCTATACATAGATAAGGGAGGAATCAGAATGGCTGAGATTACATTTAAAGGCGGAGCCGTGACGCTGATCGGACAAGAAGTGAAACCGGGTGACCAAGCTCCTGACTTCACGGTTTTGACAAACGGATTAGAAGAGAAGACATTAGCAGATATGAAAGGGAAAGTAACGATCATATCCGTTATTCCTTCCATTGACACGGGCGTATGTGACGCGCAGACGCGCCGCTTCAACGAAGAAGCAGCAAAACTCGGCGATGTGAACGTTTATACAATCAGCGCCGATCTCCCGTTTGCACAAGCGCGCTGGTGCGGAGCGAACGGAATCGACAAAGTTGAAACATTATCGGATCATAAAGAGATGTCATTTGGTGAAGCATTCGGTGTTTACATCAAAGAACTTCGTCTTTTGGCGCGTTCCGTATTCGTTCTTGATCAGGACGGAAAAGTCGTTTATGCGGAATACGTAAGCGAAGCGACAAACCACCCGAATTATGAAAAGCCTATCGAAGCTGCAAAAGCGTTAATCAAGTAAAGAGAGAAAAAGAGCTCCGGGTGCTGCCGCGGAGCTCTTTTCATGGCAAGGAGGAAACAGCATGCAACACGACCATGTCGGTCAGATTTATGAACTTTTAGATGAAGCCGCCCAAATAATAGCAGAAGGCCTTCAGCTGTCTTATATTGAGGGGCTTGCGGAAGCGGGAGAGATGTATTTTCTCGAAACGGCCGAACAGCTTCGGCTTCATGAAAAACAAACCGAACAGCTTAAAAGCCTGCTTGCGAAAGCAGACTTCAAACAATGGGAGCCTGAATGGATCCGCAAGGCGTTCCAGCTCGCCATTTTAAAAGGATTGAAAGATAAATCCCATCCGAACAGACAGATGACGCCTGATACGATCGGCCTTTTCATCAGTTACCTCGTGAATAAATTTACGGGCGGCCAAAAAGGCCTGACATTGCTGGACCCCGCCTGCGGCACCGGAAACCTTCTATTGACCGCGGCAAACCAGCTTTCTGACAAAGCGGCAAAAAGCTTCGGCATTGAAATTGATGATGTCCTTCTGAAGATCGCTTATGCCCAGGCGAATCTGCAGGAAAAAGAAATGGAGCTGTTCTGCCAGGACAGTCTTCAGCCGTTATTTATCGAACCGGCTGATGCGGTCCTCTGCGATTTGCCGGTCGGCTATTATCCGAATGACGAAGGCGCAGAAGCGTTTGAGCTGAAAGCGGATGAAGGCCACTCATTTGCCCACCACTTATTCATTGAGCAGAGCGTCAAGCATACAAAACCGGGAGGATACTTATTTTTTATGATTCCGAACCATCTATTTGACAGCGCCCAAAGCGATAAACTGAAGCGGTTTTTTGCGGAAAAAGTGTATATCAACGCCCTTCTTCAGCTGCCGGCTACTCTGTTTAAAGACGAAGCGCAGGCAAAGAGCATTTTAATTTTGCAGAAAAAAGGCGAAGGCGCAAAGCCGCCGAAACAAACGCTTCTGGCCAATCTTCCTTCCTTCGCGAACCAGCAGGCGATGCGGGAGATGATGGCAAAATTGGATCAATGGATTCAAAAAGAAAAATAATGGCGAAAAAGCAGGGGGGGACGCAAAATCCCGCACTGCTTTTTGCTTTTGAAAATGAATGGATATCAGGCTGCTGACACAACTTAAGGAAAGAACATAACATTCCGTAAGACCGAGCCGTCCATTTGGCACAGTGCGGATTTATCAGAAAATAACGACTTCATTTTGTAAGCGGTACCAATATGGATGTTGACTTGAAATGCTGAGTTGACAATGTTTAAATGGAAAAGTCAGATATTTTTTGGACTGCAGTTACGGTCTGGGAAAAAAGAACGAAACAAACGAAGAAGAATTTTGATAGGAGCGTCATTTATGTCTAAAATTATTGCAATTAACGCAGGAAGCTCATCTTTAAAATTTCAGCTATTCGAAATGCCTTCAGAAAAGGTGCTAACAAAAGGTTTAGTAGAACGAATCGGTATCGCCGACAGCGTTTTCACAATCTCTGTTAACGGCGAAAAAAATACAGAAGTGACAGATATTCCGGATCATGCGGTCGCGGTGAAGATGCTGCTTCACAAGCTGACTGAATTCGGTATTATAAAGGATTTAAATGAAATTGACGGAATCGGCCACCGTGTTGTTCACGGCGGAGAAAAATTCAGCGATTCTGTTTTGCTTACGGATGAAACAATCCGTGAGATTGAAGAGATTTCAGAACTTGCGCCGCTTCACAACCCGGCTCACATCGTCGGCATTAAAGCCTTTAAAGAAGTGCTTCCGGATGTACCTGCGGTTGCAGTATTTGATTCGGCGTTCCACCAAACGATGCCTGAGCAATCTTACTTGTACAGCCTTCCGTATGAATACTACGAGAAATACGGCATCCGCAAATACGGTTTCCACGGCACATCTCATAAATACGTGACACAGCGCGCAGCTGAGCTTCTCGGCCGTCCGCTTGAAGACTTGCGCCTGATTTCCTGCCACCTGGGTAACGGAGCAAGTATCGCAGCCGTCGAAGGCGGAAAATCAATTGATACGTCAATGGGCTTCACACCGCTTGCGGGTGTTGCGATGGGAACGCGTTCAGGGAACATCGACCCTGCCTTGATTCCGTACATTATGGAAAAAACGAATCAGACGGCTGATGAAGTATTAAATACATTAAATAAAAAGAGCGGACTGCTTGGCATATCCGGTTTCTCAAGTGACCTTCGCGATATCGTGGAAGCTTCAAAAGAAGGCAACGAAAGAGCGGAAACGGCGCTTGAAGTGTTCGCAAGCAGAATCCATAAATACATCGGTTCTTACGCTGCGAGAATGAGCGGCGTTGACGCGATTATTTTCACTGCCGGTATCGGTGAAAACAGCGTTGAAGTCAGAGAACGCGTGCTTCGCGGCTTAGAATTCATGGGCGTTTATTGGGATCCTGCACTGAACAACGTGCGCGGCGAGGAAGCGTTTATCAGCTACCCGCACTCTCCTGTCAAAGTCATCATCATTCCGACTGATGAAGAGGTCATGATCGCGCGCGACGTTGTCCGCCTTGCACAATAATGATCGACAAAAAGCACATCCTTTAGGGATGTGCTTTTCTATTGAATGCCGAAGCGCCAAACGTTACGATATGCTTAGTACATAAATGATGAGGTGAAACAATGAGTGTGCATGAACATAAACAGGAGGCCCCGTCAGCGGTGCGCTGCAAAGTGATCACAGTCAGCGACACGAGAACGAAAGAAACCGATAAAAGCGGGCGCGTCATGATGGATTTCATCAGGGAAGCGGGATTTGAGACGATCGCTTATGACATCGTAAAAGATGAGAAAGGTGAATTGCAGAAAGCCGTTTTATCCGGCTGTATGGATGAATATACGGATGCGGTGCTGTTAAACGGAGGGACGGGCATTGCCGAAAGGGATGTCACCATTGAAGCGGTCACGCCGCTGTTTTCAAAAGAGCTCCCGGGATTCGGCGAGCTGTTCCGCATGCTGAGCTATACGGAGGACATCGGTTCCGCCGCCATTTTGTCCAGAGCAGCAGCGGGCGTGATCCAAAATACCGCAGTCTTCTGCACACCGGGTTCCTCAGGCGCCGTCAAGCTTGCCATGAAGAAACTGATTATTCCTGAACTGCCCCATGTGCTCCGGGAGATCCGAAAAGACTTATAAATGTATAAAAAGGCTTTGCTCCGCTCAAAAAATTGGGTGGAGTTTTTTTTATAAAAAGCTTGAAAAAACAGAATTTACTTGTTACAGTGTATACATACAAAATGCATTTTTATTAATTAAAACTAATTTTTATACAAGGGGAGCTTTTAACATGGCAGAACAGAAAAAAGTTGTATTGGCATACTCAGGAGGTCTTGATACTTCTGTAGCGATAAAATGGCTGCAAGAACAGGGATACGATGTTATTGCATGCTGCTTAGACGTAGGGGAAGGAAAGGATTTGGCATTCGTTCAGCAAAAAGCGCTGGAAGTAGGCGCCGTAAATTCGTACGTGATTGATGCAAAAGAAGAATTCGCCCAAGAGTACGCGCTTATTTCTATGCAGGCTCATACAATGTATGAAGGCAAGTATCCGCTCGTATCTGCACTGTCCCGTCCGTTAATCGCGAAAAAACTCGTTGAAGTTGCAGAAAAGGAAAACGCAGTGGCCGTGGCGCACGGCTGTACAGGAAAAGGCAATGATCAGGTTCGTTTTGAAGTATCCATTAAATCATTAAACCCTGATCTGGAGGTCATCGCTCCGGTCCGTGAGTGGCAATGGTCGCGTGAAGAAGAAATTGAATACGCTGCAAGCCGCGGCATACCGATTCCGATCAATCTTGACAGCCCTTATTCCATCGACCAGAATCTGTGGGGCCGCGCCAATGAATGCGGTATATTAGAAGACCCGTGGGCGGCGCCGCCTGAAGGGGCATATGACTTGACAGCATCTCTTGAAAATACGCCGGACGTTCCTGAAATCATCGAAATCGCATTTGAAGCCGGTGTGCCGGTTTCAATCGACGGTGTATCCTACCCGCTTGCTGATTTAATTCTCAAGCTGAACGAGACTGCCGGAAAACACGGCATCGGCCGGATTGACCATGTCGAAAACCGCCTGGTCGGCATTAAGTCCCGTGAAGTTTATGAATGCCCGGGCGCAATGACTTTGATTACGGCTCACAAAGAGCTTGAGGATCTGACTTTAGTGAAAGAAGTGGCTCACTTCAAGCCGGCAATTGAACAAAAACTGTCTGAAATCATCTATAACGGTTTATGGTTCTCACCGTTAAAAGACGCGCTGCTTGCATTCCTGAAAGAAACCCAAAAGCACGTCACCGGCGTTGTGCGCGTCAAGCTGTTTAAAGGCCATGCCATTGTAGAAGGACGCAAGTCGGAATATTCTCTCTACGATGAAAAACTGGCGACATATACAAAAGACGATGCGTTTGACCATCATGCGGCAATCGGCTTTATCGAGCTTTGGGGACTGCCGACAAAAGTAAACAGCATTGTGAAAAAGAAGGAGCAGATTGAAGCATGAAGAAGCTTTGGGGAGGCCGTTTTCAAAAAACACCGGAAAAGTGGGTCGATGAGTTCGGCGCATCCATCACATTCGACCAAAACTTAGTCAAAGAGGATATTACAGGGTCTCTCGCTCATGCGGCAATGCTGAAAAAATGCGGCATTCTGACGGAGGAAGAAGAAGGCGCCATCCGTCAAGGACTGCAGACCCTCCTGCAAAAAGCAGAGGAAGGAACGCTTGAATTCTCTGTTGATTATGAAGATATTCATTTGAACATTGAAAAAATGCTGATTGAAGAAATCGGACCGCTCGGCGGAAAGCTCCATACAGGCAGAAGCCGGAACGACCAAGTGGCGACAGACATGCATCTATATTTGAAAGATCATGTCTCCCATATCATCGGGCTGATTGAACAGTTCCAAAAAGCGCTGATCGAAAAAGCAGAGGCCAATGTCGAGACCATTCTGCCGGGGTACACCCATTTGCAGCGGGCCCAGCCGATTTCTTTCGCCCACCATCTGCTCGCCTATTTTTGGATGCTTGAACGGGATAAAGAGCGTTTCCGTGACGCGCTGAAGCGGATTAACATATCGCCTCTCGGATGCGGGGCGCTTGCCGGAACGACGTTTCCGATAGACCGCAGCTATTCGGCGGAGCTGCTCGGTTTTGACTCCATTTATGAGAACAGTCTTGACGGGGTCAGCGACAGAGATTTTATTCTCGAGTTTTTAAGCAGCAGCAGTATGCTGATGATGCACCTTTCACGCTTCTCGGAAGAAATCATTCTATGGTGCTCGCAGGAATTCAGATTCATTGAATTGGATGATACGTACGCAACGGGAAGCAGCATGATGCCGCAGAAGAAAAACCCGGACATGGCGGAGCTGATCCGCGGAAAAACCGGACGCGTATACGGTGATATGATGGGGCTTTTCACGATTATGAAAGGGCTCCCGCTCGCATACAACAAAGACCTTCAGGAAGATAAAGAAGGTATGTTTGACACGGTGAAAACCGTTGAAGGAAGCCTTCAGATTTTTACGGGCATGATTGAAACAATGACCGTAAACAAAGACATCATGAAACAGGCGACAAAACAAGATTTTTCAAACGCGACGGAACTTGCCGATTATTTAGCCAAAAAAGGCATGCCGTTCAGAGAAGCGCACGAAGTGGTCGGCAAGCTTGTGTACAGCTGCATTGAAAAAGGAATCTATTTAAGTGATATGGCATTTGAAGAATTCCTTCAAGCCAGCAGTCTCTTTGAAGAAGATATTTATACCGTGCTTGATCCGCACCATGCGGTTGAAAAAAGAATGAGCGCCGGCGGAACGGGCTTTCAGCAGGTAAAACAGGCGCTCATAAAAGCAAAAGCCTGCGCCGGCGTTTAATTTGCTAAAATTTCCTTCATATTTTCCCGTCATATCAGACACGCTACATCTATAATGATGGGAGGTAGAAGGAATGCGCAAAGAACAAGACCGTTACATCTATGATGAAAAAGAAAGTGAAGAAACGGCCCGGCTCATCTCAGAGGCATACCAAAGCGGTTATGTCGGTCTGGAGGAAGCCTCAGCCCCTTCAGAAAATTAAGCTGTCTGTAAAGACGGCTTTTTTCGTGCGGATGAAGTGCAAAAAAGTGATATTGCCGCTTGTTTATAGTAAAGTAGAGGGAGAAACGACTTTATTTTATTGAAGCGGCAACGTTGCTTGGGGAGGGTATTCAATGTGCGACATGCTCTAATCACTGCCGGAACGAAGGGATTGGGCCGAAAAGTGACTGAAATGCTGCTGGAAAAAGGTTTTTCGGTCACAGTGAATTACAGACAGGACGAAGAAGCCGTCGCTTGTCTGAAGGCTGATTATCCCCGGTGCCATGACAGATTGCAATTCGTTAAGGGCGATGTAACCCGAAAAGAAGATCTCATGCGGATCGCCGATGCAGCCCTTCAGCGGTTTGGAAGAATTGACATACTGATTAACAACGCCGGGCCGTACATATTTGAGCGCAAAAAGCTTGCCGATTACTCCGATGACGAATGGTATGGCATGCTTGAAGGGAATTTAAGCGCCGTTTTCCATCTGTTTAAAGCGGTTATCCCGGTAATGAGACAGCAGCGCTTCGGCAGGATTATTACATACGGCTTCCAAGGCGCAGATCATGCCCCCGGCTGGCTTCACCGTTCCGCTTTCGGGGCGGCTAAAGTCGGATTGGCTTCGTTAACGAAAACCATTGCAATTGAAGAAGCCGAATCAGGCATTACGGCCAACATGGTCTGCCCGGGTGATATTGTAGGAGATATGAAAGAAGCGTCTATAGAAGAAGCAAGACGGAAAATCGGGAAAGAAAACACGCCGATCGGGAGGTCCGGAACCGGAGAAGACATTGCAAGAATCATCGCCTTCTTATGTGAAGAGGATTCCGATCTTGTCACTGGAACGGTCATAGAAGCAACAGGCGGGCTGAATGTGATTAACAGGCATCAATCCCTGTAAGTTTTTTCGTTTGTCAAAAAGGGAACTTGATAAATATTAATTTTTTATGAGGTGAAAACGATGAAAGTGACTTATCACGGACATTCTGTTATTCAAGTGGAAACGAAAACCCATAACATTATTTTCGATCCGTTCCTAACCGGAAACAGTCTGACCAATCTGAAGCCGGAAGAAGTGAAAGCGGACGTCATTCTGCTTACTCACGGACACAATGACCATGTCGGAGATACAGAGCAGATCGCCAAACAAAACGACGCACTCGTTATTGCGCCGAACGAGCTGGCCGTTTATCTCGGCTTTAAAGGGTTAAACGTCCACCCGATGCATATCGGCGGGGCGCGCCAATTTGATTTCGGCAAAGTGAAACTGACACAGGCGTTCCACGGATCGGCGGTCACTGATGAAGAAAACAAAACCATCACATACACGGGGATGCCGGCCGGGATTTTATTAACGATTGACGGCAAAACGATTTTCCACGCCGGCGACACGGCGCTGTTCTCAGATATGAAACTGATCGGGGAACTGAATCACATTGACCTGGCGTTTCTGCCGATCGGTGATAACTTCACCATGGGGCCTGAAGATGCAAAACTCGCGGCTGAATGGCTGAGAGCGAAACAGGTCGTTCCCGTTCATTACAATACATTCCCTGTCATTGAACAGGACCCTGACGCTTTCGCTGAAAGTCTGCCCGGAGGCGTCGGTAAAGTCATGGCGGTCGGCGAGACCATTGAGCTTGCCTGACATATGTGTCAAAGACCTTCTGAACCAAACGTTCAGAAGGTCTTTTTGTGATGACGCCTTTTTTCGGGCGTCTCATTGCGAATGAATCCCCCGTGCCCTTATAATAAAAGCAGAAGACTGTCCTTAGAGGTGAAACGTTTGGCAACAAAGCATGAACAAATCCTATCGTACATAGATTCGCTTCCTGTCGGTGAAAAAATTTCGGTCAGAAGAATTGCGAAAGAAATGAAAGTCAGTGAGGGAACGGCTTACAGAGCCATTAAGGAAGCCGAAAATAAAGGGTTCGTTTCCACTATTGAACGTGTGGGGACCATCCGGATTGAACAGAAGAAAAAGGAAAATATTGAAAAGCTGACATATGCCGAGGTTGTCAATGTGATAGATGGCCAGGTGCTCGGCGGAAAAGCCGGTCTGCATAAAACGCTGAATAAGTTTGTGATCGGCGCGATGGAGCTTGACGCGATGATGCGTTATACGGCGGCTGGGAACCTGTTAATCGTCGGAAACAGAATCAATGCCCACCGCCAGGCGCTTGAAGCGGGCGCGGCTGTTTTGGTAACCGGAGGATTTAATACCGACGACAGCATTATCGAGCTGGCCGATATGCTTGAGCTTCCGATTCTCTCCACAAGCTATGATACCTTTACGGTAGCCGCGATGATCAACCGGGCGATCTATGATCAGCTCATAAAAAAAGAGATTGTGCTCGTGGAGGACATTTTGACTCCCGCCGATCGGACAGTGACCCTGTCTCCTAAAGATAAGCTGGAGAAATGGTACGAAAAAAACGATGAAACCGGACACGGCCGCTTTCCGGTTATCGACCGGCAGATGAAAATCCACGGGATTCTCACACCGAAAGATATCGCTGGACATGACCGGTCAGTCCCGATTGAAAAAGTAATGACCAAAAACCCTGTCACGGTCATCGGGAAAACGTCTGTCGCCTCAGCGGCTCAAATGATGGTTTGGGAAGGAATCGAAGTGCTCCCGGTGACAGACGGGAACCACAGACTGATCGGCATGATCAGCCGTCAGGACGTCTTAAAAGCGCTGCAAATGATTCAAAAGCAGCCTCAGGTCGGGGAAAAGCTGGATGATATCGTTTCAAGGGGATTTAAAGAAGAGGAAGATGACAAAACGCCGGCCGTCTATCAATATGAAGTCACGCCGCAGATGACCAATCAGCTCGGGACGATTTCTTACGGGGTGTTTACGACGATTTTAACTCAGGCCGCCAGCCGATTTTTACGGTCCCGCAAACGCGGCGAGCTGGTCATTGAAAGCATTACGATTTTCTTCTTAAAGCCCGTTCAGATGGAATCGGTCATTGAAGTGAAGCCGCGCATTTTAGAAGCGGGCCGGAAATTCGGGAAAATGGAAGTGGAAGTGTCAAGCCAAAGCGGCATCGTTTCAAAAGCGATGCTCATGGTGCAGCTGATGGAGAGAAGTTAAGGGACGCATCTCGGTCCCTTGACATTCATTATGCGTGGTCTCTCTCCGCTTCTTTTGCATGGATGGGTTCATAATGCTTATAGGCTTTATACCCGGCCCATGCGCTGCCTGCTCCGATTAAAATGAAGACGCCGCCGATGACGAGGGTCAGGACGGAGTGAAACAGAATCATTTGGTTTACTCCATACAAAAGCACCAGCGCGCCTAACGCCATACTTGATTTAGCCGAAAAACATTCCTTCTCCAGCGCCCGTTTCGTCTGGATGCCTTTTACTTTGTAATACACGTAAAAGCAGGCAGAAAGCCCGATGAGAAAAACAAAAACCAGCATAAATGAAATCCTCCATTATATGAGTTTGCAAAACCGTTTATACCGTTGCTGAAAGATTTTCCTTTTCCATGGATAAAGAGTATGATTAAATGAATAAAAACAAAAGGAGAAAACGATGAAATCCGAATTGATCAGAACCATATCATTATATGACACCATTATCTTACATAGACATGTGAGGCCTGACCCGGACGCTTACGGATCACAGTGCGGCCTTACGGAAATCCTGCGGGAAACGTATCCCGAAAAAAATATTTTTGCCGTCGGACAGCCTGAGCCGTCCCTGTCTTTCTTATATTCCCTCGATGAGGTGGGTGACGAAACCTACAAAGATGCTCTTGTCATCGTGTGCGACACCGCAAACCAAGCACGGATCGACGATCAGCGCTACCATTCCGGCGCAAAGCTCATGAAAATAGACCACCATCCAAATGAAGATCCGTATGGCGATCTGTTATGGGTCGATACGAATGCAAGCTCCGTAAGCGAAATGATCTATGAGCTGTACCTGGAAGGAAAGCAGCACGGCTGGAAGCTGAATACGAAAGCAGCTGAGCTGATCTACGCGGGTATCGTCGGTGATACGGGACGCTTCTTATTCCCGAACACCACAAAAAAGACATTAAAATACGCGGGAGAGCTCATTGAGTTCCCATTTTCATCGTCAGAGCTGTTTAATCAATTGTATGAAACGAAATTAAATGTGGTGAAGCTGAATGGCTTTATTTATCAAAATGTGTCATTGTCTGAAAACGGCGTCGCTTCCGTTTTCATTAAAAAAGACATTTTGGAGACATATGGAACCACCGCTTCTGAAGCGTCGCAGCTCGTCGGAACACTCGGAAATATTTCCGGTATTCGCGCTTGGGTGTTTTTCGTAGAAGAAGACGACCAAATCAGAGTCCGGTTCCGTTCAAAAGGCCCGGTCATCAACGGAATTGCCCGGAAATACAATGGCGGCGGACATCCGCTTGCAGCCGGCGCATCCATCTTCAGCTGGGATGAAACCGGTCCGATTCTTGCTGATCTTGAAGAGATATGTAACGAACACAAGTAGAGGGGAGACCCTCTTTCTTAGTGTTCATCTGTCACGGGGATGAACCAGCAGCCGAATTCAGTCAGGTCTTCGTAGACGCGGAGATTACAGATTTGGAGTTCTTTTTTTATGAGGGAAGCGAGTGTGTCTGTTTCTGCATATGCGGAATAGCCTTTTCTGATTCGGTCTGCATGATCTTTTGCCAGGCGGCGTTCACTAAAAACCTCCATTTTCCCTTCCTCCCTTCAGAATCATTGAAAATGTCTCATTTACAGTTTATAAAAAAGCGGAGAAAAAAGCGACAGATCTATGGAAATTTTTTAAAAATGACATAATTACGTCGCAAAAGAAATATGAATTTCGACAGACAATCTCGTATAAATCGTCAGTTCCTTTACTTGAGCTTTATATTCCTTTTCATTTATGGTGTACACCTTGTTTTCAATCGTCCGTTTTAAAAGCTCCTTTGTTTTATACACGCTCTCAATATCCTTTGTGATGACTTCAGAAATATCATCTTTCACCTGTTCTTCAAATTTCATCTTATCAGGCTGGGCGATTCTGTATTTTTCCCCATTGATCAGCTTCACATCAACACTTTGGATAAGCAGTCTTTGTTTATTATCCTCATTTAATTTATGAAGATCTTTCTGATAGATGGAGATCTGGTTTTTCAAATCCCGTGCGTGCTCCCGCTGTTTTTCAATTAACGTCACCTGTTCTTCCTGAAACGTTCCGTATGTAAACAGAAAGAACAGCCAGCTGACGATTGCTCCGCACATCATTCCCGCAAAAAAACGCTGCCATCCCGGTTTTTTATAATACTCGGGAATTCTCATGAAGGCATATTCTCCTGAGCCAGCCATGACACAATCAGCCAGCCGGTCTGCGCGCCGCCCATCGCTGAAATAATTAATAGAAGCTGTTTGAAGATGTCGCGCGTGTTGCCTTCAAACAGCCCCCGCTCAAAACTGTATACGGCGTCAAATGTTCCTCCGATAGCCGCGACAAGCGCCCAGATCTTCAGCCTGTTCGCCAATTTTGTAATCGCCGTAAGCGGAGGCTCGCCTGATAAATAAGCTCCGACGCCGCCGATGAGCGCTCCGCCGAGCAAAACGCCGAGGGCAATAAAATAACTGCTGATAAAATTCGCCATAAAACCGGCTTCCTGATCCATATATACACCACCTCACTTTTCTATCATATTGAGCGAAGCGGACAAGTATGATGATGAGTCAAAAAAGAACATTTGTTTCTTAAGAAAACCCGTCTTATAATGTAGAAAGGCAAAATGAACGTATACGGAAAGGAGTGGCGGCATTGTCTTTTGTTCATCTGCAAGTGCATAGCGGCTACAGCCTGTTAAACAGCGCCGCTTCTGTAAAAGATCTTGTTACACAAGCGAAGGAGCTCGGTTATTCTTCATTGGCGCTGACGGACGAAAATGTGCTGTACGGCGCCATTGAGTTTTATAAAGCATGCAAGTCAAACGGAATAAAGCCGATTATCGGTCTGACGGCTTCTATATACACGGACGAAACGGAACTTGAAGCACGCCCGCTTGTTCTTTTGGCGGAGACAAATACCGGTTATCAGAACCTGCTGAAAATCTCAAGTGCGCTGCAATCCATAGCAAAGGGCGGCATGAAGCGAAAATGGATGAAGAGCTATCATGAGGGGCTGATCGCCATTACACCCGGTGAAAACGGGTACATTGAAAGTCTGCTGCAAGCCGGGAAATTTGAAGAAGCGGTCAAAGCTGCCGAAGGATTCCGGGAACTGTTCGGAGAAGACCGTTTTTATTTAGGATACCAGCCGTTCAAAGGTCATGAGACGTTATCGGAAGATATTCTCCGCCTGTCAGCCGAGACGGAAATCCCAGTCTGCGCTGCGGGGGATGTCCGTTATATCAAGAAAGAAGATCAAGATGCGTACCGCTGTCTGTGCGCCATTAAAGCCGGTGAGAAATGGGAGGATCAGAGCGGGAATCTGCCGGATTTACACTTGAGGCCGCCTGAAGAGATGGCGGAGCTTTACACGCAGCATCCGGAAGCGATTGAAGCATCCGCGCGTATCGCCGGGCAATGCCGGGTCGATGTCAGCCTCGGACAGACACGCCTTCCGTCTTTTCCGGCGCCGGACGGCAAATCAGCCGATGATTATTTGGCGGAAGTCTGTCACGAGGGGCTGCGTCTCCGTTTCGGCACTCCTGATGAGCGCGCCGTCCGCCGGCTTGAATATGAGCTGGACGTCATCAGGCGCATGAAATTCAGTGATTATTTTCTCATCGTATGGGACTTTATGAAGTACGCGCATGAAAAGGGCATTGTGACAGGCCCGGGAAGAGGATCTGCGGCAGGCTCGCTTGTCGCTTACTCTCTTTTCATTACAGACGTGGATCCGCTGAAACATTCTCTGCTGTTTGAAAGGTTTCTTAATCCGGAGAGGATCAGCATGCCCGATATTGATATCGATTTCCCAGATACGAGAAGGGATGAGGTCATTCAGTATGTACAAAATAAGTACGGGGCCATGCACGTCGCTCAGATTATCACCTTCGGAACATTGGCCGCAAAGGCGGCGTTAAGAGACACCGGGAGAGTGTTCGGAATCAGTCCGAAAGAAGCTGACCAGCTTGCCCGCCTGATTCCGTCAAAGCCGGGAATGACGCTTGAGGAAGCGAGGCGGCAGTCCGCTCAGCTGAACAGGCGGCTGTCTGAATCCGCCGTTCTTCATAAAGTGTTTCAGGTCGCCAGAAAAATTGAAGGTCTTCCGAGGCATACGTCAACACACGCGGCCGGCGTTGTTCTCAGTAAAGATCCGCTTTCTGAAGTTGTCCCTCTTCAAGAAGGGCATGACGGCGTGTATTTAACGCAGTATGCGATGGATCACTTGGAAGATCTGGGTCTTTTGAAAATGGACTTTTTAGGTTTGCGCAACCTGACGCTTATTGAATCCATTAAAACGATGATTGAAAAAGAGACGAATACGAAAATTGATTTTTCTGAGATTTCTTACCAGGATGAAAAAACGTTCTCCCTATTGTCAGACGGCGATACGACGGGCATTTTTCAGCTGGAATCATCAGGAATGAGAAGCGTGCTGAAGCGTTTGAAGCCGTCGAGGCTTGAAGACATTGTCGCGGTGAATGCGCTTTACAGACCGGGACCGATGGAAAATATTCCATTATTTATTGATCGGAAGCATGGGCGGGCGCGTGTGGAAGTGCCGCATGAGGATGTAAGAAATATTCTCAGTGACACGTATGGCGTCATCGTCTATCAGGAGCAGATTATGATGATCGCTTCGCGGATGGCAGGGTTTTCATTAGGTGAAGCGGATCTGCTCAGACGGGCTGTCAGTAAAAAGCAAAAGGACATTCTGGACAGAGAGCGAAGCCATTTTGTTGAAGGGTGCTTAAAAAAGGAGTATTCTGTAGTCACTGCAAACGAGGTCTACGATCTGATTGTCAAATTCGCCAACTACGGATTTAACAGAAGCCATGCTGTCGCATACAGCATGATCGGCTATCAGCTCGCCTATTTAAAAGCGCACTATCCTTTATATTTTATGTGCGGTCTTTTGACGAGCGTCATCGGCAATGAGGACAAAATATCGCAATATCTGCATGAAGCGAAGGGGAGCGGGATCCAAGTTCTTCCGCCGTCAATAAACAAGAGCGGTTTTCCGTTTGCGCCGGAAAACGGAGCCGTCAGATACAGTTTGCGGGCCGTGAAAAACGTAGGCGTCTCGGCAGTGAAAGATATTTATAAAGCAAGAACACATAAACCGTTCGAGGATCTTTTCGATTTCTGCTTTCGCGTACCTGCAAAAAGCGTGAATCGGAAAACAATCGAAGCCCTTATATTTTCTGGCGCCATGGACGAATTCAATCAAAACCGCGCCTCCTTGCTGGCCTCCGTTGATGTCGCTTTAGAGCACGCTGAACTTTTTCGTGCAGACGATGACCAAATGGGATTGTTTTTGGAAGAATCGTTTTCCATTAAGCCAAAATATGTCGAGGCTGAGGAATTTCCGCTCGTGGACAAGCTTCGGTTTGAAAAAGAAGCTCTCGGTGTTTATTTCTCAAGCCATCCTTTGTCCGCTTTCAGGGATCTCTTGAAAAAACGGGGTGCGCAAGCGATCGCAAAAGCGCGTCAGGCGCCTAAGGGGCAGCTGTCGATCGGCGCTTTGCTCGCAGGCATCAAAACGATTCGGACAAAGACAGGTCAGCATATGGCGTTTCTCACATTAAGCGACGAAACGGGAGAAATGGAAGCCGTCGTGTTTCCTGACCAATACAGAAGGCTGTCTCCGCTGTTAAAAGAAGGCGCGCTTTTATTCGCCGCCGGAAAAATGGAAGAGCGGCAGGAGAAGACCCAATTCATCATGTCATCCGCCTCTCTCCTTGAGGAGACGGAGACAGACAGAGCGCCGTCTGTTTACATCAAAATCGAAGGCAGCCGGCACAATCAGGAGTTTTTGGAAAAGATGAAGCGTATTTTACTGGAGCATAAAGGGGAAACCGGCGTTTATCTGTATTATGAAAAAGACAAGCAGACCATCAGGCTGCCCGACACCTTTCATATTCAGGCGGACCATCAGGCGTTGTACCGTTTAAAAGAGCTGCTGGGCCGCGAAAACGTCGTGTTAAAATAGTGGTAACAACAATGGTTTTGTTATACAATTGAAACAATTGTGCTATCTTATTTAAAGATTCTGAAATTTTCCACCTCCAGAGATTGTACCAGTCTATGCGGCAGAATATGTAACAAAGTACTTAAAAGGAGTGTTTAGCATGTCATTAAGAGAAGAAGCGTTACATTTACACAAAGTAAACCAAGGAAAGCTTGAATCAAAAGCAAAGGTGGAAGTCAGAAATGCGGACGATTTAAGCCTTGCCTACTCTCCGGGGGTAGCTGAGCCTTGTAAAGAGATTTATGACGATAAAAATAAAGTATATGATTATACAATGAAGGGGAACATGGTAGCAGTCGTAACAGACGGATCAGCGGTTCTCGGTCTCGGAAATATCGGGCCTGAAGCTTCACTTCCGGTCATGGAAGGAAAAGCGGTTCTGTTCAAAAGCTTCGCGGGCGTGGATGCATTCCCGATCGCGCTCAACACAAACGACGTGGACAAAATCATCGACACGGTGAAGCTGCTTGAACCGACATTCGGCGGTGTCAATCTTGAAGATATTGCAGCGCCGAACTGTTTTATCATTGAAGAGCGCCTGAAAAAAGAAACAAACATTCCGGTTTTCCACGATGATCAGCATGGTACTGCCATCGTAACCGTAGCCGGACTTGTAAACGCGCTGAAATTATCAGGAAAATCCATGTCATCCATTAAAGTTGTGGCAAACGGAGCGGGAGCGGCAGGCATCGCGATCATCAAGCTTCTTTACCATTTCGGCGTTCGCGATATCGTGATGTGCGACTCTAAAGGAGCCATTTACGAAGGGCGTCCTGCCGGCATGAATGCGGTGAAAAACGAAGTGGCCAAGTTTACAAACCAAGACCGCAATGACGGTTCGCTGCAGGATGTCATTAAAGATGCAGACGTCTTTATCGGCGTATCAGTCGAAGGCGCTTTGACAAAAGAAATGGTGGAAAGCATGGCGAAAGATCCGATTATTTTCGCAATGGCCAACCCGAATCCGGAAATCATGCCTGAAGACGCGCGCGCAGCCGGCGCAAGCGTAATCGGAACAGGCCGTTCTGACTTCCCGAACCAGGTCAACAACGTACTTGCATTCCCTGGAATCTTCCGCGGAGCGCTTGACGTTCGCGCGACTCATATCAACGAAGAAATGAAAATAGCTGCGGTTGAAGCGATTGCTTCTCTCGTTTCAGAGGATGAATTAAGCGCGGAGTATGTCATCCCGGCTCCATTTGACAAACGCGTGGCTCCTGCCGTTGCGAAAGCCGTTGCGAAAGCGGCGATGGAAACGGGCGTCGCCAGAATTACGGTCGACCCTGAGGAAGTGGCTGAAAAAACAAGACAGCTTACGGTCATCGGCGAATAATAACACAAAAAGAATTGGCAGCGCGTTGGGAAAAACAACGCGCTGCTGTTCAATATACGGACTGCTGGCATTTTTTTAAGGGCAGGTCTTAAAAAAATTTCAGCAGAATCCTTATTTCTTTTGAAAACGCTGACAGATAAGGCTGAGCAACGCTTTTAAAGGTCTGTCATCCGTCCGTTTCCGCCTGCTTTTCAGCAAAAAATGTCGAATGGAGGATGACACCGTTTGACAAAAAAAGTACAATAGTTTCGGTAAAGTTATTATTAAGTCTATCTAATCGGAAGACATGCAGTGAAGAGAACCCTTCACAAAAGGGAGGTAATCATTTGTTAAAGGATATATTCACAAAAAAGAAAAAATATGCTTCCGTGCCGTCTGAGCAGGCAAAACATGATGTTCCGGAAGGCATTATGACAAAGTGCCCCAAATGTAAAAAAATCATGCTCACAAAAGAGTTAGATAAAAACCTGCGCGTCTGCATGAACTGCGGGCATCATTTCCCGATGAATGCAAAGCAGCGCATTGAAATCCTCCTGGATGAAAATTCATTCGAAGAATTCAACCAGGGAATGATATCTGAAAACCCGCTCGGTTTCCCGGGATACTTAGAAAAAATCGAAAAAGACCGTGAGAAAACATCGCAGAATGAAGCGGTTGTTACCGGAAAAGGGACCATCAGCGGATTCCCTGCCGTGATCGCGATCATGGATTCGACATTCCGCATGGGCAGCATGGGCTCGGTTGTCGGCGAAAAAATCACGCTGGCAATTGAAAAAGCGAAAGAGGAAAAAGTCCCGTTCATCATCTTTACCGCTTCCGGCGGCGCACGTATGCAGGAAGGGGTCTTAAGCCTTATGCAGATGGCGAAGACAAGCTCTGCATTGAAACTGTTCAGTGAAGAGCAGGGGCTGATTATTTCGGTTATGACCCACCCTACGACTGGCGGCGTATCGGCCAGTTTCGCGTCTCTCGGTGATTATAATTTCGCTGAACCGGGCGCCTTGATCGGATTTGCCGGAAGACGTATTATTGAACAGACGATCGGAGAAAAACTGCCGGAAGATTTCCAGACGGCGGAATTTTTATTAAAGCACGGCCAGCTTGATGCGGTGATTCACAGAAACGACATGAAAGACAAACTCGCATTTCTGCTGGACATGCACCAAACAGGAGGTGAGCATGAGTGGCTGCAAGATTAGAATTTGAAAAACCGGTGATTGAACTGCAGACAAAAATCGCCGAACTGAAAAAATTCACCCAAGATTCGGAGATGGATTTAAGCGCTGAAATCGCAAGGCTTGAAGACCGGCTCAGCAAGCTCCAGGATGAAATTTATAAAAACCTGAAGCCTTGGGACAGAGTGCAGATCGCACGCCTTCCCGAACGGCCGACGACCCTTGATTACATTCAATACCTGTTTACCGACTTTTTTGAGTGCCACGGAGACAGAACATACGGAGACGATGCTGCGATTGTCGGCGGAGTTGCCAAATATCACGGCATGCCGGTCACCGTCATCGGTCATCAGCGCGGAAAAGACACGAAAGAAAACCTTGTCCGCAATTTCGGAATGCCTCACCCTGAAGGCTACCGTAAAGCGCTTCGCCTCATGAAGCAGGCGGATAAGTTTAACCGCCCGATTATCTGCTTCATCGACACGAAGGGAGCGTATCCGGGCAAAGCGGCGGAGGAACGAGGACAAAGTGAAGCCATTGCTAAGAACCTGTTCGAAATGGCCGGCCTGACAGTGCCTGTCGTTTGTATCGTCATCGGCGAAGGCGGCAGCGGAGGGGCGCTTGCATTAGGTGTGGGCAACCGCATGCTGATGCTGGAGAACTCGACGTATTCCGTTATTTCTCCTGAAGGAGCCGCGTCCATTTTGTGGAAAGATTCCAGCCTTGCCAAAAAAGCGGCTGAAACCATGAAGATTACTGCGCCCGATTTATTAGAATTAGGAATTATAGATAATATGATTAAAGAAGTGAAGGGCGGAGCTCACCATGACATCAAGCAGCAGGCGGGCTACATTGACGGCATCCTAAAAGAAACATTAAAATCTCTTCTCCCATTGAACGCCGAAGAATTGATCTCACAGCGCTACGAAAAATACAAAGCCATCGGAAAAGTTTCGGTTGAGGATCAATATATCGGGGCAAACTGAATAGACGTGAAGCCTATGGCTCACGTTTATTTTTTGTGTTTTTTGTGATATTCCTTAAATTTTATTTAAAAACAGTTTATTTAATTGTATAATAGGTAAGGTTTCATGGGAGCTCAGGCGTCCCTTTTCATTGTTTTAGGGCAATGATCATGATATGTTTAACATATATATGTTGCTGAGGTGAATAGGAAATGAAGCGTATAGGAGTATTAACGAGCGGCGGGGATTCCCCGGGGATGAACGCAGCGGTGCGAGCGGTTGTGCGTAAAGCTATCTATCACGATGTAGAAGTTTACGGAATTTATAACGGTTATTCAGGATTAATCAGCGGAAAAATAGAGAAACTGGAACTGGGTTCGGTCGGTGACATCATCCACCGCGGAGGGACAAAGCTGTATACAGCCAGATGTCCTGAATTCAAAACAGTTGAAGGCCGTGAAAAAGGAATCGAAAATTTAAAGAGACTCGGTATTGAAGGTCTTGTCGTTATCGGCGGAGACGGTTCATACATGGGTGCGAAAAAATTAACAGAACACGGGTTTCCGTGTGTAGGTGTACCGGGTACGATAGATAATGACATCCCGGGAACTGATTTTACGATCGGATTTGATACGGCGTTAAACACCGTAATTGATGCGATTGATAAAATCCGCGATACAGCTACGTCGCATGAGCGTACATACGTTATTGAAGTGATGGGACGCCATGCAGGCGACATTGCTTTATGGGCAGGTCTTGCAGGCGGAGCGGAATCCATTTTAATCCCTGAAGCGGACTACGATATGGAAGAAATTATCGGCCGTTTGAAGAGAGGGCATGACCGCGGCAAAAAACACAGTATCATCATCGTTGCTGAGGGGGTAGGCAGCGGGGTTGAATTCGGAAAACGCATCGAAGAAGAAACAAACCTTGAAACACGGGTATCCGTTTTAGGGCACATCCAGCGCGGCGGATCTCCAAGCGCTTCTGACCGGGTTCTTGCAAGCCGCCTCGGCGCTTACGCGGTTGAGCTTCTGCTTAAAGGAAAAGGCGGACGCTGCGTAGGTATACAAAACAACAAGCTTGTAGACCATGATATTATAGAAATTTTAGAATCAAAACATACTGTTGAACCAAACATGTATCAGCTTTCAAAAGAACTGTCTATTTAAGACGGACGAAGCTGAAGATTTCAGAAGGAAGTGAACGAGTTGAAAAAAACAAAAATCGTTTGTACAATCGGTCCGGCCAGTGAAAGTGTAGAAATGCTGACAAAATTGATGGAAGCGGGTATGAACGTTGCCCGTCTGAATTTTTCACACGGTGATTTCGAAGAGCACGGCGCAAGAATCAAAAACATCAGAGAAGCAAGCAAAAAGCTCGGCAAAAACGTGGGGATTCTCCTCGATACGAAAGGCCCGGAAATCCGCACGCACGATATGGAAAACGGCGCGCTTGAGCTTCAGGCGGGAAATGAAATTATCGTTTCTACAAAACAGGTGCTGGGAACGCTTGAAAAATTCTCAGTTTCTTATGAAGGCCTGGCAGACGACGTGTCAGCAGGGTCTATCATCCTGCTGGATGACGGTTTAATCGGATTGGAAGTGATTGAATCAAATCCGGAAAAACAAGAAATCAAAACAAAAATCTTAAACAGCGGCACGCTGAAAAATAAAAAAGGCGTAAACGTTCCCGGCGTCAGCGTCAACCTTCCGGGAATTACTGAAAAAGACGCTAAAGACATCGTCTTCGGTATCGAGCAAGGCGTTGATTTCATCGCTGCGTCATTTGTACGCCGCTCTACGGATGTTCTGGAAATCCGCGAATTGCTTGAAGAGCATAACGCGTCTGACATTCAAATCATCCCTAAAATTGAGAACCAGGAAGGCGTAGACAATCTGGATGCGATCCTGGAAGTATCTGACGGCTTAATGGTAGCGCGCGGAGACCTCGGCGTAGAGATTCCGGCTGAAGAAGTGCCGCTCGTGCAAAAAGAAATGATCAAAAAATGCAACGCGCTCGGCAAACCGGTTATTACCGCGACTCAAATGCTCGACAGCATGCAGCGCAACCCACGTCCGACACGCGCTGAAGCAAGTGACGTTGCCAACGCTATTTTCGACGGCACAGATGCGATCATGCTTTCCGGTGAAACGGCTGCGGGACAATATCCTGTTGAGGCGGTTCAAACAATGTTTAACATCGCCACACGCACGGAAGAATCTCTGAACTACAAAGAAATTCTGTCTAAACGCAGAGATCAGGTCGGCATGACAATTACCGATGCAATCGGCCAATCCGTTGCACACACGGCGATCAATCTGAACGCGGCAGCTATCGTTACGCCTACAGAAAGCGGCCATACGGCGCGTATGATCGCGAAATACCGTCCGCAGGCTCCGATTGTAGCCGTTACAGTGAATGAGTCTGTATCACGCAAACTCGGCCTTGTATTCGGTGTCTTCCCGGCAAGCGGCCAAAACGCGAATTCTACAGATGAAATGCTTGAAGATGCAGTTCAAAAATCACTTGACAGCGGACTCGTGAAACACGGTGATCTGATTGTCATTACAGCCGGTTCTGTCGGTGAATCAGGCACGACGAATCTGATGAAAGTCCACACTGTCGGCAGCGTAATCGCAAAAGGACAAGGCATCGGACGCAAATCAGCATTCGGTCCGGTTGTTGTTGCAAAAAATGCGAAGGAAGCTGAACAAAAAATGACAGACGGCGCAGTATTGGTTGCTTCAAGCACTGACCGTGACATGATCGCTTCGCTTGAAAAAGCATCAGCACTCATCACGGAAGAAGGCGGTCTGACAAGCCATGCCGCAGTAGTCGGTTTAAGCTTGGGCATTCCGGTTATCGTTGGTCTGGAGAACGCAACTTCAGTTTTAACAGACGGACAGGTTATCACAGTTGACGCTGCCCGCGGCGCTGTGTATGAAGGCCGCGCAAGCGTTCTTTAAACAGCTTTAAAAAAGAGAGGGGGGGTTCTCCCTTCTCTTTTGTCTTTAGGTTGATTTTCCTATTCCCATGCGGACGGTGACGCGCTTTTAGAAGGACAGGAGGGCAGAAAAATGAGAGTTTTATTCTTACTGTTTATCGTGTGTCCGGCAATTGAAATCGGCTTGTTTCTGCTGGCGGGAAAATGGCTCGGCGTTTTTCCGACCGTCCTTCTCATCATTTTGACAGGCGTGCTGGGCGCCTTGGTGGCAAAAAGACAGGGAATTGATGTATATCATCGGGTGATGCGCGACCTGCAGCACGGCAGCATGCCGGGGGACGCGCTTCTTGACGGAATATGCGTCTTTATCGGAGGCCTGCTTTTGATGCTTCCGGGTTTTTTGTCCGATATTGCAGGGGCCTGTCTTCTGATTCCGTTCACTCGGAACCGCATGAAGCCGCTTTTGTTCAAATGGCTGAGAGGAATGTCAAAAAACAAGCGGATCATTATCAAATAAAAACGGCAGCCTTTTTGCAGGGCTGCCGTTTTTATTTGGACTGAACAGTAATATAGGCCCATATTTCTTTTAAAGCGCCCGTTGTGATAAAGGCCTGAATGAAAACGAGCAGCGCAGGCCCCGCAGCCAGTCCTAAAATTCCGAACAGCTTAAAGCCGGCAAACAGGGCGATTAAGGTCGCAAGCGGATCAAGCCCGATTGACTTGCTTAAAATCTTCGGCTCCGTCAGCTGGCGCTGAATGAGAACCACAATATATAAAATACCGAGACCGATCGCTTGGGGAAGCTGACCGGCAATGGCCAAATACATAATCCAAGGAACAAATACCGATCCGGCGCCGAGATACGGGAGAAGATCCACCAGGCCGATAAAAAAGGCAATGGTCGCCGCATGCTCAATTCCTAAAAGAAACAGTCCGATAAAGACAATGATCATCGTAAAAAGGATGAGCACGGCCTGCGCCTTAATGAAACCGGCCATCGCTTTTTTCAGTTCTCCCGACACAGCCTTGGCGTTTGCCGAAACGCGTTCCGGAAGAATGGAATAAAGCATCGCTTTCAGCTTGTGCCAGTCCTTAGTCATAAAAAAAGTCGCCAGCATTGCGAATACGAAGACAGCAGCCGTATTGGGAAGGAAGGCAATCCATTTCGGCACCAGCTCTAAAAGATGTGAAAGCATCAGCCCCGCATTTTTAGCGGCTGTATCACCGAGGGTCTGGATATGCGTCACGATGGATGCCTGCTGATTGGTTTCCAGCCCGTTAAATAAGACAGTCAGCTCGTGGTACAATGGCTGAATGCGGGAAGTGAAGAACTCCTCGCAATACGTTATAAAGGCGCTGATATGGGGAGGGAGCGTTTTGGCCAGATAGGCGGTTCCCGAGATGATTTCCGCAACGAGAAAAGTCGCCGCGCCAAGAAGAATCAGCAAAAAGAAGGCCAGGACAATGACTGTATTGACTGATCGGGGCAGCCCCGTCAGTTTGTCCAGCCAGTCAACCACGGGAATGATCGCCGACGACAGAATAAGGGCGATCAGAAACGGATAAGTTAACGAAAATGAGGCGTAACCGGCCGCTAAAGCGCCGCCGGCCGCAGCTAGTACAAACAGCGCGCGGAAAAAAACAGTTGCATAGTGCGGATTCACATCGATCCTCCTCTCGGTCGGCACGTCCTATTACATTAGTTTATTCGTCAAAAAAAAGGATATGAATACAGTTATGATGAAGGATGGTGCTTTCAGGATGTTTACACAGGCGAATTTATTTTTACTATTATTGCTGGCCATCGCATTGATAGCCAAAAACCAGTCATTGCTTTTTGCCGTCGGCTTTCTTATTGTGATAAAAGCTGTCGGTCTTGACCAGAAATTGTTCCCGGTGATTCAGTCAAAAGGAATCAACTGGGGGGTCACCGTCATTACAATCGCCGTTTTAGTGCCGATTGCCACAGGTGATATCGGTTTTAAACAGCTCGGAGAAGCGATGAAATCATATTATGCGTGGATCGCTCTCGGCGCCGGAATCGCCGTAGCCTTAATCGCCAAAAACGGTCTCACCTTATTGGAAAACGATCCTCATATTACAACGGCGCTGGTGATCGGCACGATACTTGCCGTCGCGCTTTTCGGAGGCGTCGCCGTCGGCCCGTTAATCGGCGCCGGAATTGCCTATCTGGCCATGCAGATCGTTAAAATATTCACTTCGTAAAGTAAAAAAGCGGCTTAAAGCCGCTTTTTTTTTGCGGAAAAAGAGGAAAAAACCGCGTAAAATCAAGAAAATGTGCGAGAAAGAAAAAAAAATTATAGGTAAACATTTAACAAATGTCTGATTATTGTTTATAATAAGAATAGGCTTAAACTTAAATAAGCTTATAAGAATTTGTTATGTTCCTCTATAAGCATATCGGTTATGTAACCGCAATCAGTGAAATGTAAGCATTTTCTTAAAGGGGAAAGGGAGTGTTTACATGATTCATTTTAAGTAAGCCGTATGTTTTATGTACTCTTTAAAGGGGAATTTTGATTGAAAAGGAGAGGTTGAATATGACAGCAACACGCGGTCTTGAAGGGGTTGTAGCAACAACATCATCTGTAAGCTCTATTATCGACGATACCCTTACATATGTAGGGTACGATATTGACGACTTGACAGAGAATGCAAGTTTTGAAGAAATCATTTATTTGCTGTGGCATCTGCGCCTGCCGAATAAAACAGAGCTTGCTGAACTGAAAAAACAGCTTGCGAAAGAAGCTGCCGTTCCACAAGAAATCATTGAGCACTTCAAATCCTATCCCCTCAATAACGTACATCCAATGGCTGCGCTCCGGACGGCAATTTCATTACTCGGTCTGACTGACAGTGAAGCCGATGTCATGAATCCGGAAGCGAACTACAGAAAAGCCATCCGTCTGCAGGCGAAGGTGCCGGGCATTGTCGCCGCTTTCTCAAGAATCCGCAAAGGACTTGATCCTGTTGAACCGAAGGAAGAGTACGGTATTGCGGAGAACTTCCTTTATACCTTAAACGGTGAAGATCCTTCTCCGATCGAAGTGGAAGCGTTTAACAAAGCGCTCATTCTTCATGCGGATCATGAGCTGAATGCATCAACATTTACGGCGAGAGTATGTGTCGCCACCTTATCCGATATTTACTCAGGCATCACGGCAGCCATCGGCGCATTAAAAGGGCCGCTTCACGGCGGAGCCAATGAAGCCGTCATGAAAATGCTGACAGAAATCGGAGAAGTGGAAAATGCCGAGCCTTATATCCGCAGCAAAATGGAGAAAAAGGAAAAAGTGATGGGCTTCGGACACCGCGTGTATAAGCATGGGGATCCGCGCGCCAAACATTTAAAAGAAATGAGCAAACGCCTGACGAATCTGACGGGTGAAAGCAAATGGTACGACATGTCAATCCGTGTCGAAGAAATTGTGACATCTGAGAAAAAACTTCCGCCTAACGTTGATTTCTATTCCGCATCTGTGTACCACAGTCTCGGCATTGACCACGATCTGTTTACGCCGATCTTTGCGGTCAGCAGAATGTCCGGATGGATCGCGCACATTCTTGAGCAATACGATAACAACCGCCTCATCCGTCCGCGCGCTGAATACACGGGTCCGGATAAGCAGACTTTTGTTCCGATTGACGAAAGAGCCTGATCAAACGGGAGGCTGGTGATTTTCATGTCGTTAGCCTCTTGTTAATCAAGCCCAAGTTGGTTTACAATTTTGATAGAATCTTGAGAAAAATCATTTTATTTTCTATACAAGAAAAATAAAATGTTTTCTAAATATGAATTACATACTGGGAGGTAATATTGTGTCACAAGGTGAAAAAATTACAGTCTCTAATGGAGTATTAAACGTACCAAATAATCCGATTATCCCGTTTATTGAAGGTGACGGTACAGGCCCTGATATTTGGAACGCCGCTTCTAAAGTATTGGAAGCCGCTGTTGAAAAAGCATATAAAGGCGAGAAAAAAATCACGTGGAAAGAAGTTTATGCCGGTGAAAAGGCTTATAATAAAACAGGTGAGTGGCTTCCTGCCGAAACGCTGGAAGACATCAGAGAGTACTTCATCGCTATCAAAGGACCTCTGACGACACCGGTCGGCGGCGGTATCCGTTCTCTGAACGTGGCGCTGAGACAGGAACTTGATTTGTTCACGTGCCTGCGCCCTGTCAGATATTTCACTGGAGTGCCTTCTCCGGTCAAACGTCCTGAAGATACGGATATGGTCATTTTCCGTGAAAACACGGAAGATATTTATGCCGGAATTGAGTATGCGAAAGGTTCTGAAGAAGTTGAAAAGCTGATCAGCTTCCTGCAAAATGAAATGGGTGTTAACAAAATCCGTTTCCCTGAAACATCAGGAATCGGCATCAAGCCTGTTTCTGAAGAAGGAACAAGCCGCTTAGTCAGAGCTGCCATTGAGTATGCGATCGAAAACGGCCGCAAGTCTGTCACGCTTGTCCACAAAGGAAACATCATGAAGTTCACTGAAGGGGCATTTAAAAACTGGGGCTACGAGCTTGCCGAAAGAGAATACGGAGATAAAGTATTCACTTGGGCCGAATATGACCGCATCGTCGAAAAAGACGGAAAAGAAGCGGCTGATAAAGCGCAGAGCGAAGCGGAAGCAGCAGGAAAAATCATCGTCAAAGACAGCATCGCTGATATTTTCCTTCAGCAGATCTTAACCCGTCCGAGCGAATTCGACGTCGTGGCGACGATGAACTTAAACGGAGACTATATCTCTGATGCGCTTGCCGCTCAGGTAGGCGGAATCGGAATCGCACCGGGAGCGAACATCAACTATGAAACAGGGCATGCGATTTTTGAAGCGACTCACGGAACGGCTCCTAAATATGCCGGCCTTGACAAAGTCAACCCGTCATCCGTTATCCTTTCAGGAGTGCTTCTTCTTGAACACCTGAACTGGAATGAGGCGGCTGACCTAGTCATTAAAGCTATGGAAAAAACGATTGCTTCAAAAGTAGTAACTTACGATTTTGCAAGATTAATGGACGGTGCAACTGAAGTGAAATGTTCAGAGTTCGGTGAAGAGCTTATCAAAAACATGGACTGAACCTAAAGCAGACTTCTAATGAAGCCAAAAAAGGAGAAGAGAATCATGGGAAAAACACGCAGTAAAGTTTCTGTTATCGGAGCAGGATTTACGGGAGCGACAACAGCCTTCCTTACAGCTCAAAAAGAGCTTGCGGATGTTGTGCTCGTTGATATTCCTCAATTAGAAAACCCGACTAAAGGAAAAGCGCTTGACATGCTCGAAGCAAGTCCGGTTCAAGGATTTGACGCGAAAATCACAGGCACGTCCAACTACGAGGACACAGCCGGTTCTGATATCGTCGTCATCACGGCCGGAATTGCGAGAAAACCAGGCATGAGCCGTGATGATCTCGTATCTACAAACGAAAAAATCATGAGAAGCGTCACACGTGAGATCGTGAAATATTCTCCTGACTGCATTATCGTCGTGTTAACAAACCCTGTTGATGCGATGACATATGCGGTGTACAAAGAATCAGGCTTCCCGAAAGAACGCGTTATCGGACAATCCGGAGTGCTTGACACTGCGCGGTTCAGAACATTCGTCGCTGAAGAATTAAACCTGTCAGTAAAAGACGTGACCGGTTTTGTTCTTGGCGGACACGGTGACGACATGGTTCCTCTCGTCCGTTATTCCTATGCGGGCGGCATTCCGCTCGAAACACTTATCCCGAAAGACCGTCTTGATGCGATTGTAGAGCGCACAAGAAAAGGCGGCGGGGAAATCGTCAACCTTCTCGGCAACGGAAGCGCCTACTATGCGCCTGCTGCATCACTGACAGAAATGGTAGAAGCCATTTTGAAAGATCAGCGCCGCGTGCTTCCGACTATCGCTTATTTAGAAGGCGAATACGGTCATGAAGGCATTTACTTAGGCGTGCCGACGATTATCGGAGGAAACGGCCTAGAGCAAATCATTGAGCTTGAACTGACAGACTATGAAAAAGCACAGCTGAGTAAATCAGTTGAATCTGTCAAAAACGTGATGAAAGTATTGTCATAAGAAAAAAGGGAAGGCTTCCGAATCAGAAGCCTTCCTCTTTTTACAATTAATGAAAGCGTTTTCTTTTTCCCTGAACGATCCTTTCTCTGAAAATGATCAAAAAGGCGAATTGTCTGAACGGGCAGTATTGGATAAAATGAAATCATAAAGTGATATGCAGCACATAAAATAGAGAAAATTGGATGTCGGGGAAAATAGACAGCGGAGGGCGCAGCATGAACAAAAAAATTTTAGTTGTAGATGATGAACAATCTATCGTTACTCTTTTACAGTACAATCTGGAACGGTCCGGCTATGATGTCATTACCGCATCAGACGGCGAAGAGGCTCTGGAGCAGGCAGAGAAGGAAAATCCGGATTTAATCGTACTGGATGTCATGCTGCCGAAAGTGGACGGAATCGACGTCTGTAAACAGCTCAGACAGCAGAAAATGATGGTTCCGATCTTGATGCTGACAGCAAAAGATGAAGAGTTTGATAAGGTGCTGGGACTGGAGCTCGGAGCGGATGATTACATGACAAAGCCGTTCAGTCCGAGGGAAGTGACTGCGCGGGTGAAAGCCATTTTAAGAAGGGCTGACATTTCTTCGCTGTCACAAAGCAGAGAAGAGGAAAAGGACGGGCAGATCCTTATCGGCGAGCTGAAAATTCTTCCGGAGCATTACGAAGCGTACTTCAAGTCGGAACAGCTGGAATTGACGCCTAAAGAATTTGAACTGCTTCTCTATTTGGGAAAACACAAGGGAAGAGTGCTGACGAGAGATCTTCTGCTGAGCGCGGTCTGGAACTATGATTTTGCCGGGGACACCCGGATTGTTGACGTTCATATCAGCCACCTGCGCGACAAAATCGAATCAAATACCAAAAAACCCATCTATATTAAAACAATCAGAGGTTTGGGGTATAAACTGGAGGAGCCAAAAATGAATGAATAAAGTCCGTGTGCGTCTGTTCGCTTTACTCGTTGTATGTATCATATTGGTTTTCAGTGTTCTCGGCCTTTTTTTACAGCAGCTTATTTCTTCAGCCGCTAAAGACAGAACGGCGGATCAGCTGAAAAAGGAATCGGTATACATAGCGGGCCTTCTTGACGCCGGCCGAATCGGCAATAAAAGCAATGAAACGGTGGTCCGCGACGCCGGCCGCACCCTCGGTATAAACGTCTCTGTTCTCAATGAGAAGGGTGACGCCGTTTATCATTCCGGCAGGCATGCTGATGATGCAGCCGTAAAGGAGTTCATTTCTCACAATAAAAATGAGGCAGCCATACAAGCGGGAAGCAAAGTGATCCGCGGCGCCGCCGTAAAAAATGACACCGGCCGAACGGCGGGATATGTGCTCGTTTCCTCGGAAATCAGCGGCGGTTCAAGTATTACCGGAGAAATGTGGGGCATGCTGGCAGCAAGTCTTTGTACCGCTTTTATCATTATTGTTTTCTTTTATACAAACATGACGTCCCGTTACAAAAAATCAATCGACGCCGCGACGAAGGTGGCGACGGAGCTGTCCAAAGGCAATTATGACGCCCGCTCCTACAGCGGTTACGCAAGGCGGTCTGACCGTCTCGGGCGTGCGATGAACAGTCTGGCGGTCGATTTGATGGAAATGACGAGAACGCAGGATATGCAGCGCGACCGTCTGTTAACCGTCATTGAAAATATCGGTTCAGGTTTGATTTTAATAGACGGGAGAGGTTTTATTAATCTCGTGAACCGATCGTACACGAAGCAGTTTCATACAAAGCCTGAACGTCTGCTTCGCCGCCTTTACCATGATGCGTTTGAGCATGAGGAAATCATTCGGCTCGTCGAAGATATTTTTATGACGGAGACGAAAAAATGCCAGCTGCTGAGACTTCCCATCAACATTGAGCGGCGCTACTTTGAAGTTGACGGCGTTCCGATCATGGGTCCTGATGATGAATGGAAGGGCATTGTTCTCGTTTTTCACGATATAACGGAAATTAAAAAATTGGAGCAGATGAGGAAGGACTTCGTAGCCAATGTTTCCCACGAACTGAAAACGCCGATCACTTCGATTAAAGGCTTTACGGAAACGCTGTTAGACGGGGCGATGAAAGATGAAAAGGCGCTTTCAGACTTTCTGTCTATCATTCTGAAAGAAAGTGAGCGGCTCCAATCCCTCGTACAGGACTTATTGGATTTATCCAAAATGGAGCAGCAAAACTTTACGATGCGAGTAGAATCCTTTGACGCCGCAAAAATCCTCCATGAAATCGAAGCCCTTTTACAGCATAAGGCTGAGGAAAAAGGCATCAGTTTTCAGCTCGATCTTCCGGAGGAGCCGATTTTTGTGACGGGTGATGTGCACAGGCTGAAGCAGGTATTCCTGAATCTGGCGAACAACGCTTTAACCTACACGCCTGAAAAAGGGACGGTGGCGATTTCGGTAAATGTGAAAGAAACCGCTGTTGATATCAAAGTGTCCGATACGGGAATCGGTATTCAGAAGGAAGAGATTCCGCGGATATTTGAGAGATTTTACCGCGTGGATAAAGACAGAAGCCGCAACTCGGGAGGAACCGGGCTCGGTCTTGCCATCGTAAAGCACTTAATAGAAGCCCATGAAGGCAAAATCGAAGTCACAAGCGAGCCGGGACAGGGAACTGTGTTCACTGTGACGCTGAAGCGGCCGCCGGCAGCGTGATCAGCTTTACAAAGGATTAACAATTTCTTCATGACCTGTTAAACCTATCTTGTTAGGATGTAACAGAACCCCTTCATCCAAGGAGCCAATTTTGACGGCGGGAACGTGTTTTCTTGTTCCCGTCCTTTTTTGCGTTTTGACGGGGTCCGCTCATTTTCCTTTCAAATTGAACTTTGTTAAAATAAGAGAAGCTGTGAGATTAAAAAACAGAGGAATGACGAGCTTTTGCTCTTAGGAGGATATTGAATGACGGAACGAAAAAAATTAGTGCTTGTCGACGGAAACAGTCTGGCGTACCGGGCGTTTTTTGCATTACCGCTTCTAAGCAATGAAAAAGGCATTCATACAAACGCCGTATACGGGTTTGCGATGATTTTAATGAAAATGCTGGAGGATGAAAAACCGACCCACATGCTGGTGGCTTTTGATGCGGGAAAAACGACTTTCCGCCACAGCACGTTTAAAGAATATAAAGGCGGAAGGCAAAAAACGCCGCCGGAGCTTTCTGAACAGATGCCGTTCATCCGTGAGCTCCTCGATGCTTATAACATCAGCCGCTATGAGCTTCCTGAATACGAAGCGGATGATATTATCGGCACACTTGCCGTATCTGCTGAGAAAGACGGCTTTGAAGTAAAGGTATTTTCCGGAGACAAAGACTTAACGCAGCTTGCAACCGGGAAAACGACCGTTGCTATTACGAGAAAAGGCATTACCGACGTGGAAGATTACACGCCGGAACACGTCGAAGAAAAGTACGGTCTGACCCCTTTGCAAATCATTGATATGAAGGGATTAATGGGGGATTCCTCCGATAACATCCCGGGCGTTCCCGGCGTCGGCGAAAAAACGGCAATTAAACTCTTGAAGCAGTTCCATTCGGTTGAGAAACTGCTTGATTCAATTGATGAAGTCAGCGGGAAAAAATTAAAAGAAAAGCTCGAAGAATATAAAGAACAAGCCCTGATGAGCAAAGAGCTGGCGACGATTATGACAAATGCGCCGATTGAAGTCAAGCTTGACGATTTAGATTATCAAGGGTTCGACCGTGAACAAGTCGTTGCCATTTTTAAAGACCTCGGTTTTAACACGCTGCTGGAGCGGCTCGGTGAAGATAGCGGAGAAACGGCGGAAGAAGATTTTGAGGACATCAATGTTGAAACGGCCGAAGAAATCACCGAAGCTATGCTCGTTTCGCCGTCCGCTTTAGTCGTCGAACAAATCGGGGATAACTATCACGAAGAACCGATACTCGGCTTTTCCATCGTGAATGAAACAGGCCTTTATTATATTCCGAAAGAAACCGCCATCCAGTCCGAAGCGTTTAAATCCTGGGCTGAAGATGAGTCGAAGAAAAAGTGGGTGTTTGACAGCAAACGCTCCGTTGTCGCTTTGCGCTGGCAGGGAATTGAGCTGAAGGGAACGGAATTTGATGCGCTTCTTGCTGCCTACATTATAAACCCGGGCAATTCGTACGACGATGTCGCGAGCGTAGCGAAAGAATACGGCCTGAATATCGTTTCAAAAGATGAAGCGGTTTACGGAAAAGGCGCAAAGCGCGCCGTTCCGGCTGAAAAAGAGCTTGCCGATCATCTCGCGCGAAAAGCGTCTGCCGTTAACAGCCTCCGGGACAAACTGCTGCACGCGCTGGAAGAAAATAATCAGCTTGAATTATATGAAGATCTCGAACTCCCGCTTGCGCTTATTCTCGGAGAAATGGAATCAATGGGCGTCAAAGTGGATGTTGATAGACTGAAGCGAATGGGCGAAGAGCTCGGCGCGAAGCTGAAAGAATATGAAGAAAAAATCCATGACATCGCCGGTGAACCGTTTAACATCAATTCACCAAAACAGCTCGGCGTCATTCTGTTTGAAAAGCTCGGCCTGCCGCCAGTAAAGAAAACAAAAACAGGCTATTCCACTTCAGCCGATGTGCTGGAGAAGCTCGCAGACAAACATGATATCGTCGCCTACATTCTGCAATATAGACAAATCGGCAAACTCCAATCAACTTATATTGAAGGGCTGCTGAAAGTCACACGCAAGGATTCTCATAAGGTGCATACGCGATTCAATCAGGCATTGACTCAAACCGGGCGCCTCAGTTCAACTGATCCGAACCTGCAAAACATTCCGATCAGGCTGGAGGAAGGACGGAAAATCCGTCAGGCTTTCGTTCCGTCAGAACCGGACTGGCTAATTTTCGCCGCTGATTATTCACAAATTGAGTTAAGGGTGCTTGCGCATATTTCAAAAGATGAAAATCTGATTGAGGCGTTTACGAATGATATGGACATTCACACAAAAACCGCAATGGATGTGTTTCATGTCAGCGAGGATGAAGTGACACAGGCGATGCGCCGTCAGGCAAAGGCCGTCAATTTCGGGATCGTTTACGGCATCAGTGATTACGGGCTGTCGCAAAACCTCGGCATCACCCGGAAAGAAGCGGGCGCTTTTATTGACCGCTACTTGGAAAGCTTTCCGGGCGTCAAGGCGTATATGGAAGAATCGGTGCAGGAAGCGAAACAAAAAGGATATGTGACGACTCTTATGCAGCGCCGCCGCTACATCCCTGAGCTGACAAGCCGCAACTTCAACCTGCGGAGCTTTGCGGAACGGACGGCCATGAATACGCCGATTCAGGGCAGCGCCGCTGATATTATTAAAAAAGCCATGATTGATATGGCAGCTGAGCTGAAGGAGAAAAAACTGAAGGCAAGACTGCTGCTTCAGGTGCACGATGAATTGATTTTTGAAGCGCCTAAGGAAGAAATTGAAATATTAGAGAAGCTGGTTCCTGAAGTGATGGAGCATGCTTTGGCATTAGACGTGCCGTTAAAGGCGGATTATGCTTCAGGACCGTCTTGGTACGATGCAAAATAAATAAACAGAGAAAAAGGAAGTGATGATTGTGCCGGAATTACCAGAAGTTGAAACGGTCCGGCGCACTCTGACCGGTCTTGTGAAGGGGAAAACGATTGAATCGGCGGACATCAGATGGCCGAATATCATCAAAAAACCCGCCGAGCCGGAGGAATTCGCGCGGCAGATTGCAGGAGAAACCATCCGATCCATCGGAAGAAGGGGAAAGTTTTTGCTTTTCCATCTGGATCATTATGTCATGGTGTCCCATCTCCGGATGGAGGGGAAATACGGTCTTTATCAGGCCGATGAGCCTGACGACAAACATGTTCACGTCGTGTTTCGCATGACGGACGGAACAGAGCTCCGCTACCGGGATGTCCGGAAATTCGGCACGATGCATTTATTTGCGCCGGGAGAGGAACTGAATGCATTACCGCTTTCACAGCTCGGACCCGAACCAGATGATGAAGCCTTTACCGCCGCCTATTTAAAAGAGCGGCTGGCAAAAACGAACCGCGCGGTGAAAACCGCCCTGCTCGATCAAAAAGCAGTCGTCGGCCTCGGCAACATTTATGTCGATGAAGCTTTATTCCGGGCGCGGATTCACCCTGAGACAAAAGCGAACAGCCTGTCTGACGGACAGATAAAAACGCTTCATACAGAAATTAAAGACACCCTTCAGGAAGCGATTGACGCGGGCGGGAGCACCGTCCGGTCTTATATCAATTCTCAAGGGGAAATCGGAATGTTTCAGCTCAAACATTACGTATACGGCAAAAAGGATGAGCCGTGCAAAACGTGCGGCACGATGATTTCTAAAATCGTAGTCGGCGGAAGGGGTACGCATTTCTGCGCCCGATGCCAAAAAAAATCATAAACTGAAGCTGTTCAAGCAGGCGGCAGCAGAATGACTTTTTTCTAACACAGTTGATGACCTTTCTCCATATATATATTGTGATTCACCCAATAGGCATATGTCACAATTGCCGATCAAGAGAAAGGGAGAAACGGATATGGAGATTGTTTCTTTGCTGCTTTTGGCTTTTGCTGTCAGCTTGGACAGTTTTTCAGTCGGGTTTACGTATGGATTGAGAAAAATGAAAATCCCGTTCAAAGCGATTGCCGTGATCGCTTGCTGTTCAGCCTCTGTGATGTTTATATCCATGCTGATCGGCCATTTTCTGACAAAGATTTTCCCTGTATCCGTCACGGAGAAACTGGGCGGGCTGATCTTAATCGGAATCGGGGCATGGGTCATCTATCAATTTTTTAAACCGGCGAAAGAGCCGGATTACTTATTACACGAAAAAACGCTGCTAAACCTTGAAGTGAAATCGCTCGGCATCGTGATTCACATTTTGAAAAAGCCGACCAGCGCCGATATTGATCAATCCGGAACCATTAATGGAGTCGAAGCGCTTCTGCTCGGTATCGCCTTATCTATTGACGCCTTTGGCGCAGGCATGGGAGCGGCCATTCTCGGTTTTTCTCCGGTTATGATGAGCGTGACCGTCGGGGTGATGAGCTCGCTGTTTGTGTCATTCGGCATCAACGCCGGGCATTTTCTTTCAAGGTGGAATTGGATAGATAAAATGACATTTTTGCCGGGGATCCTGCTGATTATCATCGGGATTTGGAAAATGTAAGAAGGAGTGGGCTTTTTGAGCTTGGTCATCGGTTTAACGGGAGGCATCGCCAGCGGCAAAAGCACGGTAGCGCGCATGCTGATCGACAAAAAAATAACAGTCATTGATGCGGATGTCATCGCTAAGCAGGCGGTGGAAAAAGGAATGCCGGCTTACGGACAGATCGTTGAAGCGTTCGGAAAAGACATCCTGCAGGAAAACGGCGGCATTGACAGAAAAAAACTCGGTTCTATCGTTTTTACGGACGAACAGAAGCGTCTTATCCTGAATCAGATCGTTCATCCGGCAGTGCGTGCGGAAATGATGAAACAGCGGGATGAAGCCGTTGCGAGAAAAGAGCGGTTCGTCGTTTTGGATATCCCGCTTTTGTATGAAAGCGGGCTTGACTATCTGGTCGGCAAAGTGCTCGTCGTCACCGTACCGGCAGACATTCAGCTCAAACGGCTGATGAAGCGGAATTCACTTACAGAAGAAGAAGCGATGAGCCGGATAACGTCGCAAATGCCTTTAGCAGACAAAACAAAAAAAGCTGACGCCGTCATTGATAACAGCGGCAGTCTTGACTATACGAAGCATCAGCTGGAGGAAATATTGAGCAGCTGGACATAAATAAACACCGTTCGGAAAACCGAACGGTGTTTTTCTGGTTAAAAATCAAAATTGTCAGGGTCCGGGCCGACACGGAGATTTTCGTTCAGATCATCAATCCGCTTCATATCGTCAGCTGACAGTTCGAAATCAAAGACATTTGCATTTTCTTCAATACGGTGTTTTTTAGTTGATTTCGGAATGGTGATGACGCCGTTTTGCAAATCCCAGCGCAAAATCACTTGAGCGGCTGATTTGCCGTATTTCTCAGCGATTTCCTGTAAGACGGGATGATCAAGCAGCTGGCCTTGCATCAATGGCGACCATGCTTCAAGCTGAATATCTTGTTCGGCGCAGAAAGCGTGCAGTTCTTTCTGTGTCAGACGGGGGTGGTACTCCACCTGGTTAATCATCGGCTTGATTTCCGTTTCTTTCATGAGATGTTTCAGATGGTGAATTTGGAAATTGCTGACCCCGATCGCCTTAATGCGTCCATCCCGGTAGAGGGTTTCGAGCGCCCGCCACGCATCGATGTACTTTCCTTCGACAGGCCAATGGATCAAATATAAATCTAAATAGTCTAAACCGAGTTTTTCTAAACTTGTGTCAAACGCTTTTAACGTTTCTTCATACCCTAAATCGGCATTCCACACTTTTGACGTGACAAAAATGTCTTCACGCTTTAATCCCGCTTCTTGCAATCCTTGGCGGATGCCTTCGCCGACACCTTCTTCATTTCCGTAAATCGCGGCGGTATCAACACTGCGATAGCCGTGCACCAGTGCCGTTTTCACCGCATTGACGAGCTCCGCGCCTTCCTCTACTTTAAATACTCCGATACCGAACCAAGGCATCTTTACGCCGTTATGCAATGTCGCTTTTGCTTGTAAATGTGTTGTCATGTATATGTTCCTCCTATTGTTTGTTTGTTAAAAAAATCAAAATGCGCTGAAGAAAAACTCACCTCCTTTCAAGGACAGTGCGATCCCGCTTTTCAAGCTTTCTGCTCCATCCGGTTAACACGACCGCGCTGAGCACCATTAACGCCCCGATCCAAGCGGTATGAATAATCCCGATTGAATCTGTTATAATCCCGCCGGCAAAAGAACCGATTGCGATTCCGGCATTAAATGCCGCGATGTTTAAGGCTGATGCTGTATCAACGGCGCTTGGCGCAAAACGTTCACTCAGCATCACGACATATACCTGAAGCCCCGGCACATTCATAAACGCCAACAGCCCCATAAAAATAATGGTGATCAGTCCGGCTGTTTTAAACGGCGCGGTAAAAGTCAAGACAAACAGCACAGCCGCCTGGACAATGAACATGTAAAACAATGCTCTCAGCGGATTCCGATTTGATAACCGGCCGCCGATCATGTTTCCGATCGCAATCGCAATTCCGTAAACAAGCAGGATGGCCGCGACGGTTTCTTTCTGAAAACCGGTTACTTCCTGAAGAAGCGGAGATAAATACGTAAACACGACAAACGTTCCGCCGTAGCCTAACGCTGTAATAATAAATAAAAGCAGCAGCCGGCCGTTTTTGACGAGTTTTATCTGTTCGGAAAATGCGGTTTTCGTTCCTTTGCGCAAATTTGACGGAACGAGAAGCGCATTTGTGAGAAATGCAATGATTCCTACCGCGACGATGACGGCAAATGCGATTCTCCATCCGAATTGCTGGCCGAGATAAGTCCCGAACGGAACACCGGTCACTGTAGCTACCGTCAGCCCTGTGAACATGATGGAAATCGCGCTTGCTCTTTTATGCTCAGGCACGATATTGGCGGCGATTGTTGCCCCGATTGACATGAAAATGCCGTGGGAAAAAGCAGAAATGACCCGCGCTGCCAGTAAGACGCCGATTGAGGAAGCGCTCGCTGCAAGTGTATTTCCGGCGATAAAAATCAGCATTACCCAGAGCAGCAGCGTTTTCCGCGACATGCCTGATGTAAGAGAAGTTAAAACTGGGGCGCCGAATGTTACGCCCAGAGCATACATGGAAACGGTAAGTCCCGCCGTTGTCACAGGTATATGCAGATCATGAGATATAAGCGGCAGCAATCCGACGCTGATAAATTCGGTTGTGCCGATCGCAAAAGCACTGACGGCTAATGCCAGCAGTGCTGGTAAATAGCTTTGGCGATGTGAAGACATCTGTTTTCCTCCTTGAACGAAAATGTATGGTTGAAATGATGCCGGGTAAACGATATAAGTATAAGAGTACATTCCTTTTCAGCCGGCAAATGTCATTATGATCGATAGATGAGTCATTGAAAAGAACGTACTTTTAAGTGCCATAGGCACTTTTTAGTTCCTATAGATGAGGAGGAATTACCGTTGCTGAAGAAAAAATACAATATATCTGTAGAGGCGACGCTAGAAGTGATCGGCGGAAAATGGAAGTGTGTGATCCTCTGCCACCTGATGCGCGGAAAAAAGCGGACAAGCGAATTGAAGCGGCTTATGCCGGACATTACCCAAAAGATGCTGACACAGCAATTGCGGGAATTGGAAGCTGACGGCGTCATCAACCGGATCGTGTACAATCAGGTGCCGCCGAAAGTGGAATACGTATTGAGTGAATACGGCCACAGCCTGGAAAGAATTTTAAACGCGCTGTGCGACTGGGGCGCGATGCATATTTCTAAACGGTACGGCGAGGTGTCATCCGTATTAGAGGACAGCATTTTAAATGACAGGTTTAAAGATCCGGAACAAATATAATAAAAAAGCAGGCAGCCAGAGATGCTGATCCTGCTTTTTTTATGGAAAAAAGATCATTTTATATGCAAAAAAACCGATTGAACAACATATTGATCGGTATAAGGGCGGATTTTTATTAAGTTGTACTGGCGGATTTCTTTTAATGTGTTATACTATATATAATTAAAATTAAATTAGAGTGGCATATTAAAAAGGGGTGACCTGGGCATGAAGGTAAAAGTAGCAATCAACGGGTTTGGAAGAATCGGAAGAATGGTGTTCAGAAAAGCGATGGAAGATGATCAAATTCAAATAACAGCCATTAATGCAAGCTATCCCCCGGAAACGCTTGCTCATTTGATAAAGTATGACACAATTCACGGCAAATACGGTCAAGAAGTCGAAGCCGCCGAAGACAGTCTGATCGTCAACGGGAAACATATTATGCTGTTCAATCGGCGGGATCCGAGAGAGCTTCCGTGGAAAGAGTGCGGAATAGACATCGTTATAGAGGCAACGGGAAAATTTAATTCAAAAGAAAAAGCGATGAGCCATATTGAAGCAGGGGCGAAAAAGGTTATTTTAACGGCTCCGGGTAAAAATGAAGACGTTACCATTGTCATGGGAGTGAATGAAGAAAAGTTCAATCCGGATGAACATGTAATTATTTCAAATGCATCCTGCACGACAAACTGTCTTGCACCGGTCGTCAAAGTGCTTGATCAGGAATTCGGGATTGAGAGCGGCCTGATGACGACCGTTCACGCTTACACGAATGACCAAAAAAATATCGACAATCCGCATAAAGATCTGCGGAGGGCGAGAGCGTGCGGAGAATCCATCATTCCGACTTCTACAGGCGCGGCTAAAGCGCTGTCGCTCGTGCTGCCTCATCTGAAAGGAAAACTTCACGGCCTGGCTCTGCGGGTTCCCGTTCCTAACGTGTCCTTAGTGGACCTTGTCTGTGACCTGAAAACAGATGTGTCGGCCGAGCAAGTGAACGCCGCATTCCAACGAGCCGCAAAGACGTCAATGTACGGCATTCTTGATTATTCGGATGAACCGCTCGTTTCTTCGGATTATAATACGAATTCACACTCGGCGATCATTGACGGGCTGACGACAATTGTGATGGAAGACCGGAAAGTAAAGGTGCTCGCCTGGTATGACAATGAATGGGGATATTCCTGCCGGGTCGTTGATCTTATCCGCCACGTCGCCGCGCGAATGAAACACCCGTCAGCTGTGTAGAATAAAGATCATGGACATTTGTTAGAAAAAACCCTTAACGGCATATTTGCAAAAAAACACTCCTTGCAAAATAAACTTAAACACAGTATACTATCTTTCGTGAACTTCTTGCTCGTGACTGCTTCGGAATTACTTAAAGGGTTAGGACCTCTCCGGACTAACTTTCCCCCGTGGTAAATGGCCGGGTCAGTTCTCGGAAATTCACTTTTTTAATTCTTGTTAAGGGGGGTCCATGATTATGGAAACAATGGGGCGTCACGTCATCTCCGAGCTGTGGGGATGCGATTTTGATAAGCTCAATGACATGGATTTTATTGAAAAAACGTTTGTAAATGCTGCTTTGAAATCAGGAGCTGAAGTGCGCGAGGTCGCATTTCACAAATTTGCACCGCAAGGCGTAAGCGGAGTCGTTATTATTTCTGAGTCACATTTAACGATTCACAGTTTTCCTGAACACGGATATGCAAGCATTGATGTTTATACTTGTGGAGACCTGGATCCTAATGTGGCTGCTGATTACATTGCGGACGCATTACATGCAGATACAAGAGAAAACATTGAAATACCGAGAGGAATGGGGCCTGTACAGATTAAACAGGCACAAGCGAAAGTACTGTAATTTTCAAAACGCAAACACAAGGGAGCTAAGCTGAAAAAGCCATTACGCGCTTTGAAGCTGATGCTCCTTTTCTTATGTAAAAAAACAGCATTGCTTTTTCTTTAAGCAATTTTTTTGTAAAATAGAAGAAGATAAGGCCGGTCTATCGGCTCTCCCAACACAATAGGCTCATCCTAGATACGTTGGCGGGCATTTACCGGAAGCTTGCGAACCGCATTACAGCAATGAAACAGATGGGAGCTGATCCAATTGAAATGTCCTTCATGCCAGCATAACGGTTCCCGCGTACTTGATTCACGGCCTGCGGACGAAGGGAAATCAATCCGCAGAAGGCGGGAGTGCGAAGCCTGCCATTACCGCTTCACTACATTTGAGAAGTTTGAAGAGATGCCTCTGATCGTCGTGAAAAAAGAAGGCGTCCGGGAAGAATTCAGCCGTGAAAAAATGCTGCGCGGATTAATTAAAGCCTGTGAAAAAAGGCCCGTTCCTTTAAAAACACTTGAAGACATGTGCTTTGACATTGAAAAAGAGCTGCGAAATCAAGGCGTATCTGAAGTCAAAAGCGAACTTGTCGGAGAAATGGTGATGGACCGGCTGGCGAAAATAGATGAGGTGTCTTATGTCCGCTTTGCCTCGGTCTACCGGCAGTTTAAAGATATAAACGTGTTTATTGATGAATTGAAAGATTTAATAAAGAAAGAGCGCTAAAGAGCTAAGAGATGATGTCTGGCTCTTTTCTCATGAGCAAAATTGGCATTTGATAGATGACGGAAACGGTGTAAAATGAGAGTAGAAACATATCGGAAGGTTTGAGAATCATGGCTGACTATTGGAATGACGTATTGCCTGTAGATCCTTATACGGTCAAAAGCCGTTCGCTTCTTCAGGATGTCGACAGACAGGTTTTGACACATCTGTACCAGCCGCTGATCGGTTCATTTGCATTCTCTCTGTATATGACTTTATGGGGGGAGCTTGAGCAGAACCGTTTGTGGGGAGCTGAATCCACGCACAGACAGCTGATGGGCATGATGCAGGCAAATTTAAAAAAGATTCATCATGAACAGGGAAAGCTTGAAGGAATCGGGCTGCTGAAAGTGTATATCCGGGAGTCCGAGCAAAAGGAACGGATGTTTATTTATGAGCTGCTGCCCCCGCTCAGACCGAATGATTTTTTTGAAGACGGCATGCTGAATGTCTTTCTTTATAACAGAGTCGGTAAAACGAAATACCAGCAGCTGAGACAATTTTACACGCATCCTTCCGTCGGCGCGGACGCAAGGGAAATTACGCGTCCGTTTAATCACGCCTTTGCCTCTTTTCAGCCGAGCGAATGGAAAATGACGCCGGATATGGAAGAAGCGATGAAGCTCCCCGAGGACTATGAGACGGCGTCTGTCGGACAAGCGCCTTCCTATACGGTGACGGAGGAAGTGTTTGATTTTGAGCTTTTCATGGCGGGACTGTCAGAAACGATGATACCGCGCAAATCAATCACGCAGGACGTGCGGGAGAGCATTAAAAAGCTTTCATATTTATACGGAATAGATCCTATCTCCATGCAGCACGTCGTCATGACCGCTATTAATGAACAGGATACGATAACGGCCGAAGCGCTGAGGAAAGCGGCCAGCGACTGGTACCAAATTGAAAGAAGCGGGAAGCTTCCGGAACTGATTGATAAAACACAGCCTGTCCGCCTGCGGGAAAACAAGACGGAAAAGGACGATTCATTGAATGCCGAACTCATTGCACAGCTTGAGACCATATCACCGAGAAAGCTTCTTCAGGACATTGCGGACGGGACCGAGCCGTCCAAAGCAGACTTGCAGATTATCGCTGATATTATGTTCGAACAGAAGCTTGAGCCCGGTGTCACCAATGTGCTGATTTATTATGTCATGCTGAAAACGGATATGAAGCTGTCCAAAAACTATATTCAAAAAATCGCCGCTCACTGGGCCAGAAAGAAAGTAAAAACGGTCCGGGAAGCAATGAAGCTCGCAATAGAAGAGCACAGGCAGTATCTTGATTGGGCGGACGGCAAAACAAACGGCGCTGCGCGCGGCAAAAAAACCGTCCGGGAAGAAAAGCGCCCTGATTGGATGAAAGAAGAAGAAACCGGGAAGAAGTCTGAACAGCAGCCGGCTCTTTCCGCGGAGGATCTCGAAGAACAGAAGAAAAAAATGATGGAAGAAATGAAAAAACTGAAAAAATACTCTGCCTACTGAGACAGAGAAGCGGGGTGATACTGAATGGAACCGATCAGCCGATCCTTAGAAGGCGTGACGAAGAGACCTGACTTTCAAAAACGCCTGGAACGAATGCAGCAGCAAGTCATGGCCGACAAAGACGTCCAGGCTTTTTTGAAGGAACAGAAAGATGCAATTAATCAAAGCATGATTGACAGAGGGTTAAATAAACTGTACGAATACGTTCAGCAAAGCAAGCAGTGCGCCTTCTGTTCAAAAGACAACGAGACGAACAGCCTGCTTGAAGGCTATCATCCGAAGCTTGTGATCAACGGACGTTCTATTGATATTGAATATTACGAATGTCCGGAAAAGAGAAAGCTCGACCGCCAGAAAAGACAAAAGTCCCTGATGAAGAGCATGTATATCCAGCGGGATCTTCTCGGCGCGACGTTTCAGCAGATCGACATTACAGATCCGAGCAGACTTGGCATCTTCCAGCATGTGACGGATTTTCTGAAGAGCTATAATGAAACGGGCAAAGGCAAAGGGCTGTATCTGTACGGAAAATTCGGAATCGGAAAGACATTTATTCTAGCCGCCATCGCCAATGAGCTGGCGGAAAAAGAATATTCATCAATGATCGTATATGTTCCCGAATTTGTCAGAGAGCTGAAAAACTCTCTCCAGGATCAGTCGCTGGAGGAGAAACTGAATATGGTCAAAACGACGCCCGTCCTGATGCTTGATGACATCGGAGCGGAGTCAATGACAAGCTGGGTCAGGGATGAGGTCATCGGCACCGTGCTTCAGCACAGAATGAGCCAGCAGCTTCCCACGTTTTTCTCGTCTAATTTTTCACCTGACGAGCTGAAGCATCATTTTACGTATTCACAGCGGGGAGAAAAGGAAGAGGTAAAAGCGGCAAGATTGATGGAGCGGATTTTATATTTGGCTTCGCCTGTCCGTCTTGACGGGGAAAACCGCCGCCGTCCATAATGCCGGCGTCCAAAGGGAAGGATTTGAGGGAATGAGGAATAAGAAGGCTGTCACATGGGCTGCGGCTGCGGCGGGAGCGGGCCTTTTGTTGTGGGCAAACCGCAAATATCTGAATCTGTCGCCTAAGGAGATCCGTCTTTGGGTGTTATCGTTCGGTGTCTTTGCGCCGCTTGTGTTTATCGGAATTTCCATCGTCAGGCCTTTTGTGCTGTTTCCCGTATCAATCGTTTCCGTCGCCGGAGGATTGGCGTTCGGACCGTTTTTCGGCACCGTGTATACGCTGGCGGGCTCAATGGGCGCTGCGGCCGCGTCTTTTTTTGCGGCCGGGCTGTTTGCCTTTAAAGAAAAAAGCCGTCACGGAAAAATGGAAGCCATTCAAAAGCAGATGAAAACCAATGGCTTCTTTTATATTTTTATCCTTCGCATTCTGCCTGTAAATTTTGATGTGATCAGCTATGCCGCGGGTCTTTCGAAAGTCAGGCCGATGACATATTTTTTGGCGACCGCAGCGGGCATCATTCCGGGGACGATCGTTCTGAATGTGCTTGGCGCGAGCTTTATGTCCGGAAATGTGCTGAACATGCTCGGAGTCATCTGTCTTTACATCGTGTTTTTATCGCTTCCCCTCATCTTTAAGAAGAAGGTCCGCCATTTGTTCGGCGGTGAAAGCTAACCTTTACGTCTATTTTAAAAACATCCCCCATATACTTGTAACAGATGCCGTAAGGGGGGACAAATATGCTTGAAGTGATCTTTGAAGATGACCACGATACCGCCGCTTTTTTACATCTCATTCAGCAATCGGACGACCGGAGACATTTTATTGTCCGTGAAGGCATAAAAAAAGTCGGAATCGCAAGGTCTGAATCGGCTTTTTGCGTTCAGCGCTTTATTGAGCCGATCCTGGTCAGATTTTTTTTAGAATGTAAAGAAGACGAGCATATGCTTTCGCTTATTGAAGACGAATACTGCTTCACCGATCAGGATGAACAGCAGCAAATCCTTCAGCTTGCACACAGCATTATGGAAGGGGAGCTTGATGATCATCCGTTTGAGCCGAAGAAAGAGCCGCGCACACAGTTTATTTCAGAAGCGCTCCGGACGATTTCACTTGATGCGGGTGTTTTTTCCGTGCGTTCGTTTCAGACGTTCCGGCTCGGCAGGTATTATGAGCGGCTCAGGGAATATACCGAGGCTGCGATAGATGAATACCGGATGGAACAGGAATATCAAAACTTTATCCAGTCTTTGAGAGATTACGTGACATCCAATCCGCCGCGGATGAAGAAAGTCCATATCGTACATGACCGGGCTTTTACACTGTGGGAGCTGCGCTACGTGTCAGAACGGGAACAGAAAAAATACATAGACAGACGGTTTGTGCGGGAGCACCCGATGTATATAGATTCCCACCTGCTTGCGCCGCTGATCTCCATCGCGCCTGAGACGGTAGAACTGTATACGGACAAACCGGAGCATATGATGTCCAGAACGATTCAAAACGTGTTTCAGGAGCGGGTGCGTCTTTTTCCGTTAGGCGCGTTTGCGGCGGAAAAGACGGAAGGATAGCTGCACAGACGGCCTTGCGGCAGCAGCGGGGCTGTCTGTGCGAAATCAGACGGAAAACCGAGTTGCATTTTTCTCACAGACATTTTATAATACATAACAGATTAATGATTGCTACACGTATTGATAAGGACATGAAGCATTGATACCGGCTTTATAAGAGAGGAGAGCCCAGGCTGAAAGCTTTCCAGCTATGGATCATTGTCTTTACCGCCTTTGAACTTCAGCTGTGAACGCCGGAATAAGCGCCAGTAATAGCTGACGGGAACTCCCGTTACAGAGTTTAGAGCCGCAGGTGCCGAAAAAAACAGGCCGCGCGGAAAAAAGGGTGGAACCACGATTCCGTTTATTTAACCTCGTCCCTTTCATAGGGGGCGGGGTTTTTGATTTGCATAAAAAAAGGAGTGACGAAGATGTCAGATATGATCAACATCACATTTCCGGACGGAGCGGTAAAGGAATTTCCGAAAGGAACAACAACAGAAGATATCGCGGCATCCATCAGTCCGGGATTAAAGAAAAAGTCTTTAGCCGGAAAACTGAACGGACAGGAAATTGATTTAAGAACGCCGATTCAAGAGGACGGTGCCGTAGAAATTATTACAGAAGGCACAGAAGAAGGCCTGAATATCATGCGTCACAGCACGGCGCATTTATTGGCTCAGGCGATTAAACGCATTTATAAAGATGTGAAATTCGGAGTCGGCCCCGTCATTGAAAACGGGTTCTATTATGACGTTGAAATGGAGCAGGCGCTGACGCCGGATGATCTTCCGAAGATTGAAAAAGAAATGAAACGCATCGTCGGTGAAAATCTGCCGATCATCCGAAAAGAAGTGAGCCGTGAGGAAGCAAAAGCCATGTTTGCGGAAATCGGCGATAATCTGAAGCTTGAACTGCTGGATGCCATCCCAGAAGGAGAAACGGTCTCCATTTATGAGCAGGGTGAATTTTTTGACCTCTGCCGCGGCGTGCACGTGCCGTCTACAGGAAAAATTAAAGAATTTAAGCTGCTCAGCCTTGCAGGCGCATACTGGCGCGGAGACAGCAAAAACCAAATGCTTCAGCGCATTTACGGCACGGCTTTCTTTAAAAAGGATGACCTGAAAGAGCATTTGCGCATGCTTGAAGAAGCGAAAGAACGCGACCACAGAAAACTGGGCAAAGAACTAAAATTGTTCGCCAACTCTCAAAAAGTCGGACAAGGCCTGCCGCTCTGGCTGCCGAAAGGCGCGACCATCCGCCGCGTGATTGAGCGCTACATTGTGGATAAAGAGCTGAGCCTCGGCTATGAACACGTGTATACGCCTGTTCTCGGAAGCAAAGACCTGTACGAAACATCAGGCCACTGGGAACATTATCAGGACGGCATGTTCCCGCCGATGGAAATGGACAATGAAACGCTTGTGCTCCGTCCGATGAACTGTCCTCACCATATGATGATTTACAAACAGGACATTCACAGCTACCGGGAGCTACCGATCCGCATCGCCGAGCTCGGAACGATGCACCGCTATGAAATGTCAGGAGCGCTTTCAGGTCTTCAGCGCGTACGCGGCATGACGTTAAATGACGCACACATTTTCGTCCGCCCGGATCAGATTAAAGAAGAATTCATCCGCACGGTCCGCTTGATTCAAGACGTATACGAAGACTTCGGCCTGAGTGATTACACATTCCGCCTGTCTTACCGCGATCCTGAAGATACGGAAAAATATTTTGATGATGATGAGATGTGGAATAAAGCGCAATCCATGCTGAAGGCGGCAATGGATGAAATCGGCCATGATTACTATGAAGCGGAAGGCGAAGCGGCGTTTTACGGCCCTAAGCTTGACGTGCAGGTGAAAACGGCGATCGGCAAAGAAGAGACATTGTCAACCGTGCAGCTTGACTTCCTTCTTCCGGAACGCTTTGATCTCACTTACGTCGGAGAAGACGGCAAACAGCACCGTCCAGTCGTTATTCACCGAGGCGTCGTGTCAACGATGGAACGCTTTGTTGCTTTCTTAATCGAAGAGCACAAAGGCGCCCTTCCGACATGGCTTGCGCCTGTGCAATTCCAAGTCATTCCTGTATCACCGTCTGTGCATCTTGACTACGCGAAAAAAGTGCAGGAGCGCCTGCAGCGCGAAGGCCTGCGTGTCGAGCTTGACAGCCGGGATGAGAAAATCGGCTATAAAATCCGTGAAGCGCAAATGCAAAAAATCCCGTACATGCTTGTGGTCGGTGACCAAGAAGCTGAAAACGGCGCGGTAAACGTCCGGAAATACGGCGAGCAGAAATCCGAAACCGTTTCATTGGACGATTTTGTGAAAAAGGCTGTAGCCGAAGCGAAAAAATAAACAGACACACAAAAACCCCATTCTAAATGAATGGGGTTTTTTTTATCTTTGTTTCTGCTTGTCTATAATCGCAAACAGTTCGTGAAGATTGCTGATCACATAATCAGGCGTAATGTCTGTTTCATTTTTCTTATTCGTCCGGTTTACCCACACCGTCGTGATGCCTGCCCGTTTCGCTCCCAAAATATCAGTGTTGAGATTATCTCCGACCATTATGGCATCTTCTTTTTTCAGCTTCAGGAGGCTGAGGCAATGTTCAAATATAGAGGCGTCGGGTTTCCCTTTTCCGAAAGCGCCTGAGATGACGATTTCATTAAAATAAGGCGCAAGCTCAGGAACGCCGGCAAGTTTTTCTTTTTGCAGGCTGGGATCGCCGTTTGTCAGCAGAAGCAGTTCATAAACACCTTTCAGCTTATCAAGCACCGCAAATGTTTCATCATACACATACGGGCGCTGTCTGCGTTCCGCCGCGAAAAACTCCGCCAAATATTCGCCGTAAGCCGCATCGTCTATGCCGACACTTTTTAAGCCGTTCGTCCAGGCGTTTCGTCTGTATTCCGGCGCAATCTGATTCAGCTGTTTAAATCCTTCGCTGACCGGCTCGGAGAAATTCGCCCACAACCCTTCAAACGGATTAATGCCGATCATGACCGTATAAGGATAGGTTTCGTATGACATATACAATTCCCGTGCCGCTTTCCGAACCGCTTCTTCAAAAGTGTGCGGGTCAAGGCCATATTTTTTTTCCGCTTGTAAACATGTTTCCCTGAATGTTGTTCTGACGCTTTTTTCATCCCATAACAGTGTATCGTCCAAATCAAAAAATACGGCTTTCATGATCTTCTCCTCTTTGTTATATTCTGAAACTCTCTGCCGCAAGGCTCCCGTTTATTCTACAATAGATACATAGACTGCGAAAGATTTGTTTTCAGATGATTTGAAAAAAACAGGCAGATTTGTGTCATATTCTGTCTCAAGCGTTAAAACGTGATAAAATAAAATTTGAAAGAACAGGTGAAAAAGCATGCTGCATTTGATCATTATGATGCTGGAAAGAGTCGGAATAATCGTCATATTGGGCTTTGTTCTGGCTCATACCAGATTGTTCAGACAGGCGCTCCAGCAGCCTGAGAGCTATAAAGGCAAAGCGGTGCTGATTTCAATTTTCTCGCTGTTCAGTATTATCAGCAACTATACGGGAATAGAAATTCAGCAGAATACAATTATGAATAATGACTGGGTGTTTCAAATTAATCCGTCCGGTTCAATTGCCAACACGCGGATTATGGGTGTTGAAATCGGCGGACTCTTGGGCGGCCCGTATGTAGGGATCGGTGTCGGCATACTGTCCGGCCTGCATCGTTTATCACTAGGCGGCGCGACCGCAGTCAGCTGTGCCGTCTCATCCGTTTTAGCGGGGATTTTATCCGGCTGGATCGGGCGGTATTTCAGAAAGCGCTATGCGATGCCGACACCGCGAGTGGCCGCGCTGGTCGGACTCGGGATGGAATCATTGCAAATGCTGCTCATTCTTTTAATGGCCAAGCCGTTTTCTGACGCTTGGACCCTAGTGAGCATCATCGGCATCCCGATGATATTGGTGAACGGGTCAGGGACTTTTATTTTTCTTTCGATCATTCAATCGATGATCCGGAAGGAAGAACGGGCAAGAGCTCTTGAAACCCACAGGGTGCTGATGATTGCCGACCAGACGCTTCCGTTTTTCCGTCAGGGGCTGAATGAAAGCTCATGCAAAAGCGTCGCTGCCATCATCCACAGGCAAACAGGAACGGACGCGGTATCGCTTACGGATAATGAAAAGATTTTAGCGCACGTCGGAGCGGGTGCCGACCATCATATTCCGTCTGAAAGCCTGATCACCGGATTGTCAAAACGCGTCATTAAAACGGGGCATATTATGAAAGCGACATCAAAGGAAGAAATTGAATGCACGCACGATCCCTGTCCGCTGCATGCGGCGATCGTATTGCCGCTGACGTCAAACGGCAAAACAATCGGGACGCTGAAAATGTACTTTAAAAGCCCGTCCGGTTTAAGCCGGGTTGAAGAAGAGCTCGCAGAGGGTCTCGCCATGCTGTTTTCCACCCAGCTTGAACTCGGCGAGGCGGAACTGCAGAGCAAATTGCTGAAAGATGCAGAAATAAAGGCGCTTCAGGCACAGGTCAATCCGCATTTTCTGTTTAATGCAATCAATACGATTTCTGCTCTTTGCCGTACGGATGTGGAAAAAACCCGAAAGCTTCTGCTGCAGCTCAGCGTCTATTTCCGTTCCAACCTGCAGGGGGCAAGGCAGCTGCTCATCCCGCTTTCTAAAGAACTGAACCATCTGCAGGCATATTTGTCATTGGAGCAGGCCCGTTTTCCCGGGAAATATAAAATCAGTCTTGAAATTGAAAACGGTTTGGAGGACATCGAAATTCCTCCTTTTGTGCTGCAGATCCTCGTCGAAAATGCGCTCCGCCATGCATTTTCAAGAAAGCAGGACAGCTGTGCCGTCAATGTCAGCGTGGTATCCGCCGGCCCGTCGGTTTTAATGCGGGTGAGGGACAATGGACGGGGAATTGATCCGGAATTGCTGTCCGTGCTCGGAAACCGTCCGCTGCCGTCTAAAGAAGGAACGGGAACCGCGCTTTACAATTTAAATCAGCGGCTGATCGGGCTGTTCGGCCCTGAAGCCGCTCTGCGATTGGAAAGTGAGCCCCAAAAAGGTACGGACGTATCATTTGAGCTGCCTTTGAAACTGATGACTAAAGGAGAAGAACATGCTGAAGGTGTTAATCGTTGATGATGAAATGCTGGCAAGGGATGAATTAGCTTATTTGCTGAAACGGACGAATGAAGTAGATGACATAAACGAGGCGGAAAATATTGAATCCGCTTTTGACAGCATGATGGATCAAAAACCGGATCTGCTGTTTTTGGATGTTGATTTGTCAGGAGAAAACGGATTTGACATTGCCAAGCGGCTGAAAAACATGAAAAATCCGCCGGCTGTCGTTTTTGCGACAGCGTATGACCAATTTGCTTTAAAGGCCTTTGAAGTCGATGCGCTCGATTATTTAACAAAGCCTTTTGATGAAGAAAGAGTCCGCCAGACAATCAGAAAGTTTAAAAGAGTGAAGCAGGACAGGGCAGAAGCCGTCTCAGAACAGCAAACCGCAGCCGGAGCGCATAAGCTTGCGGTATCAGCCGGCGAATCCATTGTCATTTTAGATACGAAAGATATTATTTTTGCGGGCATGGAGGACGGGCACGTTTCCGTCAAAACGTTTGCCGCGTCTTATTCCGTTCATGAAACCTTAGCTGTCATTGAGAAAAAGCTGCCTGAGACGGGTTTCTTGAGAGTGCACCGCGCGTTCATCGTGAATACGGAGCATATTACGGAAATTCATCCGTGGTTTAATTCGACCTACAATCTGATCTTAAAAGACGGCTCTAAAATTCCCGTCAGCCGTACATACGCAAAGGACTTAAAAAAGCTGCTTCATATTATATGAGGCGGCTTTCTGCATTTCAGCAGCCGTTTTTTGCATTTCAGATTGAATATTCTGCCGTTTGTGATGAAAGCGCTTAATAAGTCGGTTTCTCTTTTATAATGGACCTAACTTAGAGAAAGAGGTGAAGAAAATGAGTGCGAAGAAAGTGTACGGATTTCTGACACAAGCATTTATTTTTGCCGGCATTATGCTCATATCTAATGGGATTGCAGCGATTGTCCCCATTCCTATACCCGCTTCCGTAGTAGGTTTGGTGCTATTATTTGTCCTTTTATGCCTGAAAGTGATAAAACTTGAACAAGTAGAAACGCTGGGAACATCATTAACGTCACTGATCGGATTTTTATTTGTCCCGTCGGGCATCTCCGTGATGAATTCACTTGGCGTCATGCAGCAGTACGGCGTGCAGATCGCACTCGTCATCTTACTCGCCACCATCATTCTGTTAGGGGCGACGGGCCTTTTTTCTCAGCTGATTCTGTCAGTCAGCCAAAAACGTCAGAAGGCAGCTCCGGCTGATAAACAAACGGTGCGCCGTTCCAATCAAGAAAATGAACTTGTGCAGCATTAGGAGGGAAATCGGATGAGTCCATATTTCGGTATTGTCGTTTCGCTTGCGGCCTTTGGCATCGGCACGTATTTATTTAAAAAAACGAAAGGATTTTTCCTCTTCACCCCGCTGTTTGTCGCGATGGTGCTTGGCATCCTTTTTCTGAAGCTCGGCGGTTTTTCATATGAAGATTATAAAAGCGGCGGAGACATTATTAAGTTCTTCCTGGAGCCCGCGACGATTGCTTTTGCCATTCCTTTATACAAACAGCGTGACAAGCTGAAAAAATACTGGTGGCAGATCATGTCTTCTATCATTGCCGGCTCTATCTGCTCAGTCACGATTGTCTATCTGATCGCAAAAGGCATTCATCTTGACGCGGCCGTTATGAAAAGCATGCTTCCGCAGGCGGCGACAACGGCAATTGCCCTTCCGCTGTCAAAAGGGATCGGCGGCATCACCGACATCACTGCTTTCGCCGTCATTTTCAACGCCGTCATTGTCTATGCTCTCGGGGCTTTATTCTTAAAACTGTTTAAAGTGAAACATCCGATCTCTAAAGGACTGGCTCTCGGCACATCCGGACACGCACTCGGTGTTGCGGTCGGTATTGAGATGGGAGAAGTAGAAGCGGCAATGGCAAGTATCGCGGTTGTCGTCGTAGGAGTGGTGACGGTGCTGGTCATCCCGGTATTCGTTCAGCTCATTGGTGGATAAACCCGGATCATAAATCCGGGTTTTTTTATTGTCCGGCCCATCCGCGGGCGGCAAAGAACGAAATTTCACATTTTTCCTTGCGCTTCCTCTGGTGCCGTGTTAGAATGAAAAAGTTGATCCGGATAAGTCATTCTTGACTAACGTTCCGGTATTGTGTAGAATAGTTATTGAATTGAATATAAATCACAAGCAGAGGCACCCGCTTCTCACCTGATTGACACATTCATGTAGTTGGCAGGTTGACCGTACATTTTTATTTATGCAGATGTTCGTAGTGTGGGTGTGTTGTCATGCCCGCACTTTTTGTTTGCCTGCAGAATGCAGTCAAAACGCGTTGTGAATCAATTCGAAGAAACTATGGAGGTGGCTCATTATTAGCAAAGATCAATTGGTTAATGAGGGTATCCGTGCACGTGAAGTTCGTCTGATCGGACAAAATGGCGATCAGCTCGGCATCAAGTCCCGTCAGGAAGCACTTGAAATCGCCGGCCGCGCAAATCTTGACCTTGTGTTAGTTGCAGCAAATGCAAAACCGCCTGTATGCCGCATCATGGACTACGGTAAGTTCAGATTCGAGCAGCAGAAAAAGGACAAAGAAGCACGCAAAAATCAAAAAATCATTAACTTAAAAGAAGTTAGATTAAGTCCGACAATCGATGAGCATGACTTTAACACGAAATTGCGCAATGCGATTAAATTCCTTGAAAAAGGCGATAAAGTGAAAGCTTCTATCCGCTTTAAAGGGCGCGCAATCACTCATAAAGAAATCGGCCAGCGCGTATTGGACCGTTTCTCTGAAGCATGTGCGGAAGTTGCGACAGTCGAAACAAAACCAAAAATGGACGGCCGCAGCATGTTCTTAATGCTCGCGCCGAAAAACGAAAAGCAATAAGGAGGAAATCCCATGCCAAAAATGAAAACTCACCGCGGATCTGCTAAACGTTTTAAAAAGACAGGTTCTGGGAAGTTAAAACGTTCTCATGCATATACAAGTCACTTATTCGCCAACAAATCCCAAAAGCAAAAGCGTAAGCTTCGCAAGGGTGCTATTGTAAGCGCAGGAGACTTCAAACGTATCAAACAACAGCTTGCTAACATCAAGTAATCGGACAAGGAACAATTAGGAGGGAAATATAATGCCAAGAGTAAAAGGCGGAACTGTGTCGCGTCAGCGTCGTAAAAAGGTTCTTAAATTAGCAAAAGGTTATTTCGGTTCAAAACATAGATTATACAAAGTAGCAAACCAGCAGGTCATGAAATCTGGAAACTACGCTTTCCGTGACCGTCGTCAGAAAAAACGTGACTTCCGTAAGCTTTGGATCACTCGTATCAACGCAGCTGCTCGTATGAACGGTCTTTCTTACAGCCGTTTAATGCACGGTCTTAAGCTTTCAGGCATCGAAGTAAACCGCAAAATGCTTGCTGATCTTGCTGTAAACGATCTTACTGCTTTCAATCAGCTTGCTGATGCTGCTAAAGCTCAGTTAGACAAGTAAGTTGAAAAAAGCCGCTCTCTTTCCGGGAGCGGTTTTTTACGTAAAGGGTGACAATTAATGGCTCTCTTCATTTATGCCGTATTGATAAACGGATACGGCTTTTGGATCATGGGCGCTGATAAAAGAAGAGCGAAAGCGCACAGATGGAGAATATCAGAGAAACGGATATGGCTCACAGCCGCCATGTTCGGCTCACTCGGCGTATGGCTCGGCATGCGCACCTTCAGGCATAAGACAAAGCACAAAGCTTTTTTATACGGGGTGCCGCTGCTTTTTCTCGTTGAAGCCGCCCTTGTGGTGATCTATTTGAATGATAAATAAAAAGCAGGAGGGCTCAGCGCCCGCCTGCTTTTTTTGCTTTTTTAATGGGCTGGTCCCAATCAATCTTGCAATTCGGGTACCGCTCCAATACCTTTTTCTCAACTTCTTCGAAATCATCTGCAGAAAAGCTGCTCAGCTTTTCCGGAGTCTCAGTCCATACAAATATCGTATGAATAAACAGCGGATGGTCTTTGGAAGGGATATGCTTCTCTCCTTCAAAGAGCACTCCTTTATAAGTAAGCTGGAGATTTTTTCGCGTGTTTTTCTGTTCATCAATAAAATAAAAATTTTCTTTTGATTGTGCCAGTCTGAGCCTTCTCTTCGGGTTTGCGTAGAATTTGACCGCCATGTAAATAAAATAAATAAGAAGTGCAAGCAAGACAATCCTGAATACTGTAATGGCCATCTGTGTGAAGGCACCTCCTTACCTTTGTCATGATCTGATGTAATACGAAAAACAAAACAAAAGGTTTCATTTTTTTAAAAGAAATAGATAAAAACATTTACCCGTTTTTCAGGCGAATTAATCGTATGCTTCTGCATCGGTTCTGTATAATAAGAAGGGTAGTGAAAAAAAGGAGGTTTATTGATGACAAAATTAGATGAAACGCTCACCATGCTGAAAGCGTTAACGGACGCAAAAGGGATACCGGGAAATGAGAGAGAAGTAAGACAAGTGATGAAATCATACATAGAACCATTTGCCGATGAGGTCACAACCGACCGGCTGGGAAGCTTAATTGCCAAAAAAACCGGCGAAGAAAACGGCCCGAAAATCATGATCTCAGGGCATTTAGACGAAGTCGGTTTTATGGTGACGCAAATCACTGATAAAGGCTTTCTCCGCTTCCAAACCGTCGGCGGCTGGTGGTCTCAGGTGATGCTGGCCCAGCGCGTCACCGTCGTGACAAAAAAAGGAGACATCACGGGAATCATCGGTTCGAAGCCGCCGCATATTTTACCGCCTGACGCCAGAAAAAAAGCCGCCGATATCAAAGAGATGTTCATCGATATCGGGGCGTCCAGCCGTGAAGAAGCAATGGAATGGGGCGTTCTACCGGGTGACCAGGTTGTGCCGTATTTTGAATTTACAGTGATGAACAATGAAAAACATTTATTGGCGAAAGCATGGGACAACCGTATCGGCTGTGCGATTGCCATCGATGTATTAAAAAATCTGAAAAACAGCGATCATCCGAATGAAGTATACGGAGTGGGAACGGTTCAAGAAGAAGTCGGGCTGCGCGGGGCGAAAACAGCGGCGCATACCATCCAGCCTGACATCGCGTTCGGTGTGGATGTCGGAATTGCCGGAGATACACCGGGAATTTCTGAAAAAGAAGCGCAAAGTAAAATCGGCGAAGGGCCGCAAATTATTCTGTATGACGCATCTATGGTCTCTCACAAAGGGCTGCGCGACCTTGTCGTAAACACGGCGGAAGAAGCGGGAATTCCGTATCAATTCGATTCCATTGCCGGGGGCGGGACGGATTCAGGTTCCATTCATTTAACCGCAAACGGAGTGCCGGCGCTGTCTATTACGATCGCAACGCGCTACATTCACACTCATGCCGCTATTTTGCATCGGGATGATTATGAGAATACGGTAAAATTGATCACAGAAGTAATTAAAAAATTAGACCGGGAAACGGTTGACCGTATTACATATCAATAATGATACGGAAGAATCTGCTTTTTCAAGCAGATTCTTTTTTTTGTCTGTACAAATATGATCACGATGACTACAATAAGAAAAGACATAGAAAAATCTTACAGAATATTTTTGTAAGCGCTTCAAAAAAAGGGAGGGGTTATGAAATGAAAAACAGATTCAAACGCATGATCCGCTTTTCGTGCGCAGCCGTAACAGCCGGGCTGCTGCTGTCTTCATCTCCTGCATCTGCCGCGTTATGGGGTGCGTCGAATGAATTGCTGCACGATCCGACAATGGCGAAAGAAGGAAACACGTGGTACGCATTCGGAACCGGTTTGGAAGGTGAGAGGGGACTTCGTGTCTTAAAGGCGGGCAGCGGCGGCGTATGGACCGTTCAGAAATCAATTTTTACTTCCCCGCTGTCATGGTGGGGCAATTATGTGCCGAATTACGGGCTGAATCAATGGGCCCCCGATGTTCAATATTTTAACGGAAAGTATTGGCTGTATTATGCCGTTTCTTCATTCGGCAAAAATACCTCCGCGATCGGTCTTGCATCATCAGCAAACCTCAGTTCGGGAAACTGGAAGGACGAAGGGCTCGTCATCCGTTCAACAAGCGCCGATCATTACAATGCAATTGATCCGGAGCTGACAATTGATAAAGACGGAAACCCTTGGCTTGCCTTCGGTTCTTTTTGGAGCGGCATTAAGCTGACAAAGCTTGATAAAAACACAATGAAACCGACCGGCTCCCTTTATTCCATCGCCTCAAGACCGAATAACGGCGGAGCTTTGGAAGCGCCTTCCATCACCTATCAGAACGGCTACTATTACTTAATGGTGTCGTTTGATAAATGCTGTTCAGGCGTGAATAGTACGTACAAAATTGCTTATGGAAGATCCAAAAGCATCACCGGTCCATACCTTGATAAAAGCGGGAAAAGCATGTCAGAAGGCGGAGGGACGATTCTTGATTCCGGCAATGACCGCTGGAAAGGCCCGGGCGGCCAAGACATTGTGAACGGAAATATTTTAGTGCGTCATGCGTATGATGCCGAAAACAGCGGAATCCCGAAGATGCTCATCAATGATATCGATTGGAGTTCAGGGTGGCCATCCTATTAATTGAGCAGCCGGGCATGTGTGTCCGGCTTTTTACTTGCAATAAAAGATTGACAGTTTGATTCCTCCTTAACTATAATAAAATTGTTCGTACAAATAAAAAGTTAAAAGTCTAATATTTTAATTTATACGTATATTTTTAAATGCAAGCGCTTTATTTTGACAGGAAGGGGAAATGAATGTGCTTCAGAACAAAGATTATGAATTTTGGTTTGTGACGGGAAGCCAGCACTTATACGGAGAGGAAACGCTTCAGCTTGTCGATCAACACGCAAAAGGGATATGTGACGGTCTCAGCGGGGTGTCATCAAGATACAAGATCAGGCATAAAGCAGTTGTTACGTCATCTGAAACAATCAGAGAGGTTTTGCGGGAAGCGCAGTATCAAGAAAACTGCGCCGGGATCATCACGTGGATGCATACATTTTCTCCGGCGAAAATGTGGATTGAAGGTCTTTCCGCCTTTCAAAAGCCGATGCTTCATCTGCATACCCAATATCATCGCGACATTCCGTGGGAAACGATTGATATGGATTTTATGAACAGCAACCAATCCGCCCACGGAGACCGGGAATACGGATATATCCAGTCAAGAATGGGGCAGACGAGAAAAGTCATTGCAGGCTATTGGGATGATGAAGAAGTTAAACGTGACATTTCACAATGGATGAATACTGCTGCCGCTTGGAATGAAAGCAGGCATATTAAAGTAGCCCGGTTCGGCGACAACATGCGGAATGTAGCCGTGACTGACGGAGACAAAGTCGGCGCCCACATTCAATTCGGCTGGCAGGTTGACGGGTACGGAATCGGTGATCTTACCGAGGTGATGAACAATGTCACCGATGCAGAAATTGAGGCGCTTTATGAAGAATACGACAAATTGTATATCATCAGCGATGAAACGAAACGGGATGAAGCAAAAGTTGCTTCCATTAAAGAACAGGCGAAAATTGAACTCGGATTAACGGCCTTTCTCGAACGGGGCGGATATACAGCGTTTTCGACCTCCTTTGAAGTTTTGCACGGAATGAAGCAGCTTCCGGGTCTTGCCGTTCAGCGTCTCATGGAAAAAGGGTACGGATTTGCCGGCGAAGGCGATTGGAAAACGGCTGCCTTGGTACGAATGATGAAAATAATGGCGGACGGAAAACAAACCTCCTTCATGGAAGATTACACGTACCATTTTGAGCCGGGGCGTGCGATGATTCTCGGATCACATATGCTTGAAGTATGTCCGACAATTGCCCTTGATCGGCCGAAAATTGAAGTCCATCCTCTCTCAATCGGGGGAAAAGAAGATCCCGCCCGATTGGTCTTTAACGGAATCGGCGGTTCAGCCATCATCGCAAGTATCATTGACATCGGAGGGCGGTTCCGTCTCATTCTAAATGAAGCGGAAGGCATGGAAATTGAACATGACATGCCGAATCTGCCTGTGGCGCGGGTGCTGTGGAAGCCTGAGCCATCGCTGAAAACAGCTGCGGAAGCATGGATTTTGGCGGGAGGCGCTCATCATACCTGTATGTCCTTCCGGCTTACGGCTGAACAGATGCTTGACTGGGCTGAAATGGCAGGCATTGAAAGCATCTTTATTTCCCGCAATACCGAAATACGCGAGCTGAAAAAAGAGCTGAAGTGGAATGACGCATTATACCGGCTGGGAGGGAATTGATATGGCGTATACAATTGGTGTGGATTTCGGCACATTGTCCGGCAGGGCGGTGCTTGTCAATGTCCGGACAGGAGAAGAAATTGCATCCGCGGTCAAAGAATACACTCATGCCGTTATCGACCGTACGCTGCCGAAAACGGGGGAAAAGCTCCCTCGTGACTGGGCGCTTCAAGATCCCGCCGATTATATTGAAGTTTTGGAAACGGCGATTCCGAGCCTGCTTCAGCAGTCGGGCGCTGATCCAAAAGATGTGATCGGCATAGGAATTGATTTTACGGCCTGCACCATTTTGCCGGTAGACGGCGCGGGACAGCCGCTTTGTATGCTTCCGGAATTTGAACGGGAGCCTCACAGTTATGTGAAGCTGTGGAAGCATCATGCGGCTCAAAAGCATGCAGACTGTTTGAACGCGATTGCCGAAGACACAAAAGAAGAATTTCTCAAAAGATACGGCGGTAAAATTTCTTCCGAATGGATGATCCCGAAAATCATGCAAATTGCGGAAGAAGCGCCGCATATATACGAGGCGGCAGATCGGATTGTGGAAGCGGCAGACTGGATCGTCTATCAATTGTGCGGTTCATTGAAGCGGAGCAACTGCACGGCCGGCTACAAAGCAATTTGGAATGAGGAGACGGGATATCCGCCTAATCATTTTTTCGAAAGGCTCAACCCGTTAATGAAAACGATTACAAATGATAAATTAAGCGGAACCATTTATTCAGTCGGAGAAAAGGCAGGAGGACTGACCGAAAAAATGGCGGAGCTGACCGGGCTTTTGCCGGGGACGGCCGTTGCAGTCGCCAATGTTGACGCTCACGTGTCAGTGCCAGCGGTCGGCATTACAGAGCCGGGGAAAATGCTGATGATCATGGGAACGTCCACCTGTCATGTGCTGCTCGGCGAGGAAGAACATATCGTCCCCGGTATGTGCGGAGTTGTCAATAACGGCATCTTGCCTGGATATGCGGGATATGAAGCGGGGCAGTCCTGTGTCGGCGACCACTTTGAATGGTTTGTTAAAACGTGCGTTCCGAAAGACTATGAGAAGGAAGCCGAGGAAAAACAGATCGATATTCACGAGCTTTTAAGCGAAAAAGCAGCAGAGCTTGCTCCGGGGGAAAGCGGTCTTCTCGCGCTTGACTGGTGGAACGGAAACCGGTCAACCTTGGTGGACGCCGATTTGACGGGCATGATGCTCGGCATGACGCTGCACACGAAACCGGAAGAAATCTACAGGGCATTGATTGAAGCGACGGCGTTCGGAACGAGGATGATTATCGAAACATTCCGCGAAAACGGCGTTCCGGTCGAGGAGCTTTATGCAGCCGGAGGAATCGCTGAGAAAAATCCATTTATCATGCAAATTTATGCAGACGTCACAAATATGGACATTAAATTATCCGGGTCTCCGCAGGCGCCGGCACTGGGCTCCGCGATTTTCGGAGCGCTCGCTGCGGGACGGGAAAACGGGGGTTTCTCCAATATTGCTGAGGCTTGCGCACATATGGGGAAATTAAAAGACGGCTCTTATGTCCCGAATCGGGGAAGAGCTGAGATTTATGACAGCTTATATGCGGAATACAAAGAGCTCGTTCACTACTTCGGCAAAGAAAACAATGTCATGAAACGCCTGAAAGCCATTAAAAACCGTGAGTTCGCGAAAGGGGAGAGCCGCCATGCTTGAAGCGTTAAAAGAAGAAGTGCTCGCCGCCAACCTGAAGCTTGAGGAACATAATCTTGTCACGTTTACATGGGGAAATGTCAGCGGCATTGACAGAGAAAGCGGGAGAATCGTCATTAAACCGAGCGGTGTCGATTACAGTGAGCTGACCGCAGACAAACTGGTCGTCCTGAATGAGGACGGAGAGATTCTGGAAGGCTCGCTGAAGCCGTCCTCTGACACGCCGACCCATCTTTATCTGTATAAAGCCTTTCCCGCTATCGGCGGAATCGTTCATACGCATTCCCGCTGGGCGACGAGCTGGGCGCAGTCAGGCAGAGACATTCCCGCGCTCGGAACGACCCACGCGGATTATTTTGAAAGCGCTATACCCTGTACGAGGGAAATGTATGAAGAAGAAATTGTGAAAGATTACGAATATCATACAGGCAAAGTCATAGCGGAAACCTTTCAAAATGAATCGTATGAACAAAATCCGGGTGTCCTCGTCCACAGCCACGGTCCGTTCTGCTGGGGAACGGACGCGCTGAATGCCGTGCATAACGCTGTAGTGCTCGAAACCGTGGCGGAAATGGCCTACCATTCGCTTATGCTGAACAAACAGCTCAGCCCGATAGACAGAGTGCTGCATGATAAGCATTTTTACAGAAAACACGGGGCGAATGCTTATTATGGCCAAACTTGACGCATCCGGGTTTCTGATTGATTTAGACGGAACCGTATTCAGGGGGCAGGAGCTGATTGACGGCGCAACAGAAGCCATTCATACTCTTCAGTCCCTGGGCAAAGCCGTTGTCTTTTTAAGCAACCGCGGCAATCTATCAAGAGCCATGTGCCAAAAGAAACTGCTTGGTGCCGGTATCCGGACGGATGAACGGAGCATCGTGCTATCCTCCAGTGTGACGGCATCATTTTTAAAGAAGCATTATCCTTTGTCAAAGGTATGGGTGTTAGGAGAGAGAGGGCTGACGGATGAACTCGCTTTAGCGGGTGTCACCATGGCGCAAAAGCCGCAGGCGGCAGACTGGCTTGTTATCTCTTTGCATGAAACTGTCACCTATGAGGATCTGAATCTCGCTTTCCAGGCAGCTTCCTCCGGCGCGCGCATCATCGCCACGAACCGGGACCGCTCGTTTCCGAATGAAGGCGGCCATGCTATGGACGTCGCGGGAATGATCGGGGCCATTGAGGCATCTGCCGGAGTAAAAACGGAGCTTGTCGTCGGCAAACCGTCTTGGCTGATGGCTGAGGCAGCATGTGAAGCGCTCGGGCTTTCCCCGGGAGAATGCGCAATAATCGGAGACAGCCTCGAATCAGATATCGCAATGGGAAGGCTGTACGGGATGAAAAGCGTGTTGGTTCTGACGGGATCGGCAAAACTTGGGGAGACCCGTCTCTATGAGCCTGACATCGTGCTCGACTCTATTAAAGACCTGACAGAATTAGCGAAGGAGGGAATCCTTTTATGAAACTTTCTCCGGCGGACATTCAATCCGAGTTTAATAAGGAAGGAGGCAGCCGCTCTCCTATTCAAATAGAAGACATCATCATCGGAGCGGATGCAAAAGAAGAGCTTTTCAGATTTCTTCAAAAAAAATGCTGGAAACATCCGGCGATCGTCTGTGACCGGAACACTGACGAAGCGGCGGGAGGGATGCTTGCGGACGAATTGAAGGCCGGCGGGATCGAAGCGGCAAAGATCATCATTCCGGAGCATGAAACAGGAACCGCTGCGGCTGATGAAAGGACACTGATCTATACGCTGATCAATATCGCGGAAGAGACGGATGTCATCATTGCGGCCGGGTCAGGAACGATTCACGACATTACGCGGTTTGCCGCCTGCCAGCGCGGTTTGCCGTTTATCTCATTCCCCACCGCTCCTTCAGTCGACGGATTTACATCAGCGGGAGCGCCGCTCATATTAAACGGTATCAAAACGACGATTCAGACGAAAGCGCCGATCGCCTTATTTGCGGATACGAATCTATTAAAAGAAGCGCCGCGCGCAATGACAGCCGCGGGCTTCGGCGACATGCTCGGAAAAATAACTTCGCTGGCAGATTGGGAGATCTCCCATAGGCTTGCGGATGAGCCGTACTCAGAAGCCGGGGCGAAACTTGTGAAAGACGCGCTTTGGCAGTGCATTGATCACCGTGCTGACATTGCCATGGGAACAGAGGCCGGCATTCGCATCCTGATGGAAGCGCTGATCGTTTCGGGTCTTGTCATGCTTGCCCTTGATCACTCCCGTCCCGCCTCAGGAGGAGAGCATCACATCTCGCATTGGATTGAGATGGAACTGCTGAAGACGAAACAGCCTCCGATTCTCCACGGTGCGAAGGTGGGCTGCGCGTGCGCGGTGCTGAGTGATATTTACAAAGATCTGGCCTGCCACGAAAAGCTTGCAGAACTTCCGACGCACTTTCGCGAGGCGGTTCAATCAGCATATGAAGGGCTCCCTGACGGCAAAACAATTGCCGGGTGGCTCACATCTGCCGGAGGTCCCGCCAGTTTTGATGAAATCGGTGTAAAACAGGACCTTGTCAGCGACGCCCTTAAGCATGCACACACACTGCGAGACCGTTATACCGGCTTAACCATCATAAATGAAAATGCAGCGCTCTTTGCACATCATTCGCCGCACGGCCTGAAGCGGAAGGGGGAATGACATGAAAAAAACGGCTGCTGTATGTTTGGCGCTGATGATGTTCTTATTATTTACCGCCGGCTGTTCACAAGAACGGACTGCCGGCAGTGCGGGAGAAACGGAGCTGACATTCTGGACGTTTAACGGACTGCACGAACAGTTTTATCAGGAAATGGCCAAAGAATGGAATCAGAAATATCCGGAGCGCAAAATTAAGCTGAATACCGTTGTTTATCCTTATGGACAAATGCATGATAATCTATCCGTTTCCCTGATCGCGGGCGAAGGGCTTCCTGATATTGCCGACGTGGAATTAAGCCGGTTCTCGAACTTTCTGAAGGGGAAGGATATCCCGCTTGCCGATCTGACTCCGCTGATTGAAAAAGACCGCGATAAGTTTGTGGAAGCGCGCCTGGCCTTATACAGCAAAAACGGCAAACTGTACGGCCTTGACACACATGTAGGGACGACCGTGATGTTTTACAACATGGATATTATGAAAAAGGCGGGCGTTGATCCCGCATCGATTAAGACATGGGAGGACTACCGGCTGGCGGGGAAAAAAGTGCGCGAAATCGCGGGGAAACCGATGGGAACGGTTGAAACAAATGATTCCGCCACATTTCTTTCCATGATTTCACAGCAAGGATCAGGCTACTTCAGCAAAAACGGAAAGTTGATTCTGAACAATAAAACGAATATAGACACATTGAATGACTTAAAGGACATGGTAAATGATAAAACCCTTCTGCCGGCTCCCGGCGGCGGCCATCACAGTGAAGAATACTACGGTTTTATGAATCAGGGCGGGGCAGCGTCAGTACTGATGCCCATCTGGTACATGGGACGGTTTATCGATTATATGCCTGATTTAAAAGGAAAAATGGCGATTTACCCTATGCCGGCTTGGAAAAAAGGCCGCGACAGATCAGCGGGCTTGGGCGGAACAGCCACCGTCGTACCGAAACAGGCTGAACATCTGAAGCTCGCGAAAGAATTTCTCGGATTTGCGAAAGGTTCAAAGGAAGGAAATATTAAGCTGTGGACGGTGCTCGGCTTTGATCCGCTCCGCTGGGACGTGTGGGATTCAAAAGAATTGAAGGAGAAAAATAAGTACACGGATTTCTTCCGGAACGGTACATCCATTTTCTCCACGCTCCTTGAAGTAAAAGATGAGATCAATCCGATTTATTTGCATGAAGACTTCTCTAAAGCGGCTGATCTCGTCGTCAGACAGGTGCTGTTCGATGCGCTGAAGACGCAGGAAAAAACACCTAAGGAAGCCTTGGACGAGGCGGCGCAGCAATTGGAAAAATAAGAAGCCGCCCATTTTAACAGAGAAAGCGGGGGAGCTTTATGAGACCTGTAAAGACGGAGGCAGCGCAAACCGTTTCCGCAGCCCGGAAGAAGCCGCGCCGGCGCAATGTGCTGTATTCCAAAAAAGCAGCGCCTTATCTTTTTACGGCGCCTTTTATCATTTCGTTTCTCGTTTTCTTTTTGTATCCGATCATCAGCGTGTGTATCATGAGCTTTCAGCGGATACTGCCGGGAGAAGCTGCATTTGTCGGTTTTTCCAATTACTCCTCTCTTCTTAATCCAACCTTTTACACCGCACTGTTTAATACATTGGAATATACCTTCTGGACGCTGATCGTGCTGATTCCGGTGCCGCTTCTTTTGGCGGTGATTCTGAATTCGAAGCTCGTCAGATTCAGAAATGTGTTTAAATCGGCACTGTTCGTACCGGCTTTGACATCGACGATCGTCGCGGGGATTATATTCCGGCTGATGTTCGGAGAAATGAATACGTCGCTGGCAAACGAGCTGATGATGAAGCTTGGCGTATCGCCTCAAAACTGGCTCAATAACAAAGGAACCGGTATGTTTTTAATGGTGCTGCTTGCGTCATGGAGATGGATGGGCATTAACATTCTTTATTTTCTGGCCGGATTGCAAAACGTGCCGAAAGAATTATATGAGGCGGCTGAAATTGACGGGGCGAGTACGTGGAAAAAGTTCCGGCATATTACCCTCCCGTTTTTAAAGCCGGTATCCGTTTATGTGTTAACGATCAGTATGATCGGCGGTTTCAGAATGTTTGAGGAAAGCTATGTGCTGTGGCAGAATAATTCCCCGGGCAATATCGGCCTCACGCTTGTCGGTTATTTATATCAGCAGGGGCTTGCGTACAACGAAATGGGGTACGGGGCCGCCATCGGAATTGTCCTTTTGCTTGTCATCTTACTTGTCAGCCTTGTGTCGTTGAAACTGTCCGGTTCGTTTAAAGGGGAGGGATAGGTGGTGCGTAACAATCACATGTTTTCCGTGTACAGAGTCGCGTTTACCTTGTTTTTTATCATGCTGAGCCTGCTGTATATCTTTCCGATGATCTGCCTATTGCTCGGTTCATTAAAGCCGTCATCTGAGCTGATGCGCATCGGACTGAATCTGCGTCTTGATCCGGATGTGATGAGCTTTGATAACTACACGTATTTGTTCAACGGGGGAAGCATTTATTTTAAGTGGTTTTTTAACAGCCTGCTGCTCGGGGTTCTCACCACGGTGCTCACACTGTTTTTTTCCTCTATGATCGGCTACGGACTCGGTGTATACGAGTTTAAAGGCCGAAATGTTATTTTCGTTCTTGTGCTGATCATTATGATGGTTCCTCTGGAAGTGATGATGCTTCCGTTATTTAAACTGACGGTGGGGCTTCATTTGATTGATTCTTATACGGGGGTGATTCTGCCGTTTATTGTGTCGCCTGTCGCCGTGTTCTTTTTCAGGCAATACGCGCTCGGCCTCCCGAGGGATCTGCTCGATTCAGCGAGAATGGATGGCTGCACGGAATTCGGCATTTTCTTCAGAATTATGGCGCCCCTCATGAAACCGGCATTCGGAGCAATGATCATTCTCCAATCTTTAAACAGCTGGAATAACTTTTTATGGCCGCTGATCGTGCTTCGGTCGAAAGAAATGTTTACGCTTCCAATCGGACTGTCAGGGCTGCTGAGTCCGTACGGCAACAACTATGACATGCTGATCTCCGGTTCCGTTTTTGCGATACTGCCGGTGATTATCATATTCTTGTTTTTCCAAAAATACTTTATTTCCGGCCTGACAGTCGGCGGAGTGAAGGGATAGAGAGAGGGAGGAAACATAATGAAAAAAGCGGGAATTACAGCAGATAAAGAATATATCATCGGTGAAGTGGACAAACGGATGTACGGATCATTTATAGAACATATGGGCCGGGCGGTGTATGAAGGCATTTATGAGCCAGGACACCCGAAAGCCGACAAGGACGGGTTCAGAACAGACGTACAGGAGTTAATCAAGGAATTGCAAGTGCCGTTCATCCGCTATCCTGGAGGGAATTTTCTCTCGGGCTACAATTGGGAAGACGGCGTCGGACCGGTGAAGGACCGACCGCGGAGGCTTGATCTGGCATGGCAGACGACAGAAACGAACGAAGTCGGGACGAATGAATTTTTAACGTGGGCAAAAAAAGTGAACGCCGAAGTGAATATGGCGGTCAATCTCGGGACGAGAGGAATCGATGCCGCCCGGAACCTCGTCGAGTACTGCAACCATCCTGAAGGGTCATACTGGAGCGACTTGCGAAAATCGCACGGCTATGAAAAACCTTACGGCATAAAAACGTGGTGCTTAGGAAATGAGATGGACGGCCCTTGGCAGATCGGGCACAAAACGGCGCATGAATACGGACGGCTCGCCGCTGAAACGGCAAAAGTGATGAAATGGACGGACCCGACGATCGAATTGGTGGCCTGCGGAAGCTCAAACAGCGGCATGCCGACCTTCATCGAATGGGAGGCGGAGGTGCTTGAGCATACGTACGAGCATGTGGATTACATCTCACTGCATACGTATTACGGCAACCATGAAAATGATCTTGAAAACTATTTGGCGAAGTCGATGGATTTAGACCATTTTATCAAATCCGTCACAGCCGTATGTGATTATATGAAAGCGAAAAAACGGAGCAAAAAAACGATTCACCTTTCTTTAGATGAGTGGAATGTATGGTACCACTCAAATGAAGCGGATAAAAAAGTGGAGCCGTGGATTACGGCCCGGCCGATTCTGGAAGACATCTACAATTTTGAAGATGCGCTGTTGATCGGTTCATTGCTGATTACGATGCTGCAGCATGCGGACAGACTAAAGATCGCCTGTCTCGCCCAGCTTGTCAACGTGATTGCGCCTATCATGACTGAAAAGGGCGGAGAAGCATGGAGGCAGCCGATCTTTTATCCTTACATGCACGCCTCTGTCTACGGGAGAGGGACTTCGATGAAGCTGCTGATTACCTCCCCGAAATACGACTCAGCGGATTTTACGGATGTGCCGTATGTTGATGCCGCGGCCGTTTACCGTGAAGAGGATGAAGCCCTGACCATTTTTGCGGTCAACAAAAGCAAGGAACCGATAGAAACGGAGATCAAACTGAGAGGGTTTGAAGATTACCGCATCATTGAGCATATCGTGCTGGAGCATCAGGATATGAAAGCGACCAATCAAAAAAACAGAAAAGAAGTTATGCCTCACTCAAACGGAACGTCTTCCGCAAACGCTGAAGGGATAACGGCTCATTTTACGCCGCTGTCATGGAATGTCATCCGTTTATCAGGAAAATAATGTTCCGAAAAGCCGGGCTGCGCCGCCGGCTTTTTTTACGCAAAAATCATCTCTCGTTATCTGATAATTGTGATAATATTTAGAAAAAGAGAAAAGGGGCTGGGATTAAATGAATGCGATTACAATCGTCATAGCGTCTATATGCATTTTGGCGATCGCCTATCGGCTTTACGGTACCTTTATGATGGTCAAAGTATTAAAAATCAATGATCAGACACCGACTCCGGCCCATGTGCTTGAGGATGGGAAAGATTATGTGCCGACGAATAAATGGGTGTCATTCGGCCACCATTTCGCGGCAATCGCCGCTGCCGGCCCGCTTGTCGGACCGATTCTCGCAGCTCAGTTCGGCTATCTGCCCGGGCTGTTATGGCTGTTAATCGGGGCGGTGATCGGGGGAGCCGTGCACGATATTGTCGTATTGTTTGCATCTATGCGGAAAAACGGGAAAACGCTTTCTGAAGTCGCCAAAGAAGAGCTCGGCCCGGTGGCGGGCTTTTGCACGGGTCTTTCGATGCTGTTTATCATTACGATCACGATGGCGGGGCTGTCCATGGTTGTGCTGCACGCACTTGAGAAAAACCCGTGGGGAACGTTTGCGGTGGGGATTACGATTCCGATCGCGATGGGGGTCGGCGTCTACTATAAAAAAACGGGCAATCTCAAACTTGCATCAACTGTCGGTTTTCTTTTGTTAATGGCCGGCGTTGTGATCGGGCCGCGGCTGCAGACAACGGCTCTCGGCGACATGCTGACGTTGGATGCGAAAACACTCGCGGTGGCGCTTCCCGTCTATGCTTTTTTCGCCGCGGCGCTTCCGGTTTGGCTTTTGCTTGCCCCGCGTGACTATTTAAGCAGTTTTATGAAAATCGGGGTATTTGCCGCTTTGATCGCCGGAGTCTTTTTCGTTAATCCAGCCGTTAAATTCCCGGCCGTAACGGAGTTCATTCACGGCGGCGGACCGGTGATCGCGGGACCTGTCTGGCCGTTTATTTCAATAACGATTGCCTGCGGCGCCATTTCAGGCTTTCATGCGTTTGTCGGTTCCGGCACAACGCCGAAAATGCTGGATAAATGGAGTGATATAAAGCCGGTTGCTTTCGGAGCGATGCTTGTTGAATGTCTTGTCGGGATTATGGCGCTCATAGCTGCCGTCGCACTTGAGCCAGCCGATTATTTTGCCATTAACAGCACGCCGGAAATTTTCCGCGCCCTTGGGATGAATGTCGTCCATCTGCCTGAATTGAGCAAAGAAATCGGGCTCAGTCTGGAAGGAAGAACGGGCGGCGCTGTTACGCTTGCCGTCGGAATGACGTATATCTTTACGGAGATTCCGTTTTTCAGTCATTTGGCTTCATACTTTTTTCAATTTGTCATTATGTTTGAAGCGGTGTTTATTTTAACGGCGATTGATGCGGGAACCCGTGTCGCCCGCTACTTGATCCAGGAGTTTTTCGGAGAGGTGTATAAGCCGCTGAAAAAAACAGACTGGCTGCCGGGCTCGATTTTCTCAAGCGCGCTCGCCTGCCTGCTGTGGGGCTATCTTCTGTATTCGGGCGACATCAGCTCCATTTGGGCGCTGTTCGGCGTGTCCAATCAGCTTATGGCGTCCGTCGGATTAATCATCGGTGCGACTGTCGTATTGAAGATAGCCGATAAGCGGCGTTATATGCTGACATGCCTGATTCCTCTCGCTTATTTGTACGTGACCGTCAACTATGCGGGTTATTGGATGGTGCGGTATGTGTATTTGAATCCCGAAGCGGCGGGATACAATGTGCTGAATGGCGTTTTATCTATTATCATGCTCATTCTCGGGCTTGTGATTATCATGGCGGCTGTGAAAAAATGGGCAAACATTTGGCGTGATCCGAGTGCCAGATTGGAAGCTTCAATACCCGGATAAATCCGCCCCGAACTGTAAAACTTGCAGCATCATAAAAGCAGAGAGCCGTTCGGTCTCTCTGCTTTTTCCGTTTATGACAAATCCGCCGCTTCCAAAAGGTAATCCGCCAAATGTACCGCGCGGACACGGTCTGTTAATCCTTCGCGCAAAATGCCGAGCTGCATTTGCAAAAGGCATCCGGGATTGGCTGTCACGATGACGGTTGCTTCCGTTTTTCCGGCGGCTTTCATCTTGCTGTCTAATATTTTCATAGACATCTCTGACTCTGTTATATTATAAATTCCCGCCGACCCGCAGCAGCTGTCGGCCTTTTCCATTTCTCTGTACTCGGCCCCTTTAATGCTTTTCAAAAGCATGCGCGGTTCCTCTGACGTATGCATCACATTGCGGAGATGGCAGGAGTCCTGATATGTGACGATATGAGGGGATTGCGCCTGAAGGTTCCTTTGATGGAACTTCAGTTCAACCAGTACGGATGAAAAGTCTTTGAGCTTCCGGACGAATTGTTCGGCACGATCCGCCCATTCAGGTTCATCCTTCAGCAAATGCGGATATTCCTGAAGAAAGGCGCCGCATCCGCCGGCGTTTGTAATGATATAATCTGCGTCAAGCGCTTCAAAAGCCGCGATATTCCGCTTGGCCAGTTCTTTTCCCGTCTCTTTTTCTCCGCTGTGCCCGTGAAGCGCGCCGCAGCACGCCTGACCTTCCGGAACCGCGATTTCACATCCGGCCGCCTGTAAAAGCGCTGTTGTCGCATGATTTGTTGCTAAAAACATCGTATCCATTAAACAGCCCGAGAAAAAAGCAGCCCGTTTTTGAACGGGACCCGAGGCGGGAAGAAAACGGGGCCGTTCCTTCATGTCTTTCCGTTTCGGGACGGGCGGGAGCACTTGTTCCATTGTGCGCAGATGCTCAGGCAAAACGCGCAGCATACCGGTTTTTCTGACGGCGGTCTGCAGTCCTGATCTTTGGTATATCCCGAGAAGATTCGCCGCTGTCTGCATGCGGTTTTGATGGGGAAAAAGCCCGCTAAATGCCGCTTTCCGCAAGAGGCGCACGCCCGGCTTATGTTTTTTATTTTGTTGAATGATATCCCTTGCTTCTTCAAGCAGCTGTCCGTAATTGACTCCTGCCGGACAAACGGGCTCGCATGCCCGGCAGCCGAGACACAGCGAAAGTGAGCGCTCGACATCTTCATCCGGCTCGATCAGTCCGTCTGTGACGGCTTTCATCAGGGCGATCCGGCCGCGCGGCGAATGGGATTCTTGAAATCCTGATTCGATATAGGTCGGACAGGAAGGAAGGCAGAAGCCGCAGCGCATGCAGTTCAGCAATTCACCTTCATCCATGCGGTTTTTGAATTCTGTTTGTATTTGTTTCTGCTCTTTAGCCGTTGTCATTTCATCACCACCACGCGTTTCCTTGACGAATTGGCGAATATTTTTCCCGGATTCAGCAGGTTTTGGGGATCGAGCGCTTGTTTGATCGCTTTCATGGCGGTGATGCCTTCTGTTTTCAGCTTCATTTCTAAATACGGCGCTTTTACGATGCCGACCCCGTGTTCACCCGTTATCGTTCCTCCCAGCTCAATCGCTTTCTCAAAAATGGCGGCAAAGGCTTTTTCGACACGTTCCATCTCCTCTGTATTTCGGATATCGGTGGTGCACGTCGGATGGAGGTTGCCGTCGCCTGCATGGCCGAATGTGCAGATGGACAAGCCGTATGTTTCTGCAATCTCGTTAATGGCTCTGACCATATTGGCAATTTGTGATCTCGGCACGGTGGCATCTTCCAGAATCGTCGTCGGTTTCAGTCTGGCAAGGGCTGATAGTGCGGACCGTCTGGCCTCTGTAAGGGCGAATGCTTCCTCCTCGGTTTCAGCCGTTTGGACGGATACGGCGGCTCCGTTTCTACAGATGGCTTCGATTTTTTCCATATCGCGTCTGACCGTGTCGCTGTCACCGTCCTGTTCGATCAGCAGTACGGCTTTTGCGTCTGTCGGAAGCCCGATCTTGGCGTAATCTTCAATGACCTGCAGTGTCGGCTGATCCAGAAATTCGAGTGTCGCCGGAATGATTTTTTCAGCGATGATGGCAGAAACCGATTCTGCAGCCGCTTCAATATGTTCATAGAGTGCGAGCAGCGTTTTTTTCGTTTCCGGCTTCGGAACAAGCTTTAAAGTCGCTTCCGTCACAACACCGAGCGTCCCCTCTGATCCGACGAAAAGCCGGGTCAGATCATAACCGGCGACATCCTTTGTCAGCTTTCCTCCTGTGCGGATGATATCGCCTGAAGCCAAGACGGCTTCAAGGCCGAGGACATAATCCCGGGTGACACCGTACTTCAGGCCGCGCAGTCCGCCGGAATTTTCATTAATATTTCCGCCGATCGTCGATATTTTCATGCTGCTCGGATCAGGCGGATAAAATAACCCTTTCCGTTCAACCGCATGAATCATATCTTGCGTGATCACACCCGGCTGGACGGTTGCCGTCAAATTTTCCTCATCAATTTCAAGAATTCGGTTCATATGTTTGAATAAAAGAACAAGACCGCCCTCAGACGGACATGTGCCGCCGCATAAGTTTGTGCCTGAACCCCTCGGCACGATCGGAATGTCATGTCTGCTGCAAATCGTTAATATACGGGACACGTCATCCGTACAGCGGGGGGCGATTACCGCATCCGGCATGGCTTGCAGCTGAGGGGCCGCATCGTACGAATACACAAGACGGCCAGCCGCAGAATCATCATAATTCCCCTTCCCGACCGCCCGGATGAACTGTTCCTTTGCCTCTCGTGAAATCATATTCTCCCAACCTCCCGATTAGAAAAGCGTTTTCATTTAATTGTAAAGAAAAATGATTTCGTAAACTATGGAGAAATAGATGAAAAATGATGGTGATATCACGTGATTTTTGTATGTTGATCTAAAAAGCGAAGCGCCAAATAAAAAGCCGTTATGTCTTCAGGGCGGTCAAGCTTCATATTTGTCAGCGATTCCAGTTTGGAAAGACGGTAGCGCAGCGTATTAATATGAATATGCATGTCATCAGCGGTGCGCTTTAACGATAACTGCCGGTCGAAAAAGGCGCGCAGCGTATCCAGAAGTTCTTCACGGCCGAGCACATGCTCGAGAACCCGCCGTGAAAATTCAGACCGTGTGCCGGGCGCAATATCGGCAAGACACATATCCAGTTTTAAATCTTCTTCAAAGACGGCCTGCTTGTCAATAGCGCCCGCCGAAAGAGCTTTCTCCGCCTGTCCGTATGATTCCGTCAGGCGTTCTCCCGGAACGATCCGTCCAATGCCGGCCGTGACAGGCTGCCCAAAAACAGTGTTCATTCTTTTGACGAGCTTCTCCTTAGAATCCGAGTTTGTTTCATGATTAATGAGAATACGTTCATTTCCCCAGCGGACAAACAGGTCTTCAGGGTATTCACTTTGCCAGAGGCGCCCGAGCTCTTCTGCTTCATATTGCTCAAAACGGCCTTGAATGAGTATGATTCGGCGTTGCGAATGAAGGTCTGCTGCAAGGAGCTTTGCTTTTTCTAAAAAACCCGGCGACCATTCTTTTAACTGCAGCCAATCCACCATAAAGGATTCAAGCATTCTCTCACGCCATTGCACTTCTTCCAGGTGGCGCGTTTCTTTTATAAAAAGCTCCGTCATTTTTCTGAGCAATTCCCCGAAAGGCAGGATATCGTCAGGGTTTCCTGTCAGACCGAATACTCCGATCACCTCATGACCCGAAAAAACGGGGAGGTTTAATCCTGCTTTTACGCCCTCGAGCCGTTTTTCATCTTCTTTCGTAATGATGACATTCCGTTTTTCCCGCGCGCAGATCAGAGCTCCTTCATGAAAACATCCGGCGCGCGCAGCGTTGGTGCCCGCGATGATCATTCCTTTTGTATCGGCAATAATCACTTCGCGGCTGTACATATGTTTGACTTCGGCAATCAATTTTTTTGCCAGTTCCGGCTGTAACTGCATTGGCGATCCCCCTCGCCATTATTATACAAAAAAAACCGGGTGTGCCATCACCCGGTTTCATGCTTATTGCGCAGGTTTTAATCCGCCTTCAAGTGTTTTGAGCATTTCATTTTTTTCTGAGTCTGACGCATGCTGCCAAAGCACTTCGAATAAGACGCCGAGACCCGGAAGCATTTTTTCTTCACCGCTTTGGATGGCGTCAACGATAGTATGCTCCAGCTGATCCTGGTTATTGCCGGTCACATTGGCAATAACGGCGTTGCGTAAATTAAGATCCATTACAACCGCTCCTTTTTTCCTGAATGTGATACGCATATTCTTACCGCGCACGCGGTTTATTATGTGCTGTTCTTGAGATATAATAACAACATGCATGAAAAAAGGAGAGCGCAGAAATAAAGTGAAACGAATTGACTCGGCAAAAAACCAAAAAGTGAAGGACTGGAAAAAACTTCACACAAAAAAAGAGAGACATAAAACGAATACATTTCTGATAGAAGGAGAGCATCTGGCAGAAGAAGCGCTCAAGTCAAAGGGAACGGTAAAAGAAATTCTCGTAAAAGATGAGAGCGCCATTCCGGCCGATCTGGACATGAGCATTCCGTGCTATGTGCTGAGCGAAGATGCGTTTTCAGCCGTGACGGAAACGGAAACGCCGCAGCAGATTGCCGCAGTCTGCCATATGCCGGACGAGAAGCCTGACCGGCTGAAGCGGCTGCTTCTGCTTGATGCCGTGCAGGATCCGGGGAATTTAGGAACAATGATCAGAACGGCAGATGCGGCGGGGATCGACGCCGTTGTCCTTGGTGAGGGAACGGCAGATCCATACAACGGAAAAACGCTGCGTTCAGCCCAAGGATCTCACTTTCATATTCCCATTTTGAAACGTCCGCTCGACGAGTTTACCGATGAGCTGAAATCGCAAGGCGTCGCGATCTACGGCACGGCGCTTGAAAACGGTGCGGCTTATCAAAGCGTGAAGCCTGAAGAATCGTTCGCGTTAATCGTCGGGAACGAGGGAGCGGGAGTGGACGCCGGCCTTCTGCAAAAAACGGATCTCAACCTGTACGTTCCGCTGTACGGACAGGCGGAGTCGCTGAATGTGGCGGTGGCGGCCGCCATCCTCGTCTATCATCTCAGAGGATAGGTTGCGCAAAGCCGCGAATTTCACTATAATAGATAGCAATAATGTAAAAACCGTGACAGAGGACGTCAATTTTTTCACAAGCTGCCTTCCAGGGAGAAAATGCCGCCGACTGAAAGCATTTTTATCGCAGCACAGAAATTGATTTTCACCTCTCGAGTTGTCACCGGGACCGCGCCAAACGCGCGTAAAGGTGAACCGGAACGATCGTTTCCGTTATGTCAATGAAGCTGTCGGCAGATGAAGTCTGCCTTAAAAAGGGTGGTACCGCGGCCACAACTCGTCCCTTCTCTCAAGGGGCGGGTTTTTTTGTTTTCTGAAAAAGGCATAGAACGGTTTGGTTTACATAAAAGGAGGATGCATGATGGAAGAGAAGCTTAAACAGCTCGAACTGGAAGCTGCAGAAAAAGTAGAAGCGGCAGGTTCATTAAAAGAAGTTAACGACATTCGGGTGCAATATCTCGGAAAAAAAGGGCCGATTACAGAAGTTCTCCGCGGCATGGGCAAACTGTCCGCCGAAGAACGCCCGAAAATGGGAGCGCTCGCCAATGAAGTGAGAGAGCGCATTGCAGCAGCCATTACGGCGAAAAATGAACAGCTTGAACAAGAAGAGATGAATAAAAAACTCAGCAGCCAGACGATTGACGTCACATTGCCGGGCAGTCAGGTAAACATCGGCGGGCGCCATCCGCTGACGGTCGTTATTGAAGAAATTGAAGATTTATTTATCGGCATGGGGTATACCATCGAAGAAGGTCCTGAAGTGGAAACGGATTATTACAACTTTGAGGCGCTGAATCTGCCGAAGGAGCACCCGGCCCGTGACATGCAGGACAGCTTTTACATTACAGAAGAAATGCTGATGAGAACGCAGACGTCACCGGTGCAGACGCGCACGATGGAAAAGCATAAAGGCAAAGGCCCCGTCAAAATCATTTGTCCCGGAAAAGTGTATCGCCGCGACAACGATGACGCGACACATTCCCACCAGTTCATGCAGATTGAGGGTCTCGTCGTGGATCGCAAAATCAGCATGAGCGATCTGAAAGGCACGCTTGAATTGGTCGCCAAAAAAATGTTCGGCCAAGACCGTGAAATCAGGCTCCGTCCGAGCTTTTTCCCATTCACTGAACCTTCTGTCGAGGTGGATGTGACCTGCTTTAAATGCGGCGGACAAGGCTGTTCCGTCTGCAAAAAAACGGGCTGGATCGAAATTCTCGGCGCCGGCATGATTCACCCGAACGTGCTGAAAATGGCCGGATTCAATCCTGAGGAATACCAGGGCTTTGCTTTCGGAATGGGTGTGGAACGTATCGCAATGCTGAAATACGGCATTGAAGATATCCGCCATTTCTATACTAATGATGTCAGATTCATTTCGCAGTTTAAACAGGCGTAAGAGGAGGATACACATGTTTGTTTCATATAAATGGTTAGAAGATTACGTTGACTTGCAGGGAATCGACCCGGCCGTGCTTGCAGAAAAAATTACGAGAGCCGGTATTGAAGTTGAGGGTATCGAGTATAAAGGGGAAGGCGTAAAAGGCGTTGTCATCGGACACGTGCTTGAGCGTGAACAGCACCCGAATGCCGACAAACTCAACAAATGCCTTGTCGATATCGGTGCGGAGGAACCCGTTCAGATTATCTGCGGCGCCCCGAATGTTGATAAAGGACAGAAGGTTGCCGTTGCAACAGTCGGTGCCGTTCTTCCCGGCAATTTCAAAATTAAAAAAGCCAAGCTGCGCGGCGAAGCGTCTCACGGCATGATCTGTTCTCTCCAGGAGCTCGGCATTGAAAGCAAGCTCGTGGCGAAAGAATATGCGGAAGGCATTTTCGTGTTTCCGAATGATGCTGAAACGGGAGCTGACGCAATGGCAGCCCTTCAGCTTGATGATGCGATTTTAGAATTGGGCTTAACGCCGAACCGCGCCGACGCAATGAACATGCTTGGTGTGGCTTATGAAGTTGCGGCTATTCTCGGCACCGAGGTGAAGCTTCCGGAGACTTCATATGAAAAAGCGGCAGAAAAAGCAGCGGACGCTGTTTCCGTCAAGATTGAAGATACGCAGGCCAATCCGCATTATGCCGCAAAAATCATTAAAAACGTCAAAATCGGCCCGTCTCCACTGTGGATGCAGACGAAGCTGATGAATGCAGGCATCCGCCCGCACAATAACGTCGTGGACATCACAAACTTCGTCCTCCTTGAGTACGGCCAGCCGCTTCACGCTTTCGATTACGACCGGTTCGGTTCAAAAGAAGTCGTCGTCAGAAAAGCGGCGGAAAACGAAACCATCGTGACGCTGGATGAACAGGAGCGCAAGCTGTCAAGCAGCCATTTGGTCATCACGAACGGAGAAAAAGCGCAAGCCGTTGCGGGAGTCATGGGCGGAGCAGAATCTGAAGTCCGTGAAGACACCACCGCGATTTTACTGGAAGCCGCTTATTTCGACGGACAGACCGTCCGCAAAGCGTCGAGAGACCTCGGGCTGAGAAGCGAAGCGAGCGCCAGATATGAAAAAGGCATTGACCCGGCACGCGTTCTGCTGGCGGCTGAACGGGCCTGCAGCCTCATTCAGGCGTATGCCGGCGGAGAAGTGCTCTCAGGCACGGTCGAAGAAAACCATCTGGAAATCGAAGCGAACAACATTCATGTATCTGTTGACAAAGTGAACGCCGTGCTCGGCATGACAATCACTAAAGAAGAAATCATCAGCATTTACAAGCGCCTCGGTTTTGCAGTCGGTGAAGCAAAAGACGTTCTGGTCGTAACGGTGCCGTCACGCCGCGGAGATATTAAAATCGAAGAGGACCTGATTGAAGAAGCGGCAAGACTGTACGGGTATGACAATATTCCGTCCACGCTTCCGGAAACGGCCGGCACGACAGGCGGCTTGACACCGTATCAGGCAAAACGCCGGAAAGTGAGACGTTTCCTTGAAGGAGCGGGTCTTTCACAAGCGACCACATATTCATTGACGAATGATAAAAAAGCGGCTGCTTTTGCGATCGAAAAATCATTCAATACGATGCTTGCTCTGCCGATGAGCGAAGAAAGAAGCATTCTCAGACACAGCCTCGTGCCGAATCTGCTTGAAGCCGTTTCATACAATCTGGCCAGACAGACTGATTCCGTTGCTTTATACGAAACGGGTTCTGTATTTCTGACGAAGGAAGAAAACACAAAACCGGTTGAAAAAGAACGGGTTGCCGGAGCCGTAACCGGATTATGGCGCAAAAACCTATGGCAGGGTGAGAAAAAGCCGGTTGATTTCTTCGTCGTCAAAGGAATCGTTGAAGGCCTGCTGCATCAATTGAATGTGTCAGACCGGATTGAATTTGTCCAGTCAGAACGCAAAAACATGCATCCCGGCCGGACCGCAAACATTCTTTTGAACGGCTCACTTGCCGGATTTATCGGACAGGTGCACCCGGCAATGGAAAAAGAGCTGGATATCAAAGAAACGTATGTGTTCGAGCTTGATCTGCACGCGCTTCTGACCGAGGAAACAGAACCTGTCGTGTACACGGCGATTCCGAAGTACCCGTCCGTCACACGCGACATTGCGCTTGTTGCAGATAAAACCGTCACAAGCGGACAGCTCGAGGCCGTGATCAAAGAAGCCGGCGGCGCCCTATTGAAAGAAGTCACCGTATTTGATGTGTACGAAGGTGAGCATATGGAAGAGGGCAAAAAATCCGTCGCCTTCTCGCTTCAATATGTCAACCCTGAACAAACCTTGACAGAAGAAGAAGTGACAAAAGTCCACGAAAACGTGCTGAAAGCGCTGGAAGAAACGTATCAGGCCGTATTAAGAGGATAAAGAAAAAGCTTGCAGATCACTCTGCAAGCTTTTTTTGTTATGACCTTTTCCGTTCTGCAAGGCGTTTCGCTTTTTGCGTATTGGCAAAATGCAGTTTAGTGAACGTCCTGAGCACATCTTCTCCTTTATTGATGATCAGCTTGGCGGCAGCTTCATCGACGTGCGGCCCCGCGCCTTTCGGAATCGTCATCCCGGCTTCCCGGGAAAGCTTATCCATTTCAATTAAGAAAGAATACCGCGCGATGATAGAGGCTGCGGCGACGGAAAGATGTATGCCTTCCGCCTTCGTGCTGAAAAACGTTTTTTCTTTTACGATATCCCGCCCGGAAAGATGCTTAAAATAAATGCCGGGCTCTGCAAATTGGTCAATCAGAATCGCTTCCGGTTTGACGCCGTTCATTTTTCTCAGCAGATTGGAAATCGCCTGATTATGAAGGAGCGCCTTCATTTTCCCCTGGCTCATGCCTTTTTCCTGCATCTGATTGTATTTTTCATTTTTTAACACAAGCAGGCTGTAAGGAATGGTTTTAATTAACAGTTTGGCGATTTCAATAATCTGCGGATCTTTTAAATCTTTTGAATCCTTCACGCCCAGTTCTTTCATTAAAGAAAGCTTTGTTTTGTCGGCATAGGCGCAGGCAACCGTTATCGGTCCGAAGTAATCGCCTGTTCCGACCTCATCTGAGCCGATTACCGACATGGACGCAATGCCCGCCGGGGGAGCGTAGAGCGGGTCGGCCGCTTTTTTGACGGTTTTCTTTGCTTTCGGCGCCTCAGCCGTTCCCCAGCGGGCCGCTTCTGTGCCGGCGTTTTTTCCTTGAAAGAGAACCTTGCCCGAACGGTAGGCTGTAATGGTACAGCCCGGCGGCTTAGCCTGGAAGACGGCGCCCTGCGGAACGGCCGGAGTAAGGGAGCCGGCATAGGATTGTTTCATTTGTTCTATAGCGGAAGCGGATACTTTTATAACAGAATGGGACACGATATAATCTCCTTTTTTGGCACTTTTCACTGTATATACCAGTGTATCATAACAGCCTGAGGCTCGTCTTTCCATTCAATCGATAATCGTGGTATGATAGGAACTAGGATTCTCGCGGAATGGAGGAGAAACGTTGTCTGACGGCAAAAAAACCAAAACGACAGTAAACATTTACGGCCAGCACTTCACCATTATCGGGGAAGAAAGCAAAGCGCACATGCGTCATGTGGCCGGAATGGTTGATGATAAAATGAGAGAAATCAATGAGAAAAATCCATATCTTGATATAAATAAGCTCGCTGTTTTGACTGCGGTCAATGTCGTGCATGATTATATGAAACTGCAAGAAAAATATGAATTACTGGAGCGGCAGCTTAAAGAAAAGGAATGAACACCATATGATAGATATCATCATCTTAGTTTTGCTCTTGATGGGCACATTGCTTGGATTGAAAAGAGGATTTATCCTCCAATTTATATATTTAACGAGTTTCATCCTCTCGATTGCGTTTGCGGCGCTTTTTTACAAAAATCTGGCCCCGCATTTAAGTTTTATACCCGCGCCTGATTTTTCCGGCGGGCAGACGGCTCTTTCTTTTATTAAAGGAAACGTAGAGACGGCTTATTACAACGCGATCGCGTTTGTCATTTTGTTTATCATTGCAAAGATTCTGCTTCGGATTATCGGAGCGGCGCTTAATATCATCGCAAGCATTCCGGTCATTAAACAGATCAACAAACTGCTTGGCGGGGTGCTCGGATTTCTGGAAGTCTATTTATTTGCGTTTATCCTGTTATACGTCGCATCCGTACTGCCGGTAAGCGCGCTTCAGGATATGCTCGCACAATCGACGCTTGCAAATATCATCACGCATCATACGCCGTATCTGTCTGGGCTCCTGCAAGAACTGTGGGCCCAGTACGGGGCATAAAAAACTTCTCTTGACCGGAGAAGTTTTTTTCAAGCTCTGCGTCAGTTGTGCCGGAGAAGAAAAATTTGTATGATGAAAAGCAGGAAACGACTGGGGGTTAACAGTATGCATAAAAAAGATATCATCAGGCTGCTTGAAACGATTGCGGTCTATATGGAACTGAAAGGGGACAACCCGTTTAAAATATCAGCCTTCCGAAAAGCGGCAGCGGCGCTTGAGCAGGATGACCGCAGCCTGTCGGAAATCGACGACATGATGTCTTTATCCGGAATCGGAAAAGGCACCTACGGCGTCATTCGTGAATATATGCAGGAAGGTGTGTCCAGCACGCTTCTCCAATTGCAGAAAGAAGTCCCGGAAGGCTTGGTTCCTCTTTTGAAGCTTCCGGGCCTAGGCGGCAAAAAAATCGCCAAACTGTATCAGGAGCTTGGCGTTCATGACGCGGAATCGCTGAAAGAAGCATGCGAGCAGCAAAAGGTGCAAGGGCTCGCCGGTTTCGGAAAAAAAACGGAGGAGAAAATCCTTCAGGCTCTCGGAGAAGCTGGAAAACAGCCGGAACGTTTTCCGATCGGCTATGCGCTCGGCATTGCTTCAGTAATTGAAGAACATTTGGACCGGCTGACGGATATTCAGAAATATTCCCGGGCCGGCAGTCTCAGAAGAGCGCGGGAGACTGTTAAAGATCTCGATTACATTATCGCTACAGATCATCCGGAGGCTGTCAGAGATCAGCTTCTGTCCCTGCCGAACGTAAAAGACGTGATAGCGAGCGGGGATACAAAGGTATCAGTTATCCTGACCTTTGAATATGAGACGAGTGTGGATTTCCGGCTTGTGACAGAGGAGCAGTTTGCGACCACACTGCACCATTTTACCGGCTCGAAAGATCACAACATTAAGATGCGCCAGCTGGCGAAAGAGCGCGGCGAACGGATCAGCGAATACGGAGTAGAAACCATAGAAACGGGAGAAGTCAAAACGTTTCCGAGTGAAGAAGCCTTTTACGCCCACTTCGGTCTGCCGTTTATTCCTCCGGAGCTCAGAGAAAGCGGGCAGGAGGTCGACACGTACCGGGAAGAAACGGACCTTGTGGAGCAAAAAGCGATAAAAGGCGATCTCCACATGCACTCAGCCTGGAGTGACGGCGCTTTTTCCATCAGGGAAATGGCAGAAGCGTGTATGGCAAAAGGCTATCAGTACATGGCGATCACCGACCATTCCCAATATTTAAAGGTAGCCAACGGGTTAACGGCCGAACGGCTCAGAAAACAAGCGGAAGAAATTGACGCGTTAAACGCTGAGTTTGAAAACTTTCATATTTTTAAAGGCGTAGAAATGGACATTCTCCCCGACGGTTCGCTTGATTATGATGACAGTGTTCTGTCTGAAATGGATCTTGTCATCGCATCTATTCATTCAAGCTTCAGCCAGCCGGAGCATGTCATTATGAAACGGCTTGAACAGGCGCTGACGAATAAGCACGTGGACATTATCGCCCACCCGACGGGCCGCCTGATCGGCAGACGGGCCGGCTATGAAGTCGACATCGACATGCTGATTGAGCTCGCAGCCAAAACAAATACGGCGCTTGAGCTGAATGCAAACCCCGCGCGTCTCGATTTACGGACTGAGCATCTGATCAAAGCAAACGAAAAAGGCGTGACTTTGGTCATTAATACGGATGCCCATAATATAGAAATGCTCGATGACATGAAAACGGGCGTGACCGCTGCGCGCAAAGGCTGGACTGAAACAAAGCATGTGTTAAACGCCCGGCCGTTACATGAGGTCAAAGCATTTCTGACGCGCAATGATTAAGTAAGGAGGACCATAAAACCGTGCAGCAAAAAGTGTTATCATCACTTGAATTTCATAAAGTAAAAGAACAGATTACCGCACATGCCGCCTCATCGCTCGGCCGGGAAAAGCTTCTGCAGCTGAAGCCTTTGACGGACCTCGCCGACATCCAAAAACAGCTGGATGAAGTCGAAGAAGCATCCGCGGTCATGCGCTTAAGAGGCCATGCCCCGTTCGGCGGGCTGACCGATATAAGATCGGCTTTGCGGCGGGCGGAAATCGGCAGTGTGCTGACTCCGGCGGAATTTACCGAATTGTCCGGGCTGCTGTATGCCGTTAAACAAATGAAGCACTTTATCAGCCAAATGACAGATGACGGCGTCAGCATTCCGCTGATACAGGCCCATGCAGAAGAACTGATTACATTGGGCGATTTGGAAAGGGAGATTAACTCCTGCATTGATGATCACGGCGAAGTGCTTGATCATGCATCCCCCGCCCTAAGAGGAATCCGGACGCAGCTCAGGACGCTTGAATCAAGAGTGAGAGACCGTCTTGAATCGATGCTGCGTTCATCTTCCGCATCAAAAATGCTGTCTGACACCATCGTTACGATCCGGAATGACCGCTTTGTCATTCCGGTCAAACAGGAATACAGATCAAGCTACGGCGGAATTGTCCACGATACATCTTCATCCGGTGCGACACTTTTTATTGAACCGCAGGCGATCGTAGATATGAACAACTCGCTTCAGCAGGCGAAGGTAAAAGAAAAACAGGAAATCGAACGGATTCTCCGGATGCTGACGGAGCATACGGCTGAACACACACATGAAATCGCTAAAAATGTAGAAGTGCTGCAGACATTGGATTTCATTTTCGCCAAAGCGAGATACGCAAAAGCGATGAAGGCGACAAAACCATTCATGAACGGAGACGGCTTTATCCGTCTTAAAAAAGCGCGCCATCCGCTGCTGCCCCAAGATCAAGTCGTCGCCAACGATATTGAACTGGGCGGAGATTATTCAACGATCGTCATCACGGGCCCGAATACGGGCGGTAAAACCGTTACGTTAAAAACACTCGGGCTGCTGACGATAATGGCGCAGGCAGGATTGCACATACCGGCTGATGAGGGATCGGAAGCCGCCGTATTTGACAATGTGTTTGCCGATATCGGAGATGAACAGTCGATCGAACAAAGTCTGAGTACGTTCTCATCCCACATGGTCAATATCGTCAGTATTTTAAAAGAAGTGTCTGAAAACAGCCTTGTGCTGTTTGATGAACTCGGTGCCGGAACAGACCCGCAGGAGGGGGCGGCGCTTGCCATGAGCATTCTTGACGAAGTCCACCGGACAAACGCCAGAGTGCTTGCGACAACCCATTATCCGGAACTGAAAGCATACGGATATAACCGGCAAGGCGTCATGAACGCCAGCGTTGAATTTGACATTGAAACACTTTCGCCTACCTATAAGCTCCTGATCGGAGTCCCGGGCCGAAGCAACGCATTTGAAATTTCAAGACGCCTCGGCCTGCCGGAGCATATCATCGGCCAGGCGAAGTCAGAAATGACCGCCGAACACAACGAAGTCGATCTGATGATCGCATCGCTTGAAAAAAGCAAAAAAAGAGCGGATGAAGAGCTTTCTGAAACCGAATCAATCAGAAAAGAAGCAGAAAAACTGCATAAAGAGCTTCAGCAGCAAATCATTGAGCTGAACGCCCAAAAAGATAAAATGATGGAAGAAGCCGAACAAAAAGCGGCGGAAAAACTGGAAGCCGCCGCAAATGAAGCCGAACAGATCATCCGCGAGCTCCGGTCCATCAAGCAAGAACACAGATCCTTTAAGGAACACGAGCTGATTGATGCCAAAAAACGTCTCGGAGACGCGATGCCGGCTTTTGAAAAATCAAAGCAGCCGGAAAGAAAAACAGAGAAAAAACGCGAGCTGAAGCCGGGCGACGAAGTAAAGGTGCTCACATTCGGACAAAAAGGGGCGCTGCTTGAAAAAACCGGCGAGAAAGAATGGAACGTCCAAATCGGCATCCTCAAAATGAAGGTGAAGGAAAAAGATCTCGAGTTTCTCAAATCGGCTCCTGAACCGAAAAAAGAAAAAGCAATCACCGCCGTAAAAGGGAAGGATTATCACGTATCCCTTGAACTTGACCTCAGGGGAGAGCGTTACGAAAATGCCCTCAGCCGCGTCGAAAAATATTTAGATGACGCGGTGCTTGCCGGCTACCCGAGAGTGTCCATCATTCACGGAAAAGGCACGGGTGCCCTTCGCAAAGGGGTGCAGGATCTTCTGAAAAACCACCGCAGCGTGAAAAGCGCGCGGTTCGGGGAAGCGGGGGAAGGAGGATCAGGCGTAACGATTGTCGAACTAAAATAAAAAGGGAGAAAACGTCATGAATGCTTTTTGGGAAAATGAGCTTGTTGAAATCGCGGCTTATTACAGTGTGGCCGTCTTGTGTCTCGTCATTTTTCTGACCGTGTTTGAATTGGTGACATCCTATAAAAACTGGGTGGAAATCCAAAAAGGCAATCTTGCGGTGGCAATGGCGACCGGAGGGAAAATTCTCGGTATCGCGAATGTCTTTCAGCACAGCATCGCCCAGCATAATTCGCTTTTGCAAATGATCGGCTGGGGCGTATACGGATTTATTATGCTTTTAATCAGCTATTTTATCTTTGAATTTCTGACGCCCCGGTTTAAAATTGATAAAGAAATCGAAAAAGATAACAGAGCTGTCGGCTTTATTTCATTTGTCATCTCAGTCGGCCTGTCATTTGTGGTGGCCGCCGGGATTTAAGGGGACGGGGAAAAATGGAGAAGCTTGCGAAAGTGCTGCTGTCGGCAGCGGGAATTTTTCTGTTCATCGGACTTATTTATCTGGTCATGACATCTTAATACTGAAAAAGGGCTGCCGAATTGAAATCGGCAGTCTTTTTTATTGAGAATACCAGTTTATGCTCATCGTATCAGAGCAAATGACGGCTTCCCAATTCATGGCGCGGATAACAGACAGCATGTCTTGATCCTCCATGAGAAAGAGTGTTGTGAAAGAATCGTACACACTCATAAAAGCGGCAATCATCATGTCAGCCTGCAGCAGTCCGCATACATCCGAAGGCGACGTTTGCTTGAGCGAAAATAGGCCTTCCGCTTCGATCGGCTCATAAAAAGTGCAGCGCTCAATGCCTTTTGAACGAAACACGTCCAAGAGTCCCGGTATCAAAAATGGCGAAGTGACATCATCGCTCGGCAAGTACAGATCGGGATGATGAAGCCGATTTAACAGCTCGGCGGATTCAGGATGTGCATATTCATCCCGCAGTGCCATGACAGCGGTCATAAGGAGAAGCGCCATCTCTTTTTCAGAGCGCAGTCCGCAGACGGTCATGCGGTTTTCCAGGAAACGGGTCTGCCCGTTGTGATGATCTCCTCATCACTCGGATAGATATGCTCAAAAGGCCGCTTGCGCTTTTGCGCTTCCCACCCATCCGGCATTCGGATTAAAGGGATGAAGCAAAAAGGCGGTTGAAGTAAACGGCTTCGGCAGCTGGCGCAGGATAGGAACTCCCTCTTCAAAATGCAGCGTTTCCAGCAAACTCAACACCTCCTGAACTCGAAAAATCACATGAAACGCTTTCCAATTCCAATCAGCCTTCTGCTATAATAATAGCGTATAGGAAAACAGAAGGGAGAGGTTTTATGCAGTCTGAAAAGCCATGGCTTTCTCAATATCCCGAAGAGATTCCGCATGAGCTTGAATTTACCGGTCAAACCCTGCCATCCAATCTGACAAACTCCGCAGCTCAATTCCCGAACCATACCGCCATTTATTTTCTCGGAAAAAAACTCACATTCCAAGACGTTCTCACAGATTCATTAAAGCTAGCCGCTTTTTTACGCAAAACAGGCCTGAAAAAAGGCGACAGAGCCGCCATTATGCTGCCCAATTGTCCGCAGTCGGTCATCGCATTTTACGGCGTATTGTTCGCCGGGGGCATAGTCGTTCAGACCAATCCGCTCTACACGGAACACGAGCTTGAGTATCAGCTGCAAGACAGTTCGCCGCGCGTGATCATCACCCTCGATATGCTGTTTCCGAAGGTGATAAAAATGAAAACGTTGTCAATCATTGAACGCATTATTACAACCAGTATCAAAGACTTTTTGCCGTTTCCGAAAAATATGCTTTATACACTCACGCAAAAAAAACAAGTGCATATCGATTATGACGGACATGAACAGATTCACAGCTTAGCGGACATTTTAAAAAATGAAAAAGCGGAGAAGGCGGAGGAATTTGATATTGATCCTGAGCATGACATCGCCGTGCTTCAATACACGGGCGGAACAACCGGCTATCCGAAAGGCGTCATGCTCACGCACAAAAACATTCAGGCCAATACAGAAATGGGCGCCGCCTGGATGTACAAAATGAAAAAGGGAGCCGAAAAAGTGCTCGGCATCGTCCCTTTTTTTCATGTGTACGGATTAACCGCCGTGCTGAATTTTTCCATCATGCAGGGGTGTGAAATGATTCTGCTTCCTAAATTCAATCCTTTGGATACCCTGAAAACAATCGACAGGCAAAAGCCGACAGTTTTTCCGGGAGCTCCGACGATTTACATCGGGCTTTTGCATCATCCGGAACTGAATCAATATGATTTGTCCTCCATAAAAAGCTGTCCGAGCGGTTCAGCAGCGCTCCCGGTCGAAGTCAAACAGAAATTTGAAAAAGTGACCGGCGGAAAGCTTGTGGAAGGCTACGGATTATCCGAAGCATCACCGGTGACCCATTCAAATTTCATCTGGGGAAAAAATAAGCCCGGCAGCATCGGCTGTCCCTGGCCCAATACCGACGCCGGAATCTATTCAGAAGAAAAAGGCGGGCTTGCGGAGCCGTATGAACACGGCGAGCTGATCGTAAAAGGTCCGCAGGTTATGAAAGGCTATTGGAACAAGCAGGAGGAGACGGCCCGTGTCATCAGAGACGGCTGGCTGTTTACCGGAGACATGGGATATATGGATGAGGAAGGATTTTTCTACATCGCCGACAGGAAAAAAGACATCATCATTGCCGGGGGATACAACATTTACCCTCGTGAGGTGGAAGAGGCGCTGTATGAGCATGAAGCCGTTCAGGAAATCGTCGTAGCGGGCGTGCCTGATTCCTACAGAGGGGAGACGGTGAAAGCATTTGTCGTTTTGAAAAAAGGCGCCGAAGCGGATGCCGATGAGCTTGATGCGTTTGCAAGAGAGCGGCTTGCGCCCTACAAAGTCCCGAAGCTGTACGAATTCAGAAAAGAGCTTCCGAAAACGGCCGTCGGAAAGATATTAAGAAGGCGTCTCGTCGAAGAGGAGGATGCTTCCCATGAAAACAAGGTGCCTTAAAAGAAAAACTTGACAAAATCGGGAATCCTTTTTATCATGAAGTTATGAATGAATGGTCATTCATTTATTGAAGGAAGGAACGATGACATTGAACCAAAAACGGCCAAAGTATATGCAGATCATTGATGCAGCAGTAGAAGTCATAGCGGAAAACGGCTATCACCAATCACAGGTGTCCAAAATCGCCAAGCAGGCCGGCGTTGCGGACGGCACCATCTATTTATATTTCAAAAACAAAGAGGATATACTCATTTCTCTTTTTAAAGAAAAGATGGGCCAGTTCATTGAACGCATGGAAGAAGAAGTGAAAGAAAAAACGACGGCAAAAGAAAAACTCGCTCTCGTCATTAAGCAGCACTTCACACTGCTCGGCAATGACCGCCACCTCGCGATTGTGACCCAGCTTGAGCTCAGACAGTCGAATATCAAGCTGCGCCTGAAAATCAATGATATTTTAAAAGGTTATTTAAACATGCTGGACACCATTTTGACCGAAGGAATCGAGTCGGGCGAATGGAAAGACAATCTCGACGTCCGCCTCGCCCGGCAGATGATATTCGGGACGATAGATGAAACAGTGACAACATGGGTGATGAACGATCAGAAATATGATCTTCCGGATTTGTCAGACAAGGTATTGGAACTGTTGGTGTCAGGGATTCATCAAAACTAAAGGGGGTTGACGGATGAACAGCCTTTCAGTGGCGGTTGAACAATCTGTCGCGGTGATCACCATCAATCATCAGCCGGCCAACGCGCTGTCCGGTGCGGTTTTAGCTGAATTATCCGGTCTGTTCGACCGGTGTGAAACAGATGACAGCGTCAGAAGCATCATCATTCGCGGTGAGGGAAAATTTTTTTCGGCGGGCGCCGATATAAAGGAATTTACGTCGCTTGATGATCTTGAGCAATCCTCTGCCATGGCGGATAAAGGCCAGCAGCTGATGGAAAGAATTGAAGGGTTTCCGAAGCCCGTTATCGCGGCGATTCACGGCGCTGCGCTCGGCGGCGGTCTGGAGCTTGCCATGGCCTGCCATATCAGAATCGCCACATTGGATGCAAAGCTCGGCCTGCCCGAGCTGAATCTCGGCATTATTCCGGGCTTTGCCGGGACGCAGCGCCTGCCCCGGTACGTCGGCACGGCGAAAGCGCTTGAGATGATCGGCACTTCAGAACCTGTGACCGGAGAAGAAGCGCTCAGCCTCGGGCTTGTCACAATAGGCGCCGAAAATGAAGAGGAGCTGCTGGAAAAGGCGAAAACGCTAGCGGGCAAGTTTGCGGAAAAAAGCCCGCAGTCGATGGCTTCCCTGCTTGAGCTTCTTTATTCAAACAAAGTCTATTCTTATGACGGCGGCTTAAAGCTCGAAGCAAAGCGCTTTGGGGAAGCATTTGCATCAGAAGACGCAAAAGAAGGCATTCAGGCATTTCTCGAAAAAAGAAAGCCTCAATTCGGTGGGCGAAGATAAAGGGGATAAGAATATGAATCTATTTGTACTGATGAAACGGACGTTTGACACAGAAGAGAAAATCGTCATTGAAGCAGGAAAGATTCAGGAAGACGGAGCCGAGTTTATCATTAATCCGTATGATGAATACGCCATTGAAGAAGCGATTCAGCTGAAAGAAGAGCATGGCGGAACTGTTACCGCCGTAACCGTCGGCGGAGAAGATGCGGAGAAAGAACTCCGCACCGCTCTTGCGATGGGGTGCGACCAGGCGGTATTAATCAATATTGAGGATGACCTGAGCGATCCCGACCAATACTCCATTTCCACGATCTTATATCACTATTTCAAGGACCGGGAATATGATCTGATTCTCGGCGGAAATGTCGCGATTGACGGCGGTTCCGGCCAAGTGGCGCCAAGGCTTGCCGAACTGTTGAACATTCCTTGCGTCACAACGATTACAAAACTGACAATCAGCGGCGATGAAGCTGTGGCAGAGAAAGACAACGAAGGGGATACCGAAGTCATTAAAACCTCACTTCCTTTAGTCATCACGGCACAGCAAGGCTTAAACGAGCCGCGCTATCCGTCGCTTCCGGGCATTATGAAGGCGAAGAAAAAACCGCTGGAAGAGCTTGAGCTCGATGACCTCGACATTGATGAAGATGATGCTGCACCGAAACTCAAAACGATCGAACGTTTTCTCCCGCCGCAAAAAGAAGCGGGCAAACTGATCGAAGGAGAAGCCGCTCAGCAGGCGAAGGAGCTTGTCTCACTGCTGAGAAAAGAAGCCAAAGTCGTATAAACTGATATTAAAGAAACTGGGGGATGTCAGAATGGGAAAAAAAGTGATCGTACTCGGAGAAATTCGTGACGGCGCCTTACGGAACGTCACCTTTGAAGCCATAGCCGCAGGCAAAACCATTTCCGGCGGAGGAGATGTCATCGGGGTGCTGTTGGGAAAAGGCGCGGCTGATGCAGCATCAGAACTCATTCAGTACGGCGCCGATAAAGTATTTACGGCCGATGCAGCGGGACTTTCTCAGTATACGGCAGACGGATATGCCGCGGTCCTCGGAGATCTGATCGAAAATGAAAAGCCCGATACGGTTATTTTCGGCCATACTTCTATGGGAAAAGATTTGTCACCGAAGCTTGCGGCACGATTTGAAACGGGATTGATTTCAGACAGCACGGATGTAAGCGTTACCGGAGACAACATCGTATTTACAAGACCGATCTATTCCGGCAAAGCCTTTGAACAGGTGATTTCAACCGATCCTTTCATCTTGGCGACAATCCGTCCGAATAACATTCAGGCATTAGAAAGAGATGCAAGCCGCACGGGTGATATTGAAGAGCTTGCGGTCCCGCCGGCAGATTTGCGGACGGTCATTGAAGAAGTAGTTAAAAAAACAGCGGACGGCGTGGATTTATCAGAAGCGAAAATCATCGTTGCGGGCGGCCGCGGTGTGAAAAGCAAAGATGGGTTTGAACCGTTAAAAGAACTTGCCGAAGTGCTGGGAGCAGCGGTGGGCGCTTCGCGCGGCGCGTGTGACGCGGATTATTGCGACTATTCTCTTCAAATCGGCCAGACGGGGAAAGTCGTTACACCGGATTTGTATATTGCCTGCGGAATTTCCGGAGCGATTCAGCACTTGGCGGGGATGTCGAACAGTAAAGTGATCGTTGCCATCAACAAAGACCCGGAAGCGGAAATATTCAAAATAGCGGACTACGGAATTGTCGGCGATTTATTCGAAGTGGTTCCGCTCCTGACCCAGGAATTTAAAAAGGCCAATATTCATTCATAACCAAAACCCTCTGGCTTCATTTGTCAGAGGGTTTTGGTTTGTGATGATTAGTTCGCATAATTATGTATTGGCAAAATAACAGATTGACATGTACGAACCAATATAATAAGCTTTCTGTAAAGCGCTTACAAAATTATCCTTTCAGCATATATCCCAGATACACAGATTGGCTGTAGTGCTTTCATTCTTATTAGTGGAAAGGAATGATCAAGTATGTCTCACAATACGGCAGTCATTCAAACGGATATCACGCGGGGAACCATTAACAAAAACATATACGGACATTTCGCGGAACACTTAGGAAGAGGCATATATGAGGGCATCTGGGTCGGAAAAGATTCCGATATTCCGAATACCGGCGGAATCAGGACGGATGTCGCCTCCGCCCTCAAACAGCTCCAGATTCCCGTTCTCAGATGGCCCGGCGGCTGTTTTGCTGATGAATATCATTGGGCAAACGGCGTAGGGGAACGAAAAACCATGCTGAATACCCATTGGGGCGGAACGATTGATTCAAACGAATTCGGCACGCATGAATTTATGATGCTTTGTGAACTGCTCGGCTGCGAACCGTACATCGCCGGAAACGTCGGCAGCGGAACGGTTAAGGAAATGGCTGATTGGATTGAATACATGACGTTTGAAGCGGGCACGCCGATGTCCGACTGGAGAAAGGAAAACGGGCGGGAAAAACCGTGGAAGCTCAAATATTTCGGTATAGGAAATGAGAACTGGGGCTGCGGCGGAAACATGCATCCTGAGTATTATGCCGACCTTTACCGGAACTTTCAAACCTATGTCCGCAATTACAGCGGGAATGAAATCTATAAAATTGCCGGCGGTGCGAATGTCGATGATTACCGCTGGACAGAAACATTAATGAAAAAAGCCGCTGATCTCATGGACGGGCTGAGCCTGCATTATTACACAATACCGGGCGACTTCTGGAAGGGAAAAGGGTCAGCGACCGAATTTACGGAAGATGAATGGTTCATCACGATGAAAAAAGCGGCTCATATGGATGAATTGATTACAAGGCACAGCGCCATTATGGATCAGTACGATCCGGAAAAAAGAGTCGGTCTGATCATTGATGAATGGGGCACATGGCTTGATCCTGAGCCTGGCACGAATCCGGGCTTTTTGTATCAGCAAAATACGATCCGCGACGCGCTTGTCGCCGCCGCACATTTTCACATTTTTCATCAGCACGCAGACCGTGTGCAGATGGCCAATATCGCGCAAACCGTCAACGTCCTTCAAGCAATGATCCTGACAGAAGGGAAAAATATGCTGCTGACGCCGACATATCATGTGTTTGATATGTTTAAGGTTCATCAGGACGCTTCTCTTTTGGCCGCAGAAACAAAAGCGGCCGAATACGAATGGAAAGACGGCCGGCTCCCGCAAGTCAGCATTTCGGCGTCCAAACAGAAAAACGGCGGCATACATATCAGCATTTGCAATATCGATCACTTGCACAAAGCTGACGTGAAGATTGAACTGCGGGGCATGAAAAAGATTGGGAAGCCTTCGGGGACGATTCTGCATGCTGAAAAAATGAATGCCCGCAATACATTCAGCAGCCCGGAAAACGTCAAACCGAAGCCGTTTTCCGGGTTTACGCAGAAGGGCGGAAATCTGGAGGCGGAGCTTCCTCCGATGGCGGTTGTATTAATCACGCTGCCGGCGGGTCCATCTTAAGTTTTGAACGCCTGCTGATCGGTTATCATACATTCTATAAATAAGATTATTTTCGGCGGGTTCGGGAGAAAATAATATAAGCATTAAATTAGCATGAACGAATGGGAGATGCTATACTAAAAATCATCATTTGACATTGGAGGAATAACAAATGGCTATCGTAAAAGCAACTGATCAATCGTTCTCAGCTGAAACAAGTGAAGGTGTCGTATTAGCTGATTTCTGGGCTCCTTGGTGCGGACCTTGTAAAATGATCGCGCCCGTTCTTGAAGAGCTTGATCAAGAAATGGGAGACAAACTGAAAATCGTCAAAATCGACGTGGATGAAAACCAAGAAACTGCCGGTAAATACGGCGTCATGAGCATCCCGACACTTCTTGTGTTAAAAGACGGAGAAGTGGTTGAAACATCTGTCGGCTTCAAACCGAAAGAAGCCCTTGAAGAGCTTGTAAACAAACATCTGTAAGCCGAAAGTTTCCGTTACGGCTGCGGCAGGGCGATTCCTTTAAAAGGGATCGCCTTTTTTGATCTTCCAAAAGCTGAGAATGGAGAAAAACAAATGTTCGTGATACACTGAATGGACACAAGAAATGAATGTAAGGAAGGGTAACGTATGAATAAACAACTGAAAGAAAAGCTGGCCCTCCTTCCCGATCAGCCGGGCTGTTATTTAATGAAAGACCGTCAGAAAACAGTCATCTACGTGGGGAAAGCGAAAGTGCTGAAAAACAGGGTGAGATCCTATTTCACCGGTTCTCACGATGCAAAAACCCAAAGGCTTGTGACGGAGATTGAGGACTTTGAATATATCGTGACTTCCTCCAATCTTGAAGCGCTTATTTTGGAAATGAATCTGATTAAAAAATACGATCCGAAATACAATGTCATGCTGAAAGATGATAAAACCTATCCCTTTATTAAAATCACCCATGAACGCCATCCGCGGCTTATTGTCACCCGCAATGTCAAAAAAGACAAAGGGCGCTATTTCGGCCCGTACCCGAATGTACAGGCGGCGCGGGAAACGAAAAAACTGCTGGACCGCCTTTATCCGCTCAGGAAGTGCTCGAATCTTCCGGACCGTGTCTGTCTCTATTACCATCTCGGACAATGCCTCGCTCCATGTGTAAAGGATATTTCCGAGGAGACAAACCGCGAGCTTGTGGAAGACATCACCCGCTTTTTAAAGGGAGGGCATAACGAGGTCAAAAAAGAGCTTGAAGAGAAAATGGCAGAGGCGGCGGAAAAGCTTGAATTTGAACGGGCTAAAGAATTCCGCGATCAGCTTGCTTACATCGAATCGACGATGGAAAAGCAGAAAATGACCATGAATGACCTTCTGGACCGCGATGTGTTCGCTTATGCGTACGATAAAGGCTGGATGTGCGTCCAAGTCTTTTTCATACGCCAAGGAAAGCTGATCGAACGCGATGTCAGCATGTTTCCGATGTACCAGGAAGCGGATGAAGAATTTCTGACCTTCATCGGCCAGTTCTATTCGAAAAACAATCACTTTCTGCCTAAGGAAATTCTGGTGCCTGACAGCGTTGACAGAGACATGATCAGCGAGCTTTTGGAAACCGCCGTGCATCAGCCGAAAAAAGGCCCGAAAAAAGAACTGCTTCTGCTTGCTCACAAAAACGCGAAAATCGCCCTGCGGGAAAAGTTCTCATTAATCGAGCGGGATGAGGAACGGTCAATCGGAGCAGCCGAACGGCTCGGCGAAGCATTGAACATTTACACGCCGCACCGGATTGAAGCGTTTGACAACTCCAATATTCAAGGCACAAACCCTGTATCGGCCATGATTGTCTTTATTGACGGAAAACCGAATAAAAAGGAATACCGCAAATATAAAATCAAAACCGTAACAGGGCCTGACGATTACGGATCAATGAGAGAAGTCGTCAGAAGAAGATATTCGAGGGTGCTCCGCGAAAATCTCCCGCTGCCGGATTTAATCATCATTGACGGCGGAAAAGGGCAGATTAACGCGGCGCGCGACGTGCTTGAGAATGAGCTCGGCCTTGATGTCCCGGTAGCGGGATTGGCGAAAGATGACAAACACCGAACATCCAACCTTCTGATCGGCGACCCGCTTGAACCGGTATTTCTGGAGCGGAACAGCCAGGAATTTTACCTGCTTCAGCGCATTCAGGATGAAGTTCACCGTTTTGCGATCAGCTTTCACAGACAGATCCGGGGAAAAAGCGCCTTTCAATCCGTATTGGATGATATCCCGGGGATCGGCGAAAAACGCAAAAAAATGCTCTTAAAGCATTTCGGTTCTGTCAAAAAGATGAAGGAAGCAAGTCTTGACGATATCAAAAAAGCCGGTGTGCCGGCTGCGGCCGCTCAGCTGCTGTTTGAAAAATTGAAAAAATAGTATTGTGCTTTTCTGAAAAGTCTGCTAGAATGTGAACTAATTTCATAAGATCGTGTTATATGGTGAAGATAGAGGTGCGAACTTCAATAGTATGCCTTTGGAGAATGATGGATTCTGCGAAAAAGGCTGAAAGGGGAGTTCGCCGAAGTGAAACACATCCCATCGGTGTGCTTTGCTGGCTTTGCATTAAATAAATGTAAAGCTGTCAAGAATTCATTTTCTTGGAGGGCTATCTCGTTGTTCATAATCAATCGTAATGATATGAAAAAGCAATGAGAGCTATTCCTCTCATTGCTTTTTTTATTGTGGACACAACGCTCTTTTCTCCTCACCCGCACGAACCAAAATGTAAAGGGTGGTCTAGTATGGGTCTTATCGTACAAAAATTCGGAGGCACTTCCGTCGGCTCTGCCGAAAAAATTCAAAATGCCGCAAATCGCGCCATTGCTGAAAAGAAAAAAGGCCATGACGTCGTAGTCGTCGTTTCAGCAATGGGAAAATCAACCGACGCGCTCGTCAATCTGGCGGCGGAAATTACATCTGAGCCAAGCAGACGCGAGATGGATATGCTTCTGTCTACGGGAGAGCAGGTCACGATTTCGCTTTTGGCCATGGCGCTTCAGGAAAAAGGATATGACGCCGTCTCTTATACGGGCTGGCAGGCGGGTGTCCGCACGGAGGCCGTCCACGGCAATGCGAGAATTACGGATATTGATATCACAGCAATTCAGGCGCAGCTTGCAGAAGGCAGGATTACAGTTGTCGCCGGTTTTCAGGGAGTAACCGAAGACGGCGGCATCACGACGCTCGGACGGGGCGGTTCCGATACGACGGCGGTCGCTCTTGCCGCAGCTTTAAAAGCGGATAAATGCGACATTTACACGGACGTTCCGGGCGTGTTTACGACAGATCCGCGGTACGTCCGGTCAGCGAGAAAACTGGCGGGAATTTCTTATGATGAAATGCTGGAACTTGCAAATCTCGGAGCGGGTGTTCTTCATCCGCGGGCGGTTGAGTTCGCGAAAAACTATCAAGTGCCTTTGGAAGTGCGGTCAAGCACGGAACATGAAGCTGGAACATTAATTGAGGAGGAATCATCAATGGAGCAGAATTTAATCGTCAGAGGAATTGCATTTGAAGACCAGATTACAAGGGTGTCCGTCACGGGCCTTGCAAGCGGGCTGACAACACTTTCAACGATCTTCACCGCGCTGGCGAAACGAAACATCAACGTTGACATCATTATTCAGACACAAGCGGATAATGGGGAAGCAGACATTTCTTTCTCAGTGAAAACGGAAGATTCCGCGCAAACGGTCGCTGTGCTTGAAGAATATAAAAACGCGCTTGACTATGAAAAAATCGAAACTGAAAGAAAGCTGGCGAAAGTATCCATTGTCGGATCAGGCATGGTCTCTAATCCCGGCGTCGCCGCGGACATGTTTGCCGTACTGGCGGAAAAAAATGTACAAGTCAAAATGGTCAGCACATCTGAAATAAAAGTATCAGCGGTGGTCAGTGACAATGATATGGTGAAAGCCGTCGAAGCGCTTCATGATGCGTTTGAGCTTTCTAAACAGCCGTCTGCCGTATAAACGGGCAGGCAAAAAGGCGGGACTTTTGAGTCACCGCCTTTTTTCAATTATACAGGGTCCTTCATATCCCATTTCACGGTCAGGACGACTTTATCCGCTCTCTTTTTGACCTGTTCATAAGATTCTGCAATCTGATCGTTCATCAATTGAATCTGTTCGGCTATAAAACCGGCTTCAAGCTGAAAACACGGCTCTTTCTGGTGTTTGAGCCTGCTGGATACGAGCGGTCCTTCCAGCTCAAATTCCAGCTCTTGCTTTTTTGATCCTGTGTTTGTCAAAGTTCCCCAGCCGGCTTTTTCAAAAAAGGCGGGGATTTCTTCCCATGATTGAAGAGGAAATTTGCGGGCGAGGCGTTTCCCCGCCCAATACATCATGGATGAATGCTCCGGGCCGAGGATATCCGGAAGCACAATTTCCCGGATTAATTCGTAGCCGTATGCGCTGACGCCGAGTTCAGTTAAAGGTTCTAAAGCTGCTTCATAATTATTCTTCATATTATGTATTCCCCTCTCTCCTTCGTTTATTATAGCTTAAACAGGGGGGAGGATTACAGGATGATCCTATAAAACACGTGAAAAAAAGTGAGAAAGGTATTGCAGGAAAATAAAATTTTCACGTCAAATAATCAATTCCGAAAATTATAATTTATGTACACGTTTTCTTGACGCCCTTTTGAGGGAGGAGTAAAATGAAATTGTCAATAAATTTTAATAAAGTGCTTACAATTGAAACGAAGTGGGGGCAGAGATTTTAGCACATTTCGCACTTAAATCAAACAGGGGGTAAAGTAATGTCTGGGAACAGAGAGTTTTATTTTCGAAGATTGCATTCCTTGCTCGGTGTGATTCCGGTCGGCATCTTTTTGATCCAGCATTTAGTCGTCAACCAATTTGCCGCAAGGGGAGCGGATGCGTTTAACAAGGCGGCCGGCTTTATGGACAGTCTGCCGTTCAGGTATGCATTAGAAATTTTTATTATTTTCTTACCTTTAATTTATCATGCGGTTTACGGTGTGTACATAGCATTTACTGCGAAAAACAACGCTGGCCGCTACAGCTATTTCAGAAACTGGATGTTTGTGCTTCAGCGTGTCACCGGTATTCTCACCCTTATTTTCGTCAGCTGGCATGTGTGGCAGACGCGGATTGCCGCACAGATGGGCGCTGAAGTCAACTTCGATATGATGGCGAATATTCTGAGCTCGCCGTTTATGCTCGGATTTTACATTGTAGGCGTTTTATCAGTCATTTTTCACTTTTCAAACGGCTTATGGTCTTTTGCGGTCACATGGGGGATCACGGTCACGCCGCGTTCTCAAAGAATTTCGACTTACGTGACGCTGATAATATTTTTAGCGCTTTCATACGTGGGTCTAAAAGCGATTTTTGCGTTTGTGTAAGAGAACTAGATTACTAGAGGGAGAGGGGCTATCATGAGTCAATCAAGCATTATCGTAGTCGGCGGGGGTCTTGCCGGCCTCATGGCGACAATTAAAGCAGCGGAATCAGGCACGGCCGTTAAATTGTTTTCCATCGTTCCGGTCAAACGCTCTCACTCGGTCTGCGCGCAGGGCGGGATAAACGGAGCTGTCAACACAAAAGGGGAAGGAGACTCTCCGTTTGAGCATTTTGATGACACGGTTTACGGAGGCGACTTTTTAGCAAACCAGCCGCCTGTAAAAGCGATGTGTGAAGCGGCGCCGTCCATTATCCACTTATTGGACCGCATGGGGGTTATGTTTAACAGAACGCCGGAAGGGCTCTTGGACTTCCGCCGTTTCGGGGGTACACAGCATCACAGAACCGCATACGCGGGAGCGACGACGGGTCAGCAGCTTCTTTACGCACTGGACGAGCAGGTGCGCAGATATGAAGTGGCGGGTCTCGTCACAAAATACGAAGGCTGGGAATTCCTCGGCGCCGTTCTTGACGATGAGCGCACGTGCCGCGGTATCGTAGCCCAAAATCTGACCAATATGCAAATCGAGTCATTCCGTTCTGACGCCGTTATTATGGCGACAGGAGGACCCGGAATCGTATTCGGCAAATCAACAAACAGCATGATCAACACGGGATCTGCCGCATCAATCGTTTATCAGCAGGGCGCTTACTACGCTAACGGCGAATTTATTCAAATTCACCCGACAGCCATTCCCGGAGACGATAAACTGCGTCTGATGAGTGAATCGGCGCGCGGCGAGGGCGGAAGAGTCTGGACGTACAAAGACGGAAAACCTTGGTACTTCCTCGAGGAAAAATATCCGGCTTACGGAAACCTCGTGCCGCGGGATATTGCGACACGCGAAATCTTTGACGTGTGCGTGAACCAGAAGCTCGGCATCAATGGAGAAAACATGGTGTATCTCGATCTTTCGCACAAAGATCCGAAAGAGCTTGACGTTAAGCTCGGCGGCATTATCGAAATCTATGAAAAATTCATGGGTGATGACCCGCGCAAGCTTCCGATGAAAATTTTCCCTGCCGTTCACTATTCAATGGGCGGCCTGTGGGTTGATTATGATCAGATGACAAGCATCCGCGGACTGTTCGCGGCGGGTGAATGTGATTATTCAATGCACGGAGGAAACCGTTTAGGGGCAAACTCTCTGCTTTCCGCCATTTACGGAGGAATGGTTGCCGGTCCGAATGCAGTGAAATATGTTGCCGGACTTGAAACATCGGCTGAAGATCTGTCTTCTTCATTATTTGATTCCTACGTGAAAAAAGAAGAAGAAAAATGGGCAGACATCATGAAGATGGACGGCGATGAAAATGCCTACGTGCTTCACCGTGAACTCGGAGAATGGATGACGGCCAACGTAACGGTGGTCCGCCACAATGACAAGCTTTTGAAAACGGATGATAAAATCCAAGAGCTGATGGAACGCTTTAAGAAAATCAATATTAATGATACGACAAAATGGAGCAACCAAGGGGCGATGTTCACCCGCCAGTTCTCCAATATGCTTCAGCTTGCCAGAGTCATCACGCTCGGCGCATACAACCGAAATGAAAGCCGGGGAGCGCACTATAAACCGGATTTCCCTGAAAGAAATGACGATGAGTGGCTCAAAACGACAATGGCTAAACATGCCGGTCCGTTTGAAGCTCCGGAATTTGAATATCAGGATGTCGATGTATCACTGATTGCGCCCCGTAAACGCGACTACTCGAAGAAGAAGGTGGCGAAATAATCATGAGTGAGAAAAAGATACGGTTTATCATTACACGCCAGGATACGCCTGAAAGCGCGCCATACGATGAAGAATTTGAAATCAATTACCGCCCGAATCTGAATGTGATTTCCGCCCTGATGGAAATCCGCAGAAATCCCGTGAATGCAAAAGGTGAGAAAACAACTCCTGTCGCATGGGACATGAACTGTCTTGAGGAAGTATGCGGCGCCTGCTCCATGGTCATCAACGGCAGACCGCGCCAGTCATGTACGGCGCTGGTTGATAAGCTGGAACAGCCGATCCGTCTGAAGCCGATGAAAACATTCCCGGTTGTCCGTGACCTTCAGGTTGACCGCAGCAGAATGTTTGATTCACTGAAAAAAGTGAAAGCATGGGTGCCGATTGACGGGACTTACGATTTGGGACCGGGACCGAGAATGCCGGAAAAACGCCGCCAGTGGGCATATGAGTTGTCTAAATGCATGACCTGCGGCGTCTGCCTCGAAGCCTGCCCGAATGTCAACAGCAAATCGAAATTCATGGGGCCTGCCCCGATGTCGCAAGTTCGTCTGTTTAACGCCCACCCGACGGGCGCGATGAACAAGTCAGAACGTTTAGAAGCTTTAATGACAGACGGCGGTCTCGGAGATTGCGGGAATTCACAAAACTGTGTTCAATCCTGCCCGAAAGGCATTCCGCTCACGACTTCAATCGCTGCTTTGAACAGAGATACCAACTTACAAGCATTCCGCAATTTCTTCGGAAGCGACAGAGTATAAGATAAAGAAAAAGAGCCTCTTCCGCACGGGAGAGGTTTTTTTATAAGGAGCTGAAGGTGATGAAACAACCGCAATACATTGACATCCCGTTTGAAGAATGGAGACAGTCGTTTTCTTTCTTTACTGAAGTGTCGGTTCGCTTTTCAGAAACGGATATGTTCGGCCATATGAATAATGTAACCCCTTTCATCTATTTTGAAGAAGCCCGGATCGCCTACTTTAAGCAGCGCGGCATGGAAGCGCAAAATGCGGAAACGATGACAGTCGTCGCAAGCCAGCAGTGTGACTATATGCGTCAGGTGATGCCGTATGAAAATCTGCGGATTTATGTCAAAGCAAGCTCTGTCGGAAATGCGTCCGTCACCCTTCATTACCTTGGAGAAAACGAGTCAGGCCTGCCGTGCTTTACCGGTTCCGTCGTTATGGTACAAGTATCAAAGACAAGCGGCAAAGCGGTCAGCTGGACGGAGCGGGAGAAAGGCATTCTGCTCGCCTGAACGGATAACTATTTCTTTAAGTGACGTCACCTCCGAAGCGGCTTTTACATATGATATCTTGACTATATAAACCCATTCGTTTCAGATTCGCTCTCACCTTAGCAAGGAGGGTTACAATACTTGAAGGAGAAAGATTTTCAATCAAAGCCGCTGCTGACCAAAAGAGAAAGAGAAGTATTCGAATTGCTCGTTCAAGACAAGACAACAAAAGAAATTGCAAGCGAGCTATTTATCAGTGAAAAAACTGTACGGAATCACATTTCAAATGAGATGCATACCTGTTGCAAACAAAGAGCCTGAAAAGGCTCTTTTTATATGATCAGCCTGGCTTTGTTTAAGTACATATTTAAGCGGAGATACGCAAATGATTCAGGCACTTTGAATATGTCGGCAATGACTTGCGCCGCGAAGTATTGATTATGAGGGATTTCAATTTGCCGGAGCATAAATGTAGGAATGCAGAAATGATATGCAAAATAATTCGCCTGACACTCTAAGTATTCTTTCCAATAAATCGGCATGATCTTATCATTATTTTCATGTCTGAACTCGTGGCAGACCTCATGAGAAAAATCAAGCCATTGTTCTTTTCTGGACTTTCGGGAATCTAAAGAAATGGTGAACATTCCCTTGAAGCGCAGCGCAAAACTGGTTACCGGATTGTATACGATTAAAATATCCAGCGCATGAGCGATATGATCAAAATTAATGTCAGATGGATGGAGAATGTTTATTTCCCTATACAGCCTTTCAATCCAATCTTCCAGATGACTTTTTGTGTATACCAAGATGAACGCCCCCTTAAATGTGTGGAAATTAAAATGTGTACAATCTTCCTATGGTAAATGTGTCCAATAGCCTATTGAAAATTATGGATCAAACATATGTTCTATTTTAAGCGAAAAAGAAATGCCCCCGCAAGAGGGCAATTTTTATTTTTCGTCCTTTTTCTTCGCATCCTCAAAACTAAGAATATTGAAATCGATCCTTTTTTCTGTTCCGAGCTCATCAAATGTTTTGGAATCAGTCGGAGCTGGAATTATCATTTTTATATTTTTAATATCCTTTGAATTATCCTTTAAAACCCACCATGTCTGATCTTCTTTCTTTACCTTTCCTAAAAAGTCTCCGCCTACTTCGCCCATTAAGCCCATATCAGTTTCGACTTGTTCACCTGTATTTGTTACAATGACAGATTGATTCGGATGGAACGTAATATCCTTTGAAGAAGTGTTTTCGGCCTTCAGTTCCATTACAACTGATCGTACCTTGTCTTGATCATTAAAATAAAGGGACTTGGCGTCTTCCGTTGGCGTAATCTCCAAGACTCTGACGCTTTCGATATACAGTTTCATATCACCCATTTTAACAGGCTTCAGTGGTGTGTCTTTTCCGTCAATACCTACTTCATCACTATACCCGATGCCAATAGTCTTTACATGCCCTAATCCTTCAATATCGCCTTCGCCTGTTTTTTGGAATTTGTCTTTAATTGCAGCATCTTTTTTTGCTTGCTCTTTTTTCTTATCGACTTTTTCCACTACAACGGCTTTGACTTTAGGCATGGAGGTGCCTGATTCACGCCCCTCGTATGTACCATAGATTTTAACAGTATCTTGCAGTTTGAATTTGTCAGAGCTTTTATTGCTGACAGTGTAAGCCTCTGAACCATCACTGTTTTTGCTCACAGTGAACGCTACATTCTTCGAAACTGTCTTCCCGTCATCATCCACGTTATCTGCATATGTTACGTCACCTTCAATAACAATTTTGGTGCCCTTTTTTATTCCAGCGCTATTAACTTGAGCATAATCATATGGCTTTGCATCTTTTTTTAACTGGTCTTCTAAAGAAAGTGACTTTGTTTTGTTCGAAGAGTCATCCCCTTTAGAAGATGTTGAGTCAGAATTGCATGCAGCTAAAGAAAAACTTAATGTTAAAGCCCCAATACCTAACAACCATTTTTTCAAAGCAATTTTCCCCTTTTTTTGTAGAAATGAATACACTTTATTTATATCGGCAGAAGCCGGAATTTTTTATTGTCTTCTCTGTATAAAAGCGGCAATTCTCTCTCTATATAAGCGCTTTTTAATGCGATTTAACACCGTGTTTTCCTCTGATTTTTTTGGTACTACTCTGGTATACCATTGGGACACGGGAGGAACACGATTGGGATACGGGGTATTTCGCGAACCCTTGATAAACGTAGGTTTGTACGCTTGTAATATTTAACATTGGGACACGGATTGTATTACATTAGTTTCCATTCGTTTTTGTTGGGTTTCTTCTATTAGATAACTAAATAACTAAAGATAACTAAAATAACAAAGACGTCGTTTTTTGATAAACAAAAGATCGGTTTATCAAGGTGATGAAATTATGTAATTATTTGTGTCACTACAGACTAAAAAAAATCAACTTTCATCAGTTGGCTTGTCCGGCTTATATTTGTTGTTGCGAATATCCCCCGGTTTGCGACCTGTCTCTAATTGCTGCGCAATTATCTTCTGTGCTGCCTTTAGGATAGAATCAGTGATCTTACCATCAGCAGCGGCAATTAATGTGTCAGGGTCCTCTAAAATCTTCCGAGCCTCATCTTCAAAGACTTTCTTTTTCATTTCTGGGGGCTCGTCTCTGAGAAGGTAATCTGTTGTAACCTCATAATAATCAGCGAGCTTAATCAAGGTTTCATAATCAGGCTGGCGCTTATCCTGCTCATACATAGCATAAGTTGTCCTGCCCACTCCTATATTTTTAGCCACTTCTTCTTGCTTAATTTCCCTATTAAGTTTTGAGCTCTTTGACTTGCGGAGTTCTTTTAATCGCACACCAAGCATAATAAACGCTCCTTTCCTGATTATTATAACGTCACAGATTGTGACAAATAAACTTTATTTCACAAAATGTGTATTAAGTACTTTACAAGTCACGGAATGTGTATTATTATATGAATACACGATATGTGACACGGAGGTGATAACATGAGAAATAAAAATAAACGTCAATGGTTACAAAAGTTTAGACAAGAAGCCAATTTGACACAAAAAGAAGTTGCGGAAAAAGCAAATATTGCACGGACAACCTATGCAATGATTGAATCAGGAGCACGCAACCCAACACCGCAAGTTGCTAAAGGTATTGCAGGCGTGCTTGATTTTAGCTGGACATATTTTTTTGAGGATTCATGTCACGAATTGTGTATTTCGAAGACGCATTCTGCTTAATTCCTTGGGTAGTCCATCTGTCCAACATGAATACACTGTCGTGAGGTGAGCGCAATGGCTAAACAAACAAAGACTAAAACAACGAACATCAAAATCGGCAAAGAGTATTACGGAACAATGGACAGAGAAGAATGCTTCCGTAAAGCTCTGGAACCGTATTTCACTTCAAAAAAAGACCTGAAGTTAAACGCTTAAAATTTTCTGCTTCACCTTTTTTTGGTGGACAAGCAAAGGAGGCCACAACAACATGAATCAACTGCAAAACTTCTCCCATCAACAGTTTGGAGAACTGCCAATCATTCAAATTAACAACAAGGATTATTTCGGCGCAACTGAAGTGGCTGAGGCACTTGGCTACGCAAATCCACATGATGCAATATCAAAACATTGCTTGGAAAGTGGGGTCGCGTTTCACGAGGTCACCGATTCAATGGATCGGACACAACAGAAAAAATTTATCAACGAAGGAAATTTGTATCGGCTGATCGTGAAATCAAGGCTTCCCGCCGCAACTCAGTTCGAATCATGGGTGTTTGATGACGTGTTACCAACATTACGCCAAACAGGCCAGTACGGCGGCCCAAGAGTTTTATCTGATGAAGAACAGCGAATCGAATCGCTGAAACTCACTTTACAAACAGCAGAACAACAACGAAAAATGCAGAATGTGTTGTTCGATCATGAAAAACAGATTGATGAGCTCAGTCAAAAAGTGGACGAGCAAATCACCTTGGATTCCGGAGAACAGCGCCGGTTTCAAAAAGTAGTCGCGCGCCGGGTTTATAGCATCACGGAAGGTAAGGAAGAAGCGGCCAGGCTTTTCAGAGAAATACACCGTGAGATAAAAGACCGGTTCGGCGTTGCAAGCTACAAAGACATAAAGCGCCGGGAGCTGTTATCCGCAATCAAATATATAGAAAATTGGATTCCTCGAAAGGTTTCCTAAATCCTTCGAGTTCCTTCATTAATTAAATTTTAACAGCGAAAACTAAATATATCAGGGGGCGAACATATGTCGAACAATCCATACAATATGGACAATTTATCCACCCTTCTTAGAATCGAGCGGCAAAGGGCCAAACTATCACAGTACCAGATGGGGAAGATCATCGGAAAAAAAAATCAATCGTTTATCTCCAACGTTGAGAACGGTGTTTTTCCCTTAACACCTGAATTGTGTATCAAGTGGTTTGAAGCGTGCGGCTCATACGAACATATTGATCTCGTGCATTACCTGTTCCGGCTGCATCCGACAGCGGCGGCGCCAATTGACCCGGCTCTTAACGAGAGCGCAAGCGCGGCGGTAATTAACATGATCCATCAGCTTGAAGAAGCATTGCAAGCAACCCGGCAGTTATCGCGCTGGCTGGCGAACGATAGGCCGGGCCGACAGTCGGAAGAACTGCCAATGGCTGATATTAAGCAGATTTTCGATCTGATCCCGGCGAACAAAACGTTGATATATTCACTGGTCCGCAGTCATGGTTTGAACATGAAGGACCTGGCCGACAGGTGGACGCGTAAGGCGCTCATGAGTCAGGTTGCAATGGCAAAACAAGAGGGAAGGCAGGCGGTGCTGGTGTGATTGATGACAAAGTGCTGGTGAAGAGGCGTAACGCGGCCAAATTAGAAATGATAGTGATTGAAGAATATTCGAAAATTCTCAGCAAATCTTTAATAAGCGGTGACTTTAAACAAGCAGATGCAGCATATACAAGGATGCAGCAAGCAAGCGCGAGACTGGAAGATTATAAGGCCGAAAAAAGAGAGTTTCTTCGGATGGTACAACCAGTTAAGTATATGAGTCCTGCAACTGCTCAGGAATTTCAAAGGAGGTTTTTGGTTGATGCAGCATATTGAAAATCCGATGGTTCTGAACAACTGGCATGACAAGGCGACTGAACCAGAAACAAAAAAGGACTTTTTCGGGGACGAAGTAACGTCAGCAGATAATTATGTAATCGACTGCGGCGAGATAATTCTACAAGGCAATCTCAAACGCTACTTGAAGGAGCAACTTGGATTTAAATTTCATTCAGCACAATAAAAAAGCCCACTCGGCAAAGTGGACTTCAAAAGGTCTTTTGGTAAAGAAATGTTCCTTTAATTATACCAAATTACCTGTCTAAAAACAAATAGAAATCGGGGGAAATAACAATGATCAAATTAAACCTTGAAAACAATATCGGTAAAAAAGCGAATTTTGAAGCTGACAGTTTAACAGCTCGGGAAGCAGGCTCGATTATCCATCAAATTATTACTTACATGAATGCCGATGAAATGCCTGGCCGCATCCGTCCCGAACAAATATCTACGCCAGCCCGTCAAACAGCAGAGCCTATTACTGCTCACCCTCAAAAGGATGTCATAGAAAAGAACACCGATCAGGCAGGCGCCGCAGATGCGACAGAGGCAACAAAAACAGTGACAAATCGGCTTGCTGAAAAAGCTGAGCCTGCCGAAAAAATCAATTCAAGACCAAGACAGGTCCAGTTACTGAACAGTGAACGTCGTTTGGCAACGCCAATCGTTTTCCCAACAAACGAAAAGGGGGAGCGTGAAAAGTGGAAAACGAGATTTTCATGTCCTTCATGTGGATTAAGTGAAACAAAACACGTCCCCCAAGGATTCCGTTTTACACCATGTGATAACTGCGGAACTCGTGTTCAAATCAAGCCTGCAAACGATGCGTGGGGACAGGAAGATTCAGAGGGATTCGTGTACAGAGCCAATAACTTCTACGAGGAAAAAAAGGAGGGAAGATACGATGCCTAAACCAGTAACAGCATCTTTCAGTGACCGGGTGGACGATCAGAAGCGCCTGAGAGAAGTCGGCGGCTCAATCATGTTCAGTAAGGGAAAACCGGTATTTTCCTTCCCGTCAATGGACGCATACCGAGAATGGCAGCGGCTTGGTGCGGAAGCATACAAAAGAAAGGTGGGGCTGATCTGATGCAAGCAGAGGTTTTCGCTTCGACAGCGGACATGAGTCGGGACGAATGGCTTCTTGAGCGACGGAAGGGCATCGGCGGTTCAGATGCCTCCGTAATCTTGGGGTTAAACAAATGGAGAACCGCATTTGAATTATGGCTGGACAAAACGGGACAAGTCCCGGTCAGTGAGTCAGCCAGTGAGGCGGCTTACTTCGGCTCAATCCTTGAGGACATTGTCGCAAAAGAATTTGAAGTACGGAGCGGGAAAAAAGTTAGGCGTAAAAAGTCCATGCTGAAGCATCCTGAACATGATTTCATTTTGGCGAATGTTGACCGAATGATCGTTGGCGAAAAAGCCATATTGGAGTGCAAAACCACGTCAGCTTACAACTTGAAAGAATGGGAGAATGACGAGATCCCTGCTGACTATATTGTTCAGGTCCAGCACTATCTTGGCGTGCTTGGTCCCCAGTATAAAAAAGCGTACTTTGCTGTTCTGATCGGCGGCAATAAATTCGTCTGGAAAGAAATTGAGCGGGATGATGAATTAATCGAAATGATATTCACTGCCGAAGTCGAGTTTTGGAATACTGCGGTGTTGGGTGGGGTTGCTCCCGCATTGGACGGATCAAGCGCAGCAGAAGAATATCTGAAAAAACGGTATGCGGAAACGGAAAGCAACAAGGTTATTGATCTTACCGCGGTAAACCGTGAACGGATAAAACAGTATTTGCAATTAAAGGAAAGTATCGCTGAATTGCAATTGCAGGCAAAGGAATTAGAAAACCAGATCAAACATGAAATGAAGGAAGCAGAATATGGATTCATCGGAACCTACCAAACTAGCTGGAAGTCAGTTACAACGAACCGGATCGACAGCAAGATACTAAAAGAGCAGTTTCCAGATGTATATGAGAAAGTCACAAAAGAAGTGCAATACAGACGCTTTGGAATTAAGGAGGTTAGCTAAATATGGCTACAAATGAATCACTTAAAAATAACATTCAAAAACAAAATAACGTGCCAGGGCAGCCGCAGGGAACAACGATGAAGGGCCTGCTTTCTTCACCTGCTGTAATCAATCGGTTTGAAACGGTCTTAGGGAAAAGGGCGCCCCAGTTCACTGCATCCATTCTGAGTCTGTACACAAGCGAGAAGATGCTTCAGAAGGCAGAGCCAATGTCTGTTATCTCTGCGGCTATGGTGGCGGCTACGCTTGATCTACCGGTTGATAAAAATTTAGGCTATGCCTGGATAGTTCCGTATAGCGGCAAAGCGCAATTCCAGCTTGGATACAAAGGATATATCCAGCTTGCGTTGCGGACAGGTCAATACAAATCTATTAACTGCATAGCAATTCACGAGGGTGAGCTTCAGAAGTGGAATCCGTTAACAGAAGAAATCGAAATTGATTTTGAAAAGCGAGCATCAGAGAAAGTGGAGGGCTACGCTGCCTACTTCGAATTACTGAACGGTTTCAGCAAAACAGTCTACTGGACAAAAGCGCAAGTAGAGAAACACAAAAAGAAATTCAGTAAATCAGATTTTGGATGGGGTAAGGATTGGGATGCAATGGCGCTTAAAACTGTTCTGAAATCTATGCTTAGTAAGTGGGGGATTCTCTCAGTTGAAATGCAGAAGGCAGTTATCGAGGATGACGAGGAACGTGAGCGGGTTGATATTACTGACGAAATGGCAGAGCCGGAAATCATTGATGCCGAAGTGTCAGAAGAAAAGCCAAGCGCGCAGGATGTCGATCCCTTTGACGGTAAGCCTGTAGACATTAGCGAAAATGACCTGCCATTTGATTGAGGTTAGCATACCCTTCTGTTACAAGTGGATGACAGAAGGGGCGCCTAACCGGGCGCAACTGTTCCGTGATTATGTTCAGGGTTATATCCGAACAAATGAACCGGGCTTGCGTTTAGTCCGCATCAGCGGCATGACAGCACTGTGTGAAAGGAAGTAGGTGAGCGGCTTGGAAATGCAAGGCATGGGGTATGTTATTCAGCCCCGCCAGCAGTTTGCAAATAGGCGCGAAAAGATTCTTTATATGTGTTTGCTCGAAGAGGCCGTTTTCGCTCCCGTTGGATCATTAAAAACAGGTGAAGCAATGATTAATGTGGCGGAGCTTGCGAGGGACCTATCTATTGATCTTAAAAAAATGCGGTACTCTCTCGGCAAACTTGAGACAGCAGGATTAATCAAAACAAGACGAATGAAGCAGAACAAAGCAACTATTATCACGATTGTTGATTATGAGAAGCTTCAAAACATAAAGAATTACGGGAAGAAAGCAGATTCATTTCCGCCAGTGGAAACCGGGGATTCGGAACAAGAACAAAAAAAGGGTGAGGACATGCAAGACCAAGGTAAATTCAAAAACATTCCTGATTACGCTGATCACTTAATGCCGCAACAGATCAGCAACGAAGACACACTGAAGGACGCATTAAGTGCAGCAGAATTAAAAAATATGAATCTGGCGAGTGAAAAAGAAATTGAAAAATTCGCTGACATGGTTATTAAAATGGGCGCGCTCCCGGAAGGCATCAAAAAAGGCATACTTGTTCAATACCTTGACTGCATCCGGCTTACACGTTCACATTGCAAAATTTCTGCGAAGTTGCTTGCGAACCATATAGAAAAAATGAGTAAGTACAGCGTCGATCAGCTTCATTACGCTATGTGGGAGCATGCCGAGAAATACGACGACCGCAAAGAAGCGTACACACTCGGTATTCTGCGGGGAACGAGTGACCATAAAGCGCGGCAGGGACTTATGAAATTAATGAACCGGGGAGGACGAGGAAATCATGAACAGTTTAGCAACCGCCCTAAAGCAGTTGGAGAAAGCCAATCCACATCTAGCGCAGAAGTTGAAAGACTCGAAGCGCTTGCCCGTGAAAAGGGCCTCTCAGGAAAGATACGAGACACTCACTGTGATTTCTGAGGAAAACTGCATTTATAAACAATGCGACGGCTCAGGGCTCATATGGGTGAAGGATCACAAAGAAAACACGGAGTTTATGAAAGAGTGCCCTTGTAAAGCCATTAAGGCGCTAGAAAATAAACTGCTCAGCGCCCGGCTACCGGAAGAATTTAAGGATGTCACTTTAAACTCTTTTGAAATTGATGTTTACGATCAGGATATTTCTAAAGAGCGGGCAGCCAATGCCAAAAGGGCCTCAAAAAACTATGTACTTAAATTCGATATGATGCGCGAGCAAGGAAAAGGACTTTATTTCCACAGTCATGAGAAGGGCAGCGGGAAAACGCGGCTTGCTGCAAGTATCCTAAAGGCCATCATAAAAATGCATGATAAGCCGGAAAGCCCTATGAAGATTCTTTATTCATCAACTGCTGATCTAATCGGTGAAATCAAAAAAACCTTTGATGGAGAATCAAAGGTGAAAAGCTCGGACATTATCGAGGCTGTTAAAACGGCTGATCTTGCCATTCTGGACGATATAGGCGTTGAGAAAGTCAGCGATTGGGTTGAGGAAACGTTCACACGCATCCTTGATTACAGACTGCAGAATAAGAAACCGACCATCTTCACAAGTAATCTGAGCATTGATGAATTAGACCTTAAATATCCTGAAGGGCGTATCAGCAGCCGGATTGAGAAAATGACATTTCCAATTCGTATGCCAGATGAAAAAATCAGGAGCAAAAAAGCCAAGCAGGAAAATGATCTACTGCTCCAATCACTATACGAATAGGAGATTGCTATGAAAGAGAAAACAAACGTTACAATATCCGGCGGCATGTATCTGTTCGGGCCCGCCGAGCAAACGGCCGGCCAGGACCTTACCTCGGCGATCCGGGTGCTTGAGGAAAAAATCAAACAAATGGAGCTGATGCACAGTGCTTAAAGCGGTTATCCTGCTGCCGGCCATCATCTTCACAGCGCCGTACAAGGAAAAGCAGATTCAGCACTGGGAACAAATTGACGGGAGGTAATGACGGTTGGATTCCATTCAGTTTATAGTTTACGGCGAGCCTGTTGCACAGGGGAGGCCGAGGGGATCTGTTATAAATGGCAAGGTTAAAATGCGTGATCCTTTGAAATCAAAGAATTTTAAACAATATGTTGCGCTGGTGGCGTCACAGTATCGGCCAAAACAAGTTATTACGGGACCTGTGGCAATGGATGTCAGAGTATTCAGACCAATGACAAAAGAAATTTCCAAATCCAAGACAAAAAGAGAGAACGCGGAAAAGGGTCTCCTGCGTCCCGTAACAAAGCCGGACGTTGACAACTATGTAAAGGGAGTTAAAGATGCCCTGAATCATCTGATTTACCGTGATGATAGCCAGGTAGTCGATCTGAAAGTTAGCAAGTTTTACAGTGAAGAGCCCCGGGTGGAAGTCATTATAACGGAAATCCTGCCATAACGCTTTGTGGCGAAAGTTTGATGCTTGAGAACTAAATCAATTCAGGAGGTTATCGCTATGCAAGAAGAAATCAACCCATACAAGCCTGGTCCAGTTAAGGAGTGGAAAATGACGCCGGAGCAGTTGGCGGCTTATGTTGAAAAGCACCCGATCATCTACCGCGAGGAATTAAAGCCATCTGCCGGAGTAACGATGCGGCTGCCGTCGTAAAACGAAAAAAGCACCGAAGCCGTGGCCCCGATGCTGATATGAACTGGTACTTCTATCATAGCACAGGGGGCGGCCAGAGTGAACAAGCCAACAGAAATAAAAAATCATGAAACAACTATTCAGCAAAGCATCGAGCCGGGGAAAGTCCGCATCATCGTTTTAGATGGCACTGAAGGGACTGCTCATCTAATGGACGCCCCGGAACACGGTAAAACAATCATTCAAACAATAAAAGGCGGCCTGGCTCGTTGTGATTACGAGATCGGCCATAAATTCAAATAGCAGGGGTTTCCCCTGCGGGGGAGGAACGGGCATGGATAAATTACAGGAAATTATAAACGACTTGTCATTGTGGCACTTAGCTTCAAAAGAGGAATTGAAGCCACTCGATATAAATGCAGGATCTTGCTATATCATCGAGCAGAGTTATGTCAAAGACATAATGATCGGCTACATGAGAAAACAGCAGGCAATCATTGAGGAACACCAACGCCAGCAGGAAGTAACGGTTCATCAGTTCCAGCAGGCTCAGGAAGAGATTCGGCGGCTTACAAAAGAGAACGGCAATTTCAGAAGGTTGCTTGCTACATTCACCGATGAAGAGGACGACCCTTTCGGAGTGGTAGAGAAGGCCTTAAACGGTCAGTTTCCTGCTGCATGGGAGGGTGATGCGGAATGAGAAAACCACTTCAAAAAGGTGAATTAGTTGTCATGCACACATGCTATGAAGCGAGCAAATACGACGGAAGAATTTGGTCCTGTACTAGTGATGAATTTACTTCTCACAGCGGCGCAAAGGTTGTTTTCTTAGATGGTTTTTCGGGATTCTTTGCGGCTGAATTTCTGCAAAGAGTGAACTTACCACAAGCGCGGGAGGTGGGGGCAGAATGATGCCACTACAAGTAGAACTGCAACGGAACGTGAAGGCCACGAAGGACGAAGCAATGACCGTCGAGCAGGCGGCCGAGCTTTTAAAGGTTCACCCGGACTACATCCCGACGCTGGTCGCGCGGTCTGACGATCTGAAAATGATCGGCGATACCATTATCGCTAAACGGGATAAAACAAATATCTGGCTGGTCGGGGCATGCGTGGGGCTCATCTTCTTCGCTATCTCCGTGCTGCCGAATTTGATCGGGGGTTAAGGGATGATTAAACAGCAGTACGACGATGGCAAAAAACATATTCACGTCCTCTCCTACGGGGGAGGCACACAATCAACGGCCCTTCTTCTCATGGCGTTGAAAGGTGAGATAAACGGCGTTATACCCGATTACATTATTTTCTCGGATACCGGATGGGAGCCGCAACACGTTTACAACTGGATCGAGAAAATAAACGAGCATATCAAGGCAACTTACGGGCGGGAGATCATCTTCACTGATAATGGGAACATTCGTGATGACATTGTGCAAGGCGCTGAGACAGGTGACCGTTTCGCCAGTATCCCATTCTTCACGCGGGATTCAAAAGGTGAAATAGGCATCGCCCGTCGGCAATGTACAAACGAATACAAAATATTACCGGTTAACCGGAAAATCCGTTCATTGCTCGGGTACAAGCCGAGGCAGCGCATCAAAGAAGTTGTTCACCTCTGGAAAGGGATCAGCACTGATGAAATCCAGCGAGTTAAACCAAGCCGGGAAAGCTGGCAAGTTGCCGAGCATCCTTTGGTTGATGTGGCCTTCATAGATCGGTCGCGCTGCATTACATACGTTGAGCGCGAGGGACTCGGAACGCCGGAAAAGTCCAGCTGTATCGGCTGCCCTTTCCACGACTTCAACGCCTGGCGTGATATGAAGATGAAAGACCCGGCCTCTTGGCAAGACGCGGTGGAAATTGACCGGCTTATCCGGAAGCTGCCGCGATTTAAAAATAACGCTTTTCTCCATAAGTCAGGCCGGCCATTGGAGGAAGTAAATTTCAATGAGGATCAGCTTGATATAGATCACTTTTTGAATGAATGTGAGGGCATGTGTGGCGTTTAAGGGAAATTCATATACAAAATCATGAATAAGTGAACATATGACCAAATTTACAAGTATAAACACAAAATAGGAGGAAATCAAAATGAATCTTGAACAAAATATCAAAGATGTAATCGCAAAACAAATGGAAGAAGGATTGGTTGAAAAACTGGTCGCAGAACAACTGGAAAAAGGAATTTCAAAAGCGCTTGAAAATTTATTCTCAAGCTATGGCGATGTGACCGAGATTATCAAAAGCAAACTAAAAAGCGTCATCGTCCCATACTTAGAAAACTATGATTACTCGGATTACATCACAAAGCTTGATCATGTGCTGGTCGGAGTATTACAAAATACAACCATAGAAAACCGTAACCTGCTAAACAATTTCAAGGGATTGATGTCAGGAGAGACAGAAAACACAATCAAACTGTCTGACCTCTTCGCAAAGTGGATGAACTATGTTGCAAAAAACGTTGAGACTGACGATCTGGAAGTAGAATTTGACGATGGACCTGAATATGAAGCGGTTGAGGTATCTGTAAATGTTGAACGTAACGAGGATAGAAGTTGGAGTTCGTTTGAGCATGCAACGATTTTATTTGAGTGTGATCATGACGAAGAAATGAACTTTGAAATACCGATTTCCTTTTATAAGAATGGAACAGATAAGGAATGGGATTTGAGATACAACTCAGTTCATGACTTGAAATCTCTCAGACATCTGAACGAATTTGAAATTCTTCTCATGAGATTATCACAAAACGGCGTGGGGATAATCCTTGATATTGAATGGGAAAATGATGCAGTTACGCCAGAAAAAGAACCGGAACCAAGTTTCTAAAAGGATGGGAATATCATGATCGAATACCATTGCCCGGACTGCGATTATAAAAAACTTGATTTAGAAATCCGCGCTGATGCACGCTGCCCGCATTGTGGCCGCACCATGGGCGCTGAGGAGGAAATAGCGTGAAACAGGATTACAGGCAGGCTTTCGAACAAGCATTGGCTGTCTTCCGTGAAAAGCACGGACCGGAAACAGGCGGCATGCTGCTGATGTGTCATGTGCATGAATTTCTACAAAATACCGTCGGTGGGCGGAAATAAGGGAGCGGAAATCATTATGGAAAGCTTATGTTGTGAAACGTGCGGATTAGATACCCATGAAAATACTGCACCTATCTTTGAAAAGCCTTTAAGGTTTGCTCTGCGATCAGACATTAAAAAGCTAAAACAAAACACTGGCGATCATCGAAAACAAGAAAATATTTGTCTAGACTGTTTCACTGCTGAATTGCAACAGGTCAGCAAGGATTGTAAAACACGGCTCACAATTAAATCAAAGGAGAGCGGACAATGAATCTACAAAAAATGTTTGAAATGCAAAAGGTGCTTGATGATCGGATCATCAAAGAAAAGGGGCTTGAGGGGCAGGACTTGCTGCCGAACCTCATTCTTGCTCTACAGGTGGAGCTTGCCGAGTGTGCGAATGAATGGCGCGGCTTTAAGCATTGGAGCAATGACCGGGAGCCGCGGACGAAAATAGAGCGTTTATGTCCGACGTGTGATGGCACTGGCGATGAAAACCACGATATTAATTTGCAATACCTCGAGGAAGGACATGCAACTGAACCATATTCCGAATGCCGAGACTGCAACGGCTCAGGAAAGATAGGTGAATCGAATCCATTACTTGAGGAATACGTGGACTGCCTGCATTTTATCTTGAGCATTGGGAACAAGTTGGGCTTAAATAGCAAAAAGATAATATCCTCCATCCATTTAAGTTACTTGAGTTCTACCATTGGTTTTAACACTGAGCGGCTTTTTTCTTCTTTGATGTCTACTGCTTACCGTTTACAGGTGATGAATGGAAAAGAAGTGCAGTTTCTCGACCTTTGTGTAAGCTTCTTCATTCTCGGTGAGCGGCTCGGATTTAAATGGGAGCAAATCGAAGCGGCTTACATGGAGAAAAACGCCGTCAATCACCAGCGGCAGCAGGAGGGGTATTGATGGATATTCAAAAAATCCAATCGGCGGCAATCAAAGTAATCAATAGCATTCGTAATCGAGGTTTCGAGGTGGATGTCATTCAGTTTAGGGGTGATGTCTGGGATGCGATTGTTGAGGATAACAAGCGTATCGGTTTCCGGAACGAGTCTAACCCGAAATTCGCAGGGTGTAAAGCTGAAAGCCAGGAGTTATTAACGCTGTTTGCATTCCGAATCATAGCAGCAGGGGCATATAAAGGCGGAATTCATGAAATTGACATCATTGATGGAACAAATGATATTTATTCACTCGTCACACCAAAATGAGCGACTATCCAAACAATTGAAGGAGGAAGAACAATGAAATTAGAACAAAAACACATTGATTTAATGAAATCATGTGAGAGCGGCGCGACGATTTGGGGATATGGTGATGCTTTGTTGGCAAGGGAAATACAAAAATTCGATCCGTCCTTTTTGAAATTTATTGGTAATGATGAATTAGGGAAATACGATCCGGAAGTTGAGAAGCTGACAGGGGCGGAGAGGATGCCGTATTTCGGATTAATTTTGCAGCCTGATGGAATGGCTTATGTCGAGAGATGGGAGGGGGAAAGAACAATGAAATTCTACGAAATCCATGATCCATATTACGCGCTTATTAAAGCAACAGACAAGGCAGATGCCGAAAAAGTTTACATCGAGAGCGTCGCCGACACGGACGATTACGAAAATTTTCAAGAGGATGAAATCCGAGAAGTAGAACGAGATTATGCGCTTGTTATGTTTTCTCAGATACAAGATCATGACGGCACTTGCGCGGGCTATGACTTTATTTCGAAAGCGTTCCATGACCCTGATTTCAAACTTCTTAAGATGGACGGTTCACTATGAACACAGCATACAGAGTTTGGGACGGCGAGCAGATGTTTTATTCGATGGATGGGGAGTTATCTCTTTCCATTGGGTTAATAAAGCCGGATAACGAATACGGATGGTGCTTATGGTTGGATGGCTTCGGGATTATCGCGGATAGCGCTGATGGCCAGTCAGTTCTCATGAATGGTTCGGATCAGTTTGAAATTGGACAGTTTGATAGTGATCGAAAAGGGGCTTACAGACCAGGAACACGTATTTATGCGGGCGACATCGTGCAGCAGGAGGAAACAGCGCCCGGCGGTTTGTTTGGGCCGGAACCGTTCATAGGAGAAGTGAAAATGATTGACGGCTCCTGGTGCATCGTCAATGAGAAAAAAGAAGAGTGCAGACCGTTGTTTTCTGAGACGGCGACAAATAAAGTCATCGGCGACGTTTACCAAAATCCTGAGTTGTTGGAGGGCGCGGAGTGAAATTTGCATTTAGAGTGTTGATGATTCTCATAATGTCGGCCGTTGCCGATTCCATAGGAATAATTCTGGCGTTTTATTTCGACAATCCGAGTTTGAGATTAAATTGTGTGTCGGTTACCGCGGCGATCAGTGGGTACTTGGTTCGTGGGTGGTGGCCGCCGGAAAAGAAGGAGGGCACGGAACAATGACAGAAAACGAAGAACTGCAAGCGGAAAACGAAGAACTACAAGAAAGATGCATCGAACTGGAAACGCGTAATGAGGATTTAGCGCGGACGATTAGGGAGCAAAACAAAATGATCCGGGGGCAGAACTGGCGAATCTTGTTTTTCGCCCTCTCATGGGTCGTATATGGCATCGTGAGTGCCGTAAATCATTTTTGGGGGTAACAGAATGGGACACTATTATATTTCAACATGCCACGATTGCAAAGAAACAGTGATGTGGAGCAAATGTCCGAAGGGATGGGCTAAAATCAACCATATTGCCGCGTTTTGCCATTTTCATGAAGGCCATGACACACAATTGTTTGGAGACTACGACGATGAATCGTATAGCCGAGCATATTCTGAGGAATACCATGATTTCGGCATTCTTGGTCCTGATGAGTATATACCATTGCAAATCGAAAAACAGTTTGAGGGGGAGCGGAATGACAGGAGCCGAAAATGACTTAATGCATTGTGAATGTGGAAAGCGGCTTGAACAGTTTGGTGGAGGCACTTGCTCTGACTGCTTTATGAAATCCGTTCATGAATCTATCGCAAACAGGAATAAGAACAAAGAAATAAAAATCTGGCGCGGGGATAAAATTCTATATGCATTTGATAAAAAAGACGTTGTGGACATCGTGAAATCATCGTCCGGCGTCTCCCGGATCGAAGTCGCAGACGGCAGTTGGTTTGAGGTTGACAAGACAGTCGAATACATGAAAGAGATTCTCGGAGTGGAGGAAATGAAATAATGAAAAAACTATTCAAATCAATCATTCTATCAGCAGCATTACTTATGGGAGCGGCGGCCGTTGCGCCGTCTGCTTCCGCCGCATGGTCCGGCTGGCAAAACGAATCCGGGTACAGTGCCCGGGTATTTACGGATGCGGCGACTTACACGGCCGGCGCCTCAACGGTGGACTGGAAAGCCGAGAAAAAAGGCTCAAGAACACTTTATTACACGGCTGGCGTATACAAGAAGCGTAGCGGCGGCGGACTGACTGATACGAATCTGGTACAGCGTGGCAGCTTCAAAACGGCAACGCCTCTGAAATCATTCAACGTGAAAACGATCCGGAATAAGACTGGGAAAGGAACCTATGTCATCCAGCTTGACTGCTACTCTGATTCCGGCAAGCGGAACTATATCGGGACATTTGAATCAGCAAAATTCAGTGTGAAGTAAGATAAATTCAAAGAAGAATCGGAGGAAAATACAATGCTACAATTAACAAAAGAACAGGCTGCGGCTTTTGAGAGCCTACGGAAAAGTGTTAGCTTAGGGAATTGGCAGGGAGAATGGGCCCCGTTAAACAGTCTTGATCCTGTCGCTCTTGCAACTGCCCTCGCTACCAACGAATATCAGATATTAAAGACGCCTGCCGATGAATTCGAAGAGGCTTTTGACGCAATTCGAGAAGAGGCTGAAACCAAAAGCCCCGAGGCCACAAGATACTTGGATGAAGTGAACGGCTTTTGGGAGCAATATAAAGAGAAAGCCGGCCTTTAATGGTTTGGTAACCCTATTGCACCCGGATTATGGTAAAATATAAGCATATGAAGACTTAAAAATGAGCCTGCTGACATTACGCAGCCAAGGAGCTTAAAAATAAATACGTCCAAGACGGAAAGCCTGCGGACACTGATCATTGCACAGAATTTTTTCTGCGCTCTGGTTGGTGTCCGTTTTTTGTTATCAGGAGGGATGGCATGAAGCGGAAGAAAAAGGAGCCAGATAAAAACGTTTCTGAGCGATCAGATCGCTTTTGGCAGCGGATGATGGGACAAAATATGCAAACTCTGAAAAGAGGCAAGGGCGGCGCTTTGAGACGCAAATAAGGGGAGTGTTTGGTGTGAAGTATGGATTCGCCTATCAAAATGGAAAAATCGTGAATCTTTTGTGCGGAAAAGAAGATTTATTTGAGAATATGAAAAGTTTCTTGATGGAAAAGTGCAGCCTAACAATTCAGGAGGTATCTAAAACCGAATATTTGGCAGAACAAAAAAAGAACGGTTGGAATGAGAAATATTCTATTTACGGACAGAAGGAGAGTTTATAATGTCTGATCAAATGATGGCTTTGGAAATCGAAGAATGGATTCGTGATTATAATTTTATGTTGCGGGAGATCAGTCGATTGAGCCGTATTCTCAACAAAGTGGAGTTTGCCGGGCAGAAGCTTGTGGCTACTTACGGTGACGAAGCAGGAATGCCGAGAGGATCAGCCGGAATAAGCCAGGCGGAATTACGTCAGATGGATCGTCGGGAAAAGCGGCTCCGTAAATACGAAACTATTGTTGATTTTCTTGAGCGCTCTACTGAAGAAATAGAGGACGAAAAAAACCGGATTGTCTTTGATTGCATGTTAGAAGGGATGAAGTTTCGTGAAATCGCGCTGCATCTTGGCGTTTCCCGCGAAACAGTCAGACGCATTAAAAATGATATTGTGTGCCATTTGTGCCAAATGTGCGAAACGTGTCAGCTTTTGCAATTGTTGAATCAGATTAAATCCGCAGTGTAAACTGGAAGGCAGGACGGGGAGGCGAAATATTCCTGCGTCCCCACCAATTTCATATAGTGATCATTAAGCTCTATGCCCTTATTGGTGTGGGGCTTTTTAGTAGCAGCAAAAGCCTCCTCCTATTGGAGAAAGGCCAATGCGACAGAGATCATCATATGAAAGAAGCACTCTCTGTTAAAGCTTATGTTGGCATTCACGCTTACACTTACTTTAAACTTGAACATTTAATCACCCACCTTTCAACGACGATATGCAGATAGTAAGGGAACCACGCCCTCATATATAACTGCGTACTAAAGGTGAAAAATGGACATGTAAATAATTCGACAAATTCTGCAAATAGTTCCTTTCTCCTGATCCTTAACCGATAATAAGGAGGGAGGTGAAATTCATGAAAGTGCTTATATCAATGAGTAATCAAAAATCTTTTGAAGTTTCCTACGAAGATATGAAAAGCGTGGAAAATCTTATAGAAAATTTCCATGATAAATTGGATGGCAAACGAGTTTTGAAAAATCGTTTGATTGATCTTGGTGAAGCTGTTCTTATTAACCCAACGCAAATTACAGATATTGAAATTAAAGAATAGACGAAAGAGCCATTGAGTTATATGGCTCTTTTTTATGTTCTCTGTAAACTGCTTCCGGTAAGTCTCAGGATAGACAATCGGCGGTTAACGGCTTGAGCACGGTGGCGGTTTAGAGGGAATATCTTTTCCAAAACAACTCAATTCAAAAGGAGGCGGCGGTGGATGTAGATGGCTGAAAAGCACATTCAGGCGTATAAGGATTACGCCAAAGGCATGAAATACAAGGACCTTGCCGAAAAATACGGGGTGTCAATGAACACCATTAAATCGTGGAAGCAGCGGCATGGTTGGGAACGAAAAAAGGGTGCACCCTCTGAAAAAAGTGTGCACACAAAAAAGGCAGGCGCCCCACCCGGTAATAAAAATGCATTGGGAAACAACGGCGGCGCCCCGGAGAGAAATCGAAACGCGGTTTCGCATGGGTTCTTCTCAAAGTATCTGCCCGAGGAAACGCTTGAAATTTTGGAAGAGATTCAGGAGCGTTCGCCCGCTGATATGATATGGGATCAAATTCAAATCCAATACGCGGCCATTCTGCGGGCACAACGTATTATGTTTGTGCAGGATAAAAACGACATTACCAAAATTGTCTCTAAAATAAAAGGTGACCTCAGCATAAATGAGGACGGCAGTCTTTCAAAAGCTCACTTTGTGGAAGAGCTGCAGCACGATATACAATTCGCATGGGATAAGCAGGCGGCATTCCTGAACGCTCAATCTCGGGCAATGGGGGAGCTCCGGAGCTTGATCAAGCAATTTGACCAGTTGGCGCATGAGCAAGATGAGCGGCGCCTTAAATTGGAACAAATGCGTTTGAATATCGAGAAGACCAAGAAGGCTATTAACGGCGGCGACGAAAACACCAAAGAAAATGAGATTGCTACAATGTTGAGAAAAATGGTGGATGCCGATGGAACTGAATAAAAAGCAAAAGGAAGTTTGGGACAGCTTCATAAAAGAGCAGCCCAAAATTTTAATTTGTAGCGGCGCAAAGAGGGCAGGAAAAACATTCGTGCTCCTTTTGGCGTTTCTTGCTCACGTCAGCAAGTATCAAAACATGGGGCTGAATTTTGTTATCGGCGGGGCGAACCTGGGAACTATCAGGCGGAACGTTCTGAATGATTTAGAACAGATTCTCGGCAAGGAATTGAAACTCAATAAGTCGAGTGCCGTTGAGATATTCGGAAATCAGGTATATTGCTTTGATGGAGCAAACGCAAATTCATGGAAAAAGGCGCGGGGGTTCACGTCAGCCGGCGCGTTTCTGAATGAGGCGACCGCCCTGCATGATTCATTTGTAAAAGAAGTCATTTCCCGGTGCTCTTATAAAGGCGCTGTGGTCATGATGGATACAAACCCCGAAAACCCGATGCACACCGTCAAAACCGATTATATCGACAAAGACGGGCAAAAGTTGAAGAGCGGCCGGCTGAACATCCGATCATTTCATTTCTCGCTGTTCGATAACAATTTTCTTGATCCGGAGTATGTGGAGAGTATCGTGGCATCGACGCCCAGCGGCATGTTTACCGATCGAGATATAAACGGATATTGGGTGGCGTCCGAAGGAGTCATTTACCGGGACTTCAATAAGGACATTCACTATATCAGTTCTGAGGAATTGGAGAACAGGCGCGTCAACTTCAAGAAGTATTTCGCCGGTGTTGACTGGGGATATGAGCACCCGGGTTCTATTGTCGTAATCGGGCAAGATGACCAAGGGTGTTTTTATTTGCTCGAAGAACATGCCAAGCAGCATGAGGAAATTGACTACTGGGTGAAAGTAGCGAAAGGCGTAAAGGAGCGGTACGGCAATATTAATTTCTACTGCGATTCTGCGCGGCCAGAGCATGTGCAGCGCTTCAGGCGGGAGAAGTTGCGAGCCCTGAACGCCGATAAGGCGATCATATCCGGTATTGAAGAAGTGGCCCGGCTGTTTAAACGAAATGAGTTATTCGTCGTGAAAGACAAGGTTGAGCGCTTCAAAAAAGAAATTTTCATGTATGTATGGAATCCCAAGACCGGCGACCCTGTGAAGGAATGGGACGACGTGCTGGATGCTCTCCGGTACGCTCTGTATACTCACAACAAGCCGAAACACAGAAAGGGGGAGTGACCAATGAAGGAATATATAAATCTAATTCGCCAGAGTGGAATTAACGGTGACATTATCAAGATGATGATTAATGAGCACGTCCCTGTTCGTGAAAAATTGATGAAGCTATATGCAAGATATAAGGCTGATCCGGCAGGCGTTCCCATATTAACACGGTCCATCATTGATTATGGCAGCGCGGGAACTGATAAGGTGCAGCGTATTGATGACAAGGTAAACAATAAGCTGAACAACTCATTTGACTCTGAAATCATTGATACTAAGACAGGCTATATGTTTGGACATCCCATTTCTTATGAAACTGAAGATAAGCAATTGAAAGACCAAGTGAGTATTTTCAATACGAGAAATAACATTGAGGATGCCGATTCCGAACTCGGGAAAATGGCTTCCATCTGCGGTTACGGCGCCCGCCTGCTGTTTGTTAATGAAGACGGAAACGAATGCCTGCGAAACGTTGATCCGTGGGAATGCATTGTTCTCGCTTTAGACGATATAACAGAGCCCACATATGCTTTGCGCTATTATTCAGTGTTTGAGTGGGTGAGCGGCAAAAAAGTTGAGTCATATCGGGCTGATTTCTACGATGAAACGTTCATTTATTCGTTTAAGTCGTCTGATAAAGCGAAGTACGATCTTATTGAGACGAAACCCCATCTTTTCAATGGATGCCCGTTGTTTGGTGTTCCGAACAATAAAGAAATGAAAGGCGACACTGAAAAAGTCATTTCTTTAATTGATGCATACGACAGAACTTTGTCAGACGCATCGAACGAAATCGAACAGTTCCGGCTTGCATACTTGATTGTAAAAGGGGCTTCACTCGATGATGAGGATATGGAAAAGTTGAAAAAGAATGGCGTGTTTGAAGTCTTCGACGATAACGGCGACGTGAAGTTTTTAACCAAGGAAATAAACGACGCCATGATCGAAAATCATTTGAACCGGCTGGAAGAAAATATTTTGCGTTTTGCGAAGACAGTCAATTTTTCTGACGGCTCTTTCGGGGGCACTATTACAGGCGTTGCCATGCGGTATAAGCTTATGGCGCTGGAACACAAGGCAATTACTATGGAACGCAAAATGACCGCGGCATTCCGGTATCAGTATAAAATACTCTGCTCGGCATGGTCCAAAAGGATACTGGCCGGCAAAGACGCGTATCTGAAACTATGGTTTCAATTCAAGCGGAATCTTCCTGCGAACATTCTCGAAGAGGCTCAAGCATCTGCGGAACTCAAAGGACTGGTAAGCGAAGAAACGCGGCTTGCTCTACTATCGTTCATTGATGATGTGCGTTTTGAGATTGAAAGAATGAGAGCGGAAGCAGATGCTTACACCATTGATGATAATCAGGATGAAGACGAGGAACAGGAGGCGAATGAGGATGATGAAGCTTTTCAAAAGGACGAAAGAAAAAAACAGCCATCTGAATGAAGAGTTTAGGATTAATTCTTTGTTGAGGATGCTGGAAAACGAAAACCTGCTGCATGAATCTGAAGAAATATATGCTGAAGTGAAAAAGTCTCTGTTTCTAAACAGGAAGAAGGATAACGTTTCTGACTAATTGAGCAGAAAGCTACTCTTTTGAGTGGCTTTTTTTTATGCCTTTTTTTCGCGTTGTAGGCGTTAAAGAGCAACCGAAATACTTTTGAACTTGTTAGGGGCTTCGGCAACTGATAAGGGCAAGGAGGACACACAGAAATGAAACGATTAAACACGGATAAGTCAGTCAGTCCGTCAATGAATTTCATGAAAAAAGAAAGGCTGCCACTGCGCATTAACCTTCAGCATTTTTCCGAACCTGGGGGAGCGGCTGATCCAACACCGGGAGCCCATCCAGCAGATGGAACCAGTAACGATCCAGCACCACAGCCGAGCGGCGGAGAACTCACGCTGGATGCAGTACGGGCTTTCCTAGAAACAAATGACGAGGGGAAGAAGCTGCTTCAATCAACATCTGATGCAAGGGTGACAGAGGCGATCAAGACGTATGAGAAAAATACGTTGCCGAAGAAACTTGAGGAAGAGATTTCAAAGCGGTTTCCTCCTGAAACAGAGGAACAAAAGCAATTACGTGAGTTGCAGGAAAAATTCCAGAACCTTGAGCAAGAGAAAACGCGAGAGTCGTTGAGAAATACGGCCCTTTCAATTGCAACGGAAAAGGGCTTGCCTACTAATCTTGTTGACTTTTTTATCGGTCAGGACGATGCGACCACAGAACAAAATTTGAATACCTTGGCCGAAGCCTTCAAGACTTTTGAACAAAGCATCGTAAACGATCATTTCAAAAAGAACGGTAGCACGCCGACACCATCAGGCGGAGCATCAGCCCCGTTAACAGAAGAAGACATTAAAAAGATGAGTACCGAGGAAGTCAATCAAAACTGGGATCGCATCCAAGCTCTTTATAAGAATTAATAGGAGGATAAAAACACATGGCATTAGATAATTTTATTCCGGTATTATGGAGTGCAAGACTGCTGAGCAATTTACAAAGAACTTTGGTTTATGGTCAAACGGGAGTCATTAACAGAGATTACGAGGGAGAAATCACTGCTGCCGGCGACTCTGTGAAAATCAACAATATGGGACGCGTTAGTGTGGGGGACTACACTAAAAATCAAGACATGGATAGCGCGGAAACACTTGATTCTTCAAGCCGCACGCTTCTCATTGACCAGTCAAAATATTTCAACTTTCAGATTGATGACATTGATAAAATTCAACAAAATCCGAAGTTGATGGATGCGGCTATGCAAGAGGCAGCATACGCTCTGAAAAATACTGCTGATTCATATATTGCTTCTCATTATGTGGATGCAGCTCATACGATCGGCAGCGATACAAAAGTTGTTTCACCAACAAAAAACGACGCGTACGAATATCTGGTTGATCTTTCAGTGAAATTGGATGAAGCAGACGTGCCGGAACAGGGGCGCTGGGTAGTTGTAACGCCTTGGTATGAAGGATTAATGCTAAAAGATGACCGTTTTGTAAAGGCTGGGAACATGTCTTCAGAACAACGCCTTTTAAATGGTGTTATCGGACAAGCGGCCGGATTCACGGTATTAAAATCAAATAATGCTCCACTTTCTAAACCAGAGGGCGGCACAGAAAATCATAAGATTATCGCCGGTCACGGCATGGCGTGGTCTTATGCAGACCAAGCAACCCAAGTCGAGGCGTATCGCCCTGAGAAACGTTTTGCTGATGCAGTAAAAGGGCTTCACTTGTACGGCGCGAAAGTAACAAGACCGGAAGCGCTCGCGGTATTAAGCGCAGCCCGTCCACAATAGGAGGGGCTTTTTTATGTGGATTCAAAATACTGATACCGGTTCAACTTGGTTTGTTGAGGATGAACACGGTAATAAGCTTTTGAAAGAGGACAGATACAAAAAAGTACAGTCGCCCATTAAAAAAGCTGAAAAAAACAGCAAAAAGACAGCGGACAAAACAACAGATGAAGAGAATCAAGAATCTGCTGACGCTGGTGAAAAAGCATCTGACGAATAGGAGGGATAGCGGTGGATAAAGAACAAACTGAAAAAGAGCTTTTGAAGCCGTTAACCCGTAAGATGCAGGAGTTTTTACGGAAGCTGAAGCGGCTTTTTCGTGGTACTTCCGAAAAAATACTTTCCAAGTTGACTGCCCTGTTTGTCAAGCTTGATAAAGGGCGCGAAATCAGCCTTGCTGACGCGAATCGGAGTAATGATCTTTCTCAGATTAAGAAGGATATAGCGTCATTGATTACTGCCCTTTCTGCAAAGGTTAAAACGGCTGTTCTTGATTTTCTGAATGAAACCTACGAGTCATCGTATAACTGGCTCATGCTTGGTATCCTATCGGCCGTCGGCTTTAAATTGTCCCGTTCATCGAAAGGAAAATTGCCTGTCACATGGGCGGCGCCCGCGTCAATCTCGCAGACTATCACAAGCAAAAATATGCTCAAAGCAATCGAAACGGACCGTAAAAAGACAGTTCAGAAGATCAATCATACAATTGAACGCGGCTTTATTGAGCGGAAACGCTTTGTTCAGGTAGCGAAGGAGCTGGAAGCTGATGTGGGCGTCAGTTATAACCGTGCGCAGCGCATTGCCAGAACAGAAATGCATCGAGTGCGGGAGAAAGCGACACTGGACGCAGCTACGAAAGCTGATTCCAATGGTATTGCCATGAAAAAGATATGGCACAACATGGGTGACGAGCGGGTTCGTGAGGGAAGAAACGCGGATCATGTTCATTTAGAAGGCCAGGCTAGGTTTGTAAATGAGCTGTTTGATCTCGGTCAAGATAAAAACGGCAAATCTGTGAAGGCGCCGGCACCGGGACAAAGCGGAGATCCCTCAAATGATATAAATTGCAGGTGCTTCGCGACATATGAACCCGTGCTTTGAAAGGACTGAGAGAAATGGACCTGTCAGAATTAAAAATACGATTGGGAATCCCCGAGGATGACACCTCGCAGGATGCAAAGCTACAAATTGACCTTGAAGACGCAATTTCTTTCGTTAAGGAAGAGTGTAATAACTCTTTTGTTGGACCAGACGGGGTTGAATCATTACCAGGTCCTGTGAAGAAAGGAATTGCTCTCATGATTGAAATAGACCGGGATAGCCCGAAAGGCGTCCAGGCTGAATCAATTGGCGGAATGAGCAAGACATACACGGCGGATGACGTAAGGTATAAACCCGCGTTTGATCTTTTCCGGCCATACAAAAAAATTCGTTTTAAACCATTGAGGTGATCAGATGGGGCGCCGAAATATCCGGGTGCGGGATACAAACCGTATACCGGAATTACTGAGGAACCTTGAGCCAAAAGGGAAAATGAAAGTCGGTGTTCTGGACGGCGACCGCCAAATGATCGCGGCTGTTCATGAATTCGGCTGCCGTATTGCTGTAACTGATCGCATGCGGAATTATCTTGCTGCCAAAGGTCTTTATCTCAAGAAGGATACACAGTTTATTAATATCCCTGAACGGTCATTCTTACGGGCTGGTTGGGATGAAAATGAAGCCGAGATTGTACAAAAGGTAGAGGAACTGGTCAACAGAGCCATAGAGAACGGCGATTCTATTAATGACATCATGAATGCGGTCGGATTGCTGGCAAAGGGCCGGCTGCAGACGTACGCAAGAGACTTACGGAGCCCTGCCAATCATCCTTTTACAACGGAGGAAAAAGGCTCTTCAAATCCGTTAGTAGATACCGGGGAAATGATCGGTTCTATGGATTACGAGGTTGAAAGCTAATGAAAAATCACTTTCAGTTCGGTGATCTGATTGAGAAATACAGCGTTGATTTTACATTGTTGCTCCCGGCGTCTGAGGGGTTTTATGACGATCTCGGAAAATGGGTAGAGGGCAAGCCGGTGGAATCGGAAGAAAAAGGCGCTATTGTCCCATTACAGGCGCAATTAATTTATCAATCTGGCGGACGGCTTACGCAGATGGACAGGCAACTGTACTTCCAGAAGAAAATCCCTTTCAAGGCTCAAGTGGTTTTTGATGGAGTAACCTTTTTGGTGGAAGCAATGACGCCATACGGGACATACGCCGATTTCAATTCCTATATCTTAAAGGCGGTGAGCAATTCAGATGGATTACAACAGCATAATCAGAACGGTTCTCAGAATGATTAAAGAGAAAACCGGCCATGTCGTTATCGAAGCAAACGGGACAGGTAAACAGCCTGAATACCCTTTTTGCACGTATACCGTTACTTCTCCGTATCTGCCGCAACACAGGGGTGTTGAGGAACAAGGAGTGTTAACGGAAGACATTGAGCTGGTTTTTTCTTTTACATGGATTTCAAATAGTCACATTGAAGTCATTTCTCTTGCTCAAGAAACAGCTTCTTACTTCAAAACTGCTGACGCGCGCCAGACGCTTCATGACAACGGCTTGGCGTGGGTGAGAAACGACGGTTTCGGTAATCGGGATACATTTATCACGATAGACACAGAACGCCGTCACGGCTTTGATATGCGTCTTAGAACGCGAGCGGCTTATGGCGAGACACAAGCGGAGTTTTTTGATTCCGCGCAAATAGAAACCATAGGAGGTTAAACACATGCCACTTAGTGATGTAACGGTCAAAATTGACCTGGTGAAACCGTCGAATCTTAAAGGGTTAGGAACACCCCTAATTCTTGCGAAGGTTGCCGGACACAACACTTATAAAGAATATGGCTCAATAGAAGCTGTTAAAGCGGATTACCCAGAAGGAACACCCGCATATAAAAAGGCTGCTGCTATTTATGCACAGGGCGACAATGCTCCATCAAAAGTAGCCATCGGTACTTACGGAGGTAACCCGGAGAACGGGGAGAGCGACGGAGCGGGAGCGGCTGCCACATTTACGATTCGGAATGCTTTTGACGAGTATTTTGATAATGATTGGCACTTCCTCATTCTTGCTGATGCGACGGCAGACGAGAAGCTGGAAGCAGCAAAGGCGATGGAAGAAAAATCATACAAATTCCTCGTTCTGCAAGTAACAGATCGGGAAGAAGTCACTTCCTATACCGGGAAGGATCGGACAATCGTTTTTTATCATCCGATAACAAGCGAGCATCCAGACGCCGGACTGGTTGGTGCCGTCGGCTCCCTGACAGTGGGTTCAGTTACTTGGAAGTTCAAAAACATTGTGGGAGTCACCCCGCAAGACCTGAAGGCGGACGAGCTGCAAAAGCTCCACAAAGAGGGAGCTATCGCTTACGTGACCAAAGCAGGCCACAGCGAGACGTCAGAGGGAATTACTGCTTCAGGTGAGTACATTGACGTCCTGCACGGCAAGGACTGGGTGAAATTAAATATTGAAACATCCATTCAATCGGCATTCTCAAATAACGGTAAAATCCCGTTCTCGAATGCCGGTTTTTCATTGTTGAGTGTTCAGGTTACGAATGTACTTCAAAAAGCCTTTTCAAATGGGATTGTCGCTTCTGATGAAGATGGTTTGCCCGTTTACACCATCAGCACAAAAAAACGCTCTGAAGTATCAGACGAGAACAGAAAAAATCGCGTGTATGACGGCCTTTCTTTCACGTTCGAATTAGCCGGCGCGGTTCATTCCGCCTCAATTACAGGCGAAATTTCAATCTAAAGGGGGAGAATAGTCAATGGCTGCTTATGTTTACGATGCGAACGAGGTCAACACGAATATCGACGGGAAAATCGTTACTGGTTATTCAGAGGGTACCATGGTTTCGTGTGCTAAAGACGAAGAAAAGTTTTCAACAAAAGTCAGCGCTAAAGGTGATGTGAGCGTTGCAACAAAAAACAATCCGTTAGGCACAATTACGCTTACTCTTTCCATGGGTTCGCCGTTTGTGCCTTATTTAAATGGATTGGCAAACACGGCCAAAACCTTTCCGATCTGGGTTACTGGCGGACAAGAGAAAATCGGCGGCACTGAAGCCATGGTGAAAAAGCCTGCTGATGCAGAATTCAGTGACGAAATCGGGGATCGTGAATTTGAAATTCAAGTTTTCGATTATACAGTTTTAGAGCAGTAAGGGATTAATCATGTCGAAAAGAAAAAAATCAAATGCAAAAAAGCAGTCCACTCGGGCTGCTTTTCAATATATGCAAACCAAACAATCGGAGGGAAAACCTATGTCAAAATTCGGTAAACAAAAAACAGTTAAAATCCAAGGAATCGAGTACACTCTTCAGCATCCAGGAACAAGACGGATGGTAGAAATTCAAGATGAAGCAATTAACATTAACACAGGCCGCCCAACTTCTTCACAATTGTATGAGCTGTACATGAAAGAAGTTGTGGTAAATCCAAAAGTAAACTTCGAATACTTCGATGAACATGCTGGATTCAATGAATTAATGTATGAGGTTTCTACCTTTCTTAGCGATGAAACCGTCGAAACCAAAGCAGTTTTACAAAAAGAGGGCGAGTGACAACTGGCCTATGTATCGGCTTGTGATGTCTGAAAAGTTTTCTTTCACGGAGGTTGCAGCTATGGACCTTGATACGTTACTCGAAGCCAATGCGGCTTTGGACATTCACCTGGCCGAAGAAAACAAACGAAACAAAAAGAAATAAGGGGGGTTAAACGTTGACAGATGCTTTGCGGAGCACGCATATTGATGTGGAATTAAACGTTGACACCTCCCCTCTTGAACGAGCAAATCGTCAGATTGATAGACTTGTTGATCATACAGATAATGCGGCCGGCCATTTTTCTCAAATGCGAACGCAAATGTCCAATATGCACAGGGAGCAGCGAAGATTCAGGAACATGAGTATGATTCTGGACAGTTCTTCTTTACAAACTGCTGCGCGGACAATTGAGAATCTCGGCCCCGCATTTGACCTTATGACGTCTCATGTGGAAAGCCTAAACCGGACCATTCAACAAACGAACAGATTAGTGCAAAATATACCGTCACGCGTGAGCATCGACGTTGACCAATCATCATTGAACAATGCAAATGATCAAGTTGATAGGCTGCGAAACAATTTGCATAATGTGGACATGCGCCGGGTTAACGGAGGATCACCACAAAGCACGGCGGCCATGCCCGCACCTGATTACAGGGGTATGCGTTATTATGGGCGGGAAATGGACTTTTTGCGCGGCTCAACACGCGGACTTGAAGCGGATACAATTCAAATGGTCAATGAAATGCGCCGGGCTTGGAATGAGGAAAGATACGGAATGAACGGTTTCCGTAATGAGCTGATACGGGCAAGATATGGCTTCTTTCAGTTAGGCCAAGAAATGGACAACTGGACCGGGACAAATGAACAGTTCATGGATGAAGTGTACAGGCTAGGCCGGGAGCATAAAGCGGTTACTGACAACATGATCAAGAATAATAAAATGATGCGCATGAGCATGTTGCAGTCCATCGGAACGATTATGGCAATGTCAACCCAATCGGAAAAGATCGCTGCCAATTATGACAGGATGGCGAACCCGTTATACCAAGTCAACAAAGCGGGGCTTGCCGTCTCAAATACCCTTGAAAACATGGCGAAGCAAGGAACTGCGGCACATTTGGCCTTGAAGATGCTCGGGCCTACCGCAAATATGAAACAGCTTCAAGATATGACAGCCATGATAACACAGGGGTATATGCGTTTTCAGATGGTAGCGCTTGGCGCGGCCTTCACAAACTTTTTCCTATTCCAAGGGTTGCATAAGGCAGCCACACAGACCGTTCCCGGTTATTCAAAGGCTTGGGAACAGATGTGCAGCACTCTTTTAAAAGCCATTCAGCCAGCCCTTGAAGTATTCGGAACCGTTGCGATGTCAATTTATAAAGGCGTTACCGCGATCGGGAAAATGATTATTCAGTTCAACAAAGCTCATCCGGTGCTGGCGAAAATGATCCAAGGGTTTTTATTGCTCATCCCTGTTTTAACCCTGCTTTTATCGCCTTTGGCAATAGGAGTGGGGTTATTTAATGGGTTTCTCGGGGCTCTGAGCAGTCTTTGGATGTTCATTGGCCCGGTAGTAACGGGGCTTGCTGCCATGTCCGGAACAGTCTATGTAGTCGCCGGCTCAATTGTCTTGCTTGTAACAGGCATTTATATGCTTTACAAGAATTTTGACAAGCTTCAAGAGCGATTCAAACCGGCTACGGATGCAATGAAGCGCTTTGCGGATACCGGAAAAACTGCGGTAGTCAGTGCCTTCTACACCATGATTAAAGAGGTACAGGGGCTTAAACCTGCATTTATGAAAGGCTTTGAGGATTCGCAAAAGGTAGCTGTATCCGCGATTCATAAGATGCAAGCCGAATCCTTAAAGTTATGGGATCGGTTGGGCGAGTCACACCCTCATTTAGTCGCCGGGATTGAGGCTGCTTACAAAACGGCAGTTGATACTGTTTCCTCATTTGTTCAGAATGCAGGAAAACGAGTAACCGACTTTTTCGGAAAGGGATTAACCGAAGGGCTGAACAGCTTTATTAAAGGCTTTATGAATCAACTCAAGATTGGTTTATCAAGCTTTCAAGGGATTGTGTCAATAATTGCTCCTATTATTGCGTCGATTGGCCTTTCTTTCTTGGGAGTATCCGGACCGATAGGAATAGCAATTGGGGCGATCCTCAGTTTTGTAGGGTATTTGTATCGTTTGAAAGATACAAACCAAGCGGTCAGCAGTGCAATTCATTCGGCGTGGGCGACTGTTCAATCTGTGCTGACAACGGTATTCACGGCCATTCAGCCGATTATCACGACAGTACAGCAAGTTTTCAGTCAACTGGTAGCACAACTGACACCGCAATTTCAGCAATTAGCTGGTCAAATGCAACAGACGTTCATTCAGCTTGCAGGAAATCTTGTTCTTTTAGCCGCAGCCGTTTCACAAACACTTTCAACGATCGGCCCACAATTGATTCCATTGATCCAGCAGCTATTAACTGCATGGATGCAGGTATCAGGGCAATTAATGACGAGTGTATTGCAAATTGTCAGTTCGATTTTGCCGTTACTTGTTCAAGGATTTCAGACTGTTTTTCCGGTCATTCTAAGCGTGATAAATGCGGTCTTACCTATCATCATTCAATTAGTCAGCAGTTTTTCAGGGGTTATCGTTACAATAATCCAGACTGTTCTGCCTATCCTGGTTCAGACAATTCAGATGGTCTTTCCTTTGATTATGAATATCATCCAGCAGGCTCTGCCGATTGTGGTTCAACTGATTCAATTACTCGGATCAACGATCGGACAAATTGCCATGCAAATTCTGCCGTTGATTTTAACGGCGGTGCAACAGGTATTTCCGATCATAGGGCAGGTCATTTTGGCGGTCCTCCCGGTTGTCGCGCAGCTTCTTACTTTAGCAGCAAATATTATTTTGCAGCTTGCGCAGGCGGCTTTACCAATTTTAATTCAGGTGGTCCAGCAGGTCTTTCCGCAAATTGTGCAGATCATTCAGATGGTGCTGCCTATTGTTGTTTCTCTACTGCAAGCCTTGGCAAACATCATTACTACGGTTGTAATTCCGGCGATCCGTTTCATCCTAAATATCGTGACTGCTGTTTTTCCGGTTGTGCTCTCGATAATTCAAGTTGCACTAAAAAATATCATTGCGATCATACAGGGTGCAATCGGCATTATTATGGGAATAGTGAAGGTTTTCAAAGGCTTATTCACTGGGAATTTCCGCATGATGTGGGACGGAGTGAAGCAAATCTTCTCTAGTGCAGTCGGAATGGTGAAAAAGCTTGTAAGCAATATGGGTGCAGCAATCACTGACAGATGGCTTTATATAAAAAATAAAGTCGCGTTATTGGCATATGATCTGCGTAAGAAAGTCATGGATCGTTTCAACGATTTAGTTGACGGGGCCAAGAAATTACCGGGCAGAATCGGTGATGGAATTAAGAACATGGCTCACAAGGCTGTATCTGGTGTGACTAGCTTAGCGAACAAACTTTCCGGCGCACTCGGAAAAGGCGTAAATGGTGTAATCGGCGGAGTAAACTGGGTACTCGATAAGATCGGTTTGAAAGATAAGCATATCCCAAAATGGGAAGTACCTAAATATGCACACGGAACCGGAGGACACCCAGGAGGACCGGCGATACTGGGAGACGGCAAAGGGGCAAACGCTGGCCCTGAAATGTATCGGACACCTTCAGGACAAGTAGGGCTCAGCCCTGCAACAGATACACTGATGAACCTTCCGAAAGGCACTGCGGTCTTATCTGCAAAACAGACAAGGGCTGCTTTAGCGGGAGTTCCAGCATACGCAAAAGGCACAGAAGGAAATATATTCACAAATGCATGGAATGGTGTAAAATCCGTTGCCGGCAAAGTGAAAGATGTTGCTCTTGATGTTTTTGATTACATCGGGCACCCATCTAAGCTTTTAACAAAAGTGTTAGAAAAAATGGGTGTCTCTGCACCTTCTATGGCTGGCTCGTTCGGTGATCTCGCAAAAGGGGCTTTTAACTTTGTCAAAGATAAGGCTGTAGGTTTTGTCAAAGGCAAAATGTCCAGTTACTCTGCCGGCTTTTCAGGCGGCGGCTCGAAAGCCGTTAAAAAGTGGGTAGCTCAGGCGCTGTCAATTAAGCGTTTAGGCCCTGAGTATGCAGGAGCACTCGAAACAATCGCAATGAAAGAATCCGGCGGAAATCCTAATGTTGTTAACAATTGGGATTCCAATGCAAAAGCCGGTCACCCGTCACAGGGGTTAATGCAGTTCATCCCAAGCACCTTTAACGCCCATAAAGAACCAGGGCACGGAAATATTAAAAATCCGGTTGATCAAATTCTAGCGGCTATTAACTATCTGAACAGCAGATACGGCGGCATCATGAAACATCCCGGCTTGGTATCAATGGCGCATGGCGGGCCGTACAGAGGGTATGCGACAGGCGGCGTAATCAATAGCCCGCAGGTTGCGGCACTCGGGGAAAACGGCTGGCGGGAATATGTCATCACGACTGAACCGCGTTACCGGAATCAATCACTGGGAATGTATGCTGCGCTCGGCAAAGAGCTTGGGGCTGAAACTGGATATACACCAGAAAAAGCAGCAAGCAGCAGCGGTGGAACGTCTGTGAATATTACATTCAGCCCGTCTATCAATGTAAAAGTTGAGGGCGGAAGTGCAAAAGTTGAAACTGATATTTCAAAGGCTATCACCCAATCACTGGAAGACTCTTACGACAGCCTGGCGGCTCTTTTTCAAGCGGAGGGGGTTTATTAATTGGCGAAGCTTGGGAAGGTCAATCTTGTTAACGAAAAAGAATCAGACGGGGCTGATGTGGAAGTCACATCTTATCCCGTTGAAAAAGGCGTGCCGATTACCGACCATGTGCAGAGAAAACCGGAAACCACAAGTGTTTCCGGTTATTTGCTTGGGAAGACGGCAAACAGCGACTATGAATATTTAAAAAAGCAAGCATATGCCGGCAATCTCCTAACCTATACCGGGCGAAAGGTCGCAAAAGACGTGATCATTACGAAAATCGACCGCGATACAGGGGAATTTTCAAACGGGTTTGCGATAACAATCTCTTTACAAGAAATCCGTATTGCAAAAAGCCCGTGGGTTAAGAAGAAAGTGAAAACAGCCGGGAAAAAGAAAAAGGCCAACAAGAAAAAAACCACAAAAAAATCCAATAAGGTTTATCACAAGGTGAAAAAGGGTGATACGTATTGGGGCTGCGCCCGCAAATACGGAACTACTGTCAGCGCATTGAGGCGGCTCAATCCATGGCCTGACAGAAGAATACCTATCGGGGTAAAGATGCGGATTAAATAGGGAGGGTACGGGAAATGGCAACGAGGGACTATATTCCTTTTGATAAAGAAGATATTCCGCAGCAGTTCGAATTTGATTTAGCGGATGACACGTTTATTCTGCGTATAAATTACAATCAATCCGATGATAGTTTTTCACTGGATTTATATGAGCAGGATATGACGCCTATCGTTCTGGGCGAGAAGCTTATACTCAATGTTCCTTTGTGGAATGACATTGTAAATGAAAACCTGCCGGCCCCCGCCCTTATCCCTTTAGATGAATCAAATTCAGAAACACGGGTTACATATAAAAATTTCATGGAAACCGTGTTTCTTTATATTGATGATGTAGCTGACGGGTCGGAGGGGGATGACATTGGCGACGACGAATAAAAAGTTGTTTGGCCGGGTTGTCAAAATAACTATTGATAACGGCAGTTCGCAGACCACATTTGATTACAAGGATTTAGAAATTCATTTTGAAGTGCCCTTCGACGATGATTTCAAACCTAATGAAACAAAAGTTGAGATTTACAATCTCAGCAAGGATTCGATCAACAAGATAAAAAAAGGCAGCACGATAACGGTTCAGGCGGGTTATCGAGACGACTACGGCGTCTTGACGATTGGCAAAGTGACAAAGGTTCTGAATAACTGGAGCGGCTTGGATAAGGTGACGTCGATCTATTCAAAAGACGGTGACGATTATACCCATATGAAAGTGACAACTGCCAATGCTGATCCTGCTGAGAAATATTATGTCAAAAAAAGATATAAGCTTGCAAAACCGGTTGTTACTGTCAGGAAAGACAAAAACGGCCGAACGTACAAGACTGTCAGGAATTACGGGACGCGGGAAGAGGTTAGGTATCGCAAACGATACATGAAGATTACTTTTAAAGCAGGAACCACATCGAGGCAAATTGTAGATAAACTGCTACGCGTTCTCGGAATTAAAGTGAAAAATATTATCCTGCCGAAAAATAAGGTGTACAAAAAGGGTTACCGGGTGACTGGCTTAATAGAAAATAATTTAGAAGAAGTCATACATGATGCCGGAGCCGTTATGTACTATCGACGAGGGAAACCGGTTATTCGCCCACTTAATCAGGGCGATGATGAGCGTTTCAAATTAGAAGAGGCCACCGGACTAATTGAGACACCTGAGCAGGTTGAGGAAGATAATTTCAAAGGTTATAAGGCGAAGTGTCTTCTTCAGCACCGTATCGCTGTTGCTTCAATTATTGAAATCAACAGCAAAACAGCAAAAGGAAAATATCGAGTGAAAGAGGGTACACATTCGTTTGATGGAAGAGACTTTTTCACAGAATGCAAGGTGATGTAATGAGTAAAGCGACGAGGTTTTTCGATGCTTTTGAGAAAAGAATCAAACTATCCATCCATACACTGGCTCCGGCTCGCGTTGTGAAATACAATGCAGAAAAGCATACTGCTGATCTGCAATTGTTGTTTCTTATGAATGATGGTGAATACCTTCATGAATACCCGTTGATCGAACATGCACCAGTTTTAAAGCATGTTGAGCCTGATATAAAGGTTGGTTCCTCGGTTTTTGTTTCATTCGCTGAAAGATCTCTTGATAACTTGGATGGGAACAAAACGTTTGATCCTGATTCTCGACGAACGCACAGTATCAATGATCCGGTGGTCATAGGAGTGTGGGAAGGATGAAAACGCTCAAGTTTGTAGACGGTGATCTATGTTTTGAAAACGGTACTCTTCAGATGGTTGAGGGGAACGAGGAAATTGCTCAATCAGTCGAATTAACCTTAAAAACACGGTTAGGGGAATTTACTCTGGATGAACATTTCGGCTTGGATCGGAGTAACATTCTCGGGAAAGGCTTTGATCAAGAAGAGGCGCAATACGACATTATTAATGCTGTAACACAAGACGAGCGAATTGCTAGCGTTGAATCAGTTGAGTTTTCTCATGATAAAGAGACACGAAATCTATCTGTCCACTTGAAAATGAAGAAAGAGGATGATCAAACAATCGAGCTTGGGGGTGTTGATCTTGCTTAATGAAACAGGATTCCAACGTCAAACCTATTCGGAGCTTCTTGACGGCATGGAGGACAAAGCGAAGGAGCTGTTTGGCGAAGATATAAACACGTCAAGCAAAACACCATTAGGCATTATCCTACGTATTTTTGCTTGGTTTTTGGCGGGAATTTGGGACATTGCAGAGCGGGTTTATAATAGCGGTTTTGTCAGTAAGTCGGAAGGTGTTCAGTTGGACAGGTTGGGAAGTAATTTCGGTATAAGCCGGGAGCCGGCGGCCGAGGCGGTCACTACTCTGTTTTTTACCGGGGAACCCGGATTCGTAATAGAAGAACAAACCCAATATACAACGGAATCCGGTATTTATTTTGAACTAATCGAAGATGTTGTAATCGGGGATGATGGAACGGGCACAGGGGCGGCTGTATCGCTGTCTAAAGGGATTATTAACAATGTCGCGGCCAATACCATTACTGAACAGGCTGAGACGTTAGAGGGAGTTTATTCAGTGAATAATCCGGAAGCTGCTTCCGGCGGCACTGACGAGGAATCTGATCCGGAATTTCGGGCGCGAATTAAAAAATCAGTTGAAGGCAGCTCTGCTTCTACGAATAGCGGCATCATTTCGGCATTGCTTGCCGTTTCGGGCGTTCGTTCAGCGAATATAGTCGCGAATAATACCATGCAAACAGATGCAGACGGCAATCCACCGAAAAGCATTCATGCTTATGTTCTCGGGGGAACAAAAGTAGACGTGGCCCAAGCTCTATTTGACAGCGTAGCAGCCGGTATTGAAACTGTTGGAGAACAATCAGTCGTCATTACGGATGCAAGCGGTTTGGATCATGATGTGAAATTTGATTTTGCAAAAGAAGTAAAAATTTATGTGCAGCTTGATTTAAAAACAAACGCTTCATTCCCTGCCGACGGTGTGAGTCAAATCAAAAACAATCTCGTATATAAAATTGGCGGGATTGATGAAAATGGTTCATCTTTTACCGGCTCGCAGATGGGTGACGACGTTATTCTGTCGCAACTTTTTAACGCTGTATATCAGGTGAATGGGGTTTCAGATGTGACTATACAAATCGGGAAGGATGCGGCGGCTCTCGGTCAGTCAAATATTACAATTGAACCGAGAGAAGTTGCGCAAGTTCACTTCTCTGAAATAGTGGTGAATCTGATATGATCAAGGATTTAATAGGAAAGCTTACTGATGCGTTCTTGAAAGACGAAAAGAGCAATATCGGGAAGCTTTTTTTAATTGTTGATGAACAATTGACAGCATTAAAAATTTCACTGACAACGGCGGAAAAATGGCGGGACATTGACGCGGCGCGCGGGAAATCGCTGGACCTACTCGGGGATAACGTTGCCCAGGATCGGGGCCGGGCTACTGATGAAATATACCGCGTGCTCATTCGCGGAAAGGTCGCACGGAATGCGTCAGACGGGACAACAAACCGGATTATTCAAGCGCTGGCGAAAACATTGAACTGCAAGCCGAGTGAAATAAACATTGTGAGCAGCAAAGAAAACAACCAGGATGAACCAGCTGCAATCATTGTGAAAAAGGCACCGATCGAGGCATTAAGTAAGGTAGGAATGAGCGAAACGCAATTTTCGAACATCGTTCAAAAAACGGTGGCTGCGGGGGTTCGAGTTGCTTATGTGGATTTAAACGGCACTTTCTGTTTTTCATCATCAGCCAGCACCATAGAAACAAGCGAATATGGGTTTTCTTCTGATGGAAAAGACGGCGGGACCCTGGGGGGCATCTTCCGGCCAGAAGATGATTACCCGTTACCAATTTAAGGAGTGTGAAGCATATGCCTTTTACAAAAGAATTACCAGAATGGGGGAACCCCGGTCAGCGGCCGCCGCAAACGTCCATTGATCAAGGGTATAAGCCGATGGATCACCCGCCGGCCGATTGGTTTAACTGGTATCAATATACGGCCTATCAGGCTTTGAAAGAGTTGCAAACGGTCGGAGCAACGAAGGAAGATGTTTTTTCTGCTGTATCTGATGCCGAAGCTTATACTGACAAGCACGAAAGACGGACTGACAACCCGCACAAGACAACAAAAGCACAAGTGGGGCTAGGTAACGTTGACAATGTGCAGCAGGCTTCCAAAGTCGATTTTGATACACATACCAATGACAATGACCGCCATATTACAGCTACAGAGCGCGTAAACTGGGATGCCAAGGAGACAACAACAGGTGCATCAAATAAAGCTGCTACGGCCGAAAGGAATGCCAAGGAATACGCCGATAAACATATCAACGATAAAAACAACCCTCATGAGGTTACAAAGGACCAGATCGGGCTTAGTAACGTTGAAAATGTTAGACAGGCCGACTATTATGCGTTTCGCCAACACGACAACAACGGAGAACGCCACACATCAAAGGCAGAACGGGAGAAATGGAACAATGGGCAATTATCGAAAATAACTGATGACGCGGGAGGCGCTCTTGTATCTATTAGTGATACAGATGACTTTTACAGCAAAATCGTTCAAAGTGGGAAGCGATTCGGTACTTTTTATTCAACGGGAAAAGCGGTAAATGCCCCCAGCACAAGCTCTACAAGGGGGGTTTTTCATTTAACCTCATTAGACAGCAACGGAATGGGGACATACGGTTATGTAATCGCGGTAGACTTCAAAAATAATGTTTTTTCCAATTATGTAGACGGCAGCCTGACTTGGAGCGGGTGGAAACGTCTTTTGTCAGATGGTGATTTATCACCATCTTGGAATACTGTATCACTTATTAACGGCGCGAAGCAGGATTTAAGTTTCCCGTTTATGTTTTCGGTAGTAAATAATACCTTGTGGCTGGCTGGATCATTCGGTTCCCTGCCATCTATAGGAACAGTTGTGGCGAAATTCGCATATAAACCGACCCGCCTACTTGATTTTGTGGTTCCGACAATTGGATCATACGGGACTGCCCGGTTTGCTTTCACAACAAATGGCGAGTTGAGGTATGACGGTATGATGGCAAATGATAACTCAGCGGTAACCCGGGTATCATTCGATAAACCAATCCCATTATGGTGAGGAGGGGAGAATATGCATGTTCTATTTTACGACGAGAATAAAAAGTATATAGGTGAAGCTGATATTGAGGGGAAAGAGCTGCCGCCGAATAGTACAAAAGCGCAAATAAAACCTGGCATGTACGACCCGGAATTTGACGAGATTAAAGGTGAATGGGTTGAAGCTGCGACTCGGGAGTACATTGATCAAACAAAAGGTATTCCTGAACCCAATCCCTTAATGGAGCAGATTTCTGCAATCGGTAAACAACTATCAGCAGAAGAGCTTGCAAGAAAGCAAGCTGAAGAAGGCCAGCAGGCTCTTGGGATGCAGCTTACAAATGAAATCATAGCACGAAAGCAGGCTGAAGCAGTAAATATTTCAATGGGCAAACAGCTTGCCGACTTAAAGCTTAAATTGTTGGAAATGGAAGGAGGGGTGACCAGTGAATCTTAATTTCTGGGTATATGCCTTGTTCTACAAGTGGGCGACAATCGCAATGGTAAAGCAGGCAATGGGTTTTAACGATTGTACCATCGACGATATGAAAGAGGGTGTGGCTGCTGCGTATGTTACACCGGATCAGTTTCAAGAAGTAACAGGGCAGCCATACGAGGATCAAACAGAAGCCAATTAATAAGGCTTTTTTATTTTGCCTCGAAGGAGGTGAAGCGTATGAGATAGATAAAAGGGGGGCGTACTAATGTCACAAATGACGGAGGTACCGGAAGTGAATGCTTTACAAAAAGAAATTACAGAGGTTAAAGCCGGTCAAAAGACTCTTGAACAGCGGGTAAGTGTCCTTGAGCGTTCTTCAGACAGGCATGATCAGCAAATCATTTCATTAAACGAAAAGCTGAACAAAATTGATGAGAATACGACTTGGATCAAACGGACCATCACAGGAGCCATAATAACGGCCATCAGCACCGGATTTATCGGCGGGGCTATCGCGATCATGTATAACCTGCTGCAAAAATAAGGAGGAAAATAACATATGAAAAAATTCGACAAAGGTACAGTCGTCCGGACTGTGCTTCTTTTTATTGCTCTGGTAAACCAAGTTTTAGTGATGTTTGGTAAAGATGTGCTACCGATTGCAGATGATCAAGTGAATGACCTTGCGGACGCGGTTTATTTAGGCGGCTCCATCGGGTTTACGATCATCATGTCACTGGTAGCATGGTTCAAAAACAACTATGTGACTGAAAAAGGCCATAAGCAAAAAGCCGTTTTAAAACAGCACGATTTAACCAAGTAAGAGCTGCCGTTCGGCGGCCTTTTTATATTTCAAAACAGAATAGGAGAGATTTTTATGTCAGCATTTAAAAACCAATATATTGATATTAATAAATGGACGCGGCCGGGAATTAAAAACAACGGCGTGAAGAAACTGGCCGTACATTACACGGCAAACCCCGGCGCGCCTGCTGCCAATCATTATAGATATTTTGGTCAAACGCTCCCTGCACAGAACAGGAATCTATCTGAGAAAAAACAGACCTTTGCATCTGCACATATCTTTGTCGATCGTACAGAGGCTATTTGCATCATTCCGTTGAATGAGGTGGCCTATCATGCGAATGACGTTCAGCAATTCGTTAACGGGCAGCCTTACCGGGGTGTCGCGGCGCTGAAGCCGAATGCAAATTTCTTATCTATCGGCGTGGAGCTTTGCATTGAAAAGGACGGTACTTTCCATCCGGATACCATTGCCCGTGCAGAACAAGTTTGTGCCGAGCTGTGCAAAATGTATAAACTTGACCCATCCAATGATATTGTTCGCCATTACGACATTACACATAAAATCTGCCCGGCGCCGTGGGTAAGCAATTCTAAAGGTTTTGCCGATTTTAAGACCCGTGTTGAAAAGCGAATGGATGGTGTGGTTGTAACGGCGCCTGTATCAAATCCGGATGTTACCCATACAGATACAGGAAGATTCATCAAAAACACGGTGGTTTCAAGCGATGGCCTTGTTTTACGTACACAACGGAGCGCCTCTTCTTCCATGGTGCTTAACCTGCCGAATGGCACCGTTGTAAAATATCAGCTTGGATCAACTGTCAACGGATGGGGATATGTTGAATACACCAATTCAAAAGGCCAGACATTCCACGGATATGTGAATGTCTCCTATATTAAGAGTGATAATGAGCTGAAAAGCGGCGGCAAGAAGAAAGTAACAGCCTCAAAGCCAAAAAAACAAAAATCAAAATTCAGCCTACCTGCGGGTATTTTTAAAGTCACAAGTCCGTTAACCCGAGGGGGGGCCGTAAAACAGATTCAGACGGCGCTGGCGGCGCTCCACTATTACCCGGATAAGAATGCAAAGAATTTCGGAATCGACGGCGCATATGGCCCGAAAACAGCAAATGCAGTCAAACGGTTCCAGTCCATGTATGGCCTGGCTGCTGACGGTATTTATGGATCAAAAACTAAAGTGAAGCTTGAGGCGCTATTGAAATAAAAAAAGCCCCCTTTCGTATAGAGAGGGGGTTATTTATTGTTTCTTTTATTCGGTGGGGATGGTGGTGTCTTACTGAATAAAATTTGTCTGGAGTCGAGTTTTATACCGTTGGCTTTGACACTGCTTTGTACCTTTCTAGGATCAAAACCTATAGGTTTTGGTCCTGTATTAACGTTGTGTTGATTAACCGTTGTATTTCTATTCCAACTATTTTTATCTCCCATTAAAACCTTCCTCTCTTCTTATATAATTAAAAGAATGATTTGTTTAATCATATACACTAACACAATTCCGATTATTGAAATAAATATCTTCTCGATTCCTTTTTTGTAGAGGTTCGCCTTCGTGTCATTGGCCTTACTGTTCAGTTTTACAATATTATAATATGAATCGACAAAAGCATACTCAAGCTTATCTTTGGGAAACTTCGCATTGACTTGTAGACTTCCATTCTCATTGCTAAATCCATTTAATCCAATGGTTTCATACTCGAAAGTTTTTAACACATTAATTAAGTGTTTAAATGCAATCAACTGCATAATAGCTGGGAAAATATATAACAGCGCAATTATTGAAAAACAAAGCATTTCAATTGGACTATGAGCTTTTTTAAAGAATGAAAAATCTAGCGCTGTTGCATAAAAACCTATTAATGCTCCTAATAAAGCAATAAGGACGCCAGCCCTAGTTTCAATGTCTCGTTTTCTATTAGCCTCAGCATCATATTCCCTAGTTATTGTATTGAGTAAAACCTCAGAACCAGGATATTCAATGTCATTTTTCTGTGAGTTTTGTTGTTTTCTTTTTGAATTTTGTTGAGATTCCCTTGAGTTTCGTTGCTTTTTCTTTGATTTTCGTGGTGGTTGCTCCGGATTTCCTTGTCCCTCGTTCGTATTCTGAATTTGTTCTGTAGACATCGTATAGCCCCTCAGTTTTTAGTAGGTTCTTCTTATTGTATATAAAAGGATTATTACATTACAAGAAAAAATTTACACCACAAGAAATTTTTTTGATCAACCTATTTACAATGGTAAATAGATATTGTATAATTGAAGTATAGAAAGGAGGTGCTGAGGTGGACGAGATCAGAAACATCGTTCTTATCATCGCTGGTATCGTGACCATTATCAAAAACATCTATGATATATGGCAGAAAGAAAGCGAAAAGCGAGAAAAGAACACGAAAAAGCGCTCCCGCCGGGTAAGCAAGAAGCGCTAAAAACATAGTGAGACAAGGGGAGAAAATCCCCTTGCTCCATTATTATATCACGTCCACGACGATATGAAAAAATATTTTAAGCAGTACAGCTCGTTTGATATGACCACTCTTATTATCATCATTGCTGGTATTGTGGCTATTGATTACGAAAAAGTCGGTACCCTTGGGAAAATCACAACGTTTGTTTTATACTTGGCTATAATGGTTATTTTGTTAAAAGGATTTTTTATGATGTGGAGAGAAAGCCGACATGAAAGAAAGTGAAAAAATTAGGTTTATCCAGGAAGAAGTTTTGACGGCTGCTGAAGTTGCCGAGCTGCTTTCTGTTAGCCGGCAGCGCGTAAGCCAGCTTGTCAGCGGCGGCCGGATCAAGGCGGTAAAGAAAGTGGGAACGGTGGCTTTATTCTTGCTGGAACATGTACATGCTTTAAAAAAAGAATTAGAGGCAGAGCGGAAAAAGTATCGGCCGTATGACCAATGAAACCCTTCTTATGACGAGAAGGGTTTTTTGTTTTTTAAGTCAATGTATGGTTTGCCTGCTGACAGCGCTTAGAGGCCAGAAACGAAAGTGAATTTGAAAACATTATTAAATGAAATAACCCCCCGTTTAGGGGGATTATTTGTTTTTCTCTTCTAAGAGTTGAATAATTCTTTGATTAGCCTGTTTTTGCGCTCTCAACAACGAGACAATATTCCCGGTGAAACCAATCAAAATAATAAGCAGAAAAATTATAATCCACACAAGGCCATACCTCCTAAGGTGTTATTACCGTCCTGAAAGTCGAATCACTTGTATTGTTTAGACCTTCATACATTGTACTTGTCTTGTATGGAGTTGGAAATAGGACAATTTGATAGTTTTCTTTATCCTCAACTTTCGGCATGTCAATTTCATATATATTTGTGGCATTCTCTTTAACACTGGTAAATGAAACAGGTTTCCCATTAACTGAGCTTTGTTCTGTCCCTGATAAGGCAACTAAGGCATAATCAAGATTCGTATCATGTGAATTAAAAATTTGCAAGTATGTTTTTTGGTTGCTTTTTGATTTGAATAGGATTTTATTTCCGGTTTGTTTTGACGTTAAAAATACTTGTTCGCCCGTTAATTCATCAGTTGTTTTTTGAGGTTTTAGGTCTTCTTTTTCATCCCGGCTTTTCCTGATGTAACGGAGAGTAAAGTTTTCCTGTAAACCAGATGCTATATCAAGGTTATTGCTCTCTTGTTTGTAATCAGGCTCAGGAATAACAATGAAACTTAACTCGCTGAAATTAGAAGGCGGCTCAAATTCCAGCTTGATTTTTTTTACCGAATCTTTATCCATTTTGAATGTATAAGATTTTTTGTACCCTCCGTTATCTGCTTTGAAAGGAATTGTCTTGAAGTCTGAGAGGATAACCAATCCATATTTTCTTTTGTCATTAAAATAATGACTAAACGATAATACTTTTTTGTATCCCTTCCCGTTTTTCTTTCCAATATCCAAAGAGTCTAAAATTTGCCCGTCCTCTTCATATAAACCGTATGAAACGGTGTCAGTGCCGGGGCCGGTCACATCTTCTTGTTCATCATTGTACTTTTCATCATCTGTAACTGCAGAAGTCTGTTTGTTTTGATCTTTGTTAAAGAAGTAAAGGGATGCGGCAACTGCCAAAATTACGAAGGGAACACAAATTAAAAGAATCTTTTTCATTCTCATTTATATTTTAAAGAACGTCTTTTATGTTCCATTTTTTCTGATGCGTTACAGTTTTATATTTTTTTCTTACGTATTTGGAGTTGCCATATGCTTTCCCTTTACATCCATATCCCCCGGTTACTGTTCCCACAGCTTCCGCCCCGGCATAGTTTGAATTACTATTTGTGTCAGTTTTGCTTTTTGAAAGCGCGCCGTTATTATAGTACAATCGTGATTTTGCCTCGATTGTATTTATTCTCATTTTGGCGCTGGCCTTTGTCAACATGGCGTAATTGCATGCGAAAAAGTCCAGTCCCTGTCTGCGCTTTTTTAAATTCCAATTGGTCTTATAATCAGGTTTTGACGCCATTACAGTATACGGGCTTTCGGTTGCTGTCTGAAGAATAGAGCCAGAGCTTTCCGTACTGTCTTCAATTGTAATCCATTCTTCATCGGTCTTAATAGATGCAGCAGAGGCGGTGTCTTGATAAGAAAGCAATGATCCGGAAGCTAAAGTAAAGGTAGCCAGGAAAGGTAAAACAAATTTTTTCATCTCAACATCTCCTTTTTTGTTATTTTGTTACAGCGCCAATTATACAGGTCTACATTTTTTTATGAATGGGGAAAAACATCTGTAGATTCGACAATAGAGAGAAATAGTCCGCTATAATACCATTCTGAAAAAGTGGGTAAATAGCCTTTTTTTAAAATTGCGTGATATCGAAACGGGAAATTGCGTGATGTCGAAAAAAAATCCTATTAATTACATTTTATGTTAAAGGTATGCTAGAATATTGTTTGAGAAAATTTAGAATATTTGTAGAAAGAGGGGTTTATCTTATGAGTAAACTGGCTTCTGAATGTGTTGCAAATATATTAAATGATTGGTATATCGCGATAAAACAACAAGACGCTGAGTCTGCTGAGAGATATTTTGAAGAGGTCAAACCATTGTTTGATGAAATGGAAGAGGATCAGGAAGTTTTGATGTATTATTCTTTGTTGGAGGAAAGACATAAAATGCTTTTGTATCAGGTGAAAGGGGAGGAGCTTCCGCCCCATTCATATTTTAATGAAAACCACGCTGAGGAAATAAAAAAAACAGATCATATGATTGAATATTATTTCTTTCTATTTGAAGCGTTATATGAGTCGCACAAAAGGAATTTTGAAAAAGCAATTACTTTGTTCAAAATAGCAGAGAAAAAATTGAAGGATATACCCGATTGTATAGAGCGGGCAGAATTTTATTCGAAAGTGGCGTCTATGTATATGATGTTGCGGCAGAGTCTAATTTCTTTGAATTATATTAATGACTCTGTACAAATTTATAGAGAGAACGAAGGCTATAAACGAAAGCTTGCCACGTCTCTTATGATTGTCGGGCAAAACTACACTGATTTAGGGCTTTACGAAAAAGCGGAGGAAAGTTTTTTAGAAGCAATCAGAATTTCGAGAGTTCTACACGATTCACTATTTACCGCATTAATACATCATAATTTAAGTATTACATATTCTGCAGCAAATCGTTCCCAAGACTGTATAAATGCCTTGAAAAAAGCCATCAGAAATAAAGATTGGAGGGACTCGGTTTATTATATAAATTCCCTGTATATGTTTCTGAAAGAGCTTTATAAAATAGGGGATGTAAATAAAATGCCATATTATTATAAAAAGACAAAGGAATATTTTAAACGAAAAGAGAATAAGGTGTATGAGGCTAAAATAAATATTATTTACGGACTTCTGCAGCAGGATCAGAGGAAAAGCATTGAAACTTGTCGAGGTGGTATATCTTACTTATATGAAGTAAATGACCTTGATAGCGTCTTTGATCTTTCTTTGGTTATTTCAGAACACTGTGAGAAGCATGGACTCTATAAAGAGGCGCTTGAATTTTCTAAGCATGCTATTTTAGCCGAGGAGAAAATGAGGCACCTGGAGGGATTATAATTGAAAAAAATTATTCTTTGTGCAGCCCTAACCTTCGTTACGTTAAGTGGTTTAGCTGTAGTCAAGATTAATCAAGAATCATCAGATGTTAAAATAACAGAGCGCCCGGTGGGTACTCTAAAATTAGCAGAGCGGCCAGTAGGCACATAAAAAACAATAGCCCCAGCCAGGGCTTTTTTTTATGCTTTTAGCGGCAGCTATTAGATCGCGTGAATAAGCGGGGAGAGGGGGAAAGCTATTTTAGTTTCTTCATTATATTGTCTCAAAACATCCACTTGTTTTTATGCTTATCCCACTTCAGCATACGCTGCCTCATGAGGTTCTTCACTGCTTCCCGGATCGCGCGTTCATCCTTACCGGTTTTTCTCTTCAATTCATCCAAGGAGGGGTTTTTCCCGAAGCGGGTCATATTAAAGATGATCCTATATACTTTCCTCTCAAAGTCATTCATTCGAATTACCTCCTGAAGAGAATAATACCAGAACAAATATTCTCTTTTCAACTTGAAATAGAACAAAAGTTCGTATAATATGATAGTAAATAAGGAGGGGCAGCAGCATGAAAGCATTGTTAAATCGTTCGTTAAATGAAAAATCAGCACTAGACATGATTTATATAAAAGCTGATGGAACAGTCTCGAAAAGAACCATCATAGTGCACCAGGTAAAACAGAATTTTATCCGGGCATTTTGTTTTAAAAGTAGGCAGACAAAAACATTTAGGATAGACAATATTCTTGCCGTTGCCCTGGCCAATTATAAAAAAGGGGTAAGGAATCATGCGTGATATGACGAAAAGGCAATCCGAAACACTGCAAGCGATTATTCATTTCATTGATGAACACGGTGTGGCTCCGACTTATAGGGAGTTAATGAAACACCTCGGTTTAAGCTCTACAAGCACAGTGAAGGGGCATCTCGACAAATTAAAGGAGAAGAATTACATCACGTGGCAGAATGGTTGCCCGCGCACGCTGAAATTAGAAAAAAGAGCTCAGCAATTCTGAAGCTCTTTTTCTATTGACTGCACTTTTTCCGCGCCAGCCTACAATTGGACAAGAACTGACGTTCGTTAAAGTTGTAGGCTGCCCGCAACCATTATGATATAATTTTGAAAAATGTACCTTTTGCAAACGGGGTGATATTTTGTTTTTTGAGGAAAAAAACACAGAGGAATTGATCAGATATGAAGATTATCCCTACGCAGTTTATGCCAGGGTTTCCTCTGAAAAAGATAGTCAAACAACATCCATACAAAACCAGATTGACATATGCCATCATTGGATTGAAAAAAACAACTATGAATGGAAAGACGAGGCTATCCAACTGGACGATGGTATAAGCGGGACAATTCTTCTCGACCGCAAAGCCATGCAGTTAATTTTAAACAAGGCCAAGAATCACAAATTGAAAATGGTTGTATTTAAATCCATCAGCCGGCTTGCAAGGGATCTGAAGGATGCGCTGGATATAAAAGAGGTTTTGCTGGCGCACGGCGTTCGTGTAGTTACGCTGGAAGAGGGATATGACAGTTTATATGAAGGAAAAAACTCAATGAAGTTCGAAATGTTTTCCATGTTTGCTGCTCAATACCCACAGACAATATCGGTTTCAGCAAGTAGCGCGCTCGCAGCGAAAGCAAGGCGCGGGGAACATTCAGGGCGGGTTCCGTATGGGTATAAGAAAAACGGCAAGTTTCTTGAAATTTACGAAGAGCAAGCAAAAGTGATTCGCATGATTTTTGATTTATACAATAATCACGGTTATGGTCAGAAGAGAGTTGTACACAAATTAAATGAAGAATTGCTGCTTGGCAATATTCCCAAGCCTCAGCAGAATGAGCGATGGCAACTATCAACTGTTCAGAGGATTTTACAAAATCCGATCTATTGCGGTGTGTTTATTGCAAACCGATATACTCAAGTGAAAATCGGGGGCAGAAAAAAGTTCATTCGTAACCCGGAGGAAAAATGGACGATTTATAAAGATTGGGCGCCTAAGATCATTACACTGGAAGATTACGAAAAGGCGAATAATAAAAAGCATGTGCTGAAAAAACGACGTTTCAATCCGAAGAACGAACTTCGCGGCTTAATGAAGTGCGGCGTTTGCGGCGCGAACATGGTCATCCTGTTCAGTTATAGACGCAGGAAAAAAGACGGCGTAAAAGTGGAGCATAATTATGTGAAGTGCAGCGCCTACCGACGCGGAGGGAAAAACATGTGTATTTCTCACCCGCCCATCCAGTATAAAGATTTACGCGAAATAGTTATTGAAAAGCTCAAGGAGAAGGGCCGTAAATTAAAACTGAATGTGAAATCAGATTATGAAGAGAAAAAGAAACGGCGGATCAGAGAAACAAAAGTTCAAATTGAAGCTGCTGAGAAAAAACATAAACGGCTGCTGGAATTGTTCCTCGAAGATCAAATGATTTCAAAAGCCGAATTCCAGGCAAAACGGAAAGAGATCGAGGATCAATTGGAACAATTAAACGATAAGCTGTTTCTGCTTGAGCGTGAAGAAGAAGAATCAATTGACATTACCAACATTAAAATTGCCTTTAGTCTTCTAAAGAAAAAGGACCAGGATTTGTATGAGGCGTTTCATGCGCTTATCGAAAAATTGGTCATTCATGAAGATGGAACCGTTGATTTTCATTATAAATTCCAGTGATCATTCTCATTTATGTTTGCAAAAGATATGCATAACAAATGCCATGCAGAAGTTAGGTGTGAAAGGGCGTTCGCAAGCTGTTGTCGAGCTTCTTAGAATGGGTGAGCTAGAGCTCTGATTCTTGCCGGTTTTCCTTCTTTATGAGAAGGAGCCGGTTATTTGTGTTGGCGCCCGGGGTGATAGGCATGCGATGAAAATCCCGGCTTTTCCTTTTTCTCCGTCAGTCTTGCATTTTCTTAAAAAAAGAAGGAAAATAGACACGGAGCGTGAATAGCCCAGAAAGATCCTTGAGTGAGGGATGGACAAATGACATCAAAATCTGTAGAGCATGTTGCGGATATCGAAAAATCACTCCGCCATATCGCTGCGATCATTAAACAAAAAGGACGAGAAATCCTTAACCAATATGCAATTACACCGCCGCAATTCGTAGGCCTTCAATGGCTTTATGAATTGGGGGATATGACAATAGGCGAATTATCAGGCAAAATGTATTTGGCTTGCAGCACGACGACGGATCTGATAGACCGCATGGAAAAAAATAAGCTTGTCGAACGGGTGAAAGACCCTGCTGACAGACGGGTCGTCAGAATTCATCTTCTCGCTGAAGGAGAGCGGATTATTCAGGAAGTGATTTTAAAAAGGCAGGCATATTTGCGGGATATGTTTGAGACATTTTCCGAAGAAGAAACAGCCGTCTTCGAAAAATCATTATTGAAACTGCAGCATGAAATGAAAAGAAAATGAGGCGATTTTGTTGGAACAGCCGATAGGAGTCATTGATTCCGGGGTTGGCGGGTTAACCGTTGCTAAGGAAATCATGAGACAGCTACCGAAGGAAAATATCATCTATGTGGGAGATACAAAACGCTGCCCGTACGGCCCGCGTCCTGAAGAAGAAGTTCTTCAATACACGTGGGAAATGACCGATTACCTGCTGGAAAACCACCATATCAAAATGCTCGTGATCGCTTGTAATACGGCCACGGCCATTGCCTTGGAGGATATTCAGCGCAAAACGGATATTCCGGTTGTCGGCGTCATTCAGCCGGGTGCGAGAACGGCGATAAAGGTGACGAAAAACCAGCATATCGGCGTCATCGGCACGATAAATACCATTAAAAGCAGAGCGTATGAGCAGGCGCTGCTCGGATTAAATGCAGACCTTCAAGTCGAGAACACGGCTTGTCCGCTGCTGGTGCCGTTTGTGGAAAGCGGGCGTTTTCTGCAGGAATCGGCGGAGGAAGCGGTCGAAGCATCGCTTGAGCCTTTAAAAGGTACAGCAATTGATACCTTGATTCTGGGATGCACGCATTATCCGATTTTGAAAGAACCGATTCAGGACTATATGGGAGATCATGTGAAAATCATTTCCTCCGGTGACGAGACAGCGAGAGAAGTGAGCACCATCTTGTCTTATAAAGGTTTGTTAAACCAATCGAATCGTGCACCGGAGTATCAGTTTCTTACAACGGGAGAGCGGAACGGCTTCGCAAAAATTGCCGAAGACTGGTTCGGCCATGAAATCGGCCATGTCGAGAGCATCTCCCTTCAAGAGCCGATCAGAAAATAAATCAAAAAACCCGCTGTTTACGGCGGGTTTTTTTGCGCATCCCGGTCTATTTCCCGGACAGGGCTCGTATACATCATAGTACAAACAGCCTTAGGAGGGAAAAGTATGCTGAAAAAAGGACCTGCAGTCATTGCTGCAACATGTCTTACTTCGGCTTTTGTATTATCAGGATGCGGTTTGTTTCAATCCGATAAAACAGCCGGGGAAATTGACCCGCCTCAAGACATTTCATATGTAAAGGGTGAAGCGGGGATACAGGCAAAATCAAAGCAATCAGAAAAAAACGGCACGTCAAAAGCCGACCAGCCGGCCAATACAGTCATGAGAGAGCTGTATCTGATTGATAAAAACGGCTATGTCGCAGCACAGACACTGCCTCTTCCGAACAGTGAGGGAACCGCAAAGCAGGCCCTTGAGTATTTGGTTCAGGGGGGGCCTGTCTCAGAAATCCTGCCGAACGGATTCAGAGCGGTGCTTCCTGCGGATACGACGGTAAATGTTGACATTAAAAAAGACGGTACCGCCGTCGCTGATTTTTCGAAGGAATTTAAAAACTATAAAAAAGAAGACGAACAAAAAATCCTGCAATCGATTACATGGACGCTTACCCAATTCAGCTCCATAGATAAAGTCAAAATCAGAATGAACGGGCATGAACTGAAAGAAATGCCTGTAGGCGGCACGCCGATTACGGGCGACTTAAGCAGAAAAGACGGAATTAATATTGAAACCGCCGGAGTGAATGATCTGACAGACACCCATCCGCTGACTGTATACTATCTGGCGGAAACAGAGACGAGCGAATATTACGTGCCTGTCACCAAGCGGATTGACAATTCGGAAACAAATGACATCACTGCTGCCGTTGAACAGCTCGCCGACGGGCCGGGCAAAGCAAGCGGGCTTTTGACGGACTTTAATAACGATGTTAAGCTGCTCGGCAAGCCGGAAGTAAAAGATGGCCGGGTTACACTTGACTTTAACAGCTCTATTTACGGAAGCGCCGATGAAAAAACAAAAATGGTATCATCGGGCGTGCTGGACAGCATCGTTCTCACATTAACCGAACAGCCGTCGATAAAAAGTGTTTCTATAAAAGTAAACGGAAAATCAGAACTGGTGAATGAAAAGGGTGAATCCCTTTCAAAACCTGTTTCAAGACCGTCACAAGTGAATACGGGTAGTTTTTAATTTGTGATTTTTGATATACTAGTAAAAAAGAGGTTAGCGTTCCGGGCTGCCTCTTTCTTTATTCACAATCCGGAACAAAAGGTTTATGTACATATAATCGGAGGTAAAATATGAGACACGACGGAAGACAGCACGATGAGCTGCGCCCTATCACATTTGATTTGGATTTTATCACTCACCCGGAGGGCTCTGTTTTAATTACAGCGGGAAATACAAAGGTTATCTGTAATGCATCTGTGGAAGACCGGGTGCCGCCATTTTTGCGCGGCGGAGGAAAAGGCTGGATCACAGCGGAATACAGCATGCTTCCCCGCGCCACGAATCAAAGAACGATAAGAGAATCTTCAAAAGGAAAGGTCTCCGGCAGAACGATGGAAATCCAGCGTCTGATCGGGCGTGCGCTTCGGGCCGTCGTTGATTTGGAAAAGCTCGGCGAACGGACGATCTGGATCGACTGTGACGTCATTCAGGCGGACGGCGGAACAAGAACGGCTTCCATTACCGGCGCCTTCTTGGCAATGGCCATTGCGGCCGGAAAACTCGTGAAAAGCGGCGTTATCAAAACTTCTCCCGTGACAGATTATCTTGCGGCCATTTCTGTCGGGATGGATAAAGAAGAAGGTCTGCTTTTGGATCTGAATTATGAAGAGGATTCAACGGCTGAAGTCGACATGAATATCATCATGACGGGAAGCGGACGTTTTGTAGAGCTTCAAGGGACGGGCGAAGAAGCCACATTCTCACGTGAAGATTTAAACGGACTGTTAAGCCTTGCCGAAAAAGGAATCCAGACGCTTATTCAAAAGCAAAAAGAAGTGCTGGGAGAAACATTGCCTGAACTGAAATAAAGAAAGAGAGGCCTGATCAGCGTGAAAGAAGCTATTATTGCGACACACAATCCGGGAAAAGTAAAAGAATTTAAGGAAATACTCGAACCGAAAGGCTACAGCGTCTCTTCTTTGGCGGAAATCGGATTTACGGAAGAAATTGAGGAAACCGGACACACCTTTGAAGAAAACGCCATCTTAAAAGCGGAAGCCGTGGCAAAAGCCGTCAACAAAATGGTCATTGCAGACGACTCCGGTTTATCAGTGGACAACCTTGGAGGCAGACCGGGCGTTTATTCAGCCCGTTATGCCGGCGAAGCAAAAGATGATAAGGCGAATATGGACAAGGTGCTGTCAGAATTAAAAGGCATCGAAAAAGAGCAGCGTACGGCCCGTTTTCGCTGCGCCCTTGCCGTCAGCATGCCGGGGCAGGAAACAAGAACGGTCGAAGGTCATGTTGAAGGGTATATTGCGGAAGAACCCGAAGGAGATAACGGGTTTGGCTATGATCCCATTTTTATTGTAAAGGATAAAGATAAAACAATGGCTCAGCTGACAAGCGCTGAGAAAAACAAAATCAGCCACAGGGCGGAGGCGCTCAAGAAACTGTCAAAGCTGCTTGACGCGTAAGGGGGAGCGTAATGCAATGAAAGTGCTGATAATAAGTGACAGTCACGGCCTCGAAGGCGAATTGGAGACGATCTCGAAGCGGCACGAAGCCGAAGCGGATCTGATGATTCATTGCGGTGATTCAGAGCTTGATGCCGCACATCCCGCGCTTGTGCCGTATCACACGGTGAAAGGCAATTGCGACTTTGGCGTCGGGTTTCAGGAGGAGCTCCTGCTGGACGCCGGTTCAAAGAAAATTCTGGCCGTACACGGACATCTTCACGGCATTAAACAGTCACTTTTAACTGTTTTTTACCGGGCGGAAGAGCTTGGAGCGGATATCGTCTGCTTCGGCCACTCGCATATTGCCGGGAGTGAAGTGCTTCGGGGCAAGCTTTTGATTAACCCTGGCAGCATTCGCCTTCCGAGAGTCCGCAATGTGAAAAGCTATGCCATTCTTACTCTTACAGAAAGTGAAGGCACTGTGACGTTTTACGACGAAACGGGTCAGGAATTGAAGGACTTGGGGAATACAATCAGCTTTTAACTTTTGATGGGGAAGATTTCTTTCTCCCCCATCAAAAGTTTCTAAAAAAATATTGACTTATGATATGAACCTGTATATAATAAATCTTGTCGCTGATACATAAAGCAAAACCTGTCCCAGTAGCTCAGCTGGATAGAGCAACGGCCTTCTAAGCCGTCGGTCGGGAGTTCGAATCTCTCCTGGGACGTACAAAAAAGAGCTGGTGACATCAGAGTGAAAACTGATGACGCTGGCCTTTTTTATCGGATGACCATATTGTCAATTCGCTGACATCATGGTAAAATGATCAGCAGTACGATTTGATTTTCATGTCCCAGTAGCTCAGCCGGATAGAGCAACGGCCTTCTAAGCCGTCGGTCGGGAGTTCGAATCTCTCCTGGGACGTATAATAAAAAACCTCAAGCCCTGACAATGGGTTTGAGGTTTTTTTGTATTTGTTTTTTTGTTTTATGAAATAAAAGTCCTGTATTTAATGAAAATTGTAAAGATTTTAATATAAATGAAACTTAATGAAATATTTACCGTAAGAAATATATGTATAAAGATACTTAAGGCGCCCTTGAGTGATAAAATATCTGATTTCTATTATTTATTTTGTTAATATTTGATAGAAAGACAGCGGGAGGAATTAGCTTTTGAAGTACGCATTTGCATATAAAAATGACAAGATAGAAACGATCTTTTGCGGAAAAGACGAGCTGTTTGAGGAACTGAAACAATTTTTAATGACTCAATGCGGTTTAATCATTGTTGAGGTTTCAAAGGCTGATTACGATACGGAGCAGGAAATGAATCAATGGAATGACCGTTATACATTGTAAGTAAGAAAAAACCGGCCGTGGGAGACCGGTTTTTATATCATCTGAATCCGCTCGGAGCGCTGAAGCCCCCAGCATGGCCGCTGAAACCGCCCCCGAGCGCGCCGAGATGGGACCCTGCGCCGAGGCTTCCGCCGACATCACTGAAGGTTTGACCGTAGTACCCGCTTGTATAAGGGTATGGGACGAATTGCTGCCCGGCGAATGACAGCGAGCTCTGCGGGGTCTGCTGTCCGTATCCGTATGATGGAAATCCCTGCTGAAAAGAAGGGCCGCCCTGAAACGGAGCTGTATGCATTGGTGCCGGAGGATAATAAGACTGCGGCGGCAGAACCGGTAAAGGCGGAAATCCGGGAGGCAGGCCTTGCATGCCTGATAACATCTTATTCATGACATCACTCATTTCTTCACGAGATAAGAACAGTGTATGCGTATGTCTGTATAAAGAGCCTGTTCAATCTGAACGGAATATCTGACAAACAGACCGAAAAGAACATGAAAAATTGTGTAATAAAATGTGACATAATCGTATAAGAACGGAAAAATTTCATGTAATCTTGAGAGATTAACAAAAAAATGATAAAAACTTTTAACATTTACAGATCCCTTTGTACCAGTAATGAAAGCGTATACAAAGTAGATTGATTAATCTAAATTGTCTAATAATTATAAAAATGCTGTTGACACTGTCTGCAAACGGGCGTAATATGAGTTCAAACAAAAATAAATAAATGATTCACACTAAAAAGAAAAATCATAAAACACTGAAAAACAAACAAATGAGGGTTCTTTTTTTAAATAAAAGAGCCGCCATAATAAAAAGCGCAGAAGAGGATAAGTAGCTTTGCAGAAGTTTTTTACAGAGAGCCGGTAACGCTGAGAGCCGGCAAAAACAAAGCAAAGTGAACTCACCTCAGAGTGCCGGTCTGAAATGTGAAGAGTAGGACTCGGCCGAGTGAACGCAACGTTTACTCGTTATCAAAACGGATAGTAATTATCCATGAGACGGTCTTCATATGACCGTAAACAAGGGTGGTACCGCGGAAAGCAAAGCCTTTTCGCCCCTTTTGGCTATCGCATGAAATGCTTGGCTGAATGTGGGTGGGAAGGCTTTTTTATTTGCGTCAGCCGGCGCTGCGTTTTATGAATTTGATTTTAGAAGGGAACATTGAAAAGGAGGAACTGAAAATGGGCACAAATGTACAGGCGGATACTGCGTCTGCCGATTGTACAAAGACAATGAACGGGGCTCTGATGCTGATTGAATCATTAAAGAAAGAAAAAGTCGAAATGATCTTCGGATATCCGGGGGGAGCCGTTCTTCCGATTTACGATAAGCTTTATCAATCAGGATTGGTTCACATCCTGCCCCGGCACGAGCAAGGCGCGATTCATGCGGCCGAAGGGTATGCGAGAGTCTCGGGGAAGCCGGGGGTTGTCATCGCTACTTCAGGACCCGGAGCGACAAATTTAGTGACCGGTCTTGCGGACGCGATGATTGATTCACTGCCGCTCGTAGTGTTTACCGGCCAGGTGGCCACTTCAGTCATCGGCAGCGACGCTTTCCAGGAAGCCGACATTTTAGGAATTACGATGCCGATTACGAAACACAGCTATCAGGTCCGCCGTCCGGAAGATCTTCCCGGTGTGATCAAAGAGGCTTTCCATATCGCCACGACGGGAAGACCGGGTCCGGTATTAATTGATATTCCGAAGGATGTCGCAGCATTTGAAGGGGAATTCAGATATGATCATGAGATCAATCTTCCGGGTTATCAGCCGGTAAAAGAGCCTAACTATCTGCAGATCCGAAAGCTCGTAGAAGCTGTCAGCAGTGCGAAAAAGCCGGTTATTTTAGCCGGAGCGGGTGTTTTGCACGGTAAAGCTTCAGAAGATTTAAAAAATTATGCCGAACAGCAGCAAATACCGGTAGCCCACACGCTTCTCGGTCTGGGCGGTTTCCCGGCAGATCATCCTCTCTTTCTGGGAATGGCGGGAATGCACGGCACATACACAGCGAATATGGCGCTTTACCACTGTGACTTGCTGATCAGCATCGGAGCTCGGTTCGATGATCGTGTGACCGGAAATCTGAAGCATTTTGCAAAATCGGCCAAAGTGGCGCACATCGATATTGATCCGGCTGAAATCGGAAAAATTATCGAAACGCAGATCCCGGTGGTCGGCGACAGTAAAATCGTCCTTCAGGAACTATTGAAGCAAAACGGAAAACAGGGACAGTCAGCTGAATGGAAACAGCAGCTTTCTGAATGGAAAGAAGAATATCCGCTCTGGTATACAGACGACAGTGAAGAGGGCTTAAAACCCCAAAAGCTGATTGAGTATATTCACCAATTCACAAACGGAGAGGCGATTGTGGCGACGGATGTCGGTCAGCACCAGATGTGGGCGGCTCAGTTTTATCCTTTCCGAAAGGCTGATAAGTGGGTGACCTCGGGAGGGCTCGGCACAATGGGCTTCGGCCTTCCGGCGGCTATCGGAGCGCAGCTGGCTGATCGTAACGCCACGGTCGTTGCCATCCTCGGAGACGGCGGTTTTCAGATGACCCTGCAGGAGTTAGATGTCATCCGGCAGCTGAATCTTCCGGTCAAAGTGATTATTTTGAACAATGAATGTCTGGGCATGGTCAGACAGTGGCAGGAAATCTTCTATGAAGAACGCTACTCTGAATCCAAATTCTCGGCGCAGCCTGACTTTGTCAAATTGTCAGAAGCCTACGGCATTAAAGGCATCCGGATTACATCAGAAGAAGAGGCGGAAGAAGAGCTGAAAAAGGCGCTTTCATCAAAAGAGCCGGCCGTTATTGACGTCCGGGTCGCCAAAAGCGAAAAAGTATTCCCGATGATTGCGCCGGGTAAAGGACTTCATGAAATGGTGGGGGTGAAACCTTGAAACGCATTATCACATTAACGGTGGTCAACCGCTCGGGGGTATTAAACCGGATCACCGGCCTGTTTACAAAAAGACACTATAATATCGAAAGCATCACTGTAGGCCACACGGAAACAAGCGGTGTTTCAAGGATTACATTTGTCGTCCATGTGGAAGGCGAAAACGACGTTGAGCAGCTGACAAAGCAGCTTAACAAACAAATTGACGTCCTGAAAGTGACGGATATTACAAACCAATCAATTGTACAGCGTGAGCTTGCACTGATTAAAGTTGTTTCTGCACCGCCGACCAGAACGGAAATCAATGGAATCATTGAGCCGTTCAGAGCTTCCGTCGTTGATGTCTCAAAGGACAGCATCGTCGTTCAGGTCACTGGCGAGTCTGATAAAATCGAAGCCCTTATAGAGCTTCTCAAACCTTACGGCATTAAAGAAATCGCGAGAACAGGCACAACGGCTTTTGCGAGGGGAACCCAGCAAAAGGCGTCATCCAATAAAACAATTTCTATTGTATAACACAAAAAAGGGAGAGATTAAAATGGTAAAAGTATATTATAACGGTGATATCAAAGAGAACGTATTGGCAGGTAAAAAAGTAGCGATTATCGGTTACGGTTCACAGGGTCACGCACATGCGCTGAACTTAAAAGAAAGCGGAATTGATGTCATTGTCGGCGTCAGACAAGGCAAATCATTTACACAGGCCCAAGAAGACGGCCATCAAGTATTTTCTGTAAGAGAAGCGGCTGCCCAGGCTGACATCATTATGGTTCTTCTTCCGGATGAACAGCAGCAAAAAGTATATGAAGCTGAAATCAAAGATGAATTGACGGCGGGCAAATCATTGGTATTCGCACACGGATTTAACGTCCATTTCCATCAGATCGTGCCTCCTGCTGATGTAGATGTCTTCCTTGTCGCCCCTAAAGGACCGGGACACCTTGTCAGAAGAACATATGAACAAGGCGCAGGCGTACCGGCATTGTTTGCCATCTATCAGGATGTATCAGGCGAAGCGAAAGACACGGCTCTTGCTTACGCAAAAGGAATTGGCGGGGCGCGTGCCGGAGTTCTTGAAACAACATTTAAGGAAGAAACGGAAACGGATCTGTTCGGTGAGCAGGCTGTTCTCTGCGGAGGTTTAACAGCGCTTGTCAAAGCAGGTTTTGAAACGCTGACAGAAGCCGGATACCAGCCTGAACTCGCATACTTTGAGTGTCTGCACGAACTGAAATTGATCGTAGACTTAATGTATGAAGAAGGCTTGGCGGGCATGAGATACTCTATCTCCGATACGGCTCAATGGGGAGATTTTGTATCAGGACCGCGCGTAGTCGATGCGAAAGTAAAAGAATCGATGAAACAAGTATTAACGGATATTCAAAACGGTACATTCGCAAAAGAATGGATCGTGGAAAACCAAGTGAACCGTCCTCGCTTCAATGCGATCAATGCAAGTGAAAACGAGCATCAGATTGAAAAGGTCGGCAGACAGCTTCGTGAAATGATGCCGTTTGTCAAACAAGGCAAAAAGAAGGAAGCGGTGGTCTCCGTTGCGCAAAATTAACGTTTTCGACACGACCCTTCGTGACGGTGAACAATCTCCCGGGGTCAACCTTAATGCGCGGGAGAAACTGGCGATAGCCAAGCAGCTTGAAAGACTCGGGGTGGACATTATTGAAGCGGGATTTCCCGCTTCATCCCGAGGTGATTTTTTAGCCGTGCAGGAAATCGCAAGAACGATTAAAAATTGTTCGGTAACAGGGCTTGCCCGTTCTGTCAAAGGTGACATCGACGCAGCCTGGGAAGCGCTGAAAGACGGGGCCAGCCCGCGGATTCACATCTTTATCGCCACCTCAGACATTCATCTGAAGCATAAGCTGAAAATGACGCGGGAAGAGGTTAAGGAAAAAGCGGTTGAAATGGTGAAGTATGCAAAAGAACGCTTCCCGGTCGTTCAATGGTCAGCAGAAGACGCATGCCGCACCGAACTTCCGTTTTTGGCTGAAATCGTAGAAGAAGTGATTGATGCCGGCGCGAGCGTCATCAACCTGCCGGACACTGTAGGCTACCTGACGCCGGCGGAATACGGAAACATCTTTAAATATATGAAGGAACACGTTCCGAATATCAGCCGGGTAAAGCTCTCAGCTCATTGCCACGATGATCTCGGAATGGCGGTTGCCAACTCACTTTCGGCAATTGAGAACGGCGCTGATCAAATTGAATGCGCCATTAACGGCATAGGAGAAAGAGCCGGGAACGCCGCGCTTGAAGAAATCGCCGTTGCGCTTCATGTCAGAAATGACGCGTATCAAGCTGATTCATCTCTCACTCTTCATGAATTGAAGCGGACGAGTGATCTTGTCAGCAAACTGACGGGCATGGCCGTTCCCCGCAATAAAGCGATCGTCGGAGATAACGCTTTCGCCCATGAGTCGGGTATTCACCAAGACGGTTTCCTGAAAGAAAAATCAACATATGAAATTATTTCACCGGAACTTGTCGGTGTGACAGCGGATGCGCTCGTGCTCGGAAAGCATTCCGGACGCCATGCGTTCAAAGACCGCCTGAATACGCTTGGATTCCAGTTTGATAGCGATGAGATCAATAAATATTTTACGATGTTTAAAGAACTGACCGAAAAGAAAAAAGAAATCACCGATGATGACTTGATTTCTCTTATTTTAGAAGAAAAAGTGACGGACAAAAAAATCGGCTATGAATTTTTGTCTCTGCAAGTGCATTACGGGACGTCTCAGGTGCCCACTGCAACAGTCTCTTTGAAAAATCAGGAAAACGAACAGCTGATGCAAGAGGCGGCAACAGGGGCAGGCAGCGTAGAAGCCGTTTATAACACGCTCGGGCGCTGTATTGATAAAGATATTGAACTGATAGATTACCGCATTCAATCCAACCGAAAAGGCGAAGACGCGCTGGCTCAGGTTTACGTCAGAGTGACCGTGAACGGAAAAGAATCATCAGGACGGGGAATTGCGCAGGATGTTCTGGAAGCTTCTGCAAAAGCATATTTGAATGCTGTGAACCGGCAATTGGTGCTGGATTGCAATATAGACGGATTAAAGAGACAGACTGCGGTCGGCTCGTAATAGAAAGGAGAACGTTTGATTTGAAAAAACGCATTGCTTTGCTTCCCGGTGACGGGATCGGACCGGAAGTGGCGGAATCAGCGGCAGATGTATTGAAAAGCGTTGCCGAACAATTCGGACATGAATTTGAATTTGAAAACGGGCTGATCGGGGGCGCGGCTATTGACGCCCATCAAAATCCCCTTCCTGAGGAGACGGTGGCTCTTTGCGAGAGGTCTGACGCCATCCTGCTCGGTGCAGTCGGCGGACCGAAATGGGACCAAAATCCTCCGGAGCTCAGACCGGAAAAAGGCCTGCTCGGCATCAGAAAAAAACTCGGCCTGTTTGCCAATCTGCGTCCGGTGACCGTATTTGAAAGCCTGTCTGAGGCATCTCCGCTGAAAAAAGAATATATCAGCGGCGTTGACTTTGTAATCGTCAGGGAACTGACGGGCGGCCTCTACTTCGGAGAGCCGAGCAGACAGTATGTCAATGAAGCGGGAGAAAAAGAAGCGGTCGATACCCTCTTTTATAAGAAAGAAGAAATCGAACGCGTTGTCAGAGAAGCCTTTAAAATGGCAGCCGGCAGAAAAGGAAAAGTGACGTCAGTTGATAAGGCGAATGTGCTTTCCTCAAGCAGGCTGTGGCGTGAAACGGCAGATGAAATCGCAAAAGAATTTTCTGATGTGACGCTTGAACATATGCTTGTCGATAATGCTGCGATGCAGCTCATCTATGCTCCGAACCAGTTTGACGTCATCGTAACTGAAAACATGTTCGGCGATATATTAAGTGATGAAGCCTCCATGCTGACAGGTTCGCTCGGCATGCTGCCGTCAGCCAGTCTATCAAGTTCAGGTCTTCACTTGTTTGAACCGGTGCATGGATCTGCGCCTGACATCGCCGGTAAAGGGATGGCCAATCCGTTTGCGGCGATTTTATCAGCGGCGATGCTTTTGAGAACATCTTTCGGGCTTGAAAACGAAGCGCAGGCGGTAGAAAAGGCGGTTGCAAAGGTGCTTGCAGACGGCAGCCGTACACGTGATATCGCCCGGGACGGCCAATATGCCGGAACGCATGACATTACTGAAAAAGTAAAAGCCGCAATAGCCGGCGCAAATACAAAATCTATAGTGTGACGCTTTAAAGAAAGCGGTCTTAGTTCATAGGTAGAGGGAGGAAACAAAGATGATGCCTCGAACAATCATCGAAAAGATTTGGGATCGGCATGTTGTAAAAAGCGGTGAAGGAAAACCCGACCTTCTCTATATTGATCTGCACTTAATTCATGAGGTGACGTCTCCTCAGGCGTTTGAAGGATTAAGGCAGAAGGGAAGAAAAGTCAGACGGCCGCAGAATACATTCGCGACGATGGATCACAATATTCCGACCGTCAACCGTTTTGACATTAAAGATGAAGTCGCAAAGCGCCAAGTAACCGCGCTTGAAAGAAATTGCGAGGAGTTCGGCGTCCGTCTTGCGGATCTTCACAGCGCAGATCAGGGGATCGTTCACGTAGTCGGACCTGAGCTTGGTCTGACACTTCCGGGGAAAACGATCGTTTGCGGAGACAGTCATACATCGACTCACGGTGCATTCGGGGCGCTTGCTTTCGGTATCGGCACAAGTGAGGTGGAGCATGTTCTCTCCACACAGACACTCTGGCAGCAACGGCCGAAAACGCTAGAAATCCGCGTTGACGGAACGCTCCAAAAAGGAGTGACCGCGAAGGATGTCATCTTGTCGGTCATCGGAAAATACGGGGTGAAATTCGGTACCGGATATGTCATTGAATACACCGGGGATGTATTCAGAAACATGTCCATGGACGAACGCATGACGGTCTGCAATATGTCAATAGAAGCGGGAGCCCGTGCGGGACTGATCGCTCCTGATGAAACGACGATTGAATACTGTAAAAACCGTAAATACGCGCCAAAAGGCGAGGAATTTGAAAAAGCCGCCGCAGAATGGAAAGCATTAAAAACCGATCCGGGCGCCGTATACGATCATTCCATCGTGTTAGACGGCAGCGAGATTTCTCCAATGGTAACTTGGGGCATCAACCCAGGCATGGTTCTTCCGGTCGATGCCCAAATACCTGCGCCGGAAACCATTGATTCTGAAGACGATAAAAAAGAGGCCATCCGTGCCTACGAATACATGGGGATTGAACCGAATCAAAAAATTGAAGAGATTAAAGTCGACCATGTGTTTATCGGCTCATGTACAAATTCGCGGATGACCGACCTTCGCCAGGCTGCTGATATGATCAAAGGCCGAAAAGTCGCCGACAGCGTCAGAGCCATTGTGGTGCCGGGCTCTCAAAGCGTGAAACAGCAGGCGGAGGAAGAAGGGCTGCACCGTGTGTTTCTTGAAGCGGGCTTTGAATGGAGAGAATCAGGCTGCAGCATGTGCCTCAGTATGAACAATGATGTCGTGCCTGAAGGGGAACGATGCGCTTCCACATCCAACCGCAACTTCGAAGGCAGACAGGGAAAAGGCGCGAGAACACACCTTGTCAGTCCTGCTATGGCCGCAATGGCAGCCATTCACGGGCATTTCGTCGATGTAAGAAAGTTTTATCAAGAAAAAACAGTTGTGTAAGGAGTGTGCGAAAAGATGGAACCTTTAAAAACGCATACCGGAAAAGCGGCCGTCTTAAACCGGATCAACGTTGACACTGACCAGATTATTCCGAAACAGTTTCTGAAAAGAATTGAAAGAACCGGATACGGCAGATTCGCGTTTTTTGATTGGAGATACCTTGAGAACGGTGAGCCTGATCCTGAATTTGAATTAAACCGCAAAGTCTATGAGGGCGCGTCCATATTAATTGCCGGAGAGAATTTCGGCTGCGGATCATCCCGTGAGCATGCTCCTTGGGCGCTGGATGATTACGGATTCAAAATCATCATTGCTCCGTCATTTGCCGATATTTTTCATCAAAACTGTTTTAAAAACGGAATGCTTCCTATCCGTATGCCGTATGATCAATGGAAAAAACTCGCCGGTCAATATGAAAATCAGTCTCTTAATATGACGGTTGATTTGGAAAACCAGCTCATCCATGACAGTGAAGGAAGAGAAATTTCATTTGAAGTCGATCCGCACTGGAAGGAAATGCTGATTAACGGCTATGATGAAATTTCATTAACACTCCTGCTGGAGGACGACATTCAGCAGTTTGAATCGAAAAGAAGTTCTTGGCTTCAAGCCTGAAAAAAGCCGCCCGGGATTTATCCGGCGGCTTTTTTTGCCATGTGTGTCATCCTTTCTTGTGTTTCATGACGCGTGTTGATACACTTGAACAAAATAAGCGCCTGAAAGGAAATAGAGTATGACGCATGACAAGAAAAAAGCTGATATCATTCCTTTCCCCCGTCTGAAAGAACGCTTGGTTGATAAAGGGATGGCCGCCATGAAGGATAAACAGTATCAGGAGGCCCTCGAACTGTTTTCAGAGGCGGTAAGCCACGGTGATACCGAGTCCGACGTACATTTAGGCATGGCGATTTGTTTTCTGGAGCTCGGGGAATTGGAAGAAGCAAAACAAGTTTGCGAGAAAATGCTGAACGAAGGGTACGGCCATTATTTTACCGTGCTGCAGGTGTACATGACCATTTTGATTCAGCTGAAACAATATGAAGAAGTCAAAAGCACAATTGAAGCTGTGCTGGAAGAAAACCAGCTCCCCGCAGAAAGTGCGGAGCAATTCTACCGGCTGCTCGAATTCAGCCGCAAAATGACCGATCCCGATCAGCAGGACGAGGTGTGGGAGGAGGAATATGAAGACGTTCTTGATGCGGAAAAAGTGCTGAACAGCCCCGCTGAACAAATGAACCTGATCCATTCTCTCAAAGACCGCAATATTGCGAAACACACGGGTCTTTTAAAAACGATTCTGCAAGATCCGGGCGCACATCCGCTGATCAAGACGATGATTTTGACACTGATGGCGGAGCACGATTACAGCAAGCCGGTCCATATTACAAAATTCGGCGATTCAATGACCGCGATACCGAGTGAAACAATTCAGCCTGATGCGGCGCCGATTTTGCACCGCGTTCTCCGGGTGCTTGATGAAACGCTGGGCAATGAAAACCCTACATTATACGCCGCCGTTGAGGAACTGTGGAGAAGGCATCTGTACGTCCTGCACCCTTTTATGCCGAAGCTTTTGAACGCTGATTTATGGGCTGCAGCGCTTCATAAGGTCGGTTACGAGATGCACGGCATTGACATTGAGCCGGAGGAACTTCATATGATGTACGAGTTTGACAGCCGCGAACTCGAAGAAGCCTGCACGATGATTAAGGATATTGAAGAAATTTCTTATTTGTAAATCACGCCATATAGTTGAAAGCGATAGGCGTTATGTTATAATATAGTGGTTGTATTTATGTATAGCGGTTTAACTGAAATGAGAATTACGGTTGGACAGGCTGCCAGTTCATTACATAATGATTCTGATTCAAAGCGGTTTTTTCTTTGACAAAGCCGCGGATTGCTTTAGAATGGAAGACCGACACAACCTGAATAGATTTTTGGAGGGAAATACATGTCTGTAAAATGGGAAAAACAAGAAGGCAACGAAGGCGTATTAACGGTTGAAGTTGATGCGGAAACGTTCAAAACAGCTCTTGATGATGCATTTAAAAAAGTAGTAAAACAGGTTTCTATTCCTGGATTCCGCAAAGGGAAAGTTCCGCGCGGTTTATTCGAACAGCGTTTCGGCGTTGAAGCTCTTTACCAGGATGCTTTAGATATTTTACTTCCTGTAGAATACCCTAAAGCGGTTGAAGAAGCCGGCATTGAGCCTGTAGACCGTCCTGAAATCGATGTTGAAAAAATCGAAAAAGGCGAAAGCTTAATTTTCACTGCAAAAGTGACTGTAAAACCGGAAGTGAAACTTGGCGACTACAAAGGCTTAGGAATCGAAAAAGATGACACTGCCGTTACTGATGAAGACGTACAAAACGAACTTAAAGCGCTTCAGGAGCGTCAGGCTGAGCTTGTCGTAAAAGAAGAAGGCGCTGTTGAAAACGGCGATACAGTCGTTCTTGACTTCGAAGGTTTCGTTGACGGAGAAGCATTTGAAGGCGGAAAAGCTGAGAACTACTCACTTGAAGTAGGATCAGGTTCATTCATCCCGGGCTTCGAAGAGCAGCTGACTGGTCTTGAAGCAGGAGCTGAAAAGGATGTTGAAGTAACATTCCCTGAAGAGTACCACGCTGAAGATCTTGCAGGCAAACCAGCTGTCTTCAAAGTGAAAATTCATGAAATCAAAGCGAAAGAGCTTCCTGAGCTTAACGACGAATTCGCAAAAGACATTGACGAAGAAGTTGAAACGCTTGCTGAATTAACTGAGAAAACAAAAAAACGCCTTGAAGAAGCGAAAGAAAATGAAGCTGACGCTAAATTGCGTGAAGAGCTTGTGCTGAAAGCATCTGAAAACGCTGAAGCTGATGTTCCTCAAGCGATGATCGACACTGAGCTTGACCGCATGCTGAAAGAATTCGAACAGCGTCTGCAAATGCAAGGCATGAACCTTGAGCTTTACACTCAATTCTCAGGTCAAGATGAAAACGCGTTAAAAGAGCAAATGAAAGAAGATGCCGCAAAACGCGTAAAATCAAACCTGACTCTTGAAGCGATCGCTCAAGCTGAAAACCTTGAAGTGACTGACGAAGAAGTTGAAGCTGAGCTGACTAAAATGGCTGAAGCTTACAACATGCCGGTTGAAAACATCAAGCAGGCAATCGGTTCAACTGACGCGATGAAAGAAGATTTAAAAGTTCGAAAAGCAATTGATTTTCTTGTAGAAAACCGTTAATATGGTTCATAATAATAGACATAATGAAACAGGGCGCGATTATTTCGTGCCTTGTTTTGTACAATTATGATATAACTCTTTTTCTTGGGGCAAGATAGTCATTGCCGGGCTGTTTTTTGTCATACATATAGAATGTGCAAGCGCGAAACACATTGTTACCGTCTTACTGGAAAGTATGGTAAAATGCAATACATACTCGATCGTAGCAAGAACCGTTTTCTTTTGCCCTTCAGGTAAAAGAAAAAGTGAGACAAGATTAAGGGGTGAAAGAATGTTTAAATTCAACGAGGAAAAAGGACAATTAAAATGCTCGTTCTGCGGAAAAACGCAAGATCAGGTTCGTAAGCTGGTTGCAGGACCGGGTGTATATATATGCGACGAATGCATCGAGCTCTGTACAGAAATCGTAGAGGAAGAGCTTGGTACAGAAGAAGAAGTCGAATTTAAAGACGTTCCGAAGCCGCAGGAAATCCGTGAGATTCTGAATGAATATGTCATCGGACAGGATCAGGCGAAGAAATCACTTGCGGTTGCGGTATACAACCATTACAAACGCATCAACTCCAACAGTAAAGTGGATGATGTCGAGCTTTCTAAAAGTAATATTTCATTAATCGGGCCGACTGGAAGCGGGAAAACACTTCTCGCCCAGACGCTTGCGCGTATTCTGAACGTTCCGTTTGCGATCGCGGACGCTACATCTCTGACTGAAGCCGGATATGTCGGTGAGGACGTAGAAAACATCCTCCTCAAGCTGATTCAGGCTGCAGACTATGATGTGGAAAAAGCAGAAAAAGGCATTATTTACATCGATGAAATCGATAAAGTAGCGCGAAAATCTGAAAACCCGTCCATTACACGCGACGTATCAGGCGAAGGCGTTCAGCAGGCGCTGCTGAAAATTCTTGAAGGAACGGTTGCAAGCGTGCCGCCTCAAGGAGGACGCAAACATCCTCATCAGGAATTCATTCAGATCGATACGACGAACATTCTGTTCATTTGCGGCGGTGCATTTGACGGCATTGAACAAATCATCAAACGCCGTCTCGGGCAAAAAGTCATCGGTTTCGGCTCAGATAATAAAGCGGCAGACCTGGAAAAAGAAGAACTGCTTTCTAAAGTTCTTCCGGAAGACTTGCTTCGTTTCGGTCTGATTCCTGAATTCATCGGCCGTCTTCCTGTCATTGCAAGCCTTGAGCAGCTTGACGAAACGGCACTGGTTGAAATTCTGACTAAACCTAAAAACGCACTAGTCAAACAATACAAGAAAATGTTAGAACTTGATGATGTCGAGCTTGAATTTGAAGGCGAGGCATTATCTGAAATTGCGAAAAAAGCGATCGAGCGTAAAACAGGCGCACGCGGCCTGCGTTCTATCATTGAAGGCATCATGCTTGACGTTATGTTTGATCTGCCGTCCCGTGATGATATTGAAAAATGTGTCATTACCGGATCGACAGTCGCAGACGGTGAAGCGCCTCGTCTTGTATTAAAAGACGGCACAGTTGTCGGCCAAGATAAAACATCAGCATAACATGACAAAACCTCCTGACTCGAATTGATCAGGAGGTTTTTTTTCTTGTCCTGACCCTTCTGAAAATGTTTATTCCGGGCTTCGCTGGGAGATACTAGCGGACAGAGGAATGAATTGGATACATAAATCGTTTTCAGGAGGGACCAGCATGAGTTGGACAGGGATCGCATTATTTGTACAGCTGTTTTTCGGGATAGTCATCGGATTATATTTTTGGAATCTGCTCAAAAACCAGCGTACACAAAAAGTGACGATAGATAAAGAATCAAAAAAAGAAATGGAACAGCTTCGCAAAATGCGCGCCATCAGTTTATCAGAACCTTTATCAGAAAAGGTGCGGCCGAAAAGCTTTCAGGATATTGTCGGCCAGGAGGATGGGATTAAAGCGTTAAAAGCTGCGCTTTGCGGTCCGAATCCGCAGCACGTGATTATTTACGGGCCTCCCGGAGTCGGCAAAACGGCTGCGGCGCGTCTGGTATTGGAAGAAGCGAAAAAGCATAAACAGTCACCATTTCAAAATCAGGCCGTTTTTGTTGAGCTTGATGCGACGACCGCGCGATTTGATGAACGGGGGATTGCCGATCCGCTTATCGGTTCGGTGCACGATCCGATTTATCAGGGAGCGGGAGCGATGGGTCAGGCGGGCATTCCGCAGCCGAAGCAGGGGGCTGTGACTCATGCGCACGGCGGCGTCCTATTTATTGATGAAATCGGTGAGCTTCACCCGATTCAGATGAATAAAATGCTGAAGGTGCTTGAAGATCGGAAAGTCTTTTTAGACAGTGCGTATTACAGTGAGGAAAATACGCAAATCCCGAATCATATTCATGATATTTTTCAAAATGGGCTTCCCGCGGATTTCCGCTTGATCGGAGCGACGACGAGAATGCCGACTGAAATTCCCCCCGCCATCCGTTCGCGCTGCCTTGAAGTGTTTTTCCGTGAGCTGGAAAAGGATGAGCTTAAAACCGTAGCGAAAAAAGCGGCCGACAAAATTCAGAAAGAGATTTCTGATGAGGCTCTCGATGTACTGACCGCATATACGAGAAACGGCCGTGAAGCCGTCAATATGATCCAGATTGCTGCCGGCATGGCGGTAACCGAAGACAGAAAAGAAATTACGACAGAAGATATAGAATGGGTTGTTCATTCCAGTCAGCTCACACCTAAAAATGAGCAGAAAATCGCCGATGAACCGCAAGTCGGCATCGTGAACGGACTTGCCGTATACGGGCCGAACAGCGGCGCATTGCTGGAAATCGAAGTGAATGTCACGCCTGCACAGGACAAAGGAAGCCTGAATATTACGGGGATTGCAGAGGAAGAGAGCATCGGCAGCCAATCGAAGTCGATCCGCCGCAAAAGCATGGCGAAGGGATCGGTGGAAAACGTTCTGACGGTTCTTCGCACAATGGGCATCAAACCTTCGGACTATGACATTCATGTCAATTTTCCGGGCGGAGGTCCGATTGACGGACCGTCAGCTGGTATCGCGATGGCCGCGGGGATTTTTTCCGCGATTCACCGCATCCCTATCGACCATACGGTGGCGATGACGGGAGAGATCAGCCTGACGGGCCTTGTCAAACCGATCGGCGGCGTCATTCCGAAAATTAAAGCCGCGAAACAGGCCGGAGCTAAAACCGTTATTATTCCTTACGAAAATCAGCAGTCCATTCTGAAACGAATAGACGGAATCACCATTAAAGCGGTAAAAACGTTCCAGGAAGTACTTGACGTCATATTGGTTGATCCGCCTTCAGAACAAAAACCGTTTGATATCCAAATGAATAAAGAATCCGTATAAACCCCATTTTTATAATGGGGTTTTTTTATGGAGGACATCTTTTCCTTTTTCAGAACAGAAAGAAAGGGTATACTACGAAGAGACTGTTTTATATACTGGGCAGGCGGTAAGCCGGTTAAAGCCCGATCCCGGAATTGTACAACGATGAAAAAGTTGTATTATAATGGTTCATACTAAAGTCACGGAGGTGTCAGTCATATGGCAGAAGATACAAAACGCAGCATCCCGCTCCTCCCTTTAAGAGGTTTATTGGTATACCCGACGATGGTTTTACATTTAGATGTAGGCCGGGACAAGTCGGTTCAGGCTCTTGAACAGGCAATGATGCATGATCATATGATTTTTTTAGCCACTCAGCAGGATATTTCGATAGACGAACCGGGTGAAGACGACATTTTCACCGTCGGCACTTATACAAAAATCAAACAGATGCTGAAGCTGCCCAACGGTACGATCAGAGTGCTTGTAGAAGGTATTCAGCGGGCGCAGATCCTTGAATACACCGAACTAGAAGATTATACTTCGGTCGATATACAGCTGATGCATGAGGACGATTCGAAAGACGTCGAAGATGAGGCGCTTATGCGGACGCTGCTGGACCATTTTGACCAGTACATAAAAATTTCTAAAAAAATCTCCGCAGAAACGTATGCGGCTGTAACTGATATTGAAGAGCCCGGCAGAATGGCGGACATCGTCGCTTCTCATCTCCCGCTGAAATTAAAGGACAAGCAGGACATTTTAGAAACGGCGGATATTAAAGAACGTCTGAATAAGGTCATCCGTTCGATTAATAATGAAAAAGAAGTGCTGGAGATTGAGAAAAAAATCGGTCAGCGCGTCAAACGTTCGATGGAGCGCACCCAAAAAGAATACTACTTGCGTGAACAGATGAAAGCCATTCAAAAGGAACTTGGCGACAAAGAAGGTAAAACCGGTGAAGTTCAGTCGCTCACGGAAAAGATAGAAGAAGCGGGCATGCCTGAGCGTGTCAAAGAAACGGCGCTTAAGGAATTGAGCCGTTACGAAAAAGTGCCGTCAAGCTCAGCGGAAAGCTCTGTTATCCGCAACTATATTGACTGGCTCATCGCTCTGCCGTGGTCGGACGAAACAGAAGATAAACTGGATATTAAAAAAGCCGGGGAAATCTTAGACAAAGAGCATCACGGTTTAGAGAAAGTGAAAGAACGGATTCTGGAGTACCTGGCCGTGAAACAGCTGACGAAAACGCTGAAAGGGCCGATTCTTTGTCTGGCCGGACCGCCGGGAGTCGGAAAAACATCTCTTGCAAAATCAATCAGTACGAGCATGGGACGCCGGTTTGTGAGAATTTCACTGGGCGGAGTGCGCGATGAATCTGAAATCCGCGGCCATCGGCGTACATACGTCGGAGCGATGCCGGGCCGGATTATCCAGGGAATGAAAAAAGCCGGCAAACAAAATCCGGTCTTTCTCCTCGATGAGATTGATAAAATGTCATCTGATTTCAGAGGCGATCCGTCTTCGGCGATGCTTGAGGTGCTGGATCCGGAACAAAACAGCACATTCAGCGACCACTATATTGAAGAAACGTTCGATTTATCGAAAGTGCTTTTTATCGCGACTGCGAATAACCTTGGTTCCATACCGGGCCCTCTCAGAGACAGAATGGAGATTATCAGCCTGTCGGGTTATACTGAGAACGAAAAGCTGGAGATCGTAAAGGACCACCTGCTTCCGAAACAGATTAAAGAGCACGGGCTCACAAAGAGCAGCCTGCAGATTCGGGATCAGGCCATTACTGACATCATCCGCTACTATACGAGGGAAGCCGGCGTGAGAACGCTTGAACGCCAGATTGCGGCCATTTGCCGAAAGGCTGCAAAGGCCATTGTTTCTGAAGAGAGAAAACGCATTACCGTTACAGAGAAAAATCTGGCCGACTATCTCGGAAAACGGATATTCAGATACGGACAGGCGGAAACCGAGGATCAAGTCGGAGTTGTCACGGGTCTGGCGTACACGACGGTCGGCGGAGATACGCTTTCAATCGAAGTGTCACTGTCACCGGGAAAAGGAAAGCTGATTCTGACCGGGAAGCTCGGAGATGTCATGAGGGAATCCGCGCAGGCCGCTTTCAGTTATGTCCGCTCGAAAACGGAGCAGCTCGGAATCGACCCGAAATTCCATGAGAAGTATGACATTCATATCCATGTCCCTGAAGGAGCGGTGCCGAAAGACGGCCCTTCTGCGGGAATTACGATGGCTACTGCGCTCGTATCGGCATTAACGGACCGTGCGGTAAAACGCGAAGTCGGTATGACCGGGGAAATCACGCTGCGGGGCCGCGTGCTTCCGATCGGCGGACTGAAAGAAAAGGCGCTCGGCGCGCACAGAGCGGGCCTGACCACGATTATTGCGCCTAAAGATAACGAAAAAGATATAGAGGATATTCCTGAAAGCGTCAGAGAAGGGCTGAAATTTATATTTGTGTCTCATCTCGATGACGTTTTGGAACATGCCTTAGTAGGAGAGAAGAAATGAAAGTCACAAAGTCAGAAATCGTGATCAGCGCGGTCAAACCTGAGCAGTACCCTGTTGGGGGGCTTCCGGAAATCGCGCTGGCGGGAAGATCAAATGTAGGAAAGTCATCTTTTATCAATTCATTAATCAATCGGAAAAACCTGGCCAGAACGTCATCAAAACCGGGGAAAACACAGACCTTAAACTTTTACATCATCAATGATGAATTGCATTTTGTCGACGTTCCCGGGTACGGGTTTGCGAAAGTTTCCAAAAGCGAGCGGGAAGCATGGGGGAGAATGATTGAAACTTATATGACGACCCGTGAAGAGCTGAAAGCCTGCGTGCAGATTGTCGACCTCAGACACGCGCCGTCTGCTGAAGACGTGAACATGTATGAATTCCTGAAGTATTACGGCATTCCCGTCATCGTCATTGCGACAAAAGCGGATAAAATTCCAAAAGGAAAATGGGACAAGCACTTAAAGGTTGTCAAGCAGACGCTTGATATGGACCCTGAAGATGAGCTGATTTTATTTTCCTCTGAAACAAAAAAAGGCAAAGATGAGGCGTGGGGAGCCATTAAAAAAATGATCAGCCGGTAATGAAAAACCCAAAACGCAGTGCGTTTTGGGTTTTATCGTATAGTTTTGTTCCGCTTGATAAACAATAATAAAAGGCTGATTCCGATGAAAACATACGGCCAGTATGTTTTGAAATATTCGGTCGGAATGTGGACGGATTCCAGCCACGCCGTAATTTGTTTAAAGAAGTATAAAAAGAGGGAAAAACCAATCATGGCAGCCGCTTCGTATACATATTCTTTTCTGGCAGCCGCAAATAAGGAGAACCCGAATACAAAGAGCAGCATTTCAAAATCTCCCGGCCACCATGAGAGCTCAGGTTTGGCGAAAAAATGCAAACCTATACCGAACAAAAGCATGCCGATTAGGACGTGAGATCCCGCAGTTTCCTTTTTGCCCTGATACAAGAGTACGGCGCCCAAAAGCATAAGGAGCACTGGCCATTCTCCCTGATTTGCAAACAGGTGAACCTGTCCGCTCTGAAGCCAAGCGAATAATGAAGCGGCAAGCAGAAGTCCCGGTAATAAAATTGATGTTTTTTTCATCCTGTCACCTACCCGCAGTAAAGGATTTTTAGTATGATGATTACAGAGGAAACGAAGCTTTTTATACTATAGCATAACATGTTTGAAATCTGTTCACATTTTCACGAAGAAACTATGTTATAATCATTATAAATAATAAATTCTATGTTAGAATGATTATAAATAAAATGCGATGTACGGGGGTGCATGAAAGGCTATGCATATTCTTGTTGTGGGAGTAGATTATAAATCCGCCCCTATTGAAATACGCGAAAAAATAAGTTTTCAGCCGGATGAGCTTGCAGAAGCGATGCTCCGTTTAAAAGAAGAAAAAAGCGTTCTTGAAAACATTATCGTGTCAACCTGCAACCGCACTGAAATTTATGCGGTGGTCGACCAGCTTCATACCGGCCGTTATTATATAAAGACATTTTTATCCGAATGGTTTTCTCTGCCGAAAGAAGAGCTGTCTCCGTTTCTGAAATTTTATGAGAGCGACGCGGCGATTGAGCATTTATTCCGAGTGGCGTGCGGTTTGGATTCCATGGTCATCGGAGAAACGCAAATCCTCGGCCAGGTCCGTTCGAGCTTTAAAACAGCGCAGACAGAAAAGACAATCGGCACCATTTTCAATGAGCTGTTTAAACAGGCGGTGACCGTCGGTAAACGCACGCATGCTGAAACCGATATCGGCGCCAATGCCGTATCCGTCAGTTACGCAGCCGTTGAACTCGCGAAAAAAATCTTCGGCTCTCTGTCAAATAAGCACATTTTGATTATCGGTGCGGGAAAAATGGGCGAGCTTGCCGCAGAAAACCTGCACGGCCAGGGCATAGGGAAAGTAACGGTCATCAACAGAACGTTTTTAAAGGCAAAAGAACTTGCTGACCGTTTTTCCGGAGAAGCGCGCAGCTTAAACCAGCTTGAACATGCACTTGCTGAAGCTGATATTTTAATCAGCTCGACAGGCGCAAGTGATTTTGTCGTGTCTAAAGATATGATGGAGAGAGCGGGCAGACAGCGGAAGGGCCGCCCGTTATTTATGGTGGATATCGCTGTTCCGAGAGACCTTGACCCTGCGCTGAACGATCTTGAAGGTGTTTTTCTGTACGATATTGACGACCTTGAAGGAATCGTTGAAGCCAACTTACAAGAACGCCGTGAAACTGCTGAAAAAGTCGAGCTGTTCATTGAAGCGGCAATTGTTGAGTTTAAGCAGTGGCTTAATACGCTCGGCGTTGTGCCGGTCATTTCGGCGCTTCGTGAAAAGGCGCTGTCTATCCAGTCCGATACGATGCAGAGCATTGAGCGCAAGCTGCCTCATCTGACGGTAAGAGAGAAAAAGCTTCTCAGCAAACATACGAAGAGCATCATTAACCAAATGCTGCGCGATCCGATTCTGAAAGCGAAAGAGCTTGCGGCTGAAGCGGATTCTGAGGAAAAGCTGAAGCTGTTTATGCAGATTTTCGATATTGAGGATGAAGCCGGCCGTCAGCTGGACAAAAGCCTGGATAACCGCCAGACGGTTCATTCGCTTCAAAAGGCAGAAACAAAAACGGGCTTGCGTCCGCTTGTAAGTGAGTGAGCGCTGTATGATTGATACAGCAATGGCAAGGCTTAATGAAGCGACAATTGTGATTTACGCAATAAGCGTCCTTTTTTACTTTATAGATTTTCTTCAACACAACCGGAAGGCTGGGAAAATGGCCTTCTGGTTGCTTTCTATTGTCTGGACTCTGCAAACCGTCTATCTTTCTTACTTTATGTGGAAGACGGGCAGATTTCCGGTCTTAAATATTACAGAGGCCCTTTACTTTTATGCGTGGGTGCTTGTCACGCTCTCACTTGTTGTCACGCAGATCCTGCGGGTTGATTTTATCGTGTTTTTCACGAATGTCATCGGTTTCTCGATGATTGCGATCCATACATTTTCACCGACGGATCAGCATTCGGCCGCCTTTTCCGGCCAGCTGGTCTCAGAGCTTTTGGTCATTCATATTACAATGGCGATTCTCTCATACGGCGCGTTTTCCCTTTCTTTTGTCTTTTCGCTTCTTTATCAGTTTCAATATTCTTTATTAAAGAAGAAAAAATGGGGAAAATGGCTGTTGAGAATTGAAGATTTGTCAAAACTTGATTATATGGCTTACGTTTTAAATGTCATCGGGGTTCCGATGCTGCTGTTAAGCCTGATATTAGGCGTGATCTGGGCGTATGTGTCTCTGGAAACGCTGTACTGGTTTGATTCAAAAGTGCTCGGCTCGTTTATTGTGCTGCTTTTATACAGCTACTATTTATATATCAGAATGATTAAGGAACTGCAGGGAAAAGTGGCGGCGTTATGGAATTCAGCATGTTTTCTCGTGCTGATGATTAATTACTTCCTGCTCGGAAGCCTGTCGCAATTCCATTGGTTCAGTTAACGTCACGCGCCCAAACAGATTCGGGAGGAAAGAAAATGAGAACGATTAAGGTAGGTTCCAGACGGAGCAAGCTGGCTATGACCCAGACAAAATGGGTGATTAACAAACTGAAGGAATTGAATCCTTCCTATAACTTTGAAATCCGGGAGATTGTCACAAAAGGCGACCGCATCCTCGATGTCACACTGTCAAAAGTGGGCGGCAAAGGTTTGTTTGTCAAAGAGATTGAACAGGCGCTGCTGCATCTGGAGATTGATATGGCGGTCCACAGCATGAAAGACATGCCCGCTGTTTTGCCTGATGGTCTTGTCATCGGCTGCATACCAAAACGTGAGGATCCGCGTGATGCGCTGATTTCGAAGGGGCATCAAAAGCTGGAGGACATAAAAGAAGGCGGCATTATCGGCACCAGCAGTTTAAGAAGAAGCGCCCAGATTCTTGCTGAGCGTCCTGATCTTACTATTAAGTGGATCAGAGGAAACATAGATACGAGACTTCAAAAGCTTGAGACGGAGGATTACGATGCGATTATTTTAGCTGCTGCGGGTCTTTCAAGAATGGGCTGGAAAGATGATGTCGTATCTGAATTCCTCGAACCGGACCGCTGTCTGCCTGCGGTCGGCCAAGGCGCTCTTGCCATTGAATGCAGAGAGTCGGATGAGGAGCTTTTGAAGCTGTTTGCGCAATTCACCGATGAGTATACGCAGCGCACGGTGGCAGCCGAACGGGCTTTCTTACACGCGATGGAAGGCGGCTGCCAGGTGCCGATTGCCGGGTATGCGTCCGTCAATGACAGGGATGAAGTTGAGCTGGTCGGTCTGGTTGCATCTCCGGACGGAAAGACGATTTATAAAGAAACAGCGGCGGGACATGATCCGGAAGAAATCGGGAAACGCTGTGCGGCGCAGATGTCTGAAAAAGGAGCGAAAGACTTAATCGACAGCGTGAAACAGGAGCTCGATCAGGATGGCAAATGACCTTCCTTTACAAGGAAAGACCGTGCTTGTCACCCGGAACAAAAGACAGGCCGCTCCGTTTCGAAAAAAAGTGGAGGCGCTCGGCGGAACGGCTGTTTCCGCTTCGCTGATCGCTTTTCAGGAAGCGCTCCCGGATGAATGCGCGGACAGTCTCCGGGAAGACCTTTCTGAGCCGGGATGGCTTGTGTTTACAAGCGTAAACGGCGTCCGGTTCTTTTTTTCCTACCTTGATCGGCACGGTCTTGCGCTTTCCGGACGGAAAAAAATCGCAGCCGTCGGTGAAAAGACTGCGCGAGCCTTGAAAGAGCGGGGAGCCGGGACGGATGCGATGCCTGACGAGTATGTGGCCGAATGTCTGGCTGATACATTAAAACGGCACGCATCAGCTGCCGAACCCATTTCAGTGATAAAGGGCAATTTATCACGTGATGTCATAAAAGCGGGGCTTGAGCCGCTTGGCTATCAAATAAGGGAATGGGTATTGTACAATACCATTCAGGATGAACAAGGCATGGACGAGCTGAGACAGGCTGCATCCCGCTCTCATTTTGATTTTATTACATTTACCAGTTCATCGGCGGTGCATACGTTTATGCATGCGGTCGGAAACGGAGAAAAAGCGTGGAAAAACAGCGGCGCGAGCTATATCAGCATCGGCCCTTTGACAGAGAAAGCGCTATTGGAATACGGGATCTCATCCCATGTGCCTGACACTTATACGATTGAAGGCATGCTGGACGTCATGTGCAGCATGTCGGGAAAGGATAGATAATGATGAATCAAACATTTAACAGACACCGCCGTTTGCGCGCGAACGCTGCGATGAGAGATTTAGTAAGAGAAACACGTCTTCACCCTTCAGATTTTATTTACCCTCTATTTGTCGTTGAAGGGCTTGAAGGAAAAAAAGAAGTTTCTTCCATGCCGGGGGTTTACCATGTATCCCTTGATTTATTGAAGGATGAGATGGCTGAGCTGATATCACTCGGCATTAAATCGGTCATCGTTTTCGGCGTGCCTGAAGAAAAAGATGCCTGCGGAACACAGGCTTTTCACGATCACGGCATTGTGCAAAAAGGGATTGCTGAAATTAAAAAGCATTATCCTGAAATGATCGTCATCGCTGATACATGCCTCTGCGAATACACGGACCACGGCCATTGCGGTGTCGTCAAAGACGGAGAAATCCTCAATGACGAGTCGCTTGAACTGCTGGCTCAGACAGCCGTCAGCCAAGCCAAAGCAGGCGCTGACATCATCGCTCCTTCAAATATGATGGACGGTTTCGTCACAGTGATCAGAGAAGCGCTTGACAAAGAAGGGTTCACAAATATTCCGATCATGTCTTATGCAGTGAAATATTCAAGTGAATTTTACGGCCCGTTCCGCGATGCGGCTGACAGCACGCCGCAGTTCGGCGACCGAAAAACTTATCAGATGGATCCGGCCAACCGCCTGGAAGCGCTTCGTGAGGCAGAATCAGACGCCGCAGAAGGCGCTGACTTTTTAATCGTCAAACCGTCTATGTCATACTTAGATATTATGCGTGATGTGAAAAACCGCCATCACCTGCCGCTGGTCGCTTATAATGTGAGCGGGGAGTATTCCATGGTGAAAGCTGCAGCCCAGAACGGCTGGATTAAAGAAAAAGAAATGGTGCTTGAAATTTTAACGAGCATGAAACGTGCAGGCGCTGATCTGATTATGACGTATCATGCAAAAGACGCAGCAAAATGGCTTGCTGAGTAACGATTTCATTTGACGGGAGCTGAGGCAGATGAGAAGCTATGAAAAATCAAAAGCCGCTTTTAAAGAAGCGCAGAAACTGATGCCGGGCGGAGTGAACAGTCCGGTGCGCGCGTTTAAATCAGTTGATATGGATCCGATTTTTATGCAGCGCGGCAAAGGATCGAAAATTTTTGATATTGACGGCAATGAATATATTGACTATGTGCTGAGCTGGGGACCGCTCATTTTGGGCCACACCAATGACCGCGTCGTTGAAAGCCTGAAAAAAGTAGCAGAAAACGGGACAAGTTTCGGGGCATCCACTGAAGTGGAAAACGAACTGGCCAAATTGGTCATTGACCGTGTGCCGTCTGTTGAAATCGTGCGGATGGTCAGCTCCGGCACAGAGGCGACAATGAGCGCCCTTCGTCTGGCAAGAGGATATACCGGCCGCAACAAAATTTTAAAATTCGAAGGCTGTTACCACGGCCACGGTGATTCACTGCTGATCAAAGCGGGATCGGGAGTGGCGACACTCGGTCTTCCGGACAGCCCGGGTGTACCTGAAGGGATTGCGATGAATACGATTACCGTTCCGTACAACGACTTGGAAAGCGTTGCACTCGCATTCCGGGAGTACGGTGAAGATATCGCCGGAGTCATTGTTGAGCCGGTAGCCGGCAATATGGGCGTTGTTCCGCCGCAGGAAGGGTTTTTACAAGGGCTTCGTGACATTACGGAACAATATGGCGCGCTGCTCATTTTTGATGAGGTTATGACCGGTTTTCGCGTGGACTATAACTGTGCGCAAGGATATTTCGGCGTGACGCCTGATTTAACTTGTCTCGGCAAAGTCATCGGCGGCGGTCTTCCTGTCGGTGCGTATGGCGGCAAAGCCGAAATCATGGAAAGAATCGCTCCGAGCGGTCCGATCTACCAGGCGGGAACCTTGTCAGGGAATCCGCTTGCCATGACAGCGGGACTTGAGACGTTACAGCAGCTCACACCTGAATCTTATCAAGAATTTGTGAAAAAAGGCGATATGCTTGAAGAAGGCATTTCAAAAGCCGCTGAAGCACATGGGATTCCGCACACGTTTAACCGTGCGGGTTCAATGATCGGATTCTTTTTCACAAACGAGCCTGTCATTAACTATGAAACAGCCAAATCATCTGATTTAAAGCTGTTCGCCAAATATTATAAAGGGATGGCTGACGCAGGCGTATTTCTGCCGCCGTCTCAATTTGAAGGATTGTTTCTCTCCACTGCGCATACAATGGAGGATATCGAAAAAACCATTCAAGCTGCTGAGAAAGTGTTCCAGGCGATCAGCCGCTGATACCGAAAAGCCGATGCAAGAAAGTCTTGTATCGGCTTTTTTCAATGCCTCCTTTATCATATTTATCCATATTGCGGCATACACCTTTAGTGACATCTAATTGTAAGGATTAGATGAAAGGAGGATATGAACTTGCCGCATAATCACCGGTTGCAATTTTCTGTTGAAGAATCAATCTGTTTCCAAAAAGGACAGGAAGTTTCTGAATTACTTTCGATTTCATTAGACCCTGATATCAGGGTGCAGGAAGTAAATGATTATGTCTCAATTAAAGGATCATTAGAACTTACTGGCGAGTACAACATAGATCACAGCAGTCAATTCGAAGAGCTTGGAAGAGAGCTGAGACATGTAGAGGAAGTGAGGGCGAGGGAGGATGGCACAGCTGAGCTCCTTCATTGCTTCCCGGTGGATATCACGATTCCGAAAAATAAAGTGAGCCACCTCAATGACGTCTTCGTTTTTATTGATGCCTTTGATTATCAGTTAACGGATTCAAGGATTTTAACCATTCAGGCTGATTTGGCAATTGAAGGGCTGCTTGAGGAATCCGAGCCAAAAGAGCCGGAGATCCCTCTGTATGTGGCGCCTGAATTTGCCAGAGAAGAAATGATCAATCTGGCTGACCATCGCTCTGAGGAAGAAAACGAACCTGAATTAGTGATACGCCATAGGCATGAAGAACCTCTGCCTGAAGCTGAAGAACCCCTGGCTCTATCAGAAGAAGCGGCACAAGAAGTCGGGGAGAATGAGGAAGAGACTCCGCCTATACTCAGGCAGGAGGAAGAAGAGGAGGCTGAGGAAACTGAAGAACCTGCCCCTGGTCTGAGGCTGGAAGAGGCGCCGGAACCTGTCTCATATACTGAGCCTCCCCCTCCCGCTGCCATCCTGGAGGAAGAAGAGCCGGAAGAGGCTGAGGAGCTTGAGGAGCCTGCAATCATGGCGGCTGAGAGGAATGAACCTGTATCTGAGGATGATTCAGCGGAAATGCTTGAAGAAACAGCAGATGATGTTGAACCGTTTTCCCCTGCTTTTACTCTGACCCCGCATGCCGATAAAGCAGAGATTGAGGAACTGCCCGTCCTTCAAAAAGAAGAGCAGCCTGAGGCTGAACCGCTTCTCCGTCAGAGTGATCAAGAGGAGGCGGAAGAAGCCGAAGATGAGACTGCGGTTTTTGAAGAAGAGCAGGCGCCTGCTTATCGCGAGTTCGTTCCGGAACCGCGGGAAGAGGAATTTTACAGCGCACCTAAGTTTCTTGAGGAAGAAGCTCAGGCTGATGAAGGATTTGAAGTTGAGGTGAGGAAGATGGCGCAGCCGGAGGAGGAAACCGGGGAGCCTCTTGATTTGTCCTTTCAGTTTTCCAAACTGCCTCCTGAGGAACCGGCGGCATCTGAGCCGTCTGAGCCGCTTAAAGCAAGAGAGAATCAAGAAGCGGCATCGAAAACGGAGCAGAGGGAAAATGACAACTCTCATTATTTGACGAAATTATTTACCAGAGAAGAAGAAAAGTTTTCAAGAATGAAAATCTGCATCGTACAGCAGCAAGATACAATCGACCGGGTGTGTGAACGATATGACATCACATCCCAGCAGCTCATCAGAACGAATGCTTTATCGTTTGATGACGAACTGGAAGAAGGTCAGCTTCTGTATATACCTGAATATAATAACAGCCATGCGTAAGCACAAAGAGGCCGTAAAAATGTGGTGAATGGAATGGAAGCAGTCCAATCAGTGCTTCAGGAATACGGGCTGGCGGCCGAATATATTGAGCCTGTCAGCCCGCATGTATGGAAAGTCTACTCAAACCACGGCATTTTTGCTTTGAAACAGCTCAAGCCGGCCCGCAGCAGTGAATTTACGGACTATATGATTGAGATTGAGGAGAAAGGCTACCGTTCATTTGTTCCGATCTACCGCACGCATGCAGGCGATTTTTTTGCGGGAAGCCGGACGGAGGCGTCTTATTATTTAATGCCCTGGCTTCAGTACGATCAGGAAGAAGAACGGGATCAAAAACATGTTTACCTTTTTAAAGAGGTGGCGAAGCTCCATTCCGCGACCGTGCGGGACATCCAAATCCGGACTGAAGATATCAGCGGCTTTTATGAACTGACGAAAAGAGATTGGGAAAATGATAAGCTCGTCTATGAACAATTTGCCGACCGGGCGGAAAAAGAGTGGTACCTTTCTCCTTTTGAATTGCAGGCTGTTACGTATCTTACAGAAACGGTTTCAGCCGTTAATTTTGCTCTTGAACGTCTGGAAGAATGGTTTGACGCGGCAAAGGATCATGACAAAACGAGAGCGGTGATCAATCACGGCAGCTTATCGAGCCGCCATTTTCTATATAATGATGTGGGAACGGGCTTTTTTACAAATTTCGAGAAAGCCGGGCTCGGACCTCCGCAAAATGATCTGCTCGGCTTTTACTCCAGAATGTTCAGAAGCTATCCGAAAGCGTGTCCGGAGTGCCTTGAATGGTTTTATACGTATCACAAATCATTCCCCCTCCGTGAAGCGGAAATCAGCCTGTTTCTCAGCTATATGGCTTATCCGAGCGGCATGTACAAAGTGCTGAAACGGTATCAAACCGCCCAAAGGGGTTCTGAGAAAGAAGAGTGCACGCAGTTATTAAGAGCGTTTTGGCAGATGAAAAATGTTGAACCTTTTCTCATGAAGGTGTATCAGATTGAGCAGGAGAAAAAAAGAAAGGCGGAAAACGAGTCCTCTTCATAGCGGGACTCGTTTTTCTATATCCATTCCAAATGCAGGGCGCATGCTAAAAACAGCAGGATGGCAAGCAGCAGGACGTCAAAAGTCGTCGGAAAGAAAATCGTCCTGATCCCCTGAAAGATCGTAATCGGTACAATGACTTGCGCTGATACAAGGCGGACCTGTCTGGCCCACGGGGGGAGCGAATAAGAATTGAATTTTTTTCTCACGGCAATTCCTCCTTACATTCGCCTTTCTTTGTATCGTATGTGAGGGAAAGGGCGGGGTGCATGCCCATTTATGTATGACGGCAGCGGTTTTTGGAAAAGATGATTGACGAAACAAAAACACTTTTACTATAATAAAGAACATAATAAATAAGATCATGAGCTGATATAAATACACCTGCTTTGAACGGGAAGAGTACAAGAAAGACGCATGAAGAGAGAGAAGCTACTGTGCTGAAAGGCTTCTTATGCCGTCTCATTGGAAGGTCGCCCGGGAGCATAATTTCTTGAACATACAGTAGAGAAATTCGGGCCGCACCCGTTATCCGTTTAAGTGCATGAACAAATCTGTTCATGAAAAAAGGTGGTACCGCGAAAGAGCTTTTCGTCCTTTATCAGGATGAAGGCTCTTTTTTAGTTGCTCAGCCATTTCTAAACATGCTGGAGGGTTATCATGGATACAAACGAACAAACAATGCCGACAAAATATGATCCGTCTGCGATTGAAAAAGGCCGCTATGATTTTTGGCTGAAAGGAAAATATTTTGAAGCGGGCGGCGATCAAACGAAACAGCCGTATTCTGTCGTCATTCCGCCGCCGAACGTGACGGGCAGGCTGCACCTCGGTCATGCGTGGGATACGACGCTGCAAGATATCGTTACGCGTATGAAACGCATGCAGGGCTATGACGTGCTCTGGCTTCCGGGGATGGATCACGCCGGGATTGCCACTCAGGCAAAAGTCGAAGCGAAACTCCGCGAACAGGGTACAAGCCGCTATGACCTTGGCCGCGAAAAGTTTCTTGAAGAAACGTGGAAGTGGAAGGAAGAGTACGCTGATTTCATCCGCAGCCAATGGGCCAAAATGGGGCTCGGGCTCGATTATTCGCGCGAACGTTTTACTCTTGATGAAGGGCTGAACAAAGCCGTGCGTGAAGTATTCGTCAAATTGTACGAAAAAGGTTTGATTTACAGAGGCGAATATATCATCAACTGGGACCCTGCCACAAAAACGGCTTTGTCCGATATTGAAGTGATTTACAAAGACGTACAGGGCGCGTTTTATCATTTGCGCTATCCGTTAGCAGACGGTTCAGGCTCAATTGAAATCGCGACCACCCGTCCGGAAACGATGCTTGGCGACACGGCTGTCGCGGTTCATCCTGAAGATGAGCGCTACAAGCACTTAATCGGCAAAACGGTGATTCTGCCGATTACAAACCGCGAAATTCCGATCGTCGGCGATGATTACGTTGACATGGAATTCGGATCAGGAGCCGTTAAAATCACGCCTGCCCATGACCCGAATGACTTTGAACTCGGAAACCGCCACAATTTAGAACGGATTCTCGTCATGAATGAAGACGGAACAATGAATGAAAAAGCGCTGCAGTATAACGGAATGGACCGGTTTGAATGCCGCAAAAAACTCGTCAAAGACCTTCAGGAGACAGGCGTTCTCTTTAAAATCGAAGACCATATGCATTCAGTCGGACACAGTGAGAGAAGCGGCGCCGTTGTTGAGCCGTATCTGTCCACACAATGGTTTGTCAAAATGCAGCCGCTGGCCGATGCGGCGGTTGACCTTCAGTCGAAAGAAGAGAAAGTTCACTTCGTTCCTGACCGTTTCGAGAAAACGTACCTGCACTGGATGGAAAACATCCGTGATTGGTGTATTTCCCGTCAGCTTTGGTGGGGCCACCGCATCCCGGCTTGGTATCATAAAGAAACAAAAGAAGTGTATGTCGGCCTTGAAGCGCCTGAGGACAGCGAAAATTGGGAACAGGATTCAGACGTGCTTGATACATGGTTCAGCTCCGCGCTGTGGCCGTTTTCTACAATGGGCTGGCCTGATGGAAATGCTGAAGACTTTAAGCGTTATTACTCAACCGATGTGCTTGTGACAGGGTATGACATCATCTTCTTCTGGGTATCCCGGATGATTTTCCAAGGTCTTGAGTTTACAGGTGAGCGCCCGTTCAAAGACGTGCTGATCCACGGCTTAATCCGTGACGAGCAGGGCAGAAAAATGAGTAAATCCCTTGGGAACGGCGTTGATCCGATGGATGTCATCGACAAGTACGGAGCGGATTCACTGCGCTACTTCCTGGCAACCGGAAGCTCACCTGGGCAGGATCTCCGTTTCAGCTATGAAAAAGTGGAATCCACATGGAATTTCGCAAATAAAATTTGGAACGCTTCCCGTTTTGCTTTAATGAACATGGACGGCATGACGTATGACGAACTTGATCTGTCCGGTGAAAAATCAGTTGCTGATAAGTGGATTCTTACAAGACTGAATGAAACGATTGAAGACGTAACCCAGCTTGCGGATCGTTATGAATTCGGTGAAGTCGGACGCCATCTGTACAACTTTATCTGGGACGATGTGTGCGACTGGTATATTGAAATGGCGAAGCTTCCGCTGTACGGGGAAGATGAAGCGGCGAAGAAAACAACCCGCTCTGTTCTTGCGTACGTGCTTGACCAGACGATGCGTCTTCTGCACCCGTTTATGCCGTTCTTAACAGAGGAAATCTGGCAGCACCTTCCTCATGAAGGCGAGTCAATCACGATCAGCTCTTGGCCTGTTCCGGTTCCGGAACATACGGACAAAGAGGCAGCGGCGGATATGAAACTGCTTGTTGAATTAATCCGTTCTGTCCGCAATATCCGAAGCGAAGTTAACACGCCGATGAGTAAGCAGGTTGAACTTTACATTAAAACATCTACGGAAGATATTGCCGGACGCCTTGAGAAGAACCGTTCTTACGTTGAGCGTTTCACGAATCCGAGCACGCTGAAAATCGGGACGGATATCACCGCGGCAGACAAAGCGATGACAGCGGTCGTCACCGGAGCGGAAGTGATTCTGCCGCTTGAAGGGCTGATTAACATCGATGAGGAAATCGCCCGTCTGCAAAAAGAATTCGACAAGCTGACAAAAGAAGTCGAACGCGTTCAGAAAAAACTCGGCAACGAAGGATTCATCAAAAAAGCTCCTGAGCAAGTCATTGAAGAAGAACGCGCAAAAGAGAAAGACTACACGGCAAAACGCGAAGCTGTCCGGCAGCGGATCGCAGAGCTGAAAGGCTGATAAAACAGCGGGGGCGGTTTCCTAAGAAACCGCCTTGTTGTATAAAAGAGGGGATTTCATTGTTTAATACGTACAAAGAAGCGATCAGCTGGATTCACGGCAGACTTAAGTTCGGCGTTAAGCCGGGCCTTCTCCGTATGGAAAGGCTGATGGAAAAATTGGAACATCCGGAAAAGAACATCCGCGCCATTCATGTCGCGGGCACAAACGGCAAAGGCTCCACCGTCTCTTTTATCCGTTCCGTGCTTCAAGAAGCCGGTTATACGGTCGGCACATTCACATCTCCCTACATCATTACGTTCAATGAGCGTATCAGCGTAAACGGCACGCCGATTTCTGATGAGGAATGGAGAGCGCTCGTTAATGAAATTAAACCGATAGTCGATGAGATTGATAAAACCGATGCCGGAACGGTGACAGAATTTGAAATCATTACAGCGTGTGCATTTTTATATTTTGCGAAGCGGGATGATATCGATTTTGTCATTTTTGAAGCGGGGCTCGGCGGCACATTTGATTCAACCAATATTGTGAAACCGCTTTTGTCGGTCATTACAAGCATCGGACATGACCATATGGCGATTTTAGGAAATACCATCGAGGATATCGCCGGGCAGAAAGCCGGTATTATTAAAAATGCCACTCCGGTCATTACAGGTGTCAATCAGCCGGAAGCACTCGGCGTTATTGAAGCGGAGGCCGAAGAAAAGCAGGCTCCGTGCCAGTCGCTATATAAAACATGCAGACTGTTTAATGGTGCGGCGCTTCCGTCCGGCGAAAGCTTTTCGCTGGAAACGGAAACGAAATGTTATGAGGACGTTCAAACGTCGCTGATCGGCATTCATCAAAGGCAGAATGCGGCCTTGGCGATATTGGCCGCTGAATGGCTGAATCGCCTGAAAATCACTGCCATTTCTGAAGAAGCATTGCGAAACGGTCTGAAAAAAGCTTCATGGCCGGGCCGGTTTGAACAGCTTCAAAGCCGCCCTTTAGTGTTTGCGGACGGCGCCCATAATGAAGAAGGCGTTGATACGCTGACAGAAACGATCAGGCAGCGATTTGCCGATAAAAGCGTCCATGTCGTATTCAGCGCATTAAAAGACAAACCGTATCAGGAAATGATTAAAAAGCTTGAAACCGAAGCAGATTCCATTCATTTTGCGTCATTTGACTTTCCGCGTGCCGCAAGCGCCGAAGACCTTTACAATGCAAGCGGTCTTGCGGATAAGAGCTTTGATGAGAACCCGGACAGTGTGAAAGAGTGGATAGAACAAAAAGACGGAGCGGATGATGTCATCATCATTACCGGTTCTCTATACTTTATTTCAGAAATGAGAAAGCGGCTGATCTGACAGCCCCTGGAACACCCGGCAAGCCATTTTACGGTTTTGCCGGGTGTTTTTATGAGGAAAACACATTTTCAGCCATTTCAGGCATGATATTTTTCTATGCTACAATCTGAGCCAGATTGATAGAAAAGGTGTGATCTGAGTGCTTTTCATTCTGTTTGTTCTCGGTCTGATTTTCGGTTCTTTTTTTTATACAGTCGCATGCCGTATTCCGCTTCGAATCTCGGTTATTTCGCCGCGTTCATCCTGTTCGTTCTGCGGCTTGCCGCTCTCCTGGGGGGAGCTTGTGCCCGTTGTTTCCTATATCCTGCAAAGAGGAAGGTGCAGAAACTGCCGTGCGAAGCTGTCAGTGATGTATCCGGCAGCGGAATGCTGGACGGCATGTTTATTCACGGCTGCCGGTATCCATTTCGGTTTCTCAAAAGAGCTGCTAATCGCGCTGTTATTTTTGTCTCTGCTGATGATTGTTACTGTGACGGATCTGCAATATATGCTGATTCCTGACAAGGTTCTGCTGTTTTTTCTTCCGCTTTTTATCGCCGGCCGTATTTTTTCTCCGCTGGATTCATGGTATGCGGGGTTTGCCGGAGCTGTTTGCGGATTTGCTCTGCTTGTTTTTATCATGTTTGTCAGTAAAGGAGGCATCGGCGCAGGTGATGTGAAGCTGTTTGGAGTGATCGGGCTTGCGCTCGGTGTGAAGCTCGTCCTTATTGCATTCTTTCTTTCCGTTATAATCGGAGCCGTATACGGTATGTGCGCCGCAGCGGGAGGCAGGATTGGTAAAAAGCAGCCTTACCCGTTTGCGCCGGCCATCGCAGCCGGGAGCGCTGTGAGTTACTTATACGGTGAAGAGCTGTTCGCGTTTTACATCACACTCGCTTCAGGCGGTGCTTGAAAAATTTGGCGAACGTTTTTTGGACAAGACGACAAAAGTCTTGTTCTTTTTTTTTACGCCTATGCTAAAGTGTGAACCATGATCAGTTCAAGGTACGGCCAAGACGAATGCAAGGGGGAAGAGACGTTGAAAAAAAGGAAAAGCAAAAAGAACAGCAAAGCCAAAAACAATGCCCTTAAAGTAACAATTAACGGAAAAGAAGAAACGATGTATGGACAAGAAGGTGTGAATGCAGGCGGGGAGAAAACCGTCACTTTTTCAAATTGGGAAGAAACAAAGAAGGCGGAGCAGGAGATTGCAGCATCTCACGAAGATCCGAAAGAAGAAGACTTCAATTGGGATGATGAGAAGAATCATGAGGTATTTGAAGACGATCCGAAAGTCGTCCCGCCATACCAGAAGAAAAACACGGGTCCTCATTTTCCGAAAAAGAAGCAGCCGTCATCTCCAGTAAAAAAAGCGGTCACGACAATTGCCGTTGCGGCTGTTTTAGGCACCGGCCTCGGCCTTGTCGCCTTAAATATGTCGGGAAGTAAAGAAGCCTCCGCTCCCGCCCCCGCTCCCGCCTCCGCTGACAAAGGTTCACAAGGACAGACGGTGAAAGCGGGAGACGTTTCAAAAGACAAATCAGAAACAAGCGGCACAGGAAACGCGGAACAGTCAGACGGAAACTATAAAACATTTGCGGTGCAGGCCGGAAAATTTTCATCAGAAAAAGGAGCGCAAACGCTTGTTGACCAGCTGACTGAAAAAGGATACTCGGCTGTCTCTCTGGCAAAAGAAGACGGGTACACATACGTGATCGCGGGTCTTGCAGCGGAAAAAAGCTTATCACAGCAATTGGGCCAGACACTGATAGACCATGATTTTGAGGCTTGGGGCGGAAAAGAGCTCAGCTTTGCGGTCGATTCAGGATTGGAAGGCTCTTTTAAACAAGCATCTGAGCTCTCGGCCAAAGCGATTACCGGCAAAGACATTTCAAAAACGGATGTGGCTGAAGCAGCCAAAGCTGCAGACGGCGCAGACGCAGCTGACAAAAAGCAGAAAGAGGCCGTGCTTCAAGCGCTGAAAGAATTGGAAACGTCCGGTTCAGAATCCGGCTGGAAAGCCCAAAAACAGCTTTTAAGCGTTGTGAAATAATAATCTCTCAATTCCCGTCATCCGGCGGGATTTTTTATTTTGTCATCAAAAAGTTATTTTTCTGAAATTGTGGTTGCCCGTTTGATTTGGTAGGATAGACAAGTATCTTTTTTTCTTAAGCAAACCCTGAAAGGATGACAATCATGACGAAACGCTTAATACTCGCATCACAATCTCCGCGAAGAAAAGAACTCCTTAATCTTCTTCAGATTCCTTACAGCATTATTGCGAGCCGCACAGATGAAAAATTAAATCGAAACCTTTCGCCGGAAGAAAACGTCCAATGTTTGGCCGAGCAAAAAGCCGGTGCTGTATTGGCCGAAAACCCCGATGCAGCCGTTATCGGCGCTGACACGATGGTGTGCATAGACGGCGAGTGCCTCGGCAAACCGCGTGACAGAGAAGAAGCGGCACACATGCTGCGGAGGCTTTCCGGCCGAAGCCATCAAGTCATTACGGCGGTCAGCATTCAGACGCATGACCGGAAAGAAACGTTCTGTGACACGACGGAAGTGACGTTTTGGCCGCTCAGTGAAGACGAAATACAGCTCTACATTGAAACTAAAGAACCGATGGATAAAGCAGGTGCATACGGCATCCAAGGAAAAGGCGCGCTTTTAGTGAAAAAAATAGACGGTGATTTCTATTCTGTCGTCGGGCTTCCTGTCGCTAAAACAATGAGAGCCCTGAAAGAATTTAATATAAAAGCTTGATGTTCAAACCGGGAAGGGGAACAAGGAGGGGTTGATCATCCGTGATCTGCCGTTAAAATTAAGAGATTTCCCCGAAAATGAAAAACCGAGAGAGCGGCTTCTGCACTTCGGAGCCGAACATCTGTCTAACAATGAACTGCTTGCCATCCTGCTGCGGACGGGAACGAAACACGAGTCCGTCATGAACCTCTCTCACCGGCTGCTGCGGACGTTTGACGGGCTGCGCCTGTTAAAAGGCGCTTCTGCTCAGGAGCTTTCCAGCATTCCCGGAATCGGGACAGTGAAGGCTGTTCAGATTCTTGCCGCAATTGAGCTGGGCAGCCGTATTCATAAGACTGCCGCCGGGGAGCACCGGGTCATCCGTTCTCCCGAAGACGGGGCGAAGTATGTGATGGAGGATATGCGCTTTTTATCCCAGGAGCATTTTGTCTGTTTATATTTAAATACTAAAAATCAAGTCATTCATAAACGCACCGTTTTTATCGGAAGTCTGAATTCATCTATTGTCCACCCGCGGGAGGTGTTTAAAGAAGCTTTCAAACGATCCGCCGCATCCTTCATTTGCGTTCACAATCATCCTTCAGGAGATCCTACACCGAGCAGGGAAGATATAGAGGTAACCAGGCGGCTTTTTGAGTGCGGAAATTTAATCGGCATCGAGCTGCTCGATCATTTGGTCATTGGTGACAAAAAATTTGTGAGTTTAAAGGAAAAAGGATATTTGTAACACTTTTTTTTTCGTTGATTTAAGATATAATAGATTTTATGAGTTTTTCCCTTTAGGGTATTTTTGCTTTAAGAAAGGAAGATACATACATATGTTCGGAATTGGTACAAGAGACCTTGGTATAGATTTGGGAACTGCGAATACGCTTGTGTTTGTTAAAGGTAAAGGAATTGTAGTGAGAGAGCCGTCAGTCGTTGCTCTGCAAACGGATACGAAATCGATCGTTGCGGTCGGTAACGATGCGAAAAACATGATCGGAAGAACTCCGGGCAACGTGGTTGCGCTCCGTCCGATGAAAGACGGCGTTATCGCTGATTATGAAACAACTGCGACAATGATGAAATATTACATTAATCAGGCTGTGAAAAATAAAGGATTATTTGCGAGAAAGCCGTACGTTATGGTGTGTGTGCCGTCAGGTATTACTGCCGTTGAAGAACGGGCGGTCATTGACGCGACAAGACAAGCGGGCGCACGCGACGCTTATCCGATTGAAGAACCGTTTGCGGCAGCAATCGGCGCGAATCTTCCTGTATGGGAGCCTACGGGCAGCATGGTCGTTGATATCGGCGGCGGAACAACTGAAGTGGCGATCATTTCATTAGGAGGCATTGTCACGTCTCAGTCAATCCGCGTAGCCGGTGACGAAATGGACGACTCAATCATCAGCTATATCAGAAAAACATATAATCTGATGATCGGTGACCGTACGGCGGAAGCCATTAAAATGGAAATCGGTTCAGCAGAAACCGGTGAAGAAAACGCGTCAATGGAAATCCGCGGCCGCGACCTTCTGACAGGTCTGCCGAAAACGATCGAAATCACGGGAACGGAAATTGCAAATGCCCTGCGTGATACAGTTCTTTCAATCGTTGACGCGGTGAAGAGCACGCTTGAAAAAACACCGCCTGAGCTGGCCGCAGACATTATGGACAGAGGTATTGTGTTAACCGGGGGAGGCGCCCTGCTCCGCAATCTCGATAAAGTCATCAGCGACGAAACGAAAATGCCTGTACTTATCGCTGAAGATCCGCTGGATTGTGTTGCGATCGGCACTGGAAAAGCACTGGAGCACATCCATCTTTTCAAAGGAAAAACAAGATAATCAGGAGTTAAATAGAAGAGGTGTATCACGATGCCGAACAAACGGTTAATGCTATTACTTCTGTGTATTATCATATTGGTGGCTATGATTGGATTCTCGCTGAAGAACGGCCGTAATACCACCTGGCCTGAAAAGCTGATCGGTGATACGACGGGAGTATTTCAAAATATTTTTCACACGCCTGCCGAATATTTTGCAGGGTTCTTCGGGGACATAAAAGACCTGAAAAACACGTACAAAGAAAACGAACGCTTAAGACAAAAGCTGGACGGACAGACACAATATGAAGCGAAGCTCCAAGAACTCAAAGATGAAAACAAGAAGCTGCGTGATGAACTCGGACATGTCAAATCGATTTCCGACTATGATCCGATTTTAGCGACCGTTATCGCCAGAAATCCTGATCAATGGTACAAGCAGATCATGATCAATAAGGGAACGAAGCAGAAAGTGGCCAAGGACATGGCGGTCACAAACGAAAAGGGTGCGCTTGTCGGGAAGATCAAAAGCAGCGGACTCAACAGTTTCACATCAGCCGTTCAGCTGCTGAGCGATGTTGACCGCAATAACAGAGTGGCCACCAAAATCTCCGGCAAAAAGGGAAGCAAAGGCTACGGTTTAATTGAGGGGTATGATAAAAAGAAACAGACCCTGAAAATGACCATCCTTGAACCGGATGAAAAACGCGAAGTGAAAAAAGGCGACCTTGTGGAGACCTCCGGAACGGGCGGCGTATTTCCTCAAGGGCTGACGGTCGGCGAAGTAACCGATGTCGAATCAGATGCTTACGGCCTGACGAAAATCGCTTACGTTAAACCGGCTGCCAACCTGTATGATCTTGACCATGTCATCGTTGTCAATCGAAGCGTAGCAACAGGGGAGGAAGGATCGTGAAACGTTTCCTTCTCCCTTTGATTATGATTTTAGTCTTTTGTGCGGAAAGCATCTATACAGATCTGGTGCATTTTCCTTTCGTTTCCGACGAGCAGCAGGTCGTTCCGCATTTTCTTTTGCTTGCGCTGATTTTTATGTCCGCTTATATCAACCAAAAGCATGCGGTGATCTACGGTCTCATTTTCGGGCTTCTTTATGACATCAATTATACGGGTGTTTTAGGCGTTTATATGTTTGGTTTTGCCGGTTTATGCTACCTGGCGGCCAAAGCGTTTAAAGTGCTGCAGACAAATGCCCTGATGGTCATTCTGGTCGCTGTGCTGAGCGTATGTGTGCTTGAATTTTACGTTTACGGCATTCAGACGTTAATCCGCAGCGGCACAATGACGTTTAACGACTTTGTCATTCAGCGGTTTTTGCCGACCGCTGTGCTGAATATTGCGGGAGCCATTATATTAGTCCTGCCCTTTAGGCTGTTTTATATAAGTCTGAAGAAAGAATTAAGAGATGAGTAAAAAGGATTTTATCTTTTTTTGACGAAAAGAGTATGTTGTTGAGGTGAACATTGATGAAGACCAAAAAGCAGCAATATGTAACAATAAAAGGAACAAAAAACGGCTTAACATTGCATCTGGATGATGCGTGTTCTTTTGATGAGCTTCTCGATGGTCTTCAAAATATGCTGTCGATTGAACAATATACTGATGGCAAAGGCCAAAAAATCAGTGTTCATATCAAACTCGGGCATCGGTATCTGTATCAGGAACAGGCAGAGCAGCTGACTGATCTGATCGCGTCAAAGAAAGATTTAGTCGTGCATTCAATTGACAGTGAAGTCATCGCCAAAGAAGAAGCGCAGCGGATGAAAGAGGAGCAGGAAATTGTTTCTGTTTCTAAAATCATCCGTTCAGGTCAGGTGCTTCACGTAACGGGAGATTTGCTTTTAATCGGAGATGTGAATCCCGGCGGTACGATCAGAGCCGGAGGAAATATATTTGTTCTCGGTTCATTAAAAGGGATTGCCCATGCGGGTTATAACGGAAATAACCGGGCTGTGATCGCCGCATCCGAAATGATGCCGACACAATTGAGGATCAATCATGTGTTAAATCGCTCCCCAGACCACATTCAAAAAGGGAACGACATGGAATGTGCTTATTTAGATACTGACGGAAATATGGTCATTGAACGCCTTCAACAATTGGCTCATTTAAGACCTGATCTAACAAGGCTTGAGGGAGGAATGTGAAATTGGGTGAGGCTATCGTAATAACTTCGGGAAAAGGCGGAGTAGGTAAAACAACAACATCTGCAAACCTCGGTACCGCCTTAGCCATTTTAGGGAAGCGCGTCTGTCTGGTAGACACAGATATCGGACTGCGCAACCTTGATGTCGTAATGGGTCTTGAAAACAGAATTATTTACGACTTAGTAGATGTAATTGAAGGCAGATGCAAGACGCATCAGGCGCTTGTCAAGGACAAACGTTTTGATGATCTGCTTCATTTAATGCCGGCTGCCCAGACAAGCGACAAAACGGCTGTTGTCCCTGAGCAGATCAAATCGCTTGTGCAGGAGCTCAAGCAGGAATTTGATTATGTCATTATCGATTGTCCGGCCGGAATTGAACAAGGCTATAAAAATGCCGTTTCCGGAGCTGATAAGGCGATTGTGGTAACGACGCCGGAAATATCAGCGGTTCGGGACGCTGACCGCATTATCGGACTTTTGGAGCAGGAAGATATTGAACCGCCGCGCCTCATCGTCAACCGCATCAGAAATCACCTCATGAAAAACGGTGACACGATGGATGTGGATGAGGTTGTTCATCATCTGTCTATTGATCTCCTCGGAATCGTTGCCGACGATGATGAAGTGATCAGAGCTTCAAATATCGGCGAACCGATTGCCATGAATTCTAAAAACCGCGCCAGCATTGCTTACCGCAATATCGCCCGGCGTATTTTAGGAGAATCCGTTCCTTTGCAGGTGCTTGAAGAGCAGCAAAAAGGGATGATGGCGAAAATCAAGTCGTTTTTCGGCGTGCGTTCATAAATATACTGGAATACAAAGATCTGATAAAGCCCAGCTTATCAGGTCTTTTTTGTTTTTTAAGAGCGCATATTTGCAATGGACAAGACATAGGATGTACAAACCCAACGATTGCAAAGGATGATGGCGATGAGTCACAGAGCTGATGAAATTAGAAAAAGACTGGCCAAAAGGAGAAAACCGCGCCCTGAACCAAAACGGACTTTCGTTCAAAATGCCCGACCGCAGAAGCCTCCCGCATGGCAGACGGTCAAGGAGCAGGAAAAGCACAGGCTCCTTCCGGACTATGAATATCAAACGGAACATCCGCCCGAATTTAACGGACGGCATCCATTGATCAACGCTCATTCTATTATTTTGAAATGCCTGCTGGCCGCCTGTCTCGTACTGATTTCCGCTATCGCCTATAAAACTGACAAACTGCCGCTGAGTCAGATTAAACCGGCGATTGCACAAACCTTTCAAAAAGAATTTCAGTTTGCTGCCGTGAATCATTGGTTTGTATCCTCATTCGGAAACCCGCTCGCTTTTCTCACCCCGGGAACGAAAAAGAAGGACGGTCAGGTAGCGGTCAGCCAGGATATGGCAGTTCCTGCCGCGGGGAAAATCCAGCAGAACTTTCAGAATAACGGAGAAGGCGTCGTTGTTGAAACGGCCAGTGAAGCCATTGACAGCGTAAAAGAAGGCTACATTACGGAAGTGAGCAAAGATGAAAAAACAGGGCTGACTGTGAAGGTGCAGCATGCCGACAATACAAGCAGCATTTACGGTCGGCTCAAAGATGTTGACGTATCATTGTATGACTTTGTCGATAAAGGAAAAAAGATCGGTTCGATCAAGCTTAACGATAAAAGTAAAGGACAGTATTATTTCGCGATTCAGGATGGCGATAAATTCATAGATCCGATTCAGGTGATCACATTTGATGAATAAATGGCTCAGCCTTCTCTTCAAAATTCATGTCCATCCTTTTCTTTGGATTATCATGGGGCTTGGTCTTCTGACGGGGCACATTAAAGCGCTGCTGTGTCTTTTGCTGGTCGTATCCGTTCATGAGCTGGGGCATGCTGCTCTGGCTGTGTTTTTTTCGTGGCGCATTAAACGCGTCTTTCTGCTCCCTTTCGGCGGGACGGTTGAGGTGGAGGAGCACGGAAACCGGCCGCTTAAAGAGGAATTCGCGGTCATTCTGGCGGGCCCGCTCCAGCATGTGTGGCTTCAGGCGGCAGCCTGGCTCCTTTTTATGTCCGGCTTTACAAGTCAGCAGACATTTGAGATGTTTACCTTTTATAATCTCTCCATTCTTTTCATCAACCTTTTGCCGATCTGGCCGCTTGACGGCGGAAAGTTTGTGTTTTTATACTTCTCTAAACAAATGGCTTTTCAAAAAGCGCATCTCCTCAGCCTGCAGACATCAGCCGTTTTTGCGCTTTTGCTCTGCTGCTGGATTGTTCTGGCCGTCCCCCTCCAGGTCAGCGCATGGGTGCTGTTCGTCTTTCTCGCCGCTTCTTTATGGGATGAATACCGCAAGCGGCATTATATTCAGCTGAGGTTTCTTTTAGAGAGATATTACGGTAAAAACCGCGATGTCGCCATGCTGCATCCTTTGACTGTCGCAGCCGATGCCAAAGTAAAGCATGTCATGGCCGAATTTAAACGGGGCTGCAAGCATCCCATTATCATTGAAAAAGCCGGCGAGAAGCTCAGCCAGCTTGATGAAAATGAAGTGCTTCATGCATATTTTGCCGATAAACGGACAGATTCCTCCATGGAAGACCTGCTGCTGCCTTACTAGAAATAGATTGACATATCTCTTTAGGTCTGATATATTTTTTAATGTTATGGATATGTAGCACCAATGCTACAACCGCTCGGGACAGGTGATAAGAGCTTTAAAGCCCCCTGTTGCTGGCGAGTCTTAGTCTAATAGGAGGTGCAGAGAATGTACGCAATCATTAAAACAGGCGGAAAACAAATCAAAGTTGAAGAAGGTCAAACTGTTTACATCGAAAAACTTGCTGCTGAAGCAGGTGAAACAGTGACGTTTGAAGACGTATTGTTTGTTGGCGGAGACAGCGTGAAAGTCGGCAACCCAACAGTTGCAGGCGCGACAGTTACAGCTAAAGTTGAAAAACAAGGCCGTGCGAAAAAAATCACTGTTTTCCGTTACAAGGCAAAGAAAAATGTTCATAAAAAACAAGGTCATCGTCAGCCTTATACTAAATTGACAATCGAAAAAATCAACGCGTAAGCATGATTGAGGCAACAATTCGAAGATCCCGAAATGACGGGGGCATTTTGTCCTTTGAAATGACGGGACATGCCGATTTTGCTGAACATGGACGAGATCTCGTTTGCGCCGGGGTTACGGCTGTCGTTTTCGGGGCGGTCAATGCGGTTATCGCGCTGGCTCCTCTCGAACCGATTCTTGATATAGGCGAGGACGGGGGTTATTTCTACTTTGAATTCCCTGAAGCCGCTGATCAGGAAGCTTTGCAAAAAGCGCAGCTGCTGATTGAAGGCATGATTGTTTCTCTTGAAACGATCGAGCGGGATTACAGTGAACACTTACTGTTGACTGCAAACCAAATATAGGAGGTGAGTTACATGCTTAGATTAGATCTTCAGTTTTTCGCTTCTAAAAAAGGTGTAGGTTCTACAAAGAACGGACGTGACTCTGAATCTAAACGTTTAGGCGCTAAACGTGCAGACGGTCAATTCGTAACAGGCGGATCTATCCTTTACCGTCAACGCGGAACGAAAATCTACCCAGGTGAAAACGTGGGCCGCGGAGGAGATGACACTCTTTTTGCTAAAATCGACGGAACTGTTAAATTCGAACGTTTCGGCCGTGACCGCAAAAAAGTGAGCGTATATCCTGTAGCTCAATAATGACACAAAAAACTCCGGTCGTTGACTGGAGTTTTTTTTGCAGTAAGCGGAGTAACATCAAGAATGAAAAGCAGAGGATGCGTGAGTGAACCCCGCCTTGAATGAGGACATCAGCTTCTCATACCCACTGGATATGTTCCCCAAGCAGTGATACCAAAAATGTTTCTGCCTGGCATCCGCAGTGCATGCGATCCGAAAAAGGAACATGATGAACCAGGAAAAACAAGTGTTTTTCTAACAAAGCCTTCTCTGTTATAATTCATAGTACACACTTATCAAGACTCCTAAAAAGAAATTAAACGATTGGGAGTGCGAAAATGAAGGATGTATCGAAGAAACAAGAAGAACCTGTAAGCGATGCGGCTCTGATTAATGAGCTGATCCAATTAATGGGCCATTTCCGTCATGATTGGATGAATAAGCTGCAGCTGATAAAAGGAAACTTAAGTTTGCAGAAGTATGACAGGGTCGTTGAAATAATCGACGAAATGGTCATAGATGCAAAGCACGAGTCAAAGCTCTCAAACCTGAAAACCCCGCACTTGGCGTTTGACTTTCTTACATTTAATTGGAAGTCCCGTTATATGAGGCTCGAATACGAAGTGCTCGGAGAAATTAAAGATTTATCGGCATATGATCAAAAGCTGTCGAACCTGATGAGAAAACTGTTTCATCTGTTCGGTCTGGCGGTAAGCAATGAAAGTGAAAATCATCTGACCGTATCGCTGCAGACGGATCACCCTGACAGACAGCTTATTGTATATCTCGATTTTCATGGAACGATTGCGAATGCAGATGTGTTTGATGAATTTCGCAAATCGCGGTATGAGGACTTTGATGTCATGCAATTTGAGCTGACCGGCCATGAATGTGTGGCCGAAATTGGAATGAACTAGCGGTTTTTTACGGTTTAGAACGGAGGATATTATGTTTGTAGATCAGGTGAAAGTATATGTAAAAGGCGGCGACGGCGGTAACGGAATGGTTGCGTTCCGTCGTGAAAAATATGTGCCGAAAGGCGGTCCTGCCGGCGGTGACGGAGGGAATGGAGGCGACGTCGTCTTTGAGGTTGATGAAGGATTGCGCACGCTTATGGACTTCCGGTACCAGCGCCATTTCAAAGCGATACGCGGCGAGCACGGCATGTCTAAAAACCAGCACGGCAGAAACGCGGACGATATGGTTGTTAAAGTTCCGCCCGGCACAGTCGTTACGGATGACGATACAAAACAGGTCATTGCTGATTTGACTGAACACGGACAGCGCGCCGTCATCGCAAAAGGCGGACGCGGCGGACGCGGGAATACCCGTTTTGCGACACCGGCTAACCCGGCACCGCAGCTGTCAGAGCACGGAGAGCCCGGAAAAGAGCGCTATATCGTACTTGAACTGAAGGTGCTTGCAGATGTAGGTCTCGTCGGCTTCCCGAGCGTCGGAAAATCTACGCTTCTGTCTGTCGTTTCATCGGCAAAGCCGAAAATCGCCGATTATCATTTTACAACGCTTGTTCCGAATCTGGGCATGGTGGAAACGGATGACGGAAGAAGCTTCGTCATGGCGGATCTGCCCGGCCTGATTGAAGGAGCGCACGAAGGAGTCGGCTTAGGCCACCAATTTCTCCGCCATATCGAACGGACGCGCGTCATCGTTCATGTCATTGACATGTCAGCGATGGAAGGCCGTGATCCGTATGAGGATTATGTGACCATTAATCAGGAGCTCAGTGAATACAATCTGCGGCTGACGGAGCGTCCGCAAATTATCGTTGCGAATAAAATGGACATGCCAGAAGCGGCTGAAAATCTTAAAGCGTTTAAAGAAAAGCTTAAGGATGACCATCCTGTCTTCCCGATCAGCGCGGTGACGAGAGAAGGGCTCCGCGATCTTCTGTTTGAAGTCGCCAACCAGCTGGAAACAACGCCTGAATTCCCGCTGTATGATGAAGAAGAATTGGCGGAAAACCGCGTGATGTACACGATGGAAGATGAAGAAATTCCATTTAACATTACCCGTGATCCGGACGGTGCGTTTGTGCTTTCAGGTGACAGTCTGGAACGCCTCTTTAAAATGACTGACTTCTCCCGTGACGAATCCGTCAAGCGTTTTGCAAGACAGATGCGCGGAATGGGCGTTGATGAAGCGCTCAGAGAACGCGGGGCTAAAGATGGCGATATCATCCGGCTTCTGGAATTTGAATTTGAATTTATTGATTAAAAAGACGGAGAGCTTGCGATGCAGGCTCTCTGATGTAAGAGGGAGGGGTGCAGGTGAAAGAAGAGACATTTTATTTAGTGCGTGAAGACGTTCTGCCTGATGCGATGCGGAAAACCCTTGAAGTCAAAAAACTGCTGGACAGAAAAAAGGCTGAATCGGTTGCAGATGCCGTGCAGAAAGTTGATTTAAGCAGAAGCGCTTTTTACAAATACCGAGATGCGGTTTTCCCTTTTTACACGATGGTTAAAGAACAAATAATCACACTTTTCTTTCATTTGGAGGATCGGTCAGGCGCGTTGTCCCAGCTTTTGCAGGCGGTGGCTGACTCAGGAAGCAACGTGCTTTCCATTCACCAGTCGATTCCGCTTCAGGGCAGGGCGAATGTCACGCTCTCAATCAGCACATCCGCAATGGAAGAAAACATTCATACGTTAATGAATAAACTGAGAAAATTTGATTTTATAGAAAAAGTTGAGATCTTAGGGTCAGGCGCGTAAGGAGAGAAGAGAAACATGAGAGTCGGTTATTTAGGGCCAGAAGCCACATTTACACATCTAGCAGTCAGTTCCTGCTTTCAAAACAGCGTGACACAAGCACCTTATCATACAATACCGGCGTGCATGGATGCGGCGGTTGCGGGAGAAGTGGATCTTGCATTTGTTCCTTTGGAAAACGCGCTGGAGGGATCGGTTAACTTAACGATTGACTATTTGATTCATGAGCAGCCTCTTGCGATTGTGGGGGAAATGACGCTGCCGATTTACCAGCATCTGCTCGTTCACCCTTCGAGAGAAAATGAGTGGAAAAAGCTTGAGAAAATTTTTTCTCATTCACATGCGATTGCGCAATGCCACAAATTTCTTCATCGGCATTTTTCGTCTGTTCCTTATGAGTATGCGAAGTCAACAGGTGCGGCTGCTAAGTATGTGAGTGAGCATCCGGAACTTCCGATCGGCGTGATTGCGAATGAAATGGCGGCTGCTACATACGGATTGAGCATCGTGAAACGGGATATTCAGGATTATCAGGATAACCACACGAGATTCGTCATTCTTTCGCCTGAAAAAGACGTCTCATTTGAAGTGAATGCAAAACTGTCATCAAGATCGAAAACGACGATGATGGTGACGCTTCCCCAAGATGACCAATCAGGCGCACTGCACAGGGTGCTGTCCGCTTTTTCATGGAGAAACCTGAATTTATCAAAGATCGAATCGCGCCCGACAAAAACGGGTCTCGGCAACTATTTCTTTATCATTGATATTGAACAGGCGATGGATCAGGTGCTCATTCCCGGAGCCGTTCAAGAGATGGAAGCCCTCGGCTGCCGGGTCAAGCTTCTGGGAACATATCAATCCTATTCGATATAAAAAAAAGCCCTTCTGGGGGCTTTTTTTTAATCTTTTATTAATATACCCGCGGCGTCTAAGGCTTGGCAGGCTTGATCAATCCGTTCTTTCGTCGGTGCGCTTAACGTATGGAGATGCACGCCTCCTGTCAGTTGTGAAAGGTAAGCGGCATTTGTCGAGTTAATGTGATCCATGAATTGTTTAACTTCTTTCCGTGTGCTGACTCTTATGGCAGCGGTTAAATCGCCGTATACGGGGTGTTCAATGATGACGTCCTTTATGGTGACCCCTTCATCGACGATGAGTTCAAGCTCTTCTTCCGTCCGCTCCGGGCCGTGCAGGCAGGCGACAATCCGTTCGGCGTTTTTTTCGCCGCCGGCATTCATGCTGATGTATAAATAGCCTTGGCTCGTTGCGATAATCGGTTCGCTTTTTGCTTTCAAGAGTGATATATCCTGCACGATCACCTGTCTTGAGACATTTGCTTTTTTGGCCAATTCGCCCCCTGTTAATGGTGAGCCGGCTTCTTTCAGCCATTGAAGCAGCATGTCGCGTCTTTTCGCCCCCGTAAGCTTCGTTCCTTCTGTCAAATTGCTGATTCTCCTTTCTTTTGCTCCCATAGCGCCGTAAATGTATGTATCAGCATATCGAGCTGTTCACATGTTGTTTCATTTCCGAATGAGATCCGGAAAAACTGCCGCGCTTCCCGTTCGGTTTTTCTCAGCGCCTTCATAGCTGAAGAAGGGCCGTGACTGCCGGCGGAACATGCGCTCCCGGTTGAGATGCAAATATCATTACGATTACATTCTAACATAACATATTGTCCTTCAAAGGAGTGAAAAAAACACCCGACAATGTGGGGCAGGCATTCACCGCCGGTTTCTTCCTCCGAAAATGTAATAGGGAGGCCCTGAAGCCGAATTTGTTCATGAAAATATTTCTTCAGCTTCTCTGCATGCTCATGGTGTTCCGCCATGTGTTTCACTGCATACTCCGCAGCAGCGGTAAAAGCGCCGATGGCCGGTACATTCACGGTACCGGGCCTGAACCCGTTTTCATGCACGGTATGCGGATAAACCGGCTTCCAGCTGACGCCGGGCCGAATGTAAACAGCCCCAGTGCCTTTCGGGCCGTATACTTTATGACCGGAGACGGAAAGGGCATCGATACCCGTCTGATCTGCATTAATCGGCAGTTTGCCGAAACTTTGAACACAATCGCAATGAAGCAAAATGTTTCGATGGTGAAGAAAAGCGGCCAGGCGATCCACTGGCTGGATGAGACCGATTTCTGAATTGGCGTGCTGTATAGAAACAAGCCCCGTGTCAGGACGGATATGCGCCTCCAATATGTCCTCGGTTATAAGGCCGTTTCTGTCGGGGGAAATGACAGTGACTTCAATTCCCTGATCAGCTAAAAACGCTGCGGCATTATGGATCGAATGGTGTTCCATTGCGGTCGTAATAAAATGTTTTTTGTGAGGGGGAAGACCATGCAGCAATGATTGGACGGCCAGAATGTTCGCTTCCGTGCCGCCGCTTGTAAAATAAATGCCGTCTGCCGCTCCGCCGATCAATTTTCCTGCAGAATGTCTGCAATATTCCAGCACATCCGCCGCTCTCCCTCCGGCATCATGAAGGCTGCTTGCATTTCCGAATACCTCTGTACTGAGATGCTGAAAGACTTCCGCGGCTTTTGGACTTAAAGGCGCTCCCGCCGCATAATCAAGATAAATCATACAGGCCGTCTCCTATCCGTTTATGTTAAAAAAAGCTTGAGTTTATTTTATCCTTGTGTAAATATAGGTGTCAAGACAGGTGTAAATATAACAGGAGGGTGATTATGTCTGGAAAAACAATTATCATCATTGGTTCGGGGACGGCGGCCCTCGCCTGTGCTTCTGCATTTCCTCCGTCATACCAAGTGACCGTCATAACGAAAAGAAACGTAACAAACAGCAATTCGCATTATGCTCAAGGCGGGATTGCTGTTTCATATGCAGAAGATGACTCCATTGACTCCCATGTGAACGATACACTGTATGCGGGCTGCGGCCATAATGACGTGACAGCCGTGCGGGATTTGCTGCAAAGCGGACAAAGCATGATAAACAGGCTGATAGAAAGTCAATTTCCATTTGATACGAAATCAGACGGAACATTTTGTCTCGGCAGGGAAGGCGCTCATTCTAAAAGACGAATTCTGCATGCCGGGGGAGATGCGACCGGGCGGATTTTGGTCGAGTATCTGCTTCGGCAGCTGAGGGACGGCATACGGATCATTGAACACGAAACGGCTGTTGAGCTGCTGATTGAAGATGGACGGTGCGCGGGCGTTGCCGTAAAGGATGCTTCAGGCTCCGTTTCTTACAGAAGAGCGGATTGCGTAGTGCTTGCATCAGGCGGCTGCGGCAGTCTGTATCAGTATCATACAAATGATTCCGCCATAACGGGAGACGGCATCGCTCTTGCCTTACGTGCGGGAGCAGAGATCACGGATATGGAGTTCACCCAGTTTCACCCGACCCTCCTTGTGAAAAACGGGACTGTGTACGGGCTGATTTCTGAAGCTGTGAGAGGGGAAGGCGGATATTTAACGGATCGTTCAGGGCGCAGAATCATGACGGGCAGACACGCGCTTGAAGATTTGGCGCCGAGGGATGTCGTTTCACGGGCGATTTTCGAAGAAATAATGAAAGAAAATCCAGTTTATATGAATTGCAGCCGAATCGCCGATTTTAACAAACGTTTTCCGACCATAACAGAAATTTGTCAAACAGCCGGCGTTGATATTGAAAGCGGGATTCCCGTAGCCCCGGGGATGCATTTTTTAATGGGCGGAGTAAAAACCGATACATGGGGGAAAACGTCTGTGCCTGATCTCTACGCCATAGGCGAGACCGCCTGCACAGGCCTGCACGGGGCAAACCGGCTTGCGAGCAACTCGCTGCTGGAAGCCTTGGCAAGCGGACAAAGGTGTGCGGAACATATCATTCAAACACCGTTAAACGGAAGATATAAAAAAGCTTCGAAAAAATCTGACGTCATCTTACAAGTGCCGGATACAACGCTTCACATGCTCCAAGCCAAAATGACAGCCGGAGCGGGCATCGTCAGAGATAAAGAAAACATGCAGGCGCTGGCATTCTGGCTTAACAAAGTACCTGTTCATCATATGAATGTGAAGGATATCACAACGGAACAAGCCGAGCTGTCCTGCTTATGGCAGACCGCACAACTCGCCGTATCTTCTGCTCTTATCCGGGAGGAAAGCAGAGGCGCCCATTTTCGCGCTGATTTTCCCGGGACAGAGAAAGAGTGGCATGGAAAACAAATCATTCATTCAACATCAGGAACAGTTATCAGAAAAAACGAAGGGATTGGAGAAATATGGACATTCTGCAGCTGAAGCAAATGCTGACACATTTTTTTCAGGAAGATATCGGAACGGGTGACGTAACGTCACAAGCAATTTTTTCGGATCAGCAATGTAAGGCGGAGATTATCGCAAAAACAGACGGTGTGTTTGCCGGAGAAGCCGTTATCCGTGAAGGGTGGAAGCTTTTAAACAACGATATCCGCGTCCGCTCTCTGAAAAAAGACGGAGAACGGATGAAAAAAGGGGACGTGCTTGCTGAAATGGAAGGCCCGGCGGCGGCTCTTCTAACGGGGGAGCGTGTGATCCTGAATCTTATCCAAAGAATGTCAGGCATTGCGACAATGACGGATGAGGCCAAAAGGCGTCTTGATGATTCGTCCATTAAGCTTTGTGATACGAGAAAAACGACACCGGGGCTCAGAATGCTGGAAAAATACGCCGTCCGGATCGGCGGCGGCTGTAATCACCGCTTCGGCCTATATGACGGCATCATGATTAAAGATAATCATATTGCCGCCTGCGGATCGATAAAGGCGGCCATGGAGCGGGCGAGAAAAGCTGCGGGGCAGATGCTTGCGGCAGAAGTCGAAATCGAATCCGAACAGCAGTTGCTCGAGGCAATAGAAGCGGGTGCAGACGTTATTATGTTTGACAACTGTCCGCCCGAGTCCGTCCGGCGTTTTGCTGCCATGACACCGGCCCATATCAAAACGGAAGCATCCGGAGGCATAACGCTCGACACATTGCCTGCTTATAGAGGAACAGGCGTACAATATATTTCACTCGGATTTCTGACTCATTCAGTAAAAAGCGCCGATATCAGCATGGATGTTGCGGCGGAACAGGGGGATTTTTCATAATGTCTATCTTTGACGTGTTAACTGCATCAGCTGACATGATGCCGAGCCATTATAAAAACTTGAGTACCGAAGAAATGGAGGAGCGGGTCGCCGCGATTAAACGGTCCTTCGGGAAACGTCTGTTCATCCCGGGACATCACTATCAAAAAGATGAAGTGATACAATTTGCCGATACTGCCGGTGACTCCCTGCAGCTTGCCCAAGCAGCCGAAAAAAATAAAGATGCGGAATATATTGTGTTTTGCGGCGTGCATTTTATGGCGGAAACGGCTGATATGCTGACTGATGATAACCAAACCGTCATTTTGCCCGACATGCGCGCCGGCTGTTCGATGGCTGATATGGCTGATATACAGCAGACGGATAAAGCATGGCAAGAGCTTCAAGAGCTGTACGGTAACACCATCATTCCGTTAACATATGTTAACTCGACGGCGGAAATTAAAGCATTCGTCGGGCGGCACGGCGGAGCAACCGTCACTTCTTCGAATGCCCGGAGCGTGCTGGAATGGGCCTTTAAACAAAAGGAAAGAATTTTATTTTTGCCGGATCAGCATTTAGGCAGAAATACAGCATATGACCTCGGCATTCCGCTGACAGAAATGGCTGTATGGGATCCGGCTCAGAACCGATTGCTTACAGACCACCCGGAAAACATTAAGATCATTCTTTGGAAAGGACATTGCTCCGTACACGAAAAATTCACAGCGGAAAATATTTCTCAGCTGCGGCAGCGGGATTCTGACATCCGTATTATCGTTCACCCGGAATGTTCGCGGGAAGTGGTCTCACTAAGTGATGACAGCGGATCTACCAAATACATTATTGATACGATTGAACAGGCTGAGCCGGGAAGCAAGTGGGCTGTCGGCACGGAAATGAATCTTGTGCAGCGCCTCATTCAATCGCACCCGGATAAACAGATTGAATCACTGAATCCGGATATGTGTCCGTGTCTGACAATGAACAGAATCGACCTTCCGCATTTATTGTGGTCGCTTGAGCAGCTTGAAAAAGGTGAGCCGAAGGGTGTCATTAAGGTTCCGGAAGCGGTTCGGACAGAAGCGCTTCGTGCGTTGAACAGAATGCTGAGCCATACGTAAAAATAAAAAACTCCCCTCCTTTCCAAATTTTTTATCATCATGCCCAGCTCGCCTGCATATAGTGTGAAGAAACGTATTGTAATGACAAATGTACCGTTCACGTTTTGTGCATAGGAGGGGAAAACGTTGAAAATTCATATCGTTCAAAAAGGCGATTCGCTCTGGAAAATAGCTGAAAAATACGGAGTTGATTTTGAAGAATTAAAGAAATTGAATAATCAGCTGAGCAATCCAGACTTAATTATGCCTGGAATGAAGATAAAGGTGCCTTCAGAAGCCGTTCCGGTCAGAAAAGAACCAAAGGCAAACTTCGGAACGTCTGCGCATAAGCATGAGCATCCATATGCCAAAGAAAAACCGAAATCAGTTGTGGATATCGAAGACACCATACCGGAAGAACCAAAGCCGTCAATTCCGTATGTGCCGCCGATCTCTGAAAAGCATGAAAATGTGCTGCCGGAAGCTGATATGAATCAGTATTATCCGACCAATCAGCTGTTTCAGCCGTGGTCGCCTCCTAAGCCGGAGGAACCGGTGACACATTTTGTCGAGCCGAAAGAAAAAGAGCATGACAATAACATTCCACAACAGGAGGAAATGATCAACATGGAAAACGCGAATTACCCGAATATGCCAAAGGCGCCTGAAGCCGGAAAGATGGAAGAAGAAAACGCAGCTTATCATCTGCCGAACATGCCAAACATCCCGAATGTCCCATTTCCGAATATGCCGGCCGTTGAACCGCCTTTTATGCATTATCCGATTCCGTGCATGCCTTGTCCTTGTCCGGTTCCGGTGACACCGATGCTGCCGGGTTCGGGATTATGCCATCCGTGCTTCCCGGTAGGCGGAGGTTTCGGCGGTTTTGGAGGAGGTTATGGAGGCTTTCCGGTAATGCCGATGCCGTTACCGTACGGATTCCATCATCACGGATTCCATCATCCGGGATTTGGGCCGCAAGCGGGTTACGGTGAATATGAAAACGAGGCCCATGAAAATGCAGAGCATTTTGATGGTTTTACATCTGGTTTCGGCGGTGCTCCATACGGACATATGCCGTATTACGGCGGCTATTCATCACATTACGCAAACGAGCCGCATCACGATGGAAAATTTAAGGACGATGATTGCGGCTGCAATGATTCGCATCATCACCATCATCACCACCACGGTTCACATCATCATGGTTCACATCACCATCACGCCAATATGCCTGTGCAGCCATATCCGAATATGGGCGCAAATGCCGGATATTTTATGCCTTACGGCGGAGCAAATCCCAATGCCGCGCCGAATCAGCCGAGTCCAAATCAAGTATTCGGACGGCCGGAGGAAGATGAAGACTAATGTATCGGGACGATGTATGTCGTTCCTTTTTTTATGTCCGAAGAAGAATGGACATAACTGACAAGCTTAAACCCGCCGCCGGCCGCACATCCTAAACATGAGCGGAAAACGCTCACACAGCGATGAATCCACGGGGGGTTTTTCCATTGGGCAAAAAACTGATGACAATCGCAGGCGTTTTAGCCGTGACTGCAAGTTTAACGGCATGCGGAGCAAATAATGCCATGAATGACGGACGCTACAATCAGACAACACGTCCGGTCGGGTATTATTCAAATGACAATGATAACGGCAGACGCCAGTACGGAATGGACCATCAAGGACCTGTTTCCGAAATGATGGAAAACCGAAACGGCCGCCGGGATACGACAAACGTGTCTTACCGAAATGCGCCGAATAACGGGGTTCCGTTAACAACTGACGGCACATATAACGGCCGCAACGCCAATACGCCGCCGGCCGCTATGTCTTATAATGGGTATGACAATGCCGAAAACATCAGAATGGCGGCAAAAATTGCAAACCGTGTGAAAAAAGTAAAAGGCGTACAGGATAGTCAGGTCGTCGTGACTGACACGAGAGTCGTCATTGCCGTCAGAACAAATCATCCTTTTACGAAAAATGATGATAAACATGTCAAACATGCAGCCAAAAAGTTCGCGGACGGCCGCGCAATTCAAGTATTTACTGATAACGCCACTTTTACAAAGCTTCAAGACATGAACAAAAACAGCCGTTAGACGGGACTGCCGGATGATTTCATCCGGCAGTATTTTTTTCATCATTTCTTTACATATTCTTAAAACGCTCTTTATATTGCGCTGTTAACATAAAAGCAAAATAAAATGTAACGGAGGAGCCGGGATGAAAAAAACGGAGCGCGACAAAAGCTGCGGGACAAAAACTGTGTATTTGACTGTAAGAGGATACCGACTCAAACTGACGCCCGGACAGATGAAACTGATATCAGCCTGCCGGGCATAATAAAGCGGGGCAGCCTTCATAAGAGGGCTGCTTTTTTTTCGGCGAAACCGTCAAAAGAAAGAAAACGGTTAAGCACCGGCATCTTTGGTCAAACTAGCATCAAGAGTTTGATTGAATAAAGAGGTGTTATTGGTGAAACGAATTTGCGGTGGGCGTCTTTTATTTATGCTTATCTTATCAGCTGCAGTCCTGATTTGCGGAGGAAACAGTGCATACGGGGCAGAGGTCGAGCATTACGGGCCGCTTCGGGTGCACGTCCAGCTGGAAAAGGTTTATCTTGACGGTGATGTCGGCATCGAACATACGGATGAAACCGTTTTGGCGATGGAAGACTTTTGGGCCGCATACGCCGGCTGGACGCTCGTTGAGCAGAAAAAAGGTTTCGTCCTTTTCCGTAAGCATGTTGATGATATTTCTCCGCTCAGTAAGGTAAACGGTTATATCGGTGTCACGGACGGAGGGGTGATTTCCACTTTTCACGGCCGTCCCGGATCGCTGTCGGAGCCGATCCAGTCTTTCTTTCAAATTGATTTAGAGCGGTTGGAAAGCCGATTGCAAAAGCATTTGGAGCATGGTATACCGTACAGGACAAAAGCGGAGTTTGAGAGCGTGATCGATCATATTAAGACTTACAGCGGCTGACTTTGACGCAAGACATGTGACACATGTCTTTTTTTTCTGAACGGAAGGTGGCAAAGCGAACATACGTTAACTTTTCTATAAGACTTTGGCTGTTTTTGTGTTACAATGATAAGCAGTCAAAGAGGTGAATAGGTGTGATTGAATTCGTGAAGGGGACGATTGATTACGTATCTCCCCAATACATCGTGATTGAAAACGGCGGAATCGGCTATCAGGTCTTCACTCCGAATCCGTTTATTTATAAGGTAAGCAATCAAGAGACCATTTTTACGTATCATCATATAAAAGAAGACGCCTTTTCTCTGTACGGCTTTTCAACCAGGGAAGAAAAAGCGCTTTTCACAAAGCTGCTGAACGTCACCGGCATCGGGCCGAAAGGGGCGCTCGCCATTCTCGGTTCCGGTGATCCGGGAGCCGTCATCGAAGCGATTGAACAGGAAGATGAAGCCTTTTTGGTGAAATTTCCGGGTGTGGGCAAAAAGACGGCGCGGCAGATTATTCTTGATTTAAAAGGCAAACTGGCCGATGTCGTGCCTGAAATGATTGACAACCTGTTCAATCATGAAGCGCGCATTGAAAAACAAGAGGCTGAAACGGCGCTTGACGAGGCCCTTGAAGCGCTCAGGGTTCTCGGCTACGCCGAAAAAGAAATTAAAAAAGTGCTTCCTCACTTAAAAGAGGAAACGGCGCTTTCAACAGATCAATATGTGAAAAAAGCATTGCAAAAATTATTAAAGTAAGGTGATGTTCATGGATGAACGGCTCGTTTCAAGTGAAGCAGACAGCCATGAATCAATAATCGAGCAAAGCCTCAGGCCGCAGAATCTCGCCCAGTACATCGGCCAAAAGAAGGTGAAAGAAAATCTGCGCGTCTTTATCGATGCGGCGAAAATGAGGCAGGAAACGCTTGACCACGTTCTTTTATACGGGCCTCCGGGTCTCGGAAAAACAACGCTTGCGTCGATCGTGGCCAATGAGATGGGTGTGGAGATGCGGACAACGTCAGGGCCGGCCATTGAAAGGCCGGGAGACTTGGCAGCCATTCTGACGGCGCTCGAACCCGGTGATGTGCTGTTTATAGACGAAATTCACAGGCTGAACCGTTCAATTGAAGAAGTGCTGTACCCGGCGATGGAGGATTTCTGCCTTGATATCGTCATTGGTAAAGGCCCGTCCGCCCGCTCCGTCCGTCTTGACCTTCCGCCTTTTACGCTGGTAGGAGCGACGACCAGGGTGGGATTATTGACCGCACCGCTCAGAGACCGGTTCGGGGTGCTGTCGCGCCTTGAATACTATACGCAGGAAGAGCTGACAGATATCGTGTCACGAACGGCTGAAGTATTTGAAGTGGATATCGAAGAAGCGCCGGCTCTGGAAATCGCCAGACGGTCAAGGGGAACGCCGCGGGTTGCAAACCGGCTTCTCAGAAGAGTGAGAGATTTTGCCCAGGTGCTCGGCGACAGCCGCATCACTGAAGAAATCGCTCACGACGCGCTCGAACGTCTTCAAGTCGATGCGCTCGGCCTTGATCATATTGACCATAAGCTGCTGATAGGCATGATTGAAAAATTCAGCGGCGGTCCGGTCGGCCTTGATACGATTTCCGCGACAATCGGCGAAGAACCGCATACAATAGAGGATGTGTACGAACCGTATCTGCTGCAGATCGGATTTCTTCAGAGAACGCCGAGGGGACGGGTCGTGACCCCGGCTGTATATGAGCATTTTCGATTGGAGGCGCCTGCCTGTGACTGATTTTCCGAAGGTTCTCATGGTTCTCGGTGCTGTTTTGCTTATTGCCGGCGCAGTCTGGCACTTTGTCGGACGGCTGCCCGGAGATATTTTCGTTAAAAAGGGAAATGTCACATTTTTCTTTCCCGTTGTTACTTGTATTGTAATCAGTGTGATACTATCCATCCTGCTCAATTTTTTCGGCAGAATGAAATAACAATAGACAGAATAAAGGTGAAATGATGAAAGTCGATTTATTTGATTTTGAACTGCCTGAACGCCTCATTGCCCAAGTGCCGCTGAAAGAGCGTGACGCATCGCGGCTGATGGTGCTTGACAAACAGACGGGCGGGCTGACAGACAGTTCATTTAAAGAAATTGTCAGCTTTTTTAAAGAAGGGGATTGTCTCGTCTTGAACAATACCCGTGTGCTCCCTGCCAGATTATTCGGCACAAAAGAAGATACGGGAGCGAAAGTGGAGCTCCTGTTGTTAAAACAGGAAGAGAATGACACATGGGAAACGCTTGTAAAGCCGGCGAAACGCGTAAAAAAAGGAACGGTCCTGACATTTGGGGACGGCCGGCTGACAGCGGTCTGCACGGAGGAACTTGATCACGGCGGCCGGAAAATAGAATTCCGGTATGACGGGATTTTTTACGAAGTGCTTGAATCGCTCGGTGAAATGCCGCTTCCTCCTTACATTAAAGAGCAGCTTGATGATAAAGAACGGTATCAGACCGTCTTTTCAAAAGAAATCGGGTCCGCCGCAGCCCCGACTGCCGGACTTCATTTTACGGAAGAGATTCTGGACGAGCTGAAGCAAAAGGGTGTGCGGATTGAATTTATCACCCTGCACGTGGGACTCGGCACATTCCGCCCAGTCAGTGCGGATGATGTGGAAGAGCATAACATGCACGCGGAATTTTATGAAATGACGGAAGAAACCGCCGCCTCTTTAAACGAGGTCAGAAAGTCGGGAGGGCGCATCGTGTCGGTCGGGACGACATCAACGCGCACCCTTGAAACCATTGCCGGCGAGCATGACGGCGTATTTACCGCTTCAAGCGGCTGGACGTCGATCTTCATTTATCCGGGATATGAATTTAAAGCGATTGACGGCATGATCACCAATTTTCACCTGCCGAAATCTTCGCTTATCATGCTTGTTTCTGCGCTTGCCGGCAGAGAGCATGTTCTTTCCGCCTACCGTCATGCGGTAGAAGAGGAATATCGTTTCTTCAGCTTTGGCGACGCCATGCTGATTATCTAATTTGAATGACAGGAGGCCTCATACAAAGTGGCTGAACAACCGATACGTTATGAATTTATAAAGGAATGCAAACAAACGGGAGCGCGCCTGGGCAGAGTTCATACGCCCCACGGCTCCTTTGAGACGCCTGTATTTATGCCGGTCGGCACGCTTGCTACCGTAAAGACGATGTCTCCGGACGAGCTGAAATCTATGGATGCGGGTATTATTTTAAGCAATACGTACCATTTATGGCTCCGCCCCGGACATGACATTGTAAAAGAAGCTGGCGGGCTTCATCAGTTTATGAACTGGGACCGCGCGATTTTAACGGATTCCGGCGGTTTTCAGGTCTTTTCATTGAGCAAGTTTCGTAATATAGAAGAAGAAGGCGTACATTTCCGCAATCACTTAAACGGAGACAAGCTGTTTTTATCTCCGGAAAAAGCGATGGAAATTCAAAACGCCCTCGGTTCTGATATCATGATGGCGTTTGATGAATGTCCTCCGTATCCGGCAGAGTATGATTACATGAAACGCTCTGTGGAACGGACCAGCCGCTGGGCGGAACGCTGCCTGGAGGCGCACGGGCGCTCTGATGAGCAGGGGCTGTTCGGAATCGTACAGGGCGGAGAGTATGAAGACTTGCGGACACAAAGTGCCAAAGACCTGGTTTCACTTGATTTTCCGGGTTATGCCATAGGCGGATTATCTGTCGGCGAGCCGAAGCACGTCATGAACAGAGTGCTTGAGTTTACAACTCCGCTTTTACCGAAGGACAAGCCGAGATATTTAATGGGTGTGGGTTCACCGGATGCCTTAATTGACGGCGCCATCCGCGGCGTGGATATGTTTGACTGCGTGCTGCCGACCCGGATCGCCCGAAACGGTACGGTGTTTACGAATGAAGGACGTCTGAACATGAAAAACGCCAAATATGAGCGCGATTTCCGACCGATTGACGAAGAGTGCAGCTGTCATACATGCAAAAATTACTCCCGCGCTTACATCAGACATTTGATCCGCTGCAATGAAACGTTTGGAATTCGATTAACAACTTACCATAACCTTCATTTTCTGTTACACTTAATGGAGCAGGTCAGACAAGCTATCCGGGAGGATCGTCTTGGTGATTTCCGAGAAGAGTTCTTTGAGCGTTACGGCTATAATAAGCCAAATGCGAAAAGCTTCTAAATAAAACCATTTTTGAAAGGAGGGAAACAGATGGGTACTTTAGGCACAATCGTTCCTATTATTTTGATGTTTGCAGTGCTTTATTTCCTGCTCATCCGTCCGCAGCAAAAGCAGCAGAAGGCCGTACGCCAGATGCAGGAAGAGCTGAAAAAAGGAGATTCAGTGGTGACAATCGGAGGATTGCACGGCACTGTTGAATCAATTGATGAAAGCAAGGTCGTCATTAAAACAGGTGATAACACCCGTTTAACATTTGACCGCCGCGCAATCAGAGAAGCTTCTGCTGAATAACAGCGAAGCTCATACATACTAAAAAAGAGCGGATTCTCCGCTCTTTTTTTATTACGCTGATCTGCTTCCCTTCAAATTCACTCCGAAAATCCCGCCCAGCATACTGACTCCCAAAAAGCCGAGATGAAACAAAAGCTGACCGGATGTAAATGATTTTCCGAACCCTAAATATTGAAAAAGCAAGATGATTAATGAGAAACAAACGGCGGTTAACGCTCCGATCATCCAGCCTTTTTCTTTTGCTTTGCCGCCGGAAATAAAACCGCCGGCAAATAAAGAAAGAAAAGAAAGCGCGGTGACCAGCCAGCTGAAAGATGACTCTTCCATTGACGTAACCGTCAGCAGCAGTGAAATCGCCAGACTCGTAAGAAGCATCACTGCAAAGATAGCCACTAAGCCGTACAAGACGCCTTTACCCACTTGTTTCGTTTCTTCCATTTTGATCTCCTCTCCGCCCTGCGGCCTGACATATGACAAGCCGGAGCCCGTCTTTTTCTAAATGTATTCTCTGAATGTTCGGATTAGACGTAAAAGCATCATGTTCAGTTCATTTCTTACATAAAACAGAGCGGATCGCAAATGCTATGACCGTTGGAGGTGCGATATGGGAGATATTTTCATTATTACGTTTCGTACGATAGTGCTTTATTTTATCATTCTTGTGATTTTCAGACTGATGGGAAAACGGGAAATCGGAGAACTGAGCATTTTAGACCTTGTCGTTTCCATTATGATTGCCGAGATTGCCGTATTGGCAATTGAAAATGTAGAAGATAAGCTTTTGCATACCATTGTGCCGATTGTCATTTTAATGATTATTCAAGTAAGCCTTGCTTTTGTCTCGCTCAAAAGCCAAAAAATACGGCAGCTGCTTGACGGAAAACCCACCATTATTATAAAACAGGGGAAAATTGACGAACGGGCGATGAGATCGCAACGCTACAATTTTGACGATCTTCTTATGCAGCTGAGGGAAAATAACGTCGAAAGGATTTCTGACGTATCATATGCCATTCTGGAGTCTTCGGGCAAACTGTCAATCGTCAAAAAGAAAAACAATAAGGAGAAGCAGATGGAAACATCGCTTATCGTTGACGGGGTCATTCAGAACGAGCATCTGGACAGAATCGGGAAAGATAAACACTGGCTGGAAAAAAACTTAGCGAAAAGAGGATATCAGGATCTTTCGGAAATATCATTCTGCACGTTTACGGACGGCGCTTTTTTTATTGATCTTAAAGATGAAAAAGGAGAGCCTTAACCGGTTTCACCGCGTCACAAACCGTCCGATGACCGGAATCCGGATCAGCTCCTCCCTTTTAATCAGCCTGAATAACAGCAGAAGCACAATATATAGTATGACGGTCATGGCAATCCAGCCTGTAAGATTAACGGCCTCTGACCCTGAAAAATGAACGGCGCGCTTTATGAATCGGCTCACATAACCGCAGATGAATATGACTGCAAAACAGAGCGCGTATTCTTTTATTTTAATGCTGATCGGAAGCACTTTGCTTACAGTGGCCGCATGGAGAAGGGTGACGAGCACCATTCCTGTCACAATCGCCAATGCGGCGCCCATAATGCCCAGAGAAGGCCTGGTCGCCAGCACAAAAATAAGGCCTGTTTTAACAGCGGCGCCGATAAAACTGTTCATCATGGCGGCTCCGGCTAAATTGAGCGCCTGCAGCACCGCTTGAAGGGGCCCCTGAAAATAATAGAGCAGAAAAAACGGCGCCATGACTTTAATAAAAACGGCCGCATTAGTCGATCCGTACATGACGGACATCAGCTCATCAGCGAAAGAGAATAAAATAACCACCGAAATACCCCCGCTTAAAAGACAGAGCCTCATCGCCTGTTCCAGACGGTATTCGACAACCTGCAGCTTTTTTTGCTCCATTCCTTCACTGATCGCAGGAACAAGGGCCGTTGACAGAGAATAGGTTATAAAGCTGGGCAGCGTCAAAACCGTCATGGCAAATCCGGTCAGCTCCCCGTACTGGCTGGTGGCAGCAGCGGTGGCGACTCCTGCAATTGCAAGGCTCTGCGCGACGACAATAGGCTCAAAAAACCAAGACAAGTTTCCGATGAATCGGCTTCCGGTTGTCGGGAGCGATACGCTCATCAGCTGACGGAAGGTCTCTTTTCCATTTGCAATCGATTTGAAAAATTGTTTTCTGATTCTGATTGTTTTTTTAGCTTTGAAACAAATGAATAAATAAATAAGAGAGGCGAGCTCTCCGATGACAGACGAAATCATGGCTCCGGCTGCGGCATATTCAATCCCGTACGGCAGAAACACTGTCGTGCAGACCGCTACAAGTGAAATCCGCACAATCTGCTCAAGCACTTGGGAAAATGCCAGCGGGTTCATATTCTGCCTGCCCTGAAAATAACCGCGCAGCACGCTGGAGATTGCGATAATAGGCACGACGGGCGTAATCGCCAGAAGCGGGTAAACCGTGCGTTGATCAGTCAGCATCGTTTCCGCCATAATCGGCGCAAAGCATAAAAACAGCGGCGTGAAGATGAGACTTAATATCCCGGTGATGGTAAGCGACATCACTAAAATGTGTTTCATTTTCTGCCGGTCCCCCCGGGCGCTTGCTTCAGCGACAAGCTTGCTGATGGCAACAGGGAGGCCGAATTGGGTCAAAGTGGTGGCCAAGAAAAATGTCGGGGCAGCCATCATGTACAATCCGACCCCTTCTTCACCGATAAACCGGGCGATGACCACCCGATTGACAAAGCCGAGCATTCTTGTAATCATCCCGGCTGCGATGAGAATAAGAGTGCCCCTTAAAAAAGTCTGTTTTGCCATTTTATAACCCCTGCCTTCTCAAACTACCTGGAATCATATACAATAAAGATATGCGCCGATGTCGTCCGAGCATGACAAGTCTTCGAGAAAAAGGGAAAAAGGAGCGAGCGCCTATGGAGAAGCATCCCGCCGAAATGTATAAGGATCATTTGCGGCCTTTTTTGTACAGTAAACTTGAAGAGTTCAAAATTCTTGGATACGATGATGTTGAACACGAGAGTTTATGGTCATACCTAATACATAAAAAGTGGAAACAGAAAAAGGAAATGCCGCTGTATGAATTGGCCGGCGATATTTTATCAGTTAAAATTGGCGATTTTATGAACTATGCAACCGTTGAAGCTTTTAAGTCGTCTAATTGGCTGGAAAGCGATGAAGGTCAGGAAGCTTTGGATGAACTGCTGAGATAATGATTTGACGGCATAGGTTTAAGGAGGAAATACATAATGAAAAAAGGACGCTTGATTGCGTTTTTCCTGATCGTATTATTAATCGGCACAGGGCTGGGGTATTTTACAAAACCGGCTGCCAATAATATTACGTTAGGATTGGATTTACGCGGCGGGTTTGAAGTACTGTACGACGTGCAGCCCGTCAAAAAAGGCGATAAAATCACAAAAGACGTGCTCGTCAGCACGGTGCAGGCGCTGAACCGCCGGGCTAACGTTCTCGGCGTAAGCGAACCGAACATTCAGATTGAAGGGAACAACCGCATCCGCGTACAGCTGGCGGGCGTCACGAATCAGAACAGGGCGCGCGAAATTCTCTCAACGGAAGCGCAGCTCTCATTCAGGGACACGAATGATAAAGAGCTTTTAAACGGCTCTGACCTCGTGGAAAACGGCGCGAAGCAAACTTTTGATCCGACAACGAACGAACCGATTGTCAGCGTGAAACTGAAGGATGCGGACAAGTTCGGAGAAGTGACGAAAAGGGTCAAGAAAATGGCGCCTAATAATCAGCTCGTCATCTGGCTCGATTATCAAAAAGGCGATTCATTTAAAAAAGAAGTCGGCAAAAAACATCCGAAATATGTATCCGCTCCGAATGTGAGTCAGGAATTAAATACAAAGGATGTCACGATTGAAGGCCAGTTCACCGTTCAAAAAGCAAAGGACTTGGCCAATATTTTAAACGCGGGCGCACTGCCTGTGAAACTGACCGAAAAATACTCTACTTCAGTAGGGGCGCAATTCGGACAGCAGGCTTTACATGATACGGTCGAGGCCGGCATCATCGGGATTGCAATTGTTTTCTTATTTATGCTGCTTTATTACAGACTGCCGGGACTAATAGCGGTCATTACGCTTTCTGTATACGTGTATATTACGCTGCAAGTGTTTGACTGGATGCAGGCTGTGCTGACTTTGCCGGGTATCGCGGCGCTCATTTTGGGTGTCGGGATGGCGGTTGACGCCAACATTATCACCTATGAACGGATAAAAGAAGAGCTGAAACTCGGCAAATCCGTCCGCTCGGCTTTCCGTTCAGGGAACAGACGGTCATTTGCGACGATTTTCGATGCGAATATCACAACGATCATCGCAGCGGTCGTGCTCTTTATTTTCGGGACAAGCTCTGTAAAAGGGTTTGCGACGATGCTGATCTTGTCAATACTGACAAGCTTTATTACAGCTGTCTTCCTTTCAAGATTCCTGCTCGCCCTTCTTGTGGAAAGCAGATGGCTTGACCGGAAAAAAGGCTGGTTCGGCGTCAAGAAAAAACACATTATGGATATTCAGAAGACCGACGAAAATACTGAACCGCATACGGCATTCCAGAAATGGGATTTCACGAGCAAACGAAAATACTTCTTTATTTTCTCAAGCGTTGTAACCGTTGCGGGAATTATCATCTTGCTGATCTTTAAGCTCAACCTGGGAATCGATTTTGCAAGCGGCGCGCGGATTGACGTGCAGAGCAATCATGCCTTGACGGCACAGCAGGTTGAAAAAGACTTTGACTCTCTCGGCATGGATCCGGAAAACATCGTGCTCTCGGGTAAAGAGAACCATGTTGCCGCAGCCCGGTTTGTCGGAGAGCCATCTAAAGAAAAGATCGCTGAAATCAAAACGTACTTTAAGGATAAATACGGAGCTGAACCGAATGTCAGCACGGTATCGCCGACAGTCGGAAAAGAGCTGGCCCGTAATGCCTTATATGCCGTGGCAATTGCATCAATCGGCATCATTATTTACGTATCAATACGTTTTGAGTATAGAATGGCTGTCGCCGCAATTGTATCCCTGCTGTATGACGCTTTCTTTATCATCGCGTTTTTCAGCATTACAAGGCTGGAGGTCGACGTCACCTTTATCGCCGCTATTCTCACCATAATCGGTTACTCGATAAATGATACGATCGTTACATTTGACCGGATACGCGAGCAGATGAAAAAACGCAAGCCGAAGTCATTTGCCGATCTGGAACACATCGTGAATCTGAGTTTGCAGCAAACCTTTACACGCTCGATTAATACGGTCTTGACCGTTGTGATTGTAGTCGTCGTGCTGCTTATTTTAGGCTCATCGTCAATTACGAACTTCTCAGTCGCCTTATTGGTCGGTTTATTGACGGGTGTTTATTCTTCTCTTTACATCGCTTCACAGCTGTGGCTTGTATGGAAAGGAAAAGAATTTAAAGGGAAAAAATCAATCGAAGAGTAAAATGGGGAACAGGCTGTCTTGCAGAAGGCAGCCTGTTTTTTTAGGCTGCGTTGAACTTAAAACCTGCATTTGCTATAATGACATACGCTTACATAATCAATCATCATTGTAAAAACATGTAGGAGGGTTCTTATGAATGTTCGTGAGTCGGAACTTCCGGGCATCGGCCAGAAAGTCGAAATCATTACGAAAAATCATGATAAAATCAGTATTATTCTCCATGATGACGGCAGAAGAGAGCTCTATTACTTCGATGAGAAAGACCATGACGAATGCTTGGCATCCGTTGAATTTAACGATGAAGAGGCGAGGCAGATTTCCGCTATTTTAGGCGGGATGACGTATAAGCCGAAAGCGCTGGAATCTGTGGAAGTTGCACTTGATGATCTCGTTATTGAGTGGTTTAAAGCCGAATCCCGCGCACCGGCTGTCAGCCGCACAATCGGAGATTTGGATATCAAGAAGCATTACAACGTCCAGATTATTGCGATCGTTAAGAAAAACCGGCAAAAACAGCTGAGTCCCGGCATTGATACTGTAATTGAAGAAGGGGACACCCTCGTCTTATCCGGGGAAAGAAGCGGATTGAAAAGGCTGGTCCGTGAGCAGTTAACGGCCCGGATTTCCTGAGACCGGGGTTTAATCCCTGGAAAATGAGGGAAAAGATAAGAATTAATAATTGGGGGCTGACGTATGAATAAACAATGGACTATTATATTCGCTTTACTATTTACTCTGATTGTCGCCATTTTTGCTGTCATTAACGTGCGGGCGGTTGAGGTTGATTATCTGTTCGGCACCGCTGAATGGCCGCTGATTTTAGTCATTTTAGGCTCTGTGTTAATGGGAGCGCTGATCGTATTTTCAGCCGGTATATTTCAAGTGATGAAGCTGAAGCGGGAAATTAAAATGCTGCGGAAAGAAAACAGATCCGCTGCTGAATTGCCGGCTGATCCGGACGGCAGAAAACCGGCCGCACCGCCGGAAGAAATACTGGAAGAGAAAAAAGGATCAGAATAACATTTGAAACCCCTCAGTCCGCTCTAGTATAATAGGGTGGTTGAGGGGTGAATTTATGTTAGCGTCAAAAATGCGCTGGGAAATCCAGCAGCCGGATCAGGAAAAGGTCAAATCACTCACAGAACAATTGGACATAACACCTCTTGTGGCATCGCTGCTTGTAAAAAGAGGTTTTGATACTGCCGAAAGCGCAAGGCATTTTTTACATACAAAGGATGCAGACTTTTATGACCCGTATGAATTAAAAGGAATGCGGGAAGCAGTTGATCGGATAAAGCTGGCGGTTTCTCAAGGGGAACCGATTATGATTTACGGAGATTACGATGCAGACGGCGTTACAAGCACATCAGTGATGCTGACGGCACTCAGACAGCTGTCAGCAAACGTTGACTTTTATATTCCCGACCGTTTCACAGAAGGCTACGGCCCGAATGAACAAGCTTTCCGCTCCATAAAAGAGCGGGGTTTTTCGCTTATCATTACAGTGGATACGGGCATCGCCGCCGTTCATGAAGCTGAAGTCGCAAAAGAGCTGGGCCTAGACGTCATTATTACCGACCACCATGAGCCGGGACCCGAGCTTCCTGACGTATTTGCGATCATCCACCCGAAGCAGCCGGGCTGCAGCTATCCGTTTAAAGAATTGGCCGGCGTCGGTGTGGCGTTTAAGCTTGCCCACGCGCTTACGGGTTCTTTGCCGAAAGCTATGCTGGACTTAGCGGCAATCGGTACGGTTGCGGATCTGGTGCCGCTGCACGATGAAAACAGATTAATTGCGTCACTTGGGATCGAAAAGCTTCGGACGACAAATCGGCCGGGTCTCAAAGCTCTGATTAAGCTTTCCGGCGGGGATATCGGACAAGCTGATGAGGAAACGATCGGGTTTCAGGTTGCACCGAGGCTGAATGCCGTCGGAAGAATAGAACAAGCTGATCCCGCCGTGCACCTGCTGATGACCGAAGACCAGTTTGAAGCGGAGGAATTGGCTTCGGATATTGACCGGCTGAATAAGGAACGCCAGAAAATGGTGAAAACCATGACCGAAGAGGCTGTTGAAATGGTTCAGCAGCAAGACGGAAACCCGTCTGCCATTGTAGTGGCAAAAGCCGGCTGGAACCCGGGGGTTGTCGGGATTGTCGCATCGAAGCTCGCTGAACGTTTTTATCGCCCCGCTGTCGTGCTGGGGATAGATGAGGAGCAGGGAATCGCCAAAGGATCGGCGCGAAGCATCAGGGGTTTCAACCTTTTTACGAGCCTTTCACAGTGCAGAGACATTCTTCCTCATTTCGGCGGGCATCCGATGGCCGCAGGAATGACTTTAAAGGCTGAAGATGTGCCGGATTTAAGAGACAGGCTGAATCAATTGGCTGAAGAAACCCTTACGGAAGAGGATTTTATCCCGATTCAGGAGGTTGATCTTGTCTGCGGCGTCGAAGACATAACCGTTGAAAGCATTACAGAATTGAATATGCTCTCGCCGTTCGGCATGCTTAACCCTAAACCGCATGTCATGGTGGAAAACGCCGTGCTTGATGAAGTGCGCCTGATCGGAGCGAATAAAAATCACGTGAAAATGACGGTGAAAAATGATGCCGCCGTTCTCGACTGCGTCGGCTTTAACAAAGGAGAGCTGGAAGCCGGAATTGTCCCCGGATCAGCGATTTCCATTGTCGGCGAAATGTCCATTAATGAATGGAACAACAGAAAGAAACCCCAGCTGATGATTAAAGACGCTGCGGTGCTGGAATGGCAGCTTTTTGATATCAGAGGCAAGCGGACGTGGGAAGATACGGTTGCTGCGCTGCCGAAGGAAAAACGGGTGCTCATCAGTTTTAACGAAAAAACTGCCCGAAAACTTCGTGGCGAAGAGCTGCCGGACGAGCTGGTTCAGATCACGTCGGAATCCGAGGCGGAGGATCTTCCGCTTGACGGAAAGTATGCCGTCTTTCTGGATGTGCCGCCGTCAGAGGAGCGGCTCAAGCGTTTGCTTGACGGGAAGAAGCCGGAACGGATTTATTTTGTTTTTATCAATCATGAAGAACATTTTCTGTCCTCATTTCCATCGCGGAGTGATTTCAAGTGGTTTTACGCATTTCTCTTGAAAAGGGGCAATTTTGACTTAAGTAAGCATGGTTCGGAGCTTGCGAGACACAAAGGATGGTCAATTGACACAATCAATTTCATGACAAAGGTGTTTTTTGATCTCGGTTTTGTTAAAATAGAAGATGGTGTGCTGTCTGTCGTGAGCGGCGCGAAAAAACGCGACCTTGCAGATTCGCAAACCTACCAGGTAAAACAGCAGCTGATGGAATTAGACCAGAAGCTCAATTATTCCGCGGCTCATGAGCTGAAGGAATGGCTGAATAAGCTGATGAACCAAGGTTCAGAGGCTTATGAAAGTACGAGGAGGACATAGAACAGATGGATCTTAAAAAATATGTAACAATTGTGCCCGATTACCCGAAAGAAGGGGTACAATTTAAAGATATTACGACATTGATGGACAAAGGCGACGTATACCGTTACGCCACTGACCAAATTGTTGAATATGCAAAAGAAAAAGAAATTGACTTAGTTGTCGGGCCTGAAGCGCGCGGCTTTATTATCGGCTGTCCGGTTGCATACGCTCTCGGAGTCGGTTTTGCGCCGGTTCGGAAAGAAGGAAAACTTCCGCGTGAAGTCATTAAAGTCGATTACGGTTTGGAGTACGGAAAAGACGTACTGACGATTCATAAAGATGCGATCCTGCCGGGACAGCGCGTGCTGATTACTGATGACTTGCTTGCAACAGGCGGCACGATCGAAGCAACGATTAAGCTTGTCGAAGAACTGGGCGGCGTCGTAGCCGGTATTGCGTTTTTAATCGAGCTTTCTTACCTTGACGGCAGAGACAAGCTTGACGATTACGATATTTTAACATTAATGAAATATTAACCGCATATGGAAAAAAGCACTCGAGTCAGGGTGCTTTTTTCCTATTATTTCATCATCCTGACAGATTCTTTAGGTGTTTTGAACTTCTGCCCTTTACATCTCTCGTTTTTTTCTTGATAATAAACTAATACAGTTTACATTTAAAAAAGGTGATTCCATGGCGAACGAACAAGTATTGACTGCCGAGCAAGTAATAGATAAAGCGCGCACGTATCTGCCGGAGGAGCAGATTGCGTTTGTTGAGAAAGCTTACCTGTATGCGCAAGACGCGCATCGCGAACAGTACCGCAAATCAGGTGAGCCGTACATCATTCATCCGATTCAGGTGGCGGGAATCCTCGTCGATCTGGAAATGGACCCTTCCACGATTGCGGGCGGTTTTCTGCATGATGTGGTGGAAGACACGGATGTCACCCTCGATGACCTGAAGGAAGCATTCTCTGAAGAAGTGGCGATGCTTGTCGACGGTGTAACGAAGCTCGGTAAAATTAAGTATAAATCTCAAGAAGAGCAGCAGGCGGAAAACCACCGAAAAATGTTTGTCGCTATGGCTCAGGATATCAGAGTCATATTGATCAAGCTGGCGGATCGCCTTCATAATATGCGGACGTTAAAGCATCTTCCGCAGGAAAAGCAGCGGAGAATTTCAAATGAGACGCTGGAAATTTTCGCTCCGCTGGCACATCGGCTCGGGATTTCGAAAATTAAATGGGAGCTTGAAGATACCGCTCTCCGTTATTTGAATCCTCAGCAATACTACAGAATCGTCAACCTCATGAAGAAAAAGCGCGCGGAACGCGAACTTTATGTCGAAGAGGTTGTCAATGAAGTCAAAAAACGCGTCGAAGAAGTGAATATCAAAGCGGACTTTTCAGGCCGTCCGAAGCATATCTACAGTATTTACCGCAAGATGGCGCTGCAAAATAAACAGTTCAATGAAATATATGATCTGCTCGCCGTCCGTATTCTTGTCGGAAGCATTAAAGACTGCTACGCCGTACTCGGCATTATTCATACGTGCTGGAAGCCGATGCCGGGCAGATTCAAGGATTATATTGCGATGCCTAAGCCGAATATGTATCAGTCCCTGCATACGACCGTAATCGGGCCTAAGGGTGATCCGCTGGAAGTGCAGATCAGAACATTTGAGATGCATGAGATCGCTGAATACGGGGTAGCCGCGCACTGGGCATATAAAGAAGGCAAGGCTGCAAACGAAGAAGCGACATTTGAGAAAAAACTGTCCTGGTTCCGCGAAATTCTGGAATTCCAAAACGAGTCTACCGACGCGGAAGAATTTATGGAATCGCTGAAAATCGATCTGTTTTCTGACATGGTATACGTATTTACGCCAAAAGGCGATGTCATTGAACTGCCGTCAGGCTCTGTGCCGATTGATTTTTCCTACAGGATTCACTCGGAAATCGGCAATAAAACAATCGGAGCGAAAGTGAACGGGAAAATGGTGACGCTTGACCATAAGCTCCGGACGGGCGACATCGTTGAAATCCTGACGTCCAAGCATTCGTACGGACCGAGCCAAGACTGGGTCAAACTCGCTCAGACGTCGCAGGCCAAACACAAAATCCGCCAGTTCTTTAAGAAACAGCGCCGTGAAGAAAACGTCGAAAAAGGCCGTGAACTTGTCGAGAAAGAAATTAAAAATCTTGATTTTGAAGTGAAGGATGTTTTAACGCTCGAAAACCTTCAAAAGGTTGCCGACAAGTTTAATTTCTCAAATGAAGAGGATATGTACGCGGCTGTCGGGTATAACGGCATTACCGCTTTGCAGGTGGCCAACAGGCTCACTGAAAAAGAACGGAAGCAGCGTGATCAGGAAGAGCAGGAAAAAATCGTTCAGGAAGTCGCTTCCGAGCCGAAACAGTATCCGCAAGGAAGAAAACGGGAAGCGGGTGTGCGCGTGAAAGGCATCGACAACCTTCTCGTCCGTTTGTCGAAATGCTGCAATCCCGTGCCCGGAGACCATATTGTCGGTTTTATTACAAAAGGCCGCGGTGTATCCGTTCACCGTGATGACTGTCCGAATGTAAAAACGAATGAAGCGCAGGAACGTCTGATCCCTGTTGAATGGGAACATGAATCACAGGTTCAAAGACGCAAAGAATATAACGTTGAGATTGAGATTTTGGGGTATGACCGTCTCGGGCTGTTAAATGAAGTACTCCAGGCCGTAAATGAAACGAAAACCAACATTTCGTCTGTATCCGGCAAATCCGACCGCAATAAAGTCGCTACGATTCATATGGCGATTTTTATTCAAAACATCAATCATCTGCATAAAGTGGTCGAGCGGATTAAGCAGATCAGAGACATCTATTCAGTCCGACGGGTTATGAACTAAAAGGAGCTTGCTATGAAATTAGTTGTTCAGCGTGTAACAGAAGCGAGTGTGACGGTTGACGGCGCTGTCGCCGGCCGGATCGGACCCGGTATTATGGCGCTTGTCGGCGTCACTCATGAAGATACAGAGGAAGATGCCGCTTACTTGGCGGATAAAATCGTGAATCTCCGGATTTTTGAGGACGAAAGCGGCAAGATGAATTTATCGCTTTTAGATACGGGCGGAGAGATTTTATCAGTTTCCCAGTTTACGCTTTACGGCGAAACAAAGAAAGGGAGACGCCCGAATTTTATGAATGCGGCCAAACCGGATCAGGCTCTGCTCCTTTATGAAAAGTGGAACGAACTTCTTCGGGAAAAAGGAGTCAAAGTTGAAACGGGAATATTCGGGGCCATGATGGATGTTCAGCTGACGAATTCCGGGCCCGTTACATTGATTATGGATTCTAAACAATAAAAAAAGCTGCCGTTCGGCAGCTTTTTTTATGATTGAAAATAATGTTCCAATCCGCTTTCAATTCCGTCTGTCACTTTTTCCTGGTAAGAGCCGCTATGTATGATTGTTTCTTCTTGCGGTTGACTGAGATAGCCGAGCTCATACAGCAGGGCAGGCCGTTTATTTTCCCTCAGGACGTAATAATCTCCAAACAGAACGCCGCGATCAGGAATAGGTGAACGCTTCGCTACTTCAGAATGGACGTCTGAGGCAAGCTGACGGTCCTTAGACGGACTGTAATAATAAGCCGTGCTTCCTCTTGTTGACGTATCGGCATAGCTGTCATAGTGGATGCTGATAAAGGCATCCGCATTCCGGTAATGGGACGTTGAAACCCTGGCCTGCAGGCTGATAAATGTATCATCCTGCCTTGTGATATACACGTTTGCCCCGGCGGCTCTCAATTTTCCGGCTAACAGCTTAGCTGTTTTAATCGTTACGTTTTTTTCAAACTTTCCGGAGTAGCCGATCGTTCCGCTGTCTTTTCCTCCGTGTCCGGGATCAACGACGATCGTTTTGTTTTTGAGCGATCCGCTGCCGCCTGACGTGTTGGGAGAAGGTGCTTCTCCTGTTTCTTCACCGCTTTTTGACGTTTGCACGACCCAGTTTGCCACATATGCCGTTTGTCCGTTTTCCAGCCGGACTTCATACCACTTGCCGCTTGAACCGACAATCGGATAGGCTGCGCCTTTATCCGCTCTTTTTACGATAGAAGCGGAAGTCGAGGCTGAGCTCCTTAGGTTGGTGCCGCCGTAAACGATATACGCTTTTTTCGAGGAGCCTGAGCCCTCAGAGCCGTCTCCCGATTCGGACGGGGTGTCCGATGAGTCGGAATCCTTTATGATGTAGTGGCTTGCTGCCCAGCCTTTTTGCCCGTTTGCTTCAATTTTCAGCCAGCCGTGGTCTTCGCTTAAGATGGAAACCTTTGCTCCGCGTGATAATTTAGTGATAATCGCTGAATCATGTGACGCTGCACTTCTGACATTCAATGAAGAAACGCCTACCGTCCCGTTCTTTGAACCGTTTTGGGATGAAGTTGCTTTCGTATCCGATCCGCCGCTGTCTGCGGTGACGTATTCGGAAGAAACCCACCCGCTTGTGCCTTGATAAGAAATATTCACCCAGCCGCTGTTCTTGTCCAGCACAGAAGCATGTGCGCCTTGCGGAAGTTTGCCGATGACTTCATATGATGTCCCCGGGCCTTTTCTGATGCGGAGATCAGGGTCGTTGGAAGTGACCGTTCCGCTTGTGGCGGATGAATGGTCTGCTCCTCCGGCTGTTTTTGATATCAGCCAGGAAACGACCCATCCGGTCTTACCGGGACTCAGCTGGAGCTGTACCCAGTCTCCCTCTTCTTTTGTGATCGGGTATCTTTCCCCTTTTTTCACTTCAGCCTTTATTCCATAGCTCAGGCCGGGACCGCCTCTGACATTGATCTTGTCTGTCGCGATAACCGCTTCTCCCTCAGCGGCGATTGCGGTATGAAATGACGGAAGAAGTGCCGTGATGATGACGCCGCATAAAATAAGAGCAAGAGTTTTCTTATTCATGGCTGTCCTCCTTTCTGAACTAACTAAAATACATTCTTGTATAATATCGTATTTTCCTTGTTGAATGTTAAATAAAAATAAAATGGTTTGTTTATACTAGTTGTAAATACAGCGAAAAGGTGTGCAAATCATGAAATATCAACCAAAAATGGGACGCGCGCTGCACGATGCGGAAGGAAATCTGCACTTCAGTGATCAGAGCGATAAAGAGAAGGCGGGTTTTCTTGAAGAGACGGCGACGGAGTTCGGTCTTTTATCGAAAGATGCAGTCGCAAGGAAAAACAGACGGAATAAAACTTGACAGGGGAGTGCAATCCCATTATTATAATAGAAATTGATGTACATAAGTCAAAATAACGATTTTGAACCGATAATGGAGAAGAGTAGGTCAGAATGCATGGAGAAGAGAGGAACCGTCCCGGGCTGAAAGCGGATCCGCACTGCATCTTTCTCGAAACAACACTCCGGAGGTTCCCTGCTGAACGCTTTTGCGAGTCATTAGGCAGCGGACGTGAACCTGCGTTAACGGTCAGAGCGGGGATGCTTCAGCATTCCAACTAGGGTGGCACCACGGGTATAACTCTCGTCCCTACTATACATGTATAGTAGGAGCGGGAGTTTTTTTATTTGAAGAAAGACATTAAGGAGGCCTGTTACATGGCATATCACATTCCAAGAGGCACACAGGATATACTGCCGGGTGAATCAGACAGATGGCAGTTCGTCGAACAAATTATGAGAGAGACGTGCCGCACTTATCAATATAAAGAAATCCGCACGCCGATTTTCGAGCATACGGAATTGTTCGCAAGAGGCGTCGGTGAGTCTACAGATATCGTGCAGAAAGAAATGTACACGTTCGAAGACCGTAAAGGGAGAAGCCTGACGCTTCGGCCGGAAGGAACAGCCGCTGCAGTCCGCGCGTTCAATGAAAATAAATTATTTGCGAACCCGGTGCAGCCGACGAAGCTGTATTATGTCGGACCGATGTTCCGTTATGAACGTCCGCAGACGGGACGCTTCCGCCAATTCTATCAATTCGGAATTGAAGCGATCGGCTCCAAAGATCCGGCTGTGGATGCAGAAGTCATTGCGCTTGCGATGAGCATTTACCGTAAAGCCGGTTTGAAAAATGTCAAGCTTGTGCTGAACAGCCTCGGTGACCAGGAGAGCCGCAAAGCCTACCGTGAAGCACTCGTCAAACATTTTGAACCGCGCATCGGAGAATTTTGCTCAGACTGCCAGTCGCGCCTGCACACAAACCCGCTCAGAATTCTTGATTGCAAGAAAGACAGAGAACATGAACTGATGAAATCGGCACCGTCCATTCTTGATTACTTAAATGAAGAATCAGCCGCTTATTTTGAGAAAGTCAAACAATACTTAAACGATCTCGGCATCCCGTTTGAAATTGATCCGAACCTTGTCAGAGGGCTTGATTACTACAATCATACCGCTTTTGAAATCATGAGCAACGCGGAAGGTTTCGGAGCGATTACAACACTTGCCGGAGGGGGCCGCTATGACGGGCTTGTTGAACAGATCGGCGGACCTGAAGCGCCGGGTATCGGATTTGCGATGAGCATCGAACGTCTGCTGGCAGCCATTGACGCTGAGAAAGCAGAGCTTCCCGTCAACCAGGGGATTGACTGCTATATCGTGACGCTAGGAGAAAAAGCGAAGGATTATTCCGTATCCCTCGTGTACAAACTGAGAGAAGCGGGCATCTCAAGTGAAATTGATTATGAAAACAAAAAAATGAAGGGCCAATTCAAAACGGCTGACCGTCTCGGCGCACGCTTTATTGCGATTTTAGGGGAAGATGAACTTGCCCAAAATAAAATCAATGTAAAAGATGCGGAAACAGGCGAGCAGCGTGAAGTGGTGTTAGACGAGCTGATACAAGTGTTAAAGGCAGATCAAAAGCAGTGAAGGAGAGGAACGCTATGTTTGGAAGAACATATTATTGTGGCGAGATAACTGAAAAAGCGATTGGCGAAACCGTCAAACTGAAAGGATGGGTGCAGAAACGGCGCGATCTCGGCGGCTTGATTTTCATTGATTTGCGCGACCGTTCGGGTATTGTGCAAGTTGTGTTCAATCCTGACGTCTCGAAAGAAGCCCTTGCCGCGGCAGAAGCAATCAGAAACGAATATGTGCTTGATATCGAAGGCACGGTTTCTGCCCGTGAAGAAGGCACGGTGAACCCTAACCTGAAAACCGGTAAAATTGAAATTAAAGCCGAAGCAGTGACGGTACTCAGCACGGCGAAAACGCCGCCGTTTCCGATCAGTGACCAGGCGGCTGACGTTTCTGAAGACGTCCGGTTAAAACACCGCTATTTGGATTTGCGCCGCCCGGCGATGTTTCAAACATTGCAAATGCGCCATCAAGTCACAAAATCCATCCGCCATTTCTTGGATGAAAACGGATTTCTTGATATTGAAACCCCGATTTTAACGAAAAGCTCTCCGGAAGGCGCCCGTGACTACTTGGTGCCGAGCCGGGTGCATGAAGGGGAATTTTACGCTCTTCCGCAATCGCCGCAGATTTTTAAACAGCTTCTGATGGTATCTGGCTTTGAGCGGTATTATCAAGTGGCCCGCTGTTTCCGCGATGAAGACCTGCGTGCCGACCGCCAGCCGGAATTTACGCAGATTGATATCGAAATGTCCTTTATGAGTCAAGAAGACATCATGGCTCTGGCGGAAAAGATGATGGCGAAAGTCGTGCTCGAAACAAAAGGCGTCGAAGTATCGCTGCCGCTTCCGCGAATGACATATGAAGAAGCGATGAACAGCTACGGTTCCGACAAGCCTGACACCCGCTTCGGCATGCTGCTGACGGACGTATCAGACATTGTGAAAGATACTGAATTTAAGGTGTTCTCATCAGCTGTAGCCAACGGCGGTGTTGTAAAAGCGATCAATGTTAAAGGAGCTGCCGGCGACTACTCCAGAAAAGATATTGATGCGCTCGGCGTTTTTGCCGGAAATTACGGCGCGAAAGGTCTCGCTTGGGTCAAAGTTGAAGCTGACGGCGTAAAAGGCCCGATTGCGAAATTCTTTAATGATGAGAAGCAGGCAAAACTGGCTGAAGCGCTGGATGCTTCTGAAGGCGATCTGCTCCTGTTCGGCGCTGATAAGTTTGAGGTTGTGGCTCAATCCCTCGGTGCGCTGCGCTTAAAGCTCGGTAAAGAACGCGGCCTGATTGACGAAAGCCTCTTCAACTTCCTGTGGGTTGTGGACTGGCCGTTACTGGAGCATGACGAGGAAGAAGGCCGTTTCTATGCGGCTCACCATCCGTTTACTATGCCTGTCCGTGAAGACCTTGATCTGATTGAAACAGCGCCTGAAGATATGAAAGCGCAGGCTTACGACCTCGTCTTAAACGGTTATGAACTCGGCGGAGGCTCCATCCGGATTTTTGAAAAAGACGTTCAGGAAAAAATGTTCGGGCTTCTCGGCTTTACACAAGAAGAAGCGGAGGCGGAGTTCGGATACCTTCTTGAAGCCTTTGAATACGGCGCTCCTCCGCACGGCGGAATCGCGCTCGGTCTGGACCGTATCGTTATGCTTCTTGCAGGCCGTACAAACTTAAGAGATACGATCGCTTTCCCGAAAACGGCAAGCGCAAGCTGCCTTCTTACGGAAGCGCCCGGCGAAGTAAGCGACGCCCAGCTTGAAGAACTTCACCTTTCTGTCAAAAGAAAAGTGAAACAGTAAAGATCAGCAGTTTGTTTCTTGAAAATCAAAATCTGCTGTGATATGATTTTGACAAGTTAAATAAAGTCCTGATGTGTTAGTTGTACACCTAGTTTTGACCGAACATTTTTTTGCTTTGGGAGCCCGTATTTTTAAATGGCGTACATGCCTCTTTTCATTCGGTAAAGAGGACTTACAAGATTTGAAAAAGGGCACCCACCTGCTGAGAGCGGGTTCAAAACGAAGGAAAGCTGCAACGGCACAATTGGGACTTTATTTTTTGTGCGCTGAAACCAGCGGCTTTTTGACAAGCCGAGTTTATAAAACCAGAATGTGGAGTGAGGTTCTTGTTACATCAGTTTTCCAGAAATGAGCTAGCGATTGGAAAAGAAGGGCTGGACACGTTAAAAAACAGCACGGTGGCCGTTCTCGGCGTCGGCGGAGTCGGTTCATTCGCAGCCGAAGCACTGGCGAGGTCCGGAGTGGGACGGATCGTCCTTGTCGATAAAGATGATGTTGACATTACAAACGTAAACCGCCAGTTGCATGCGCTCTTGTCGACGGTGGGACAGCCGAAAACGGACTTGATGAAAGCGCGGATCGCGGATATTAATCCGGATTGCGATGTCGTCGCCTTAAAAATGTTTTATACAGAAGAGACATATGAGCAGTTCTTTGAGTATCCGCTCGATTACGTCATTGACGCGTCGGATACGATTCATTATAAAATTCATCTGATGAAAGAATGTCTGAAACGGGATGTTCCGCTGATTTCGAGCATGGGAGCGGCGAATAAAACAGACCCGACACGCTTTCAGATTGCTGATATTTCAAAAACCCATACTGATCCGATTGCCAAAGTCGTCCGCACAAGGCTTCGTAAAGAGGGCATTAAAAAAGGCGTACAGGTCATTTTTTCTGATGAAAGCCCGATCGTCATCCGTGAAGACGTCAGAAAAGAAGTCGGGAATGATGAAGCGAAAATCCGCAAAGCGCAAATGCCGCCGTCTTCCAACGCCTGGGTTCCGTCAGTGGCCGGTCTGATTATGGGCGGACATGTCGTGATGGAGCTCTTAAAGGACATCAAGATTAAACGGGTTAAAGATAAATAAAAAGAAAAACAGCCTTCTTTAAGAAAGGCTGTTTTTTATTTGAATCCGCCGCTTGTACGGACGGTTTGGCATGTATCAAACAAAAAAGACAAGAACACATGGGGTGTCCTTGCCCGGTTATTTTTTCTTCATCAGTTTTTCATATACTTGCTTTATGGCGGCTTCAAATTTCCCCGTTTGTTTCGGTTTATAGTATTGTTTGTTTTTTAACGGATCGGGCAAGTATTGCTGTTCGACCCATCCGTTCTCGAAATCATGAGGATATTGATAGCCGATCCCGCGTCCGAGTTCTTGGGCCCCTTTATAGTGGGCGTCTTTTAAATGTTTCGGCACATCACCGATTTTACCCGCTCTGATATCATTAAGCGCCTCATCAACGGCTGAGATGGCGGAGTTTGATTTTGGCGAGAGGCATAATTCGATGACCGCATTGGCCAGCGGAATTCTCGCTTCCGGAAAGCCGATCCGTTCTGCGGTCTGAATCGCGCTCAGCACCCGGGGGCCTGCCTGCGGGCTTGCGAGGCCGATATCCTCATAGGCGATCACGAGAAGTCTTCTTGATATGCTTTCAAGGTCGCCGGCTTCGATCAGACGGGCCAAATAATGAAGGGCGGCGTTTGCGTCAGAGCCCCGGATTGATTTTTGGAACGCGGATAACACGTCATAATGCGCATCTCCGTCTTTATCATGGGTATAGCTTTTTTTCTGCAGACATTCCTCCGCTGTTTCCCGTGTAATCCGGATCGTGCCGTCGCTTGCTTCCTTTGTGGAAAGCACGGCAAGCTCCAGCGCGTTCAAAGCGGAGCGGACGTCTCCTCCGCACCCTTGCGCGAAATGATCCATCGCGTCGTCGTCCACCGAAACGCTGTAAGAACCGAGTCCGCGGTGTTCATCTGTAAGCGCTCTTTTCAATGCCTGCTTGATCAGATCGGGTGTTAACGGTTCGAGCTCGAATATCTGGGTTCGGCTTCTGATGGCCGGGTTAATGGCATGATAAGGATTGGCAGTCGTCGCGCCGATTAAAATAATCATGCCGTTTTCTAAATAGGGCAGCAGAAAATCCTGTTTCCCCTTATCAAGCCTGTGCACTTCATCAAGGATTAAAATGACCTGGCCTGACATTTTCGCTTCCTGTACGACAATCTCCATGTCTTTTTTATTATGAATGACGGCATTCAATTTCCTGAATGCGATGCTTGTCGATCCTGCGATCGCCGTGGCGATGGACGTTTTTCCGATGCCCGGCGGACCGTACAGGATCATGGAGGATAAGTGCTTTGCACGCACCATTCTGCCGATGATTTTATCTTCTTTGACCAGGTGTTCCTGGCCGATAATGTCTTCGATATTGGCAGGCCGCATCCGATACGCCAGTGGTTTCATGAACATCTCTCCTTACATATACAGGGTAACGGAAAACGGACGATTAGAAAAGCGAATTGCGGCAGGCCCCGTGTTTCAATGAAAATTAGGATAAGTTATGTTATAATAACAGTTGGTCTATAAGATACTAAACAGATTATTCATATCCATTTACTTGTATAAATTAACAATTAGAATTGACTGGGGTGTTCATATTGAAAATATCGACAAAGGGAAGATACGGGCTCACCATTATGATCGAATTGGCGAAAAAGCACGGAGACGGTCCGACGTCGCTCAAAAGCATCGCCCAAACAAACAGCCTTTCTGAGCATTACTTGGAACAGCTTGTATCACCGCTCAGAAACGCCGGACTCGTAAAAAGCATCAGAGGCGCTTACGGGGGTTATGTGCTCGGCGGGCAGCCTGAAGAGATCACGGCCGGAGATATTATCAGAGTGCTGGAAGGACCGATCAGCCCGGTGGAAGTTCTTGAGGATGAAGAGCCTGCCAAGCGGGAGCTATGGATCCGCATCCGCGACGCCGTAAAAGACGTGCTGGACAGCACGACGTTAGAAGACCTTGCGAGCTACACGGACGGCGAGCAGGAAGCTTATATGTTCTATATTTAAACCAGAGGTGTAAAAAACAATGGAACGGATTTATTTAGATCACGCCGCGACTTCCCCGATGGATGAGCGTGTGCTTGAAAAAATGAAGCCGCATTTCTTCGGCAGCTTCGGCAACCCGTCAAGCATCCATTCATTCGGAAGAGAGTCCCGGAAATGGGTCGACGAAGCGAGAGCGGACATCGCCCGTGAAATCAGTGCGAAAGAACAGGAAATCATTTTCACAAGCGGCGGCACGGAGGCTGATAATTTAGCGATTTTCGGAACGGCTGCTGCGCGGAAGAATGAAGGGAAGCATATCATTACGACCGCTGTTGAGCATCATGCCGTACTGCACGCTTGCGAAAAGCTGGAAGAAGACGGTTTTGAGGTGACATACCTCAACCCCGGCCCATCAGGACGGATCAGTGCAAATCAGGTGAAAGAAGCGCTCCGTGATGATACAATCCTTGTTACCGTCATGTATGGCAATAACGAAGTCGGAACCATTCAGCCGATTGACGAAATCGGAGAGCTGTTAAGCGGGCATCAGGCCTATTTTCACACAGATGCCGTCCAGGCATTCGGTTATATGCCGATTGACGTGAAAAAAAGCAGAATTGACATGCTGTCTGTTTCCGGTCACAAGCTTAACGGGCCAAAAGGGACAGGCTTTTTATATGTAAATCAAGAGGTGAAGCTGTCACCGATTCTTTTCGGGGGAGAGCAGGAACGAAAGCGCCGCGCGGGGACGGAAAATGTACCGGGCATCGCCGGCTTAAAAGAAGCGGTCGTTCTTTCAAACCGTGAGCGGGAAGAGAAAACAGCGAAGTTTAAGGAGTTTAAAAACATCATCATGAGCACGCTGGAAAAAGCCGGCGTGACAGCGGAGGTGAACGGAGATGCCGAGAACTGCCTGCCTCATATTTTAAATCTTTACTTTCCCGGTGTGCCGGTGGAAGCGCTGCTGGTCAATCTTGACATGGAGGGCGTTGCTGTCTCCAGCGGATCCGCGTGTACGGCGGGATCCGTTCTTCCGTCCCATGTGCTTACGGCCATGTTCGGAAGTGAAAGCGGCAGACTGACCTCGTCAATCCGTCTCAGCTTCGGCCTCGGCAATACGGCGGAACAAATCGAAACAGCTGCCGAAAAGCTTGCCGACGTCGTTAAACGGCTTGCTTAAAACGGCGGACTTACGTTTTAATGGAGTGAATGCAAATGGAAAAACGGCCGGAGAATACAAGAGTCGTAGTCGGCATGTCCGGCGGAGTGGACTCTTCTGTGGCGGCCCTTCTGCTGAAGGAGCAGGGCTACGATGTAATCGGAATTTTTATGAAAAACTGGGATGATACGGACGAAAACGGTTTTTGCACGGCGACTGAAGATTATGAAGACGTCATCCGGGTCTGCAACCAAATCGGAATTCCGTATTATGCCGTCAATTTTGAAAAGCAATATTGGGAAAAGGTATTTCAGTATTTCCTTGATGAATATAAAGCCGGAAGAACCCCTAATCCGGATGTCATGTGCAATAAAGAAATTAAGTTTAAGGCTTTCTTGGATCATGCTTTATCACTCGGCGCGGATTACCTTGCGACGGGCCATTACGCCCGCGTGGACAGAAGCGCAGGTACAGTGCGCATGCTTCGCGGTCTGGATGAAAACAAGGACCAGACTTATTTTCTGAATCAGCTCAATCAGGAACAGCTCAGCAAAGTCATGTTCCCGATCGGTGATCTGCAGAAAAGCCGCGTGCGGGAAATCGCCAAAGAAGCGGAACTTGCGACAGCTGCGAAAAAAGACAGCACGGGAATCTGCTTTATCGGCGAACGCAACTTCAAAACGTTTCTCAGCCAATATCTCCCTGCTCAGCCGGGCGATATGATGACAATGGACGGAGAAGTAAAAGGGCGTCATGACGGACTGATGTATTATACGATCGGACAGCGCCACGGTCTTGGAATCGGCGGAAGCGGCGAGCCGTGGTTCGCAGTCGGTAAAGATCTCGAGAAAAACATTCTGTATGTCGATCAGGGATTCCACAATCCGCTTCTGTATTCCGATAAAATCACGGCGACAAATATCAGCTGGACGCGTCCCGGTCTGATGGACGGCGGCGAAATGACATGCACGGCGAAATTCCGCTATCGTCAGGAAGATCACAAAGTAACGGTGAAAATGACGGGTGCCGATGAAGCGGAAATCATTTTCGACGGGCAGGTCCGCGCCGTAACGCCGGGACAAGCCGTTGTTTTTTATGACGGAGAAGAGTGCCTCGGCGGCGGAACGATAGATGACGTTTATAAAGACGGAACAAAATTGTGGTACGTATAACACATGTAAAAAACCTCAACTCGCATGTTGGGGTTTTTTAGCGAAAGGAAGTTAAAAATGGATTATAATAAAATCGGAATTGATGCCATGCAGGAGGGCGATTTTGAAAAAGCGGCAGAGGCTTTCACGAAAGCGATTGAGGAAAACGGCCAAGATCCGGTGCCGTACATCAACTTCGCAAATCTGCTTTCTTCAGTGAACGAACTTGAACGCGCGCTTGCATTTTACAACAGAGCGCTTGAATTGGACAATTCAGCGGCAGCCGCATATTACGGAGCGGGAAATGTATACGTGATGAAGGAATCGTTTTCCGAGGCGAAGGATATGTTTGAAAAAGCGCTTCGCTCCGGAATGGAAAACGGAGACTTGTTTTATATGCTCGGCACCGTTCTCGTCAAATTAGAGCAGCCGAAGCTTGCGCTGCCGTATTTGCAGCGGGCCGTTGAATTAAACGAAAATGACACGGAAGCGCGCTTCCAGTTCGGAATGTGTCTCGCAAACGAAGAAATGCTGGATCAAGCATTGGCGCAGTTTGAGACGGTGATTGAACAGGACCCAAGCCATGCGGACGCATTTTATAATGCCGGAGTCGCTTACGCTTACAAAGAAAATCGTGAAAAGGCGCTTGAGATGCTAGAAGGCGCAATCGGCATACAGCCTGATCATATGCTCGCGCTTCATGCGAAACAGCTTATCACTCAGTCATAACAAAAGGAGGGAAGGCTCGTGGATCAGCTGAACATCGAGGAACAGCCGTATGTAAAAGGCGTCATTCATACGGTCATTTACCACAATGACACCAACCTGTATACAGTGCTGAAAGTCAAGGTTGCAGAAACGTCTGAGGCGATCGAAGACAAGGTCGTATCCGTAACGGGCTACTTCCCTCTGCTGCAAGAAGATGAGACTTACACATTTTACGGAAAAACCGCCACACACCCCAAGTTCGGCCTGCAATTTCAGGCTGAACACTTTAAAAAAGAAATTCCGACCACAAAAGAAGGGATCATTCATTATTTATCAAGTGATCTGTTTGAAGGAATCGGGAAAAAAACGGCGGAAGAAATCGTCAAAAAGCTTGGAGACGGCGCGCTCAATAAAATTCTGGCTGATGCATCGGTGCTTTATGATGTGCCGAAAATGTCGAAAAAGAAAGCGGACAAACTGGCGGGAGAGCTGCAGCGGCATCAGGGGCTTGAACAGATTATGATTTCTCTGAACCAATACGGTTTCGGGCCCCAGCTATCCATGAAAATTTATCAGGCTTACGAAACGGAAACCTTGGAGAAAATTCAGGAAAATCCTTATCAGCTTGTAAAGGACGTGGAAGGCATCGGTTTTGTGAAAGCCGACGAGCTGGGCGGGAAAATGGGGCTGTCAGGAAACCACCCGGAGCGGGTCAAAGCGGCTATCTTATATACGATCGAATCAACCTGTCTTTCAGAAGGTCATACGTACATAGAGACAAAGCAGCTGATTATCAATACGCAAACGCTTCTGAATCAGTCAGCTGAAGGCGGCCGCGTCACGGAAATGGATGCGGCCGACGGCATCATCGCCCTCGGGGAGAGTAAGGACATCGTCATAGAAGGAGAACGCTGCTATTTTCCGTCCTTGTTTTACGCGGAACAAAACGTCGCAAAACGCGTCCTCGACATTGCGGCCCAGACGGAGTATGCCGATCAGTTTCCTGAATCGGAATTTCTTCTTGCGCTCGGTGAACTGGAAGAACGGATGAACGTACAATACGCTCCGAGTCAAAAGGATGCGATTCAAAAAGCACTGTCCTCGCCAATGCTTTTACTGACCGGGGGACCGGGCACGGGAAAAACGACCGTTATCAAAGGCATCGTGGAATTGTACAGTGAACTGCACGGAGTATCGCTTGACCCTGGTGAATATAAAAAAGATGAAGCATTTCCGGTGCTGCTTGCCGCACCGACCGGAAGAGCCGCAAAACGGATGAGCGAATCTACGGGTCTGCCGGCTGTTACAATTCACAGGCTGCTCGGCTGGAATGGCGCTGAAGGCTTTACCTACAATGAAGATCAGCCGATTGAAGGGAAACTGATTATTATAGACGAAGCGAGTATGCTCGATATTTGGCTCGCCAGCCATTTGTTTAAGGCGCTCCCTAAGCACATTCAGCTTATCGTCGTCGGTGATGAAGACCAGCTTCCTTCCGTAGGGCCTGGGCAGGTGCTGAGAGACCTTTTGGCTTCTGAGGTGCTGCCGACCGTGCGTCTGACAGATATTTACCGTCAGGCGGAAGGGTCATCCATCGTTGAACTTGCCCATGATATGAAAAAGGGACTGCTTCCCAAGGGGCTGACCGCGCCGACAAAGGACCGCTCGTTTATCCGCTGTAATTCTTCACAAATTAAAGAAGTCGTGGATCAAGTCGTCTCGAATGCGCTAAAAAAGGGGTATACGTCCAAAGACATTCAAGTGCTCGCGCCGATGTACAGGGGAAAAGCGGGAATTAACGAACTGAACGTGCTTCTTCAAGACATTATGAATCCGCCGAAAGAAAAAAGGCGGGAGCTGAAATTCGGAGATGTCGTCTACAGGACGGGCGATAAAATATTACAGCTTGTCAACCAGCCGGAAAACAATGTGTTTAACGGAGATATCGGCGAAATCGTGTCTATCTTTTATGCCAAAGAAAATACGGAAAAAGAAGACATGGTCGTCGTCTCGTTTGACGGGAACGAAATCACCTTTACGAAAAAGGATTTCAGCCAGTTTACCCACGCTTACTGCTGTTCCATTCATAAGTCGCAGGGCAGCGAATTTCCGATTGTCGTCCTGCCTGTCGTTAAAGGCTATTATCGAATGCTCAGGAGAAATCTCCTTTATACCGCCATTACAAGAGCCAAAAAATTTCTGATTCTTTGCGGAGAAGAAGAAGCGCTTGAATGGGGCGTCAAAAACAATGATGCCACCGTCAGACAGACGTCACTTAAAAACAGGCTCACAGAGCAGACTGAAGAGATGGATGCAGAACTGGCCGCCCTGCAAAAAGAGCTGCCGTTCAGTGTATACGATGCGAATATCGGAATGGAAGGCATCACGCCTTTTGACTTTATGGAAGAAAAAGCGTAAATAAAACCCGGCGTATGTTCATGCGCCGGGTTTTCGCCTGTGGAAGTCATTTCAAAGTATGGCGCCCGGCTTCTTGGCAAAACCTATACGTGTTCAACAAAAGGTGGTTGATCACACTTTGAGAACATGCCATGCAGCTGAAGGACGAACCGTATATGACGAACACACCCGGCGCAGCCTGGGGATGATATCGGATGTGTGTTTCTCTCTTGACGGCCGGTTTCTCGGTTTCGTGCTTGAGCAGAAACGCCTGTTTCACAACCGCCATCTTTTTTTAGCAGCCAGTGATATAAAAGAGATGGAACAAGAAGCCGTAGCTGCCGCCGGAGCTCACTTGCAGCCTTTGCCTAAGAGCTGTTTCACCTTTGAACAGATTAAGATGCAGCCGGTGAAATCGCCTGATGGTGAAATGTTCGGTTTGCTGGAAGATGTATACTTTTGTTTGGACAAGGGCATAATCGTAGCATATGAACTCTCGGACGGCTTCTTTTCAGATCTGGCAGGCAGACGCCAAGTGCGGCGCGCTGCCGATACGCTTATTGAAGCGGGGAAAGACGGCATCGTCCTGAACGGATAAGAGGTGTAGTCTGTGCTTGTATGTCCGAACTGCAAAAGTAAAGATATCGGCAAAATCGGCGTAAACCAATACTATTGCTGGGGCTGCTTCATAGAGCTGACGGTGGCCAAAGGCAAAATTGCGACACATCAAGTAGAGGAAGACGGCACGTTAAGCAGTCTTGATGATTTGTTTTCTGAAGACGAACGCAGTATCAATTTTTAATGTTGAAAGGAGATACGCGCGATGGGCAGAACAATGACCTCTCTATTGGCTTTAGGAGCTGGAGCCGTTATGTATCGTATGGCTTCTCAGTCCGATATGCTTAATAAAAAAGGTATGAAACGGATGAGAAGACGAGTTATGAAAATGTTCTAAGCAGAAAAAAGGATACTTCTTCGGAAGTATCCTTTTTACGTTTGTCTCGCTTCCAGCCGCCTGGCTAGAAGAGATAAGCTGTAATTGACCGCAAAATACATCAGGGCCGCCAGCAGAAAAACCGGAAAAAAATAACCCCCGTCAGCGCTTTGTCCGTTTAAAATCTGAGCATTATGAATCAGCTCGGGCAGAGCGATGACCACCGCAAGTGACGTATCCTTTAATAAAGAAATAAATTGGCTCACAATCGGAGGAACCATACGCCTGAGCGCCTGCGGCATGACGACGAGAAAAAGAGTCTGCGTGTAGGTCAGTCCTGAAGAACGCGCCGCTTCAATCTGGCCTTTCTCAACGGATTGCAAACCGCTTCTGATGATTTCTGACAGCATGGCTGATTCAAAAATCGTCAGCGCTGTGATGGCGGCTGCGGTAATTTCCAGTTTGATGCCGATTTCCGGAAGGGCAAAAAACGTAAAGAAAATGATTAATAACAGCGGCAGGTTGCGGATGGTTTCGACAATGGCCGCTATTATGCCAGAGACGGCAGGGATTTTCGCATAGCGCAAAGTGCCGGCGGCAAGCCCGAAAATAAAACTCAGGACAATGGAAATAAGCGCAACATAAAGCGTGATCAAAAAGCCGTTCCATAAAAACAGCAGATGGTCAGGTGTATAGGCGCCGCTAAAATCCATGTTGTTCACTCTCCTTCTTTAATAACTTTTTCCGAAGCGTCTTTCCAAATAGTGAACCCCGATGCTGAGCGGTATCGTTAAAATCAAATAAAAAAGCGCCACAAAGATATAAACATCAAACACGACGAGAGTGCTTGAAGAAACGAGATCGGCCTGATACATCAAATCCAGTCCCGCCACCACTCCGAGAATTGATGAGTTTTTGACAAGGTTGAGAAATTGGTTTCCCAGCGGGGGAATCACGATTTTAACAGCCTGAGGGAGAATCACGTATCTCATTGCCTGACTGTAGGTGAAGCCTGACGATCTGGCCGCTTCCATCTGTCCCTTGGAGACAGTCTGAATTCCGGCTCTGATGGCTTCTGCGATAAAGGCGGACGTGTAAATCGTAAGCGCGATCGTTCCCGCCTGAAAGCCGTCCAGTCTCAATCCGGCGTTCGGAAGTCCGAAATAAAAAACGAATGTGATGAGGAGAAGCGGGATGTTCCGGATAAATTCCACATACGCAGTGCCGATCCATTGGAGGGGTTTGAACGTCGTGATTCTCATGACAGCGATCAGAACGCCAAGAGCGAAGCTGCCGGCCAGCGCGATGAAGCTCGCAAGCAGTGTGTGCAGGAAACCATCCAGATACATATCGAAGTTTTCCGTTAAGATTGTAAAGTTCATGTTTTTGTCACTCCTTATAAAACGGGGATGAGCATGTCTGCTCATCCCGCGGTCGATTCTATTTTGCCGGTTCTTCTTTAATCCATTTTTTATAGATTTTTCCGTACCTGCCGTCGGCTTTCATTTTTTTCAAAGAGGCGTTGATTTCTTTGACGAGCCCGGATTGGCCTTTTTTAACGGCGATTCCGTAAGGTTCATCGGTGAATGTGCCGCCTGTCAGCTGATATTGTTTATTTTCATCCGCCATGCCGTATAAAATCGCATTATCCGTTGTGAGCGCATCTCCCTGTCCCGCTTTAAGCGCAGTGAACGCTTCGGCGTAATTTTCAAATTCCAGCACTGAGGCGTCAGGCGCTTTTTCCCTGATGTTCTGTGAGGAAGTGGAGCCTTTTACCGCCAATACTTTTGAGCCTTTTCCAAGGTCTTCGGTGCTTTTGATGCGGCTTCCTTTTTTGACGAGCAGGGACTGCCCGGCTTCAAAATAAACGTCTGAGAAATCAACTTCTTTTTTCCGCTCATCCGTGATCGTCATTGTGGCCGTGATGGCGTCGATATCGCCGTTTTGCAGCATCGGAATTCTCGTTTTTGACGTCACTTCTTTAAACTCCGCTTTTTTCTCATCTCCCAGAATATCTTTTGCAATCTGTTTGGCGATATCAATATCAAACCCTTCGATATCCCCGGAGCTTGGGTTTTTCAGTCCGAATAATCTCGTATCGGTTTTAACGCCGAAGATGATTTTGTCTCTGTCTTTAATAGAAGCTAACGTGTCTTTTCCCGTGCCCTTTGAACCCCCGGACGTTTCTTTCCCTCCGCAGGCGGCCAGCATCAAGACGGCCAGCAGTGAGATCAATCCGAAAGATAACCATTTTGTTACGCGTGACATAAGCGTTCCCCCGTTTCTTTTCAGTGATTTAAAATACGGCTTAAGAATAAACGCGCCCTCTCTTCACGCGGGCTTTCGTAAAACTTAGCCGGTGCAGCTTCCTCTAAGATGGAACCGCCGTCGATAAACACGATGCGGTCAGCCACTTCTTTGGCGAATCCCATTTCATGTGTGACGACTACCATGGTCATTCCTTCCTTTGCGAGTGTTTTCATGACATCCAGCACTTCTCCGATCATTTCCGGATCAAGCGCGGATGTCGGTTCATCAAACAGCATCACTTCGGGCTTCATCGCAAGCCCTCTGGCGATGGCGACGCGCTGCTGCTGGCCGCCTGAAAGCTGTGAAGGGTAAGCGTCCGCTTTGTCGGGTATGCCGACTTTTTTCAAGTAATATAAAGCCGTTTCTTTTGCTTCTTCTCTTGATTGCTTGAGCACTTTGATCGGCGCGAGCATAATGTTTTGCAGAACGGTTTTATGCGGATACAGATGAAAATGCTGAAACACCATGCCGATATTGCGGCGGACTTTATTCATATCCGTTTTTTTGTCATGGATGGAGGCGCCGTTTACCGTTAAAACGCCTCCATCAACTGTTTCCAGCTGATTAATGCAGCGGAGAAGCGTGCTTTTTCCCGATCCTGATGGTCCGATGACAACGAGAACTTCCCCTTTTTTAATGTGCAGATTAATGTTCTTCAGCACGTGGAACTGTCCGTAGTGCTTATTTACATCCTGAAATGAGATCATGGTCATCCTCCTTAGAAAAACATGCGTCATATTGACTAACAGTTATGGAAATTTCTTTAACGTTACGATGATTATACAAATTTCCGGAAAATATATTCAAACTTTTTTGTAATTTCAGATAATTAATTCCGCCATGAGGTCTGCGACATAAGGCTGACTTTAGGAAACGGGAATAATTCCGGCTTTCTGTCAAAAGATAAAGCAAGAGGTGAAACATCATGCTTCAAAAACCGCTGCAGCTCTTAATGTGGACGGCTGTATGTCTGCTCGTTTTGTTAACAGTGTATGTCTTTTGTATGCTCGATATGTTATGGTCACCCATATGGCTTGTTATAAAATCTCTCTTTATTCCTATATTCATTGCAGTATTTATTGCTTATCTTTTGCTTCCGATTACTGAATGGCTTCATAAGAAAGGAATGCCTAGAACTTTAAGCCTGCTTCTGATTTATTGCCTGTTTTTCGGCGGAATCGGCTGGGGGGCTTATAAAGGGGTTCCTGTTTTAATTGAACAGCTGCAGGATCTGTCTGAGAGCGTTCCCGGTCTTGCCGAAAACTACAACAGCATGCTGAGACATCTGCATAATCATACAGATCATTGGCCTGACGGCATGCACCATCGGATGGATAAAATGATTCAGCAGACAGAAACGTTTCTTGCCGGCACGATTGAGAGCACGATCAGAAGCATCCGTTTCGTGCTTGATTATATCCTGATTGCGGCGACGATTCCTTTTCTCGTTTTCTATATGGTGAAGGATATAGACGTCATGAAAAAGACGGTCTGGTATTTGACACCGAAGTCTTGGAGGAAAAGGGGGAGTGAATTTCTGCGGGATGTGGACGACTCTCTCGGTGATTATATCCGCGGGCAGCTTCTCGTTTGTTTTTTGCTCGGGTTAATAGCCGGCGTTTCATTTTGGCTGTTCGGGATTCCTTACCCGCTGATTTTGGGCCTTGCCATCGGGATTACGAATGTCATCCCGTATTTCGGTCCGTTTATCGGCGCTGTGCCGGCGCTGCTCCTTTCGCTGGCGATTTCTTCCAAGGTTGTGATCATCGTAATCGTCACGATTTTTATTCTTCAATTTATAGAAGGAAACATTTTGAGCCCGCTTATTGTCGGGCGCAGTCTCAGAATGCATCCCGTCGTGATTATGCTTGCACTTCTTGCCGGAGGAGAGCTTGCGGGCATTCCCGGCATGATTCTCGCTGTTCCTGCAGCAGCCGTTTTAAAAGTGACGGCCATTCACTTTTTGCGGATCAGGACGGAACATTGACATTCGGGTTCTGCTTGTCTATAATTTCGAGTAGAATACATACGAATCTCGAGTGACGGATATGAGTACGCCGAAGCCCTGTTTAAGAGAGAAGCTCCGATACGCTGAAAGGAGCTTCAGCAGAAGATCGGCCGAAGCTAATCCTGAGTGCAGTTAAAGGCTGCCGCAGTCCTGCGTTACGGGATGAAAGGTGACGGGCCTTTTTCGGCCTGTAATCAGGGTGGTACCGCGAGACAGCTCTCGTCCCTGTGTGAACGCATGGTTTGCATAGGGAGAGGGCTTTTTTGCTGTCGCGAAAGAGAATTTCGGGTAGTGATAAGGAGGAATATAGATGAAACACTTAACTTCTGCTGAAGTGCGTCAAATGTTTTTAGATTTTTTTAAAGAAAAAGGCCATGCCGTTGAACCGAGCGCCTCATTGGTTCCGCATGAAGATCCGTCTTTATTGTGGATCAACAGCGGCGTTGCGACGCTGAAAAAATACTTTGACGGCCGCGTTGTGCCGGAGAATCCGAGAATTGTGAACGCGCAAAAATCAATCCGTACAAATGATATTGAAAATGTGGGAAAAACGGCGCGCCACCATACGTTCTTTGAGATGCTCGGAAACTTTTCCATCGGCGATTATTTTAAAGAAGAAGCCATCACGTGGGCATGGGAGTTTTTAACGAGCGAAAAGTGGATCGGCTTTGATCCGGAGCTGCTGTCTGTAACGGTTCATCCTGAGGATGAAGAAGCTTATACGCTATGGGCGGAAAAAATCGGCGTTCCGGAAGAAAGAATCATCCGTCTGGAAGGGAACTTCTGGGATATCGGCGAAGGCCCGAGCGGACCGAATACGGAAATTTTCTATGACCGCGGCGAGAAATACGGCAATGACCCGTCAGATTCTGAATTGTATCCGGGCGGCGAAAATGATCGTTATCTTGAAGTGTGGAACCTGGTATTTTCAGAGTTCAACCACAATCCGGACGGCACGTACACACCGCTTCCGAAGAAAAACATTGATACGGGCATGGGGCTTGAACGGATGGTCTCCGTTATTCAAGACGTTCCGACAAACTTTGACACTGATTTGTTTATGCCGATTATTGAAGCGGCAGAGCGTATTTCCGGAGATGCTTACGGAAAGGATGCAGTGAAGGACACAGCCTTTAAAGTAATTGCCGATCATATCAGAACGGTCGCATTTGCGGTAAGCGACGGAGCTCTGCCGTCAAACGAAGGGCGCGGGTATGTTCTGAGACGCCTCCTTCGCCGGGCTGTGCGATACGCGAAAACAATCGGTATCAGCCGTCCGTTTATGTACGAGCTGGTACCGACTGTTGCAGGAATTATGGACGCTTTCTATCCGGAGGTGAAAGAAAAGCAAGAGTTTATCGCCAAAGTCATCAAAACGGAGGAAGAGCGCTTCCATGAAACATTGAACGAAGGTCTTGCCATTTTATCTGACGTGATAAAGAAAGAAAAGGAAAAAGGCAGCGGCATCATCTCCGGAAAAGACGTATTCAAACTGTACGATACGTACGGATTCCCGGTTGAATTGACAGAGGAATACGCGGAAGATGAGCAAATGAAGGTTGATCATAAAGGCTTTGAAGCCGAAATGGAAAAACAGCGTGAACGGGCGAGAAATGCGCGTCAAGATGTAGGAAGCATGCAGGTGCAGGGCGGCGCATTGCGCGACATTACTGCAGAAAGCACGTTTGTCGGCTACAGTTCCGTAAAAACTGAAGCGAAGGTGATCGAGCTTCTTCATGACGGGCAATTAATCAGCGAGGCGCATGAAGGGGATACCGTTCAGGTTCTTCTTGATGAAACGCCTTTCTATGCTGAAAGCGGCGGACAGATCGGTGACAGAGGAGTGCTGAGAAGCGCACAGGCTGTCGTAACCATTAAAGACGTGAAAAAAGCTCCGAACGGCCAGCATGTACACGAAGGCACAGTGGATAGCGGCACGCTTCAAAAAGGCGCAAGCGTCACGGCTGAAGTGGAGGACCAAATGAGAAGCGGCGTGGTGAAAAACCATACGGCAACCCACCTTCTGCATCAGGCGCTGAAAGACGTACTCGGCACACATGTCAACCAAGCCGGCTCACTCGTTACCGAAAACCGTCTGCGTTTTGACTTCTCTCACTTCGGTCAAGTAACGAAAGAAGAACTTGAACGCATTGAAGGAATCGTCAACGAAAAAATCTGGGAGAGCATTCCGGTAGCGATTGATCTGAAACCGATCAATGAAGCAAAAGAAATGGGCGCAATGGCCCTGTTCGGCGAGAAATACGGCGATATTGTACGCGTCGTACAAGTCGGCGATTACAGCCTGGAGCTTTGCGGCGGATGCCATGTCACGAATACGGCTGAAATCGGCCTGTTTAAAATCGTATCCGAATCAGGGATCGGCGCAGGTACGCGAAGAATTGAAGCCGTGACAGGAAAAGGCGCTTATCAGGAAATGAACAGCCAGCTCAGCCTCCTGCAGCACGCTGCGGACGAGCTGAAATCAAACGTAAAAGACGTGCCGAAGCGAATCCAGTCTCTTCAAGCGGAACTGAAAGAAGCGCAAAGAGAAAATGAATCATTGCTCAGCAAACTCGGCAATGTGGAAGCCGGAGCCATTCTGTCTAAAGTAAAAGACATCGGCGGCGTAAAAGTGCTGGCTGAAAAAGTAAACGCGAAAGACATGAACCACCTTCGCACAATGGTGGATGACCTGAAGGCGAAGCTCGGTTCTGCGGTCATCATTCTCGGCGCTGTGCAAAATGACAAAGTCAACCTGTCAGCGGGCGTAACAAAAGATCTGATCGAAAAAGGCCTTCACGCCGGAAAAATGGTCAAACAAGCGGCAGAAGTCTGCGGAGGCGGAGGCGGAGGCCGTCCGGACATGGCGCAGGCCGGCGGAAAGCAGCCTGGGAAATTGGAAGAGGCGCTCGCATCTGCGGAAGATTGGATAAAATCCGTTTTATAATCCTTTCAACTAGTGTAGAATGATGATAAGATGAGGACCTCAGGCTGAACTTTGCCTGCGAATTTGGGAAAGAGGTGCAAAACGGTGAGCTCGTTTGATAAAACGATGAAATTTAATTTCTCCGATGATTCTGCTGAAACAAACGTCGAAGAAGTGCTGATTACAGTATATGATGCGCTTCAGGAAAAGGGGTACAATCCTATCAACCAGATTGTCGGATACTTGCTGTCTGGAGACCCTGCATACATTCCTAGGCATCGCGACGCCCGGAACTTAATTCGCAAACTGGAACGTGACGAATTAATTGAGGAATTGGTAAAATCCTATCTAGAACAGCATAAAGAGGCGTAAATACACTCATGAGAATATTGGGACTTGATCTGGGAACGAAAACACTCGGCGTCGCTTTAAGCGATGAGATGGGCTGGACCGCTCAGGGCATTGAGACGATAAAAATAAACGAAGCTGAAGGAGATTACGGTCTGGACCGTTTATCCGAGCTGATGAAAGACTATAATGTAGAGAAGGTCGTACTCGGTTTTCCGAAAAACATGAACGGGACGATCGGTCCGAGAGGCGAAGCCAGCCAAACATTTGCGAAACTGCTTGAAACAGCGTACAATGTCCCTGTTGTGCTGTGGGACGAGCGTCTGACGACGATGGCGGCTGAAAAGATGCTGATCGCGGCTGACGTCAGCAGGCAAAAACGAAAAAAAGTCATTGATAAAATGGCGGCTGTCATGATCCTTCAAGGATATCTGGACAGTTTAAACTAAGAGGTGAAAGAAATGGAACACGGCGAAAAACACATTACAATTGTCGATGATCAAGGCAACGAACAGCTTTGCGAAGTGCTGTTTACATTTGAAAACGACACATTCAACAAATCTTACGTTCTTTATTATCCGATTGATGCTCAAGACGATGATGAAATCGAAATTCACGCTTCAAGCTTCGAGCCGAACGAAAACGGCGAAGACGGCGAACTGATGCCGATTGAAACGGATGAAGAGTGGGAAATGATCGAAGAAACGCTGAATACGTTTTTAGCGGAAGAAGACGAAGAATAAAATGAACAGAAAAAGCCGGAGCGCATATGCCGCTTCGGCTTTTTTTGTAATAAATTGCCGAATGCCCGCGAATCATGTAGTATAAGAGCTGTTGGGAGGAAAATACTTGTATGAACATCAATCAGACTAAAAATTCATTTCTGCGCAAAAACAAAAAAACGACGATAATACTGTCCTCCGTGATCGCTCTGATCATCATCATTTGCGGTGCTTTTTTCTATGGAAAATCTCTGCTGTCCCCGGTTGACAAAGGCAGCAAAACGACAGTCAATATTAATATTCCGAGCGGTTCTTCGGTTTCGGCAATCGCCGGAATTCTTGAGGATCAGCATGTCATTAAAAGCAAAAAAGCATTCCAGCTGTATGTGAAGTATAAAGGCGCTTCCGGATTTCAGGCGGGATTTTACCATCTGAATAAAGGAATGGACGCGGATGCGATTATCAAAAAACTGACCGCGGGATCTGCGGGGTATGCCTTTCAGATCACCGTTCCCGAAGGAAAACAGCTGACACAGATTGCCGACGCGATCGCAAAAGAAACATCATATTCTAAAGAAGAGATCATGGCAAAACTGGACGACAAAACATTTATCGACAAACTGAAAAAACAGTTTCCTGATACAATAACAGACGCTCTTTCAAACAAGAAGCTTAAGCATCCGCTCGAAGGCTATTTATACCCGGCCACATATCCATTTAATGATCCGAATGCATCGCTTGATAAGATTTTGACGGCAATGATTCAGGAAACAAACACCCGTATCGAAACATATAAATCTGAACTGGAAAAAAAGAAACTTTCGGTCCATAACGCGCTGACGATGGCATCGCTTATCGAAGAGGAAGCCACAGCCAAAGCCGACCGTCACAAAATCGCAAGCGTCTTTTACAACAGACTTGCAGAAAAAATGCCGCTGCAGACTGACCCGACGGTATTATATGCGGCCGGAAGGCATAAGAGCCGGGTCTTCTACAAAGACCTGAAAATTGATTCTCCGTTTAACACGTATAAACATAAGGGGCTGCCGCCGGGACCGATTGCAAACGCCGGAGATTCATCGTGGGAAGCGGCACTTAACCCTGACAAAACGGATTATCTCTATTTCCTGGCAAAATCTAACGGTGAGGTCGTATTCACGAAAACATTAAAAGATCATAATAAAGCGAAGGAAAAGTATATTTCCAAAAAAGACAGTGAATAAAGGAGGGCAAAAGCTCTCCTTTTATTCCATTCTGAAAGGTTTTATGATAAAATATATCGGGTTGTTTACTTATGGATAAAGAAGTGTCTTAAGAGAGTGTCCCCGCGGATTCGTCAGGGGCACTCCTTTTTAGAACGGAGGCTGTTTGCCGTGAATGATCGGTATGAACAAATAAACGAGTATATAAACGCGATGCTGAAGCCTCGGCCTGATAAAGTGAAAAAGCTTGAAGCCTATGCAAAAGAGCACCATGTTCCGATTATGGAAGAAGCGGGCATTGAAGTGCTGCTTCAAATGCTGTCGATTCAACAGGCGAAAAACATCTTGGAAATCGGCACGGCAATCGGATATTCGGCTATACGGATGGCGCTTGAACTTCCGGATGCGAATATTTACACGATTGAACGGGACGACAAACGCTATGAAGAAGCTGTGAACAATATAAAAGACTTTGAAATGGAAAATCGGATTCACGTACTGTACGGGGATGCGCTTGAACTTTCTGAGTCTGTCCGTGTCACGGCTCCTTATGATGCCATTTTTATCGACGCGGCAAAAGGCCAGTACACGAACTTTTTTGAGCTCTATGAACCGATGCTTGCGCCGGATGGGGTCATTTTCACAGACAATGTTCTGTTTAAAGGGCTGGTGGCACAAGATCACTCGGAAATTGAGCCGAAAAGAAGACGGAAGCTTGTTGAAAAAATTGATCAATATAACCAATGGCTGATGAACCGGCCTGACTATCAAACGGTCATACTGCCGGTCGGAGACGGCATCGCCATCAGTAAAAAGAAGAGGTGAATGATCATGAAAAAACCTGAACTTTTGGTGACTCCGACTTCCGTACAGGATATTCTTCCGCTCATTCAAGCGGGGGCAACGGCGCTGTTAGTCGGAGAACAAAGATACGGCCTGAGACTGGCCGGGGAATTTTCAAGAGAAGATATTAAAGAAGCCGTAAAAACAGCTCATCAAAAAGGCGCGAAAGTGTACGCTGCCGTCAATGCTATTTTTCACAATGAAAAAGTGGACGAGCTGAACGGCTATCTTGCTTTTTTGCAGGAAGCCGGCGTGGATGCGGCTGTTTTCGGTGATCCGGCCGTTTTAATGGCGGCGCGTGAAGCGGCTCCCGGGCTCAAACTGCACTGGAGCACGGAAACAACGGGAACCAACTACTATTCCTGCAATTACTGGGGACGCAAAGGCGCACAGCGGGCAGTGCTGGCTAAGGAATTAAATATGGACAGCGTCATTGACATAAAAGAAAACGCCGAAGTGGAAATTGAAATTCAAATCCACGGCATGACGTGCATGTTCCAATCTAAGCGTTCATTAGTGGGCCATTACTTCGAATATCAGGGAAAAGTCATGGACATCGAACAGAAGAAAAAAGAAGCGGGCATGTTTCTGCATGACAAAGAACGGGGCAATAAATACCCGATTTTTGAAGACGAAAACGGCACGCACATCATGAGTCCGAACGATGTGTGCATGATTGATGAATTAGAGGATCTGATAGACGCCGGCATTGATTCTTTCAAAATCGACGGAGTGTTGAAGTCTCCTGAATACTTAACCGAAGTGACCCGCATGTACAGAGAGGCAATCGATTTGTGCATCGAAAGCCGCGAGACATACGAAGAGAAAAAAGAGAGCTGGATAGAGCGGATTGAAAGCATTCAGCCTGTGAACAGAAGCATCGACACAGGATTCTTCTTTAAAGAAACGGTCTATTAAAAAGGAGGGTGCAACGGATGACAGCCGTAAATCAAACCATTTCCAAAGTCGTAAACGGAAAACGCGTCATTACGAAAAAACCTGAACTTCTTGCTCCGGCAGGAAACCTTGAAAAATTAAAAATTGCCGTTCATTACGGAGCGGACGCGGTTTTTATCGGAGGGCAGGAATACGGGCTCCGCTCTAATGCGGATAACTTTTCTATAGAAGAAATTGCAGAGGGCGTAGAATTTGCCAAAAAATACGGGGCGAAAATATATGTGACAACAAACATTTTCGCTCATAATGAAAATATGGACGGTCTGGAAGAATACTTAAAAGCGTTGGGAGACGCAAAAGTTGCCGGAATTATCGTCGCTGATCCGCTGATTATTGAAACATGCCGGAGAGTCGCCCCGGACGTAGAGATTCATCTCAGCACACAGCAGTCCCTTTCCAACTGGAAAGCGGTGCAGTTCTGGAAAGAAGAAGGTCTTGACCGTGTGGTGCTTGCCCGTGAAACGAGCGGACTGGAAATTAAAGAAATGAAGGAAAAGGTGGATATTGAAATCGAAACCTTTATCCATGGCGCCATGTGTATCGCTTATTCAGGCCGCTGCGTGCTGAGCAATCACATGACGGCCCGTGATTCCAACCGCGGCGGCTGCTGTCAGTCGTGCCGCTGGGATTATGATCTGTATCAGACAGACGGTGCAAACGCGGTCGCGCTTTATGACGAAGAAGACGCTCCGTTTGCGATGAGCCCGAAAGATTTAAAATTGATTGAATCCATTCCGCAAATGATCGAGATGGGTATCGACAGTCTGAAAATTGAAGGCCGGATGAAATCGATTCATTACGTTGCGACGGTTGTCAGCGTGTATCGCAAAGTCATCGACGCATACTGCGCTGATCCTGAAAACTTTGTCATTCAAAAAGAATGGCTTGATGAGCTGGACAAATGTGCAAACCGGGATACTGCGCCTGCTTTCTTTGAAGGCACGCCCGGTTTTGAGGAGCAGATGTTCGGCGAACACGGAAAGAAAACAACATTTGATTTTGCCGGTCTCGTGCTCGCATATAACGAGGAAACTCAAATGGTGACGCTCCAGCAGCGCAATTTCTTTAAACAAGGTGACGAAGTGGAATTTTTCGGTCCTGAAATTGACAATTTCACATTCACCATCGGCACTATTTGGGACGAAGACGGAAACGAGCTTGATGCTGCCCGCCATCCCCTGCAAATCGTTACATTTAAAGTAGACAAAAAGATTTATCCGAGCAACATGATGAGAAAGGGGAAGTAATCCCAATGGGTAAGAGTCCTGTAGTTATAGGCATCGCCGGAGGTTCCGGATCAGGAAAAACAAGCGTCACCCGTTCCATTTACGAACAGTTTAAAGGACACTCGATTTTAATGATCCAGCAAGACCTTTATTATAAAGACCAAAGCCATCTTCCGTTTGAAGAAAGGCTCAACACAAACTATGATCACCCGCTTGCATTTGATAATGACTATTTAATCGAGCATATTCAAGAGCTTTTGAATTACCGGCCGATAGAAAAGCCGATTTATGATTATAAACTCCATACGCGTTCTGAGGAAACCATTCCGGTTGAGCCGAAGGATGTCATTATTTTGGAAGGCATTCTCGTTCTTGAAGATAAAAGGCTTCGCGACCTCATGGACATAAAACTTTATGTCGACACGGACGCGGATCTCCGTATCATCAGACGGATTATGAGAGATATTAACGAAAGAGGCCGTTCTATTGATTCTGTCATTGAGCAGTATGTATCCGTCGTCAGACCGATGCACAATCAGTTTGTTGAACCGACGAAACGCTACGCGGACATCATTATTCCGGAAGGCGGCCAAAACCACGTCGCGATTGATCTGATGGTCACGAAGATTCAAACGATCCTTGAACAAAATGCAATTTTGTAATACCATAGCATAGACATAAATAACTCAGACCATATTATGTATAGGCTGGAAGGGAATGAGACAGTTCCCTTCTTTCCCTGTTTATAAACCGAAACATTTGCAGAAAACACACATTCAGTTTAAGATAAACAGTACCTATATGGGAGAGAAGAACGAGGACTGCCCTGTGTTCTCATTCTTGATTTTTTCGTTTATGCTCTCATACATAATCACACGTTATTGTTGAGGGACAACCACCAAGGAGTGAAGGAACATGGCACAAGAAAAAGTTTTTCCGATGACTCAAGAAGGAAAACAAAAACTTGAACAAGAATTAGAGCAATTGAAAACGGTTAAACGTAAAGAAGTAGTAGAACGCATCAAAATCGCAAGAAGCTTCGGAGATCTGTCAGAGAACTCTGAGTATGATTCTGCAAAAGAAGAACAGGCATTTGTGGAAGGGCGCATCACGACGCTTGAAAATATGATCCGCAATGCGAAAATCATCGAGGATGACGGCGGTTCAAATGTTGTCGGTTTGGGAAAAACCGTATCATTCATCGAATTGCCTGACGGTGAAGAAGAATCTTACACGATCGTCGGAAGCGCTGAAGCTGATCCGTTTGAAGGAAAAATCTCAAACGACTCGCCGATCGCAAAAAGCCTGCTCGGCAGAAAAGTGGACGAAGAAGTTACTGTTCAGACGCCGGGCGGAGAAATGCTCGTGAAAATTGTGAAAATTTCATAAGATCCGTTTAACAATGAAACACCTCGTCCAAAATGTGGATGAGGTGTTTTTTATGATCGTATCAAAAAGGCTGAAAACAGCCGTGATTTGTTTTCTGCTCGTGTTTTTCTGTTTGCTTGCCAGGCTGGCTGAAATTCAGCTGTTTTTTACAGAATCTTTTTCAAAATCTAATATTAATTTGATTCAGGAAAGCGTCAAGCAGCGGACGGAAGAAGTCCTTATTTCAGACGGACGCGGCTCTTTTCTTGATCGGAACGGCAAAGAGCTGACCGGAAAAAAGCAGCCTGCCGTCGTTCTGTTTCCCTTTCTCGTGACGCAGGATTGGCCGATTGACCGGGTATCCGCCATTCTCGGGATGAAACAGGATGAGCTCAGGCAGCTTCTCACGGAAGCGAAAAAACCGGTGATCCTAAACAGCAGAAAAATAAAACATCTGACGAAACAATCCGTGTCAAATATCAATTCTTTGAAATATCCCGGCATTTACGGCGTATATATGAAAGACAGCAAAGAAACAAACATAGCCGCTCATCTGTTGGGCGCGACAAATCAGGACCCGGAGCTTTTGAAAAAGAAATATCCCGGACGTAAGGAACTGCCGATCACGGCAAAAATCGGGACAAGCGGGATGGAACGGACGTTTGATGAGTTTTTGCTGGCGGATCATGACACAAAACTTTTGTATCATGTCGACGGAAGGGGAAACCCTTTATTCGGAATGGACGTCAAATATACGGCAGAAGCAAACGCGTTTTATCCGCTGCAAGTCAAAACCTCCATCGACCGCAATATTCAAAAAGCAATGGAAGATGTATTGAAAGACCGCGGGTTAAAAAAGGGGGGAGCCGTCCTTTTAGACATTGAAAAAAGCAGTGTGCTCGGAATGGTTTCAAAGCCTGACGCCGACATGTCAAAGCAGCAGACACTGCAAAATTACATGCTGACGCCGATTTATCCGGGATCCGTGTTTAAAACGGTGGTCGCCGCAGCTGCAATTGAACAAAATGAAGTGAAGCCGGGCACATCCTTTAACTGCAGTCTCAACCTGTACGGAGAGCCGGGTGACGACAAAGGCACGCTCAGTTTTGGAGAAAGCTTTGCCCAAAGCTGCAATTATACGTTTACAAGTCTTGCGGAAAAATTGGTCAAAAAAGATGACTCCGCTATTGAAAACATGGCGGAAAAACTCGGTCTCACACAGCGGGCGGGCTGGGAAGGCAAGCTGTACCGGGAAGACGGATTCAGGCAGCTGTATAATGAAAAAAGCGGCGTCATTTGGGGAGATGCCAAAGACAAAACCGTCAAAAGAGCAGTAGCCCAGACGGCGATCGGACAGAAAAACGTGAAAGTCACCCCGCTTGAAGTCGCCAATATGATGGCGACGATCGCGCGCGGCGGCGAAAAAAAACAAGTCAAAATCGCGGACAAAATCGAATACAAAAACGGAACGACGATGGCGTCATTCAAAGATCAGCCGTTAAAGGGGAAAACGATCGATAAATATACGGCCCAGCAGCTTCAAAAAATTCTCAGAGAAGTCGTTACTTCACCGAAAGGAACCGGCAGGAGATTTCAGGATCTGCCGTATGCGGTGGCGGGAAAATCCGGAACGGCCCAGACGGGAATGTTTACAAAAGATAAACAGACGCTTTACAACAAATGGTTTGCGGGATACTTTCCCGCGGACAAGCCGAAATATGCTCTCGTTGTGCTGCACATGGACACGCCGGGAGATAAGGCTCTGACAAATACAGTGTTTTATGATATTGTTAAAAAGGTACATGAAAATGAAACAAATCAGACATAGAACAACCGCTCAGCCCATGTTAAAATATATGCTGAGCAAGAGGGATAAAGGAGTGCAGAATGATTGAGCAATAAACAATCTCGTTTTGAAAACCGTGATAAGCGCAGAAAAGCAAATTTGGTGCTTAACATTTTAATTGCTATCGTATCTATTCTTATTGTCGTCGTTGCAGTCAGCCTCTTCATCAACAGTCCGTCCAGCGACGTGAGCCAGAAACAGGAAACCCCTGCATCAGGCAAGACGAAGCAGACCTCAGATGAGGACATAAAAGACAGCAAAAAAGATACGGCCTCAGACGATGACAAAAAAGATAAACAGGATAAGGACAAATCCGATTCATCTTCAGACTCTGACAGCAAAAAAGACGATGATTCATCAAAAAGTGATGACAGCAAAAAAGCCTCTGATTCAAGCGACCCTTTTAAAGGAGCAAAAATAACAGAGGGCGGCTCATCCAGCGATGTCGATAAAACAATTGTTAACTCAAAATGGAAACCAGTCGGCACAAAGCAGACGGGAGAACATGCGGCGACGTATGACTCGAGCTCTGAAGACTGGTCCGAAATGCTTGACGCCATCTCTTACGCAACCGGCGTGTCAAAAGATCACATGACAGTGCTGTGGCTCGGAAACAATGGAAGCCCGCAAGATGCGAAGGGTAAAGTTTTAGACAAAACGAACGGCAAAAAGTATCAGGTCACCATCACTTGGGAAGACAAAAAAGGCTGGAAGCCGACAAAAGTAGAAACCTTAAAATAACCGCAAAAAAGCAGCTGATTCTTCAGCTGCTTTTTTCTGTCATACGTCAGCTGAAAAATGCACCGACGCGCTGTAAAGGATTCTGCCGTCAACGGCCGTCACCTGATGGGATACAGAACGGACGCGAAGCATAATCGCCTGGTTGTTTTCAATCTGTACGTTTATTTTCTTTTCCAGCTCCTGCAAAGATGCCGCTTCAAAAAATTCTACTTTATCTTTTATTAAATCCAATTGAAAATTCATCAGTATAGATCCTCCTGATTTTTCTTCTGAGTCAATGAAAGTATAAGCCTTTCTGCTGTAATTGCGCAATAATCCCAAAGTATTTTAGTACCCTTTCGCTCTTTTTTGTGATAGGATAGGAACTGTTCCATGATTAATCCATACTATACTCATAGGAATTATAAATTATGGAGAGTGAAAAATATGGGCCGTGAATTTATTCCTTTATTTGAAGATTGGGCAGCGACTTATGACGCCACGGTGCACGGAGCTGACGAACAATATGCTGATGTTTTTAAAGGGTATGACAATATTCTTGACAGCATCGTCGCACTTTCGGGTTCTAACGTTTTAGAGTTCGGACCGGGCACAGGGAATTTAACGGCGAAATTAGCCGCCGCGAACAAAAAAGTGTTTGGTGTAGAACCGTCTCCGTCAATGAGAAAATTGGCAGCTGACAAGCTTTCTGACAGAGCTGTGTTCAGTGACGGGGATTTTCTGGAGTTTCCCGCTCCGCCTTTCCAAATAGATACCATCGTCAGCTCGTACGCATTTCATCATTTAACCGATGAAGAAAAGCAAGCGGCTGTAAAGCAATATGGCACAATCCTTCAGAAGCATGATAAAATAGTGTTTGCCGATACCGTCTTTAAAGATCATGAAGCATACGGGGAAGCCGTCAGAAAAGCAAACCGAAACGGCTATCACCAATTAGCGGACGATTTAAAGACGGAACATTATCCGACACTCGGGACAATGAAAAACATCTTTTCAGCTGAGGGATTTGCCGCAAGATTTACGCAGCAAAACGACTTTGTCTGGATAATGGAGGCGATTAAACGGTAAATCGAAGGGATTGTGTATAAATGAAACTGGCAGTCATCGGAGCAATGGAAGAAGAAGTTACGATTTTAAGAAGCAAACTGAAAGACGCAAAACAAGAAATGATCGCTCACTGTGAGTTTACGACGGGAAGCTATGAAGGCGTCGAAGTTATCTTGCTGAAATCAGGCATCGGAAAAGTCAACGCGGCGATCAGCACGACGCTTCTGCTTGACCGTTTCAAACCTGATTATGTGATTAACACAGGCTCAGCGGGCGGATTTCATCATACATTGAATGTAGGAGACGTCGTCATCTCAACAGATGTCCGCCATCATGACGTGGACGTGACGGCGTTTGACTATGAATACGGACAGGTGCCGGGTCTTCCGGCAGCATACAAGGCTGATGAAAAGCTGATCAGCATTACCGAGGAAGCGGTTTCTGAACTGAACGGCATTCAAGTCGCAAAAGGCACAATCGCTACTGGAGATTCTTTTATGAATGATCCGAAGCGGGTTGAAGACGTACGCGCCAAGTTTGCGGATTTGTACGCGGTTGAGATGGAAGCTGCAGCTGTCGCACAGGTGTGCCACCAGTTCAAAACGCCTTTTGTTGTCATCAGAGCTCTATCTGATATTGCCGGAAAAGAATCTGACGTTTCATTTGATAAATTTTTAGAACAGGCAGCCGTTCATTCAACTGAGCTTGTCCTGAATGTCATCAAACGAATTCACTAAGCGGGGGATTCTCGTTCTCCTCCGCTTTCAGGGGGAGGACACCATATTGAACGTGATAACAGATATTACAGAACTGATCGGACATACACCGCTGCTCCGTCTCAAGCATTTTGATATACCGGAGGGAACAGCGGTTTATGCTAAGCTTGAGATGATGAATCCGGGCGGCAGCATTAAAGACAGGCTGGGCGAGATGCTCATTGAAGATGCGCTTCACACGGGCAAGGTGAAACCGGGCGGCGTTATCATTGAAGCGACAGCCGGGAACACCGGAATCGGACTCGCTCTGTGCGCCAGAAAGCACCGGCTTCGCGCCGTTTTTTGCGTCCCGGAGCATTTCAGCAGAGAAAAGCAGCAGATTATGAAAGCGCTCGGAGCGGAGATTGTGCATACGCCGAGAGAAGAAGGCATGCAGGGAGCCATCCGAAAAGCGCTTGAGCTGGAGAGAGAGATTAATAATTCTTATGCCGTTCTGCAATTTAAAAACCGAGTAAATCCATTGACTTACTATAAAACACTCGGTCCCGAAATTTGGAAAGCGCTCGGCGGCAATATCCACACCTTTGTCGCCGGAGCGGGTTCCGGCGGGACTTTTGCCGGCACGGCAGCTTATCTAAAAGAAAAAAATCCTGCCGTCAAAACGGTGATCGTTGAACCGGAAGGCTCCATCCTGAACGGCGGAGAACCGCATGCCCATAAAACGGAAGGCATCGGTATGGAGTTTATCCCGGATTATATGGACGAGAGCCATTTTGACGCCATTTACACGGTGGAAGACGATAAGGCGTTTTCGTTTGTCAGAGAAGCGGCCGAGAAAGAAGGCCTTTTAATCGGAAGCTCATCAGGGGCGGCTCTATATGCGGCGCTGGAAGAAGCGAAAAAAGCGCCCGCCGGCTCAAATATCGTCACCATTTTCCCAGATGGCAGCGATCGTTATATAAGCAAAAACATTTTCCAAGGAGGTCAGTAAGATGAAGAAAAAAACGCTGATGGTGCACGGAGGAATTACGGGAGATGAAAAGACCGGAGCGGTTTCCGTACCGATTTATCAAGTAAGCACGTACCAGCAGCCGAAAGCGGGCGAGCACACGGGCTATGAATATTCAAGAACGGCCAATCCGACGCGGACGGCTCTTGAAAGTTTAATTACGGAGCTTGAAGGCGGCGCGGCGGGATATGCATTCGGTTCTGGTATGGCTGCGATTACAGCCGTCATGATGCTGTTTGACAGCGGCGATCATGTTATTTTGACGGATGATGTATACGGCGGCACTTACCGGGTGATGACAGGTGTGCTGAACCGCTTCGGCATTGAAGCGGACTTTGTCGATACGAGCAGCAAAGAAAAAGTCCAAAAAGCCATCCGTCCGAATACGAAAGCGATTTATATCGAAACGCCGACAAACCCGCTTTTGAAAGTGACTGACCTCAAACTGATGTCTGACATCGCAAAAGAAGCGGGCGTATTGCTTATCGTCGATAATACGTTTTACACGCCGTATTTCCAGCAGCCGCTCAGCTTCGGCGCTGACATCGTGCTGCACAGCGCGACAAAATATCTCGGCGGCCACAGCGATGTCGTCGGCGGCTTAGTCGTGACGGCTGATAAAGAGCTCGGTGAAAAGCTTCATTACGTGCAAAACTCAACAGGCGGCGTTTTAGGACCGCAGGATTCATGGCTTTTAATGAGAGGCATTAAAACACTGGGACTCAGAATGGATGCCATCAATCACAGCGCCGGAAAAATCGCCGAGCTGCTTGAATCGCATGATGCCGTTCAGACGCTCTACTATCCGGGATCAGCGAAACACCCGGGCCATGAGCTGACAAAAGCGCAAAGCTCCGGTTTCGGCGGAATGATTTCCTTTGATATCGGCAGCAGCGAACGCGTCGACGCATTTTTAGAAAAATTGAACCTGTTTACGATCGCGGAAAGCTTAGGAGCGGTTGAAAGCTTAATCTCCGTGCCGTCCAGAATGACGCATGCTTCAATCCCGCGCGACCGCCGGCTTGCACTTGGCATAACAGACGGGCTCGTCCGGATCTCAGTCGGTATTGAGGATACTGAGGATTTAACGGCGGATGTGAAACAGGCGCTTGATTCACTTTTATAAAGATTGGATAGATTTACATTCTCTGTCGGCTGCCAGCTTATATTATAATGTTGTTAGACTATAAAACTGGCAGGTGACCTTATATGGAGAACAAAAGACTGAAATCATTAATAGAAGATTTTAAGCATTACGCATTTATTCTGCTTGCAGTCAGCACCTTCATTTATATCGGCGCGGTTCTTCCCGGACAAGGGCTGACGGCGGGCCAGAAAATGCTGATGTTTGTAACGGATTGTGTATTTTTAGCGGGCGCTTATTTCTGCGTTGACCGTTCACTTATTTATAAAAAGAGGCTGGAAGAAGCCGAGGAATAAAAAAAAGCCATTGTCAAAAGACAATGGCTTTTTCGTTGCTTACTCAGACGGCGTTTCTCGTAATTCTTTTCCCATTCCTTTTAAAAACTGCAGGCCGAAGCCGAGCGCGCGGTTAATATCGGGATCACCGGCGGCTTTCATCAGTTCAAACATACTGACTTTCCGGTCTTCTTTTAAAAAGCTTTGCGCCTGATCCGTTCCGGCCATGACGCTCTCTAAAAGTCTGCCCATAAATTCAGGATCAGCTTTTGACAGCGCGCCTCCCGCTGCCATCATCGTATTCAGGAGATTTGTGACAGGTTCCCGGGAAATCTGTCCGAGCGCGATTTTGGCAATTTCCTCTTTCGCCTGGAGCATATAGCCGGCGGCATCAAAAATGCCCAAGCCATTCAGCTCCGCCATAATAGACATCGTTTTCGCGACGGCTTCTTCATTTTCTGCGAGAAGTGTTTTCAGTTCTTCCAGCTTTTCTGCTTTCAGCTGTTCCTCCGTTTTTGTTTCTTTTTGAATTTCAGTAATTGGGCTTGCCATAATGCTTCCTCCTTTCCTTAATCCGTTAAGTGCACATAGCCCGGACGGTTCCATTTTCGCTGAGCTTCCACACCATTTTGCGGATGACGTTTTTTGTTCCGCGGATTCGTTTTCGGAAGCGGCGGAGTATCACAGGAACCGAGCACTTCCATGCGGACTTTTGTCTGCTTATAGGCAGGCGTATGTGTCCGTGAATCATACGCTGGCCCGGTCAGGAAATTAATCGCCGAATCTTTATCTGTAGAGTTCATCGGCAGATAAAGCTCATTTGCGCGGACGCGGTCTGTTACAAGCGCGTTCAATTTAACTGCTCCAAAAGGAGAGACGAGGCGGATCATTGTTCCGTCGCAAATTCCGCGTTCAGCCGCGAGCTCCGGCGATACTTCAACAAATACTCCCGGCACTTTAGACTGAATGCCTTTCGATTTGTTAGTCATATTTCCTTCGTGGAAATGTTCAAGCATCCGCCCGTTATTAATGTGCAAGTCATATTCTTCAGGGAATACGGCAGGCTCCACCCAATCGCTAAGGGCAAAACGGGCTTTTTTGTCAGGGAAGTTAAAGCCGTCTTCATAAAGAAGCGGAGTGCTTTCTCCCGTAAAGCTTCCCCACAGGAAGCTGTTCCAGCCGGTAAGTACGTCATAGCTGGCTTTTCCGAACAGCGGAGAAAGGCTCGCCATTTCTGAGAAAATATCGCTTGGATGCGTGTAATTCCAATCAGCGCCTAAACGGTTGGCGACTTCCTGAATAATCCACCAGTCCGGTTTTGCATCACCAAGCGTCGGAAGCGCCTGATACAATCTTTGCACACGCCGCTCTGTATTTGTAAATGTTCCGTCTTTTTCAAGAGAAGGAACCGCAGGCAGGATGACATCCGCGTATTGCGCCGTTCTTGAAAGGAAAATATCCTGCACAACAAAGAAATCAAGGCTGGATAAAATGTCATGAACATGGTTGGCGTTTGAATCGACGAGCGCCATGTCTTCACCGACAAGATACATCGCCTTCATCTTTCCTTCTTCAATCGCATGGAGCATTTCAATATTATCAAGACCCGGCTTGCCGTCAATCTCGACACCGTAAGCTTTTTCGAATTTAGCACGGGCCGCATCATCGGTAATATGCTGATATCCCGGAAGCCAGCCCGGGAGAGTTCCCATATCGCAAGCGCCTTGAACGTTGTTATGTCCCCGCAGCGGATAAGCTCCGGCACCCGGGCGGCGGTAGTTCCCTGTGGCAAGCAGCAGATTGGAAATCGCCGCTGATGTATCAGAGCCGCCTGTATTTTGAGTAACGCCCATGCCCCAAAGAACACAAGTGCCGTCTGCATCACGAATCATTTCGGCAATGCGGATGATCGTATCCTGAGAAAGTCCGGTGATGCGCTCCGCATATTCTAATGTATACTTTTTCAGCGTTTCTTTATAATCTTCAAAGTAGTTGACATTCTCATCAATAAACGCTTGATCGTGCCAGCCCTGGTCAATCATATATTTCGTCACTGCCATGAGCCATACTTGGTCAGTCCCTTGTTTCGGGCTGATAAAGAGGTCGGACCGTTCAGCCATTTCATTTCTGCGCAGATCGGCAACAATTAATTTTTGTCCGTGCAGTTTATGCGCGCGTTTCACGCGTGTGGCCAGAACGGGATGTCCTTCCGCCGGATTGGCGCCGACGATGAGCACGAGGCCCGCTTTTGCAATATCTTTAATTGTGCCGGCGTCTCCGCCCATACCGACGGTGCGGAATAAGCCGTCCGTTGCCGGTGACTGGCAGTAGCGTGAGCAGTTATCCACGTTGTTGGTTTCAAATACTTGGCGCGCTAATTTTTGGATGACGTAGTTGTCTTCATTCGTAATTTTAGAAGAAGAAATAAAACCGACAGAACCGCTGCCGTGCTCCGCCTTGATCGAACCGAGTCTTGAAGCGACAAGATCAAGGGCTTCTTCCCATGACGATTCAACAAATGCGCCGTTTTTCCGGATGAGCGGTTTTGTAATCCGTTCTTCCGAATTCACGAAGTCCCAGCCGAATTTCCCTTTGACACAAGTGGAAATCGCATTAACCGGAGCATCGGAAACAGGCTGAATTTTCAGGATGTCACGTCCTTTTGTCCATACTTCAAAAGAGCAGCCGACACCGCAGAACGTGCAGACTGTTTTTGTTTTTTTCGTCCGTTTATCGCGCATAGCCGCTTCCACTTCTGACACGGCGAAGATGCTTGTATAGTCGGGTTCCACATTTTTGACTAAATCAATCATCGGCTCCATGACATCTTCTTTGATGCCGGTCATAAATCCGGCCTGGCCAAGCATTGATTTTTCCATCAGTGCGTTACAAGGGCAGACAGTGACACACTGGCCGCAGCTGACACAGGAAGATTCATTAATGGCGACGCCTTCGTCCCAAATGACCCGCGGGCGGTCGCGCTCCCAATCAATGGAAAGGGTCTCATTCACCTGAAGGTTTTGGCACACTTCCACACATTGGCCGCAGGCGATACATTGATTCGGATCATAGCGGTAAAACGGGTGAGACATATCCACCGCGCACTTTGAATCGTCTTTCGGCGTATACGGATATTTCTGGTGCTCAATTCCCATCATTTCCGCTGTATTATGCAGCGTGCAGTTTCCGTTGTTGTTATCGCATACTGTGCAGTAAAGCAGATGATTCTCGAGCAGGCGGTCCATGGCCTCTGTCTGAGCCTCTTTTACCCTTCCCGACGTAAGCGAGATTGACATTCCATTTTCTGCTGCAGTGGAACAAGAGCGCTGCAATTTTCCGTTTACTTCAACAATACAGGTGTCGCATGTTTGAATCGGATCCACTTCCGGTACATGGCATATTTGCGGAATCTCAATTCCGTTTTGATTTAAAATATCTAAAATTTTAGTCCCCTCTGGTGCTTCATACTCCGTGCCGTCGATTGTGACACGGATAGACTGAACGTCTGTCACTTCCAATTCCCCTCCATCTTTTAAAATCGAAAAAAGCCATGCACATAGATACCGGCCTCCTGTCCGGAGATCGATATAAATACGCATGGCGGAATAGTTCACTAGCAAGTCTTACTAACAGACCAATCCTATCTGTATAAAACGATAGACTCATAACACGTTTCCTATTACGAATCCATCTTCACTGCTTTTATTATAAGGTGATATTTATTATAATACAATACGAAAGGAAAACTTTAACCAGGTGAAATGCTGCAAAGGGGAACCGGGAATGTCTTTCATCGGCTGAAATCGGAGGGGACAATATGTCTAAAAAAATTCATGAATTTAACGATATTATCCGGAAATTGCGCAAAGAATTATTTGGAAAAGGGCCGGAACGAATTCACACCGTTTTTGTGGATAACATGGCGGTATCTACGCTTTACGGCAATTTAAGCGCAAGTGAGCAGTTTATCGCACGCACCCCTGAAGGAAGGGAAATGGTTCACGCGGCGCGGACCAGCTTAATTCAGGAGCTGTATTCCAAACAAACGCCTGAAGGAATGGAAGAGCTCATCGGGGCAAAACTCGTGCATCTGTTTTCAGACATCAAGATCGAAGAGAATATTGCGGTGTCTGTATTTGTATTTGACCGAACAATTGAAGAGCGCCGTGAAGAAATCAAAAGCTGAAAAAATTCAATTGACACGAAATTGTCACATTTGATATGATATGAACTGCCAGCAGTGGCTTAAGGACGATTTTTTATGGAATGTGTGCATGAGCTGTACATGTTCTATAGCTAACATTTTCATTCTGCTTGATATTGTTGTATGGGTATGCATACAAGTTAGGCAGCATTCACACCCGTTTCAGACGGGCTGTTTGAATGCTGCCTTTTTTATTAAGTTCCTTTTGAAAACTGCCGGATGAATTGATAATGGAGGGGTTTAATGATGGCTTTTCGTAAACCGGACGAAATAGCGGAGCTTGCGGTCGAATCAGGGGTAAAAAAGGTGCAATCACCGCTTTCAGCACTGATCGTATTAGGATTTTTAGGAGGAGCGTTTATCGCACTCGGTTATTTGCTTGATATCCGTGTTATCGGAGATCTTCCGAAAGAATGGGGCAGCCTGTCAAGTTTGATCGGCGCGGCTGTGTTTCCCGTCGGACTGGTGCTTGTCGTTCTTGCCGGCGCGGAGCTGATTACGGGAAATATGATGTCAGTATCCATGGCGCTGTTTTCCAGAAGAATATCCGCCGGTTCTTTAGTGAAAAATTGGATGATCGTGACGTTAATGAATCTTGTCGGCGCGCTGTTTGTCGCTTACTTTTTCGGACATGTTGTCGGATTAACTGAAACGGGGCCGTATTTGGAAAAAACGATTGCGGTCGCACAAGGCAAATTGGATATGCCGTTTGGAAAAGTCATTGTGTCGGCGATCGGCTGCAACTGGCTTGTCTGTTTAGCCGTCTGGCTTTCTTTCGGGGCAGAAGACGGAGCCGGTAAAATCGCGGGTATATGGTTTCCGATTATGGCGTTTGTCGCAATCGGTTTTCAGCACGTTGTCGCCAATATGTTTATCATCCCGGCTGCGATTTTTGCAGGCTCTTTTTCATGGGGGGATCTGATTCTTAATCTCATTCCGGCTTTTATCGGGAATGTGATCGGCGGCGCAGTGTTTGTCGGCCTTATTTATTTTATTGCATATTCAAAAAAGGAACAGAATAAACAAGGGATGAAAAGAGTTTCCTGAGGTAAGAAAGATGCCGGAAAACATGGACAATTGAAGCGGAATTCCAGCACATTTTCCGTCCAAATCTTGAAAATAATGTTTACAAATTGGAAGACGGTGGATATACTTACAAAGTAAGAAAAAAAGCAAAGGGAGGTTGAGTCACATGACAACGTTAAACGGCAAGCAAAACCGAAAATTGAACCGATTCAGCCTGTGGAAGAGTTCGTGTCCTTCCTTAACCTCTGCCTGTCAAGCACGTTAATTTCGGAGTATCAGGACATTCGCAGCTCCCCGCAGGGAAAGAAGCACCTGCTTCTTTTGTCTGCGGATTTTGTCTGCCCGCAGCGCATATGAAGTTTGCTGCGGGTTATTTTCGCCTGTGCGGATATTGAAAGGGGGTGAGCGATAATGACCATTAATCTCTTCTTTTTGACACTGACCATTTCAAAGCGTTTTAAAAGTGCTGAAGAATATGAACGAGAACAGCAGGTCGAAGAGTTTTACAATGAAGCGAAAGAACGCCAGATGAAACATTTTTATATGAACTGAGTGAACAAAAAGAGCCAAAATGGGGAAGAAGGAGGAGATCATCATGTTCAGAATTGAACTGCTGAATCATTACACAATGGAGAAGGACCAGGTTTAGCTGGAATTTTGCTGTCACCGCGCAGACGGCCTGCATACCATGGTAAAGAAAGATAAATCGGTAAGCGGGTGATAGCATGCAGAGCGGACAGAACAAAATTCCATCTATCGGACACGGGTATGCGTCAATGCCCCATTCATTTAAACACGGCTACGGCAACCCGTATCGCCGTCAGAGAATGGCGGCGCTTTCCCGGCAGACAAGATATATAACACCGTATTATTGGTACTAGAGCAGGCGGAAAACCTATGTTTTCCGTCTTTTTTTATGAAAACTGATATAAATTTCAATTAAATCGAAACATTTATGAAGAGAAGTGCGTCTAATTAGCACCTCGTACTAATAGGAGGTAATATTATTTCTGAATAATAAATCTCAGAAATAGAAAAGCGGGTGTTATACAATGTTGCAACATACATCTTCAGCATTAAAACGAATGCGCGCGAAATACTTTGCTACATCAGAACCGGCACAACCAGTCATTCGGCAAATTATGATGGATATACAGGAATACGACCGCATTCTGGAAATTGGAACCGGAAACGGCTCAATGTTTAAACAAATCATCGGACAGCTTGAAAAGGGCAGTCTTAAAAGTATAGAAACATCAAAACGTAAAATACGGAAAACACAGCGCGCAAACCGTTCGGCCATAAAAGCCGGACTCGGAAACATTCAGCATGGGCGGCCTGAAAGCATTCCGTTCGACGACCGCAGCTTTCATAAAGTCTTCTCGTTACATACTGCTGAAACGGTCAGCGATTACCGGACAGCATGTAAAGAAGTGTACCGCGTGCTTCAAATTGACGGGTCCTTTTATATGGTTTTGAAGCCTTCACGAATGAGCGAAAATGATGTAATTCAGGTGCTGCGTGATCAGCATTTCAGAGACATTTCAGTAGTCAGCAGAGATGCATTCCATTTTATTACTGCCATTAAATAGAATATTTCTTGGGAAATAAAAGAGCTGCTTAAGTCATGGCAGCTCTTTTTTATAATTTGGGCATATTTCCTTATTTTTGGCTATTTCACACATGTTTTATATTAAAAAAAGTTTTTTTCTTATACAATAATGATCAGATGACCGTACATTAAAAATTTTGAACAAACGGAATGAATATTCATTCCGTATTTAAAAGGGGGATTAGATGACAGCTTCAAACAAAGTTGAACTCATTATGAAAGCGTCGCTTACTTTGTTTACAGAGAGAGGATTTGACGCAACGACGATCCCGATGATTGCCGCTCAGGCGGATGTCGGAACCGGCACAATTTACCGTTACTTTGACAGTAAAGAAACGCTTGTTAATGTGCTGTATCAGGAAAGTGCGCAGCGTTTTATGAAAAAAGTCAAAACTGATTTTTCGAAAATATCTGTAAGAGAAGGGTTCCATCACCTTTTTTATTGCCTGATTGATTTTACAAAGGAAAGCGAGTATGCATTGTTTTTTCTTGAAACGAATAAGGACGCCTACTTTCTGAATGAAACGAGCCGTAAGCTTCTTGATGAAATCACACAGATGCTTGACGTCTTTTTTCAGCGCGGCAAGTCTGAAGGCGTGCTCCGGAATCTGCCGTCCGATGTGCTGATGGCGATTTTGCTGGGGGCATATCTCAAACTCTATCAGCTTGTCCGGACGGGAAGCGTTGAAATCACAAAACCGTTTCTGAAAGAATTGGAGCAATGTTCTTGGGACGCCATCCGAACTCATTAATTATTCGCCGAAGGAAGGAAGATCGATATGAAACAGCTAAACGCTATACCGCAGCCGAAAACATACGGACCACTGAAAAATCTCCCTCACTTGGAAAAAGAAAAACTTTCACAATCGCTTTGGAAAATTGCCGAAGAATACGGCCCGATCTTTCGTTTTGAATTTCCGAGCTCTGTCGGGGTTTTTGTATCAGGCCGTGAACTTGCGGCAGAAGTCTGTGATGAAAAGCGATTTGACAAAAACCTCAGCAAAGCCTTGCTCAAAGTCCGTGAATTTGGCGGTGACGGATTATTTACGAGCTGGACAAACGAAAAGAATTGGCAGAAAGCGCATCGGATTTTACTGCCGAGTTTCAGCCAGAAAGCAATGAAAGGCTATCACTCAATGATGCTTGATATTGCCATGCAGCTCGTGCAGAAGTGGAGCAGATTAAATCCGAACGAAGAAATTGACGTCGCTGAAGATATGACGCGCCTGACGCTGGATACAATCGGTCTGTGCGGATTTCATTACCGCTTTAACAGCTTTTACCGCGATACACAGCACCCTTTTATCACGAGCATGCTTCGTGCGCTGCAGGAGGCAATGCGCCAATCACAAAGACACAGCCTGCAGGACAAGCTGATGATCAAAACGAGGCATCAGTTCCAGCAGGATATTGAAGTGATGAATGAACTCGTAGACCGGATTATTGCTGAGCGGAGGGAAAATCCGGATGAGAATCTGTCTGACCTTTTATCATTGATGCTTGAAGCGAAAGATCCTGTAACGGGTGAAAGGCTGGATGATGAAAATATCCGCTATCAAATCATTACTTTTTTGATCGCTGGGCATGAAACCACAAGCGGACTGCTTTCATTCGCGATTTACTGCCTGCTGAAAAATAAAGATAAATTGGAAAAAGCCGTTGAGGAAGCTGAACGGGTGCTGACCGGAGAGACACCTGAATATAAGCAGATTCAGCAGCTGACATATATCCGCATGGTGTTAAACGAAACATTGCGGCTTTATCCGACTGCCCCGGCATTTTCCCTGTACGCGAAGGAAGATACCGTTCTCGGCGGAAAATATCCGATTGAGAAAGGACAGCCGGTGACGATTCTGACTCCGCAGCTGCACCGGGATAAAAGCGCGTGGGGAGAAGATGCCGAGTTATTCCGCCCCGAAAGGTTCAGTGATCCCGCGGCAATTCCGGCCGATGCGTATAAGCCGTTCGGAAACGGACAGCGCGCATGCATCGGGATGCAGTTTGCCCTTCAGGAAGCGACAATGGTGCTCGGGCTTGTCCTTAAACACTTTGAACTGATTGATCACACGGATTATGAGCTTACGATTAAAGAAGCTTTAACCATTAAGCCCGGTGATTTTAAAATCCGTGTGAAAAACAAGGACGTGTCCAATCAGCAGCCCGCACAGAACCATAAAGCTGAAAACAGCGGTCACAAAGAAGAAACGGAAGAAATACCGTCTCACGGAATTCCGCTTCTCATTCTTTACGGATCAAATTTAGGAACTGCGGAAGGAATCGCGGAAGAGCTGGCTGACATCGGCAGAAGCAAAGGTTTTTCAACTGAAACCGGCCCGCTCGATGATTATGCCGGGAAATTGCCTGTAAATGGCGCTGTCGTTATTGTTACGGCTTCTTACAACGGAGCGCCGCCTGATAATGCGGCGGGTTTTGTGAAATGGATGGAAACCCTTGAAGACCAGGAATTAAAGGGTGTTTCTTACGCCGTCTTCGGCTGCGGAGACCGCAACTGGGCCTCCACTTACCAGAGGATCCCACGCCTTATAGACAAAGTGCTTGAAGAAAAAGGGGCAGCACGGCTGACCTCTCTCGGAGAGGGCGACAATGCCGATGATTTTGAGTACAGTCAGGAAGCTTGGGAAGACTCATTCTGGCAGGACATCATCAAGGCTTTTCATATAGAAGCCGCTCCAAAACAGCAGAATAAATCACAGTTATCAATAGAATATGTAAGTGAAGCAGCTGAAACGCCGATTGCCAAAACGTATAAAGCATTTGAGGCGGAAGTGATTACAAACAAAGAGCTTCATACCGAAAGCAGCAAGCGCTCAGTCCGGCATATTGAGCTGCGTCTTCCGGAAACAGAAACTTATCAGGAAGGAGACCATCTTGGGGTGCTTCCGCAAAACAGCGGGAAACTGATCAGCCGTGTTATTCGCCGGTTCGGTCTTGATCCGAATCAGCCTTTTAAGATCAAGGGACGGCAGTTGCCTCATCTCCCAATGGACCGGGCAGTTAATGCGCCGGAGATTTTGGCGTCATATGTAGAGCTGCAGGAACCGGCAACGAGAGCCCAGCTTCGCGAACTCGCGGCTCATACCGTATGCCCGCCGCACCAAAAAGAATTGGAGCATCTTTATTCTGATGACGCGGCATATAAAGAAAACGTGCTGAAAAAACGAATGACCATGCTGGATCTGCTTGAAGAATATCCGGCTTGTGAACTGCCGTTTGCACGCTTTTTAGAACTTCTGCCGTCATTGAAGGCGCGCTATTATTCAATCTCAAGCTCACCGAAGGCAAAAAGCGGAGAGCTCAGTATCACAGTCGGCGTTGTGACGGCTCCGGCGTGGAGCGGCCGTGGAGAATACCGGGGCGTGGCTTCGAACTATTTAGCCGGATTACAGAATGGCGATCATGCCGTATGTTTCATCCGCTCACCGCAGTCCGGTTTTTCACTGCCTGAAAATACGAAAACACCTCTCATTATGGTCGGGGCGGGCACCGGAATTGCGCCGTTCAGGGGGTTTATCCAGGCGCGGGCTGCCGAAAAAATGTCCGGTCACAGCCTGGGCGAAGCTCATTTATACTTCGGCTGCAGGCATCCTGAAGAAGACGACCTGTACAAAGATGAATTCGACCAGGCGGAGAAAAACGGCCTTGTGACCGTGCATCGGGCGTATTCCAGGTTAGATCAGGATTGTAAAGTATATGTACAGGATGTCCTGCTTCGCGAGGCTGCACAGATTATTGCGCTTCTTGACCAAGGCGGCCATCTCTATATATGCGGTGACGGAAGCAAAATGGCTCCGGCTGTGGAAAACGTACTGCTTCAGGCGTATGAAAAGGTGCATAACACTGATTCAAAAGTTTCCTTGAATTGGCTTGAACAGCTGCAAGCGGAAGGAAGATATGCGAAAGATGTTTGGACAGGTGTGTAACAGAAGCGTGAGGCAAATGAAGAATGTTATTTAATTGAAGAAAGCCGGCACGATATTTGAAATCTACTGAATCAAAAGGAATAGTTATAGGGAGTATCGTGCCGGCCTTATTTTTATTATCGGACAAAAGACACAAACCTTTAATGTTTTTATTGATTTATATGCAGGCGGCTATGTTTTCTTTTTTTGAATTCCGCCATAAATAAAATCGGATAAGACAATACCAGCAAAGCCGAAATAAAAGAAATGATGCCGATCCAATGAAAATGCGTCCAAAAGAAACCGCCGCAAGACCCAGCCGCACTTGAACCGATATAATATGCAAGCAGATATAATGAAGAAGCTTGCGCGCGATGATCACCGGCTGCCCGGCCGACCCAGGCGCTTGCGATTGAATGTGCGCCGAAGAAGCCGAAGGTAAACAAGGCAATGCCTGCAATTTTAAGGGCAAGCTGGGGCAAAAGTGTCACCGCTGCACCGGCCAGCATAATCAAAATCGCAATCTTAATCATTTTTGAGCTTCCGAAAAGGTCCGCTTTTTTCCCCATATAGACAGAGCTGAACGTTCCCGCGAGATAGACGATGAAAATAAAGCCGATCACAGTCTGCGACAAATGATAAGGAGCAGCCATTAGATGAAAACCGATATAGTTATATAAAGTGACAAAACTCCCCATTAATATAAACCCCAGAGAAATTAATAAAAGCAGCCGCTTGCGGTGTATGACCGCTCCATATTCTTTAAATGCCGCTTTTACGCCAGCATGCCGCTGAGATGAGTGGCGCGGAGCCGGAAGAAAACGCCAAAACAAATAGCTTAATATTATAGAAAGAATACCGATGATGGCAAGCGCCGGCCGCCAGCCGAATAAATCGGTCAGAAGCCCAGTTAACAGCCTCCCGCTCATTCCCCCGATGCTTGTGCCGCTGATATACAGGCCCATCATTTTCCCGAGGCCCTTCGGATCAAACTCCTCGCCTACATATGTCATAGCGACAGCCGGAACGCCTGCCAAAAAAATACCGAGCAGACCTCTCATCGCCAAAAGCGCCGGAAAAGCCGGACTGAACGCTGTTAATAGACCTAAAACAGAAGTGGCGGTTAGCGACAGCACCATCAATTTTTTTCTTCCGAATCCGTCAGATAACGAAGCGGCTGCCAATAATGAAAATGCCAAAACGGCTGTTGAGATGGATAAAGTTAAGCTGGCGGCCGCAGCGGAAATATGAAACTCTTCCGAAAACAAAGGCAAAAGCGGCTGTGTCGTGTAAAGCGTGGCAAATGTCACAAATCCGCTGATAAACAGAGCCAAGCTGGCCTTTCTGTACGCCTTTGTATGAGGCTGAATAAACGTCATGAATGTCCCTCTTTTCTCACTGTTGCTTATATGTGTATCGTACGCTTTTCATTTCAATGTGTCTAATTTATAATAACTATGGAATTAATGCGTGTAGGTTATGAAGGAAGGAGAGAAGCCGAAAATGAACTTTCATCATCAAATTGACAGCTTCATTGCAGCGGCTAAAATAGATCATATAAAACAGAAAGAAATACAGGTAACGGAGGAGCGTCATGGCAAAAAAAACAGTTAAAACAAATGCCGTCCGTATCATTGAACAGCAAAACATTTCCTATGAGCTATTAAGTTACAAAACAGATGGGGGACAGCCTGCAGACGGCCTTTCCGTTTCGGAGAAAATCGGATATCCCGCCGAAAATGTCTATAAAACGCTAGTAACATCGGCAGGAACAGAGCGTTATTACGTTTTTGTTGTTCCCGTTGCAAAGGAACTGAATCTGAAAAAGGCTGCAAAGGCAGCAGGTGAGAAGAAAGTAGAAATGATTGCCATGAAGGACCTTTTGAGAATCACCGGCTATATGCGCGGAGGCTGTTCTCCGATCGGCATGAAAAAATGGTTTCCGACTTTTATTGATAAATCCGCCGAAACACTGGAGTTTATGATTGTCAGTGCGGGGAAAATCGGATTGCAGGTGAAACTAGCGCCTCAAGATTTAGCCGCAGCAAGCCGGGCATCCTTTACAGACATTGTATAAATGTCCAATGAATCGAACGAAATACACGTTTCAAGGGAGAATGATATGAGAAAAAGATACGAAAACTTGAATGGCGTGAAGAATGAACATGGATTCAGGGACATGTGGAAATGGATGAAGGAACGAAGAGAGAAAAGTAAAGACTTAAGTGAGAACATTCCGAAAGCGGCCGGCAGGGATGTTCATGATGTTGCCGTCAATCGGACAAAAACGGCCATTACATGGATCGGCCATTCTTCATTTCTGATCCAAATACAAGGGCTTAACATGATCACCGACCCTGTATGGGCGCGGCGGATGGGCTTTCAAAAACGGCTGACAGATCCCGGATACGAATTGAGCGAACTGCCTGAGATTGATGCCGTGCTCATTTCACACGGGCATTATGACCATCTTGATTTTCCGAGTATAAAAAAACTGAGAGGAAATCCGGATTTTTACGTGCCTGCGGGACTGAAAAAGCTGTTCATCAAAAAAGGCTGCAAAAAGGTGTTTGAAATGAATTGGTGGGATCGTTTTGAGATGCGGGGAGTGAACATATCATTTGTGCCTGCCCAGCACTGGACACGGAGAACGCTTTGGGATACCGATACCTCCCACTGGGGAGGCTGGGTCATAGAAAGCGAAAACGGTGAATCCATCTATTTTGCAGGAGATACAGGCTATTTTGAAGGCTTCAAAGAAATCGGAGAAAGGTTTCATATTAAGGCGGCTCTGATGCCGATAGGCGCGTACGAACCGGAATGGTTTATGAAAGTGTCACATATCAATCCGGAAGATGCCGTGAAAGCGTTTTTGGAGCTGAAGGCTGACAGCTTCATTCCCATGCATTACGGGGCATTCCGGCTTGCTGATGATACAGGCCCGGAAGCATTAAGCAGACTGCACAGCGAATGGGACCGACTTGCATTACCTCCGGAAAAACTGAAAGCATTAGCGCTCGGAGAGACATTTTGGCTGTAACGAATAGAGAAGAAGTCATTTCCGAGACGAAAAACCGCTGTTCGGCTGTTTATAGTTTCTGGTTCAGCTTAAGCTGTTTAACATATCGATTTTCCTGCCCCCCAGTTCTCTTGCTGGGGGTATTTTGCATGAGTGTTTATTCTCTCAGCTTGTATACTTCCCGTGCCATGGATTCAAGTATGTACATGGCGGGGATTTGGGTGGTGATATTCGCATTTTCAACCCATTCTTCCGTCACGTAATATGAAAGGTTTACATCGGACATTTTGGCGATGGTCGAGTGTTTATGGTTTGTAATACTGATGACCCGGCTGCCTTCTTGTTCCAGCTGATTCAGATGAGTGACCGTAGAGTGGCCTTCACCTGAAACCGACAGAGCGATTGTTATGCTGTTTTGGCGGAAATGGGAATGGACCGGAAAGTAAGGATCTTTAATGTACATGGAGAGTTTCCCTAAGCATGAAAAATATCTGGCCCCGTATTCGGCAAGAATTCCCGAACTTCCCACTCCGATAAAAATGACGCTTTCTGCATCGGCCGCAAGGGCTGCGGCTTTCTTCAGCTTTTCTTCCATCCCCCTGCTCATTGTCCTCTCAAAAAATTCGGCAACGGAATGATGGGGGCTCTTTACATTTGTTTTTTTATTTGCCTCCGCATGCATTTTCAGCTTGACCTTAAATTCCGAAAACCCTTCACAGTTTATTTTTTTGCAGAAACGTAAAATAGAAGCCGTAGATACGTGGGTTTCATCTGCCAGCTCACGGATCCGCATATAGACGACTTTCTCGCTGTTTTGAGAAATATAGTTGTATAAAGAAGTTTCAAGCTCGTTAAATGAAGCAATCATTTCGTGTGTGAACATGCAGGGGGATTCTCCTTTTCATGAGAATGGTGAATGTACATCTAATCGTAACATATCATTTTAAAAGAAACATAGCGTGATATGTACGTGACAAATCACTTATTATGTCATTCAGAACAAGACGTCACCCAATGATTTACGGGATGAATAAAGTGCGGATATAATTCGTTCATACGCTATTCGAATCAATTCTTCAAGGGTCTGAAAAAAGGAGGACAATATGGGTGTTAAGCTGATAGCCGTTGATATGGACGGGACGTTTCTGAATGATGAAATGACATATAACAAAGAGCGTTTTATGAATCAGTATCGTGAATTAAAAGCGCGGGGAATTAAATTTGCCGTAGCAAGCGGCAACCAATATGCCCAGCTGAAATCTTTCTTTCCGGAAATCGAAAGTGAAATCGCTTTCGTTGCTGAAAATGGCGCCTTCGTCGTGAATGCCGGAGAAGAATTATTCGCGGGTAAAATGTCTGAAGATACAATACAAGCGGTATTCGATGCTTTAGAGCGGTATGATGTGAAAAACGTCATTGTCTGCGGAAAAAATAGCGCGTATATTCATGAAAATGCCGGAGAAGATGAATATCTGCATGCCGGTAAGTATTATCATGTGTTAAAAAGGGTGCCGCATTTTGAAAACATTGATGATGACATTTTAAAATTTTCCATCAGTTTTCCCGCCGAACATTGTTCCGCACTACTGAGCCATTTGAAAAACGACATCGGATCTTTCATGACGCCTGTATCAAGCGGGCACGGTGACATAGATCTGATCATGCCGGGGCTTCATAAAGCAAGCGGGATGAAGCTTCTCCAGAAACAATGGGGGATAAATGATGAAGAATGCGCGGCCTTCGGAGACAGCGGGAATGATTTGGAGATGGTGTCCGCCGTGAAATACGGAGTCGCCATGGACAATGCGCATGAAAGCATTAAACAGGCTGCCGTGCATATCACGCAATCCAACAATGAAGAAGGGGTCTTAAACGCGATTGATGCCATTCTCAAAGATGAAAAACCGTTTGTCTGAAAAAGACGTTTTAACTGCGGAGGTGCTGAACGATGATTAAGTTAGTGATTACGGATTTAGACGGCACATTTTTAAATAATCAAGGCGATTTTGACCGAACATTATTTGAAGAGACTAAACGAGTAATGGCGGAACAGCATGTCGCTTTCGCCCTCTGTACCGGAAAGCAGTGTGAAAGGGTGGAGGCTTTATTCGGAGAAGATGCGAAAGATTTTTGGATTTTAGGAGACAGTGCCACACGTATGAAAAAGAACGGCAAATTCATATATGAATCTTTGATCAGCAATGAAGCGGGACTATCAATTATAAAGGTTTTGGAAAAAATCAGCTGCGGGCACAGCATTATTGCCTGCACAAAAAAAGGCGCGATGGTGAAAGAGAACCTGTCTGAAAGTGAAATGAAATTCGTGAATGCCTCTTATGCTCATGTAACAAAAATAGCTGATTTCACTGAGATAAAAGACGACTTTATCAAGATTACGGTTCATGACCCCGACGCCAACTGCCAGGAAACGAGAGAAAAGCTGCATGAATTTTTTCATCAATTATATATCGTAGCATCAGAAGACACCTGGATGGACATTTCAAATATCGGAATACACAAAGGAACAACCGTACAGGAACTGCAGCGATTGTTAGGGGTTTCGCCCGATGAAACAATGGCCTTCGGAGACGGACGCAATGACAAAGAATTGATGGAAGCGGCATCCTACAGCTTTGCGGTCAAAAACGCCATTGACGAAATAAAAGATGCGGCGCATTTTGTCATTAAATCAAATGAGGAAAGCGGCGTCATGCATACGATTATGAGAATATTAGCGCTGCAGAAACAGAACATGAAGACATCACATGGGTAAATCGCGTGTGCTGAAGTCGGTGCGCAAGGACTTACTAGGGGACGAAAAAAAGCAGACCATCCGAAGGCTGCTTTTTTTCTGCAATAATGAATATATATCTATAAATGATTGAGTGTATCGGTGTAATATGTAATAAATGGAACGTAATAATGAGATAGGGAAAATCACTTCACATCACTTGATATTAGACAAAGCGCTGAATAAAAGCAGGGAATTTTCCCTTTTGAAATCATGAGGAGGTGTTTGTATGAGTCCGCTGTTGAGTCCTGCGTATATCATTCTCATCTTTCTTCCGGCGGCTTCTTTTCTGTTGGGGATTTTAGGATATTTCATCTTCAAAAAAGTATGGATGATGGTTGGTATTGTTTTTATTTTGTCCTTGATATTTATGTTTATTGTAATAGGTGCCGAGCCGACATTTTTCATTTGGGTGGCTATGATGACGGGGAGCTGTTTTATCTCCGGTTCAATCACTAAGACGATATGGACTTTTGCAAAGCGAAACAATTAGATAGAAGAATCCTGTTTGCACAGCTATACTTCTTTTTATCGATTATCTGTCGGATTCTTATTTTGTATGTTATTGTCAGATCGGGCTTTCTGTTAAAAATGTCATTAGACATGTCTGTTTTAACTTAAGGGAGCACTATTATTGAACTCGGGCGCATGGAAAAAAGGAGGATTTTTATGTTTCAAACCTTAGACCATTTTTTGAAATCTTGGGAGTTCGAAGCCGATGCGACACAGAAACTATTAAATACTCTGACTGATAAATCACTAAAACAAGAAATCACCTCACAGAACTGGACTTTAGGCCGTATTGCTTGGCATACTGTTGCTGCTATTCGCATCATCACATTAAACACAGATTTAACGTTTCGCGCCCCAGCTGAAGATTATCCTGTTCCCTCTTCGGCCCAGTTGATAGCTGACGGCTATCATCAAGCAAGCAATGCGTTCGTGCAGGCGTTAAAAACGCAATGGACTGACGATACACTTGAAGAACGTATCAACTTTATGGGACAGCAGCTGCCCAATGGTTCACTTTTACTGTTTTTAATTCAACATCAAAGTCATCATCGTGGACAAATGACCGTTCTTATGAGACAGGCGGGTTTACCTGTTCCGGGTATTTATGGCCCGGCAAAAGAGGAATGGAAAAAGTTTGGGTTGGAAGCTCCGGAATAAGATGTTGTTGTAAGAGCTCGAATGAAGAGATAATACCAATCGATGTTGGTATTTTTTTGTTTTAGTCTTAGAATTATTAAACCGGGATCCATGAAATGCCACGAATCACAGTTAAAAAGACGTAAAGCAAGGTGAATAAATGCAGAAAGGTGATTAATGATAACTAAAATGACTCGATTCAATATGAAAGACTTCAATAAACCAAACGAACCTATCGTTGTTTCAGGGAGAATCATCCCTTCATTTGAAAAATGTGTGGACATATACAGAGGAGATATTTGCTGAACCTTATGTCAAAAAATATGACGATGAAGAAATTGATGTCAGTTATATTGAAGAAGAGGATAAAGTTGTCTTTTTTTATTACGCAGAGAACCACTGTGTCGGCCGGAGTAAGCTTCGTTCTACTTGGAATGGATACGCACTGATTGAAGACATTGACGTTGCAAATAGAAAAAATGGTGTCGGGACGGCTTTATTACATAAAGCGATTGAGTGGGCAAAGGAGAATCATTTATGCGGTCTCATGCTTGAAACACAAGATATTAACATTTCAGCTTGTCATTTTTATGCTAAAAATAACTTTGTCATAGGAGCGGCCGATACAATGCGTTATTCCAATTTTTCAACAGCATATAGCGGGAGTGTCGCAATGTATTTATAATATCGGATTGAGGATTTTTCTTTTTTTGCATCGAGCCTTATTGTCGTATACCTTAATCTGTATATAATAAGATATATCAATCTATGCAGGGGGAGTTAAGTATGAAGTGCAAAAAAATGAACAGGGTACAATTAAAAGAGGGAAGCGTATCAATGGCCCTATAAACTGCGTCTGCCCTCATTAATGGAGGGGAAATTGTGAATACCCCTTATTCACAATCAACTTTACGGCACAACCAAGTGTTCATTTGGCTTTGTGTTCTGTCATTTTTCAGCGTATTAAATGAAATGGTTTTGAACGTCTCGTTACCTGATATCGCCAACGACTTTCATAAACTGCCAGCGAGTGCAAACTGGGTGAACACGGCCTTTATGCTCACCTTTTCCATCGGAACTGCTCTGTATGGGAAGTTATCGGATCAACTGGGCATCAAAAAGCTGCTCCTGTTTGGGATTATGGTCAATGGCTTCGGATCAATCATTGGATTTGTCGGACACTCTTTCTTTCCTTTACTCATTCTGGCCCGATTTATTCAAGGGGCTGGTGCTGCCGCATTCCCGGCACTTGTAATGGTTGCAGTCGTACGCTATATTCCGAAAGAAAACAGGGGTAAAGCATTTGGTCTGATCGGGTCGCTGGTGGCAATGGGGGAAGGTGTCGGACCAGCTATTGGCGGAATGATCGCTCATTATATTCACTGGTCATATTTGCTGCTTATTCCAACAGCAACAGTTATCACTGTTCCATTCCTGATAAAACTGCTTGAAAAGGAAGAAAGAATCAGCGGGCGCTTTGATATGGCGGGGATTATATTAATGTCTGCAGGCATCGTATTTTTTCTGCTGTTTACAACGTCATATAGAATGTCTTTTCTGATCATCAGTATTCTAGCTTTCCTGATATTTGTGAAACATATTAGGAAAACTCAAGATCCCTTTGTTGACCCTGCAATGGGGAAAAATGTCTTGTTTATGATGGGCGTCCTTTGCGGAGGCCTGATATTCGGCACTGCTGCAGGATTTGTGTCTATGGTTCCTTATATGATGAAAGATGTTCACCATTTAAGTACTGCGGTAATTGGAATCGGGATTATGTTCCCCGGGACGATGAGCGTCATCATCTTCGGTTACATTGGAGGATTGCTTGTTGATCGGAAAGGTTCTTTATATGTGCTCACCATCGGGATTGTATTGATGTCTTCCAGCTTTTTAATCGCTGCCTTTTTTATAGATGCGACACCTTGGCTCATGACCGTTATAATCGTTTTTGTTTTTGGGGGACTCTCCTTCACAAAAACGGTTATATCTACAATTGTGTCTGGCAGTTTAAAACAAAAGGAAGCCGGGGCCGGAATGAGTCTGCTTAATTTTACGAGCTTTCTATCAGAGGGAACGGGCATTGCGATTGCAGGCGGTTTATTATCGATCCGCTTGCTGGATCAAAGGCTGCTGCCTGTTAACGCTGATCATTCTGCTTATTTGTACAGTAATATGCTGATCCTATTTGCAGGAATCATCGTTATGAGCTGGCTGGTAACCCTGAATGTCTATAAACGTTCGCGGAGAAATGACTAAAAAGGGAAAAGGATCAAACTTGATAAAAGTTTTGATCCTTTTTTTGAGGAGCTTCCTTATTCCGAAACCTTTTGTCGATCAATGAAAGGAGAGTTAAGGTGAATTACATTTATAAGAAAAAGGAAAAGAAAAATGGAAATTGTATCATTTCAATCAGAGATAAATGGGAGAATGCACTTATTGAGTTTGAACAAAAAAATAATCAAATTGAGATCGTGATCAATTACCGTAACGAGAAAACAACTAAGTTTTCACTGCCAATCGAGACTTTTGAAAAAGTGTATGAGGATATTAAAATAGGCCGGAGAGAAAGTTAATCATTCTGTTTGAAAATGACCATGAAGTTCGTAAGCAGTATGGTTTTAACATGCATCTGGATTCCCCTAGAAAAGCAAAGGTTTTTGGGGATTTATGTTAAAATATAATAGTAAGAACCTTATGCAGCGGACAGGGAGTATTGTTGCTTAATAAGGAGATGGATCAATGAAAAAAAATATTCACATACTAGGAGCCTCTGGAGTCGGAACTTCAACATTGGGTGCTGCATTATCAAAGCATTTGCCTCATACGCATCTTGATACTGATGATTACTATTGGACAGATAAATTCACTAAAAAAAGAGAAATTCCTGAAAGAAGAAAGCTGCTTGATAAAGACTTAACAATAAATGAGAAATGGATTCTTTCCGGCGCAGTGTGCCGCTGGGGCGATGATCTAAAAAGTGATTTTGACCTTGTCATCTTCTTATGGATTCCGCAAGATATCCGGCTTAAGAGATTAAGGCATAGGGAATTTCAGCGTTATGGAAACGAAGTGTTAGCCGGCGGCAGTAAATATGAAGAATCAAAAACATTTTTAGAGTGGGCATCGCTATATGATAATGCTGGAATGGAAGTTAGAAGTAAAGCTTTACACGAACATTGGATGGCAGATTTATCTTGTCCAGTGTTAAGAATTGAAGGAGATTACTCAGTCAATGAAAGAGTTGACCGTGTCTTGGATTATTTGAATTCTAATTAAACTAACGGAGATAACTGCATAAGAGAAATTCAATTGAAAGTAGCTTTCGCAGAGGTATATAAAAAATTTTAGTTTATGTTGAGAACGATGTTCACCTTCACTGCTTGTTCAATTAGAGGAAGTGATTCTTCCTTAAGGGAGATCACTTTTGCTTATTCGACTAAAGCAGCAGTTTAGCGGAAGAAGGAGAAAAATCAGAATACTAAATGGTGTAAAACGAGGTTATTAATACGAAGGATTGAAAAAAGAAGAACACGCAACAGATTCACTTGCTCTTGTTGGGGGGGGCAAGTGTTGACAACCCTATTACTGGTTTAATTAAAGAAGGAGTATAAAACCTGTGTCAATGATGTTACGAGATATCTGCGACACAGGTTTTATATGTAGGTAACTCATCTTCTTATATATTTAACATTGCATTTTTTTATTATGCAATCGTTCATTCTATTTCTGCTTTCAATTTTTCGAACCATTCTAAATTAACCAAGTGATGTGAACGGGAATTTTCGTTCATACGGCGAAAGTAATTGATTGTGCCCGGAATTTCTTGAGTGACAGACAGGTATTCATCAAGGAGCTCGATTCGAGTTTTAGTCTGATCGATTTGTGATTGGATCAGATCCAGTAATTTATTTTTGTCGAATTCATCGGCAAAGAGTAACGCCCCATAAAATTGCAGGTTCACATATTCCGATTTGGTGCCGTATTTGATCATTAATTTCTCGAATTCTGCCCTTCCCGATTCTGTGACGTTAAAGTTACGGATTTCACGCCCGCTGGCTGAGGGTTTCTGATGAATCTGTTCGATAAAACACTTTTCTTCAAGTTGCTGCAGATTGTAATAAAATGAACCTTTTGTGAAGTTAACAATGTATTTGTAATGACGTTTTTCCATTAAGGCCAGAAGTTCATAGCCATGTGCGCCGGGATTTTGGATGAGCAGGCCAAGGATAAGTAAGGGAATTATGGTTTCATCACCTTCGCCATCCGCGCCTCAAATTCCGCGTACGTGATTTTGCCCGAAGCCAAATCCATACTATGAAGGTAAATCTGTTCTGTTTTAGAATAGCCACCCTTCACTCTCAGTGATTGCTCCTCTCCCGAAATAGGTTTCAGGATATGGCACTTTTTCGAAAAAGCCTCGAAATAGCGGTAACCGAATTTGCGTTGTGAAGCTGCGTCTAAATGAATGCCATCAGGATTCGCAGTCAAACCTGTTGCCGTAACAAAATAACAATTCGGTTGTTCATTAGCGAAACGCAGCAATTGTTCATTAACCTGTCGAAATTCGGTCGCATGCTGTCCAAAACCGGTCTTCCCAAGAAAGTCACCAAGCCCTCCAATCATCAACGGTACCTCATCAAGTTTCAACTCGTTTCTTAGCGTCTCGATGATAAGGGTTAATTTCTCGTAATAAGTTTCATGCAGCGAACGATAACTGTCACTCTCACCTTGGTGCCAAAGGATTCCGCAAATTTGACTGGACCGGAGGGCGAAGCGGGCTTCGGACAAAGCATGCTGAAAAAGGATGCCTTCCGGATGCCAGTCATTCAATGAACTGCCACCTTCCGCACAAGGGATCAAGCCAATTTCTTCATCGGGATGAGCTTTCGACCATGCATCTGCAAAAGATGCCGCCAGGCCAACGCCGGAAACCGGACGGTCGTAATTGATCGGCTCTGTCATCATCTGCCACTGTCCATTGCGCAGCATTTTTATTTTTTCATTATAGATAGGATCTACTTCATTCAAAAATCCACGGCCCGCCATATTCGACTGCCCCAACATCAAAAAAGACTTTATCATCTTATTTTTCACTTCTTTACATCAATATTTGGTCTAATTAGACTATAGTCAATTCAGTTTGTCTTGTAAAGTTTTAACAAGGTTTTATTAGTATGTATGATAAGCGCTCCTGTGGCAGCTACACTCAACCTGCCTATACATAAAAACTTAGGGTTATGCCTGGAAAGGATCAATTCCAGCTTGGATACAAAGGGTACATACAGCTTGCTTTGCAACGTCCATCAATTGCATACCGATTCATGAAGGCGAATTGCAGAAGTGGAATCCGCTGACCGAGGAGATAGAGATTGATTTTGAAAAACGAGAATCAGATGCGGTAATTGGTTATGCAGCTTATTTTGAGTTGATAAATGGCTTCCGAAAAACAGTGTACTGGACAAAGTCACAAGCAGAAAAGCACAAAAAGAAATTCAGTAAGTCTGATGTTGGATGCAAAAATGACTGGGATGCGATGGCTCTTAAGACTGTATGAAAAGCAGTTTTGAGCAAGTGGGGGATTCTTTCTAAAAAGCAGTTATTAATGAAACAGACAGTTCAGAAATTATCGATTCCGAGCCTTCAAACAAAGAAAATACAGAAAACCAAGCGTGCAAGAAGCCGATCCTTTTGATGGCAAGCCTGTAGAAACAGTGATCCAAGGGCAAACGATTGGCAGGTTGATCAAATCCAGTCAGTCTTAAATTATCGATATTTGAATCACAAGCTTTTGCTGATTTCTTCGGAGTTAATACTCGATGAGATTTTGGACATTGACGAGGCTCTTGGTTCACGAATTTACCAGATGTATCGTGATTACATAGTGATTATTAAAGGCGATCGAATGCAATTAAATCATAGGTTAGGTGCTTGGGAATGAAGGGAAAAACGAATGTAAAAGCAGCTGATGGACTTTATATATTTGGACCTCTAAGTCTTACAGAATTACTCTAACTAATCCGTTTACTTGAGGAAAAAATAAATAGAGCGGTTGCTGAGTGCTTAAAGCAGTCGTGTCTCTGCTGACAATTTTAGTCTCCGCACCGAGAATAGAAAAAGAAATTCAGCTATGGGAACAGCTTGACGGGAGGTAAAGAACAGTTGAATTGCATTAAGTTCATTGTTTATGGTGAGCCAATCGCACAGGGGCTGCCAGTGGATCAATACGAAATGGGAAGGTGCATATGCGTGATCCAACGAAATCAAAGTATTTCAAACAGTATGTGGCATTGGTTGCGTCTCAGCATCGTCCAGAAACAATTATTACTGGTCCTGTCTTTATGGATGTCAGAGTGTATAGACCTATGCCGAAATCAATTTCAAACTCAAAAAAGAAGAAAGAACAAGCTGAAAAGGGACTTCTGCAGCCGACAACTAAGCTTGATATTGATAACTATGTAAAGGGTGTAAAAGATCCCTGAATCATCTTATTTACAAAGATGATAGTCAGGTTGGGGATCTGAAAGTAAGCAAGTTTTATAGCGCAGAGCCGAGAGTGGAGATCAAGATAAAAGAGGTTTCTGCCTAAAAATAAAAAACACCGAAGCGCTTAGCCTCGGTGTTCATGATATGGACTGGTCCTTCATAACACAGGGGGCGCTTTTAGTGTACAACCCGAGAGAAATAAGCATCAAAAAAGACTTCAATATTCAGCAGAAAATTGACCCAGGGAAGGTTAAGATAATTGTTTTAGATGGGAATCAAGGAACTGCCCATGTTTTAGATGATCTGGAGCATGGTAAAACAGTGATTCAAACTGTAAAGGGTAGCTTTGCGCGGGGTGATCATGAGATAGGTTACAAAGTTAGATAAACAATCGAATGGATTGGAGTAACTAGACTAGGGGTAGAGGAGGCTGTGAGCCTCCTCATAGTTAACTTGAATAGTAGGCGATATAAGTTCCATCAGGATAAAAAGTAACACTGTCTAAATAATATGTTATACCTTTATGAATAATTGTTTGTGCTGGATCTGGATCAGAAGCTGTTCCATAAATAACCAGTGTATCTAAAGCAGAAACTTCCTTCGTTGTAACTTCTCCAGAATGAGTATCAGTAGGGCTTGCGGCAAAGGCAGGAGCTGCAGAAACAAGTAAAGCAAGTGATAAAGCAGAACCAGTTAAAACTTTTTTCAATCTCATTTTAAGCACTCCCTTTTTTTTTTAGTACAACTGCATTATCACATAATATGAAAAAATAACCAAGGGATTTTTTGTTAATATTTTGTGAACTTAGTTTAAATATAGAATCCTACCGAATGCCTGCTGCCGGAAATGAGGGTGCAGTCTGGGTCCTGTGGAGGAAATATTGTCCAAGACGGAAAGCCTGCGGACACTAAACTTACAGTATTACACTGTTTGTTTGGTGTCCGTTTTTTATTTGGAAAAGGAAGACACAACCGTGAATCGAAAAGACATTGAAAATCTAATCAATAACTATCACTGGATGGTGAAAGAGGTTTATCTTGCAAAAGGTACTTTATGGTTCAACAATTCCTATGAAGAATTGGGGTGTTGCTCAATATGGATTAGAAGCAGCTATGCCAAAAGGAAGTTCTGGGAAGAGTCAGGCTGAATTGCGGCAAATGGATATGAGAGAGGAACGTTTTTTCAAACGTCTTAAGTATTATCAAGAACGAGTATATGCAGTTGAGTTGGGGGCAGAAAAGATCAAAGGAGAGCAGCATAAAGTTTTATGATTGCATGATGGAGGGATGAGTTACCGTGCTATTGGTCTTCACCTTGGCGGGAAACTGTACGCAAAATGAAAGACGAGTTAATCAGTCAATTATGCCAAGATTGCCACTTTGAGTGTTTGTTGAATCCGAAAAAATCTGTAGTGTAAAATGGGAGGAAGGTCGGCGCGGCAGGTTCCTTGGATTGCCCTCCATTCAAATAATTTGAGATAAAGCGGCACTGCTAAGAGCGAGGCCGCTTTTTTGTGGGATTTGATTAAGGTATATAGAAAAAGGTTATTAGAATCTGGCAAATCCTGCAGGGTACCAGTTCCCGTTTTGAGCTTTTGCCCAACCGTAGACTTTTTCTCTAGGGGACAAAATGGCTTCCATATCTGAAGCATCTTCTATGGACTCTGCACAGTAATCGTCATTATATTTTGGGGCGATGTCATAAGTAACAATATTGCGGCTGTTTGGTTCTTGGCTATTATCAGTCCAAGCAACTCGTTGATAGTAGGTTTTGTTAAATGGAGACTGTAAGCCTTCAACTCTGAAGATGTAGGAGTCAATATCTGAATCATATTCTATAGTGGTATAGGCCATGCTTTCTGAGAGCGGTTTAATTTGATTGAATGATTCAACTTTTAGAGTTTGAGAAGTTTCTGCGGCCGATACTCCAACACCTCCAGAAAATAACATACCTGTTGTTAATGCTAAGAGTCCAAGCTTTTTAATCATAATAAACATCCTCCTTTAAATTTTGATACATTAGCAGGATTCTCCGGAAGGTAAAAACATCCTTTGTAAAAATTGTAAATTCGAAATTCGGTCACAAATTAATGAGGTATAGGTGGATTTATTGTTCGACAAATTTTGCAAAATGTTCTTTGTCATAATCTCTTACCCGATATTAAGGTAAGGGGAAAAACATGACTAAAACAATTAATGTCAACCAGCAACATATGCTTGAACAACTAGCAGGCGGATCGGTAAACCGTCAATGCACAATAGAACACTAATTGATATTCTCATCGATAAAAAGGTGTTTACTGAAGACGAATTCGTTAAATATCAAATGCTTCATTTAGAACAGTCAGCAGATGTGCATTCTGCGGAGCTTTTAGGTATCAGTAAAGAAGATTATATAAAGAGCAGAAAATAATTAGCTGTCCTTAGAGAACAGGAATTAAGATTAAATCATGAGAAGGGTCTGTTAGAACAACAGTACCAACAAGAGATAGAAAAATATAATATTGCAAACATTAGATCAACAATTAGATAACATTATTATCGGTGAGTATGATGTGAATAAAATTAGTGAACAATTAGAAGGATTAGGAGAGGTACTTGAACAACTAGAGAAGTTGGATAAGATAGCGAAAAGTGGAACGTTTAAAAATTCTAATCATCCGGCTGACAAAAGATAAACACTATCCTATTAAACATTTTGTTGATTACGTCTTTCTAATCGGGAAGGCGTTTTTTCATGTTTTCAATAGACTGTTTCAAATCATAGGATAGAAAATTTTTTGCTGGATTAATAACTTGGTGTCAGTTTTTAGAGAGAATATCTTTTCCAAAACAACTCAATTCAAAGGAGGCGGCGATGGATGCAGATGGCAGAAAAGTACATTCAAGCGCATAAAGACTACCTTAAAGGTATGAAATACAAGGACCTTGCCGAGAAGTACGGAGTGTCAGTAACATCATTAAATCGTGGAAACAACTGACACACTTGAAAACAACATCTAACAAGAAGTCGCATACAGATGCGACTTCTATCAATAGAAAGTAACCGTAAGAAAAAATTTAAGGATTTGCAGCCCTATGGCCGTATAAACAATTTTAACCTCTCATAATATGTCATCAAACTTAGCATACTCAATATGGATTCCAATTTAGGAGTTTAAGAGCCATTGATGTGCTCACCAAGATCTCTCACACTTTCCGAGCATCCGGCGAGTAAAATACGTCACTATGCATATGCTGTATTTTTTCCCAGTTGGCGGGATTGGTTGTATCAAAAGAGCGGTGCTCCATAATGGCCTGATATAGGGCGGTTTTTTGTTCCAAATGGGCAATGTGCTGTTTGGCTTCTTCGAGCTGGGCGAGCGCATCTTCTTTATGTTCCATCATGAGTGTGTACCGTTGTGGAATGGTCGAATCTCCTTCAAGACAGAGATTCACGTACGTTTTAATGTCTTCAATCGGCATCCCGGATTGCCTGAGGCATTTGACGCCAAACAGCCAGTTAATTGATTCTTCGTCGAACAAACGAATATTGTTTTTATTGCGTCGTACGCTCGGCACCAGGCCTTTATCCGTGTAAAAGCGCACCGCATGCTCGGTGAGTCCGGTTATCATCGCTGCTTCTTTGACTGTATGCATGTGTAATCCTCCTTTAAAAAATTTTTTAAAAAGTGCTTGCCTTCGTGTTACACGAAGATAATAAGCTTATTATAACGCAAACCAGCCGCAACGGAATTCATTCTGCAGTGCCCGATTTTCGGGATGCGTGCCGTTTGTCGTTCTACATTTGAACAATAGGAGGAATTACAATGCAAACCGTAACATTAAACAATGGAGTGAAAATGCCAATTATCGGCTTCGGTGTGTACCAAGTCCCCGATGCTCAAGAATGTGAAAACGCAGTATATGAAGCACTGATGGCCGGTTACCGCCTGATTGACACCGCTTCCGGTTACCTAAACGAGGAAGCAGTTGGACGTGCAATTAAGCGGAGCGGCGTACCGCGTGAGGAGCTATTCATTACGACCAAGCTCTGGATTCAGGATGCCGGCTATGAAAGCGCCAAAATAGCATTTTCCAAATCATTGAGTAAGCTGCAGCTGGATTATCTTGATTTATACCTTATTCACCAACCATACGGCGATTACTACGGCGCTTGGCGTGCGATGGAGGACCTGTACCGCGAAGGAAAAATCAGGGCAATCGGAGTCAGCAACTTCTATCCCGACCGTCTTATGGATCTCATCATGCATAATGAAATCGTGCCAGCCGTCAATCAAGTCGAAACACATCCATTCTATCAGCAAAAAGAAAGTGCTGCTTTTATGAAAGAGCAGGGAGTACAACACGAGTCGTGGGCACCGTTCGCTGAAGGACGCAATAACATGTTCAGCAACGAAGTGTTGACTTCCATTGCGGAAAAACACAATAAATCCGTCGCCCAGGTCGTGCTGCGTTGGCTTGTTCAGCGTGAAGTCGTTACGATTCCAAAATCGGTGCGCAAAGAACGGATTGTCGAAAACTTTGACATTTTCGATTTTGAGTTGAGCTTAGAGGATATCGAAAAAATTTCCGCCCTTGATAAAGGAGAAAGTCTTTTCGGATCGCATCAAGATCCGAAAATTGTAAGATCGATAGGCGCCATGAAATTCGATCTGTAGCTTTTGATTGAACCGTAAATTGATCATCTATTTATTTGCTATCATAATAGCAGAATTGTACTAAGTGTGTTGCGAAAATTCTGTCAATAAAGCGCGATCCAGCTTTAAATGTTGGTTTTAAAATTGAAGGAGATCAAGTTAGGGCTAAAGGAAGGGAAGGACCCTTCCTTTTTTACTTGGACGGACTGAAAACAGTGCCCTTTTTCTGGCCAAATATAAAAAAACACACAAGTGGATAAAATGAACCTATTTGTTCAATATAATCAGCTGCTTTGAAAGTATATAAAAAAGGACACCAAACCAACAGCACCAGTGCTATAAGTTCAGTGTCCGCAGACTTCTATTTTTTATTTCTCTAAAGCCTTATTCTTATTAACCTCTTCCAGCTTGGAAAGAAGGATATTTCGTCATACCGCCATCTGCAAAGAGTGTAATACCCGTTACATAACTTGCTTCAGAAGATGCTAAGAATGCTGCTACAGAGGCTACTTCTTCTGGTTTACCGATGTAACCCATCGGAATCATGCTTTCAACATCTGCACGTTGTACCGGATCTGCAAATTTTTCAGCATTGATTGGTGTGTTCATTGCTCCTGGTCCAATATTGTTCACGCGAATTCCTTTTGGTGCATATTCGAGTGCCAATGTTTCTGTCATTAGCTTCATACCGCCTTTACTAGCTGCATAGTGAACAAATAGCGGCCAAGGAATCATTTCATGTACACTGGACATGTTAATGACATTTCCTTTAATATCATTTTCTACAAAGTATTTGATCGCTTCACGGCTGCCAAGGAATGCTCCTGTTAAGTTTGTGTCGATTACCTTGTTCCAATTGTCTAAAGAAAGTTCATGAGACGGTACAGGGTTTTCAACACCAGCATTGTTAATCATTACATTCAATGTGCCGAATTCTTTTACAGCTGTTTGTACAAGGTTGATGACATCTCCTTCTACTGTTACATCACCAGGTACAATAATAGCTTGTCCGCCTGCTTCTTCCACTTCTTTTTTAGCTTCTAATGCTTCATTTTCATTATTACGATAGTTAATGACCACTTTTGCTTGTTCTTGACCGAAGCGAACAGCCATTGCACGTCCAAGGCCTGTAGCTCCGCCTGTGATTACGACTACTTTATCTTTTAAATCTTTATACATGATAAGTTCCTCCTGGTTCTAACGATTATTTTTTAATAGATATTCTTACTGTTTAGGTTAATGTATTTTAACTTTTTGCTATTCCCAGCAGCACTCCGCCCAAAATAATGAGCACAATGCCAATTGAAATCGAAATAAGCTGACGGTTTGTTTTCTTTTCGCCTAGTAAGAAGATACCTCCAAGCGTTGAAACGACGATTCCCATTTGTGATAGTGAAAAACTTGTCGCTACCCCTACCTTAGGTTGGGAAATAAATAAGAACATATTACCCGCAGCCCATATAAGACCGGGAATAATGTTGCGAATTGTGTATTTATTAAAAGGCTTATGTTTATAAGTGAGGATGAGTCCGCCGATAAACATACCGATAGCTTGAGGGAATAAAGCCACCCAGCCATCAACGTTAAACAAACGTGCAACGACCACATATACTAAATATCCAATCGTAGATATGATGAGTGTGATAATGCCCTTTTTAAATTGCCCAGATTGCTCTTTACTTTTTTTGCTTTCAAGAGAGGTTAATACAATCCCAATCACGATAAAAATGAGAGCTAGTATTCCCAATAGAACTGTAGTGACTGTTGACCACTCATGAAAAACAATCACCCCAAACAAAGCTGTTGATACGAGCTGCATACCTGTTGAAATCGGCATCGTTTTAGAAACACCAATATATTCAATGGTTTTTAACTGATTACTTTGTCCAACAGCCCAAAACAACCCAGAAACGATTCCTACAATAAAGATAAAAGGCGTCAACACAGGATGGATAACGAGATAGATAACAGCTGAAAAGATCAGTGCTCCAATCGTTGTTCCAAGTGTTTGACTATAAGGTCCTCCGCCTAACTTGACATTGAAGAGGACGATACTTCCCCAAAATATTGCAGGAAGAATGGCTAAGAAAATATCCATTTGATGCAAACCTTCTTTCCCAAACCCTTGATGTATTGAAAGTGGCTAGTTTTGTTTCGTCACTTTACGTTACTAATAGTAACCTAGGTAACTAAAATAGTCAATGATTTCATCTTGCATTTCTTTTTTTCTGATTAGTTCTTCAATTAGACCTTTCTTGATGTTTCGGGTCTGGAATAATAAAAATGGTTCATTTATAAGAAATCTGATTTCAAAAGAAAAAATCAGTCGCAACGAAAAAAACTAACCTAAGTTACTATTGGTTACTTAGGTTAGTTTATCGCATAGGTATGAGTGGTTTGTTAACTAACATAAAAAGAAAGGTGAAACTCAAGTGGCAGAAACATTAATATCTGCTGGGAAAGTGTTTATTGAGGGCACAGTCGTATAAATCATGCAGGTTGGGGTGTGCGGCAGCTATTTATGTTTAAAGAAAAAGAGGAATCAGTATAGGAAGATGTATAAAACAAAATTGAAGGGCCTTGATAAGGTTCAAGGCCTTATGATGTGTTGGATTAAAATTGTTTAGCCATCTCTTTGGCTTGCTGCATTGCTTTATCTTTAATTAGAGAAGTTTGTTCCGGAAACTTCATTTGCCCTTCAATAATAATACTTTCAAACGATTTTATACCAAAGAAATCCATAACCGCTTCTAAGTATCGGTTTCCCATCTCTCTTTCCATTTCAGGACCATGTGAGTAGATGTCTCCCCGCGATTGTATATGGAGAGCTTTTTTTCCTTTTAGTAATCCTTTTGAACCTTCTTTAGTATATTTGAAGGTTTTACCTGACACTGCGATTGCATCAATATAGGTCTTCATGATGGCCGGAACGGAAAAATTCCACATAGGTGTTACAAAAATATATTTATCAGCTAACAAAAATTGTCCGCCTAATTCAGCTAAACGGGCGACTTTTAACCGTTCATCTACTGATAAATCTTGAAGTGAAGCTTGAGAGCGAAGTTTTTTCCAACCATTAAATACATCTGCGTCTAGATAAGGAATATCAGCTTTATATAAATCTAAATGGACAACATCATCTTCAGGATGTGTTTGTTTGTAACTTTCAATGAATTCTTTTCCTACGGTCATGCTGAGTGATTCATCTTCAGGCAGAGGATGTGCTGTGATATAGAGAACATTAGACATGGAGATCTTCCTTCCTTATTAGATAATGAAAAACAGCGCTGTGTTTATTGGCATAGATACTAAAAGAACTGTCAATCCTTGACCCAGCTTTCCGCCCATTGACTAATCGGTCCTAATATTTTTCCTAATTCTGTTCCTTTTTGAGTTAAAGAGTACTCAGAACGTATCGGACGATCGGGGATTACATTTCGGACAACAATTCCCTGTTCTTCTAATTCTTTAATCCGTTCCGTTAATATCCTTCTGCTTAAGGAAGGCATGCTCTCGCTTAGCTCACTAAAGCGCTTAGGACCGCTCATTAGCACATAAATAATTAATCCTGTCCACTTTTTCCCAATTATCTCGAAACTTTTTTCTACTTTAGGTTGTAAATCTTTCGACTCGCCCATATTATATGTCCTCCTTCAATAAATATGGATGAAAAATAACTTATGCATTTATTGTAACAAAAATAATAGAAATGTATTTGGGTACTTTGAATTAAAAAGGTTGATATCTCTTTTTTTAGTTACTTTTTGTCACTTTAGTTCCTTTTAGTATCAGGTGAATGAGCAGAATTTCTAAAATAATCAAATCATGATTGTGAAATGAAATATATTTTATTGATAACAATGTGCGGATATTAAAGGGAAATAATTCAATAACTTAAGTATATATGAGTATTTATAATGGTTAAATAAATTAACTCTAAGAGGGAAATGAAATACAACTTATGTTGTATTGATCATGCCGCGTTCGTTATACCTGAATGAACATATAATTGATGAGATATCAAGCTGCATGTGGAGGGGAATACACAGGGGGGGACTCAGCTTTTTGATCCAGGTTGATAGAGTATATGTAAGGAACGATTTTTCATATATTCTGCTGCTTGTGTTGAAAAAGATAAAACAGAAAAAGCCGGGATGTCAGATCCGGCTTTTCGCTTACTTTCCCTTCGACTTCTTCCGCTTCTCTTTCTCCGCCCGGTAAAACTCATGAAACATCTTCATGAGCGCGCGTTTTTCAATCCGAGATACATAGCTCCTTGAAATGCCGAGCTCTTTCGCGATCTCGCGCTGCGTCTTTTCTTTTTTTAAATCAAGGCCGAAGCGGCCGACGATCACTTCTTTTTCGCGGTCGTCTAAAATGTCGATATATTTTTTGACCTTTTCAAGCTCCATGTTGAGCTGAATAGTGTCAATCACATCTTCGCTTTCCGACTTGAGCACATCGATCAGGCTTATTTCATTCCCTTCTTTATCCTGGCCGATCGGATCATGAAGGGAAACGTCTTTTTTCGTTTTTTTCAAGGCGCGCAGATGCATTAAAATCTCATTCTCAATACATCGTGCGGCATATGTCGCAAGCTTCGTGCCTTTTCCGGCTGAATAGCTTTCGATGCCTTTAATCAGACCGATTGTACCGATGGAGATCAGATCTTCTGCGTCTTCCCCCGTGTTTTCGAATTTTTTTACAATATGGGCGACTAAACGGAGATTATGTTCGATCAGCATATTGCGGGCGTGTTCATCTCCTTCGGCCATAAGGTCTAAGTATTTTTTCTCCTCACTATTTGAGAGCGGTTGTGGAAAGGCATTATTTTTCACGTATGATACTAAAAACACGAGTTCTTTCACAATAAACCCGAGCGCTGCAAAAACACCTGTCACCATCCTCACCTCCACAAAGTTATGTAGGCAAAAGCCTATATGTAACTGTATGTGGCAGTCAGGCTGTTTGTGTCTGTACAGGGAAATTAATCAAAGGCAAGTTTTATTTCTTACAGCCTCTTGATTTTTTCTGATTGAGCCTGTATATTGTTAAAAAAAGTAAGTTCGAAAAGAATATAACGTGAAAAGCGCTGAAGAGAAGAGTAGACAGATATCATTCATGACAGAGAGCTCCGGGAGCTGGGAAGGAGTATGAATGGATGTGTTGAAACAAACCTCTTAGCTTCGCATCGGAATCATGCAAAACGAGGATGATGCGGCGGATACTCCTGTTACCGAGTAAGCTTTGTACCGGCAAGGCCGGCGCCAAACCGAATTGAGGTGGCATAGCGGGCTGTTTCCCGTCCTCAAGACTTCATTGTCTTGAGGGCGTTTTTTATTTTCTGAGGGAGGGATAAGATGAAAAACTGGAAGTCTTGGCGGCACCCGGTGCTTTTGTTAACCGGAATCGGGGTGGCGAATATTGGTGAATGGATTTATTTTTTGTCTCTTAATCTTATTGTCTTAAAAGAAACAGGGTCTGCTTTTGCAGTTTCCATTCTTTATTTAATCAGGCCTGCGGCTGTTTTGATGACAAATGGGTGGGCGGGCAGCATCATCGACAGGTGTAACAAACGGAGTATGATGATGTCGCTTGATTTCATCCGGGCTGGATTCATTGCCGTTCTGCCGCTGATGTTTACTGCATGGTCTCTATATTCCGTTTATTGTATCGTGTTTTTGATTCATATGGCTAATGCGATGTTTCGTCCGTGTTCCATGGCGTATGTGACGATGCTTATCCCGGCTGAAAGGAGAAAACGATTCAATTCACTAAGGGCTTTGCCGGAATCAGGGGCTTTTCTCCTCGGGCCGGCTGCGACCGGGCTGCTTTTTATCGTCGGCACGCCGATTTTTGCGATTTGGGTGAATGCGGCTGCTTTAATGCTGTCCGGTTTAATCACGATGATGCTGCCGAATCTTGAAAATGAGCCTCACGTACATTCTCCCAGACAGAAGCTTTCTTTGGCAGTGTGCAAAGAAGATTGGAAGCTCGTATATCGCTTCAGCCGAACGGCGCGAAACGTCATGATCATTTATTTTTTATTCAGTCTGGTCATGACCGTGATGTTGTCTGCACTTGATTCGCTTGAAGTCGCTTTTTCAAAAGAGGTTCTTCAGCTGACTGATGCTGATTACGGTTTTCTCGTCAGTGTGTCAGGGGCAGGGGTTATAGCGGGGGCGCTTGCCAATGTGTTCTTTAATAAAAAAATGCCGGCTTCTTTATTGATGGGAATGGGCTCTTTTTTCACAGCGGCGGGATATATGATTTATGCGTTTTCTCACGTTTTTTGGACGGCTGCTTGCGGGTTTTTCATTCTGGCTTTTTTCTTGGCATTTGCCAATACGGGATTTCAGACGTTTTATCAAAAAAATGTTCCGGTGGACATTATGGGGAGGGTGGGCAGCTTTTATTCATTAGTTGAAGCCGTCTTCATTATATTGATAACGGCGGTTTTCGGAGCGGCGGCAGTCAGTTCTTCCGTCCGCCATATCGTCATCACAGGCGCAGCCGTTATGCTGATGTTAGCAGCCGTTTTATGCTCATTCTTACTTGCTGCCGCAAAAAGGAGGACACTTGATGGATTTCAAGCGAATCAATTTAAACAAACATAAAGAGACGGCCGTTTCATTTCGCAAAGATTCGTTTCTCGTCAGCTTTGGCACGGCGGATCATTTTAATAAGGATGAGTATCTCAGATGGCTGTCATCTCAAATCAAGAGCTTTCCCGGCGGTTTTGTGCTGCTTTTTCATAACGGGCAGCCGATCGGACAGCTTGAAGCCTCCATTAAACCTTATCGCGATCAAAAAATCGGTTATGTGCACCTTTACTATATTACTGAGCGGCAGAGGGGAATGGGGTACGGGACGAAGCTCCATCAATACGCGAATCAGTTTTTCAGAACGAACGGTGTTTCGGAATATCATCTTAGAGTTTCTCCGGACAATAAAGCGGCCCTGTCATTCTACAAAAAGCAAAACCTGAAAGTGCTCGGTTCAGAATTAAACGGAAAGGTTCTCAGAATGAGAGGAGCCGTACCGCCGGTATAAGGGGGCGGTACGCGCTTCATTTTTTCGTCGTTTTTAAAAGGCCGGGAAACTTTTTATAAATGACCGCCATTAACACGAGCATATACATTCCGTAAATTCCGAAAGACAGCAGTTTGTTGCTTGTAAATGAAGCGCCTGCGACTGTCACGATCACAATGTTCGGAATTTTGCCGAGCGTCGATGCGGAAAAAAAGATCGGCCATCGTATGTTGCTCAGCCCGCATACGGTATTCATGGCAAGCGACGGTATAATCGGAATCAGCCGCCCGAAAAGCACCGCCGTAAATGCGTGCTGATGAAATGAATCTTCATATTGGGCCGCGGCCGGGTAAGACCGCAGCTTTTTTCTGGCCCAGTCTCTGAATCCGTACCGGACGAGAAAAAACAAGGCCATTGTCCCGAGCATCGCGCCTGACAATGTAATCCACACCCCGTTTACAATCCCGAAAACCGCTCCGTTTAAGGCCGCGATAATGGCGAATGGAACAATCGGGAAAAATACGTCAGCTGCGACCAGCAGGATACTCATAAGCACGGCGTACATTCCGCCCGCCCGAATCATGCCGAGCCAGACGTCTTTTTGCATAAAACCGATCACCACAACAGCAATGATAACGGCAAGACTGAATCCTTTTTTTATCATCTGTACGTTCACCTCTTTTCAAATAGTATACAGTACAAATCTATCTCCTTCTATTAAAAAAGGGTGTCCGATAAGCGTGCTTTTGCATTGTTTAATAGGAGAGGGATAAAATGATATCCATAAAAAAAGACCCGATACCGAAATCAAACGGCAACCGGCCGAGATATGCAATGGACCCGGGTTATATTACCGTCTATAGACATCCAACACGGACAAGGGCGCAGACGCGAAGATGCGCGCAAAAAGCTCATGAAAGATCATAATATACCTCTTGATCGCGTCGTTCCCCATAAAAGATTGCCCCGGCAGGCTGCTGAACAGCTGGGAAGCCTTTTAAAGGCGTAAACGGCTCTGACGACTCTGCAAATAAATCATTAAACTGACGACCCCTTATACAAAGGGCGAAAAGGTGACTCAAGTGCAAAGAGTCCTTGCCGCCGCTTATTTTTGCCCTGATAAAAATACGGAAAATCATGGAGTTGACGGAATATACGGACCCAAAACCGCCAATGCTGTAAAGCGGTTCCAAATCATGAACAGCTTGCAGGCTGACAGGATTTACGGTCCCAAAACGAAAGACAAGCTGGCAGCAGTGCTGTCATAATTCAGAATCACCTGTTTCTTATAGCAGAAGCGGGTGATGTACATTATTTGCGCGAGAATGATTTTTTAAAAAAGGGGACACGTTAACAGTAGTGTTTACTGGAGGTGTAAACGTTGAGATGCTTTCATCTGATCATTATGATATGCGTCCTCACGAGTCTCACTGCCGTGTCCGCCGATGCGAAATCATTAAAAAGAAGTGACATGGAGAAGACGGGAAACGTGTATTGGGATATAAGGTCTGAAAAAAAGAAACTGTCTTTAACCTTCGATGACGGCCCCCACCCTGTCTATACAGAGGCTGTGTTAGACGTGCTGAAACAGTACAATGTTAAAGCGACTTTTTTTTGTATCGGAAGCCGTATAGACAATTACCCTATAACGGCAAAGCGCATTATTGAAGAAGGACATGAAATCGGCAACCATACGATGAACCATGTTTATTTTCACCGTCTGAAACGCAAAGACATTTTAAAAGAGCTTCACAGCTCAGCGCATCATATCACATCGCTTCAGCCGGAAGGGGACAAGTTATTCCGCCCGCCGGGAGGATCGCTGAATCGTACGGCTTTCAAAAGCATCTTAAAAGAGGGCTATCATATCATCATGTGGTCTTGGAACCAAGATCCGAGGGACTGGAGAAGGCCCGGAAAAGGAAAAATCGTCAGACACGTTGTTTCACATGCCAGAGATGGAGATATTATTCTTCTGCATGACGGCGGAGGCAACCGGCGCCAGACGGTTGAGGCTTTGAAAGAAATTATTCCCCAGCTGAAAAAGCAGGGCTACACGTTTGTTAAGGTTTCGGATTTGATCGGAGAGGATGCCGGCCCTTTTCATATCCAGTAAAGAGAGCGCCGCGTTGAAAGCCGCAAAAGAGACGTGTACCATATAGGATGTAAGGTTTGGGGGGAGAAAAAAATGAAGTTTGCTGTTCTTTTTATTACGATAGCCTGTCTGTTATCAGGATGCGCCGCGGGCAAAGAGAAAAGCGCTGTCGCTTTCGGTGACAGCAATACGCGCGGTTCCAATTGGGATTATCGTGATTATCCAAAGGCGCAGCAGTGGGTAAACATGTTAAAAACAACGGAACGCGGCCGTCTTACGGTTATAAATGCGGGAATAGGCGGTCAGACGACTGAGGATGCGCGCCTGCGATTTCAAAGCGACGTGCTTGACCGGAAGCCTCAATATTTATTTATCATGTTCGGAACAAATGATGCGGGCATTTTGACGGGACATCAGCCGCGAGTATCAAAGAAACGGTTTGAAGAAAACCTGACTTATTTTGTAAACGAAAGCCGGAAGCACCGCATAAAGCCGATTTTAATGACGTGCATCCCAGTTATAGAAGGAAACGGAACGCATCATCTCTATTACTATTCAAGATATAAAGCTTCAGCCTTTAAAGAAAAAGGTGGAGCGAGAAAATGGCATAATTCCTATAACGGTATTACAAGGCAGGTTGCAAAAGAGTTAAAAGTGCCTCTGGTGGATAATTGGAAACACTTTATACGCGCGGACGGCGGCAAAGATACAGACCGGGCGCTCATCCAATCCGGACTGATAGATCCTTCCGGAAATCACATGACGCCAAAAGGGGCCAGAATCTTAATTGAAGGCATAAAAAATAGGCGGATTTTGGAGCGCTGACGCCGTCAGCTGCCTAAGCCGTTTTGCCCGTGCATCATAGGCTGTAGAAAAACATCTTTTTGGAGGCGATTTGCTATGAACCGCGGTTTCCCTCCGCCATATCCTGTATGCCCGCCTCCTCGGGTGAATGCGGGGTACTGGTACGCATTTTTTGTTGTGCTGCTCGTCGTTTTTCTCGTTCTGGGCGGCCTGTATTGGTTCAAAATTTAACAGCCGTCCTCTTAAACACCTCTGTAAGGGGTGTTTTTTGTTGAAAGTGGTAGTAAAGCGTATAACCGAAGTGATATAATATCAGTCATCTGAGTAAAAAAAGGAAATTCGCCCGGAAAATTTTTCTGTTTAAGAAGAAACGGAAATAATGTGTCCGAGCGATCTTCTTTTGATTTCGTTTTCAATTAACTCGATAAATTCACGGCTCAAATTCATTTCATTGGCTTTGAAATAAGATTCTATTAGTAATTCATCAGAAAGCTTTCTCATGCCGGGGACCCAATTAATGGGAGTGGCACCTCCTTAACAGTTGTAATCAATCATCAGACGCGAGCATATGATGGAAGGTTGCGTTTCAATCATGGTGAGGTTATCTTTAATCTACCATGAAATACAAATAAGAACAATCGTTCTGTTATCCACACTCATAAGTGGATAACTTGTTAGTATCTTGTTTATAATCTGGATAAATCCGGATGTAATAAGAGTGGATAATGTGTGTAATTTTATCCACAACTGGTGAAGAAACCCAATTTTTGTCGAAATTTTTTTGCTGAGTCCGACTTTGTTTTTAAATCCGACAGGTTTCGACATATAGATGATAGAAAGAAAAAGGGAAGGGTGCGGGTTTTGTTAAAAAAGTTTTTTTTACCTGACGAATTTGTGAAAAATATATTTCATATCACACCGGAAAAGCTCAAGGAGCGCAATGTGAAAGGGATTATTACAGACCTTGACAATACGCTTGTGGAATGGGACAGACCGAGTGCGACACCTCGATTAATCGAGTGGTTTGAAGAAATGAAGGAGCACGGCATTAAAGTCACGATCGTCTCCAATAATAATGAACGAAGAGTGAAATTATTCTCGGAGCCGCTTGGCATACCGTTTATTTATAAGGCAAGAAAACCGATGGGACGCGCCTTTAAAAGAGCCGTCAGCAGCATGGATCTGAAAAAAGAAGACTGTGTGGTCATCGGCGATCAGCTGCTTACTGATGTTCTCGGCGGAAACAGACACGGGTATCATACGATCCTCGTCGTGCCGGTCGCTTCCTCTGACGGGGTCATGACGCGCTTTAACCGCCGGATTGAACGGAGAATATTGAGTTCTTTGAAACGTAAAGGCCATATTCAGTGGGAGGATTAGAAATGGAAAAGGTTGTTTGCATCGGCTGCGGAGTAACGATCCAGACCGAGGATAAACAAGGTCTCGGGTATGCGCCGAAGGCATCGCTCACAAAAGAGAATGTCATCTGCCAGCGCTGCTTCAGACTGAAAAACTACAATGAAATTCAAGATGTTTCATTAACGGACGATGACTTTTTAAATATCTTGCACACAATCGGCGATACTGACTCTCTTATTGTCAAAGTCGTTGATATTTTTGATTTTAACGGAAGCTGGATAAACGGACTGAACCGCTTTGTCGGCGGAAATCCGATCATTCTTGTCGGCAATAAGGCTGATATCCTTCCCAAATCCGTAAAACGGGAACGGCTCGTTCAATGGATGAAACGCGAAGCGAAAGAATACGGCTTAAAACCTCTTGATGTCTTTTTAATCAGCGCTTCACGCGGACAAGGGATGAAAGAAGTCATTGACGCCATTGAACATTACCGCGAAGGCCGCGATGTGTATGTGGTGGGCTGTACGAATGTCGGCAAATCAACGTTTATCAACCGGATTATTAAAGAGGTCTCAGGGGAAGAGAATATCATTACCACCTCTCAATTTCCGGGCACGACGCTTGATGCAATTGAAATCCCGCTTGATGACGGGTCCGCGCTTTATGATACTCCGGGAATCATTAACCATCACCAGATGGCGCATTACGTGGACAAGCGTGACTTAAAGGTGCTGACACCGAAAAAAGAACTGAAGCCGCGCACTTTCCAGCTGAATGAGAAACAAACGCTTTACTTCGGCGGGCTTGCCCGGTTTGATTATGTTTCAGGCGATAAATCGGCGTTTGTCTGCTATATGCCGAATGAATTGATGATTCACAGAACAAAGCTTGAAAATGCTGACGCCTTATACGAAAAGCATGCGGGTGAACTGCTCACCCCGCCCGGGAAAGATCATTTGGATGAATTTCCGGAGCTTACGGCTCACACGTTTACGATTAAAGAAGGAAAGACGGATATCGTTTTTTCCGGTCTCGGATGGGTCACGGTGCAGCAAGCAGATAAAAAAATAACGGCATACGCTCCGAAAGGCGTACACGTATTTGTCCGCCGTTCATTAATATAGAGAGAAGGGGAGAGGGAGCATGAAACAATTGTACGGAGTAATCGGAAATCCGATCGGGCATTCAATGTCACCCGATATTCATAACGCGGCTTTGAAAGATAAGAACATCAACGGGCAGTATTTTGCGTTTCAGGTGGAACCTCACAACCTCAAGGACGCCGTTAACGGAATTAAAGCACTGGGCATCTGCGGAATTAACGTTACAGTCCCGCATAAAGTCGCGATCATGGAGCATCTGGATGAAATACATGAAAGCGCAAAAGTACTCGGAGCCGTAAATACCGTCAAAAGAGAGGGAGACAGGCTCATCGGGTATAATACTGACGGAGATGGATTTTATAAATCCTTAGTCAAAGTTTTGGACAAACCGATATCAGAGCTCTCCATTCTAATGATAGGAGCGGGAGGGGCGGCAAGAGCGATTTTTACGACGATCGTCCGCAAAGAGCCGAAACAGTTTGACGTTTGCAACCGCACGCCGGAAAAAGCAGAAAGTCTGATTGCGGCCGCTCCCTCTTTTCAGCAGAAACGCGCTCTTACATTAGAAGAAGCTGAAAATCAGCTTGAGCAATATGACGTCATTATTCATACAACATCTGTCGGCATGTATCCGAACACGGATGCCGTGCCGCTCTCACTGGAACGGGCCAAAGCGGGCGCCATCGTTTGTGATATCGTATACAACCCGATTCAAACGGCGTTATTAAAAGAAGCCGAAAAAAGAGGTTTGACTACCCTTGACGGCATCGGCATGTTTGTAGAACAGGCCGCACTGTCCTTCAAGCTGTGGACGGAACAGGAGCCTGACAGCGGCCTGATGAGAGCAATTGTTGAAGGAAAACTAGGAGGAACACAATGTTAACAGGAAAACAAAAACGTTTTTTGCGTTCAAAAGCGCATCATTTAACGCCTATTTTTCAAGTGGGAAAGGGCGGAGTCAACGAAAACATGGTGAAACAGATTGCCGAGGCTTTAGAGGCAAGAGAGCTGATTAAAGTCAGTGTGCTTCAAAACTGCGAAGACGATAAAAACGATGTCGCAGAAGCCCTTGTGAAAGGCAGCCGTTCACAATTGGTGCAGACGATCGGAAATACGATCGTATTGTATAAGGAATCAAAGGAAAATAAACAAATCGAGCTTCCGTAAGGTGGTTGACATGAAGAAAATCGGAATATTCGGGGGCACATTTGACCCTCCGCATAACGGTCATCTTCTGATGGCTAATGAAGTCCTTCATCAGGCGGAGCTCGATGAGATTTGGTTTATGCCGAATAAAATTCCCCCGCATAAGCAGAATGAAGACTTTACCGACAGCCGGCACCGGGTTGAGATGCTGAAGCTTGCCATCAGCTCAAATCCCGGTTTTAAGCTTGAGCTGGCGGAAATGGAGCGGAAAGGTCCTTCTTATACCTATGATACTGTCCGTTTACTGAAGGAGCGGCACCCGAACGACAAGCTTTTCTTTATTATCGGGGCGGATATGATTGAATATCTGCCAAAATGGTACAAACTGGACGAACTGCTTACACTCATTCAATTTATCGGAGTGCGGCGCCCGGGGTATCATATTGAGACCCCGTATCCGCTGCTTTTTGCTGACGTTCCGGAATTTGATGTTTCGTCAACGATGCTGAGAGAACGTCTCAAAGCAAAAAAAACGACGCAATACTTAATGCCGGATAAAGTGAGGCAGTATATAGAGGAGAATGATTTATATGAATCGTGAGGAAGCACTTGCCTGCGTCAAAGAACAGCTGACCGAGCATCGCTACATCCACACAATCGGCGTGACAGATACGGCGGTTATTCTCGCAGGCCGGTTCGGAGCAGATCCAAAAAAAGCGGAAATGGCGGCTATTTTTCATGATTACGCCAAATTCCGGCCGAAAGAAGAAATGAAGCAGATCATCGTGCGGGAAAAAATGCCGGCTGAGCTTTTGGATTACAATGCCGAGCTGTGGCATGCTCCTGCGGGGGCGTATCTGGCTGAGAAGGAAGCGGGGATCACTGACCCCGAGATCTTAGACGCGATCCGCTATCACACGTCAGGGCGTCCCGGTATGACCCTTTTAGACAAAGTCATTTACGTGGCGGATTACATTGAACCCGGCCGCCATTTCCCCGGAGTGGAAGATGTGCGCCGCCTGGCAGAAAAGGATCTGAACGAAGCGCTTATACAAGCGCTGAAAAATACAATGATATTTCTGATGAAAAAAAACCAGCCGGTCTTCCCGGAGACATTTGCAACCTATAACTGGCTGGTGTCTCAAAATTGACAGGAGGAATATGGAAATGGATCAAGCTTCCGTATTAAAAATCGCAGCAAAAGCATGCGACGATAAACGTGCAGAGGATATTTTAGCGCTCGACATGGAAGGAATCTCACTTGTAGCGGATTACTTTTTAATCTGCCACGGGAATTCTGATAAACAGGTTCAGGCAATTGCACGTGAAATTAAAGATCAGGCAGAAGAAAACGGCATTGATGTCAAAAAGATGGAAGGGTTTGATGAGGCCCGTTGGATTTTAGTTGATCTCGGCGATGTCATTGTTCACGTTTTCCATAAAGATGAAAGAAGCTACTACAATCTTGAAAAGCTATGGGGCGACGCGCCGCTCGCAGAGCTTGAACTCGGCTTGAACTCATGATTTACCAAGGCTTCGCCGGCGTATATGACGAGTTAATGTCCCATGCGCCGTATGATGAATGGGCGGGCTGGATCGAAGCCTCTCTTCCGGAAAAGGGAAGGGTGCTTGATCTTGCCTGCGGAACCGGAGAAATATCCATCAGGCTTGCCGAAAAAGGCTGCGAAGTCACGGGGATTGATTTGAGTGAAGACATGCTGAGCTGTGCCCAGCAGAAAAAAACGGGAAAGCCGATTCTTTTTCTCCAGCAGGATATGAGGGAGCTTTCCGGTTTTGAAGAACAGTTTGATGCCGTAGTCATCTGCTGTGATTCCCTCAATTACTTAAAAACGAAAAATGATGTCTTGAGCACCTTCAAAAGTGTTTTTCAAGTTTTGAAGGAGGGCGGCCTGCTTCTGTTTGACGTCCATTCCCCATATAAAATGACGGAGCTTTTTCCGGACAGCACCCATGCGGACCAGGATGAGCAGATCAGCTATATTTGGCAAAGCTTTGCCGGCGATGAAGAGCTTTCTGTCATCCATGATATGTCCTTTTTCGTATGGAACGGACAAACTTATGACCGCTATGACGAGACGCATGAGCAAAAAACATTTTACATTGAAGAATATGAACAAATGCTTGCAGAGACAGGATTTGAACTGAAGAAAGTGACGGCTGATTTTACAGACCGGCCTCCTTCAACAGAGTCCGAGCGTCTTTTCTTTACGGCAGGCAAACCAAAAACCATCGTTTAAACAAAACGATGGTTTTTAAAATGCATTTTTGCCGATTGGCGCGTTATAGCGTTTTATGGCATACTCATTTACACGTGAAATTGCTTCTTCACTAAAGATATATCTTCATCGTATTTGTCATGTGTACGCTGAAAGACACGGTTGAACATATCCTGTACACCGCTTTCAAGCGCCTTCAGTCCTTCTCCGGTGACGCCGCCTTTTACGCATACTTTTTCCTGCAAGGCGGGAAGGGTGTAATGCCCTGTTTCCAGAAGCTTTCCGAGACCGACAAGCATTTCCGTCGACATAATTACGGCTTCTTCTTTGGTAATGTCCGTTTCTTCCACTGCCGCGTCAATAAAACGCTGAACGAGATAACTCATAAAAGCAGGGCCGCAGCTGACAATGTCTGACGCCGCCCTTGTTATGCCGCTGTTGATTTCTACAGGCTTTGAAATATGAGTGATCAGCGTTTGGATATCCGCTTTTGCAGCCTCACTGCAGCTATTGCCGAATGTAACAAGCGAGACGCCGGCAAAGGCGCGGTTTGTGATGCTCGGAATGACACGGGCCGTCTGGCACGGAACCATATGTTCAATCTGTTCCGTTTGAACAGGGCTGGTAATGGAGATTAAAATGTGATCTTTTCGTAAATGAGGTGTGAGCTTCTTCAGCAAAGGATATATATCCAGCGGTTTTACACAAATGAATATCATTTCATTTTCCTGTACGAGCTTTTCCTGATCCTCGGTGACTTGGATGCCGCTGAAACGCTCTTTTAGTTTTAATGCTTTTTCGATTGTTCTGTTTGTGATGGTGATATGTGAGGGATCGGCAGCGTTTGATTCAATTAACGATTCAATCAGGATCGTTCCCATGTTTCCGGTGCCGATAAAGCCTATTTTCAATGAATTCCCCTCCTTTTCCCTTAATCCTCTAAACCTTATGCGGGGAGGCAATGCAATATGACGAAAGCAATGATGACGGAGCAGATGCGGCGGAACCTGAAAATTCTGGGTGTTTGTCTTGCGGCAGGAGCGATTTTTATCTGCATTTGGCTGTTTCGTCCTGAAAAAGAAGAACCGGTCAAACAGCAGTCCGTGCTCGGCCAAACAGCCTCAGCATCCGGCACGGACAAAACAGACACCGCAGACGATAAGATTATGATTGATATGAAAGGCGCGGTCCGAAATCCCGGCGTGTATGAAATGAAGGCGGGAGACAGAGTGACACAAGCCATTGAGAAAGCCGGCGGCCTGAAGGAAAAGGCAGATGAACTGAATGTTAATTTAGCAGAGCAGCTGCAAGATGGGACGGTCGTTTATATTCCGAGTAAAGGCGAAGAGGAGAATCGCCCGAAAACTGCAGCAGGTGAAAAGGAAGATGCCCCTGTCAATATCAATACGGCAACTCTGGACGAACTTCAGGCGATTTCCGGTGTGGGACAGAAAAAAGCGGAAGCGATTATCGCCTACCGGGAAGAAAACGGACGGTTTCAGACTGCTGACGATTTGATGAAGGTATCAGGTTTTGGAGAAAAGTCATTTGAGCGGATAAAAACTTCCATTACGGTAAAGTGAATTGACGGTTTTGCTCAAAACTATGTAAACTTAGAAAAGCAACAAGACTTTTGGAGGGAACACTTGTGGAACGAATCTCATGGAATCAATATTTTATGGCGCAAAGCCATTTGCTGGCGCTGAGAAGCACATGTCCGAGACTGTCAGTCGGAGCAACCGTTGTCAGAGACAAGCGGATGATTGCCGGCGGGTACAACGGTTCAATTGCCGGCGGCGTCCATTGTGCAGATGAAGGATGTCTTTTAATTGATAATCACTGCCAGCGGACCATACATGCAGAGATGAATGCAATTCTGCAATGTTCTAAGTTCGGTGTGCCGACCGAGGGCGCCGAAATTTATGTGACGCATTATCCTTGTATTCAATGCTGTAAATCAATTATTCAGGCGGGCATCAAAACGGTCTATTATGCCGAAGATTACAAAACACAGCCATACGCAAAAGAGCTGTTCACCCAAGCCGGAGTCAAGGTGGAGCAGGTTGAACTTGATGAAATGATCATTGATCTGAAAAACCGCGAAAAATTGTCTTTTGTAGCCGGTCTGATTCAGCAATTATCTGATGCGGGAGTTAAGGCGGATGAACTGAAAAAAATTCATGAACAGGCCAATGAGCTGTTTACCAGTTACGTATAAATGAAATATAAATACCTTCTTCTGCCTCTGGCGGCGGTTTCTGCAACCGCGGGAATTGCCGCCGCAAATTTCTTCTGGGTTCTATTCTTTTTCCTTCTGTATCTTCTCTTTATCTTTGTAAAAACAAAGCAGTACACACCGTTTATCGTCAGCCTCGTTTCTTTTTGTCTTTATTTCTTTCTGTATACGGTTTATGACGCGGCGAATGTATCCCGGTATCAGGCCGGGAACTATACTGAACAGGCCGTCATCACAAATATTCCGAAGGTTGACGGGGCGAAAATGTCAGCCGTTATCCGAACTCATGACAAAGAAAAATGGGCCGCTTCATACAAAATCCGGTCTCTTGAAGAAAAAAGTCTCATTGAACAGCTGGAGCCGGGGATGCACTGCGTGTTTACCGGCTCTTTGGAACAGCCCAGACATGCGACGTCTCCCGGAGGTTTTGATTATAAGGAATATCTTAATTCTCAGCATATTCACTGGTTATTTTCCGTGACTTCCATTCAGCAGTGTGAAAAATCCGGCATGCCGCTGTATAAACTGTTGAACATCAGAAAGAATTTGATTTCGATCATTCAAAATCACGTGCCTGAATCCTCTGCCGGAATTGTCGAAGCGCTGACCTTGGGTGAAAGATTTTCTATAGAGGACGATATACTGAACGCTTATCAAAATCTGGGAGTCGTTCATTTAATGGCCATTTCCGGAATGCATGTCGGTCTGATTACCGCAGGAATATTTTATGTTCTGATCAGAATCGGGCTGACAAGAGAAAAGGCGGGGGTTTTACTGCTGTTTTTTTTACCGGTGTATACGCTGTTAAGCGGTGCGGCCCCGTCCGTATTGCGCGCATCCCTCATGCTGGGATTTTATATCGCCGGAACTCTTTTTAAACGCAGTATTCATTCTTCGGCTGCATTGTCCGTGTCTTATCTGCTGCTCCTGCTGCTTAATCCTTACCTCCTTTGGCAGGCGGGCTTCCAGCTTTCTTTTGCGGTAAGCGCCGCTTTAATTCTGTCATCCTCCATTTTAAAGAAAGCAGGGAAAAGAAGACTTGCCGGGCTTGCGATGGCCTCATTCATTGCGGAGCTCAGTTCGCTTCCGTTTCTGCTCTATCATTTTCAGCAGATTTCGCTTGTCAGTTTTCCGATGAATATGGTAATGGTGCCTTTTTATACGTTATTTGTCATTCCGTTTTCGGTCATCGGTTTCCTTCTTCTCTTACTTTCAAGGCAGGTTGGGGAATGTTTGTTTTATATGTTTGACCTTGTGATGAAGCCTGTGCATGATTTCATGACATATGCGGCATCCGTTGATTTATTTACAATGATTGTGTCAAAGCCTGACTTTCTTTCCCTCCTTCTGCTTGCGGTTTCCGTGTTTACGCTTTTTGCAGCTTTGGAAAAGGGAGGTTTTTTGAAACTCAGGAAATCGCCTCTTTTTTTCTGCACGGTTTTGGTTTATTTAATGTTCCGTCCTTATTTCAGTCCATGGGGAGAAGCGGATATGCTTGATATCGGGCAGGGAGACTCGCTGTTTATAAGTGCGCCGCACCGCAAAGGAACCGTAATGGTTGATACAGGGGGAGTGGTGGCTTATCCGGAAGAATCATGGAAAGAAAAACGCCACCCGTATTCTATCGGTGAGAAGGTTTTGATTCCGTTTTTGAACGGAAAAGGGGTGAAAAAGCTGGATGCGCTGATTTTAACCCATGCGGATCAGGATCATATCGGGGAAGCCGGAGTATTAATCAAAAAACATAGAGTCAGCCGGTTGATTGTTCCCGTGGGGTTCGTGAAGGAACCGAAGGATCAGGACATATTGAAGATGGCGAAAGAAAACAACATTCCCGTTGTCGAAGCAAAGCGGGGCGACACCATTACAGCCGGTAATCTTCAATTTCAGGTGCTGTCCCCGGAGTCATCTGACGTAAAGAGTAAAAATGATTCGTCACTGGTGCTTTGGACGGTTTTAGGCGGAGTGAGCTGGCTTTTGACGGGAGATTTAGAATCGGACGGCGAAACGGAAGTGCTGAAAGCGTATCCGAATCTGAAGGCTGATGTATTGAAGGCCGGTCATCACGGCAGCAAAAGCTCTACGAGTGAAGCTTTTTTGAAACAGCTTCAGCCGGAAGCGGCACTGATTTCGGCAGGTGAAGATAATCGTTACCATCATCCGCATGAAGAGGTGCTGGATCGTTTGAAAGCGTACTCTGTCAATGTACTTCGTACCGATCTCAGCGGAACGATTCAATACAGATTTAAAAAAGGCGCCGGAACGTTTTCTGTCTTTCCTCCATATGATATAGAAGAAACCAGGGCGCAGGAAGTAAAAAAGACTGCCGATTGACAGCAGCCCGGAATGCGGCTAAGAGCCGATAAGATGGATGGCTGTTGCCATCACGAACAAAAAGGCGAAAAATCCGAAGGACACGACAAAACCGACAGCTGAGTCAACAGCATCATTTCGTTTGCTTTGAACGTTTTTTTCAAAATCATTCAATTTCATCCCTCCTGACTTCCCTAAGTATACTGGAATTGTTTTGAAAAATCTAGAAGTGATGGTAACGTTTTCTGTTCTTGTGATTATCGCCTTTTTACAAGCAGCCCCGGGAGCTTGTGAATCAGGCGTTTATTATAAATGAGGAAGCTGTCCTTTTTAAAGCTTCCTCTTTACTATTTGCCTGACTCAATTTAGGATAGAAGGGGATCAAGAAAGAGAGGAAGTCATACGATCATGGTATTTGATGTTTGGAAAGCCCTGAAAAAAGGGGATGTCCGCTCCGTTTATTGTTTATACGGAAAAGAAACGTATCTTCTCCAAGAGACTGTCAGCCGGGTCAGACAAGCTGTCGTTGATGAGGGGACAAAAGATTTTAACCTGTCTGTTTTTGATCTTGAAGAGGATCCGCTTGACCAGGCGATAACCGATGCGGAAACGTTTCCGTTTATGGGGGAGAAGCGGCTGGTCATTGTGAAAAATCCGTCTTTTTTAACAGGGGAAAAAAAGAAAGAAAAAATAGAGCACAATACAGCCGCTCTTGAGACTTATCTGAAGGAGCCTGCGCCTTATACGGTTTTTGTGATTGTGGCTCCGTATGAGAAGCTGGATGAGCGGAAAAAACTGACGAAGGCGCTGAAGCAGCAAGCTCTGATGATTGAAGCGAAGGAGCTGAATGCAAAGGAGACGACTGACTTTACGATTAATCTGGCAAAATCCGAAAATAAAACGATCGACGCAGAAGCTGCCGAGCATTTGGTTCTGCTTGCAAACGGCCACCTGTCCTCCATATACCAGGAAATACAAAAACTCTCCGCCTACACCGGAGACAGACATGAGATTACGCTTGAAGATGTCCGGGAGCTTGTCGCGAGAAGTTTGGAGCAGAATATTTTTGAGCTGATCAACAAAATCGTGAACCGAAAACGGACGGAAAGCCTTCAAATATTTTATGATCTTTTAAAACAAAACGAAGAACCGATCAAAATCATGGCGCTGATCGCCAACCAGTTCCGTCTCATTATGCAGACGAAGTATTTTGCCGAACAAGGATACGGTCAAAAGCAAATCGCATCCAATTTAAAGGTTCACCCTTTCCGGGTAAAGCTGGCGATGGACCAGGCGAGGCTTTTTTCTGAAGAAGAGCTCAGGCGTATTATAGAGAAACTCGCAGTGATGGATTACGAAATGAAAACCGGGAAAAAGGACAAGCAGCTCTTGCTGGAGCTCTTTCTTCTTGAACTTCTCCGGACCGAATGAAAAAAACGATCCCCGTTACCAGGGATCGTTTTTGTATTATGCAGAAAGTCCGTTCACTTGTTTCGCAAGTCTAGATTTGTATCGAGCTGCGGCATTTTTGTGTACAAGACCTGTTTTCACTGCTTTATCAATGCGTTTCGCTGCTTCAGAAAGAGCAGTTTTCGCTTTATCCGCTTCGTTGTTGGCAACAGAAGCTTCTACTTGTTTGATTGCAGTACGCATAGCAGATTTGATTGTCGCGTTATGAGCGCGGCGTTCGTTGTTTGTTTTTGTACGTTTAATCGCTGATTTAATGTTTGGCATGTGTTTCACCTCCTAAGATACAACCTGTAGCACAGTGTCTTAAGGTTAAATCTTCTTCACAATAGAACAAATTGTATTCTATCAAACAGAACTTTAGATTGCAATATAAATGTAAAGTATTTTTCGTTGATGGGTAAATTCGCATGATTCGTTTTACAAATGGCCACACTATGTACCACGATGATTGAAGGAGGTCTTCCCCGTGAAAAACAACGAACTGGATGTCAATCAATTTCTGATACGGACGGATTTAGCGGTAGAAACAAAACAGGCGGTAAAAGACGGACAAGCCGATCAGAAAAAAGAAATAAACGGGTTTATTGAAAAAGAACGCGACAAGGGCGGCATTAAAGTCAGAACTGTGGATATTACAAAAGAAGGCGCCGAGCTATCGGGCAAAAAGCAGGGGCGCTATGTCACGATCGAAGCGCAGGGTGTAAGGGAGCATGACTCTGAAATGCAGGAAAAAGTAACGGAAGTGTTTGCCGAGGAATTTTCTGCCTATCTGTCGGCATTAAACATTCCAAAGGATGCAAGCTGTTTGATCGTCGGTCTCGGCAACTGGAATGTGACGCCGGATGCACTCGGCCCTCTCGTGACCGAAAATCTGCTTGTGACGCGGCATTTGTTCAGGCTTCAGCCGGAAAACGTGCAGGAAGGGTACAGGCCGGTCAGCGCGCTTGCTCCCGGAGTGATGGGATTAACGGGAATTGAAACGAGCGATATTATTCAAGGCGTGATCAAAGAATCGAAGCCGGATTTTGTGATTGCTGTAGATGCCCTTGCGGCAAGAGCCGTTGAAAGGGTGAACACGACCATCCAATTTTCTGATACGGGCATTCACCCGGGATCAGGCGTCGGCAATAAGAGAAAAGAATTAAGCAAAGAGACGCTCGGCATCCCAGTCATCGCAATCGGTGTCCCGACTGTCGTTGATGCGGTTACGATCGCAAGCGATACAGTGGACTACATATTAAAGCATTTCGGCAGAGAAATGAAAGATGACAGCCCGTCGAGGTCTTTGGTGCCCGCCGGAATGAACTTCGGCAAAAAGAAGGTGCTCACAGATGAAGACCTTCCCGGAGAAAAAGAGCGCCAATCTTTTTTAGGCATTGTCGGGACGCTGGACGAAAACGAAAAACGCCAGCTGATTCATGAAGTCCTTTCTCCGCTCGGCCATAATCTGATGGTCACGCCGAAGGAGATTGACACCTTTATTGATGATATGGCGAACGTGCTAGCAAACGGGCTAAACACCGCCCTTCATGAAAAGGTCTCACAAGATAACAAAGGTTCTTATAATCATTAAAATGGTTCTACCTCCTCTAGCTTGTTCATAGAGTAATTACTAGACAAGCGCTGGAGGGATTCAAATCATGAGAAAAAAACGCAGAAACCGTCAAATTGTCGTTGCGGTAAACGGTGGAAATGCGCTCAAGGGCATGTTTTTGTTTATGACAAGCCTTATCGTTATTTTCGTATTATCCGGTGTGCTCACATCGCTTCGCCCTGAACTGAGGCTTTCTTCCGATTCTCTTCACGGAATTGCCGGAGAGCTTCCGGGTGACGCGTTTGCACACCTCCTTGGCATGGAAAATCATTATTTCGCATCAGAGCTTCCTGAAAAAGACTCATTTCAGCTGTCACGGCTTTCCTTAAAACTGGCGACAAGCATTAACCTGGAAGACCCGCGGAGCTTCTTGGGACGCGAGCTGCCGGGATTCGCCCAATACGATACGGAGATCCTGTTGGCGGGGCAGGGGACGGATTATACGAATATGCCGGCTGAATCTCCGCCGCCGTCAAAGGTGATGGAAAAAGAAAAAGAAGTGAACCTTGCAGAAATCGAAAATAAAACGAAAAAAGAAGAAACGGCGCCGCCGAAGCATTCGACCGGCAGCAAAAAAGTCGTCTTTATTTATCACACTCACAATACCGAATCCTATCTCCCTCTGTTAAAAGGGGAAACAAATCCGGATAACGCCCGCCATTCGAAGGCCAATGTCACGCTTGTCGGAGATATGTTCGGAAAAGCGCTGGAAGCGCAAGGCGTAGGAGCGGACGTAGATAAAACCGACATTCAGGGCCGCCTGAACAAAGACGGTTTAAATTATGCGCGAAGCTATGACGAATCAAGACCGGTTGTAAAAAGCGCGCTCGCCAAAAATAAAAATCTGCAATATACCATAGATATTCACCGGGATTCCCGCCGCAAGAAAAATACGACAGCGGATATTAAAGGAAAAAGCTATGCCAGAGTGGCTATCGTCGTCGGCAAAAAAAGCGCCAATTTTGAAGAAAACTATAAACTCGCAAGTGAACTTCATAAGCTCATGGAGAAAAAATACCCCGGCTTAAGCGTCGGTGTTTTATCAAAAGGCTCTCCGGGAGATAATGGAGTATACAACCAGGATTTAAACGACCGGTCGCTTCTGCTGGAATTCGGAGGCGTGGATAACAACCTTGAAGAACTGAGACGCGCATCCGAAGCCGTAGCCGATGTATTCAGCGAACTGTACTGGGATGCTGAAAAAGTCAGCTCGCAATCAGGAGAGAAGAAAAAACAATAGAAATCAGGTGATGCAAATGATCCGATTTACCGGCAAATGCCTGCTGATCGCCATCGTCATGTTTGTCGGCGTTTTGTTCGGCATGCAGCAGGCAAACAGCGGAATGCTTGATATGAAAGGATACAAAGACCCCTCCTTAAAAGGTGCATTCACGCTTAGCGGCGGAGAGGGTCAGGAAAAAGAGGCATCCATTTTGGGCCAAACCGTTACGGCGAAAGATCTGGAAGAAAAACAAAAACAGCTGGAACAGGCGGAAACCTTCAACCTGTTTTCAAAAGCCGGGGAAACCCTTTCAAATACCGTGACGGACTCAGCCCAGGCGATGTACGAGTGGGTTTCGAAACTGAACCGATAGCATTTTAAGGAGAAAAGCGGACGATTCCAAACAGGAAGCTTTTCTCTTTCTTGTTTTAATTGAATGTTTACAATCCTATTGATATAATCTAAGCTAGTGTATTTTGCGTTTAATAGTAGGAGTGATAGATTGTGACAGATAAAGAAAAGCGTTTAGAGAGGCAGTCAAGAATCCGGAATTTCTCGATCATCGCCCATATAGACCACGGCAAATCGACCTTGGCGGATCGGATTTTAGAAAAAACATCGGCGATTACCCAGCGGGAAATGAAAGAACAATTGCTTGATTCAATGGACCTTGAACGCGAACGGGGAATTACCATCAAATTAAATTCCGTTCAGCTGAAATACAAAGCAAAAGACGGAGAAGAATATATATTCCATCTCATCGACACGCCCGGACACGTCGACTTTACATATGAAGTATCACGAAGCCTGGCTGCTTGTGAAGGCGCGATTCTCGTTGTTGATGCGGCCCAGGGAATTGAAGCGCAGACATTGGCGAACGTCTATCTGGCGCTTGATAATGACCTTGAGATTCTTCCTGTCATTAATAAAATCGATCTCCCGAGCGCAGAGCCAGAACGTGTGCGTCAAGAAGTTGAGGACGTTATCGGCCTTGACGCTTCAGACGCCGTCCTCGCTTCAGCGAAAGCGGGTATCGGCATCGAAGACATTTTAGAGCAGATCGTAGAAAAAGTGCCTGCTCCCTCAGGAGATCCGGAAGCTCCGCTGAAAGCGCTCATCTTTGACTCCCTTTATGACGCGTACCGCGGAGTCGTCGCGTATATCAGAGTCGTAGAAGGAACGGTAAAACCTGGCCAGAAAATTAAAATGATGGCGACCGGAAAAGAGTTTGAAGTCATCGAAGTCGGCGTCTTCACGCCGAAAGCACAGCCGGCTGACGAATTGACAGTCGGTGATGTAGGCTATTTGACAGCCGCAATTAAAAATGTCGGCGACACCCGAGTCGGTGATACGATTACAAGCGCGGTTAAACCTGCGGCAGAAGCGCTTCCGGGCTACCGCAAACTCAATCCGATGGTCTATTGCGGACTTTATCCGATTGACACAGCCAAATATAATGACTTGCGCGAGGCTCTGGAAAAACTTGAATTGAATGACTCCTCCCTTCAATACGAGGCGGAGACGTCACAAGCTCTCGGCTTCGGCTTCCGCTGCGGCTTTTTAGGAATGCTTCACATGGAGATCATTCAAGAACGGATTGAACGGGAATTTAAAATTGATCTCATTACGACCGCGCCGAGCGTTATTTATGACGTATATATGACGGACGGTGAAAAGATCGTCGTCGATAACCCGTCAAACATGCCTGACCCGCAAAAAATAGAACGGGTGGAAGAGCCTTATGTCAAAGCGACGATGATGGTTCCGAACGATTATGTCGGAGCGGTTATGGAGCTTTGTCAGGGGAAACGGGGCAACTTTATTGATATGCAGTACTTAGACGCCAACCGGGTCAGCATTGTATACGAGATGCCTCTTGCGGAAATTGTTTATGAATTTTTTGATCAGCTGAAGTCCAGTACGAAAGGGTACGCCTCTTTCGATTACGAGCTGATCGGCTACAAGCCGTCTAAACTCGTCAAAATGGACATTATGCTGAATGCAGAAAAAATTGATGCGCTGTCATTTATCGTCCACCGCGATTACGCATACGAGCGCGGAAAAGTCATCGTCGAAAAATTAAAAGAGCTGATCCCGCGCCAGCAATTCGAAGTGCCGGTGCAGGCGGCGATCGGACAGAAAATCGTGGCGCGCTCAACCATTAAAGCCATGAGGAAAAACGTTCTTGCAAAATGTTACGGCGGAGACATCTCGCGGAAACGGAAGCTTCTTGAAAAACAAAAAGAAGGAAAACGCCGGATGAAGCAGGTCGGCTCAGTCGAAGTGCCGCAGGAAGCGTTTATGGCCGTCCTTAAAATGGATGACAGCCCGAAAAAATAACGGAAGCCGCCGCAGTCCCGCACTGCGGCTTCTTTCTGTAAAGAAGAAGGTGTTTCAAATGAAATCAGCTTATATTCATATTCCGTTTTGTGAGCATATCTGCCACTATTGCGATTTCAATAAATATTTTATTCAGAGCCAGCCTGTCGATGAGTACTTAAACTCACTCGAAAAGGAAATGATAAATACGATAGAACGTACGGGCCGCCCTGATCTTCGCACAATTTTTATCGGGGGAGGCACGCCGACATCGCTCTCACCCGCCCAGCTTGAAAAACTGATGGATTCCATTCACCGCGTGCTGAAGCCTTCTGACGGACTCATTGAATTTGCCGCGGAAGCGAATCCGGATGACTTGTCCTCGGAAAAATTAAAAATCCTGAAAAATGCCGGTGTCAATCGGCTGAGCTTCGGTGTTCAAACTTTCGAAGACGCGCTTTTGCAGAAAATCGGCAGGGTGCATAAACAAAAGGACGTGTTCAGCTCCTTTGAACGGGCGAGGGCGCTCGGTTTTGACAACATCAGTCTCGATTTAATGTTCGGCCTGCCGGGACAGACGCTGGCTGACCTTGACAATTCTGTTAAAACGGCTTTGTCGCTGGATGCGGAGCACTATTCCGTTTACTCGCTGATCGTCGAGCCGAAAACGGTGTTTTATAATTTAATGCAAAAAGGCCGTCTGCATCTCCCGGCGCAAGAACAAGAGGCTGAGATGTATGAAACGGTCATGAGGCAGATGAGTGAAGCGGGCATCCGTCAATACGAAATCAGCAACTTTGCAAAGCCCGGGTACGAGTCGCAGCATAATCTGACCTATTGGAGCAATGAAGAGTATTTCGGTTTTGGCGCAGGGGCTCACGGATATATCAGCGGCACCCGCACCGTCAACGCCGGTCCCGTGAAACATTACATTCAGCTCATCGAAGAAAAAGGGCTGCCTTACCGGGACACGCACGAGGTGACACGTGAAGAGCAGATTGAGGAAGAAATGTTCCTCGGTCTCAGAAAAATGTCAGGCGTGCAAAAAAAAGCTTTCTTGGATAAATTTGGACGTTCAGTCGACGAACTGTTTCCTGATATTCTCAAAGATTTAACTGAAAAAGGCCTGATCTGTGACTCGGAAAAATCGGTAGCATTAACGCATGAAGGCAAATTATTAGGAAATGAGGTTTTTGGCGCTTTTTTGGGTGAGTTATAATTGACATTTTTCTTTTCGTTTGTTACTTTTGATATAGAATTAGCACTCGCTGACCTTGAGTGCTAACAGGGGTGATGATGATGTTAACAAATCGTCAGCTGTTGATCCTGCAAGTGATTATTAATGATTTTATACAATCAGCGCAGCCTGTAGGATCAAGAACTCTTTCAAAAAAAGACGAGATTACATTCAGCTCTGCAACGATCAGAAACGAGATGGCTGACTTGGAGGAATTGGGCTTTATTGAAAAAACCCATTCATCCTCAGGACGGATTCCGTCGGAAAAAGGGTACAGGTATTATGTCGATCATTTGCTGTCACCTGTCAAGCTGACAAAAACTGATCTGGATTTAATTCACTCGATATTTAAAGAAAAAATCTTCGAGCTTGAAAAAACAGTCCAAAAATCAGCGCAGATCCTGTCCGAACTGACAAACTACACATCGATTGTTCTCGGGCCGACGCTGAGCGAGAATTATCTTAAGCAGATTCAAATCGTTCCGATCCAGCCGGATAAGGCGGTCGCCATCCTCGTTACGAATACGGGGCATGTCGAGAACCGCACGATCAATTTCCCGGCTAAAGTGGATTTGGCCGATATTGAAAAACTGGTCAATATATTGAACGACCGATTAGCGGGCGTTCCGATGGACGAACTGAATGAGCGTATTTTTAAAGAGGTTGTCACATATTTAAGGCAGCATATCGCCAACTATGACAGCATTCTCGAATCGCTCCGCTCCACATTCCATCCGGCGGGCCATGTGGAGAAATTATTTTTCGGCGGAAAAATCAATATGCTGAATCAGCCGGAGTTCCATGATATTGAACGGGTCCGCTCGCTCTTATCCTTAATTGAAAAAGAGCAGGATGTTCTGAAGCTGTTTCAGTCGTCAAAAGCCGGGATTTCAATTAAAATCGGAAAAGAAAACGACTACGAAGAAATGGAAAACTGCAGCCTAATCACGGCCACCTATACGGTTGACACGAAGCAGATCGGATCAATCGCCATTATCGGGCCGACGCGCATGAATTATTCAAGAGTCGTCAGCCTGCTGCAGCATGTGACTTCGGACTTGTCAAAAGCATTCACAAGTTTGTATGATGAATAAGGGAATTTTGGCAATCATTTTCAGTCATCTTTTTACAGCATTTGAGGGAGGTGAACACAATGTCAGAAGAAAAACAAACCGCAGAACAGGTTGAAGCAGCAGAACAAGAAGAAACGACAGAACAGGCAGAACAAGCCGCTTCACAAGAACAGCATGAAGAAACGGCAGGTCAGGAAGAAGCCCTTCAGCACCAAATTGATGAATTGCAGGGTTTGCTTGATGAAAAAGAAAATAAGCTTTTGCGTGTTCAAGCAGACTTTGAAAACTATAAACGACGCAGCCGCCTTGAAATGGAAGCTGCTCAGAAATACCGTTCTCAAAACGTCGTAACGGAAATCCTTCCGGCTCTCGACAACTTTGAACGGGCCTTACAGGTAGAAGCTGAAAGCGAGCAGACAAAAAGCTTGCTGCAAGGTATGGAAATGGTCCGCCGCCAGCTGATGGACGCTCTTGAAAGAGAAGGCGTTGAAGCCATCGAAGCTGTCGGTCAGGAATTTGATCCGAACCTTCACCAAGCCGTCATGCAGGTGGAAGATGAAAACTTCGGCAGCAATATTGTTATCGAAGAACTGCAAAAAGGCTACAAACTGAAGGACCGCGTCATCCGTCCTTCAATGGTTAAAGTGAATCAATAACTACATAGCAGGAGGTAATTCAAAGTGAGTAAAGTAATCGGAATTGACTTGGGTACGACAAACTCATGTGTGGCAGTGCTTGAAGGCGGCGAGCCGACAGTTATCGCCAACGCTGAGGGTAACCGTACTACTCCGTCAGTCGTTGCATTTAAAAACGGCGAGCGCCAAGTAGGGGAAGTGGCAAAACGCCAATCTATCACAAACCCTAACACAATCATGTCTATCAAACGCCATATGGGTACTGACTATAAAGTAGAAATCGAAGGAAAAGACTACACACCTCAAGAAGTGTCAGCCATTATCCTTCAGCATCTGAAAGCATACGCTGAAAGCTATCTTGGCGAAACAGTTTCTAAAGCTGTTATCACGGTTCCTGCATACTTCAACGATGCAGAACGCCAAGCGACAAAAGATGCCGGTAAAATTGCCGGTCTTGAAGTAGAGCGTATTATCAACGAGCCGACTGCAGCAGCGCTTGCATACGGACTTGATAAAACGGACGAAGACCAAACGATTCTTGTTTACGACCTTGGCGGCGGTACGTTTGACGTATCTGTGCTTGAACTTGGCGACGGCGTGTTTGAAGTCCGTTCAACTGCCGGTGACAACCGTCTTGGCGGGGACGACTTTGACCAAGTCATCATCGACCATCTCGTAGCAGAATTCAAAAAAGAAAACGGCATTGATCTGTCAAAAGACAAAATGGCGCTTCAGCGTTTGAAAGATGCGGCTGAGAAAGCGAAAAAAGATCTTTCCGGCGTATCATCTACGCAAATTTCTTTACCGTTTATCACAGCGGGAGACGCAGGTCCTCTTCACCTTGAACTGACACTGACCCGCGCTAAATTCGAAGAGCTTTCCGCTCATCTCGTTGAGCGCACAATGGCTCCTGTCCGTCAGGCTCTTCAAGATGCGGATCTTTCTGCAAGCGAAATCGACAAAGTTATCCTTGTCGGCGGATCTACACGTATTCCTGCCGTACAGGAAGCAATCAAAAAAGAAACAGGCAAAGAAGCGCATAAAGGCGTAAACCCTGATGAAGTTGTAGCGCTTGGTGCTGCAATTCAAGGCGGCGTCATCACAGGAGACGTAAAAGACGTTGTTCTTCTTGACGTTACACCGCTGTCACTCGGTATTGAAACAATGGGCGGCGTATTCACGAAACTGATCGATCGCAATACGACAATTCCGACAAGCAAATCACAAGTGTTCTCAACTGCTGCTGATAACCAAACAGCCGTTGACATTCACGTGCTTCAAGGTGAGCGCCCGATGTCTGCCGACAACAAAACACTCGGCCGCTTCCAGCTTACTGATATCCCGCCTGCACCGCGCGGCGTACCGCAAATCGAAGTTTCTTTCGATATTGACAAAAACGGTATCGTAAACGTAAGAGCGAAAGACTTAGGCACAGGCAAAGAACAAAACATTACAATCAAATCTTCTTCAGGTCTTTCTGATGACGAAATCGAACGCATGGTGAAAGAAGCGGAAGAAAACGCTGACGCTGATGCGAAGAAAAAAGAAGAAATCGAAGTCCGCAACGAAGCTGACCAGCTTGTGTTCCAAACGGAAAAAACATTAAAAGACCTGGAAGGCAAAGTGGATGAAGAGCAAGTGAAAAAAGCAAACGACGCGAAAGACGCGCTGAAAGCAGCTATCGAGAAAAACGAAATTGAAGAGATCAAAGCGAAAAAAGATGAGCTTCAAACAATCGTTCAAGAGCTTTCCATGAAGCTTTATGAAGAAGCGGCAAAAGCGCAGCAGGCTGAAGGCGCAGCAAACGCTGAAGGCAAAAAAGCGGACGATAACGTTGTCGATGCGGAATACGAAGAAGTAAAAGACGACGAAGCGAAAAAATAAGTTCTTTCCGCAGAACGCGGAAGAACACACAGCATATTCTGATTCAACAGACAGAAAGTCAAAGTCAGGCATCTCTTGGCTTTGACTTTTTTTTCTTGCCCGGGATAAAAGGAATTGAAAAAACATAATTCAAAATGATACAATCTAATTTATGTGAGAAATTCGGGAGAGTGAAGCGAGATGAGTAAGCGTGATTACTATGAAGTGCTTGGAGTAAGTAAGAGCGCTTCAAAGGATGAAATCAAAAAAGCCTATCGGAAGCTTTCAAAAAAATATCATCCTGATATCAATAAAGAATCCGGAGCAGATGAAAAATTCAAAGAGGTAAAAGAAGCATACGAAGCGCTCTCAGATGACCAAAAACGGGCTCAATATGATCAATTCGGCCATACTGATCCTAATCAGGGCTTTGGCGGCGGTTTCGGCGGCGGAGGAGACTTCGGCGGCTTCGGTTTCGATGACATCTTCTCAAGCATCTTCGGCGGCGGCACGAGACGCCGTGATCCGAACGCGCCGCGGCAGGGCGCGGATCTGCAGTATACAATGACACTGTCATTTGAAGATGCGGCTTTCGGAAAAGAGACGATCATTGAAATTCCTCGCGAAGAGAATTGTGAAACATGCAAAGGCTCAGGCGCGAAGCCGGGGACAAAGCCGGAAACGTGCTCGCATTGCGGCGGTTCAGGCCAGCTGAATGTCGAACAGAACACGCCGTTTGGCAAAGTGGTTAACCGAAGAGTCTGCCACCACTGTGAAGGAACAGGAAAAATCATCAAAAACAAGTGCTCTGACTGCGGCGGCACGGGCAAAGTGAAAAAACGGAAAAAAATCAACGTTACGATCCCTGCCGGTGTGGATGACGGACAGCAGCTCCGCGTTCCGGGTCAAGGTGAACCAGGTGTAAACGGAGGCCCTCCGGGAGATCTGTTTGTCGTATTCCATGTGCGCGCCCACGAGTTCTTTGAGCGTGACGGAGATGATATTTACTGTGAAATGCCGTTAACGTTTGCCCAAGCGGCACTCGGAGACGAAGTTGAAGTGCCGACGCTTCACGGAAAAGTGAAATTGAAAATTCCTGCCGGCACACAAACCGGCACAAAATTCAGATTAAGAGGCAAAGGCGTGCAGAATGTCCGCGGCTACGGACAAGGCGACCAGCACATTGTCGTCCGCGTCGTTACGCCGACGAATCTGACAGATAAACAAAAAGACATCATCCGTGAGTTCGCTGAAGTCAGCGGCAACCTGCCGGATGAACAAGAAATGAGTTTCTTTGACAAAGTAAAACGCGCATTTAAAGGCGAGTAATGATTGGATAGGAGTTGGTAGTTTTGAAATGGTCCGAAATCAGCATTCACACAACACATGAAGCGGTTGAACCCATCTCAAATATTTTGCATGAAGCTGGTGCGAGCGGGGTTGTCATCGAAGATCCGCTTGATTTAATAAAAGAGCGTGAGAATGTTTACGGGGAAATCTACCAGCTCGACCCCAATGATTACCCCGATGAGGGTGTCATTGTCAAAGCGTATCTGCCGATTAACAGTTTCCTCGGCGAAACGGTCGACGGCATTAAAGAGACGATTAATAATCTGCTTTTGTATGACATTGATTTAGGCAGAAACACAATCACCATTTCTGAAGTTAATGAAGAGGAATGGGCGACAGCTTGGAAAAAGTATTATCATCCAGTGAAAATTTCTGAAAAATTCACGATCGTACCCACATGGGAAACGTACACACCCGTGAATACCGATGAACTGATTATCGAAATGGATCCGGGCATGGCATTCGGTACGGGAACGCATCCGACAACCGTTCTGTGCATTCAGGCGCTTGAGCGTATCGTTCAAAAAGGCGACCGTGTCATTGATGTCGGCACCGGTTCAGGAATTTTGAGCATTGCAGCCGCCATGCTTGAGGCTGAATCGGTTCATGCGTATGATCTTGACCCGGTCGCTGTCGAAAGCGCGCGTCTGAATGTGAAATTGAACAAAGTAAGCGATACGGCCGAAGTGAAACAGAACAATTTGTTAGACGGCATCACAGGCGAACACGATGTCATTGTCGCGAATATTTTGGCGGAAGTGATTCTCCGCTTTACATCGCAGGCGTACGACCTGCTCAAAAACGGGGGCCACTTTATTACTTCAGGCATTATCGGCCAGAAAAAACAGGAAGTAAAAGAAGCGTTGGAAAAAGCCGGTTTTACCATTACAGAAATTCTGTCTATGGAAGATTGGGTCAGCATCATCGCGAAAAAATAACAGTTAGTAGGTGTCACAGCGTATGCAACGATATTTTATCGAGCTCACGAAGCAGGAGATGGACGAAACCCCCGATTTTCAAATTACGGGAGAAGACGTCCACCACATTGCAAACGTCATGAGAATGAGTGCAGGAGACCGGATAATCTGCTGTTCGAAAGACGGCCATGAAGCGTTATGCCTGCTCAAAGAGGTTTCTAAAGATCATATATCATGCAGCATTGCTGAATGGACGGGTGAAAACCGTGAGCTGCCGTTAAAAATCAGGATCGCCAGCGGCCTTCCGAAAGGCGATAAGCTTGAATGGATTATTCAAAAAGGGACCGAGCTCGGGGCAAGTATGTTCATCCCCTTTCAAGGCGCCAGATCCGTCGTTAAGCTTGACGACAAAAAGGCAAAGAAGAAGCGGGAAAGATGGGCGAAAATCGCGAAGGAGGCGGCGGAGCAATCCTACCGCAATGAAATTCCCGAAGTGAAAACCGTTCATACGTTCCGGCAGCTGCTTGAAATGGCGGAGAATGTCGATAAATGTGTCGTTGCATACGAGGAGTCATCAAAACAGGGAGAAACGGGCGCTTTCGCTGCGGAGCTCAAAAGCCTTCCGAAAGGTTCGTCTCTTCTCATCGTATTCGGCCCTGAAGGCGGTCTGACTGAGTCTGAAGTTCAGCAGCTTTCAGAAAAAGGCGCCGTCTTATGTGGCCTCGGACCAAGAATTTTACGAACTGAAACTGCGCCGCTTTACGCGTTAAGCGCAGTTTCCTATCATACAGAGTTATTAAGAGGTGATCAGTAATGGCAACTGTTGCTTTTCATACCCTTGGCTGCAAGGTCAATCATTATGAAACAGAAGCAATCTGGCAGCTGTTTAAAGATGCGGGTTATGAACGAAAAGAATTCGAGCAGACAGCAGATGTATATGTCATTAATACATGTACGGTAACAAACACGGGAGATAAAAAAAGCCGTCAAGTCATCAGACGGGCGATCCGCCAAAATCCTGAAGGCGTCATCTGCGTAACAGGGTGCTATGCGCAAACATCTCCGGCAGAAATTATGGCCATCCCGGGCGTTGACATCGTGGTCGGCACGCAGGATCGCGAAAAAATGCTCGGTTACATTGAGCAGTACAGAGAAGAGCGCCAGCCGATCAACGGCGTCGGCAACATTATGAAAGCACGTGTGTTTGAAGAGCTGGATGTTCCCGCTTTTACTGACCGGACAAGAGCGTCATTGAAAATCCAAGAAGGCTGCAACAACTTCTGTACGTTCTGCATCATCCCTTGGGCGCGCGGCCTGCTTCGTTCCCGCGATCCTGAAGAAGTCATTAAACAGGCGCAGCAGCTGGTGGATGCCGGTTATAAAGAAATCGTTCTGACGGGGATTCATACGGGCGGCTACGGCGAAGATATGAAAGATTATAATTTCGCCAAGCTTCTCCGTGAATTGGATACACGTGTAGAGGGACTGAAAAGGATCAGAATTTCATCTATTGAAGCAAGCCAAATCACTGATGAAGTGATTGAAGTGCTGGATGCGTCTGATAAAATTGTCCGCCACCTTCACATCCCGATTCAGTCAGGATCAAACACCGTTCTGAAACGGATGAGACGCAAATATACGATGGAATTTTTCGCGGACCGGTTAAATAAGCTGAAAGAAGCGCTGCCGGGTCTTGCTGTCACATCTGATGTTATCGTCGGTTTCCCGGGTGAAACGGAAGAAGAATTTATGGAAACATACCGGTTCATTAAAGAACATAAATTTTCTGAGCTTCATGTGTTCCCTTACAGCAAACGCACCGGAACGCCTGCGGCCAGAATGGAAGACCAGGTTGACGAGAATGTGAAAAATGAACGGGTGCACAAGCTGATTGCTCTGTCTGACCAGCTTGCCAAAGAATACGCCTCCGCTTATGAAGGAGAGGTCCTTGAAATCATTCCGGAAGAGACGTTTAAAGAGTCTGATGAAGACGGTATGTTCGTCGGCTATACAGACAATTACATGAAAGTCGTCTTCAAAGGCACGGAAGATTTAATCGGCAAACTTGTCAAAGTCAAAATTCAAAAAGCGGGCTATCCGTACAATGAAGGACAATTCGTCCGCGTTGTTGAAGAAGAAATGACTCAGAACATGCGCATGTCTTCGTAACAGATAAAAAACCGATGCTTTCACGCATCGGTTTTTTACGGTTTCGGAGGGATCAGCCTGTCAATCAGCCGATAAAATAAATGCGTGAACGGCAGAAATAATAACGCGGTGACAACATTAAACAAAAGGCTGAAATGCGCGATCATTTGCGCGGGATCGTCAGACAGCCGCTCTGTAAAACCTGCTGCTGCGGACAGGAAGGGAAAGACAAGAAGTACGCCGAGAATATTAAAGACAACGTGAGCGCCGGCGGTCTGTCTCGCGGCATAACCCCCTGAAACAGCAGCCATGACGGCCGTGACGCATGTCCCGATATTAGATCCGAGAACGACGCTGACCGCCTGTTCAATGCCGATCATCCCTTCGTTCATAAAGCTCATTAAAATGCCGATGCAGACGGAGCTTGAATGAATGATGGCCGTCAATATCATGCCGATCAAAAGAGCGGACCAGCTTGAATCATTTACATGGCGCAAAACTTCCGCTCCCGCCTTCATTTCTGTCAGCGGAACGGCAAGACGGCTGAAGCACGTGATGCAAAAAAAGATGATGCCGAGACCGAGAAAGCTTATGCCGATCTGCTTGAACGGATATTTCCGGATAAGAATAAACACAAGGCCGCCGATCAAAAGCACCCAGATGAGCACATCCATCTTTATGGCCAAAAACTCCGTCGTAAATGTGGAGCCGACATTCGTGCCGAGAATCATCGGAATGGTCCGTTTAAAAGGTAAAGCGCCTGCACTGACAAAGCCGATCACAATAACCATAAAAGCTGAGCTGCTCTGAAGAAAACCCGTGAATACAATGCTGATGAGAAAAGCTTTCAAAGGGTGGTCGGTAAACAAGAGGAGGCTCTTCTCAATTTTTGAATACGTTAAAGCGATCAGCCCCTGTCTGAGCAGGCTCATTCCGAGTAAAAAAACAAGGATAAGTGCGATAAAGAGAATCAGTATCAGCAAACGAAACACCCCTTTCCATCATTATATAGACAAGCCGCGTTATTCATGACGGAAAAGTGAACTCACTTAGTTGACCTGACTCATGGCTTATATTATAATGTCAAAGTACATGTTTATATGTGTATCTTTTTAAAGGTAGTCGATTGGTGTATTCGGAGGGAGGGAAAGAGAATGTCAAAAACGGTCGTTAGAAAAAACGAATCGCTTGAAGATGCTCTTCGTCGCTTCAAACGCAGTGTATCAAAGACAGGTACTTTGCAAGAAGCAAGAAAGCGCGAATTTTATGAAAAACCTAGCGTAAAGCGCAAGAAAAAGTCAGAAGCTGCTAGAAAACGCAAATTCTAAAAGAGGGTGGATTTATGAGTCTTCTTGAGCGACTTAACCAAGATATGAAGCTGTATATGAAAAGCCGTGAGAAAGACAAACTGACTGTCGTTCGAATGGTGAAAGCTTCACTTCAAAACGAAGCAATTAAGCTTAAGAAAGACAGTTTGACCGAGGATGAGGAACTTACTGTCCTATCTCGTGAACTTAAGCAACGTAAAGACTCCCTCCATGAATTTTCAAACGCTAATCGTTTAGATTTAGTAGATAAAGTTCAAAAAGAGCTGGACATTTTAGAAGTTTATTTACCGAAGCAGCTTTCTGAAGAAGAGCTGCAGACAATCGTAAATGAAACCATCGCTGAAGTCGGTGCGAGCTCGAAAGCGGACATGGGCAAAGTGATGAGTGCTATTATGCCTAAAGTAAAAGGTAAAGCTGACGGCAGCGTGATTAACAGGCTTGTCAGCAGTCAATTATCTTAATTGACGAAGAAAAAGACATCTTTCCTCGAGAGATGTCTTTTTTTATACATAAAAAAATGAAACTAAAGTACATTTGTTACGTATATAAAGAAGAATGAAACGGGAAGGAGGGTATATCTGCCTTGTTCCGAAAAAAAACCGGAATTGCTGTTGCTCTATTGGGCTTGTTTGTATTATCTTTATTAGGAGTTCAATTGAACGCAAAAGCTGATCGTCCATCGGTTTATGTCATCCCGGTTGAGAAAAATGTCGAACAGGGGCTTGCCGCTTTTTTAACGCGTTCTTTCAAAGAAGCGAAGGAATCCGGCGCGTCACACATTATTCTTGACATCAATACACCGGGAGGCGCCGTTCAATCAGCTTTGGATATTGCAGATGTCATCGGCGGCGCGGATGTGCCTGTTACCGCTTACGTGAACAAACGGGCGCTTTCTGCCGGGGCATATATAGCGCTTCAGGCGGATGACATTTATATGGCGCCGGGCGGAAAAATGGGTGCCGCAGCCATCATCGACGGCAAAGGAAACGCGGCAGACAAAAAGGCCCAATCACTATGGCATGCAGAAATGGAGGACGCAGCGGCTAAAAACAACCGAAACCCGAAATACGCCCTGGCCATGGCAGACCCCGCCATCAATGCAAAAGAAGCGGGCGCTCCAAAGGGAAAACTGCTGACACTGACAGCTGAAAAAGCGAAGGAAGTCGGATATTCGGAGGGAACGGTTTCAAACCTCGATGCTTTATATACAAAGCTCGGTTTTGACAAAGCCGATGTTCACCATGCAAAAGAGGGTTTTGTCGGAAAATTGGGAAGATGGCTGACAAACCCGTTTGTTGTCCCCGTCTTATTAACGCTCGCTTTGCTTGGTTTGACCATTGAATTGTTCTCGCCGGGCCTCGGCATACCGGGCGCCGTCGGACTGACGGCCATGCTGCTGTTTTTCACCGGGCATATCGCTGCCGGATTCGCCGGTTATGACAGTGTATTCTTGTTTTGCGCGGGCTTGGTTTTTATCCTTTTAGAGATATTTCTGCCCGGAGGCATAATTGGTCTTATCGGTGTTGCAGGCGTCATCGCGAGCCTCTTTCTCGCTGCGGGCAGCTTTACTGTAATGGCGGTTTCTCTCTTGATCGCCTTTAGTGTGTCTATTGCTGCCTTTATCATATTAACAAGGGTGTTGGGGAAACGAATGAAATTCTTTAAGAAATTGATATTAACTGATTCAACAAGCACGGAGAACGGTTATGTTTCAAATCAGAACCGGACGGAGCTGTTGGGGAAAATCGGTGTTACCGCTACAGCCCTCAGACCGTCAGGCACCGTTATTATTGATGATGAACGCCTTGATGTCGTTTCAGAAGGATCATTCACTGAAAAAGACAGACAGGTGAAAGTGGTGAAAGCGGAAGGCTCACGCATTGTCGTGAGAGAAATATAGATGATAATCTTGAGGAGGAATTAGATGGAATTGTCAAGTTTGGCGATTTTAGCAATAGTTGCAGCTGCCATAATTGTGTTAGCCATATTCTTCACCTTTGTACCGGTGATGCTATGGATTTCGGCACTTGCAGCAGGAGTCAGAATCAGCATTTTCACTTTGGTCGGGATGAGGTTGCGCCGCGTCATTCCAAGCCGCGTTGTCAACCCGTTAATTAAGGCGCACAAAGCCGGCCTGTCCGCAACAACAAATCAGCTCGAAAGCCATTACCTGGCCGGAGGTAATGTCGACAGGGTGGTCAATGCCCTGATTGCGGCACAGCGCGCCAATATTGAGCTGACATTTGAACGCTGCGCAGCCATTGACCTGGCCGGGCGTGATGTATTGGAAGCCGTACAGATGAGTGTCAATCCGAAGGTCATTGAAACACCGTTTATCGCAGGTGTCGCCATGGACGGAATTGAAGTGAAAGCAAAAGCCAGAATCACGGTAAGAGCCAATATCGAGCGCCTTGTCGGAGGAGCGGGAGAAGAGACGGTTGTCGCCCGTGTCGGAGAAGGGATTGTCTCAACAATCGGTTCTTCACATAATCATAAAAAAGTGCTTGAAAACCCTGATATGATTTCGCAGACCGTACTTGGCAAAGGGCTGGATTCAGGCACCGCATTTGAAATTCTCTCGATTGACATCGCCGACGTGGATATCGGCAAAAACATCGGAGCGATTCTGCAGACAGACCAGGCGGAAGCAGACAAAAACATTGCACAGGCCAAAGCCGAAGAACGCCGCGCCATGGCCGTCGCCCAAGAGCAGGAAATGCGTGCGCGAGTAGAAGAAATGCGTGCGAAAGTCGTGGAAGCTGAAGCGGAAGTGCCGCTTGCGATGGCTGAAGCCTTACGTGAAGGAAACATCGGTGTCATGGATTATATGAACATAAAAAATATCGACGCTGACACGGACATGAGGGATTCTATCGGCAAGCTGACGAATGACCAGCAAGATGAAGACCAACAATAACCTCTCTATTAAGGAGGGAGCCGCTATATGCACGAGATTCTGACAAATCCGCTCGTCATTGCCGCCGTCATCGGCATTATATCGGCAATATTCGGCAAGAAAAACAAAGATGAAAAACGCCCGCCGAATAGACGTCCCGCAGATCAGAAAAAAAAGCAGGATCACACACAGCCGCCGCAAGAGCATAAGCCGGTAGCGGAAGAAATGCCTGCCGTTTCCAAAGAGAACCCTTTTGAGCAAAAAAGAAGGGAAGCTGAAAAGCGCCTTGCAGAGACAGAGAAGATGTTCAATGGGCTTGATCATAAGCTGACATCTCAACGCGCACGAAATGCGTCTCTGAAGAAATCAGCCCTCAAGATTAAGAAAGAAACTGCAGTGCAGGGCATCATATTCAGTGAGATTTTAGGTCCGCCCCGTGCAAAAAAACCGCACCGGACCATGCGGAGCATCGGTAAAAATTAAAGTGTTAGAACCCCTTTTCAAATCATACATATGAGATGAAAGGGGGTTCTTTTTTTATGGGGCAAAGAAAGAATCGTGTAAAGGCGTGGCTGACTAGAGCATTGGAAATTCCCCCGGACGTTATGATGGATCTGCCTCGCATTACGATGGTCGGCAGACTTCATATCTACATAGAGAATCACAGAGGCCTCTTGCTGTTCAGCGAAGAAGAAGTCAGGCTGATGCTCAAGCAGGGGCAATGTATCATATCAGGAAAAAACTTGGTCATTAAGGCAATCCTTCCTGAGGAAATCCTTTTGGAGGGCACGATAGATCACGTAAGATATGTCGATTCATAAAGCCGGGGGGAAATAATGTGAAAAACAAATGGCTGTCATTTTTTTCGGGTAAAGTCCAAATGGAAGTCAAAGGAAAAGGGATTGAACGGCTGCTTAATGAATGCACGAGAAACGGAATCGCCATCTTTGCGGTGAAAAAAAAGCAAGACTGTGTTCTGCTGATGATTCAGCTTCAAGATGTACATGCTTTCAGAAGAGTCATCAGAAAACATGAATGCAAAGCAAGATTTACAAAAAGAAAGGGCCTGCCCTTTCTGCTTCTCAAATCAAAATTAAACCTGGGCTTTACTGCGGGATTTGTGATATTTTTCATTATATTGTTTCTTTTGTCCAACATGATTTGGGACATTGATATTAAAGGGGCCAAGCCTGAAACCGAGCATCAGATGATGAAGCACCTGGAAGAAATCGGTGTGAAAAAAGGCCGTTTGCAATTTCTGATGATGACGCCGGAGAAAATTCAAAAATCATTAACAAACGGCATCGATAATATTACGTGGGTCGGTGTGGAATTGAACGGGACAGCCCTTCATATGAAAGTGGTTGAAAAAAATGAACCGACAAAAGAAAAGTACGTGAGCCCCCGTCATATCGTTGCCAAAAAGAAGGCGGTCATCAAAAGGATGTTCGTGCAAAAGGGGCAGCCGATGGCTTTTGTGAACGATCATGTTGACAAAGGACAGCTCCTCGTCTCAGGACTGATCGGAAATGAAGACCGGAAAGTCGCCTCAAAAGCGGAAATTTACGGAGAAACATGGTACAAGTCAGAAGTAACTGTGCCTCTTGAAACATCATTTACGCTATATACGGGTAAAGTAAGGACGAAGCACAAGCTGTCTTTCGGATCATGGGGCGTGCCTTTTTGGGGCTTCGGGTTCAATGAGGAGCCGCTGAAACATCCGAAAACAGAGGAAGAAAAGCATCCGTTTCAATTTCTGGGGCTGAAGCTTCCGGTATCTTACGCCAAAGAACAGACAAGAGAAAGTGAAACATCCGTGCGGACTTATACGAAGGACGAAGCGGTTCAGGCCGGCATCAAAATGGGCAGACAAGACGTAGAGAAGCGATTAAGCGGCAGCGGAGAGGTGGAAAGTGAAAAAGTTTTGCACCAATCCGTTGAGAATGGTAAAGTAAAGTTGATTATTCTCTACCAAGTTATAGAAGATATCGTGCAAACCACACCTATTGTTCAGGGAGACTAAAGAATGGCAGAACATTTACTTGCGATTAATCACAAACTGAAAAGCCCGGATGAAGCACTTTCTTTGTTCGGCAGCCAAGATTCCTTTTTACATTTAATGGAGAAGGATCTGGGCGTAAGCATCATCACACGCGGTGAAACCATTTACGTTTCCGGCAATGATGAGTCTTTTGAGATTGCTGACAGATTATTGGGCTCGCTCCTTACTTTAATCCGCAAGGGGATCGAGATTTCGGAACGTGATGTGCTGTATGCCGTGAAAATGGCAAAGAAAGATGAACTGGACTATTTTGAAAGCATGTATGAAGAGGAAATAACGAAAACGGCAAAAGGCAAACCGATCCGTGTCAAAACCATCGGCCAGAGAGAATATGTTGCGGCGATGAAGAAAAACGACATGGTGTTCGGCATCGGGCCGGCGGGAACCGGCAAAACATATTTGGCGGTCGTAAAAGCGGTGCATGCTTTAAAAAACGGCCACATTAAAAAAATCATTTTAACAAGACCCGCTGTGGAAGCCGGTGAAAGCCTCGGTTTTCTGCCCGGAGACTTAAAGGAAAAAGTAGATCCTTATCTGCGCCCGCTGTATGACGCGCTCCACGATGTGCTCGGAAGCGACCATACGGAGCGTCTGATGGAAAGAGGGGTTATCGAAATCGCCCCGCTTGCCTATATGAGAGGGCGGACGCTTGACGACGCATATGTGATTCTTGATGAAGCCCAGAATACCACTCCCGCTCAAATGAAAATGTTTTTGACGAGATTGGGTTTTGGCTCTAAAATGATCATTACGGGCGACGTAAGCCAAATTGACCTGCCGAAAGGCGTCACATCGGGACTTGCAGTAGCGAGGGATATGCTGAATGACATAAACGGCATTTCCGTGATTGAACTTGACCAGACAGATGTGGTCAGACATCCGCTTGTTGCAAAGATTATTGAAGCTTATGATAAGCAAAAGTAATGCAAAAATGACCCGATCTCCCGTTATCGGGTCATTTTTATATGATGTGTTCCTGATGTTTCAGGGAGGAGGTTCTTGTTTTGAAAAAGAAGGGAAAGGGTAAAAGCGCCCGGGAACGGTTCCGCACTTTCAGACATGCCCGCTCAGCCCATGTGCTGCTGTATCTGCTGCTTTCAGCGATCATGTTTGGTTTGCTCTTTATTCATGTAAAACCTGAATCACTTAATTTGGATTTGTTCTCAGTCAGTGATAAGACGATTTACGCGCCCGCCACAGTGGAAGATCAGCAGGCGACGGAAGCGAAAAAACAAGCGGCCGAAGATGCAGTAGAAGATCAATACACTCTGAAAAAAGGCTATACCGACAACCGGCTTGACCTGATCACTTCCATATTTGACAGCATCGGCGAAGTGAAAACAGATGCGGATAAAGACAAAAAGTCACCTTCGGAAAAATCGCTGGTCAAATCGGTGAAAAGCAAGCTGACACAGGATGTCAATGAATCCCTCTCGGAAGATGCCATTAAATCGCTTCTTCATGCGAACAATGAAGATTTTTCATTTGTGAGGGATTCTGTCATAACCGCGGTGAATACGGTGATGAGCAGTGAAATTCCTTCTGAAAAGCTTGCCGAAGCGAAGGATAAGGTCGCCAAAGAGCTGAAAAGCGCCTCCGTGCCGTCAAAATATTTAGCGGCTGCGACTGAAATCGGAAAATATGCGGTGATCCCGAATTACGTATTTGATCCGAAAGCGACCGATGAAAAACGTCAGGAAGCGTCAGACAGCGTTCAGCCGGTGCAGATCAAACAAGGACAGGTTCTCGTGGAAGAGAATGACCTGATCGACCGGGAAGTATACAGAAAGCTCGAACTGACGGGGCTTTTGAATAATTCCAACCTGTTAAAGCCGATCAGCGGCCTTCTTCTGATGATCGGGCTGTTTATTGCCACGCTTGTCTACTATTTCGAGAAACAGCAGCAGGAGCTTAAGCTGAAAAATAAATCCCTATTGCTGTTTTCTATCATTACAACGCTTATTCTCGTCATAATGGAAGTCGTCAGTCTATTTCAGAAGATTGAATACACCAACATCGGCTATCTGGTTCCGATTGCCGCCGGCGCGATTTTGATCAGGCTGCTGCTCAATGAAAGGCTTGCCATTTTAGGAAGCATCATTCTGGCGATCTGCGGCAGTATGATGTTTAATCAGGGTGTGACGGGCACATTTAATTATGTGATCGGTATCTACTATTTAATCAGCAGCATTTCAGGCATCCTGTTTTTGGGGAAACATAACGCGAGATCTAAAATATTGCAGGCGGGATTGTTCGTCTCATTTATTAATATGATTATCGTGCTGTCGCTTTTATTAATCCAAAACACGGCGCTGTCGCCCGTTGAAATCGGAACGCTGATGCTGATGGGGGTCGTCTCGGGACTGGCTTCATCCGTTTTGATTATCGGTCTGATGCCGTTTTTTGAGACGGGATTCGGCATTCTTTCTACGATGAGGCTGATTGAACTGTCTAATCCGAACCATCCCCTGCTTCGAAAGATTTTAACGGAAACACCCGGTACATATCATCACAGCGTCATGGTGGCGAATTTGTCGGAAGCGGCCTGTGAAGCTGTAGGGGCAAACGGTCTTTTGGCAAGGGTCGGTGCGTATTATCACGATCTCGGCAAAACGAAACGCCCGCAATATTTTATTGAAAATCAGATGAATATGGATAATCCGCATGACAAGCTGTCTCCTCAGCTCAGCAAAAATATTATCATCGCGCATACGACAGACGGTGCGAATATGCTCAGAAGCTATAAGTTTCCGAAAGAGCTCGTGGATATCGCGGAGCAGCATCACGGAACGTCTCTTTTAAAATTCTTTTATTATAAAGCGAAGGAAAAGGGCGACCAGATTACAGAGCAAGAGTTCCGATACCCCGGGCCGAAGCCGCAATCAAAAGAAGCTGCAATCATTTCAGTGGCCGACAGCGTCGAAGCTGCCGTCCGTTCCATGCATAATCCCAATCCCGAACGGATTGAAAAACTGGTGCGGGGAATTATATCCGACAAGCTTCAGGACGGGCAGTTCTCAGAATGTGATCTCACGTTCCGAGAGCTGGATACGATTGCAAAAACACTATGTGCGACTTTAAAAGGAATTTTCCACTCCCGGATTGAATATCCGGAGGCTACGAAGAAGGTGAAATAAATGGGTTTACTCATAGATATTGTTGATGAAACAAACAGCGTCTCAGCCGATGCGCTTCAAGAAGTAGAGAAGCTGCTTCAATTTGCGGCGGAAAAAGAAGGCGTTCAGGATCAGGCTGAAGTATCGGTTACGATTGTGACAAACGAGGAAATCAGAGAAATCAACAGAGACTACCGGGGAAAAGACACCCCGACTGACGTCATTTCGTTTGCGCTTGAGGAAGAAGGAGAAGACGAGGTTGAAATCGTGGGCGCTGACATGCCGCCTGTTTTAGGAGATATTATCATCAGTGCCGACAGAACGAAGGAGCAGGCTGAAGAGTACGGCCATTCGTTTATGAGAGAGCTTGGCTTTCTGGCCGTCCACGGCTTTTTGCATCTGTTGGGCTATGATCACATGACAAAAGAAGAAGAGGAAGAAATGTTTTCAAAGCAAAAGGATTTGCTGGATGAGTATGGACTCACGAGATCATAAAAACGAGTGGAGCAGATTCCTGAAAAGCTTTGTCCATGCATGGAGGGGAATCTGGAAAACGGCGCGGTCAGAGCGGAATTTTCAATTTCATATTATCGCGGCCTGCGCCGTTATCCTTTGCGGTTTTCTCACCGGGCTCAGTACGGCCGAATGGGCCGTTATTTTGATCCTGATCGGCGGAATGCTTGCTCTTGAGCTTGTAAATACGGCGATAGAGCATGTTGTTGATTTAGTTACCGATCAGTATCATCCGCTCGCAAAAGCGGCAAAGGATGCGGCCGCCGGAGCCGTTTGCGTCTTTGCCGTGATTTCGTGTATTATTGGTTTACTCATCTTCTTGCCGAAGATATGTTAGCAGAAGATTCTTACAATTATTTTACATTGCCAAAAATGGGCGTGAAAAACCAATCATAATTATGTAAAATAAAAGTGACAGCGGTATCATTCAGGATTAAGGTAAGAGAGGAAAAGTACACATGAACAGACAAGAATTGATTCAAGAAGCATTAACAGCACGGGATACAGCATATGTGCCGTATTCAAACTTCAGAGTGGGAGCCGCTCTTCTTACCAAAGACGGAAAAGTGTACAGAGGCTGCAACATTGAGAATGCGGCATACAGCATGTGCAACTGTGCTGAACGCACGGCGATATTCAAAGCTGTTTCCGAGGGGGATACGGAATTTGCGATGCTCGCCGTGGCTGCGGACACTCCGGGACCGGTTTCACCGTGCGGAGCCTGCAGACAAGTAATTTCCGAGCTGTGCTCAAAGGATATGCTTGTTATTCTGACCAACTTACAGGGACAAATAAAAGAAATGACTGCGGAAGAATTATTGCCGGGCGCATTTTCATCGGAGGATTTACATGACGAACGAAAGCTTTAAATCAGGATTTGTATCAATCATCGGAAGACCGAATGTTGGAAAGTCGACCTTTTTAAACAGGGTCATCGGTCAAAAGATCGCCATCATGAGCGACAAACCCCAGACAACGAGAAATAAAGTCCAAGGGGTGCTGACAACAGGCACATCGCAGACCATTTTTATTGATACACCGGGCATTCACAAACCGAAGCACAAGCTTGGCGATTTTATGATGAAAGTGGCGCAGAACACGCTGAAAGAAGTTGACTTGGTGTTATTTATGATTAACGCCGAGGAAGGATACGGAAAGGGCGACGAGTTTATCATTGAAAAGCTTGGACAGACGTCCACGCCGGTCTTTTTGATCGTAAACAAAATTGATAAGATCCACCCTGATCAGCTCCTTCTTTTAATTGATGAGTACCGTTCGCGCTATCCGTTTAAGGAAATCGTGCCGATCTCAGCTTTGGAAGGAAACAACGTCGAGACCCTGCTCACGCAGATTGAAGCGTATTTACCGGAAGGGCCTCAGTTCTATCCGAGCGATCAGGTGACTGACCATCCTGAGCGGTTTATTATTTCTGAACTGATCAGGGAAAAGGTGCTCCATCTTACAAGGGAAGAAGTGCCGCACAGCATCGCTGTCGCTATCGAGTCCATTAAAGGGCAGGAGAACGGCTCCGTCCATGTCGCTGCCACCATCGTGGTCGAGCGGGATTCTCAAAAAGGAATCGTCATCGGGAAAAAAGGAGCTCTTCTGAAAGAAGTCGGCAAAAGAGCGCGGGCTGATATTGAAGCGCTGCTGGGCTCACGTGTTTACCTGGAACTTTGGGTGAAGGTGCAGAAGGACTGGCGGAATAAAATGTCTCAGCTGCGTGATTTCGGCTTCAAAGAGGATGAATATTAAGTCATCTGAGGCGCATGCCTGATGTGTGGGATTACCTCACAGAAACAGGGATTCGTTAGCAAAATTTGTTTAACATGAAAAGGAGGACATCAGGTCAAGATAAGGGTAAGAATTTGGATTGGCAAGCTAGTTTAATGATGAAAGGTGGGTTTTTTGTGTTGAATTTTACCTGGAACGTATTTTCTCAAACAGGAAGTGTTGATACGTACCTTCTTTTTAAAGAACTGGAAAAAGAGAACCTGGAAAGACCCGAAGAACCGGAAGATGAGCTAGCCCGTATTGATTTTCCAATTTTGTAAACCTCTTGGCCCCTCCCGTTGTTGGAAGGTGCGGAAATGCTGACAAAATGTGAAGGAATCGTGCTTCGTACGAATGACTACGGAGAGACGAATAAAATCGTGACATTGCTGACGAGGGAACACGGCAAAATCGGCGTCATGGCAAGGGGTGCCAGGAAGTCAGCCAGCCGGCTGTCAGCAGTCAGCCAGCCTTTTTTGTACGGGTCATTTTTAATGCAAAGAACATCCGGACTCGGCACGCTCCAGCAGGGTGAAATGATTCTCAGCATGAGAACGATCAGAGAAGACTTGTTTTTGACGGCATATGCCGCTTTTATCGCTGAACTCACTGACAAAGGAACGGAAGAGAAGAAACCGAACCCCTATTTATTCGAATTGATTCTCGAATCCTTTAAGAGGCTGAATGAGGGGACTGACCCGGACGTGATCACCTTCATCGTTCAGATGAAAATGCTTGGCGTCATGGGGCTGTATCCGGAGCTGAATCATTGTGTCCACTGTAAAAGCCGGGACGGGACGTTTCATTTTTCCATAAGAGATAACGGTTTTATCTGCCACCGCTGCTTTGAAAAGGATCCGTACAAAGTTCCGATTTCGCCGCAAACGGCAAGGCTGCTAAGGCTTTTTTATTACTTTGATATCGGAAGGCTCGGCAGCGTCTCGTTAAAGCACGAAACCAAAAATGAAATAAAACGGGTCATTGATCTGTATTACGAGGAATATTCAGGGCTTTATTTAAAGTCAAAGCGGTTTTTAGATCAGATGGAAAGCATGAAGAACCTTTTGGATGAAAACAAAAGTTGACATTCTGCCCATCTTTTTATATGATGATTTATTATAAAATATGTTGCAGTGACAGAAAGAAGTACTTGCGTCCAACTCATATAAGCGACCTTAGGACAGTGTAAGCTAGGGATGAGCGCGCAACGAAAGGCATTCTTGAGCAACTCTTTAAAAAGAGGCTGAGCGATTCACATCCTCAGCAACTAGGGTGGAACCGCGGGAGAACTCTCGTCCCTATGTTTGCGGCTGGCAAGCATAGAGACGGGAGTTTTTTGATTGCCGCCGCACTTGTAAAAGAATGGAGAAAGTGGAGGTGCTTGAAATGAACATTCAAGATATGATTTTAACCTTGCAGAAGCACTGGTCTAATGAAGGCTGTGTGCTCATGCAGTCGTATGATGTGGAGAAAGGCGCAGGCACAATGAGCCCGTATACATTTTTACGAAGCATCGGACCCGAGCCGTGGAAAGTGGCTTACGTTGAGCCTTCCAGACGGCCTGCGGACGGACGGTACGGAGAAAACCCGAACAGACTTTATCAGCATCACCAATTCCAAGTCATTATCAAGCCGTCGCCTGATAACATCCAGGAGCTTTACCTAGATTCATTGCGCGCTCTCGGTATTGATCCGCTCGAGCATGATATTCGTTTCGTAGAAGACAACTGGGAAAACCCGTCTTTAGGCTGTGCAGGCCTTGGCTGGGAAGTATGGCTTGACGGTATGGAAATCACCCAGTTTACGTACTTCCAGCAGGTGGGCGGAATTGAATGTAAACCGGTGTCTGTTGAGATTACGTACGGCATTGAGCGTCTTGCGTCTTATATTCAGGATAAAGAAAACGTCTTTGATCTTGAATGGACATCAGGATTCACAGTGAAAGATTTGTTTATGATGGCTGAATATGAACATTCCGTTTATACATTTGAAACATCAGATGTGGATATGCTTTTCCATTTGTTCAGCACTTACGAAAAAGAAGCAATCAGACAAATGGATAACGGCCTTGTGCATCCGGCCTATGATTATGTGCTGAAATGCTCTCACACATTTAACCTGCTTGACGCAAAAGGCGCAATCTCAGTGACAGAGCGGACGGGTTATATCGGACGGGTCCGCAACTTAGCGAGAAAAGTAGCAAAAACGTATTATGAAGAACGGGAAAAATTAGGGTTCCCAATGCTTAAAGAGGAGGGCTCTTCCCATGAGTAAACAAGATTTGCTTTTAGAGATCGGACTCGAGGAAATGCCGGCGCGTTTTTTACATGACAGCATGGTGCAGCTCGGTGACAAACTGACCGGCTGGCTGGCTGAAAAAAATATTGCCCACGGTGAAGTGAAACTTTTTAATACACCGAGACGTCTGGCAGTATATATAAAAGACGTAGCAGAAAAACAGGCTGATATTCAGGAAGAAGCAAAAGGGCCGGCAAAAAAAATCGCTCTGGATACTGACGGAAACTGGACAAAAGCCGCTATCGGTTTTTCCAAAGGCCAAGGCGCCGGAGTGGATGACCTGTATATTAAAGATGTAAACGGCACGGAATATGTTTTCGTCCAAAAATTCCAGGCGGGACAAGAGACGAAAACACTTTTACCGCAGCTGGAAAACTTGATTACCGGAATGCATTTCCCGAAAAACATGCGTTGGGGCACACAGGATCTGCGTTATATCCGTCCGATCAAATGGATTGCCGCTCTCTTCGGAAAAGACGTCATTCCGTTTGACATCACGAACGTAGAGACAGGCCGGAACACACAGGGACACCGTTTTCTCGGCCGAGAAGTATCTGTTGATGCACCGTCATCATACGAAGAGCTGCTGAAAGAACAGCACGTCATTGCCGACCCGAAAGTGCGCAAACAAATGATTCAGGGTCAGCTGGACGCGCTTGCAAACGAAAAGAAATGGAATATTCCGATAGATGAAGATCTGCTGAACGAAGTTAATCATCTGGTGGAATATCCGACAGCGCTTTACGGCTCTTTTGAACCCGAGTTTCTTTCTTTACCTGAAGAAGTGCTTGTGACAACCATGAAAGAGCATCAGCGCTACTTCCCGGTAAAAGATGAAAACGGGAATCTGCTGCCTCATTTTATTACGGTAAGAAACGGGAACAGCCATGCCCTTGAAAATGTTGCCCGCGGAAACGAGAAAGTGCTGAGAGCAAGACTTTCAGATGCTGCGTTCTTCTACAAGGAAGACCAAAAGCTGAACATTGATGAAAATGTGAAGAAACTAGAAAATATTGTTTTCCATGAAGAGCTCGGTTCCCTCGGGGATAAAGTAAGAAGAGTGGTCACCATTGCGGGTAAACTAGCCGTCCGCCTAAAGGCTGATGAACAGACGCAAAAACGTGTGAAGCGCGCCGCAGAGATTTCTAAATTTGACCTTGTTACACATATGATTTATGAGTTCCCTGAGCTTCAAGGCGTCATGGGAGAAAAATATGCGCGCATGCTCGGTGAAGATGAAGCCGTCGCTGCCGCGGTAAATGAGCACTACATGCCGAGAGCGGCCGGGGGAGAGGTGCCTTCAACCTTTACCGGTGCGGTTGTGGCATTAGCCGATAAACTGGACACGATTGCTTCCTTCTTCAGCATTGACGTGATCCCGACAGGTTCTCAGGATCCGTACGGATTGCGCCGTCAGGCAAGCGGCATCGTTTCCATTCTGATCGACCGCAACTGGGGCATCTCTTTTAAAGAACTGCTGTCATTGACAGAAACGGAAAAAGAAAATGAGCTTCTCGATTTCTTTACACAGCGTCTGAAATACGTCTTAAACGCTGAAGACATCCGTCATGACGTGATTGAAGCCGTTCTGGACAGCACGGAGCTTGAGCCGTATGCAGCTGTTTCTAAAGCAAAAGTGCTTGAGAAACACCTCGGCACACCTGGATTTAAAGAAACGGCTGAATCACTGGGCCGGGTCATCTCCATCAGTAAAAAAGGCGAGAGCCGTGATATCAAGCCGGATCTGTTTGAAAATGAACAGGAGAAAAAGCTGTTTGACGCTTATCAAAAAACAAAAGACAGCGTCGCTGAAAGCTTTGCCTCTAAAAGCTATGAACAGGCGCTGGCCGCGCTCAGCGGATTAAAGGAGCCGATCGAAGATTACTTTAATCACACGATGGTAAATGCGGACAATGAAGCATTAAAAACCAACCGTTTAGCGCAAATGACTGCACTTGCAGATGTGATCAAGTCTTTTGCTAATATGAATCATCTTATTGTAAAATAAAGAAAAAGACGGTTGCTGTGTGATCGGCAATCGTCTTTTCCCCTTTTACATAAACATCACAGAATGAAAAACATAGATAATGAAACCCTTCCATAAAGGTGGTGAGTACGATCGAATTAAATAAACGGCAAGAACAAATTTTACAAATTGTAAAGGAAAACGGCCCGATTACCGGAGAGCATATTGCAGAACAGCTCAATTTAACAAGAGCCACGCTGCGGCCGGACTTGGCCATACTCACCATGTCAGGCTTCTTAGAGGCCCGTCCCCGGGTCGGTTATTTTTATACCGGAAAAACGGGAAATCAGCTGCTTGCGGATAAACTGAAAAAGCTGCAAGTGAAAGATTTTCAATCGATCCCTGTCGTCATCAATGAAAACGTCTCGGTATACGATGCCATCTGCACCATGTTTTTAGAAGATGTCGGCACGTTATTTGTCGTAGATCGTGATGCTGTCTTAGTCGGTGTGCTGTCACGCAAAGATTTGCTGCGGGCGAGCATCGGCCAGCAGGAACTTGCCTCAATACCGGTTCATATTATTATGACCAGAATGCCGAATATCGCCGTCTGCCGGCGTGACGATTATGTGATGGACATCGCCAAATATTTGATTGAGAAACAGATCGATGCCCTGCCCGTTATTAAAGATACGGATAAAGGCTTTGAGGTCATCGGCCGCTTTACCAAAACGAATATGACCAAGATACTTGTCAGTTTATCAGAGAATGAAATCATATAAGCTTGAAAACTAACGGGGGGATAACATGGACAATCGCATCATTTATGTAGTATCAGACTCAGTCGGAGAAACCGCCGAACTCGTTGTAAAAGCCTCGCTCAGCCAGTTTAATGGCTCAGCCGATGATACGCATATCAGAAGAATACCTTATGTGGAAGATATCGGCACCATTAATGAAGTCGTGTCTCTCGCCAAAGCGGACGGCGGCATTATCTGTTTTACGCTCGTTGTTCCTGAAATGCGCAAATACTTAGTTGAACAAGCGGAAAAAGCGAATGTGATGTACTACGATATTATCGGTCCGCTCATCGACAAAATGGAAACAGCCTACGGTCTGACGGCGAAATATGAACCGGGCCGCGTCCGCCAGCTTGATGAAGATTATTTCAAAAAGGTCGAGGCGATCGAGTTTGCTGTTAAATATGACGACGGCAGGGACCCAAGAGGCATTTTAAAAGCCGATATCATCCTGCTTGGCGTATCAAGAACGTCTAAAACCCCATTATCTCAATATCTTGCCCATAAGCGCCTGAAGGTGGCCAACGTGCCGATTGTACCTGAAGTCGATCCGCCGGAAGAACTGTTCAGCGTTGATCCGAAAAAATGCATCGGGTTAAAAATCAGCCCTGATAAACTGAACCATATTCGAAAAGAACGGTTAAAATCTCTCGGCTTAAATGACAAAGCCATTTACGCTAACATCAACAGAATTAAAGAAGAGCTGGAGTATTTTGAGAAAATCGTGGATCGGATCGGCTGCCAAGTCGTTGACGTTTCGAACAAAGCGGTCGAGGAAACAGCGAACATCATTCATCATCTGAAAACAAAGGGCCGATAACTCAGGACGCTTTATCCTGGGTTTTTGGGTATGCAAATAGGGAATAAACAAAAAGGATGGCATCTTCGCGAAGTTTGTATTATAATAAAAAATTGTGATAAAATGTTTATTTTTAGGTTTAAGCTTAGTGTGATACGAATAAACTATTACGGGTAAGATGTCAAGAATAACTCCCGGAAATTTTTCGACAAAGACTCAAAATAGATCCGCAGTCATGGAGCATATGCGATTTCGCTTGTTTTTATGCAGGAGATTGATGGAGGGATGGAGAATTAGTCTTCTAAATGAAAAAGAAAAGACGATTTTTGTCGATGCAGACGCATGCCCCGTAAAAGAGGAAATCTTGCTCATTGCATCGCAATTCAGCGTTCGTGTTATTTTCGTCGCATCATTTGAACACTACCAGCTTTCCAGAAGCAAAGACGAGAACTGGATATACGTTGATCCTCATAAAGAAGCGGCAGATTTATACATCGCAAACCATGTGAGATCGGGAGACGTCGTAGTCACGCAGGATATCGGTTTAGCATCTCTTCTGCTGAACAGAAATATCGCCGTCTTATCGGAAAGGGGCCGTTCTTATACTGAAGACACGATTGACTTCGCTCTGATGAGCCGTCATATGTCGGGCAAAATGAGAAGAAGCGGCATCTATTCCAAAGGACCTAAAAAATTAAATAAAGAAGATCGGGATCGATTTGTTACCCTGCTTAAAAAAATCCTGTCGAATGATGAAGGGATTTCAAATCAAAACATCGAATAATGTACGACGGAGTGTTATAAGATGGGAAACCGCATACCAGATGAAGTAGTTAATCAGGTGCAGCAGTCAGCAGACATTGTTGAAGTCATAGGTGATTATGTCCAATTGAAAAAGCAAGGCCGCAACTACTTTGGGCTCTGTCCGTTTCACGGTGAAAACACGCCCTCGTTTTCCGTCTCCAGTGATAAGCAGATCTTTCATTGCTTCGGATGCGGAGCGGGCGGGAACGTTTTCTCGTTCTTACGGCAGATGGAAGGCTATTCATTTACGGAAGCTGTTTCTCACCTTGCTGATAAATATCAGATTGATTTCCCTGATGATATAACGATTCACTCTGCATCCAGGCCGGAATCTTCCGGAGACCAGAAGATGGCGGAAGCTCACGAGCTTCTGAAGAAATTTTACCATCATTTGCTAATGAATACAAAGGAAGGCCAGGAAGCGTTAGATTACCTTTTATCAAGGGGTTTTACGAAAGAGCTCATAGATGAGTTTGAAATCGGCTACGCGCTGGATTCCTGGGATTTCATGACGAAATTCTTGAAAAAGCGCGGTTTTGAGGAAGAACTGATGGAGAAAGCGGGTCTGCTGATCAGAAGGGAAGACGGTAGCGGATATTTTGACCGTTTCAGAAACAGAATCATGTTTCCCATTCATGATCATCACGGAGCCGTGGCGGCTTTTTCAGGAAGGGCGCTCGGAAGCCAGCAGCCGAAATATATGAACAGTCCGGAAACGCCGCTGTTTCATAAATCTAAGCTGCTGTACAACTTCCATAAGGCCCGCCTGCCGATCAGGAAAGAGGAGAGAGCCGTTCTGTTTGAAGGCTTTGCGGATGTCATTTCCGCCGTCAGCTCAGGCGTAAAAGAAAGTATCGCCACAATGGGGACGTCGCTCACCGAAGAGCATGTGAAAATCCTGAGAAGAAATGTTCAGGAGGTCATTCTCTGCTACGATTCGGATAAAGCCGGGTACGAAGCTACGCTGAAAGCGGCCGACCTGCTTCAGAAAGCTGATTGTAAGGTAAGAGTAAGCATGATGCCTGACGGTCTTGATCCTGATGACTATGTCAGAACTCAGGGCGGAGAAAAATTCAAGACAGATATCATTGATGCAAGCGTTACGGTCATGGCTTTTAAAATGCAATATTTCCGCAAAGGGAAAAACTTATCTGACGAAGGAGACCGGCTCGCTTACATGAAAGAAGTGCTGAAAGAAATCAGCGCTCTTTCAGGGTCGCTTGAGCAGGAAATGTATGTGAAGCAGCTCGCCTCCGAATTTTCTCTTTCGGTAGAATCTTTGACTGAACAGCTTTCCATCTATGCCGCCCAAAACGCCCCTGGCGGCAAAAACGCCGAACCGCAGCCAAGACGGGCCCGGGTGACGACAAAAGCGAAACGGCGCCGTCTCCGTCCCGCCTATGAGAATGCGGAAAGACTTCTTCTCGCTCATATGCTGAGAGACCGAAACGTCATAAAGAAAGTGATTGAGCGTGTCGGCTTTGAATTTAACATTGACGGACATCGTGCGCTGGCAGCATATCTGTACGCTGTTTATGAAGAGGGCGCTGAAATGACGCCGCAGCATCTTATGGCGAGAATGCAGGATGATGAAATCAGCCAGCTGCTTTCAGATATAGGGATGCTCCAAATAAACGAGGAGCTCTCAGAGGCCGAGTTATCCGATTACGTAAAAAAAGTGTTGGATCACCGAAAATGGTCAATGATAAAGGAAAAAGAAGCAGAACGAGCGGATGCAGAGAGGCAGAAAGACTTTGTGAAAGCTGCGTCTCTGGCTCAAGAAATTGTCGCATTGAACCGATCATTAAAATAACATCAAAAAAGAGGCTTGCGTTCTCTTGGCAATGATTCCTTGCGGAGGAGCAAATAGATCGCTTAACCTCATCATGAATTGTCACTTATTATCCGCTGCCCTGCATGCTGAAAAAGAGAGAAGGCTCCCGGGACGGATAAGAAACATACCGCTTTTAGAATTCGTTGCAAGCTTTGGAAGGAGGGATCCATAATGGCTGATAAACAAACCCACGAGACAGAAACAGAACTTACACTGGATCAGGTAAAAGACCAGCTTACTGAAACCGGAAAAAAACGTGGCGTTTTAACATATGAAGAAATTGCTGAACGCATGTCCAGCTTTGAAATTGAATCAGACCAAATGGATGAGTATTATGAATTTTTAGGAGAACAAGGTGTTGAATTAATTAGTGAGAATGAAGAAACGGAAGATCCTAATATTCAACAGCTTGCCAAAGCCGAAGAAGAATTTGACCTTAATGACCTCAGCGTACCGCCTGGCGTAAAGATCAATGATCCAGTCCGCATGTACCTTAAGGAAATCGGACGGGTAAATCTTCTTTCTGCTAAAGAAGAAATCACCTATGCTCAAAAAATTGAAGAAGGTGACGAAGAATCTAAACGCAGATTGGCTGAAGCAAACCTTCGTTTAGTTGTCAGCATTGCTAAACGGTATGTCGGCCGCGGCATGCTTTTCTTAGACTTGATTCAAGAAGGAAACATGGGTCTCATGAAAGCCGTCGAAAAATTTGACTACCGTAAAGGATATAAATTCAGTACGTATGCGACTTGGTGGATCAGACAGGCGATTACACGCGCCATCGCTGACCAGGCGAGAACGATCCGTATCCCGGTTCACATGGTGGAAACGATCAACAAATTAATCCGTGTGCAGCGTCAGCTTCTTCAGGATCTGGGCAGAGAGCCGTCACCGGAAGAGATTGCTGAAGACATGGATCTTACGCCTGAAAAAGTTCGTGAAATATTAAAAATTGCCCAAGAGCCTGTTTCTTTAGAAACGCCGATCGGTGAAGAAGATGATTCACATCTCGGTGATTTCATTGAAGACCAGGAAGCGACGTCTCCGTCGGATCATGCGGCATATGAGCTTTTGAAAGAACAGCTGGAAGATGTGCTGGATACGTTGACGGATCGTGAAGAAAACGTGCTGCGTCTCCGTTTCGGTCTGGATGACGGACGCACAAGAACGCTTGAAGAAGTCGGCAAAGTGTTTGGAGTAACGAGAGAGCGTATTCGCCAAATTGAAGCAAAAGCGCTTCGTAAATTGAGACATCCTAGCAGAAGCAAACGTCTGAAGGATTTTCTCGAATAGAATGGAACGGGTCTGTTGATCCGTTCTTTTTTACGTATAAGATATATGGATAATATACCTTTATTTTACTGGATAAGCATGTGTTTTGCAAATGGGTTCGGAAAAATGCGGCATGTCCTGAATAGAGGGAAAGCGGGATAAGTTAATTTATATTCCTTATTGTAAGCGTATACAATTCATTATACAATAGAATAAAGACAATTTTGGGTGAACAAAACAGTTATTTTTGTTTATGTATAAATTGTGAAATCAATGAAATTGCTTAATGAGACCATTTACATTTTGTAAAAATAAGTTAGAATTAGAAGTGTTTACATAGGGGGAGAATGAAAAAGGGGGATGGAGATATGAAGTGGAATCCGCTGATTCCTTTTTTGCTCATCGCAGTTCTGGGAATAGGGCTGACTTTCTTTCTGTCAGTAAAAGGAAATGGAGATGCGCATCAGATCGCAAGCGGCGGTGAAAGCAAAAATGCCGAAAAGGAAACTGCAAACGCTTCACCTGAAGAGATTTATAAAGCGAACTGCATCACCTGTCACGGGGAAAACTATGAAGGTGTCTCAGGTCCGAGCTTAAAAGGCGTCGGCAAAAGAAAAGATGTCGCTGCGATTAAAACGAGAATTGAAAAAGGCGGCAACGGGATGCCAGCCGGCCTTGTCCCGGCCGAAAAGCTGGATGACATGGCAAAATGGGTTTCTGAGATTAAATAAAGCTTTACCTGTCCCTATATAAAAGACATATGAAAAACTCTATCCGCCGCTTGGATTCCGGGCGGTTTTTTTATATGATAGTAAAGGAAAAAGAACCTGAGAAAAGTTGTGATATTGTGAATGAAATGAAGTTATCTAAAAGATTGCAGTCTGTAGCGGAATATATCCCTCCGGGTGCCCTGGTGGCTGATATCGGGTCAGACCATGCGTATCTCCCCTGCTATGCTGTTTTAAATCATCTGGCAAACCGCGCAATCGCCGGTGAAATTACAGACGGGCCGTTTCTATCCGCCAAACAGCAGGTGGAAAAGTTGGACTTAAGCGCTCTTATCTCCGTAAGGAAAGGTGACGGGCTGAGCGTCCTTGAAAAGGGAGAAGCGGACGCCATCACAATCGCGGGCATGGGCGGAGCGCTGATCGCTCATATTTTGGAGTCCGGAAAAACAAAACTGACGGGGCGTGAACGGCTGATTCTGCAGCCGAATATTCATGCCGTTCATATAAGAGAGTGGCTTTATCAGGAAGGCTATGAACTGATTGACGAAGTGATTCTCGAAGAAGACGGAAAGTGTTATGAAATACTCGTCGCGGAAACCGGCGACCGTGATGCGCCGTACCGGGACACCACGATGGCTGCCGGAATGCTTGCCGGTCCGTTTTTGTTAAAAGAAAAGAGTGAAGTGTTTCTTCGGAAATGGACCCAGGAACTTAAGCATACTGAACAAATTTATGAACAGATCAGCCGCAGCGCAAAGAATGAAAACCAGGAAAAATTAGTTGAACTGAAAGAGCGGATCTTACTGCTGAAGGAGGTAATCGGACATGCCTAAACATGTGAACGGACAGGAAATCATCCAGCTGTTTGAACAATTTTCACCGAAGGCTTTTGCGGTGGAAGGAGACAAAATCGGCCTGCAGATCGGCACATTGAATAAGCCGGTGAAAAACGTCATGGTCACGCTGGATGTTTTGGAACAGACGGTGGATGAAGCCATTGAAAAAAAGGTTGACTTAATTATCGCTCACCATCCGCCGATTTTTCGGCCGCTTAAACAGATCACCACTGATCAGCCTGGCGGAAGACTGATTGAGAAATGTATAAAGCATGATATTGCCGTATATGCGGCTCATACGAATCTTGATGTGGCGGACGGCGGTGTTAACGATCTGCTTGCGGAAGCTCTCGGCCTGACAGACACAGAAGTGCTCGTTCCGACATATTCGGACCCGCTGAAAAAGCTTGCCGTGTATGTGCCGAAAGACTATGAAGAAGCTGTAAGAACCGCACTCGGCAATGCCGGAGCGGGACATATCGGCAATTACAGCCATTGCGCATTCTCTTCTGAGGGAATCGGCAGCTTTAAACCGCTGGAGGGGGCAGACCCGTTTATCGGACAGACGGGAGAGCTGGAACTCGTCCATGAAGTGAGACTTGAGACCGTTTATCCGGCCAGTATGGAGAAAACCATCATAAAAGCGCTGAAAAAAAGCCATCCGTATGAAGAGGTGGCGTATGATATTTATCCGGTGGAGCAGTCCCCGCTTGAAAAAGGACTCGGCCGCATTGGAAAACTTCAGCAAGACATGACGCTTGAAGAGTTTGCGCTGTTTGTGAAAGAAAAATTTGACGTTAACGGAGTCCGGATGGTCGGAGAGCGAACCAGCAAGGTGAAAAAAGTCGCAGTGCTTGGCGGTGACGGAAATAAATATATTTACCAGGCTAAGAGGAAGGGTGCAGATGTTTACGTGACAGGCGACCTTTATTTCCATGTAGCGCATGATGCGATGATGATGGGGTTAAACGTCGTGGACCCGGGGCATTATGCTGAAAAGATCATGAGAAAAGGAACTGCTGAGAAGCTTACGGCAATGGCCGGGGAGAAAAATTACGACGTGCGTATTTTCGCTTCCGAAACAGACACAAATCCATTTACCTTCCTATAAAAAAACTGAGGCCCGGGGCCTCAGTTTTTTATTTTTACTTTCGGAAGGATTTTTTTGAGCGGCACATTGTGCTCAAGCTGCCATGTGGATTCATCGTTATGGTCAAACTGCTCTAAAAACCGGATGACTTCCTTTGTAATCGGTGTCGGTGTTGAAGCGCCCGCGGTAACGGCGACGGTATTGACGTCTTTGAGCCATTCGAGCTTCAATTCACTGATGTCTCCGATGCGGTAGGCTTTTGTTCCGGCGATTTCTTCTGACACTTGAGCCAGCCTGTTGGAGTTATTGCTTTTCGGATCGCCGACAACAATGGTTAAGTCCGCTTTCTTTGCCTGCTCTGAGACAGCTTCTTGACGAACCTGTGTAGCCAGGCAGATTTCCTGATGATATTCCACGTGCGGGTACTTTTCTTGGACTGATTCCATAATATCATGGACGTCCCACTGGGACATGGTCGTTTGGTTTGTAACGATTAATTTCTCAGCCTGAATATCGAGGTTTCTCACATCTTCCTCTGTTTCAACGAGATGAACGATTTCAGGGGCGACGCCGACGGCTCCTTCTGGCTCGGGGTGGCCTTTTTTGCCGATATAAATGACGTGGTAGCCCTCTGCTTTTACTTTTCGGATTAAGTCATGTGTTTTCGTGACGTCCGGGCATGTGGCGTCAATCGCAACAAGCCCTTTTTCCTCAGCGGCTTTTCTTACTTCCGGAGATACTCCGTGTGCGGTGAAAATAACGGTTCCTTTTTCCACCTGCTTTAAAATCTCCAGACGGTTAGTGCCGTCAAGCGTGTAAATTCCGTCTTCTTCAAACGCATCTGTGACATGTTTATTATGAACGATCATTCCGAGTATATATATAGGTCTTGGCAAATTTTTATCGAGTGCCGCGTTTTTGGCTATGACCATGGCATCAACAACGCCGTAACAATAGCCGCGCGGCGAGATTTTGATAACGTCCAATTAGATGTCCTCCTATCAAAAGTGAGTGTAGAGGCAATATAAAAAGCCGTAGTTAAACGGCTCAAATCTTGCATTCTTCTGATCTCATTATAGCTAATCTTTCGTGAGATATCAAAGAATGTTAAATATATAATTTCGGCTTTGATCTGCCCGATGTTCTTTTTGGACGCGGCTGTTCCGCTGATGCTGCTTCAGTTTCGTCTTTTTCTTGTGAAGCGGATGCTTTTTCAGATGTCTTCTTTGATGTTTTAGATGAGGCGTCTGATTTGTTTTCACCTTCAGTTTCGTCCGTTTTTTCATCTTCATCCTTTTTGTCCTGTTCGGCTGTTTCTTTTGTCTCGCCGGATTCACTATCTTCATTCTCATCATCGCTGCTGCTTAATTGACTGTAAAGCTTCATCATGGCGGGCAGATTCCGTACTAAAGGGCCGTACTGCTGGATCATCGGCGTAACCTGCTGCGCCACGCCGAGCACCTTCTGAACGTTGCCGAGCATGCTCGACAGTGATGCCGGACTTGCCAGACTCTGAATTCCCTGCAATCCCTGCAGGCCTGCGCCTGCTCCTCCGCTGGCCGCTGCCGGTGCGGACCCGGCAGCGCTTCCTCCTGATCCGGGTAAAAAACGGGAAAGCATTCCTTTTAAGCCTCCTCCGCCTGTGCCTGCGTTTCTCAAACCTGCTCCGGCCATCTGCTGCTGAGGGAAAAACTGCCGGCCCTGCTGCATCATCTGCCGGCCCGGCAATGACGGTCTGCCTCTCATCATCATCCGCGGGTTCATCAACGGCCGGCCCTGCTGCGCCATATTTCTCATCGGCTGCTGTGGAAACATACTTGTACCTCCTTTCTGTCTCTCTGCTATTACAATATGCATCGGAGGGGGCATTTGCTTTTCTGTCCAGAAAACAGGCTTCCCCCAAGACATGGTGTTTTTAAGTAAAATCGGTTATAATGTGATGATGGACACAGAATGTGCCGCTTTAAGGAGCTGGGAAAAATGAAAGAAACTAAATTTGATGGATACAACTTAAAACCGTTTATTATAGATGCAGTTCACCGCCTTGGTTTTTATGAACCGACAGATATTCAAAAGCGGCTGATACCTGCTGTATTGAAAAACGAAAGCGTGATCGGGCAGTCCCAGACGGGGACGGGAAAAACCCACGCCTATTTATTGCCTATTCTGAATCGGATTGATTCGGATTCTGATACGGTGCAGGCTGTTATCACGGCGCCGACGAGAGAGCTTGCCAATCAGATTTATCAGGAAGCGCTCAAAATCACACAGGGTGCCGAGGACGGGCCGATCCGGACAAAATGCTTTATCGGCGGAACGGACAAGCAAAAATCAATTGATAAGCTGAAAACACAGCCACATCTCGTCGTCGGAACGCCGGGCCGGATTGCGGATCTGATTAAAGCGCAGGCATTGAACGTCTATAAAGCGCAGTCTCTCGTCATTGACGAAGCTGATCTGATGCTTGATATGGGCTTTTTAGAAGACGTTGATTACATCGGATCCCGTATGCCGGAACAACTGCAGATGCTTGTTTTCTCAGCTACGATTCCGGAAAAGCTGAAGCCGTTTTTGAAAAAGTATATGGAAAATCCGAAATACGCTCATGTTGAGCCGAAAAGGATCACAGCCGAAAAGATTGAACATGTTTTGGTTCCTTCTAAACAGCGTGATAAAGACAAACTGCTTTTTGATATGATGTCGAATCTGAATCCTTATCTGGGCATCGTGTTTGCCAATACGAAAAACACGGCTGACCATATTGCGAAATACCTGACCGAAAAAGGCATGAGAGTCGGCCTTCTGCACGGGGGATTAACACCGCGTGAACGCAAAAAGGTAATGAAGCAGATTAATGATCTGGAATTCACTTATGTCATTGCGACAGATCTTGCGGCAAGAGGAATTGACATTAAAGGCGTAAGCCATGTCATCAACTACGAGCTTCCGGACGATCTGGATTTTTATGTTCACCGCGTCGGAAGAACCGCACGCGCCGGTTCATCAGGCCAAGCACTGACTATATACGAGCTTTCTGACGAAGATGCGCTCGCAAGACTCGAAAAGATGGGCATTGTGTTTGACTATGCGGAGCTTGTAAACGGGGAATGGAAGAAAGGCGATGACCGCCACCGCCGTAAAAATCGCAAAAAGACGGCAAATGAGGCTGACCAAATGGCGAAACGTCTTGTGAAAAAGCCGAAAAAAGTAAAGCCGGGCTATAAAAAGAAAATGAGCTACGAAATGGAAAAAATCAGAAAGAAGCAGAGAAGAAACCAATCTAACAGAGGAAAGTAGGGGGAATCGGGTTGCTGAAAATAGGTTCACACGTCTCAATGAGCGGAAAACATATGCTCCTTGCCGCAAGCAAGGAAGCCGTTTCATACGGGGCGAACACATTTATGATATATACGGGCGCTCCCCAAAATACGCGCCGCAAAAAAATTGAAGACTTGAATATTGAAGCGGGCCGCGCCCATATGAAGGAAAACGGCATCGGTGACATTGTCGTGCATGCGCCGTACATCATTAACATCGGAAATACGACAAACCCGGCAACGTTTGAGCTGGGCGTTGATTTTCTGCGTTCTGAAATTGAAAGAACGGCAGCGATCGGCGCGAAACAGATCGTGCTTCATCCAGGAGCGCATGTCGGAGCCGGTGCTGAAACGGGCATCAAAAAGATCATTGAAGGATTAAACGAAGTGATTGATCCGGGCCAAAGCGTCCAGATTGCGCTGGAGACAATGGCGGGCAAGGGGTCAGAATGCGGAAGAAGTTTTGAAGAGCTTGCCGAGATCATTGCGGGCGTCACACATAATGAACATCTTTCCGTCTGCTTTGACACTTGTCACACCCATGATGCAGGATATGATGTTGCCAATGATTTTGACGGCGTTCTTAATGAGTTTGATAAAATCGTCGGCATCGACCGGATAAAAGTCCTTCATGTGAATGACAGCAAAAATATCAGGGGAGCCCGTAAAGACCGTCATGAAAACATCGGGTTCGGAGAGATCGGTTTTGACGCTCTGCAGTACATTGTTCATCACGAGCAGCTTGCCGATATTCCGAAAATCCTCGAAACACCGTATGTAGGCGAAGACAAGAAAAATAAGAAGCCGCCGTACCGTTTTGAAATCGAAATGCTGAAAGAAAAGCAGTTTGACAAGGAGCTTCTTGAAAAAATATCAGCTCAATAAAAAAGGAGGGGGAATTGCCCCTCCTTTTTTACCCTGAAAATTGATTGAAAAGTTCGTTAACTTTCCGAGCCGTTTCTTTTGAAGTAATCGTTTCCACTTTTTTCAGCAGGCGAAGCCGCTCCTGTTCATCAAAAATATTGATGTTTTTTCCGTGCATCAGAGCCGCTACCTCAGCCGCTTGACTTCTCGTAAGGCTGATTCCGTATTGCTTTGAATATTTCAGCAGGTCGTCCGCAGTGGCTTGATTGAGCCGCTGCAAAATGATTCTTTGTATTAAAATCATCGATACTTTCACCTCTTTAGACATAATGTATTGAGCAAATTATTAAAATGTTACAGCTTTTAATGGTAAAATGAAGTTGCTTACTGTTTAAAATAGTTATTACAGGAAAGGAGATTTTATGACCCCAAATAAACAGCACAAAAAAGAATCATTTTTACACTTTATCTTCAGGGTCATCATGATTCTGATCGGGGCGGGTTCAGCCGCCGTAAGTATTGAGTTGTTTCTGGTCCCTAATAATTTTATCGACGGAGGCATTATCGGTGTTTCATTAATTTTAGACCACCTCTTTATGTCCAATCCCCTCCTCAATTTCGCCTTATTCGTTGTGTTACTCAACATTCCATTTATGATTTTCGGATATAAATATATCGGAAAAACATTTCTCATCTCTACGGTTATCGGAATCGTCGGTTTAGCGCTGATTGAATCCTCCTTGCACCATGTGGAGGCCTTTACGACCCAGCCTATTTTGGCGACGGTATTCGGCGGGCTTTTGCTCGGTTTCGGGGTAGGCCTTGTCATCCGAAACGGAGGCTCGATGGACGGTACTGAAATACTCGGTATCCTTCTCACAAAAAAGCTGCCCTTTTCAGTCGGAGAATTCGTTATGCTCATCAATGTGTTTATTTTTATTTGGGCCGGTTTTGTGTTCGGTCCGGAGCAGGCGATGTATTCTTTCATGACTTATTATATTGCCATGAAAACGATTGACGCCGTCATTCAGGGGCTCGATGAAACAAAAGCGGTCATTATTGTGGCAGACCAGTATGCGGAAATTTCAGACGCGATCTTGCACCGGCTTGGAAGGGGAACCACCAAGCTTCAGGGAAAAGGCGGATATACGGATGAAACCAAAGAAGTCATTTACGCGGTCGTGACAAGGCTTGAAGTGACTAAATTGAAATCCATTGTGTTTGAAATTGATAAAAACGCATTTATTACGATCATGAATACCCATGAAACGAGGGGCGGTAAGTTCAAAACCGCGATTCACTAGGCTTTCGTTTACTTTTCGTCATTTTATAGGTATAATTTTATACAGCATAAGAAAATGGCCTGCTGTTCAGTCAGCTGCCATTTTCTTTTTGGAGCGATACCGTGTTGTAAAGGGGAGGTCCTCATGAACGTCCAAGAAGCGTTGAACCTGCTGAAAGAAAAAGGGTATAAATATACGAGTAAGCGGGAAGACATGCTGCAGCTTTTTGCTGATTCTGATAAATATCTGACGGCCAAAAACGTGCTTGCCGCATTAAACGACGACTATCCGGGTTTGAGCTTTGATACCATATACCGAAATCTTTCGTTATATGAAGAACTCGGTATTTTAGAAACGACGGAGCTGTCCGGGGAAAAACTGTTCCGATTTACATGCTCTTATACCCATCACCACCACCATTTTATCTGTTTAACCTGCGGGAAGACGAAGGAAATTGAGTCCTGTCCGATGGATAAGCTTCACGATGATTTGGAAGGGTATGAAATCAGCGGTCATAAATTTGAAATTTACGGCACCTGTCCGGCGTGCCGATAAAAAACCTCCTGTATAAGCAGGAGGTTTTTTCAGCTTCTGACATGCTGAAGACTGTGTTTGTTTTTATTGATCCAGGCGACGGCTTCAAGCCAATTCTGCACCCTGATAATATTGGAATCGGTGGGGAGCTGGTTATAAGGGGAATCAAAAAGGATAACCGGAATGCCTGCTTCTTTTGCGATCATTGTCGCGTTGCCGTGGTGATCTTCGAAAAACAGGTCAATGCCGTGTTTTTTGACGGCCTCCACTTTGTGATGACTCCCGACAAGCTCAATGTGATCGTAATGAACGTCCCGGTTTGCAAACCAGTCCAGCGTGACATCTTCTAAGTGGCTGCGTCTTGCCGTAATGTAAATGAGACGATGCTCTTCTTTCAGTCCGTCCAGCGCCTGCTTCGCAAATTCCGCGAGCTGCGCTTCTTTATATATGGCTGCTTCATGAACATTCATCCATTCCCAAAACTCCTCAGCTGTAATGTTCAAAAGCTTGGTCAGATCATAATCAGTCATATCATCCAAGGTAATGGAAAGATGAAATGAGCGGTTTAAATAAGGGACAAATGTATCCTGTGCCGTAACCGTGCCGTCAATATCTATACCTAACCGTAACATGTCCACACTCCTATATTTTCATCCCTTCAAGTGTAACATAAACAATTGACAATACCAGCAAAGTTTAGCAAACATGATTCCGTAAAAAACGCGGAAACTAAAAAAGCTCCTTTCATAAAAGAAAAAGGGGGAATTGAAGGTGGCATACGATTACGAAAATCGAAAAGGCAACGACTACTATGTGGATCATGGATCGGAAGGAACGGATATCACGCGTGATGTTTATTCAGAAGAGACAGCGGCCGAAATTTCAGAGCCATATCGTGCTTCTGACCGGGCAGCAGACCGCGATGATAACCGGGACGGAGTAAGCGAAGGCCGGGGTATAGGGTATGCAGCATTGGCTATTTCTATCATCTCCCTGTTCGTGCTCCCAGTTTTATTAGGGGCATGCGGCATTATCGTCGGCTATATCGCCAGAAGAAGAGGAGCGGGCGCTCTAGGCGGCTGGGCGATGGGAATCGGTATTGTTTCCCTTGTGCTGGGCATCTTCATTACACCGTTTTTCTAACACGCAAAAAAAAGCTTGGCGGATTATCCGTCAAGCTTTTTGTGTTTCTTGTTCTGCTTTTGCTTTTTCTGCTTCAAGCTTTGCGTAGTGTTCTTCTGCCAGCTTGTCGATTTCTTTTTTCAGCTCTTCGACCATTGTTTCTTCAGGGACTTTGCGGACGATTTGGCCTTTGCGGAAAAGAAGTCCTTCGCCGCGGGCGCCGGCAATACCGATATCGGCTTCTCTTGCTTCGCCCGGTCCGTTAACGGCGCACCCGAGAACGGCTACTTTAATCGGCGCTTTGACTTTAGAAATGTATTCTTCGACTTCATTTGCGATGCTGATGAGATCAATTTCGATCCGTCCGCATGTCGGGCAAGAAATAAGCGTAGCTGCGTTTGAAGCGAGACCGAATGATTTCAGCAGCTCTCTGGCTACTTTTACTTCTTCAACAGGGTCGGCGCTCAGGGAGATCCGGAGCGTGTTTCCGATTCCTTTGCTTAATATCGCTCCGAGTCCGGCCGCGCTTTTTACCGTTCCTGCAAACAGCGTGCCTGATTCTGTAATTCCAAGGTGGAGCGGATAATCAAATGCTTTTGACGCTTTTTCATATGCTTCTATGGCGAGATTGACGTCAGACGCTTTCATGCTGACGATGATGTCATGAAAATCAAGGTCTTCCAGAATTTTTATATGATGAAGCGCACTCTCAACCATGCCGTCAGCAGTCGGATAGCCGTACTTTTCAAGAATTCGTTTTTCCAATGATCCCGCGTTTACGCCGATCCGAATTGGAATTCCTTTTTCTTTAGCCGCTTTTACGACCGCTTCCACTTTTTCACGGCGGCCGATATTACCGGGGTTGATTCTGATTTTGTCGGCGCCGCCCTCAATTGCTTTTAATGCGAGCTTGTAATCAAAATGAATATCGACAACGAGAGGGATGGAAATTCGTTTTTTGATGTCGGCAATTGCGTTCGCCGCGCGTTCGTCAGGGCATGCCACCCGGACAATTTGGCAGCCGGCTTCGGCTAAACGGTTGATTTCCGCCACTGTTGCTTCTACGTCGTGTGTTTTGGTCGTCGTCATACTTTGGATGACGACTTCGTTATTTCCGCCTATTGTTAAAGGTCCCACTTTGACGGGACGCGTTTTTGTACGATGTGTGATTTCACTCACTTGTCAATCGCTCCTTAATTGTAGTTACCGCTTCTGCAGGCTGAGCCTTTTACATGTCAGGCAACTTCTATTTACATATTATATTGTAACAGTGTATTTGCCGAACTGACAAGAAATTAACGTTTAATTACGGTAGACGGGGAATTTATAAGCGGTGCCCGCCTGAATGGCGTTTGCTTTCACATTCGGATTCAGCGCTTCAAAATCTTGTACAATATCATCCGGCGCTTTATGTGCGCCGACGATCGACATTACCGTATCACCTTTTTTGACCGTAACCGTTCTGTATGATGTTTCCTGATTTGCAGGCTGAGCCGCCGCAGCGTATGCAGGAAGGCCTTGAGAAGGGATCGTGCCGATTTTAAGATCATAAAAGATAATAAATATCACAAATAAACTGCCGAATACAAAAGTAAGCCGCTTCATTCCAACCGCCTCCCGCATACATGTTTACTTCATTGTATGCTTGTCCCATTTTGTTCATGACAAAAAAGAAGACCGCCGGGGGCGGTCTTTGTTACACAGCAGTCTTTCTTGGCGGTATCTCTTTTAAGACGAGGAAAAGGATGATAAAGTTTACAAACCAATTCACTAAAAATTCGCTCGGCACCGTAATGACAAGCGCGCGCATAATCGTAAAGAATATGGTGGAGAGCGTAATGGAATAAGCTGAAAGCTTCCAAAGCTGCTGATAATTCAATGTCTTTCTTTGCGCATTTTTTATAATCAGGCCGATGACGGCGAGAAATGAGACTTCAATGAATTTGCCGGCCGCCGTCATAATGAACAGCAAAACGGAAAGGACGGTGACGATCATCGTTTTATTTTGGTTTAAAGCTGATATGATTTCACTTTTAGTGATATCAGCAGGCATTAATGAATAATTCATTTCTGTCGCCTGTCCGTCTACTGCAAGCACCATTTTATTCTTCAAAATGCCGATCGCGTTTTGTTTCGCCGCTATTTGTTTAGCGCCGTACGCATCAGTGGGATCAAACACGATGACAAAACCGTTCGCTTCCGTTTCCTTAGAGGCGGAAGCTTTCGTCTGCAATTCACCGTTTGAAATTTTGAAATCAGGGAAATCTTTTTCTAACACGGTTTTGAAACCGTTCATTGAGTTTACGGTGCCGGAGCAAAGGTAATAAGCGCTCGGCAGCGTAAAAAGGACAGACAGCAAAAATACATAAAGGATCGCTTTTCCTATCCCCTGAAACCGTGTTTTTGCAATATCTGCCGGAGAGTATGTACTTTTCAATAAAGCCGTAAATATGTTCAACATCTTCACTTCCTAGCCTAAACTGGTATATGTTGCTTATTGTATCGTTCACCGGAGATGAACACAAGTGAGAGTATTTAAAGCGGCGGTAAGGAATCATACATATTAAGAAAAAGCGGAGGCGGTAATGCTCCGTAAAACAAAGGAGGGTGTTTAAGTCATGAGTGTTTTGTATTGGCTGATTATTATTGCGATCTTCGTCATTGCTTTCATCGGTCTTGTCTATCCGGTGATTCCAAGCGTTATATTTATCGTGGCCGGTTTTCTCCTCTACGGATTTCTGTTTTCCTTCAGTCCTTATTCTTACCTCTTTTGGCTCATTGAGGCGGTATTTGCGGCAGTTTTATTCGCAGCTGACTATGTGTCAAACTTACTTGGCATCAAAAGGTACGGAGGAAGCAGGGCGGCGATCTGGGGGAGCACGATCGGATTATTGATCGGGCCCTTCGTTATTCCCGTGGCAGGCATTATATTAGGCCCGTTTATCGGTGCTGTCTGCGCTGAGATATTTGTTCATCAAAAGGATATCAAGTCTGCGGCAAAAGTGGGACTGGGCTCGTTAATCGGCTTTTTAACAAGCGTCGCGGCCAAAGGAGTCATTCAGCTCTTTATGATTGGATACTTCTTATGGACGGTGCTTTAGAAGGTTTAATTTCGGCCGTGAACGGATAAAGTGTAATATGTCTGCTGGAATCGTCGGATTGTGAGCTTTTTCATTGATTACCATGCTTTCTTTTGTTACATTGAGATTAGAAAAGTTCGCTAAAAGCGGCATTTCAGTACATATATTTAAAGGAGGAAAAAATTATGGCTTACAAACTTCCAGAACTGCCTTACGCTTATGATGCTTTAGAACCGCATATCGATAAGGAAACGATGACGATTCACCACACGAAGCACCATAACACATACGTTACAAACCTGAACAAAGCGATCGAAGGATCAGCTCTTGCAGAGAAATCTGTAGAAGAGCTTGTCGCTGATTTAAACGCAGTGCCGGAGGATATCCGCACAGCTGTCCGCAACAATGGCGGCGGACATGCAAACCACTCTTTATTCTGGACTCTTTTATCTCCAAACGGCGGAGGCGAACCGACTGGTGAGCTTGCTGAAGAGATCAAAAGCACGTTCGGAAGCTTCGATCAATTTAAAGAAAAATTCGCTGCAGCGGCTGCCGGCCGTTTCGGTTCCGGTTGGGCTTGGCTTGTTGTAAACAACGGCAAACTTGAAATTACAAGCACGCCAAACCAAGATTCACCGCTTTCAGAGGGTAAAACGCCTATCCTCGGTCTTGATGTTTGGGAGCACGCTTACTACCTGAACTACCAAAACCGCCGTCCTGATTACATTTCAGCTTTCTGGAATGTTGTAAATTGGGATGAAGTTGCCCGTCTTTACAGCGAAGCAAAATAAATCGTTCTGATCAAACAAGGTCTCCCGAGGGAGGCCTTGTTTTTTTATTGACTTTGATTCCTTTTTACATATCTCAGTTTGAGTGAGACAGACTAATGTGTAGTAAAGGGGAGTCAATGATGAGCAAAATAAAAAAAATTATCGGCGACATCGAAGTAAATAAAGGTCTGCTGCTGTTATTGACGATTGGCGGCCTTTACTCATTAGGCATCGCGCTGTCAAATACATTTGTCAATGTGTATTTATGGAAACAGTCAGGGAAATTCATTGATTTGGCCATATACAATTTATCGGTCGTGACGATGCAGCCGATTACCTTTCTTCTGGCGGGCCGGCTGGCTAAAAAAATTGACAGGGTGTTTATTCTCAGGTTCGGTGTTATCTTTTTGGCGGCTTTTTATTTAAGTGTGCTCCTTGCCGGGGAAAATGCGGCTTCCCGCCTCATTTTGATCGGTGCCGTGCTCGGAGTGGGATACGGTTTTTACTGGCTGGCCTTTAATGTGCTGACTTTCGAAATTACGGAACCTGAAACGAGAGATTTTTTCAACGGATTTTTAGGCATTTTATCTTCGTCGGCAGGGATGATCGGCCCGATTGTGGCCGGGTTTGTCATCTCAAGACTTCAAAACAATACGGGTTATACAGTCATTTTCAGCCTGTCGCTCGGCTTATTTGCCCTTGCCGTGGTCATGAGCTTTTTTCTCAAGCGGAGAGAGTCGAAAGGCCGGTTTATGCTGAAAAAAGTTTATGATGAGCGTCACACGAATCTGAATTGGCGCCGGATTACAAACGCGCACTTTTTTCAAGGGTTGAGAGAAGGGATTTTTGTTTTTTTAATCAGCGTATTTGTGTTCATTGCGACAAACAGTGAGCTGGCGCTCGGGACATTCGGTCTCGTCAATTCCGCTGTTTCTTTTTTTGCTTACTATTTTGCATCAAGGCTCATCAAAAAAAGATCGCGTAAAAAGGCGATTCTTATCGGCGGATTAATTGTGTACGGCGCCCTGTTTCTCATTATTTTTCATATGAGCTTTACGACGCTTCTTATATACGGAGTGTTTATTGCGATCGGCTATCCTGTTCTGCTCGTGCCGTATGTCTCGCTTACATATGATGTAATAGGCCGGGCGCGGCTTGCCAGAAAGGCCAGAATTGAGTACATCGTGCTCAGGGAATTGTTTTTAAATGCAGGCCGGATCGTTTCCATCCTGTGCTTTCTTTTGATCGTTACATTGCTGAAGGAAAAAGTGGGAATACCGGCGGCGCTCGTGTTGCTCGGAGCCGGCCATCCGCTGATTTATTACTTTATTAAAGACGTCAAACTGGATACAGAAACTTCTGATGAAACAGTGGAAGAGGACCGACAAAAACAGCCGGGTGAACCGAATTTTATAAAAGGAGAAAGATAAAAGGGTTATCTGTAGAAAATTATCGAAAAAACCTTTAGAATGAAAAATGGCACCTGAACAAAAGGTGTCATTTCTTTCTGTAAATAAGAAAAGGTGATGTCATGAGGAGAAATAAAAAGAAAATAGCAGTAAGCAAAGAAAAGAAAAAATCATTGCCGATCCGGCTTAATTTTTTGTTTTTGGCCGCGTTTCTTATTTTCACGTGGATTATCGTCGAGCTTGGCATCAAGCAGATCGTTCAGGGTGATGACTATAAAAACGCCGCCAATAAGCAAGAAGAGTCTGATGTCAGCACGGCTGTTCCGAGAGGGAAAATATACGACCGGAACCTTAATCCCATCGTAACGAATAAAGCATTAAATGCGATTACATATACACGTTCAGCCTCAACCACCCAGGCACAGCGTTTGAAAATCGCAAAAAAACTGTCGGGTATGATTAAGGTAAGCACCAAAAAGGTGACTGAACGCGATAAAAAAGACTATTGGATGTTAACGAGGCCTGATGAAGCGAAAAAACTGATTACGGCCAAAGAAAAGCAAAAAGCTGAAGACAAAAAACTGTCTGATGATGATTTATACCAGCTCCAGCTGAAACGCATTACGGACAAACAGCTGAATGAACTCACTTCAAAAGATATGCAGATCCTCGCGATCAAAAGGCAGATGGATTCAGGCTACTCACTGACGCCTCAATACATCAAAAATGAAGGAGTGTCAGCAAAAGAAATGGCCGTCGTCAGCGAACATTTAGATGAGCTTCCGGGGGTTGACGTGACGTCTGACTGGGAACGGTCTTATCCTTACAAAAGTCTGATCCGGACATTGCTCGGCAGTGTATCCAGTTCGAACGAAGGTCTTCCGTCCAACCTGCTGGATCACTATCTGTCACTTGGATACAGCCGGAATGACAGGGTCGGAAAAAGCTATTTAGAATATCAATATGAAAGCCTGCTGCAGGGGCAAAAAGAGAAAGTGCAGAACTTAACTGACTCATCCGGAAATGTCACGGGCAGCAAAGTGATTTCAAAAGGACAGGCAGGCAAAGACCTTGTGTTATCCATTGATATGGACCTGCAGAAGTCCGTTGAAAAAATCATTGAGAAAAATTTAAGAGCGGCCAAAGCGAGACCGAGCACGAAGCTTCTTGATCGGGCCTTTGTCGTCATGATGAACCCGAAAAACGGCGAAGTTCTGACGATGGCCGGCAAACAGATTACGAATGACCATGGAAAGTACAAAATTAATGATTACGCCCTTGGCGCAATGACGTCCTCCTATGCAATGGGATCGGCGGTCAAAGGAGCAACAGTATTGACGGGACTCCAGACGGGCGCGATTAATTTGAACACCGTTTTTCAGGATGAGCCTTTGTATTTCAAAGGTAGTAAAAACCCGAAAAAATCATGGACGAATTTAGGTCCTGTTGATATCCAAAAAGCGCTTCAGGAGTCATCAAACGTGTTCATGTTTAAAACGGCGATCGCCGTCGGTAAAGGGGAATACAAAAAAGGCCAGTCCCTGCCGCTTGATATGAAGGCATTTGATACTTTCAGATACTACTTCAGTCAGTTCGGTCTAGGAGTGAAGACGGGAATTGATCTCCCGAATGAAGCGACCGGGTATCAAGGGACACAGCGGATTTCCGGTCTTCTGTTAGACTTTGCCATCGGACAGTATGATACGTTCACACCGCTGCAAATGGCACAGTATGTATCAACAATCGCCAATGGAGGCTATCGTTTGAAACCTCAGCTTGTAAAAGAGGTCAGACAGCCTGATTCGAAAAAAGGAATCGGAGCCGTTGTAGAGTCTGTTCAGCCTCAAGTACTGAACAAGATTGATATGAATAATGCTGACATTAAAGAAGTGCAGGCAGGTTTCAGACGCGTCATGACAAAAGGGACAGCCGCAACTGATTTTGCGACGGCGAAATACCGTCCTGCCGGTAAAACGGGTACGGCGCAATCTTTCTATGACGGTCCGGACAAATCAGAGACGGGTGAAGGAACGTATAATACGACTCTTGTCGCTTATGCACCTGCTGATAATCCGGAAGTGGCTATTTCTGTAGTCGTTCCTTGGGCCTATATTGATTACAGCGATCGATATTCGATTACGAATGAAATAGGAAGAGCAGCTCTGGACAAATACTTCGAGCTGAAAAAGAAACAAGAAGATAATAATACGAAGCAGAAAAACGAAGATAAAATTCAGGAAGACGCTGCTAACGGCAATACAAATAACTGATAGAAGAAACGCTCACAGTCTGTGGGCGTTTTTTTTTATACAAAAAAACATCCGGATTTACAAAACCTTAACATTCGATTTATACGCATTTTACACGAACCCTTTACTCTATACGTGTAGGACAAATTACACATTAAACGCAGGGGGAATTCAGGAAATGAAAAAAAACAAATGGATGCTTATGCTTCTGATGGCTGCTGTTATGATCGTCGCTGCAGCATGCGGAAATGCAAAGGAAAGCGGCAAGACGGACGGCCAATCTGCAAGTGAGGATAAAAAAGCATCAGGTTCTTTAACCATTTCTGGTTCATCAGCCATGCAGCCGTTAGTACTGGCAGCGGCGGAAAAGTTTATGGAAAAACATCCGGATGCTGATGTGCAGGTGCAAGCGGGAGGTTCAGGAACAGGTCTTTCACAAGTGTCTGAAGGCGCAGTGCAAATCGGCAACTCAGACGTCTTTGCCGAAGAAAAAGAAGGCATTGATGCGAAAGCCCTGAATGATCACCGTGTAGCGGTAGTTGCGATGGCGGCTGCGGTCAACCCGGGTGCAGGCGTAAAGGATATAACCAAAAAACAGCTGGCAGACGTCTTTACAGGCAAAATTAAAAACTGGAAAGAGCTTGGCGGCAAAGATCAAAAGATTACACTCGTCAACCGTCCTGATTCATCAGGCACACGCGCTACGTTCGTCAAATACGCGCTTGACGGAGCGGAACCTGCAGAGGGCATCACAGAGGATTCCTCCAATACAGTCAAAAAAATCATTGCGGAAACACCGGGAGCAATCGGTTATCTGGCTTTCTCTTATATAAACGATGACAAAGTAACGCCTTTATCAATCGGCGGCATCAAACCCGAAGAGAAAAATGTTGTAACAGGGGAATATCCGATTTGGGCTTACGAGCACTCTTATACGAAAGGTGAAGCATCTGGCCTGACCAAAACATTTCTTGACTATTTGAACAGCGATGAAGTACAGAAAAGTATCGTAAAAGATCAGGGCTACATTCCGATCTCTGATATGAAAGTCACACGTGACGCAAAAGGCAAGCAAAGCTGAGGGGAGGGCGGGCTCCCCGTCCTTCTTCTTTATAGGAGTGTAAACAAATGATAAATCACAGAGAAAAAGAGTCTGTAAGCGAACGCTTAATAAGCTCAAAACAAAACAGGCAATTGGATGAAGTCCGCGGAAGAGTGATTGTGTCTGTATGTGCGGCGATTATCATTGCGGCATCAGCGGCAATCACCATCTTTCTCGGCATAAAGGGGCTGCAATCTTTTTTTGTAAATGGTGTAAGCCCGATTGAATTCTTAACAAGTCTGAATTGGAATCCAACCCAGTCAAAGCCTGAGTTCGGCGCGCTGCCTTTTATTTTCGGATCATTCGCGGTCACGGTTCTATCTGCTCTGATCGCGGCGCCCCTCGGGATTGCGGGTGCCGTGTTTATGACGGAAATTGCGCCGACTTGGGGAAAAAAAGTGCTGCAGCCGGTAATCGAGCTGCTTGTCGGCATTCCGTCCGTCGTTTATGGATTCATAGGTCTTACAGTATTGGTTCCGTTTATCGGATCTTTTAAATCAAGCGGAACGGGTCACAGTCTTCTGGCGGGAACGATCGTACTTTCGGTGATGATTCTGCCGACCATTACGTCGATTTCCGCTGATGCGCTTGCGTCATTACCGAAACACCTTCGTGACGGTTCATATGCGCTCGGTGCGACGAGATGGCAGACAATCAGGAAGGTGCTTATCCCGGCGGCGTTTCCGACATTGCTGACCGCTGTCGTGCTTGGAATGGCAAGAGCGTTCGGAGAAGCTCTCGCCGTACAGATGGTTATCGGAAATACAAAGCTTCTCCCGGAAAGCCTGCTTGATACGGCGGGGACATTAACGACGATTATCACGTTAAACATGGGCCATACCACATACGGAAGTATCGAAAATAATACGCTGTGGTCGATGGGGCTTGTTCTTCTTATCATGTCGTTTCTGTTTATACTGCTCATACGCTACTTGTCATCTAGGAGGAAAGTATAATGAACCGGAAAATAACGGATAAATTGGCCACCGGTGTATTCGGTTTATGCGCCGCTGTGATTGCGGCGATTTTAGCAGGATTGTTTTTGTATATTCTGATTCACGGCGTCTCGGAAATCACATTGCATTTTCTTACGTCAAAATCAAGCGCTATCGCGTCAGGCGGCGGGATACGGGATCAGCTTTTTAACTCCTTTTACATTCTGTTCATCACCATGCTGATCACGATACCGCTTGGTGTGGGGGGCGGCGTCTTTATGGCCGAATATGCGCCGCAAAATAAAATCACTGATTTTATCAGAACATGTATTGAAGTTCTGTCGTCGCTTCCGTCGATTGTCATCGGGATGTTCGGCATGCTGATGTTTGTGAACCTGACGGGGTGGGGATACACGATTATCGGGGGCGCACTCGCTTTAACGGTCTTTAACCTTCCCGTAATGGTCCGGGTGACAGAAGGCGCGCTCACTGCAGTTCCTAAAGAACTGAAAGAAGCTTCTCTTGCTTTAGGCGTATCGAGATGGCATACCGTCAAAACGGTGCTGATTCCGAGCGCGATTCCTTCGATTTTAACCGGAGCCATTTTGGCATCAGGAAGAGTGTTCGGAGAAGCGGCGGCATTGTTATTTACAGCGGGGCTGACAACGCCGCGGCTGAATTTTACCGATTTAAACCCGTTTTCTGAAGCATCTCCATTAAATATTTTCAGGCCGGCTGAGACGCTGGCGGTTCATATATGGAGCGTCAATACCCAGGGGATCATTCCCGATGCAGAAGCAATAGCAAACGGCGGCTCGGCAGTGCTGGTGATTTCAGTGCTCTTGTTTAACCTTTGTGCAAGATGGCTCGGATCTGCCATCTATAAAAAGCTTACGGCAAATTAATCGGAAAGAGGCGAAAACATGATTGATCACATCGTCAGGGAACAAGCGGAACAGACAGAGCGCTCGCCGGAGTCGTCGATTTTGGAAGTGAATCATTTGTCCATTTACTACGGAGACAAACAAGCGGTTAAGCGTGTGAATATGGATATTGAAAAACATGCGGTGACGGCTCTGATCGGCCCGTCCGGCTGCGGAAAATCAACATTTCTGAGGCAGATTAACAGAATGAACGATGCCATCCCTTCTGCAAGAAGCGAGGGGGAAATCCTTTATGAAGGACTGAATATTTTGGGGGAAGAGATTAATGTCGTGTCTCTCAGACGGGAGATCGGTATGGTGTTTCAAAAACCGAATCCGTTCCCCAAATCCATTTACAATAACATCACACATGCGCTGAAGTATGCGGGTGAACGAAGAAAAGCCGTTTTGGACGAAGCGGTAGAGGAAAGCTTAACGAAAGCTGCGCTTTGGGATGAAGTCAAAGACCGTCTTCATTCATCGGCTCTTTCATTATCAGGCGGCCAGCAGCAGCGCCTTTGCATCGCCCGGACGCTTGCGATGAAACCTGCCGTACTTCTTTTAGATGAACCGGCCTCAGCTCTGGATCCCATCTCAAACGCCAGAATCGAGACGCTTTTGACAGAACTGAAAAAAGATTATTCGATTGTTATCGTTACGCATAACATGCAGCAGGCGCTGAGGGTGTCTGACCGCACGGCTTTCTTTTTAAACGGAGAAGTGGTGGAGTACGGACAGACAGAACAGATTTTTACTAGTCCTAAAGAGAAAAAGACGGATGACTATATTAACGGAAAGTTCGGATAGGGGGAAGGACCGTGAGCGTTGTAAAAGAAGCGGTGCACACACAGAATCTATTTGATATTCAAGGCATGAACGTATGGTATGGAGCTCATCAGGCCTTGAAAAATATTACGATCGGGTTTGAGGAGCGGAAGGTAACTGCCATCATCGGTCCGTCCGGCTGCGGGAAATCCACGTTTATTAAAACATTAAACTTAATGCTGCAAATGGCTCCGAATGTCAAAGTGACAGGCGACATGATTTATAACGGGCGCAATCTGCTGAAAGAAAAGACGGATGCGGCAGAATTAAGAAAGCAGATCGGTATGGTGTTTCAAAAAGGCAATCCGTTTCCGCAGTCCATATTTGAAAATGTCGTGTACGGACCGAGAATACACGGCGAAAAAAATAAAAAGAAACTGCTTGAAATCGCCGAAGAATCATTAAAGGCAGCAGCGCTCTGGGATGAAGTGAAGGATCGTCTCCATCAGCAGGCGCTTTCCCTGTCAGGCGGACAGCAGCAGCGGCTATGCATCGCAAGGGCGCTCGCCACAAAACCGGATGTCCTATTGATGGATGAACCGACGTCCGCTCTTGATCCCGTGTCCACCCGGAAAATAGAAGAGCTGATTCTGACCTTAAAAGAGAAGTATACCATTGTCATTGTGACGCACAACATGCAGCAGGCTGCGAGAGTTTCTGATCAAACCGCGTTTTTCTATATGGGCGAACTTGTAGAGCGGGGCGATACGGGCAAAATCTTTTCCAAGCCGGATCATCAAAAAACATATGATTATATCACCGGAAAATTCGGATGAAAAAACGGGCCCGGCCATTGACCGGGTCCGTTTTATATGGCCTATTAAAAAAGCCTGCCGGCCGTATCCATGAATGGACGATGCCTGCAAGCTTTTTTAGCGGGTTAATGTTTTGACGATTTTTTTGAAGCTCATATCTGAGTCGACTTTGAAATGGCCGGCGCGGATTTCTTTGTGGTAGCCTGCGTCGATGACGTAATCATTAAAGTCCTTCGCTGAAGGAATAATTCCTTCTTTTTCAAGGATGGATGACACATCAGCAGTGCTCATTCCGTCTTTGATCGTAAGTTTGTATGTGACCTTTTTCTTTTTGGCGTCCGTGTTTTGATCGTTGTTTAACGATTTTTCCTTAGCGTCAAGCAGTTTTTGATAGTCATCCCGTTTGACGGAGACTTTTTGCTGAGAGTCGAGGTAGCTGTTTACTTCTTTTTCTGTCAATGCTGTTTTTTCAGTTTTAACGGCAGCTGCCTGGTCATGGTCAGTCAAATAGAAGACAGCGGCGAGGACGGCCGTCGCTAAAATCATGCCTGCTGCAAAAGCCTGAATGCCCCGTTTTGTCATACGAGCACCTTCTCATTATCTTTAATAATGGTATTGACGTCCTCGACAGACACGTGTTCCGCTTTTGCGATGGCTTCGGCAGACATCCCGTTGTTATATTTTGAAATGATTTGTTTGGCGATTTTTTGGTTAATGCCGCTGCTTTTGGTTTTGCGGATGACGAGGTTGGTTTCCAGCAATTCTTCTTCAAGCACCGTCATTTTCTTCTTTAACTTGTAAATTTCCTGCATGGCGGAAAGCTGAAGCGTTTCAAGCTCCTGTTCCACGTCTTTCATCGGATCTCTTTGAGAATATGAGAATGCAATAAGCGCTATACTGACGATAAACAACGCAATAATAGCAATTTCCACGTTTCATCACCTTCTATTATTAATTTGCCCTTCTTTTTTATACCATAAAACGCCGCCATTCTAAAGGAAATAGAGAAAAAAACAGAATTTTGTCGGAAAATCTTTTTTATTCGGGGGGCAAACGGATATTTCTCTATAGATTTCGCATATGAAAGCCCTTTTTTGTCCTGTTTCGTCATTTTTTGTATGCGTCTTGCGCAAGGTCATTCAGAGGATCAGAAACATAAACTGATGTTTTCTGCACTTAAACAACATTTCATGTAAATCAGCTCTAGCATTCCGTGCATTATAGTGGTATTATGTATAAGTCTGAATAAGTAAATGATATTTAGTTTGGAGGGAAAATAATGCGCGTTAATATTACTTTGGCTTGCACTGAATGTGGTGAGCGTAACTATATTTCTAAAAAGAACAAACGCAACAATCCGGACCGCGTTGAATTTAAAAAATATTGCCCACGTGATAAAAAATCTACGTTACACCGTGAAACAAAATAAGCTGTTTTAAACGGCGAAAAAAGCTGGAGCTTTCAATAAAGTTCTGGCTTTTTTGTCTTTCAGGGAGGTTTGAGAAACGTGAAAGCACAAATCAGAACCGATATAAAAGCAAAGCTTTCCGGCATAACAGAAAGTGAATGGGAGGCAAAAAGCCGCAGCATGTACAAAACGCTGTTTTCTTTAAAAGAATGGAAACAAGCCCGCATGATTGCCGTCACCATCTCGAAACGCTTGGAAATTCCGACACGGCCGATTATTGAACAGGCTTGGAAAGAGGGAAAACAAGTCTGTATCCCGAAATGCTTCCCCCAGACGGGAGCGATGGAATTCCGTACATTTTCTGCTGATGATCAGCTGGAAACCGTATATGCCGGTCTCAGTGAACCGATCGAAAGCCTGACTGAAAAAGCGGCTCAAAAAGACATTGATCTTGTTATTGTGCCGGGTGTGGCTTTTGACCGGGAAGGCTTCAGAATCGGATACGGCGGCGGATATTATGATCGGTTTCTGACCGGTTATGAAGGCCGTACCGTGTCGCTTCTCTTCGACTGCCAGCTGACAGACCGCATTCCCCGCATGCCCCACGATATTCCGGTCGATATGATCGTGACTGAATCTGAAACCATCGCATAAAAAACTTCTTGCATCCGAATAATTCTCGCTGTTTGACAAACGATAGGGGCAGGAGGGATAAAATGAAAAAATTGTTGATCTACTCATTATGCGCCGTCTCTGTTTTTGCCGTTTACCAAAACCGCTACCGTCTGATGAACACCGTGCTCAGCCAGCCGGGGATCAGACGGTCGTTTATTCATCTTTTTTTAAAAATACCGTTTATCAGAAATAAGTTCATTCAGCAGGCCTTTTAAACAAATCCCGTTTTTTCAGCGGGATTTTTTGCATGAAAAAACCTGCCTGTAATGACGGCAGGTTTTTCTCGTAATGTCAGTTTTTTTTCAGGAAACCGAGAAGGATTGAAATGATCGGTGAAATGTACAGGAAAAAGGTAAACGGCAGGTAATCGATGACAGAAACCCCTAATGCGCTAGCCATGAAAGCGCCGCTTACTCCCCAAGGAATCAGCGGATTGATCAATGTTCCGCCGTCCTCAATCGATCGTGCAAGGTGAAGCCGCTTAATGCTGAGCTTGTCATATAAATGTTTATAAGACTGACCCGGAATTAAGATCGACAAGTATTGCTCGCCTGTCGCAAGGTTTACTCCAATGCTTGAGAAGACGGTCGCCATGACAAGACGTCCTTTCGTATGCACGCCTTTTATCAATCCTTGAAGCAGCGCTGCGATCAGGCCTGTTTTTTCCATCAGGCCGCCGAGCGCAAAGGCGATCATAATCAGAGATACTGATCCCATCATGGATTGAAGTCCGCCTCTGTTGATAATGCTGGCTACAGCCTGGTCGCCGGTTTTAAAAGCCGTGCCGCTTTGCAGGGCGGATATAAATCCTTGAATGCTGCTGTCAGGAATCAAAACGGCAGTCAGAAGCCCTGCGGAAATAATACCGGCGGTAAGCACCGGAATAACGGAAACCCGTCTGACCGCCAAAATGATTACCAAAAGAGGTGAAAGAAGCGACCAAGGCGTAACGTGCACGGCCTCTTTAATTCCAGAAATGACCGCCTCAATATTTTGCGTTGAAGCGGCATTTATTGAAACGGATGAACCGAGAATATAAAAAAGAACGATTGTGATCAAAAGTGCCGGAACGGTCGTGCCCATCATATGGCGGATATGCTTAAAAATCGGAATTTCGCCGATACCGGCGGCAAAATTCGTCGTGTCGGACATCGGTGACATTTTATCACCGAAACAGGCCCCGCAAATGACTGCTCCCGCCGTCCATTCGAGCGGAACTCCCGCCGCGCTTGCCACCCCTAACAGCGCGACGCCGATTGTACTGACAGTTGTCAGACTTGAGCCGACAAGTGTGCTGATGATCATGCATGAAAATAATGCGGTCAATAGCAGCTGACTCGGCTGTATTATTGATAAAGCGTAAACAGTGACGGAGGGAATAGCCCCGCTGTACATCCAAGCGCCGATCAGCATACCGATCAAAGCCAGCACGATAATCGGCTGTACACCGTTTTTCAATCCGCTGACAATTCCTTTTTCAAGACTGCCCCACGAGAAACCGAGCCGCAAACCTGCCAGAGACAGAATAATGACACAAAAAAACAGCGGCATATGCGGCTCCGTATGAAAGAAAAACAGGCAGGAAATAATGACTGCTAACATTAAAACAAATAAACCGATGGCTGAAATGAACGTCAGCCTTTTTTCTTGTTTCAAAACAACACCCCATCAAACTTTAATCCTTTTGTGCTTTTGGGCACGAAAGTATTGTAACAGAAAAACGCATAAATGAGTGTTTTTTTACAATTATGAATATGGATTTTACCAAAAAGACACAAGTGAATTTTATCCAATTGTTTTTTACTTGACGCCTGCTTTAGAGATGAAATACGCTTATACTGAGAAGAAAAGAAATGGTGAAGAAGATGAATTCATTTTATGACGTACAGCAGCTGTTTAAGTCATTCGGACATATCGTGTATTTCGGTGACAGACAAGCTGAAATTGACTTTATGAAAGATGAATTAAAGGAAATGTACTTGTCAAACGTGATTGAAAGAGACTTATGGCTGAAGGCCTCCGGAGTTCTACAGCAGGAATCTGAGAGGATTAAAAGAAGAGACAACAGCAGGATTTAATAAGAAAAGGAGATCATTATGGAAGAGACATGGTTTGCGGGGATTGATCTTGGCGGAACAACTATCAAGCTGGCCTTTATCAATATGTACGGTGAAATCCAGCATAAATGGGAGGTTCCGACCGATAAGACAGGAAACACTATAACGGTCACGATTGCAAAAGCGCTTGACCAGAAGCTGGAAGAATTGAACAAGCCGAAACGAATCTTGAAATGGATCGGCATGGGAGCGCCCGGACCCGTGGAAATAGCGACAGGGATGGTTTATGAGACGACTAATATGGGGTGGAAAAACTATCCTTTGAAAGACCATCTCGAGGCGGAAACGGGTATTCCGGCCGTTATTGAAAACGATGCCAATATCGCGGCGCTCGGAGAAATGTGGAAAGGCGCAGGTGACGGAGCCAAAGATGTCATTTTGGTGACGCTCGGAACCGGTGTCGGCGGAGGCATCATCGTCAACGGCGAAATCGTTCACGGTAAAAACGGGGCCGGCGGAGAAATCGGTCATATTTGCAGCATTCCGGAAGGGGGAGCTCCGTGCAACTGCGGAAAATCCGGCTGTATCGAAACGATTGCGTCCGCAACCGGCATCGTCCGCATCGCAAAAGAAAAACTTGCGTCGGTTTCCGACTCTTCGCTATTGCAAGTGCGTGATCTGACGGCACGTGACGTGTTCGATGCGGCAAAACAGCAGGATAAGACAGCGCTTGAAGTCGTTGATTATGTCGCAAAACATTTAGGCCTCGTGCTCGGAAATCTGGCAAGCGCCATGAACCCGACGAAAATCGTGCTCGGCGGAGGCGTGTCTAAAGCAGGCGAAATACTGCGGTCAAAAGTGGAAGAGACCTTCAAAATCACCGCGTTCCCGCGTTCTGCGGAAGCAGCCGATATTTCGATTGCGGCACTGGGAAATGACGCCGGAGTCATCGGCGGAGCATGGATTGCCAAAAATGAATGGCTTAAATATCAAAACTGCTAGAGAAAGTCTGCCTGCCCATATAGCGGGCGGCTTTCTTTTTTTATCTCCCCTGTCATATAGTTTTAAAAAAGGGGGATGAACATGGCGGGAATTCGTGTCAAACCTGAAATAAAACGGCATATGAAAGATGTTGCACAGGTGCTTTCAATTGATAAAAAACTGTTGGAAGACGCCAATAAAACGGCGGAAAGCGATGAATTATTTTGTCCCGGCTTCCTCGTGAGCAGTCAGCCAGAATGTCCGATAGAAACGCTTAGCGGGCTTTCGCAATACATCCGGCACTGTGAAAGCATTCTTTCCGCTGATCAATGGGTGAAGGAAGAAAAGGTGTACGGCTCTCAATCGGTTTATGAAGAAATTGAGAAAATAACGGATGTCTTTCCGTTTGTCACGTGCCGTAAAATCGGCAGTTCCGTTTTGGGAAAACCGCTCTATGAGCTGAGAATAGGCGCGGATACGGCCGAGAGAAACGTGCATGTAAACGCCTCTTTTCATGCCAATGAATGGATTACCACGTCGGTTGCGATTAAATGGTGCAAAGAATATTGCGCGGCATTATGCGAAAATAAAACGGTTTTCGGACTTTCCGCTATTGATATATTCAGCCGGACATCCTTATCATTCGTTCCGCTCGTAAATCCTGACGGTGTGGATCTCGTACTTTACGGATGTGAAGATTTATCAGAAAAAAATGAATTTCTCAATGAATTAAATGAGCACCGCCCGGATTTCCGCGAATGGAAGGCGAATATAAACGGCGTTGATTTAAATAAACATTTCCCATCGAATTGGGAGATTGAACAGAGGCGCAAACCGAAGGCTCCCTCGTACCGTGATTTTCCGGGCACGGCGCCGCTCACTGAACCGGAGGCGCAGGCGATGCACCGGCTGATAACGGAGCAGCCGCCTGACAGGCTGATCGCGCTTCATACACAGGGAGAAGAGATTTATTGGGGGTACGAAGGATGTGAACCGGAGCAATCATGTGAGGTCATCCGGGAGTTCGAAGCGATAAGCGGAAACCGCTATCAAGGTGTAAAAACCATTGACAGCCATGCCGGTTTCAGGGATTGGTTTATACAGCAATACGGAAAAGAGGGCTATACCGTTGAGCTCGGGAAGGGGAAAAATCCTTTGCCTTTTCATCAGTTTTCGGATATTTATCAAGCGACGGAAGGAATATTGTGGAGGGCGCTTGTTTTTTGAGACATCTGTGAAATTTCTCATTTGTTTATATTAACAAATATGGGACAATAGAAAAGAATGGGGGGAAGGCTGGTGAGATACTTGTGTTGTGTTCTGCTGTCCGCGTTCGTTCTGTGTTTAGCGGCCTGTGAACCATCTCATCAGCAGCCTGACACAGACGTCTCAGCAAAAGCAGCAGAACAAAAAATCGTTCCGCTCAGTAAAAATGAAGCGGAGAAAACGGAAGGATGGCTGGATAACAGGACCATTCTGTATACAGCACATAATCAGCTGATGAAATATGACCTTTTCAGCGGAAAATCCGAACCGCTCTGCGAAACAAAGGGCCATATTGTCAATGTAAAGATCAGCCTGAAAAAAAAGCTGATTCTCGTTCAGGTGACAAACAGCGGACAGACTGAGCTTGTGCTCATGAACAAGCAGGGGAAAAGACTTTATCACAAAGCCTTTAACTCTTATGAGCTGGAGACGGCTTGGAATCCATATGACCCGTACCAAATGATGATTACCGTTTTTTCTGAAACATGGGACTTCACAGCCTATACGGCCGATATGAAACGCGGCATTTTAAAAATGAGTCCCGTTCAGGCCCCTTTTGTCCATTGGACGTCCTCCGATGAATTTCAATATATTAAGCAAGGAAAAACGGAGGAAGAGGGCCCTTTATATTCTTATGATCTGGAGACGGCAAAAGAAAAAAGAGTGCTACAACATGTCATCTGGGCAGATTCCCGCCCGGGTATGATGCTTGCCGTCAGACAAACGGATAAACCGGACGGCAACGGCGAGTTCCTTTTCCAAAAGCCGGCATCTGTGACACACCGCTTTCCTCTTCAAAAAAAGTATGAGAGCTTTGCGCCGATGGAATATGATTACGATCAGACCCACAAGCGGTTTTACACGTTTAAGCCGGAGGGCCGGTTATACAGGCTGATCAGCTTTGACTTGGGGGACAAACGGGAGCGGACGGTGCTTAACAATACGGAAATGGAACCGATTCAGATCTCTCCGAACGGGGAATACGCTTTATACGGCTTTACGTATGATCGTCTGATTTCACTGAAAACAGGACTGACAGAACCAATCATAACAAATGAAAAAGGAGTTTGAATCAAATGGCAATCGCAGATGTGACAATTATTCCGATCGGAACAAAAACACCGAGCGTCAGTGAGTATGTAGCGGACGTGCAAAAGATTTTGGAAGGCTACAAAGCAGCCGGCAAAATCAAATTTCAGCTCACACCGATGAACACTTTGATTGAAGGGGAGCTGAGCGACTTGTTCGCGGTCACTCAGGAGATCCACGAAGCCCCGTTCCAAAAAGGGCTGCACAGAGTGGCGACCAATATCCGCATTGATGACAGGCGTGATAAAGAAACGACGCTGGAGAGCAAAATCAAAAGTGTCAGCAAACATTTGCAGCAATAAAAAATAAGCCTGTATCCTAATGGATACAGGCTTTTAATGTGCAGTCGGATATCCGCTTGTAACAACGGTCATTACGGTAAACCAGCCGAACACGCCCAGTGTGGCGGCGGCTAACAAAAATCCCAGGATATTTCTCTGTCTGACAGCCCGCAGGACTCCTAACACAGCTAATAATGCGACAAGGCCGAAGATTACAACAAGTAACATCATGCTCCCCCTTTGTCATTGGAACCTGAAAATCTTTCCATTTTATTTTAACCGTTTTCATTTTGTTTGTCGATAGTGTTTTCCCAGCCGCATTCATTGAATCTTCGGCAGAAAACCTTCATAATAAGGGCATATACATAAAGAGGTGATAAAAGTGAAATGGAGACGAATGCCGGCCGGTCCGATTCAGGCAAACGCCTATTTTCTCGTCAGCGAGGATCAATCTTGTCTAATTTTCGATCCGGGCGGGGAAGCGGACAAACTCAACAATTACATAAAAGAAAACAATTTGAAGCCGCTTGCGATCTTGCTGACGCACGCCCATTTTGACCATATCGGCGCGCTTGACGAGGTAAGAGACAGATGGGATGTTCCCGTATATCTTCACAAAAATGAAGAAAAGTGGCTGGAGGACTCTTCCTTAAACGGATCAGGCATATTGCGCGGCATCGCTGTCACGGCACGGCCCGCCGATCGGCTGATTGAAGGCGACGGCATATTGGACATCGGCCCTTTCCATTTGGAGACGCTGTTTACGCCGGGACATTCACCTGGAAGCGTTTCTTATTATGTGAAGGACGCTGATTTGGTGATTTCAGGCGATGTGCTCTTTCAGGGAGGCATCGGCCGGACGGATTTACATGGAGGAAATCAGGACGTATTGCTTGATTCCATCCATCAAAAACTGCTCACGCTTCCCGGACATACACTTGTGTTAAGCGGTCATGGCGCGGAAACGGACATCCAGACAGAGCAGGAGCGAAATCCGTTTATTAATGGATTTTCATTGTAAACGAAAAAAGACAGACCGTAATCGGTCTGTCTTTTTCAGTCAGTGGGTTCCGCCGCCCGGTGTCATAATAAAAATAGAGTAATATGTAAATCCGGCGAAAAATACGGTTAAGTACGCTCCGAAAATATAAATATACATCCGCTCAGTCAGATTCAAATAAGAAAGAAATACAAAAAAGATCGTCTGTCCAAAAAACAAAAGAGATGCGTCTTTCATGCCGCCTAAAAAAAACATGACTGCAAAAATCCCCGTCCAAAATCCTAACACCCGGAACATGCGATTCATTCCTTATCCCCTCCCGAGAGTCTATCTGAAGTTTATTATAATAGATCGGCAGTTAAAATGTAAACATTTTCATGATTATATTTATTGTGGAATTTATGTCTTTCCCTGTGTTTTATATCTTATGCCGTTCTCTAAAAAAGATCCGAAAAATCTTTTTGAAATACGTTTAGCGAAAAAAAGTTCAGGGTACTTATGTTAACAAAGAGACGGATAATCCGAGGGAGGAATTTTTAAAAATGAAAGATCTTATTTTTTATTCATACCCGAGCTGCACATCATGCCGAAAAACGAAACATTGGTTAAAAGCCCACAATATTGACTTTCAAGAGCGCCACCTATTCAGGGAGACACCGTCAATTGATGAATTGAAGCAAATCTTATCCTTAACAACCGAAGGAATTGATGAAATATTAGCGACGAGGAGCCAAACATTTAAAAACCTCAACCTGAACATTGAAGAAATGACTGTAAATGAAGTGCTGAAGCTTTTGATTGAAAAGCCGAAGCTGCTGCGGCGTCCGATCCTGATCGATCGCAAAAAGCTTGTTGTCGGATATAATCCAGGAGAATTGATGAAGCTGACGAAGAAAAAAACGGTACATCAATCTGTATCATAAGAAAAAAACGAAGATCCGCTGATCAAACATTATCAGCTAATCTTCGTTTTTTGCGGTTCCAGGACTGGGCTAGCTGGATTCGAACCAACGATCACGGAGTCAAAGTCCATTGCCTTACCGCTTGGCTATAGCCCATCGAATGCTAATTACAGTATGTGCATCCGGCGCCGGTTTATACATACAAGTCAGATTTGAATGGAGGAAACCCGTGAAACATTTAAATGAAGTATTATCTCAAGTATTAATGGAAGAATCAGGCGAAATCATACGTGAATGGCTGCTCATCCACGAACCGGGGCGGCCTTCAGATGAGCGGAAAGCGGAAACGCAGCACCGCCTGTTAATTGAAATCGTTGCCGGCATTTTATCGGGGAAAGACGGCGAAGAAGAGGAGCTGACAAAGTGGGCGCTGCAGTTCGCAAGAGACAGGGCCGTGCATGAAGTCCCGGTCTATGAAAGCGTCGCAAGCTTTAAGGAGTTCCGGAGATTGGTCTGGAACCGCATACAGACATGCAGTGAAACGATGTCTGAAAAGCTTGATACAAATGCGGTATTTACATGGGGAGAGAAGCTGAACCAAGCAATTGACCATATGATTGAAGTATTTACAGAGGAATATCATAAAGTGACGATAACGCAATTAAACGCCCAAAAAGAAATGATTAACGAACTAAGTGCGCCGATTATGCCGATTGCCGACGGTATTGGAATTTTGCCGCTTGTCGGCGAAATTGACACTTACCGGGCAAAAATGATTTTGGAATCGGTGCTTGACCAATGTTCTTCGCTCCGGCTTTCTTATTTATTTCTAGATATATCAGGTGTGCCGATTGTGGATACGATGGTCGCTTATCAAATTTTTAAAGTGATTGACAGCACAAAACTTCTTGGCATAGAAACGACAATCTCAGGCATTCGGCCGGAAATCGCGCAAACCGTCGTGAAGCTCGGCATCGACTTTTCTCAGGTGAAAACAGAGCAGAGTCTGGCGAAGGCGCTGGCAAAAAACGGTTTTGTCGTAAAAGAATCATTAAGATGATATAAAGCTGAATGGCCGAGAGGGATTCCCCCCTCAGCTATTCAGCTTTGTCAGCTTCAATCGTAATGATATGATGGCTGTCGATTTCTTTTACTGTAAATGTGTACCCTTCAAAATCAATGGTGCTTCCGGGTTTTGCATCAATATGCTGAGTAAGGAACCAGCCCCCGAGTGTATCGACTTGATCGGCCGTAATCTCAGTTCCGAGTACGTCATTGACGTCACTTATCAGCAATTTGGCGTTGAGAAGATAACGGCTGTCTCCAAGCTTTTGAACGGAAGGTGTCTCATCCGTATCAAATTCGTCCCGGATCTCGCCGACGATCTCTTCAATGATGTCTTCCACGGTTACTAACCCCGCGGTTCCGCCGTACTCATCAATGAGAATGGCCATATGGGCGTGTTCTCGCTGCATTTTAACGAACAATTGATAAATCGGGATCGTCTCAATCACGTGGATGGCCGGCTGAATGTAAGGGCTGAGCTCGTGTTTTGTAAACGATGCCCCTTCAGACAGGAATCTGAATAAAACTTCTTTTATATTGATGATGCCGACAACATGATCTTTATCTCCCTTTACGACAGGATACCGGGTATATTTATTTGTTTTGATAATGTCGCGGAGCTTATGTCCTGATCCGCTGTCTAACGGCAGGCTCACCATTTCATTCCGGGGCACCATGATTTCTTTCGCAGTGCGCTTATCAAATGTGAAAATGTTATTTACGTAATGCAGCTCGCTTTTTTTAATCATGCCGCTTCGGTAGCTTTCAGCAAGCAGCACCCGCAATTCTTCTTCCGTATAAGCCATTTCATGTTCTGAAGCCGGCTTCAAGCCGAACAGGGCTGTAATCAGGCGGGCGGAATGGTTAAGCAGCCAGATGAACGGAAACATTAACTTATAAAACAAAATGATCGGTCTGGCAAACAAAAGCGTAATCCGCTCGGCTTTTTGAATGGCAAAACTTTTCGGGGCGAGTTCACCGATGACAACATTCACATATGTAACAAGCAAAAATGCGATAATCAGTGACAGTACATGGGAAACCGCTTCATGAAGCCCGGTTTTTAAAAATAACGGCTGAAGCATTGCTTTGACTGTCGGTTCACCAAGCCAGCCGAGTCCCAAGGCGGTTACGGTGATGCCCAATTGGCACGCCGATAAATATTCATCAAGGTGTGTAATGACATGCTTGGCTGCTTTTGCCCCTTTCACACCTTCCTGAATGAGCTGATTGATGCGGGAGCGCCTTGCTTTAACGATTGAAAACTCGATGGCGACAAAACACGCCGTTAATAAAATAAATAGTACGATGGCAGTCAGTTTGATGATATACAATGTAACGCCTTCCGCGAAGGAAGGCTTGCACCTCCCTTTTTTCGGAATAATACCACTCTGGAAAGCTGCTCAAACATCAAACCTGGTTTAGCCTGCTTCATTTACGGTAATTAAAAACAAGAAAGCGAAACTGGAGGCTGACAAGAGATGAAGATACATTCGGGGACGGACTGGTTTTGGTACCAGCTCGGTCCGCATGAAAAAGCGGAAGCAAAAAAAATGATCCACCACAATCACTGGCCGCAATGCGAAAAGTGGTTTGAACATGAAAACCATATAAACTTTCTGCGCGCAGATACAAATGATCCAAATAATGAAGCAGTTTTCGGATCTTTAATCTATCATCAAGGATTAGATGATGAAAAAAACCATACCGTATTTCACTTTTATATTACGAGAGACTTCTTTTTTACGATTAATTTTGATTTTTCGCTGCTGCGCGGTGTAAAAGAAAAGCATGCCACACAGCAGATTCAAACCTGTGAAAATCCGATTGAAGGCTTTTTTGTTCTGCTGGGAGAGCTGATGAATTCCTACCTGATCGGACTGGATGAATTTGAAGTTAAGCAGCGGACGCTCAAATGGCAGATTCATGATGACAACAGCAAAGGAATCTTGGAAAACGTGCATAAGCTGCGCCATGAGCTGTTCATTTGGAAAGGCCTTACACTGGGGGCTAAAAAAGTGGAAATGGCTTTAAAAGAAGCGTTTCTTCCGAAAAATGACAGGCAGAAAGATTACCTCAGGGCTCATCAAAAGATGGAGAGAGGGATTACATATATCAATGAGTTCGATCAGGAGCTGAGCAATCTGCTGCATGCCGAGGAAGTCATCACCTCTCAAAGAGGAAATGAAATTGTAAAAGCATTGACGATCTTTACAACTCTCTTTACACCGATGACGGCACTTGGCGCTCTCTGGGGGATGAACTTTGATAATATGCCGGAGCTTCATTGGAAATATTCGTATATTTGTTCCATCGTGCTTATTATCGTATCCACCCTGCTGATTTACATTTATCTGCGGCAGAAGGGGTGGACAGGGGATATTCTGCGGGAGAATCAAAAGAAATATTTGCGGAAAGAAAAGAAACGCTAAGGAGAGCAGGCACATGCCTGCTTTTTTGGCGGCCGAAAATGACTGAATGGTTCCGGATTTCATTCAGTAAATCAATATCATGCAGCTGATTTTTGATTTTTTTACGTTTTACACTGTGTAAAAAGCATTATTTCTCTTTTGCCGGCTCTTGTCTATTTGATTTACAATACGTGTCGGAAGGAGGGAAATCTTATGGAGAATATTGAAACATACAGCAGGAACATTATAAACGAGGCCTATACGGCAAGAGCTTCAGATATACACATTGTGCCGCGTGAAAGGGATGCTTTCATTCATTTTCGCATTGGTCATGCTCTTGTGAAAACAAGAGTCTTAAAAAAAGAGGAATGCGTAAGGCTTATTTCTCATTTTAAGTTTTTATCGGCGATGGATATAGGAGAAAGACGAAAGCCGCAAAACGGATCACTGTCTCTGCCGCTTCCATCCGAAACCGTTCATTTAAGGATGTCAACCTTACCGACAATGAATGATGAAAGTCTTGTCATCAGGCTTTTGCCTAAGCGGCAGATTCCCCCTCTGGATAAACTGTCCTTATTCCCGGGGGCAGGCGCCGCACTCTTGTCCTTTCTGAAGCATTCCCACGGCCTGATTCTTTTTACCGGTCCGACCGGATCTGGAAAAACGACCACTCTCTACTCGCTTGTCAATTATGCAAAACGTCATTTTAACCGGCGGATTGTCACGCTTGAAGATCCCGTAGAAACGAGAGATGAAGATGTTTTACAAGTTCAGGTGAATGAAAAAGCCGGAGTCACATACTCCGCCGGTTTAAAAGCGATTTTAAGACATGACCCCGATATGATCATCTTAGGGGAAATCAGGGATGCCGAGACGGCTGAAATCGCAGTCCGCGCGGCTATGACGGGGCATCTTGTTCTTTCAAGCTTGCATACAAGAGATGCTAAAGGCGCTATATACAGGCTGCTGGAGTTTGGGGTGAACATGACGGAAATTGAACAAACCGTTATTGCCATTGCCGCTCAGCGTCTGGTTGATTTAACGTGTCCGTTTTGCAAAGCGGAAAACTGTTCCGTGTACTGCCGGCTGTACAGGCAGACGCGCCGTGCGGGAATCTATGAACTGCTTTACGGGAAAAATCTCACCCAATGCTTTCAGGAAGCAAAAGGAGAGCACGCCAATTTTCAATATCAGACACTCCGCAGGCTGATCCGAAAAGGAATCGCGCTCGGCTATGTCACGACTGACAACTACGATCGGTGGGTGTATCATGAAGCGGATTAAAAGAACCTGGCCGTTGAAGGATCAAGCGGCTTTTTTGAAAAGGCTCGGTGAAATGATCGAAAAAGGGTACAGTCTGATCGAAGGGCTCAGACTGCTGAAACTCCAGCTTCATAAACGCCAGCTTGCAGAGCTGACGGACGGAATCCGCCGGCTGAGGGAAGGCGATGCGTTTTACGAAGTGCTTGAGGCATTGTCTTTTCATAAAGAAGCCGTCTCTATCTGCTATTTCGCGGAAAAACACGGAGAATTGCCCGGGGCGATGAAACAAAGCGGCGAATTGTTACAGAGAAAGCTCATGCAGACGAATCAAGTCAAAAAAATGCTCCGGTATCCGATGTTTTTAATCTGCTCCGTCTGTGTCATGTTTTATATTCTGCAAAGTATGATCATCCCGCAATTTTCAGGGATTTATCAATCAATGAATATGAATACTTCCGGTTGCGTCAGTTTCATTTTTTCGTTTTTTCAGCATTTTCACGAAGCTTGCGCACTGGTGCTGTCAGCCGCTCTCAGCTTGTTTTTGTTCGTTTGGTTTTTATGTAAGAAAAAATCCCCGCAAGACAAAATGCTTATTGTTGTGAAAATCCCCTTAATAGGAAAAGCAGCCGTTCTTTTTAACAGCTATTTTTTCTCTTTACAGCTCAGCAGTCTTCTGAAATCCGGTCTTTCTATCTATGACAGCTTAACGGCTTTTAAGGAACAATCTTTTCTGCCTTTTTATCGTGAAGAAGCGGATATGCTCATTACACGTTTGAAAGCAGGTGAGACAATAGAATCCGCTCTTTCCGGGCATCCGTGTTATGAAAAAGATCTAGCGGCTGCAGTCAGCCACGGACAGGCAAACGGCAGGCTTCATCGCGAGCTTTATACGTACAGTCAGTTTATGATGGAGCGCCTTGAACAAAACGCGGAGAAGTATACAGGCATTCTCCAGCCTGTCATTTACGGCGTTGTGGCCGGTATGATTCTGATTGTCTATATGTCAATGATGATGCCGATGTACCAGATGATGAACCAAATGTAAGGGAGTGCTTCGTCTGAAAAATCAAGATGGATTTACTTTAATTGAAATGCTGATCGTGTTATTTATCGTTTCAATTCTGCTTTTAATAACGATTCCTAACGTTACAAAACATAATCAAAGCATACAGCATAAAGGCTGTGAAGGACTGCAGAATATGGTGAAAGCCCAAGTGACGGCGTACGAAATCGACCATGAAGGAAAAATGCCGGATATGAAAGACTTACAGTCAGAGGGATATATCAAAAAGAATACAGCCTGTCCGAATGGAAAACAGATCTTAATTAGCGGCGGGGAAGTTACAGTTGAACAATAACAGGCTGACAGAAAGCGGATTCACCCTTCTTGAAAGCCTGATTGTGTTAAGCCTGGCATCCGTTCTGCTGACGGTCTTGTTCACGGCGCTTCCGCCGGTTTATACCCATCTGGCCGTTCGGCAAAAAACGGAACAGCTCCAAAAAGATATCCAGCTTGTTCAGGAAACGGCTGTCGCAGAGCATAAAAGAACAAAAATCATTTTTCTCACAAAAGAGCATAAATACAAGTTCCAGTCAGCCGGAAAGGCTGTCGAGCGTTCATTTGATTCGCTTCATATTACACTTATGACCTTGCCGGAGAGTCTTGAATTTAATGAAAAAGGCCATCCGAATTCCGGCGGAAAGATTCAATTGAAGCACGCAGGGGTCACTTATGAAATAACAGTTTACCTAGGGAGCGGAAATGTCCATGCAGAACGGAAATAAAGGGTTCTCTACTATTGAAACACTATCAGCAATGGCCATTTGGCTGTTTCTTATGATTTCTATCGTTCCGGTCTGGACGGACATGCTGACGGATAATTTGAAAACAGAGGAACACCAAAAAGCGCGCCAGCTTCTCCAGGAACGTATCAGCGCTTATATGATGTCCGGAAAAAAGCAGCCGTCTCCCGGTGTGACGTGGAAGGAGGAAGGTGATTATTACAAAGTCTGTGCGGCTGTCCGCGGCGAAAAAGAAATGTGTCTCAGCATTCTCAAAACAGACTGGCTTTACGCTTCTTAATGTTTTGTTTTCCTTGGCAGTCTGTCTCTTTTTATCAAGCACCCTGAGCCCGGTTTTACATTTGTTTTTATCAGGCCAAAACGATAACGGCGGAATAGACAGCCGGGAATATCATATTGCCGTTCAGCAGATCATGAATGAATGTAAACAGGCCGAGACTGTAAAGCCGGAGGACGGCGGACGGGCATTAAGCTGCCGGAAAACAGGAGGCGAAGAAGTGCGTTTTGAAATCTACCATACGATGATAAGGAAAAGAGTAAACGGAAAAGGCCACGTTCCGATCCTGCATCATGCGGCATCTTTAACGGCTGGTGTGAAAAACGGCCTGCTTTTATTAGAGATCTCAAGCGATACAGGTAAAAAGAATCAGGCAGCCATTCCGGTTTACAGCTCTTTAAAAGGTGATTAAATGTACAAATCTGACGGGTTTATATATCCAGCGGTTCTGTTTGTTTCTGCCGCGGTTTTACTTGTCATCAGCTATACTTCAACTGATTTCATCACCCGAAAAACCTTTGCAAAAGAGGCCGGGGAGTACTGGATCGGTGAAAACCTGCTTCAAAACGGCGCGCTGCTGTCAAGCCGTCATGTGATACAGGGACAAAAGGACCGAACCGATACACATCGTTTTCCGTACGGAACCGTTTCCTTTCAGATCACCGAAAGCGATAACCCGGAAGCGGTTCAGGTTACAATTCAGGCGGAAACAGCGTCAGGGACGAGACGGGAGGTTCACCTTTTGTTCAATCAGAAGAAGAAACAGCTGATTCAATGGACAGAAGTATAAAAAAGAGGCGGCGGGACAACACTTCATAGTAAAGACAGCAATATGAGGTGAGAGCCGTGAAAACAAACGATTATGTAAAATATATGACTGAGCAATTCGTTAAATATTTCGATACGCCGAAACAGGAACGGAAAGAGCGAAAAGAAGTGCGGAAAGAAAAGAAAGTGCCGGCTTCCCAGCACTGGTTCGGAATATTGCCGTATGGTTTTAAGCTGTGGATGCAGCGGAAAAAATAAAGTGTAACACACGAAGGTCCTCCTGATACAGGAGGGCCTTTATTGGTATTCCTCAATGACGGCAATTTTATTTACTTTTTGGCTGTAGGGATTAAAAGAAATCGTAACAAACACACCAAATTCTTTAGCGCCTTCCCGCAATGTCAGGTGGTATTGTTTTACCGCTTCATCTGTTCTTTTACGGTCCCACACCTTTTGAATAAATAACGTTTGAGCGAGCGGATATCTTTTTTTAGCTTCTTTTTCCGCGATTTTTTCCCATTTTGATTTATGGTGAACAGCATAGTAAGGCGCCGCTTCCGCCTGATCCATTCCTGAAACCCCGAAAACAAGAAGAGAAAGGCAAATCAGACTTTGTTTGATCATCATTCTTCGTCCTTTCGCTGTATATGATTTCCAATTTGTTCTGAACACTTCATTATTTTCTCACATTTTATTAGAAAAAATTCCAAAAAGGTGTGTAATTTGGAGCAAAACGATGTTTTTAAAAGATTATATTCTTAAAAACGAACAATTTGACCGTTTTTGACATTTTTCAAGACGATAAACCTTGATTATACTTTGTTTGTGCAGTTCTTTAAAAAGAACGATTGTTATATTTATTAACAGTTTTACAGGGGGTAAGGCATGTTCCGATTGTGGCGAATGGAGAAAAGGGGTAAGGGGAGATGGAGGATAATGCTGTTTTTGCGGCTTACGTTCATTTTCTGCCTGTCCGTGACGATATGTGCTCAGTTTACGGGTGACACGAGTTCCTCCTTTAATGATGTGAAAAGCTTCAGTCTTCCGGTTCAAACGTGCGGAGATTTTCGATATTCAGATGACAATTGCCGTTATGACGAACGCTGGGATCAAAGTGATTTACATATAACAAATCAAACTGATACGTCGGGCGCCGTGTGTGCGCCGCTTCGACTCTATGCCGAGCTGGAGAATAGGGGAAAAGAGCGGACTGTTTCTGACTGGAAATGGGAACTCCATAAAATCGCCTCTCAGCAACAGCCTCTGCAAAACGGAAATGTTGTGGATAAAGGGCTTATTACTGATAAAAAAAGCAAAACGATTTATAAAATTGAGTCAAAGCGGGCCCTGCAGCCAGGCATATACGCATTCAAGGTTTACAAGCCTGAAGGGTATCCTGCGAATGATGAAAAGTATGAGTGGTCAAAACCGATGAAGCTTGTCAAATGCCAGGAAAAGGCGACGGCTTCCGATCAGAAGAAAACAGAAAAACAACCGGCTGAGCCGGTAAAAGAAAGCGGGGAAGAACATGAAAAGAACGCTGAAACTGATCAGTAATATTTTGTATGCCGTCATTTTCAGTTTGATTATTGTGCTGACTTTAACGGTGATCTCGACCCGGGCTTCCGGCGGTGAGCCGGCCATCTTCGGCTATACGCTGAAATCCGTGCTGTCGGGTTCAATGGACCCGGAATTTAAGACGGGTTCGCTCATAGCGGTAAAGAAAATTTCTGACGTGAATGATTTAAAAAAAGGCGATGTCATCACTTTTACACAAAATGACGGATCAGCCGTAACACACAGAATTATCGGGATCACAAAAAAGGGCGGGCACCTGATGTTTGAGACAAAAGGAGACCATAATGCCGCTCCGGATGCCGCTCCTGTTCAAGCTGAAAACGTGGCGGCTCAGTATACGGGATATCAGCTTCCGTATGCGGGATATGTCATACATTTGGCAAGCCAGCCGATCGGAACGGCGATTCTGCTAATCGTTCCCGGCGTCATGCTGTTGATTTACTCAATAACAGTTATTGTCAGCGCTCTCCGCGATATCGAGCGGAAGACGAAAGCGCTGGAAGAACATGCGAAAAACGGGACGATGTCCACATGAATACGGTTGCAACCTGGCGACAGGATTTGATAACAAAAAAGAAAAACTAGGGGGAATACAAACATGGGTATGAAAAAGAAATTAAGCTTGGGCGTTGCCTCAGCCGCACTCGGTTTAGCATTAGTGGGAGGAGGCACATGGGCCGCATTTAATGATGTGAAGTCGACGGACGCTACATTTGCGTCAGGAACGCTTGATTTATCGGCTAAAGAACAATCAGCCAATGTCAATTTGTCAAACTTAAAACCAGGTGATAAATTGACGAAAGATTTTGAATTCAGAAATAATGGTTCGCTTGCCATTAAAGAAGTGCTGATGGCTTTGAATTTTACTGACTTCAAAGGAGCGAAAAAAGGAAACGAATCTGCGGAAGATTTCCTCAGTCAGTTTGAAATTACGGTTCTGACAGTCGGCAAAGAAGGCGGCAACGGCTATCCTAAAAATATCATTTTGAAGGCAGCCAGCCTGAAAGACTTATACTTAATGTCAACAAAACAGGATAAAGCAGCTGCCGAAGCGATCAGCAAACACATTGATCCGAAATTCCTGAGCGAGAGCGGAAAAGTCAATGTGGCAACCATTAACGGCAAGACGGCGCCTGAGTATGACGGAGTTCCGAAAACGCCTGTTGATTATGATCAGGTGCGGATGGAAATCCAATTTAAAAATGATACCGCAAAAGGTGCGGACGGACTGAGTGTCCAAAACAAATTCCAAGGCAATGCGATTTCTCTTCAATTCTCTTTTGAAGCGACGCAATGGAACGGCTTGACCATTACAAAAGATCATACGGATAAAGACGGTTACGTGAAGGAAAACGAAAAGGCTCACAGTGAGGATAAAAACTAATCCGAACGTCGGGCAGATAAAAGAGGAGTTGTGCACATATGGCGGCACTACTCCTCTTTTTGCGATTTTCTCCATTTTTGATAATCTAAAAATTCACGAAATTGTTTTTTTGATACCCCGGATGTCATCGCATCACGAACTAATTTCTCCCATTCACTATCTAATTGACCATCGTATTCGGTTTCATGTTTTTCATCAAGTAAAGTATGAACCGAGACGTCCAGAACAGCGGAGACTTTTTCTAGAAATTGAATGGAGGGGTTCGTCTGTAAATTTCGTTCTATTGAGCTTAAATAAGACTTCGCTACCCCAGCTTTTTCAGCTAGTTCTGATAGTGAGTAGCCTTTTTCTTTTCGGTATTGTTTAATACGCTGGCCAATCAATGTCATCACCTTCCTTGTGATATTATAGCACATTCAGAAAGGATTTACGGTATGACTTCTGGCGGCCTGGATATGTTGAGAAGACTTTTTATGCGAATGCAGGTATTTGCGTATTTCTTCCAGGCTGATATTTGCTTTTTGAGCTTCTAATATCAGCTCAACCCATTCCTTATCTAATTGCGAAAATTCCATTTTTGCATTTTTCATGCATTTTCTCCTCCTAAAATACTTGTTTATGTATTTCAGCCAATCCGCCCATGACCTTATCTTTACATGTCTGGAAGTGATTCATCGCATGCGAAACGCCAGAAATTTTTTCTATATACTTTTATTATAATATAGAATTTCCAGAAAAAACGGGAAAGGTGTCGAATGGATAACGCTTATCCAGAAAAATTACTTTGCAGGAAAAATAAACCGCCGTTTTCAATCTGAATATGAATTTTCGGCTGATATAAGGCTTTCAGCGCTTGTTTTTCCAAATGGTATTCCTCAGGTTTTTCTTCTGTCTGCTCATAAAACTGATCGAGCAGCCTGAGGTCCTTTTTCCATCTGGCGATCGCGCTGTCAGCCCAGTCTGACGGCTCTTTGGCGGCAGCGTCTTTTAAGTAATGCTCCATCCTTTTAATTCCGCTTTCCGGCTTAATCATCGGCGATATGGTAAAGCAATAGTCTGATATTTGTGATGTCATCGGCAGAGGTGCAAGCTTCTGCTGAAATCCCTCAACGATTGTTCCAGAAACAAGATGCAGGCCTAAAGACAAAAGTCTGTCTTTTTTCATGTCGGATTGGTATGAAATCACTACATTTAATCCAAGCCAGGGCTGAAGCGGCACTCTGGCTCCGGCTGATACAATTTTCTCATATATTCTTGTAAATCTCCCATTTTGTTTAACTGCTTGAAAGATTTGAAAGAGGCGCGGGGCTCCAAAGTAAATAAACTCGCCGTCCATATCTTCCGGAGCCATTTCTTTATCAGTGATGAACGTGATCTTCATCGGGTTCGGTTCGCCGCCCGTTTTTTCACGCCAATGCCAATAAAACGGGCGGTTCATAATTTGTTTGTCCATCTCGACCGTCAACTGAACCGTCATAAAACCCGGCCCGTGTTCAGTAATCGGGCAGTGGTTCGCTTCAAAAAAGCGCAGTAAAAATTGGTGAACCTCCTGCTGTCTCATGTCGCGCTTCCTCCTTTTAGATTAAGAGCCTTTTTTTCTGGCGGGTTTTTCCGTACCGTACGATAAGAAAGAGGTAAGGTTGTCCATTTTGATCCGCATTTCTTCCTCTGTCAGCGAGTGGCATAAAATATCATGTAAATGATCTTCAAAATTGCTCACTTTGATTTTTGTTAAAATGTCATCTAGTTCTCCGACGACATTTTCAAATAAATGAATTTTGTCATACAAGAGTTTTAAGATATGCTCTTCCACCGTATGTTTTGTCGCCATATTGTAGATGTGGACATCTCTTTCCTGACCGAGTCTGTGAATCCTTCCGATTCTTTGTTCAAGCCGCATCGGGTTCCACGGGAGGTCATAGTTGATAATATGGTTGCAAAATTGCAGGTTGATCCCTTCCCCTCCGGCTTCTGTAGCGATCAGGACCTGCACTTTGCCGCGGAAGAGATCCTTCATCCAGTCTTTTTTCCCGCGTTTAAATCCGCCTCTGAACGGAACGGAGCTTATGCCGTTCTGCTGGAGAAACCATTGCAAGTAGATCTGTGTCGCCCGATACTCAGTAAAAATAATGACCTTGTCATTAATCTTTTTAATCAAGTCAACAACTTGAATCGCTTTTGAGTTTTTCGTGACTTGATTGATGCGGTCCATTAAATTAGCGATTGTCTGTTCATCGAATGCAGGCGCTTGTTTGTCTTTTTGGTCAAGCATTTTTTTGAGCGTCATATACACGGCTTCCCTGCTTGAACAGCACTCTCTTTGCAGCGTCATAATGGAAAATGCGCTTGCGGGCTTTTCCGTGCCGTTTTTCAGTGCGGCAATGTCATCGTAGAGCGCCTGTTCCGTCGGTGAAAAGGTGATCGGCACTGTTTCCACGTGTCGCTTCGTCCATGTAAGCCCCGTGTCGCTCCGTGTGTTGCGGATCATCACCTTATTGACGAGCTCTTTCAAATGCTCATGAGCGTCAATCCCGTCCTTCTGATTGAACGTTTCTTGAAATCCGCTTTCGTTTCCTAAATGGCCGGGTTTTAACAGTGACACTAAATTGAAGATTTCTTCGATCCGGTTTTGAATCGGCGTCGCCGTCAGAAGCAGGCAGTATTTCTTCACAAGACTTCTCGCAAATTCATAATTTTTCGTTTTGCTGTTTTTGAGCTTGTGCGCTTCGTCAATAATGACGAGATCATACGGAATCGAAAGCACAATCTCCTTGTGAGGCGAACGCTTGGCCGTATCAATAGAAGAAACGACGATATCGCACTGTTCCCACACATAGCTTTTCTTCTGTTCAACAGCGGGTATTAAAAACTTCTCCTGAAGCTCTTTCACCCACTGGGAAACGAGTGATGCCGGCACAAGAATCAGGATTTTTTTGGCCAGCCCGCGAATCATGTATTCTTTTAAAATCAGGCCCGCTTCGACCGTTTTTCCGAGCCCCACTTCATCAGCCAAAATCGCTTTGCCGTTCATTTTTTCAACGACTTTCTGCGCGACCTCAAGCTGATGGGGAAGCGGAGTGAAATCGGGAAGGTACAAAGGAGCCCTCAACCCTTCGAATTCTGGAATGGCAAGGGTCTGCTGGACTTCAGCCGACAGTTTGTACATCTCCCAATTTGACCAGGGACCGTCCGTTTTCAGCCGCTCAGAAAACTCTCCCGGCCAGTTTGCATCAAATATGATCTCTGCTGTCATATGTAACAAAACCGCCTTTCTTTTAAAAAACTGATTTATCATCATTTTTGTTGCCGGACGTAAGTGAGGGTGGTAGGATATAAGTAATCATTTCACTAAAAGATATTGCTTTAGTATGTCCATAACAATTGGTAAATATGAGCGAATGACAGCAAGGGGAGAGACTCGGACGAAAAATGTGCATCCGGGCGCCGAAGGAGCAAACTGCGGAGTGAATCTCTCAGGCAAAAGAACTCTTGCTCGACGCAACTCTGGAGAGTGTCTGCGATTTGAAGCAGCAGACCACCAAAGGGGACGTCTTTATGATGTTTTCATAAAGTAAACTTTCAGGTGCCGGGACAGAGAAACCTTCATTTTCATGAGGTGTTTCTCTGTCCTTTTTTATATGTCTTTACAATGCGCCAATGACTGAAGGGGGAAGATGATGCTGAAACGAACACCGCTTTATGACGTGTATAAAGAATACGGCGGAAAAACGATTGATTTTGGAGGATGGGAGCTGCCGGTTCAATTTTCTTCTATTAAAGAGGAGCATGAAGCCGTCCGCACAAAGGCGGGTCTGTTTGATGTATCCCATATGGGAGAAGTCGAAGTCTCCGGTAAAGACGCCCTGTCTTTTCTGCAAAAAATGATGACAAATGACGTTGCCGATTTAAATCCGGGAAGCGCCCTCTATACCGCCATGTGTTATCCTGACGGCGGTACGGTCGATGATTTGCTGATCTATCAGAAAAGCGAGAGCTGCTATCTGCTTGTGATTAACGCGTCCAATATTGAAAAAGACATCGCTTGGCTGACAGAACACGCGGAAGGGGATGTCACGCTGATGAATCAGTCTGACGGGATTTCACTGCTAGCCGTTCAGGGGCCGAATGCTCAGGCGGTTCTTGCGAAGCTGACTGAACGTGATTTGTCTTCCTTAAAACCGTTTACGTTTATTGATGGAGCGGACGTTGCCGGCCGCCAAGTTCTGCTTTCAAGAACAGGCTATACCGGTGAAGACGGGTTTGAACTCTATTGCCGAAATGAAGATGCGGTGCATCTATTTAAGGAGATTCTTACAGCGGGAGAGAATGAAGGAATCGTTCCGTGCGGCCTCGGCGCGCGTGATACGCTGAGATTTGAAGCGAAGCTCGCTTTATACGGTCAGGAATTGACGAAAGACATTACACCGATTGAAGCCGGGATCGGATTTGCCGTAAAACACAAGAAAGATTCTGATTTTTTTGGGAAGTCTGTATTGAGTGAACAGAAAGAAAAAGGAGCTCCGCGTAAGCTGGTCGGGCTTGAGATGATTGAAAAGGGGATTCCGAGACACGGATACGCCGTGAAAAAAGACGGTGCCCTGATCGGGGAAGTCACGACAGGCACACAATCCCCGACGTTAAAGAAAAATATCGGCCTTGCCTTAATCAAAACGGAATTCAGTGGAATTGGAACGGAAGTCGAAGTGGAAATCCGCAAAAAAACGGTAAAAGCAAAGATTGTCCGCACACCGTTTTATAAACGCCCAAAACAGAGCTGAAAAAGGAGAGTCATATGAAGCATCGATATTTGCCCGCGACAGAACAGGATAAAAAAGAAATGCTGAAAGCCATCGGCGCAGATTCAATTGATGAACTGTTTGCCGATATTCCGGAAGATGTGAGGTTTCAAAAAGACTACCAAATTAAAAAAGCAAAATCAGAAACAGAGCTGACAAGAGAGCTGACAAAGCTTGCGGCGAAAAATAAGGACGCTGTTACATATGCATCTTTTCTGGGGGCAGGAGTGTACGATCACTATCAGCCGGTTATCGTCGATCATGTGATTTCCCGGTCAGAGTTCTACACGGCATATACGCCTTACCAGCCTGAAATTTCACAAGGAGAGCTGCAGGCGATTTTTGAATTTCAAACGATGATTTGCGAGTTAACAGGTATGGATATTGCAAACTCCTCCATGTACGACGGGGGAACGGCGCTGGCAGAAGCGGCGATGCTTGCGTCAGGACATACGAAAAAGAAAAAAATCGTCATTTCCGCCGCCGTGCATCCGGAATCACGGGATGTCCTGAAAACATACGCAAAAGGCCAATATATTGAAGTTGTAGAGGTGCCTGCAAAAAACGGCGTCACAGACCTTGACGCATTAGAACATGCCGTCTGTGATGAAACGGCCGCTGTAATCGTCCAGTATCCGAACTTCTTCGGACAAATTGAGTCGTTAAAGGACATTGAGCCGCTCGCACATAAAGGGAACAGCCAGCTGATTGTTTCTTCTAACCCGCTCGCCCTCGGTATTTTGACTCCGCCCGGAGCATACGGAGCTGATATCGTCGTCGGGGACGCGCAGCCTTTCGGCATACCTGCGGCGTTCGGCGGCCCGCACTGCGGCTATTTTGCGGTAACGAAAAAACTGATGAGAAAGGTGCCGGGCCGGCTTGTCGGCCAGACGGAGGATGAAAACGGGCGGAGAGGTTTTGTTCTCACCCTTCAGGCGCGAGAGCAGCATATCAGAAGAGACAAAGCCACCTCTAACATCTGCTCAAACCAGGCGCTGAATGCGTTAGCGGCTTCAGTCGCGATGACGGCGCTCGGAAAAAACGGCGTCAAAGACATGGCCCGCCAAAATATACTGAAAGCCGATTACGCGAGACGCCAAGCGGAAAAAGCCGGCTTGCACGTAGCATTCGACGGCCCGATGTTTAATGAATTTGCCGTCAGGCTGAACCTCCCCGTCAAGGAAGCAAACCGGCGGCTCCTGCAAGACGGCATCATTGGCGGATATGACTTAGGCCTTGCGTATCCGGAATTGAATCAGCATATGCTTATTGCCGTCACAGAGCTGAGAACAAAAGAAGAGATCGATTCGCTTATTGCGGGATTGGGGGATCAACATGAATAATCAAGATCAGGCACTTATTTTTGAAATGTCCCGCGAAGGGCGTATCGGTTACAGCCTTCCGGAGCTTGATGTGCCGGAAACAGAGCTTGAAAGCCTTCTTCCCGGTGACTACATCCGCGATGAAGACGCAAAGCTCCCGGAAGTATCAGAGCTTGATATTATGCGGCATTATACCGCTCTTTCCAGAAGAAACCACGGAGTTGATTCAGGTTTTTATCCGCTCGGCTCCTGTACGATGAAATACAATCCGAAATTAAATGAAAAAATTGCCCGGCTCCCAGGCTTTTCCGCCATCCACCCGCTTCAGGACGAGGACACGGTTCAGGGGGCGCTTGAGCTTTTATACGATTTAAGCGGACATTTGGAGGAAATTACCGGCATGGACGAGGTGACGCTGCAGCCTGCCGCGGGCGCTCACGGCGAATGGACCGGCCTGATGATGATCCGCGCCTATCATGAAGCGCGCGGGGACTTCGGACGGACGAAGGTCATTGTCCCTGATTCAGCTCACGGCACGAATCCGGCATCCGCTACGGTCGCCGGTTTTGAAACGATTACCGTCAAGTCGAATGAACACGGACTGGTTGACATTGAAGATCTGAAAAGAGCGGTAAATGAAGAAACAGCGGCGCTGATGCTGACGAATCCGAACACCCTCGGATTATTTGAGGAAAACATTACGGAAATGGCTGAAATCGTCCATCAGGCCGGCGGAAAACTTTACTATGACGGAGCGAATTTAAATGCCGTTTTAAGTAAAGCAAGACCGGGAGATATGGGGTTTGACGTCGTTCACCTTAATCTGCATAAAACATTTACCGGGCCGCACGGCGGGGGAGGACCGGGTTCGGGGCCGGTCGGAGTAAAAAAAGAATTCATTCCGTATCTGCCGAAACCCGTTCTCACGAAAAAAGAGGGCCGTTTGACTTTTGACGATGACCGCCCGCAATCGATCGGGCGCGTAAAGCCTTATTACGGCAACTTCGGCATTAATGTCAGAGCCTACACGTATATCCGTTCTATGGGGCCTGACGGCTTAAAAGCAGTGACCGAAAACGCGGTTTTAAATGCAAATTATATGATGAGAAGACTCGCGCCTTATTATGATCTCCCGTATGATCGTCATTGCAAGCATGAATTTGTGTTATCGGGAAGAAGGCAGAAAAAGCTCGGCGTAAGAACGCTTGATATCGCTAAACGGCTTTTAGATTTCGGTTATCACCCGCCGACTGTGTATTTCCCGCTAAATGTTGAAGAAAGCATCATGATCGAACCGACGGAAACGGAATCCAAGGAAACGCTTGATGCGTTTATAGATGCGATGATTCAAATTGCGCGGGAGGCGGAGGAATCGCCTGAAATCGTTCAGGAGGCGCCGCATACCACGGTAGTCAAAAGAATGGATGAAACCAAGGCCGCAAGAAAGCCGGTTTTAAAATACGAACATACATCTGAAGGGGTGTAAAAAAAAGAGCTTCCGTATAAACGGAAAGCTCTTTTTCATTATTGGTTCTTTGCTTTAATTTTTCCGCCCCATTTTTTAAATCCGCCTTTCAGGTTGTAAATATCCTTGCAGCCGTGTTTGCGGAGCGTCTGTGCCGCGCGGCCGCTGCGGACATTGTTTTGGCAGTACAGATAAACGGGTTTATCAGGACGGATTTCGCTTTTGCGCTGTTTCAGCTGTGAAAGCGGAATGTTGCGCGCGCCGAGAATATGGCCGCCTTCAAATTCATTCGGTTCACGGACGTCAATCAGCTGCGCTTTTCTGTAGCCCGCGCGGAATTCCTCTTCCGTAAGTGTTTTCATTAAACGCTGTTGGTAAAAATACGACACGATCATATAAACGATAAACGCCGCAACAATAATTAAAGCAATCATATTAGACAATGCGATTCTACTCCTTTAGCTTATAAAATCAAAACCCTGCTTCCTGAAAACAAGGCTCACCGGACGTTTTGGGACAAATACTATTATAGTAAAGCATGGAGCGATTGTCATCCTTAATGAAACGAAATATTTTTCATTTTCACGGCAGTTTGATAAACTGATTTTACTAAAACGATAAAGAAGGGTTCAATGTATGGAAAAAGAAACATGGCGGTTTATTGACTCAGGGAACGAAAGCCCGGCATTTAACATGGCGCTGGATGAAGCGCTTTTATATTGGCACAGCCAAAAGAAAATTCCCCCGGTGATCCGTTTTTACGGGTGGAATCCGGCAACATTGTCTGTCGGATATTTTCAAAATATTAAGAAGGAAATTAACTTTGACGCAGTACATAAACACGGTCTCGGGTTTGTCAGAAGACCGACAGGCGGACGGGGTGTTCTGCATGATAAAGAATTGACATACAGCGTCATCGTTTCAGAGGATCACCCGGAAATGCCGGCCACGGTGACAGAGGCGTACCGGGTCATTTCAGAAGGCATTCTGCAGGGATTCAGAAACCTTGGGCTTGATGCCTACTTTGCGATTCCGCGCACGGAGAAAGAAAAAGAAAGCCTGAAAAATCCGCGCTCGTCCGTTTGCTTTGATGCGCCTTCGTGGTATGAGCTGGTCGTCGAAGGACGCAAAGTTGCGGGAAGCGCCCAGACACGCCAAAAAGGCGTTATTCTTCAGCACGGCTCCATCCTGCTTGACATTGATGAGGACAAGCTGTTTGATCTGTTTTTATATCCGAGCGACAGAGTCCGTGAGCGCATGCAGCGGAATTTCAAAAACAAAGCGGTAGCCATCAACGCCTTAGCCCAAAAACCGGTAACGATGGATGAAGCCAGAACCGCTTTTAAAGCCGGTTTTGAGGAAGGCCTGAACATTCATCTTGAACCTTACACGCTCACTCCTGAAGAGCTTGCGTTTGTCAATGAGCTGGCCGAGACGAAATACGCGTCTGACGAATGGAATTATAAGCGCTGATTAAGGCTTGACAGGCCGGAAGCATCCTTGTTTTTTCATAACCGTTAGTGTAAACTTGTAATGGTTTATTAAGTTAAGGTGCTTTTTGGGAGGGGTACGATGACAACACCAAGTATGGAAGATTATATTGAACAGATTTATATGCTGATAGAAGAAAAAGGATATGCGCGGGTTTCTGATATCGCGGAAGCTTTGGCAGTCCATCCCTCCTCTGTAACGAAAATGGTTCAAAAACTAGATAAAGACGAGTATTTGATTTATGAAAAATATCGCGGGCTCGTATTGACGTCAAAAGGCAAAAAGATCGGCAAACGGCTCGTATACAGACACGAATTGCTTGAGCAGTTTTTACGAATCATTGGTGTTGATGAAGAGAAGATTTACAATGATGTAGAAGGAATCGAACATCATCTGAGCTGGAACAGCATTGACCGCATCGGCGATCTCGTCCAGTATTTTGAAGATGACGACAGCCGGAAAAAAGAATTGAAATCCGTACAGAAAAAAACCGAAACTCCCGGTGAATAAAAGGGCGGCCCAAATAGGGCGCCCTTTTTTTAATGTCTTCATTCTTTGGTCTATTTCCCCAAGCCGTTTCTTAAAATAATAATACACCTTGGATGGAAGGGAGAGGGCGCGCTATGCAGATTGACGGCGTATTTTCGGGCGGGGGAATAAAAGGGGTGGCGCTTGCCGGCGCTTATGAAGCGCTGGAAGAAAAGGGCTTTCGCTTTGAAAGGCTCGCCGGAACAAGCGCCGGCGCGATTATTGCCGCATTGATCGCTGCGGGCTACACGAGCAGAGAGGTTCATGCGATCATCGATGATGTCGACGGAAGGCAATTGCTTGATCAGAGATGCTCATTCCTCCCGCTGAAAATCCTGCAGTGGGTGTCGATATATTGGCGCCTCGGATTATACAGAGGCGATGTGCTGGAAAAGTGGATTGCGGATAAATTAAAAGCGAAGGGCATCATCGCGTTCGGCGATATGAAAAAAGGATCGCTCCGTCTGATCGCTTCAGATCTGACGAACGGAACGATGATCGTGCTTCCCGACGACCTTCCCCGCTACGGATTAAATCCGGAGGTGTTCCCGGTTGCCAGAGCTGTCAGAATGAGCTGCAGCATCCCTTATTTTTTTGAACCGATTAAACTGAAGACCGAAAAAGGCATTTCAACGGTTGTTGACGGCGGCGTGTTAAGCAATTTTCCGATTTGGCTGTTTTCAAAAGAGCGCAAACGGCCGGTCATCGGAATTTCACTTTCCCCTAATGAAAAAGAGCGTCCGAAGAAATCAATCCGGAACGCTTTTGAGCTGTTCGGCGCTTTGTTTGAAACGATGAAAGACGCTCATGATGCCAGACATATCGCGACAAAGTACGAACAGAATATTATTTTTATTCCCGTGGAACATGTGATGGCGACGGAGTTTCACCTCACACCGCAAAAAAAACTAGCTCTCATTGAGCTAGGAAAAAGCAAAACAGAGCAATTTTTGAAGCAATGGAGCTATTAAAAAAGCGCTCTGTTTTTCTTTTTATTCTTTTTACCTTCTATGACGGTAAGCTGGGTCTGGCTTTTTTTCTTAAGAATCATCGGCTTCGGTCTGCTGCTGCTCGGCACGCTCCGCAAATGGCTGACCCGCCCCCTGTGGCCGGCGCGGTGCTTCGCTTTTTGCTCCTTCATTCGGAGCCGCGATTGTTTGGCCGCTTTTCTGAAAGCGGTTCCGTCACGTCCGGCGCGGCGGTTCAGGACCGATCTCACGATAAAATAAATAATGATGCCTGCGATAATGACGGTGATCGCTCTTGAGATCATCTGCCCGGGGTTTGTGACCGCCGCATAAATGAAACCGAATGCGCCAAGCGCTATTAATACAGCAAAAAAAGGTTGTACACGATGATTCATAACTGCCCACCTCCGAAAATAATAACAGGTAACGGTTCAGATTGCGTTGTGAGACGGCTTTTCGCTCTGTTCTGAAATGTCTTCCAGTCTGAGAAGCTCGTTAAAGCTTTCTATGGCAACCTCGACCTGGTCATCTTCCGGTTCCTTTGTCGTTAAAAGCTGCAGCCACAGGCCTGGATAACCGAGCACCTTCAAAACGGGGATATGCCGAACCCTGTTCGTCAGCTGGAGCACTTCAAAGGAGATGCCGAGGACGGCCGGTATAAGCGCAATCCTGTCTAAAATCCGCACCCAAAGCGGATCTGTCGGAACGAGTAAATAGACAAACATGCCGACAATGATCGTAAATAAGATAAAGCTTGAACCGCATCGGTAATGAAGCCGCGACTGTTTCTGAACATTTTCTATCGTAATTGGTAAATTCTGTTCATAACAGTTTATGACCTTATGTTCGGCTCCATGATATTGAAACACTCTTTTAATTAACGGCGTCATTGATAAAAAATAAATGTAGCCGAGAAGCAGGATAAGCTTAAACAGGCTTTCGATGCCGATCTGCGCGGCGTCTGAGGAAAAAACGGGCCTTACAAGCTCAGCTAAAAAGACCGGGACGAGCGTAAAAACGAATTTGCTGAACAAAAACGATAGAACGCCGATCACCGCCAGGCTGAAAAACATCGATAATCCCGAACCCTTCTTATCTTCCTGTTCCAGCTTGGCGTCATCTTGGGGGTCAAGCCCGTAACGTTCGCTGGAGAAGTTTAAATGCTTTGTGCCGTTGGCGCTTGCCTCGATAATTGCGACGATTCCCCGCAAAAAAGGAATCTTTTTTAAAACCGAAAGCTTGGGGTTCGGCACTCTCGGAAGCTTGAAAAAATCAATGCTTCCGTCATTCCTGCGGATGGCGGTAACATAATTTTTTCTGCCGCCGAACATTACCCCTTCAACGACAGCCTGACCGCCGTATGCGGGCGGCGTTTTGTGTTTGGACATTGTTTATCAACCTGCCTGTTTTCTTAGGATTTACTAACCATTTCCTTTCACTCTATTGTACAGGAAACAGCGGTAAACCTCTAGTTTGACAGCCGGAAAATCAATGCTTTTTCTACAAGCAGTATACCCGGTTTCCTTAGAATTTACTCATTAAATGAAAATATGGCGGAACTTTTTATGACTTTTCAATTTTGGGGCATTCTATGACTGGAGGTGCCATGATGACCAGCGAAAAACATTCAGAACAGGAAGAAAAAAAGAAGCAGGGTGATGATCAGCAGCCTGTTTCATTTACCGGCAGAATTTGCGGTATCGGATTTGCCGGCGGTGTATTTTGGAGTTTGATCGGCTATCTCGGATATATCTTTCATTTTTCAGAGATCAGTCCCAACATGATCCTTCAGCCGTTTATGATCGGAGAATGGAAAAAACAATGGCTCGGCACGATGGTCAGCATCGTTGTCATCGGATTCATTTCGATTGCCGGGGCATTTATATATTTCGTCTGTCTGAAGCGTTTTAAAACGATGTGGCCGGGGATGGTATACGGCGTCATTTTATGGTGCGCGGTTTTTTTCTTATTCAATCCGATTTTCGAAGACGTGAAATCTGTCACTGAATTGAAATCAGATACAATCGTGACGACAATTTGCCTTTACATTCTGTATGGTTTGTTTGTCGGCTACTCGATTTCTTTCAACTACAATGAGCTTACGTCAGACAAGCTTGCAAGGGCGCTCGGCAACAAGTGAATAAGTGTATAATCCCTGTCCGGTATGGTAAAATGTTCACGAGAAGTGAACATTTTTTATGCTGAAAACCGGATGGGGATGCTCCCGCGGTGTCAGGCGGCAGTCAAGAATCGGCGAGGAGGAGAAAAGGAATGAAACTTGAGAAATTGCGAAATCTGTTCGGTCAGCTGGATATAGACGGAATGTTGGTGACAAGCTCCGCCAATCTGCAGTATATGACGGGATTTACGGGTTCGTCAGGTCTTGCGGTCATATCGAAAGAACGCGCGGCATTTATCACGGATTTCCGTTACACCGAGCAGGCGAAGGCGCAAGTGAAGGGCTTTGATATTATCGAGCACGGCGGAAGCTTAATCCAAACCGCTGCGGATACGATTCTTGAGTACGGCATTAAAAAACTCGGCTTTGAACAAAACAGCATGACGTACGGAACATATGCATCCTACCAAGCGGTGCTGCAGGAAGCGGAGATGGTTCCCGTCGCGGATTCCGTTGAAAAGTTGCGCTTGATTAAGTCAAGTGAAGAGATTAAGATATTAGAGGAAGCTGCGAAGATTGCGGATGATGCGTTTGAACATATTCTGACGTTTATCAAACCGGGCATCTCAGAGATTTCAGTTGCGAATGAGCTTGAATTTTATATGAGACGTCAGGGAGCAGACGGTTCTTCCTTTGATATGATCGTCGCCTCGGGAGTGAGATCCAGCCTTCCGCACGGAGTGGCAAGCGGCAAATTGATTGAAAAGGGAGACTTGGTCACGCTCGATTTCGGCGCGTATTATAAAGGCTATTGTTCTGATATCACACGCACCGTCGCGGTCGGAGAGCCAAGTGATAAACTGAAAGAAATTTATCAGGTCGTATACGATGCCCAGGCGCTTGGCGTTTTGCATATTAAACCCGGCATGACGGGAAAAGAAGCGGATGCCCTGACGAGGGATCACATCACCGCGAAAGGCTACGGACAGTATTTCGGCCATTCAACAGGACACGGATTCGGAATGGAGGTCCATGAATCACCGGGGCTGTCTTTCAGGTCATCGGCCGTTCTTGAGCCGGGCATGGCGGTAACGGTTGAGCCGGGCATATACATACCGGAAGTTGGGGGCGCAAGAATCGAAGATGATATCATCATCACAGAGGACGGCAACCGGACAATTACGCATTCCCCTAAAGAATTAATTATTTTGTGATTGGAATATAGGAGGACATCAAACATGATTTCAGTTAACGATTTTCGTACAGGATTAACGATTGAAGTAGACGGCGGCATTTGGCGCGTCGTTGACTTCCAGCACGTAAAGCCGGGAAAAGGCGCGGCATTTGTCCGTTCTAAATTGCGCAATCTGCGCACGGGCGCTATTCAGGAGAAAACATTCCGTGCTGGTGAAAAAGTGGCGAAAGCGCAAATCGAAACAAAAACGATGCAGTATCTTTATGCCAACGGAGATCAGCACGTGTTCATGGATACAAGCTCATATGAACAGCTTGAATTGAACGAAAACCAAATCGAAGAAGAATTAAAATATCTTTTGGAAAATATGTCTGTGCACATCATGATGTATCAATCTGAAACGCTCGGTATTGAACTGCCGAACACAGTTGAACTGAAAGTTGTTGAAACAGAGCCGGGAATTAAAGGCGACACGGCGTCAGGCGGCACAAAACCTGCCAAAACGGAAACAGGTCTTGTCGTAAACGTACCGTTCTTCGTGAACGAAGGCGATACGCTTGTTGTAAATACATCAGACGGCTCTTACGTGTCAAGAGCATAGTCAAAGACACACGAAGTCTGCTCCTTTTACGGGGCAGGCTTTTTTTTGCGTTCTGAAACAGAATCTTTCTTCTATATGAAAATAGTGAGACTACTTCCGTCAGCTAGAGCATATAGTGTAACAAAATGCTTGAAGTTGGGGGATTGCAATGAAATTTTTGTTTGGTTCAATCAATTCTACTGTTTTAACGATGGCCGGTTTACGAGTTTTGTCCTCTCTCATTGAATTATCGGCGGCCATTATCATGCTTGTTACAAACGACATCAGAAAAGCGGTTGTGGTGAATAGTATTTTGGCAATCGTCGGCCCGCTGATCTTTATCATCACGATGACGATCGGCATTTATCAGATTGCCGGACAGCTTTCATATGCAAAATTGATTTTGATTTTCGCGGGGGTTGTGCTGATTCTAGCCGGTGTTCACAAATAGGGGTTCGGGTGTCATAAAGTCTGTCCCGGATCATACATTTTAAAGAAGCCAATCGGTAAAAAAGGAGGAGACTCTATTGAATGAAATTACAGAGGTTCTCCCTGAATTATTGAGACATGCCATCTCCGCCGTGTCTGAAGAAGCGTGGCGGGATGCAGAGGAAATCAGAATCCGCGTCGGCAGGCCGGTTGAACTGATCCGAAAAGGACAACCTTTGTTTTTGTCATATATCTGTACGGCCGGCGACGCACAGCTGATCCTCAGCCGGCTCAGCAATTACAGCATGTACACGCTGGAAGAAGAGCTGAAAAAAGGATATATCACAATCAGAGGAGGCCACCGTGTGGGGCTCGCCGGAAGAGTCATCGTCGAAAACGGAGCCGTCAAAGGACTCCGGGATATTACTTCCTTTAATATTCGAATCGCCCGGGAGAAGCTTGGCATCGCAGAACCGCTCATCCCTTTCTTATGGAAAGAAAACTGGCTGAATACGCTGATCATCGGCCCTCCGCAAACAGGGAAAACGACTTTGCTTCGTGATTTGGCCCGGCTTTCAAGCACCGGATCGAAACGCATTCCAGCGAAAAAGACCGCTATCGTAGATGAACGCTCAGAAATTGCCGGCTGCCTGCGGGGCATTCCCCAGCACAGTTTCGGCCGCAGAATGGATGTTCTTGACGCCTGTCCGAAAGCGGAAGGGCTGATGATGATGATCCGCTCTATGAGTCCCGATGTCATGATCGCAGATGAGATCGGGAGAATGGAAGACTCAAAAGCACTGATGGAGGCACTCCATGCAGGCGTAACCGTTATCGTATCCGCGCACGGATGGAATATGAAAGACTTGATCAAGAGGCCGTCGCTGAAAATGCTTTGGGAGGAAAAAGTGTTTGACCGGTATGTTGAGCTGTCACGACGCCGCGGTCCGGGAACGATCAGCAGGATGTACGGAAAGGACGGAGAACCGGTTCCGCATGCTGAAAGCGTGATGACATGCTGAAGCTTTTGGGTGCCGTGTTCATTCTGACGGCGACGACATGGACGGGATTTGAGATCGCCAAAATCTATATTGAAAGGCCGAGACAGATCCGTCAGCTGCGAGCGGCGCTGCAATCGCTTGAAGCGGAAATTATGTTCGGGCATACGCCGCTGCACATTGCTTCGGGACAAATCGCCGCACAGCTTTCCAAGCCTGTATCGTCATTGTTTCAAGCTTTCAGCAGGAGGCTTGAGCAGGGAAGCGATTCCGCCAAAACAGCCTGGGAACAGAGCTTGAAACATAACTGGCCCTCCATGGCGATGAAAAAAAGCGAATACGATGTGCTGAAGCAATTCGGAGAGACGCTCGGGCTCCATGACCGCGTTTCACAGCAGAAACATATCAAGCTTGCGCTTACACATTTGGAAGCGGCGGAAGCGGATGCCGGACGGGCGCAGGCGAAAAATGAAAAAATGGTGAAAAGTTTAGGGTTTTTAGCCGGACTGTTACTCATTCTTCTATTGATGTAAACATGAGGGGAGCAAACATAAAATGGGAGTCGACGTAAATGTCATTTTTCAAATCGCCGGAGTCGGTATCGTGGTTGCGTTTCTGCACACCATACTTGATCAAATGGGAAAAAAAGAATACGCCCAATGGGTGACGCTGCTTGGCTTTATCTATATTTTATTTATGGTGGCGACGATTGTCGATGACCTGTTCAAAAAGATCAAAGCTGTGTTTCTATTCCAAGGATAGGGGGGCTTACAGATTGAGATTGTTCAAATTGTAGGTTTAGGCCTGATCGCCACGTTTCTCTCCCTGATCGTAAAAGAACAGAAACCGACTTTCGCGTTTATGATTGTCGTCTTCAGCGGCTGCGTGATCTTTCTTTATCTCGTCGACCAGATTTACGACATTATCAGAATGATAGAAAAAATAGCCGTCAATGCAAATGTCAATATGGTCTATGTGGAAACCATTTTAAAAATTATCGGCATCGCCTACATCGCTGAATTCGGAGCACAGCTGACAAAAGATGCGGGCCAGGGAGCGATTGCTTCGAAAATAGAGCTGGCCGGGAAGATTTTGATCCTCGTGATGGCCGTGCCGATACTGACCGTTATTATTGAAACGATTCTCGGACTTATTCCTTCTTAATCATAAAGGGAAAGGGGGCGCAAAAAATGAAGCGCTTTCGGTGGGCGGGGGCTTTTTTGTTCATCCTCCTCTTAATTTTTCAGACTGAATGTGTACAAGCTGCCGGAACAGACGGTGCGGCGCAGGAAACCGCAGTTCACCAAGAAACGGCTAATGAAGTGGCGAAAAAGCAGGCCGAAGCGCTGAAAACAGAAGGCATCGGAAAGTTCTGGGACGACATTATGACAGAATACGGCGGCCTTCTGCCGGAAAGCCAAAAGGGAAGCATCATCGACTTTATTAACGGAGAAAAAACGTTCTCGCCTGAGGCGTGGCTGAAGGCCTTATTTTCCTATCTGTTTCATGAAGTGCTCGCAAACGGAAAACTTCTGGGAACTTTGATCCTTCTCACCATTTTTTGCGTCATTCTGCAGCTGCTGCAAAATGCGTTCCAACAGAGCACCGTCAGCAAAGTGGCTTATGCGATTGTTTATATGGTACTGATTATTCTCGCTTTAAACAGCTTTCATGTTGCCGTCAATTATGCCAGTGAAGCGATTCAGACGATGACAAGCTTCATTCTCGCACTGATCCCGCTTTTGCTCGCGCTTTTGGCATCTTCCGGGGGAGCCGTTTCCGCTGCCTTTTTTCACCCCGTTATTTTATTTCTGATGAATACGAGCGGCCTGCTCATTCAAAATATCGTCATGCCGCTTATTTTCCTGTCAGCGATTTTAAGCATCGTCAGCACGATGACAGATCAATATAAAGTCACACAGCTTGCCAATCTCCTCAGAAATATCGCGATCGGCGCGCTTGCCGTATTCCTCACCGTGTTTCTCGGTGTCATCTCCGTCCAGGGGGCTTCGGCTGCCGTGACAGACGGGATCACCCTCAGGACTGCAAAATTTATAACGGGCAATTTTATTCCCGTGCTCGGCCGGATGTTTACGGATGCGACCGATACGGTCATCAGCGCCTCACTCTTATTAAAAAACACTGTGGGAATACTCGGTGTCGGAATTTTGATCTGCATCTCCGCATTTCCGGCGATCAAAGTGCTTTCTCTCGCTTTTATTTATAAGCTCGCGGCCGCCATTCTGCAGCCGCTCGGAGGCGGGCACGTCATTACGTGTCTCGGCGTCATCAGCAGAAGCGTGCTCTATATTTTCGCGGCGCTCGCCATTGTCTCTCTCATGTTTTTCCTCAGCATCACAGTCATTATTACAGCAGGCAATCTCACCATGATGATGAAATAAAGGAGGCCCATTGGATATGAGCTTTTTAACAGAATGGCTGACAAGCATTATTTTGTTTATCTTATTTGCCATCGTCATCGACATGCTGCTGCCCAGCTCCAGTATGCAAAAATACGCAAAGATGGTTGTCAGCCTGCTGTTAATCATTGTCATGCTCAACCCGATATTCAAACTTTTCAAAACAGACCCGGAGATCATCTTCGATTATTTGACAAAACAAGAGCAATCTCAATCCGCGGACATAAAAAATCAAATCAAATCAGAAAAAAAAGAAATACAAGCATCAAACCGCGCATATGTTTTAGAAGAAATGGCTGTCCAACTAAAAAAGAAAGCGGAGGAGATGTTCAGTCATGACGAATACAAAATAGACGACATCCGCCTTACAGCGGAAGGACAGGTTCGTTCAGAAGAAGATGTAAAAACGATCAGCGTGTATATGGCCCCATCTTCTGAAAAAACCGTGCAAACCGTCGCACCGATCGACATCCGCACAGACCGCAAATACGAACCCGAAGGCGCAGCCGGCAAAAAGGAGGCTGCAAACATCAAAGAAAAACTTGCGGATATATGGGAAATCGGCAGTGAGAAAATTACGGTTTATATGGAAGGCGGGGAGAAAAACGGCCATGAATAAAAACGGACTTTGGACCATACTCAAAAAACAGCTGATGATCGGACAGGCGAAAGACGGAGAAAAACCAAAACTGACAAAATATCATTACTTTCTGTTCGTGTTTGTGCTCGGCGTATCTTTTATGCTGGTCAGCCAGATGTTCTCTTCACCGGAAAAAACCGGGAAGGGCGAAACGGCGCAGACCGTCATGTCCGGCCGTACGGACGATAAGAGCGGGCAAAAAAGCGCACCCGTTTTTAAAGCATCAAAAGACAGCAGCGCCAAAAATACGATTGATGATTACGAGAGAGACTATGAAAACCAGCTGAAAGAGATCCTTGAAACAATTATCGGCGTGGAGGATGTATCAATAGTCGTAAACGTAGACGCCACATCTTTAAAAGTGTTTGAGAAAAATAAAACGAAAAAAGACACCACCACTGAAGAAACCGATAAAGAAGGCGGCAAAAGAAGCGTAACCGATCAAACCTCTGAAGAACAAATTGTCATGATTCGAAACGGGGATCAGGAAACCCCGGTCGTCGTTCAGACGAAAAAACCCGATATCCGCGGTGTACTCGTTGTCGCTCAAGGAGTGGACAACGTTCAAATAAAAAAAACCATCATTGATGCCGTCACAAGGGCGCTTGATGTTCCGAGCTACCGTGTAGCGGTTGCCCCTAAAAAAATCAAGGAGGATTCATAAATCATGCTGAAAAAACAAACGGTTTGGCTTTTAACAATGCTCAGTCTCGTCGTGGTATTAAGTGTTTATTATATTATGTCGCCGGAAAGCAAAAATGCCGTGCAGATGAAAACCGAAAAAAGCAGCGGGGAAATCGCCACAGAAAAAACGCCGGCTCCTAAAACGGAAGAGAAGAGCGAAGGCGGCACAGAAAAAGAAGACGGAACAAAAGGAACGAAAGATTCTAAAGGCACAAAAGAGGATAAAGAAACATCAGCCGAAGCATCGGACAAAGACGGATCGGTCGCTACAGAAACAGCTGATGAAAACTTATTTACCGCATACCGCATGGAACTTGAAGACGCGAGAAGCAAAGAAAGAGAACAGTTAAACAGCATCGTTTCAAGCGATGATGCGACAGCAAAAGAAAAAAGCGAAGCCTACGATAAAATGACGGCGCTGAGCAATGCGGAAGGGACAGAAAAACAGCTGGAAACGCTCATTAAAACGCAAGGCTACAAAGATGCGCTCGTGGATGCCGAAGGTGACAAAATCAACATTACGGTCATGTCTGACAAACATTCCAACGCAAAAGCTTCCGCCATCATTGACCTGGTGGAAAAAGAAATCAAGAATATGAAAGACGTCGCCGTAACGTTTGAACCGACAAAATAAGATGCCTGAACCGCCCGCACCCGCTGCGGGCTTTTTTGCTGTCATTTTAGATCAGTGTTGAATTTACACAACCGCTCCTGTAAGATAAACATAGTATGTACTTTTAGTAGCAACCCATAAATTTCTATTTTTTATACATAGGAGTGGAACTGATGTTAAAAATCAACGAAATTCATGAACTGATAAAAAGAATCGATGAATCTTCCATTGACGAATTTGTTTACGAGATGGAAGGCGTAAGTCTGAAGCTGAAAAAAAATGAAGCGCCGGCAGTGAATATAACGGGACAAGCTCCAGCTGTTCCCGCCGCTTACGCACCTGCTCCGCAGGCTGCAAAACCGGAAGCGCGCGAAGCCGATCCTGTTCAGGAAGCGCCGAAACAAGATGAAAACCTGCACAAAATTACGTCTCCGATGGTCGGAACGTTTTATGCTTCTTCATCGCCGGAAGCCGGCCCTTACGTTAACCAAGGTTCAAAAGTGAACGAAAATACAGTGGTTTGTATCGTAGAAGCAATGAAACTCTTTAACGAGATTGAAGCGGAAGTAAAAGGAGAAATCGTTGAAGTGTTAGTTGAAAACGGCCAGCTGGTCGAATACGGACAACCTCTATTTCTTGTAAAAGCTGAGTAAGGAGACCTGCTATTATGATTAAAAAGCTATTGATCGCCAACCGAGGAGAAATTGCCGTCAGAATCATCCGGGCCTGCAAAGAGCTTGGCATTGAAACTGTAGCCGTTTATTCTGAGGCAGATAAAGAGGCCCTGCATGTTCAAATGGCCGATGAGGCTTTTTGTATCGGGCCGAAAACATCAAAAGACAGCTATTTAAATGTAACGAACATCGTCAGCGTCGCAAAGCTGACCGGTACGGATGCGATTCATCCGGGATACGGATTCTTAGCTGAAAACGCCGATTTTGCCGAGCTGTGCGAGGAATTAAACGTGACGTTTGTCGGCCCTTCGGCTGACGCCATTTCGAAGATGGGGACAAAAGATATCGCACGTGACACGATGCAGCAGGCGGGCGTGCCGATTGTGCCCGGTTCAAAAGGAATCATAAAAAATACCGAAGAAGCGGTTTCGCTTGCGGGTGAAATTGGGTATCCTGTGATTATAAAAGCCACTGCGGGCGGAGGCGGAAAAGGCATCCGAGTCGCACGCACAGAAGAAGAGATGATTAAAGGCATCGAAATCACCCAGCAGGAGGCCGCTACGGCATTCGGAAATCCGGGTGTGTACATCGAGAAGTACATAGAAGATTTCCGCCATGTTGAAATTCAGGTGCTTGCCGATAATTACGGAAACACGATCCATCTTGGAGAGCGTGACTGTTCTATCCAAAGACGTCTGCAAAAACTTCTTGAAGAGTCGCCGTCACCTGCGCTTGATTCTGAAATCAGAGAGCAGATGGGTGAAGCAGCGGTAAAAGCAGCGAAGGCCGTCGGTTACACGGGAGCCGGTACAGTAGAGTTCATTTATGACTACAGAGAACAGCGCTATTACTTCATGGAGATGAACACGCGTATTCAAGTAGAGCACCCTGTCACAGAAATGGTGACGGGAACGGATCTGATCAAAGAACAGATCAAAGTGGCATCCGGACAGGAGCTCTCGCTCAGACAGGAAGACGTTGAATTTAACGGCTGGGCGATTGAATGCCGCATCAACGCTGAAAATCCTGCGAAAAACTTCATGCCTTCACCTGGTAAGATTAACATGTACCTGCCGCCGGGCGGACTCGGCGTGCGCGTGGATTCAGCCGCATATCCGGGCTATTCGATCCCGCCGTACTATGACAGCATGATTGCCAAAGTCATCACATACGGAACAACGCGTGATGAGGCGGTCGCACGGATGAAACGCGCGCTGAGCGAATTTGTGATTGAAGGTATTGAAACAACGATTCCGTTCCATCTGAAACTGCTTGAACATGAAACATTTGTCAGCGGAGAGTTTAATACAAAGTTTTTAGAAACATATGATGTAATGGGCTCATAATTTTTGCGGGAGGTGAATTGAATGGAAGACAACAGTGTGCTTAAAATGGATCATGATGAGGGTCATTTAGGCAAAGTTGAAATTGCTCCTGAAGTCATTGAAGTCATTGCCGGCATCGCCGCTTCCGAGGTTGAAGGAATAGCTGAAATGCGCGGCAATTTCGCCACAGGCGTCGTAGAACGCTTCGGCAAAATCAATCACGGCAAAGGCGTAAAGGTCGATTTAGCCGATGACGGGATTACCATTGACGTCTATTGCGTCGTTCAATTCGGGATTTCGATCCCGAAAGTGGCGGCAAGCGTTCAGGAGAATATCCGCCAAACCTTATTAAATATGACGTCTCTGACCATCAATGAAATCAATATTCATATCGTCGGCATTCAATTTGACACGAAAGCCCAAGAAGTCGAAATCGACGAAGAAATGTAATGAGCGTATAAAAACCAAGGGGATGGGCAGCCCTTTGGTTTTTTATACGTTTCCCTTCTTTTCAGGCATGAAGAAAGCCGGCTTACAAACGGCAGCCGAGTTTCTTCATGCTGTGAAATCCGAATGAAATTCGAAGGGTTTGTAAAAACATTCGGTATTAGGGTGAAAAAACCTAAATTTCGACATGCGATTGGGAAAAAAATATGTTATGATCTCTTTAGGCTTAACGACAAGCGGATAAAGAGGATCTGAAGGAGAAAGAAAATGAAAAGAAGAACAGCTAGAGAAAAAGCTTTGCAGGCACTTTTTCAGATTGATGTCAGCGATATTGCACCGAACGAGGCCATCGAGCACGCGCTTGATGGCGGAAAAACAGATGACTTCTTTGAACAGCTGGTGTACGGAGTGCTTGAACATCAGGTGCAGCTTGATGAAATGATTTCCGGCCATCTCGTCAATTGGAAGCTTGACCGGATTGCAAATGTAGACCGCGCGATCCTCCGTCTGGCGGTGTATGAAATGGTTTATACTGACGACATTCCTGCTAACGTGTCATTAAACGAAGCCATCGAGCTGGCAAAACGGTTCGGCGACGATAAAGCTGCAAAATTCGTAAACGGGGTTCTTTCTAACATCAAAACTGATATTGAATCATAGGAGGAAAGAAAATGACTGCAACAATCATCGACGGAAAAGAAACGGCTAAAGAAAAACGCGAACAATTGGCAAAAGAAGTAGAAGAGCTGAAAGCACAAGGCGTAGTGCCGGGCTTGGCGGTCATTTTAATCGGTGACGATCCCGCCTCTGTTTCATATGTGACAGGCAAGAAAAAAGCCGCTGAAACAATGGGAATGAAGTTTAAGCTTGACCGCTTTGACTCAAGCTTAACCGAAGCGGAGCTTTTAACAGTGATTGACGAGTACAATCAAAATCCGGAATTTCACGGCATTCTCGTCCAGCTGCCGCTCCCGGATCATATTTCTGAAAAAGCCGTCATCGAGCGGATCTCCCCTGATAAGGATGTTGATGGTTTCCACCCTCTCAACGTCGGGAAAATGCTGCTTGGAGAAGATACATTTCTTCCTTGCACACCGCACGGAATTGTCGAGTTATTGAAAAAGACGAACGTAGATCTTTCCGGCAAAGAAGTTGTTGTAGTCGGACGAAGCAATATTGTCGGTAAACCGGTCGGCCAGCTGCTGCTGAACGAAAATGCGACCGTCACATATTGCCATTCCCGTACAAAAAATATGTCTGAGCATACGAAAAAAGCAGATATTCTTGTGGTTGCGGTCGGTAAAGCGAACTTCATCACAGCTGATCAAATCAAAGAGGGCGCCATTGTCATTGATGTCGGTGTCAACCGCCTCGAAAGCGGAAAACTCTGCGGAGATGTTCAGTTTGATGAAGCGAAAGAAAAAGCATCTTTCATTACGCCGGTCCCGGGCGGAGTAGGTCCGATGACCATCACGATGCTTGCGCATAATACTGTTAAATCTGCCAGACGTACGTTATCATAGATAACCGGAGACAGTCACAAAAAGTGTGACAATGAGCACGATACCCGCTTCTTAAGGCTCCTTTCAGCCAGAGCGGGTTTTTTTCTTAGTTCAGGGCAAAAAGCCTTTATGAAAGGAGTGCAGGATGTGAGTGAAGCGGCATATGTCACGGTTTCCGCACTGACCAAATATATTAAACGAAAATTCGATGTAGACCCTCATCTTGAAGACATTTGGATTAAAGGTGAGCTGTCCAACGTTAAAATCCATACAAGGGGCCACATCTATTTTACTTTAAAAGATGAACATGCCCGCATGCAGGCCGTCATGTTTCAAAGGCAAAGTTCAAGGCTTGCGTTTAAGCCAGAGGACGGAATGAAGGTCATCGTAAGAGGCGGCATCTCCGTCTATGAACCGAGCGGAAGCTATCAGCTGTACGCGAAAGAAATGCAGCCGGACGGTGTTGGGGCGCTTTACTTAGCCTATGAAGAATTAAAGAAAAAACTTGCCGGCGAAGGGTTGTTTGATGACCGGCATAAGCAGGCCATCCCCGCTTTTCCAGCCACGATCGGGGTTGTCACGTCACCGACGGGAGCGGCCGTCAGAGACGTCATTACCACACTCAAAAGAAGATACCCTCTGGTGAAAGTCATTGTGCTTCCCGCGCTCGTTCAGGGTGAAAACGCCAGCAGATCGATTGTGAAGCGCATTGAAGAAGCCAATTCGCAAAAGATGTGTGACGTTCTGATCGTCGGAAGGGGAGGGGGCTCGATCGAAGAATTGTGGGCGTTTAACGAAGAAATCGTCGCCCGGGCGATTTTTGCTTCCGCCATTCCGGTTATATCGGCCGTCGGACATGAAACAGATTTTACAATCAGTGATTTCGTCGCGGATATCCGGGCTGCAACGCCGACGGGAGCGGCAGAAATCGCCGTTCCTCACACGACGGACTTAATGGAACGGACAAAAACGGCGGAAGTCCGCCTGACAAGAGCGATGCAGCAGCATATCGGCAAGAAAAAAGAACGGGTTCAATCGCTTCAGTCATCTTACGCATTCCGTTTTCCGAAACGATTGTATACCCAAAAAGAACAGCAGTTTGACCTTTTGTATCAGCAATTCCAAGCACAGCTCATAGGGCTTACGGAGCGGAAAGAAAGGCAGCTGGAGCGGAATACGTACAGATTAACGGCGCTTCACCCTGAAACCCAGCTGAAACAGGCGAAAAAACGGTTCGAAGAGCGCTCAAATCAGCTGACGCGGAGCATGAATGTCCAGCTGAAGCAGCTTCATTCGCAGTTTCAGACGGTTCTTGGTAAACTGAATGCATTAAGTCCCCTTCAAGTTATGGAGAGAGGATACAGTCTGGCCTATAAAGACAAAGAGCTGATCAAAAGCGTTGATCAAGTGGAACAACATGATACGCTTGAAGTAAAGATGACAGACGGCGTTTTGACGTGTGAAGTATTGCAAAAGAGAGGCGAACGATAATGACAGAAACCAAAAAAAGTGAAGAGCTGACATTTGAAGAGGCGATGAAAGGCCTTGAAGGCATTGTCGCAAAGCTTGAAGAAGGAGACGTGCCGCTGGAGCAGGCGATTAATTATTTTCAGGAAGGAATGGCCCTTTCAAAAATGTGCCATGAAAAGCTTCAGCATGTCGAAAAACAAATGGACTTTATTTTAAAAGATAACGGAGAACTTGCACCTTTCAGCGTTCAGGAGGAAGACGAAGGTGACAAATAAACTGGACGCATTTTTAGCATCGCGCAAACAACTGATTGAGCGGAATCTTTCCTTGTATACAGAACGGCTCGCCATGCCGGAAACCCTCAAAAAATCTATGCTGTATTCTTTGGAAGCGGGCGGAAAGAGGCTGCGCCCCCTCGTTGTCTTAGCCGTTTTGAATGCTTACGGAAAAGATGAAAAAGACGGGATTCCGGTCGGATGCGCTGTTGAAATGATTCATACGTATTCTTTAATCCATGATGATCTGCCTTGCATGGACGATGATGATTTGCGCCGGGGAAAGCCGACAAACCATAAAGTCTTCGGAGAAGCGGCAGCCGTATTGGCCGGAGACGGGCTTCTGACAGAAAGCTTTAAATTAATCACATCTCACGTGTCTGACGCGGTTTCAGCGGAAAAACGGCTCCGTCTCGTCGAGGAACTGATCCAAGCGGCAGGAACGGAAGGAATGGTCGGCGGGCAGGCTGCCGACATGGAAGCGGAACAAAAGCAGGTAACGCTTGAGGAGCTGGAATCCATCCATGAGCGGAAAACGGCCAAGCTCCTCGGTTTTTCCGTGACGGCAGGCGCTATTTTGGCAGATGCGCCGGAGGATGAAATCGAAAAGCTGCGTCTGTTCAGCAGCCATATCGGCATCGGATTTCAAATCAGAGACGACATCCTTGATATTGAAGGGCATGAGGAGAAGATCGGCAAACCGGTCGGTTCAGACACGACGAATGAAAAGTCAACGTATCCGTCGCTTTTAACGCTTGAAGGTGCGAAAGAGAAACTTTCGTATCATATCAGCGAGGCGAAACGGATCATCAGCGGCCTATCTCTTCAGAAAGAACTGCTGCATGACCTCTGCGATTTAATAGCGGCGAGAGATCATTAAAACGATCCTGATTTGAAGGGGCTGCCGCTCCTATGGTAAAATGTAAGCAGTTTCGATGAAAATAAAAAGAGAGTCTTTTTCTTTTTTCAAAAAGACACTGTTTAATTTGCAGAAATTCATGCTGAAAGTGAGTTGATCCGCTTTGGATCTTTTATCAATACAGGACCCGTCATTTCTTAAAAAGATGTCAATTGAACAGCTGGAAGAGCTGGGTGAGGAAATCCGCAATTTTCTCATCACATCGCTGTCTGCCTCAGGCGGCCATATCGGGCCGAACCTTGGGGTTGTCGAGCTGACGATTGCGCTTCACAAAGAATTTGACAGTCCGAAAGATAAATTTTTATGGGATGTCGGACATCAGTCCTATGTTCATAAACTGTTAACCGGACGCGGCAAGGAGTTTGAAACCTTGCGCCAATATAAAGGGCTTTGCGGTTTCCCGAAACGCAGCGAAAGCGAACATGACGTATGGGAAACAGGCCACAGCTCAACATCGCTCTCAGGCGCGATGGGAATGGCTGCCGCCCGCGATATTAAAGGGACGAAAGAATATATCATCCCGATTATCGGGGATGGCGCTTTAACCGGAGGAATGGCGCTTGAAGCACTGAACCATATCGGCGACGAGAAAAAAGATATGATCGTCATCCTGAATGATAATGAGATGAGCATTGCGCCGAATGTCGGGGCGATTCATTCTATGCTCGGCCGGCTTCGCACGGCCGGCAAATATCAATGGGTAAAAGACGAGCTGGAATATTTATTTAAGCGCATCCCGGCCGTCGGCGGAAAATTGGCCGCCACGGCTGAGCGGATAAAAGACAGCTTAAAATATATGCTTGTGTCAGGCATGTTTTTTGAAGAGCTGGGCTTTACGTATTTAGGCCCGGTAGACGGTCATTCCTACCACGAGCTGTTTGAAAACCTGCAATACGCCAAAAAAACAAAAGGCCCTGTCCTTTTACATGTCATCACGAAAAAGGGCAAAGGCTATAAACCGGCAGAGACCGACACAATCGGGACATGGCACGGGACTGGCCCGTACAAAATCAATACGGGTGATTTCGTCAAGCCGAAAGCCGCGGCGCCTTCATGGAGCGGACTCGTCAGCGGGACCGTGCAGGAGCTGGCGCGCGAGGATGACAGAATTGTCGCGATTACACCGGCCATGCCGGTCGGTTCTAAGCTGGAAGGGTTTGCGAAAGAATTTCCGGAGCGCATGTTTGATGTCGGAATCGCAGAACAGCATGCGGCGACGATGGCCGCGGGAATGGCGCTTCAAGGCATGAAGCCGTTTCTCGCGATCTATTCGACCTTTTTGCAGCGGGCGTATGATCAGGTCGTCCATGACATCTGCCGTCAAAACGCGAATGTATTTATCGGCATTGACCGCGCGGGTTTGGTCGGCGCTGACGGGGAGACGCATCAAGGCGTCTTTGACATTGCCTTTTTGCGTCATATACCGAACCTCGTTTTAATGATGCCGAAGGATGAAAATGAAGGCCGCCATATGGTCAATACAGCTCTTGCTTATGAGGAGGGTCCGATCGCGATGCGCTTCCCGCGCGGAAACGGGCTCGGCGTAAAGATGGATAAAGAGCTGAAAACCATCCCGATCGGAACATGGGAAGTGCTCCGTCCCGGAAAAGACGCGGTGATTTTAACGTTTGGAACGACCATTGAAATGGCGCTGGAAGCGGCTGAAGAACTGCAAAAAGAAGGCCTGTCCGTGCGTGTCGTCAATGCGCGGTTCATAAAACCGATTGATAAACAAATGATGAAGGCGATTCTTAATGAAGGTCTGCCGATTTTAACGATTGAAGAAGCCGTGCTTGAAGGCGGATTCGGAAGCACGATTCTTGAATTCGCTCATGACCTCGGCATGTATCATACGCCGATTGACAGAATGGGCATTCCTGACCGGTTCATTGAGCACGGAAGCGTAACCGCCCTGCTTGAAGAAATCGGTCTCACAAAGGCTGAGGTTATGAACCGGATTAAACTGCTGATGCCGCCGAAGACACATAAAGGAATTGGATCATGACAGCAAAAAAAGAACGATTAGATGTACTTCTTGTAGAAAAAGGCCTTGCGGAAACGCGGGAAAAAGCGAAACGCGCCATTATGGCGGGCATCGTATACTCAAATGAAAACCGATTGGACAAACCGGGTGAAAAAATCGCCCGGGATCTTCCGTTAACGGTAAAAGGAAACCCTCTTAAATACGTCAGCAGAGGCGGATTAAAGCTTGAGAAAGCTCTTGAGGTGTTTCCCGTCTCAGTAAAAGGCAAAACGATGATTGATATCGGCTCGTCTACTGGAGGATTTACAGATTGCGCCCTCCAAAACGGCGCCGAACGGTCCTATGCAGTAGACGTCGGCTATAATCAGCTCGCTTGGAAGCTGAGACAGGACGAGAGGGTCGTCGTCATGGAACGGACGAATTTCCGCTATTCCGAGCCTTCCGATTTCACAGAGGGTCTGCCGGAATTCGCGACGATCGATGTTTCTTTCATCTCACTCCGTCTTATTCTGCCGGTTTTAAAAACGCTGCTTGTGCCGGGAAGCGATTGTATCGCACTGGTGAAGCCGCAATTTGAAGCCGGACGTGAATCAGTCGGAAAAAAAGGCATTGTCAGAGATCCCGGCGTTCATGCTGACGTTCTCCGCCGTATGAATCAGTTTGCCGCTTCTGAAGGATATACAGTGAAAGGACTGTCCTTCTCACCGATTACAGGGGGAGACGGCAATATCGAGTTTCTGCTTCATTTGAAGTGGGAGGGAGAAGACGGAAACGGCGCTGAACTGCCGGAAGAAGATATTCTCCGTACCGTCCGCGAAGCACATGAAACATTAAAAGCCAAAAAGACAGATGTACCGGAATAATAGGGGGCTATTATTCCTTTTTTCTGCCATCATGTACTTTTTATCAAGAAGCGGTTAACATAATGACAAGAACAGCTTGAAAACAGAGGTGCTTACATGACAAAAGGCCAAAGGCATATAAAAATCAGAGAGCTTATTACAAGCCATGAGATTGAAACGCAGGATGACTTAGTTGACATGCTGAGAGAAGAAGGGTATAAGGTAACCCAGGCGACTGTTTCCAGGGACATTAAAGAACTGCATCTCGTAAAGGTGCCGACCAATAACGGTTCCTACAAATACAGCCTGCCGGCGGATCAGCGGTTCAACCCGCTGTCAAAACTGAAGCGTTCATTAATGGATGCGTTCGTAAAAATTGACTCAGCAAGCCACATGATTGTATTAAAAACGATGCCGGGGAATGCGCAGGCAATCGGCGCTTTGATGGATAATCTCGAATGGGAAGAAATCATGGGCACGATCTGCGGAGATGACACAATTTTAATCATCTGCAGGACGCCTGAAGATACGGAGGGCGTTCAAAGCCGTCTTTTGGAGCTGCTGTAGCGTAATTATCAGATAAAAGGTGGAATGCTGTTTGTTAGCTGAACTATCAATAAAAAACTTTGCCATTATAGAGGAACTGACGATTTCGTTTGAACGGGGGCTCACCGTCCTGACGGGAGAAACAGGGGCCGGCAAGTCAATTATTATAGACGCCGTTTCCCTGTTAGTCGGCGGCCGCGGGTCGTCTGAATTTGTCCGTTACGGTGAAACAAAGGCCGAGCTTGAAGGACTGTTTCTTTTGGACAGCGGCCATCCCGTTTTTGAGGTGTGCCGAGAGCAGGGAATAGACGTATCTGACGACATGATTGTCATGAGAAGAGACATTAATGCCGGGGGAAAAAGCGTCTGCCGTGTCAACGGAAAATTAGTAACGATTGCGGCTTTGAGGGAGATCGGCAGACTTTTATTAGATATTCACGGGCAGCATGACAACCAGCTTTTAATGGAAGATGACAAACATTTAGAGCTTTTGGATAAATTTGCGGGCGCTGAGGCCGAATCAGCGCTTCAGGCATACCAAGAAGGCTACGACCGTTATATGAAGCTGCTCAAAAAAGTGAAGAAGCTGTCGGAAAGCGAACAGGAAATGGCGCATCGGTTAGATCTGATCCAATTTCAGCTTGAAGAAATCGAATCAGCGAAGCTTGAATTGAATGAAGACGAACTTCTTCAAGAAGAGCGGAAGCAGATATCCAACTTTGAAAAAATTTATGAATCATTGCAAAACGCCTATAATGCGCTTCGCAGCGAACAGGGGGGGCTTGACTGGGTAGGAATGGCCTCTGCCCAGCTTGAAGACATTTCGGATATCAATGAACCGCTGCAAAAGCTGTCAGAAAGTGTGTCAAGTTCCTATTATCTGCTGGAGGATGCAACCTTTCAAATGCGCAATCTGCTAGATGATCTGGAGTATGACCCGGAACGGCTGAATTTTATTGAAACCCGTTTAAACGAGATTAAACAGCTGAAGCGTAAATACGGAGCGACGGTCGAAGACATTCTGGAATACGGCTCCAAAATAGAAGAGGAAATTGATCAAATCGAAAACCGCGACAGCCACCTTGAAGCGCTGAAGAAGGAACTGGAGTCCGTCGGCAAAGATGTGGCCGTAGAAGCCGCCAATTTATCAAAAATCAGAAAAGCCTGGGCGAAAAAACTGGCGGAAGCAATTCATCAGGAATTAAAGAGCCTGTATATGGGCAAATCAACGTTTGATACGGAATTCCTCGTGAAAACCGATCCGTCTGCCAGTGAAGCGCCGGTTGTCAACGGCCAGCCCGTGCAGCTTACCCAAAAGGGAATTGACCTTGTGAAATTTTTAATTTCAACGAACACAGGTGAGCCGTTAAAACCGCTGTCAAAGGTCGCATCCGGCGGCGAACTTTCAAGGGTGATGCTGGCGCTGAAGAGTATTTTTTCTTCCCAGCAGGATGTCACCTCCATCATCTTTGATGAAGTGGACACTGGCGTAAGCGGGCGGGTTGCCCAAGCCATCGCGGAAAAAATCCATAAAGTATCGACCGGTTCACAGGTGCTCTGCATTACACACCTGCCGCAGGTTGCCGCTATGGCGGATACGCACCTTTTGATCGCAAAAGAATTCAAAGACGGACGGACGACAACGCATGTCACGCCGCTTTCAAAGCAGGATAAGGTAGCGGAAATCGGCCGTATGATTGCGGGTGTTGAAGTGACCGACCTGACAAAACGGCATGCGCAAGAGCTTTTAAAACAGGCCGGACAGGTAAAAACGACAGGATAAGCTGCTGATACAGGCAGCTTATTTTTTTGTTCCATTTCTCTAACAGTGTATCCAATGTTTTTCTTCGTATGCCGGTTATAAATCAAGCGCAGGAAGGCAAAAGTATAGAGGTAGCAGAAAAAGAAAGTGGTGTGGGATAGGAGCGAGGAGAGTGAAGGAATGAATGCACGATAACATGAGGAAAGCAATAGGTGTAATTCTCCTTGTTTCTTTACTAAGTGTAGGCTTTTTTAAGCCATTTAAAGAATATTTACTGATACCGTCAGAAATGAGCGTCTTTGAAAACCAGACACAAGCCGTTCCGGTCAATGCATCAATAAGCGCTGAAAAGGGCGAATTATCAGAAGCCTTTACGCTGAAAGAAGAGCACGGTCATGCAAGCATAACAGGGCAAAAACAAGGCCGGTCAGAAGTAGTATATGATCTTGCCGGGTTTCCCATTAAAAAAACGAAAGTGCGTGTCCTTCCTGAATTGAAGGTCATTCCGGGCGGACAGTCCATCGGTGTAAAACTGCATTCAGTCGGTGTTTTGGTCGTCGGCTTTCACCAGGTGATGACAAAGGATGGGAAAAAGTCTCCGGGAGAACAAGCGGGAATTGAATCTGGCGACATCATTATTAAAATGAACGGACATAAAATTGAAAAAATGAGCGACATCGCCCCGTTTATTCAAAAAGCGGGTAAGACCGGGGAATCTTTGGATTTATTGGTGAAACGCGATAAGCAAAAAATCAAGACAAAGCTGATTCCGACAAAGGACGAAGCTGAGGGAAAATATCGAATCGGACTTTATATCCGTGATTCGGCAGCCGGCATCGGCACGATGACATTTTTTGAACCGAAAACAAAAAAATACGGCGCATTGGGCCACGTCATTTCTGATATGGATACGAAAAAACCGATTGTTGTGGAAGACGGCGAAATCGTCCGTTCAACTGTAACATCAATTGAAAAAGGAAAAGGCGGCAATCCCGGCGAAAAACTGGCAAGGTTTTCGTCAGAACGGAAAACGATCGGCGATATTAACCGCAACAGTCCGTTCGGCATTTTCGGGAAACTGCATCAGCCGATTAAAAACAACATCTCAGACAAAGCGCTTCCGATTGCTTTGTCAAATGAAGTGAAAAAAGGACCGGCGCAAATGCTGACGGTTATTGAAAACGATAAAGTAGAGAAATTTGATATTGAAATCGTCAGCACTACTCCGCAAAAATTCCCGGCAACTAAAGGAATGGTGTTAAAAGTGACCGATCCGAAACTGCTGAAAAAAACCGGCGGAATCGTTCAGGGAATGAGCGGAAGCCCGATCATCCAAAACGGGAAGGTCGTCGGGGCCGTAACCCACGTGTTTGTCAATGATCCGACAAGCGGCTACGGCGTTCATATCGAATGGATGCTTTCTGAAGCGGGTGTTGATGTTTATGGAAAAGACAAAGCAAGCTGACTGCCGGATCATCCGGCAGTTTTTTTATGTGCGCGTTCTTCACTTCTTTCCAGGATTCATGTAAAATAAGACATGAAGATTTTTCGACAAATTCACGTTTCCTGATTTGTCAAACTTAATTTTTAGTCGAAAAACCTAGAAAATGCTAGAAAAACAAAGATATTCCACTATTATTGGTAAATATGGATTTTTTAAAAGGGGAAGTAGTGGTTTTGTCGAATGTAACATGTAGCAGTCAAATAGGTTGTGTCCTGTTAATACATTGGGGGAGGAAGAAACGTGGAGAAAATTAAAGTTTGTGTTGCTGATGATAATCGAGAGCTTGTAAGCCTGTTGAGTGAATATATAGAGGGACAGGATGATATGGAAGTAATCGGCGTTGCTTATAACGGGCAGGAATGTCTTTCTTTGTTTAAAGATAAAAATCCCGATGTGCTCGTTTTAGATATTATTATGCCGCATCTGGACGGACTGGCGGTTTTGGAGCGGCTCCGTGAATCAGAGCTTGAGAAACAGCCGAACGTTATCATGCTGACGGCATTCGGTCAGGAAGACGTTACGAAAAAAGCCGTCGATTTAGGAGCGTCCTATTTCATCCTGAAGCCGTTTGATATGGAAAACCTTGTCGGCCATATCCGCCAGGTAAGCGGAAATGTCAGCAGCGTCACACACCGTGCGCCGTCTGCACAAAGCAGCATCATTCGCAGCCAGCCGGAGCCGAAACGGAAAAATCTCGATGCCAGCATTACAAGCATTATCCATGAGATCGGTGTGCCTGCCCATATTAAAGGCTATCTTTATTTGCGGGAAGCCATTTCCATGGTGTACAACGATATTGAACTCCTCGGCAGCATCACAAAAGTCCTTTATCCCGACATCGCCAAAAAATTCAACACGACCGCAAGCCGTGTAGAACGGGCCATCCGCCACGCGATTGAAGTCGCTTGGAGCAGGGGAAATATTGATTCCATTTCTTCGCTGTTCGGGTATACCGTAAGCATGACAAAAGCAAAACCAACCAACTCAGAATTCATCGCGATGGTTGCTGACAAGCTGAGATTGGAGCATAAAGCTTCGTAACGCAAGCTTTATTGCAAGATGACGTTTTACGCCTTCTTTTCCGTGCATGAATGCGGAAGAGAAGGCGTTTTGAGTTTTTCTGACGAAGATCCCTCCGGCCCGAGGAATCTTAATGCTGCATAAAAGCGGGATTTACGGCATCTACACATATAACACGGGAGCTGATACTTTGATGATTTCGCCGTCTCTGATATAAAAGCGGGGGACGCGGCGGCTTAACGCAGATACGACTTCGTAGTTAATCGTACCGAGCATTTCGGCAATTTCATCAACGGAAATCTCGGCTCCTTTTTGTTTGCCGTAAATGACGACTTCTTCTCCTTGTTTGCCCTCACTATCACCCAAACTGACCATAATCATATCCATCGTCACTCTCCCCGCCACCGGCACTCTTCTGCCGCGGTGAAGAATAAACCCGCGGTTGGAAAGGGCGCGCGAGTAGCCGTCAGCATAGCCGATCGGAATTGTCGCGATGATTTCACCCGGTTCGGCGATATATGTGGCGCCATAACTGACGGTCCGGGGCTCTGTCACCATAGCTTTCACATAAGCGATACGCGCCTTTAAGCTGAGTGCGGGCGTGAGATCTACGAGGTTCAGCTCCTTTATATAAGCGGACGGGTATAGTCCATATAAACCGATGCCTAAACGGATCATATCGGCGCTGAATTCGGGAAAAGCGATAGCGGCGGCTGTGTTGCACATATGAACAGTAGGCAGCGGGATGTCTTGATTTTTTAAAAAGCGGAGAAAGCTGATAAACTTTTCATGCTGCAGCATTGTCAATTCAGTATCAGGTTCATCCGCTGTTGAAAAATGGGTAAAGATCCCGTCCCACGACAGGTATGTACTCGACTTTAGCGCTTTTACAACTGCTAAAAGGTCTTCTTCTGTGCGTACACCGAGCCGGCCCATTCCGGTATCCACATTGATATGAATGGACAGCCGTTTCGAATCAGCTTCTTTTTCCAATATCTGATTTGCTTTTTTGACCCAGCTGACTTGAAACGCTGATAATGTTATATTCCACAAGGCAGATTTTTTTACACAGCTGAGGGCTGTAAAGCCGAGCACAAGGATAGGTGCCTTAATTCCCGCTCTCCGTAACACAATTCCCTCTTCAACGCTGGCAACTGCGAGCTCGCTCGCGCCGCTTTCCAGTGCCTGCCGCGCTACTTCCACAGAGCCGTGGCCATAAGCATTTGCTTTTACGACGGCCATAATCTTCGACTTCTTCGGAATATGGCGGCGGATCGCCCGTACATTCTTTTTTATCGCATCAAGGTCAACTTCAATCCAAACTTCCCGGCAAAGTTTTTTCATCGCGATTCCTTCTTTCCTTAATGAGATTCAGTACTGACGTGTTTTCATGCTTTCAATCTGCATTTTATTCACACTGAACTGAAATCATTCAAAACATGAGAAGGTGACCGCTGATGTTTAAAATCAAGTTTTTGGGAAATCAGTGCGCCTGCTTTATTTATGCAGTAAGGGCTGCATGGCAGCCCTTAAATTGACTTCACAATATTCTGATCTGAAAATTGGTGTTCAAACATTTTGGACTGGCTTACAGCATTGTTTTGAATGACAATGCCGATATTTCCCCCTCCGGAACCGAAAACGGTTTTTGATGCAGTCAGCGGACTGATGGATATGGCGCCGCCAACATTGACAACTCCGTTTCCTGATACGTTGTTTATCGTAATCGGGCAACCGCTCATTCTATTTTTTCTCCTTTCTCTCACAGTCTACTATCTATATGTACGCTGTAATATGAAATAAGATTAAACAAAACGGCAAAAAAAACCGGCTGCTGTGAGCCGGAAAGGGAGGGAAATACAGATATCATAGTGTTTTCGTTACATTTTGATCAGAGAATTGCGAGTTTAGAGATTGAGACGTGCTGAATTGGTTTAATTGCAGAACAATACCTATATTTCCTCCTCCTGAGCCGTAGACGGTTTTTGATACGGTTAAAGGGCTTATCGAAAACGCCCCGCCGACATTGACAACTCCGTTTCCGGAAAGACTGTTAATCGTAATAGGAAAACCAGCCATCATATACGGTCTCCTTTCTATTAATCTATTTACTATATGTACGCTGCAAATCAGAAATAGGAGTAAACAAAGCGGTAAAAAGTTATGAAACAAAAAAACTGCCGGACGTCCGGCAGTTTTTTGATTACTTTTCAAACGGCACCCAGCCGCCTGTATTCTGGATCATTTCCCATAACGGTTCAGGAAGTCGGTATTTCTCAATTTCAGATGCTTTAATGGCTTTTTCGATTTCCTGTTCGCGGCCTTCTTTGACCAGCACCGCCCATTCAGGGTTAATTAAAATGACACGTCCCAGAGCCACCAGCGGAATCCCGCTTTCTAATACGGCGAGCGCTTCGTCCGCGGTATAGATGGAACCGACCGCCATCAGCGGCACTTTGTGGCCGACGCGTTCGTTTAATAAATCCATCCGTGTCCGTGAAGTATCTGCGCCGCGGCGGGCTTTGGAATTGACATCCATCAGTGAAATATGCAGATAATCCAAGTTTTCTTCCGCAAGTGCATCAGCGAGCATGAATGTTTCTTTCATTGTAAGCCCCGGCGTTTCCGGCTCTTCAGGTGACAGACGGTAGCCGAGAACAAATGGATGTTCAGCGTGTGCATCAATCGCCTGTTTGACAGCGTCAACGACTGCAAGCGGGAACGCAAGGCGCTTTTCATCGCTTCCGCCCCAGCGGTCTGTGCGCTGATTTGTTTTCGGAGAATAAAATTGTTGAATCAAGTATCCGTTTGCCCCGTGAATTTCTACACCGTCAAAGCCGGCTTCAATCGCTCTGCGTGTCGCTTCGCCGAATGCTTTTACAATGTGCTCAATCTCTTGTTCAGTGAGAGCCCGGGAAGTTTGTCTGCCGTCTTCTTCTGAACCGCTTGGGCTGACGACGTCGTTATTCGGCACGAGTTCAGGAGGGCATTCCAATCCGCCATGGTGAATCTGCACAACGGCTTTCGCTCCTTGAGACTGGATCGCTTGAGCGAGTTTTTTCAAGCCGGGAATGTGAGAATCATCATAGATGCCGGGCTGGCCGGGAAACGCTTTGCCGTCAGGTGTTACGTTTGCACATGCCGTAATGACCATGCCCATTTCTTTTGAACGGGGAGTAATGTAGCTCAATTCACGTTCAGAAATCGTTCCGTCATCGTTTGAGGAATAGTGGGTCATCGGTGCAACGGAAATACGGTTTGGTATGGTAACGCCGCTTTCGAACGTAAAAGGTTCAAACAGCGGTTTATATGTTTGCTTCATTATTTCGCCTTCTTCCTTAAAAGTTTAACTCGTCCGTATTCTAGCTTATGTTTTAATTGTGTGCAATTATTTTGCTTGTTCTTCTTCCTGAGGTTATGACCGGCCGAACCATTTAAACGACTGGAACGGTTTTCTCCGTTCCTTTTCAGGGTCTTTATACCCGCCTGAAATTTGATGGCCGATCGAGCTGAATATGACAGCGGCGGCGAATAGGAGAATGATTTTTTTCATATGCATATCTTCTTTCTTATCTTTTACAAGGTTATTTATAAGCATACGCTTGTGTGAAAAAACCGTCAAATTTGTTTTTTATTCTTTTTTCCACTTTCCTGCGGCGAATATCGTTCCGATCTGAATCACAACACTTAACAGAGCGCACACTGCCACAACTGTGTTGCTGTCCATAGAAGACACCCTCCTTTTTGTTAGGTTAATGTATCATATGACAGCTGTCTCTGTTTTGACAAAACCGTAATGCGGTGTTTCATATTTTTCAACAAAAAAGGGCGCTTTTTAGGCGCCTTTACTTTTTTTTCAGCCGATGCAAAGCGATTTGAACGGCGATGGCGTCATCCAGATAGCCGATCGGAAACATGTAATCCGGAATCACGTCTGTCGCTAAAATATAATACAGGAGCGCACTCCCTAGAATCGGGCGGTCTTCAGCCGGTGTTGATTCATCCATATATTGATGATGCATGTTTTTCAAGTGATCAATAAAAGGGCCGACACTTTCTTCATTATTCATTTTCTTTTGAAACTCATCACAAATCAGGCGATGGCCCTGCTGGGTTTTGGCATATTGTTCATATCTGGTCAGCTCGCGTTCAATTTGTTCACGGGAAAAAGGCTGATCAAACATCTCCGCCATGTTCAGCATATCCTGAATCGCGTGCATCGGATCTTGCGGCGCAGTCTCTTTTTCATGGCCGATGTCTATTCCTGACGCTTCAAGCAATTCCTCCAGCGGGGTGCGGAGGTGCTTTGAAAATTCCTGAAGATGCTTTAAATTGGCCTTCTGCTTGCCGTTTATAATCCGGGAGATGGTGGCCGTATCAATGTTGGCTAATGCGCCGAGTTTTCTCATGGAGAGAGAGTGCTTATCAAGCAGTGATTTTAAAAGGGGGCCCAATGTCTTATGTTCATTTTCTGCCAAGGGTGTCACCTCGTTTCCGCCGGAATGATGATAATCAGTCAATAATTTTTGCAGAAAAGGTACCTTTTCTGTGCTGATGAATAGGATAGTGTAGATTGGAACAGCACAACATGTTGAAAAGACATCAAAGAATGGGGAGAACATAACATGGCTTGGTTATTGATTTTAGGTTTGGCAGTGTCCTCGAGCATTGATAATTTAGGAGTGGGGATGTCATACGGCATCAGAAAGATCAAAATATCGCACGCATCAAATATAATGATCGCTTTTATCTGTTTTTTATTCAGTTATATCGGAATTTATTTCGGCAAATGGATTTCAGCCGTTTTCCCGGGCTTTTTTCCCGTTTTGCTGGCGGCTTTTATTTTATCTGTGATCGGCATTCGCATCATCCTGCTGGCCGTGCCGAGAAAAAAAGAAAATACAGCGCCTGCTGACACATCTGGAAAAAAAGGCCGTTTCGCCGGTCTGCTGCAGAATCCGGAGACAGCGGATGCTGACGGTTCGGGAGAAATCGGTATATTGGAATCCATGGTTCTCGGGGTGGCCGTATCCGCAAATGCGCTGACCAACGGATTAAGCGCGGGCCTGATCGGGCTTTCTCCCGCTGCCATTTCCATCACTGCGGCGATCGGAAGCTTTCTGACCATATGGATCGGCTGCATGCTTGGGAAAAAAGCTGCGTCACTGCGCATCGGTTCTTTCCATGTCGGACAGTTCAGCACGGTGCTGAGCGGAGTGATTATTCTCATCATTGCCGTCAATACGCTGCTCTTTTAAGTTGTCCCGTTCATTTTATGAAAAGCTCAAAATAAATATGAATCATTCTGTTCGGGAGAGCGCATGACGGGCTCTCTTTTTTTGCCGATCTGTCATTTTTTCAAAATGAATAGAAAGTCGTCCGTTTCCGTTAAATTTTGCATATCCGGCCATAAGACAGAACCTTTTTCATGGACGGATCAGCTCGCTTTCTTTCTAAGTTCAGGTAATCAGCGGGTCAGAAAGCCTTTATTCCAAATATGGAAAAACGCTGGAGGGACGAAGGCGCCCTTTACAAATCCGCCATTCTGTACAAAGATAAAGCCGAATGAGAAAACGTGAGGTGATCTGTGTGAAGTCTGTCATCCTTCTGATCTTCACTGCATGGCTGCTGTCAGGCTGCGAGTATACCGCGGAGGCGGATTCGGCGCCGTCATTTACACAGGAAGGAACATTTATAAAAGCGGCCGGAAACGATATGATCGCACTGGAAATTGACGGAGAGCGGCACGAGGTGAAGGTGCCTTTTGCTAAGCGGCTTGAATGTCAGTTTCTGCCTGAACATACGGCGGTGCAAATCACCTATAAAAAAGAGAGCAATGGACAATTACGGCTTGAAGAACTGAAAAAAGAAACAGATATGTGAAAAACGGGGAGGAAAAAACGTGGGCCTACTGACAAAAAGCGCTGCTGCATTCGGTGCCGCCCTTCTTCTGCTTGCGCCGTCCGCTTATGCAGCCGAACCTTTGCAAGGGAAGACCATCTATATTGATGCCGGCCATGGCGGAGAAGACAGCGGGGCCGGGGGAAATGGACTGCTGGAGAAAAACATCAATTTAGCGGTGTCAAACAAGGTAGCTGCCAAATTGGAAGCAGAAGGTGCAACACCTGTTGCGTCAAGGACTGACGATACTTTTTTGAGTTTGGACGAGCGGGTGGCGAAAGCAAGCGCCAGCCAATCCGATTTATTCGTCAGCCTTCATACGAACTCAGCCGTATCGACGGCATCGGGTACAGAAACGTATTTTAATTCAACATATGAAGGAGCAGACAGCGAAAGGCTTGCTTCTGATATCCAACAGCAGCTTGTCTCGTCTCTAGAGATGAGGGACAGAGGTGTAAAAGAAGCCCCTTTTTATGTCATTACATATTCAAAAATGCCTAGTGTGCTGGCTGAATTAGGCTTTATCACAAATCCTCAAGATGCGGACAAGCTGAAAAATGCTGACGGGCAAGAACACGCTGCCGACGCCATTGTAAATGGAATCGAAACCTATTACAGCGGCCGATAATCGTAAAATATGTGTAAATAGCGCCCTCCTTACGTGCATAACGATTATAATAGAGAAAACCGATGACAAACACCTGAGGTGACACATATGACGACTATTTTTGCCCACCGGGGGGCGTCGGGCGACTATCCCGAAAATACGATGCCCGCGTTCACAAAAGCGATTGAGGACGGGGCGGACGGAATCGAACTTGACGTACAGCTGACAAAAGACGGCCGTATCGTGGTCATTCACGATGAAACCCTTGACCGAACGACGTCTTTACAAGGATTTGTGAAAGATACGGCGTATGACAAAATCAGAACCGCCGAGGCCGCCGGAAAATGGAAAGATTCTTTTAAAGGAGTCAGAATTCCGCTTTTGTCAGACGTGCTGCGTTTTGCGGAGCGCGCCGATTTTCTGATCAATATTGAGCTGAAAAACAGTGTATTCCGCTACGAGGGTATGGAAAAAGAAGTGATCAAAAAAGTCAGGTATTACGGATTGGAAAAGCGCGTTATTTTTTCTTCATTTAATCATGAGAGCCTTGCGCTTTGCCATGCCTTGGCGCCTGAGATTGAACGGGCGGTGCTGACGATGGATGTGCTGTACCGGCCTGAACAGTATCTCGCTTCAATCCCGGCTTCAGGTTATCATCCTAAGCTTGGTACGCCGGCGGTCAGCCCTGAAGCGGTCAGACATCTAATAAAACACCAAGTGAAGCTCCGTCCGTTCACCGTTAATCGTCCGGAAGATATGAAGCAGCTGATGAAAGCGGGAGCAGACGCATTTTTTACCGATTATCCAAAGCTGGCTGTTTCTTTAAAAGAAGAATGCCGCCATTAAGAAGACTGTTCAGACAGTCTTTTTTTTATGAGCAGAAACCGGAGGGGCGATCATAACGTGATCAGGAGGTTCATATAGTGTAACAGGGCGTTTTATGTAAGCGTTATCTTTTATTTTACTGAAAGTGAGGCAAAAGTGTGGGGAAAACGGTTATCGTCAGTGCGGCAAGAACACCGTTCGGAAAATTCGGCGGTGCATTAAAAGAGGTAAAAGCAGCCGAGCTTGGCGGCATTGCCATAAAAGAAGCAATCAAGCGCGCCGGCATCGGTGAAAGCGAAGCAGAAGGAGCGGTGATGGGAATGGTTGTCCAAGCGGGTGCGGGGCAGATTCCGGCACGGCAGGCTGCAAGGTATGCCGGGCTTCCATGGTCCGTTCCGGCTGAAACCATTAATAAGGTTTGTGCATCGGGGCTTAGAGCCGTTACCTTCTGTGATCAAATCATCCGGGCAAATGATGCCGACGTGCTGATTGCAGGCGGAATGGAAAGCATGAGCAACATCCCGTACGCCATTCCGGCCGGCCGCTGGGGTATAAGAATGGGAGACGGGGTTTTTCAGGATTTAATGGTCCATGACGGGCTGACCTGTGCGTTCGATCAGGTGCATATGGCTGTCCACGGAAGCGCTGCGGCCGAAAAGTACGGCATTTCCCGAGATGAACAGGATAATTACGCTCTTAAAAGCCAAAAACGCGCGGCTGAGGCGGCTGAGACGGGCAAATTGCAAGAAGAAATCGTTCCGGTTACCTGGACCGATAAAAAGGGCAAACAGCATACTGTTACGCAGGATGAGGGGCTGCGCCCTGATACAAGCCTTGAGCAGCTCGCAAAGCTTAAGCCTATTTTTACAGCCGGCGGAACGGTTACAGCGGGAAACGCTCCCGGTGTAAATGACGGCGCCGGAGCATTTGTGCTGATGTCAGAGGAAAAGGCCGCGAAGCAGCATGTCAGACCGCTCGCTGCGATACTTGGCTTTGCGTCTGTCGGACTGGAAGCGTCTGAGCTTGCCAGCGCACCGGGAGAAGCGATCAGCCGGCTTCTGAAAAAAACCGGACTGTCCGTTGACGATATTGATTTGTTTGAAGTAAACGAAGCATTTGCGTCCGTCGTGCTCGTCAGCGAAAAGATTGCCGGATTCAGCCGGGAGAAAGTGAATGTAAACGGAGGGGCGATCGCGTTCGGCCATCCGATCGGCGCAAGCGGCGCCAGAATCATCATGAGTTTGATATACGAATTAAAGCGGCGCGGAGGAGGTTTAGGCATAGCGGCGATATGCAGCGGAGCGGCCCAAGGAGACGCCGTCCTGCTGGAGGTGTACTGATATAACGAGGGGAGCGTCAGATGAAGATGAAAACAATCATGGTCGCAGGTGCCGGTCAGATGGGAGCAGGCATCGCGCAGACGGCTGCAGAAGCTGGGTTTTCCGTCATGTTATACGATGTGGAGCCGGAATCGGTGACAAAAGGCCTTAACCGCATAAAGACAAATCTGGAGAAAGATCAGGCGAAAGGACGCAAGACACGGCATGAAACAGAATCCGTTTTCAGCCGCATCTCCCCGGCAGCGCTCACAGAAGCGGGAGATGCTGATTTTGTAATAGAAGCCATTGCCGAAAACAAAACAGCAAAAACTGAATTACTCGGCACACTTGACAAAATGTGTCCCCCTCATACCGTATTGGCAAGCAATACGTCTTCTCTTCCCATTACGGAGCTTGCCGCTGTCACAAAAAGGCCTGACAAAGTAATCGGCATGCATTTTATGAATCCGGTTCCTGTCATGGAGCTTGTCGAGGTCATCAGAGGGCTTGCTACGTCGGAAGACACGGCTGAAACAGTAAAGAAGCTTGCCGTCCGGATGAAAAAAACGCCTGTCGAAGTCAATGATTTTCCCGGCTTTATATCTAACCGTATATTAATGCCGATGATTAACGAGGCCGTTTATTGCCTTTACGAAGGGGCGGCTTCAAAGGAAGCGATTGATGAAGTGATGAAGCTCGGCATGCGTCATCCGATGGGGCCTTTAACATTAGCCGACTTCATCGGATTGGATACTTGCCTTTCCATAATGGAGGTTCTCTATGCGGGGTTCGGAGATTCGAAATACCGCCCATGCCCGCTGCTCAGAAAATATGTCAGCGCCGGCTGGCTCGGCAAAAAAAGCGGGCGCGGTTTTTATGAGTACAACAGATGACATAAAAATCATGGGGGAGGCCTGCAGCCGTGCATTTTACAGAAGAGCACATCATGATGAGAAAAATGGTGCGCGATTTTGCACGCAAGGAAATCGCACCGATGGTTGAAATCATGGAAACAACCGATGAATTTCCGGACCGGCTGATTAAAAAAATGGGAGAAGCGGGTTTAATGGGCATCCCCGTCCCGGAAGCATACGGCGGAGCGGGGGCTGATACAACATCTTACATTTTAGCGATTCATGAAATATCAAAAGTCAGCGCGGCTGTCGGCGTCATTTTATCCGTCCACACATCGGTAGGGACAAACCCGATTCTGCATTTCGGGACAGAAGCCCAAAAACAAAGGTATATTCCAAAGCTGGCAGCGGGCGAATACGTCGGGGCTTTTGCGCTTACTGAGCCTCAATCCGGATCTGATGCGGGAAGCCTGAAAACAACGGCTGTGCGAAAAGGCGGTTCATATATTCTGAACGGTTCAAAAATCTTTATTACAAACGGCGGAGCGGCAGATCTGTATCTGACATTTGCCTTAACGGACCCGGGAAAAGGGAGAAAGGGGATTTCCGCTTTTATCGTTGAAAAAAACACACCCGGCTTTTCTGTCGGAAAGAAAGAAAAAAAGCTCGGATTGTTAGGTTCCAATACCGTCGAATTGCAATTTGACCAAGCGGAAATTCCAATTGAAAACCGGCTCGGCGAAGAGGGCGAGGGTTTTTCAATCGCCATGAAAAACCTAGATGTCGGACGGATCGGCATAGCGGCTCAGGCGCTCGGAATTATCGAAGCGGCGCTCGGCTGCTCGGCGGAATACGCCAAAACCCGCAGCCAGTTCGGCAGGCCCATTGCCTCGAATCAGGCTGTCTCTTTTAAACTTTCTGACATGGCGACGAATGCGGAAGCTGCCAAACTATTGGTCTATCATGCCGCTGATCTGTATCAGCGCGGGCTTCCGTGCGGAAAAGAAGCATCGATGGCAAAGCAATTCGCGTCTGATGCGGCGATGAAAGCGGCAGTGGAGGCTGTGCAGATTCACGGCGGCTACGGCTATATGAAAGAGTATCCCGCGGAGCGTTTATTTCGGGATGCGAAGGTCACGCAAATCTATGAGGGCACCAATGAGATTCAAAGGCTGATTATTTCTAAGTATCTTCTTCAATAAAAAGCGCGGAAAAGGAGCGAAACCATGGAATCTTATTCTCCCGGTTTAGATGGCGTCATTGCGGTGGAAACGGGGATTTCTTTTCTTGATACACAGCAGGGCAGGATTTTAATCAAAGGCCATGATCTGATCGAGCTTTCTAAAACGGCCGGCTATATGGATATTGTCCATCTCTTATTGGAAGACAGACTTCCTGATGCGAAAGAGAAGGCGGCGCTTGAAGATGACATCCGGCGCGGCGGAGACCTTCCCGAGGAAATCTTGCATATATGCCGTCTGCTGCCTGAACATACTCATCCGATGGACGGTCTGAGGACAGGCTTGTCCGCACTTGGCGGCTTTGACAAGAATATTGATGACCGCACCTCTTCTGTAAATCGGCACCGTGTACGCGGGCTGATAGGCAAAATGCCCAATCTGACCGTCAACAGCTATCGTGTCATAAACGGTCAGGAACCTTTAGCGCCTGTCGGAACCTTATCGTACAGCGCAAACTTTTTATATATGATTACCGGAAAAACGCCGTCCTCCTTGGAAGAAGAAATATTCGACAGGTCGCTTCTTTTATACAGTGAGCATGAATTGCCGAACTCAACATTTACAGCCCGTGTCATCGCTTCGACGCAATCGGATATTTACGGCGCTCTCACCGGAGCCGTCGCCTCGCTTAAGGGAAACCTTCACGGCGGAGCGAACGAAGCGGTGATGTACATGCTTGAAGAAGCGAAGGATACAGACGGGTTTATTCAATTGTTAACTCAGAAACTCGCAAACAAAGAAAAAATCATGGGCTTCGGACATCGTGTCTACATGAAAAAAATGGATCCGAGGGCGCTCATGATGAAAGAAGCATTGAAAAAGCTGTCTGATCTCTCGGGGGATTTCCGTCTCTATCACATGTGTGAAGCCGGCGAAACCGTCATGCGGGAGAAAAAAGGCCTTTATCCGAATTTAGATTACTACGCAGCGCCGGTCTATTACATGCTCGGCATTCCGATACCGCTGTACACGCCTATATTCTTCAGTGCACGAACCGTCGGCCTGTGCGCGCACGTCATTGAACAGCACAGCAGAAACCGGCTTTTCCGCCCGCGTGTCCGCTATACCGGAGCGCGCCTGTAAACAGATAAGAAAGGAAGATGAAAACATGACAGAAACCCGCCGAATGGACGCCGTGATCGAAGAGATTTCTGATTACGTGCTCCATCAGGAGATTGACAGTTCAGAAGCTTTCACTACGGCAGGACATGTGCTTCTTGATACGATAGGCTGCGGAATTTTGGCGCTCAGCTATCCCGAATGTACAAAGCTGCTCGGCCCGATTGTCCCGGGAACCACTGTACCGAACGGCAGCCGGGTCCCGGGCACGCCTTTTGTATTAGACCCCGTCACGGCCGCCTTTAATATCGGATGCATCAACAGGTGGCTCGATTATAATGATACGTGGCTTGCGGCGGAATGGGGTCATCCGTCTGACAATCTCGGAGGCATATTAGCTTGTGCGGACTATATTTCCAGAGTGAGAATGTCTGAAGGGAAAGAACCGCTTACCGTGCGCGATGTGCTTCGCGCAATGATCAAAGCGCACGAAATTCAAGGGATTCTCGCTTTAGAAAACAGTTTAAACAGAGTCGGGCTTGACCATGTGCTGTTTGTGAAAGTGGCGACTGCGGCTGTTTGCGCCCACATGCTGGGAGGCTCAAAAGCGGAAATCAATAACGCCGTATCTCACGCCTGGATTGATAATTCAAGCCTCAGAACGTACCGGCATGCGCCGAACACCGGGTCGCGCAAATCATGGGCGGCCGGTGACGCGACAAGCAGAGGTGTATATTTGGCCCTCGTGGCGCAAAAAGGTGAAATGGGGTACCCGACGGCGCTGACCGCACCGGTGTGGGGATTTCAAGACGTATTATTTAACCGGCAGGAAATAAAGCTTGCCCGCCCGCTTGGATCCTATGTGATGGAGAATGTATTGTTTAAAGTATCCTATCCGGCTGAATTCCACGCCCAAACAGCGGCGGAATGCGCGGTCCGGCTCCATCCGCAGGTGAAAGACCGCATCGGGGAAATCGACAGGATCACGATTATGACGCATGAATCAGCAATCCGGATTATCGATAAAAAAGGGCCGCTTCACAATCCGGCAGACCGGGATCATTGCCTGCAGTACATTACGGCAATCGGGCTTCTTTTCGGAGATATAAAGGCAGATCATTATGAAGAGGAAACGGCGTCTGACCCGCGAATTGATACATTGCGGGGCAAAATGGAGGTGACGGAACACAAAGCGTACTCAAAGGATTACTTAGACCCGCATAAGCGATCCATCTCAAATGCCGTACAGGTGCATTTTACAGACGGCACAGCTACGGAACGGATCGAATGTGAATACCCGCTCGGGCACCGGTTCCGCAGAAACGAAGCCGTACCGAATATTCTTGCCAAGTTTTCAGCAAACATCAGCACTCATTTTTCATTGAAGCAGCAGCGTAAAATAGAAGAAGCCTGCAGACATAGCGGACGGATGCAGCAGCTCAGCGTTATTGAATTTATGGACTTATTTCTCATATAAAATAGGAGGGTGACAAACATGACGTGGATCGTCAGCAGGCAGTCGTCTCAAGAGGAGCTTGCAGAGCGGTTCCGTACGCTGATGACAGCGCCGGATGTATTGCAGATCCCCGGTGCTCATGATGCGATGGCTGCTCTTATCGCCAAGAAAACGGGGTTTTCGGCTCTTTATTTATCAGGTGCGGCTTACACGGCGAGCAGAGGGCTGCCCGATTTAGGCATCATCACGTCGGCGGAAATGGCTGAACGGGTTAAAGATTTGGTCCGCTCGTCTGATCTGCCCGTCCTTGTGGATATTGATACGGGTTTTGGAGGTATCCTGAACGCTGCCCGGACGGCGAAAGAAATGTATGAAGCGCGCGCAGCCGCCGTGCAGATGGAGGATCAGCGCCTGCCGAAAAAATGCGGGCATCTGAATGGGAAGCAGCTCGTGCCGATTGAAGAAATGGCGCAGAAAATCAAAGCGGTCAAGCAGGCCGCGCCGACTCTTCTCGTTGTTGCAAGGACAGACGCCAGACAGCAGGAAGGGCTGGAGGGCGCCATAAAAAGAGCGGCCGCTTATATAAAAGCGGGTGCTGACGCTATTTTTCCGGAAGCGCTCCAATCAGAAAGCGAATTCAGAGCGTTTTCCAAACAAACCAGTGTGCCGGTTCTCGCAAATATGACCGAGTTCGGAAAAACGCCGTATTACAGTGCGGAAGAATTTTCCGATATGGGCTGTCACATGGTCATTTACCCGGTCACATCACTCAGAACGGCGGCCAAGGCTTTTGAGCGTATTTTCCGCCTTATAAAAGAAGAAGGCTCGCAAAAAACGGGGCTTTCCGATATGCAGACGAGAAAAGAATTATATGAAACGATCGCTTACGATGACTATGAAGAACTGGATCAATCCATTGCAAAAACGATACTGCCTGACGACTGAAAAAGCCCTTTTTTGCAAGGGCTTTTTTTACAGCTTTTTTTTCCTGAACCGCGGGCTGACTTGGTTGCGTTTCCGATCTCTGTACAGAATAAACCCGGCCAGAATATAAAGGCCGAATAAAAAAAACGCCAGTCCGGCAGCTCCCTGAAGGAAAAGGGACGGAAACGGGGCAAACACATGCCCGAATAATGCATCTCTCATCAGCTTAATGCCGAGCGCCGCGACAGCGCCGGGGAGGACGAGGATCAAAAGCGCAACAAGCCGGCTCATATTCAGAAAACCCCTTTACGATGTGATTTCCTTTATTGTCCAATCGAAAAAATATTTTGTCAAGAGATGAAAACATGGTAACATAGGGGTTGTGCAAATTATTGCAACGGAAAATACAGGTGTGCAAATTTTTTCATATAAAGGGGTATCGGGATGCAGAAGGTGCTGATTATAGGTGCTGGTAAAGGAGGCACGGCGCTCTTACAGATTTTGATGAAAACAAAGCTGATCCAAATTATTGCGGTGGTTGATCAAGATCCGGAGGCGCAAGGGCTGCAAGAAGCCCGGAAATATGGAATTGCAACCTCATCAGATTGGAAATCTTACATAACCGAAGATATAGATATCATCATTCATACAACGGGCGACAAAGCGGTCATGGATGAGCTGCTCCAACAGAAAAGAGAACAAACCATCGTCATGCCGGGAAAATTGGCGTACATGATGTTTCAGCTGATGGAGGAAAAACAGGAGCTTATTCAAATGCTGAAGTCCCAGACGTATAAGCATGACCGGATTTTTAATTCAACGCACGACGGCATGATTTTTATAGACGTCAATGAAACGATCATTTTATTTAATCAGATGGCTGAAAAAATGGTCGGTCAAAAACGGGAAGATGTCATCGGCCGCCAAATTAAAGACGTAGTGCCGAATACAAAACTGCCGCGGATTCTGGAAACGAGAGAGCCGGAGTATAACCAGAAGCAGCTCCTCGGAAAGCACCTTCAGATTGTCACGACAAGACTGCCGATCATTGATGAAGGCGGGAAGCTTCTCGGGGCGTTATGTGTGTTTAAAGACATCACGGACGCGGTTGAGCTGGCAGAAGAGGTCACGAACTTAAAACAAATCCGCACTATGCTCGAAGCGATTATTCAATCGTCAGACGAAGCCATTTCCGTCGTTGATGAAAACGGCATCGGAATGTTAATCAACAAAGCGTATACAAAAATGACCGGGCTGGCAGAAAGCGAAGTCATCGGAAAACCCGCCTCCACCGATATTTCGGAAGGGGAAAGCATGCATCTGAAAGTATTGGGGACAAGGCGGCCCGTACGGGGGGTAAGGATGAAAGTCGGCCCCAATAAAAAGGATGTCATCGTGAATGTTGCCCCTGTTATTGTCGACGGTATTTTAAAAGGAAGCGTCGGCGTCATTCACGATGTGTCAGAAATTAAAACGCTGACGGCTGAATTGAACCGGGCGCGCCAGATCATCCGCACGCTTGAAGCGAAATACACGTTTGATGACATTATCGGCACGAGTGAACAAATGCTGGTCGCCCTTGAACAGGCCAAGCTTGGGGCGAAAACGCCGGCGACGATTCTGCTGCGGGGAGAATCCGGCACCGGAAAAGAACTTTTCGCCCACGCCATCCATAACGAAAGCGACCGAAAATACAATAAATTCATCAGGGTCAATTGTGCAGCCCTGTCTGAATCCCTGCTTGAATCCGAGCTTTTCGGCTATGAGGAAGGCGCGTTTACGGGCGCGAGGCGCGGGGGCAAAAAAGGGCTTTTTGAAGAAGCGAATAACGGCAGCATTTTCTTAGATGAAATCGGGGAGCTGACCCAAAGCACCCAGGCGAAGCTGCTCAGGGTTCTGCAGGAAAAAGAAATTATCAGAGTCGGCGGCGCCAAAGCGATTTCTGTCAATGTCAGAATTATCGCAGCGACAAATGTCAACATCGAAAAAGCCATGGCGGAAGGGACGTTCCGGGAAGACCTGTATTACCGGATTAACCGCTATCCGATCTCCATCCCGCCGCTTCGGCAGCGTAAAGAAGATATTGAAGCGCTGAGCATTCGGCTCATTGAAAAAATCAATCAGGATTACGGACGCAACGTAAAGGGGCTCTCGCCCAACGCGCTGCGTGCTTTATCAGCCTACAGCTGGCCTGGAAACGTACGAGAGCTCGAAAATGTGCTCGGCCGGGCGATGATATTTTTAGAGCCGAACATGGAGCGGATCGAACAGCAGCATCTGCCTGTTTTTGAAACAGAGCTGAATGAAAAAAACGGCGCTCAAAGTGATTTTCCGGATGTGGAAGGAGAAAAACTCTCTCAAGCCGTTGAAAAATTTGAAGCGCATGTCATTCAAAAAACACTTGAAAAGCACAAATTCAACCGAACCAAAACGGCAAAAGCGCTTGGCGTCAGCATTCGGAATCTGTACTACAAAATGGACAAGTACGGCCTTGCAAATGACGGCATGCAATAAATTGCAGAAACAGCGCAACCAGCTGCATGTTTTCTTGAAAAAAGGCCGGAATAACCCTCCCGCATATTTGGCACGGAACTTGCATTGATAAAAGCGGATTCGCACAAGGAAGGTGGTACAAAATGAAGCTGAGAGACCTAGTTGAAAAAGCCGCGGCAAAAAACGCAAAAACCATTGCAGTGGCCCACGCAGCAGATAAAGAAGTGATCCAAGCCCTCAAAATGGCGGCAGAACACTTATCGGCACGATTTTTACTGACGGGTGACAGTGAAAAGCTGAAAGAACTCCTGGAAAACGAGCCGAAGTTTAATGCTGAAATCGTCCACGCCGATTCACCCGAAGAATCTGCGGCAAAAGCAGTGCGGGCAGTGCGCGAACAAGAGGCGGATATTTTAATGAAAGGGAATCTGCCGAGCTCAACTCTTCTGAAATCGGTGTTAAACCGACAGGAAGGGCTGCGTTCAAAAAAGGTGTTATCACATGTAGCCGTTTTTGAGGTGCCGGACTATGACCGGCTGATGTATGTAACGGATTCGGCGCTGAACATTGCCCCGTCTCTTGAAGAGCTTCGGCATATTCTGCAAAATGCGGTTCATGTCGCACATTCAGTAGGGAACCCTATGCCGAAAGCAGCAGTCCTTGCCGCAATTGAAACGGTCAACCCGAAAATGGAGGCGACGCTGAACGCCGCTGCAATCGTCCAAATGTGCAATAGAGGACAAATTACGGGCTGCATTGCGGACGGACCGCTTGCTTTGGATAATGCCGTATCCCAAGCGGCCGCGCTCCAAAAAGGAATTTCCGGAAGCGTTGCGGGCCAGGCGGATATTCTCTTGGTTCCTTCAATTGAGGCTGGAAATATGCTTTATAAGTCAATGATTTATTTTGCGAAAGCAAATGTTGCTGCCGTCATCGCCGGTGCGAAGGCGCCGATTGCATTAACGAGCAGAGCGGATACCGCAGAAAATAAACTGTATTCAATTGCGCTTGCGATTTGCGCATCACAAGAACAGTAGGAGGAACGAACCTATGGAAATTTTTAAATATATGGAGACTTATGATTACGAACAGTTGGTATTCTGCCAAGATGAACAATCTGGATTAAAAGCGATCATCGCGATTCATGATACGACGCTCGGTCCTGCACTCGGCGGAACAAGAATGTGGACATATGACAGTGAAGAAGCTGCGATTGAAGATGCATTAAGACTCGCAAAAGGCATGACTTATAAAAATGCGGCTGCCGGACTAAACCTGGGCGGCGGGAAAACCGTTATTATCGGGGACCCGCGCAAGGATAAAAATGAAGAAATGTTCCGCGCGTTCGGCCGGTACATCCAAGGCTTAAACGGAAGATATATTACGGCGGAAGACGTCGGCACCACCGTTGAAGATATGGATATTATTCATGATGAAACAGACTATGTAACAGGGATTTCTCCTGCATTCGGTTCCTCAGGAAATCCGTCTCCGGTTACGGCGTACGGCGTATACAAAGGGATGAAAGCTGCTGCTAAAGCGGCGTTCGGCACTGATTCACTGGAAGGAAAAACAATTGCTGTGCAAGGCGTGGGAAATGTGGCTTATAATCTTTGCCGCCACCTTCACGAAGAAGGCGCTTCTTTAATCGTGACGGATATCAATAAAGAATCTGTTAAACGTGCCGTTGAGGACTTTGGCGCCCGTGCAGTCGATCCGGACGACATTTACTCACAGGCGTGCGATATTTATGCTCCGTGTGCTCTCGGCGCTGTCATTAACGATGACACGATTAAACAGCTGAAGGCGAAAGTCATTGCGGGAGCGGCCAATAACCAGCTGAAAGAAACACGTCATGGCGATACCATTCATGAGATGGGAATCGTATACGCACCGGACTATGTCATCAATGCCGGCGGCGTCATCAATGTAGCAGATGAGCTTTACGGCTACAATGCAGAGCGGGCTTTGAAAAAGGTTGAAGGCATCTATGCAAACATTGAACGGGTGCTCGATATTTCCGCGCGTGACGGCATTCCGACATACTTAGCGGCTGACCGTCTTGCTGAGGAACGAATTGAGCGCATGCGCCGTTCAAGAAGCCAGTTTCTGCAAAACGGCCAAAGCATATTAAGCAGACGGTAGGAAATTGATCTGGAGGTATGAAAATGTTCGAACAGGAAAAACGCATTCTCATTCTGAATCCAGGCTCAACATCAACGAAAATCGGCGTCTTTCACAATGAACGCTGTATATTTGAAAAGACGCTGCGGCACCCCGAAGAAGAGCTGAAAACATTTAACAGCATAATCGCCCAATACGAATTTCGAAAAATAAGCATACTTGAGTCTCTGCACGAACAGGGCATCAACATTTCAAAGTTTGATGCCGTTTGTGCCAGAGGCGGCCTGCTCAGACCGATTGAGGGCGGAACATATGAAGTGAATGACGCCATGATCACTGATTTGAAAAACGGCTACAACGGCCAGCATGCTTCCAATCTGGGCGGAATTATTGCCAGGGAAATTGCTGACGGGCTAAATATCCCGGCATACATCGTCGATCCGGTCGTAGTGGATGAGATGACTCCGCTCGCTAAAGTATCAGGGATGCCTGAAATCAAGCGGAAAAGCATTTTTCATGCTTTAAACCAAAAAGCCGTTGCCCGTCAGGCGGCGGCGTCCCTCGGCAAGCGGTATGAACAGATGAAGATGGTCGTCACCCACATGGGCGGAGGGATCACAGTTGGCGTTCATGACTGCGGAAGGGTGACGGATGTCAACAACGGGCTTCACGGTGAAGGACCTTTAAGTCCGGAACGTGCGGGAACCGTTCCGGCTGGAGATCTGGTGGAAATGTGTTTTTCCGGCAAATATTCAAAAGCCGATATGATGAAAAAACTTGTCGGCACCGGCGGACTGTCCGGCTACCTGGGAACAACGGACGCATTGAAAGTGGAAAAACGAATTCAGGACGGAGATGAGCATGCAAGGCTCATTTATGATGCCATGGCTTATCAAGTAGCAAAAGAAATCGGGGCGGCAAGTGCCGTTTTAAAAGGAAAAGTAGACATTATCGTCCTGACGGGCGGATTAGCGTACGGGAAACGTTTCGTATCCGCCATCAGATCGTACATAGATTGGATTTCGGATGTACTGGTGTATCCGGGAGAAAATGAACTGCAATCTCTCGCGCAAGGCGCGCTTCGGGTTTTAGCCGGTGAGGAGCAGGCAAAACAATATCAGATCGGCGAAGGAGTGAAAACAGATGGCGACTGAGTATGATGTGGTCATTCTGGGCGGCGGAACAGGCGGTTATGTCGCCGCCATCAGAGCGGCCCAGCTCGGCTTAAAAACGGCCGTTGTAGAAAAAGAAAAACTCGGCGGAACATGCCTGCATAAAGGATGTATTCCGAGTAAAGCGCTGTTAAGAAGCGCGGAAGTGTATCGGACAGCAAAGGAAGCGGCATCGTTCGGCATTGAAACGGAAGGTGTCTCCCTCCGTTTTGACAGTGTGCAAAAACGAAAGCAGGGAATCGTTGACCGGCTGGCCGGCGGTGTAGCCCACCTGATGAAAAAGGGGAAGATTGATGTATTCAACGGGTACGGACGTATGCTCGGCCCTTCCATCTTCTCACCTCTTCCAGGTACGGTTTCCGTTGAATACGCAAATGGCGAAGAAAACGACATGCTGATACCGAAACAATTGATTATCGCAACCGGTTCGAGACCGAAAATGCTGCCGGGTTTAGAAGCTGACGGTACATATATTCTGACGTCAGATGAAGCGCTTGAGCTTGAACGTCTGCCCCAATCTATGATGATCGTCGGCGGCGGTGTCATCGGTATTGAATGGGCATCCATGCTGAACGATTTCGGCGTCGATATCACTGTGATCGAATATGCGGACCGCATTTTGCCGACTGAGGACCGTGATATTTCAAGCGAAATGGAAAAACTGTTAACGAAAAAAGGAATTAAGATCGTGACGGGTGCGAAAGTGCTTCCGGATACATTGAAGAAAGCGGACGGTGTTTCAATTGATGCTGAAAAGAATGGAAAAAGCGAAACGTATCATGCAGAAAAAATGCTTGTTTCCATCGGCCGCCAGCCGAACATTGAAGGAATCGGCCTTGAAAACACGGACATTGTAACGGAAAACGGTTCTGTCGTCGTAAATGAAGCCGGACAGACGAAGGAATCGCACATTTATGCGATCGGTGATGTTGTCGGCGGACTGCAGCTTGCACATGTGGCATCCCGTGAAGGCATCATTGCCGTTGAGCATATGGCGGGTCTTAATCCGGCGCCTCTTGATGCCGCTCTTGTGCCAAAATGCATTTATTCAAATCCGGAAGCTGCGAGTGTCGGTTTGACAGAAGAAGAAGCCGAACGCAAAGGACACGAACTTAAGATCGGAAAGTTTCCGTTCATGGCGATCGGAAAAGCTCTTGTTTACGGGGAAAGCGACGGCTTTGTCAAAATCGTCGCCGACCGGAACACAGATGATATTCTCGGTGTTCATATGATCGGTCCGCACGTCACCGATATGATCTCTGAAGCGGGGCTTGCCAAGGTGCTCGATGCGACGCCGTGGGAAATCGGCCAGTCCATACACCCGCACCCGTCGCTTTCAGAGGCGATTGGAGAAGCTGCACTAGCCGCAGACGGAAACGCGATTCATTTTTAAAAGGAAAGAAGGAGGGGTTTGAATGACTACAAACCGCCATCAAGCATTAGGGCTTTCTGACGCGGAAGCTGTTGAAATGTATAGAACCATGCTGTTAGCCAGAAAAATCGACGAAAGAATGTGGCTGTTAAACCGCTCGGGCAAAATTCCGTTCGTTATTTCATGTCAAGGGCAGGAAGCGGCACAAGTAGGCGCGGCCTATGCTTTAAACCGCGATACCGACTATGTGCTTCCTTACTACAGAGATATGGGGGTTGTGCTTGCATTCGGTATGACTGCAAAGGATTTGATGATGTCCGGTTTTGCGAAAGCGGCTGACCCGAACTCAGGCGGAAGGCAGATGCCGGGACACTTCGGTCAAAAGAAAAACAGAATCGTAACGGGCTCCTCTCCTGTTACGACGCAGGTCCCTCACGCAGTGGGGATCGCGCTTGCGGGGCGCATGGATAAAAAGGATATCGTTTCTTTCGTGACCTTTGGAGAAGGCTCTTCCAATCAGGGAGATTTTCACGAAGGGGCGAACTTTGCCGCCGTGCATAAATTGCCGGTCATTTTCATGTGTGAAAACAATAAGTATGCCATCTCTGTCCCATATGACAAACAGGTGGCCTGCGAGAATATCTCCGACCGGGCGATAGGCTACGGTATGCCGGGCGTCACTGTTGACGGAAACGATCTGCTTGAAGTTTATCGTGTCGTGAAAGAAGCGCGCGAACGTGCGTCTAAAGGCGAAGGCCCTACATTAATCGAAACGGTTTCCTACCGTTTGACGCCGCATTCGAGTGACGATGACGACAGCAGCTACAGAGAACGCAAAGAAGTAGAAGAAGCAAAGAAACAAGATCCGCTTCTTATATACAAAACATACCTTCAAGAAGCCGGGCTTCTTAGTGAAGAAGAAGAAAAGACCATGCTGGATGACATCATGGCGATCGTAAACGAAGCGACAGACGAAGCGGAGAAAGCGCCATATGCATCTCCTGAATCAACGCTTGATCACGTTTATGCGAAGTAGGGAGGAATACTTATGTCTGTAATGTCTTATATTGACAGTATTAATGCAGCAATGAAAGAAGAAATGGAAAGAGATCCGCGCGTTTTTGTTCTCGGGGAAGACGTCGGGAGAAAAGGCGGCGTGTTTAAAGCCACGGCAGGTCTCTATGAGCAGTTCGGAGAAGAGCGGGTGATGGATACGCCGCTTGCGGAATCAGCGATTGCGGGTGTCGGCATCGGCGCCGCCATGTACGGCATGCGTCCGATCGCGGAGATGCAGTTTGCCGATTTCATTCTTCCTGCGGTCAACCAAATCATTTCAGAAGCGGCAAAAATCCGCTACCGTTCAAACAATGATTGGAGCTGTCCGATGGTCATTAGAGCGCCTTATGGCGGCGGCGTGCACGGGGCGTTGTATCATTCCCAATCTATGGAGGCCATCTTTGCCAACCAGCCGGGCCTTAAAATTGTCATGCCTTCAACTCCTTATGATGCAAAAGGGCTGTTAAAAGCTGCTGTCCGTGACGAAGACCCCGTACTGTTTTTCGAGCATAAGCGGGCGTACCGCCTGATTAAAGGCGAAGTCCCTGCTGACGATTACGTCCTTCCGATCGGTAAGGCGGATGTAAAACGCGAAGGCAGCGACATTACTGTCATTACGTACGGTTTATGCGTCCATTTCGCTCTGCAGGCTGCCGAGCGTCTTGAAAAAGACGGAATTTCCGCGCACATATTAGATTTGCGTACGGTCTATCCGTTAGATAAAGAAGCCATCATTGAAGCCGCATCTAAAACGGGTAAAGTATTGCTGATCACAGAAGATACGAAAGAAGGCGGCATTATGAGCGAAGTCGCCGCCATTATTTCTGAGAACTGCTTATTTGATTTAGACGCACCGATCAAGCGGCTTGCGGGTCCTGACGTTCCGGCGATGCCTTATGCGCCGGCAATGGAAAAATACTTCATGATGAATCCTGACAAAGCAGAAGCCGCGATGAGAGAATTAGCGGAGTTTTAAAGACGTAAGGAGGTTTTTGACATGGCGATTGAACAAATGGCTATGCCTCAGCTCGGAGAGAGCGTGACGGAAGGGACGATCAGCAAATGGCTGGTATCCCCGGGTGATCAAGTGAATAAATATGACCCCATCGCGGAGGTCATGACAGATAAAGTGAATGCAGAGGTGCCGTCTTCTTTTACCGGTACGATTACAGAACTAGTAGGGGAAGAAGGGCAGACTCTTGCAGTAGGCGAGATCATTTGCAAAATTGAAACAGAAGAAACGGCAGCCGAAGAAGCGCCGAAGCGGGAAGAAGTGCAGAATCCCCCTGCAGACACCGCAGACACCGATTCAAACCGTGCAGGTAAAGATCAGTCAAATAAAGCGCGATATTCGCCGGCCGTGCTCAGATTAGCGGGAGAACACGGCATTCAGCTTGAAGAAGTTGAAGGAACGGGTGCAGGCGGAAGAATTACGCGAAAAGACATTCAAAAGATCATTGATTCGGGAATGCAGCAGAAGACGGAAGCACCGGCACCGGCTGCCGTCCAGACAACGCAACAAGCGCCGAAACAGCAGCAAAAACAAGCGCCGGCACCAGCTCTGTCAGCCGGTGATATTGAAATTCCGGTTACAGGCGTCAGAAAAGCCATCGCAGCCAATATGCATAAAAGCAAAACAGAAATTCCGCATGCCTGGACGATGATGGAAGTTGACGTCACGAACATGACGGCGTACAGAAACAGCATTAAAGACTCGTTTAAACAAAAAGAAGGCTTCAATTTAACATTCTTCGCTTTCTTTGTTAAAGCGGCGGCGCAGGCTCTTAAAGAGTTCCCGCAAATGAACAGCATGTGGGCGGGGGACAAAATCGTCCAAAAGAAAGACATCAACATCTCCATTGCCGTTGCCACAGAAGATTCGCTGTTTGTTCCGGTTATTAAGCATGCTGATGAAAAAACGATTAAAGGCATAGCCAGAGAAATAACGGATCTTGCGAAAAAAGTGAGAGACGGAAGACTTGCCGCCGATGATATGCAGGGCGGCACCTTTACCGTCAATAACACGGGATCTTTCGGCTCTGTTCAGTCTATGGGCATTATCAATCATCCGCAGGCAGCCATTCTTCAGGTAGAATCAATCGTCAAACGTCCGGTTGTCATGAATAACGGGATGATTGCCGTGCGTGATATGGTTAATCTTTGCCTGTCTTTAGATCACAGAGTGCTTGACGGGCTCGTATGCGGCCGTTTCCTCGGACGCGTCAAAGAGATCTTAGAAAACATTGACGAAAATACTTCAGTCTATTAAAAAAAACTCCCTTTTGCCCTGGCGGCAAAGGGAGTTTTTTTCAGTTTCATTCTGAATCTTCGGGAACGAGCATGGTAAGATGATGTTTTTTTACTTCGATCGTGCAAGGCGCCTTTCCATATACCTCGCCGTCCGTATCCGCGTCCATCTCACGTCCGGTTTCGATTTCAATCTTGGAAGCCTGAATATACGAAAGCTCCCCTTTAAAATCATCAAATGAACCCTGCTCCATCGTCATCAGCTCCCGCAAAGCGGCAAGGCTTGTACTGCGGCAGATTAACACATCGGCTAACCCGTCCTGAAGGCTGGCATCAGGCAGGGGTACTCTGTTTGTCCCGATAAAATGCCCGTTCATAACAAGCACCATAACGGCTTCGTCTTCTTTCACCTCACCGTCGATCGTCAATCTGACGGGAAAAGGGTTCGCGCTTGTCATCGTCCGCAAGGCGCTCGTGAAATAGCTGATTTTCCCGAGCAATGCTTTTTCTTTTTCATTAATATGGCTCGATGCTTCAGTGATCAGCCCGATCCCCCAGAAGTTCAAAAAATAGCCGTCATCCGATTTACAGACGTCTATCATTCGTTTATGCCCGGCTGCGAGCGTTTCAGCGGCCTTTTGAAGATTTTGCGGGATGCCGAGTGCCCGTGAAAAATCGTTGCACGTTCCTCCCGGCAAAATGCCGACGGCGGGTCTGTGATCAAGCTTGCTGATGCTGTTGATGCATTGATGCACCGTGCCGTCTCCGCCTAAAATGTATAAATGGTCAACCGAGCTGTCGAGATTTTCACAAAACTGACTGGCATCATCCTGATGTTTGGTCGGTTTAATCAAAAGCTCGTCAGCTGACTGGGCCAAAATGGGGACGACCGTGCCGAGGGTTTTATCAATCTGTTTTTGACCGGCGTTTCCGTTATAAATTAATACTGCTTTCCGTTGGCTCATACGACTGCTCCTTTATTTCAGACAATCTCTTTAACAAGTTTCCCGTTTTTAAAAGGTCATAAACTTACATCGAAAACATAAAAGGGACAAAAAACAATCAGAGATGAGCGGTGTCATTTGCCGATAGGGCAGGTTCCTTGCTATCATAAGAGAAGATGATCAAAAAGGAGAGGTCCCAGTTGAATATGGATTTTAATTTATTTATGAATGATGTCGTGCGTCAAGCCCGCCAGGAAATCACAGCCGCCGGTTATACGGAGCTGAAAACCGCTGAGGAAGTGGACGAAGCGCTTTCGAAAAAAGGAACGACACTTGTTATGGTCAATTCTGTGTGCGGATGCGCAGGCGGAATCGCAAGACCTGCGGCGTACCATTCCGTACATTATGATAAACGCCCGGATCAGCTTGTGACGGTTTTTGCCGGACAGGACAAAGAAGCGACAGCAAAAGCGAGAGAATACTTTGAAGGCTACCCGCCGTCCTCTCCGTCCTTTGCGATTTTAAAAGACGGGAAAATCATGAAAATGGTGGAACGCCATGAAATTGAAGGACATGAGCCGATGGCCGTCGTCACAAAACTGCAGGAAGCATTTGAAGAATATTGTGAAGAAGTATAAGTAAAAAGGAAAACCCCGGAGCCGAGCGCTTGCGGGGTTTTTTTATATGGTGTTTGTATAAATATAAATATTTATGCACCGGCAATCAGCTGTCACTCATTCGAAAAACAATGACTATAATAAATAAAGAAAGGGAATTATATTTTTTGAAAATAGTATTGCATAACTAGTAAAAAGTGTTTAAAATACAGATTAACGAATAAATATTCAAGTTTAAGAGATAAGCAGATATGGGGGAAAATAATCATGAAGAAATGGCTGTTGGTATTGACTGCCGCATGTATCACCTTTGCGCTGTCCGCCTGCGGATCAGGCAATTCAGGCTCAGAAGGCGGAAAGAACAAACTGATTATGGGTACATCGGCTGATTATAAACCGTTTGAATATAAAGACGGCGATCAGATCGTCGGATTTGACGTTGATCTTGCAAAAGCTCTGGGCAAAAAGACCGGCTATGACGTTGAGGTGCAGGACATGGACTTCAACAGTCTGATTACATCGCTGAAGTCTAAGCAGGTTGATATGATTTTATCAGGAATGACACCTACGCCGGAACGGAAAAAGCAAGTAGATTTCTCAGATATTTATTATACTGCTAACAATATGATCGTTACGAAAAAGGGAAGCAGCATTAAATCTCTGAATGATCTGAAAGGCAAAACCGTCGGTGTTCAGCTCGGCTCCATTCAAGAAGAAAAAGGCAAGAAGCTTGCTTCAAAATACGGTTTTCAGCTCGAAGACCGCAACCGCATTTCAGACTTAACGGAAGAGATTAAATCCGGACGTTTTGATGCCGCAATTATCGAAGACATCGTGGCACAGGGCTATTTCAGTTCAAATCATGATCTGCAGGGCTTTGTCTCAGCAGATGCGAAATCAGACGAATCGGGCTCCGCGATTGCGTTTCGCAAAGACAGTGATCTGACAGCGAAGTTTAACAAAGCGCTGAAAGAAATGGAGAAAAACGGAGAAATCGAAAAACTGAAGAAAAAATGGTTCACCAACGAGAAATAAAAGAAAGCTCAACTTTTCGTTGAGCTTTTTATCTTGAATAAAGGTAAAGGAGATCACACGTATGAATTTGGATTTCTCAGCGACAATACCCCAAATTCCTTTTATATTGGAAGGCCTTGCCGTCACATTAAAAATTGTGCTCGTTTCAGCGGTCATCGGCCTTGTATTAGGCATCATTCTCAGTCTGTTTAAAATCAGCACGATCAGTCCGCTGAAATGGATTGCGGATTTTTATACTTCAATTTTTCGCGGCACGCCGCTCGTGCTGCAGCTGATGATCATTTATTTCGGTATGCCGCAGCTCCTCGGCTTTCAGATCGACCAATTTTGGGCGGCGGTCACCGCCTTATCGCTCAATTCTGCCGCTTACGTCTCTGAAATTATCAGAGCGGGAATCAACGCGATTGACAAAGGACAAAAAGAGGCTGCCGTCGCTCTCGGCGTGCCGTACGGAAAAATGATGAAAGATCTGCTGCTGCCGCAGGCGTTCAAAAACATTTCTCCGGCCATTATAAACGAATTAATCACTTTGACGAAAGAATCGGCTATCGTCACGGTTATCGGTCTCGGCGATATCATGAGACGGGCCTACCAGTCCGGCGCCGCAACATACAACTATTTAGAGCCTCTTATTGTGGCGGGCTTAATCTATTACGTGCTCGTTTTGATTTTAGCATTCATCGGAAAAGGCGTAGAAAGGAAGCTGAAAGCCAATGATTAAGGTCGACAACCTTTCAAAATCATTCGGGAAACATGAAGTATTGAAAAACATTTCAACACAGATCCAAGAAGGTGAAGTCGTCGCCGTCATCGGGCCTTCCGGCTCGGGCAAATCAACGTTTCTGCGCTGCTTAAATCTGCTGGAAACCCCGAGCGGCGGAACGATTGCCATTAAGGAAAAAGAAATCACCGCCGCTAAAACGAATAAACTGAAAGTGCGGGAAAATATCGGCATGGTATTTCAGCATTTTCATCTGTTTCCTCATAAAACGGTGCTTGATAATATCACATACGCGCCGGTCAGTGTGAAGAAAGAGTCCAAAAAGGCGGCGGAAGAAAAGGCGTGCGCGCTCCTCGAAAAAGTCGGGCTGCTTGAAAAACGGAACGACTATCCGAACCGCTTGTCAGGCGGGCAGAAGCAGCGCGTCGCCATCGCGCGGGCGCTTGCTATGAATCCTGACATCATGCTGTTTGATGAACCGACCTCAGCCCTTGACCCGGAAATGGTCAAAGAAGTCCTTGAGGTGATGAAAGAGCTCGCGCAGACGGGCATGACGATGGTGATCGTCACGCACGAAATGGGGTTTGCCAAGGAAGTCGCAGACCGCGTATTATTCATGGATGATGGCACAATAGTGGAAGACGGGCCGCCGGAAGAATTTTTTCTTTCTCCGAAGTCAAAAAGAGCACAGGACTTTTTAGAAAAAATATTATAAAATATAACTGTAAGAAAAGAAGAAGAATGCTCTTCTTCTTTTTTTTGAGAACGAAACAAACAGAATGGAGCAAGCAATGTTTAAAATCGGTTACCGCACACTAAAGACCGCACTTGGAACGGCGCTGGCCATTTATTTAGCCCAGCTGTTGCATCTGCAAAACTTCGCATCCGCAGGAATCATCACCATATTGTGCATCCAAATTACGCAAAAGCGGTCGCTTCAGGCCTCGTGGGCCCGATTTGCCGCCTGTTTATTGGCGATCGTCTTTTCATATGTCTTTTTCGGACTGATCGGCTATTATCCGTTTGTGATCGGAATATTGCTCGTGCTGTTCATTCCGACTACAGTCGTTTTAAAAATAAACGAGGGGATCGTCACCAGCTCAGTTATCATTCTTCATTTATATATGTCCGGCGGCATTACGCCGGCGTTTATCTGGAATGAGTTCCAGCTGATCACCGTAGGTATCGGCGTCGCGCTGTTAATGAATCTGTATATGCCGAGCCTGGACAGAAAACTTGCGGCGTACCGGAAAAAAATCGAGGACAACTTTGCCGTCATCTTCGCCGAAATCGAACGATATTTGTTAACAGGTGAGCAAGATTGGACGGGGAAAGAAATACCGGAGACGCATCAGATGATTCAAGAGGCGAAAAACCTCGCGTACCGGGACGTGCAGAATCATATTTTGCGCCATGAAAATCTCTACTATCATTATTTTAAAATGAGACAGAAACAATTTGAAATTATCGAAAGGCTGCTGCCGAAGATTACCTCTGTTTCAATAACGGTGGAGCAGGGAAAAATGATTGCCCATTTTATCCATGAATTAAGGGAAGCCATTCATCCCGGCAATACCGCCCATAAATTTTTAAAAAGACTGGCGGAAATGAGAACGGAATTTGAAGAAATGCCGCTCCCGGCAACACGCGAGGAATTTGAAGCGCGGGCGGCTTTATTCCACCTGCTCGGTGAGATGGAACAATATCTCGTGATTAAAAGTTATTTCAAAGGCATCAAGCTGTAAAAAACACATGAATTATCGCATGAGTCCCCCGTTCATTGGTCATTCTAATGAAAAAAGGAGGGGAGCCCATGCGATTTTTTTTATTGTCAGCTGTTCTGCTGCTGTCTCCGCTTTGGCCGCTTGGCGCGAATCCTTTGCCGGGTGACCCTTACATTATCGTCAATAAAACCAAAAATGCGCTTGCGGTTGTGAAGGATAATCGAATAGAAGGCATTTATCAGGTGGCGACGGGAAAAACAGATGATCTGACACCTGAAGGAGAATTTACGGTAACGGTCAAGGCTGTAAATCCGTATTACCGGAAGAAAAATGTAGAGGGAGGCGCGCCGGAAAATCCGCTCGGCGTCCGCTGGATCGGTTTTGATGCGAAAGGAACCGACGGCAGGATATACGGCATTCACGGAACAAACAGAGAAGAGCTGATCGGAGGGTTTGTATCAAACGGCTGTATCCGCATGAAAAACCGGGATGTCATCCATATTTTTCGGATTATCCCTCCCGGAACAAAAGTATTGATTACAAAAGAAAACCGCTCATTTGAGGACATTGCAAAAGAGCGGAAAGCCCTCATAAAAAAGCAGGAAACCCCCGTGCAATGAGGCGCCCGCTTTTTTATCGCAAATACATCATAATGCCTGAGAGGACTGTTGACAGTATAAATACGCCTAAAATGACGATGACGGCGCTTTTCATGAATTTCTGAGACATCGTTTCACTCCTTAAGATTACTGTCTATCATTTTAACGTGTTTTGCTTGTATGAACAAGCCATATCCTATGACAGAAAGCAGGTGCCCGCGCGATGAAAAAACTTGATCATATCGGTATTGCCGTCAGCTCTATTGATGCCGCAAGAGGATTTTATGAACGGATGCTGGGGCTTACGTATATAGGAGACGAATTGGTAAACGGCCAAAATGTGAAAGTTGCTTTTTTAGAAGCGGGGAGCACAAAACTTGAGCTGATTGAGCCGCTGTCAGAAGCGTCTCCCGTCAGCTCTTTTTTACAGAAAAGAGGCGAAGGGCTGCATCATTTGGCGTTCAGGTGCGCCGATCTTAAGGAAACGATCAAGGAGCTTGAATCAAGCCGCATGACTTTGATCCATCATGAACCGCAAAGCGGAGCGGGCGGGAAGAAGGTCGCATTTCTCTCCCCGAAAGAGGCGAACGGGGTTTTGATTGAGCTTTGTGAAACAATTGAAAAAGGAGAAACTCAAGATGAGCATGAGTGACCATATCAGACATTTAAACGAAAGACGTTCCTTTTTAACAAACGGCGGCGGTGCGGAAAGAAATGAAAAACAGCACAAAAAAGGCAAGCTGACGGCAAGAGAAAGAATTTCCTATTTATTGGATGAAGACAGTTTTTCAGAGCTTCAGCCGTTTGCCAAAAGCCGCATGCCCGAATGCCAGAATGCTCCGGGAGACGGCGTCGTTACTGGATACGGGACAATTGACGGACGGCCCGTGTATTTATTTGCTCATGACTTTACCGTTCTCGGCGGGACGCTCGGTGAGACACATGCCGAAAAAATCGCGGCGGTGATGGATCTGGCGGCTAAAAATAAAACCCCGATCATCGGACTGAACGACTCAGGTGGTGCGAGAATTCAGGAGGGTGTGGTATCATTAAATGGATACGGTCATATTTTTAGGCGGAACGTCCTTTACTCGGGAGTGATTCCGCAAATTTCTGTTATCCTCGGGCCATGTGCCGGCGGTGCTGTTTATTCACCCGCTCTGACGGATTTTGTGATTATGGCGGAACAGACGTCGCACATGTTTATTACAGGCCCTAAAGTCATTGAACAGGTGACGGGTGAACAGATTGACGCGGAAAGTTTAGGCGGTGCGGGAATACATAATGTGATAAGCGGAAATGCCCACTATTCCGCACGAACGGAAAAAGAGGCTCTTTCCGCGGTGAAAACCCTGCTTTCTTATCTCCCGCACGGCAGACAGACGTCAGTGCCCGTTAAAAAGGAAGACATCAGACCGTTATTAAACACCCTCGTTCCCGCAGACAGTTCGAAACCTTACGATGTGTTACAGGTGATAAAAGAACTGGCGGATGACGGAACGTTTTTTGATATTCAGCCGTATTTTGCCAAAAACATTGCTGTCGGTTTTCTGAAGCTCGGACGTCGCACGGTCGGTTTTGTCGCAAACCAGCCGAAACATTTGGCGGGGAGCCTCACGATTGATGCCGCTGACAAAGCGTCGAGATTCATCCGTTTTTGCGACGCATTTCATATTCCGCTGTTAACGATCGCTGATGTTCCCGGATTTCTGCCGGGCCTTCAGCAGGAGCATGCGGGAATCATCCGTCACGGAGCAAAATTGCTGTATGCTTTTGCCGAAGCGGCGGTGCCGAAAGTGACGCTCATCATCAGAAAAGCTTACGGAGGCGCTTATGTCGCCATGAATTCGAAAGGGCTCGGAGCTGATCTTGTATTTGCCTGGCCCAATGCGGAAATTGCCGTGATGGGAGCAGAAGGCGCGGCATCGATTTTATACCGCAGAGACATACAAGCTTCTGACGATCCGGAAAAAACGAAGCTCGAAAAAAAAGCCATATATGAAAAGGAAAACGCTGGTCCGTATAAAGCGGCTGCCTGCGGTATGGTGGATGACATCATCCGGCCGGAAGACTCGAGGAAAAAATTGATTCAGGCATTTGACATGCTTGCACATAAGGAAGAGGAAAGACCGAAAAAAAAGCACGGTAATATACCGCTTTAAACGGAGGAACTGAAAATGGTAAACGAAAAACGCCTGCTTGAAGAATTTCTGGAACTTGTTCAAATTGATTCAGAAACAAAACACGAAGCGGAAATCAGCAAGGTGCTCAAACAAAAATTCACTGATTTAGGATTGAGCGTAAAAGAAGACGATACAAAAGAAGTGACGGGGCATGGAGCCGGCAACTTAATCTGCACCTTAAAGGGCACAAAAGATGCGGATACGATTTATTTCACATCGCATATGGACACTGTTGTTCCGGGAAAAGGCGTTAAGCCGATTGTGGAAGACGGCTATGTCAAAACCGACGGCACGACGATTCTAGGCGCTGATGATAAGACGGGCCTTGCCGCAATGTTTGAAGCCATTAAAGTGCTGAAAGAACAAAACATCGAGCACGGAACGATTGAATTCATCATCACGGCCGGAGAAGAATCAGGATTAGTCGGAGCAAAAGCAATGGATCGTTCAGACATTACCGCGAAATACGGTTTTGCGCTTGATTCAGACGGAAAAGTCGGCAACATTATTGTAGCCGCGCCGACACAAGCGAAAGTGAGAGCAACCATTTTCGGAGAAACGGCTCATGCGGGAGTAGAACCGGAAAAAGGCATCTCCGCGATTACAATCGCATCAAAAGCAATCTCAAAAATGCCGCTCGGCCGTATTGATAAAGAAACAACGGCTAATATCGGACGTTTTGAAGGAGGCACGCAAACCAATATCGTCTGCGATCAAGTTGATATTCTGGCTGAAGCGCGTTCGTTAGTGCCTGAAAAAATGGAAGTGCAAGTGCAGAAAATGAAGGAAGCTTTCGAATCTGCGGCAGCTGAGATGGGAGGCCGCGCAGAAGTGGACATCGCGGTCATGTATCCGGGTTTCAAATACCAGGACGGCGATCAGGTTGTGGAAGTCGCGAAAAAAGCGGCGGCAAAAATCGGCCGGCCGAGCGAACTTCAGACGAGCGGCGGCGGAAGTGACGCGAACATCATTGCCGGCCACGGCATTCCGACAGTCAACCTGTCAGTAGGTTATGAACAAATCCATACGAAAAATGAAAAAATGCCGATTGAAGAGCTCGTCAAAACGGCGGAAATGGTTGTTGCCATTATCGAAACAGCAGCCAACTAAAAACGAAGCACCCAATGAATTGGGTGCTTTTTTTCGTAAGATCCACATGAAAAAACCTGCCGGAATTCACACGGCAGGTTCAATGTTATGATTTTGCGGGCTCCGCCTGAGCCGCAGCTTGTTTCTTTTTATGATGCGTCTGCTGTAAAAGCACGTTCTGCACTGTTAAAAACAGTCCGCTTGTAAACCAGTAAAGCGGAAGCGCAGCCGGTACGTTAAGTGAAAAAATGGTCATCATGACAGGGAAAATAAAGACCATGATTTTTGCTGACTGCATCGCGGCCGGATTTTGAGCGGCCGGTGAATATTTCTCGTTTAACTTTTGGGAAATATAAGCCTGTAAGAAATACATGGCGCCCGCGCACAGTGATACAAGAATATCAGAATGCCCTAAGCTGAACCACAGAAACGAGTGTGAAGCGATTTCCGGTGTTGAGCGGATGGCGTAATAAAAACCGATCAAAATCGGGAATTGCACCAGCATCGGAAGGCATCCCATTGCCATCGGATTCAGATTGTGCTCACGGTAAAGCTTCATCATTTCCATTTGCAGTTCTTTTTGTTTCTCCGCATCTTTCGTTTGTTTCATTTTAGCCTGGATGCTGTCGATCTGCGGTTTGATCACAGCCATTTTTTCCTGGAACACCCGCTGTTTCTTAAATTGGTTCACAAACAAAGGCAATACAACGATCCGGACGATAATCGTCACCAGAATAATCGACAGTCCGTACTCACCGTGGAACAGGCCCGCCACACCTTTTAAAAGTGCCGAAAACGGCTCGATCAGGTAATCGTGGA
>NZ_AJVF01000042.1 GCF_000262045.1 Bacillus siamensis KCTC 13613
CCTCCGGGAGGAATGGCCTTATATCCGGCAAAACCTTTCTGACCGGCTCGGAGCATATAACTGAAAAACCTGCCGTTATACGGCAGGTTTTTTACATATTCGGATCATAGACGTATAAATTGAGATCGATCCGTCCATCTGACGTGACCTCTACCCCCTCAGCCTCAAGGGACAGCTTCTGTACAGAAAACATCTCTTCATCTTTCAATCCGATTTCCCCCTTCGCATTGATGACCCTGTGCCAAGGGAGACGATGCTTTTTACTCATGGAGTGAAGAATCCTCACAACCTGCCTCGCTCCCCGCGGACTTCCCGCAAGACCGGCAATTTGCCCATACGTCATCACTTTTCCTTCAGGTATCTGTTTAATAATGGCTAACGCCCGCTCCGTAAATGTCATGCAACCCCTCATTTCCCGAAATACAGCAGTATTCTTAGTTTCTTCCGAACTTATCATACAACAGTTTTGAAGGTGAAGTCACTTGAGCGGCAGCCTGCTGTTTGTACTAGGTTCAGAGAAGCGTCTCAGTTACCTATCCGAAGAAAAAGAAAAGGTTGTACTGCTCATGCCTAAAGATGGTTAGAAGCAATAGCTAAAATAGAAGAGTTTAAAGAATTAATCATCATTCTGGTGAGTTCTGTAATAATTCTCAGCGGGATAGATATTTCACTCCCAAAAAATTTGAGCCCTGAGATAAAATATTCCGATCTATAAAAATTTCAAAATTAAGGTGCATTCGTTCATATTCAATTTGGTTAAGAATCCATAGATAGTTCCGATCAGCAGAAATTTTTGTTTTGTCAATTAACAAATAGCAGCCATCAAAAGATGTGCAATTGTAATATACTCCGTCTTCAAAAAACATTTTTCAATTTCTTCCACATTAAGTATATGAAGCCCCTGCGTGCATTTCTGCCATAAATCAGCACAGCAAATATTCTGGCCCCGTTATGATGCAGTTTCAAAAAAACTCTATCGTCATCGTGGAACGAAACATTTAGTTTCTTCTCAAAACATTCAATTTCTCGATCGTTTGCACCTTTAGAAAAGGTGCATTTCACTTCAGCCAAAGTTCCCTCACTCTTTTAAGTTTAATTGTCCTTTTTCATCAATGGATTCTTTTAAACCTTTTATTTTTTTAGAAATTTATCCTCTTTTCAGGGGTTATAACTATCTTTTTTGATATTTATATGATGGTGCTTATTCTATCACCCTTTCATTAACCACGATTTAAGTAAATTATTAGTATGTTCACAAAAAGTTAATAAAAATGAACATGGACACTTTCAACATAATATGTAATAATACAGTTGTATCAAAAAAAAGAAAAGGAGTGTTTAAAATGAAAAAAATCTTAACTGGTTCCGCCTTGTCTCTTGCTCTGCTTGTTTCTGCTGCACCTGCATTTGCAACCGCTGCTTCAGCAACATCTAACACAGTCAGCGTTGAAAAGGAACAAAAAGTAATAACACCACAAGCATATTTAAAAAGAGTTCCTCTTACTGGATATCCATCTAGATGGAGCATTCCTAACACAACAGTTTTCATGGGAGTGACACTATACTTGAAAGAAGCTAGACAGGAAAGTAATGGTACATGGACTGGGATATTTGAAGGTTGGATTAACGACTAAATAACATTGGAGTATCTTGAACATTTGTCCTTTAGGCATGTTACAAATAAAATGAAAGAGGATGCCTCGCAAAAAGTTCAGCAAACTTTCGGAAGCATCCTCGATCTCGGGATTTCATAAAGAAATGTTATTAAAATGTTATTTTTTTAAGAAAAACGGATAACTAACCCTCTTGAACCCTTGTCACATCAAGGGTTTTTTTCGTTTTAGGAATCATATTATAAACAATATTCAAAAGGACAGCGGTAAAACTGCCGGCGACGATTCCGTTTGTGGTCAAAAGATTTAAGTAAGACGGCAGGTGCTTAAACATATCAGGAACGACGGTTACGCCGAGTCCCAATCCGACGGAACACGCGACGATCAGAAGATTTTCCTGCTTTTTGAAGTCAATTTGGCTGAGCATTTTAATACCGTAGGAAATGACCATGCCGAACATGGCCACCATCGCTCCGCCCAGTACCGAAGATGGGATGATAGTCGTGAAAGCTGCGATTTTCGGAAAAAGGCCGAAAAGCATTAAAAGTCCGCCCGTAACACCGATGACCGCGTTTTTCTTAATTCCCGTCAGCTGCACGAGGCCGACGTTTTGGGAATAGGCCGTGTACGGAAATGCGTTGAAAATGCCGCTGATGAATACCGCAAGGCCTTCCGCGCGGTAGCCTTTTGCTAAATCACGTTCAGACAGGCGCCGGTTTGTCAGATCACCTAAAGCGAAATAGACGCCGGTTGATTCCACAAGGCTGACAATGGCAACGATGGACATCGTAATAATCGGTGCCGCATGAAATGTCGGCGTCCCAAAGTAAAACGGTTTAATCATTTGAATTGCGTCAGCGTTCGCCACATTGTCAAATTGCACTTTGCCCATAAAATAAGCGATGGCCGTCCCGATGACAATGCCGATTAAAATCGAAATGGATTTCAAAAATCCTTTTGTAAACCGATAAAGCAGCACGATGATGACAAGCACCGTAAATCCGAGGGCAAGGTTAGCCGGATCACCGAAATCCTTGCTGCCTTCCCCGCCGGCAATATGATTCATTGCAACCGGCATCAAGGTCATCCCGATAATCGTTACGACAGATCCGGTTACAACGGGCGGAAAAAAAGCGACGAGCTTGCCGAAGAAAAAAGACAGCAGAATGACAAGCAGACCCGATGCCAAAATGCTTCCGTAAATGGCAGAAATCCCGTATTCCTTGCCGATGGAAATAATCGGAGCCACCGCGGTGAACGTACAGCCGAGCACAACGGGCAGGCCGATGCCGAAATATTTATTTCTCCACACTTGAAGCAGCGTTGCCGCCCCGCACATAAAAATGTCAATTGAAACGAGGTATGTCAGCTGTTCTGCATTCAGTCCCAGCGCCGCTCCTACAATTAAGGGAACGACAACGGCGCCGGCATACATGGCAAGGACATGCTGGATACCGAGGGAAAGAGTTTTGGCATAGCTGTTTTTCATGAACGGACCTCCTGTACAAATGTCACTTTTCCGTCTTTAAGCGATTGAATTCTCGCCAGTGATTCGACACGGCATCCTTTTTTCACAAGTCCGTCTCTTCCCGGCTGAAATGACTTTTCAATGACAATGCCGATCCCGCAAACCGCTGCGCCTGCTTGTTTTACGATGGATAAAAGCCCTTCTGCCGCCTGTCCGTTCGCTAAAAAGTCGTCAATGATTAACACGCGGTCATCTTTAGAAAGATGACTGCCTGAGACGGCAATCTGACTTTCTGTTTTTTTCGTAAAAGAATAAACGGATGCCGTCAGCAGATCATCCGTTAACGTGAGAGACTTCCTTTTTCTCGCAAAAATGACGGGAACGCCGAGTTCAAGGCCGGCCATCACCGCAGGCGCAATGCCCGAAGATTCAATTGTGACGATTTTTGTGATACCGTCTTTTTCAAAACGGCGCGCAAATTCCCGGCCGATCTTCTGCATAAGAACCGGATCAATTTGATGGTTTAAAAAAGAATCCACTTTCAGCACTTGGTCAGAAAGAACGATTCCGTCTTCTTCTATTTTTCGTTTTAATGCTTCCACAATGATTACCCCCGCTTATAGAAAATAAAAAAGCATTGCCCGCTCTCAATAAAAAGAGCAAGCAATGCCGAATGTCTACACGTAACGGCCGAATTAAAGCCGTTCCATTGCTCACTCATAGTCGGACATTTACGGTGACCGGTAGAAACTTGCGTGCCATATCCACGCGATTATATGAGTGTTCATATGATATTAATCAAATTATAACAAGATCTGCTTATTTTGCATAGAGAAATTTAAATAATTACGAACTTTTTCCAGATAATCCGCCTTTATTATTCGTCTTTTAGAAAAACACCCGGTATACACCGGGTGTTTCGTTTATAGAAATAAATTCGAATATTTGCCGACAAGATACTCAATGAGGTATTGAACGTTCAGCTCTTCTCCCGTTGCATCTTTAATAATGTCAAGCGGCAGTTTGCGTCTCCCATGCTGATGAACCTTTTCTGTCAGCCATTGTTTGATCGGCTCAAAATCGCCCCGTTCGATTAATTGATCAAATTCAGGCAGATCGTCAAGCATGGTATTCTTCAGCTGAGCCGCATACATATATCCGAGCGCATAGGAAGGGAAATAACCGAAATCTCCGCCAGCCCAATGAACGTCCTGCAAAATACCTTTTGCATCAGACGGCGGCGTAATACCTAAATAATCATGATATTTTTGATTCCACAATGCAGGCAGTTCCTTCACTGACACTTCATTACTGAAAATCGCTTTTTCAATTTCATAACGGATAATAATGTGAAGCGGGTACGTCAGCTCATCCGCTTCAATTCGGATAAAGGACGGTTTCGCCTCGTTGACGGCGCGGACAAAATCCTCTTTTTTTACATCTTGAAATTGATCAGGCGAAGCCTCAATCATTTTTTCATAATATGCGGTCCAGAAATGTTGATTTCTGCCGATAAAATTTTCATAAAATAACGATTGGGATTCATGAATTCCCATGGATGCACCGTCAGATAAATTTGTCCCGCTCAGCGCTTCGTCAATATTCTGCTCGTAGATTGCATGTCCGCATTCATGAATCGTTCCGAAAATCGCGGTGCGGAAATCGTTTTCGTCATATCTGGTCGTCACCCGCACATCGCCCCGGTTGATTGTCGTCATAAACGGATGCACCGTCTCATCCAGGCGGCCGCCGTCAAACTCATACCCGAGCTCTTTTAAGAAGTACAAGGAGAGATCTCTTTGTTTTTCTTTCGGAAACGTTTTTGTTATAAAGGCGGTGTCCGGTTTATTGCCGGATGCCGTCACTTTTTTGACTAAGGGAATGATCGCTTCCTTCAATTCAGAAAACAGCTGATCCAGCACCTTTACCGTAACACCCGGTTCGAAAATATCGAGCAATGCGTTGTACGGATGATCCTCATAGCCCCAATAAGAAATAAACCGCTTATTAAAATCAATCAGCTTCTCAAGGTAAGGAGCAAACATGGAGAAATCGGAGGCCGCCCTTGCTTCCTCCCAAGCCGTTTCAGCTTTTGATGTCAAAATGACGTATTCTTTATACTCTTCTTCAGGAATTTTTTTATTTTGGTCATAATCTTTTTTTGCCAGTTCCGCCGCTTTCACTGTATCTTCAGAGAGCTCTTTTGCATGCGCGAGAAGGATGTCAATCAGCTCTTTCATCCGGTCGGATGTCTGGATTTGAAAAACGTCAGCCGACAGCTGTCCGATGCTTTCCGCACGGTCATCGGAGCCTTTTTTCGGGGCTCCCGTCCTTGAATCCCAATGCATAAGCGCAATGGCTTCTTCATAATGGGATACTCTTTTTAACAGATCAAAAAACTCTTTTTCATATGTATGTATATCCATATCCGTTCCCTCCCTTTTCACTATCAATTACAGGCTAATGGAACGCTGTGATAAAGTCAACTTGTTGGTTTTCCAGAATTTAAAAAAGCCGCAGGATAAAAATCCTGCAGCACTTGTTTTTATACGATTTTCGGTGTAACAGGCAAGACCTTTTTGATCTCGGACAAAACCCGTTCACTTTCTCCGCCCGCATAAATAGATATGGTTCCGCTGTCCTGATTGGAGCGGATCAGGCGGCCGATTCCCTGCCGGACTCTCAGCAGCATGTACGGCAGATCAACCTCCTCAAACGGATCTTTTTTCGCCCCGTTCCGCTTTGCGGTAAACACGGGATCATGAGGCGGATACGGCAATGCCCAAATGGTCACATTTCGAAGCGAGTCACCCGGAATGTCAAGACCTTCCCATAAGTGGACGGAACAAAGCACGGATTTTTCATCCCGCTGGAATTTTTCGACCAGATTACTGATCTCTTCGTCACCTTCGTAATATATCGGATACGGCAGCTCCCATGCGGCAGCCTGTTCTTTAAATTCCTTCATGTCTTCAAAGGAAGGGAAAAGAACGAGGGTGCGGCCTTCATTCTCCTTAATCGTATCAATCGTTCGGGCCGTTTTCTGCTCAGACGTCATATCACCGTGAAGAGAAACTGACATTTGCTCCTCGTAATCGTACGGTGACTCAACAGTAAATGATAAAGGATCGCGGATTCCGAGACTGTCTGCAATATAATCAAATGAACCGCCCTCAGAAAGAGTGGCTGATGAGAAAATATAAGGGATCTTTTTAGAGAAGACCTTTTCTCCAAGCACTTCGGCTACAGTTCTCGGCATAACGACAAATGTTGAGTCCGTATCCTGCGTTTCAAGCCAGCTGATGGCGTCCTTTTGATACAGTGAAAGGGAATATGCCATTTGTTCGACGTATTCTTCTACGACTGACAGCTCGTACTTATCGATCGTATACATTTCCGATTCAAATACGAGCGCTTCGCCTATTTTATCGAGCAGACGGCACAGTTCATCAGCCGCACGCTTCACGCGCTGGTCGTTTTGGATGTCCAATCGGTGAGAGCCGGTGATTTCCTTCGATTCCTCTGAAAGCACGTAGAAAAACTCATCGTTTGCAGCAAGGGAATCTTCAATCAGTTCGGCAAATTCTTCTCTGATGTCATTTTGAAGCAGGCGCTCTAAAAACAGCTCAAGCGTTGATTGCTTCACGCGATAGGTTAACGCTTTTTGCGCGGCGAATTCCAGAAGATGCCCTTCATCAAACACGACGGCGCTGTGATCCGGCAAAAGCGGCAGCTGCCCTTCCCTCTTGCGTGATTCTTCCGTCCATACATGTTCCATGTAAAAATCATGGGAGCAAACGATCAGGTCCGTTGATTTTCTGTAATGATCTCTTGAAAGGGTTAAACCGCATCTATGTCTCATATCACATGTTAAACAATCCTGGAAGGAATCATAGCTTACGCTTGACCACTCTTCATTCGTCAAATCAGCGTACTGCTTGCGGTCTCCGTACGGATAAAAGCGCTGCATCGCTTGTGATTCGTGCACGAATGAAGGCAGCGACTCATAAAGATCCAGCCACTTTTCATCATCAGAACGCTGCATCGTTTTTTCAAGCTTTTTCAGACACAGGTACTGCTCGTGGGATTTTGACAGCCGAGTATCAATCTGTAAATCCAAATGCTCTGTCAGCTTGGAAATGTCGCCTTCTTTTTTGACAAGCTGTTCAATTAACGTTTCATCGGCGCATGCAATAATCGCCGGTTTCCCCGTATATCTGGCATAGCTGATGGCAAACAGCAGATACACCAGCGTTTTCCCCGTACCGACTCCTGCCTCAGCGAACATGACCTTTTTTTCTTTAAATGCCCGTTCAAGCTGAAACGCCATAAATACCTGCTCATCCCGAAGGTCAAAGCCTTTTTCGGGAAGGATATCGTAAAACACGTCACCAATCCAATTGTTCAATTCTTCGTAAAAATTCTTTTCTTTTGTTAAAGCAAAAGGCAAACGTGATGTTGTCACCCAACTCCAACCCCTAACTATTCGGCATTCAGACCATCTATAATATCATTTAACCCTTTTCAATACAACAAAAAAACTTGGCCGCGCCAAGTTTTTTGATTTTCATTTCCGATTAAAGATATGCGAACATAAAAACGGATGGTCTGTTGAATGTGTATGTTTTACTGCATTTTCAAGATCTTCCTGTGCGTGAGTCATGGCGGAAGGATCGAACTCCGCTCCAACTTCCTGCAGCTGGGAAGAAGTTGCGGCCAGCGCCTTTTGTATCTTACTGAAGTGCTCGCTGTTCAGCATAAAATAGATCACCTCTCAAATAGAAATAATCATCATTCTATGCCGATGCTTCACTTTCTATACATGCTTCCTGAATGATTGGCACATGACCTGCACAAACTACAACAGATATTCGATCGAATATCCATCTTCACAAATTTATTCTATCCGGGAGTGATGGTTACATGAGTTATAAAGATCGATTAGATCAGCATTCTGAATTGTTTCATCACAATTGGACGCGGCCGAAACGCTCTAAATCGCAGGTGAACGGCCACACCGAAATGTCCCAGACCAACATTATTTTACGGAGCAATGCAAAAGCGCACCGCTGGTAATGGCAGAATAAATGTAAAGATGCCGGAGAAGACGCTGTTTCAGGCGTCTTCTCTTTGTTGCGGCTTTTTCCGCTGCGGCCTCACTTTAGCCCAGTACTGATAATAATCCGTTTTGATAAAACCGTTAAAGAGCTTGCGCTTTTTTGTCGCTTTTCTTCCGTAAACCTCTTCAAATTGTTCATTTGACGTTAAAATGTAGATAGACCAAGTATCAAGAGATTCAAATGCCCGGCCCATTTCTTTATACATCCGCTCGACTTCCTTTTTTTCGCCGAGCCGTTCGCCGTACGGAGGGTTTCCGACGATTACGCCGAATTCGAGTTTCGTCGTAAAATCCTGCACCCGCATTTGCTTGCATTCAATCAGGTCTCCAAGCCCCGCTTCTTCTGCGTTTTCTTTGGCGATGTTGACCATCCGGTGATCCACATCACTGGCAAAAATCTGCAGCGGCTGATCATAGTTCGCCTTTTCTTCCGCTTCAAGACGCGCTTTGTCCCACAGTTCTTTTCCGATCCATTCCCAGTCTTCCGAAACAAAATCACGATTAAATCCGGGAGCAATGTTTTGCCCGATTAAGGCGGCTTCAATCGCTATCGTGCCGGAACCGCAAAACGGATCGACGAACGGACGGTCAGGCGTCCAGTTGGTTAACAGAACTAAAGCGGCAGCGAGCGTTTCTTTTATCGGGGCTCCGCCCTGGTCAACCCTATATCCCCGTTTATGAAGGCCTGTTCCCGATGAATCCAGCGTGATGACGGCTTTATCTTTTAAAAGCGAAATCTCCACCTTGTACTCGGGACCCGTTTCTTCAATCCATTCATTTTGGTTTCTTGATTGCAGTTTCAGCTTTTCCGCTATCGCCTTTTTGACGATCCGCTGGCAGTCAGGCACACTGGCAAGCACTGATTTCACGGACTTTCCGATAACGGGAAATTTTGCGTTTTCCGGAATGTATGCGCGCCAGTCAATCGCTTTTGTTTTTTCAAACAGCTCATCAAACGTTTTTGCCTGAAACTCGGCGACCTGTACTTTGATGCGGTCAGCCGTCCGCAGCCATAAGTTAGCGCGGCAGATCGCGAGCGCGTCCCCTTCAAATATGACTTTTCCGTTGTCTACTTTGCATTCATAGCCTAAATCACGCACTTCTTTGGCGACAATCGCTTCAATTCCCATCGGCGCCGTCGCGATTAGTGTGTACTTCTTCATCGTATCACCCTGTCTCTTTTCAGCTTTCATTTCATTCAAGATAAAAGCTCCCCTTTAAAGGAGAGCTCTAATTTGTCATATCAATAAATGTTTAACGTTCTGTAAGCCATGTTTTGTTCCATCGTACTGCAATCGGCTCATCACCTCGTACTCAGGCGGCAATCATCTATCTACAGAAAGCATTCTGTCCTTCTATCTGTTCAGTTCCTTCAAGAAGGTTCCCCTACCAAAATTTGGGTTTCTCGCTCGAGGGGTTTACCGCGTTCCACTCTCAACATTTCTGATGAGACTTCGTCACTGTGGCACTTTCAAGGATACTCAGCCATATCCGGAGACTTAGGCTTTTTTCCTGCCGTCAGCCTATCAAGGCTGCCCTAGCTTATTTCTTCGCTAGGCACGAACACTACGGGCATCTCAGCACCGTGCGAGCATGGACTTTCCTCTACAGATTCAAAGATCTGCAGCGATTACCCGAACGTTAAGAACACTTGTTCATTATAAAGCAACTTGTCTCATTTGACAAGTGCATCTGTCTTATTCGTCGTAAAGCTTGCTGCCGAATACATGTTTCTCAAGGTTGGACAGCCTTTTCAGAATGTCAAAGTTGGTCGTATTCGACTGCACCGGCTGTTTTTTGCTTGCTTCTTCAAGCTGTTTTTTCAGCTGCAGATTTTCCTGCTGAAGTTCTTCAATTTCTTGATGGAAGGTTTCATAATCCTTAATAATCATATCTAAAAATTTGTCAACGTCTTCTTGTCTGTAACCTCTAACGCCTGTTTTAAATTCTTTTTCCAAAATGTCTTTCGCAGAAAGCTTTACTTTATCAGCAAGCATCTTTTTCACCTCGTATCGTGAATCATCATGTTATATTTTATTCAGAAACACGTCCCGTTGTCAAATGTTCTCTGACATGTTATGTAAAGAAGTCTTCTTCTTCAACGGCAGCCCGGAGATCGTCCATCGTAATCGAATAAATCGGATAACCGTCTTTTTCACGGCGTTTTTCCGCCTGCTGCAGCATATATTTCGGCGATCCTTCCATTTCAGGATCATATAAAAGCAAAAGCGCATCTGACTTTTCAATAAAAAACGCGTTTTTCTGCCGGAATTGAAGCGGGCTTTCATATGGCCGATGCGTCAGGCTCTCCTCATAATCTGCCTGTGCAAGCACAGATTCATACATTTCTTTATTCGGTTCCTTCCACTTTTCTTCCTGGCCGTAGAACGGCGTGATTACAGCAACCTTTAATTCCGGATACTCTTCCCTGAGATCGTACGCCGTTTCTGCCGCCCATAGTTCCGTCCCCAGCTGTCCGGATATGAGAATCCATTCCAAGCCTTCGTCAAGAAAGCTTCTGAGTCTGGCTTCTATCGCTTTTTTTATATAAACAAGCGCCCGGTCATCATGTTTAAAGATACCGAGTTCAAACGGCTTGTACCCCGTTACGGCTAATACTTTCAATTGATCACCTGCTTTAAAAAATGGGGCTCCCATCGGGCCCCATTTTGATTTGCTGATATCCTTACCGACCATGCTTAAACGTTCAATACTAATGATCGCAGCAAGGGCTTCCGCACTGAAAATGCTGGTGAGTTGTCGGGTCAACATTTGAAAAAGTGTGCGGAAAGTAATGAACGTGCTCAAAGTTGTGGTGATTTACGTTAGTTGTATGTTGCGGATGAATATGCGGCACAACCGTGTTAGTAAAACAATGGTGTTCACAGCAATTAGTCGGATGAACAATCGGCGGCATTACGTTTGGTCTGCAGCAATGATGATGATGATGATGATGGAACATGCTAAATCCCCTCTCCATTAACTTTTATTACACTGTTAGGTTATGAAGATAAGCGGGTGCATGTTCTAATTCAATCACCCAATTTAGAAGTGCATCAGCAGACTGTCTTTAAAATTCGAAAATACAAACGCAATCAAAAAAACCACGACAAAGAACAAGTAAAAAACACCTTTATACATACCAACTCTCCCCTATAAATAACTAACGCTATTTTACAGGATGCGGCACCATTCTACAACAAAATCGATGCTGATTCAGAAAAAAATATTTTTGGCGAAACAGCTCGGCTTTTGCGCTTTCCCGGGCAATATTTCAAGAGGAATATTTCCTCTTCAGCCGGGCAATTCTCACATGGAGTTTCTCGGCTTCTTTTTCCGATATTTCCCCGTCTTTTGCGGCCAGCTGCGCGGCCTGCAGAGCTTTTTTGAAATCTTTTGCATGATGCTCAAAATAGATCGCCAGCTCAACCGCTGATTGATGTCTGCATATGTGAAGATCAGAGCCCGTCAGTTTCTCCCAAAGGGGCACGGCGTCTTGCCTGCGGTTTTGTTTTTTATAAAGCATTGCTAAATCAAAAAGGGCCCGATCCGAATCTTCAAAGGCTTTGCCTTGCAGCGCTTCCAGCTGTGAAACAGCCCGATCGGTTTCTTTATGGGCGATAAACCACTTCGCCATGGCGTAGGCTTCCTGATGTTCCGACGTCTGATCAGCAGATGCAAAAATCTTTTTTGACATATGGATGTATAGAGCAATAAGGGAGAGCACGTCTTGTTCATTATGCAGGAGCACTCCCTTTAAAAGATCGGGATCCTCCGCCTTTAAAAATTGGAAATACAGCATCGGCGCCAAATACCCGGGCGTGTCTTCGTCCCTTTTAAAGGCAAGCTCTTCATTTTCAACCGCCGAAAGCGATACACGCTCCAGTTTATGTTTCCAAAGCCGTCTCGCCCCGTGCAGAAGATCAAAGTGGCCGAATTCAGGAAGTTTCGGAAGTCTGTCCCGCAGCAATGTGTGTCTTGTTTTGACCTGAGGCCAATCAAAGGCTTTGCCGTTATACGTAACAAGGGACGTAATGTCAACCTCACTTAAAAAGCTTTGGTAAAGAGCCGCTTCGTTTCCCGGCTTGGGAAGCAGATGCTGTTTGACTGTGACACGGTCTTCATATACCCTTGCATGACCGAGCAAAAAAATCATATTGCCGGCCCCGCCGCCGAGTCCGGTCGTTTCAGTATCAAAGAAAAACAGCTGGCTCTTTTCGTATCCTTCGGCTGATAAAGTATGCGTCAAACCGCCTTTATTCCATAACGCCATGACGTCATCAAGTTCACTGAAGCTGTACCGTCCGTGGCGGTGCGAAAGCGGATAAACGGTTTCGCGGATAAGACAGTATTCATCTTCAAAGAAGAAAGGTTTAACTCCGAATGCCTCCCATTCTTCTTTAAACGGGACTTCAATATCCGGGTCCGAAAGCGAAGAAGCAGCAGGCTTTATTTCAGCTTCCGGAATATTCAGGTGGTTTTTCATCCGCTTTAATTTATTTTTCAAGGACATCTTTCGTCCCCCTTTTCTTTTACACGTAATTCAAGAGCCGGAGAATCGCTTTCTTTGCATCTATTCCCTCTATTTCGGAGCCGATGCAGGAAGGACATCCGTCTTGACATGGACATTGTCTGATCAGACGCATAGCCCCTTCATTGATTTCATCAAATCGTTTATATACTTCATCAGCAAGTCCGATTCCGCCCGGATAATGATCATACAAAAAGATTGTCGGCAGTCCCGTATGAGCCGCTTTGATCTGCGGCACGACATGCACGTCATTTCGGTCGCACATGACGTATACAGGCACGATATGCTGCAGGACGTGAGCAATGCCTAAAAGCAGCTGCTCAAGCGTTTTTTCGCCGATCTCAGAATCCGTCTCTTTTAATTCAAGCCAGGCTGCACTTGTATGCAGCTCTTCTTCAGGAAGATGAATCGGTCCTGATCCTATATTTTCAAATGTCGTCATTTTTATTTTTTTAAATATCGTCGGAAGGGCATTCACGGTCACGTCCCCGAAATGGATGGCCGTTTCCCTTCTGCTGTCCGTTCTGTCGATTTCCAGCACTTTCAGCTGCACCGCTAAATTGGCATCCGTATAATATTCGACATCGACTTTTCGCACGTATGCTTTTTTGTGCTCCCAATCAAGCTTTTCAACCTGATACTGCACCCCTTCATGAAGATAAATCGCTTCATCGTGAAGAAGCGTCATCGCGCTGAAGCGGTCCATTTCTCCGATAATTTTCACATCGGCCGTCTCTGATTGGTCCACGATGACCACGTTTTCCTGCGAGGCCGAACGAAGACTGATGTTTGAAGCGGGAAATGAATCGCTCGCCCAGTGATATCGTTCACGATTTTCATGAAGCACCCCTTCTTCTTCTAAATACTCGAGAATGTCTTTTGCCTCATTTTCTCCGAATGTTTCATCTGCTCTGAAAGGCAGCTCATACGCCGCGCATTTCAGATGATCGACCAGTATAATGAGGTTATCAGGATTAATCCGTGCAGATTCAGGCGAGCGTTTAAAGAAATAATCAGGGTGGCGCACAATATATTGGTCAATCGGATCAGAGTTCGCGACCATCACAATCAGCGCCTCCCCCTGCCGCCGTCCGGCCCGGCCCGCCTGCTGCCACGCGCTCGCAACACTGCCCGGGTATCCCGTCATCACGCAGACCTGAAGCTGGCCGATATCAACGCCGAGCTCCAGCGCATTTGTGCTGACAACACCGAGAATACTGCCGTCTCTTAATCCCCGCTCTATTTCTCTTCTTTCCTTCGGAAGATATCCGCCGCGATAGCCTCTGACAGACTTCGCGCCGATTTCTTTTTTTACGATTTCCTGAATGTGGCTTAAAATAATTTCAACCCTGACGCGGCTTCTTGCAAAAACAATCGTCTGGATCTTATTTTTCAGAAATGTTTTGGCTAGCTCGTTCACTTCCACGGTGGCGCTTTTTCGAATATGCAGCGGTTTATTCACAATCGGCGGATTGTAGAAAGCAAAGTGCTTTCTTCCGCTTGGAGCTCCGTTGTCGTCAATCAGCCTGACAGGATTTCCCGTCAGCTGCTCCGTCAATTCCCTCGGATTGGCGATTGTTGCGGATGTGCAGATAAATGACGGCGTGCTTCCGTAAAAGGCGCAGATCCTCATTAAGCGGCGGATGACGTTTGCCACATGGCTGCCGAATACGCCGCGATACGTATGTAATTCATCAATGACGATATATTTCAGGTTTTCAAACAGACTCACCCATTTTGTATGATGGGGAAGAATGGCTGAATGAAGCATATCGGGATTTGTAATCACAATGTGTCCGGCCTTTCTGACCTTCTGCCTGATGGCCGGAGAGGTATCGCCGTCGTAAGTAAAACTTTTGATGTCCATGCCCATCTCATCTATGATTTCGTTCAGTTCGCTTTTTTGATCTTGCGCAAGCGCCTTTGTCGGAAATAAATAAAGCGCGCGGCTTGTGGAATCTTCCGCAATAGACTGGAGAACCGGAAGATTATAGCACAAAGTTTTTCCGGAGGCCGTCGGTGTGACGGCCACGATGCTTTCTCCGTTTTGAATCGTCTGGAAAGCGGAGTATTGATGGGTAAAGAGCCTTTCGATTCCCCTCTTTTCGAGAGCCGCCCGGATCTTCGGGTCCACTTGATCGGGCATTGGCATGGTTTTGGCCTCCCGCGGTTCCTCTTCATGCCAATGCACAATATTTTCGTGATCTTTTAATTCCTGAATCAGTTCGCTCAGTGATTTTTTCTTCATCGTTCACACCTCTTTATGAGGTACAGTTTACCGAATATTTGTTTGCCTGGCTAGATGAAAATACTTTACAAGAAAAAAGCAGGGAATCAGCCCCTGCCTACTTCATTTTTATTGTAAAAAGCTCTGTTTGTCCTTTTTTCGCTTCATTTGCGCCTGCAAATTGCAAAGGCTCCGCGGCATCGCCGTTCATAATGACCATAGGGATGACGGTGCTGCTTGCTTTTTCTTTTATTAAATCCAGATCGCAGGTTAAAAGCAGGTCGCCTGTCTTGATTTTGTCCCCTTCTTTTACGTGTGCTTCAAAGCCTTCTCCGTTCATGTTGACGGTATCCAAACCGACATGTATCAAAAGTTCCGCTCCGGAAAGGGTGCGGATGCCGACTGCGTGTTTTGTATGAAACAGCTGAATCACTTCTCCCTCAGCCGGTGAAACAATATCTCCGTTTGCAGGTTCGATGGCGATCCCGTCCCCCATCATTTTTTGTGAAAATACGGGATCCGGCACTGAAGCCAAATCCATCACCGCTCCGTCAGCCGGAGAAAAAATCACTTCCTCGGCCGGCTTTTTCCGGCTGTCTCCCAATCCGAATAATTTTTTCAGCAATGTGTTGTGCTCCCCTTCCTAAATGTGAGTCCGTTACCAGTTTATTCTCCACTATTTAACCATACTTTCTTTTTTCCTTCAATTCTTAACCATACGGGATAACAGTGCATAGTCTGTTGTAAAAAGGCGGTGATCCTATGGAACAAAATGAAGACGATAAACGTTATTTGGAAAGAAATGAAGACATCCTCAGCCATGCGATGGATCAATTTTTTCACTCAGGCCCCTTCTCAGAATTGATGCAGGGTTTTCAGCATCTTGTCAATTCTGCTTTTACTGAAGCACAAGTAACGATTGACGTCAGAGAAGAGTCCTCGGGCCTTGCGGTTGACATCAGCGTCCCTCCGACGTTCCGTGACGGGGATATGCTGGTGGAAACGAAAGGGTGCTACCTCCACGTAACAATCCGGCACGATCACAAGCAAGCCCATTCATCCCATGTGTCTTCAAGCATGACAAGAACCGTCGTCCTCCCTTATGAGGTGCGTGAAGAAGATATGGAAACATCCTGGAATGAGCAGACGCTTACCATCTTTTTACCTAAAAAATAAGCATGAATGATAGACATCATTCATGCTTTTTATTTAAAGATACTGGTAAATCCTTTCACCAGCGATCCGACCTGGTTTACGGCGCTTACCATCTGCCCCGTTGTATCTATCATTTTATTAAAGTCAAACTGTCCATTTGTCTTTTTAAACTGTGAGAGTATCCCTGAGAATTGGGAAGGCTGCTGCTGATTCGGTCTGGGAACGGGGTAAGGATTCACAAATCCCGGCGGCCCCCCGGGCATGCCTGCCTGAGGCGGGGCGGGAGTGTACGGCTGCTGCATATGACCGTATTCCTGATTCGGATAAAATTGAGGCGGAAACTGCCCTTGCTGATGATACGGCGGCTGCTGCAATGGCTGCTGTATTTGCTGCGGATACGGCTGCGGCTGTAATGGCTGCATCTGCTGCTGATTCGGCTGCTGCAGCGGCTGTATCTGCTGCGGATAGAAATATCCCGCCGGCTGCTGGTACATATTTTGATACGGCTGCGCTCTCCATTGCATATGACATTCCCCCTGTGCCTCTCGCTTAGTTTCTTCTATATATGTATGAATCCCGCCTTGGTTATGTGCTTTCGGAAAGCCTCATCTTTGTCAAATGCTGTCGAAAGTCTTAATTTTTTAAAAACAGAAAAAAGTCGAATCGTTATGTTAACATAATCTCAACATACATGAGAGGGGATGCACCATTATGAACGTATCATACTTAAGAAAACGTTTTGCAGAAGTGAAAAAATATGAAACAGATTGTGCAGATAAACTGATGGACTTTGCCAAGTTCCTCTATATTCAAGGCCATCTCACCGCAACCGAATTTCGTAACAGTATGAAGGTTCTCGAAGCAAGTGGAGCAGAAAACCCGGCGTATGAATAACATACCCGACCCCTTTATATAAAAGAAGGCAGCTGTTTCAGCTGCCTTCTTTTTCAATTTCATCTCTCAATATACGAAGCGTATATAAAACAGATTCAGTTAGATCCTTGTATCTTTTTTTATGAATATGATGAACATATGATTGGAGCATCAGCTCTCCGAAATTTTCTGAAACGGCCTGAATTTGGGCGTGATGAACGTATTTCGGACGGTTTTCCTGAATAAACGCAAGCGCTGCTTCAGTCCAAATCGCGCAAAGCCGGTCTTTTTTTTCAACATCGGGTTTAATCACATCAAAAAAATCATATGAACGGCCGGTTTCTTTTCCTTCCTGATATCTTCTGTCGGCTTCAAGAGCCGCCTCTATCATTTGTACTGTCAGTTTCAATAACGACTGTGTCTGCAAACGGACTCACCTCAGTACATATCGTACCAAAGTTTTCACATAAAATCAGCTGATCCGGCAGGCTCTCGGCAAATCCTTTTTACGACGGTCAGTCAAAAACAGATCATCAATACAAACATGAAGCTCGCGGGCCTCTTCTTCAATGCGGGCAAGCCGGTCCTGCCTGATTTCTTCAGCTTCCGCCTGACAGGACTTAACTGCCTGTGTAAGCGTCTTTTCAGCGGCAGAAATCCGGACTTCGATATCAGAAAGCAGACGGAGAATATCAGCCTTACTCGTGTAAACAGACATTCATGTTCCTCCCTTTTGTCACTTGCGTCTCTCCTGATATAATTCTCGTTTTCATACCGCTCTCCTCCGCACCTGACAAAACTAGAAGCAGTTCGGCAAACAAACAGAGATTAACCTAAAAGACGGACTTTTCGACAAAAAAGTGCCGCAAACTTTGTATGAACCGGCACGTTAATGCAAACGATACAGTTGAGGAGGTGCCGTATGAAAACGAGACCGAAAAATGCAGGTAAACAACAAAAAAACGAATCAAAAACGACTGATACGCTTGATAAAAAATTAGGCGGCCCAAACCGCCCTTCTACGTAAGACACCGCCCGAAACCGCAGCGAACGGTTTCGGGCTTTTTATTTTTTAAGCCACTCTTTAACCGCGAAAAGCGCGTGAAGCTCCCGCCTTTTCTGTAAATACCAGTCCGTCAGTTCAAGCTGTTTCGGCATTTTCTCCTGTAAAAAAGCCCCTTTCCTTAACCTTTTTTGAAACCAATCCGCCTTTTTGCCGTCTAATGAGTGGGCAACAATCGGATAAGTTGTCCTCAGCATCGGTGACGTTCTTTTTTTGATGCCGATCATTTTCTCCATATCAAAGCGCGAGCCGGTATGAGGAACGGTATCGAGAAAACGGTAAAAAGAAGCGTGAAGATCAGGACTGAACAAAAGACGGGCAAGCTGTTTTCCGAGCGTAATTCTTTCTTCTGTTTTTGAAAACCGTTTGACGGAAATTCCGTATAAACATCCGTCAAATGAGGGGAATATCACCGTGTTAAAGTGAAACCAATCACTTAAATAAAAAGGAATCGTACCAAAAACATTCTTTTTAAACGAAGGATTTTGTATAATAGGTGCTTGGATAGTGTTTTGTTCATTTATAATAAGAGCATACATGAGCCGTTCCGTATCTCCGTCACGCCAAAAGCGGAGCCATTCTTCCTGCATGAAAGCCGAGACGCGGAAATAAGGGAGATGACAGAAAAGAGGTTCGCCGATCTGTTTTGACCACTGGTAGATCAGAAGCTGAGGATAGGCATCAGAAAAAATCAGCCAATTCGCCCTCTCATACGAAAGGAAAAACCAGTTCTTCTGCCTGCTGTCAAGACCCTCCTGATAAAGGACGCCTCTTAAATCAGTCATCGACCAGCCCGCATTGCGGGACACAAAAGATGCCAAAAGCGGCCATTTGATTTCAGGATGGCGGTCATAATATGCTTTATAGGCATTTGTCCTAGAAATGTTATCGGCATTTTTTATTTTCGTCTCTTTTTCGATCTGATGAAGAATGGCGGTTACGGTCTGTCGTTTATGCACGTTCATTCACTTCCGTCACTATGAGTTTGATAAGGAGGATGGAAAAAGTGATTCGGTATCCGAATGGAAAAACTTTTCAGCCGAACAAAACGGTTTCATCCCAAAACAGCCAGAAACGGTCCCATTCATACAGTAATCGCGGCATGACCCTCGAAGACGACCTGAATGAAACGAATAAGTATTATCTGGCTAACCAAATTGCGGTTATTCACAAAAAGCCGACTCCCGTCCAGATTGTAAACGTCCATTATCCGAAAAGAAGCGCCGCAGTCATTAAGGAAGCTTATTTTAAGCAGTCTTCGACAACCGATTACAATGGGATTTATAAAGGGCGCTACATTGATTTCGAAGCAAAAGAAACAAAAAACAAAACGGCATTTCCCCTGCAGAATTTTCATGACCATCAAATTGAGCACATGAAGCAGGTGGTCAGGCAAGACGGCATTTGTTTTGTTATTATATCCGCTTTCGAAAAGGTTTATTTCCTCGAGGCCGACAAGCTGTTTGTCTTTTGGGAGAGAAAGGAGAACAACGGCAGAAAATCGATTCGCAAAGACGAATTAGAAGATGCTTCCTTTCCGATTTCCCTTGGATACTCACCGAGAATTGATTATATTAGTATTATTGAACAGCTTTATTTTTCGCAGGGACAGTAGACTGAGCGAAAGGTTGATTAACGAAAGGTTGAGATGTTATGTCAGATCAATTTAAGAGCCGTGAAGAACGCCGCAAGGCTAGGCAGACGAAAAGCCCCAAGTCTTCTTCACCGAAAAAAGGAAAGAAACAGCGTAAAGGCGGTTTATTCAAAAAGATTGTGCTGTCTTTGGTTATTCTGTTTGTCCTTGGCATAGTCGGCGGAGCCGCGGCATTTGCCGTTTTAGTTTCCGGTGCGCCGTCTTTGGACGAAGCCAAGCTGAAAACGCCTTACTCTTCAACAATTTACGATAAAAACGGCAAAGAAATCGCGGAAGTGGGCGGCGAAAAACGAACCTACGTCCCGATTAAAGATATACCCGATGTTGTGAAAGAAGCATTTATCGCAACAGAGGACGCCCGTTTTTATAAGCACCACGGAATAGACCCGATCCGGATCGGCGGCGCCTTGGTCGCCAACTTTACGGATGGTTTCGGTTCAGAGGGAGGAAGCACGATCACCCAGCAGGTTGTGAAAAACTCGCTTTTGACCCATCAAAAAACGATTAAGCGGAAAGCACAGGAAGTGTGGCTTTCACTGCAGCTGGAGCGCCATTATTCTAAAGATGAAATCTTAGAAATGTATTTAAACAGAATTTATTTCTCACCGCGCGCCTATGGCGTCGGCAAAGCGGCTGAAGAATTCTTCGGCGTAAAAGATTTGAGCAAGCTTACGGTTGAACAGGCGGCAACGCTTGCCGGAATGCCGCAAAGCCCGACCGGATATAACCCGGTTAAAAATCCGAAGGCTTCCGAAAAACGCCGGAACATCGTTCTCAGCTTGATGGAAAAACAAGGATTCATTTCAAATTCTGAATACCAAAAAGCGAAGAAAGTGTCCATGAAAGATGAAGGCGTCGTCAGCCAAAAGGAATACGATAAAAAGGACACAAATAAATACAGCGCTTTTGTCGAAGAAGTCATGAAAGAAATTGAGACAAAAGAAAAGAAAGACGTCGATATTTCAACTGACGGATTAAAAATTTACACGACCCTTGATACAAAAGCACAAGATTATCTTGATCAATTGATGAACGGTGACACAGCCGGCTTTACCGAAGGCATGCAGGGCGGCGTCACGCTCCTTGATACGACAAACGGAGAAATCCGCGCCATCGGAGCAGGACGAAATAGAACTACCGGGGGATTCAATTATGCAACACAAGGTAAAACCCAGCCAGGTTCAACGATAAAACCGATTCTTGATTACGGACCGGTCATTGAAAATAAAAAATGGTCGACGTATGAGCAGATTGACGATTCTGCATATACGTACTCTAACGGCACACCGATCCATGATTATGACAATAGATACAGAGGCCAGATATCAATGCGAGAGGCCCTCGCAGACTCACGTAATATCCCTGCTTTAAAAGCGTTCCAAGCAGTTGGAAAGGATAATGCCGTGGACTTTGCAAACGACCTGGGATTAGGTTTAAACAAAGATCAAGTATATGAGCCCTATTCTATCGGCGGTTTTGGGGATGAAAACCGCGGTGTATCTACTATGACCATGGCAGGCGCCTACAGTGCGTTCGGAAATAACGGAACGTACAATGAACCGCACGCAGTCACATCGATTGAATTCAATGACGGCACTAAGCTTGATTTAACACCGAAACCGAAGAGTGCTATGAGCGATTACACGGCATTCATGATCACCGATATGCTTAAAACAGTGGTGCAGTCAGGAACGGGTAAACTGGCTCAAGTACCGAATGTGGAAGTCGCCGGTAAAACGGGTACGACAAACTTTACTAAAGATGATATTCAAAAATATAACATTGCTCCAGGCGGAGTCCCAGACTCATGGTTTGTCGGCTATACCCCTCAATATACAGCGGCGGTTTGGACCGGTGTTGAGTCTGGCAACAAAGCAGGCAAAAAATCACTGTCATCGACAGACCAGCAAGTCGCAAAACGGATTTTCCAAAAGCTGATCTCATACGTTGATGACGGTAAAGGAAGCTTCAAGCAGCCTGACAGCGTCGTAAAAGAAACAGTTGAGAAAGGCTCGAATCCTGCCGCTTTAGCCGGACCGAATACGCCGGATGATAAAAAAGTGACGGAGTACTTCGTGAAAGGAACGGAACCTACTGCCGTTTCTAAAACGTACGCGAAAGAAAAAGCCAATAAACCGACTGGCTTACAAGTGAAATACGACAAAGATAAAAAATCATTAACTTTAAGCTGGGATTATGACGGCGATGCAACATTCAATGTCAAACAATCCATTGACGGCGGAAGCTACAGTGACATTCAAAACAGTTCGGCAAAAGAAGCCGTCGTCTCAAATGTCACCCCTGGGTCCACATACAGCTTCCAGGTGACAGCGGAAAATGATGACGGAAAAAGCGATACGGCATCAGCATCTTTCAAAGTTCCAAAAGATGAAGAAGACAATGCAGATAAAGATAAAGCGACTGACGATGAACAGAAACCTGATGATAAGGATAAAGACAAGACCCAAACCGATGATTCGAAAACAGACGATAATCAAACAGATACGTCAGACGGATCGGATCAATCACCAACCGATGACCCGAATAAAAATCCGGACCAATCCGATCAGGATCAAACGGATAATAACAATCCGAATCAGCCTGGTAACGGGACGGATAACAACGGACAGCAAGATAACGGCTCTGATAATGGTTCCGATACCGGTTCAGACGGTTCGAAAAAACCTGACAGCGGTCAGAAGGACAAAAACCAAGACTCATCTTCAAATGTCAACGGGCAGTCCAATTCGTCAACCATCCAGTCAAATCCCGCTCATTAGCGGACGAAATCCTTCACCTCAAACAGGTGAAGGATTTTTTTCATACAAAAAAACCTCCTTTTCTTATAAGGAGGTTTTTATGATTTGTTCATAGCTTCATATTTATGATATTGTTTTGTCATCTCCGTCATCAATTCGTCAAGCTGAATAAATGAGTGAAATTGAGTCGGTTTTGTTAAAATAAACGCCACTCTCTCCGCCCAATTAATCGGCTCCGCGGGAAAATGCTTGGTTTCAAGCACAGACCAATCAAGTGATGTGACCCGCTCCCCTGCCGTCCAATGAAACGCGGCAATCAGACAGGCAATCCCCTTCAGCATATCATTTTGATCACACCTCGATTTCCTTGTTTGAAAAACGGGAAGAAGCGCTTCTTTCGTTTCGTTCCAAATCTGAAAAAGAAACGGAACATATTCGCTCCTTTCCGTCCACGGCTTCACTTTTGGCTGACTGCTGAAATCCATATACAGCGGATGCCGGCGCAAAGCCGCTTTGACCTCTAAGCTGTCCATATCTTTAAGACTGCGCAAGTATGTTTCATAGCCTGCCAGAATATTAATCGCCGTCACCGTTTCACCAGCCCTTTTTTGTCACGCTTTTGCCCTTCCCTGCATAACGAAAGCAAAGGACATTCCGCACAGCGGGGAGATTGCGCTTTACAATGATACCGCCCGAAAAATATTAATCTGTGATGTGTGACAGACCAATCCTCTTTGGGCACTTTTTTCATTAATGTTTTCTCTACTTCCAATACAGAGTCCTTCCAGCGGCAGATGCCTAGCCTTTTCGAGACCCGTTCCACATGAGTGTCCACAGCGATTGCCGGTACGCCGAAAGCAACGGATACGACCACATTTGCCGTTTTCCGTCCGACACCCGGCAGCTTCACAAGCTCATCCCGGTCTTTTGGCACTTCTCCGCCGTACTCTTCGATGATCATTTTGCTCAGTTTTTGAATATTTTTGGCTTTATTTCGGTACAGTCCGATTGATTTAATATCCTGCTGAAGTTCTTCCAGCGGGACGGCAAGATAATCTTCAGGCCGTTTATATTTTTGAAATAGCGTTTTTGTCACTCTGTTAACGAGAGCATCCGTACATTGCGCAGATAAAGCGACTGCCACAACCAGTTCGAAAGGATTTGAATGGACAAGTTCACATTCTGCGTGCGGAAACATATCACCGATTTTATCAAGACAATATTCAATCTGCTTTAAATTTAACACGTTTCTCCCCTTCTCAAGTTACTGTTCCAGCCAATTGTAAAAAGGCACCTGTCTCGTATACTCTTTTTGCGGTTCATTTTGTTTCGTCTGAACACGCCGGAATTTTTGGCTGTGCGCCTTCGCCTGCTCAACCGTTTTGAAGCCGTTCTTTTTCCATTCAAATAAAATCCGGTCAATATAGCGAAAACTGAGCTTTCCTGATAAGACAGCTTCTTTTAGCGCATGTTTAATCAGAATCGCGTCATGCTGATCCTGGTCCTGCCATATGGCCAGCGTCTCACATTCAAGCGGAGACAGCGGTCTTCCAAACTCTTCTTCAAAGATGGTGTACAGGCTTTTTTGTTCTCTTTCTGACGTTCTTTCCTGCGTTTCATTTTGTGAGTGCTGCATGTAATCATACAGCTTCGCCCATAAAGGCTGCAGAGAATATTTTTCGAACTTTATGCCGTTATGGTCTTCACATTCTTCAATAAACAGAAAACCTTTTTGAATGAACATTCTCAGGCAGCTTGTACATTCTTCAGCAGAAATGGACATCCCTGACTGCAGTTCAAACGGCGTCGGAAAATAAGAACCCTTTTCCAAATGCATTTTAATCTTTAAAAGCAGAATCAATTCGGTTTCATTCAGCCCGAGCTGCCGGTAATGTGTCAGCAGCAGGTTGGGAATGCTTGAAATGCCGAGTTCCTGCATATCTATAAATTGCTGTTTTTTCATCCTTACACCTCTTACTGTAAAAGGTTATCTCCGGGAGCTTTCCCCTTTACTTAGAAAAAGTCTCCCTTGCAGGAGACTTCGTTTTTTAAAACTATTACGGATACAGACGGTTCAGAAGTCTCGGGAACGGAATCGTTTCACGCACGTGAGGCGCTCCGCTGATCCAAGCCACTGTCCGCTCAAGTCCGAGGCCGAAGCCTGAGTGCGGAACAGAACCGTATTGTCTGAGTTCAGCATACCATTTGTAAGCATCTGAATCCAGACCGTGTTCTTTTAATCTTTCTTCCAATAAATCCATATCGTGAACGCGTTCAGATCCGCCGATGATTTCCCCGTAGCCTTCCGGAGCGATTAAATCGGCACATAGCACGACATCGTCACGATCTTTGGCAGGCTGCATATAAAACGGTTTTAATGAAGTCGGATAATGAGTGATAAACACCGGTTTGTCATAGCTTTCTGCAATCGCTGTTTCATGCGGCGCACCAAAGTCATCTCCCCATTCAATATCGTCGAATCCTTTTTCTTTCAGGAACTCGATCGCTTTATCGTACGTAATGCGCGGGAAAGGCGCTTTGATTTGTTCTAATTTGGACGTGTCTCTTCCCAGTGTGTTCAGCTCGATCTTACAATGTTCCAGCACGCTTTGTACGATGTAAGAAACATAATTCTCCTGAACTTCAAGGTTTTCTTCAAATTCAACAAATGCCATTTCAGGCTCAATCATCCAGAATTCGATGAGATGGCGTTTCGTTTTTGATTTTTCCGCTCTGAATGTCGGTCCGAATGAGAATACTTTTCCCAGCGCCATTGCAGCAGCTTCCATATACAGCTGGCCGCTTTGAGACAAGAAGGCGTCTTCATCAAAATATTTTGTCGCGAACAGCTCAGTCGTGCCTTCAGGAGCGCTTCCTGTCAAAATCGGCGGATCAACTTTCACGAAACCTTCTTTGTTGAAAAATTCATAAGTCGCACGGATGATTTCGTTGCGGATTTTCATAATCGCGTGCTGGCGTTTCGAACGGAGCCACAAATGTCTGTGGTCCATTAAAAATTCCGTGCCGTGCTCTTTAGGTGTAATCGGATAATCTGTCGCTTCGTGAATGACTTCAATGGATGTGACTGCAAGCTCATAGCCAAGCGGTGAACGCTCGTCTTCTTTTACAATCCCTTTTACGTAAAGTGACGTTTCCTGCGTCACTGATTTCGCGATTTGGAAGATGTTTTCTTCAACTTCAGCTTTGACGACAACTCCCTGAATGAAGCCTGTACCGTCTCTCAGCTGTAAAAATGCGATTTTACCGCTTGAGCGTTTATTTGCGACCCAAGCTCCAATCGTTACTTCCTCGCCTGTGTGTTTATACACTTGGTTGATTGTTGTTTTCAAAATCTTTCCCTCCAGAACAAGAAAGACATTCAGGAATCTGCCTGAATCTCTTTTTTCATCACTTTATTATACCCGTTCTACTCTTACGGGGTCAATGCAGATGAAAAGCGGCTTCAAAAGCCGCTTTTTCAGAATCAGCTATGTTTTTCCGTGAAGCGGCGGATTCTTTCGACCGCTTCTTCTAAAAGATCAAGTGACGTTGCGTAAGATAAACGGACGTTGTCCGGTGAGCCGAAGCCGGAGCCCGGTACGATGGCGACTTTTTCTTCTTCCAGAAGCGCCTTCACGTATTCATCAACATCTTTGAATCCGCAGTTTTCTGCTGCCGCTTTGGCGTTAGGGAACAAGTAAAATGCCCCTTCAGGCTTGACACAGGTATATCCGGGAATTTCGCTGAGCTGAGCATAGATGGTATTCAGTCTGTGCTCAAATGCCTGTCTCATCTCTTCCAGCGGTTCAGCAGGTCCGTTATATGCCGCAATGGCGCCGTATTGAGCGATAGACGTCGGATTTGACGTGCTGTGGCTCGCAAGGCTCGTCATCGCTTTAATAATCGTCTCAGATCCCGCTGCATAACCGATTCTCCAGCCCGTCATGCTGTGGGATTTCGACACGCCGTTGATGATGACCGTCTGTTCTTTCAATTCAACGGAAAGCTGTGCGATTGAGACGTGTTTTTTTCCTCCGTATGTAAGCTTCTCATAAATTTCGTCAGAAACGATCAGAATGTCATGCTCCAGACACACTTTTCCGAGTTCACTAAGCTCTTCTTTCGTATACATGACACCTGTCGGATTGCTCGGTGAGTTGATAATGATTGCTTTTGTTTTCTCAGTGAGTGCCTGCTTCAGCTGCTCCGGTGAAATTTTAAACTGATTGGACTCCAGTCCTTCCACATAGACGGGACGTCCTCCTGCCAATTTCACCTGCTCAGGATAGCTTACCCAGTAAGGAGTCGGTATAATCACTTCGTCTCCTTCATCGAGAATGACCTGAAATAATGTATATAGGGCGTGCTTCGCTCCGGTGCAGACAATGATTTCTGACGGTTTATATTCAATCCCCTGGTCGTTTTTGAATTTTTCAGCGATGCTGTCTTTCAAGGCTGGCAGACCGCCTGAAGGCGTATATTTTGTATGGCCTTCATTCATGGAACGCACCGCGGCATCTATAATGTGCTGAGGCGTATTAAAATCAGGTTCTCCTGCTCCGAGGCCGATGACATCATGGCCTTCTGCTTTCAGCTCTTTCGCTTTTGCGGTAATTGCAAGTGTTGCAGACGGTGTTAATGCGGATACTCTTTTTGCCAATTTCAACTTGAACTCCCCCTAATACGTCTCACGGTGTGATGTTTTTGAGAATCTTGCCGCTTGTAAAGTCCACATAGCTAAAACTATACTGCCCGTTTTTGTTGATGTAGGTCACTTCCCATAATGGAACATCGTTTTCTCTCGCCGGGTGAACGTCATTCAGCTTTGAAACAAGCCCTGCGTCTTGAACGATTTTGGCAGCCTTGCTGCTTGAAATGCCGTCACTGGCTTTTTTCGAGAGAATTTTTGCTTTTTTGTCGGCCGGGACCCATACATACATGTCTTTTCCGTGTTTATCCGTTCCGGACACAACGTAATACTTCTGTTTACCGACAAAGGTTTCCACTTTCTCAGCATCTGTCAGATCCGTTTTTTCTTTAGCGGCTGCGGCTGCTGTGTCGTGGCCTTCCTCTTTTTGAGCCATTGCAGATTTAAAAATGCTGGCCGAAAATAAAAGAACCGCTAAAAAAATAATACCAAATACGGCTGTAAATATTAACGCTTTTTTTCTCATCTTTTTCACCTATGTGCGATAAATGGTGAAGACCGCTTCATTTTGATTTTCTTCGTCAAGCGCCAGTCCGAACATCAGATTATCTCTTTTCAAAGTCCGGTTTAATGTATCGACGATTTTATATAAATCATCTGAATGCTCCACATTAATTGTAGAAAGAATCTCAATTTTGCTTTCCATTTTTATACCCTCCATCGGTCGAACAAATTTTGTTAGTCATAACGGGATGCATGCGCGGCATAATAAAATCACAAGGCGGCATGAACCCGCTTTTACCATATAAACAATTCCTCATCCCACACCACGAAAGCCGCGTTTATGCGGCTTTTATTCCGTTTGGCTGACGTAATCCCCGAGTTCGGCATCCGTCAGTTCCAAAAGGGATGAAGTCGGGAGCGCATCAAGAAACAGCCGTCCGTATCCCGCCGTCTTTACACGCTGATCTAAAAGAACGATCGTTCCTTTGTCTCCCGCCGTACGGAGCAGGCGCCCGATTCCCTGTCTGAACGTTAACACGGCCTCAGGCAGAGAAATCGTCTGAAACGGGTTTTTCCCCTGCTTCTTGGCGAATTCACATTTTGCGGCATGAAGCGGATTATCAGGCGCCCGGAAAGGAAGCCTTGCAATCATGACGGTTGACAATTCATCCCCCGGAAAATCAACGCCTTCCCAGAAATGATTCGTCCCGAGCAAAATCGCCCGGCTTGCCGTTTTAAAGGTTTTCATTAATTTACCGGGACTTCCGCCCGAGATGCCCTGGCCGAGAAGCTGAATGCCTGAGATCTCCATACTGAGTTTCAATTCCTGATACACTTTTTTCAGCATATCATGAGACGTAAACAGGATAAGGATCTTCGGCTGTTTTCCCTTTGACATGATTTCAGCATACTTGGCAATATGCTCAATGACTTCCCGCTCTCCGTCATATTTGAGGGATTTCATCTCTTTCGGAATGATGACGTTCATCTGATCATCATAAGAAAAAGGAGACGGGATGCTTTTGGTGCGCGGATAAAAATCCGACAGTCCGAGCCTTTCAATCATAAATTGAAAAGACTGCTCCACCATTAAGGTCGCTGATGTGAGCACTACGCTTTTTTTACGGGCGAAAAACTGGTCTGCCAGCATTTCACCGGGCTCCAGCGGCTGTGCATAGATGCTGACGGCGTTTTTTGCGCCCTTGGCATCAATTTCAATCCAAACGGCTTCTTTCTCATCATTTTCAAACAGCAGTCTGCTGAACGTATCGCGATATTCTTTCAGCCCTCTGATGCATTTTACATACTCGGCCGCTAAAAAAGCCGCTCCGCTCTTCATCTCATCAAGCTTTTGATGCAACAGTTTCTCCTGTACTGAAAACACGTCGAGCAGCTGATCCAGCATCGCGCAAAGCCGCTCCGCTCCGTCCGTTATCATGTAAAGGCCTTTATCCTGGCTTTTATGATTCAGACTATAGACGAGACGGTTCAGATCGTCTTTAGGTTTTCTTCGTTTGACAAAAGAATGCACCGAACTGAAAAATGCGTCACTTTCAGATTGAATATGCTTCATCCACTCATCGGCGTCAAAAAAACTTTCGGCCGGCAATTCATACGTATAAAACAGTTTTCTCATCCGCTTTAACAGCCCGTGTTCTTTTAATATTCCGATTCGGCTGAGCTTTGTGTGCAGCCCGATGTACGAAGCTCTCCGCCCTAGATGCTCGCTTGCGGCTCGTTCGAAATGATGCGCTTCATCAATGATGACCGTTCCGCTTGCGGGCAGTTTTTTTGTTTCACTGCTTTGATCTGCAAACAGCAAAGCATGGTTGGTGATAATCAGATCTGCGGCCTGCGCTTTTTCTTTAGCCCGTTCATAAAATCCGGCAGCAGAGTCCTTCCCTTTTTTCAAAAAAGAATCCTCATCGTAAGACATGCGCTCCCACAGCAATCTGCCGCCTGAAGGAAGATTCAGCTCGGCGGCGTCGCCCGTTTCAGTCTCTGTCAGCCAGACGAGGAGCTGTGCTTTCGTCAGAACCGCATCATAGTTGTCATCTTCCTCATGCAGAATATGTTCAAACTTGCGCAAGCACAGATAATGCGATTTCCCTTTTAAAACAGCGGCCTTAACCGGCCATGGAAACATACGCTCCAAAAGCGGAATATCTTTAGACATGATCTGCTGCTGCAAAAGAGTAGAGTACGTGCTGATAATGACGGGAGTTTGTTCCGCTTTAGCAAATAAGACAGCCGGAACGAGATAACCGATTGTTTTTCCGATGCCGGGCGCCGCTTCTATCAGCGCATGCTCCCGGTTGCAGAAGGCCCCAAGCACTTCATCCATCATCGCAAGCTGCCCTTTCCGCTTTTCATAGCGGGGGATGATGTCAGATAAGAGCTGTTCTTTTTCATCGTTCCATTTTTCAAGATCAATGGCAGCACTCACCGGACGGGAAGCCCGAATTTGTTCGGGCTCTTTAATTGAAAAAGACCCGTATGGAATGCAGCTTTCTTCTGCCGCCGGTCTGCTTTCATGTATAAAAGAATCCAAAAGCAGCGTCAAATCGCTGATAAAATGCTGTGAAAGCCTTCTAAGCTGCTTTAACGTCGGCAAAGGCAAATGTTTCAGTTTATGTAAAATGTCTAAAAAGATCAGCCCCGTAACCTCCGCATCACTGTCTGCGCGGTGAGGCCGGTCATGCACAATATTCAGCTCCGTGCACAATTCACCGAGCTTATACCCTTCAAGCCCCGGAAAAACAATACGCGAAAGCTCAACCGTATCAAGCACTTCACAATCCGGCAGCTCATAGCCCGCTTCGCTCAGTTCATGCCGGACAAATCCGAGGTCGAAATGAATATTGTGGGCAACAAAATACGCGCCGTCAAGCAGATGAAAAATCTCTTCTGCGACCGCTTCAAACGGCAGTTCATTTTCAACCATACCGGATGAAATTCCGGTCAGCTGTTCAATAAATGGCGGAATGGCCTGATTCGGATTGATATATTTTGAAAACCGCTCAGTTATTTGTCCATTTTCAATGACAACCGCTGCGATTTGAATGATTTTATCGCCCTTTTTCGGCGAATTTCCTGTTGTTTCGACATCTATGACAACGAACCGTTGCTTGTTCATTAAAATGGACACCTCAATTCTTGCATACGAGAAAAGTGTAACACGTTTTGCTGAGAAATGGAGCGGAAAAACAGCTTTTGCCCCTGAATCTTAAAAGAAAACCCCCATGAAGGGGGCTCTTTTACAAAATCGTGTGCGCCGGCTCCTGGTCCAGCATCTGCTCGATTTTATTCTGATCGTCCAAAACCGCCACCTTCGGCTGATGGCTTTTTGCTTCCTGATCAGACATCATTTGATAAGAAATAATAATGACTTTATCTCCTGGTTGGACGAGGCGGGCAGCAGCTCCGTTTAAACAGATCACGCCGCTCCCCCGCTTACCGGGAATAATATACGTTTCAAGTCTCGCTCCGTTGTTATTATTGACGATTTGAACTTTTTCATTAACGAGCATTCCGACGGCATCCAAAAGATCTTCATCAATCGTAATGCTGCCGACATAGTTCAAATTGGCTTCCGTCACGGTAGCGCGGTGCAGTTTTCCGGCCATCATAGTGCGGTACATATTATGATCTCTCCCATTCATCAATATCAATAATGATATTATCAATCAGTCTTGCTTTAGAAAATTGAACGGCGCAGGCCAGAATGACCTTGCCGTTTAATGTTTTAAGCGGAGTCAGCTCCGGATAAGCGTACAATTCGGCATAATCAATGACGCCGCTTGTGTTTTCGATGATATCGGTGACGGTTTTTATGACGGTTTCCGGATTTCTTTCACCGTCTCTGACCAGTTCGGCACCTTTTTGCAATGCTTTATAGATCATCGGCGCTTCTTTTCGTTCCTGCTCAGTCAGATAGACGTTGCGAGAGCTTTTGGCAAGTCCGTCTTCTTCTCTGACCGTATCCACCGCAACCAATTCGATATCCATAAAGAAATCCTCAATCAATCCGTCCACAACTGCTGCCTGCTGGGCATCTTTCAGGCCGAAATAGGCGCGGGTCGGTTTAACGAGATTGAAAAACTTCGTCAGCACAGTGGCCACTCCGTCAAAATGACCGATGCGGGAGGCGCCGCATAACACGTCAGTTCTTCTTTTTACATGCACGGCAACATTTTGCTCGCCTTTATACATGTCACTTGCAGACGGCGTAAACAATACATCTGCCCCCGCCTGTTCTGCTAGCCGGGCATCGCGGTTTAAATCACGCGGATATGCTTCGTAATCCTCGCCCGGTCCGAATTGAGTCGGATTGACAAAGATGCTCATCACGACAATATCGTTTTCTTTGGTTGCTTTTTCAACCAGCGTCAGATGTCCTTCATGAAGAAAACCCATTGTCGGGACGAACCCGATCGTCCGGCCTTCTGAGCGGTATTGCGCAATCAGTTCTTTCAGCTGTTGAGTTTCTGTCAGTTGTTTCATCGTTTACTTTCCTCCGTACAAGCCTTGCAGCACAGTTTGGTTGATCTGAAAAGAATGCTTTTCTTCCGGGAAAACCCGTTCTTTCACATCACGCACATAACCGCTGAGCGCAGATTCAATCGCGCCGTCGATTTTGGCATATTGCTTCACGAACTTCGGTGTTCTGTCCACGCCGTGGCCGACGACGTCATGATAAACAAGAACTTGGCCGTCAGCTTTTGAGCCGGCTCCGATTCCGATGACGGGAATGGATACTTCTTCTATTATTTTTGCGGTCAGTTCAGCAGGCACACATTCAAGCACGAGCATCATCGCTCCCGCCTGTTCGCATTTCACGCTGTCTTCGATGAGCTTTTTCGCGCTTTGCTCATCTTTTCCCTGCACTTTATATCCGCCTAACACTCCGACAGACTGCGGTGTAAGGCCTAAATGGCTGACGACAGGGATTCCGCCGAGTGTCAGCGCGCGGATGGATTCGAAAACGCCGTCTCCGCCCTCAAGCTTTAACGCGTCCGCTCCGCTTTCCTGAATAATGGCCGCGGCATTTTTCAATGTATCTTCTTTTGAAAGGTGGTAAGACATAAACGGCATGTCGGTTACGATAAACGTATTTTTCGCCCCGCGTTTTACCGCTTTTGTATGGTGAATCATGTCACTGACCGTTACGCCGACGGTTGAATCGAGTCCGAGCACGACCATTCCGAGCGAATCCCCGACTAAAATCATGTCGACTCCAGCCTGTTCCGCCAGTTTTGCCTGCGGATAATCGTAAGCGGTCAGCATCACGATCGGCTCTCCGTTTTCCTTCATTTTCATGAAATCCAGTTTTGTTTTCATTCTGATTCTCCTCCTCTAAACGGTGAGGAGATGATCCGCCAATTCTTCGCAAGCAAAAAAGCCTTCTGTAAAATAAGAAGGATTCCCACTTGTTTAACGTTCAGCGAATGTCATCCCTCTGTCCCAGTCCTTTTTTGGATCAAGGCAGACTTTTCGTAATCTCTGTTCTGCTGATCAGGTGCAGTTCATTATGATACTGCCCATAGGAAGTATACCAAATTCACGAGGCTTGTACCAACTAAGATTAATTGAGCTCAATATCGGCAGAATAGATCTTCTTTATGCCGTCTTTCGTTTCCAAAAGAAGGACCCCCTCATCATCAATGCCGAGCGATTTCCCGTAAAACGTCCCTTGCAGCGTTCTCGCTCTGAGCTCACTCGCCAATCCGACCGCGTAGCTTTCCCATAACAGCTTAATCGGTGTAAAGCCGTGCTTCAGATAATCCTGATAGCGTTTTTCAAAAGTCAGCAGAATCTCTTGTATCAGACCCGCTCTGTCAATTTTTTCGCCGGCTTCCAGGCTGAGGCTTGTCGCAATATCCTGAAGCTCGCCGGGAAAATCGGTTTCCCGCTGGTTCACGTTGATTCCGATGCCGAGAATGACCGAACGGACACGGTCTTCTTCCGCCTGCAGCTCAGTTAAGATTCCGACGGCCTTTTTGCCGTGAATCATTAAATCATTCGGCCACTTAATAGCGGGCTGTACACCGGTAAAGGATTCGATAGCCTGAACAACCGCAACGGCAGATAACAGGGTGAGCTGCGGCGTTTTTTGCAAAGGAATTTCCGGTCTCAGGATGAGGCTCATCCATATCCCGTTTCCTTCCTGAGAATGCCACACTCTGGACATTCTTCCTCTGCCTGCCGTTTGTTTATCGGCAACTACGAGTGTTCCTTCCGGCGCGCCGTCATTGGCCAGTTCATGGGCGGTTTTTTGGGTGGACGGCAGGACGTCCCGGTAATACAGCTGTTTGCCCATAACCTCTGTTTTCAGCCCGAAGCGGATTTCAGATTCACTGAGTTTCCCCGGTTTTTTGATGAGCCTGTACCCTTTTCGTCTGACCGCCTCAACCTCATAGCCCTCTTTGCGGAGTTCTTCTATATGTTTCCAAACGGCTGTTCTCGAACAGCCGAGCGCGTCACTTATTTTCTGCCCGGAGATAAAGCCGTCACCCGCCTCAGAAAATAAATCAATTAATCGGGTTCTTAATGTTGATCCCATGATGCGAGCCACTCCTTTATGTCATGTTTTCGGTTGGAGAGCTTCCCTGCCAATACCGCTTCTTCAATCCGGCTAAGTTCTTCGGCAATCCATTTACCCGCACGGCGGTTTCTGAGCTCCATCAGATCAGCGCCTGAAATGTCGAGATCACGAAGGCTTTTGATCGGCAGCTGCTCATACAGGCTCCGAATCTCTTTCAGCTTTTGTTCATCAACCGTCTTATGCTTTTTCAGCATTTCGATTTTAACGGCTGAAAACAGCGCATCTCCAGACCGGTACATCGCCTGGGCTTCAAGCTGCGCCGGATAAACGCTTATGATCTGCACCGCTTTTTTTATGACTTTTCCCGGCAGTTTCCATTGTTTTAAAAACGGTTCGGCGCTTTTCGGACAAAGACCGAGAAATAATAACAGCGCTGCCCAGCGTTCTTCGCGCGCATCTAAGGAGGAAAACGGATATCCGCTCGCTTCAAGCATTTGCTTCTCATAACCGGAAAGGCCGGGCAGCTCTTGTATCAGACCTGTCTGCACCATTGTTTGAATCGCTTCTTTTGAAGATGCGCCAACAAGCAGCTTTTCAAACTCGACGGTCTTTCGTTCTACTGATACGTGCGCCAAAAGCTCCCTGTCTTTTATGACGGCCTCTTTTGTTTCTTTCTCTAACAGAAAGCCGAGCTGGCTCATAAACCGGACGGCTCTCATCATCCGCAGAGCGTCTTCCCGAAAACGGTCTTCAGGGTTCCCCACCGTACGGATCAGCTTTTGCGCGATATCATGAACGCCTCCGAAATAATCAAGCAATTCTCCTTCGGCAGACATCGCCATTGCATTAATCGTTAAGTCTCTCCGCTTTAAGTCTTCTGCTAAAGATGTAATGAACCGGACGGCTTCAGGGCGCCGGTAGTCCTTATATTCTGATTCGGCGCGGAAGGTGGTGACTTCATATGTTTCATCTTCCCATAAGACGATTACGGTGCCGTGCTCTTTGCCGACATCGACGGTCCGCTCAAAGAGGCGCTCCACCTCATCCGGCGAAGCGCTTGTCGCGATGTCCACATCACCTATTTTTCGTTTCATATAGCTGTCTCTGACGGCTCCCCCGACAAAGTAGGCCTGGTGGCCCGCCTTTATCAGATGGTGAAGGATGGGGAGGGCTTTGACAAATTCCTGTTCCATAAGATCACTCCGGTCCTGCCAATTCATCATAAATCCGTTCGTACTGACTGACGATTCGTTGCGAAGAAAAGGCGGTCTCCACCATTTTCAGCGCATGGTCAGTCAAACGTTTGCTGAGCTGTTTGTCTTCTAAAACGGCAAGCGCTTTTTCAGAAGCCGCTTGAATATCGCCGACTTCCACCAGAAAACCGCTTACTTGATCTTTAATCACTTCCGGTATTCCGCCGATATTCGTTCCGATGCACGGCACGCCGCAGGCCATCGCCTCCAGAAGCACGAGCCCGAAACTTTCTTTTTCAGAAAGAAGGAGCTTAAGATCACTGATGGAATACAGCTCTTCCACCCTGTCCTGGTTTCCGAGGAGCAGCACTTGGTCCTGCAGGCCGTATTTCTCGACAAGCTGCCAAGCGACGCACTTTTCCGGTCCGTCGCCGACAAGCAGAAGCTTCGCCTTTGTTTTGGCTGCGATATTACGGAAAACACGGATCACATCCTTCACGCGTTTTACCTTTCTGAAGTTGGAAACATGGATGACGACTTTCTCATCCGGCGAAATACCGTGCTTCTCTTTTATACTCTCTGTATTTTTCTTAAGATAAACACGTTCATCAATAAAGTTGTAAATGGTCTCAATTTTTTTATCCGGCTTGATTAGATCATAAGTTTCCCCGGCAAGCGCGGTTGATACAGCGGTCACTCTGTCGGACGCTTCAATGGCAAACCGGATTAAATCTTTTAATGACGGATCATACCCTAAAACGGTAATGTCCGTACCGTGAAGCGTCGTAACAATGCCGATGTCGCGCTTTAGCATCTGTTTGGCGAGATAAGCGCATACTGCATGCGGGAGCGCATAGTGCGCGTGGATGATATCAAGATTTTCCCTTGCAGCAACCTCAGCGATTTTGCTCGCCAGTGAAAGGTCGTAAGGCGGATGTTTAAATACCGCGTATTGGTTGACCTCCACCTCATGAAAATGAATATTCGGATGATATGTATTTAATCTGAACGGGATGCTTGATGTGATAAAATGAACCTGGTGCCCCTTTTCCGCAAGCAGCTTGCCGAGTTCCGTCGCAATAATACCCGAGCCTCCGACACTCGGGTAGCATGTAATCCCTATTTTTAATGGTCTCATTGTCCGCCCCCAAAAACATCATCATTCAAAACGGGAAGCTGTTTTGAAAAGAAACCTTCGGCATACCCCGTCCCGGCTTCTTTGCCATACAGTCTTTCCCGCGCTTCCACCATTTCGATATAACCGTTTGTCAGCGGTGTGTTCACTGACTGCGCCGTAGGAATAAACTGACTTTGATAGGCGTGCAGGCTTTCTTTTTTCAGATCGATGGTTTCCGTTATGTCGATTACAAAGTCCGGACGGTGAAATCCGTTAATCATATAATAGTAAACTTTTTGAGCCTTGTGAGCCGGCAGTTCCCGGTGATCTTTATATTTATGAATTCCCGCTGAGAATACCGCCTCTTCGACTAATGCCGCCGCATTGCCGTGATCTGGATGGCGGTCTTTCGGATAAGGCATGAAAACGGCTTTCGGCCGGCATGCTCTGATGACACTGACAATCCGGCGGATGCTGTCCTCACTTTTCAAAAGCCCGCGGTCAGGAAGCGTAAGCTGGATTCTCTCTTTCACGCCGAGAATTCGGGCGGCCTCCGCCGCTTCTTCTTTTCTTATACTTACCGTTCCGTTAGATGACAGCTCGGCCTCGGTCAGATCGCATATCACAGCAGTTTTTCCTTGCCCCGTAAATTTTGCGATTGTGCCGCCCATACCAATCTCGACATCATCGCTATGGGCGCCGAACGCAAGAATATCAACGTGTTCAGACATTAGGCTCTCCTCCGCGCACGAGATTGCGGAAATCAAACGCCCCGCCGTCCAGCGTACGGACGAGAATCTCCGCTGTTCCCATATTTGTGGCCAGCGGGATCGCATATACGTCACACAGCCGGATCAGCGCCGATACATCCGGTTCGTGAGGCTGCGCAGTTAACGGATCCCGCAGAAAAATGACGAGATCAAGAGCATTCGCCGCAATTAATGCCCCGATTTGCTGATCTCCGCCGAGCGGGCCGGATTGAAAACGTTCAACGGACAATCCGGTCGCTTCCTGGATTTTCAAGCCTGTCGTGCCCGTCGCGTATAACTCATGGCGGCTCAATATATCTTTATATGCGGTCGTAAACTGAACCATATCCTGCTTTTTTTTATCGTGAGCAATCAAAGCGATTTTCATTTGATATTCTCCCCCTTGCCGATTCAGTCGATAATATTTTCGAGACCGTACACAAGCTGGTCGATTTTCATCACTTGCTCTACTGACAGCTTCACTCCTGACATAAAGGAAGCCCGGTTATAGGAATCATGACGCAATTTCAGCGTTTGGCCGTCCATGCCGAACATGACTTCCTGATGGGCGATAAGGCCCGGCAGACGCACGCTGTGAAGGCGGATGCCGTTTAATTCAGCACCGCGGGCGCCCGGCAGGATTTCTTTTTCATCAGGATGACCCTGCTGCTTTTCTGTACGGACGCTTGAGATCATTTCCGCTGTTTTCAGCGCCGTTCCGCTCGGTGCGTCCAGTTTTTGATCATGATGAAGCTCAATGATTTCTACATCTTCAAAATAGTTGGCGGCCATTTGTGAGAATTTCATCATCAGCACCGCGCCCAATGCAAAGTTCGGAGCGATAATGGCGCCGATTCCTTTTTCTTCAGTCAAGGCTTGAAGCTCCTCTAAATCCGCTTCGGAAAATCCGGTCGTTCCTACAACAGGACGGACGCCGTGTTCAAGAGCGGCTTTCGTATGTTTTTTGCCGATTTCAGGCGTTGTTAAATCGATCAGCACATCCGGTTTTGTTTCTTGGAAACATGCGCGGATATCCGTATAAATAAGAGCATCTGAATCAGCTGACATCACTTCCCGCAATGTTTGCTGATCGTATGTATGGTCAATGGCGCCGACAAGCTCAAAATGTGGCGTGCGGACAGCAAGTTTTACGGCCTCTTGGCCCATTCTGCCTCTCGGTCCGGCGATTACGACTTTAATGGTTTCATTTGACATGGTTTCTCCTACTTTCCTTCTTCTTTTCTCGTCCAGCGGTCTTTATCCCGTGTATTAAATTTATGCATCACGCGGTTATGAGCTTCCTCCAATGAAATATCAAGGGAGTTGGCGAGGCAGATCAGGACGAACAGCACGTCGCCCATTTCCTCTTCCATGCTTTTCTCATTTTCCGTCGTTTTCTTCGGCTTTTCCCCATAGTAATGGTTGACTTCTCTTGCAAGTTCGCCCAGTTCTTCGGTGAGACGGGCCATCATGGCAAGCGGGCTGAAATAGCCTTCTTTGAATTGGCCGATATATTCATCGACCTCAGCTTGTAAGTCTTTCATCGTTTTGTCACTCACTGTGCGAATACCTCCTGTCATCTCTTCCATGTTAGCTAATTCAAGTACATTTGACAAATGTTAAAAACGGCAGTTTGCTGTTTTCTTTTGTATCCACTATAATATTTACGCAATCTAATGGAAGGAAAAGGGGTTTGATGCAATGCTTGGAGAAATCAGAATCAAAAATATTTGCTTTATTTTAATCGGCGCCGCTGTTTTTTCATTCGGACTGGTTCACTTTAATATGCAGAACAATTTGGCGGAAGGCGGATTTACCGGCATTACGCTGCTCTTATATGCGTTATTCCACATCAGCCCTTCTATTTCCAACCTGGTATTAAACATTCCTATCTTTTTCATCGGCTGGCGCATGCTCGGCCGGACGATGTTTGTCTATACCCTGATCGGCACCGTCTCTCTCTCAGTTTTTCTGAGTATTTTTCAGCGTTACGAAATTCATATGCCGCTGTCGCATGATTTAGCTCTGGCGGCCTTGTTCGCGGGTGTATTTATCGGCGCGGGTCTCGGCATTATTTTTAAATACGGAGGCACGACGGGCGGGGTCGATATCATCGCCAGGCTGATTAATAAGTTTTTCGGAATCCCGATGGGCCGGACGATGTTTGCCTTTGATGCCTGCGTCATTTTGCTTTCTTTGTTTACGTATCTTTCTTACAAGGAAGCGATGTACACGCTTGTAGCCGTTTTTGTCGCTGCGCGATTGATTGATTTTATACAGGAAGGCGGCTATGCGGCAAAAGGGGCAACGATTATTTCTTCGAAAAACGATTTGATCCAGCAAAAGATTATAGATGAGATGGACCGCGGCGTCACCGTTTTAAAAGGACAGGGATCATACACTAAAGAAGACAGAGACGTTCTTTACTGCGTCGTTCCGAAAAACGAAATTGTGCTTTTGAAAAGCGTCATCACTTCTGTTGACCCGCACGCCTTTGTTGCCGTAAGCGACGTCCATGATGTACTCGGAGAAGGATTTACGCTTGATGAAAATAAAAATCCGATCAGACGATAATAAAAAGGCGGCTTTTGCCGCCTTTACTGTTCGTGTTTCCATTTGACAACCGGTGATTTTTTCTTTTTCAATCGGCGGGCGAATGCCGGACTGACATTGAGCGTCTGTTCGACGAAGCGCTGCGGCGTTAGTGCCAGCCATTGGTTTAGGGAGACGTCTTCAAAACGGTCGCTTTTGAAAATTTCCAGAAAGCGAAGCACGGTGTCACCGATATTCTGGACATAATGCCCCATCGCAAAAGGAACATATCCTACGTCACCCGCTTGATAGTTAAATGTCCGTGCTCTTCCCTCCGCCGCAAACACCGTCATTTTCGCTTCTCCTGAAAGATAATACTGCCACTCGTCCGTATTCGGATGCCAATGTAATTCTCTCATGCCTCCGGGTTCGACTTCCACAAGAGCGGCGGCAATCGTTTTTGACACCTTAAACGTTTTTGAATCGACGATCTTGACTCTTCCCCCGCTGGTAACAAGAGGCTCCTGCCGGGAGAGCTTGTAGCTGAACGGCTCCAAAACGGTGCCTTCCGGGGAAGAAACGGCTGCCTGTTCAATCGGGGGAGGCGGTTCCAGCTGGAACATGTAACGCTCTTTCTTGTGAATGTAGGCCAAGTCATATCCGGGAACACCGAAGTTCGCCTCCAGCACGCTGCGCGGGGTGTGGGCAAACCAGTCCGTTACAGAAAAGGTGCTGTTTTCTGAAAAAGAGCCGTCATCAAAGACAAGCAGAAACTCACTGCCCTGCTCCATCCCTTGAATGGAATGAGGGATGCCGGAAGGAAAATACCACAAATCCCCTTCGCTGACGTTGTCAATAAAATTCCGCCCGTTTTGGTCGACTGCGGTTAAACGGACTTCTCCGTTTATCACGTATCCCCATTCGGCTTCTTTATGCCAATGAAGTTCCCGCACAGCTCCCGGTTTCAGTCTCATGTTCACCGCCGCGATGTTTTTGGACACCGGCAGTTCCCTGACCGTCACTTCTCTCGACCATCCGCCGTCTTCAAGCCTCATATGCGTATCAGAAAAAGAGAATTTCAAGTTTTGAACCGTTCCCGCATCCGTTGAAGGCGGAACGAGCATATCAGGATTCTGGAAGTCACGCGCGAGGTTCCGCGGCCCTTCATCAGTCGCCCCTTTTCTGCCTCTGATCGGCTGCGGGAGGTGTTTTGAAACCAATTGCTGGATGAGTTTTTTCACTGGCTTTAGCTCCTTTACAGCAATTTGTGTTTATTTAGACTTAGGATATTCACGCTTTTTCTCTTTCTTTTTTTCCGCTCTGTATTTTCGGTAGCCGACATATGTCAGCGCAGTAATAATGATACCGCCTGTTGTCAGAATGACCCAGAGCAGCGAAGGATCAGCGTCATCCCGCTCCACCTTGTCAAATACACGTTTTAAATCCTGCTGCAGAAGCGTCAGACGCTCAAGCTTTGTTCCTTTTGTCATCTGCTGAAACCCTTCCTGCTCAATCACCTCGATATGTTTCGCCACCGTATCAAGCTGGCCGGCCGACACATCCATTGTCAGGCTGGGATAAATTAAATCATATAATGATATAAATTCATTCCACTTTTCATTGAAATTCTCACTTCCGTTCCCGCTGACATCTTCTTTTAAGGCGCTGAATGTCGCCATAATCGGTCTTTCAAGCGAACCCCACAGCGGATCGGAGTGGTCTTCCATCGCATCCATTACAAGCCTGAACTGAGCGGCTGCGCGAATTTTTTCGGAATCTGAGGCATCCGCCTGTTTCAAGGCGCGCTCTAAATCATTACAGCCCAGAGTCACCTGCCTGACTTCGGCGCCGGTCAGTGAGTTTACGTGTGTCATTTTTTTCTTAAAGTAGCCAAGCACTTGCAGGGCCTCATCATACTGCGAATGCCTCGTCATCTGGAAAACGGTATCCGAAAGGTCGTTCAGTTCCTTGAGACCGCCCTCACCTTCAGCTTTAGCAGTTGTGATGAAACACATAAGAGCAAGCAAAAGACAGATTGTCAGCTTTCGTTTCATAGAGGTCCCTCCCACTCCTTCTCTTTACAGAATATGAAGAGCGGGACAAGGTTAGACCAAGATTCTATCAGTGTAAGTCAAGCTTTATCCGCCTTTTGGAAATCACCAAAACGTATGCAAGACCGAGTGAAAACAGGCTCAGCCAGAATGTGGCATAGCCGATCTCTTGCATATAAGCACTAAGCATTGAATAGCGAGGCATCATGCCGAAAAGATAATCAATGACGTCATTATGAAGCGTCCAAACAGCGGCAACGGCAAGATGCCATAACCGGAACCGAAAATACGGGCTGTATAAAACACCTTGAACCGCCATGGCGAAATGTGAAGCAATCAGCATGTACCCTTCCCAAGGCATCTGCCCCATTTTAATCAGCACAAAGATATTCATTCCGACCGCCCACAGCCCGTATTTTACAAGGGTTACAAGCGCAAGCGCTTCAAACAGCGGCGCGTTTCTTCTCATAAGAAATGCCAAAAGCACGAACAGGAAGAAAAATGTCGCCGTCGGGCTGTCAGGCACAAATATCAGAAAACGGAACGGCGTGTCCGCAAGCTGCGGCAAATACCAATAATAGCCGTACGCGGTACCGATAAAATTAACGGCAAGAGCAAGCAGAAGCATGCCGCGCCGTCCTAAAAGATAAGAAATCCACCTCAATACCATCAACTCTCAGTCCTTAAAAAATATGTATCATGCAAAAAAAGCTGACATCCGGTCAGCTCTTTTCATAAAAGTATATCCTGCTATTGTCCGCTTCACAATACGTTATTTTGAGGTCGTTTCAGAAATGAACTTCGCCAGCTGATCAAGCTGTTTATCATTCCCTTTAAAAATACCGGCTGGCATCTGCCCTTTCCCTTTGACGGCGATCTTTTTAATTTCTTCCGGGCTCAGCCCGTTATCGACCAGGGACGGACCGGCGCCTCCGCCTTGAAGATTATCCCCGTGACAGGAAATACAGCCCTGTTCTTTAAATACTTTATAACCGTCTGATTCGGTATCAATGGCGGCTTCTTTTTTGATTTTCCCTTGCTCCTCCGCCTTCGCCCAGTCATGCGTCGCGACTGACTGCCACGTTAAAAAGACCGTAGCGCAAAGCGCCAAAAGCATCATGCCGACCGCAACCGGACGCTTCCACGGCCTTCTTTCAGATCCCCTGTCGAGAAACGGAGCCAAAAGAAGCGACCCGAAGGCAAGCCCCGGTATAATCATCGCGCCGATAACGGTGTAGCTCCCCGCGGCATATTCATATTTTAAAAGCTGGTATAAAAATAGAAAATACCAATCCGGCAGCGGTATATATCCCGTATCGGTCGGATCCGCAACCCGTTCCAAAGGCGGCTCGTGCACAATCGTCAAAACGAGAAATCCGACGAGGAAAACGGCTCCGACCATCCATTCCTTCAGCAGGAAGTTCGGCCAGAACGCCTCTGTCTTTCCCGGATACTCTGAATAGTCTTTCGGTATATTCGGTTTTTTTCCAGCCGGAATCCTTGAATCTCCTACAAACTTCATTCCTTTCCCCCGGTGCATGTCATCCCCTCCCTTTTATATCAGATCTGTATTAAAGCGGTCCTGAAATTCCCTGCTTGCGAATCATGACAAAGTGGGCGCCCATGAGCGCAAACAAAGCGGCAGGGAGAAAAAACACGTGAATCGCAAAGAATCTCGTCAGCGTTTGGGCGCCGACAATATCGTGGTGGCCGGCAAGAAGGGTTTTCACCTGCGCTCCGATCAACGGCGTCGCCTCCGCAATCTGAAGACCTACCTTTGTCGCAAACAGCGCCTTCATGTCCCACGGAAGCAGATACCCTGTAAAACCGAGACCAAGCATCACAAAAAAGATCAGAACACCGACGATCCAGTTCAATTCCCGAGGCTTTTTATAAGCTCCCTGAAAGAAAACCCGCAGCGTATGTAAAAACATCATCACGATGACTAAACTTGCCCCCCAATGATGCATACCCCTTACAATCTGTCCGAAAGCGACTTCATTCTGCAAATAATACACAGATTCCCACGCGTTTTTAATATCCGGCACATAATACATCGTTAAAAACATCCCGGACAGCACTTGGATAACGGTTACAAAAAACGTCAATCCTCCGAAACAATAGACAAAAGCCGAGAAATGGTGAGCTGGATTCACATGTTCCGGCACTTCATGGTCGGCGATATCCCGCCACATCGGCGTAATATCGAGACGTTCGTCCACCCAGTCATAAATTTTGTTCAGCATGTCACCCTTCCCCCCTAGGCTTTGCTTTTCCAAGATACAAAAAGCCGTCCTTTACTTTTTGCTCATAACGGTCAAGAGGCGCGAGCGGCGGCGTGCCCGGAACGTTCGTGCCGTCTTTTTCATACAGCCCGTAATGGCAGGGACAAAAGAATTTGTTCGGATTTTTAGGATCATTGTTCCAGTTTACGGTGCAGCCTAAATGCTTGCAGATCGGCGAAAGCGCTATAATTTCATCGCCATGCTTGTAGACCCAGGCTGACCTGGATTCTTCCGATTCGTACCAGGCGTCGACCTGATGAATTTTAAAGTCAAACCGTTTCGGCTCCTTCGTCAGTTCATCGACGCTGACAACCTGCACCATTTTTTGATCTCCGGTCGGTTTTAATACCGGGTCCAGCGCAAAACGGACCATAGGCATAAGCGCACTGGCGGCCATAAATCCCCCCACGCCGGTAAGCGCATAGTTTAAAAATTGCCTTCTTGATATATCTTGTTTTCCGCCCATCTCTTCCCCCCCTAAAAGATTGACCAAAAATTAACTAAAATAGAAAATAATTCTGAGATTTGACACCCTCATAATATATGAATCTTTCAGCAAGGTCAACAGAGGCAAAATGGCTGTTTTGCGGGATGTCTGGAGTTTTTAGGAATTGTTCCACTTCTGTAACAAAACGTTCAAAATTTCCCCGCACTTATCATCCGCTATTTTTCTCTTTAAAGAGTCTTTCATATGTTCAAACGGGACTGCAGGTATGTAGATGACATCAGATCCTATTTCAGAGTCCTTCCATTTTTCGTCTGCCGTCAGAAACAAGGCATGCCGGAAGCTGGTCATCACCTCTTCTTTGAATTTTTGCAGCAGGGCGATCTGTGATTGATCTATATCAACATATGTATAAGAGGGGAATAAATATACCCGTCCCTTCAACTGGCGCTCAAGCTCTTCAGAAAGCAATTGGGTGCTCTCCCCCTGTTCAACGGCCTCTTTTAAGCCTCCTGCAGATGTTATGGAAATTAGCGGAATGACAGCGGTATCAATGTAATCCGCAGATTGCAAATAGACATCGGCATCAGCGGCCCTCCATCTCATGTCTGGTTCCTCCTCCTTACGCAACAAGCCTTGCATATTCTGCAAGGCTGTCATTTATGTGAGCTGATTCAATTGGCGGGAAAGCTTTTCAAATGTTTCTTTGTCGTGGCGGTCCAGCGCCTCGTCGATATCTTTAAGCAGCTTTTCCCGCTGGAAAGTGGATATGGCATGTTCTAATATTTTTTCGGCCATCCCCTGATCCTGTTTATTTTCAAACAGTTCTTTCGGCAGATGCGGATTTAATTCAAGAACAGCAGCATATTCAGGCGAGCTGTAAGCCGAACGGAAATTCAGCTGGATAAATAAATCCTGCTGCTTATTAAGCCGGATGTCGTGAAAAGATTTTTCTGCGTCCGTGGTCATGACATTTTCTTTGTAAAACCTAAACGGCACCTCATCAACGCAATGAGTAGACATGATAATGCCTCTCGGGCAAAATTCAGCTTGTTCTACAAAATGGACCTTCTCCATTAATGTATCATGACTCATTAAATAATTTAAAATCCAGACGCACTCCCGGCGTTTAAGCTGATAATGATTTAAAAACCAACGGATAAAATCCTTTTTTTCATTGACAGAAACAGGGGTCTGCATGTAATTCCCTCCTCTATCGATCGTATAATCTGACATCACTTATACATTCAGCAAGCATGGTCCAAAATCCTGCTTATCTCAAAAATTCGTCCTCTATCCGTAAGATTGTTTCTTCAAGCTCTTCGTTTGTTCCATCCATTGAAAGCACTTGTTTTAAAAGCGGCAGCGCTTCTTTCTGGAGACCCTCTTCCAATAAGAAGTGAGCGTATTCATATAAGAAATCCCGATCCTCCCGGTAATGGAGGTACGCAGCTTCGAAGCTTTTTTTCGCTTCGTCATATTGCTCCAGACCCGTATAGGCGCCCGCCAAATACCAATTGTATTTCGGATCTTCTTCGCCGTAGCCGCGGACTTCCTGAATCAGATCAATAATCTCTTCATAGCTTTCTTCTTTATGATAGACGGCTAAAAGCGTATGGAGCGCTTCCACATAACCTGGATCGAGCGCCAGCGCTTCCTGAAGAAGCTTTTTGCCTTCGTCTTCGTTCCCGAGCTTTAACGCCATTTTCGCCGCATAGAGAAAAAGCTCTTTATTGTATTCATCGTAAGTAATACCTTCTTTAGCGGTTTTTAATGCATCTTCATACATGCCCTCTGCCTCGTAGCTTTTTGCAAGCGGCATATAAAGCGATGAATAAGAAGGATCAAGCCCTTTTAAATCAGAAAGCTGCTTAATGGCGGTTTTGACCATTCCCGCCTGATAGGCTGTGAAGCCGTACCCGAAAATCGTATTCGGTTCTGTATGTTCTGCTGCCGCTTTTTCATACCATGAAATCGCTTCTTCAAATTCACCCGCCGCGCTCAATGACTCGGCCAGCCTTTGATGAACATTTACACCGCCGATTTCGTTCCGCTCTTTTGCCGTCTCTTCGTAATAGGGAACGGCTTTTGCGTATGACCCTTGGGTAAAGTACAATTCTCCCAGAGCAAAATCAATAACAGGTTCATCTTTTAACATTGCTTTCGCCTGTAACAGCTTTTGCTCACTTACTTCAAATAAGCCCTGCATCTGATACAGATCAGCCATCAAAAGAAGGCTTTCCGCGTAAGACGGGTCTTCTGGTGATATCGTCTCCAGCACCTCAAGAGCTTTTTCTTCTTCATCAATATCTATTAACAATTCGGCGTAAAAATTCGTCAGCTCAGACTCATCCGGATAAAGGTCATGCAGATCACTGATCAGCGTTAACGCTTTCTCTGCGTTTCCCCATTCATAGTAGAGCTGGGCTGCAATGGCTTTGTCTTCGTCATGAAGCTGCGTTTCAGCTTTTGAAAGCGCTTCGAGTCCCTTTTCGGTTTCACCTGCTTCAACTAATTTTATGGCATCTTGAATCAATGTATTCAAATCAGACCGGTCCTTTCTTTTCCTATACCTCATCAACCAATGAAAAGGGTTTATTCGGGTTATTCTTATCATAATTCAGACAGGGTCTGCCCGCAAATAAGATGCTTCACCCGGCATTATAGTTTATCAAAAAATGGCGAGGAGGAAAACGGCAAAAAAGGGGACGCCATCTTTATACGCAAACAGCGCGGTTTAATCCGGCTGTTTCTGTAACGAAAACGCATCCCCCCTTCCTGTTATTTTTCCTGTTTAAGACAAGCTATGTCAAAGCTCAAGACTTTATGACACACGAAGAAAAAAGCCCGAAGAATCGTCTTCAGGCTTTTTTGGCTAATTGATCTAAATGCTCAAAGAATGTCGGATAGGAGACGTGGATCGCATCTGTATCACGAATGTCAATCGGCTCTTCCGTCAGACATGAGGCGATACCGAGCATCATGCCGATGCGGTGGTCGCCGTGGCTTGATACACTGACGCCGCCCGCGAGTGTCTTTTTGCCGCGGATTTTCATGCCGTCTTCAGTCGCTTCAATGTCTGCGCCGATTTTCCGGAGCTCTGATACAACGGTGTCGATCCGGTTCGTTTCCTTCACTTTCAGCTCCGCCGCGTCTTTAATGACCGTTGTGCCTTCAGCCTGCGTTGCCAAAAGGGCGATAATCGGTATCTCGTCAATTAAACGGGGAATGATTTCTCCGCCGATTTCTGCTGCTTTCAGAGCTGACGTTTCGATAACAAGATCTCCGTACGGCTCCGCGCTGTCCGCTTCTGATGGAATGACTTCGAGTGAAGCCCCCATCTGCTTTAAGACATCAATAATCCCTGTGCGCGTCGGGTTCAGGCCGACATTTTTCAGCACAATCCGGCTTCCGGGAACGGCAGCCCCGGCCGCGAGGAAAAAGGCCGCTGAAGAGATATCCCCAGGTACGAAAATATCAGCTGCCCGAAGCCGCTGACCGCCAGTTACGGAAGCGCTCGTCTCTGTTTCCGCAAGCTCAGCGCCAAATGCGTTCAGCATCCGTTCTGTATGATCTCTTGATTTATGAGGCTCGGTAACGGTCGTCGTTCCTTCTGCCTGTAATCCGGCAAGCAGCACGGCAGATTTGATCTGCGCGCTTGCAACGGGAGACACATAATCGATGCCTTTTAATTGTCCGCCTCTTACAGATAACGGCGTAAATTCTCCGTCCGCTCTTCCGTCAATCACGGCACCCATCTGTTTTAAAGGCTCCGTCACCCTCTTCATCGGGCGCTTTGCAATACTTTCATCGCCCGCTACCGTACTGTGAAATGGGCGTCCGGCTAAAATGCCGAGCATCAGGCGGATGGTCGTGCCGGAATTTCCGACATCAAGAAGGCTGTCAGGCTCATAAAGTGCGTCAATGCCGTTCCCGTGTATCGTTACATCACTTCCGTTCTGTTCAATGGAGACACCCATTTTTCTGAAGCAGGCAATCGTGCTCAGGCAATCGGCTCCCGGCAAAAAGTTTTTTACCGTTGTCGTTCCTTCTGCAAGCGCTCCGAACATAACAGAACGGTGGGAGATGGATTTATCCCCCGGAATATGAATTTCACCGTTTAAAGATGTCACTTTTTCTCTTTTCAATGTTTTCCACCTCAGTCAGCGTAAAATGTGTCATATTTGGCGCGGGATTGAATGCAGATTTCCGCCCGCTTGCGGTCATCATCCGTCTGGAAACTGATTCTCAGAATTCCGTTAATATCTTCTCTCGTTTCGATAATGCGGATGTTGGTGATGCTGATTTGTTCATCAGCCAATATCGCCGTAACCTCCGAAATGACCCCCGGATGATCGGGTACATCAACATAAAGGTCATAAAAGGACGGGATCGCCCCTTTTTGACGGATCGGCAGGCCGTCGCGGTAATCCTTCGCTTTTTTAAAGTAACCGAACAGGTTGTCCGCATCTTCATTTTCTACGTAAGATTCGATCGTGTCAATCTCCCGTTTCCACTCTTTGAAGCGGTCAAGCAGTTTATCTTTGTTGTGAAGGAGAATGTCTCTCCACATCGCCGGACTGCTGGAGGCTATTCTTGTAATATCCCGGAAACCGCCGGCCGCGAAACGCTTCAAAAGCGGGTAATCTTCTTCAGAACGGTGAGCCTGATGTACGAGACTGGCAGCAACGATATGAGGGAAATGACTGATGACGCTCGTCACGCCGTCATGCTCCTCAGGCGTCATCTCCACAAAGTGGGCGTTTGCCGCTTTCAGAAGCTCCTTCAGATGCGTTACTGACTGTTTAGAAGTTGATTTTCCCGGTGTTAAAATGTAAAACGCGTTTTCGAATAAGAATTCTTTTGCGGCAGCTGCCCCTGATTTATGAGACCCCGCCATCGGGTGGCCTCCGACAAATTGATAGTGAGCCGGAAGCACTTTGTCGGCGTAGCGGACGACTTTCTGTTTTGTGCTGCCCACATCCGTAATCAAGAGTTCATGGGTGATGCCCGAGGCGGCCAGCATATCAAGCATTTTCAGCGTTTGGGCGACGGGCGTGGCGATAATGATAACTGATGCTTGCTGCGCCCCTTCCGTAAATGAGCCGGCCCGCTCGTCAATAATCCCGAGCTTCAGCGCGGCAGTGAGCTGTTCTTCCGAAATATCCACACCGATAATCCGTTTATGCGGATGCTCCTTTTTGATGGCCAATGCGATCGATCCGCCGATCAGCCCGATCCCCGCAAGCAATATAGTATCCTTCATTTCACTCATTTCCTTTTTCATCTAGTTTAATAGAGCAAAGAGGTGATGCTTGATCACCTCTTATAATATTTCAGCTAAAATTGTCAGAATTTCCTCATTTTGCTCTTTCGTACCGACCGTAATTCTTAACGCTGTCGGAAATCCGAGCGCCTGCCCCGAGCGGACGATATAGCCTTTTTCCAGCAGGGCCTGGAACAGTTCATCTGCCGGGCGGTTAAAATCAATGAGCACAAAGTTGGTTTGTGAAGGATAACATGTTAAACCGTGGGTTTCGGCAAAATCATAATACTGCTTAAGACCGGCTTTATTTTTTTCGACACATTCCTTAATAAATGCCTGGTCATCAAGCGCAGCCAGTGCCGAAGCCTGACCGATTCTGCTCGTATTGAACGGCTCTCTCGCCGGCTCAATCTGGCGGATCAGCGCTTTGTCCGCAATGCCGTATCCGACGCGCAGCGCGGCAAGTCCGTACGCTTTAGAAAATGTGCGGAGGATCATGACATTCGGATATTGCTTTAAAAGCGGAATGCTTTCAGGGTAATCTTCGGCGGTGACATACTCATAGTACGCTTCATCAAGTACAACGAGGATTTCCTCAGGAACTCTGTCTAAAAAGGAAATTAATTCCCGTTCCGAAGTATACGTCCCCGTCGGATTATTCGGATTGCACACCCATATGACTTTCGTCTTGCTGTCAATTGCTTCCAGCATCCGATCCAAATCATGAGCACCGTCGCTGCGGAGCGGCACTTCACGCACTTCAGCGCCCTCAATCACCGCATTGTGTCTGTATTGCGGAAAAGTCGGAGCGGCGGTAATCGTGTTTGTCTGATCATTTAATAAAGAACGGCAGATAATCTGCACAAGCTCATCTGAGCCGTTGCCGAAAATGATCGAAGATTCACTGACCTGCAGATGCTCACTGAGCCGCGTTCTCAAAGCGGCACTGTAACCGTCGGGATACAGCGCGAGCTGCTCAATCTCCTGATGCAGCGCATCTTTAGCGGCCTGTGAACAGCCGAACGGATTTTCGTTAGAAGCGAGCTTCACTACTTTCTCAAGCCCGTATTCCATTTTCACTTCTTCTATTGGTTTGCCCGGCTGATACGGTTTCAGCTGCCGCAGCTGTTCTTTAATCTGCAAATCCAGTCACCTCATTTTACACTGTACAGTCGTCCGAACGTCTTTGCGTAGTCTTCAAATTCAAGAAGCGCATCGGCTCTTGTGCCGGGGTTCACAAGCTTTGTTTCAAGCTCTTCTACTTTTTTAACGAGCGCGCTTCCGACAACGACACCGTCTGATATTTCATTCATCTCCTCAACCTGTCTGCGGCTTGAAATGCCAAAACCGACCGCAACCGGAACGGAGCTGAATTCTTTCACTTTTCGGATAAAAGAGTATACAGACGGATCGAATTCTCTGCGTACGCCTGTCACTCCTAAAGAGGATACGCAGTACACAAAGCCGCCGGCCTGTTCAGTAATTATTTTCAGTCGGTTTTCACTTGTCGGCGCAACCAGCGAGATATAAGCGATGTTCTCCTTTTTGCATGCCTTTTGTAAAAGGGCGCTTTCCTCTAACGGAAGATCCGGAACAAGCAGACCGTCTATGTCGTTTTCCCGCAGTAAAGCGAAAAAGTGTTCTTTTTCTAATTGTAACACAGGATTATAATACGTAAAGAGGATAATTGGAATATGAACGCCGTTTTTTTTCATTTTGCCGCCAAGTTCAATGGCTTTAACGATATTCATTCCGTTTTCCAGAGCCCGTTTTGAAGCCCGCTGAATAACCGGGCCGTCGGCGAGCGGATCTGTGTAAGGGACGCCGATTTCAAGGGCTGAGGCGCCTGCGTTCTGCAATGACTTTGCCAGTTCAACTGAAATGTCAGGAAGCGGATCGCCAGCTGTAATAAAAGGGATAAATAGTTTTTCAGAATCATGCAGATTAAACATGTGTCTCCACCTCGTTTTCCAAAACATTCATCAGCGTATGAACGTCTTTATCTCCTCTTCCCGACAAACTGACGAGAATGATTTTATCTTTATCCATGTCTTTTGCCATTTCAAACGCTTTTGCTAAAGCGTGTGCAGATTCAATAGCCGGAAGTATGCCTTCTGTTTCAGAAAGCAGACGCAGCGCGGCGATCGCTTCATCATCTGTCACACTTTCGTACGTTACACGGCCGCTTTTATGCAGATAGGCATGCTCCGGCCCGATCCCCGGGTAATCAAGGCCTGCTGAAATGGAATACGGTTCGATAATCTGCCCGTATGCATCTTGTATTAAATAGGTCATCGAACCGTGAATCACCCCGAGCCTCCCTTTTGCGATCGTTGCCGCATGCAGCGGTGTATCAATTCCTTTTCCGGCAGCCTCGGCGCCGATCAGCTCAGTATCTTCGTCTAAAAAGGCCTGAAAAATGCCCATCGCATTGCTTCCGCCGCCGACACATGCAACAACCTTATCCGGGAGCGTTCCTTCGGCTTTGCGGAGCTGTTCTTTCGCTTCCTCGCCGATGATTTTCTGAAACTCGCGAACGATGTAAGGATACGGATGCGGGCCTACAACAGAACCGATTAGGTAGAAATGATCTTCACAATGCTGGACCCAATATCTGATCGCCTCATTCGTCGCATCTTTCAGCGTGCCGTTTCCGCTTGATACCGGCACCACTTTTGCGCCGAGCAGCTTCATGCGGAATACGTTCAGCGACTGGCGCGCAACGTCCTCTTCACCCATAAAAACCGTGCACTCAAAACCGAATTTTGCGGCGGCTGTCGCGGCGGCAACACCGTGCTGTCCCGCACCGGTTTCGGCAATGATTTTCGTTTTGCCCATCTTTTTGGCAAGCAGAATCTGGCCTAACGCGTTGTTTATTTTATGGGAACCGGTATGGTTTAAATCTTCCCTTTTCAGATAGATTTTTGCCCCGCCCAAATACTCCGACACCCTGTCTGCAAACGTTAATGCCGTCGGTCTGCCTGAGTAATCAAACAATAGTTTTTGATATTCGGCATGAAAAACGGGATCATTCTTTAATTCTTTGAAAGCCGTTTCGATTTCTTCGAGGGGCCGCATTAATGTTTCAGGGACAAACTTGCCGCCAAATTCGCCGTATCTTCCGATTTCATTTGGATATGGATACATAATGGTTCATCCTTTCTTCTAAAAGCCGGATCAGTGTTTGATCCTTTTGTCCGTTTTTTTCAATTCCGCTGGCAAGATCTATACCGCACGGGCGTGATTTCAGTAAGCCGGTAATCGTTTCAGGATTAACGCCGCCCGCAATAAAACAGCGCTTGTTTGCTTTTTGAGCCTGCTCCCGGTACAAAGGGACACGCTTCCACGAAAACGCGATTCCCGTGCCGCCCCTCATGCCTTTGACTGAAGAATCAATGACATAGCCGTCGACGGCAGATGCAAATTGAGCCATCTGACGGAGCGTGCTTTCTCCGTGATGGAGCGCTTTCCATATCTCAGAACGCACAAGAGGACGGAGACGGCGGGCATCCTCAGGCGATTCATCACCGTGAAGCTGGATAACGTCAAGGGACAGATCAGAAGCGGTTTGCGCGATGTTTTCTATCGTTTCATTCACAAAAACTCCGACATGTTTCTTGTCTGTCCGGATCTCTTGTTTCCATTTCCGGACATCAGCCGGGGTGACCTTCCGTTTGCTTGCGGCAAAAATAAATCCCAGGTAATCCGCTTCTGAGGCTGCCGCAAGCTCATAATCACGCTTCGATCGTATTCCGCAGTACTTTAATTCAGGCTTTTTCATACCCTCACTCCCCGAACAGCCCTCGGATCGCCTTTTGCTGTGAATCCTCTCTCATTAAGGATTCTCCGATCAATACAGCCTGCGCCCCGTGCTTGTTGACGAATTGCAGGTCAGCCAAAGAGCCGATCCCGCTTTCACTGACCAGCAGACAGCCGTCCGGCACAAACTGCGCTATTTTTTCCGTTTGCGAAACCGAAGTACGGAACGTTTTTAAGTCCCGGTTGTTAATGCCGAGAATGTCCGGCTGAAACACCTGTAAAATTCGTTCAAGCACGGTTTCATCATGGACTTCCACAAGAACGTCCATGCCCTTCTCACGTGCTTCCAGGTAAAGCTCATGAAGCTTTGAAGGTTCCAGCGCTTCACCGATCAGCAAAATCGCATCAGCACCGAGCCGGTACGATTCCTCCACCTGCAGGGAGTCAATAATAAAATCCTTTCTTAATACGGGAAGAGAAACGTTTTTTTTAACATCTGTCAAAAAGTGATTTCTTCCCTGAAAAAAACGGGTATCCGTCAGAACAGAAAGGGCGTCGGCTTTGGCTGCTTCATAATCCGCCGCAATCTCTTCCGGAACAAAATGCTCTTTAATCAGTCCTTTAGACGGCGACGCTTTTTTCACTTCAGCGATCAGCCCGATAAAACGATTCGGATTCAGGAGCGCTTCCTTAAAAGATCTCCGTTCAATTTGACAGGTTTCCGGCAGCACAATGGATTTGATTTCTTCTTTTTTCTGCTGAATGATTTGATCAAGCATATAATTCTTCCTCTTTCTGTTTCAGACGTTCGAGCTGCCTTTTGGCATCTCCGTTTTGAATCGTTTCTAAAGCGATGTTTGCTCCTTCTTTCAGATCGTTTGCGAGACCTGCCGTATAAATGGCCGCTCCCGCATTTAAGGCTGTAATGTGCAGAGCGGACGACGGAGCTTCATTTGCAAAAATATTCTGAATGAGATGCGCGCTTTCTTCCGCTGAGCTCACTTGAATATCTTTCAGCGAACCTTCTTTAAAACCGAATTGTTCAGGTGATACCGCATATTCCAGACGTTCACCGTTTTTCAGCTCAATGACATCGGTCGGTGCTGTGACGGACAGTTCATCTAACCCGTCACGCGCCGACACAAGCATGACGTGCCTGACTTCAAATTGTTCCAAAGCGCTTGCCATCAGGCGCGCTTTTTCAGATGAATAGACGCCGATCACCTGCCGTTTCGCCTGCATCGGGTTGCTGAGCGGGCCAAGCAGGTTAAACACGGTTCGGAAGCCCAGCTCTTTTCTCACGGCGGCGACGTGCTTCATTGACGAATGAAACAGCGGGGCAAACAAAAAACCCATTTGCTTCGTCTCAATACTGTGTTTGACACTGTCAGGGGTGGCTTGAATGGAAACACCCAGTTTTTCCAGCACATCCGCGCTGCCGCTCTTAGACGACACGGAACGATTTCCGTGCTTGGCAACTTTGGCTCCGGCGGCAGAGGCTGTAATCGCTGCTGCCGTTGATATGTTAAACGTAGAAATCCCGTCTCCGCCTGTTCCGCACGTATCAACGACATCCTCCAGGCCATCTGCCGTCTGCACACGGGCCCGCATCACTTTTACAAATCCGGCGAGCTCCTCCGCCGTTTCGCCGCGGTGGGCTAATACCGATAAGATTCCGCCGATTTCAGACTGCGACATGTCTCCGCTCATCATCATTTCCATCAGCTTTTCGGCTTCTCCGGTTTTCAGCGTGCCGCCATTAACGCACGATTGCAGAAATTTGTTCATCCGTCTTCTCCTCCCCGCCAGAAAAGATGTCTTCTGCGATTTGAATCGTTTTTAAAAGCGCCCCCGCTTTGTTGCAGCTCTCTTCATATTCGGCTTCCGGGACGGAATCAGCGACTATTCCCGCGCCCGCCTGCACCGACGCCGTACCGTTTTTGACACTCATGGTGCGGATGGTGATGCACGAATCAATCGAACCGTCAAATCCGATATAAGCGATACATCCGCCGTAAGTTTCTCTGGAAGTCGGTTCTAATTCATTTAAAATCTGCATGGCGCGGATTTTTGGAGCGCCCGAGAGTGTTCCTGCCGGGAATGCCGACATCAGTGCATCAACCGGATGGACCCCCTGTTTTAAACGGCCGGTTACAACGGAGATGATGTGCATCACATGTGAAAAAGAAACGATCTTCGTGAATTCCGGAACGGTTACGGAACCATACTCCGCGACTCTGCCGATATCATTGCGCGCCAGATCGACAAGCATGTAATGTTCAGCTTTTTCTTTTTCGTCATTCATCAGCTCTTTTTTCAGGCGTTCGTCCTCTTCTTTTCCGGCTCCCCTTTTTCTCGTTCCGGCGATCGGATGTATTTCCAGATGTCTGTCATGCACACGGATCAGGCGTTCAGGCGAACTCCCGACAATGTCTCTGTCCGGCAGTTTAATATAGTACATATAAGGTGAAGGGTTGACGATGCGGAGCACCCTGTACAGCTCAAAGGAATGTCTGGATACCGGGATCTCAAACTTTTGCGACAGCACTCCTTGAAAAATATCTCCCGCTTTTATATATTCTTTCAGTTTATTAACGCCGGCCATAAACTCTTCTTTCGTATTATTGGATGTCACATTGGCAAAGCTCGGTGTTTTAAATGTACCTTTTGAAAAAAACGGCTCTTTCATATCTTTCGGTTCTGTCAAAATACCGATAAGCTCGCGAAGCTCAGCGCAATTTTCTTTAAAAACGGCCCTTTTTTCTTCTTCCGTCTCCCGGCCGTTAAGCGCCGCATATTGAATGAAATGCACTTGTTTCGTTTCATGGTCGTAGGCGATGATTTTCCGGCAGACAAACAGCATGCATTTTTCTAAATCTGTTTCTTTTGCGTGGCTTGGCACGGAAGGCTCAATTAAAGGAATCATGTCATAGCTCAGATAACCGACCGCCCCTCCCGAAAACGGGATATCAAGCTCTGGCGTTTTAATGCGGAAGCTTTCATTCATCCAGTCAAGCACGGCTTTTAAATCTCCGGCTTCAAACAGCGTAAGCCCTTTCGGATCAGCGGCAGTGAATGTGTGATGACTCTCTTTAATCGTGATAAAAGGATCGAGACCGATAAAAGAGTATCTTGACCAGCTTGACGACTCATCCTTGCTTTCCAGCAAATACGTAATGTTTCTGTCCAGTTTTTCAACCATCTGAATGGGTGTGATCGTATCGACCGTAAAAGTCTCTGCGATTGGAATGGTGCGGTGTGTCAGACTGTCCTTTAAAAATAAAGAAACATCCGATTGTAAATTCATGATTCTCCTCCTTACGGTAAGGAGAATGAGATGAGGAGTGAGAGGGGTCTTGCGTATAAGAAATAAACCCAAAAGAAAGGCTTCTTTTGGGCAGAATAAAAACGTGTTTATCTCAGCTCAGCTAAACTCATTCTCTGCTACCCTATTCTAAACTCAACTGTTTCATCAACTGACTTCTAAGCTTTATACACACTCTTGTGTATTTCTAAGCTTTTTTTATCGTATTACATGTCAGTATTTTTTGTCAATGATAAATCCGGTCTTAACACAACGGCTTTTTCTAAATAGACATGCTTGATTTCATCTTGAGGCGTATCCGTCTGAACCGTCATCAGGACACGGATACACTTTTTCAAAGCGCCTGCGACATCCATTTCCTGCATGCACGTTACCGGGACGTACTGCCACCCGGAAAGGCGGCGGACCGCTTTTGCCGGAAATACGGAATGGATGTCTGGCGTGGCGGATAACAGGATCTGCACGACGTCTTGCGGCTTGCATCCATTTTGTTCAATGATTTTTTCAAGCAGCTGCTGTGTTTTTTCTAAAATTTCTTGTTCGGTGTCTTGTTCCACCGTTGTTGCTCCGCGAATGCCGCGTATCATCATGCTGTTTCCTCCATTCGCCATTTGTTCAGCAAATTTTCAAGCTCATCTTTTGAAAGCATACAGTCCTGCGCTTCGCCTAATTCCTTCAATACGATGAACTGAGTCATGCCTCCGCGCGTTTTTTTGTCATTCATCATCCGGGCGGAGAGAACCGATGTTGCAATATCTTGTCTGATGCTTCCCGGGTAGCCGAGCCCAATCAGCCATTGCGTGAGTTCTTTTCTGTTCATCTTGCATCCCGCAACTTGTTCACTCACGTAAAGGGCAAACTGCATGCCGAGGGCGACCGCATCTCCATGTGTAATCCGGCCGTAGCCGTATTCCGCCTCAACGGCGTGGCCAAGCGTATGTCCGAAATTCAGAAAAGCTCTTATCCCCTCTTCCTTTTCGTCTTCACGCACAACGGCCGATTTGATTGAGATTCCTTTATAAATCATTTCATTCAGCTCAGCGCTTGTCAGTCCGTTTAACGTATCAAGCGTGAGAAGCTTTTCTAAAAAAGCGTGATCGGCGATAAACGCATGTTTTATCACCTCAGCCATACCCGATCTCAGCTCTTGTTCCGGCAGGGTTTTCAGAAGCTCCGTATCATAAATCACCGCTTTCGGCTGATAGAACGCTCCGATTAAATTCTTTCCGAGTTTATGATTGACGGCCACCTTGCCGCCGACCGCGCTGTCATGGGCAAGCAGTGTCGTCGGCATTTGGATGAAATCAATTCCGCGCATAAAAGTCGCTGCGCAAAAGCCGGCCAAATCACCCGTCACACCGCCTCCGAAGGCGATCATACATGAAGAGCGGTCCATATGGAAAGCGATCGCTTCCGATTGAATCCGTTCATACTCTTTCAGAGACTTCGCTTCTTCTCCGCTCGGGACGATCACTTTTTTTACGGGCCATGTTTCGTTTAGAAGCCGGAACATCTCATCACCGTAAAGCCGGTCGACTTCAGCGTCGATGACGAGCAGGATTTTTGTCAGCGGCCTGTTCAGTGAAGTCAAAAGTGCAGCGGCCTGTTTCCTGATGCCTTCACCGATATACACGGGATATGCGGAGGAAGCCGTCCGAACCTCAAGCTCCTTCATTAGAATTCCCTCGATAGTTTCTTCATGTTTTCAACATTTTCTTTAATGCGGTCGATCTGGTCAAGGCCGAATTGTTCTACGACGGCATTTGCGATTTCCCAGGCCACTGCCGCTTCAGCCACGACGCTTGCCGCAGGAACCGCGCAGCTGTCTGAACGTTCAATGCTCGCTGAGAACGGCTCTTTCGTTTCAATATCAACGCTTTTCAGCGGCTTATATAAAGTCGGGATCGGTTTCATAACACCGCGGACGACAATCGGCATTCCTGTCGACATACCGCCTTCTAATCCTCCGAGCCTATTTGTGGCGCGTGTGTAGCCTTTCTCTTCATCCCACACGATTTCATCATGAACATCACTGCCGTTTTTGCCGGCCGCTTCAAAACCGATGCCGAACTCGACCCCTTTAAAAGCATTGATCGACAGAACGGCAGCGGCGAGCTTGCTGTCCAGTTTACGGTCATAATGGACATAGCTTCCGACACCGACCGGCATGCCTTCGACAATCACTTCAACGATTCCGCCGATTGAGTCGCCGTTTGCCTTCGCTTCATCAATGGCTGCCATCATTTGCCGGCCTGCTTCTTCATCGTAGCATCTGACCGGTGATTCTTCCGTTACCCGCTTGAGATCTTCAATGGATGTGTAGGCGGTCTTCTCGGCTTTTACCCCGCCGATTTGCAAAACATGTCCGGCCACTGTAATGCCAAGCTCCGCTAAAATCTTTTTAGCGACGGCTCCGGCAGCCACGCGAACCGTTGTCTCACGCGCGGAAGATCGTTCTAACACATTTCTCATATCGCGGTGATTGTACTTAATGGCGCCGTTTAAATCCGCGTGCCCCGGTCTCGGTCTTGAGATCTGGCGTTTCATTTCACTTTCTTCTTCTTCTGTAATCGGTGCGGCACCCATAATTTTTGTCCAGTGGGTCCAGTCTTTATTTTCTACAACGAGCGCAATGGGTGAACCGAGTGTCCGGGCATGCCGCACGCCGCTCGTAATCTTCGCTCTGTCCGTTTCAATCTGCATGCGCCGTCCGCGCCCGTGCCCTTTTTGGCGTCTGGCAAGCTCAAAATTAATGTCTTCCTCAGTTATATAAAGCCCCGCAGGCACACCTTCTATAATGGTCGTCAGCTGCGGACCGTGTGATTCTCCGGCTGTTAAGTATCTCATTTCGTTCTTCTCCCTTCATCACATTAACGCTTTTAAGTAAAACTATAACACAAGTTTTCATAAAATGTCTTCTATCTTTTTTGATAAAAAAATGTATCGGTGCTTTCAAGGCCGAATTTTTCCGGGCTGAAAATTTGTTCTGTGCTTCCGACAAACAGGATTCCGTTCTTTTTCAGGCTGTCCGCCATTTTCACATACAGCTCTTCTTTCGCTTTTTCAGTAAAATAAATAAAAACATTGCGGCAGACGATCAGATCAAAATCCTGTTCATAGCTGTCGGCAAGCAGGTTATGCCGCTTAAACCGGATGTTTTTCTGAATCTCTTGTTTTACTTGATAGCTGTTGTCAGCCTGCTTGGTGAAATAGCGGCTTTTTATGGAAGCCGGCACCTCTTGCAGAGACCGCTCCTGATAGATACCCCGCCTGGCTTTGCCGAGCGCCTTTTCATCAATATCTGTCGCCAATATATCATATCCGGCCAAACCCGCCTGCTGATTGAGAATCATGGCCAAGGTATAGGGTTCCTCCCCCGTTGAACAGGCCGCACTCCATATTTTTAACGGTTTGTTATGCTTTATTAACGGAAGAATTGAGGTTTCAAGAACTTCCCATCGTTTATAATTTCGGTAAAATTCAGAAACATTGATTGTCATCCTGTCCAATGTTTCATTTAATAAAAGCTTGTCTTTCTCCAAAGCGGCGGCAAATTCCTGAAAATCTTTGAATCCCTTTTTTTCATAAAGGGACGTCAGCCGCCTTTTCATTTGTGCTTCTTTGTATAAAGATAAATCAACACCGGTTATTTTCTTCCACTTGGTGATAAAAATGTCGTAAGACTCCATCGCTTCTCTCCCAATCTCGCTGTCTTTTGTCCTAGTATAGCCTGTTTTCTTTCTAATTTGTATGATTTCAATAAAAAAATCAGCCCGCAGGCTGATTTGTGAGAAATGAAAAGACAGGGCAGCGAAACCTCTGTCTTTCTTAAAATATGTAAACCTTTTCATAACAAGAGAAAAAGAAAGGCTGACGGCTTAGTACACCCAGTCGGCCATTAATTTTTGATACGGTACAAGCTCTTCCTGTTTAAAGAAAATGTCAATTTCCCGTTCAGCGCTTTCTAAGGAGTCTGAACCGTGAATGATATTTTTGCCGACAAACATGCCGTAGTCACCGCGAATCGTGCCTGGCAGTGCGTCTTTCGGGTTTGTTTTTCCGATCAGCTGTCTTGTGATCTCTACTACATTTTCCCCTTCCCATACCATTGCAAATACGGGTCCTGATGTAATAAATTCCACAAGCTCACCGAAAAACGGTTTCCCTTTATGTTCAGCATAATGGTTTTCAGCCATCTGTTCTGAAACTTGCATCAGCTTGGCTCCTGCCAATTGTAAGCCCTTACGCTCAAATCTCGATAAAATCTCTCCGATCAGCTGGCGCTGTACGCCGTCCGGTTTTACCATGATAAAAGTTTTTTCCATAAGATTCTCCACCCCATCATTATGTATAGGCTTTCAAGTTGCACACCGAAATCGTAACATCTTTCTGACAATTAATCAATCCAGGGCAGAGAATGTTCACATCTTGTTCGTAAAAGGATTTAAAATTTCCGTTTGCCGATATATTTGGCAATGGCGGCCAATGATGAACGCGCACGTCCCCTCGGCAGCGTATTCAGCTTTTCAAACGCTTTTTTTAAGTATCTGTCACTGACGGCCATTGATTTTTCAATCGCATCTGTGCGTTTAATATTTTCAATAATGGGGGCGAGCTGCTCCTGTGTTGTTTCGCTGTTAATTAATTTCAGCTGATTTTTCAATTCAGGCTGACGCAGCGCGTACAAAACGGGCAGAGTGACGTTTCCTTGCAGCAGATCTCCTCCGACCGGTTTTCCCAGCTCCTCTTCCGTTGAAGTGAAATCAAGGATATCATCAATAATCTGGTAGGACATGCCCACGTAATAGCCGAACCAATATAATGCTTTATGAATCTTTTCATCAGCTCCCGAAGCGATGGCGCCGAGCTGGCAGCTGACGGCGATAAGAAGCGCCGTTTTCCGTTTGATGCGGCGTAAATAGGTTCTGAGGTTTTGTTCCATATTATATTTATCTTTGATCTGTTCAATTTCTCCGAGGCATACTTCTACGATGGTTTTGGACAGGATCCGGTGGGCTTTCGGCTCATCCAGTCTCGTCATCATCTCAAGCGAGCCCGCAAGCATATAATCACCGGTATACATGGCAATGCGGTTGTCCCATTTGGCTTTAATGGTCGGCTTTCCTCTCCGCAGCTCGGCGTCATCAATGACGTCGTCATGGACGAGGGAAGCCATATGAATCATCTCCAGCGTCACCGCAACATATTTTATTTTATTAATGTCATAGTCGCCGAACATGCCGGAAAGCAATACGAAAACAGGACGGATCCGCTTGCCTCCTGCCTGAAGCAGATGGAGCCCGGCTTCACTCAGCAAGGGATAGTCAGACCGTACCGTCTGCTCAAGCTCCCTTTCGATCACATCAATATCATCATTTAAAAAAGAATAGGCCATTTTAAATTTCATATCATTCACCCAAACATCTGTATATTCATCATTTCCAGCCGATATGCGTAGCGGCCACTCCGCCGGTAAACGAATGGTATTTGACATTCGTCAGGCCCGCTTCTTCAAACAGACGCGCAAGCTCTTTCATACCGGGAAATTCTCTTGCTGATTCTTGAAGCCAAGAATATTCTTTATAGCTCTTCGCAAACATTTTTCCGAAGAAAGGCATGATGTATTTAAAATAAAGAAAATATGCCTGTCTGAAACCGATCATTTCCGGCTGGGATGTTTCCAGGCATACGACCTGTCCGCCCGGTTTGACGACGCGCCGCATTTCTTTCAGCACGGTCAGATAGTCGGGAACGTTCCTGAGTCCGAAGCCGATGGTGACAAAATCAAAAGAATCATCAGCGAAAGGAAGCTCCATCGCGTTTCCGTGCAAAAGCTCAATTTGGCTGTAACCGCCCTCTTTTAGTTTTTTCTCGCCGATGCTCAGCATATTTTTGCTGAAATCCAGCCCTTTGATTTCGCCGCTTTTTCCGGCAGCTTCTGCGAGGGCAATCGTCCAGTCAGCCGTCCCGCAGCAGACGTCAAGCGCTTTTGCGCCTTCTTGCACATTCATGATCTGCATCGTTTTGTCGCGCCATTTTTTATGCTGCTGAAAACTGATGACAGAGTTCATTTGGTCATAATTTTTATAGATTTTTTCAAACACGCCGTGTACGCGCTGTTCTTTTGACTCCTGCATGTTGATTACCCTTCTTCCACTTTCTGATGATATGTTTTGTCTTGGCTGATCGCTTTAAGCCGGTTCAGCATTAGATTTTGGATTGGTGAGTTGAGCGGCAGCAGCGTTTCAATGCTTTGCTTCGCCTTTCGGAAGCTTTCTTCCAGTATTTCAGCCTTTGATTTCCCTGACTTTACAATATTGCCGATGACATCGAGAAATATAGCATTGCCGTTCATCAGCCGCTTATACACAAAAAAATCACTCGCCAGCTCTTTCCAGCGCGGAAGATTAAAGTGGTCTGACACTCTGTGAAACAGGGCCGCTTCCACAATCGCCATGCTTTCGATCAATTGGTTCAAGTCATTGACAGACCGATCGTACAGACGGATTTTATGCTCATTGATTTCTTTAATTGCCGTAGCGAGCGTCCGGATCATATAGATATCCTTCATTTCAGATAAAAGCGAATAATACAATCCGCTGAAATAGTCGCCGGCAAGTACGGTAAGCTGCCGGTTTTTATTTTCGTCTCGCTTTAACGCTCTGGCTGTTGTCACTTCATCGTGGGTATCAAGGGCGCTTTGGACAAGCATCGCAGTTACTATGTAATTTTCTCTGTCGTTGTTCTTAATGTCCGCCTCTTCAAACAAAGCGTGAAAAAGAAGAAGCTTATCCTCATCGATTTTCGGCGCAGAAATATGTTTCGCTAAATAAGGATGAGACAGCTTTTGTTTTAATTTCGTATTTAAATTCGCTAAAGTTCCGTAGATGTCTTGCAAAAATATCACCCTTGTCCCCAAATTCACATTTATTCTAATATGTATGAGATTTACTCGTCATTATTATACGCAGGTATCATTATAGCATAAAAAAAAGAAATTGGCTGTATTCTCCCGCCGTTTGCGGGCATTTGGCAAAAGCGGGAAACAGCCGGCTTATTTTTTTTCGCTGTTCATTTCTCCGTAAGCGGTCTGGATGAGGGCATTGCCCCTCACTTTGATGGCTGAAGTATGCTCTGTAAACTGAGCGATAATCACTTCACCTTTGTCCAGCTTTTCAGAATGGTGGAATTTCGTATCCGTTCCTCTCGTTAAACCGATGACGTTCACACCGTCCTCGACCGCTTTAATGACGACAAAATCACTTGAATGCTTTGAATTCATATCTGCACCCTCTATCATAATTAATCCGCACGTTTAATATGTTCTAACACTTCGGAACGCGCCGCAGCGTCATCTTTAAAAATACCTCTTACGGCGGAAGTTACCGTTTTTGCCCCCGGCTTTCTTACGCCTCTCATCGTCATGCACATATGCTCAGCTTCAACGACAACCATGACGCCGTGGGGATCTAAGGTGTCTACGATGCTTTCTGCAATCGTTGAAGTAATGCGCTCCTGCAGCTGCGGGCGTTTTGAAACGGCTTCCACTGCACGCGCCAATTTACTCAGGCCTGTCACTTTACCGCCGCGCGGAATGTAGGCAATATGCGCTTTTCCGTAAAAAGGAACAAGATGATGTTCACACATAGAATGAAACGCGATATCTTTTACAAGAACAAGCTCCTCGTGGTCCTCGCCGAAAACGGTTTTGAAATGCTCTTTCGGGTCTTCATTTAACCCCGAGAATACTTCCGCATACATTTTCGCCACGCGTTTCGGTGTATCTAAAAGACCTTCCCGGTCCGGGTCTTCTCCAATCGCCTCTAAAATCTGGCGAACTGCCTGTTCAATCTGTTCTTTATTAACTTCTTTCATTGTCTGTGTCCTCCACCATTGAATACATTTAATTTCGATTCTAGCACATTTGACGCGCCAAAAGCAAAACGAAAGTCCTGCCCGGAGACCGAGGCAGCTTAAATATGAAAAGCCCCTTTATCAAGGGGCTTTTCTGTGAAGAAACAAAGTGTATGTATCAGATGCATACACGATCTATATTCACAATTATTTTCCTGCAACAGCGTCTTTAAGAGCTTTACCTGGTTTGAAAGCAGGTACCTTGCTTGCAGGGATTTCGATTTCTTCACCTGTTTGCGGGTTACGTCCTTTACGTGCAGAACGCTCGCGCACCTCAAAGTTACCGAAACCGATCAGTTGGATTTTATCACCATTTTTAAGTGCATCTAAAATCGTATCAAAAACAGAATCAACTGCTTTTGTAGCGTCTTTTTTAGACAATTCGCTTGCTTCTGCAACCGCATTGATTAGTTCTGTCTTGTTCATGCCTTTCACCTCCTCCCAAAAGGGTATCAATTCAGCAGTTTATTATCATTTCTTCACAGTTCAGCCTGATTCTAAACCTGTCTTATAAAAAATCAAAGCAGGGAAGAACAGACAAGTAAACGGCTTTTCAAAAGAAAACAGACACTTTGAGGAATGTTTGTCCAACAAAGTGAAGATTTTCTGTAAGTAGAGTAACACATATAAAAAGCCATATCAAGCATTTTAAAGCCCCAATCCCTTGCTCGTCAAGGTTTTCGCGTGTTTTACCGAACAAATATTCCTTTTTTTGCTTTTTTCCTCCTAATCCTTGATTGATTTCCAGTATCTAAAAGACAAAAAAAGACCCCCCGTTTCAGGAAGAGGTCCTTCAGCTTACAAAATAATGGCGATCAGGCCGCCTGAGCCTTCGTTTATAATTCTCTCAAGCGTTTCTTTCAGTTTATATCTCGCATTTTCCGGCATAAGCGACAGTTTCGCCGAGATTCCTTCTCTTACGATCGAGCTCAATGATCTTCCGAAAATATCGGAGTTCCAGATCGAAAGCGGATCATCCTCAAAGTCCTGCATTAAGTAGCGGACAAGCTCTTCGCTTTGCTTTTCCGTCCCGATGATCGGCGCGAATTCACTTTCCACATCCACTTTGATCATATGAATGGACGGGGCGACCGCTTTCAGCCTTACTCCGAATCTTGATCCCTGTCTGATGATTTCCGGTTCATCAAGGCTCATATCCGTTAAGGCCGGGGCTGCAATGCCGTAGCCGGTCTGTTTCACCATTTTCAGCGCGTCTGAAACCTGATCATATTCCTTTTTCGCGTGGGCGAAGTCCTGCATTAATTCAAGCAGGTGGTCTTTCCCGCGGATTTCGACGCCCACTACTTCTTTTAAAATCTGGTCGTATAAATGATCCGGCGCGTATAAATCAATTTCTGCGACACCCTGGCCGAGTTCAATTCCGGCCAATCCGGCGCTTTCGATAAACTCAAATTCACTGAAGTGGCCGACAACCCGGTCGACGTCGCGCAGTCGTTTGATATCTTTTACGGTTTCTTTCACTGACTCCTGGTAACTTTCTCTGAGCCAGTGATTTTCTTTCAGCACCATGACCCAGCTCGGAAGGTTGACATTCACTTCCAGCACAGGGAACTCGTAAAGCGCTTCTCTGAGAACGCTTAACACATCTGTTTCCCTCATGCTTTCAACACTCATGGCGAGAACGGGGATATCATATTTCGCGCTTAATTCAGCTCTGAGCGCTTCTGTTTCCGGGTGGTACGGCTTCACCGAGTTGATGACCATAATAAACGGTTTGCCGACTTCCTTCAGCTCGTCAATGACTCTTTCTTCCGCTTCTACGTAATCGCCCCGCGCAATATCACCGATTGAGCCATCCGTCGTAATGACGACCCCGATTGTGGAATGTTCCTGGATGACTTTTCTCGTACCGATCTCCGCCGCTTCATGAAAGGGAATCGGTTCTTCGTACCATGGTGTATTAATCATTCTCGGGCCGTTTTCATCTTCATACCCCTTCGCACCGGGAACCGTGTATCCCACACAATCCACAAGACGGATATTGACGTCAAGCCCTTCCGCCACATGTACGGACATGGCTTGATTCGGAACAAATTTTGGTTCTGTGGTCATTATCGTTTTTCCTGCTGCGCTTTGCGGAAGCTCATCCTGCGCCCGCGCTCGGTCGGCTTCATTGCTGATATTCGGGAGCACCACAAGCTCCATAAATTTTTTAATAAATGTAGATTTCCCTGTACGGACAGCGCCGACGACTCCTAAGTATATATCGCCTCCTGTTCGTTCAGCGATATCCTTGAAAATATCGACCTTTTCCAAGTGATCCCCTCCCGGACTTCCTATCCTTATCATTTTTCATTCACCATTCTTCAATCAAATACAGGACACTATATGTGTATGACGTTGTCCTATTTCAATATGACATCTTTAGAAAATTTTCAGGCAATCTTTTCTATCGGAATCAAAAAAACCTTTCTCCCTATTTGTATGCGCGGGAGAAAGGTTCATTCCTGTTTCGTTTTACTTTCTAAAAAAACGGGTTCCTGTTTTTCATTTACGGTGTATGTGACTGAAAAGGCCGGGACGAAAGGCGTCTCTTTCCATAAAATATCCTGAATTTCCGCGCCCGGTCTGATTTTCTTTTTGTTTTCTTTCAGGCAGCGGGCGAGATCGACGCGATAGTCGGCATAGATTTCTCCGTCAGCGCCGATTAAAAGCGGCAGAGACGTGCCTGAAACCGGACTTTTGACTGAAGGAGTGTCTTTCATGCCGAGCTTCTTTTTATTTAAAGTGAACAGCCCTTTTGAAACGGCATCCTCATAGGGCGGATATGTATGTTTTTCCTGATACATTTTAACACGCAGCTTCATATCGCGGATTGCCTCCGCCATTTGGAGATCGATCAGCTTCACGGTCGGCTTATTTTCCACATCGACAAGCACGTATTGGTACATTCCTCCGCTTTCAAAAGCTGATGCCGGCGGCTCCTCTATATATCTGGGCGCGAGCCGCTTAAAATCTATCGGATATTTTTGATAGATCGGTGTTTTCATATCTTTGGTCTGAATCGGCAGAAGTCCGCCGTTCGCTTTTTTAAACTCATCCACTGCCGCTTGAACCTGCTGAAGCTGATGCTTGTAAGATACTTTATTTTCAGTTTTTTCCGCTTCAGGATACAGACAGCCGGACAGCAGAAGCACCGCAAATGCCGTTATGACGGCCATTTTCATCTTATGCATTCCGCGCCCCCTTTTTTGCTTATTCATTGACAGGCCCGCTGAAAACGACCATTAACACGATCAATCCCGAGATGACCATACAGGCATAAGCGAGCGAAGAAACTGCTGCTTTGATCAGCTTGTTTTTCACTTTGTACCTGCTGACATAAATAGAGGCCACCGCAACAAACATTAATCCCATAGCACCAAGCGCAAACCACATTTTCATCAATGCCACACTCACGTCCGTGCCCCCCGTCCCATCATTGTAAGCGTTATATTTCATTTTAATATACAAATGTTGAAAAGATCAACAGGTTTTCCATCTATTGAAAAAACAAAAAAAAACTGAAGCAAAGAGGGGGACTTTGCTTCAGTCAAGTTGACTATATTCACCTATACGTCTGAGATACACTCTCTTGGACTTCGATGCTATAGTATGCGTAGATGCGTACGTCTGCATCCTCTTCTGCCTAAATCAGCAAATGTTTTAAGCGATTTCAGCCGGAGAGTTCCGCGTTTTGGACTTTCGTCATTTCAGAATATGCAGACGGCATGTTATTGTCACTTCACCCGGTTTTCGAATGTGTTGACCAAGTCTTCCATCTCATGGGTTTTCACTCTGGCCATTAAAGATTCTACGGCCGTTTCTACCTTCTGCCCGTTAAATAACACTTGGTGAAGCGCCTCTGTAATCGGCATTTTCACTTGGTATTTTTGAGAAAGCTGATACGCCGCTTTCGTCGTCCGCACGCCTTCAACAACCATTCCCATCTTGTCAAGGACAGCCTCAAGCTTGTACCCTTTGCCGAGCAGGTTGCCGGCGCGCCAATTGCGGGAATGGACGCTCGTACACGTCACGATTAAGTCGCCTACGCCGGTCAGGCCGGAAAAGGTGAGAGGGTTTCCGCCCATCTTTGTGCCGAGCCTGGCGATTTCAGCAAGACCGCGGGTGATCAGGGCCGCTTTTGCGTTATCTCCGTATCCCAATCCGTCTGTAATTCCCGCTGCCAGAGCGATGATGTTCTTTAACGCTCCCCCTATTTCAACACCGATCATATCCGGATTGGTATAGACACGGAAATGCTGGTTCATAAATAGATCCTGAACCGCTTCTGCAGCCTCGATATTTTTTGAAGATGATGTAACAGTCGTCGGGTGTCTCAATCCGACTTCCTCAGCGTGGCTCGGCCCTGAAAGCACAACGATGTCTTTTCTGTACTCCTCAGGCAGCTCCTCTTCCATTAATTCTGAAATGCGGAGAAGCGAATCCGGCTCAATTCCTTTGCTGACATGAACAAAGATCGACTGTTTCGGGATGTAAGGCAGAGCCTTTTTCAGCACTTCCCGAATGGCTTTTGTCGGAACCGCCACAATGATGAAGTCAGCTCCTGTTAAAGCCTCGCTTAAATCAGCTGTGCCGATGATAGAGCTTGACAGCTCCACCCCCGGCAGATAATCTTTGTTTTCATGCAGCCCGTTGATTTGATCGATCAATTCGGCACGGTGCCCCCACATCATGACCTGATGTCCGTTATCAGCCAGCACTAAAGAAAGTGCAGTGCCCCAGCTTCCCGCTCCAAGCATTGCCACTTTTTTCATCTCTGTATCACACCTTTTTATTTTCTTGCTCTTGCAAATATTTTAATTGGCGTACCTTCAAATCCGAAAGCATCACGGATTCGGTTTTCTAAAAAGCGTTCATAAGAAAAATGCATCAGTTCCGGATCGTTGACAAAAACAACGAAGCTCGGCGGTTTAACAGCGACTTGAGTCGCATAATAAATTTTCAGACGGGAGCCATTGTGCGTCGGAGTCGGATTCATGGCGACCGCATCCATGATGACATCATTTAAGACATTTGTCTGCACGCGGAGAGAGTGGTTTTCACTCGCTTTAATAATCGCAGGCATGAGAGTATGAATCCGCTTTGTCGTCAGTGCCGACATGAACAGTACCGGCGCATAATCGAGAAATTGGAAATGCTCCCGTATATTCTGTTCAAATTCTTTCATCGTGCGTTCGTCTTTATCAACGGCATCCCATTTGTTTACGACGATGACGACTGCTTTTCCTGCTTCATGGGCATATCCGGCGATCCGCTTGTCCTGCTCAAGGATGCCTTCTTCAGCGTTCAGTACCACGCCGACGACGTCTGAGCGGTCAATGGCTTTTAATGCCCGAAGTACGCTGTATTTTTCTGTTGTTTCATATACTTTTCCCTTTTTTCTCATGCCCGCCGTGTCAACAATCACAAATTCCTGCTGGTTATAAGTGAATGCCGTATCTACAGCGTCTCTCGTCGTTCCCGCCACGTTGCTCACGATAACCCGCTCTTCGCCGAGCATCGCATTGACCAGAGAGGATTTTCCGACATTCGGACGGCCGATCAGACAGAATTGAACGACATCATCATTATACTTCGTTTCGGGAATGTTTTTAAAATGCTCGGCACAAGCATCGAGCAAATCTCCCAATCCCAAACCGTGAGTACCGGAAATCGGATAAGGCTCTCCAAAACCGAGCGCGTAAAAGTCATAGATGTTCGCTCTCATTTCGGTATTATCTAATTTATTAACGGCTAATACGACCGGTTTTTTCGTCCGGTACAATATTTTTGCCACTTCTTCATCCGCAGACGTTACACCTTCGCGGCCGTTCACCATAAAGATGATCACATCAGCCTCGTCCATGGCGATTTCGGCCTGCTGGCGGATCTGTGTCAGAAACGGTTCGTCTCCGATGTCAATTCCGCCCGTGTCAATCAGGTTAAAATCATAATTCAGCCATTCCGCCGAACTGTATATCCGGTCCCGCGTCACTCCGGGGGTATCTTCTACTATTGAAATTCTTTCACCCGCAATCCGGTTAAAGATTGTGGATTTTCCCACATTCGGTCTTCCGACAATGGCTACGACAGGTTTACCCATAGTACCCTTCCTTTCAATCCAGCCGCTTACATTTTCACAAAAATTGTTCAACCGGTTATTAAAAATCATCTTCGCTATGAAAAGAACCCTTCAACAGAAGGGCTTAACTCATTTATTATATCAGTTTTCACCGAGATCACAATGTATTCTTCGAAATGTTTCGCATTCATGCAACAGTCTCCGTCCGTTTTCAAGACATTTTGGTGGCCCCTTTGCCCTGCTTTTTGCTTTTTTGGCTGATGCGCGCTGCAAGCTGTTCATAGGTAGTCAGCCCGATAAGCAGAATCACTCCCGCCGAGCAGCCTGAAAGCCATTGATAGCCGCCGACGGCTGCCGCGCCTGCAATTTTGTGAATGACCGCCGAATACAATAACTCTCCCTGGCACATGCCGAGAACAAAAAGACAAAGCCTCTCAGAAAATCGCCCCTCAACAGAAACCGTAATAACGGTAAGCAGTATGACAGCCGCCCACTCAGGTTTTATGATAAACCAAACGGGATCATATAATGCAAAAAGAAAGATAAAGCTGTACGCTGCAGCAGCCGTCAAATGAATCAGGACATTACGGAGCCGCTTATGCATGCCGAGACTCCCCGCGTAAACAAATGCGGCAGCAAAAAACATGACATATGCCGCGTTCAGTGTAAAATAAGCGGTCATCTGATGTATGCTTGCCATCATATTAGTCAAAATAAAGACTGATACGTAAAAACGGCTTTTCGTTTTGGCAAAAATAAAAGTCGCAAGTATCCATAAAAACCACATCGACCAGTAATAATAAAACGGTTCCATAAATCGCTCCTCCTTTGATCAGTATGGAGCGGGAACGCATTTTTTAAACCAATTATCCTGAAAGGAGCGGATGATGATGGGAAAAGACAGACAGGAGAAAAAACTGAAAGCCTCCCGCCGAGTGGAATCGGACCGCGACGATTCGATTCACCATAAAGGAGCGACAAGCCTCGAGCAAAACGGGGAATTCCGAAAAAGAAAATCGTAAAGCAAAAAAGGCATGCGGGTCCGCATGCCTTTTAACGTCTGCTGAAACGGGATGTGTCAATTCCCCGTTCAGAAAGCCAGTGATGTGTGTCACCTTTTATAACCAAAGGCGCCTTTTGCAATTGGGCGACCGTTTGACACCCAAGGACGGTCATAATTATTTTGAGCTCTTGTAAAAGCGCCGTCATCTCGTCAAAAAGACCCTCTTCTCCTTTTGAGGTGAGAGCTTTCAGGAATGTGCCCGCCATTCCCGCGCAGCATGCGCCGAGAGCAATCGATTTGGCGACATCCAGCGCACTTTGCAGCCCTCCAGATGCGATAACGGATTGATCAGCGGAAAGCGAACGGATTTCCGCTAAACTTGCGGCTGTAGAAATTCCCCACGTGTTAAAAAATTGAAGCGCCTTCTCTCTGCGCAGATTTTCAATTTTAGAGAAATTTGTCCCGCCGTATCCGCCGGCATCAACGGCTGCCGCCCCGGCATCAAATAACCGCCGTGCGGATTCCCTGCTCATGCCGAAGCCGACTTCTTTGACAAAAACGGGCACTCCCGCTCCATCAGCAATCCGCTCAATGCGGCTGAGGGCGCCCGTAAAGCTTCTGTCTCCCTCAGGCATGACGATCTCCTGAATCACATTCAAATGAATCTGGAGGGCGTCTGCTTCAATCATATCAACTGCCCTTTTCGCCTGCTCGGCGTCCGCCTCGCTGCCTAAATTCGCAAATATTAAACCGTCCGGATTCTCTTTTCTGACGATTTCGTAGGAATACCGTTCAGCGGGATCTTTCAGTGCCGACATCTGCGAACCGACAGCCAGCGGCATGCCGGCTTTGCGCGCGGCTCTTGCCAGTGATCTGTTAATTTCGTATGTAAGCTGTCCGCCGCCTCCTGTCATCGCATTGATAAAAATCGGCGAACTGCTTGTGAGTCCGCCGATTTTCGTTGAGATATCCACTTTTTCCAATGCAAGGTCTGGCAGGCTGACATGAACAAACGTAATATCATCAAACCCCGTTTCCCGGCTTTGACCGGTAGACAGCGCATGATTTATATGTTCTCTTTTGCGTTCTGCTCGTGTCACGTTTTATCACCAATTTATTTTAATTTATTAAGCTTGTCTCCGATTAAATCGCCAAGCTGGAAGCCGGTGCTCGGCTCTTCTTTCGCCTGGTATTGGCGGAAGTCCTCCTGATCGGCTTTCGGCGCTTCTTCAAGCTCACGCATGCTTAAGGAAATGCGCTCTTCGCTTTCGTTAACGTCCAGGACTTTCACTTTAACAGTCTGTCCTTCTTCAAGCACTTCATGCGGCGTTCCGATATGTTTATTGGAAATTTGCGAAATGTGCACAAGTCCTTCCACGCCGGGAAGAATTTCCACAAAGGCGCCGAAGCTTACGAGGCGCTGCACTTTTCCTTCAAGCACATCTCCCTGCTTCACCTTTTCGCCGATCCGGCTCCAAGGTCCCGGCAGCGTTTCTTTAATAGATAAAGAAATGCGCTCGTTATCGCGGTCTACGGACAATACTTTCACTTTTACGTCCTGTCCTTCTTCCACGACGTCAGACGGTTTTTCGACGTGTGAATGAGACAGCTGCGAAATATGAACAAGTCCGTCGATTCCGCCGATGTCGACAAACGCGCCGAAATCAGTCAGGCGCTGCACTTTTCCTTCAAGCACGCTTCCAACTTCAAGCGTTTGGAGAAAATCATGCTTTTTGGCTGTCTGTTCTTTTTCCACTACAGCCCGGTGTGAAAGAATCACACGGTTTTTATCACGGTCAAGTTCAACGACGATAAGAGAGAGAGTTTTCCCTTTATAGTCAGTGAAATCCTCGACGAAATGAGCTTCGACAAGTGATGCGGGAATGAAGCCGCGAACGCCGATATCAACGACGAGACCGCCTTTCACCACATCTTTCACTTCAGCTTCAAACACTTCTTTTGTTTCGAATTTTTTTTCAAGGTCTTCCCAAGCGCGGTCAGCATCAACGGCACGTTTAGATAAAATCAAAGCATCGTCTTCCACTTTTGTTACTTTCAGGTCAAGCTCGTCGTCAACTTTTACGACATCCGATGCTTTCTCTACATGAAGACTTGATAATTCACTGATTGGAATGATCCCGGATTGTTTGACATTGATAATTTCGACATCTACATGCTTGTCCTCTACCTTTGTCACAATCCCTTTTACTACATCTCCAACCTCTGGCACTTGAACATCAATTTGATTCATTTCCTCTGTCATTTGAATAACCTCCTTGGTCCAAACCTACACAGCTTAATTAAAACGGTTTGAAAGCTGAACATGTGAATGTCCGCTTTCCAGCCGAATATGTATTAAAGAATCATCCAAAAAAAGATTTTGAATGATCAATAAAAAGTTTTATTAGTATTAACTTCTAATAAAAGGACTGGTTTGTCAAGCAATAACATCTTGTCTTTTGAAAAAAATTAAAATGAGCTCCGCCCGATGTTAACGTGATTTCTGTTCAACGATCTCCAGAATTTTTCCTGCGACCTCAGGGATGCTCAGTGACGTCGTATCGATTTCAACCGCGTCATCCGCTTTGCGCAGCGGGGAAACTTCCCTCTCTGAATCGAGTTTATCGCGTCTTGCAATTTCTTCAATGAGCGTCTCGTAATTCACGTCATAGCCCTTTTTCTTATTCTCTTCATATCGGCGCTTCGCTCTTTCTTCTACGGACGCCAAAAGGAAAATTTTCACTTCCGCATCAGGCAGCACGTGAGTTCCGATATCACGGCCGTCCATGACGACGCCGCCTTTTTCTCCGAGCTGCTGCTGTCTTTTCACCATTTCTTCTCTGACGCCTTTATGCTTGGCAGCGATAGATACTTGGTTGCTGACTTCGTCTTTTCGGATTTCTTCTGTTACATCTTCACCGTTTACCAGAACGATTTGTCCTTCCGGAGCGGATACAAGCTCAATTTCCGTACGCTTCAAAAGCTCTGTGAGCGCGGCTTCATCCGTTAAATCGGCATTTTGCTTGAGCGCTGTATATGTAATGGCACGATACATCGCTCCCGTGTCAATGTACACATATGATTTTTTCTCAGCCACTATTTTAGCAACGGTGCTTTTTCCGGCAGCCGCCGGACCGTCGATTGCAATTGATAATTTCTTGTCCATAATCTCTCTCCTTGCTCTTTACTCCTCTATGGATTGTATCATGAACTGTCCGAAAAGGGGCGAAAAAATTGAGACGATTTACCGCTTTACCGTTTCAATCCATTCTTTTTTCTCCATTTTATCCACTCCTTCATATTTCACAGCTTTCGAAATATAAGGTTCAATAGGCTGATAATGAAGCAAAAACTGTACCGCGCCCAAAATAACGAGCTGAATGCAGACCAATTTGACCAGCAGACGTTCAAATGTTTTCATACACGCGCACCTCCATTAGGATTAGTATGGAAAAGTGCGCTGCAGTTTATTCCGGCTGACGGTTTCTTCTCTGCTGCAGCTGCGCGCGCATACAGTATCGGAGTATATGCTGCTGAGACACGGGGTCGATGTCTGTAAATTCAAGCGTCATTTTTCGTTTCGCCGCCTTTTCATCATAAAAAACCCGCTGGGTAACAGCCTCGGCCGTTATATCCGCTGTATTTTCCTTTTCGGAAAGAGAAAACGAAACATGCAGCTTTTCACCCGGTTCCGCGGAAATATGTTCAGGCAGCACAACTGCAATTCCGCCGGCGCTCATATTAGAAGAAACCGTTTGAAAGGCGGTTTTTTCCGCTTCCATTTTGACGGCTACATCCAATACAGCGTCTGCACGGACGTACCGGCGTCTTTGAATCCGCTTCATTTCTTCCTTAGGGGGAATATCCAGTCCGATCATCGGGATGGGATCTTTTTTCTTCCCTTTAATTATGGTTTTAAATTGATAAGGCACTTGGCCGTTCCCCATAAATTCAGCTGTTATCTCCAACCCTTTGTGTAAAAAGACCGTCCGTCCCGTATCCAGATCGACGGGATATGAGATGTACAGTTCACCGCTTTCAATACTGACTGCTTTACTCCTCGCTTTTTTGAACTCATTGTTCTCTATGTATTCAATCCAAATATAATCTCCGACAGCTATCATGGGCCTTCACTCTTTCATTATTTATGCTTTTATTAAAGCATGTAATGAAAAAAAGGAAAAGACTTTTAGTCCTTTCCTCCTTTATTTTTATAGGTCTTTATATATAGGTTCTGCACTTTTTAATTTTTCTATTTTTTCTTCTTTTCCATCGTCCGCATTGATGAACATTTGATATGTGTCTTTCCCGATCGTCCCGAGCATTTCATAGCAAAGCACTTCCTGGCCAAGTTCATTCGTGATCAATGCCTGCCGCGTCTCCCGGACTTCAACATTTTTATTCAGCTTCGCTTTCGCTTCATCAGCCGATAAAGCCGGAGCCGGAATTGTTCTCGTGCGGTGCGCCGCCAAATAATCACGCGCGGAGAAGCCGACGACTTCACCGTCATCCAGCGCCACCTTCATCCGGATGGCTTCCGGATAAATACGGACGTTTTTCTCAACGGGAATAAAAGAAAAGACGCCGATGTTGTTATATTGCGCGCTTTCATCAATTTCGAGATTTTTTGTTTCATAACCGTTTTTCTTTAAAAACGCGACGGCCCGGTTAGATGCTTCATTGAGGCTGATCTTTTGTTTCTTCACGGCCCGCTTTTGAATTAAATAGACCGGATGTCCGCCTTTTTGGGTAATATCCATATAGATAAAAGACTTGCTGTCGGCGTCTTTCATGCGGATGCTGTATACGTCCCGATTCGTCTTCCGGCCGCTTTTTACCACTTTAATGGAATAATTATGATCAGGCGCAAACCTTTGCGCGATTTTGACTGCTTCTTTTTCTGTAATTTGTTTTCCTTTCAGATGCGTAAAACCTTTTCGTTCTGTGTTTGCGCTTGTAAACGTAGGGCTGGTGCTGTCTTCAGAAAAAGCGCCTACATTTTTTTCGACAGTTTTAAAGCTGTCGACGATCGTATTATCGCTTTGTTTTTTGTCAGAGGCGAGCGCCATCTCAACATCCATCCACCGCAGATTTTTGCTCATGACGAGATGCTGAACGCTGCGCAGCTGGTTTTGAATGTTTTCCGCCTGTTTGTACAGGCTGTTCAGTGTTGTATACTCTTTCTTATCAAGCGGTTTTTGATCTAAATCCCGGACCGATGTTTTATAGCTGAAATCTCCTATATTGGATAAAAACTCCTCCGTCTTATTAAAAGGCATGAGAGTCAGCGGCAGCTGGCTCACATTGTTATGAGCTTCAGATGTTATTCTCCATACATCAATGAGCGCCGGAGACAGAGATTTTTTACTGTTCATTGCAAGCGTCGTCCCGATTTTATCGTGAAGCTGATCTACATGGTACGTCAGTTCATGAAATGCCCTCTGATAATTATTTTCCGCATGCAGAAGGACCGCATCTTTTTCCTGATGCTCTTTATATCCCCAATACCCGGTTGCGGCGATCGCGACACCGAGAACAGCGATAATGATTCCTCTAATCATGTTAACACCTCATTTTTCGTACTTTTACTCACAGAAAATGTGTTTTCCGATCTGTTTAATCTGCGGACGTCCCCAAATCCATTTGCTTGTCGCCGTATCAGGATTGAAATAATAAAGCGCGTTTTCAGAAGGGTCCCAGCCGTTAATCGCATCAAGAACTGCTTCTTTTGCTCTTTCATTCGGCTGCATATATATTTGGCCGTCGGCAACAGCGGTAAACGCGAGCGGTTCGAAAATGACGCCGGCCACCGTATTCGGAAATAACGGGCTTTTAATACGGTTTAAAATAACAGCGGCGATGGCAACCTGTCCTTCAAACGGCTCACCGCGCGCTTCCCCGTACACAGCCTGCGCCAGAAGATTGATGTCGTTGTTTGAGAAACCGCCCGGCATATTGGCCGCTGTCGTATTTTGCTTTTGATTTGACTGACCGCCTGTATTGTTTTGCGGTTTTTGAGCGGGCTTATTCGTTCCAGCAGACTTCTGGGCGCCGGCTGACGGTTTCGTTTGGTTTTTTAAAGGAACGTTGCCATAATGGGTGAACGTATTCCCTTTTTGAATCTGCTCCATTACATATTCGCGGTAGTATTTTGATTTTGAAATCAGCACCTGCTTGGTTTTCGCACCGACGAGGCCGTCAACCGGCTTCATGCCGAATTTCTCCTGAAAATTCCGTACGGCCCAGTATGTCGTCCAGCCGTAAACACCATCGATTTTCCCGTTATAAAATCCGTTATATTGCAGACGGGCCTGCAATTCTATAACATCATCACCCGTTGCGCCTCTTTGAATCACTTGATTTGAAAACGCATGGGCCGTTTCATGATCGAAGATAGCGGCGGCGAATGAAAATAGAATGAGACAAGCCATAAACGCTCCTTTACACTTCATCTTTTCAAGCCTCCTCCAGCAAAATTTAAAGTGTATCCGTATTGTCTGTCACGAGGTTATTTTTATGCACGTTTCCTTCTTATCCCCTGTCAAGGCATAAAAAAGAAACCGCACGCGATGCGCGGTTTCTTCACACTTGGATTATATTGACGGAACGTGCTTTTTTTGCCTTCCTCAGCCCGAACCACCATAAAAACAGCATAAACGGCAGCATATAATATACCCAATGATTGAGGGCGGTAAGAATAAAATCGTAAGAACCATGCAGACATGAAGGCACGACCAGTGAAATCACAAGCCACTTCACGCGGACTTTTTTCTGCGAAAAGCGGGCTTTTCCGAGATAAAACCCCATGATCACCCCGATCAGCGCATGGCAGGAGACTGGCAGAATCGCCCTGATGAAAGCATGCTCAACACCGTGGCCGAATAAATAAAGGATATTTTCAAGCGTCGCAAAGCCTAATGACACACTGGCCCCGTAAACGATTCCGTCATAATGCTCATCAAAATGAGCATGCGGGTACACACTGATCATCAAAACAAACCATTTCACCGATTCTTCCAAGAAGCCCGAAGACAAAAACGAAACGAAAAAGCTTCCTCCCCCTACATGCTCTTTTTCAAGAACATACTGGATGAACATGGTCGGAAACACAAGTACAACTCCGAGAAAAAAAGACCTCAGCACCATATGTACGGGTTCATTGTCATATTGATCTTTTAAATAAAAATAGCTTAACAGCGCAATGCCGGGAGCAATTCCTGCAGAGATGATTGCAAACATCAGGCAACCTCTTTCCTTTATATTCCTATATCTATCGTACCATGTTGTTCATATTTTTACATCTTCCAATTTCTAAAAAAAGAGCATATGAATGATCATATGCTCTCTGCACCAAGCCGTTTTGAAATTTCATTTGCGATCAAGCCGCCGTGAAAACGGCCGTTCTCGATAAAAATTTCATTAGCGTTATTTCCCGCTGCAATAACCCCGGCAATAAAAACACCATCAACATTTGTTTCCATCGTTTCTTCCCGGAAAAACGGCCGGCCTGATTCTGCATCAATCTGCACACCGATTTTTTCAAGAAATCCGTGATCGGGATGATATCCTGTCATGGCAAATACGAAATCGTTTTTCAGCCTGACCGTCTCATTTCGGCCGGAGCGGAAAATGATCTCATCTTCCGTCACTTCTTCAAGACAAGCGCCGAATTCCATCCGGATTGTTCCGTTTCTGACGAGGGCCTCAAACTCAGGCAGAATCCACGGCTTGATGCTCGGGGAGTACTCATTTCCTCTGTAAAGCACCGTAACGCGCGCGCCGGACTTCACCAATTCCAAAGCCGCATCTACACTTGAGTTTTTCCCGCCGATCACCGCGACATCTTTATCAAAATAAGGATGGCCTTCTTTAAAGTAATGAAATACTTTAGGAAGCTCTTCACCCGGTATGTTCATATAATTCGGATGATCATAATATCCTGTCGCGATAATACAAAACGGAGTGAGATAGCGGTCTTTTGACGTTTCAACAAGAAAACGGCCGTCTTCTTGTTTCGTGACGCGCTCCACCGTTTCAAAGGCGTTTACACGAAGCTCTTTTCTTCTGACAACCTCTCTGTAGTACGAGAGAGCCTGTATTCGGACCGGTTTTCTGTTTTCCGTAATAAAGGCGACATCGCCGATCTCCAGTTTTTCACTTGAACTGAAAAAAGTTTGATGTGTCGGATAGTGATAAATGCTGTTTACGACATTTCCTTTTTCGATCACAAGGGCGTTTACGCCAATTTGCTTCAGATGTATAGCCGCCGATAATCCGCAAGGACCTCCGCCTATTATAATTGCTTTTTCTTCTGTCATGTCCTTCAACTCCTGCGATTTGGCATTTCCATCATAAGTTTCCACTCATATAAAAAATCTCCTATATTATCATAGGAGATTTTTTTTGTTTATGCAAACGATTGGTTTATATCCAGCCTCTGAAACGCGAAGCCTCCGCCATTTTCCGCACGCCGACCATGTAAGCCGCAAGCCTCATGTCAATCCGGCGGTTTTGGGACATTTCATAAATATTATTAAACGATTTTACCATCATATTTTCCAGTTTTTCTTCGACTTCTTCTTCACTCCAGTAGAAGCCCTGGTTATTTTGCACCCATTCGAAATAAGAAACCGTTACACCGCCGGCACTCGCCAGAACATCGGGAACCAGCAGCGTTCCTTTGTCTGTCAGGATTTTCGTTCCTTCCAGTGTCGTCGGTCCGTTTGCCGCTTCTACTACGATTTTCGCTTTGATGCGGTCAGCATTTTCTTCTGTAATTTGGTTTTCGATCGCTGCCGGGACCAGTATATCACAGTCAAGCTCAAGCAGCTCCTGATTCGTAATGGTATCATTGAAGAGCTTCGTCACTGTTCCGAAACTGTCTCTGCGGTCAAGCAAATAATCAATATCAAGACCGTCCGGATCGTAAAGACCTCCGTACGCGTCAGAAATTCCGACAACTTTCGCGCCGGCGTCATGCATAAATTTCGCCAGATAGCTGCCCGCGTTTCCGAAACCTTGTACGACGACGCGCGCGTTCTGAATATCGAGGCCTTTTTTCTTGGCCGCTTCTTTAATGCAGATGGTGACGCCTTTTGCCGTAGCTGATTCCCTGCCGTGGGATCCGCCGAGTACAAGCGGTTTTCCCGTAATAAAGCCGGGTGAGTTAAATTCATCAATTCTTGAATATTCATCCATCATCCAAGCCATAATCTGCGAGTTTGTAAATACATCAGGCGCCGGGACGTCTTTAGTCGGTCCGACAATCTGACTGATTGCTCTGACGTATCCTCTGCTCAGTCTTTCAAGCTCTCTGAATGACATATTTCTCGGATCACAAACAATTCCGCCTTTACCACCGCCATAAGGAAGATCAATAATGCCGCATTTTAAACTCATCCAGATGGAAAGTGCTTTCACCTCTTTTTCAGTTACATTCGGGTGAAAACGAATACCGCCTTTTGTCGGACCTACGGAATCATTGTGCTGCGCACGATAGCCTGTAAATATCTTCACAGACCCGTCATCCATCCGAACCGGAATTTTAACCGTTAATAATCTGAGCGGCTCTTTCAGCAGTTCATACACTTCTTCTGGATACCCCAATTTTTCCAGAGCTTTATGTATTACGGTTTGGGTTGATTTTAATACATCATGTTTGTCTTCTTCATTATGACCGGTGAATCGATCGGCTGCCATTTGAGTTAACCTCCTAAAATCTTCTGTTTCTCTCATGCTCCCTTTCAGTGACTAGTATACACCTTCAATATCTCCGTGCATAGGAGAAAGACAATGATTTTTCCATTATTTCGCTAAAAAAAACGGCTGCTGAAAACAGCGGCCGTTTCATCTTTTTTATGAAAAATGTTTCTGGATGGTCTCTACAGCATTGCCGTCCATGATGAGTTTTCCGTATTCATGGAGCCTGTAAATCGTGATCGTCGCCGGATGCCCGTATTCGGCCAGCACCGCGACAACGCCTTCGGCAGAACGGGAGCCGAGGTCTTCAAGACTTACATAGTACTGGTTCTCATAGTGGTAGACGGTTCCGCCGGTAATCCCGATGCGATGAAGGCTCCCGGCAAGCTGAATGATATCTTCAAACGAATGGAACTGATAAATAATATCCGGACTTTCGTCAAGTTTGACCTGCATCTCGATATAATCATCGTCATATTCGTCATCTTCTGCGTCCGCGTCATGATTTTTCGTTACAATCACAACCATGCCTTGTGCCTGAAGAGAATATACTTCCACCGCGATCGGACCATTCGCTTCAAAGCCGAGCTCTGTATTTGCTTCATTCATCATATCTTTAAATAACTGGTGGACTTTAAACGAGTCCTTCCAGAGGTCTTCTTTTGTCAATCCCCGATCAGTGAGATCGTCGAGGGTTAAAAAGATTTTAATCTTATTGTAGTTCAGACGCTCAAGCCGCATAATGTTCCCTCCTGCCTCTTCTTGCACACAAATCATATAACACAGTATATGAATAAATGAGTCATAGGTTCTTAATTTGTTATCAGTTTACACCGTGTACAGCGGGAAGACAAGCAGAATGCCGTTTTTTATCGGAACGGCCGGGTTTGTTTCAGGAAAACGGCTCATCAGGTCCGCACAGTGTAATCATATGCGTCTCCGGTTTCGCTCCGAGCCTCAGCGGAACTTTTGTCGTGCCGTAGCCGTTGCTGATCAGGTAATGCGCTTTCTTTACCGTTCCCGTCCCTCCCAATTCATACGGCCCGAACCGGCCGAAACGGATTTGGCCGCCGTGCGTATGGCCGCTGAACACAGCATCAATTCCGTCAGACTCATTCATCTGCTCATGGATTTCCGGGTTATGGCAAAGCAGGAGATTTACTTGGTTTGCATCCGTATGTCTGACCGCAGATTCGTAATCATCCATCATCATCCGGATATCATCCACGCCGCAGATCGTAACGGTTTCCCCTTTATAAGTAAACTGAACCGATTCATTTCTCAGCGGAATCACTTTATATGCCCTTAAAAGAGAGAGCAATTTTTGCTGGCTGACCTCGTAATCATTATTTCCCCACACATAAATGACAGGCGCAAGAGCCGTCAGACGCTTGATGTTTTCTTCAATTCTGGCGTAAGGAACTCCGCCCTCCGCCAAATCACCGCCGAGCAAAACGGCATCCGGCTTATAAACCGATGCTTCCCAGAGAAGCTTTTCATCAATTAAACGGCGGTGCACGTCAGATATAAAGAAGATGGTGAGCGGCTTCATCCCTTTCATTTTATCAAGCGTAAATGTATGTGTTTTCAGATGGCTGCCGTTTGCCGTTTTGTACATGACGGCCGCCATAACTGCAGCCGCTCCCGCCAATGAGCCGAGAATTCCCGCTGTAAGCTTCATAAATGCACTCTCCATTCTGTCATTGTCTTACATTAGACGGACAAACAAAAAAAGACGTTTCTATCCTTTCCGGAAAACGCCTCTTTTTATTTGCTTTCAAAATAAAGATTGATATCATACCGATGTTTCATCAAGTGAAAAACGGATTCTCTCGCCCGCCATTTTTCCGGCTGAGGCCATAAATCCGTGCTTTTTTGGATAATTTCACATCTCAGTTTATGAAATTCACCCTCAGCTTTTTCTTCCTTTTTTTTAAAATAATAAGAAGTGCAATACGCAAAAGCGGAAGCCATAATCCAGCACAAATAAACCGTATGGCCTAATATTTCCTGCAGAATCAGCTGCGGAGAAGCTTGGGGGGCATTAAAGCTTTTAAAAATCAGCAGTACGCACATCAGGGAAAAGCAAACGAGGGACGCCCACTGCCATCTTCGGCATTGCGCGGCATAATTTTCGTATTTTAATTTCCTTTTAACCAGTGCCTGAAGCATTTGTTTCGTCGGTCCGTCAGCAAATCGGTCTAATTGCTTCCATAAAGAATCCATGCGCTTCACACCTTGTCCGTTTTCATTGGTACACTATATGAAAGCTGCGGTGAAAATATGTATTTATTCGGACAGCGGAATGTTCAGAACCTGGCCGGTATACACGTCGTTTCCGTTTAACCCGTTGTAGCTGCGGATTTTTTCTTCGCCCGCCCGGCTTTTATAATATTTCATTGAAATGCGGTAAAGCGTTTCTTTCGGCTGTACAGTATGCTGGACGGTCCGCACTTTTTGCCGGACGGTTCCGGCTTGATCACTGCCGGCAGCCGGAACCGCTTTTTCACGGACAGCCGGCGGAGACTGCTGTTTGGCCTCCGCATATTCGGTTTCTGTCGGCTTCACCACCTGTTTTTCTGAAGCCGTTTCCGTTTTTTTCGGTGTTTTTTCAATCGGTTTTTCTTTCGTTTTTTCAGATGCGGCCGTTTCTTTTTTTTCTTTGGCCTCAGACTTTTTTTCCGGCTCTTTTAAAAGAGCGGTTTCGGATGTTTCTTTCTGAACGTCCGCTTTCGGAGTAACGGCAGGCGCGCTTTCACTGTGATCTATGAAGACATCTTCATAATCCTTCGGGTCAAATCTGCTGCTGTTCGTCATATACAGAAGACCGAAAAAGACACCGATTGTCACAATAATAAACAGGACGGTCAGGAAGGTGAACAGCGGTGTTTTTGTTTTGGTTTTTTCCTTCACCTGCTCTTCCTTTTTTTTACGCTCCTCTTTTACAGATTGTCTTGTCGGGAGGCTGTCTTCAAGATATTCAATTTGTTCATCCGCGGCCGCGGCAACCTGCTGCTCGGCACGCAGCTGAGCTTTTCTTCTTTCAACTCTTGACATTTCCGTCATGCAAACCCCTCCTCACATATTGAAAACGGATTTGACAGGCAAATACCGCATCAATAATAAAATGCGCTGTAACCGGAACGAATAAATTGCCGGTCCATTCATAAATAAGCCCCAGCAAAAGACTGATGCCCGCAACCATAATAAACAGAAGCCACTTCGCCAAGTATCTGAAATGAAGCACGGTGAAAATCAAGCTGGCGGCCCATAAACCGATATGTGTCTGCAGGACGCCTCTGAATAAAATCTCTTCGCTGAACGAAATGAGAAGCGTCAAAAACAAAATGTGCAAAACCGGCCTGTTCTTAAAAAGCAGTGTATTAATACCGCCGTCATCATATAAATGCGAAGGACACCATTTCATCACCGCCAGATCGGCAAAAATGACAAGGATGGCAAGAGTTACACCGTACCATATGATTTTATCGTCACGTATATGCCAAAGCTTTAAAAAATCGTGAACATCGGTGAAAAAGAAAAAGCCAATAACCGCTGAAGCCGCCAATATGAGCAATTGGGTAACATAAAGCTGTATGACAATCTCACGGTCTGAGAGCTGATGGATCAATTCGCTTTGCCGTCTCAGCTCAACTCACCCGCAGACTCTAAACCGAAAATCCGGCCTAATTCCATCTTCCAATCTTCAAACCGCTCCATGTTTTTCTGTTCTCCTTTTTGCTCGTATGGGGCCAGATCAACTCCGCAGCTGCTGCAGCATTGTCCTGTTTGATCTTCAGGCTCATACGATTCATCAAAGTATGCCAACAGCGCTTTTCTTATACATTCTTTCCGCTCCAATAACGCCGAAAAGCGGTTCATTTTATGCAGCTTCTTTTCCACGCGGTATGTCAGTTCTTCCTGCAGCTGCTCTTTTGTGGTTTTTCCCTGCAGATACAGGTGGATGGCCGTTCGCGCCTGCGTTTCCTGAACGCCCTTACTTATAAGAACGTCCCGAAGCTTTCGCTCATCGCTCGTACCGGCGTCCCGGATGATGGCCAGAATGCCTTCCAGATCATAATCAGACAAGCTTTCTGTCTGAATAATCTGCTGCTGAAGCTCTGTATCGCCAGGCGCTCTCAGCAAAATACTGACACTCGGGCTGCCGTCGCGTCCCGCTCTGCCGATTTCCTGCATAAAGGCCTCAGCCGTTTGTGGAGGATAAAAGTGAATGACAAAGCGGATATCAGACTTGTCCACACCCATGCCGAACGCATTGGTACAGCAAATGCAATCAAGCTGGTTATGGATAAATTGCTGCTGGATTAAAATTCTGTCGCCTGTGTCCATCCCTCCATGATAATAATCCGTCCGCTTTCCCGTTTTTTCGTTCAGCTCAGCCGCAAGCTCTTCCGCCCACTTTCTGGTCGGACAATAGACGATGCCCGGGCCTTCAAGCTTTTTGACGAGATCCGTGATCCTGCTTATTTTTTCGGCATTATCAGCCAAGTGTTCAACTGTCAAAAGAATATTCGGCCGGTTAACAGAATATAGATGGCGCACTGCATGCTCAAGTCCGAGCACGTCCGTCACATCACTGAGCGTTTCTTTTGTCGCTGTTGCGGTCAGCGCCAATACAGGCGGCTTGCCGAGTGCTTGCCTGAAGGGCCCGAGCTTTGAATAATCAGGCCTGAAATCATGCCCCCATTCTGATATGCAATGAGCCTCATCAATGACAAACAAACTGACCGGGACGTTTTTCAAACGGTTCAGCACATAAGGTGACGAGAGGGCTTCAGGGGACATATAAAGAAATTTGTACCTGCTGATGTTGCTGAGAATAAAATGCCGCTCGTCAGCATTCAGCATGCTGTTTAATGCCGCAACCCGTTTTTCTCCTTTCGCTTTCAGCTGCTGCACCTGATCTTCCATTAATGAAAGGAGCGGCGAAATAATCAGCACGAGCCCGTCCATTATGTAACCCGGAAGCTGATAGCATAATGATTTTCCCCCGCCGGTCGGAAGCATGGCGATCGTATCCTTTTTCTGGAGCACGCTAGTCATAATCTCTTCCTGCCCTTTTTTAAACGAATGCAAACCAAAGTGCCGGTACAAAGCTTTATGGAGCTCAGTCATGCTGTTTCACCGTCTTTGCCAGCGCCAGCCTGATCTGAAAATAGCTGAAGCGCATCTGCATTCCTTCGCGAATCCGTTTAATTTTATTCGTTTGATGCTGTTTTGCAAATGCCGTTATCATACGCTGGTCCTCTTCAGAAATGTACTGTTCTATAAAAAATGCAGGCTGATGCAGTGATATTTCTACAATATGATCTTCGATGGTGGCGGTTTTTAAATTTCTGACCGCGGCGATTCTTTCAATCGGAAACCCTTTTTCCAAAAGCTCCAAGGTTTTTCTGGCAGACTGTGTCAGCGCGCTTTCCGCCCGCAAATCGGACAACAGCTCGCCTAGAGCCGGATGTGCACATTGCGGAAGGGATTGAATAACATAATGTACCGCTCCCCAAAACTGGACGGACACATACCATTCGTCTTCGTTCAGCTGAGAAGCGAGCTGCTTATTCGTTTTGCCGATTCTGTCGAAAGATGTTAAAGAATAGACAAAAATAAGAGCCTGCCGTTCACTTACGCCTTGCAGAAGCTGAAACAGCGCGTCATGCATTTGAACGGAGAGCTCTTTGGCGTCTCTGTTTTTGCGCATGAACCGTTTGACCCATCTCAGCACCTGCACATCGTTTGTAACCGGGATATATTGACTGCATTGGCGCTCTTTGTTTGACAGGACTTGAATGAGCAGGGAAAGCCGCTTCCACAAGGTAACGGCCGGCGTTTGATAATTCGCGCCGTGACAATGCTTCGGCCAAGGCCGCTCGGCAAATGCCCGTTCGAGCTTTTGAACGCCGCGTGCAGTCACTTTACACGTTCCCTCTTCTTTTCCGGCTGTAATGTATGAGTCCCCGGCGAGTTTATGCATAGAATCCGCAATGTCGCCGCGTTCACACTGAGAAGCCATGCCGAAATATTTAGCAATCTGAAACAAGCCGGCATCCTGAATGGTTTGAGACGACTTTTTTCCTTTTAATAAATGAAACACAGCACTCGGAGTCCGTTCGCCGTCTATTTTGTCCAGACAGTCGAGAACCACGGTATCAAAGTAGTTTATCGCCAATCTAAACACACCTACATTTCTTCTGTGACAAGTTTCGTTTTTTGGTTCTTTTTATTTTAACAGATTTTCATATAAATTTGACGTTTAAAGTCATCTTTTGGGGGGAAGTGCTAAAGAGAATCCCTTATGTGATAAGCATTCTCAATCATTTTTCTGTTGAAATTTGACACTAACATCATTACAATAAGTAAGAGGAATAGGTGTTATATTTAAAAAATATATAAGGTAAACCATTTGTTCCAACACGAACAATCTGGGAGGTTTTTTTTCATGGCAAAGTACACAATCGTAGATAAAGATACGTGTATTGCATGCGGCGCCTGCGGAGCTGCGGCACCAGACATTTATGATTATGATGATGAAGGCATTGCATTCGTTACACTTGACGAAAATAAAGGTGTCGTCGAAGTTCCGGAAGTGCTGGAAGAAGATATGATTGACGCATTTGAAGGATGCCCTACTGATTCAATCAAAGTTGCGGATGAGCCGTTTGAAGGCGACCCGCTGAAATACGAATAAAAAAGCCCTCCCCGTGAGAGGAGCTTTTAGTTCTTGAATAAGACTCCGGCTGTTATCGGCCGGAGTCTTATTTTTATGCGTGATCAAACAATCAAAAAAGCGCCCGCCTGTGTTTTACAGAGCGGACGCTTTGGAGCGGCTATTGTGTCTGGATGCTGCGTTTTTGTTCAATCCAAGGTTTAAGCTTCGTAAAGATGAACGTAAAGACGATGGTGATGATAACGCCTTTTACAATGTTAAACGGCAGAATTCCTGCCACAACCGCCGTTTTTAGTTGGCTGTTTGACAATGCCGGTGAATGTAAAAACCAAGTATACGCTGGCAGGATGAGAATATAGTTCAAAATACTCATCAGCACGGTCATTGCTGCGGTTCCGGCCAGCAGGCTCACTGCAAGTCCTTTAGCAGATTTGAGCTTTTTAAACATAAACGCCGTCGGCAGAATAAACAGCGTCCCCGCGATAAAATTGGCTGCCTGCCCTACAGGCACGCCGGCCATGCTTCCTTGAATGATATACTGCAGAATATTTTTAATCGCTTCAACCGCAATCCCCGCCGCAGGCCCGTAAACCAAAATGGCAATAATTGCAGGAACGTCACTGAAATCAATTTTCAAGTAATCCGGCAGACCCGGAAACGGGAAATTTAACAGCATAAGCACAAACGCAATGCTGCTAAGCATACTGATGACAACTAATTTTTTTACTTTCACAATGCTCTCTCCTTTTCGATCAAATCTCTCGAAAAGAGGAAAGGTTCTTTTGCACCTCAATAAAAAAACCGCTTTTAATAAAAAGCGGGAGCTTACTAAGGCTTGGCAAAGAAACGTTAGATATAAGCATCAAAACGTCTGCTGAACCTCCATCTTCTCCCATCCAGACTATACTGTCGGCTCCGGAATCTCACCGGATCCTGCCGCCGAAGCAGCTCGCGGGCTTAGAGCATGACGCTCATCACCGCCGGTAGGGAATTTCACCCTGCCCCGAAGATTGATCTTATGAATTTATTCACATTATATATGATCAAATTGTAATTGTATAGAGAACTGCTCAATTTTATATAAAATATTGATAAAGCCCATTTTAACTGAATTATCGGCCTCCTTTTCTCCTTTACTGCGTCAATACACATTGACACTCAATTAAGAATATGATAAATTATCAGATATTTAGTCAGCTAAACTAGGAGGAAATCTAACAATGTTTCGAGTTTTGGTCTCAGATAAGATGAGCAATGACGGCTTAAAGCCGCTGATGGAATCAGACTTTATAGAAATTGTTCAAAAAAACGTCGCGGATGCAGAAGATGAATTACATACCTTTGATGCCCTGTTAGTCCGCAGTGCCACAAAAGTAACCGAAGAATTGTTTAAAAAGATGACTTCTTTAAAAATCGTCGGCAGAGCCGGTGTCGGCGTAGACAACATCGACATTGATGAGGCCACAAAACATGGAGTTATCGTGATAAATGCGCCGAACGGAAACACCATTTCAACGGCAGAGCATACATTCGCGATGATTTCTTCATTAATGAGACACATTCCCCAAGCTAATATTTCAGTCAAATCAAGGGAATGGAACCGGACGGCTTTTGTCGGAGCGGAACTTTACGGAAAGACTTTAGGTATTATCGGTCTGGGCCGGATCGGAAGCGAAATCGCCCAGCGCGCCAGAGCATTCGGTATGACTGTCCATGTATTCGATCCGTTCTTAACCGAGGAGAGAGCCGGCAAAATCGGCGTGAACAGCCGGACATTCGAAGAAGTGCTTGAAAGCGCGGATATCATTACCGTTCACACGCCTTTAACAAAGGAAACAAAAGGTCTGCTTAACAGAGAAACCATTGCCAAAACAAAAAAAGGCGTCCGCCTGGTCAACTGTGCAAGAGGCGGAATTATTGATGAAGCTGCGCTTTTGGAAGCGCTGGAAAGCGGGCATGTCGCAGGCGCTGCGCTTGATGTGTTTGAAGTGGAACCTCCTGTTGAGTCAAAACTCCCAGATCATCCGTTAGTGATCGCCACACCTCACTTAGGCGCATCAACGAAAGAAGCACAGCTGAATGTCGCGGCGCAGGTTTCTGAAGAAGTGCTGCAGTTTGCTAAAGGTCTGCCTGTCATGTCGGCGATCAATCTGCCTGCGATGACGAAGGATGAATTCAAAAAAATTCAGCCTTATCACCAAATTGCTGATAAAATCGGAAGTCTCGTGTCACAATGTATGAAGGAACCCGTCAAGGATGTTGCCATTCAATATGAAGGCACCATCGCAAAACTTGAAACATCATTTATTACAAAAAGCCTGCTGTCCGGCTTCTTAAAACCGCGTGTAGACTCAACTGTCAATGAAGTGAACGCCGGCGGTGTAGCAAAAGAACGCGGAATCAGCTTCAGCGAAAAGATTTCCTCCAATGAAACAGGATATGATAACTGCATCAGCGTAAAAGTGACCGGAGACCGGAGCACCTTTACGTTAACAGCTACGTATATCCCTCACTTCGGTGAACGAATCGTTGAACTGAACGGCTTTAATATTGACTTAAATCCTGCCGGCCACCTCGTTTATATCCAGCATCAGGATACGACCGGTGTAATCGGACGCGTCGGACGCATCCTCGGCGATAACGATATCAATATCGCTACCATGCAGGTAGGCCGTAAAGAAAAAGGCGGAGAAGCCATTATGATGCTTTCTTTTGATAAACATTTAGATGACAAAGTCGTCGATGAGCTGACTTCCATTCAGGATATTGTCTCAGTTAAATTGATTGACCTTCCGTAACAAACAAAAAACCCAAAACATATGAATGTTTTGGGTTTTTTACATTTAATGGTTTGGAAGCGGATTAGGCGCGGCAGGCACAGCGATCGGTTTTGTCACATCATAATTGCCGATTTTCTTTGTATGTGCATGTGTGAACAGCACCTCAGAATAACCGAATTCCTTCGCAGTTAACAGAAGCCCTTCAATCATTAAAATGCCTTCCAACGAATCTTCAATTTTATGTTTTTCGGACAATTGGATCCGCAGCTGCTCGCCGTATTCCCTTTCCGATACCGATGCAATCGCATCTGCTTCTATAACGCTCGCGGTCTGTGAGTCCCCGTCTGTTGTTTTCATCCCGTCAATGGCCTGATAAACTGAATAATAGGTTTGTTCAGACGGGATGAGATACTCTTGTCCCAGACTGTCGCGGTAAGAAAAATACGCCCGGTTGGCCTGCTTATGTACGGACATCTCAGCCGAAAGGCCGGAAGCTTTAAAAAAATCCTGACCTTCTCCGTTTTGAATCTTTGTCAATTTTATCCGCTCGTAAGGACTCCAGGTCAAAGTCTCTTCCAGCATCTTTTTCAATAAATCCGCTTCGGCAGCTGATTCGATTGAAAGCCGTCCGTTTACCTGCACAAGCAAATCTTTCTTAACCGCGGTTACTTGCACACCGTCCAAAAGCTGAGGAACAGAAAGGAAAGATTCGGGCACTTCTAAGTTTTCTGCATCAGAGAATGCCTCTGAAACCGATTCGTCAGGCTTCTTTTTTTCAAAACTGACCGGAATGACGGCGGATGTATCTGAATCGGCAAACGCCAAAGTAATGTAATTGTTTTTGTTTTCGTTAGAAACGACAAAAGTCTTCTGATCCGGCTTAACAGCAGCTGACTGACTGGCTTTTTCAGCTTGACCGCTGTCAGCTGTAAGATCATTTTTTGTCATCAGGTGAGGAGATATAATAAGAGCGATGCACAATGCGCAGATGCCGGCGGCGGCGGGGCCAACCCAGCTTCGGGCCGGTTTTTTCCTGTACTGTCTACCCGTTTCAACATTCCGGTAAATGGCCTCTGGTGAACGATGATCTCTAACCGCCGGAAGTTGTCTTAACAACTCCTCTACCCTTTCTTCGTTCCAATATGACTTCATCATCCATTAGCTCCTCCCTCAAAAGCTCCATCTGTTTCCGAAGTATTTTGAGCCCTCTGTGTTGGGTCGTTTTGACTTTGCTTTCCGAGAAGCCAAGAGCGGCGGCTGTTTCCTGAATGGAATATCCCTGAATAAATCTCAGGATAATAACAGCTCTTTGATCTATAGTGCAATGATCAAGCGCGGTATAAATTTCCCGGACATTTTCATGCTGTACGGCGAGTTCGTCCGGAAGCAAATGCTGATCTCTGACATCTTGTGTATCCCAATCAAACGTACCCATAATACGCTGTCTGATCGTCTGCTGCTTGCGGAACCAGTCAATCGCCACATGGCGCGCGATGGACAACAGCCATGTTTTTTCACTGCTTCTTCCTTCAAAAGTATGATAAGAATTTAAGACGCGGATATACACTTCCTGCGCCAGATCCTCAGCCTGTGTCTTATCTTTCACCATATAAAATAAAAATTGGTATAAATCTTGATGGTATGAATCATATAATATCTGAAAGGTTTCTTCCATGGGAAGCCCCTCCGTTCACTTTTTTGTCGTAAAAATGCGTTGAAAAGTTACATTACAACTATATTACGAGAAACTGGAATTTGGAAGGGAATTTATATTAACATATTCTTAAATTTTTTAAAGAAGAAATAAACAAAAACACCCGCATGTTCTGCGGGTGTTTCGTATGGAACAAGATTGTTCGTCAATTTCAGACGCCATCCTGCACTTTTGTCGGAATATAAAATGTAAATGTCGTTCCTTTGTCAATGCTGCTGTGCACCGCAATTGAGCCGCCGTGGGCTTCCACAATATTTTTTACGATGGCAAGTCCTAGTCCGGTTCCTGCCCTGCCCCTTGTTCTCGCCTTGTCCGCTTTATAAAAACGTTCAAAAATAAAAGGCAGGTCCTCTTCAGGTATTCCCGAGCCGGAATCTTTAATATCGATTTTCAAACCGTCTTTCACGGTCTGAACCGCGATATGAACGTTTCCGCCTGACTCTGTGTGACGCAGCGCATTATCTATAAGGTTGGTAAACACCTGCTCCATTTTGTCTTCGTCAAAAACACACTCCGGCTGAGACACGGCAATGTCTTCTGTAAGCGAAACCTCTTTTTCTTTCGCTACACCGGAGAATTTCCGGGAGATCTTCTCCAGAAATTCATGCAGATTCACCGTCTCATAATGCAGGCCCGTATGTCCGGATTCCATTCTGGCCAAATCCAGCAAATCATTGACGAGCCGGCCCATGCGAAGGGATTCATCATAAATGATCTGCGCGATTTCTTTTTTCTCCTCTTCGGTGCTTGCAATGTCGTCCACTATTGCTTCGCTGTATCCCTGCAGCATAGAAATCGGGGTTCTGAGTTCATGACTGACATTGGCAATGAAATCTTCACGCAGCTTATCAAGCCTGCGCTCTTCGGTCATATCACGGAGCACGGCTACGGCGCCGCGGACGTGTGATTCCGCATAAAGAGGCGACATTAATAAAACCCATGACCTTCCTTGAAGCGTCATCTCAATCATTTGCTCTTTTTCTGTGCTCACGGCATTTTGGAAAAGCTCTTTCGCCTCAGGCGGAAGGTTATCGCCTTCTTTAATATTCATATTCTGCTCATAATACCAGGCCTGCAGAAAGCGTTCAGCCGGCGGGTTAGTCACCAAAATGGTGCCGTCGATATTAATGGTGATAACTCCGTCTGCCATACTGCTTAAAATATTGGACAGCTGTTCTTTTTCCTGATTCAGCGCGTTGATATGAAAATTGAGCTGCCGGCCCATCTGATTAAAGGCGATGGCAAGCTCCCCGATTTCATCTTGAGTAAGAATCGGAATCTTTGTATCAAACTTTCCTTTCGCCAAATCCTGGGCGCCTTCCCGCATTTTCCGAAGCGGGTACGTCACCCTGCTGGACAAGAAGAAAGCGAAAAACGTTGTTAATACGATGGCGATGCCCGCCGCAAGAAAAATATAGCGTGTCGTATGTTTCGTCGTATCTTTGACGGCAAGCAGCGACTGAGATAAAAAGACCATGCCTTTTTTGCCGTCTTTTTCATACGGCACTCCGACGATCAGCCGTTCGTTATCCGAACCGGCATTGTTGGGCACCGCGCGTTTGCTTACTTTTTTGCGATCTGTCAGCGCCTTGTGCAGATCCCGGTCGTGTTTGATCTGTTCCAATGTAATAGAGGATAAATGATTATCGTCATTGGGCGAATACCAGACATGCTTATCGTCCTGAATGATCGCGATGCTCGTTAAATTGTCCGCCAGCTCCCACGTGATGGATCTGGCAAGCGGCTGGTCTTCATGATTTTCTATAATGACCGCAATTTTATCGGCAAGCTGCGTTAAATCTTTTTCCGCTTCTTCTACGTGGTAATTTTCTATAAACTCCAGAAGCAGCACCGTTAAAATAAATAAAACAATTAATACGAGTGAAAGAATGGTAAACCAAAGCTTTCCTACTACGCTTTTCCAAAACTTCATTCAGCGCCTACCTCAAATTTGTATCCGACTCCCCAGACGGTGACAATTTTTTTCGCCGCTCCCGGGGATACTTTGTTTAATTTTTCACGGAGCCGTTTGACATGAGTGTCAACCGTTCTGAGATCACCGAAGAATTCATACTGCCACACTTCTTTTAAAAGTTTTTCTCTGTCATACACTTTGTCCGGTGTTTTTGCCAGAAAGTACAGCAGTTCATATTCCTTCGGCGTCAGGCTCACCTCTGTGCCGTCCGCGGTCACTCTGTGAGCATCGTGATCGATGGAAAGATGTGAAAAGACGAGCACATTTTTTGTCGGCGTATTGGCTGTCAGATAGGATGTTTGGGAAGCTCTTCTTAAGAGCGCCTTTACCCGGAGCACCACTTCTCTCGGGCTGAAAGGCTTCACGATATAATCGTCCGTGCCAGCTTCAAACCCCTGGACGCGGTTGGCTTCTTCCCCTTTTGCCGTCAGCATGATAATCGGCGTCGCTTTTTTTTCTCTGAGCTGCCGGCATACTTCTATTCCGTCCGTTCCCGGCATCATTAAATCCAAAAGCACCAGATCATAATCTGATGCCAACCCCATTTTAATGGCCTCATCACCGTTTTCCGCTTCTTCAATCACATAGTTTTCCCGTTCAAGGTACATTCTTAAAAGGCGTCGAATTCTGGCTTCATCATCTACTACTAATATTTTAGTTTCATTTGTTTGATCCATCGTTTTCCCCCTGCTTTCCTTCTGTTACTATCATTTTAACAAACTGTACGGCTGCTTGAGAACTGTATCGGCTTTCGGCTCTATGCGTACGAATGAAGTCCGGCAAGCACGAGATTCACAAAAATTAAGTTAAACATAATAATGGCGAAACCGATGACGGCAAGCCACGCGGACTTTTCGCCATGCCAGCCTCTCGACAGCCGCAAGTGCAAGTACGCTGCGTAAAATAAAAAGGTGATCAGCGCCCATACTTCTTTCGGGTCCCAGCCCCAAAAACGCGTCCATGCAAGCTGCGCCCAGATCATCGCAAACACAAGCGCGCCGAGCGTAAATACCGGAAAGCCGATAGAAACGGCGCGGTAGCCGACTTCATCTACCAAGTCCAGATTCACATTTTTGACGAGCGGGCTTAAAAGAGCGCTGATTCTCTTTCTGAATATCAGTCTGAGGGAGCCGTATAAGACGAGACCCGCGCCAAACGACCAGATCACCGTATTGACCTTTCTGCCTGAAAAAATAGCCGGAAGCTCAATAAACGGCTTCATCGCGCCTTCTGTAAGCAGTTCTCCCTCATGCGGGCCGACAAGCGCAGGCATATCATATATCATGACGCTTTTGGCGTCTTTTTTATCCACCCAATTAAATTCGGCTTTGTAGTCCGCCAGCCGGAATGCAGACGTGACGGCGATAAATGCCACGGTCGTCACGATAATAAACATGATGAACTCGAGCCAGAACGTTTTTTTGCCCGGTCTGGACTGGTCGACATGCTTTAACAGGAAAATGACGCCGGCTACAAAGCTGATCGCAAGAATCGCCTGCCCGAGCGCCGCCGTCGTGACGTGAATGTACAGCCAATTGCTCTGCAATGACGGAATAAGCGGCGTAATATCGGCGGGAAACATGCTTGCGTACGCGATCAGCAAAAGCGCGACAGACAATGTGAACATGCCTAAAGACGGCAGTCTGTAAATAAAGTAAATAATAATAAAAGCGAGTACAAGCATCATGCCGAATGACGTTGTAAATTCAAACATATTGCTGACAGGCGCATGTCCGCTTGCCGACCATCTCGCAATGAAGTAGGCGAGATGGCATAGAAATCCGACAATGGTTAACGTGATTCCGATAGCCGACCAGCGGCCCTTACCGTCCTTTGCGCCTTTTGTTCCCCGGATGGCGCCGCCGAAAACCGGGACGGCGATTAAATAAATCAAAAAGGCAGCATAAAGAAAATTTGCGCTCAGCTCCGCCATGACACCACTCCTTTTTCATTAGGCCTGATTTTTGACCAGTTCTTTTTGATCGGCCGGTTCTTTAATCTCCGTCCCGCTAAGAACATATCCGATATCCTTTTTCAAACCGAACCAGTTTTTGTTCGTATGTCCTGCCACAAGCACTTCGCTGTCACCGGTTTTGATCCAGATCCTTCTGTGCTGCCAGTACATCCCTTGAATGACACCGATCATAAAGATCGCGCCCCCGACGGCAAGCACCCATAAGGTTAAATCTTTTCTGACGGTGAGACCTGTAATGTTTTTCGTTTCCACATGGTCGAATTTTAATTTGTACTTGTTATTTGCGGAACCTTCAACAGTCTGCTGAATCGCAACAAAGCTTTTCTCCCCTTTCGGCTTGTCAGGAGCCGTGACTTTAAAGACGAAAGCCGGATTGTTTGGGACCTTTGTTTTCGTGCTCGGTTCTCCGTCCTTATTAAAATAAAAATCGGGAAGATAACTGGCGATCTGCACTTTGTAACCGTTACCAAGATCATAGTCCGTGTCAGGATCAAGAAGATTGATCTTCAGTTTGCCGAATGACCGTTTTGTTTTTTGGTCGATCAGCTGGAATACCATCTGATCGAGCTGGTTTTCTTTATAGTCCACCTGATACACAGAATAGGAGTCAAACCGCAGCGGTTCATTGACGCGGATATCGTTTTCTTTGACTCTTTTAAGCTTTGGCTTTTCACCGAATACGATGTCGCCCTCCCTCTTGTACAAAACCGCATCCGTTGTGAAGGATTTTGCGACTTTGCCGTTTCCGGCTCTGTCAATGGCATCGGCGAATACTTTTTTCTCAGTGTTTTTATTATACGTCTCCATGGTGAACCGGTTGTTTTTTAAGTAATATTGGCCGTCGGTGCCGGGAATCTGGGCGGTTTCGCCTTCACGGACCCAGAGTGTTTCATCGACGTACATACCGGGTACAAATCTCAGCATGGCTCCGATCAGAAAAATGATCAGGCCGATATGATTAACGTAGGGGCCCCACCTTGAAAAACGGCCCTTTTCTGCGAGAATACTTCCCTCTTGTTCCCGCACTCTATAATGCTTTTTTTTCAATCGTGTTCTGATGCCATCAGCCGTATCTCCGCTCAGCTCAGTTTCTGTCCGGCTGTATAGACGCTGCCGTCTTAAAAAGACCGGATTCCGCTGAACGCCTTGGTTTTTCAGCGCCCTGTACAACGGAATCACCCGATCCAGGCTGCAGATGACAAGTGATACGCCGATTGATGCGATCAAGAGCATATACCACCATGAACCGTACAGGTGATGAAACCCCAGCAGATAATACAATTGGCCGATTGTGCCGTACTGCTGTTCATAATATGTATCCGGCTGAGCGCCCGGCGGCAGATAAGCTTCTTGCGGAAAAACCGTGCCGAATGCCGACGCCGCCAGAGTAATGACAATCAGCCATATTCCGACTTTAACGGAAGAAAAGAAATTCCATACCTTATCTACAATTGTTTTGTTATATGTTTGCGAACGTCTTGCGCTGCCGTCGTACCGCATATCGGCAAGCGGCGACTGTTGATCATCAAGCGGCTTTCCGCATGACTCGCACAATACCGTCCCGGCTGGATTCACGTGTCCGCATTCACATTTAGCCTTTTTCATGAAGACGCCTCCGGCTTAATTAAATTCATATAGTCATGAACCATGCGTTCTGTCATCGTGCCGGTCACCACTTTCACGACTTTTCCGTCGGGATTGATCAAAAATGTCGTCGGGATAGGCGAAACGCTGTACGCGTCCAGCACTTGCCGGTCAGTATCAAGCGCAACAGGGAAATTGACGCCGTATGTTTTCATAAAATTATGTACTGCAATTTTTGATTCGCCGACATTTACCGCAATCACCTCGACACCGAGGTCTTTAAAATGCTTGTATTGATTCTCCATATAGGGAAATTCCTGCTTGCACGGCTCGCACCACGTTCCCCAGAAATTCAGAAAAACACCTTTTCCTTTTAACTGACTCAGTTCTATGAGTCTGCCCTCTGTATCTTTCAGCGCGAAATTCGGGGCTTTGGACCCCTCAGATATACGCTCGCCGTTTGAGTAAACAGCATTATAGACGGTATATCCGAGCGCGCAGAGTAAGATGAGAAGGATGCCGGTCCGAATGAATAAACGCCGCCGTTTTTTGTTCATTGTACACTGCTCCCCTCCCCTGCCTGCAAATCCATTCAATTATATCATCTTCGCGTTTTGTAATTTTTGAAGGTTATGTGAAAATTAGAAAGCGTTTTTACCGTGTTCAGCTAAAGCCCGCAGCCTTTTCACCTCATGCGGCGTCAATTCTCTTGCGTCTCCTGTGTGAAGGCCTCTTAAATCTAAAAAGGCGTATTCTTCACGTTTGAGCTTCAGCACGTCATGACCGATCGCCTCAAACATGCGGCGGACCTGTCTGTTCCGTCCTTCATGAATTGTCAGCTGAATAATGCTCGTCTGCTTTCTTTTGTCCAGAGAAAGCATTTTCGCTCTGGCCGGCGCTGTCTTGCCTTCTTCAAGCTGAATGCCGCGCTCAAGCTTCCGCAGAAGTTCCTTGGAAGGAATCCCCTTCACTTTGGCGACGTACGTCTTATCAATTTCGTATTTCGGGTGCATGAGTTTGTTGGCAAACTCGCCGTCATTTGTCAGTAATAAAAGACCGCTCGTATCATAATCAAGTCTTCCGATCGGATAAATACGCTGCGGCACTTCTTTGAAAAAATCGGTTACCACTTTCCGCCCTTTATCGTCATCAGAAGCTGAGATCACTCCTCTCGGTTTATAAAGCAGGAAGTACACGGGTTCTTCCCGCTCCACCTTTAATCCGTTTACTTCAATCTGATCAGAACCGGTTACTTTTACGCCGAGCTCTGTTATTACTTTTCCATTCACCTTTACTTTTCCTTCTTTTATCAGCTCTTCTGCCTTTCTGCGTGATGCCACGCCGGCATGAGCAATAACTTTTTGCAGTCTTTCCATGTCGTTCACCTCAAGTATAATCTTACTTTTTTCCCCTTGAACAAACAAGCTTTTTCAAGGAGCATTATTCTGATATATAAAAAGCGCCTCAATCAGGCGCTTCCAAATAATAACGTAACTATGATGATTGATGCAACCACCCCGATCAAATCAGCAAGAAGACCAACCTTTAAAGCATCCCCCATTTTTTTGATGCCGACCGCCCCGAAATACACAGTCAGGACATACAGCGTCGTGTCAGTCGATCCCTGCATGACCGAGGCCAGTCTGCCGATAAATGAATCAGGCCCGTACACGGCGATCAAATCCGTCGTCATGCCGAGCGCCGCCGTACCCGAAATCGGACGGATCAGAGCAAGCGGTACGACCTCTGCGGGAATGCCGAGCGCCGTAAAGAAAGGCTTGCAGAGCCCCATGACAAAATCAAGCGCGCCCGAGGCCCGGAATACGGTTATCGCCACAAGCATCCCGACCAAATACGGAATGATGGAAAACGCAATCTCAATTCCTTCTTTTCCGCCTTCAACGAATGATTCATAAGTCGGCACTTTTTTGATCGTGCCGTATATCAATATACCGGCGATAATAATCGGAATCATGGCTAAAGACAGCCAATTCACCATTTCCATTCGCTTACCTCCCTTTTCTTTTGCGGCGGTACCAGAAGTAGCGGTCAATGAAAATCGCGCCGATACCCGAAATTAAAGTCGCTAAGATGGTCGGTCCGACGATATCGGTCGGTGATTTCGCCGAATAAGCCATGCGGACGGCAATGACGGTTGTCGGTATCAATGTAATGCTCGAAGTATTTACCGCCAAAAAGGTAATCATGGAACGGCTGGCCTCAGACTTGCCTCCGTTCAGCTTTTTCATCTGCTCCATGGCTTTAATGCCGAGGGGCGTCGCCGCGTTTCCCAACCCGAAAAAGTTTGCCATGAGATTTGATAAGATGTATCCCATTGCCGGATGATCAGGGGGGATATCAGGAAACAGCTTAGAAATAAACGGACGGCACATTCTGCTGAATATATCCAAAAGGCCGGACTGCTCGGCTATTTTCATCAGGCCGAGCCAGAACACGAGGACGCTCATTAATCCGAACGAGATCGTAACCGCTTCTTTCGCTCCTTTAAAAACCGCTTCATTCACATCCTGCAAGGTTCCGTTAAACATCGCAAAGACCAGTCCGATTACCGTCAGACAGACCCAGATTAAATTGACCATGCTGAACCGCCCGCCGCGCTCATAAACAGGCTCGTAAACGTTTCAATGAAATGCTTTTTCGGTTTTTTAAGGTGCTCGTTTTCATAATAGACGGGGACCTTGGCGATCACTTTCCCATCATGCATAACAGTCATCCGGCCGACGACATCGGGAATGAGAGAAGCATCCTTTTTCCAGGCTTTTTTCGGTTTTATTAAGGTTGTGCTGATTTTCACATCATCGATCTCATCCTCTTTTAACAAATACTTGACATCCCGGGAAATAAAAGCGTGTTTTCCGTAAAACGTCTTTTTCAGCTTCGGGATGCCGCCTTTTTTGGCGACGATATAGGTTTTATAGTGCTCAAAGACATAATTAAACATATTCATATGGTCATCCCAGTCATCCGGATCATTTATGGTGACTGCGATAAGATCCGTTCCGTCTTTTGAAGCCGTCGAAACGAGTGTCCGTTTCGCGATTTTTGTGTAACCCGTTTTTCCGCCTGTGCTGTAACGATAAAGCCCTGTCAGAAGCTTGTTTTTATTTTTCCATACCCGGTCCATCGTTTCCGCTTTATACACTTTGGTGCCCGAAACAGTCCGGTATTCCTTGATCTTCATCGCGTATTTAGTCAAAAGGGCCATATCATACGCCGTTGAATATAAATTTTCATGGTCGTCCAGCCCGTGGGGGTTTTGAAATTTTGTATTTTTCATTCCGATTTGCTCGGCTTTTTGGTTCATCATAAATACAAAACCGTCAAGACTTCCGCCGACATATTCAGCAATGGCCGCAGCGGCGTCATTTCCCGACCTCAGCATAAGCCCGTAAACGAGATCTTTCAGTTTCACTTTTTGTCCCGGCTGAAGATAAATGGCTGAGCCTTCCGTTTTTACGGCATTCGGCGAAACCGTCACCATCTCTTCCATCTTCCCTGATTCAATCGCCAGCACCGCCGTCATGATTTTCGTAATGCTCGCGATCCGCCGCTTATGGTGTTCGTCCTTAGCAAACAACACCCTGCCTGATGCACCGTCGATAATAATTGCGCTTTTTGCGCTGACATGTATTTGGGCATGTGCCGTATTTCCGTCTGTAATGGAAAACAAAATAACAAAAGTCAAAAGAAATACGGCAGCTTTTTTGAGAAAGCGCATGAATGCTCACGTCCTTGTTGTGGGTTTGTACAAGTTTATGCGCATGTCCATGACTTATGAATACCAATTGCATCTCTTTTACGTAAAAAAACTCTCCCTTTTGGGAGAGTTTTTTATCTGGATGATACCATATTCGAGCCTGATGCTTCATATTGCGCCAATTCTTCACGCATGCGCAGAAACTCACTGCTCAGTGAAAGCAGAAGGCTCCGCAGCGAATCGGGCACATGCTGATAAAATTCAATCGCACTTTGGCCTGTATAAGCGGCGCGGCTGTTTTCGTACCACGTATCCTTTTTCGGCATGAAAAATTCTTCCACGCACTGATGATACACTTTATACAGCGTTTTTTCCGCTCTCGCCTCATGAAACGGCTCCTGCATTAAGAGCCGGCGGCAGGCTTCCTGGGCGCCTTCGCAAAAGACCGTCATCCTTCTCAGCACACTGAGCACGTCGCGGCAGTATGCCTCATCCGCCTTTCCAGAAGCCTGCATTTCCGGTAATGTCGTATGATTTAAATAACTGTTGACCATCGTGACAACCTCGGCTAAAAATTCACCAGTTTCTTCAGTATGGGCCCTCACAATCGAATTTCCCATTTCCGTTCGTTTCCTTCCTCTCTTGTACTTCGTCAATTTGCGTTATTCATCAATGGCCTTTCCCTATTATCGTATGATGAAAAACCGTTATTATTTAATATCCTCAAAAGTTTGGTTGAAGTTTTCAAAGAATAAGTCGGCTTCCTCCTGGAGAACGTCTTCTTCCGCATTTTCAGGAAGAGGCGGAAGCTCGTCCAGTGTTTTCAAGCCGAATTGTTCAAGAAATACCGGGGTCGTGCCGTATAAAATCGCCCGGCCGGGACCGTCGGCGCGTCCCACCTCACACAGCAGCGCTTTTGACACGAGACTGTGCAGAATCCGCTCAGACTTCACGCCCCGGATATCTTCAATTTCCGCCCGTGTAATCGGCTGCTTGTATGAAACGATCGCCAGCACTTCTAAAGAAGCCTGTGACAGTCCCTTTGACGGCACCTCGATTAATTTTTTCAAATAAGGCACGAATTCTTTTTTCGTTGCAAGCATATACGTATCCGCATATTCGGTCAGCTCAATGCCCCTGCCGTCTTCCTTGTACTGGGCGGCCACTTCTTCCATGATTCCGGCCAGTTCCGCTTCTTCTATTTCAAGCACCGTCACCAATTGCTTTTTGGTCAGCCCTTCATCACCCGCCGCGTACAGCAGGGCCTCCACAATCGCTTTCCAATTCACGATATCAAGCGCCATGAATGGATTCACTCCCCGTAATGTATATATCTGAAAAGTTTTCTTCCTGTTCGATGATAATCTGCTGATTCTTCATCAGCTCCAGAACGGCTAAAAACGTCACGACGAGATGGTCTTTTTGCCGAGAAGGAAAAAGCTCCGTAAAGTTGATTCTTCTTCCCGCCGTCTTTAAGCTTTTTACGATTTCGTTCATTCTGTCTTCAATCGGTATTTCCTGTCTTGTAATGGTGGTTTCTTTCGGCCGCGAGATTTTTTTACGCTGAAGCACCTTTTGAAACGCACCGATCATGTCATAAACGGTCACCGACAGCCTCTGCTCCGTCTGTTTGATTTCTTTTGCATACTCACTTAAATCACTCGGCGGCTTTGTAAATGACTTTTGTCTTTCTTCTTCCCGCTCTTTTAAATCCTTCGCAGCGGTTTTATATTTTCTATACTCAATCAGCTTTTCAATCAGTTCGTCCCGAGGGTCTTCCTCTTCAAGCATTTCATCTTCAAACAGCTCTTCCTCTTGTTTTGGAAGCAGCATTCTGCTTTTAATGCTGAGAAGCGTCGCCGCCATGACCAGATATTCACTGGCGACATCAAGTTCAAGCACTTGCATTGTATGTACATATAATAAATATTGTTCAGTAATGGTTGCCACGGGTATGTCGTATATGTCGATTTCAAGACGGTTAATCAGATGAAGCAGCAGGTCCAATGGGCCTTCAAACGTATCAATTTTCACTTGATATTCTACCATTATCTCACCATTTTCAATATCACTCTCATTGCCGGAAAAACTGGCTACCCTTTAGTATAATCCACCGAAATGCTCTCGTCCAATACTTTTCTAATTGTGCTTCGTTATTTAGAAAATACTGAAAAAAGAAGGTATACGCCTATACCTTTAAAGGCGGATGCACATATGATAGCCGTGTAAACATGAAACAAAGGGAGGCTGATTTCAGATGGGCGGAGCTTGTTTCGGCGGAGGTTTTGCATTAATTGTCGTTCTGTTTATTTTGCTTATTGTCGTAGGGGCATCTTATATCTGCTAGTTCTTCACGTTTCAGACACCAAGCCGCTCTTTTTTTCCTTTTCATAACGCTGTGGTACACTGGTTTTAGCAAAAGGAGGAAGCGGCTTGTATCCAAAAGCTTATATCGGCTTTTTGGCCGAATTTCACGCATCAAGAGATTATTTTGAGTGTCATGAACTGTTAGAAGAATATTGGAAAGAAAGCCCGCCTGAGGAGCGGAGCATTCATTGGGTCGGCCTGATTCAGCTAGCCGTCGCTCTGTATCACCAGCGGAGGGGAAATGAAGCCGGGGCGAAACGGCTGATCGCCAACAGCTTACGCATTCTGAGGGCTGAAAAACAGGCTGTCAGCTCTCTCGGCCTCAGCCATCCAAAGCTGATAGAGCTGATAGAATCGCTGTCAGACGATATAAAAGCCGGCCGGCCGTACAAAAGTATTATGCTGCCGATTACAGATGACACTCTGAAAGAAGCGTGTCTTGCCGAATGCCGCCGCAAAGGCTATACATGGGGGCAGGCCGGCGTATCAGATACCTTTCTTATTCATAAACACCGCCTGCGGGACAGGACGGATGTCATTAAGGAACGCGAACGGGAAATGGAGAGAAGAAAAAAAAGCAGAGGCTGACGGACAGCCCTGCTTTTTCTGCATAAAAACAGCTCCCGAAACCGTGAAGATTCCGGGAGCATTTGTCAGTTATTATATGAAATATCCTGATCTTTTTGATGTTGACAGCGTTCAAAAAAGCTTTGCGTTAATTCATTCGGAACGAGTGCCTCCGTTTTGAACAGACGTTTTAAGGCGTCCATCATTTGCTTTCCGATTCCTTGATGGCGGTGAGAAGGATTCACGCTGATATGGCGGATTTCAACCTCTGAGTCTTTTTTTTCAACTCCGATCGCTCCGACGATATCTTCATCCTCTTTCCAAAGAAAGAGCTGGCGGCCAGTATCCGTTTCATAGTCCTTTATTGTCTGCTGAAGCTGCTTGAGATCTTTTTCATTCGGCATAAATGACAGAAGACCCATTGCAATCTTTTCAAACGATTTTTTATAACGAATTAACATAAAAACCCCTCTATATCCAAAATGTCCATTCATGTCCTAGCAAACGGATGAATAAAGGCGATCCGTTTCCTCACATTATATCATTTTCGCCGCTGTTTTAAACGCTTTTCAACAAATTATTCAAATGAACGGTTTAGATTCGCCATTTCAATGGCGGATACTGCGCAATCCGCTCCCTTATTTCCGGCTTTTGTTCCTGCGCGTTCGATCGCCTGCTCAATGGTTTCAGTCGTTACGATACCGAAGATAACCGGGACGCCCGTCGCCGTGCCCGCTTGAGCGATGCCTTTTGCCGCTTCGTTGCAGACATAGTCATAATGCGTTGTCGCTCCTCTGATCACCGTGCCGAGTGTAATAACGGCATCGTATTTTTTCGTTTCCGCCATTTTTTTTGCCGCAAACGGGATTTCAAACGCTCCCGGCACCCAAGCAACGTCAATGTCATTTGATTCTACACCGTGGCGAAGCAATGTATCTTCCGCTCCGCTTAACAGCTTGCTCGTAATAAATTCATTAAATCTGCCGACGACGATTCCGATTTTAAGTCCTGTTCCTACTAAGTTACCTTGTATGATATTCATATGTTATCCATCCTTTTTTGTGAGATTTGTTTTAGAAATGAAGCAAGTGTCCGAGTTTGTTCATTTTGGTTTGTAAATAATTCCTGTTATGCTCACCCGCCTCCATTTGAAGCGGCACCCGTTCTGAAATGCTCAGTCCGTATCCTTCAAGGCCGGCGATTTTCCGGGGGTTATTGGTTAAAAGTTTCATATGCTGAACCCCCAAATCGCGGAGAATCTGGGCGCCGATCCCGTAGTTGCGCAGGTCAGGCAGAAAGCCGAGCGCTTCGTTCGCTTCAACCGTGTCATACCCCTCTTCCTGCAATCGATACGCTTTCAGCTTATTGATTAAACCGATTCCTCTTCCTTCCTGACGCAAATACAATAAGACGCCTCGGCCTTCTTCGGCAATTTGCGCAAGCGCGGCATGTAGCTGAGGCCCGCAATCACAGCGGTGGGATGCAAACACATCGCCCGTCAGGCATTCTGAGTGCACTCTGACAAGAACGGGTTCGCTGCTAAACGGGACATCACCCATAACAAAGGCGAGGTGTTCTTTTCCGTCAACCTCGTTTGTATATCCGTAAACCCGGAACGTGCCGAAGTCAGTCGGCAGCGTAATGTCAACTTCTCGGTTCACAAGTGTCGTAATGTTGTAACGGTATTCTATTAAGTCTTTTATCGTAATCATTTTCAGTCGGTGGCGTTTGGCGATTTCTGATAACTCCGGCACTCTGGCCATTGTGCCGTCTTCATTCATAATTTCACAAATGACGCCCGCTCCTTGAGAGCCGCATGCTTTTGCAAGGTCAACGGCTGCTTCCGTGTGGCCCGCCCGCTTCAGGACGCCTCCTTTTTTTGCGATTAAGGGAAAAATGTGGCCCGGACGCTGAAAATCATCAGACACAGATTCCTCGTTCAACAGCGCCTGAATCGTAAAAGAACGTTCTTGAGCGCTGATTCCTGTTTTTGTCAGTCTGTGGTCAATGCTGACCGTAAACGCGGTTTCGTGTGAGTCCGTATTATGATCGACCATCGGGTGAAGATCCAGCCGGGCGGCAATATCTTCAGAAAGCGGCGTGCAGATCAGGCCCCTCCCATGGGTCGCCATAAAATTGACCACTTCAGGTGTGGCATGCTCAGCGAGCGCTACGAAATCTCCTTCATTTTCTCTGTCTTCATCATCGACAACGATGATGACTTCACCTTTTTTCAGCGCCTCTAACGCCTCTTCTATTGGATGAAACATATTGATCTTCCTTTCTAAAAGCCGTTCTCGCTTAAAAAAGCTTCTGTGATCGTTTGATTGCTTTTCGTTTGTTCCGTTTTGTGCAAAAAGCGGTATAAGTATTTGCCGATCATGTCACACTCAATATTTACGGTCGAGCCGACTGTTTTCGTCTGAAAAATCGTTTCTGAGATGGTATGCGGAATAACAGATACCGTCACGATTTCGTCTGATAAACCGAAAATCGTCAGGCTCACCCCGTCTACCGTAATTGAACCTTTCAAGACGAGCGTTTTCGTCAATTCAGGCGAAAGTTTCAGATCGTAATAAACCGCGTTGCTTTTTTTCTCGATCCGGGTAATTTCCGCCGTTCCGTCCACATGCCCGGATACAAAGTGGCCGCCGAAGCGTCCGTTGGCGGACATCGCTCTTTCCAGATTGACTTTGCTGCCTTTTGACAAGCCGTTCAGCGAAGTGGCTTTTACGGTTTCCGGCATGACATCAACCGTAAATTGATTATCAGAAAATCCGGTTACGGTCAGGCAGATGCCGTTTACCGCGATGCTGTCGCCAAGTTTCACATCGCTTGTCACTTTTGAAGCGGCAATGGTTAATGCCATGGAAAGGCCTGTCTTTTTGATTGCTTGGATCGTGCCTGTTTCTTCAACGATTCCTGTAAACATCGTCACCATCCTTTCCGTCTTTAGGTATGGCCGTCAATTTTATATCCGGCCCGATTTGGGTGATTTGTGTGAATTGTAAATGGGGGACATCTTTCATTGATTGAAAACCTTCACCGGAGATCAAGCTGGGAGCAAGCGTTCCTCCGATTAATTTAGGGGCGAAATAGAAATGAAGCTCCTCGAAACAGCCTTCCTTGACAAAACTTCCGTGTACGGATGCGCCGCCTTCCACATAAACGGACATTATGCCGTTTTCAGCGAGAATGCTGAGCACCTCAGGAATGTGAATGCGGTCTGTTTCAAGCGAAAAGACTTTTATTCCGAGTGCGGTCAGCCGCTCTTTCTTTTGCACGTCAACGTCTTTGGCCGTAAATATCCATGTCGGCGCGGCGCCGTCAGTGACCACATTTGCCGTTTCCGGAATGGTCAGCTTTGTATCGAGAATGACTCTGACCGGCTGCTTGACCGCATCGGGGAGCCTGCAAGTCAGACTCGGATTATCGGCTTTGACTGTGCCTGCTCCGACAAGAATGCTTTGATGCGATTTCCTGTATTGCTGGGCATCAAGCCTTGCCGCCTCTGAAGTAATCCATTTGCTGTCACCGGTTTCAGTCGCTGTTTTCCCGTCAAGGCTTGCGGCCGCTTTCAAGGTGACATACGGAAGTCCGGTCCTCATGAAGTGAAGAAACATTTTATTCAGCTCTTCTGCCTGCTGCCTGAGAATTCCCGTTTTCACTTCGATGCCCGCTGCTTCCAGCATTCTGATGCCTTTTCCGGCGACTAGCGGATTTGGATCCGTCATAGCGACAAATACCCTTTTTATCCCCGACTTTATCATCAGTTCGGCGCATGGCGGTGTTTTTCCGTAATGGCTGCAAGGCTCCAGCGTCACATACATATCTGCGTCTTTTGCGTGACTGCCTGCCATATTGATCGCGTGCACTTCCGCATGGGCTTCTCCGTATTGTAAATGGGCGCCCATTCCGACGATCTGGCCGTTTTTGACGACGACAGCACCGACAAGGGGATTGGACTGCGTCTGCCCTTCACCGCGTCTGGCAAGCTCTATTGCCGTATTCATATAATATTCTTCCATCGTTATCCCTCCCTTCTTCCACGCAATTTGGCGTCAAAAAAGCCCCGAATGTTTACACAGTTCGGGGCTTTGCCAGTTTTAATCCATAGGAAATAAGACTATACAGTAAGATTATTTTTGCATAGCTTCTCTCATCCTTCTCCCATCCAGACTTTCACTGTCGGCTTCAGCTTTTCACTGAATCCACCGTATACAGATGCATACGGGTCACGGGCTGTAAAGCGCAAAACGCCTTATTACCGCCGGTCGGGATTTTCACCCAGCCCCGAAGGATACAATCAATATTTTTTTGTCCTTATCCGCTATTATAACATCCTTTGCGGCAGGCGCAATGAATTTGCACCTGCTTTTTCAGAAAAAATAAAAAGCGCCCCTTTCCCAAAAAAGGCGCCTTTACTTATTCGTTTACTTTAACAACCTTCAATAAGCCGTCAATCCGGTTTGATTTGCTGAAATACGCTTTAATCTTATCTCCTTTTTTCACATCGGAGAGATCCTGCTTCAGCTTGTCGCCGTTAAAAATGATTTTTGTGCCGTTTGCTGCCGTGCCGTGGTATTCGGTTCCTTCTATTTTCGTAATTTTATATGTTTTCACTGTATATTCTTCTTTTTCCTGAGACAGGGTTTGTCCGATAGCCGTCGGCACGTCTTTCAGCTCAATATCGTTTATGACCATAAAACCGCCCGCCAATAACAGCAGCAGTACAAGTAAAATGGCTGCTTTTGTTTTAATTCTTCCCATTTTTCTACCTCCAGCCGTATCAATCTATTCATTACTATGTCATATTCCTTTTTTTCATGAATAGAAAACCGTTCTTCCCTGCGTGAGTTATTCATATAACGTTTCGTCAAGGGAAGATGTTTCATGTATCTGTAAAACTTTCTATCTATTAAATAGATATACGAATTTATGTTCTGTTTTTGTGGGTGGGGAGATTAATTTATATAAAAAAAGCAGTTTTCTCATAAAGAAAACTGCCGTACGGTTTATTTCGTCTTGCGGATTTCGTTAAACGGGAAGAAGACGAATTTTGATGTGCCCGCGATTTGTTTTTTCGTAAAAAGACCGAGGCCGTTGCGGCTGTCCATAGATTCTCTGCGGTTATCACCCATGACGAAATATTTGTCGTCCGGCACTTTCACCGGGCCGAAGTCTTCCGTCAGCCGGTCATAGCCGCCTTGCTTCGCTTTTTTCTTGTTTGCCGCTAAATACGGTTCGGACACTTTTTTGCCGTTGATGTACAGCTGGTCGTTTTTCATTTGCACCGTGTCGCCGGGAAGTCCGATAATCCGTTTGACATAATGTTCATTTTCTCCGTTCAGAACGACGATCTGTCCGCGTTTGAAGTCGCTTATGTATTTGACCGTCATATTGACAAAGATTCTCTCGCGGTCATGCAGCGTCGGTTCCATTGATCTTCCGTCAACGAGATAAGGAGCAAATAAAAAGTTGCGGATGAGCAATGCGAGAACGACAGCGATGATAATGGCTTTCGCCCAATCAAGTACGGCGCTTTTTTTAGAAGTTTTTTCTTTTTCTGATTTCAAGTGATTTCCTCCCATTAGCCATGGTCGTTTTTATTTTACCATGAATCCCCGCACAGAGGGCAAATAAGCCCCGCACCTCATCCGTTTTTTTCATTTTATAAGCCGGATCTGCTGATTTTACGGTATTTTACGAAGCTTCCGATCCGCCAAATGCACAAATACACAAAAGCAAGCTCCATTGTTAAAACGGCAAATTCCGTCGCGTCAATGTTTTTGAAATATTGACTGAGTACGATACGGATCGCAATAATCGCGATAATGACATATTTAAAGTTTTTATTCCGCTTAGAGTACACAAAGCCATCTTCCCGGATTTCATATGCGGTTTGCGACAGCATGATGAAGCCAAATACTGCGCCTAACAGCCCGGCGATGGCGAGCTCCCAAACAGCGGGAAGATGAAACGGCTTTCCGGGGATATTCATGAGCTGGCTGATGCTCAATGAAAAAATGACGGCGATAATCAAAAGCGGGAGAATGATGCCGAAGCCGCCGCCTTTAATCGGCCTGTTTCCTTTTTTCAGCCTGAACCAAAAAATAAGTGCGATAATGATAATGACAAATAAAACGGTTGCCAATTGAACCAACGTTTTTACCTCTTTTCATTCTTGTAATCGGTCTTTTACACTATACCAGAGTGACTGCCGAAGTTCATATATGTATTTTTTCATGATTTACACATGAGAATTTTCATATACATAAAAAAACCCGCCTCCAAAAGGCGGGTTTTTCCGTCATTAACCTTCTACACGGACTTCTTTCATTTTGTCTCCGTTAGACATGTTTTTCGCGTGCTCTAAACCGCTTGTCACTTTTCCGAATACAGTATGAACGCCGTTTAAATGCGACTGCGGCTCATGTACGATGAAGAATTGGCTTGAACCCGTGTCTTTACCGGCATGCGCCATTGATAAAGAACCGGCTTCGTGCTTATGCGGATTGCCTTCTGTTTCACATTTGATCGTTTTTCCGCTTCCGCCCATGCCTGTCCCAGTCGGATCTCCGCCTTGGCTGACAAAGCCCGGAATCACGCGGTGGAAAATAACGCCGTCGTAGAAGCCTGTATTCGCCAGGTTTTCAAAGTTAGCGACTGTGTTAGGCGCTTCATTCGGATAAAGTTCAAATTCGATTCTGCTGCCGTTCTCCATTTCGATGTAACCAGTTTTCATTCTCATTCCTACTTCCATATGTTTTTTGTCAAAGCCTTCTTCAATATGAATTTCAATTGTAAGCCGGCTTTCTTTTTGATATTCTTTTGAAGGAAGATGCGTCTGCTCTTCTTTTCGCGGCTATTATACCACACCTTCAGCCGGAAAACGAATCTCCCCGCTTCCAAAGAAAGAAAATGAAACCAGAACAGCTTCACAGCCGTCTATGTAACGGAACTGCTTCACGCAGTCCCTCACAAACCGCTTCAAAACGGCATTTGTGAAAAGAAGGAGGTTAACCGCTTTGAAAAAAATGTGGATTGGATTGCTGGCGGCGGCCGCAGTATTGTGCACAATACCGAAAATCAGCCTGGCCGATGCCGCAGTCGGAGATGTTATCGTCACACTGGGGGCAGATCTGTCAAACGCAGACCGTCAGAAAGTGCTTGACGAATTAAATGTCCCTGATAACGCGACAAAGGTGACGGTCACGAATAAAGAAGAACATGAATATCTGGGAAAATATATATCGAATGCCCAAATCGGCACAAGAGCCATTTCTTCATCATCCATCACGGTGGAAAAGAAAGGGTCCGGACTTGACGTCCAAACCCATAATATTGATTCCATTACGGATGAGATGTACTTAAACGCCCTGATGACAGCAGGCGTGAAAGATGCAAAAGTATACGTGACGGCGCCGTTTGAGGTATCAGGAACCGCCGCATTGACAGGAATCATTAAGGCGTATGAAGTGTCATCAGACAAAGCGATTTCAGAAGACGTAAAACAGGTCGCCAACCAAGAGCTTGTCACAACTTCAAATCTCGGGGAAAAAATCGGAGATAAAAACGCCTCCGCGCTTATCGCAAACATTAAAGACGATTTCGCGAAAAACGGTGTGCCCGATACAAAAGAAGGAATCGAGAAAAAAGTCGATGATGCGGCATCAAACCTTAACATTACACTGACTGACGCTCAAAAAGACCAGTTAGTTTCATTGTTTAATAAAATGAAAAATGCCAAGATTGATTGGGGCCAAGTCGGCAATCAGCTCGATAAGGCAAAAGACAAAATCACAAAATTCATTCAATCCGATGAAGGCAAAAGCTTTATCCAAAAAGTCATTGATTTCTTCGCTTCAATTTGGAATGCGATCGTGTCTGTATTTACAGGAGACAGCGGATCAACTTCTTCAAACAGCTGAGACAAAAAAGAGACCGGACTCCATTGTCCCGGTCTCTTTTTTATTTATTGTTTGACCCCCGTCTTAAACGGCAGATCCAGCTTTACGATGTCTTCATAAGTTTCCCTTTTAATGACAAGATGCGCTTCGCCGTCTTCCACAAATACGACGGCAGGCCGCGGAATGCGGTTGTAGTTGTTAGCCATGCTGTACCCGTATGCTCCCGTGCAGAAGACGGCGAGAAGATCGCCTTCTTTCACTTCCGGAAGATCTATATCCCAGATGAGCATATCTCCGCTTTCACAGCACTTACCCGCGATGGACACCGTCGTGTCGTGGTGTTCTCCGATTCTGTTTGCCGAAACGGCTTCATATTTGGCCTGATAAAGCGCAGGACGGATATTGTCGCTCATGCCTCCGTCAACCGCTGCATATTTACGGGTGCCGGGAACTTCTTTTTGCGAGCCGATGGTATAAAGCGTCGTTCCGGCGTCGCCGACGAGCGAGCGTCCCGGTTCAATCCAAATTTCCGGAATGTCAAAAGCATGCAGCGCTGCGTTTTCTTTTACCGCTTCGATTATTTTTTCAACGTAGACGGCAGGATGAAGAGGTTCATCCTCTTCCGTGTAACGGATGCCGAAGCCGCCCCCTAAATTCAGCACTTCAGAGACGAAACCGAAAGATTCTCTCCATTCACTCAGTTTTGCGAAGATTTTTTCTGCGGCCAGCACAAAGCCCGCCGTATCAAAAATTTGTGATCCGATGTGGCAGTGAACACCGAGAAGATGGATATGGTCTGACTGCAGCACTTGCTCAATCGCCTTTTCTATTTGCCCGTTATGCAGATCAAAGCCGAATTTGGAATCTTCCTGTCCGGTCGTAATATAATCATGCGTATGCGCCTCTACCCCCGGGGTGATGCGCAGAAGCACATCCATGGTGCGCCCTGATTTGCTGCACAGTTCCGCGAGTAAGGATATTTCATAAAAATTATCAACGACGATGCAGCCGATTTGATGATCGAGCGCCATTTTCAATTCTTCTCTGCTTTTGTTATTGCCGTGAAAATGAATCCGGTCAGCCGGAAAACCAGCCGAAACCGCCGTAAACAGCTCTCCGCCGGATACAACGTCCAGTGAGAGCCCCTCCTGCTCAGCAAGCTGTATCATTGCAACGGAGGAAAACGCCTTGCTCGCGTATGCGACCTGCGCTTTTAAATCCGCGTCAATGAATGCCTGTTTAAAGCTTTTAGCGCGCTCACGTATTAAAGCCACGTCATAAACATAAAGAGGCGTGCCGTAATGCTCCGCTAAATACAGGGCATCCACACCTCCGATTTCCAGATGACCTAGTTTGTTTTGTCTGCTTGTGCCATGTAAGAACAATGCTCATTCCCTCTTTCTGATCCGCATATGGGTGAAAAGGACAGCTTTTTTGAGCTGTCCTTATACAAGTCCCGCATAAGTTAAGACATACAATATCATAATCTTCTGTCGGTTTCAATGCGATTATGAACCGCTTGGCTGTCTTTGACGGTCTTTCGGGTGAACAATGCTCGGTCTGACTTTCGCTCCCGGCACTGTCGTCCTGACGAGCACCTGCCACAGCGCCTTTCCGTTAAACGGTAAAAATGGCCATAAATACGGTGTATGAAACGAGCGGATACCCGCCATTAAAATCAGCAGCAATGTAAAGCCGATAACAAAACCTTTTACTTTAAAAATGGCCACGAGCACCATTAAGATGAGACGTATCATTTTATTAGCGAGGCTGAGTTCATAGCTCGGCGTGGTAAATGATCCGATGGCGGCGATCGATACGTACAGAATGACTTCGGCGGAAAACAGCCCCACCGCTATGGCAATTTGTCCGATCAGCACTGCCGCTATCAGGCCCATGGCAGTCGATAAGGCGGTCGGCGTATGGATCGCGGCCATCCTGAGAAACTCAATCCCCAAATCAGCCAGAAAGATCTGCAGAATGATCGGAATGTGCGTATTTTTATTTAAGCCGATAAAATCCAATCTTTCAGGCAAAAGTGACGGGTCGAGAACAAAGAGGAACCAGATCGGAAGCAGAACAGTTGAAGCGATAATACCGAAAAACCTGATCCATCTTAAAAATGTTCCGACAGAAGGCGCCTGTCTGTATTCTTCCGCATGCTGAACGTGGTGAAAAATCGTTGTGGGCGTTATGATCACGCTCGGTGACGTATCAACGACGATAATGACGTGCCCTTCTAATATATGATTGGCGGCCACATCAGGACGCTCCGTGTATCTGACCATCGGAAACGGGTTGTAGCCTTGTTTGACGATAAATTCTTCCACCGTTTTATCAGCCATCGTCAGTCCGTCAATGTCAATCGCATTCACTTCGTTTTCAACGATGCTGACAAGGTCCGGATCCGCGATGTCCTCTATATACACAATGGCAAGATCCGTTTTAGAACGCTCGCCGACTTTCGTAATTTTGACGCGGAGCCTTTCGTCTCTGATCCTTCTTCTGATTAACGCTGTATTAATGACGATACTTTCGATAAATCCGTCTCTTGCCCCGCGAACGACTTTCTCTGTATCCGGCTCTTCGGGTGTGCGTCCGGGGTAATTTCTGACGTCAACGATGAAGGCGAAACCGGCGTCTTCTACGATAACGGCCACAAGTCCGGAAAGCACTTGATCCGTCGCTTCGTCGAGCGTTTTGACTTTTTGGACCTGCTGGTTCACAAGCCTGTTTTCAACAACATCAAGCGCTTCATCCGCGTTCTCGTCATAATTATTGACATCGACGAGCTGTTCTATTAAATGAATGATAAACAATGTATCGGTTAACCCGTTGACAAAGTAAATCTGGACTTCCCGGTCTAATACTTGAACTTTGCGGACTCCGATATCGTAGCTCGTCCCCATACCGACGCGGTCTTTAAAAAATTGTTCATTTTTTCTAGGATCCCGGTATACTTTTATCATGTTTTCCGGTTTTTCCGGCATGATATTCGCTCCTTTCTAAAATGAATTCGACAGCCTTCATCGTGATCGGCGAGCCTTTGGATATGTCATCTTTTCTTCCCATTTTTCCTATATCGCCGATGCCCACAACGAGGGGAACGTCCAGTTTGTCAAGACAATACACCGTATCTCCGTTCATTCTGTGCTCGTCCATTTCTCTCATTCCGGTTTTATCGACGCCAAACTCCGTCACTTCTCCATCACGGTCAATGGAGACATCGACTTTTGTCCATTCAGCCTGATGGGTTTTAGAAGCGACCGCAATCACTCCAAGCACTTCAATGTCTTGATGTGAGGCGACATATTTCAGCGCCGTTTCGCCCGGCCCCTCCCCTTGCAGGCCGGAATCGTCAAACATGACAAACACCGGATCATGCGGCGCGGCTTTAATCAGCTGAACGAGTTCCGGGCCGGTTCTGGTTGACGGATTGCCTTTTGATTGGGAAATACATCGTCCGCCTGCTTTTTCCGCGGCATATTCAATCGTTTTGGCGGCGTATACGTCTCCGTCTGTCACAAGGATGACCTTCCGTTTCGTCATCAGACATTATCCTTTCGGTTTAAAAATAACGGCTACAAGAAATGCGAATAAAATCGCTGAAGATATACCGGCGGAGGTCAGTTCAAAAATCCCCATGGCGATCCCGATAAATCCATGCTCGTGAGCCTGATGCATGGCGCCGTGCAATAAGCTGTGACCGAAGCTGACGATGGGAACCGTCGCGCCCGCACCTGCGAATTCGATAAATTTGTCATATATTCCGAACCCATCCAACAAGGCGCCGATGACGACAAAAGTTGTCATCACATGGGCGGGTGTCAGTTTAAAAATGTCAAGCAGCAGCTGACCGATAATGCATATGATTCCTCCGCAAACAAAAGCCCACAGATATTCCATTTATGATGCACCTCCCGCTCGCTCAAATACCACACCGTGGGCGATGGTCGGAATGGTTTCCTTCTGCTGAATCATTGTCGGACTTAAAAGCGCTCCTGTCGCGACAACGAGAACCCTGTTAAGAGAGCCCGATTTCAGTTGATTAAAGATATGTGTGTACGTAACGAGCGCGGAGCAGGCGCAGCCGCTTCCGCCCGCAAACACCTGCTGATCCGGCGTATAGATGAGAAGACCGCAGTCATCGTGTTTCGTTCCCGCGGGATAGCCTTCTTCCTTAAGCAAATCTTTTAAGATCGGCGAGCCTACGCCTGAAAGGTCTCCCGTTAAAATCAGATCGTAATCATCCGCCGTGCGGTTCAAATCCTTCAGGTGCTGTTTGATTGTATCGGCGGCAGCGGGCGCCATGGCTGAGCCCATATCAAACGGGTCTGTAATTCCGAGGTCGCTTACTTTTCCCACTGTCGCGCTTGTAATCCGGATATCAGAAGGGTTTTGGCTGATGATGACCGCTCCGCCCCCCGTGACCGTTGAAGTGGCGGTATCCGGCTTTTGCCCGCCATACTCCGTCGGATTACGGAATTGTCTTTCAGCCGTCGCGTTATGGCTGCTCGTCGCTGCAATCGCCCGGTTCGCAAAACCGCCGTCAATAAGCGCGGATGCGACGGCGACCGTTTCCATTGACGTCGAGCAGGCGCCGAACAGGCAGAGGAACGGAATTTTCAGATGTCTTGCGACGTAATTGGCCGTCACATTTTGATTTAAAAGATCGCCAGCGAGTAACAAATCGATGTCGCTCTTTTTCAAATTCTGTTTTTGCAAAGCGGAGTTGATGGCATCTTCCATTAATTGACGTTCCGCCATTTCCCAGTTTTTCTGATTGCAATGCATTTCATCGTATGTTTTATCAAACAGCGAGCCGAGCGGGCCGTCTTTTTCTTTCGGTCCGGCTGCCGTTCCCGCCGCATTTATAAATAACGGGTTTTCAAACACCCAGGTTTGCTTTCCGGTCAATTTCATTTTTTTCTCCTCCTATGAAAACAGTTTTTCACAAGCAAACCGTATCAGGCCTACGATATAGGCTGCCACGACGCCGAATACAATGACGTTTCCCGCCAGTTTAAACATGTTTGTCGCTACACCGAGCACAAGACCTTCACTTCTGTGTTCCAGAGCCGCGCTTGTCATACTGTTTGCAAACCCCGTCACCGGCACGGCTGAACCCGCTCCGGCAAACTGACCGAGCCTGTCATAAATGCCGAATCCGGTCAAGAGGGCGGAAATTAAAATAAGAGTGGCGGACGTCGGGTTTCCCGCTGTTTTTTCATTAAAATTAAAAAAATGGATGTAAAAGTCTTGAAGAGCCTGCCCAATCAGACAAATCAAACCGCCGATCAGAAAGGCTTTGACACAATTCCAGACGTATGGCGGTTTCGGCTGATAGTCTTTCACTTTTGTTTTGTAATTTTCTTTTAAGTTTGTCACGTCTGTTCCTCCTTATGAATGATGGATAAAATACAGCCAATGAAATAATGAGCCGGCTATTTTGCCGAACACGATAGCCATCAGCAAAATGATGATTTTGCTCCCGAAACCGATCCGTTTGGCAAGAATGGGAAGCACGTTCAGCACTTCTGTAAGCGCCGCGGCCAGCATGCCGACAAACATGCCGGCCAGAAGCCCGACCGGAACGGCAAGCCATTCAGATAAAAAAAAATGATTCATATTTAAGGTTTCCCAGCCGCCGAACACCGCCCCGGAAATAACAGCCCCTTCGTAGGCCTGTACAAAGCGCATGGTTTTTGTCAGCTGCATAAGGCGGGGGATGATTCCCATAACGGTTAAAAAAGCCACAAAGCCCGCTCCCACGGTCAGCCCGCCGCCAAGCCCGACAAACATAACGAAAAGAATGCTAACGATCATGCAGATCTTTCATCGTCTCTTCGTTTTCGTGTATTGCGACATAATGATCGAGATCAAGCTGATAATTAAACATCTCGACCTCCAGCGGGCTTGGCTCTTCATTCAGGCGTTTTTTAAAGATGTGATTAAAAAAGACGATCATCCCGAGACCGAGGCCGATGCTGTACGGAATCTGAAGCAGGTACGGATACTCATTGCGCCTGCCCGTTATGATTTCATATAAGGCGATATGAACTTCTCTCATGCTGACATCTTCATGAAAATTCATAATGGCGAGACATGAACCGATAAAAAGCAGCAGCCAGACACCGACAAACAAAACGGCTGACAGCTGCTTTTTCTGGTAATGGATTTCCACTATCGTTTCAGCGCCGCCGACGGTCTGCACATCAAGAGCGGGAAAAGCGGTATGAATGGCCTTCAGCACTTTTATGATGTCCAGCACGACGATATTTTTGTCTTTTTTCGTGATCTGATACAGCGGCAGTGCCGACAGTTTTTTTTTCAGCTTTTGCTGTCCTGCGATCTGGGCGGCGTCACCGACTGTGATGATATCTCCGGTATGAGCCTTCACGCGGTGGCGAAGTCTGAGAAATATTCGTCTTTCCATCTTGCATCACCATCTTTCGGGTGGTTATATATGTAGTATGTGGTTCACTTTTGTTCTCATTCATCAGCAGCAAAAGACCATAAATTACCATTCGGGCGCAAATAAAAAAAGCCGGCCTGTAAAAGGTCAGCTTTCCGTATGATCCATCTGCACTTTAATCTGCTTTAATATTTTTTTCTCCAGCCTCGATACCTGCACTTGTGAAATCCCGAGCCGTTCGGCTACTTCCGACTGCGTCTGATCCTTGTAATACCTCAGATAGACAATGAGCTTTTCCCGTTCTTCCAAATCACTGATCGCTTCCTTGAGAGCGATTTTGTCAAACCACTTCTCTTCTGAATGATCGGCGATCTGATCGAGCAGGGTGATCGGGTCTCCGTCATTTTCATACACCGTTTCATGAATGGACGAAGGCGCCCGCACCGCTTCCTGCGCAAGCACCACATCCTCCGCGTCAATTTCCAGGTGGTCAGCGATTTCCTGGACGGTCGGCACTCTTCCGTATGTTTTTGACAGTTCATCTTTCGCCCGGCGGATTTTATTGCCGAGCTCTTTTAAAGATCTTGATACTTTGACGGTTCCGTCATCCCGGATGAAGCGCTGGATTTCTCCGATAATCATCGGCACGGCATAAGTTGAAAAACGGACATCATAGGACAAATCGAATTTATCAACGGATTTTAACAACCCGATACAGCCGATCTGAAACAGATCGTCCGGCTCATAGCCCCTGTTTAAGAACCTTTGCACGACGGACCATACAAGACGCATGTTTTTTTCTATGAGGAGGTCTCTTGCCTGCTGGTCGCCCTCTTGGCTCTTTTTGATCAATTCTTTGACTTCATGGTCCTTGAGCTGCGCGTTTTTGCTGTTTTTCTTAACCTCCACATCCATAACAAATCTCCTTAATTACAAAGCGCTTTGCTTTTTGATAGGTGTTTTGTTAAGCGTATCGTCGTCCCCATCTCCGGCGAGGAATCAATCGAGACATCATCCATGAAGTTTTCCATAATGGTAAAGCCCATTCCGGAGCGCTCAAGCTCGGGTTTTGTCGTAAAGAGCGGCTGGCGCGCTTCCTCAAGATCCGTGATCCCGAGGCCTTCGTCACGTATGGTCAGATAGACGACATGATCCTCCAGGGTAACGGAGATGTACACCTTTCCGTCGCAGTTTTCTTCATAGCCGTGGATGATTGCGTTTGTTACCGCTTCTGATACGACGGTTTTGATTTCTGTCAGCTCGTCCATCGTCGGGTCGAGCTGCGCGATAAAAGAAGCAACCGTTACACGCGCAAACGATTCATTCTGACTGAGGGCTGAAAATTCAAGATGCATCTCGTTTTTCATGATGCCACCCCCAGCGTTAAAAGCGCTTTTTGTTCTGATTGTTCGAACCTGATGATTTTAAACAGGCCCGACATGTCAAACAGACGTCTCACCGCAGGCGAAATCGCGCACACGACCATTTCTCCGCCGAGCTGTTTAATTTGTTTATAACGCCCTAAAATCACGCCGAGGCCGGAGCTGTCCATGAAGGAAAGATCTTCAAGGTTCAGCACGATGTGACGGATGCCGTCAGCCTCCAGCGATTCAGCAACCTTTTGTTTTAATGATTCTGCCGTATGGTGGTCGAGTTCACCAGTTAATCGAATACAAAGCACGGATTCTTTGACATGCAAGTCAATTCCAAGGCTCATGCTCATTCCTCCTTGATATGATCGGATAATGAGTGTTTCGATTTTCGGGAATGCAATTCCTTCACCATGACAAAACTAGTGCCCGTTCGCCACGATTATTTAAATTTTGTCCAATCTCCCATCGTCCGCTTCAGAAAAGTGAGAAAACCCGCTTTTTCCATGTCGTCTTTTGCCGTGACCGGGCTTTCAACGAGCACTTTTCCGTCTTTTTTCAGCACGAGGCTGCCGAGCACCTCCCCTTTTTTAACCGGGGCCGTTATATTGCTGTTGATTTTCACTTCTTTTTTTACTTTGTCCATGTTCTCTCCCTTTTTGGCCAGGAGGGAAATCGGTTCAGATGTGGTCAGCTTGATCAGTTTCTGTTTTCCTTTTTTCACTTTTACCGTTCCGATGATTTGATTCCGTTTATACAGCGGGTGTGTTTTGAACTGGCTGAAAGCATAATCAAGCATTTTTGTCACTTGGGCATTTCTTTCTTTCGGAGTGCTGGCTCCGAAAACGACTGCGATGACCCTCATATTTCCTTTTTTAGCGGTGGCGGTTAAACAATACTTTGCTTCACCTGTAAAACCCGTTTTCACACCGTCAACACCCGGATAAAATTTGATCAGCCGGTTTGTATTGACGAGCCAGAACTTTTTGTCTGTGTTTTCTCTTAAATAATCTTCATACGTTCCCGTAAATTGAGTGATTTTATCATACTTCAATAATTCCTTCGCCATTTTCGCCATGTCATAAGCAGAGCTGTAGTGGTCTTTTTCAGGCAATCCCGTCGGGTTTTTGAAAGAGGTATCTTGCAATCCCAATTCTTTTGCTTTTTTGTTCATCTGATTGACGAAATCCTCTTCCGAACCGGCGATATACTCTGCCATCGCGACGGATGCGTCATTTCCGGAAGCTATCGCAATTCCTTTGAGCATTTCTTTTACCGTCATTTCCTCACCTGGTTCGAGGAAAATCTGCGATCCGCCCATAGATGCGGCATGTTCACTCGTCCTGACTTTATCGCTCATCTTAATGTTACCTTTGTCAAGCGCTTCCATAATTAAAAGCATGGTCATGATTTTTGTCATGCTCGCCGGCGCCAGACGCTCCCGGCTGTTCTTGTTGTAAAGAATGTTTCCCGTATCGCGTTCAATCAGCACGGCGCTTTTGGCTTCATGAGCGAGCTCCGATGTATGTTTTCCGTCCGGCTTTGCAAAAGCGGACGGTGCTGATGCGGTTATTAAAATGCCAATCAACAAAGTGGATATAAGACGTTTCATCTCCAAAGCCCTCCATTTCATAATCCTTTTTATTTTTTCCAAGCCCGGTGGTTTTATACGCCTCATCTGGAAAATGTTTCGTTTTGAGGACATAAAAAAACAGCTGCTTCCGAAGAAACAGCTGATCTATGCTGATTTAGTTTTGAGATCGTGCGACTACGGCTTTTACAAGCTTCAAAAAGCCGCCTTTTACTTTTTCCGTCATTTCCATTACTTCATCATGGGATAACGGCTGGTCAAGAATGCCGGCTGCCGCGTTTGAAATGCACGAGATGCCGAGCACACGCATTCCCGCGTGGTTGGCGACGATGACTTCCGGCACGGTCGACATTCCGACAGCGTCAGACCCCATCGTTCTTAAAAACCGGACTTCAGCCGGCGTTTCGTAAGATGGCCCCGTAACAGCCGTATACACACCTTTTTGAACAGGGATGCCAAGCTCAGCCGCCGTTTTTTCAGCCAAGCTTGACAGCTCTTTGTCATAGGCTTCTGACATGTCCGGGAATCTGGCTCCGAATTCCGCTTCGTTCGGCCCGATTAACGGGTTGGTGCCCGTAAAGTTGATATGGTCGGTAATAATCATCAGATCACCGGCGCGGAAGTCAGTGTTGATACCGCCCGCTGCGTTCGTCACGATGAGAGATTCAACGCCGAGCGCCTTCATCACGCGGACCGGAAACGTTACCTGATCCATTGAGTAGCCTTCATAATAATGAAAGCGGCCCTGCATCGCGATGACCTGCACACCTTCAAGCGTTCCCATCACAAGCTGGCCGGCATGGCCTTCTACCGTTGAGACCGGAAAATCAGGGATCGTTTCATATGTAAGCTTGACGGCTCCTTCAATTTCATCGGCCAATACGCCGAGCCCTGAACCTAAAATCAGACCGATCTTCGGTGTTTCTTTCACGTGTTCTTTAATAAATGCAGCAGCACGTTCGATCTTTTGTTTCAAAAAAAGTCCCCCTACTGTAATCTTGATAAAAAGCTTTTTCCGTATTCCGGCTTTTCCGTTTTGAAATTATCCGCAATGGTTGCGCCGATATCGGCAAATGTATCCGCAAGCGGCAGCTGTTCAGTGTGTTTATGCTTTTTGCTGTAGACAAGAAGCGGCACATACTCCCGCGTGTGGTCCGTCCCGTGATGGACAGGATCATTGCCGTGATCCGCCGTGATGATGAGCAGATCGTCCTCTTTCATTTTTTCAAACACTTCCGGAAGCCTTGCGTCGAATTCCTCAAGCGCTTTTCCGTACCCTTCCGGATCACGGCGGTGTCCGTACAGCGCATCAAAATCAACGAGGTTGGCAAAGCTCAGGCCCGTAAAATCTTCACCGAGCGTTTCAATCACTTTGTCCATGCCATCCATGTTAGATACCGTGCGGCGGGATGATGTGATGCCTTCTCCGTCGTAAATATCAGAAATTTTCCCGATGGAAATGACGTCTAATCCGCTGTCTTTCATTCCGTTCATTACCGTGCGGCCGAACGGTTTGAGCGCATAATCATGGCGGTTCGGCGTGCGTTTGAAGCTGCCCGGTTCTCCGATGAACGGTCTTGCGATAATCCGGCCGACCATGTACTTCGGATCAAGCGTCAGTTCTCTGGCTGTTTCACAGATGCTGTACAGCTCGTCAAGCGGAACGACATCTTCGTGAGCCGCAATCTGCAAAACGGAATCGGCTGATGTATAAACGATCAGCGCACCCGTTTCCATATGTTCTTTTCCGAGCTCGTCCAGAATCGCCGTCCCTGAAGCCGGCTTATTCCCGATGATTTTGCGTCCGGAACGCTTTTCAAGCTCCTGAAGAAGCTCATCCGGAAATCCTTCCGGGAACACTTTAAACGGTTTTTCAATGTAGAGGCCCATAATCTCCCAGTGCCCCGTCATCGTATCTTTTCCGTTTGACGCCTCCTGCATTTTACCGTAGTACGCCAGAGGCTGCTCCGTTTTTTCCACACCCTTAATATCCCCGATCAGTCCGAGACCGAGCTGTGCCATATGAGGCATATGTAAACCGTTCATGTGCTCTGCGATATGTCCGAGCGTATTTGCGCCTATATCATTAAAATCGGCGGCGTCCGGCGCTTCACCGATTCCGACCGAATCCATTACGATCAAAAACACACGTTTATATTTGTATTCAGACATCATAAAAGCCTCCTTTTCTTCCATCTGTCCATTTTAGCTTACAGAGGTCAGACAACTCAAGTATAAACCGTTTACATTCTTGTTGACAATGCCTATTCAAATAATAAGAACCTTCTCTGTATTCCGCCAATCGGACAGAAAAAAGCCGCGGCACCTTTGCCAGCGGCTCCTAGGCGCGCGGATGATACTGCTTGTACACGTCCTTCAGCCTTGTTTTCGTCACATGCGTGTAAATTTGCGTCGTGGAAATATCAGCATGTCCGAGCATCTCCTGCACGGCGCGCAGGTCCGCCCCGTTTTCAAGCAGGTGCGTTGCAAAAGAGTGCCGGAGCGTGTGCGGTGTCAGTTCTTTTTTAATGCCTGCCTCAAGGGCGATTTTCTTCAGGTTTTTCCAAAATCCCTGACGGCTGATCTGCCTGCCGTGATGATTCAGAAAAAGCGCTTCGGTCACATTTTTCTTTAATAATTTCCCTCTGGCTTTTTCGATGTATGCTTCGATCGCATGGGAGGCGGCTTCACCGATCGGTACAATCCGCTCTTTCCGGCCTTTTCCGAAGCAGCGGACAAATCCCATCGTCAAATGAACGTCGGATAATTTCAGCTCAATCATCTCGCTGACCCTGATGCCGGTTGCATACAGCAATTCGAGCATGGCTTTATCCCTGAGACCGAACGGGCTGTTAAGCTTAGGCGTGTCCAATAACTGCTCTACTTCGTTCAGCGCCAGCACTTTTGGGAGGGCCCGCTCTGTTTTTTGTGTTTCAATATGTACAGAAGGATCTTTATCCGCGGCTTTCTCCCTTAGCAGAAATTGATGAAAAGACCGGATTGACGCCAAATGCCTGGCAGACGTCTTCCCTGATTTCCCCGAATCCTTCAAATGCTTTAAATATTGAATAATATGAAGACGGGTCACATCATTCCAAGAAGTGATCTGAAGGGTTTCAGTTAAGAAGAGAGAATAACTTTTCAGATCACGCTCATAGGACATCATCGTATTTTGGGACAGCCCTCTTTCAACCCTCACATAATGGATGAAATCCTTAATTTGATCCTTCACTCTTGATCTACTCCCCGTTTTGGTAAAAAAAGATCAACCGGCCGAACCAGCCGTCCTTCTCCTCATGTTCCGTTTTGGCCACTTTGACGGCGGAGCCTTCCGGTTTATCGTACCGATGATAGTTTTCATACTCTGAATTCACCCATATCATAGCATAATAGAACAGCGCGGTAAAACCTGTGAACAGAATAAACACTTTGATCGTATCCGCGGCTGTTTTTAGGAATCTGCCCATCTTTCGATCGATCCTTTCTTTGGCGGCTGTTAGTACACCTTATGCCAATTTCAAAGGCTTTTATACATAAAAACAGCAAAAAACCCTTTCCTGGCAGAAAAGGTTCATAGGCTTTTATTCTGTTTCATTCCCGCCGCAGCGGTGGCAGATTCCGTGAAAAGTCAATCTATGATCTTTAATTTTAAATTTCCAATCACGTTCAATCACTTCTTCAACGTCTTCAAGCAGATCTTCTTCAATTTCATCGACGGCTCCGCACTCCATGCACACCAGATGATGATGGAAGTGGGCCGCGCCCTCTTTGCGAAGGTCGTAGCGGGATACGCCGTCCCCGAAGTTAATTTTATCAACGACTTTTAATTCTGTTAATAATTCTAATGTACGGTATACTGTAGCGAGACCAATTTCAGGAGATTTCTCTTTTACGAGGAGGTATACATCTTCTGCGCTTAAATGGTCTTCTTCATTTTCAAGCAGCACCCTTACCGTTGCTTCACGCTGTGGTGTAAGCTTGTAGCTTGATGAGTGCAGCTGCTTTTTAATTCGATCAATACGGTTTTCCATGTCTTTCCCTCCTACGCCGCATTCCATGACTCATTATAACAAAATACGCGCAGAGTTCCAACTATAATTATTATAAACTGATAAATAAAAGTATTATTTTGTGATAATCATTCTAAAATATCCGTGATGAAAGCTTTTCCATAAACAGCGGAGACACATATGCTTCCAGCAGTGAAGCGATGACCGAGAAGAAAATGATGAGAATCAGCACGAAGGCGTAGCGTCCGAACCATTGGATCGGCGTATCATGGAGGCTCCGTTTGACAAACAGCTGCCGGATCAGTTTCAGCGAAAAAGCGATAGAGCATGTCCCCATGATAAGGTATGCCGGAATGAGAACGATGTTTTGCGGCAGCACCGAGATGAAAGAAAGGAAAAATCCGTTCATCCCCATTTGATTCACTAAAAATCCGACCGTAAAACCGACGACGATTCCTTTCAAAAACACCATGATAAAAATCACCGGGAGACCGATTACGGAAATACCCAGAATCCACATCAGCCCCAAATATTTTACATCATGAAAGACGGCCTGCCAAAACATGTCTGAGGCGCCGGCATGTTTTCCGTCAGACAGCTGTCCGAAAAATTTGCTTAAATAGTAATACAAATCTTCTTTCTGCGTGATTGTCATGCTGTTGACAATGATCGCGCCGAAAATGACACCCATTAAAAACAAGACAAACACAAATATATAAAGTGACAGATGATCCTTCATATGGCGAAAAAACAGTTCTTTGTACGATTGTTTCCTCATACCGCTTTCCTCCCGCTAATCTATTGACTTGATTTAGTAGATTGTATGAAAGAAAAGAGAAAACATGACAGAGAAATCATAGAAAGGCTCCGAGATTCCGGCAAAAAAAAAAGAATCCCCGCCATCACTCTTGCGATCATGGGGATTCCTTTTTTTATGCTTTATTCTTTCCAGCCTGTCTTTTTTGGTTTTTGTCACTCTTTCATGCGTGCTGAAGGACGGCGCCGCCCCTCTTGATAAGACTGCGTCACGCAACCCGTTTCTTCTGAGATGCTCCCGCATTTTTTTCGCTTTGCTTTTCGCCATGTGCAGATCGCTCCTTTTTGCCTTTTCTCTATCATAACAAAAAAATCCAGGTGTGTTCATGAATAGGGCTCATGTTTCTTCCGGTAGGCGCGCAGAGATGTTTTGGCAGATGAAAAACTCCCCATTGCGGCGTATCCGTAAAAGAATCCCATAAAACTCCCCTCATACACGTGTTCGTGGTGACCGAAAACGATAGACACAATATTTCCGACAACAAGGGCAATCGTGGGAACGAATATGCCGGGAACCCTGCAGAACACTTTGATCAGCTGTGTGACGCATAAGACGACCGGCACGCCGATCACAGCATCCCAAATATTTGTATGGATCAGCGGAAAATAATCCACATTGACACCTCTTTATTCCGTCTTTTTCTATATGTTAGCCTGCCAAAGAATTCCGCTTCCTATTCATGATAAAAAAAGCACCGGATACATATCCGGTGCTTTGAGCGTTATTTATTTTCCCGCCGCGGCCCGCTCTACAGCTGCCGATACGGCGTGATGCACGTCCGCGTCCAAAGGCTGAGGCACGAGATCACCGTGTTTCGTACAAGAAGCGATGGCTTCAGCGGCCGCCACAAGCATTTCATGGTCAATTTTCTTGCTTTTGGCGTTCAGCGCACCGCGGAAAATACCCGGGAAGCCGAGAACATTATTGACTGAACGGCCGTCGGCTGCATAAGCGGCTCCGGCCTGCAGCGCCTCTTCCGGTTCAATCTCCGGCTTCGGATTAGATAAGGCCAGAATGACTTGTCCTTTTCTGACATCCTCTTTTTTAATGAGCCCCGGAACTCCTGTCGTGCTGATCACAATGTCACACGTGTCCATTAAATCTTTAATGCTTTCAAGCGGCTGACCTCCGTATTGAGCGAGGCGGTTCATTGCTTCTTCTGACTTGTCCGTTCCGCAGACTGCTTTGACTCCGTATGCCATAAACATACGGCAGATGGCGACGCCCGCCGCGCCGAGACCAATCTGTCCGACTTTCGCTTCTTTTAAATCAAGACCTGCGCTTTTACAAGCGGAAATGGCGGCGGCGAGAGTGACGACCGCCGTGCCGTGCTGGTCGTCGTGCATAACCGGAATGTCCAATTCTTCCTTCAGGCGGTCTTCAATGTCAAAGCAGTGAGGCGAACCGATATCTTCAAGCAGAATTCCGCTGAATCCCGGAGAAATATGTTTTACCGTGCGGATGATTTCTTCCGGATCAGAAGTGTCGAGCAAAATCGGAATTCCGCTGATGCCCGCCAGCTGGTCAAAAAGCGCTGCCTTCCCTTCCATTACGGGCATTCCGGCGACAGAGCCGATGTTGCCGAGACCGAGAATCGCCGTTCCGTCGGTGACAATGGCGACAGAATTGCTGATGGTCGTATAGATGGATGCTTTTTCAGGCTCGCTTTCGATCAGTCTGCACACATCGGCCACGCCCGGCGTATAAACACGGCCAAGCTCAGCCAATGTCCGGATCGGCATTTTGCTTTTCATCTGAATTTTTCCGCCTTCATGAGCAGAGAGCACTTCATCTGAGACGGTATGAAGCCGGATGCCTTCACCGAGAGCTTCAATGGCTTGAATGATTTCCTGCAGCTGCTCCTCATTTTCGGCCTGCACCGTAATGTTGCGCATGGTGTAGTTCGGGCCGACTTTAACGGTTTCAACTTCCCCGATATCTCCCCCCATCACTCCGATGGCTGTTGCCACTTTTCCCAGATTTCCGGGAACAGTCGGCGTTTCTATCATTAACGTCCGAATCATATGCTTTGTAATCATAAAATACCCCCCTAACCCAGTTTTTGAGATTGCAAGGATTTTTCTTTCGTGTACCAAATGAATTTACCCGTGTATCCGTACAATATGGCCAGTCCGATAGATACAAAACTGAGCCACATGAACGGCAGATAAGAAAACGTGGACACGCCGAGAATGCCGGCCATATAGATGCCGTTGTCAGACCATGGCACCATCCCTGAAGTAAGCGTGCCGCCCACCTCGGCATTCCGGGATAAAATTCTTCTGTCAAGTTTCAGTTTATCATAACTGTTCTCCATGATTTTCGGCGTCAGTATCAATGACACATACATCGCACAGCCGAAAATGTTTGCTAAAAGGGCGACGATCAGCGTCGAAAGCGTTACATTTCCCGGTGTGGTCAGTTTTTTCTCAAAAGTTGAGACAATCACTTTTAATACGCCGAGCTTCTCGAGAATTCCTCCAAACCCGAGACCGAAAAGGATAACGACCAACGTATCCAGCATGCCGGTGATGCCTCCGCGGTTTAACAGCCCATTTAAAAATTCGACATCCGTTTTAATGGAAAAACCATTGTAAGCAGTCGCGATGGCACTTGCAAAATTCATTCCCTGAAAAACAGAAGCCCAGATGGCGCCAAGCAAGGCACCGATGACGATAACGGGCATAGACGGCTTTTTCAAAATCAGCAGGACGACGACGACAACCGCCGGGATAAGCATCCATATATGAATATCAAACGTTTTCTGCAATGCAGACTTTAAAAATTCCACTTTATCAAGATCAATATTTTTTCCGCCGTATATAAATCCCGTAACGGTAAAAAGAATGGCCGTAATGATATAGGACGGAATGGACAGATACATCATCGCTCTGACGTGTGACAGCACATCCACCTTAGAAAGCGTGGAGGCAAGCACCGTACTGTCAGACAGCGGTGAAAGCTTGTCCCCGAAGTAAGCGCCGGACAAAACGGCCCCCGCTACGATCGGAAGCGGTATGCCCATTCCCTCTCCGATGGCAATCATGGCGATTCCCGCCGTCCCCACGGTTCCCCAGGACGTCCCGGTCGCAACGGACATAACCGAACAAATAACCAATGTAGCAAGCAGGAACACATGAGGATTAATAAACTCTAAACCATAATAAATTAAAGTCGGCACAACGCCGCCGGCAATCCATGTCCCGATAAGGGCACCGACTGAAACTAGGATCAGAACGGCTTCAAGACCGTTTGATATCCCGGTGACAATGGATGACTGCAAGTCTTTATATGAATGTCCCAGCCTGATTCCGAGAATAATAGCGATAAACCAGGATATAAAGAGAGCAAGCTGGATCGGCAGGTCTAAAAACACTGTGAATGACAAAACAAGCGCTAAAAACCCGAATAATAAGATAATAATTTCCAATAAATTTGGCAATCTGACCTCTTTCACAAAAAAATCCCCCTAGAAGAAAAAGCTAAAACGCTTTCATAAAATGATATAACAAATTATACTATACTTCCTCATCCCTTTGTATGGCAACCGCCTATTCACTGAAAAACGTGAAAAGGCGGCTGTTGTTGCTTCAAAATTTATTTTTCTAAAAGATCTTTTCCGGCAATCCCCGGTTTTGTCATTTCATACGGATTCAAAATGATATCCAATTCTTCTTCTGTCAGTACATCGTTTTGGAGACAGAGATCTCTTACAGATTGCCCCGTCATGATTGCTTCACGGGCAATTCGCGCAGCCGCCTCATATCCAAGGTGCGGGTTGACCGCTGTAATAACGCCGACGCTTTTTTCCACGTATTGCTTCAGGCGTTTTTCGTTGGCTTCAATCCCCGCCAGGCAATGATCGGTAAATGATCGGAAACCGTTGTTCATAATACTGATGGATTGAAGCAGGTTAAATACGAGCACCGGCTCCATCACGTTAAGCTCCAGCTGGCCCGCTTCTGAAGCGAGGCAGATCGTATTGTCATTCCCGATGACCTGGAAGGCGATTTGGTTGATCAGCTCTGCCATGACAGGGTTGACTTTCCCCGGCATAATGGATGATCCCGGCTGACGGGCGGGCAGTGAAATTTCCGCAAGTCCCGCGCGCGGACCTGAGGCCATTAAGCGCAGATCGTTGGCGATTTTAGACATATTCATCATGCATACCTTCAACGCGGCTGAAACTTCCGTATAAGCATCAGTGTTTTGTGTGGCATCAACCAAATGGCCGGCGCCGACAAGAGGCAGTCCGCTGATGTCAGCCAGGTGCTTTACAACCTGTTCTATGTAGCGCGGATCAGCGTTAAGTCCCGTACCTACAGCCGTTGCCCCCATGTTTACTTCATACAGATGCTGGCGGGATTGTTTAATTCGCTTTATATCACGCTCAAGCACGCGGCTGTACGCTTCAAATTCCTGTCCGAGACGGATCGGCACAGCGTCCTGAAGGTGTGTGCGTCCCATTTTAATGACAGAATCAAATTGTTTCGCTTTATCTTTAAAGACACTCAGCATATGCGCCATTGTATCAAGGAGCTTATCCAGAAGTTTTAAGGTAGAAATATGAATCGCCGTCGGGAACACGTCGTTTGTCGATTGTGACATATTGACGTGTGTGTTCGGGCTGAGATGAATGTATTCACCTTTTTTATGTCCCATGATTTCAAGCGCTCTGTTGCCGATTACTTCGTTGGCATTCATGTTCATGGACGTTCCGGCTCCCCCTTGGATCGGATCGACGATGAATTGGTCATGCCATTTACCCTCAAGAATCTCGTCTGCGGCCTGGACAATCGCGTTGCCGATTCCTTCATAGAGGCGCTTTACATCCATATTGGCAAGCGCCGCCGCTTTTTTGACGATGGCGAGCGCATTAATCATTTCTTCATGGATGCGGTAGCCGGTAATCGGAAAGTTTTCTTTCGCGCGCAGCGTTTGGATTCCGTAATACACATCAGCTTCAATTTGTTTTTCTCCGAGGAAATCTTTTTCCTGACGATATTCTTTTTGCGCGTTTGTCATGCTAAAACCCTACTTTCTCTTTGATGGTGGTCTTTTTTACAGTACAACGTCGTCTGCGATCGGTGTCTCCATTATGTTTTTGACTTCGGCCAAATTGTGAGACTGGCCGAGCGCCCACATTAATTTCGGCACAATGGCTTCTGTGTTCATATTTCTTGAACGGATGATGAGATCTTGATTGACTCTCCGTCCGACTTCATAGACACTCATGTCTTCTCCTTCTTCAAGACATTGTGTCGTAATGACAACGACAATGCCGCTTTCAATCATTTCATTGACTTTGGCGAGAATGTCTCTTCCTTCAAACGGCACGCCGCCGCTGCCGTAGCTTTCAATGACGATTCCTTTGTACATACCCTTTAACGCGTCAAACATTTCCGGTTTAAGACCCGGATGAAGCTTGAGCAGGCACACGTCCGTGCAAAGTGACGTATTGACCGTAAAGGCGTCGTCTTTTGGCATGTGCACGTGTTTGTTGTATTCAATTCCGTTTTCGGTAATAAACGCGATATACGGGTAGTTAATGCTCTCAAATGCATCATAGCTTTTCGTTCTTAATTTAATGGCGCGGGTGCCTTGAATGACTCTGCCGTCAAATACGACGTATACGCCGCCCACCCCTTCACATGCGAAGCGGATCGCGTCCGTGATATTTTTTTTGGCATCGGTTTTTTGAAATGTAATCGGGATTTGCGAACCCGTAATGACGATCGGTTTATCGGCATGCTGAAGCATATAAGACAGCGCCGCTGATGTATATGCCATTGTGTCTGTGCCGTGCGTGATGACGAACCCGTCATACGCGTCATATTTTTCTTTGACAGCATCAGCTATTTGGACCCAATATTCAGGCTGCATATTGGTGCTGTCGATGTTCATTAACGAATGGGTTTCCATCGTGTAATCGTTATCAAGTTTTGATACGTAGGTTAACAATTCGTCTGCTTTCACCCCGGGTGCAAGCCCGTTTTCTCCTTCGACTGAGGCGATTGTTCCTCCGGTTGTTAACAGCAATAATTTTTTCATACCCTGCACCTCTTCATCATTTCTCAAGATGTTTAAGCATTCGCTTTTCGCATACTTTTAATCAAATTATAGACAGACGAATGAAATTAATCAAGTGATTATTATTCAATTCGCGTACACTTTTACACATCGATATGATATAATTTTGCTCAAGTGAAAAGGAGCGGTTTTGAATATGAATTTAGATCGTTTAACTGAACTGAGAAAAAAGAAAAATTGGTCTCTTCAATATACAGCTGACCGGCTCGGCATCGCAAAAAGCACATACGCCGGGTATGAGTCAGGCTACCGGCGCCCGTCATTCGAAGCGCTGGGCACGCTTGCCGATCTGTTTGACACGACGTGCGACGATTTACTGGGGCGCACTGAAAAAAAGGCGGAGCCGTTTGCCCAGACCATCGAATTAACAAAAGCCGCACAAGGCCGCGGCACACTGACCGTTGACGGGGAGCCGCTTAATCAGGATGAAATCATCGAATTGATTGCGTTTGTCCGCACGAAAAAAAAGGTACAGGAGGAGCTCCGCTAAAAACCGGCTTTACGGCTTGATCCGGCCGTATGTTCCTCCGCCTCCCGCCTCAAGGGCGAGCTGCCCGGTGCGCGCTTTATGAATGACAGCCGCTATTTTGGGCTGCACGATGCGTGCCAGGTCCTCTTCTTCTGCCTGATGAAGAATCGCCATTTCCGTCCCGAAAGTCCGCTTTAGTTTTTCCAATGTTTTCGGCCCGACTCCGGGAATGAACTGCAGAGGGATTTGATGAATATACGGAGGCCGCGGCACGCGGCTTTTTTTCGGTCCGCTCAGTTCCTCCAGCCGTTCACTGACCCCTTTTGTCATTGTTTTCCCGCCGCATTCCGTACATTTTAAAGCTCCTTTTTCAGCCGGGCTGCCGCAGCGGTCGCAAGCCGTCCTGTAATACTTCCCGAGCTTCGGGTTCAGTCCGTAATTCGCCGTGATTCTTCTTCCGCCCTTCCCTTTTAGAGCCAGCGAAAATTCCGTAAAGTTCGCTTTCTTCAGAAGCATTTCATTATATTCTCTGCCGATTTTTCCTAAGGAATGCGCATCAGAATTTGTTAAAAATGTATACGGATCAAGTTCCGTTAATCGTGAAGCCATGTCAGTGTCGCAGCTTAATCCGAGTTCCGCCGCGTCAATAAGCGCCGGGTCGAAAACTTCTGTCAAAGAAGATCTGACCCCTTTTCCGTACAGGCTTTTATGCGGGGTGAACATATGGGCGGGAATAAACAGCCCGCCCAATTCCTTTGTTTTCTTTTGAAGATTCAAACCGGTCTCGTAAATACGCTGGGAACTGAGATGGATATTTTTAAGCCTTTTTGCGAGCCACTCAGAAAACATCTTCATTTCGGCAAGAGCCGGCATAAAGACGAGAACGTGAATCGGTCCGCGGCATGTGTGATCATAAATTTCAAGCTCACTGCCCAACAGAAGCGTCGTATTCCGATAGCGGATGCCGCCTTCTTTCAGCTCACGGTATCTGCCTTCATCAATTCCGAGCTCGATTTCTTCCAAGACTTCCGGGGAATGGCAGTCGATGATGCCCAATAGTTCAATTCCCTTCCCCTCGCTTGCTTCTTCCAAAATCCGCTGCAGCGTCAACGTTTTAGCCCCGGTGATTTTGACCGGTCTTCCCGTATAGGTGCGCCCGATATGAATATGCAGATCCGCATAAACGGTTTTCATCATTTTTCCTTCAGCGCTTCTTTCAGCTGGAGATACTGAATCGCGTATGCCGTTTTAGCGTCATACACCCGGCGGGATTCAACCAGCTTCACGGCCTCTTCAAGCGTGACCTGCATCACTTCGACAAATTCATCCTCATCCAGTTCGCGCTTTTCTTCAAGCAATGAAAGCCCTTCAGCAAGAAAGAGGTGCACGATTTCATCAGCAAATCCGGGTGATGTATAAAAAGCGGTGATTTTCGTCAAGGTTTCCGCCGTATATCCCGTTTCTTCTTCTAGCTCTCTTAATGCGGTATGTTCGGGCTCTTCTCCTTTTTCCAGCTTGCCGGCCGGAATTTCAACGATTGTCCGTTCCAGCGGCTTTCTGAACTGGTTCACCAAAATGATTTTTCCTTCTTCGGTTATCGCAAGTACGGCCACCGCTCCCGGATGTTTGACGATTTCCCGCTTGCTTGTTTTTCCGTTCGGGAGCTCTACATCCTCTAAGTAAAGATCTATGACTTTCCCGTCATACAGCTTTTTTTTCGCAAGTGTTTTTTCTTCTAAATGTTTCATCATGTCATCTCCCGTTCTGTCTCTCTATTATGCCTCATATATTTTATCATACATGCATAAGAGGGAGGTGCTTTTCGATTGAAGGTGTACCGGAAGGATAAGAGCATCGTATTGGTCGGAAAGGCTTGGGAAGTGCGGGCTAAATTGAAAGAGTACGGACGGACATTCCGCTATGTCGGAGATTGGATCACCGGGCCTTAACAGTTGAAAACTTCGCGCCTTTATATTACGGTCAATAAAAGACCATAAAAAGGAGCAAAATGATGAGAAAACGCAAATTGGGACGTTCTGATTTAGAAATAAGCGAAATCGGGCTCGGCTGTATGTCGCTCGGCACGGATAAAGCTAAGGCGCTGTCTATTTTGGATGAAGCGATCGAGCTTGGAATCAATTATTTAGATACCGCTGATCTTTATGATTTCGGCAGAAATGAGGAAATCGTCGGGGAGGCCGTCAAAAACCGCAGACACGACATCATTTTAGCCACGAAAGCCGGAAACCGCTGGAATGATGAGAAAGACGGCTGGCATTGGGACGCTTCCAAAGGATACATAAAAGAAGCGGTCAAAAACAGTCTGCGCCGGCTGAAAACGGACTATATCGACCTTTATCAGCTGCATGGCGGCACGATGGAGGATCAGATTGATGAAACGATCGAAGCGTTCGAGGACTTAAAACAGGAAGGTGTCATCCGGTATTACGGCATTTCCTCGATTCGTCCGAATGTCATTAAAGAATATGTGAAAAAATCAAATATCACAAGTATTATGATGCAATACAGCCTGCTGGACCGGCGTCCCGAGGAGTGGCTTCCCCTTTTAGAGGAGAACGGAATCAGCGTCGTCGCCAGAGGGCCTGTCGCTAAAGGGCTTCTTACGGAAAAACCGCTCGATCAAGCAGCCGCAAGCGTAAAAGAGAACGGCTATTTAACATATTCTTTTGAAGAACTGGCAGAAACCAAAAAAGCGATTAACGCTGCCGTGCCTGATCTGAGCATGACGGAGCTTTCTCTTCAATACTTGCTTTCACAGCCGGCCGTCGCTTCTGTCATCACCGGAGCAAGCTCGCCTGAACAGCTGAGAGAAAACTGTTCGGCTGCAGAAGCCCGGCGTTTAAGCAGTCAGGAAATCAAAGCCCTGCAATACCATACAAAACAGGACGTATACGAAGCCCATCGTTCTTAAACAATAAAACCGGCACCTTGTCAGATGCCGGTTTATTTATATTTGTGCCAATCGAGACTGCTTTCATTCAGCAGCTCTTCAAAGCTTTTATTTTTTTCTTTTTCTTTTCGTTTTCTGATTTGTTCCGCCTTTTGCTGCGCTTGTTTTTTCTCGTCTTCTTCCTTCAGCTCACTTTTCATTTGCAAAAGCCTGGCCTTCAGATCTTCCTCCAGATTGTCTTTTAAGCTGTGTTTTTCTTTAGGCAGCTGCTTTTTCATCATTATACCCCCGTATCTGAATAATGGTGAAGTAAGTGTACCATGGAGCGCCGGAGGCCGGCAACGTTCATAGGGAAGGATTTTTCATATTAAAGGAGGGTGCCTGCGTGAAAAAATGGCTGGCGGTGTTCGGTTCGGCTTGTGCGGTCTTTTTGGCCGCCGGATTTGCTTTTACGAATCTGATCATGTTTATGAAGAAAAAGACGGATGAAGACATCATAAAAAGAGAAAGGGCAGACTGGCGTGGGGTATTTGATTCCTTTCAGGCCATGGAAAAAGAAGAGGCCGTCATCTTGTCACGCCACGGGTATGAGATCAAAGGCTTTTACATCGCCCCGCATCGTACGGCAAACACGATGATTATTTGTCACGGTGTTACCGTCAATTTGTTTAATTCATTGAAATACATGGATTTGTTTCTGGATTTAGGCTGGAATGTGCTCGTGTATGACCACCGCCGGCACGGAAAAAGCGGCGGTCGAACAACGAGCTACGGTTATTTTGAAAAAGATGATTTGGAAGAAGCCGTGAATTGGGTGAGAAACAAAATCGGGGACGGCGGCCAAATCGGTATCCACGGCGAATCAATGGGAGCGGTGACGGCCTTATTATACGCGGGAGATCATCAGGATGGAGACGGCGCTGATTTTTATATTGCGGACTGTCCGTTCGCAAGTTTTCACGATCAGTTAGCCTACAGACTGAAGCGGGAATTCCGGCTGCCTCGGTGGCCGCTGCTGCCTTTGGCTGATTTCTTTTTGCTGGTGAGAGAAGGATACCGCATCCGTGACGTCTCGCCTTTATCGGTTATCAGCCGCATCCGGCAGCCCGTTCTGTTTATTCACAGTAAGGAGGATGATTATATACCTCCCGCTTCCTCCGAAATGCTGCACCGCAGAAAACGCGGCCCGAAGATGCTGTATCTGGCCGAATCGGGCGGTCATGCCATGTCGTACACCAAAAATCCGGAGAGCTACCGTCAAGCCGTGCAAACCTTTTTAGATACCATAACGCAAACGTAAAAAAGCGAAAGAACGTATACTGGTTCTTTCGCTTTCCCGTCATAAAACGTCGGTAATCCCGTCCATATTTTCTCCGATCCAGTCAATGGCGAGGTCGATTGTCGTAAACTCCTGCGCTTTGAAGGTCATCTCATCCTGAAGCAGCCAGACATCCTTTTGTACGGATTCAGCGCCTCCGATGGACCAGTGCAGCAGACTGTACGGATGGTTGTTGTTCAAAAAGGATACCCACGTTTTATGCTGTGCCGTCTGTTTAATGGCTTTCAGCTTTTGATTCACTTTCAGTTTCTCCCTGCTTTACTAATATGCTCATTCTCGGGCTCAGTATTTCTGCCGGGCTTTTTAAGACGAGCGTTTTTGCCTTTTCATTGTAATCGATTGTCATTTCCTCGTCAAAAAACACTTTTTGAGAAGTCTGGATGTAAAGCGGAAGTCCGTTGGTTTCAATGCGTTCGCATTGTCCCGTTAATTCGTCCGCCAGCCAGATAGCCGGCACGCCGCTGACCGCGCACCCGCAGCCTTCTGCGTCATAGCGGAGCTGCGCTTTTTTCTCCGGGTTGGCGTCCATTGCCTGCAAAAGCGTGTGTTTCGCCGCATCTGTCACATGTATTTGCATAGGTGATCCTCCGTTTTTCATTTTCGCCATTGTAGCATACCGAGCCGCTGTATGCATTGTTTCTGCTTTTTTTACAGCAGCCCGCTCTCCCAGTCCTTTGCCTCTTGTTCAGCCGCCTTGATCCAGTCCTTTTTCCCTTCACTATACTTTGCCATATCGTACGGGTATGTCTCAGCGAGCCGCTTTTTCAGGCTTTGCGGTGAGGTAATCCCGGAACAGCAGATGACGCCCCACGTCCGGATGGCCTGTTTCGTATATGTGGATGTGGTGTGTGCGCTTGTTGCCGCCTTTTTGAAAGAAACGCCTGCCCTCTATCCCGTTTTCCCCTTTCGCCTCATAGCCGAGTGCTTCCAGCTGCGGACTGAATCGGTCAGCCTCCGAAATATCTTTAACCTCCGCCAGTATATCAATGACGGGTTTTGCGGCCATCCCTGGGATGGAGGTGCTGCCGATGTGGCTGACCGAATGAAGTGCGCAGCCGAAGATTCGGAGCAAATTCGCCTTCTCCCTTTCAAACATCTCTTTCCATTCCGGCTGGTGCGGAATAACTTCCGCTTTTCTCTTCGGATAAAGATGAAAAAATGAGAGAGTCAGCCCTTCCGGCGTCTTAGTCTGTCCGGCTTCCGTGAACCCTGCTTTTAAATAGAGAGAGACTGCCGGAACGTTTTGACTGGCGGTAGCCGCCTCTATTTTTTGGGCATCCCGGTTTTGGTCTATCACAAATTGAATAAGCGCCCGTCCGATTCCTTTCCGAAAGCCGGATGGGTGCACCGTCAGCCTGCATATGACAAGGTCATATCCCTTTTTTTCATACGAAATGACGCCTGCGAGCTGATCTTTTACTCTGAAACCGGCAAACGTCTCCTGTGACCGCTGTATGTCTTCGGCTGTTTCATGCAGACCGGGAATACCGAAAAAGCCGATCAGCTCGGCTTCTTTTTGATAAGAGCAGCGCTGAACCGCCGCAATTTCCCGCGCCGTCTGTTCTTGTGTATGCTGTAAAAATGCAATCAATCTTCCGCTCCTTTTGACGCAAACATCCGCTGCGGCTCCGTCCTCGTCATGCGGAACGCGTACGCTTCATACCAGGCGCTTCTTCCTTTTTGTTTTGCCGCCCGGTCTTTCCACCGTTTAATCGCATCCATGCTGTCCCAGCAGGGAACCGTGATGCGCTCTGCCGTTTGTTCATATTCCTCATCATATTCTCTCTTGATTGATGAAAAAATGACCGCATCATAAGGCGGTTTGGGCGTGTCAGCTAAAAAACCCATTTTCGGCCTCCTCTACATATATTTCACAAACAGAATCCGGTCTTCTCCCGGACCGTCATAATTCGCAAAAACAGGGATTCCGTTTACGGTTTTGGTTCCTTTTTCAACTTCAAAGCCTAATTTTGTATGATAAGCGATTGATACTTTATTGACAGGCGCCGTCACACAATTGACTTTTGTGCAGCCTCTTTCTTTCACCGTCTCCATAAATCGATCGTAGAGCTGTTTTCCAATTTGCATTTTTCTGAAATCCGGATGCACACCGGAAAAATGAATGTATGCCGTCTCAGGGTCTGATTGTGACTGAAACCCGATTAAAAAACCGGTCATTCCCTCCGGCCCGAACGTAATAAAGCTTGTGTCCTGAAAATGTTCAAAAAACAAACGCGGCAGTTTGTCTTTCATCTGCCTGCCGCCCCACCATTCATTCAAAACAGACGTAACCATTTCATAGTCTTCAGAGGTAATTGTTCGAATATCCATTATCGATTGACTCTCCTTTTCGTCCGGCAAAATGAATGTCAGCTCTTCTCATTGGAATATAAAAAATTATATGTGGGTTGTTTGCAATTGTAAATGATTTCTTTTCAAGCGGACGAATCAGCCCGTCTTCCAACCGGGGAATGATTTACCAGTATGAACGCGGTCATTGTTCGGGTAAAATGAAAAACAGAACAAACGTTCCCGGAGGTTTTTTTATGGCTGATATTCTTCTTGTTGATATGCAATCGTTTTATGCGTCTGTGGAAAAAGCGGAAGCGCCTCATCTTAAAAACCGGCCCGTCATTGTCTCGGGAGATCCCGAAAGACGCAGCGGCGTCGTGCTTGCGGCTTGTCCGCTCGCCAAACGATACGGCGTAAAAAATGCTGAACGGCTGGGGGAAGCGCAGGCCAAATGTCCAGACGCCGTTATCATCCGGCCGCGGATGCAGCGGTATATTGATGTTTCCGTTATGATTACCGAGCTGTTCGAGCGGTATACCGATCTTGTAGAACCCTACTCCATCGATGAGCAGTTTCTCGACGTGACCGGGAGCAGGCGGCTGTTCGGTGATCCTTTTACAATCGCCAAAAACATTCAACAAGCGATTATGCGTGAATTCGGAATTTATGCCCGTGTCGGCATCGGGCCGAATAAGGCGCTTGCGAAAATGGCTTGCGACCATTTTGCCAAAAAAAACGCATCCGGCATTTACAGATTGGATATGTCAAATATCAGGCAGGATCTGTGGCCGCTGCCGGTCGGAAAATTATTCGGCATCGGAAAACGGATGGAGCATCATTTAAGGCGGATGGGCATCAGCACGATCGGCGGGCTTGCCGCGCATCCTCCCGAACTGCTGAAAAAGCGCTGGGGCATTAACGGCGAATTGCTTCAGCGGACAGCCCGCGGCATCGATCCCTCTCCGGTCACCGTCAACACGCACAGCCGGCAAAAAGCGATCGGCCATAACATGACCCTTCCGAGAGACTACAGCCGCTTTGAGGATATCAAAGTCGTATTGCTGGAGTTAAGCGAAGAAGTGGCCCGCCGCGCCCGTTTTAAACAATACATCGGCCATACGGTTTCAGTCAGCATCAGGGGCGCCGATTTTGATTTCCCTTCAGGTTTTCACAGACAGAAAAAGCTCGTCTCTCCGACCAATTTCGGAATGGATATTTTTAAAACGGCGGTCAAGCTCTTCAAAGAGCACTGGAACGGGGAGCCCGTCCGCAGCGCCGGCGTCGCCCTTTCCCAGCTGGAGCCCTGTGATTATGTTCAGCTGAGCCTGTTCGATGCCCAGGAAAAAAAGATCAGTCTCGGCAAAGTATTGGATGATATCCATGAGCGGTACGGCCCTGCGTCGCTGCTCCATGCCGTGTCGCTGACAGAGGCCGGCCAAGCCTTTCACCGGGCTGAAAAAATCGGCGGGCATTACAAATAATTGAGGTGATATACATGAATCCGAACAAATTAACACCCGGATATAATGTCATGTGGGAGTCAAGCCGGATGATGCTCCCCGAACACCGGGAGCAGCTGCTTGCAAAGAAACGAAAAGAACGGGAATTCCGGCCGCCGGAACTGAGCGAAGAGCAAATGAACGACATGAACCGCATCATTGCGGCGGCGATTGAAGAAGACAGGGCCATCTCAGTCATCTACGCTTCCGCACACGGCCCCCGCCGGTTTTGGGGATGGGTAAAACAAGTGAAGCATGACGAAAAGCGTTTAAAAATCATAAACGATGAAGATGCGTTAACCCTGCCGTTTCATCTTATTCTCTCAGCTGAACTGGAATAAAAGAACCTAAAGCGGCCTGACAGAAAATATGATAGAAGAGTGGGAGGATCACATGATATTTAGTAGAATAAGGATGAATGATAAGAATAGGAGAATATACGATGGATCAATTTGTAGAAAAAATGCTGGGACAGGCCCTCCGCCAGTATGGACGGAATGTGTCGACAGATCCGCTGAGCCCCTATGAAAAACAGAGTTTGAAAAAAGCTTTGGAAGAAAGAAGGAACGAAGAACCCGATGAGGACCTCCATGCCCATGTAGAAGATATTATCTACGATTATGTCACCAATCAGGGGCAGTTCTCCTGACACGGACGTTTATGCGCCGGGCGATAAGGGAAACGTCCGAGAGTAAACCCTTAAAGATTGCGTGGTGTGCAGAATATGCCTGTCGGGCCTTATTTCAAGATCGGCTATGCCGTTCTTCTGTTATTTCTCATCATTTATCTCGGAACATTAATAGACTTTTTGTTCCAGCCTGTTGTGATTACGGTTAAAACCTTGTTTCCGCCCATTGTGTTATCGGGCGTCCTTTACTATTTGTGCCGCCCGCTCGTCACAGTGCTGCATGCGAAATTAAAGCTGCCTGAAGGAATCGCAATTTTAGCGATTTATGCGGGAACAGCCGGCCTTTTTGTCCTCTTCCTTTACACGGCGGGCCCTGCCGTTCAAAAACAGTTTACAGCCTTCACAGATCACATTCCCGAGCTTTCCGCAAAAGCTGAAAATTGGATTGGGCATCTCCAGGACAGTAAATGGTTTTCCCGGCTTCAGCATGAGGATTCCTTCAAAAAATTAGCAGACAAAGCTGCAAATTATTCCGGTTCAATCGCTGATTCTCTCAGCAGCCTGGCCGGTGCGGCTGCCAATGCCGCCATCACCGCCGCCATTATTCCGTTTGCGCTGTATTACATGTTAAAAGAAGGAAATAAAGCGCCCCGGCGGCTGCTCCGGCTTCTTCCGGAAAAACATCAAAAGGAAGGAAAACAAATCCTTCGGGACATGGATGAGGCTCTCAGTTCATACATACAAGGACAGCTGCTCGTCAGTTTCTGTGTCGGCGTTCTCGTCACGATCGGCTATTTCATCATCGGGCTCGATTATCCGCTCGTTCTGGGCGCGTTCGCCATGGTGACAAACCTGATTCCGTTTATCGGACCTTGGATCGGCACATTTCCCGGAGTCATTGTCGGATTGTTCGATTCACCGACCGAGGCGGTGCTTGTGATTACGGTTGTCGTCATTGTCCAGCAGCTTGAAAGCCAACTGATTTCCCCGCAAATTATGGGCCGGAAGCTGGACATTCACCCGCTGACCATCATTTTTCTTCTGCTGGCCGCCGGCAAATTCTCGGGTATTGCCGGGATGCTGCTGGCCATTCCGGGATATGCGGCCGCAAAGGTGATCATAAGCCACATGCAGAAACTGTTCATACTCAGAAAAAAACAAGGCTAGAGAGAACTAAAATGAAAAATGGCGGGCTCAGAGAAGCGCCCGCCGCACACGGAGGTAAAATGATGAACATCGGTGATGTCATTTTTCAATTGATTTCATTCGCCGCAGCCGCGGTTTTCCTGTTTGCCGTGATATATGTATTCAGAAGCTTGAACAAGCGCCGCATACAATTGGACAGAATCGAAAAGAAACTCGACGCGCTGCGCGAAGAAAAAAACGAAAAGGTATAGTTCATTCAGAATCAGAGGCAGGAGCAGCCAGCTCCACCTTTATCCGATCCGGGTCCTCCGTGTATACGGCGTAATGCGTGCTTCCGCCTGCATATGGATGGCGGTCCCTGTAAAGCACGGGGCATCCTCTGGCAAGCAGCTTTTCTGTCATCTCGTCAACCTGCTCTCTTGATGAAGCATGAAAAGCCAGATGGTTCAGCCCGACCCGGCATCTGTGGTACTCCGGTGTTAAAAAACGCTCCTTTGTCTGGACAAGCACAACATAAAATCCTGCGTTTTTCCAGCTGATGCCGGAGTCCCAATTTTGAAATTCCCTATAACCGAGCTCACCTAAAAACCATCCCCAAAACCGGGCGGAGGCTTTCAAGTCAGATACATACAATTCAATATGATGCATCATAATATTGGCTTCCTCCTTACATCACACACGCCTTACCAGCACCTCTTCAACTTTATGGCCGTCACCTTTTCTCAAAATCAAATCCGACCTGAATTTTGTCGGCAGAATATTTTCATACAGATTCGGACGGTTGACGCTCTCCCAAATGGAGGCGGCCATGGTATCCGCTTCTGCATCAGATAAATCCTTAAATTTATGAAAATAAGAGGCCGGATCCTGAAAAGCGGTTTCCCTCAAAAGACGGAAACGCTCCAAATACCACGTGAAAATCCGGCTTTCTTCAGCATCCACATAAATCGAAAAATCAAAGAAATCCGATACAAAAATCCGCGGATTTTCCCTGTCGTCCTCTAAGGTCGGCGACTGCAGGACGTTGATTCCTTCGATAATAACGATATCCGCACCTTCGACCACTTCGACGGCGCCCTCTTCCCTGTCATAAGTAAGATGGGAATATACGGGCGCCTCCACTCTCTCTTTCCCTGATTTTATATCATTCAGAAACTCAAGCAGCGCTTTCACGTCGTAACTTTCCGGGAATCCCTTTCTGGACAGAAGGTTTTTCCTTTTTAATTCCGCCGTCGGATACAAGAACCCGTCAGTTGTCACCAGGCTCACCTTCGGCCTGTCGGGCAGACGGGAAAGAAGCTTTTGCAAAATTCTTGCGGTGGTGCTTTTGCCGACGGCGACGCTGCCCGCGATTCCGATGATAAACGGGATTTTGGCTGAATGCGGATGCTTCAAAAACACGTTGACATGCTGATTACGTTTTGCGGCAGACGTGACATGAAGATGGAGCAGTCGCACAAGCGGAATATAAATCGTTTCTACTTCTTCCACCGATAGGTAGTCATTCAGCCCCTCTACGGCCTTGGCTTCTTCTTCTGAAACGGCAATGGAAAGATGACCGCCGAATCCGGCCCAAGACTCGCGGCTGTGCTGCGTGTACAATGTATGTAAGTTCAATTCTTTACTTTTCACAATTCACACCAATCTCTCTGTATGGCTTTCCGGTAAAAAAACAAACGCTTACAAAGATTGTAACGGAAAACCGCTTCACTGTCTGCCCATTTTTTTCGCAAATGAGGAACCGATCTTGCTGTACTCTTCCATTTCCTTCTCCGGAACCATGCTCCCGCCGGTGCTCCACACAAGGTGCACAGCATTTTCCATCTCAATCCCCCGCTCTTTTATGTAACGGTTTCCCGCTTCAGTCTGAACGAACTTGACAGCTCCTGCCATGCCGGCGAGGGCAGAAGGCTCAAGGCTCTTATTCTCAGCCGTTCTTAATTGATAGAGCAGCGAAAAAAGCGTGCCGTCATCGGCGGTATAACAGCCGCTGAGTATAGGTTCCATCAGGGGGCCGGCCAGTCCGGACGGCCTTCCCACCGCAAGTCCGTCGGCGGCCGTTTGATTATCAAGACCGATATCCTGCACGCTGATTCCGTCATGCAAGCCGGAAAACAGGCCCAACAGCATACACGGTGAATGCGTCGGCTCACCGAAAAAAATATGGACATGTTCGCCATAGATCAGCTTTAGCGCGAGCGCGACGCCGCCCGGTCCTCCTCCGACCCCGCACGGCAGATAGACGAAAAGCGGCTCATCTGCAGCAGGCTTAATGTTCATTTGATCCAGCTGCTTTTTTACACGGCTTCCCGCAACTGCATACCCCAAAAACAGATCTCGGGAATGCTCATCATCAATAAAATAACAATAAGGGTCCTGCTCCGCCTGAATGCGCCCTTCTTTGACAGCCAGACTGTAGTCTGCTTCGTATTCGATGACCCGAACCCCTTTTTCCCGGAGCAGCTCTTTTTTCCACTGCTTGGCGTCACTGGACATATGCACGGTCACACAAAAACCGAGCTTCGCGCCGATTATGCCGATACTCAAACCTAAATTGCCCGTAGAACCGACGGCTATAGAATATTTCGAGAAAAAAGCGGTAAACCGTTCCTCAGTCAATATGCTGTAATCGTCGTCTGCTGAGAGCATTCCCGCTTTTACCGCGAGATCTTCGGCATGCTTCAGCACTTCGTAAATCCCGCCGCGCGCTTTAATGGAACCGGAAATCGGAAGTTCATGGTCGCACTTCAAAAGCAGGCGCCCGGGGAAAGCCTGAGCGGATCTGTGTTCCAGACGCTTCTTCATTTCATTAATCAAGACAAGCGGAGATTCAATGAGGCCCCCCGCCTCTTCCGTCTCCGGAAAAGCCGACGCGATATAAGGCGCAAACCGGCGCAGCCTTTCTTCCGCTTCGGCAATCTCCTTTTTCCATTCAGCGCCATGTTTTACTGGATCATCGGTTTTATGCGGGTTGATCCAAAATACTTCCCGCGCCTCCGCCATTTGTCTGACTAAAGGCTCTTCCATCAATGCCGTGCGTATATCCCGATCGGACATTTACTGTCTCCCCCTTGTTACTTTTTCTTTAATGCGCGGCCGGCCAGTTTTTCTGTAAACGATGGGAAAAGCTGATACAGCTTCGTCCCGAAACTCATCCATCGCGGAAGATTCATTTCCCGTTTATCCGTCAAAATCACGGACGTAATGCGCTTTGCCACATGGTCGGCATCAAGCATCCATCTGCCGACGCTTTTCACATAACCGCCCTCTTTATCTGCAATTGTAAAGAAGTCTGTTTTGATCGGGCCGGGATTAACCGTTGTCACAGCTACACCTGAACCGGCCAGCTCGAGCCGCAGCGCATTGGAATACCCTAAAACGGCGTGTTTCGTAGCAGAATAAAGGCTTGATTTCGGTGTCGCCAGTTTGCCGGCCTGTGAAGCGATATTGATAATATGGCCGCTTTTGGCGTGAAGCATCACCGGAAGACAGGCTTTCGTACAGGCAATTAATCCGAATACATTGACTTCAAACATCGCCTTCATATCATCCAAAGATGCATCAGCGGCAGTTTCAAAAATGCCGAACCCGGCGTTATTGATTAATACATCAACATGACCGATCAAACGCCTTACGTTTTCAGCCTCTTCTGCATGCCGGACGTCAAACGGAATGACATCACACTGTCCGCCCCGCGCGGTAATCGTTTTTTTCACTTCCTGCAAGCGGTCCTCCCGCCTTGCGGATAAAAAAACATGAGCCCCTTCTGCCGCACAGGAATATGCAAGCCGTTCGCCGAGTCCGCCGGATGCCCCGGTGATCCAAATCCGCTTATCCGTTAATCTGCCCATTTCCTTCACCCCTTCACAGCTTTAAACATCAGAGTATTTCCCGACTGAAAGGATTCGGCCTTCCCTTTTGCAGCCAGCACGTCAAGATGGCCGATCGTTTCTGACATCGTTAAAAATAATTCATTTTCGTACACAGCCGGAAACAGCCGCCTGCATACTTGGAAAGCCGTCAGCGTTTCCTCTGACAGCAGATGCAGCACATATTCCGCCCGGTTTTGCTGTTTTTCAAGCCGCCTGTCAGCAGCAGACCTTACGTCTTTCAGCAGCTCGCCGTGTCCCGGATATAAAAGGGACGGGTTGATATCATACAGCCGCTTCATTGATTTCAAATAGTCCAGCATCGGAGACGTGCGCACGCTCCCCTTTTCCGGAGCTTCCAAAATCGGATTTGTGGAGCTGTTGGACAAAAGCAGATCGCCGCTGAACATTTCACCGTTTTTTTCATGGTAAAGCGCAATGTGGGAAGCGGCATGCCCCGGGATTTCGAGCACCGTCCAGCCATCCAGCCCGTCAATTTTTCCGCCTTCTCCCACTGTTTTCGTTAATGGACGGTTTGCAGAAAATAAGTATGACAGCTTAACTGTTTTATGTATGTCTTTATATGTCAGAGGAACGCCCATTTCTGTCATAAGCGACAGAAAAAAATCCTCCTGCCGGGCGATATACGACTGGTTCTGAGTAATGTACCTGTCATTCAGCGGATGCCCGATTACTTCCGTATCATCGGAAAAAAGGTGCAGCAAACCTGAATGATCTGCGTGATGATGAGTGAGCACCACCTGATCTATATCTGCTGCAGAAACACCGTGTTCTTTAAGCTGCATGAAGAGCGATTCAGCCGCTTCCTTTGTATTCGGGCCGCAATCAATGAGGGTTAAGGCTTCATCTTTTACTAAATAAACGATAACGTCGCCGACTGCAAACGGAGTCGGTACACGTATCGGAATGATCTTTCTCGCTGCCATATTTACGCTCCTTCGTTCTTTTCATTCCTGAATACTCATATTTTAGCCTTTTCTCTTCCCTGTGTCATTATTGCCGTATATCAGAAAAAAAGATTGACATCCCGCTCTGCCGCATAGCATAATGAACAACAAACTAGAAAAAACGGAACGCGATGACGAGGAACTAGTATATAAACAACGGCAGCAGAGAGCAATGTCCCCGGCTGAAAGACATTGCGGCCCTCTTGTTTACAGAACCTGCCCTCAGAGCGGTTAGGAAAACCTAAACGTATCCCCTCGTTACGGGATTTGAGCTGAGCACGGCTGATTCGTGCTAATGTAAGGTGGTACCGCGAAACCTTTTCGTCCTTTTTGACGGGAAGGTTTTTTTGTGTTTTGGAAAGAAGGAGGATTTATATGAAGAAAATCGGTTTTATCGGAGCCGGATCAATGGCGGAAGCAATGGTGAACGGACTGCTGCAAAGCGGACTGACGGCCCCCGGGCATATATATATGACAAACCGGTCAAATGACAGCCGGCTTGAAGAACTCCATAAAACGTACGGAGTGAAACCGTGCCGGGATAAAGAAGAGTTTTTCAGCAAGACCGACATTATCGTTCTCGCCTTTAAACCGAAAGATGCGGCAGAAAGCATTGAAAACATTCGCGAATACGTGAAAGATCAGCTTGTGATTTCCGTCATCGCAGGGCTGACGATTCACACCATTCAGCAATATTTCGGCAGAAAGCTCACCATCATCCGGGCGATGCCGAATACATCCGCGGCCATTCAGCAATCGGCGACCGGTTTTTCCGCAAGCTCTGAGGCGAGTGAGGCAGAAATCCGGACGGCAAAAGAGCTGCTGGAAACAATCGGAGAAGCGTCGCTCTTTGAAGAAAAACACCTTGATGCCGTCACAGCCATCGCCGGAAGCGGCCCCGCCTATGTGTATCGGTATGTCGAAGCGATGGAAAAAGCCGCCCTTCAAGTCGGTCTGCCGGAAGAAAAGGCAAAAGAGCTGATTTTACAAACCATGGCCGGGGCAACGGAAATGCTCAGAAAAAGCAGCAAACGACCTGAGCGCCTGCGCAAGGAAATCACAAGCCCTGGCGGCACAACTGAGGCAGGCCTTCGCGCGTTAAACGAGCGCCGCTTTGAAGAAGCCATCATTCACTGCATTACAGAAACCGCAGCCCGAAGCGCCGAAATTAAAGAACAATTCGCAGGCTCCGTGCTGCAAAAGACGGACAAATCATAAAGCATGGGGGCTTCCCATGCTTTTTTCATTCTGTTTAACTGCCGTATAAGCGGCTGATTCTCTCTTTTACTTCAGGAAGATGGAATGTGGCTTCATGCATGTTCACCTCTTCCTCAACCGCTTTTGTCAGCTCTCTTTTGATCCGTGCGGTCACATTGGTTTTCAGCGCAACCAGTGAGGCTCTCGGTTTATCCGCCAGCAGCCGGGCCAATTCGCGGCCTCTTTGAAGGACGTCTTTTTTGGGCAGCACTTCAAACGGAACTCCCCTTTTTTCCAGAGCGGCGCCGCTGAAATTCGCGGCCGTAAACAGCATTTCTTCCCCGAGGACAATTCCCAGTTTTTCAGGCACAATATACGTCGCGCCCATTCCCGGTGTAAATCCGTACTTCATATAATTACAAGAATAAAAACTCTCTCTGCTTAAAATTACGAAATCCGAGCTCAGACCGATCGTAAAGCCGGCTCCGATCGCATGCCCCTGCATGACGGAAATCACGGGAATCCTGCAATCCAATAAAAGACTATGAAGCTTTAAATCTGTAAATTGGAGTTTTCCGCTCTGAATGGTCAAAAGCCCCTCCTGCGTTCCTCCCGTGCAGAAATAATTTCCGTAACCCGTCAGAAGGACGGTTTTATAGGACGGATGGGCATTGATGTCTTGGAATACCCGGTGCAGCTCTCTTACAAACTCTTCTGACAGCCCGTTTTTCCCGGCCGTATCCTGCATTGTGACCTGCACAATGCCCGGTTCTGTTTCCTGTACATCAATCATTGGATTCATGTTTATTCTCCGCTTCTAAAAAAATATTCAAGCCTTTCCGGCTCTGAGTGTTTCTGATATTAGGTCATCCATTCATACTTTCTGTGAAACTCTTTTATTTCAGTCAGCACCAATCGCGTTTTTCCTTGATGCGCATTCGGGATGTCTGCTGCGGGCGCGGCATTTCTTGTGCCGAATTTTACGATGCCGCTGTCTTGGAGCAGCCGATCATAATCAGCCATCGATAAACGGACGCGTTCATCCAAATGCCGGCTGATCTGAAATTGATTCTGCCGCGTCCGGCTTTGCGGCATAACGACACCGCTGTAAAATTCAGAGCAGCAGCCCGAACCGTATGAAAAACAGCCGACGCGTTTCGGCGTTTCAAAAGAGCCGTTATCAATCGTGCTGGCAAGAGATAAAAATACGGTGGCCCCCATGATGTTGCCGACGCGCTGACAGTATTGAATCCCAGGCAGCACGCGTTGCTGAAAATCTGCTTCAATGTCTTGCGGCTTAGCCTTTGCCAATTTTCTCATCATCGTCCGATGCGCTCCTTTTACCATTCCGCCAAACGGAGTGTGAAAAGAAAGGTATTGAAATGAGCTCTTATAATCCGCCCCGCTCACACGCTTTCGGTATTCCTGAAATGATTTTTCACAGCAGTCCAAATAAGACATGAGCGACAGATCAGCATCCCCCGCTTCACTATCCGGAATCGGGCGGCAGGTATCCATGACTTCATACCCGTAATACCCGCTTGCGCCTTGATCAAGCAAAAAGACATGAGGGGTGCTGCTGACTAAAAGCGCCACAGCTCCCGCCCCCGCACTCGGTTCGGCATAGGACCATTCCTCCGTCAACGCGTCACCGCCTTCAGCCACTAAAAAGCGGGAAATATCCGTTCCGATGATGAGCGCTTTCGCTCCCGGTGATGTTTGCGATAAGATGAAATTCACGCCCGTCTGAAACCCGGCCGTTAAAGAATAGCAAGCCTGTTTTACCTCAAATAACCGGCAATTCCGCTTCAGCTGCAAATAATCATGGACGTATGTACTGATGGATTTGCCAAAATCAATCCCGGATTCCGTACAGGTGATCACCATTTCAATCTGATTCCGTTCCTCTTCTGACAGAGAGTCGATAATCGGTTTTGCGGCATTTACGGCGAACGTGATCGGATCTTCAAACGGAAGCGCCACCACTTTTTCTTTCATCAGCAGGTTCTCAAACCTTTTTTTATCCAGATTCCGATGTTCCGCAAGCTCCATGACGTCTACATACGCGGTTCCGCCAAACACGTTCATTGCTTCAATTCCTACATTCATTTCTCCAAGCCCCCAGAGTAAAGAGGCTTCCCGTGAAGCCTCTTTTATTTTTTCGTTCAAAACTCGACAAGCAGCCTGTCAACGCCGTGAAATACAGGGCTCGGAACCAGATTCGGCTCTTGATCCTCAGTAAAACGCCATGCGGGCATCTGTTCAAAAAAGTGGGAAAGTGCGATTTTCGCTTCAAGCCGGGCAAGCGGCGCTCCTAAACAATAATGGCTGCCCTGACCGAATGACAAATGCTGATTCGGCTTTCTTCCTAAATCAATTTGATTGGCATTTTCAAACTTCTTTTCATCTCTGTTCGCCGATCCAATCCACGCATACACTTTTTCTCCGGCCGGAATCGTTTTTCCGCCAATCTCGCTCTCAACCGCGGTGTAGCGGGTTACCCGCTGAATGGAAGGTCTGAGGCGGATGACTTCCTCAATAAAGTCAGGGAGAAGCGCCTTATTTTCAAGCAGCCGGGGCAGAATATGCGGAAACTCCTTGAGACTGAGAAATGAATTTCCGATCACATTTTCCGTCGTTACGTGCCCCGCGACGATCAACAAGCCGCAAAAACCGATTAATTGCTTGTCTGACAGCGGCTCTCCGTCTAAATCAGCTGAAATTAAATGGCTGATTAAATCATTTTCCGGCTGTTTTCTCCGCTGTAAAATAAACTGCATGAAGTATCCGATCATCTGCTTTTGCACTTCATTCATTTTCTTTTCATCTTTTACATTCTGGCTTTGGTCGACCCAGCTTTTAAAGATATCCCTGTCTTTCGGAGGAAATCCTAAAAGCTCTGCGATCACGATAATCGGAAGCGGAAATGCGTAATCTTCAATAATGTCCATCCTGCCTTTTGAACGGACGGCCTGAAGCAGGTCATCAGCGATAGCGGCTATACGCGGTGTAAGAGTCTCAACCGATTTCGGCATGAACGGCTGATTGACCAATTTTCTGAAGACGGTGTGTTCAGGCGGGTCCATTTTCAAAAGGCTGTCTTTGTTAATATGCCGGATCATTTTTTCCTGCTTGTCCGCACTTAAGTATTTATGATCGGAAGAAAAATGACTGTAGTCAGAAATCACCCGCTTCACTTCATCATAGGTGAAGATTTCCCAGCAATCTTCCTTTTCATTGTAATGAACGGGAGAGGTTTCTCTCATCGTTTGGTACCACTTGTACGGCTGCTGCTGTCTGATTTTTGTTAAACTGGTCATTTTCATTCCTCCAAGATGTGTCCAAGATTTGAAATGACCCGCCAAAGTTTACAAGTAAACCCGGCGGGCGGATATGTGAATTTAAGGTCTTGTTTTGGCGGGCTGCTTCAGCATCTCACCATGCACGTTCATGATCTTTTCCTGCAGCTGCAGGAAGCTGTGTTCTGTCATTCCGTCTGCCGAATATAAAACGCCGCAAAATTCAGAAATCGTTTCGGCTGCGCTGTCTTCAGCCAATAACGTCATATGGTTGGATACTGCCACATCCATGATGGCGATATTTGTCATATGCTCTTCCCACTGGCTCCAGTAGTTGACGAAATCAGCAGATAAAATATCGGCCCTGATCGTAAAATACGGATCAAGCTCACCCAAGAAAATACCGTTTTTATTTCGGAAATAATAGCACGTCACCCCGTTCGGATCCGGAAGCGGCAGGAGTTCGTAATCAGTGATTTCGTAAGCGTCCTGAACGTTTATATTCTGCCTGATCAGATTTTTCACCAACGCGTCCGTCTTCGTTAACCCCCGCTGTTTGGCTTTTGCTATTAATTGCTCTAAAAATATGTCTTCATGAAGATCGGCATTCAGTTCATCACGGTGAATCAAGGTTTCAGAAATGCGTTCCGGATGTTGATAAATTGGTGCAAATAAAGCCATGTTCACCGTCTGCAGCATCATATTTTTATCAAATAATTCATCAGGAATGTTTATTTCCCGCGCACCCGCTGAGTCAAAGGAGTCGAGCATGACGATTGACTCAACGGTTTCTCCAGCCAGCTGCAATTGCCGGGTGACTTCATAAGCGAGCATGCCCCCTAATGAATAGCCGCCTACATCGTAAGGACCCCGGGGCTGCACGGTACGTATGAGCTTAACGTAATATTCCGCCATGTGTTTAATGCCGCGGATCGGTTCCCGGTCTGTCATCCATCCTCTTGCCTGAATTCCGTAAAAAGGACGCCCGGTCCGTTCGGCAACAGGCTGGTACAGCTCCACTGCCCCCAGCGCGGAATGAAACCAGAAAATCGGTCTTCCCTTTCCTTCCGGGTTAAGACAGATCAGCTCGGGCGGCTCTTGATCATCTGTCTCTTCTGATATATCGTTTTGTTTCGTATGTTCCCCATGTACTTCCTCAGTATCTTTTTGGACAGAACCGGTCAGATACCCGGCTAATTTTGCGATTGTCGGATATTCATAGACAAGATTTGCCGTAATAGACGCTTGATAGGTTTTATTAATGGACTGAACCCATTCCACACCGATAATAGAATCCAGCCCCATATCAATGAATGCCTCATGCTCATCAATATCTTCCGGCTTCAGAAACAGGATGTCCGCAAGGCTTTCTTTGAGCTCTTTGCGCAAAGTGCCGTCAGAGATGCCGGCAAGGGGAGCTTCTGCTTCCGGGATTTGCGGACGTACCGCTGTTTCCTCCGCTTCAGCATACTCGGGTTTCTTTATTTGCCCCGCTATATATTCCGCAAGCTCCTCAAGCGTCGGGTGTTCATACACCTTATTGGCAGTAATCTCAGTGTGGTACGTTTTATTTACTGTTTGTATCCATTCAACCCCGATAATGGAGTCAAGCCCCATATCGATGAAAGGCTCATCAGCATCAATATCTTCCGGTGACAAAAATAAAATATCTGCCAGGCTTATCCTCAATTCTTCAAGCAATGTTCTATTGTCTTCGGAAACGGCTTTTTCTGGCTGCTGGACAGAACCAGTACAATCCAAAGGCTGTAACACGATCGGTTTTTGCAATGTCTCCGGTTCAAACGCTGTCATTTCGATCTCAGTTAAAGGACTCAGAGAAATCAGCCCTTCATGTTCAGGCTGTGGCGAAGACGGGAGAAAGGTTTGCGTTTCAGACTTTTTCATGACTTGACCTGATAAAGAACTGTTTACATCAGCCGCCCAATACCTTTCTTTTAAAAACGGGTAGGCAGGCAGCGGCGTTTTATAATATTGCCCTCCGTCAAAAAGCCGTGTAAAAGGAAGATCATATCCTCTGCAAAAAAGATCAGCGATATGTGCCAGGCTTTCTCTGTACTGTGCGGGCGAAGCCGCCGAGCGGCACTGTTCAATGCACTCCATTCCGAATGTTTTCATTCCGGCTTCCTCTGCCGGCTTCTGATCCTTCAAATTGGACACAAACACACCCGGAAGCTCTCTTTTTACTAGCCACTCCGATAATACCCGCTTCAGTTCGTCCGCACTGCTTACGATACAGGCAAACCGGTGATGCAGATGCTTTCTGCCGAGGAGGAGCGTATAACTTATATTTCCCAGATCGCTATCTTTGTTCTTGCTGAGTACATCCAGCAGGCGTTCTGCCTGAATTTCCAGCTGACGCTCCGTCCGCGCAGATAAAGGAATGAGGCAGGCCGGTTTTGCCGGTGACCGGCGCACGGTTTGCGGCGCCTCTTCAATAACAAGATGGGCATTTGTTCCGCTGAATCCGAATGAACTGATGGCGGCTCTGCGCGGTGCATCCGGATTCCGTTCCCACGGTATCAGCTTTTCATTAACAAAAAACGGACTGTCGGCAATTTGAATATGCTGATTGGCTTGATGAAAATGCAGGGAAGCCGGAATCTGCCGATGCTTCAGCGACAGCAGGATTTTAAACAGTCCGGCCATCCCCGCGGCCGCAGCGGCATGTCCGAGATTGGTTTTCACAGAGCCGATGGCGCAATATCCTTTTTTATCCGTATAGCGGCGGAAAGCGCGCGTTAAGGCGCCGAATTCGATCGGGTCGCCCAGTGCAGTGCCCGTTCCATGAGCTTCCACCATTTGAATGGTTTCCGGATCAATGTGAAAAGTATCATAGACATGCCGTTCCAATCGTTCTTGAGAAAGCGCGCTTGGAGCGGTTATTCCGTTTGTAGTGCCATCCTGATTCATTGCAGAGCCTTTTATGATGCCGTACACATGATCTCCGTCACTAACCGCGTCGCTAAGACGTTTCAGCACCACGGCTCCCACGCCTTCACCCGGCACGAAGCCGTCCGCGCTTTGATCAAACGTATGGCAGCGCCCGGTCGGCGACAGCATATTCGCCTTATTTGACGACTGATAAAAAGCGGGAGTGGATTGAATGAAAACCCCGCCCGCCACCGCCATTTCCGTTTCTTTCGTCCAGAGCCCCTGACATGCCAAATGAATGGCTGTCAGCGAACTGGAACATGCTGTATCAACAGTGATCGCCGGACCTTGTAAATTAAGGTGATAGGCGATCCTTGCCGGAGTGACGGAATTATGATTGCCCCAAAAAGCCTGCGCGGGCCCCTGCTGTTTAAAAATGGCCTGGTAATCTCCGCCGCAGGAGCCGGCATACACGCCGCATTCCCGGCCTCTTACCGAGTCTCCCGCATATCCCGCATCTTCAAGCGCTTTCCATGTTTCTTCCAAAAACAGCCTCTGCTGAGGGTCCATATAGGTCGCTTCACGTCCCGATATATTAAAGAAAACGGGGTCAAAACATTCAATGTCCTCTATAAAACTGCCATACTGGCATTGGCTGTCAGAGAGATCCCATCTGTCTGCTTTTTTAATCAGATCCCGTCCGGCGGCTAAGTTTTCCCAAAACTCATGGACATTCTCCGATTCAGCAAACCGCCCGCTCATCCCGATAATCGCGATCGGTTCTTTTTCAGGTAACACAGCTGCTGATTTGACTGTATCGGCCGGACCCTTTTGTTCGGGGCGGTACGTCCTTTGATACGGCTCAGAAACGCTGATGACGATTTTCCCGATATTTCCGCGGTCATCCAGACAGTGATACGCTTCTTTTATGTCTTCAAAGGAAAAGATTTTTGAGATGACAGGCTGAATGACTCCCTCTTCCGCCAGCCGCTGCAGTTCCAATTGATAGTCCTTGACCTGTTCCGGATTTTGAAGGGACAGCTTCCGCAAATCCACGCTGTGAAACGATTGATTGTTATGAAGGACGGACAAGTCGACTGACTTAGCGGATTTCAGCGCAGTCATGGCAATTTCGATATATCTTCCGCCCGGCGCCAGGCAATTCATTCCTTTTTGCATGGCATCACCGGCCAGGGTATTAATGACTACATCCACCCCGCGGCCGCCGGTCATTCGCATGATTTCCGTTTCAAAGTCTTCTTCTAAATAGCAAATGGTATTGCGGATCCCGAGCGAATGCAAATACTCAATTTTTTTCTGTGATCCGGCCGTGGCATATATTTCCGCGCCGATATGCCGGGCCATTTGCACCGCGATCAGCCCCGTTCCTCCCGTCGCGGTCTGAATTAATATTTTTTCGCCTTTTTTAAGTCCGGCTTTCCGGAAGGCGTCTATCATTGTCACCGCCACGGTGGGAAGAGCGCATGCTTCTTCAAAGGTCAGCCGGGCCGGTTTATGATAGACTTGATGTTCTTTACATGTGATGAGATTCGCCTGAGATCCAAATTCCTCTCCCATGCCGACAATCACTTCATCACCTGGAATGATGGATGTTACATGCCTCCCTGTCTTGATCACGACGCCGCTTGCTTCAAATCCGGGAGTGAATGGATAAGGCGGCATCGTCGGGTACAGCCCTCTGACACAAAGTAAGTCTCCGAAGTTTAAAGAAAAGGCGCGGACGGCTATTTGAACTTCGTCATCTTTTGTCTCGGGCACTTCACTGCGGGCAATCGTCAGATCTTCAATGCCGCCCGGACGGTCAATCACAACCCGGAACATTCCCGAGTCATCGGACTTTGCGAAAGAAGGCGGCATACGTTCTTGTTTCGGTTTCTGATAACCGTTTTCCTTTCTTTCCGTCTGCAAAGGTTTTTCGGCAGGCCGTTCTTCCTGAAGCGCCGGACGGATTTTCGCTCTTTCGGTCTCCAAAGATGAGGCTATGGTGGTTTCATATTCTGCCGAGATATAACCGGTCAGCAGTTTCACATGATAGTAATCAAATAAAATCGTTGTCTGCAGTGTAAGATTCAATCGCTTATTCATCTCGTTAATCACATTGACGGCTAAAATGGAATCAATGCCGTATTCAGAGAAATTCAGTTCTTCCTGAATATCCTCTTCTTTCATTTTTAATACATCGGCAATACTTGTTTTGATGACAGAGCGGACATGGGAAGCGACCGATTCCCCATCAGCCTTAACAGCTTGATGCTCCTCTGGCGCGCGGCTGCGGGAAACAGGCTGTGCGGGCTTTCGGAAAACTTCGGACGGGGCGGCGTATGGCTTTCTGCCGTCTCTGATCCCTTGCATCCGGACGAGTCCGTCACTCTCAGCTGCGATAATCTGCTGACCTAAATCATGAGCCGTTTCAGCAGGGAAACAAACCGCTCTGTATCCTTCCGAATGCAGCACATGCTCCCACGATTTTGGATATAAGCCGGGACTTCCCGGAATCCGAAGCTCATCATCCTCATAGGACCACCAGCCGTCAAGCAGCCCGAAGGTTAAATGGGTAAAAACAGAACGATCGCTGATTTCGTTTATCAGAATCATCCCGTTGTATTTCAGGAGCGCTTTCAGACGGCGCAGTGTCAAACTGATATTTTTTGTGGCGTGAAGCACATTGGCGGCGATGACAATATCGTAAACACCCGTTTTGATATTTTGTGATTCGCAAGGCTCCTCCGCATTAAACAAGGCTGTTGTCAAATACGGCACATCAGGTCCGTATTCCTGTTCGGCATGCATTAAAAAAGCTTTAGAAACGTCCGTATAACAATATTCCGCAATCTGTTTTGCAAATGGTTGCAGTTTTGCAAACAGTTTGGCGCTCGTTCCGCCCGTCCCGGCCCCTACTTCTATCAGCCTGATGCCGGCATCGGGGTGTTCTGTAAGATAGGCTTTCAGGTAAGCGGCCGCGGAATCTGCTAACACTTCATTAAAATAATCCGCAATGGGATTATGCTTATAAACACCTTCAACGAGCTGCATTGATGAATCGGGAAATACGATATCCGTAGCCGGACGTTCTCCTTTTAAAATTGAAGGCATCGCTTTTATCGTCGCCTCGGCCAATTCAGCTTGCGCAAGCTCCCCATTTGGAAGCAGGCGTTTATGGGCATTCCACTCATTCCAGACTGTGCGGCCGTCCGGGTGCTGATCCGTGAGAAGAGTGATCGTGTATCCGTCATACGCGATATATCCGTTTTCTTTTAATAGATTCAGGCTTTCTTCCAGCCATTTGCCGTATGTGCCGATCACACCGGCGTTCCGCATGGATGCTGCAGCTGTGGTGACAGGCTCGCTGAAAAAACCGAGTGATTGTAATTGGTAAAATAGCAGTTTGCAAAGAAGGCTGTTCATATGCGCAACTCCATTTCTCGTTTTAAAGTCTCAAGCCGTTCATTCCGATCCGGATTTTGCCGCTTGACGCTTTCCATAAATGAAGGCTCCGGACCAGATACAACCGATATTGCATCTTGATCCGTCAGTGCGGCTAAGCCGTGCGGAGCAGCTTTGATGAATGCCGCTTGGCTGAACGGTTCTGATAGTAAGACTTCCAGCGCCTCCATTGCTTCATCGGGTTCAATAGAACCGATCCCTGACGCCTCCATCCGTTTTCTGTAAGACGGGTCTGATACAACGCCCAGACTGCCCCAATATCCCCAATTCATGACTTTCACTTCACAATCAAGCAAGGAAGCGATATGGCGGGCAAAGGCGTCTTGAAATGTACATCCTGCCGCATAGTTGCTTTGCCCGGCATTTTTTGTGAAAGAATTAACGGAGGAGAAAAACAGCACAAAATCAAGCGGTTCTCCCTTAAAAGCTTCGATCATTCGGACGCTCGTATTCACCTTAGCTGAAAAAGCGTTTCTGAAAGAAGCTTCATCCATATTCGCCATACTTTTGTCGGCAAGCGTTATCGCAGAATGGATGACTCCCGTTATATTGCCATATTGCTCTCTTACGGAACGGACGGCCGCTTTAAGCGCTGCGGCATCTTGAGCATCAGCCTGTATATAATGCGGGGCGGGGCCTGATATCGCCAGCCTGTCTATTTTGCTCTGAATCTCCTGATCCTTCGGCCGCCTGCCGATCCATATAATCCGTGCCTTGTAACGGGTGATCATGTATTTGCTCCATGCTTCTCCGATACCGCCCGCTCCGCCGATGACAGCATAAATACCGCCTTCTCTGTACGACATACGCGGAGCGGAACTTGTCAGCACCCGGACTGTTTTTTGCTTGTGCCAAGCTCCGTTACGGTACGCGGCAGCATTTCCGTCCGGATCTGGAGGAAGGCACCAGATGTTTTTCATCTCAGACGAATCACTGCCTTCTTCTGCATCAATCAGCCTGATGTCCCAGTTCGGATATTCTTTTGCCAATGAACCGATCAAACCGTGTACGCCTGCATGCTCAGGCTGCGGCAGATCACCCAGATACACGGACTGTGTCTGCCGGGTGACCGCCGTAAAGCTGATGTTTCGGTTTCCATACCCGAGTGACAGCAGCGCTTTGATGAAACGGAAACATTGAATCACCCCATTCTCCTGCTCATCAAGCATTTCCTGACTGACGGATGCAGGTGCGAAACGATCCGGCGCAATCCATAAGAAATGGCGGATATCCTGATACCCGGCTGTCAATTCACGTAATGTTTGCTCGCTTGAATGATCCGGCGTCTCCTCCAGATGGGCGCGGGGCCACATTTTTGCCGCAGCCTTTATGGTATCTCCCGGCTTTCCGATGATCAGCAATTGTTCCTGATCAACCGCTCGATTTTCTTCCAGAGAAAAGAAAGTTTTGTCCCAAACAGGGGCAAGCATCGCCGTCTGAACTTCCTGCCGTTTGCTTTCGGTTTGGTTTGTCTGCCGGACAGCCCGGCAGGAGAAGCCTGTCAATCTCATACAAACAGCGCCGTTTTCATCACATAAATCAATGTCCAGCGTCAGCGCTTCGTTATCTGACCGATCGCACTGTTTGCGGACAAGCGCCCACATCGTTTTCTGAGTCGGCTGAAATATTTCTGCCTGCCGCAGGGAAAACGGCAGCATCGGAGTGTCTCCGGCAGTATCTGAACCGGCACCCAGTGACGCCTGAAACGCGGCATCCAGAAGGCTCGGATGGATGACAAACTGATCGGCGGTACTGTCTGCCGTTTCCGGCAGCGACAGCCGGGCTGCAGCACCCCTCTCTCCGATCATCAGCTGATCAATCCCTTGATGGCTCGGCCCGTATATCATACCCGCATGCCGGAAAGCCTGATAAACCTCATCAGACGTCATAACCGATTGGCTGCAGCCGGACAGCCAGCCCTCTAAGTGAACTGACGGAACCGCTGCTATCTCTCCTGATACCGCGGTGCCTTTACTGTATAAAATCCGTTCTCCCCCAGGTTTTTCCGATAGGCTGTAAATCGTAAATTCAATGTCTTCATTTTCCTTAAGAATAAGGCTGATATGGACTTCTACATCCGTCCCCTGATGAACGACAGGCCTCATCCATATGAGATCTTTCAAATACATTCCTTTACGTCCTTCCGGCACAGCGTATGCGGCACGCTCAACGGCCGCCCTGGCCATTTCGATCACGGCGGCTCCCGGGAGCACCTTCTGCCCATTGACTGTGTGATCAGTGAAAAAGAATTCCCGTCCGGTAAAAACAGAGGTGAATTTCAGCTCCCAAAGATCGGATGTGTTTTCATGAAGCAGCGGATGGATCACCGTTTTGCCGTCATCCCTTTTTGGAACCGCCTCGGCTTCATCTTGAATCCAGCATCTGACCTTTGCAAACGGATAGGCGGGAAGACTGATTCTCCGGGGTTTTTGTCCCGAATATAACAAGTTCCAGTCCACATCGACTCCCTGCACCCACATTTTCAGCAAATGATCGTACTTTCTCTTTTTCAGCCATTTGACCATGGCTTCCTGCAAATCTTCATCAGATTCAAACACAGCCACTGTCTCATGATTTCGCTTCGCCCGCCCCCTGTAAAGATGCGGTGCGTTTTCATTTTCCAAGTACGATCTGAGCTTGTCCTCCAGCTCCTTAAGGGAGTCCGCAATGAGAGCCAGCCGCTCATCCATCGCTTCCCGCCCCGCTTGTAAAGTATATGCGACATCAAATAAGTCCGGCTTATCCATATGCTTCTTTTGAAGAAAAGCAAGAAGGCGCTCCGCATATTCTGTCAGACGCTCCCCATTTTTTGCAGACAGCAGAATGACAGCCGGCTCTTGGCCGCTGATTGCTTGTTTTACAGGAGCCTCATATTCTTCAATAATGATATGCGCGTTAGAACCGCCCGCACCAAAGCTGCTGATCCCCGCCCTGAGCGGCTGTTCTTCTCCGTCTGCTGAAATCCGTTTCCAATCTGTTAATTCACGGCAGACGGAAAACGGTCCTTCATCAAATTGGATATTCGGATTTAAAATATCTGCATGCAAAGATGGGACGATTTGTTTGTGCTTCATCTGCAGCAGCACTTTTGTGACAGCAGCGATGCCTGCTGCCGATTCCCCATGTCCGATATTTGATTTGACAGACCCAATGAGACATGTTTCAGGAACATCACCGAATGCATCGGTTAAAGCCCGGATTTCAATCGGATCGCCTAATATCGTCCCTGTCCCGTGCGCTTCCACATAGCTGATCTGGCCCGGGGATACCCCCGCTTCCTGTAAAGCTTGAGAAATGACTTCGCTTTGCGCCTTGGGGTTCGGTACGGTGTAACCGCTCGCTCTCCCGCCATGATTAATGGCAGCTCCTTTAATGATGCCGTAAATCCGGTCTCCGTCTTGTACGGCGTCTTCTAAACGTTTAAGAAGCAGCACCCCGACCCCTTCTGCCGGAATATAGCCGTCACCCCCGGCGCCGAAACTCCCGCAGTGTCCTTTAGATGAGATGAACTGCCCCTGGCTCAGCATGAAGTACTTGTTAGGATGAACGGTGAGATTCACTCCGCCGGCAAGCGCCGCGCGAATCCGATGATCCCGCAGATCCCGGCACGCCATGTACAATGAAGTCAGCGAACCCGAACACATCGTATCGACCGAAATGCTCGGCCCTTGAAAATCACAAAAATAGGAGATACGGTTAGCAATGGATGAAATCCCGCCTGGGAGCCCGATATGCCGTCCTTTCACTCCCGCTTCAGCCGCGAATAGCGGGTATTCCTGATACATGACACCGGCATACACACCTACCTGACGGCCCAGTTCAGGTGATGTCCTCGTATATCCCGCATCCTCCATGGCCATCCACGCATGCATTAAAAACAGCCGTTCCTGAGGATCAAGGTGTTCCGCTTCACGTGGGGAAATCTTAAAGAACTCAGGATCAAAATCGGCGATCCCGTCAATGAATCCGCCCCATTTGCTGTAGATCGCTCCCGGCGCCGTCCGATCCTCGGAAAAGTAATGTTCCCATTTCCAGCGGTCTTTCGGAATTTCGGTAATACAATCCTTTCCTTGTTTGAGATTATCCCAAAACGCGTCGATATCATCTGCCTGCGGATACTTGCCGGAAATTCCGACAACGGCAATATCCAGCGGGTTTCCTTTCGTTTTCTGACGGCTTTGATTCCCGGACGGGGCAAAAGACGCATTTTCAAGCCGATTTGGCTGAAGCACTTCTTTCACAGACGCATTTTTCAATTCCGCCAGCTGTTCCCCGGTATGACTGAGGACTGCGGCATCAAATGAGAGAAACCCGTCTTTTTTATGTTTGATTGTATTCACCACATAGACGGTATCAGACATGACAGGTCCGTAAAGCGTCAGCCTCTCAATCATGAGCGGTATGTGAATCCGCTTTTTCAGCTGCAACTCTTCTTCACCGAGCGACATATAACAAGAATTCAATATAAGCGGGTCAAATGCAAAGTGATGGAGATCGCCTTTTTCTTTTTTTCCTGATAAGTCCAGCTGCAATAAAAAGGAGCTCTCACTCATTTTGTATCCCGCCGTTACCGTTTTCAGCATCGGGCCTATCGTGAAGTCGGCAACCGAATCGTACAGACGGGAAATGACATCCGGCGCCACCTTTTGTGCATGCGACTTCATTTGTTCAACGTCATATGATTTTTTTATGGGTGCCTCTGTATATCTGCTTATTTCTCCTTCGGCACATGTCTTCCGGCTTTCTTTACCGGAGACAGTGCAGCTTGCGGTAAAGCGTTCGGCACTCTTTTCTGCCGTAAATGAAATGTCAATCTGCGCGGCCTCTCCCGGCTCCAGCGTGACGGGCCCTCCCGTAAAACGGATATCTTTCAGTTCGGCGGAATACGTGCCGGAATGAGACGCTCCGGATGCTTCAAGCACCAGACACGGATACACTACACCCATCAGTGCCGGTTTGCCGAAAACCAGATGATCCTGAAGGAATGCTTCATGTTCATAGAAAGTAAATGTCTGACTGCCCGATTGCGTTTCAGAGACCGGTGCTTCATCCGCGACAAGGCCGGAAGATTCATCTGTTCCTTTTGTTTTTATGTCTTCAAGCAGTTCGGATATGCTGCTGCACTCAAATAAAAGAGTCGGATTCAGCCGCAGATCAAACGCTACTTCGATGTCTTTAATAATGGCCAGAAGCTGTGATGATTCAAGACCTAATTCAAAAAACACGGTGTGCGCATCATTTCTTGTGACAGGACGGCCTGCGTGTGTCGAGAAAATGCGGTATAAGGTTTCCTCAATCTGCTGAATGCCTGGTATCAGCTGCCGGTCTGTCCGCACCTTTTTGGCTGTCAGGCCGAGCAGTGAAGCAATATGCGCACCGCTGGGGCTGTAGAAGTCAATATCCATTTTCACCATTTCTGAAGGTGTGCCGGATTTTTTCGAAATCACCGCGTAACAGCGCTCCGTAACGGTCTCAGCGGCAATAAACGACTCATAATAAATCGGTAAAAACAAACCGGCGCCTGCAGCTGTCTGCAATACGCCGGAAGCCATGGCGGCACCGTCCATCAGCGCGGGGTGAAAGAGAGCGCCGGGGAGATTTTCCCGGCATGAATCAGACTGCCGAATATCAAGGAAACATTCCTCTTCATTTGCATAGATCTCTCCCTCCGGCTTCATCAGCCCGTCATGCGACAGTCCGCGGCTCCTCGCGGCTTCGTAAACTGTATGCAAAGAGACTGACGGAAGTGCGGCTTGTTGTTTTTTCTCCCCTGCGTCAAGGCGTCTATCTGATGAGAAGACTCCTTCATGCACCTCCGCTGATAAGAAAACCGTCCCGGAATCCGCCCCGCAAATCGAGGCTGTCCAGAACTCCTTTTCTTTACTGAATATGACACTCACATCAAGCTGCTCTGACCGTTTCACTGATAAAGGATGATAAATGGTCATCCGTTTCAGACAGATGGAACGGAATGAAAGATCAAGGCATTGCTTTGCCAGCTGATACAGCATATCAATATAGGCCAGACCGGGCATGACAGATTCTCCGTGAATAAGATGGTTTTTCATAATGGGATGTTCTGCCGTCAGGCGCAGATTCACTGTTTTTTTCATGGTTAGTCCCCTTTTAAAAACGTCACGTTGTCACCTGCCAAAACGAGTCTGCAGGTGCAGTGCTTGTCTCTGCTTTTTTCTCATATCTCTTTAAAAGATCCACAATGTCCGTTTTTTCATTACTTGTTTTTTCCGCTTCATTTTCCGTGCTGTTCCAGCCGCCCAAAAACGGGTAGTGTTTTTTTCTGAATTCCGGCGGCTGGGGCGCCCGGTGATGTTCCCGCTGCCTTTCACCCCTGTATTCTTCAACGAGGATATGAGCATTTGTCCCGCCGTCAGGAAATGAACTCTGAGCTGCGACGCGGGGTTTCTTCTCTGAATGCCAATCAACGGGTTCACGATTAAAATGAATACGCGACGCTTCAAAGTCATAATGTTCAAATGGCTCACGCGCTGATAAGAAAGGCGGAATCCGCTTATGATAGACGCTCAGCACACATCGGATGAAGCCCGCAAGTCCTGAAGACAGAAGCAAATGCCCTACATTCGGTTTCACCGATCCGATCCGGCAGGGCAGAAGCGTTTTCCGGTCCAGCTGATAGACATCTGAGAGCGCCTTGATTTCCACCGAATCAACGATTGGGGAACCGCCTCCATTCACTTCTATATATCCAATGTCTTCGGGCGACTTTTCCGCCATATTAAGCGCAGTTTGAATGACGTCTCTCTGCGCTCTTATATTCGGTGAACCGGGACCGAGCGTCCTGCCGTCATTGTTTACCGAGACGGCTTTTATGACGCCGTAAATACGGTCTCCGTCCCGCACCGCATCGCTCAATCGCTTGATAAACACCGCCCCCGCTCCTTCTCCGAGCACTTCTCCCGCTGATTCACGGTCGAATATATGAAACACGCCGTTCTCATTTAAAATATGGCGCGCTCCGAATAACCGGTGCGCGGACGGAGATAAGAGCAGACTCACCGAACCGACTAAGGCCGCGTCAATCCTGCCGGCCAAAAGGGCGTCTTTTGCAAAGGACAGCCCGATCAGCCCTGAGGAACATGCTGTATCCACGACAAGGCTCGGCCCTGTGACATTAAAAAATCGTGAAATGTTGGCCGCCAAATAGTTTTGCCCCGCCCCCAAAATCGGGTTAGGCGCCTGCAGGATATGTTCCATACCGGCTGAAGGCTGCGCCCTGCCGCCGATGTACACGCCGACTTTCCGGCCCGACAAATCCTTTTGTCCGTACCCGGCATCATAAACGGAATGAACCGCTTCTTCTAATATGATCCGCGCCTGCGGGTCCATAATTGCCGCGTCTTTTTCAGAGATGCCGAAAAAGCCCGCATCAAACATGTCGATATCATCAGTCCATCCCGCATAATCCTTTGTATGCGCTGTTGCATGCCAGCGCGATGCGGGGACAGGCCGGATGGCGGTGTTCCCTTTCATCAGCAGCTCCCAAAAAGCATCCGTTCCGCCCGCCCCCGGAAAACGGCAGGACATGCCGACGACGGCAATATCGTCTTCGGTATCCGCTTTCGGCTTCATGGATGTTCTCTCTTCAGCGGCGGCGGTTACATCAGGCTGGACGTCCATGTCTTGAACGAAACCATTTTCTTTTGTCACAAAATCGGCTTTATGATGCACTGCGAAATAGTCAACCATTTCTGTAATCGTTTGATATTGAAGCATGAAGGACGGTGTTAGCTTTATGCTGATCCGTTTTTGCAATGATTGAACCAATTCCGCAAAGAGTATTGAGTCAATCCCGTATTCATCAAACGGCATATCATCTTTTATCTGCTCATCCGTCATTTTCAGTTCTTCGCTGAAAACGGTGCGCACCCATTGACGAATCGTATCCTTCACCTTTTGGTCACTGGAAATGCTTTTTTTCACGGGAGCTTCAGATTTCTTCACCTTCAAAAGATCACCAAAATCAGCCTCACTGTCTTCGGGAACACAAGGAATTCCGCAGCTTTGTCCGTTTAATATGATGTAATCTAAAAACTTCAGTCCGTCTTCGGCAGACAGCCTGGAAAGTCCTGATTTTTGATAAGCAGGTGTTTCCGGCAGGCCTTCAGCCATGCCGGTTTCTTTCCAGACGGGCCACTGAACAGCTTTAACAAACACGTTTCCTTTACCTGCTTGATGATTTGCAAAAGAGTCCATAAATGAATTAGCCATCGCGTAGTCACTTTGCCCCGCAGCAAGCGAAGGGATCTGACCCGAAACGGATGAGAACAAAATAAAAAACGACAGCGGCTCATTCTGAACGGCTTCATAGAGACTGCGAAGCCCTGTTACTTTCGGCGCGCAAACGCTTTCGATTTCCGTTTCGGTTTTGTTATAAAAAGCGGGGTGTTCTCCCATTGCACCCGCGCAATGAAAAACGCCGGTAATCGGTCCCATCGTGCCGCGGATGCTGTCTGTCATTTTCCGGAGGCCCTTTTGATCCGTAAGAGAAACGCTGTAATAACGGATCTCCGCGCCCCGCTCGGCTAACCTCTGCATCCGCTCGGCCTTTTCCGGGAGAATGCCGTCGTTTTTCATGTCTGCCCACTTTGAGGAATCAGGAAGCGGCTCCCGCCCCATGATGACCAGTTTCCTGCATCCGCATGAAACGGCATGCTCCGCCGCAATTGCGCCGATCCCGCGCGATCCGCCCGTTATTAACAGCACATCATCAGACGAATAGGAAAGCTCAGGCGCAGCCGAAACATTCATACCCTGCTTCAGAAACGGCACATAACGGCGATTCAGCCTGTAGCAGCATTCACTGCCGCTTTTGGCCCGCGGCTGTAAAAATTCAGTCTCAATCTGTCTGCTTAATTCTTCTGTGTGCTCAATCGCACAATCGCTATCTATCGTAAAAGAATGAATGTTGGTATACTCAGCGCCCAGCATCCGGTACAGCCCCGCCGTTTTCGCCCCTTGCATCAGAGGTTTACTTTCCTTGAAAGGCTGGAGGCGGTGTGTCACTTGGCTGAACACAGCGCCTCTATGACGGAATGATTCAAGAGCCTGCTGTAAAAAGGCAAGCTTTCCGTGTTCTATCTCTTCCTGCCGTTCATATTCCGCATCATATGCGGTTATGTCGATGACCCCGAGTATCTGTTTGTTTTTAAGAGACTCCCGCACTCTGCCGTAAAGGTTTCGCCCCGATGCGGCGGCGTAATAATCGGCGCCGTCTTTTGCCTGATGAATGAAGCAGATCGTTTCAATATGGCCGTTTCCTTTAAAAAGAGCATCGGCCAATCGCCTCGTCTTATCAGTTGCAAGTATCATTACTGTTCCTGATAATGCTTCAGATTCCGCCGGATCTTGCTGCTTCCATTCTTTTTGAAGAATGATCTTTTGGTTTTCCGCCGGTTCGTCTGTCTGTTTCCGGATATCCGCAGGCACAGGCACCCAATACCGCTCCTTCGCGAACGGATATACAGGAAGGCTGACCCGTTTCGGCTTCTCTCCTTCGTATAACCGGCTCCAGTCAACGGCGGCTCCTTTTGTCCACTCAGTGAGCAATCTGGAATATTGCTTGTTTTTCAAAAACTCGGCCATTCCACTTGATGACATATCGTCGTGAGCACGTCCGCGGAAACACCCTTCAATTTCTGTTTTCCGTTCAAGCACATCTTTCAGTTTCGCTTGCAGGCCGCAAACGGATGTAACGATAAATGCCAGCCGTTCAGGCATCGCTTCTCTGCCCGCTTGAAGCGTGTAGGCCAGGTCTTTAAGGTTGACTTCTTTTTCCCGTAAAAAGCGGTCATACCGTTTTACATATTCTAATAGGCGTTCTTCATTTTTTGCCGAAAGCAGAAACAGAACCGGCTCGTCTTCCCGTATACTCACCGATTTCTTTTCAGCCTGCGGCGGCAGATATTCTTCTATGACAAAATGGGCATTGCTCCCGCTGGCGCCAAAAGAACTTAAACCCGCTCTTCTCGGCTGGTCAGGATGTAACGGCCGTTCCCATTCTACCAGCCGATCCGCAACATAAAACGGCGTGTCCGAAAATGGAATATGGGGATTCAGCGTGTCCGCGTGCAATGACGGAAAGATTTCTCCATGCTTCAGCTGCAAAAGCACCTTTGTTAATCCGGCGATTCCGGCGGCTCCTTCTAAATGGCCGATATTTGATTTGGCAGAGCCGATGGCGCAAAACCGCTTCTTGTTTGTCCATTTGCGGAATGCGCGGCTCAGCCCTTCAATTTCAATCGGATCACCCAGAGACGTGCCTGTTCCGTGGGCTTCAATATAGCTCAGTGTCTCCGGATCAACGCCGGCACTCTGAAAAGAATCTGTAATGACTTCCGCCTGTGATGCCGGATCAGGCACTGTCAAACCGGATGTTTTTCCGACATGGTTTAAAGCGGAGCCTTTTATGACGCCATATATCGGACAGCCCCTTCTTTCCGCTTCTTGAACGGTTGTCAGCAACACCGCGCCGACGCCTTCTCCCGGCACATAGCCGTCACCGCCGGCGGCGAAGCTTTTGCAGACGCCTTCTGAAGACAGAAATCCGGCATTCGCCAAAAACGCATATTTATGCGGATGTGTCACCGCATTAACACCGCCGGCAATGGCGAATTCGCACTCTCCCCTTTTAATGCTTTCACATGCCAAATGTATGGATGTGAGCGAAGAAGAGCACATCGTATCAACAGCCATTGACGGCCCTGTAAAGTTCAGGCAGTGAGACACGATATTCGGAACAGAGGCAGGCGTCACGCCCATAGACAGCGGTGTGCCCCGCTGTGTGATTTCAGCGCCGAACAGCTCATAATGGCTCCAAAACACACCTGCGAATACCCCGACGCGTTTTCTCTTTTGTGAAGATGGCCCGCGCGCCGTTCTGTCCTGAGAAAAACCGGCATCTTCACAAGCTTCCCAAGCCGTCTCTAAAAAAAGCCGCGCCTGCGGGTCCATCATTTCAGCCTGGCGCGGAGTCAGATTGAAAAACAGCGGATCAAAGCAGTCTATGCGATCTAAAAAGCCTCCGTAACGATAGAACTGATCTGCTTCATAGGAGAAAGGATAACCTTTCCACCTGTCTTTCGGCATTGTTGTGATGCAGTCTTTACCTGAGCGCAGATTTTGGTAAAATTCATCGATGCTTCCCGCCTGCGGGTATCTTCCTGCCAATCCGATTACCGCAATATCGTGCTCTTCTGTGTGTCTCTCTTGTTTTCGGCTCCTTCTCTTGACAGCTGCATGGGATAATGAAGAGCGGTTCTTGTCTGCCATCGGAACCAATCGGGCCATGCTTTCAGTTACAGCCGGCTCCTTCCCGTATAAAATAACGGATTGCAGCTTGCCGAGACGCAGCATATATTCAAGTGAAGCCATCCCTTCCCCGGCCGGAATCGGGCTGGTGCCGGTTGCATCATTCATGATCTCTTTCATCAAGCTGTCAACCTGCATGCCGCCATCTTCCCAAAGCGGCCAGTTGATCGTCATAGAAGCCCCGGTCCGTTCGCCTTTTTCCGCTTTGCAATCGCGATATTTCATATATTCATCCATAAAAGCGTTCGCTGCGGCATAATCTGTCTGGCCCGCATTTCCGGCCAACGCCGAAAATGAGGAAAATACGGCGAAAAATTCAAGCGGTTCATGCCGTGAAGCTTCGTCCGCATGAATCAGGCCGCTGATTTTCGGCAGGAACACCTGCTTCAAATCAGAACTGTCTTTTTGGATGATAAATTGATCTTTTAAAACACCGGCGCAATGAAAAATGCCCGTCAGCCGGCCGAAAGTTTCTGTAATCTGAGCAAATGCCCGCTCTGTTTCGGCTTTGCTGCCGATGTCCGCTTGAACGTAAAGAACTTCTGCGCCCAATGCTTTCAGTCTGCTGATCTTCTCAGACTGTTCCGGCGAACGGCCGATGAGTGCGAGCTTCACCTTTTCTTTTTCTGCAAGGTGACGGGCAAGCAGAAATCCAAGACCGCCGAGGCCTCCTGTAATGACATATACGCCGTTTTGTTTCCAAGGAGACTGTGTCTGCCCGTCCGGTTTCTCAATACGTTCGAACAATCTGATCTGCCGCATATTGTCCTTATACCGAATGTCTGTGCAGCCCGCATAAGAGCAGTCTGCTTCTGTTCTAATGATTGCAGCCGTCTCACTTGGCAATCTCTCATTCTTGTTACAGAAGGTGATCACCTGAGTGCGAAAAGCCGGATTTTCAAGATGTGCCGTTTTCAGCATAGCCCCGAGAGCGGAAGACAATGCCGCTCCATCCTCAGCGGCACATACAAGCTGAATCAATGTATGTTCTTTCGGATGGTCTGTCAGTTCCCGTTTGAGCATACGAAATATGCGCTCGGCATCTGCTTCAAACTGCTCATCTGCAGCCTCATGCTCCTTTTTTAGTTCTATCACTTCCGCTTCCGGGCAATATGTGCCGAGTTCATCGGTGAGACGGGGTCCTGCATCGGCAGCGATAATGAGATGACGGGTGTGTTTTTGCCCGTTCTGCACTGCCGTTTCCAGCGGCTGATCTTTCCAGGCGGGTTCAAAAAACAGAACCTCATCAGCAATGTCAGCTTCTGATGTATGCCGTTCTTCGGCCGAATCTTTCAGCACACAGCCCGCTTCATTGATAAGGTAATCCGCAAGGCGGCGGACAGATGAATATTCAAAAAGCAGTGTCGGATAAAACTGCTGCTGAAAAGTCTGCTCTAATATCTTTACAAGCTTCAGCAAATGCGCCGAGTCAAGCCCCATATCATAAAAGCCTTTCCGCACATCAATATCCTGTGCCGGACGATTGATCAACCTGGCGATTTCCGACTTTATGTAAGTCACCATGTTTTGTTCCGGCGTTTGTTGTTCAGACACGTCTTCTGCGGCCACATGATTTTCGGGCTCGCCACGGCCGCTTCTGTTCTGCTGAGGCGGCTTCTCTTTGTCTATCAGATGGGTAATCATATTCGCTTGTCTGACCCTTTTTACTGTCAGTTTCTCACATTCGGCCAATACGTTCCCTGCCCTGTCGTAAATCGTGAAGTCGGCCGAATAAAAATCAGGTTCGCTATCTGATGCGCCGCTTTCAGTGCGGCTGTTTTTCGCAGAATAAGTGTAAACCGTTTTCGGAAACGGCTGATATATGCAAAAACGATTGATCATAAAAGGAATATAAGGTGTGTCATTCTGTTTTTGGGCCGACAATGCAAAGGAAGAGCCGGCAAGGGTGGACGCATCTAAAAAAGCCGGATGCGCCTTAAATTTCTCCCGGAATCCTTCAGCCAAATCACTCAGACTGAGCTCCATTAATTCTTCTTTATCCTGAAGCTGATAAACGGCCCCTTCATTTTTCATAAACTCGCCATGTTCAATATGGCTTCTTCTTGCAATTCCGTAAATGTCATGCATGTCCCATTTTCGGCTTGCGTTTTTCATGAATGCTTCAATATTCAGCTCTTTTGCCCGGGGCGTGTTTTTTTGCAAATAAAGCTGACATTCCATATTCTCATCCCGTTTTCCGCCAAGCGGTGTGCCGTTTTTTGCTTTTTCGCTTGTGATCTCAACTTTCCAGCTGTCACGCGCCGGCGTAAAGGTGACATACAGGTGTTTATCAAACTCTTCAGATGTTACAACAGGCTGCTTAAAAATAATCTGTCTTAATTCTATAGGCCGTTCACCGAGATACCCGGCGGCGAGCCGATACAGCATATCTATTAAAGTCACGCCCGGGAGGACGCGGATTTGATGAACGCGATGATCCCGGACGATATAATTCGTATGGCTGATTTTCTGCAGGAACGTTTTGACTTGATCGGTAGCAACTGCCAATCTATCACACCTCGCTTATTTCAAACATTGCTTCTGTGCCCGCCTCATTTTCTTCCGCTTCAGGCAACTGTGCTTTTTCAGGCCAATACCGCTGTTTTCGGTATACTGTCTGGCCGCCTTTCGGTTCCATGGCCGCTTTTCGTTCTTTCGGAATTCCTTCATTGCTAACAATAATATGAGCGTTATTCCCGCCCAAACCGAACGCGCTGACCCCGGCCCTGAGTATCTCTTTTTTTCCGTTCCACCGCTTCAGCTCAAGCACAGGATAAAGCGGCGAATCATTAAATTGAAAGCGGGGGTTCGGTTTATGGCAATGCAAAGTCGGCGGCAGTTCTTCATTGGCAATCGCCAGCAAAACTTTGATGATTCCCGCCGCGCCCGCCGCACTCAGCAAGTGGCCGATATTGCTTTTGACGCTTCCTACACCGCAAAATTGTTTTTCATCGGAATAAGCAGACAAGACATTGGTTAATCCTTTTAATTCAATCGGGTCGCCGATCAACGTACCGGTTCCGTGCGTCTCTACGTATGTCATGGTGTCCGGATCGATTTCCGCTGATTGAACCGCCTGCTCAATCAAGTCCTGCTGTGCCCGGGGATTCGGCGTCGTCACGCCCATTGTGCTGCCGTCATTATTTATCGCAGAGCCGTCAATAACGCCGTATATTTTATCTTCGTCTTCTATCGCTTTTTCGAGCGGCTTCAGCATCAGCACACCGCAGCCCTCTCCGATTCCTGTTCCGTCCGCATCGGCATCGAAAGATTTTGAACGGCCATTTGGCGATAAGATTCTCGCCGCGCTCATGGTGAGAAAAGGTTTTTCATCAAGCAAAATGTCAACTCCGCCCGCAAAGGCCGCCTCCGCTTCTCCATTTTGAATAGCCTGCACGGCCAAATGAATTGCCGTGAGCGAACTGGAGCAGGCCGTATCTACGACCAGGTTGGGCCCTGTAAAGTTATAAATGTGCGCCATATGTGCGGTAATAAAATTTTGCCCCGCCCCAATAATCGCGTCTTTTTGCAAATATTGAAATTTCTGATGAAACGCACCTGCCCTTGCACCGGCAAAAACGCCGATACGGCGGCCCCAGAGATCCTCTTTTTTATAACCGGCATCAGCCAAAGCTTCCGCGCTCACTTCGAGCCACTGCCTTTGCAGCGGGTCTATCATCGGTGCCAGCGTTTCTGAAATATTAAAATACCCCGGGTCAAATTGATCAATATCGTGAATAAAACCGCCCCATTTACTGATGCTTTTTCCTTCTTGATATTCACCCGGCTGATAGTGTTCCCCGGCGTTCCATCTGTCCGGCGGAACTTCAGTGACGGCATCCGTTCCGCTGCGGAGATTCTTCCAAAATTCTTTTATATCCCCCGCTTTCGGAAAATGACAGGCCATGCCGATGATCGCAACCTTTCCCCGTTTCCCGGGCTTATCTGCCGTTTTTTTGCTCCGTTTCGGCGTCTTCTGCAAAGGGAACTTCTCCGCGGGAACCGCTGCATCTGCCGAAAAAGCTTCCGGACAATGTGCGGCTAAATAATCCGCGAGCTGTTCTATAGTAGGGTGTTCCAGAAGGACAGTCGGATCAATTGAAACAGACGGCAGTTTTTGATCAATCTTTGTCAGCACTTGCGCCAGAAAGATAGAATCCATTCCGTATTCCTGAAAAGGCACATCGATATCCATATGCGTTTCATCGATACTCAGCTCTTTTGCCAAAAGCGACTTCAGCCAAGATTGAATGTCAATCCGGTTATGTTCCCGTTTTTTTGTTTCAGGAGGTTTGGCAGCTGTTCTCATTCCTTTATGGGCGGCTGACTTGGCGTTTTCCAGCACTTTGATGTCCCAATCATGTTTCACTTGTGCCGGCAGCACGACAGCTCCGGGTCTTTCTCTTAAAATGTAATCAAGCATCTTGAGACCTTCCGCGTCAGAGTGCCGCAGCAATCCCGTTTGCTGATACATCCCGCTTTTTGTATCCCTGCTCATGCCCGTCTCATCCCATGCCGGCCATTGTATGCTAATAATGCCGCTCTCATTGTTTTCTGCAAAATAGTCCATATAAGAATTTGCCATCGCATAATCGCTCTGACCCGCCGCAAGAATCGGGACGGCTGCCGAGACAGATGAAAACAAGACGAAAAATGCCGGCGCATCATCCTTTACACTCTCATACAGACCGTGGAGGCCGTCTGCTTTCGGGGCGAGCACCCGCGCGATACTGTCTTTGGATTTGCGGAGAAAAGCAGGGTTTTCACGGTCCGCAATTCCCGCGCAATGCAGAATGCCTCCGATAGGTCCGAGCGTTGAGGTTACCTCTTTTATAAGCCGTCCGACGGCCTGCTTATCCGTCAGATCAACTGCTGAGACGCACACTTTTACGCCTTGTGATTCCAGCTGCCGGATAAGCTGTATTTTTTCCGAAACAACAGGGTCTGTTTGCTCAAGATCCCACTCGGTTTTCGGCGGCAGCTCCTTTCTGCCTGTCAGAAGCAGTTTCTTCACACCGTATGCGGAAACGAAATGCTTGGCGCATAAAGCGCCGAGTCCGCGCGTTCCTCCGGTTATCATCAGGACGGCGTCTTTTGGAAACACAGTCCGGTCTGTTTGCACGGCTCCTGGTTCAATCTGATCAGTCTGCCGAAGAACATAGCTGAAGCGCATGCCGTTCCTGTAGCAAACAGCAGACTCCGTTAAATCTGATTCAATTTCTTTTTTAATAAAAGCGGCTGTCTGCTCCAGCGGCTCTTCAGGATCAATATCGGCGTGACAGGTGAGAATATGGCTGTATTCATGCCGCAGCATGCGATAAAGCCCCGCTTTTTCAATACCATGCATAGCGGCAGCCTTATTTTTGAAAGATTCAAGCCCTTTTGTAAGATAAAGCATTTTCATGTTTTCTTGTCCGCGGCCGTATTCAATCAGCTGCTGCAGCGATGCCGCCCAGCTGACGTCCTGACGCTTTTGTCGGGAGCCGCAGCCGGTGAAGTCAATAAACCCGGAATAGATGGCCGCATTCGGATCCTGTAAGAAAGAGATGAGCTGATTTTCCTGCACAATGTCAGCATCATTCAGCTGTTTTTTCACCTCGGCGGCAAAGTCTTTTGTATCCTCAGAGACGATGAGCGCTAATTTGCTGAACGGCTCGGATGAAGACACTGCCTCGCAAGGCTCCCATGTTTTCTGCAATAATACTGTTTTTTGATTCGAAAGCGGCAGCCGCTCCTGTTTCGGCACCCAATAACGGTCTGCTCTGAACGGATAGGAGGGCAGGCTGATGCGGCGCGGCTTACTGTCCGTATACAGCTGCTCCCAATCCGTGTCAAATCCGTTTGCCCAGAGCCGCAGCACTTTCTTGTATTTCTTTTTCTCAATCCAGGCGCTGACGAGGTCAGCAGCGTCTTCATCGTCTGAGAACATGGAGATCGTGTTATTCTCGCGTTTTTTACGGCCGCTGATGATATCTTCGCTGTTTTTTCCCATCAGAAATGCGTTCAGTTTTTCAGTCAGTTCCTCTGCGGAGTCTGCAATGATTCCCAGCCTCGATTCCATCGCGTCCCGTCCGGTCTGCAGTGTGTATGCGGCATCTGCAAGATCGATATGGCGGGATGATCCGTTTTTGATAAAATCGCGAAGGAGACGCGCTCTTTCTTTCAGCCGCTCTTCATTTTTAGCCGACAAAACAAAAAGAGATGACGCTTTCTCACGGGTTTCCGGCTGTTCCGTTTCACTTTTGCCCATGTATTCTTCAATAACGATATGCGCATTGACACCTCCGAAACCGAATGAGCTTACACCCGCCCGGCGGGGCAGGACCCGGCCGTTTTCATCACGCAGCGCTTCCCATTCCTTTGTTTCTGTCACAACGTAAAACGGGCTGTCCTTCAATTTGATATGGGGATTGATGTTCTCGCAATGCAGACTTTTAGCGAGCGTCCGATGTTTCAGCTGCATCAATACTTTGATAACGCCCGCAATGCCTGCTGCGAGCTCCAAATGTCCGATATTTGTCTTCACTGAGCCTATCCCGCAATACCCGCCCGGAGCCCCGTCTGTTTGGAAAGCTTTTTTCAATGCATTGATTTCAATCGGATCTCCGAGTGCCGTTCCAGTTCCGTGCGCTTCTATATAAGTGATCGTTGACGGGTGAATACCGGCTTTTTGATAAGCGCTTTTCAGCACATCCGTCTGAGCCTGCGGGTTCGGCGCGGTAAGTGACGCTGAGCGTCCGCCATGATTTTCCGCTGTACCGCGGATGAGGCCGTAGATGTGATCCCTGTCATGCTCAGCCTCTGAAAGCTTTTTCAAGACAATCATGCCAGCACCCTCTCCTCTGACATAACCGTCAGCCTGATCAGAAAATGTTTTGCAGCGCCCGTCTTCACTGAGCATGCCTGCTTTTTGAAAACCGATATGCCCTTCAGGCGTGATGATCGTGTTGACGCCCCCTGCGACCGCCATATCACAATCTCCCGTTTCAATGGCTTTTACCGCGCGGTGAATGGCGACTAAAGAGCTTGAACAAGCGGTTTCTATCGGCTCGCTCGGCCCGTGAATATCAAGAAAATAACTCATCCGGTTCGGCCCGACGGACGGCACGATTCCGGTCATCGTATACCCCTCGACAGGAAGACCCGCCTTATTGATTAAGGTTTGATATCCGCTTCCCAATGTGCCGGTGAAAATGCCGGTTTTTGTTCCGGCAATCCGTTTTGCTGAGTACCCCGCGTCTTCAATGGCTTTCCACACATACATCATTAATAGACGCTGCTGAGGATCCATCATTTCAGCTTCTTTCGGAGATATCCCGAAAAACAGCGGGTCAAACCCGGCGATTCCATCTATAAAACCGCCCCATTTAATTGACGTTTTATTTGCATCCGCTGCCGGATCGCCGTCATATTCACGCCAATCCCAGCGATCTCGGGGAATTTCTGTGATGCAATGCTCTCCTTTTGATAAACGTGTCCAGAATTCATCTATGTCTTTCGCTTGCGGAAAAATACCGCTGATTCCGATAATGGCTATCGGTTCGGCTTTTTCTTCTGATTTTCCTTTTACGGATACGGGGGTTTCCCGCTTGACATGAACGGCCGCCGGAGCTTCAGCTTTTCTTTTTCCGGCTTTTGGGGCGGTTTTTAAACTCTCTCTTTCTAAGCCGCTGAATGCTTCTTTCCATTCAGATATCAAATGGCCGCTCAGTTTGCGCAATGTCGGAAATTCAAAGAAGATAGTCGGGCTGAGCTCAAGCTGGTAAGACCGATTTAATAGATTTGTAAATTCAGTGAAGATGATCGAATCAAATCCGTATTCCGTCAGTTCGCTGTCAGCCTCAATATCTTTAATGCTTACCTTTAAAAGATCTGATACATGCCGCTTTAGTTTCTCTTGAACCCGATCTTTCAGATCTCTTGCATCTGTCTCTGCCGCAGCTTGTCCGGCGGCGCTTTGTTCTTCGTCCAGATCGAAAATATGGCTGCGAATCTGTTTTTCGTCGCCCTCCGCCACCATGACCTGGTGTTCTCCGGAGGCAAAAGCGGCATAAAGCGCTTGGATGCCTGAAGCCGATCGCATGGCTTTCATTCCAGTCTGTTCATACATCAGCCGTTCTGTCTCTTTGTCCACGCGCATACCGCCTTCTTCCCAAAGCGGCCAGTTGACGGACAGAGTCTGCCCGCTCCGCTTGTTGTCCCGCACGAGACGGTTTCGGCGGGCTGCATAAACATCCATAAATGCGTTGGCTGCCGCATAACCGGCCTGCCCCGGATTTCCCATTCCTCCCGCCAAGGAAGAAAACAGAATGAAAAAGTCCAGCCGCACATCTTTCGCTGCTTCATCAAGATTGATAAGCCCTTTCACTTTCGGCGCCATGACGGTCTTCCGTTCGTTTTCTGTCTGGTTCAGAATGTAGTTGTCAGCGATCACGCCGGCGCCGTGAATGATCCCGTCGAGTGTTCCGTGCTCCTCCTGTATGCCGCGGACGAGGGCGATGACCGCCGCCCTGTCTGTCACGTCAACCGGTTGATACAATACGCGGGCACCCGACGCTTCCAAGCGCCGTAAGCGGGCGGAGCGGTCTTCATCAAGCGCTTCCGTCCTTCCCGTTAATACGAGGACGGCGTTTTTGACGCGGGAGGCTATTTCTTCAGCGAAAATCAGTCCGATGCCGCCCGCTCCCCCGGTGAGGAGGTAAACCCCTTCGTCTTTCCACGGAACGGTACCGCTTTGAGAGGCCGGCAGATGACGCCAGTTTCTGACGAGACGTTTGCCGTCTTCATAACGGATTTCCGCTTGTTCAGGATGCACCCGGTTTTCTTTCAGTTTGGCAAGAAGCGATGATGCTGACTCGTCCGGATCGGCTTGGATGACTTGGCCGTACAGCTTTGGATGTTCAAGGTGAGCCGTTTTCAGAAAAGCGGCCAGCCCCGCCAATACATTGTCTTCCCCCCTGTCGGGGACAAGAAGCTGGATCAGCGTTTTTTTCTTCTGTTTTTCTTTGATAAGACGGGTGACGATCGCTGACAGCTCCGCCGCGCAGGCGTCATAACGGTCCTCAAGCGGACCTTTTCCGTCAGCCGCACATACGGCGCCGCTGATGTCCTCCGCATTCATTCCGCAATACAGCGTCACGTATCTGAAAGACTCTTCTTGTCCGCCTTCACCCGGCGGTGATTCCTGCCACTTTGGCTGAAGCAAGAGCGGTTTTTCCCCCGTTTCCTCTTCCAGAAAACGGGCGGTGAGTCCCGTCAATCGGACACATACCGCGCCGTTTTCATCACACAGCTCAATATGATAGGCGCCGTCCGCTGAGGAAAGCACCGCCCACATCATCTCACGGCACGCAGAAAACACCTGCATATCCTGCAGGGCAAACGGCAGAAACGGCCGTCCGGACGCGGAACCGTCTGAGAGCACGAGACCGATAGAAGCCTGAAGGGCGGCGTCCAGCATGCTCGGATGCAGGATGAACGGCTCCTTTTCTTCACGGGCGGACGGCGGAAGAGTGAGCTTCGCGAGCACTTCTCCGCTCCCGGCATAGACGGCGTCAAGCGCCTGATGAGACGGTCCGTAGGTGATGCCGAGGCTGTCGAATGCTTCATAGCACTCAGCCTTTGACATGCGCCGGCCGCCGCAGCGCGCCTGAACCGCTTCCACATTGAGTACAGGAGCACGCTCCGTCTCTTCGAGCACGGCCTTTCCCTGGAAAAAGACAAGCGGCTCTTCCCCTTCGGCATACGCTTCAAAAGCGATGTCTCCGTTTTCTTCCGGCTGAAGCTTTACATGAAGCGTCACTCCTTCAGAAAGCGCCGTCACCGGACGGAGCCAAACAATCTGTTTGAGCCGGACACCCGCTTTCCCGTCCGGCAAGTCTTCAGCGGCAAGCGTAACGGCGGCCCGGGCCATTTCTAAAGCAGCCGCGCCCGGAAGCACCGGTTTTCCATTGACGATATGATCGGCAAAAAACGGTTCACGCCCTGAAAAAACAGAAGTAAAGCGCTGGGCGGTAAAGGTCGATGTATTCGCATGGAGCAGCGGGTGAAGTCTGGCTGCTTTCTCACTTTCCGCTGAGCCTGTTTTGTCAAGTGACACATCAGCTTTTGTGACCCAATATCGGTCTTTGGCAAAAGGGTAAGCCGGGAGACTGATGCGGCCCGGGTTGCGCTGATAAAGAGCTGACCAATCAACGTCAAGTCCTTTAACCCAAAGGTCAAGCAGCTTTCCGTATTTCCCTTTTTTCAGCCAGGCATTTATGGTAAGCGCCATATCTTCATCAGAAGTGAGCGAAGCCGCCAATGAATGATGTTTGGCTGTCCTGCCCCGCCAGATATGAGCATGTTCGATATTATGATCGTTTGAGAAACTCATAAGCTTCATTTTCAGCTCTTCTATCGACTCGGCCGTAAATGCAAGCCGCTCAGCCATCGGTTCTCTTCCCGCCTGAAGCGTGTAAGCGATCTTGGCCAAATCTCCGTCAGAACGTTTTTTTCTTATGACATCATCCAGAAGCTGGCGGGCGCGCTCTGTCAATTGCTGCTCATTTCGCGCTGATAAAATAATAACAGCCGGTTTTTGCGGAGAAACAGACGCGTTTTCCATTGGTTTCAGGCTGTCAGACGGCACATATTCCTGAATGATGACATGTGCGTTTGAACCTCCTGCTCCAAACGAGGAAATGCCGGCAATTCTCGGGTATTCCTTCATTTCACCCGTGATATTCAAGACAGGTCGTTTCCATTCCGTTTCTTTTTGCTGTACGAAAAACGGAGTGTGCTCAAACTCAATATTCGGATTCAATTCCGCCGCATGCAATGAAGGGGCAATCCTCTTATGTTTCAATTGCAAAAGCAGTTTGGTGATCCCCGCAATCCCGGCAGCGCTTTCTAAATGTCCGATATTTGATTTAATTGAACCGATGGAACAAAACTGCCTGTCTTCTGTTGTCAGGCGAAAAGCTTTTGTTAACCCGTCGATTTCAATCGGATCACCGAGCGCAGTGCCCGTTCCGTGGGCTTCCAAGTAACTGACCGTTCTCGGGTGAATGTCTGTCCGTTTCAACGTCTCTGCGATCAGATCAAACTGCGCTTTCGGATTCGGCACCATATAAGCGTTTGTCCTGCCTGCTGCGTTCAGCATGCTTCCTTTGATAACGCCGTAAATATGATCGCCGTCTTTCTCCGCTTGAGCAAGCGGCTTTAACACAATCGCCCCTACTCCTTCACCGTCAACAAAACCGTCCGCCCTGTCTCCGAAAGATTTGCATTTATCACCGGGAGACAGCATTGAAAAAGCGGACAGCCGCTCATAGTGGGCCGGATCAACGATAAGATTGACTCCGCCGGCAATCGCTGTTTCACTCATTCCGCTCCGCAGGCTTTCTGCGGCGAGATGGACAGCTGTTAAAGAAGAAGAGCATGCTGTATCCACAGCCATACTCGGCCCTTGAAAATTGAACAAAAACGATACTCTGTTTGCGATAGACCAGTCGCTGGGAACTGTCGGGTAATTGCTGTTCATCACACCGACAAAGACTCCGATTTTCCGGCTGTCACAAAGCGCGGCCGGGGTATACCCCGCATCTTCAATGCTTGAATAAGCAGTCTGCAGAAACAACCTTTCCTGCGGATCCATCCTTTCAGCTTCCGCGGGAGATATACGGAAAAACAGCGGATCAAATTTATCAATGTCATCGAGGAAACCGCCCCATTTTGAATAAATGGACCCCCATTTTCCGCGTTCCTCGTTATAAAACGTTTTCCAGTCCCAGCGATCTTTCGGCACTTCAGTAATAGAATGCCTGCCGGCTTTTACATTTTCCCACAGCTCATCAACGTGATCGGCGCCCGGATACCGGCCTGACAGACCGATGACAGCGATATCCTGGATATAGGAATCTCCGTTTGTCCTGCTGCCTTCCTCGTTTTGAGGAATCCTATTTTGTTTTACATTCAGGTTATCTGTGTGATCAGACAGCTGCTCCTCACGCACACCCATCGCTTTCATAAATGCTCCCCGCTGAGAAAGAAGCAGGTAATCCGTGATTTCTTCTATCGTCTGATATTCAAAAAAGAGGGTGCTGGTCATTTGGTCAAACACGTTACGAAAAGCATTTGTGAGCCTGACGACCAGAATAGAATCCAAACCGTATGCGGTTAAGGAAACCGACGGATCCATTCTCCCGCTCGGAATCTTCAGCGTTTTTCCTATTAATTCCGTCAGATATGTGATCCCCCGTTCTCTTACGTTTGGAATCGGCGCGGCGCTTTCTGCGGGAGTCTGCACCCGTCCGGCGTTTTCGGGATGAGCCTGTCCATTCCCGAATTGCCGCTCGAGCGCTTCTTTACGGGAAGACAGAAAGTAATCAGCAAGCTCATCGATGGTTTGATATTCAAAAAACAAAGTGCTGCTGACAGAACCGAAGACGTCTTTTAACGCGTTGGTCAGTCTGACGACCAGTATGGAATCCAATCCGTATGCGGTTAAAGGTTCATGGGATAAAAGGCGATGCGCCGGCACTTTAAGCGCTTCACCGATTAACTTCTTCATCAGTTCAACGCTTTTTTCTCTCAAGCTGAAATGCAAGGTATCATCCGAAAGACCATCTGCGTCATACGGACGGCGCTCCGGTTTTTCTTCTGATGCCTGCGGGAGGGCAAGCCTGACTATTCCGTCACTTTCAGCCGCTATAATCTGCTGGCCCAAGTCGTGTGCGGCTTCAGCCGGAAACAGAGGATGGGCGAATCCTTCAAGTGAAAGCGCTTCCGACCAGCCGGCCGGCTTAACCCCCGGACAGCCCGGAATCCGTAAATCATGATCCTCATACAGCCACCAGCCTTCAAGAAGGCCGAACGTCACATGGTTGAATATGGTGCGGCTGTTGATCTCATTTATAAACAGCTGGCCGTTTTTTTGCAGCATTGCTTTCGCATGGCGCAGCGCAGAGCGGATATTTTTTGTCGCATGAAGCACATTGGTCGCGATCACTGCGTCATACGTGCCGATATCCGGCGCTTCTGTTGATACCGGCTGCTCAGCATTGAATATTTTATAAGTGACATAAGGATATTCCGGACCGAATATGTCTTCTGCATGTAAAAGAAATGCTTTAGAAATATCCGTGAAACAATATTCGGCAATATGCGCTTCATACGGTTTCAATTTTCTCATGACCGCGGCGCTTGTCCCGCCCGTTCCGGCCCCGATTTCTAAAATGCGGATTTTCGCCTGCGGGTCTTTTTCCAGACGTTCCCGCAGCACTGCAATCAATGTGTCAGCAAGCTTGTCATTGAAAAAATCAGAAATGATATTATTGCGGTAAATGCCTTCCACAAGACGGAAGGAGGAGTCAGGGAACATCACTTCCGTTGCCGGAAGCTTACCGGTTAAAATGTCTGGAAGCACACGCAATGTCTCTTCTGCCAATCTGACATGCGCCCTCATGTCTTTCTGGCGCAGCCAAGTCTCTTTTTTCCGCTCCCATTCCTCCCACATTTGCCCTAGATCCGTTTGCGCTAATTCAGTCAGGAAGACAAAGCTCTCTTTCAGCCATCTGCTGTATTGTTCCGTTATGCCGGCAGCTGATTGAAATAACGGCAAAGTCTCATCAAGCCTTGCGCCCATCTCATAAAGGGTTGATACAAGCATTTTTTCGATGAGGGACTCCATCTCTCTCATGCAGCTCATTACACTTGATGCTTTTAACCGCTCAGCTTCGTCATTCTGCATGATGTTAACTGCTAATTGTCCGAGTGCGGGAGGAATCTTTTCCGGATAAACCGTTACTTGTTCTTTCAGATCGTCTTTCATAAAAACCGGATCTGTCATTTTGATCAGCGCCAACTGGTCATGAGGTCCGGAAAGCAGGGTTTCCAGCGTTTTCATCGCTTCGGGCGCCTCAATAGAAGCGACGCCGTCCCGCTCCATCCGTTTCCGGTATTGTTCTGAAGCCACGACGCCGACACTTCCCCAAAAACCCCAATTGACAACTTTTACGGCATACGGCGCTTTTTGTGAGATCCGCTTAGCAAAAGCGTCTTTAAACGTGCACCCGGCGGCATAATTGCTCTGTCCCGGCGCTTTTTGAAACGACATCATCGAAGAGAAAAACAACAAGAAATCCAGCGGTTCCCCTTCAGCTACCCGGGCAATCTGCAAGCTGACATCAGTTTTTGCAGAAAGTGAAGCGCGGAACTGATCCTCTTCCATATTGGCAAAGCTTCTGTCTGATAACACGATGGCGGAATGAACGATTCCGAGGACCTGTCCATTTTCCTTCACAATGGTGTCATACGCCCGCTTGAGAGAATCATAATCCGCAGCATCCGCGCTGAAATATTGCGGTGCGGGACCTAAAGCCGCAAGTCTTTTCAGCTTTCTTTCAATCTGTGTATCTTTTTTCCGTCTCCCGATCCAGACAATTTTCGCCTGATAGGTCTGAATCATATATTCAGTCCATACTTCTCCTATTCCGCCTGCTCCGCCGATTATCACATAAACCCCGCCGTGCCGGTATAACGAAGGCTCATCTGCATGAGGCTGGCAGACGGCCAATTGCTGGCGGTGCCACTGACCTGCACGAAAGACCCACGGATTTCCCTCGGGGTCCGCCGGTAAAGAAAAGACATCGGGAAGATGCCGGTCTCCCCTTTGAGATTCCAAATCAAGAGGCCGGATGCTCCAATTGGTGTATTCTTTTGCGAGCGATCCCGCTAATCCGTGTATGCTTGCATGAAGCGGATTGACCTCATCATGTTCATGAATCGGCTGTGCTTGAAACGTGCAGATTGTCAATGATAGTGGTTCCGTGTCAAAATTCAGAAGCAGAAGCGCTTTTACCAGCCGGAAAAGCTGCATGACCCCGTGCTCCTGTCCGCCGGCCGTATCCGCATCATAAACGGATGGAATGGGATGATCCGGTGCCGCCCATATCATGTGTTGAAAAGAGCCTTGCGCTTTCAGTGTTTCAGCCATTTGTTCCGCGCTGTCCAAAGAAGTGATGTCCGGAAAACTGACATCGGAATACATCTCTTTCAAAGCCTGCTGAAAATCCGGCCCGGCCCCGATGACGATTATTTTTTCTTCACGCATGAAAGACATGCCGGTTTCCGGAATGGTGACGGTGTTCCAAACCGGTGTCATAAGCAATTCTGTTTCACGGCTTTTCTTCGGCGTGGCGCCGGCTTTTTGGTTAAACCCGGCGCTTTCCTGCACCTCTTTTATGATAAAATCTTTCACTGCCGCCAACAGCACGCCGCGCTCATCACAAATATGCAGATCAAATTGGTGAACGGAGGCCGCTTTTACCTCCGCATGCACAAATACGGTTTTCGCTAACGGTTCAAGCAGCTGTATTTCTCCGAAGGAAAACGGTACGATAAGCGCAGGCTCTTTTTGAAATTGCAGCACATGCGCCATTGCAGTTTGAACAGCGCCATCCATTAAGGACGGATGTAGGATGTACTGTTTAAAATCGGCTTCCAAGTGTGACGGGAGCGTTAATTTGGCCAGTGCTTTCCTTTCTGTATAAGAGAATTCGCGGATGACCTGAAAACTGTCCTTTTGCACGATTCCCGCCTTAGAGAACGAGTGATAGATGCCTTTCGGCTCCGTTCTCTGCGTAAATGGCGCCGGGAGCTGAAAGACCGGGGCCTCAAAAAGCGCTCCTTTTTCTTTACAAATCACTTCTCCTTGCGAAAAGAGGGTGCCGTCCGCTCCTTTTTCTTTAATGACATAGCTTATACGCTCTTTTTCTGCTTCAAACTCTATCATGACGGATGTTGGGTCTGTCCCTGTCACAATCGGCTCCATGTACCACACACTTTGAAGAGAGACGACCGGGCGTTCTCCCCACAATCCCGCGCCGTATGCCGCCATTTCCAGATGACAGACTCCGGGAAGCACATATTTTTCGTTCACTAAATGATCTTTAAAGAAATATTCATCCTTGGAAAATATCTTTTGAAACGTCCCTTTCCGGGCGGATGAAACATTCTCATCAAGCAGAGGATGCAGCGCTTCACGACTTTTGGTATTTTGAGGCTTTTTTGTATACCGCTTTTTTTGATCGGTCAGCCAGGACGTTTCCTTTAAAAACGGATACGTAGGAAGCGGAACTTTCTGATACGGCGTTTCCGGCTTTTTGCAATCTTGAAAGCCTTTCACCCACAGCGCGGCAAATTTCTCAGGATCTGAAACGGATTGGCCTGAAACGTCCGGCCGCCCAGGTGACGCTTTTCCGAAGTAAATATGCCTTCCGTCTCTGTGACCGCTTACAAATCCGTTCAATCGCTGTTTCAGCTCTGAAAGGGATGATGCAATGACAGCAAGCCGGAAGGAGAAAGGCTCTCTGCCTGACAATAGGGTGGCAGCGATATTTTCCAGGCTGTATCCGCCGGCAGAAGGCGGGTTTTCCAATCGGGTAAGAAAAGAGCTTAATTTCCCGGCATATTCTTTCAGCTGCTGTTCGGAATGTGCGCTTAGTACGACCGCATGCGGTTTTTGCTCAGTATTCCCGTCCGCTTGCCGTTTTGGCTGATAAGCACCTACGATCAGATGAGCATTAGAGCCTCCTGCGCCGAATGAACTGATTGCGGCGATTCTCGGTTTATCTCCTTCAGCCGGCCACGGCCGGTTGTTTCGGACGACATAAAATGGCGAATCAGAAAAAGAAATCTTGCGGTTCAGTTCCTCGGAGTGCAGACTGGCGGGAAGCGTTTCATGTTTCATGCTTAAAAGCACCTTGATTAAACCGGCGATCCCTGCAGCCGCTTCCAAATGTCCGATATTGGATTTCACTGAGCCGATTCCGCAGTCATTTTTCTCATCGGTCTGTTTATCAAATGCCATAGACAGACCGCGTATCTCAATCGGATCGCCGAGTGCTGTGCCGGTTCCGTGAGCTTCAATGTAGCTGATATCCGCCGGACTTACCGCGGCTCTGTTTATAGCGGATAAAATCAGGTCCCGGTGCGCTTCCGGATTCGGCACCGTATACCCGGTCGTTTTGCCGCCGTGATTAGTGGCGGACCCCTTAATGACACCGTAGATGTGGTCGTTGTCCGCAATCGCTTTTTTCAATGGTTTTAATAAAACGGCTCCCGCGCCTTCGCCGGGCACGTAACCGTCTCCGCCTTCACCGAAACTGCGGCATTTTCCTTCAGAAGACAGGAAATGCGATTGGCTTAAAAACATGTATTTTTGCGGATGTAAGCTGAGGTTGACGCCTCCGGCAAGCGCCATTTCACAGTCGCCCGACATAATGGCCTGACAAGCCTGATGGACGGCGACAAGCGATGAAGAACACGCCGTATCAACAGCGATGCTCGGCCCATGGAGATCAAGGAAATAAGAAACCCGGTTCGGAATGCCCCAATATAAGGAGCCGGGGCCTTTATACTGATCTTTGAGAAAACCTTCTTCGTGTGCAATTAATGAATATTCGTTCCAGGTCACTCCGGCGAATACACCGATTTGATCCGTCGGCCTAGCCGCCGGGTTCCCGTAACCGGCATCCTCCATCGCTTCCCAGCAGCACGTGACATACAATTTTTGCTGAGGGTCCATTAAATCAGCTTCCCACGGGGAAACAGAAAAAAACAGCGGGTCAAATCGATCCGGACGATCAATAAAACCTCCCCATTTACTATATGACGCGTATTCTGCTGTTTTCTCTTCCGAGTAATAAGAGCTGTCCCATCTGTCCTCAGGGATTTCGGAGACACAATCTTTATTTTCCATTAAATTGTTCCAAAAATCATGCTGGTTTTCCGCTTTCGGAAACATCCCGCTCATTCCGATAACCGCAATATCAGAGCTCCTGTCCGTTCCCGGTTCAGGCACCTTTTCAGCCGCCTGTACAGGAAGCAATTCTTCTTCCAGCCGGCTTCCCGTATCAGGCTCCGTTTCTTTGAATTCAAGAACGCTTTCGGGATTTCGTTTCTGCGCACTTAAAAACTCACTCAATTTCTCAATGTTCGGATATTCAAACAGCAGCGTTTCAGAAAGGCCGGTAAATTCTTTATGCAATATGGTCATGATTTCTTCACTGATGAGAGACGTCACGCCAAGAGTAAAAAAAGCGGTTTTATCTTCTGCTTCGGTCACCTCGGCACCCAGCTTTTGCGCTATTACCGTTCTTAAAAATTCGTTAATACATTTCATGAGGATACCATCCCTTGTACAAAAGAATTTTTCTGTGCTTTAACAAGTTAATCCGCCGTCAATTGCCATTGTCTGTCCGGTCATAAAGGACGATTCAGGAGAAAGCAGGAAACGAACGAGTCCGGTCATATCGTCTGTTTCGCCTAAACGCCCCATCGGCGTCCTTCTGATAATTTGCGATTTTTGTTTTTCCGGCATATTTTTCGTCATATCGGTGTCCACAAAACCGGGCGCAAGTGAATTGACACGGATTCCTTTGGACCCGAGCTCCCTGGCCAGGCTTCGCGTCAAGCCGTCAAGAGCCGCTTTGGATGCGCTGTAGACAGAAGCGCCTTTAAATCCTCTTGAGCCGATAATGGAGCTTATGTTAACGATTGATCCGGAATTTTGTTTCAGCATGACCCGGGAAACGTTTCGGGTCAGCTTGATGACTGAACCGATATTCAGATTGAGGATGCGGTCAATGTCATCATCATTTGTCAGGGGCAGCAGCTGATCAAGGTTCAAACCGGCGTTATTGACCAAGCCGTCTATTCTGGAAAACTTGCGGTATACTTGAAGAACAAACTGTTTCATGGCGGCATCATCCGCCGCATCCGCCGCTTCCCAATAAAAGCGGCCGCGGTACTTTTCACTCTCTCTCAATGTGTTAATAAAATCAGATTCACTGCGGCTGAAAGCGGCTACTTTGTAATCCTCATCCAAAAGCGCCTGTACAATCGCTTTTCCGAGCCCCCGGCTTCCTCCGCTGACGACCGCTACTTTTCCGTTATTCATATGTACCTCCTGTTTTACACGTTTCTTATTTTTTTAAATCGGTCATTAGACAGTTTCCGATCTGTAACAGAAATGATCTGCGGTATCTGATATGGCTGCAGCTTCTGTCTGCAATGAGCTACGGCCCGCTTTCTGAAAGATTTGATATCTTCCTCTTTTTCAAGCACGGCCTCTGCCGCGACAATCTCGCCCGTAATCGGATTTTTTCGGCCCGTTATGAGCACATCCCGGACATTCGGTATCTCCAGAAAAACGCTTTCCACCTCTGCCGGAAACACTTTCTCTCCGCCCACATTAATAATTTCACTCTTTCTTCCGAGAATTCTTATATATTCGCCGTCTGTTTCCACCTGGTCACCGGTGTCGTACCAGCCGTCTTCATCGAAAGGTGACGGTGCATTTAAATAGCCGAGCATCGCCGACTCAGAACGGACCCAAAGCGTGCCTCCGGTAATTTTGGTCTCTGTTCCGGCACCGCCTACTTTCATCCAAGTGGATTGGCTGTCTTTTGATTTCGTTGAGAATATACCCAGTTCAGTTAATCCGTATGTTTGTTTCAGCCGTACCCCCGGAAACAGCCGGTGAATGCCGCGCAGCGTTGATTGGGGCATCGGTTCTGTGCCGTAAGTGATCAGCTGGAGTGAAGAGAGGTTATAGCCGGAGCCGGCATCCGCCTTGGACATCAGCAGCATGTTTAAAAAGGTCGGGGTGGCGGGGAGTACTTGGACAGCATGTTTGTCGACCGCCCGATAAACGGACTCCGGCGTTCTGCTGTCTGATGTGACGATTGTTCCCCCGTTAAACAGAATCGCAAACAGCGTATTAATGCCGCCTATATGATCCAATTTCAGAAAAATGAGTGTACGCAGCGGTTTTCTTTTCGCCGTTTTGTATTTTTCAAGCAGCCGGCCGGCGCTTAACACGGATGCTTTGCTTTTGCCGGAGGTTCCCGATGTGAAAATAATAATGCCTGACTCTCCTCTCTCTCGCAGGTCATCAAGCAGAGGGTGAGAGGCGCTTTTAGAACCTTCACGAAGCGTCCAGCTGTCATTTTCATTTATTTCAATGATTTGATTCACTTTCGCGTCTTCAAACATATCGAGATGCTTTTCCCTTGATTCATTGCTGAGAGGGACAACGATATTTCGGTTTAACAGAAGCGCCATCAGCAAAAAAATGGCGTTCGGGGAATAATCCCCGATAAGCGCCACACATTCTCCTTCACGTATTCCGTTTTGTTCAAGTTCTTTCTGAAAAAAGCTGATTCGTGTCAGCAAATCATCATACGTAAAAGTCTGCCCTTTAAAAATGAGAAACTCACTGTCTTGCGTTTCCCTAAGCTTATCAGTCACCCAGCTGATATCTCCCCCGCTTTCTGTTATCATGATTGAGCACTGTCCATATATTTTTGATAAATATCACAAATGCTGCCGACGGTTGTAATGCTGGAAATTGTTTCTCCTTGGGAAAAAGGATCTACTCCGGTTTCCATCTCCATCTGTGCGACTAATTGAGCGATATCCAGTGATGAGAAGCCCAGATCCTCTATGACTCTCACATCATCTCCCGCTTCGACGGCCCGATATGACTGCTGTTCTTGAATGTCCTGGATGATTTGAGCGATGATCTGCTTCATTTCCTTGGTTTGTTCCATTTGCTTTCAGCTCCATTCTTCATTTTATAAACTTCTGATGACCCGTTTATAATCCGGAATATGATCTTGTGAAGAGGTCGGCACCGCCAGCAGCTTATCCACCTTGGAAATGGCCAGCAATGTATGATTTCTTTTCATATAGACTTCAATCTGATAGCTGATTTTCGCCACTGAGATCATACCGAGGGAATCACCGTGAAAGTCGGGATCGCATTCTTCAATGTGTCCCGTCATATAAATATCAAGCTCTTCATCTGCAAAACAATTTCCGTAATAATACGTCTCTCTCTCAAGCAAAAATAAATGCCGCGCGATTGAAACCGGAAAACCCGGCTTCGACCGGCGCGTCATCCATTCAAATTCCGCCGCATCCATTATCTTGCTGAATTTCGCAAACACCATGGCATGCCCCGGCGCAGCATCCTGATCAACAGGAACCCGATATGAAACGGGGTCTGCTGTTTTGAGGTTGCCCGGCTTCATACCGAAAGCATCCGTTCTGATTTTCTTTGACCGCATCAGCGCGTAAGGCGGCTTGGCTAGCTTAGAAAGTTCCGCAATGCATTCAGCCTTAGGCGCTGAGACTTTGCGGGTCGAACCTTCTGTTTGTGTGACGTCGACGACAATTAAACTATTGGCTTTCATAGAAGGAAACCGCCCGCGGTCCCACTCGCTTTTATCAGTGCTGACCGCTCCTTTCGGCCCAAACAAATAATCAGATTCTAATATGGTTTCTCCAAACCGGGAGATATCGACTCCGACGGAAACCTCGTCCCATAATCGGTACTGATCAAGAGGCTTATCTGAAGGAACTTTGAGATGTGTCATAAAATAAGCCGGATACAAAATCAGCCCTTGGTGATCGGCCATCTGATCAGGCCGGAATCCCGTTCCGTCCGTTAAATGGTGACTGTGTGCGTTGCCGAATAACAGCAGCAGCGCGTACTCATTCAAATTCCCTAACCCGACATGGCTCATCGTTAATTCATGATTTTCAATCAGCATGGTAGTCCTCCGCAGAAAAAATGTAATGTCCGGTCATACTCAGCCTGTAATCGATACCAGCCGTTGCGCAAGAAGACCGGCTGTTTCTTCCATGAGCTGTTTGCCGATCAGATCGACATGCCTGTTTCTCCAATTTTCAAGCGGGGTTCCTTTCACCCATTGATTAAATGCGCCGAGTGCAGGGCCGCAATGAATTTGGTAATCTATTTTACTTTCGCTTTTTCCTTCCAGAGCGAGCCTCGTCGTATGGGAAAAATACCATTTAAATACCATCGCCATTTTGTGTTTCGGATTCTGTTCGGCTTTGGCGATCTGTTCAGGAGATTTATCATGTTTCAACTGCTCATACACTTCTTCAAAACTGCGCTGGAAATACTTATCTTCAATTAATGTTTTCGTTTTTTCATCTATTTCATCTAAAGAATTGTATTGTCTGTACAAGTCAAAGAGTTTATTGGCTCTGGCCGGGAAAAACAGGCCTTTTTTCAGCACCTGCACCCTTGCTCCCGCTTCAAACATATCTCCCGCGGGAGCATATGACGTATCCTGCACGTTCGCTTCCTGAAGCAGATCTTTCACTGAATCGCTTGTCCCGGCTTCGACCGTGCATTGATTAATAGAACCGGTTCCGATAAATTCGGCGCCGAGCAGAAACGCGGCAGCAGCAGCTTCCGGAGTGCCGATGCCGCCGGCTGCGCCGATTCTTACTTTTTTCGCATAACCGTGCTTCTCCATCATGCGGTCTCTGAGTCTGATCATGGCAGGCATTAAAGTATACGGAATCCCTTGGTCGGTATGCCCTCCTGAATCCGCTTCAACGCAAATGTCATCAGCCATCGGAATTTCTTTTGCAAGCGCCGCTTCCCCGGCTGTCAGCCGATTGTCAGACACAAGTCTTTCCAGCATATGAGCCGGAGCCGGATTCAGAAAGGCCTCAGCGACTTCAGGCCGGGATACTTTCGCGATGATTCTGTTTTGAACTGACACCGATCCGTCATGATTCCTGCTTAATCCCTTTGCCCTGTATATAACGAGAGCGGGGGTTATGCCCATAAATGCCGATGCTTCAATAAGATGAATGCCGTTTTTCAAATATAAATCTATCATTCTGACTTCCTTGTCAGGTGACATCATATGATGAAGAAGGTTCATTCCGAATGTTTCCCCTTGCCGCAGTGCAGACCGGATGGTTCCGATGGCCTGTCCGATCCGTTCGATACTCAATCCGCCTGTTCCGTAAAAGCCCAGCATTCCCGCTTTTGCCGCTTTAATGACCATCTGTTCCGAAGCAATTCCCCTGTACATGGAGCCCGTCATGTAAGCATATTGGATGTTATGATCTTTTTTAAAATCTTCGTTCCCTAATCTCATTCCCGCCGTTTTTTGTGAATCAGCTGCCGCACTTGTAACATCAGCAATATCAGACTCTTCTTTCGGCATAGGTAATGGGACGGCATCTTTTTTAATCTGCCGCGTCAGTTTTGTCAGCACTTCCCCGGGCCCGACTTCTGTAATTTCATTATTTTCAAGTCCCATCAGACGGCGTATCGTGTCCGTCCACTTTACCTGATTGGTCATTTGCAAAGTCAGATTTGTTTTGATTTCATCATTCTTATAAGGTGCGGCATGAAGATTTGAGATCACCGGAAAACGAAGAGGCAAAAACGCCGTTTCTTCTAAATAATCCGCAAACTCTTTTTCAGCATCTTTCATATAGCGGGAATGGAAAGCGCCGCTCACATTTAAAGGAAGGTACATTCTCACGCCGGCTTTTTCAAAGACGGGGCGCGCTTTTTCAATGTCTTGTTTCGTTCCGGCGATCACAATTTGCAAAGGTGAATTATGGTTAGCGATATCAATGCCGGTCAGATGATAATCGGATAAAACATCTTTTACTTGTTCAGCCGTAAACCCCAAAACCGCCGCCATGCCTCCGGGAGCTGCCTTGCTCATGAGCTCCCCTCTTTTTTTTACAAGCTGCAAACCGGTCTCAAAATCAAAGCAGCCGGCCGCAAATAACGCATTATATTCTCCTAAACTGTGCCCTGCGGCGTAATCAGGCTCTCTGCCGGACTCTTTCATTTTCTTTAAATAACTGAGTGCACTCACCGTATATAACGCCGGCTGGGTAAATTGCGTTTTCCCCAGCTGGTGATTCGGATCCTCCAGGCACAATTCTTCTATAGAGTAGCCTAATATGTCATCAGCCTGACGTGTCAGATCTTGAAATTCATCAAACAGTCCTCCTCCCATTCCTTTAAATTGAGAACCCTGCCCCGGGAAAACAAACGTAAGCATCTCATCCTCATCCTTTCCGCATCGTCAATTTTGCACACCACATGTGGTTCTCAATACAAAAACGTCTCTTATCTCATATATTGACTGGTGTAAACACCGGCATAAAAATAAAAACACAAACGCGTTTGCGATTCAGCACAGGTTTAAAAATCGCAAACGCATTGTGTTTTCCTTTTCTAACATAATTTACATAAAAACATATTGCTTGTTGACTGAATGTTTCTCATGACAAGCTGCAGTGCCAATATGCCCGAAAACAGCCGTGACGGCACACTTCTCCCTTATCATGTATATGTAGATATATACACTACAATCATTTTTATAATCCCTATTTCCTCTTCAACGTGCCGAAACAGCGATTGAAATTTAATAGGTGCTTTACTTTAATTTAATAAATTTAACAAATAGTTGCTATTTAAAGAGAATAATATCAATTTATAGATAATAATGTCAAGGGGTTTTTTCTTTATTTTCTGACATTTATTTCACAGTTTTATGTTCGGTGGATAAAATGTCAGATAATTCTCTGAACCCTTTTCATGTCAAAGAAAATTCATCGCTTCTCTGTCAATTGGGTCTATACTTATTTTTCATTTTCATATATTATGTAAAAAAAAGACGAAATAGAAAATTTTTTAATCATTTTAAATATTATCCATTAAATACTTTCTTTGTATAATAATTTCTTATTATTCTAAGGAGGATCCAGTCATGAAATGGTACGCACTTTTTGTAGAGTCGGGAAAAGAAGAAGCAGTGCAAAAATTTCTGCGTCTGCAGTTTGATGAGCAGGCTCTCTACTCAATCATACCCAAGAAAAAAGTCACAGAACGAAAAGCCGGAATCAAATACGAGGCACTCAAAAAAATGTTTCCGGGATATGTGCTGTTTAAAACAAAGATGACAGAGCGGACATTTCATAAAATCAAAGAACTCCCCATTTCATGCAGAATCGTGAATAACGGCGCATATTATTCCAAAGAGCGTAAAACCTATTTCACGACAATTAAGGATGAAGAAATCCTCCCTATTATCAGGCTGATCGGAGAAGGAGACACTGTAGATTATTCAAAAGTCTATATTGAAAATTCAAAAGTAACCGTTGCCTCAGGGCCTCTTAAAGGAATGGAAGGCATTATTAAAAAGATCGATAAAAGAAAAAGACGCGCCAAAATCTGCCTGTCTTTTATGGGACTGGACAAAATGGTCAACGTCGGAATTGAAGTGCTCTCCAAACCCTAGCATTTCAAAAAAAGCATCAACAGCATGTGCCGTTGATGCCCTTTTTATATAAACAGACGAAAGCCCGACATCAAAATAACCCCGCTCACCACTGTCACGGTCAGACTTTTTGTTTTCAAGGCAGTATTTTCATTCTGACAATCTGGTTCAAAGGACGCCACGCAGTTATCGGTGCGTTTCTCATCTATATTTGCTAAATGATCGGCTGTAAATGCCTGTTATGAAGATACGGCCCCGATGTGTATAAGAAAAATGCCCGTTCAGAACAATAAGAACGATGTGTTCAGCTGTGAGCAGTTTATATGACTGGATGATCATGAGTTGTTATAATCAATGTCTAAAAACATTCCGGGAGGCGAAATAAATGGCCAGAAAATTATTTACACCATGGACCGTTAAAGATGTAACGATCAAAAACCGTATTGTTATGGCACCGATGTGCATGTATTCCTCACATGAGAAGGACGGAAAACTGCAGCCTTTTCATATGGCGCACTACATATCGCGTGCAATCGGTCAGGTCGGTCTCATTATCGTGGAAGCGACAGCCGTTAATCCGCAGGGACGTATTACCGATCAGGATTTGGGCATTTGGAGCGACGATCATATCGAAGGCTTTGCCAAACTGACAGAACAGGTGAAAGCGCAAGGGTCTAAAATCGGCATTCAGCTCGCGCACGCGGGACGTAAAGCAGAGCTTGACGGAGAAATTTACGCTCCTTCAGCCATTCCGTTCGATGAGCAGTCCAAAACACCGGCTGAAATGACGATAGAACAAATTAAAGAAACCATTCAGGAATTCAAGCAGGCCGCGGCGCGTGCGAAAAAAGCCGGCTTTGACATTATCGAGCTTCATGCGGCACACGGCTACTTAATGCACGAATTTTTGTCACCGCTGTCCAATCACCGTACAGATGAATACGGCGGCTCACATGAAAACCGCTACCGCTTCTTAGGCGAGACCATTGAAGCCGTCAAGGAAGTCTGGGACGGACCGCTATTTGTCCGTGTTTCCGCATCTGATTATACTGATAAGGGTCTGGACATTGCCGATCATATCGGCTTTGCGAAGTGGATGAAGGAGCAGGGAGTCGACTTGATTGATTGCAGCTCAGGCGCACTCGTTCAAGCTGATATTAACGTCTTCCCCGGCTATCAAGTGAGCTTTGCGGAGAAAATCCGTGAGCAGGCCGAAATCGCAACAGGCGCCGTCGGTTTGATAACGACAGGAACAATGGCCGAAGAAATTCTGCAAAACAACCGCGCTGACCTTATTTTTGTCGCGAGAGAACTTCTGCGCGATCCGCATTTTGCAAGAAGTGCAGCGAAGCAGCTGAATACAGAAATACCGTCGCCGGTTCAATACGACAGAGCATGGTGACAGAAGAGACAGCCGGAATTTTTATCATCGGCTGTCTCTTTTTTTATTTTTTGAGAAACGATCGCCGAAGCATCTCCGTCTTCCTTATAGAACCAATTAGAGGGGATGACTCCAATGAAAGCAGCATGGATGGAAAGGACATACCTGATTGACGGCTGTCCGTTTTATACAAAACACCGTAAAGGTGCCGGCGAAGTGACGATCGTCTTTGAAGCCGGCTGCGGCACTTCTTCTGAAACATGGACACCATTACTCACTGACATAGATGAAGAATTTGGGGTTTTCACATATGACAGAGCCGGAATCGGCAAAAGCGGCCAAAGCAGAAACAAGCGAACGGCAGATCACATGGTACAGGAATTAAACGCCCTTCTGCTGAAGGCGGGCGTCAAGCCTCCTTACCTTGTCGTCTCGCATTCATACGGCACGATTATCAGCAGACTTTGGGCGAGCCGAAACCGACGGGATATTCTCGGAATGGTGCTCCTTGACCCGGTTTCTGAAGATCAGGAGACGAAAGTGCTTCCGCTTCTTCCCGAGGAAATGAAAGCGGCCTACCTGAAGCAGTTCAGATTAGAAGGATCACACGCTGAATTTTTGACAAGCCTTCGGCAGATCAAGCACCAGCAGATTCATTTTAACGATATGCCGCTGTTGATTTTATCATCGGGAGAGCGGGATGAGCGCTTAAAGCACGCTCATGAAGAATGGATGAAACTGCACAGAAGCATGCTTGATGTCTCTTATCAAAGCGGATGGATTCAGGCCAAAAACAGTTCTCATGCCATTCACCACGATGAACCGCATATCGTCCACCTTGCCATTTATGATGTTTGGTGTGCGGCGCGCCAGCAAATGAATGCTCCGGCCTATCAGGCGGTAAACTCATAAAACAAAAGCCATTGTGCCTGAGCACAATGGCTTTTTTATCGTGATCTACTTCGTCTCACGATGTAAAGTATACTTTTTCAACCGGGGTGAATACTTTTTCATTTCCAATCGATCCGGATTCGTCCGTTTGTTCTTCGTCGTGATATAGTTTCTGTCCCCTGTCTCTGTGCAGGCCAATGTTACATTCACACGCATCATTTTCACCTCTCGATCAAATCGTAATTATTACGTTTTATTATATACCCTCAAATCAATATGTCAAGCGTCCATTTTTTAAGAGCGTTCCACTGTGACTTCCATGAAGTCAAATGCGATCCTGCTGTTTTCAAATACCGCTTTCGCCTCATGTTCCAGACGCTCTATCGGCGATTCGCCTTGATACCTTGCGCTGATGTGAGTTAAGATCAGCTGTTTGGCGCCTGCTTTTTTTGCCGTTTGTGCAGCCTGTTCTGTCGTCGCATGATAGTAATTATGCGCAAGCTTTGCATCTTCTTTGGCAAACGTCGCTTCATGAACAAGTACATCGGCATTGCGCGCAAGCTCGGTTACCCGCTCTGATGCCCGGGTATCCCCTGAAAAAGCGACGATCCTCCCCTTTTTCGGCGGCTCCAAAAAATCCTGTCCATCAATTATTCTTCCATCATCAAGCGTGACTGTTTCGCCTTTTTTGATCTTCTGATAGACGGGGCCGGGCGGAATATTCATTTCCTTCAGTCTGCCGGCCTGCAATGCACCGGGAATATCTTTTTCCTGTACACGGTAGCCGAACGCTTCTACACCGTGAATGACGGATGCTGCGGTAACGATGAATTGCTCATCTTCAAAAACCGTTCCCTCTTCAATTTCATGTACGGTAAGAGGATACGTCAAATGGGTCGCCGTCACATTCAGGCTTGTTTCGATAAATGCTTTTATGCCTTTTGGCCCGTAAATCGTCAGCTCTTCTTCACCGCCCTGAAATGACCGGCTTCCCAACAGACCCGGAAGACCGTAAACATGATCACCGTGAAGATGGGTGATGAAAATCTTTTCAATTTTCCTCGGTTTGAGTGTTGTATGTAATATCTGATGCTGAGTGGCTTCTCCGCAATCAAACAGCCATACGGAACGCCTTTCTTCAAGAAGCTTCAGCGCGACGGACGTTACGTTTCTCGCCTTTGCCGGCATGCCGGCCCCCGTCCCTAAAAATAATAATTCCACAATGCTTCCTCCTAGATCTTTGTACTACTAAGGATACAGGATCAGGCTGAAAATGTGAATTCACCCGGGGCTTCTCCGGCCTGATTAATTTTTTTCCGCAAACCTCAAAAAACAGGCTGAAACATTTGCTTTCAACGAATTTTAGATTTAAAATGAAGGAAATATGCGGGGTTTTAAACCATGCTTCAGATAAAGTGAGGTACTCTAAGTGAAAACAAACGACAAACCAAAAGCAGTAATTGTAATATTTGGTGCCACAGGGGATTTGGCAAAACGAAAACTTTACCCATCCATTCACCGTTTATATAAAAATGGTCAGATTGGTGAAGAGTTTGCAGTTGTAGGTGTTGGAAGAAGACCTTGGTCAAACGAGGACCTCCGTGAAACCGTTAAAACGTCTGTTTCTTCGGCTGGGCAAAAAGACATAGATGATTTCACATCTCATTTTTATTACCATCCGTTTGATGTAACGAATCCGGGTTCCTATCAGGAGCTGAATGTCCTGCTTGATCAGCTTGAACATACATATGAAATCCCGAATAACCGAATGTTTTACTTGGCAATGGCCCCTGAGTTTTTCGGCACAATCGCAAAATCGCTTAAAAATGAAGGTGTCACAGCGACAAAAGGCTGGTCCCGTCTTGTAATTGAAAAGCCGTTCGGCCATGACCTGCCGAGTGCGAAAGAGCTTAACAAAGAAATACGGGAAGCTTTCACAGAAGATCAAATTTATCGGATCGACCATTACTTAGGCAAGCAAATGGTTCAAAACATCGAAGTCATCCGTTTTGCGAATGCGCTGTTTGAACCGCTATGGAATAACCGCTACATCTCAAACATCCAGATTACGTCAAGTGAAGATCTCGGCGTTGAGGATCGCGCGAGATATTATGAAAAATCGGGCGCACTCCGCGATATGGTTCAAAACCACATTTTACAAATGGTCGCTCTGTTAGCGATGGAACCGCCGATTAAACTGAACACGGAAGAAATCCGCAGCGAAAAAGTGAAGGTGCTGAGAGCTCTCCGCCCTGTCGCTCCAAACGAAGTGAGTGATTATTTCGTCCGCGGACAATACCAAGCGGGAACGATCAACGGAAACTCTGTACCGAGCTATACAGATGAGCAAAACGTAGCACCGGATTCCAATACGGAAACATTCGTATCCGGAAAGCTGTTAATCGACAACTTCCGCTGGGCCGGCGTTCCGTTTTATATCCGAACAGGGAAACGGATGAAAGAAAAATCAACGAAAATCGTCGTTCAATTTAAAGACATTCCGATGAACCTATATTACGGCAATGAAACGAATGTAAATCCGAACCTGCTTGTCATCCACATTCAGCCGGATGAAGGCATCACTTTATATCTGAATGCTAAAAAACTAGGCGGGGCCGCACATGCTCAGCCGATTAAGCTAGATTACTGCAGCAACTGCAGTGACGAAATGAACACACCGGAAGCTTACGAAAAATTGATTCACGACTGTCTGCTCGGCGATGCAACGAACTTTGCCCATTGGGACGAAGTGGCGCTTTCTTGGAATTTCGTCGACGCGATTTCCGAAACATGGGCAGCCGACAAAACCCTTTCCCCGAATTATGAAGCCGGATCAATGGGACCTAAGGCTTCAGACGACCTCTTAGAAAAAGACGGCCTTCACTGGTGGAATATATAAGAAGAAATTAAAAAACCGCGGCGCTGTTCATAAGGCCCGCGGTTTTTACATATCAGAAAAGCCCCCGCAGTTATTGCGGGGGCTTCTTCATTACTTCATCCATTCAGTATGGAAAATGCCTTCTTTATCCGTGCGTTCATACGTATGCGCTCCGAAGTAGTCACGCTGCGCTTGAATCAAGTTTGCAGGAAGCACTGCCGTACGGTAGCTGTCGTAATATGCAAGTGCGCTTGAGAACGAAGGTACCGGCACGCCTTGGGCTACGGCAAGTGAAATCACTTGGCGAAGGGCGCCTTGGTAGCTTTCTGCAATGTTTTTGAAATAGCTGTCTAACAGCAGGTTGTCAAGCTCCGGTTCACGGTCATACGCATCTTTGATCTTTTGCAGGAACGCCGCGCGGATGATACAGCCGCCGCGGAAGATCATCGCGATTTCACCGTATTTTAGATCCCAGTTATATTCTTCAGATGCAGCTTTCATTTGGGCGAAACCTTGTGCGTAAGAACAGATTTTACTCATGAAGAGCGCTTTTCTGACCGCTTCAATCAGCTCTTCTTTGTTTTCAGTGACCGGCTTAACGTCAGGCCCGGACAACAGGCTGCTTGCTTTCACACGCTCTTCTTTCATTGCGGAAATGAAACGCGCAAAAACAGATTCAGTGATAATCGGAAGCGGCACGCCTAAGTCAAGAGCACTTTGGCTTGTCCATTTACCCGTTCCTTTTTGGCCTGCTTTATCAAGGATGACGTCAACAAGCGGTTTGCCCGTTTCTTCATCTTTTTTAGTGAAAATGTCAGCCGTGATTTCGATCAGATAGCTGTCAAGCTCACCTTTGTTCCACTCAGCGAATACTTCGTGAAGCTCTTCGGCAGACAGTCCGAGCACCTGTTTCAAAATGAAATAAGACTCAGAGATCAGCTGCATGTCACCGTATTCGATACCGTTGTGCACCATTTTCACATAGTGCCCCGCTCCGTCCGGGCCGATGTATGTCGTACAAGCTTCTCCGTCCACTTTAGCAGAAATGGCTTCCAAAATCGGCTTCACGAGTTCGTGCGCTTCCTTTTGGCCGCCCGGCATAATAGAAGGCCCCTTAAGCGCTCCCTCTTCACCGCCTGATACACCCGTCCCGATAAAGTGAATACCGCTTTCGGCAAGCTCTTTGTTCCGGCGCTGTGTATCTTTATAGTATGTATTTCCGCCGTCAATCAAAATATCGTCTTTTTCCAGATGAGGAAGAAGAGATTGAATCGTCGCATCCGTTGCAGTTCCCGCTTTAACCATTAATAAAATTTTGCGGGGTGTTTCAAGAGACTGGACAAACTCCTCGATACTGTATGTACCGACAACATTTTTGCCTTTTGCCTCTTCTAAAAACTCTTCCGTTTTGCTGCTTGATCTGTTGTATACAGACACAGAAAATCCCCGGCTTTCAATGTTAAGAGCCAGATTTTTACCCATTACCGCAAGACCGATAACTCCGATTTGTTGTTTTGACATATTCTAACGTCCCTTCTTCAAACGTTTAACCATTTTAAAATTTAAATTAAAATAAAATGATATTTATACTAAAGAAATTATCATACATAACCCCTTTTTTCAAGTTATTCACCTTTTCTTTTCATCCTGAAAAAAGTCTCTGTTAAAGCTCGTTCCCCTTGTTTTGCTTTCTTCTTTTTTCATGACGGCGCCTTTTCGGATCATGTGCCGGCCGTATTTTTCATTCAGCTCGTTCATCATCTGAACAATCGGCTCTTCCTTTGCATCCTCCTTGAATGAAAACAGGTCAAGCTGTTTATACGCCTGCTGTTTTTCGACCAGTTCCGTTCCGGTGATGCCGAGAAGTCTCACCGGGTTTTGGTTCCAGTGCTTGTCAAACAGTTCCATCGCCGCATTCATGATGTCTTTTTTCTGATCAGCCGGATTGCTGAGGGTCATGCTTCTTGTGACCGTTTTCCAATCCGCATAGCGGATCATGATGAACAGCCGGCAGGCCATGACCTCCTTACGCTGGAGCCGTTCGCTTACAGACAGCGCGAGGCGGTCAAACACGCCGGTTAATTCATCCCTGTCAGCCGAATCATGCGAAAGGGTGGATGAGTTGCCGACGCTTTTAAATTCATAAATCCGTTCGGGATCGACTTCTGCGCGGTGGATGCCGTTCGCCTTATCCTTCAGCCTCGGCCCGTTTATGCCGAGCAGCATTTTCAGCGCCCGTTCATCTCCTTTTGCCAAATCACCGATCGTTTTGATGCCGAGCGTTTTTATTTTTTCCGCAGTTTTCGTTCCTATACCGTGCATCTCTTCGATCGGGAGAGGCCACAATATGTCCGGCAGCTCTCTTTTTCTTAAAATGGTGATGCCGAGCGGTTTTTTCATATCAGACGCCATCTTGGCGAGAAACTTATTCGGAGCGATGCCGATGCTTGACGGAAGCAAAAGCTCTTTTTGCAGCCTTGCCTGAATGTCTGCGGCTGTCTCATACGCCCTGTGTCCGTGCGGTGTGTCCGTAATATCCATGTATCCTTCATCAATAGAAACAGGCTCGACTAAATCCGTATACTCCCTCAGAATGCTGAACATTTCTTTTGACGAACTCCGGTAGCGGTCAAAATTCGGAGGAACGACGATGAGTTCCGGACAGAGGCGTTTCGCCTGCCACACCGGCATGGTGGTCTTTACGCCCCGCGCTCTCGCTTCATAGCTGCAGGTGACGATGATTCCTCTCCGTTCCTTCACGTTTCCGGCAACGGCGAGAGGTTTTCCCTTTAAAGTCGGATCATACGCCATTTCTACAGAGGCATAAAAACTGTTCATATCGATATGAAATATAATTCTCCCTTTTCCGGCCACTCCCGGCGCCTCCTTTCCTTTCATAGACAACCTTATATATATGTAGTAAAATAAGAGCTGAATGGATGTGATAAAATGATTCTTGAGTCAATGAATGACTTTTTATTTTTAGTCGATTTTTTCACAATTATTCTTCCCGCTCTGACCGCGATCGGCATCGCTTTTCTATTGCGTGAGCGCCGCGCAGGCGAGCATTGGAGAACGAAACGAATAGATGAACATCAAGCAGTCGTTCAGCTGAACCGAACAGACTTTCTTATTATTATATATCATCGCATTACAACTTGGATACGTAAAGTCATCCGCATGAATTCACCGGCGAATGATGATGAAGATGTCAGCTTCCTCCTTTTATAACGGCAAGTGAAGATAAAAAGGAGGAGACATAATTGTCTAAAACATATCAAAAATGGATAGCTTTCGGATTATTTTTTATCGTACTGTGCACAGGCCGCTCGGCTTTTGCGGCGACATCTCAGACTCAGACGGGAGGCCTCGGGAATATCGGTTTTTTCCACGATTACCTGATCGAGCCGTTTTCGGCACTTTTAAAAGGTGTGGCGGGCCTG
>NZ_AJVF01000043.1:2500-4692 GCF_000262045.1 Bacillus siamensis KCTC 13613
GGGAGATGGTCCTCCCGGATTCCGACGGAATTTCACGTGTTCCGCCGTACTCAGGATCCACTCTGGAGAGAACGAAGTTTTGACTACAGGGCTGTTACCTCCTATGGCGGGCCTTTCCAGACCTCTTCATCTACCTCGTTCCTTTGTAACTCCGTACAGAGTGTCCTACAACCCCAAGAGGCAAGCCTCTTGGTTTGGGCTGATCCCGTTTCGCTCGCCGCTACTCAGGGAATCGCATTTGCTTTCTCTTCCTCCGGGTACTTAGATGTTTCAGTTCCCCGGGTCTGCCTTCTCATATCCTATGTATTCAGATATGGATACCACTCCATTACGAGTGGTGGGTTTCCCCATTCGGAAATCTCCGGATCAAAGCTTGCTTACAGCTCCCCGAAGCATATCGGTGTTCGTCCCGTCCTTCATCGGCTCCTAGTGCCAAGGCATCCACCGTGCGCCCTTTCTAACTTAACCGTTAAAAAGAATCACTACGTGATTTCTTGCATTACAATTGAATGTGAATTACTTCTGTTATCTAGTTTTCAAAGAACATTATCTCGAAGAATCGAATGATCCTTCAAAACTAAACAAGACAGGGAACGTTCTGTTTATAAGACCCAAGGTCTTATATTCCGTTAAAATCCTTAGAAAGGAGGTGATCCAGCCGCACCTTCCGATACGGCTACCTTGTTACGACTTCACCCCAATCATCTGTCCCACCTTCGGCGGCTGGCTCCATAAAGGTTACCTCACCGACTTCGGGTGTTACAAACTCTCGTGGTGTGACGGGCGGTGTGTACAAGGCCCGGGAACGTATTCACCGCGGCATGCTGATCCGCGATTACTAGCGATTCCAGCTTCACGCAGTCGAGTTGCAGACTGCGATCCGAACTGAGAACAGATTTGTGGGATTGGCTTAACCTCGCGGTTTCGCTGCCCTTTGTTCTGCCCATTGTAGCACGTGTGTAGCCCAGGTCATAAGGGGCATGATGATTTGACGTCATCCCCACCTTCCTCCGGTTTGTCACCGGCAGTCACCTTAGAGTGCCCAACTGAATGCTGGCAACTAAGATCAAGGGTTGCGCTCGTTGCGGGACTTAACCCAACATCTCACGACACGAGCTGACGACAACCATGCACCACCTGTCACTCTGCCCCCGAAGGGGACGTCCTATCTCTAGGATTGTCAGAGGATGTCAAGACCTGGTAAGGTTCTTCGCGTTGCTTCGAATTAAACCACATGCTCCACCGCTTGTGCGGGCCCCCGTCAATTCCTTTGAGTTTCAGTCTTGCGACCGTACTCCCCAGGCGGAGTGCTTAATGCGTTAGCTGCAGCACTAAGGGGCGGAAACCCCCTAACACTTAGCACTCATCGTTTACGGCGTGGACTACCAGGGTATCTAATCCTGTTCGCTCCCCACGCTTTCGCTCCTCAGCGTCAGTTACAGACCAGAGAGTCGCCTTCGCCACTGGTGTTCCTCCACATCTCTACGCATTTCACCGCTACACGTGGAATTCCACTCTCCTCTTCTGCACTCAAGTTCCCCAGTTTCCAATGACCCTCCCCGGTTGAGCCGGGGGCTTTCACATCAGACTTAAGAAACCGCCTGCGAGCCCTTTACGCCCAATAATTCCGGACAACGCTTGCCACCTACGTATTACCGCGGCTGCTGGCACGTAGTTAGCCGTGGCTTTCTGGTTAGGTACCGTCAAGGTGCCGCCCTATTTGAACGGCACTTGTTCTTCCCTAACAACAGAGCTTTACGATCCGAAAACCTTCATCACTCACGCGGCGTTGCTCCGTCAGACTTTCGTCCATTGCGGAAGATTCCCTACTGCTGCCTCCCGTAGGAGTCTGGGCCGTGTCTCAGTCCCAGTGTGGCCGATCACCCTCTCAGGTCGGCTACGCATCGTCGCCTTGGTGAGCCGTTACCTCACCAACTAGCTAATGCGCCGCGGGTCCATCTGTAAGTGGTAGCCGAAGCCACCTTTTATGTCTGAACCATGCGGTTCAAACAACCATCCGGTATTAGCCCCGGTTTCCCGGAGTTATCCCAGTCTTACAGGCAGGTTACCCACGTGTTACTCACCCGTCCGCCGCTAACATCAGGGAGCAAGCTCCCATCTGTCCGCTCGACTTGCATGTATTAGGCACGCCGCCAGCGTTCGTCCTGAGCCAGGATCAAACTCTCCGATAA
>NZ_AJVF01000044.1 GCF_000262045.1 Bacillus siamensis KCTC 13613
AAAACGGCGCGGTATGTGTCCGATTGACGGGACTCACCGCCCGTTTTCTGGAAGAGGAAACGGAGGAAAAACCGCTCTTGCTTCAGCCAAAGTGGCAGGAATCACCGCCGGGTGAAGGCGGACAAGAAGAGTCTTTCAGATACGTGACGCTGTATTGTGGAATGAATGCGGAGGACATAAGCGGCGCCGTATGTGCGGCTGACGGCGAAGGTCCGCTTGAGGACCGTTATGACGCCTGCGCGGCGGAGCTGTCAGCGATCGTCACGCGTCTTATCAAAGAAAAACAGAAGAAAAAAACGCTGATCCAGCTTCTTGTCCCCGACAGGGGGGAAGACAATGTATTGGCGGGGCTGGCCGCTTTCCTGAAAACGGCTCACCTTGAACATCCGAAGCTGTACGGCCAAGTCATCCAAGCCGATCCGGACGAGCCAGCATCATCGCTTCTTGCCAAACTGAAAGAAAACCGGGCGCATCCTGAACAAGCGGAAATCCGTTATGAAGACGGCAAACGTCTCGTCAGAAACTGGCGTCATCTGCCGGTCTCTCAAAGCGGCGCCGTTCCGTGGAAAGACGAAGGGGTTTACCTCCTCACCGGGGGAGCGGGCGGCATCGGACTGATTTTCGCTGAAGAAATAGTCTCCCGCGTCAAAAACGCCGTCCTCGTATTAACAGGAAGGGCGGAATTGCTTGATGAAGACCGCTCCGCCCGCTTACGGCGCTTGGAAGCGTCGGGTGCCCGCGTATTGTATCAACCGGTTGACGTGACAGACAGGGCGGCGGTCATCGCCCTCGTCCGCGGCATACAGGAGGAGCACGGAACACTCGACGGGATCATTCACGGCGCCGGCGTGATCGCTGACAACTACATTCTGAACCAGACAGAAAACGAACGGAAGACCGTCATGGCGCCGAAAGTGAAAGGGCTTATCAATCTTGATGAAGCAGCGAAAGATGTGCGGCTGGACTTTTTCACTCTGTTTTCTTCCTTGGCGGGAGGCATGGGAAATCCGGGGCAGGCCGGTTATGCGGCAGCCAACGCATTTATGGATGTTTATGCAGCCCGCCGAAACCGTCTCGTGCGGGACAACAAGCGGAGCGGGCAGACCCTGTCTGTCAACTGGCCGCTTTGGGAAGAAGGCGGTATGCGCGTGGACAAAGAGACAGAACGGCTGATGTATGAACAGACCGGAATGAAAGCCATGCGATCGGCCTCAGGCATCCAAGCGCTTTATGCCGCTTTTGCCTCCGGAGAACACCAGGTCATGGTGGCAGAGGGCGACGAAAAACGGATTCGAAAAAACCTGATGCCTGAAGCGCCGGAACCGTCCCGCAGCATTCATGTGTCAAGGAAGACGCACGTCCATCTGCCGAATAAAGTACAAGCAGAACTCAAACATATGATATCAGGCATTCTGAAGGTGAAAGAGGAAGAAATAGATGCTGAATCAGAGATGAGAGATTATGGATTTGATTCGGTTTCATTCACGCAGTTTGCAAATGAACTAAATAAAATGTATGGGCTTGAACTGACACCGGCCGTGTTTTTTGAATACCCGACAGTCTTTAGTTTTGCCCAATACTTGCTGACGGAACATCCGGATACATTCGGCTCACAGGCAGAAACAGCAACAGAAACGGAGAAACCGATTGTGCGTAAAAAAATGAAGACGGAGCCATTCTCGATTTCGTCCCGCCTTCCTAAAACAAAAACCGCAGCTGCACCTGAAGAGCCCGTGGCGATAATCGGAATCAGCTGTGCATTTCCAATGGCTGAAAATCCGGAAATGTTTTGGGAGAATTTAGCCGGAGAAAAGGACTGCATTTCTGAAATACCGCCGGAGCGCTGGGACTGGAGACAGTATTACGGAGATCCGCAGAAAGATAAAAATGCCAGCAATGTAAAGTGGGGCGGCTTCATTGATGAAACTGCTCAATTTGATCCTTTATTTTTCGGTATTTCTCCGCATGAAGCCGAAATGATGGATCCTCAGCAAAGACTTTTAATGATGCATGTATGGAAAGCGATTGAAGATGCCGGCTGCTCTGCCAAAAGCCTGTCAGGTACAAATACAGGCATTTTTGCAGGCACGACAAACAGCGGTTACGCTCAGGAAGCTTCAAAGTTCCATATAGAGATTGAGGGTTCTTCCGCCGCCGGAACGGTTCCGTCAATCGGTCCGAACCGCATGAGCTATTTTCTGAATATACATGGGCCGAGCGAACCGATTGAAACCGCCTGTTCAAGCTCATTGGTCGCTGTTCACCGTGCGGTCAGGGCAATTCAGGCCGGAGACTGCAGCATCGCGATTGCAGGAGGCGTCAATGCTATTGTGTCGCCGGATATGCATATCAGCTTTAATAAAGCGGGAATGCTCAGTGAAGACGGGCGCTGCAAAACATTTTCCGATCAAGCGGACGGGTATGTCAGAGCTGAAGGTGCCGGCATGATTGTTTTGAAAACATTATCCGATGCGGAACGTGACGGCGACCGTATTTATGCCGTTATTCGCGGAACGGCGGAAAATCATGGCGGACGGGCGGCTTCCCTTACATCGCCAAATCCGAAAGCACAGACAGAAGTCATGATAAAAGCTTATCAGCAAGCGAACATCGACCCCCGTACAGTGAGTTATATTGAAGCCCACGGCACGGGAACTGCGCTCGGAGATCCGATAGAAATCAACGGGCTCAAAGCGGCTTTTGCAGCGCTTTATCAGAAAGCCGGAGTAACGGCACCCGATCAGCCTCATTGCGGCCTCGGTTCCGTCAAAACGAATATCGGCCACACAGAGCTTGCCGCCGGCATGGCCGGTCTTTTAAAAATTATTTTGCAGATGCAGCACAAAACGCTCGTTAAAAGTCTGCATTGTGAAACCGTTAATCCGTATATCAGCCTCGACGGCAGCCCGTTTTATTTCGTCCGCGATACTCAGCCGTGGAAAGCGGCGACTGATGATAGCGGAAATGAACTGCCGAGGAGAGCGGGTGTCAGCTCGTTCGGATTTGGCGGTGTCAACGCTCATGTCGTGCTCGAAGAATATGTTTCTCCTGTTGAAGAGAAACAATGGACGGCCGGTGAACTTCAGCCGTCCTTATTCATTCTCTCGGCAAAGAGGGCGGAACAGCTGAAGGAACGTGCGGAACAGCTTCGCAGATATTTGGAAAAGTCACATTCAGCTGACGGAGCTCTTGCGGGTATCGCTTATACGCTTCAGCTTGGCCGGGATGAAATGGAAGAGCGCCTTGCCGTCATTGCTGAATCAAAAGAAGAGCTTACGAACGCGCTGAATGATTTCCTCAGCGGCAAGGAGACGGGGCAGAATTTCTTTACAGGCCGGAACAAAGCGATGAAACAGCTGTTTACAGAGATGACGGACAACGCAGAAATGAGCGGGACCGTAGATCAATGGATTGAAACAGGAAAGTATGCAATGCTTGCAAAATTATGGGTGCAAGGTTTACATGTCGACTGGAATAAATTATATCCGGACGAAAGGCCAAAAAAAGTCAGCCTGCCCGTCTATCCTTTTGCGAAAACACATTGCTGGATACCGCACAGTGCGCAGCATATAAGGCATCGGGAGACTTACGAGACTGATACGTCCCCGCTTGAGACTTATGAGCGCCTGCTTGATGAATTGGAGAAAAACGAAATAAGCATAGAAGCCGCTGTAAAAAGAACGATCGGTTTTTACAGGGATTAGCGTAATGGAGGAAACCATATGAAAGAGTTTCTGCACCGGGTTTTTTCTGACGTCAAAAATAAAAAAATGACAAAACAGGATGCGATCGGCATTTTGCGAGATTATGATATGCGGATGGGACTTCGCCAAGCGGCTTCCCTTCATCCGCTTGCTCAGCAGCATATTTCCGATGAAACGGGACAGGGATTCTCGGCAGCTTTCAGCGGCCGGGAATTTTTTCTCGCTGATGTTTCTTTACAGCATAAAAAGCTTATGCCCGGAGAACTTCTTTTGGAAATGGCGAGAGCTGCGGCTGTTTTGACAGTAAAGGAGACTGCGGCTGTCCGGCTGACGAATATTGTGTGGTCAAAGCCCATTCTGACTGAGGCTGAGCCGTTCCATATCGAAATCAGGCTGATACCCGCAGAGGGTGAAGCCAAAAGATTTGAAATTTATAATCCATTTTCTTCCGATTCCAGTCATCATGATGTGTACAGCCAAGGGACGATTCAGCCAGTTGATGCTGTGCCTGGCATGCTGGATATCAGCCGCTTGAAGGAAAACAGCGGTTCCCTGATGGATAAGCAGCAAATTGAAGCCATCACTCAGAACGATACCGTTCAATACAATGAGCACATGAAAGGAATTGAGCGTATTTATGCCTCAGCAGGACGGGTGCTGGCAGACATATCAATTCCATTGACAAACCAAAAAGAATCCTCCCGATTCGGCCTCCCTCCCTGTGTGATGCAAAGTGTGACAGAGGCATGCGCGCTGCTTGGCGGCAAAGAATATAAAACGCTCGCCCCGGTTTCATTGGACGAGCTTTTGTTTTATGAATCTTGTCCTGACAAGGTATGGGCCGAGATACAAGAGAAGGCGGGGAGCTTTTATATTGATTTATGTGACGAGGAAGGAAAAATATGGGCTTCCCTGTCGGGGTTGAAGCTGCAGCCTGTCATCAAGACGGGCGCTCCCGGAAAAACCAATGCCGAACACCGCAGTGAACGTTTGTATGAACAAACGCTTCTTCAGCTCAAAACGCTTTTTGGCCTGACTGCAAAAATTGCTGTTTCCAACATAGATACTGAAGAGCCGCTGGAAACCTACGGAATCGACTCAGTCACTGTGACGAAATTGAACCGCGAATTGTCTCTGCTTTTCGGTGACCTTTCCAAAACGGTTTTTTACGAATATAAGACACTGGGCTCCCTGGCAGCTCACTTTGTCACGGATTATCCAAAAGAATGCCGAAAATGGACAAATGATGATGAGCACCGTTCAGGCATATCAGAACAGGTTTTGGCAAATGAAGATTTTCCGGTGCTTCCGTCATTTATCAAGCGAAAGAAACGGCCTTCTTTTTCCAATGAGAACCAGACAAAAGAAGGGATTGCGATTATCGGAGTCAGCGGATGTTATCCGCAAGCTGAAACACTTGAAGAGTACTGGGATAACTTAGCAGCCGGAAAAGACTGTGTGACGGAAATTCCCGAAGAGCGCTGGGAAAAGGACAAGTACTACAACCCTGATCCCGAAGCGGCCGTGAAAGCAGGGAAAAGTTACAGTAAGCGGGGCGGGTTTCTGAAAGATGCCGCTTTCTTTGATCCGCTGTTTTTTCAAATTTCACCCCGTGATGCTTTGAATATGGACCCGCAGGAGCGTCTCTTTATTGAAATGTGCTGGCAGGTGCTGGAGGATGCCGGTTATACGAAGGAACAGCTTGAGAATCTGTATAACGGCCGGGTCGGCGTTTTTGCTGGCATTACGAAAAACGGGTACGGAATGTACTGGAAAAAAGGCGGCACCCTGCAGCCGAAAACGTCGTTCAGTTCAGCGGCCAACAGAGTTTCCTATTTTCTTAATCTGAAAGGGCCGAGCATGCCGGTCGACACGATGTGCTCGTCTTCGCTGACTGCAATTCATGAAGCGTGTGAAAACATCCTTCGCGGCGAATGTGACATGGCGATTGCCGGCGGTGTGAATGTGTATACGCATCCTTCGGCTTATGCGGAGCTCAGCGCCTATCGAATGCTTTCAAAAGACGGAACGTGCAAAAGTTTCGGTGAAGGCGGGGACGGATTTGTTCCCGGTGAAGGCGTCGGGGCCGTGCTGTTAAAGCCGCTGTCAAAAGCGATGGCTGATAAGGACCATATTTACGGGGTGATTCGCGGCACTCATATCAATCACGGCGGCAGAACAAACGGGTATACAGTGCCGAGTCCGAGCGCCCAGGCTGACGTGATTTCCGGCGCGCTTGAAAAATCAGGAATACATCCGCGGATGATCAGCTGTATCGAAGCCCATGGCACTGGCACTGAACTCGGAGATCCGATCGAAATTGACGGTTTGACCCGCGCATTTCAAACGAAAACGTCAGATAAAGGCTTTTGCGCCATCAGCTCAGTTAAATCCAATATCGGGCATTTGGAAGCCGCGGCAGGCATTGCCGGTGTAACGAAACTGCTGCTCCAGTTTCAAAAACGCAAGCTGGCCCCCTCTTTACATTGCCGGAAATTGAATCCGAATATTGCATTCGACCGGACGCCGTTTGTGGTGCAGCGTGAATTGGCAGACTGGAAACGGCCGGTCATTGAGGAAAACGGAGCGCAGAAAGAGATTTCGAGAATCGCGGGAATCTCTTCTTTTGGCGCGGGCGGGGCAAATGCCCACATATTGATAGAAGAATATATTGAACCTGATAGGGAGATTTCTGAGCCATTCACAGATGAAGACCCCGCAGTCATTTTATTATCCGCCAAACAGGAGGCCAGCCTGAAGCAGCGGGCGCAGCAGCTTCTTCAAGCGATCAGAAAAAATGACGTCACAGACCGCAGCCTCCGGGATGCGGCTTACACCCTTCAAACCGGAAGAGAAGCGATGGAAGAACGTGCGGCGTTTATCGTGACGTCGACAGAGCAGTTAGCGGAAAAACTGCAGCGTTTTATTGACGGCGGGACAGACGGCTGCTTCAGGGGAAAAAGCAAACAGCATAAAGACATTCTAGCCGTTTTTAAGGATGAAGATATGCAGGATGCCGTCCGTAAATGGATGAAAAGAAAAAAATTCGCGAAGCTTCTGGAACTTTGGGTAAAAGGGCTGAAGATTGATTGGGCAGAGCTTTATAACGGCAGCCTGCCGCACCGCATCAGCCTTCCCGGTTATCCATTTATAAAGGATCGCTATTGGCCGGACGATGCAGCGCCGGACAATGTTCGTGATGCTGAAACATTTCGTGAAATCCGCTTTTTACAGAAAAGCTGGGCAGAAAGCAGCCGTGTTCCGGCTAAGAAAGTGCGGGGCGTCATCGGAATAGCTGCTGATCACCAGACAGGAAATTTGGCCGTTGAGCTGTCCCGTTATTTCCCCGAGTCTGAAATCATTGACGCCGCATCACCGGTAATATCCGGGGACGCGGCTCGGTTTGGCGGCCTGATTGATGTGACCGGATGCGGGACGGAAATCAAGCATGATGACGGCTGGATTCATCGTCTGCAGTCTCTCATTGACAACAGAAACCGCAGCCGAAAGCTTCAGCTGCTTTGTGTGACAAAGGGGCTTGAACCTTTTGCAAATGAAACGATAAATCTCTCAGGTGCAAAAAAGGCTGGATTGTACCGGATGCTCCAAAGTGAGTATAAGGATATCCGCTCGCGGCATATGGATGCAGAACGGACTGCCGAAGATCCCGAGCTGGCAAACCAGATCGCAGAGGAGTTTTTTCGCGATTCTGAAGACATCGAAGTGTGTTACCGAAACGGTGTGCGTTATCACGCGCGGTTAAAGGAAACAAACAGCTTAGCTGAAAAAGAATTTTCATTTCCGAAAGACCATGTGCTCTGGATCACCGGAGGGACCCGGGGACTCGGATATTTATTCGCCCGGCATTTTGCCGAACGTTACGGAGTCACGAAACTCGTGCTTACCGGAAAAGAAACAATGCCTCCGAAAGCGGAGTGGGATGACCATATCAAACGGAATTCCCCGTTTTCCGATAAAGTGAGAAGAATCAGAGAGCTCGAACAAAAAGGGGTCCGAACGGAAGTGCTGTCTGTATCTTCCGGCCCTGAATATGAGCAGGCCGTCAGCCGGGTGAAAGAGAAGATGGGGCCGATAGGAGGCGTGATACACGCAGCGGGAGCCGTAGATCTCGATCATCCCGCCTTTATCCGCAAAACAAGAGAACAGATGATGCCCGTGCTTGAACCTAAAACAGACGGACTGGACCTTTTGTATCAAGCGCTGCACAAGGAGCCTCTCCGGTTTTTTGCGCTGTTTTCTTCAGTGTCCGGCGTGATGCCGGAATTAGGAGCGGGACAAAGCGATTATGCCATGGCTAACGCCTATATGGATTATTTTGCGGCCGCAAAAGGTTTTCCGGTGCTGAGCATCCAATGGCCAAGCTGGAAAGAAACGGGTATGGGCGAATCAAAAAGCCGGGTCTATCAGAAAAGCGGTTTAAAGAGCATCACTGACAGAGAAGGACTGAGCCTGTTTGATGCCATTATGGCAGGCGATTGCGGATCTGTTATTATGCCGGCCGTCATTCACCCGGAAAAATGGGAGCCTGACCGCCTGCTGCTTTCATCCGGCCTTACCGAAACAAAGCAGCAGGAACAGGCCGATACAGAAAGCGTTGAGGAATGGCTGACGGGTATTTGCTGCCGGGAATTAAGACTGGAGCCGTCAAGATTTGAATCGGATACACCTTTTCAAGATTACGGAGCCGATTCCATCATGCTTGTCCAAGTGTCCAGAGCGATCGGAAAGAGGATCAAAGCTGACCTTGACCCGGCGGTGCTGTATGAATACCCTACGGTTGCTGCGCTGGCGGGATGGCTTGAAACAGCATATCCGGAAATCAAAGCTGCCGTTTCAAAACCGGTTCAGCCTGTAATCCCGTACGTTCCCAAACAAACAGCAGCCGCTGTCATTCAGCCTTCCGGAGCTCGAGCGGCGCAAGACATCGCTGTTGTCGGGATGTCCTGCCGTTTTCCGGGAGCTGAAACAATTGAAGCTTATTGGAAGCTGCTGTCTGAAGGAACGTCGGCCATTCAAAGGGTGCCGAGAGAACGCTGGAAAACGGAGAAGGCGGATTATGCGGGCCTTTTAAAAAATGTAACGCATTTTGACCCGGAGTTTTTCCTTATTCCCGAAGAAGACATCAAGGCAATGGATATCCAGTCCTTTCTTATATTAGAAGAGGCGCTTCATCTGTTCAGAGACAGCGGTTACTCTTTACAAGAAATGAAAGGCAGGTCAGCCGGTGTCTATTTAGGAGGACGCGGCGGCAGTATGCCTGACGAAAACCGTCTGAAGCATGCAAAAAATCCGATAGTCGCCGCCGGCCCGAATTACTTAGCGGCCAATCTTTCTCAATTCTTTGATTTGAAGGGGCCGAGTCTCGTTTTGGATACGGCCTGTTCTTCAGCGCTTGTCGGTATGAATATGGCGATACAGGCGCTTTCTTGCGGCGAAATCGACTCAGCGGTGGTCGGGGGAGTCAGTCTGCTGGAATCCGGTCAAACCCACCGGATGTTCGAACTTCGCAATCTGTTAAGCGAAGAGCCTGCGTTTCATATTTTTGACCGCCGCACCGGCGGCATCGTATTGGGAGAAGGCGTCGGAATGGTGTATTTAAAAACAGCGGCCCAGGCTGTAAAAGACGGGGACCGGATTCATGCGGTCATTAAAGGCATTTCCGTAAACAATGACGGCAGAACCGCGGGGCCTGCCACACCGAATATACAGGCGCAAAAAGAAGTGATGGCCAAAACGCTTGCCAAAAGCGGCAGAAAAGCGGAGGATATCAGCTACATTGAAGCAAACGGTTCAGGCTCTGAAGTAACAGACCTTTTGGAACTGAGGGCGATTGAAGCGGTGTACCGTATGCAAAACAGCGCGCCTTGCGAATTGGGGTCGATGAAGCCGAATATCGGACACCCGTTATGCGCTGAAGGGATTGCCGGATTCATTAAAACAGTGCTTATGCTCTCGCGCCGAATGCGTGTGCCTTTCCTTTCGGGCAAAGAGCCGATGACGCATTACGATTTGTCCGCCTCGCCGTTTTATTTTTCGCACGCTCTGCGTGAATGGACGGATTCACCGCGGATTGCCGCCGTCAGCAGCTTCGCTGACGGAGGGACGAATGCCCATGTCATAGTGGAAGCTTGGGAGCAAAAGGCGTATACCCCGGTTAGAAAGCCTTTGCCGAGACAGGAATTAAAACGCCGGCCCATTCGTCCGGACAAAGCCGAAAACCTGCATGAAAACGCACATAAGTCCCGCCCGAATACGTTTTGGAAACAAATGAAGACTTACTGATTGCGCTGAAAATTGAACGTCGATATGGAGGAAGTTCATATGCGAGAGCAGCTTCTTATTAACAATCAGCATCCCGTTTTGAAACATCATAAAGCCTATGGAAAGGAACTGCTGCCGGGTCTGGCTTATATTGACCTGATCTATCAGACTTTCAGAGAAAACGGTTTTTTTCATGCCGGCCTTGAACTCAGGCACTTATCGATTTTTCACCCTTTAGCTCCTGAACAGGGAGAATCAATCCTGCTTTCCGTTGATTGTACAGTGAGCAGCGAAGGGCAGTGGAAGGTGGAGGTGAAAGGGCAAAAACAAGGTGACGAAGCAGCAGAGACAAAGGTATATGCCGCGGCGCACATGCATTCCGTCAAGCCCGCCGGCTTCCAAGAGAGCGTCCGGATGGATGCCGTAAAACAAACGGCGGCAGAAATACCGATTGAGGACATTTACGCGGAATGCAGGGATCAAGAACTGGTTCATTCAGGAATGATGAAAGGCTGCGGAAGCGTCTACCAAACTGAAAAAGAGATTTATATTGATCTGTCGGTGCAAAAGGATCAGCTGGAACATGCAGAAGAGGCGATGTTTCATCCCGCATTGATCGATGCGAGCAGCATCGGCTCCAATGTATATCTCGCTCCTTTGACGAGGGAGGAGGAGCAATTATTTCTGCCGCTGTTTTATGAATCGTTTTATTGTGCCGAATTGCTGCAGACGACATGTATCACCAAGATAAAAAAAGAATCCGTCACCCGTAAGAAAGATCTCGTTTACGTGACAATGGAGTTTTTCAATGAGGAAGGCAGAAAAGTCGGCGAACTGAAAAACTTCGCCAATAAACTGGTGAGGGACCCGGAACTGATCAATCAGAAACGGCAAAAGAAAGAATCTGACGGGCGGAATGCCGTCCCGGCTCCGCAAGCGGAACCGGCGGCTTCCGAGCCCCGCTCTTCGGAGACTTCCGCCGGCCTTACTGAACAGTGCATCGTTTATTTAAAAGAATTGCTTGCCGCCCGATTGAACAAACCTGTGAAAGAGATTGACCCGGATATCGGCTACTATGAAATGGGGCTGGATTCTCCGGGGCTGTTGGACATGGTAAAGGAAATTGAACGAAAAATCGGAACGCAGCTTCTGCCGACGCTGTTATTTGAATACACGACAATCACGGAATTGGCGGGGTATTTGTGCGAACATTACGGAGCCGGTTTCGGCCATGCTCAAAGCGGACATTCAAATGCTGAACCTTTGCACCGGGAAAAAAAGAGGACGACCCAAATCCGCGTGAAAAAATCGGCGTCAGCGGGAACGCAGAATGGAGATATTGCCATCGTCGGGATGGCGGGACGGTACCCCGGCGCCAAAAATCTTCGTGAATTCTGGGAAAATTTAAAAAATGGAAAAAACAGCGTAACGGAAGTGCCTCGTTCCCGCTGGGATACGAAGAAATATGAGCATTTGCGATCGCCGTCCGGCAAGCCGATTTCCAAATGGGGCGGTTTTATAGATGATCCGGATTGTTTTGATGCGAAATTTTTCCGGATTTCTCCGCGGGAGGCAGAAGCTAAAGATCCGCAAGAACGATTGTTTTTAGAAACATGCTGGGAAACGATTGAGGATGCGGGCTACACGCCGGAAACAATCGTTCAGCCGAAAGGGCCGAATAAGAGAATGAACGTCGGTGTGTTTGCCGGGGTGATGCATATGGATTATTCTCTCGTCGGCGCTGAAGCTGCGGCCAAAGGGCTGGTCTTTCCTTATCCCTTGAACTATGCGCCGATCGCAAACCGGGTTTCATATTTTTGCAATTTTCACGGGCCGAGCATGGCGGTTGACACGGTGTGTTCGTCATCTCTGACGGCCGTCCATATGGCGGCGGAAAGTCTGAGACGCGGTGAATGTGAAGCAGCTCTTGCCGGGGGCGTCAATTTATCATTGCACCCGACAAAATATATCACATACGGCTTGATGGATATGCATTCGAGTGATGGGCTGTGCCGCACGTTCGGCGAAGGCGGCACAGGCTATGTCTCAGCTGACGGCATCGGGGCCGTGCTGCTGAAGCCGCTTCACAAAGCCGAAGAAGATAAGGATCATATTTATGCGGTGATAAAAGGCAGCGCCGTCAATCACGTGGGAACCGTCAGTGGGATTACCGTGCCGAGCCCCGTGGCGCAGGGGGATATGATAGCTGAATGTTTTGAAAAAACGGGGATTGATCCCCGGACGATTTCTTATGTGGAAGCGCATGGAACCGGAACTTCTTTAGGAGATCCGATTGAAATACAAGGTCTTGTTAAAGCTTACCGCACGTTTACGGAGGATCGGCAATTTTGTGCGATCGGTTCCGTTAAATCGAATATCGGACATGCGGAATCAGCCGCCGGGATCAGCGGGCTTCATAAAACGATTTTGCAGCTGTTTCACAAAACGCTTGTTCCTTCTTTACACTCAGAGACGATTAATCCGTATCTTCGTTTAGAGGACTCGCCATTTTACGTGCAGCAAAAAACCGAGTCATGGAAAAAGCCGGCGTATACAGAGAAGGGCAGTGAACATTCCTGTCCGAGACGCGCAGGCATCAGTTCATTCGGGGCGACGGGTTCAAACGTTCATCTCATTTTAGAAGAGTACAGGCCTAAAAACCCCGGCATTACGGAGAATCAAGAGAGACCGTATATCGTGCCTCTATCAGCGAAAAATCCGGAGCGGCTGCAGGAATACGCTGCCCGCCTGCTGATATTTCTCAAAGATAAAGCGCTTGAAGGAAGCGGTCCGCTTCATGACAAAATAGATACAATGCAAAATCAGCTGGAAAATGCGTTGAGAGGTGTTCTGGCGGAAGTTCTGCATGTAGCGGCCGGCTCGGTAGATGGTGAACAGGATTGGAAGGAATTCGGCTTGGATGTCATGCAGCTGACACAGGTTTCTGAGCTGATGACGGATCAATACGGGCTGGAAATAGACATGACTGATCTCATACAGCATACTTCCGTCCGGACTTTAGCAGAATGTCTGACAAAAGTTGAGAAACATAAGAATATTCTTTCCGGTCTTTTCGGTCAGTCCGGCTTAGATAAGCAGCCTGATGAACCTTTTTCCCTGCGGTCACTGGCGTATACGCTGCAAACGGGACGGCTGGCAATGGAAGAACGGCTTGTTTTTTTAGTGAACGATCAAGCGGACCTGATCCGGAAATTAACCGAATTTACAGAACGAAAACGGCAGATTGACGGCTGCTTTCAAGGGCGGTCTGATAGCGGAACGGAAATCAGGGGTTTCCTGAATGATGAGCAGGATACGGAGGAGCTGATCCGAAAATGGATGGACAGCGGCACTTACAAAAAACTTGCGGAGTTGTGGTCAAAAGGATTTGAGATAGACTGGACGCGGCTGTATCAGGAGGAGAAACCGCGCAGGATGAGTCTGCCGACGTATCCGTTTGCAAAGGAACAATATTGGATACCGGAGCCCGATCATCCCGTTACTTCCATAAATACAGAAAGCAGGCTTCACCCGCTGCTTCACCGCAATACATCAGATTTGTTAGAACAAAAATTCAGCACGGTACTGAACGGAGATGAATTCTTCTTAGCCGATCATATCGTCCGAAACAAGCGTGTTCTCCCCGGGGCGGTTTATCTTGAAATGGCGAGAGCTGCGGCTGGACTGGCTGCCGCGCCGTTAGCCGCTGAATACACGGCTAAAACCGGCATTTCGCTGCGGTATATCAGCTGGATACGCCAGGCCGTTCATAAAAAAGAGCCGCTGCGAATGACGACAGGGCTGTCCTTGGAGAATAACGGCAATATTTCATTTCAGGTGTACAGCAATGAAAACGATTCAGACATTTATTGTGAAGGCAGTGCTGTGATTGAGCCGCTGTCTGAGGCGCCGGTCTTGCATATTGAACAGCTGAAAGCGCGATGCCGCAAAAAAGTGCTGTCAAAAGAAGACTGTTATGCGGCGTTTACAAAGGCGGAAATTGTATACGGACCTTCACATCAAGGAATTGATCACATTTATTGCGGGGAAAAAGAAGCCTTGGCTAAATTGGTGCTCCCTGCTTCCGTTTCTGATGAGGCCGAACAGTTTGTGCTCCATCCTAGTCTGATTGATTCCGCTTTTCAGGCGGCCATCGGCGTTATGAATGAAGATCAAGCGGGTTATCCGGAGCAGCCGTTAATGCCTTTTGAATTGCATGAACTGACCGTTTTTCATCCGTGCAATCCAAACATGTGGGCGGCCGTGTTTGTGACGCATGAAACACCGGCTGTGCGAAGAATGGACATTGATATATGTGATGAACGCGGCAATGTGTGTGTAAGGATAAAAGGATTTTCTGCCCGAATGGCCGAAAGTGCGCCGCCCGTAACCGATAATAAGCAATACGATCTGCCGGGTAATCTTACCGGAGCCGTCAAACTGATGCAGGTATGGGACGCAGAACCGATAGACAACCAAACCGGCTTCCCCATTTCTGAGGCAAAAGCTGTCATTATAGGCGGTACAGACGCGCAGGCTGACGCGGTTTTACGATTGTTTCCTAAAGCTGTGCGATTTGACAGCAGCCAAAGTGCTTCCGTTGAAGCGATATCTGATCTGCTCCGCCGTCTCGGTGAGATTCAGCATATGATCTGGTTTGCCCCTCAGCCGGCTGATTCTTACATCCATGATCAAAAAAGCGGGGTGCTGCAAATTTTCAGAGCGGCCAAAGCTCTTATCGGTCTCGGGTATGGAAAAGAGCAGCTCGGGATGACGGTGATTACGCACCAAGCACAGCCTATCACCCAATATGATGAGGTGCGTCCCGCTCATTCCAGTGTGCACGGTTTCGTCGGGTCTCTCGCTAAAGAACATCCGAGCTGGCACATCCGTCTGGTCGATCTTGAAGACGGGGGGGATTTCCCCGCAGAAGACATATTCAGCCTGCCCCGTGACCGTACGGGTAAAGCATGGGTGCGCAGACATCATGAATGGTACCGGCCTCAATTGCTTCCGGTCCAAAGCGAGCCGTCTGAAAGTGTTCCTTACCGCTATGGAGGCGTATATGTCATCATCGGCGGTGCGGGAGGCATCGGCGAGGTTTGGACAGATTATATGGTGACGATGTATAAAGCCCGAGTCGTCTGGATCGGGAGGCGGCCGCTGGACAGCCGGATACGCCAAAAAATAGACCGGTACCGGCCATCAGGCCCGGCTCCCGAATATATAGCCGCAGATGCTTCTGATCTTCCATCGCTTCAGCGCGCCTATGAACAGATTAAAAACACATACGGCACCATCAGCGGCGTCGTTCATTCAGCGATGGTATTTGCGAATGAAAGCGTAAAAGATATGGAAGAATCACAGTTTCACGCCGGCCTTAGAGCGAAAGTGGATATTTCCGTCAACATTGCCGAAGTATTTGCGAAAGAGTCTTTGGACTTTATTCTCTTTTTCTCTTCGGTTATTTCATATATTAAGAATCCGAATCAAAGTCATTATGCGGCGGGGTGTGCATTTAAAGACGCATTTGCCCATGAGCTTGCCGGACGGCTGTCATGCCGGGTCAAAGTGATGAACTGGGGTTATTGGGAGCGGGCTGACAATCACATTTCTGAAGAGTTTGACAGACTGAGCCAAATCGGTCTCGGGCTGATCAGCCGGGCGGAAGGGATGCAGGCGCTGGAAACTTTGCTGACGCAGCCGATCTCCCGTATGGGGCTGATGAAGCTGACCAAGCCGATTCCGATCGAGGGAATGAACCCTCATGAATTTGTGACTATCTGATTGCCTGTCAAAATGACGGAGCAAATTTAATTTTCTTAGGAGGATAAGGTTTTGGGTAAGGGAGACAAACAAAAAGACCGTACACAGTTATCCTTAAGAACAGAAATAAGCAATCAAATGAAAGAATTGAATCGGCTTTTGCTGCAAGTGCTGCGGGTGACGCTGCGTTCAATGGGGCTGACCGGCGAAGCGCCTGCGGCTTCCTGTCTGCCTTTATATGAGCGCTGGCTGGAAGAAAGCATCCGTCTTTTAGACAGCGATCTTAAAAGCGGTGAAACGGCCGCGGTTTGGGAAGAGTGGCATAAGAAGAAAAACGAATGGCTGAAAGATCCGGATATGAAAGCGCAGGCTCTGCTGACGGATACCGTCATTCAAGCTTTGCCTGACATTTTAACAGGCAAAATAAAAGCCACTGACTTGATGTTTCCCGATTCTTCAATGGAGCTTGTTGAAGGAATCTATAAGCATAACATTCTCGCTGATTATTACAACGATGTGCTGGCAAATGAAGCGTGTATGTATGTGGAAAATGTAATTAAAAACAATCCTGATGCAAACATCCGTCTGCTGGAGATCGGAGCGGGCACCGGCGGAACGAGCAGCACACTGTTTAAAAAGCTCCGCCCCTATCAAAACTATATTCAGGAATACTGTTATACCGACTTGTCAAAAGCTTTTTTAATGCATGCCGAAAAGGAATACGGCGCGGACAATCCGTATTTGACGTATCAGCTGTTTAATGTGGAGAAGCCTGCGGCGGGCCAGGGATTACATCTGAGAACCTACGATATCGCTATTGCCGCAAACGTGCTGCATGCCACCAAAAATATCCGGAAAACCTTACGGACGGCAAAAGCCGTATTGAAAAAGGACGGTTTGCTGCTCGTTAATGAACTGGGCGGGCATACGCCGTTTACACATGTTACATTCGGCTTATTAGAGGGCTGGTGGCTGTACGAAGACGAGGCGTTGCGGATTCCGGGGTGCCCCGGTCTTTATCCGGAAACATGGAAATCCGTTTTAATGGCTGAAGGCTTTCATTCCATTCAATTTCCGGCTGAAAACGAACGCCTGCACACCCAGCAGATTATCACGGCGAAAAGCAACGGAGTCATCAGGCAGAGCAGGGAAGCTTACACCGCGCAAAAGCGCCAATCAAACGTACCGCAACCATCCTCTGATCGTCAGCTCCCCATCAAACAAGCGGGAGAGGGGCTTGCGGAAAAGACAGCTGCTTTTCTGATAGGGGCTGCGGCAAAAGTATTAAAAATGCCGGCAAAAGAGATAAATCCGCTGGCTCCTCTGGATGAATACGGCATTGACTCTATTCTGATCGTTCAGCTGACGAATGAGCTGCGGGATCTCGTCCCTGATATCAGCAGCACGCTGTTTTTTGAATACCGGACGATAGAAGAGCTTGCCGCATACTTGACTGAAACAAAGGAGCGCGAACTGCATGCGCAATTTTCTGAAGAAGTCCGTCATACTGAAGCGGTATCATCCGGCTCTTTGCTTGAAAAAAGCACAGAGTACCTGAAACAGATCGTCAGCTCCATCTTAAAGATGCCGATTGAGGACGTTCAAGCCCATACGCCCCTTGAAGAATACGGAATCGATTCCATCTTAATCGTACAGCTGACCAACCGCGTGCGGGAAGACGTCCCTGATATCAGCAGCACATTGTTCTTCGAGTATCCGACAATCGGCGGATTAGCGGAATATCTCGTCAGCTCAAGACAGGAAGATATGGCTGGGATTTTCAAGACAAATAAAGAAGCCGAAAAGACGCCGCACACTTTACAGAAAAAGCAAAGCCGCAAAAAAAGCGCCGGATTGACGAAGCGCCAAGCGGCATCTTTTTCTGAAAAAGCGCCGCCCGCTTCCGAACCGCCGTCAAAACACCTTGAAGTGGCAATTGTCGGTCTTGCCGGGAGGTATCCCGGAGCTGAAAATGTTAATGAGTTCTGGGAACGGTTAAAGACCGGTGAACACGGAATCACCGAAATTCCGAAAGACCGCTGGGATTGGAGGGACTACTATGATGATACAAAAGGGAAGGAAGGCCGGATGTATACAAAGTGGGGCGGCTTTTTAACAGATATTGATAAATTTGACCCGCTGTTTTTTAAAATCTCCCCGAAAGAAGCGGAGCGCATGGATCCGCAGGAGAGACTGTTTCTGGAAACCGCTTATGCGGCCCTTGAGGATGCCGGATATACCCCTGATTCACTATGCGCCGGTAAAAAGGTTGGTGTCTTTGCGGGTGTCATGAACGGCAACTATCCGACAGGGGCCCACTACCACTTTATCCCGAACCGCGTATCCTATGTGTTTGATTTTCACGGTCCGAGCATCGCGGTCGATACCGCATGCTCCTCATCCTTAACCGCCATTCATCTCGCCGCAGAAAGCATCAGAACAGGTGCATCTGAATGCGCGATTGCCGGCGGCGTAAACCTGATTACAGATCCGGTTCATTATATCGGGCTTTCTTCTATGAGAATGCTGTCACCGTCAAACGCGTGCAAAGCGTTCGGTGATAAGGCTGACGGGTTTGTTGACGGAGAGGGCGTCGGCTGTATCGTGTTAAAGCCGTTGAATAAGGCTGTTGCAGATCATGATCATATATACGGTGTCATTAAAGGAAGCGCTCTGAACGCCGGCGGCAAAACGAACGGGTTCACCGTTCCGAATCCGAATGCACAAGGGGAAGTGATCGCAGAGGCGATGGAGCGGGCAGGGATTGACCCGAGAGCAATCAGCTATCTGGAAGCCCACGGCACCGGCACTTCCTTGGGAGATCCGATTGAAATCGCAGGGTTAACCAAGGCTTTCCGCCGCTATACGGATGCAGCGCAATTTTGTTCCATCGGTTCTGTTAAATCCAATATCGGACATCTGGAAAGTGCGGCGGGCATTGCTGCGGTCACTAAAATTCTTCTTCAGATGAAACACGGATATTTGGTGCCGTCGCTGCATTCAAAGCAGCTGAACCCGGAAATTGATTTTGAAACTTCTCCTTTTATCGTGCAGCAGGAAACGGCGGAATGGAGACGGCCGGTCATAGAATCTGAAGGAGTAACACGGGAATATCCGAGAATCGCGGGTACATCTTCTTTCGGCGCGGGCGGAGCGAATGCCCACCTGCTGATAGAAGAGTATGAACCGGCAGAAATAACTTCGGCAGACTCCGGCCGTCCGGCGCTTTTTGTTTTATCGGCAAAAGATAAAGACCGCTTGCGCGAACGGGCTCTGTTGCTGTCGGATGCCGCCGGAAACGGAACAATTACAGATGCAAATCTGCTTGACGCGGCATTTACCCTTCAAGTCGGCAGAGTCCCGATGGAAGAACGGCTGGCGATGACAGCGGACTCTGTTTCTGAATTGGAACAGAAGCTGACTGCTTTTCTGAATAATGCTGGTTCCGTAAGCGGGGTGTTTACAGGCCGGAGTGATAGTTCTGTCACAGAGACGGAAGGCACAGTCAGTGATTGGATGGAAAAACGTCAATTTGACAGTCTTTTGAGTGCCTGGGTTCACGGGGCGCCCGTTGATTGGGCATCTTTATATAAAGGCTCGCTGCCGCATCGTATCAGTCTGCCGTCTTATCCATTTGCGAAAGAAAGCTACTGGATGAAGCGGGAAGAACCAAAAACCGGAACAACTGAATATGTGCATCCTTTCCTGCATGAAAATACGTCAACCTTGGCGGAGCAAAGCTATCATACATCTTTTACAGGCCGGGAACATGTTTTCCAGGATGTGAGAGGGGAGCGGGTTCTGTCGGCAGCCGTTTATTTAGAAATGGCGCTAGCGGCTTATCATCATGCGGCAGACAGCTCTGAAGAAAAAGAGATATGGATCCGAACGGCGGCATGGACTGACCCGATTACCGGCGGACATCGCGGTGCGGGCGTCAATCTCTCCCTTCTGTCTGAAGACGGGGAAGGCATCCATTATGAAATATACAGTGACGCAGAGAAGCTGCATCATTATGGAATCGTCGGACAAGGGAACATACAGCCATCCCGCGTGCTTGATATTGTCTCCTTACAAAAAGACTGCCGCCCGCTGTCATTCGATTATGAAACACCAGGCATATCAGGTGTAACCGTCAGTAAGGAGTTCCGCACCGTTGAAAAGCTTTATGCGGGAGAAAATGCGGTTTGGGCGAAGCTTGCTCTTATAGATGAAAGCGGCGGCCGTAATCCGGGATATCATATACCGCCGGAATTTTTGGACGCAGCTTTTCATGTCCTGGCAAAAACGGAGCCGTCAGTCCATATCGTGCCTGAAGCAGTTGAAGAACTGCGCGTCATGCGTCCGTGTTCATCCGGCATGTGGATGTATATTAATAAAAAGAATCAAACCGGCTGTGACATTCAATTTTGTGATGAAACCGGCATTGTCTGCGCAGAAATCAAAGGGGTGAGAATGAGACAGCCGTCTCAGCAGGATCACGGGCAAGAGGAACAATCCGAGATGATGATATTTGAAGAAATGTGGATTCAGCAGCCTCTGGTGAAATCCATTCATGAAGAGCTGAAAACGGTCATCTGTTTTCTTACGGGAGAAGCTGCCAGAAAGCATGCTTATCAGTTTTTACAATCTCTTTATCCGGGAACCGGCGTGTTTTTTATTTCACAGGGTGAGGAAACTCAAAAGCTTTCAAACACGCATTATCAAATTAAAATCACTGACGGACAAGCATATCAAGAAACGTTTCGGCATATTGAAACGGCTTGTGGCAAAGCGGATGCCGTTTTATATGGATGGCCGCTTGAAGATGAAAAGGCCGTGAAAGACTATTCCATTCTCTATCATGTGATCCGCGCAGCTGCTTCTTTGCGTTCTAAACCGAGGCGAATCCTTCTTTCCGCTCAGTGCGGGACCGATACCGATATCAGTTACGCCGAGTCATGGATCGGGCTGGAACGGTCGCTGAAACTGATTCTGCCGGAGACGGATACGGCCGCGGTTTATTTTGGACAAAAAGGACCGTTTGAAAAGCTGATCCATAACGTATGTGAAGAGCTTCACAGCGAGTCATTCCGCAGTGTCATGTACAGCGGGGAAATCCGTCACGTCATGGAAATGAAGCAGACGGATATTGCCCCTGTTGAGCAGCGTGTGATAAAAAGCGGAAAAACGTACTTGATTACCGGCGGATGCGGGGGGTTAGGCTTGTTATTCGCCGGATATTTTGCTGAAAAAGGACCGGTTACGCTCATTTTGACGGGGAGATCAGCGGCAGGCGGCCCGGTGATGAACAAGATCAAGAGATTGGAAGAATCAGGCGCCAAGGTGTTTTACGTGCAGGCGGATGCCGCAGATCAGGCTCAGATGGAGAAAGGTTTGCAAGAAGCGAAAGAGAAAGGATGCGGACCGATTCACGGTGTCATTCACGCTGCAGGTCTTCAAGGCACTGAAAGCATTCTGGAGAAAGATCTGCAAACCTTTCAGCAAGTCTTAGCGCCAAAAGCGGACGGCACCGCGGTGTTAGATCTGGTTCTGTCACGGGAGCCGCTTGACTTCTTCTGTTGTTTCTCTTCTTCTTCAGCGATTTTAGGAGACTTCGGTTCTTGTGACTACGCAATGGGGAACCGCTTCCAAATGGCTTTTGTCCATCATCGGGATAAACTTGTGAGCCTCGGACTCAGAAGCGGCAAGTCACTTGCCATCAATTGGCCGCTTTGGAAAGAAGGGGGGATGCATGTCGGCACGGCGGAAAGCACCGATATGTATTTAAAATCAAGCGGACAGCGTTATTTATACACAGAGGAAGGACTCGAAGCTTTTGAAACATTGTTAGTCCAGCCGTCCAGCCAGTATCTCGTCCTGGCCGGTTTTCCGTCGAGGGCCAAACGCTTCCTGCAGATAGATCAAGGCGAACGGCCGATTTCGGGTTCTGTACACAGGAACGTCCCGTTTTCAGGAAGGCGGAGTGAAATGAAAGGCTTTACACTGGAAGAATGCGTAAGCTGGGATGTGAAGGAACTGGCGGCGGGGCTTTTGAAAATAGACAAGAACAGACTGACGGACGCTGACAATCTGGCTGATTTCGGCTTTGATTCTATCAGTTTGGCGGAATTCGCCTCTTCTTTGTCCGCTCATTACGGAATTGAAGTGACACCGTCCCTGTTTTTCGGACATTCCACACTCGAGAAGGTCGTCCGCTATTTTCTGACGGAACACAAGTCCGTCATGGAGCATGTCTATGAAGAAAAGAAACCTGAATCCACAGATCAATCTGTCTTTGAAAAGGCAGGAACGGAAAAGCGGAAGAAGCAGAGGGGAAGAAATAAGCTGAACGCCGGAACCGAGGGCAGTCAGGCAGCTGATTCCATTGCCATTATCGGCATGAGCGGCCGATTTCCTCAGGCACGCACGGCGGACGAGCTGTGGGACATTCTGTTTCAGGAAAAGGACGTTGTCGCACCGGTCGCAAAAAAAGGCTTCACAAGTTCAAAATGGAAACTCGGCGCTGTACCGGGGGCGGACGAATTCGACCCTTTATTTTTTGAAATATCGCCGAGGGAAGCTGAAACGATGGATCCGAAACAGCGGCTGCTTCTTCAGGAAGCGTGGAGGGCCCTTGAGGACGCCGGCTACGGCGCCAGTCACATCAGGCGGCAGACGATCGGTATGTTTGCGGGGGCGGAAGAAGGAGATTATCACCTTTTAACACGGGACAAAGGCAATGTCACGTCTCATCATAACGGTATTTTGGCAGCGCGGCTGGCTTATCACTTGAATTTATCAGGTCCTGTGATGGCGATAAATACTGCATGTTCTTCGGGGCTCGTTTCTGTCCATCAGGCGGTATTAAGCCTGCAGAATAAAGAGTGCACAACAGCTGTTGCGGCCGGGGTGAATATCATGAATACCCCGGACTTTTTTGAAACGATAGATAAAGCCGGAATGCTGTCGGAAAACGGGAAATGCTTCGCGTTTGATAAAAGGGCTGACGGCATGGTTCCGGGGGAAGCGGCCGCGGCGGTTGTTCTTAAGCCGCTGAGAGAGGCGGAAGCGGATGGTGATCCGATTTACGGGGTGATTCGGGCGAGCGGCATCAATTATGATGGGAAAACAAACGGAATTACCGCTCCGAGCGGCGTCGCGCAGACCCGGCTGCTTACTTCCGTTTATGACCGGGGCCGTATCAACCCTGAAGATATCGAATATATCGTCACACACGGCACAGGTACAAAACTCGGTGATCCGGTGGAAATTAACGCGCTTTATGACGCATTTTCTGCCTATACAAACAAAGAAGCATTTTGCGCGCTCACGTCAATTAAAACCAATATCGGCCACACGTTTGCCGCGTCAGGCATTGTCAGTTTGATCAGTCTTTTACAGGCGTTCTCCCGTGAAATGATTCCCGCCAGTCTGCATTGCAGCGGGGAAAACCGCTATATCAACTGGGAGAAGAGTCCTTTTTATGTGAATAAAACGGGAAAACCGTGGCCTTCTCTGCCGGATAAAAACCGAATGGGGGCAGTCAGCGCATTCGGGATGAGCGGAACAAACGCCCATGTCGTTATGGAAAGCTATAAGCGCAGCGTTTCACCTCATCGGCATGCCCCTGCATATTTACTGACTTTGTCTGCAAAAACAAAGGATGCCCTTCAGGAAAAAATCGAAGATATGATCACTTGGGCGGAAAATGGCGGACTGAAAGAAAATGATCTAGCCCAGCTCAGCTATACGTTGCTAAAAGGACGGCATCACTTTAACCATCGCGCCGCCATCGTGGTTCAAGATGCTGATGACACAGTGTATATATGGAAGCAGGCAAAGCTTAATGAACATCACCCTTATGCGTTTTCGGGAAAAGTACCGCAGCACTTTGCAGGCCGTCAGCATATTCAGGAGCACATAATAGAAGTGCTTGGCAAGTGCAGCGCCTCATATTCTGACCATAGAAAATATCAGGAGCTGTTATGCGTGCTGGCAGATTTTTATTGTCAAGGTTATGAAATCGAAGGGGACTTGCTTTATGGCGGACCTTTGCCGCGAATCGGCAATCTGCCGGGCTACCCGTTTGCCAGGCAGACGTATTGGGCGTCCGATTGTCTTCAGAGAGAGCTTGAAAGCCGGAACTCAGCTGAACGTGAAAAGCTTCACCCGCTGCTCCATGCGAATACATCGACCTTTACCGCCCAGCGCTTTACCTCTGTTTTTTCAGGGCGTGAACCGTTTTTTGCCGATCATATCGTCAATGGAAAACCGGTGCTTCCGGGCGCGGCTGCTTTAGAAATGGCCCGGGCCGCCGTTACGCTTGCCGCTGAAGACTTGCCGGGCGGGAAAGCGGGTGTCCGGCTCAAACAGATCGTTTGGCTCCGTCCGGTGACGGCGTTTTCTGAAGGAGTGACGCTTCATGTAAAGCTTCAGCCGGAAGAAAACGGAGACATCGCTTTTGAAGCGTATGCCGAAGGAGAAGAGCCGCTTGTCTTTTTCCAGGGAAAGGCCGTGCTCGAAGAGACGGAGCGTGCTCCGGTACTCAATGTGGAAGCGGTTCAGGCGCGCTGCGGCGGCCGGCGTATGTCAAAGGCTGAGTGCTATGAAGCATTCGACAGCCTCGGCATTTCCTACGGACCGTCTCATCAGGCGCTTGACGCCGTCTATGCCGGGAGCGGAGAAGTGCTCGCAAAGCTCACTCTTCCGCCGTCCGCCTGCGAAGAAAAGGAGTCGTTCATCCTGCATCCAAGCATGCTGGACGCCGCCCTTCAGGCTTCTATCGGTCTCGTGCTCTCAGACGGTTCCGCGTCCGGACGGCCGTTTCTGCCGTTTGCCCTGCAGGATATACAGGTGTTTTCTGCGTGTCGTGAGACGATGTGGGCGGTGCTTTCCTCAGCGGACGGCGCCTATCATATTGAGCTGTGTGATGAAAACGGCGCGGTATGTGTCCGATTGACGGGACTCACCGCCCGTTTTCTGGAAGAGGAAACGG
>NZ_AJVF01000045.1 GCF_000262045.1 Bacillus siamensis KCTC 13613
GTTTGAAGAGCTTGTGGAACGGCTCGGCGTGCAGCGGGACATGAGCCGCAATCCGCTGTTTGACGTGATGTTTGTGCTCCAGAATATGGAGCATGAATCCTTGGTTTTAAATGAGCTGCATTTGACTCAAGCTGCGGATACCGGCCATAAAACAGCAAAATTTGATGCCACGCTTTATGCGGCAGAAGGGTCTGACGGCACCATCAGCTTTGATTTTGAATTCAATGCAGATATCTATCAAAAACAGACAATCGAAAAATGGCTTTCTTATTTTACTCGTATTCTTACGAAAGTGATTGAAGACCAAACAATACCGCTTGGTGACATTCACGTGCTGGATGATGCTGAAACAAATCGCGTCATTTATCAATTTAATCAGACGAAAAGCGATTATCCCAAACACGAAACCATCAGCCGTTTATTTGAGCGGCAGGCGGAAGAAACACCTGATGCCCAGGCTGTTGTATATCGCGGACAAATCTTGACATACAGAGAGCTGAACGAACGGGCTAACAGAATTGCTGCGGCGCTCCGATCAAATGGCGCCGGTCCGGAAAGTGTGGTCGCACTATTAACCGGCCGCACAACAGAGCTTGTTTCCGGCATTCTCGGAATATTAAAAGCGGGGGGCGCCTACTTGCCTATCGCTGACGATGTGCCGCGGGAACGGGCTGAATGGATGCTTAAAGACTGCAAAGCTGATATTCTCCTTCAATCTGATAAAGTTGACGGTCTGCCGCTTTCAGGAAAACGTTTATTCATAGAGGATATTCAAACACAGGCTGGATTGAGTGCAGTTAATCCCGAACCGCTCGGCGGACCCGAATCATTGGCCTACATGATTTATACGTCCGGGTCAACGGGTGCGCCAAAAGGCGTCATGGTTGAACAGCGAAGCGTGATCCGCCTTGTGAAAAATAGCAATTATATTGATTTCACGCCGAAAGACAGACTGTTGTTTACTTCATCATTAGGATTTGACGTCACGACATTTGAGATATTCGGCCCGCTTTTAAACGGCGCTTCTTTATATGTAAGTGACCAGGAAACCTATCTCGATTCTGATGACTTGGAAACATTTATACAGCAAAACGGTATAACGACACTTTGGCTTACATCGTCTCTGTTTAACCATTTATCTGAACAAAATGAACATGTGTTTTCGGGATTATCACGATTGATTATCGGCGGAGAAGCACTGTCCCCAAGCCATGTCAACCGGGTTCGGGGAGCACTGCCGCATCTTGCAGTATGGAATGGATACGGACCGACGGAAAACACAACGTTCTCGACATGCTTTTTGATTGAACAATCATACGATCATTCGATCCCGATCGGGCGCCCTGTCGGAAATTCAACCGCGTATATTATAAACGGCAGGGGAACACCCCAGCCGATCGGCGTCATCGGCGAATTATGCACGGGCGGAGACGGTGTGGCGAGAGGATATTTCGGACGTCCTGAGCTGACGGAAGAAAAATTTGTCCCTAATCCATTTGTTCCCGGAGAACGAATGTACCGCACCGGAGATTTAGCCCGCTGGCTGCCGGACGGAACGATCGAGTATGCGGGCCGAATGGATGATCAAGTGAAAATCCGCGGTTATCGGGTGGAGCTGGGAGAAATTGAAGCCGCTCTGAGGAGCTTGGACGGCGTGAAAGAAGCCGCAGTGTCAGTCAGAACCGGACAGTCCGGCAATAAAGAACTGATCGCATACATGAGCCTGCAGGCGGACATGAACATAGAAACAGTGCGTTCTTTACTTTCTCAGCGCCTGCCGAATTACATGATTCCGTCCTATATGATGGAGCTTGAGAGGCTGCCGCTTACGCCGAACGGTAAATTGGATCGGAAAAATCTGCCCGAACCGGAGCTCGCGCTTCAAACCGCATACACAGCTCCCCGCAATGAGCTTGAAGAACAGCTTTCCGCAATCTGGCAGGAAGTGCTCGGCGCAAAGCAAGTCGGAATTGAAGACTCATTTTTTGAATTGGGCGGCGATTCAATCAAAGCGCTGCAAGTTTCCGCACGGCTCGGACGCTATGGGTGGAAAATGGCGGCAAGTGACTTGTTCCGCCATCCGACCATTAAGGAACTCGCGCCTCTTATCCGGAAAGCGGAAAGAGTCATCGATCAGCGGCCGGTTGAAGGAGATATTCCTTGGACCCCCGTTCAGCACTGGTTTTTATCACAGCGGATGGAAAACAGAAATCATTTCAATCAGTCCGTCATGATGTTCAGCTCGGACGCTTTGCGTAAACAGCCGCTCAAAGAAGCTTTGCAGCATCTCGTCATTCATCATGATGCACTCCGGATCACTGTCAATGCAGAAAACGGAAGTCTCAGACAAATCAATCACGGCATCCAAAAGGATGAACTGTACAGCTTGGATATATGGGATCTGTCTGAAACGGATTCATGGGAAAGAGAAATAGAAACTGAAGTGGCAACACTCCAACAGCGGATGGACATTGAAAGAGGGCCGCTATTAAAAGCCGGCTGGTTCAAAACCCGGTCTGGGGATTATTTATTCATTACTATCCATCACTTGGCGGTTGACGGAGTGTCATGGCGTATTTTGCTGGAGGATTTATCAGCCGCTTACACTCAAGCCGTAAAAGGTCAGCCGGTTCAGCTTCCGCCAAAGACTGATTCCTTTAAGCAGTATGCAGAAAGGCTTTCAGAATACGCAAAAAGCAGCAAGCTGATGCGTGAAGAAGACTATTGGCGTTTTACTGAAGAAGAAACCGCCGCCGGGCTTCCTTATGAAAAACCGCTGCATCAGACGGGAGCCGACAGCATTCGGCAAACGGTAAGCTTTACGCTCTCAGAAGAAGAAACGTCCGTTTTGCTGCAGCAGGTCAACCGGGCCTACCATACCGATACGCAGGATATTCTCCTGACTGCGGCAGCCTTGGCTTTACGGGACTGGACAGGAGGCAGACTCCGCATCGCGATGGAAGGGCACGGAAGGGAGCATATCATGCCGGAGCTTGACATCAGCCGCACCGTAGGCTGGTTTACTTCCATGTATCCGGTGCTCATTGACTTGAATACAGCCGGTTCAGAACTTGGGACCGCGGTAAAAACAGTAAAAGACACACTCGGAAGAATACCGGATAAAGGAATAGGCTACGGTATTTTAAAATATATGACACCGCCTGAGCAAAAAACAATTCGGTTCGGACAAGCGCCTGAAATCAGCTTTAACTATTTAGGGCAATTCAATGATACAGAAGATCAGCACACGTTCAGTTTATCCGGTCTTGCGAGCGGGCACGACATTACGCCGACATGGCAGCGGGAACAAGCGGTGGAAATGAGCGCGATGGCTGCACAGCACAAGCTTCACTTCAGTTTGAGCTATCCGCCGAGCCGCTTTCGCAAAGAAACGATGGAACAGCTGCTGCAAACCTTACAACAATATTTGCGTGATATTATGGCGCACTGCACTGGCAAAGAAGAATCAGAAAAAACCGTTAGTGATTTTAGCAGCAAAACGTTAACATCTGATGATTTGGACAGCATAGCGAGTTTTGTCGAGGAACTGTAGAAAAAGGCGACGGGGAGATCATAACATGACAAAAAAGAATGCAATTCAGGATATTTATCCGCTGTCTTATATGCAGGAAGGAATGCTTTTTCATTCCCTCCTGCAAAAGGAATCACAGGCTTACGCCGAACAGGCCTCCTTTTCTATCACGGGGAAGGTTGACACCCGCGTGTTTGAAGAGAGCGTCCATGTTCTTTTCGAAAGACATGATATTTTCAGAACGATCTTTATCAGCCAGAACGTGTCCGTTCCGCAGCAGGTCGTATTAAAAGAGCGGAACGTCAGCATCATTGAAGAAAACCTCACCAATTTAAACAAGACTGATCAAACAAAATATATCGAAGAAGCCAAACGAAGAGACCGTGAGAAAGGATTTCATCTGCAAAAGGACATGCTGATGCGGGTGACGCTGCTGCAAACCGGAGAACGTGAATACACGTGCATATGGAGCTTCCATCACATCATTATGGATGGCTGGTGTCTCGGAATCGTGCTGAAAGAGTTCTTCCAGATATACGCCTCGCGGCTCCGCCAAACACCGTTAACGCTTGAGCCCGCTGTGCCGTACGGGACCTATATCAAGTGGCTGATGGAGCAAGATAAAGAAAAAGCCGCTTCGTACTGGGAGCGATATCTTGAAGGCTTTGAACAGCAGACTGTTCTGCCGAAACAGAAAAAAGCCGGCGGCAGCAGACAGGAGGAAGTGACGTTTTCCTTTTCAAAAGGGGACACAGCCAAGCTGAAAGAGCTGGCCGTGAAAGAAGAGGTCACACTGAGCACCATTTTCCACACGCTCTGGGGCATTTTGCTCCAGGCGTACAATCAGACAGAGGATGCGGTTTTTGGTTCTGTCATCTCCGGAAGGCCGTCTGAAATTGAAGGCATCGAGCGAATGATCGGCCTGTTCATTAACACCGTCCCTGTCCGGATCAGCGGAGCGGACATCCCGTTTCAAAAACTGATCAAAAACGTGCAAAAGGACGTTTTGAAAGGGCAGGCTTACAGCTATCATCCGCTTTATGACATACAAGCGAATTCACAAGTAAAACAAGGCTTAATTGACCATATTCTCGTCTTTGAGAATTATCCGGTTGAACAAGAACTTGACGTGCTGAACAGCGAGGGGGATACGAAAGATCTTTTCCACATCCATGATTTCAGCATGGAAGACGAAACCAATTACAGTTTTTATCTTATGGTGGCGCCGGGTGACGAGATTCATTTGAAAATGAGATACGATTCAAGCGTGTATGACCGCCAATTTATCGAAAATATCAAAGGTCATTTGACACATATCGTTTCCCAGATTCTCGACAAACCTGATATCACGCCGGATAACCTTGTAATCATAACTCCTGAGGAAAAAGAGCAGCTGCTTGCTCCAATTTCTGAAGAAACCGAAAAGCCTGAATATGACACAATTCATGCGATGTTTGAACGGCAAGCCGCACAAACGCCGGATCAAATCGCGATCAAGTATGAAGGCGAGTCAGTGACGTACAAAGAGCTGAACGAATCGGCTAATAAGCTGGCCCGCCTTCTGCAAAAACGCGGATTAAAGCGGGAGGAGCCGGTAGGCGTCATGCTCGGCCGTTCCCCTTCTTTAGCGGCGGCCGTTCTCGGTATTTTAAAAGCGGGCGGCGCCTTTGTCCCGATAGATCCCGGCAGTCCAAAGGAGCGTATCCGCTATATCATTGAAAACAGCGGCTGCGTCCATGTTGTAACAGAGCGGCACCAGTCAGTTCCCGCGGAACAAACGCTGCAAGTTACATACATAGAAGAAGCCGGGACAGAAGCGGACGGAAGCAATGTGCAATCCATTAATACAGCGGACGATCTGCTTTATATGATTTATACATCAGGAACGACAGGGAAACCGAAGGGTGTGCTGCTCGAACATAAAAATATGGCCAACCTGCTTTCTGACCAATCGACGAACACAGACATTGATTTTTGCACAAATGTGCTGCAGTACGCATCTGTGGCATTTGACGTCTGCTACCAGGAGTTATTTTCAGTACTCTTGAGCGGCGGCACTCTTTGTATCGTGCCGGAATCAATCAAACGAGATGTTTCTCAGCTGTATTCGTTTATCGATCAGCATAAAGCGGAAGTGGTATTTTTCCCGACTGCCTTTGTCAAAATGCTTTTCAATGAAGACGATTATGCACAGTCTTTTCCCCGCTGTGTGAAGCATGTCATTACGGCCGGAGAGCAGCTGACCGTCTCGCGGTTGTTCAGGCAGACGCTCCGTTTACACGGTATGCATTTGCATAATCATTACGGGCCGTCAGAAACCCATGTCGTTTCAACGTATACGATTTCTCCGGGAGATGACATACCTGAACATCCGCCGATCGGGAAACCGATCCATCATAACAAGATGTATATTTTCAGCAAAAACAGACAGCTTCAGCCTCTCGGAATTGCTGGAGAATTGTATATTTCCGGAGCGAATACAGGAAGAGGCTATGTGAACAATCCGGCGCTGACCGAAGAGAAATTTTTGCCGGATCCGTTCAGAAAGGGTGCCGTCATGTACCGTACCGGAGATTTGGCAAGACTGCGTGCGGACGGCCAAATTGAATACATCGGCCGGACAGATGATCAAGTGAAGATCAGAGGGTATCGGATTGAACCGAAAGAAATTGAAACCGTTCTGGCAAATCATCATGCCGTGAAAGAAGCTGCCGTGCTGATTCAAACGAATGAGTCGGGCGAAAATGAATTATGCGCCTACTGCAGCGTCTCACAAGCAACTGATCCTTCTCAGCTGCGGAGCGATTTGGCGAAAGAGCTGCCTGATTATATGATTCCGGTTAAATGGGCTTTTGTTGACGCGATTCCGCTCACTGCAAACGGAAAAGTCGACCAGCGTGCCCTTCCGGAAGCTTCGGGGTACGCCGCAGGCCGTCAATACACGGCTCCCCGGAATGTGACGGAGCTGAAACTGACCCGGATATGGGAAGAAGTGCTTCAGAGCGGCCCGATCGGTGTTCACGATCACTTTTTCGAGCTTGGCGGCCATTCATTAAAGGCGACGGCGCTCGTGGCAAAAATAGCCAAAGAGTGCAGCGTGCAAATTCCGCTGAGCGATGTCTTCAGCCATCCGACCGTAGAAGAACTCGCCAATATCATCAGCGAAGCAGAAGAGAATCCGTTCGCCTCTATAGAAAAAACAGAAACGAAAGAAACCTATCCTGTCTCATCCGCCCAAAAACGGATGTACGTCCTTCACCAGCTTGAAAATGGAGGAGTCAGCTATAACATTCCAGCCGTTTTAGAGGTGAAGGGGCCGTTTGACCCAAACAGGATAGAAGCCGTGTTCAAGGAACTGATCCGGCGGCATGAACCGCTAAGAACGTCCTTTGAAGAAAAAGACGGCCGGCCGGTGCAGAGGATTCATGACGAGGTGCCTTTTGCATTTACACAAGAACAATCAGCTGAAGCGTTTATCCGGCCGTTTGCCCTCGGCAAAGCGCCTCTTTTCCGGGCCGGATTTGTCCAAATTGAAAAAGACCGGCACCTGCTTTTAGCTGACATGCATCATATTATTTCAGACGGCGTATCCGTCAACCTTTTGATACGTGAATTCAGTGAACTGTATGCTGGGAGAAGTCTGCCTCCGTTACGGATTCAATACAAAGATTATGCCGTTTGGCAGCAATCATTCATGGCCGGCGCCGCATACAAAAAACAAGAGGAGTACTGGCTGAACCGTCTTGCCGGGGTGCTTCCCGTACTTGAATTGCCGGCTGATAAGCCGCGTCCGCCGGTGCGGAGCTTTTCCGGTGACCGGGTGTCATTTGTCATCAGCGAAAAACATACGGCACAGTTGAAAAAGCTGGCGAAAGAAAACAAATGCACACTTTATATGACACTGCTCGGTGTGTACACCGTTCTGTTAGCCCGTTTAAGCGGACAGGAAGATATGATTGTCGGGTCTCCGATTGCGGGAAGGCCTCATGCCGATCTTGATAGCGTTCTGGGCATGTTTGTCAATACGCTTGCAGTCAGGACGCGCCCCGCAGGAAGCAAGACATTTAAAGATTATTTACAGGAGATTCGCCAAACAGCGCTTGAGGCCTACGAACATCAGGATTATCCGTTGGAGGAACTCGTCGATAAGCTCGGTGTGCCGCGGGATATGTCCCGAAATCCGCTGTTCGATACAACATTTGCGCTGCAGAACATGGAACAGCAAAAGCTTAGGGCAGACGGGCTTGAACTGCAGCCGGCAGACATCAGCCTGCCGATTTCTAAATTTGATATGTCACTGTACATCTCGGAAAATGCTGGTGAATTGTACTGCCAGTTTGAATACAGTACCGATTTGTTTGAGAGAAAAACGATTCAAAAATGGGCGGGATTTTTTGCGACACTTGCCGAAAACGCCGCTGCTGATCCGGGATTGGAATTAAACGATATTTCCGTCTTATCAGAAAAAGAAGAAATGTCCCTGCTTCACGATTTCAGCCCCTTGCAGAAAACAGCGTTTCCGCTTGAGCAGCCTCTTCATGCTCTGCTGGAACAGCGGGCGGAGAAAACGCCGGACCGTCCGGCAATTTTAACTGACGACATTTCGATTACGTATCAAGAGCTGAACGAAAGGGCAAATGAGCTTGCGCACCAGCTGATAAAGCGGGGGATAAGGCTGGAGGATAAAACCGCCATCATGGGCCGGCGTTCTCCTGACATGCTGATCGGCATTTACGCCATCTTAAAAGCAGGCGGTGCATATCTGCCGATTGATCCGGATTACCCGAAAGAGCGGATTCGCTTTTTACTGAAAGACAGCGGCGTAAGATTCTTACTTGCGGAACCGGAACTTTCGGCCGCAGATCTTTTTGACGGAGAGATCATATCGCTGAAAAGCGGGCGAACAGGGAACCCGGAAGCCGCAGCCAACCCGAATGTTCCCGTAAAACCCGATTCATTGGCTTATATCATCTACACATCCGGTTCTACCGGACGCCCAAAAGGCGTGCAGGTTGAACATCAGTCAGCCGTAAACTTTTTATACTCGCTGCAAACGCGTTATAGATTAAGTGATTCTGACATCATTTTGCATAAAACATCATACTCTTTTGATGCTTCGATTTGGGAGCTGTTTTGGTGGCCGATCGCGGGAGCTTCTGTTTTCCTTCTTCCGCAAGGCGGTGAGAAAGACCCTGAAATAATACTGAACGCACTGGAGAATAACCGCATAACGGCGGCCCATTTTGTGCCTTCTATGCTTCATGCGTTCTTGGAATATATAAATTCCAGAAAACAGTCCGTCAAAAAGACCAGCTTAAAAAGGGTTTTTGCCGGCGGCGAACAATTGGGCCCGCACCTGGTTTCCCGTTTTTATGACCTTCTGCCGAAAACGGAATTGACAAATTCCTACGGACCGACAGAAGCGACTGTGGAAGCCTCGTACTTTGATTTACGGCGAGGAAGTGAATTTCATAATGTTCCGATTGGCATTTCAGGACATAACATGCGGCTGTATATTTTAAATCAAAAGAAACGGCTTCTCCCGCCGGGATGTATCGGAGAGCTGTATATTGCGGGGACAGGGGTGGCCCGGGGCTATTTGAACCGGCCTGAGCTGACGGCGGAACGTTTTCTCGATGATCCGTTTTATCCGGGAGAACGCATGTATCAGACGGGCGATATCGCACGCTGGACAGAAGACGGGCTTGTCGAATGGCTCGGCCGTTCAGACGGACAGGTAAAAGTCCGCGGCTACCGGATTGAACCGGGGGAAATCGAAGCCGCACTCCGGCGCATCGACGGCATTCGTGAGGCGGCGGTCACCGCCCGGACCGAACACGGCGAAACCGCGCTTTACGCCTATATCGAAGGACGGGGAAGCGATGACGTGCGGGCGGAGCTTGCGACACGCCTTCCGGCCTACATGGTGCCGGCTCAGTTTATAGAGATGAGCGAGTGGCCGGTCACACCGAGCGGAAAGCTTGACCGCC
>NZ_AJVF01000046.1 GCF_000262045.1 Bacillus siamensis KCTC 13613
GAGAGCCGCGCGGAAGAGCGGCGCTTCCTCCAGACAAAACGGCCGGACGAATGCGTCAGCTGAATCGGCCTCATCCAGCTGAAACATCACGCTGTCATGGATGCGCTGCATCGGTTCGCCGTCAGGCCCCGTTTCAAAGGACGTTCTGAGCGACTCGTGCCGCTCCACAAGCTGCCGGAATGTCTCCTCCAGCCGGCCGCGGTCAAGCGGGCCCGTCAGTTCCAGCACAGCCGGCATATTGTAGCCGACACCGCCGTCTTCAAGCTGCTGGAGCACATACATCCGTTTCTGCGCTGAAGACACTGGATAAGTGTCTTGTGTTTTCGCCGGCTGAATCGCTTCATACGGGCTCTCTTCGAGGTCCTGAATGACCTTAGCGAGCTCTTCCACCGTCGGCCGGGCGAAGATGTCCTGTAACGGCACCTGAACGCCGAACTCCTTGGCGATGCGGGAGACGAGAGCCGTCGCTTTTAACGAATGGCCGCCCCGCTCAAAAAAGTGATCCCGGATGCCGACGGGGCCGTTTTTCAGCACTTCTTCCCAAAGGGCGCAAAGCTTCATTTCCGTGACGTTTCGCGGTGCGGTGTACGCCTGTCTGCCTGCCGCTCCGTCAGGAGCCGGCAGCGCGCGTCGGTCAAGCTTTCCGCTCGGTGTGACCGGCCACTCGCTCATCTCTATAAACTGAGCCGGCATC
>NZ_AJVF01000047.1 GCF_000262045.1 Bacillus siamensis KCTC 13613
TGTTCCCGTCGAACCGGACGTGTAAATGATATAAGCGAGCGAATCGGCATCCGCTTCTTCAGAGACAGCCCCTGTCTCCGCCTCACCTGTAAGGGCAGAAAGAGACACTTCTAGCGTTTCGCCGGAAAAATCGGGAACGGATAACCCCGACTGTTGAAGCAGGAGACAGGCGCCGCTGTCTTTGAGCATATAGCGCAGCCTGTCCTCCGGATATTCCGGATCAAGCGGCACGTAGGCGCCGCCTGCTTTTAACACGGCAAGCACTGAAATCACCATCTCCGGCGAGCGTTCAGCGAGCACGCCGACCATGCTTTCTTTGCGGACGCCTTTTTGGCGGAGCCGAACAGCGAGCCTGTCTGTGTACCGGTCAAGCTCGGCGTACGTCAGCATACCGTCTGGGAAACGGAGCGCCGGACGATGCGGCGAAAGCGCAGCGCGGCGGGTAAACAGCCCGTGAAGCGTCGGAGCCGGCGGTTCAGCCGTTTCTGTCCGGTTAAACCCATCCAGCATATTTCTGGCTTCACACGCATCCAGCAATGCGATCTCGGAGGCGCTCATTTCAGGGTCGGAAATGACTGATTTCATCATATGCCGTAAAAAGGTTTCAATCTTCTTCATAAAAACACGATCGTATATACCGGTATCAAAGTTTAAGCGGATATAAAGAGAACTTCCCGGAATCACCTTTACGCTGCATCCGTAGTTTGTGACTTCCTCCATCGTGAAATCCTCTACCGCAAAATCAAATGAACCGGCCTGACTCACATTTTCAATTTCACGCTGGGCCGGCACATTTTCAAACACGATAATATGGTCAAACAGCGCCTGCTTCAGAGGGCTTTGCGCCTGAATGTCATACAGCGGATAATAGCTGTACGCTTCTGCTTGCAGAGTCTCCTGCTGTAAATGCCTGACGAGCTCCAGGAAGGAAAACGAACCGCTTTTTACCCGCACGGGAACCGTATTGATAAACAGTCCTACCATTTTTTCTACGCCCGCCAGATCCGACGGCCGGCCGGAAACGACAGAACCGAAAACGGCGTCTTCACAGCGGCTGACTCGCTGCAGCAAAATGCCCCACAGTGCCTGAAACACCGTATTCAGCGTCGCTCCCGCCCTTGCCGCAATGTTCTTCAGCTCATTTGTCTGCTCTTCAGAAATAGTGAAAACAGCCTGCTCAAGCTCGCCGTTTGGTTCCGCGGATTTTTTCGGAAGAGACGACGGTTGCTCAAGATCGGCAAGTCTCGTTTTCCAAAATGACTCGGCTTCTTTACGATCTTGCTTCATGAGCCATTTAATATACTTTCCATATGGCTGAACAGGCTCGAGAGACGGGAGCCGCCCGTCTCCGAGAGATTGATAGATCATCAGAAATTCCTTCATAACAATTCCGAAGCACCAGCCGTCCATGACGATATGATGGTGGCTCCAAATGCAAACATAGCGTTCGGGCGCTTTTTTCAGAATGGAGACTCTCATGAGAGGGTCTGATTGCAAATCAAAGCCTTTATCTTTGTCTTCTTTACTGAACCGGTCGGCATACATGTCTTGCGCCTTCTCATCCAAATGAGAAATATCATGAAACTGAACGCGGCTCGGCCTGTTATTTAACACGACTTGGCGGGGCTTCGCCACATTCTTATGAATAAACGTCGTACGGAAAATATCGTATCGTTCAAAAACAGCATCTATACTTTTTTGGAATCGTTCCCGGTCAAGCTGTCCGCTGATCGTAAACACTGCTTGTTCGAAGTAGGCTCTTGAGTCATGATCCAAAAGAGAATGAAAAAGCATGCCCTCCTGCATAAAAGATAAAGGGTATATATCTTGTATTTCCGGTTGCTGCCCCATTGCGCCTCTCCTTTTCTATAGTTTGTTGACGGCTCCCATAATGTCACTCAGATCTTCCAGCGTTAACTCTTCATCACTGAAATCAGCAGCGCTCCATTCACGCTCCTCTTTGCCTGTGCAATGCGTGATGATCTGCTTGAGAAAAGTATGAAAATGCCCCGTCAAAACTTCAATCGTTTCTTTTTGATAATGAAAACGGTTATACACCACATTCAAGCTGAGACATTCCGATGATACGGAGCCGCTGATATCAAGTGTGTACGGACGTTCCCAGTCTGGGCTGACTTCATTTCCCGCTTTTACGGGAGAAACATCGAAGCCGGTTGAACGGATCTCCCGGTCAAACTGCCCCAAATAGTTAAAACTGATTTCAGGAGAATCAGATTCAGCCTCTTCCCAGAATTTGCTTATATATTTCAGCACCCCGTATCCCGCTCCTTTATGCGGAATGCGGCGCATCATATCTTTTGTCCGCTTAATGTGATAACCGAGACGCCCCCCGTCATCAGCCTGATCTTGAAAACTTGCGTCAACCAATACCGGATAAATTGACGTAAACCAGCCGATGGTTCTGCTGATATCAAGATGCTCCAGATGCTCTTCCCTTCCGTGGCCTTCCATGCTGATTTTGAATGTCTCGTTTCCGGTCCATCTGTTCAGCGCAAGGCTTAACGCCGCAAGCAATAATTCACCTGTCTCCGTTGTGTATGCCCTGTTTGCCTCCGTTAACAGCTGCTCGGTCTCCTGTTTTGTCAATGTAATGGTCATCACATCTGTATCTTTAAGGAGATTGGAAGAGATGCGGGCATCTTTCGGAAGCGGTTTGACCGCTGCTTCTTCTCTTTCAGACCAGTAATCTGCTTCCTGCAGAAGCCGGCGGCTTTTTGCATAATCAGAAATCTGCTTTGCATAAGTCTGATAGGAATCAGTTTTCGCCGGAAGAACGGCTTCTTTTCCAACAAGCGCCTGCCTGTAGCACGCGGTGAGATCTTCAAATAAAATCCGCCATGACACTCCGTCAATGACAAGGTGATGAATGGAAAGCAGCAGATGATCGCCATCTGCGGCGTAAAATAAACCGACAGCTACGAGCGGACCCGTTTCCAGCCGAATGGAAGATTGTATACGGGCGGCCGCCTGTTCAATTGCGGCGTGCTCCTCTTGTAATGACCCTTTCCCTCTCACGTCAAGCGTTTCAAACGTAAAGAGTTCTTCATCAGAAAGGTTCTCAGCTCTGTTATATTGCATCACCGATCCATTTTGCGTGCCGCATATCATCCGTAATGCGTCATGATGAACCGCCAGATGCGCCAGCGCTTTTCTCATGGCAGATTCATTGATTCTGTCCGCACTGCGGAGCATAACGGTCTGATTAAAATGATCATGCGGCAATGATTGTGACAAGAACCAGTGCTGGATCGGCGTCAACGGCACTTCTCCCGTGACGGGAGCCTGATCAATTACGCGGCGGACTTTCCGGAGCCGCATCGACACCTCTCCCAGTGTCTGATGCTCAAACAGCTCACGGACGGTCGTTTCGTAGCCCTGCTGCTTCAGCCTCGCACATACTTGCAGCGCTTTAATCGAATCTCCGCCGAGATGGAAGAAATGAGCATTGGGGCCAAGGCCTTCAACACCTAAGAGTTCCTCCCAAATGTCAGCCATCATTTCTTCAGTTTCATTCCTCAGGCTGATATCATCTCCGGGATTTTCGTTTAATTCAGGCTGCGGGAGCGCCTTCTCATCCAGCTTCCCATTCGCCGTCAGAGGCAGTTCATTAAGCTCTGTCAAGCGTGCGGGAATCATATATTCCGGCAGGAAAGCTCTGAGAGAGGCCTGAACCTCTGCTTCTTTTAACTTTTCGTTTCCGTGTAAGACGGCATAGGCGTAAATGGAGTGCTGACCGTGCTGATCAGCACGTGTGATCACGGCGGCCTCTTTCACGAAAGAAAGCTTCTGCAGCGCTGATTTAATTTCCCCCAATTCAATTCTGTGGCCTCTGACTTTTACTTGCGCATCTTTCCGCCCGACATACTCCAGCTCGCCATTTGAGAGCCTTTTGGCGATATCGCCCGTCCGGTAGAGCCGCATGCCGGAAACGTGCGGATTCGGGATGAAACGGGAGGCAGTTAAATCATCTCTATTTACGTATCCCCTCGCGACGCCTTCTCCGCCGATATAAAGCTCACCGGGAATTCCGATCGGCTGCGGATTCATATAGGCGTCCATGACAAAAGCATGAAGGGTTTCCAGCGGTCTGCCGATATTGCTTTTATTTCTCTCAATATCTTCCATATTCAGTTTTTTGTATGTGACGTGAACCGTGGTTTCCGTAATGCCGTACATGTTCACAAGCTCCGTCTCCGGGTACTTCTCTTTCCAGCTTTTCAGCATGCCGGGCTGAAGCGCTTCTCCGCCGAAAATGACATATCGAAGCTTCAGCTTGTCCGTATGCCCGGCTTCTTCATGAATGAGTCCGGAAAAAGCCGTCGGCGTTTGGTTCAGCACCGTTACGCCTTCACTTAGCAGCAGCTGCCGGTACAAATGCGGATCACGGGCTGTTTCTTTCGGCACGATGACTACTTTTCCGCCGTATAAAAGCGCACCGAATATTTCCCAAACAGAAAAATCAAAACAATAGGAATGAAACAGCGTCCAGACGTCTTCTGGCCCAAAATCAAGCGGCAGCCCTTTATGTGTGATAAGGCTGATGACATTGCGGTGTTCCGTCATAACGCCTTTCGGTTTCCCCGTTGTGCCCGATGTGTAAATCACGTAAGCCGGCTGTTCAGGTGTTATCGTTTCTTTCGGACTGTCTGCTGAGACAGATTCAGGCTTATCAATGTATAAAACCGGCAGACCGTCCATTCCGGAAATCCCAAGACCCGATTGCGTCAAAAGAACACGCGCGCCGCTGTCAGTCAGCATAAATGAAATCCGCTCGTCCGGATATTCAGGATCAATCGGCAGATACGCCCCTCCCGCTTTTAAAATACCGAGAATCCCAATCAGCATATCCGGAGATCGTTCAGTCATCATCCCGACAATCTGTCCGGAGCGGAGCCCGTTTTCTGAGAGCATATCGGCGATTTGATCCGCCTTCTCATTGAGCTCGCGGTAGGTGAGACGCTCATCGGCCATGACGGCTGCGATTTGATCCGGCGTTTTTTCCGCCTGTGTTTCAAATAAACTGACGATCGTTTCATGCCGCGGATACTCAGCCGTTTGATTATCAGCTTCCAGAAGCATCTGCCGCTCGTTTGTGTCCAGCAAATGAATATCAGACAGCTTCCGATCGTAATCCGACGCGATTTGTCCTAAAAGCTCTTTAAAATGACCGGCCCACCGTTCGATCGTTTCTTTTTCAAATAATGCGGTACTGTATTCAAAATGAAAATCCAGGGCGCCATCCAGCCGTTCCTCAGCATGTAGCGTCAAGTCGAATTTTGAAATGTCATGCTTCACTGCATGTGCAGAAACGGATAAGCCCGGAAGATTCACTTTGAAATCATCACTGTTTTGCAGAACGAGCATGGCATCAAACAGCGGATTGCGATTGACTTCCCGGTGTGTATCAAGCTTTTGGGCGAGTTCTTCAAACGGGAATTCCTGATGTTCGGCTGCGCCGAGGGCGAGCATTTTCACCTCTTCTAAATAAGCGCGGAATGTCTTATCACCTTCCGGCCTGCTTCTCATGGCCACGGTGTTAACAAACATGCCGATGACCCCTTCAAGCTCAGCGCGGCTTCTGCCTGCCGCAGGTGAACCGATGACAACATCTTCCTGTCCGCTCAATTTAGACAGGAACAGGGAATAGCCGGCCAAAAGAATCATATACAGCGTGGAACCCGTCTCATCCATGAGCCGGCGCAAATTCTCCGCCGTTTCCTTTTGAAGACGCGTTCGAACCGCGGATCCGCTGAAATCAGGAAACTGAGGGCGCTTTTTATCCAGCGGCAGATCAAGAACGGGAATGTTTTCCCCGAGCGCATCCAGCCAATACCGCTCATGTTTTTTGAACTCTTCAGCGGCAGACCGGTCATGCTGCCAGACGGAAAAATCTTTGTACTGCAGTTTTAACGGCCGCAATTCCTTCCCTCTGTACAAATCCGTCAATTCCTGAATCAGAACGCTCATTGACACACCGTCTGCGATAAGATGATGCATATCGAGCAGCAGAAAATGGCGGTCTTCATTGACTTTGGCTAAAGTCACCCTCAAAAGCGGCGCTTTTTCCACGTCAAACGGCTTAACGAAAGTTTCCAACGTCTCGTGAAGAAGTGACTCGGACGGCATGTGAAGCTCTGTGAGTTCGAGCTCCACATGTGAATGTATGTGCTGCATCGGCTCCCCGTTTCGTAACACAAATGATGTGCGTAACGCTTCATGCCTTTGCAGCAGCGCTGAAAAGGCTTCTTGCAGACGGTTCCGATTGAGCCTGCCGCTCAGTTCCAGACAAGCGGGCATATGATAGCCCGTGCTGTCCGCCGCAAGCTGGTGAAGGGCATAAAGCCTTTTTTGAGCAAAAGATAACGGGTACAAGTCCTTCGTCTTTGCAGGCGTGATTTCCGCATATTCTCCTCTTTTCTTCTGTTCAAGGAAGCGGGCCATGCTCTCAATGGTCGGATGTTCAAAGACATGGCGGACGGCAAGTTCAATTTGCAGCCGTTTATGTATATTTGAAACAAGTGATGCGGCTTTCAGCGACTGTCCGCCGATTTGGAAGAAATCATCTCTCATACTGATGCGGTCCCGTTTCAGCACATCTTGCCAAATAGACAGCATCTCAGTCTCAAGCATCGTGCGGGGCGCTTGATAATCACCGGTTCTCACAGCTTCTTCCGGTTCAGGAAGCGCGGCCCTATCAAGTTTTCCGCTCGCAGACAGCGGCATTTCCGTCAGTTTGGTAAAGCTTCCCGGTATCATATAAGCAGGTAATGTCCCCGCCAATTCGGCGTGCGGATCAAATGTCACACCCGCGTTTTGCAGTACGACATAAGCTGCAAGCTCCTGATCTCCGTCCGCCGTTTTGCGCACGGTAACTGCCGCCTCTTTTACCCCGGACAGACTTCTGAGTGCCGTTTCGATTTCTCCTAATTCGATTCTATAGCCTCTCACTTTCACCTGATCATCAAAACGCCCCATATATTCAATCGTTCCGTCCGGTAAAAACCGGGCTGCATCCCCCGTTCTGTACAGCCGTTCACCTTCACGAAACGGATGAGGGGTAAAGGCTTTATCCGTCAGCTCTTTTTGCTGAAAATATCCGTGTGCAAGACCTTTTCCTGAAATACACAGTTCACCGACGGCTCCGACCGGCTGCAGCTGGACACCGTGCATGATATAGACGGATGTATTGGAGATCGGGCGTCCGATCGTAATCCGGCTGCTTTTTTGCAGATTGCGCAGGATCGTCGCTGCCACACTGTTCTCCGTCGGGCCGTATTCATTCAGCAGCTCGGCATTCGGGCATATATTCCGGCTCGCTTCCACGATATCAGGGGTTGCCGCTTCCCCGGCAAATGTCACCGCCCGAAGCGTCTGTGCATCTTTTTTTGTCAGAGAATCAAGCAGGACGCGATAAAGGGACGGAACGATCAGAAGATGGCTTACCCCGTGGCGGGCAATTTTCTGTTTCATTGAAAGAACGTCTTTTGCATCGTCTTCATCAGTCAACAGTACACAAGCGCCGGACAGCAGCGGAGTGAAAAGACTTGTCAAAGAGCCGTCAAATACGTATGAAAAAAGATGAAGCGCTATGTCGCCTTCTGACATGCCGTATTCTTCACGCCGCCATTGCAATGTATTGCTGATCGCTTTGTGTTGTACAAGCACGCCTTTCGGACGGCCTGTCGTTCCCGAGGTGTAAATGACATACGCCCAATTTCCGCTGCCGGACACCGGCGGAAGCGGCCCGGTCTGCCGGGAAACCGTTTCCTCCAAGATGACGACGTTTCCCTTAAAATGCGGCGGAATGAGAGGAAGCAGGTCTTTTTCAGTCACGAGCAGTGAAGCTTCACTGTCTCTCAGCAAAAATGAGATCCGTTCAGGCGGATATTCCGCATCAATCGGCATATAAGCGCTGCCCGATTTCCAAATTCCGAGCAGAGCGGCGACCGTATTCATCGATCGGCGCAGCATAACAGCGGTAATCTGATCGGGACGGGCGCCTTTTTCCCTTAACGCATGCGCAATCTGATTCGCCCGCTGATTTAATTTCTTATAGCTCCAGCTTATCCCGTTATATCTCAACGCTTCCTGGTCGGGCGTTTTGGCAGCCTGTTCTTCAAAAAGCCCGTGAACGGTTGTCTCAGGATACGGACGGCTTGTGTCGTTAAACGAATGAATCAAGGCCTCTTCCTCCGGCGGCACGAGACTGATGCTTGATAAGAGCCTGTCCGGATCCTCTGTTACACAGGAGATGACCTCAAGAATATGCCCTTTGATCCGTTTCATGTCCTCCCGATCATAAATGTCAGCATTGTAGCTGAATTTCACATAAAACTCTTCCCCCGGAACGATGACGACGTTGAGATCATAGTTCGTTTCTTCCGCCATCGAAAAGTTTTCAAGAGAGAGCGCATGGCTTTCAGTCTGCTGCCAGCCGTTTACCGCAGCCTGCATCTGAACCGGATAATTTTCAAAGACAAGGATATGGTTCAAGAGATCTTTTTGCAGACCGCTCTCGTTTTGAATGTCATAAAGCGGATAATAGCTATGCTCTTCCGCTGCGAGTGAATCTTTTTGCACTGCTTTAACAAGCGATGCAAAAGTCATATCCTCAGCTGCGCGCACCCTCACCGGAACGGTATTGATAAACAGCCCGGCCATGGATTCAATGCCGCTGATAGCTGACGGCCTGCCGGAAACAACCGAACCGAAGACCGCATCTTCAGTCCCGTTGTAACGATGGAGAAGCAGGCCCCAAATGCCCGTAAATATAGTATTCAGCGTGACCCCGATGCCCCGGGCTATGTCTGTCAGTTTTTGTACGGTTTCAGGCTCAAGGGAAAATTGAAAATGCTCAGATGTATAACCGTTTTGCGCCGGCTTATTCTTCGTTTGCGGAACAGAAACGGTTTCTCCGTAATCTTTCAAATAGCCGGACCAGAACGCTGACGTTTCTTCTTTATTCCGGCTTCGTAGCCATTTGATATAAGTGCTGTAAGGATTCGGACTGCCGAGGTTTACAGGCCGCCCGTTCCGGATCGAATAATACATGCTGAAGAAATCTTTCAGCACAATGCCCAGGCTCCAGCCGTCCATCATAATGTGATGGTGAGTCCAAACGCATGTATGGCGGTTTTTTCCCGTATGAAAAAGAGCAAGGCGCATTAAGGGGCCTTTTTGCAGATCAAACCCCTTATGCCGGTCGTTTTCCTTAAATTCGTCAATGATGCTTTGCTGCTGTTCTTCCGAATAATCTGAAATGTCTTCAGTCCGTACGGCAGTGTCGCGGCGCGAAAGGACTACCTGCTGCGGCCCTTCAAGGTCAGGTACTTCTTTTATGAAAATTGTTCTGAAAATATCATAGCGGCTGACAAGCATATCAAGGCTTTTTTGAAATGTATCAACGCATAAATCTCCGCTGACCGTAAATGAAATCTGCTCGACATATGCGTTTGATCCGGAGTCTAAAAGCGAATGAAACAGCATGCCTTCCTGCATATATGATAAAGGATAAATATCTTGGATTTCTGTCGCTTGTGTCACGAATGCCACACACCTTTTTATGAAATTAAAGTCCTTTTACGAGATCTTCAATGCTTGATAATGCTTGAGCGGTCAATTCCTTATGGCTGTAATCAGTCAATGTTTTTTCCCGCTCTTTCTTGCCAGAACAGTGGGCGATGATGTCCTCAAGATGAGTTTGGAAACGATTCATGAAAGACTCGACTGCCCCCGGTGCAAATACGCCGGTATAAACGGCTTTTACCTCCAGACGTCCGTCCGCCGTCATCGCGTTAATATCCAGGTCAAACTCGCGGATGCGCCCGGCCGCTATATCATGCTGCGGCTTGAATGGCGACATCTTCAGTCCTCCCTCAAGACCGTCAAACGCACCGAGATAGTTAAAGCTTATTTCTGGGTCTTTATAAAGAATGTTTCGCGAATATCTCAGCAGCCCGTAGCCGGTTCCGTAATGAGGAACCCGTCTCATCATGTCTTTTACCGTCTTTATACGGTGAGCGGTTTTTTCGCCTGAGCCGTCCGGCACTCTCATATCTAAGAGCACCGGATAAACAGATGTAAACCAGCCTGCCGTTCTCGAAATATCAATGTCAGGCATATGACCCTGGCGTCCGTGTCCTTCAGTGCTGATAAGCATCTGTTCAGAACCCGTCCACTCATGAAGCGCCATTCCAAGCGCCGTTAAAAGCAATTCATGAACATCCGTGCCGTATGCCTGCTGTGTTTCTAAAAGCAGCTGTTTTGTGAGCCCGCTGCTTAATCTCCACGATGCCGTGCGCGCGTTTTCCTGCATCCGTCCGGCATTTCCATCATTTATTTTCGGCAGCGGCGCTGTTTCAAAAGACATCACACTGTCCCAGTACGCGGCTTCTTCAAGCAGCGCTTTGCTTTTGGATATGTCAAAAAGTTGTTCGGCATATGTGATATAAGAATCGCTTTTCGGCGGCAGTTTGATTTGTCGGCCTTCTAATGCCCGCTGATAAGCTGTCTGCAGATCTTCAAGCAATATTCTCCACGACACGCCGTCCGTGATAAGGTGATGAATCGTGATTAGCAGATGGTCGGCTTCTTTCAGCCGGAACACTCCGAGATGAAACAGAGGACCTTGATCAAGGCGCATGGCCTGCTGTATTTCTTTTTCCTCGGCGGCTATCCGTTTTTCCGGCTGTGTTTCTTCTGAAAGATCTATGACGTTAAGCGTAAAGATTTCTTCATGCTGCTCTGTGATTCCGCGGTTATATTGAACAATTTCCCCATGCTCATTTTCAGTGAATGTCATTCGCAGCGCATCGTGATGTTCTGTCAGCGAGCGAACCGCCTGAGACAAAGCATTTATCTGGAATCTTTCTTCACTGCACAGCATGACTGATTGGTTATAATGAAGATCAAAAGCACCCGGTTCCTCAAAAAATCTCTTCTGGATCGGTGTCAGCGGAGCGCTTCCTTCTATCAGCCCCTGATCAGCCATTGCAACAGCCGGCGTGAGGTGCTTCGCGAGTTCTGCAATCGTCGGGAACTGAAACAAATCGCGGATCGACATGTTCCAGCCTTCTCCGGCGAGTCGGGCTGACACTTGAAGCGCCTTAATGGAATCTCCCCCAAGCTCAAAGAAAGAGTGATGAATTCCCGCTTTCTGAATATGAAGCACATCTTCCCAAATCCGGCATAACATCGCCTCTTTTTCATCGCCGGGCGCGACAAATGCCTGTGATGAATGTACCTCTTCTGCCGGCAGTGCCGATTTATCAAGCTTGCCGTTCAGTGTCAGGGGCATGCTGTCTAAACCGATAAGATGAGACGGCATCATATAAGCAGGAAGCTCCTGCATGAGAAACTCGCGAAGCGATGAGATATCAGCTGTTTTAGGTACGATGTACGCCGCTAATCTGCCCTGTCCTTCGGCATCCTTCATCACGGTAACAGCCGCTTCTTTGACTTGATCGTGTTTCAAAAGCACACTTTCAATTTCTCCCGTCTCAATTCTGTATCCTCTGATTTTTACCTGCTTATCAATCCGCCCTTGAAAACGAAGAGTGCCATCAGGCAGCCAGCAGGCTTGATCTCCGGTTCTGTAAAGTATTTCTCCCGTTTGAAACGGGTCGCTGAATGCGCCCTTTGTCAACTCCGGCTGTCCCCAATATCCTTTGGCAACGCCGGTGCCTCCGATATACAGTTCTCCGAAAACACCGATCGGCTGGACCTGTTTGTCTTTGTTTAAGACGTACATTTGCACATTTGGAAGCGGAACACCGATCGGCACATCATCTTCCCGCGGCTTTTCGCTCATTTTAGCTTCATAATACGAAGAATCAATTGTCGCTTCTGTTACACCGTAGCTGTTTATGATCCGCATGTTTTCTCCGAAACGCTTATGAAGCGTATAAAAATCCTTCGCTTTGATCATATCTGAGCCCAGCACCAGTACTTTTACACTTTGCAGCGCTAGTTTCCGGCGATATATATATTCCATAAACGGAACAATCAGCGCGGGTGTCGACTCCATAAATGAGATACGGTGCTGATCAATGAGCTGATAAAGCTGTTTCGGCTCAAGCCGGACGTCATCCGGACAAATGACAAGCGTTCCTCCATTTAGCAAGGCGCGGGCAAGATCTCCTGAAAAAACATCAAATGAGAAACTCGCCATCTGCAGCACCTTGACCGGTATACGGTCAAGCTCATAAATGCTGCGCCATGCAAGTGCTGCATGGGTAAAGCTGCGATTTCTGACTTCGACTCCCTTCGGCGTTCCCGTCGTTCCCGAAGTATATATGATATAAGCAGTATCATCCGGAGACACTGCCGGATGAATATTCTCCGCACAAATATCGTATTGTTCTTCCTGATCGAGCTGAATGAGCAACAAATTGTGATCCGCGAGCTGTGAAGCAAGCTCTTTGTATTCAGACTGCACCAACAAGACGGATGCCGCGCTGTCCTTTAATAAATAGCGAATCCGTTCCTTAGGATAATGTGAATCAATGGGGATATACGCCCCTCCCGATTTCATGACGGCAAGAACACTGACGATCGCTTCAATCGAACGATTTGCCAATATAGCAGCTCTTTTTCCCGGACCGAATCCATTTTTGTGTAATGTTCGTGCAAGCCGATTTGCCCGCTCATTAAGCTGCGAATAGCTGATCTGTTGTGTTCCTTCAATGACGGCCGTCTGATGAGGCGTTTCTGCTGCTTTCGCTTCAAATAGCTGATGGAACAGTTTGTTTTTTTCCGAGAACTCGGTTTGTGTATTATTAAATTCAGTCAGTATCTTTTGCTTTTCCTCTTCTGTCAACATATCAGCTTTTGATAGTGTGACTTCCGGTTCGGCGGCAACATGGCGCAAGAGATTCAGTAAGTGGCCCATCCAGCGTTCAATCGTTTCTTTCATAAAAAGCTCGGTGCTGAATTCCATTTCAAAGCGGATGTTTCCATCGGATTCAGCAGCTGATAAGGTCAGGTCAAAACTTGATACATCATGTTCGGTATGCTCTGATCGTGACGCCTTCAGCCCGGCCAGATTTATCTCCTCTCGCTCCATATTCTGAAGAATAAACATCGCATCAAACAGCGGATTGCGGCTCATGTCCCGCTGCACGCCGAGCCGTTCCACAAGCTCTTCAAACGGATAGTCCTGATGTTCATACGCCTCAAGTGCGGCCTGGCGGACTTCCGCCAAATAATCGGTAAACCGTTTGTCTCCTTTCGGCTCCGTTCTGATGGCGAGTGTATTGACGAACATCCCGAGAATCGGTTCAAGGTCTTTATGCGGGCGCCCGGCAATCGGCGAGCCGACGATAATGTCTTCCTGTCCGCTCAACCGCGCGAGCAGCGTATTGTACGCGGCGAGAAGCACCATGTACAAAGTGGAGCCGTGATCGCGGGCGATGCGGTGAAGGCCGGATGCCGTTTCAGCGTCAAGCGTGCACGATACGTTCCCGCCCGCAAAGCTTCTGACAGCCGGACGAGGCTTGTCAGCCGGAAGCTCAAGCACCGGAAGCTCACCTTCAAGCCGCTTCAGCCAATACGCTTCCTGCTTCTGATATCCTTCCTTTTCCTGAAATGCCCGCTGCCAGACGGCATAGTCTTTATATTGAAGACGCATCGGCGCAAGCGAGCGGCCGGCA
>NZ_AJVF01000048.1 GCF_000262045.1 Bacillus siamensis KCTC 13613
GGTTACTCCGGTTGGACCCGTTACTCCTGTTGCTCCGGTTGCACCCGTTGGGCCAGTTACTCCGGTTGAGCCGATTGGACCAGTTGGGCCGGTTGAGCCGGTTGGGCCGGTTACACCTGTTGCTCCCGTTTCTCCAGTCGCTCCGGTTACTCCTGTTGCTCCTGTTGGTCCTGTTGCTCCAGTCACTCCGGTTGAGCCAGTTTCTCCAGTTGAGCCGGTTGCTCCTGTTACTCCTGTTGCTCCAGTTGCCCCGGTTGAGCCGGTTGGGCCGGTTACACCAGTTGCCCCGGTTGAGCCGGTTGAGCCAGTTGAGCCGGTTACACCAGTTACTCCTGTTGCTCCTGTTGCTCCAGTCACTCCGGTTGAGCCAGTTACTCCTGTTGCTCCGGTTGCTCCCGTTTCTCCAGTCGCTCCTGTTGGGCCCGTTTCTCCAGTCGCTCCTGTTGGGCCCGTTTCTCCCGTTTCTCCAGTCGCTCCTGTTACTCCTGTTGCTCCTGTTGGTCCTGTTGCTCCAGTCACTCCGGTTGAGCCAGTTTCTCCAGTTGAGCCGGTTGCTCCAGTTACTCCTGTTGCTCCAGTTGCCCCGGTTGAGCCGGTTACACCTGTTGCTCCTGTTACTCCAGTTGAGCCGGTTACGCCAGTTGCTCCGGTCGCTCCGGTTACACCTGTTGCTCCTGTTGCTCCGGTTGGGCCGGTTGGACCTGTTTCTCCAGTCGCTCCTGTTACTCCGGTTACTCCTGTTGCTCCAGTTGCCCCGGTTGAGCCTGTTGCTCCTGTTGCTCCAGTTGCTCCGGTTACACCAGTTGTTCCTGTTGGTCCTGTTGGTCCCGTTTCTCCTGTCGCTCCGGTTACACCTGTTGCTCCGGTTGGGCCGGTTGGACCAGTTTCTCCAGTCACTCCAGTTGAGCCAGTTTCTCCTGTTGGGCCGGTTTCTCCAGTTACTCCTGTTGCTCCGGTTGGACCTGTTTCTCCAGTTGATCCCGTTTCACCAGTTACTCCTGTTGCTCCGGTTGCACCAGTTACACCAGTTGCTCCGGTTGATCCTGTTGCTCCGGTTGGACCCGTTTCACCAGTTTCTCCAGTTACTCCGGTCGCTCCTGTTGCTCCGGTTGCCCCGGTTGCTCCTGTTGCTCCGGTTGGACCTGTTTCTCCAGTTGATCCCGTTTCACCAGTTACTCCTGTTGCTCCAGTTGGACCAGTTACTCCTGTTGGACCAGTTGAGCCGGTTGACCCGGTTACTCCTGTTACTCCGGTTGCACCCGTTGGGCCGGTTTCTCCAGTCGATCCGGTTACTCCTGTTGCTCCAGTTAAGCCAGTCGATCCGGTTGGTCCTGTTGGACCTGTTTCTCCAGTTGATCCCGTTTCACCAGTTACTCCTGTTGGACCAGTTGAGCCGGTTACACCAGTTACTCCTGTTGCTCCTGTTGCTCCAGTTGGACCAGTTACTCCCGTTGCTCCGGTTGCACCCGTTGGGCCAGTTTCTCCAGTCACTCCGGTCGAACCAGTTTCTCCAGTTGGACCCGTTTCACCAGTTACTCCTGTTACTCCGGTTGGACCCGTTGGGCCAGTTTCTCCAGTCACTCCGGTTGAACCAGTTTCTCCAGTTGAG
>NZ_AJVF01000049.1 GCF_000262045.1 Bacillus siamensis KCTC 13613
TAAGCTCTTCAGCGCCGATGGTAGTCGGGGGTTTCCCCCTGTGAGAGTAGGACGCCGCCAAGCCATTACACGTAAGTGTAATATACGGAGGATTAGCTCAGCTGGGAGAGCATCTGCCTTACAAGCAGAGGGTCGGCGGTTCGAGCCCGTCATCCTCCACCATTTCTATCATACATAAGTTGGCGTATTAGGCCGGTGTAGCTCAATTGGTAGAGCAACTGACTTGTAATCAGTAGGTTGGGGGTTCAAGTCCTCTTGCCGGCACCACTTTTATATGTTATACTATATAAGTCTCTTGTAAAAAGAGCCATTAGCTCAGTTGGTAGAGCATCTGACTTTTAATCAGAGGGTCGAAGGTTCGAGTCCTTCATGGCTCACCATGTTTTTTTCTTGCGGATGTGGCGGAATTGGCAGACGCGCTAGAATCAGGCTCTAGTGTCTTTACAGACGTGGGGGTTCAAGTCCCTTCATCCGCATTGCCAAACGCGGAAGTAGTTCAGTGGTAGAACATCACCTTGCCAAGGTGGGGGTCGCGGGTTCGAATCCCGTCTTCCGCTCCAACTAAACTATACCATCCATGCCGGGGTGGTGGAATTGGCAGACACACAGGACTTAAAATCCTGCGGTAGGTGACTACCGTGCCGGTTCAAGTCCGGCCCTCGGCACTTATTGTTGCGCCCGTAGCTCAATTGGATAGAGCGTTTGACTACGGATCAAAAGGTTAGGGGTTCGACTCCTCTCGGGCGCGCCATACATACTTTTGAAAAATCGGGAAGTAGCTCAGCTTGGTAGAGCACATGGTTTGGGACCATGGGGTCGCAGGTTCGAATCCTGTCTTCCCGACCACTTTGGGGCCTTAGCTCAGCTGGGAGAGCGCCTGCTTTGCACGCAGGAGGTCAGCGGTTCGATCCCGCTAGGCTCCACTTGATTTTAATTGTTTTTTGGCGGTGTAGCTCAGCTGGCTAGAGCGTACGGTTCATACCCGTGAGGTCGGGGGTTCGATCCCCTCCGCCGCTACCATTGGACCTTTAGCTCAGTTGGTTAGAGCAGACGGCTCATAACCGTCCGGTCGTAGGTTCGAGTCCTACAAGGTCCACCACTTATACGGAGGAATACCCAAGTCTGGCTGAAGGGATCGGTCTTGAAAACCGACAGGGGTGTCAAA
>NZ_AJVF01000050.1 GCF_000262045.1 Bacillus siamensis KCTC 13613
TGTCCCGCTGCACGCCGAGCCGTTCCACAAGCTCTTCAAACGGATAGTCCTGATGCTCATACGCCTCAAGCGCCGCCTGGCGGACTTCCGCCAAATAATCGGTAAACCGTTTGTCTCCCTTCGGCTCCGTTCTGATGGCGAGCGTGTTGACGAACATTCCGAGAATCGGTTCAAGGTCTTTGTGCGGGCGCCCGGCAATCGGCGAGCCGACGATGATATCTTCCTGTCCGCTCAATCGCGCGAGCAGCGTATTGTACGCGGCGAGAAGCACCATGTACAAAGTGGAGCCGTGATCGCGTGCGATGCGGTGAAGGCCGGATGCCGTTTCAGCGTCAAGCGTGCACGAGACGTTGCCGCCCGCAAAGCTTCTGACAGCCGGACGAGGCTTGTCAGCCGGAAGCTCAAGCACCGGAAGCTCACCTTCAAGCCGCTTCAGCCAGTAGGCTTCCTGCTTCTGGTATCCTTCCTTCTGCTGAAACGCCCGCTGCCAGACGGCATAGTCTTTATATTGAAGACGCATCGGCGCAAGCGAGCGGCCGGCATACAGCTCGCCGAATTCTTTAATCAAGGTGTTGACGGACACACCATCGGAAATAATGTGATGCATATCCGTTAATAAAAGATGGCGTTCGTCCGATTCTTTCACGAGAGCCGCGCGGAAGAGCGGCGCTTCCTCCAGACAAAACGGCCGGACGAATGCGTCAGCTGA
>NZ_AJVF01000051.1 GCF_000262045.1 Bacillus siamensis KCTC 13613
AGTTACTCCTGTTGCTCCTGTTGGACCAGTTACTCCCGTTGCTCCTGTTGGACCAGTTACTCCGGTTGCTCCTGTTGCTCCGGTTGCTCCTGTTGCTCCGGTTGATCCGGTTACACCAGTTGTTCCTGTTGGTCCCGTTTCTCCAGTTACTCCTGTTGCTCCAGTTGGACCAGTTACTCCGGTTGCTCCTGTTGGACCAGTTACTCCTGTTGCTCCGGTTGGACCGGTTTCTCCAGTTACTCCTGTTGCTCCTGTTGGACCAGTTACTCCTGTTGCTCCTGTTGGACCAGTTACTCCTGTTGCTCCTGTTGGACCAGTTAC